>NZ_CP085258.1:162500-2427500 GCF_044790785.1 Thalassospira australica | reverse complement strand
GTAGGTCACCGCCGGGCCTTCTAAACACAGATCAACATATTCCCTGTTCAACGATTTGATGAAACCCCTGACCTTTATCGGTCAGGGGTTTTGTCGTTTTGGGAGAAGAAAAGATTGGAATTTCCGCCGGTTAGAGAACGAAATCAAACCGACCTGTCAGCGGGGATTTGCTGTTGTCAAGTGTGACCAGCAAGCGCGCATCAAACTGATAATCGTCATCATTTCGGGCATCGCCGGGAAAGAATATCTGCGTTGTCAGGACATCAGTATCCGGGCCCTGTACCTTGAAATGGATATGTCGGCTGCGCCCGGGATAGAGACCCGGCATGATTGTCGCAAAGGTCCAGCGACCGCTTTGATCGGTTTTCTGATGGCCGCGCAGATAATAACCACGGTTGTCATAGCGGCCCTGATCATCGGCCTGCCAGATTTCGATCAGGGCGTCGGGAACAGGCGTGCAGTCCTGTTGCAGGACATAGCCGCCGACCACGAAAGGCGTCCCGGCATTCCGGTTTTCAGTTATGTCGGTACGTTCGGGGCTTTGGGGCGAAAAATAGGGGCCTTCGAAGGTTGACGGGGTGGGTTCGGGGGCATCATGACAGGCGGGCGTGCGATCAAGAATTTTCTGATCGGCACGCGCCAGGCCCGGCCCAAAGCCCAGCCCCGGAGGCAGAAAAAGCAGGGATGTGCTTAAAGCGGCCTGTTTGATGATGTTTCTGCGGGTGGTCATTTTGCGTGGCACCTTTGTCATCAGGATCGGGGGCATCAGGATTGGGCCGATTGGGTAGCGAAGGGCATATGCAGCAATTTCGTGTCGGTCAGGGTGCGAAAGGCGTTGGCGACGGCACCACCGGTCATGGGCACGCCGATTTCACCGGCCCCTGACGGCGCGGCACCCGATTCAACGAGACTGACCTCGATTTCCGGGACTGCATCGATCCGCATCGGTTCATAATCATAGAAATTGTTTTGATCGATTTCGCCGTTGGTGAAGCTTGAGCGTTCGCGCATCAGACCGGACAGGCCGAAAATGATGCCGCCTTCGATCTGGGCGATACAGTTGTTCGGGTGGATTGCAATACCGGGATCAACCGCAGCCCAGAATTTGTGAACGCGGACAAAGCCGGTATCAGGGTCCTTTGAAACTTCGGCGACGCCCGCACCCAGCGTTGTTTTGTAACCGGCAAAGGAAAGGCCATGTGCGCGTCCCGCCGGAGCATTGCCAAAATTCGACATGCGGACAGCTTCTTCAAGGACGGCAAGCCCCCGCTGGCTGTTGCGCAGCAACCGGCGTCGGAAATCGACCGGATTTTTGCCGACTGTGAGGGCAAGTTCATCAATGAAACATTCCCGGGCATAGCAATTGATCGCCCAGCCAATACCCCTCCATGCGGAAACACGGGATTGTCGATCCATCAGGACATGTTCGGCCAGAAAATCATCGATTGCGTAATCGGTGCTTTCGGTTCCTTCCTTGACGAGCAGATCGCGACCATTGGCCGTGGCCCAGCGCTGTGGGGCGGCAAATTTGAAAATCGAGGGGCTGGCAACGCGGTGCCGCAGTGCCGTGACATCGCCGTTGGCATCCAGTGTGGCAGAAAGGTGATGCGCGGTTGCCGGGCGCAACCATGCGTTTTTGACATCATCTTCGCGGGTCCAGATCAGTTTGACCGGTCGTTTGACGGACCGCGAAACCAGAACCGCATCCTTGAGCAGATCGCGGGCAAAAAAGGTCCGCCTGCCAAAGGCACCGCCCATCTGCATGGCGTTGAAACGGATTTTGTCGGGCGTTGTATCAAGTGCCTGAGCCGCGGCCATGATGGACAGAGTCTGGCTTTGCGTGCCGAGCCAGACTTCGGCCCCGGTGCCATCGGCGTCAACATTGGCGACCGCACACAGGGGTTCCATCTGGGCGTGATAGACATGTTCGGTCGTGTAGGTGGCGGTTATGAAGTTGGCACTATTGCGGTCAAGCATCGCAGGCGCATCGCCGCGACGTTCCCAAGCCGTGGCGGGATGTGACAGATCTTCTGCCGCGGATTTGAGTTCGGCGAGTTCCTGATCGCTGTTGGCAGCGCGGAAGGGGGATGTTTCCGACCATGTGACAGATAGAAGATCACGCCCGGCAAGGGATGATTCGAGCGTGTCGGCAACGACAACGACGCTGTTTTCCAGTGAAATGACATCAAGCACGCCGCTTGTCTGGCGGGTTGCGGTGTCATCGATTGCAACGGGTGTTTCGCCTTCGACCGGGGCGAGAAGCTGGGTGGCGTAGACCATGTTCGGCAAACGGACATCGATGGAATATTTCGTTTCGCCGCGGGTTTTATCCGGAATGTCGTGGCGACCGACATTCTGGCCGATAATGCGCCAGTCCCGGCGCGGTTTGAGGTCGGCCTCGGTTATGTCGGGTACGTCGGTGACGATGTCATTCAGGGCCGCGATCTGGCCATAGGATATTGTCTGGTTGCTGGGACGGTGAATGACGGTTCCGGCATCGGTTACGAGTTCCGATACCGGGCAGTTCCATGCCTGTGCGACGCTATGGAGCATGATGCGCCGTGCATGTGCGCCAGCAAGGCGAAGCTTGGTGAAATATCCTTCGACCGACGAACTGCCGGCGGTAAACAGGATGCCGCCTGTCTTCGGGTTGCTATATATTTCGAGCGGACCCTGATTGATCTGCTCGACCGTGACTTTTGACCAGTCGGCGTCAAATTCCTCCGCCAGAATCATCGGCAGGGAGGTCATCACACCCTGACCCATTTCGGTGGAGGCAAAACGCAGGGTGACGGTGTCATCCGGAGTTATCGTGATCCAGGCATTGACGTCATGGTGGGGGGCGGCGATGGCGTTGCGTCCGAAAATGCTGACGCTGCCGCCAGCCAGAAGGGCAAATCCCAGTGACCCGGACCCGATCAGGAAGCCGCGGCGGTTCGGATTGAAGATGGGGGTCATGGTCATGCCTCCTTCGATGCGCGTTCAATGGCGCGAATGATGCGCGGATAGGTCCCGCAGCGGCAGATATTGGCCGCCATCCAATCAACGATTTCCGCGCGCGAGGGGTTTGGCGTGCTGTTGAGAAGGGCGGCGGCGCGCATGATCTGCCCCGATTGGCAGTAACCGCATTGCGGGGTCTGTTCGGCGATCCAGGCTTTCTGCAACGGATGGGTCCCGTCGGGCGAAAGCCCTTCGATGGTGGTGATTTCGGTGCCAACGGCATCCTCGGCCAGCATCTGACAGGCGAAGGTTGCCTCGCCATCAATATGGATCGTGCAGGCACCGCACATGCCCGCCCCGCATCCGAATTTCGTGCCGGTCAGGCCAAGATGTTCACGCAGGACCCAAAGAAGCGAAGTATCAGGTTGCGCGGCGAAGTCGATTTTCTTGCCATTGACGTTCAGGGAGGGCATCGGTCTCTCCTCTTATGCGTGAAGTGCTGGTTATTGCGTGGATAAAAATTCGATGATCGCAGCGCGCTGGGCCGGGTCGGGCACGCGGATGGTCATTCTGGTACCCGCGACGACGTCGCGCGGATTGGCCAGAAAGGCATCGAGCGTTTCGGAATCCCAGATCAGACCGGACTGGCGCAGCGCGTCGGAGTAACGGACACCGTCAAGGCGGGCTGCGGGTTTGCCGGTGATATCGTTCAGGGACGGGCCGGTGCGGTTTTCACCAGCATCAAGCGCGTGACAGCCGCCAC
This sequence comes from Thalassospira australica, assembly GCF_044790785.1. Lineage (GTDB taxonomy): Bacteria > Pseudomonadota > Alphaproteobacteria > Rhodospirillales > Thalassospiraceae > Thalassospira > Thalassospira australica_A. The sequence continues at coordinate 2,423,797 of NZ_CP085258.1, read as the reverse complement.
AGCGCAGCCGAAACAGCCGTTCGCCATCGGGTTGTTGGGAATGCGCGGCAATCGGGAAAAGGAAGATGCCGGCAGACAGGAGGATTGTCGGGAGTTTCATATATCGTCGTCCTTGGCGTTTTCTTTACGGGAAGGGCGATCTGCGCCAAAGAAGGCTACGGGATGAGGATCAATAAGAGAATTGCTATAATTCTTATTGAACTGGTAAGTTGATGTTTCTAATCGATCAAGGAGGGTGAACCAGTATCTTTCGGCACCTTCCATGCACAGGGTTTGATGCAGAGCCATGAAGAAGCTGAATTTCGGTGATCTTGAAGCGTTTGTTGCGATTGCAAAGGCGGGCAGTTTTCGCAAGGCGGCGATTGACCGGGGGGTGTCGGGACCGGCGATGAGTCAGGCGCTGCGTAACCTTGAGGAACAGCTTGGCGTCAGGCTTTTGAACCGGACAACGCGCAGCATCGCCCTGACCGAGGCGGGGGAGCAGCTTTTGGGGAAGCTGTCGATTGCGTTCGAGACAATTGGAAGTGCGGTCGAGGCGACCAAAACCCAGCATGGCAATGTAACCGGGCGTTTGCGCATCAATGCACCGGCCCCGGCTGTGGAATTCGTCCTGGCCCCGGTGGTGCCGGAATTCCTTGCAGCGTATCCCGGTGTTTCGGTCGAACTGATTTCGGATGCCAACCGGGTCGATATGGTGGGCGAGGGGTTTGATGCCGGGGTGCGGTTTGGCCGCGATATCGATGCAGACATGATCGCCGTGCCGATTGGCGGGGCGCTTCGTTATATCGTCGCGGGATCACCGGATTATCTGTCGCGGCGCGGCGTACCCGGCCACCCGAAGGAACTGGTGGAGCATGATTGCATCCGGTTCCGGTTTCCCAGTGGCAATATCTTTGACTGGAGTTTTCGCAAGGGGGAAGAGGAATACACGCTGACCCCCGATGGGCCCTATACGGTGAATGATGCCCATCATGCGGTGCGTGCGGCCTGTGCCGGTGTCGGGCTTTCGTGGACATTGATCGACTTTGCCCGACCGGATATTGAGGCAGGAAGGCTTGTTCAGCTTCTGGATGACTGGACGCCCTATATCAATCCCTGGTCGCTTTATTATCCGAGCAAACGGCATATGCCCGCAGCCCTGAGAGCCTTCATCGATTTCCTTAAAGCGCGAAAAATATAACGGCAGTCATCCGGCCTCTAAGTGTGATGCGGTGCCGCCCCTGATCACGCCAGCGTGAGAGTATGTGCCTTTTCTCTCACAGCCGTTTGATGCGGCGTGTGCGAAAGGTGCAGTGACCATCCCGGGGTTGCCTCTTAGGGTTGAAACATCGTCAAACGGGCGATCAGGTTTCACGCAAGAAGGATGACATCATGAAAAACGCATTTGTATTGGGTGCAGCACTTTCGGCCGCGGTTTCGCTTGCGGCGGTTACCCCGGCGCAGGCACAGGGGGCCAAGGAAAAATGTTTTGGCGTATCGCTTGCCGGGCAGAATGACTGTGCGGCCGGGCCGGGCACCACGTGTGCGGGCACGTCGAAGGTCGATTATCAGGGCAATGCCTGGAAGCTGGTTCCGGCCGGGACATGCGAGGATATGAGCTTTACGACGGCGGATGGCCGAGAGGTTATGGGCAGCCTTGAGGCGCTTGATCGCGATCTTCCGAAATCCTGATGTGATCATGCCGATCCGCCAATGCGGGTCGGCATCCTTTTTCCGGGAGCTTGCTATGATCAACAGCCAAAGCAGCAGATTGCCAAACCGGGCCGGTGTCGGTTTCAAGGGCGAACATGCCAATGATGTGTTCGGGCAACCGAAACAGGTCGGCTGGTTTGAAATCCATCCGGAAAATTACATGGTCGCGGGCGGGCCGCGTCTGGCGGTGCTTGAGGCATTGCGCGCGGAGTATCCGGTTTCGATGCACGGGGTTGGATTATCGCTTGGCGGCGGGGAAAGGCTTGATCCCCGTCATCTGGCCGATCTCAAGCGTCTGGTGGACCGGTTTGAGCCCGCCATGCTGTCGGAACATATTGCATGGTCAAGCCATGACGGGCTTTATATGGCCGACCTTTTGCCGACACCGATGACGCAACAGTCGCTTGATCAGTTGGTTGAGGCGATTGACGAGGTGCAGACGGCAGCAGGGCGCAAAATCCTGATTGAAAATCCGACCTCGTATCTGGCGCTGCCGCAAAACTCGATCCCGGAAATCGACTTTATCACAGAGGCCGCGCGACGTTCGGGCTGCGGGGTTCTGATTGATGTAAACAACATTTACATTTCTGCCTGCAATCTGGGCTTTGAGGCCAGCGATTATGTCGATGCGATCCCCGGTGATCTGATCGGGGAAATCCATCTGGCAGGGCATGAGGCGGATGCGAATACCCATGAGACGGTTTTGATCGATACCCATTCACGCCCGGTGGCCGATCCGGTCTGGGCGCTGTTTGATCGACTGATTGCGCGGATTGGCGCGCGGCCGACCCTGATTGAATGGGATAATGATGTGCCTGATTGGGCGACGCTTCGGGCTGAGGCGGAACTTGCGGATCGGCATCTTGCGCGGTTTTCGGGGGCTGACCCCTTGCGGGTGGCGTCATGAGCGACGTTGAGACCTTTCAGGTGGAATTTTCCCGCGCGTTGATGGCGGGCGATCCGTCGGCGCGGCCCGTGGGCCTTGATCCGGCGATGGCGGGACGGTTTGCGATTTATCGCAACAATGTCCATCGCGGGCTTGGTGATGCGTTGATGGCGGCCCATCCGGTGGTGGCGAAGCTGGTGGGGGAGGATTTCTTCCGGGCGATGGCGCAGGGCTTTTTCCGGGCGGAGAAAACACGCACCGGGTCGCTTGCGCTTTATGGCGCCGGGTTTGCCGATTTCGTCGATGGTTTCGATGCGGCGGCGTCAGTGCCGTATCTTTCCGATATTGCCAGGCTGGAGCGCGCAAGGCTTGAGGTGCTGCATGAAGCCGATGATGCGGTGCTTGATGCCGGGGCACTTGCGGTTTTTGGGGATGATCTGGCGGCCTGCCGGTTTGTGGCGCGTAGCGCGTGCCGTTTGGTGGGCTCAGCCTTTCCGATCCATGCAATCTGGGTGCGGCAGCAGGCAGACAGCACGCAAGCCGCCCCGATTGTGCAGCAGGCGGAAAATGTCCTGATCACGCGGCCAGGCATGACGGTGCGCCAGATCGTGCTGGATGACGCGGGCACGGTATTTGCCCGGTGTCTTCTGGACGGGAGGACGGTTGCCGATGCTTATGACGCGGCAATCGCACGCGATCCGCAATTTGATGTGACATCGGGCTTTGCCCAACTGATTGCCGCCGGGGCGTTTGCCGGTTTGAGGGAGATATAAAATGCAAACAGTAATCAAAAGAATGATCGGCCTGCATGCCAACCTGTTTGGTGATCTGGAAGCACGAACCGATGGCTGGTTCATCGGGCTTTCGGCACGGGTGTGGTTTGCCGCGATTTTGCTGCCTTATTATTTAAACAGCGCGATGACCAAGGTGGCGGGCGATAGCTTCCCCAGTGCCGGGGCGTTTGCGCAGATCGTGCCGTCGATTGCCGATCAGTATTTATATGATACCGCCGCCATTCCGTTTTTCCCGTGGCATATCATCGTGATTGCCGGAACTTTGGCGGAATTTGTTTTGCCGGTTCTGATCGTGCTGGGGCTGTTTACGCGTTTGGGCGCGATTGGCATGATCGGGTTTGTGATGGTGCAGACCGTGGTGGATATCACAGCCCACGGTGCCCCGGCGGGCGCATTGTTTGACGGTCTGCCCGACCAGTTGATCGATCAGCGGATATTGTGGGTTTTTGTGTTGCTGATGCTGGTGATCAAAGGGGCGGGTGTTGTGTCTCTTGATCATGTTCTGGGGCGGCGGGTGCGCGACGGATGAGGTTGTTTTATTTGGCGATCAGAAGCGCGCGATGGTCGCTTTCGGCGCGAAGTGTCGCCAGATATTCCTGACTGACGTCATGGACTGACATGATGTGGGCGTAAAGCAGTTCTTCGGCTGCCTTGTGATCGCCACGCAGGATGGCATCGACGATGCCCTGATGTTCCTCGTGCGAGGAGGCAAGGCGGGGCAGGCTGTTGAATTGCACCCGGCGGAAGGGGGCAACGCGTCGACGCACGGCCTGGGTGACTTCGACCAGCACGTCATTATGGGTTCCGGCATAGATCGCGTTGTGAAATTCGCGGTTCTGGCTTTCATAAGCCGGGCTGTCACCCGCACGCATGGCATGGGCCAGTTCGTGATGCAGTTCTTCCAGTGCGTGGCGTTCGCCGCTTGTCATGCGTTTGGCGGCAAGCCGCCCGCAGGTGGCTTCGAGTTCGGCCATGCTTTCAAACATTGCGGTCAGGCGTTCGGGCGTTGCCAGCGAGACATAAACCCCGCGATTGGGGATTTTCTCGGCAAGTTCGGTCGCGGTCAGTAATTGCAGGGCTTCGCGGACCGGGGTGCGTGACACGCCAAAGCGTCTGGCAAGCTGGGTTTCTTCGAGCCGGGCACCGGGAACGAGCACGCCGGTAACAATATCGTCTTCGAGGGATTGGCAGAGTTTTTGCGCAATGCCGACCGGTTCGGGCGAAGGTTGCGGGGCTTGCTGCAGATGGATCATGTGCCGTTTCGACCCTTTGATCATGTTGTTGATTGATGTTCCGGGGCTCTTTCAGGGCACCCTATACAACCGATGTATACATGATATTTCCCGTAAAATCCAAGCGCAACTGTCGCGTGCGGGATTTGTGCCCCGGCGATCACATGCAATATGTTTAATTAATATGCATATATGCAATGCAGCAATTCAATATGATTAAAAAATAAACAGAAAAAGAGGGATTGATAAGGTCAGAAATCAGTCAAGCTATTGAAATATAACAGATGGCACGTCGGTTGCACTGTGTATACACAATGCGGGCCAAGATCCGTTCGATGATATTATCCGCGTATTGCGCTTTCTCTATCAGGGAGACACCGATGACCAACCTTAAAAGACGCGACTTTCTGACGAAGTCGGCATTCGGCACGGCAGCAGTCGGGGCGGCTGTTTTTGCCACGCCGCATATCGCGCGTGCCCAGGAGAGCTTCAACTGGAAAATGACCAATGCCTATGGTCCGGGGTCGCCGTTTTACGTGACCGGCCCGGGCAGCCCGGAGGATTTCTGCAAACGTGTGACGGAAATGTCGAGCGGGCGTCTGAACATCCAGCATTTTGCTGCCGGAGAGCTGATCCCGGCGCTTGAAGGGTTTGACGCCGTTCAGGCCGGTACGGTCGAAATGAATGCCGCCAATGCCTATTTCTGGGCGGGCAAGATTTTTGCCGCACAGTATTTTACCACCGTTCCGTTCGGCCTGAATTTCCAGGGCATGAATGCGTGGCTGTATCATGCGGGCGGGCTTGAGCTTTGGCATGAGCTGTATCAGCCCTATGGCCTGATTGCGTTTCCGATGGGCAATACCGGCGTTCAGATGACCGGCTGGTTCCGCGAGCCGATTGAAACCCTTGATGATTTCAACGGTCTGAAGATGCGTATTCCGGGCCTTGCCGGCAAGGTCTATCAGCAGATCGGGGTCGAGGTGAAGCTGCTTCCGGGCGGCGAGATTTTTCCGGCCCTTGAACGTGGCGTGATTGATGCAGCCGAGTTTGTCGGCCCGTATCAGGACCGGCGTCTGGGCCTTCAGAAGGCGGCGAAATATTACTACACCACCGGCTGGCATGAGCCGTCCAACGTGACCGAGCTTCTGATCAATCAGAAAGCATGGGAAAGCCTTCCGGCCGATCTTCAGGCGATTGTCAAAAACGCCGCACAGGCGTGCAACCTTGACAGTCATTCCTGGTGCGAGGCCAACAATGCCGCAGCCCTTCGTGATCTGGTCGAAAACGAGGGCGTGATTGCCCAGACCCTGCCCGATGATGTGGTCAACAAACTTAAAGGTATCACCAACGACACGCTGGAAGCCGAAGCCGCCAAGGATCCGCTGACCAAAAAGGTCCATGACGCATTCATGGCGTTCCGCGATACCCACCGGGAATGGGCGGCGGTGAGTGAAAAGCCCTATCACGGCATCATTTCATCCAAAGACGGGATGAGCTGACATGAATTCGACCCGTACTGAGCCACTTCCTGAACCGCTTCCCGACCGTGTGTTGGGATATATCGTCGATTTTGCCGGATGGGCGGCCGCGTTAAGCGGTCTTGCGCTTGTTCTGGTGGTCGGCGGCAATGTGTTGCTGCGTTATGTGTTCAATACCGGCAGTGTCGCCATGCAGGAACTTGAATGGCATCTGGTATCGCCGATTGCCCTTTTGGGGATGGCATATGGCATGCGGCACGGCGGCCATGTACGGGTCGATTTCCTTTATGACCGGCTAAGTGACCGGGCCCGCGCGATGATTGATCTGTTTTCGGCGATCCTCATGCTTATTCTTGGTGCGGCGATCATCTGGTTTGCCATTCCCTATGTGAACCAGTCGATCATGATGGGTGAAGGATCGCCCGATCCAGGGGGGGTGCCATATCGTTTTGTCCTGAAGGCATTTATCCCGGTCGGGTTCGGGTTGCTGTTCGTGCAGGCGATTGCGCAGGCCCTGATCAATTTCCGGCAGGTGACTGGTGCGACCCGGGCCGCGGACGATGCCGGATACGCCACCCATAAAACCGCCACCGAAGTGCCTGGGGAATAATCGAACATGACTGGTAATGAATGGCTGGCCATTGGCATGGTCGGCGGCTTTTTCGGCTTCCTCGTTCTTGGGGTGCCGGTGGCGATATCGCTTGCGATTTCCGGTTTTGCCTTTGGCATTCTGGGATTTGGCACCGGGCTTTTCAACCTGCTGCCCGCGCGCATTTACGGGGTTGTGACCAACTATACGCTTTTGGCCCTGCCACTTTTCATCTTCATGGGGGTGATGCTTGAAAAGTCGAAACTGGCCGAAGAGCTGATTGATGTGATCGGCCATGCCATGGGCCGCCTTCGCGGCGGCATGGGGCTTGCGATTGTGATTGTCGGGGTTCTGATGGGGGCGTCTTCGGGCGTGGTCGGGGCGACGGTCGTGACGGTCGGCTTGCTGTCGTTACAGCCGCTGATCAATCGCGGCTATAACAAGGGGGTGGCGTGCGGTGTGATTTGCGCATCGGGCACGTTGGGCCAGATCATCCCGCCCAGCCTTGTTCTGATCCTGCTTGCCGATATTCTCGGTGAATCCGTCGGGACGCTGTTTGCGGCGGCGATGGTGCCGGGGCTTATTCTTGCCGGGATGCTCGCACTTTATCTTGTCCTTCTGGGGATTTTCAAACCCGACATGGTGCCAGCCATCCCGCAGGATGAACGCGATGCGCTGGCGACCCGCGACCTTATGCTCAAGATCGCCAAGGTCGTGCTGCCGCCACTGGCACTTGTTTTTGCGGTTCTGGGGTCGATTGTTGGCGGGATTGCCGCCCCGACAGAAGCCGCATCGATGGGGGCCCTTGGCGCGTTGATCCTCGCCCTTTTCACCGGGCGGCTTAATTTCGGGGTGATGCGCGATGTGTTGCGCGATACCCTGATCACCAGTGCGATGGTGTTTTTCATCCTGATCTGTGCGCAGCCATTCGGCCTTGCATTCCGCGGGCTTGGCGGCGAGGGGCTGGTGCATGCCATGTTTGAATGGGTGCCCGGTGGTGATATGGGCAACCTTCTGTTCATGATGGCGGTGATCTTTGTTCTTGGGTTCTTCCTTGAATGGATCGAGATTTCCTATATCGCGCTGCCGATGTTTTTACCGGTGTTTATGAATAGCGGTATCGACATGGCGTGGCTTGCGATCCTTGTGGCAATGAATTTGCAAACCAGCTTCCTGACGCCACCCTTTGGCTGGGCGCTGTTCTTCCTTAAGGGCGTTGCGCCAAAATCGGTGTCGACCATGGATATCTATCGCGGGGTCATTCCGTTTATTGGTATTCAGGCACTGGCCCTTGTGCTGCTGTTCATCTTCCCGGAGCTGACAAGCTGGTTGCCGGATCTTATCGGCTGGTAGGCAACAGGTAGGTCCTGATCCGAAATATCAGGCGATTTGTCCACGATGTGAAAATCGCCTGATACATCCCGGAAACTCGCGATAGATTTCGAAGAACAACAGGGTATGCCGGACACACGGCATGCCAAAGATTTTTGCGCCATCAGGAGGCCCCATAATGCTCAGAACCAGAACAAGCCTTGGCGGGATGGTCACGGCCCCGCATCATCTGGCTGCCCAGGCCGGGCGCGATGTGCTGTGCGAGGGTGGCAACGCGGTCGAGGCGATGATTGCGGCGGCCGCCACGATTGCGGTTGTCTATCCGCATATGAATGCGATTGGTGGTGACGGGTTCTGGCTGATTGCGGAGGCGGGCCGCGACCCGGTGGCGATCCGGGCGTGCGGCGGGGCGGCCGGTTTGGCGAGCCCGGAATTTTACCGTGACCTTGGGCATGACAAAATCCCGGCGCGCGGGCCGCTGGCGGCATTGACCGTGGGCGGGGCGATTGGCGGCTGGATGGAGGCGGCAAAAATCGCACGAAAACTGGGCGGTACATTGCCGATGGCGCGCCTTGTGGCCGATGCGGTACATCATGCGCGGGCCGGTGTGCCGATCACGAAATCGCAGCATGAACTGACGCGCGACAAGCTGCCGGAACTTCTGGGTGCGCCGGGTTATGTTGCGACCTATGCCGCGAATGGCGTGCCCGAAATCGGCGATGTGTTGAAGCAGCCGGCTCTTGGCGCAACGCTGGAGCGGCTTGGTGCCGTCGGGCTTGATGATTTTTACCGTGGCGATATCGCGCGCGCCAATGCCAAGGGGCTTGAGGCGGTGGGAAGCCCGCTTCGGTTATCCGATTTCGAGGACTATTACGCCAAAACCATGACGCCGCTTACGGTGAAGCTTTCGACCGGGACCGTTTTCAATATGGTGCCACCAACGCAGGGGGCCGCGTCGCTGATGATCCTTGGCCTGTTTGACCGGTTGGGTGTGACGGCGGGCGAGGGATTTGATCATATCCATGGCGTGATCGAGGCAACCAAACGCGCCTTTATCAAGCGCGATGCCCATATCGGTGATCCGAGCCGGATGGATATTGATCCGATGTCGCTTCTGACCGATGCGATGCTGGATGCCGAGGCGGCAAAAATCGATATGAAAACCGCGCTGCCCTGGCCGCATATCGCCAAGCCTGGCGATACGATCTGGATGGGGGCGACCGATAAAAACGGCACGGTCGTCAGTTACATCCAAAGCATTTTCTGGGAATTCGGATCGGGCGTTGTGGTGTCCGAAACCGGGGTGCTGTGGCAGAACCGCGGGGCGAGCTTTACACTGCATGACGGCCCCAACCAGCTCGGCCCCGGCCGGTTACCGTTCCATACGCTCAATCCGGCGATGGCGCGGCTGAGCAATGGCGATGTCCTTACATACGGCACCATGGGGGGCGAGGGACAGCCGCAAACGCAGGCGGCGGTGTTTACCCGCAATGTCCTGTTCGGACAGGATTTGCAGGCGGCCATCACAGCGCCACGCTGGCTGCTGGGTCGGACATGGGGGGCGGAAACCACGACGCTGAAACTCGAAAACCGGTTTGATCCGGCCCTGATCACGCAGCTTGAAAAAGCCGGTCATGCGGTTGAGGTGGTGGGTGATTTCGAAGATATGATGGGTCATGCGGGCGGCGTTTTGCTGCGCGCCAATGGGGTTATGGAAGGGGCCACCGATCCGCGGGCGGATGGGGTGGTTGCGGGGCTTTAATCGTATTATTCAGGCCTTAACAAACCGGTAGGCGTTGCCGTGGCGTTCGGCGTGGCCGACGCCGGGATAGGTCCAGTGATAACCCAGCATCCTGATCTTTTCCGAAGCGGCGCGATCAAGCAGTGTCTGGCGGTTTGCAAGGGCCTGTTCCGGGTCAGTGTCAAAGCCGAAATGCCATCCGGGATGGGCAAAAAAGATGATGTCGTTTGTGCAGGCATCCCCGGTGATCAGAAGGTTGTCATCACCGGCCAGTTCGAGCGAGATGTGACCCGGTGTGTGGCCCTTGGTGTCGATGACCTGCATGCCTGGGACGATCTCATCACCAGGCCGGGCAAGGTTCAGGCGATCCTTGATCGCAAACAGGTCGCGTTTTGCGCCCGCGGCAAAGCCATGCAGTGTCTTTGGCATGCGGGTTTCGAAATTGCGGTCGGTCCAGAACATCCATTCTGCTTCGGATATGAAGTAATCCGCGTTGGGATAACGCACATTGCCGTCTGCGGTGACCGTTGCACCGGAATGGTCGGGATGGGCGTGGGTGAAAACGACCTTGGTGATATCGTTTGGCGTGACCCCGATGGTCGCAAGGTTGTGTTCCAGCATTCCGGCACTTGGCTGAAAATTGCCACCCGATCCGGTGTCTATCAGGATCAGGTCATCGCCATACCGGATCAGGGGGATGTTTGTATGTACCGGGGCGCTTTGGGCATCCCCACCCATCATGTGCAGGATGGCCTGTCGTTCTGTCTTGCTGGCATCGGGAAGCAATATTTCGACCGGCAGAGTGAGAAAGCCGTCGCTCAGTACCGTGATGTCAAAGGCACCATGACGGAACCGGTAAAAGTCGGTGGCGGCAAATGCCCTGCGCGAAAACAGGGATATTCCGGCGATTGCCGAGGTCGCAGCGGTACCGATCATGAAATTTCGCCGTGTGACCGGCATCGGGGGAAATGCCGTGCGGGTCATGCCGGTTCACCTGTTTTGGTGCGGTTGGCATAACGCGGTGCTGGTTGGGCGAGGGACAGGAACGGGGCAATCGCATGGCGGGCCGTTTCCATGGCATCCCACATCGCCGGATCGGCAAGGGACGGGATGGTGATCAATTCACCCTGATCAAAGCCGGCAAGGGCGGCATCGACCATATCACCGGCATCCATCATCATTTCCGGCGGGATCATGTTGATATCAAGCCCGGCGCGTTCGAAAAGTTCGGTGCGGGTAAAGCCCGGAAGAACTGCCTGCATCTGCACCCCGCGCGGGCCGATTTCGGCGGCCAGTGACTGGGTCAGTGACAGGACGAAGGCCTTGCTGGCACAGTAGGATGCATTGAAACGTTCAGGCATCAGCGGCACGACCGATGCGATATTGATGATGGCACCTCGACCGCGATCAGCAAAATTGTGCGCGGCGGCAAGTGTTAACCGGTGCAAGATATCGACATTCAGAAACACCAGTTGGCGCAGGCTGTCCGGGGCGGAGGCCAGAACGTTTGCATTCGGGCCAATGCCGGCCGAATTGACAACCAGTGTCAGGTCATCGCCGGTGGCGAGCCGTGCGACGACATTCTCAAGATCGTCATGATCGGTCAAATCCGCCGGAAAGGCTGTGACCGCGACGCCATATTGCGCGGAAATATCGGTGGCAAGCCGGTCAAGACGTGCGGCATTGCGTGCAACAAGCACAAGGTTATAGCCGCGCTTGGCAAGCCGGTCGGCATAAACGGCACCAATGCCCGACGAGGCACCGGTAACAAGTGCGGTTCCCTTTGACATGATGGGGCTCCTGCTTTCTGAGGTTTGAAACGATTAATGCGAATTACGGTTGATAAGGGCGAAGGCAGATCGGGCCGTTTTCCGGGGATGGATTGGCGGGGGGCATCAATCCGGCCCCGGAAGGCGGTTCTGTTCTGCGTGACGGGTCAGACAATCATCGAAAACGGATGTCAGGCCCGAATGAACTCGAGAACGTCATGATTGAAACGTTCGGTATGGGTTTGCGAAAGGCCATGATCAGCACCTTCGTAAATCTTCAGAACCGATCCCTTGACGATTTTCGAGCTTTCAAGCGCGGATGCGATGATCGGAACGATCTGGTCATCATCGCCATGCACGATCAGGGTGGGTTTATCGATCTTGCGAAGGTCTTCGGTGTAATCGACTTCGGAAAATTCGCGGATGCAGTCAAGCTGGCCCTTGATGCCGCCCATCATGCCCTGCGCCCAGAAACTTTCGCGGACACCTTCGGAAATTTTCGCGCCTTCGCGGTTATAGCCATAGAACGGAATGGTCACATCGCGGAAGAATTGTGACCGGTCTTCAAGCGTGCCCTTGCGAATGCCATCAAACACATCCATCGGCAAACCGTTAGGATTTTTGTCGGTTTTCAGCATCAGGGGCGGAACGGCCCCGACCAGAACGACCTTTGCAACGCGCTTGGTACCATGACGGCCCAGATAGTGCGCCACTTCGCCGCCGCCGGTCGAATGGCCGATCATGATCAGGTCCTTCAGGTCGAGATATTCGATCAGTTCGGCCAGATCGTCGGCATACTGATCCATATTGTTGCCATCCCAGGTCTGGGTGGAACGACCGTGGCTGCGGCGGTCATGGGCGATTACGCGATATCCCTGCTGGCCAAAAAACACCATCTGGGCATCCCAGGCATCGGCCGATAACGGCCAGCCATGAGAAAACAGGATCGGCTGGCCCTTGCCCCAGTCCTTGTAGAAAATTTCAGTGCCATCCCTGGTTTTGATAAACGACATGCTCTGTGCTCCTGATTTGTCGGGTTTGGATCGGTTGCGGCAAAGGACATTTTGGGAAGTGCGGTGGCCGCGACTGCCGCCCCGCCCGCCAAAAGAAGATTTCGCCGTGATGTTTCCATCGAAAATGCGTTTGACTGTTCGTTCATGATATCTGCTCCTGCTGATCTATCGTTTCTGATGCGGTGCCGATGCCGTTCTGATGGTGGGCGTTTGTCCTTCGATGAAATCAGCGTGATGGAGTTCGGTCGGGAAAACGAGTTAAGCGTCGTAAATTGATGCAAATCGGAATTTCGGCTGCTTTGCATTGATAGTCAGTCAGGCAGGGGCGGCAATCGCGGACCGAGCTTTTCTTTGACAATCCGGATCATCGCGCAGGCGGCAAGCGACGGGGAATCATCGGAATTACCGATGATCAAAAGTCCGCGTCCGGCGTCGTTTGCAGTGATTTGAAGATCGTCGGCGTCAATGAGGGCGACGGGCTTTTTTTCGGCAAGGAAAGCTTGCAAAACGGGCAACAGGCCGCGACTTTCATCGTTCCAGATGTGACTTGAAAACCCGACGCAGAAGGCCGCGACAAAATCGCAGACCGCGACCTGATCCAGACGCAACGTATCGGCGATATCTTCGCGGGCAGCGCGGTCTGATTGAAATCGCAGCATTGCGGTTCTGACGGCGGTGGAATGGGCTTCCACGTGGTCGGATGGGGTGATGGTTATTGCCGGAAACCCGCCACCGGGAGATGCCAGAACGACTTCGGCCGGCATGTCGCGGAACAGATAATAGGCCGGGGCAATCCGGATGATGTCGAGACGATGATTGCGGATCGCGTCATCTTCATCCCCGGCGATTATCATTAAAAAGCGGACGGGAAAATTCTGGTCCATGGATGGTCTCCTCCTCCGGGATATGATCCGCGGATCAGAGACATTCAGCGAGTTGCAAGTTGTAAATCGTTGTAAATCTGGAGACGATAGATGCCCGGATTCAGGCCATTATGCGGTCTGGCACAGGGCGAATGCGGCCATGTCCCTGCGGATGCGGTTCTCCCAGCCGATCGCGCCATCCTGATGGGCGAGTTCCAATGCAAGTGTCAGGCTGGTGCGTCCCTGTTCCAGACTGTTCTGGGTGTTGTGGCGGATCAGGATCGCACCGCGTACCCGGTGAAGTTCGGCCAGACACCATTTTTCGCCAGATTGCGCGCAACCGGCAATGGCGGCATCAATTGTTTTGATTGCAGCGTCATAATCGCCAAGAGCTTCCTGTGCCTGTGCCATGACGGATTGGAAATAGGATTGAAACAGTACGAAGCCACCATGTTGCAGGGTCGCAAGACATGATTGCATCAGGTGCAGGCAATCGCTGGGCCGGCCATTAATCAGATGCAGTTCCGCATCGAAACAGTCCGCATAACAGTGCCAGACATCAAGCGATAGCGCCTTGGTATGGTCGCGCAATTGCGCGATATAGGTGGCAGCCAGATCATGTTTGCCTGACAGAATGGCAATCGGGCAGCCTGCTTCGGCCAGAAGGGTACAGAGCGAAATATCGTGCGAAATGTCTGTCAGATATTCAAGGGTTTCGGAAATCTTGCCAAGCGCACCATCCGTGTCGCCCAGAACCCATGAAATACGCGCCAGAATGACAATGGCCGTCACCCTCTGATCAAACTGGAAACGGATCGAATGCTGACCTGCCGAGAGGGCCTCGTAATCGGCAAGCATTTTGGTCAGGATGCCTTGCGCATCCTTGTGCTGCCCCAACCAGTGCAGTGTTGCACCATGCAATCGCTCTCCGATGACCCTGTCTGCGATATCGGGTGACGTTTGCGCCAGTTTCTGAAATTTTTCGGCCAGTTCAAGTCCAAGCCTTGGTTCCGCGCGGTTGATGGCATCGACCCATAATGCCCAGATCGCCCGAAGCTGATAGTCAAGGTCGCCGAGATCCTCGGCAATGGCAAGGGCGGTGGACCATGCCGCGATGCCATGTTCCGGGGCATTGATGGCACGTAATTGCGGCCAGCCCAGTGCGGCATAAAGCTGCATGCGGCTGCGTTCGTCACGTCCGGGTTTGGCATCAAGATATGCCAGCGCCTGCGTCACGTGGCTCAGACATTCATCGAGAAGCGACAGGCGGAAAAACAGCGGCAGGGCCACCACCGTCAATCGTGCGCCAAGTACCGGATCGCCATCATCACCAAAGGCCCATTGCAGGGCGACCCTTAAACTCGTGACCTGCTGGAAATCCTGATATTCCTGTCTGGCGCGTGCGGTGGCCGAAAGCTCGTAGCTCTTGCCATCGTAAATGTCGCAAAGATGGCAGATGAATTTTTGCATGACCGGGGTCTTTTCGCCTTCGTCCTCGAGCTTTTGCAGGGCATAAAGGCGCGTGGTATCAAGCAGGCGATAACGGGTTTCGTCGGGGGCCGCATCGGCAACGATCAGCGATTTGGCCACAAGCGATGGAAGAATATCGTGCGCATCGCCATTGCTTAGGATCGCACTGGCACTATCAATGGTGAACGGCCCGCGAAAAACGGACAATTCCCGAAGTGCGCGTTGTTCCGCGGCGGACAGGATCATATAGCTCCAGTCCAGGGTCGCGGTCAGGGTCTGATGACGGGGCAGGGCCGTGCGCCGGCCGCGTGTCAGAATGCGAAAACTGTCGGCAAGTGATTTTTCAAGGGATTCAAGCCCGATGGTTTCAAGCCGTCCGGCGGCCAGTTCAATCGCCAGCGGAATACCGTCCAGCCGGGCACAGATTTCAACGATATGCGCGAGATCGGCGTCATCGGGGGTAAAGCCGCCAAGGAACCCGTCGGCGCGTTCAATGAATAACTGCACTGCCGGGGATTGCCGGGCGGCCGCGGTATCTTTGACTTCCGGCAGGTCAAGGGCGGGAATGCGGTGGACCCGTTCCCCATAAGCCCGCAGCGGTTCGCGGCTGGTTGCGAGAATGCGAAGAACCGGTGCCCGGTCCAGGAGTTCCTCGGCAAAGCTTGCGGCACTTTCGATCAGATGTTCGCAGCAATCGAGAACCAGAACGGCTTTGCCAGAATGCAGGTTGGCTGCGATTTCACCGATGATATCGTTGCTGTGTGGCTGGATGCCGATTGCCGATGCGACGACGGTCGGGACCAGATTGCCAAGTTCGACTGCCGACAAATCAATCCAGATCGTGTGTTCGGGGGCGATTCCGTTCGCCACGACCGCGCGGGCGACAATCGATTTGCCAATCCCGCCCGGGCCGACAATGGTCAGCAGCCGAGAGATGGATAATTGTTCTGTCAGGCTTTCAATCAGCTGATCACGACCAAAAACCCGCGATAAAGGCCTTGGCATGACAACGGGAAAGCGAGTCGGGAGGATATCGGATGTCGGCGTGATGATGTTATCGGCATGCGAACTGTTTCTGTTGTCAGTATATGGCGATTTTGTGCCGTGTTGCACTGTTGCGATGAAGGTGTATCCGCGTCCGGGAATATTGGCGATGAAGCCTGGTGTCTGTTTGGTGTCTCCGAGTGCTTTGCGCAGGGCGGATATATGTACCCGCAGATTGGCTTCTTCGACAAACGTGTCGGGCCAGACATGATTGACGATATCGGCATTGGTGCGCAATTCACCGGCATTGGAAACCAGATAGAGCAGGATATCCATGGCCCTGCTGCCAACAGGCACGGCTTTGCCATCACGCAAAAGAGCGCGTCGGGCAGGCAAGAACGTGAAGGGGCCGAACGAAAGCTCTTCTTCCACGCAACGATCACCCTGCGGACATTCCGCGAGGTGTGCCTCCAGATGGGTTTCTCAAATGGAATGACTATAAGGTATCACAAAAGTTGTTTTACACCAGCGCGCTATCGCGCTGCGTCATACAATTTTCGATGATATTTGAATGACCATGAGCCGGAGGCAGGAGCTGTCGTTGTTACGAGAATTCCCATTCAATCACGTGCTTATATGTCTCGCCCGGATTGAGCCACGGGCTCGGGAAGTCCGGGCGGTTGGGGCTGTCGGGGAAGGTTTGGGGTTCGAGGGCGATGCCGCCGGATTTGTGAAGGTTTTTGCCGTCCGGGGTTTTCATGGCGTCGGTGAAATGCTGGGCGAGGTAGAATTGCAATCCGGCCTCGGTCGAGAACAGTTTCATCATTCGACCGCTGTCGGGATCTGACAGGGTGGCGATGGGGCGCAGGGTGCCGCGTGTGCCATTGAGGCAGAAATTGTGATCAAAGCCCTGATCGGCATTCAGAAGGTTTTGCGCAATTCCCTTGGGGTTTCTGAAATCGTAACCGGTTCCCGCCACATCCTTGCGCCCCGAAAGCGGGATCAGGCGATCATCAATCGGAAGATAGGCATCGGCATCGATTTGCAGGATATGCAGGGCCGCACATTTATCAAACCGCCCGGTCAGGTTCCAATAGGCGTGGCTGGTCATATTGACCGGGCAGGTCTGATCGCAGGTTGCCGTGATTTCAAGGCGCAGGCGATTTTCAGCGACAATCGAATAGGTCGCGGTTGCCGCGAAATTCCCCGGATAGCCTTGGTCCCCATCCGGGCTTTGGAGGTGGAAGGCGATTTCACGATCGGTGTTTCGCGTGACGGACCAGTCGTGCCGGTCAAAGCCGGTGATGCCACCATGCAGATGTGTCGGGCCTTCGTTCGCCGCCAGTGTCACCCGGTCACCATTCGGGGTGATATAGGCCGAATTGGCAATGCGGTTGGCATAGCGCCCGCATACCGCGCCGATATAGCTGTCATGGGTGGCGTAGGCATCATCATCGGGCAGGCTAATCGCGATATTGGTTTCCGTGCCGTCGTCATTTCTCAGCCAAAGCGCCCGGATGCGCGCCCCGTAGGGGGAGAGCAGGATTCGCATTTTTGCGGTCCTGATTTGCAGGGTTCCTGCCGGTGCCGGGGGCATCGGGATTGCTGTCGGGTTTTTCGACATGTCGCCTCGTTTTATCTGCAAATTGCTGTTTTATTTAGACTTTGCGGTTTTTTCATCCGCTGTCAACCACGCTTTCTACGCGAAAGTGGGGAGGCGCATTTAGGCCGTTGAGTTCCTTCAAATCATATTGTATTACTATATGGCTTTTAGCAATAAAACAGCCTTTAGGGAGGAAATAATGAAAAGTCTCAAGCAGCTTGCGGTTTCGACGGCAGCCCTTGGTGTTGCACTTGGTCTGTCCTTTGCGGCACAGGCCGAAATGATGATCGGCTTCTCGCAGATCGGGTCGGAAAGCGGCTGGCGCACGTCCGAGACGGAATCAATCAAGGCCGAGGCGGAAAAGCGCGGCATTGATCTGAAATTCTCGGATGCGCAGCAGAAACAGGAAAACCAGATCAAGGCCGTCCGTTCCTTCATCGCCCAGGGCGTTGATGGCATTCTGCTGGCACCGGTTGTTGAAACCGGCTGGGATCAGGTGCTTCAGGAAGCCAAGGATGCCGGTATTCCAGTTGTTCTGGTCGACCGTGGGGTTGCGGCCGATGAAAGCATGTATCTGACCAAGGTCGCATCCGACTTCGTGGTGGAAGGCGCGCTTGCGGCCGCTTGGCTGGCGGCGGAAACCAACGGCGTTTGCGATGTTGTCGAGCTTCAGGGCACTGTTGGCTCGTCGGCTGCCAATGACCGCAAGGAAGGTTTTGAGTCCGTTGTCGGCAATTTCCCGGGCATCAGCATTATCCGGTCCCAGTCGGGCGATTTCACCCGTTCGGGCGGCAAGGAAGTTATGGAAAGCTTCCTGAAAGCCGAAGATGGCGGCAAGAACATCTGTGCGGTTTATGCGCATAACGATGACATGGCGCTGGGTGCGGTGCAGGCGATCAAGGAAGCCGGTCTTAATCCGGGGGATGATATCCTGATCGTATCGATCGATGCGGTTCCCGATATCTTCAAGGCGATGGCAGACGGCGACACCAATGCTACCATCGAATTGAACCCGCACCTTGGCGGACCTTCCTTTGACGCGATTGCCGCTGCCAAAGAAGGCAAGGAAGTACCGAAATGGATCAAGGCCAATGGTCCGCTTTATCTGCCTGATACCGCTGCCGAAGAATACGAAAAGCGCAGCAAGTAAGGCCGTTGCGTCCAGCCGCACGCCTTACAGTGCGGCTGGATCGGCGTAACCGGCGTATGCCCGAACGCATCCCTGTCTGATGGTGGGGGTGCGTTCGGACGCATCGGGGCATGATGTATCATGCCATGCGCGATGCATGCATGAAGTCGGCGAACATAAAGGGAGAGGGCCTATCCATGTCTGAGAAGACGCAATCCGTGCTGTCAGTACGCGGGGCGGGAAAATTCTTTCCCGGCGTCAAAGCCTTGCAGGATGTCGATTTCGATCTGCGATCCGGTGAAATTCACGCGCTTCTGGGTGAAAACGGTGCCGGTAAATCGACATTGATCAAGGTGATTACCGGGGTTCATCCGCGCGATGCCGGTACCGTCCTGCTTGACGGGCAGGTAATCCATCCAAACCATCCTGGCGACGCACAGGCGCTGGGCATTTCGACGGTTTATCAGGAAGTCAATCTGGTGCCGACATTGTCGGTTGCCGAAAACCTGATGCTGGAACGCCAGACATTGAAATTCGGGTTTATCTCGTGGAAGAAAACCGAAAGTGAGGCCAGGGCAGCGCTTGAGACGCTGGGGCTTGATATCGATGTCAACCGGCCGCTGGGGTCCTATTCGGTCGCGATCCAGCAATTGATCGCGATTGCGCGCGCCGTGGCGCTTGATGCAAAGGTTCTGATCCTTGATGAACCGACCGCAAGCCTGGATGCCGAGGAAATCCGCACCCTGTTTCGCATCATGAACGAACTGCGTGCCAAGGGGCTTGGCATTGTTTTCGTTACCCATTTTCTGGATCAGGTTTACGCGATTACGGACCGGATCACGGTGCTACGCAACGGGCGGCTTGTTGGCACGTTTGTGACCAAGGAACTGGCACAGATTGATCTGATCAATCACATGCTGGGTCGGGAATTGGCCGAAGTCAGTTCGCACCGCCATCAGGATGAAAGCAATTTCACCGGCAAGGGCCGCCAGATCCAGATCAAGAATCTGGGTAAAAAGCGGGTTTTGGAGCCTGTTTCGCTTGATCTTTCGGGGGGCGAGATCGTCGGTCTTGCCGGTCTTTTGGGGTCGGGCCGGACGGAGCTTTCGGAGCTTGTTTTCGGGGCGAAAAAGGCCGATAGCGGCCTTGTGTTCCTTGACGGGGAGCCGGTGATGTTACGGTCCCCGCGCCATGCCATCCGGGCGGGTTTCGGGCTTTGCCCCGAGGACCGCAAACAGGACGGTATCGTCGCCCAGCTGAGTGTGCGGGAAAATATCATACTGGCGCTTCAGGGGCGGCGCGGCTGGTTGCGCCCGATTGCCCGCGCGGAGCAACAAAAAACCGCCGACGAGATGATCAAGGCGCTGGGCATTGCGACATCGGACAGTGAAAAGCCGGTCGGGCAACTGAGCGGGGGCAACCAGCAGAAGGTCATTCTGGCACGCTGGCTGGTGTCCAAGCCGATTTTCCTTATTCTCGACGAGCCGACACGCGGCATTGATGTGGGTGCGCATGCCGATATCATCCGGCTGATCAAGGAGCTTTGTGACGAAGGGCTGGCCTTGCTGGTGGCGTCAAGCGAGCTTGAGGAAATCGTGGCCTTTGCGGACCGGGTTGCGGTGATGCGCGACCGCGAAAAGGTTTCCGAATTGCGCGGTGCCGAAATCACACAGGACAAAATCATCGGGGCGATTGCACGATGACGCGTTTGCAGGACAAAAAGAAATTACGGGAAAGCAGCACCATGTCTGCATCTTCTTTGCTGAGCCGGCAATGGTTCGGCCCGGTGGCGGCCCTTGTGCTGATTATTCTGGGTATCGGGATCATATCGCCGGACTTTTTTGATATTCGTATCGTTGATGGGCATCTTTACGGATCGCTTGTCGATGTGGTGCATCGTAGCGCGTCAACCGCGCTTGTCGCGGTCGGGATGGCGGTGGTCATCGGGACGCGGGGCATCGATCTTTCGGTGGGGTCGGTGATTGCGATTTCGGCCGCCGTCATGGCGGTGCTGATCCGTGAAACCGATCTGCATCCCGCCGTGATCATCCTGGCCGCCCTTGGGGCCGGGTTGCTTTGCGGGCTGTGGAACGGGATGCTGGTGGCCTATCTGGATATCCAGCCGATCATCGCGACCCTGATCCTGATGGTGGCCGGGCGCGGGATTGCGCAGATGATCACCGGTGGCCAGATCGTGACCTTTCACGGGGCGTTTTTCGAAGGGATCGGCAGCGGTTATCTGCTGGGCATTCCGTGGCGGGTGATCATTGCCTGTGCTGTGATCGGCGCGCTTTATGGCGTGATGCGCAAAACCGCCCTTGGTCTGTTTGTTGAGTCCGTTGGCGGCAATGCACGTGCCAGCCGGCTTGCGGGCATTGACGCGCGCGGGATCAAGATTCTGGCCTATGTGATTTCGGGGCTGTGTGCCGCCGTTGCCGGGATCATCATTGCCGCCGATATTCGCGGGGCGGATGCCAATAATGCCGGTTTGTGGCTTGAACTTGATGCCATTCTGGCGGTGGTGATCGGGGGCGCGTCGCTGATGGGCGGGCGGTTCTTTATCGGCATGACGGTGATCGGGGTTCTGATCATTCAGTCGCTGACCACGGGGATTTTGTTATCGGGGTTGCCGTCGCAATATACGCTGATTGTCAAGGCTGCCGTGGTGATGGTGGTGTTGCTGGTACAGGCCCCGAAATCACGCGAACTGGCTGGCAGGGGCTGGGAGGCACTGCGTGGCGGGGCATCGAAAGCAGGGGGAAAATCCGATGAAAATAAATGAGCGTTATTACCCGCTGCTGGCGACGCTTGCGGTGCTGGCGATGCTTTATGGCTATGGCATTGTCGAACACCGGGCGTTTTCCGATACCTATGTTCTGGGTACGCTTCTGACCGATAATGCGTTTCTGATCATTACGGCGGTCGGGATGACATTTGTCATCCTGTCGGGCGGGATTGATCTTTCGGTCGGTTCGATGATTGCCTTTGTGGGCGTCCTGATGGCCGAGCTTGTCACCGGGTTTGGCATACATCCGCTGGTCGCGGCGGTGATTTCGATTGCGGTCGGGACGGCGTTCGGCGCGTTTATGGGGGTGATTATCGCCAAGTTCGATATCCAGCCCTTTATCATCACGCTGGCGGGGATGTTTTTCCTGCGCGGGATGTGTTTTTTGATCAATCTTGATTCCGTGCCGATCAGTCATCCGTTCGTATCGGGTTTTGGCAGCTTCAAGATCCCGCTGCCCGGGCGTGGCTGGATCAGTGCGGCGGCCTTGCTGATGATGGTCACGGTGATTGCCGGGGTGGTGATTGCGCATTACACGCGGTTCGGGCGTAATGTCTATGCTATTGGCGGGGATCGTCAGTCGGCGGAATTGCTGGGCATTCCGGTGGATGGCACGATCATCCGGGTTTACACTTTATCGGGCTTTTTCAGTGCGTTGGCCGGGGTTGTTTTCGCGTTTTATACCGCGTCGGCCTATCCGTTGGCGGCCGTCGGGGTGGAGCTTGATGCGATTGCGGCGGTGGTGATTGGCGGAACGCTTCTGACCGGGGGCATGGGCTTTGTGATTGGCACGTTCTTTGGCGGGATCATCATGGGGGTGATCCAGACGCTGATTGCGTTTGACGGGTCGCTTAACAGCTGGTGGACCAAGATCATGATCGGGGCGCTTCTGTTTGGCTTTATCGTGCTGCAACGCCTGATTACCCGGTCATTTTCGGGCATGCGGGCCGGGGCGGGATGACCTGAAACTGGTCATGTCATAGCGTAAAATTCGGGCCGGGGCGGCAGGGCTGCTTCGGCCCGAACTGTTTTCCGGGCCGTTCATTCCGGCGGTCAGAATGCGGGTTTTGGGGTCGGTTTTTTATGAAGTTATTTTTCATAATCGATCCGATTTTTCAATTTTGGTGAATAATGGATCGGCGAGGGGCGTGATGAGGATCGTGCGCGGCCATTACGGGCACGAAAAATCGGCTTTTATTTGTATGAGGAATAGGGGATTTGGCCGTCCCGAGGCAAAAAGCGGCTTTTTATTTGTATGAGGAATACAAAAGGGGCCGCCCCGATGACAGCCCCGTTTTTGTCTTTTGCCGCGGTCTGGGTGCGATGACATCACCGGACCCGTCAAGCAGGATCAAAGCGATATCGAATCCCGATCAAAGACCGATCACGTCCCAGTCATGTTCGCTTTTCATGCCGAGCTGCTGACGGAGTTGCAGCATGGTGCGGCTGAGCAGGTTGCGCATGGCTTCGCGGGCGTCGCCGGGTTCGCGGTGCGCGATGGCGCGGTAGACCGCGAAATGGTCGGGCAGGGATTTGACATGCGCCTTTGGCCCGCCCGAGGAGAGGCGGAACGAGCCGATCAGGGCGGTTTCAATCAGCATGCCGAACGATTTCATGAAATCATTACCCGACGCATCCAAAATCGCCTGATGGAAAATCAGGTCGGTGATATAGACGGCCTCGGTCCCGAGTTCGGCATTTTCCATGCCGGTATAGGCGGCCTCGATGGTGGCGAGCTGTTCCTCGGTCGCGCGTTCGGCGGCCATCGCGGCGGTGTTGGGCTCGATGATCATGCGGGTTTCAAACAGGCCATACAGAAACGCCGGATCGGGATCGGGGAAATGCCAGGACAGGACATCGGGATCAAGCAGGTTCCAGCTTGTGCGCGGCTTGACGCGCGTGCCGGTTTTCGGACGGCTTTCGATCAGCCCCTTGGCCGAGAGGATCTTGATCGCCTCGCGCAATGCCGTGCGCGAGACATCGAGCGATTCACTCAAGGCTGCCTCGGTCGGGAGGACATCGCCCGGTGCCAGTTTGCCCGAAACGATCCGTGCTCCGAGATCATGGGCGACGATGCTGTGCAGGCTGCGTTTGGCATAGGTTCGTGACATGGACGATGGCATTCAAATTCCTCCGGTGCGGTCTTTTGGGTATCTGCGGAAGGCGGTGGCGGGATCGGTGACCGCACTCTGATATTATTCATATAATATGAATTTATTTCGAGGGCAACTTCCGTGCGACCCACAATGCCTTGCGCTGCAACGCATATATTTATTTCGGTGGTGCTGAACTGCGTGCGATTGCACCCTATCGGAGGTGTCATTTTTATAGACCACTTATCACCAAACAAGAAGCAATCAGTTGAGTGTTGTATCAGGCCTTGTTTTGCCGGTTTGCGGCTTGACAGCAAGCCACATCCTGATAATTAATGTTATTGTATGAAGAATAAAAGAACAAGACTGTCAGGAGGAAGCACCATGCCGCGCGGGAACGGGTATTGTAAACGGGTATCATAATCCGGCCTGAAAGATGCGCGATTGTGGATTTTCGCATTCACCCGATCACCCCGTGCGATGCGCTTTGAGTACCTCGTACCGTGATTTGGGCGGGGTGCAAACCTGCCAGTTCAACCCTGATCCCGATCATGGCGTGCCGGACGGAACCGGTCGCCGGATAAAGGATCGGCACACAAAGACCAGATGACGGGAGAGCCGACGATCATGTCCGATCGCATGCCAACGAACTATACCAGCCTTGCCGATAAATCGGTTTTCATTACCGGCGGCGCCACGGGCATTGGCGAGGCGCTTGTAACCGCCTTTGTCGAGCAGGGGGCGAAGGTCGCCTTTGTCGACATTGCCGAGGAAGCCGGCCATGCGCTTGTTGAAAAGCTGGGCCAGACCGCGAAAAACAAGCCGCTTTTCATCAAGTGCGACATTACCGATATCAAGGCGTTGCAGCAATCCGTCCATGATGCGGCCAAGGCCAATGGCCCGATTACGGCACTTTTGAACAATGCCGCCAACGATACCCGCCATAAATGGCAGGACGTGACCCCGGAATATTGGGACGAGCGCCAGGCGATCAATATCCGCCCGTCGTTTTTTGCCATTCAGGCGGTCGCCCCGATGATGCAGAAGGCCGGTGGCGGGGCGATTGTCAATTTCGGGTCGGTGAGCTGGATGATGGGGCAGGGCGGCATGCCGGGCTATACCACGGCAAAGGCCGCGACGCATGGCTTGACGCGCGGCATGGCGCGTGACCTTGGCAAGGATGGCATCCGGGTCAATACGCTTGTGCCCGGCTGGGTCATGACGCAGCGCCAGCTTGACCTTTGGGTTGATGAAGCCGCCGAGCGCGAGATTGACGAGCGCCAGTGCCTTAAGAACAAGGTGATGCCAAGCGACATCGCGCGCATGGCGCTGTTCCTGACCTCGGATGAAAGCCGCATGGTCACGGCACAGAACTTTATCGTTGATGGCGGCTGGGTCTGATTGGCCGGAAGGCGATGATGCCCGCGCCCGGATTACGCACAACACACAGATTATCAAGCAGATTATCAGGACAGATTTCATGAGACTGGTTCAATTCAAGGATACCGCCGGCGCGCAGCATGTTGCCGTGGTCGAGGATGCCAAGACCCTGATCCCGCTTAAGGGGGGTTCGACCACGCGGGCGCTTGCCGGTATTGCCATAGCCGAAGGCACGACGATGATCGCGGCCGCCAAGGCGCGCATGGGCGACACCCGCGTTGATTATAACGAGGTCGCGAAAGCGGGCCGGTTGCTCCCGCCGATCACCCATGCCGATCCGGCACATTTCCTTGTCACCGGCACGGGGCTTACGCACCTTGGCTCTGCCTCCGCACGGGCGAACATGCACAAGGCCGATAACAAGGCAGCCGACGAAACAGATTCCATGAAGATGTTTCGCATGGGGGTCGAGGGCGGCAAGCCGAAAGCGGGCGCGCAGGGCGTGCAGCCGGAATGGTTTTACAAGGGGGATGGATCGGTCGTGGCCAATCCGGGGGCGGATATCCCAAGCCCGTCCTTTGCCCTTGATGGCAGCGAGGAACCCGAAATTGCCGCGATTTACGTGATTGACCCCGAAGGCACCCCGGTGCGCATCGGCTTTGCGATTGGCAACGAGTTTTCCGACCATGTGATGGAACGCCAGAATTACCTTTATCTGGCGCATTCGAAACTGCGGGCCTGCGCGATGGGGCCGGAACTGCTTCTGGGCGATCTGCCAAGCCATGTTGAGGGCACGTCGCGGCTTTATCGCGATGGCAAGGTGATCTGGGAAAAACCGTTCCTGAGTGGCGAGGACAATATGTCTCACTCTCTCGCCAATCTTGAATATCATCACTTCAAATATGATCTGTTCTGCCGCCCCGGTGATGTGCATGCGCATTTCTTTGGCACGGCAACGCTTAGCTTTGCCGATGGCATCAAAACGCAGGATGGCGACGAGTTCGAGATCGAGGCCGCCCCGTTTGGCCGCCCGCTTCGCAACCGGCTTAAAACGCAGGCGGAACGCAAGGTGACGATCAGGTCGATCTGATTGATCAGATCGATCTAACGCCCAAGGGATATCTGGGTTTTACCAAGGGGCCACGATAAAAGCCCCGTCTCCCTCCAGAGCACTTCGTGCCCCGGCTCATGTTATTGGGCCGGGGTTTTGTTTCGGGGGAGGGCACATATCCGGCGGCGGCAAGTTATAAATTGTACAATTGTGCAATATGTTGTACATATAACTTGAAGGCAGATACAGGAGAATTGCCGTGCAAGTGCTACCATACAGCCGTGCCAGACAGGCGTTTGCAGATTTGATGAAGGCTGCGAATACCGATCATACACCGTTTCATATTACGCAGAAATCAGGTGATGACGTGGTGATCATCAGCAAGGCGGATTACGATGCCATGCAGGAAACCATGCACCTTCTGTCAAGTCCTGCCAACGCGCATCGCCTCAACAGGTCTATTGCCGAACTGGAAGCAGGGAACGGCGTTGAGCGACCGCTTGTCGAAGAATGAAGCTGATCTGGAGCGAGGATGCCTGGCAGGATTATCTTTACTGGCAGGCAACCGACAAGAAAATGGTCACGCGGATTAATGGCTTAATCAAAGAGATCAAGCGCACGCCCTACGAAGGGACGGGAAAGCCGGAACCCTTGCGCCACAATTGGTCGGGATATTGGTCGCGGAGAATTAGCCAAGCAGATCGTCTGGTTTACAAGCACACCGATGATGCAATTTATATTGCTCAGGCGCGGTATCATTACTGACTGAATGGTTGCGAATGAGGTGTAAGTCTGTTGCGGTTGGACCGAAATTCGTCTTCTGCTAAAACGGCGCTCATTCAGGGGATCATGGTCAAGCAGGTAAATAAAACATGGAAATGAATTGGTTTGGTCCCCTTGCTGACTCACGGCGGGAGGGCATAGGTTACCGTGGAAGTTTGTAACCTGAAACGGAAATCCGGAGATATATGAGCTTCACTAAGTTCATGGACCTAGTGGCGTTTGATCGCTGTTTTTTTTCTTCGGTCGCCAATTTGCAGAAAGAAGATCCTTTGGAAGGACGCTTTCCAGAGGTGCTTGAATTTTTACTCAACGGGGGAGCCACCCGTTTAACTGGAGTGGTTGACGGTTGGGCTCGTGCATTGGCGGATAATCTTCCCAAGGTCGTGCCATTAATTGACGAAACTTGGGAGTATGCATCGCCCTTTGGGGCTGTCGAGATATCGCCGAAGTTTACCACGCGTGAACTTCTTGGCGTACAGGCCAACTGGATAGACATCATTTGCTGGCATACGGCAGATGTAGAAAGCATGGCTATGTGGAAAATATATGGAGGGAACGAACCTTCAGTATGTCTGGTTTCCACAATCGATCAATTTTGCAGATCAATTCGTCTTCCTGAGACTTCGGCAATGGTAATAGGAAAGGTAGAATACGAAGACCTGAGAGATGGGTTTGGGAATATTCATGATACCTTTACGCCTTATTTTCTTAAATCTAGGCATTACGCTTACGAACATGAGTTAAGAGCAATTGTATTCAATTCCGATGACGAATGGCAAAAAGATCGTTCAGCATTGGGTTGTCATATTCCTGTCGATTTGTCCAATCTGATAAGTCAGGTCATTCTTTCTCCCAATTCCCCTGACTGGTTCCTTGATCTAGTGACGAAGTTGGTTTCTGCTAAGGTGGAGGTTGATATAAAACGTTCTGATGTGGGTGTACGGTAACTATCAAATGCCTGCCTGAGCAGTTAACGTTTCCCTACAATCAGAGGTAATTCTATGCTCCATGAGGAGGTACTTAAGGATCAGAGTGTCCAGAAATGGTTGCTTTCTGTTATTGGTAGGCATGAAGGTGGTGTATTTGAAAAACTTCAGCCCGCAATTATTTGGACTAATGCTAAAGATGAAAATGATAATCTGCTAGTGGCATTAGACCCTTATCTACTAACTGAAAGCATAAATTCCTCGCCATATCCTTTGTATGAGGGGCACGACCCTGGCTATCCAATAGGGCGCTTAATTGAAGCAAAGTTGTTTGAGATAGATGATGTCGGGATGGTTGTTGTTGGCCTGTTAGGAGTGTTGGGAGCTAAAAGCACTGTTAGTTTTGCGGAAATTGGTTTTGATACCAAGTCAAGTGTTGACCTTCCTTCAAGTCTTCCTGACCCACCCACTACTATCTGGATTGACATAATTTCCGATCCTCGTGAGGTGGACGTTGCTTGGATCGAGAAAATATCTGGTAGCGCGCCGTTTCCAGTAAAAATATCAGATTCATCCCATAATGCGGCGGAAGTTACTAGTGAACTGATCTCCATTGGTGTGTGGTATGCCCTTTTGGTCTTTAACCCTTTTGTTACATCTATTGCATCAGAAGCAGGGAAAGATACCTACATTGCCTTTAGAAAATGGATTTTGGGATTGCTTAAAAGTTTATCAGAGCACCATGATCCGATACTTTGCTTAAAATCGAATTTTAATGGTTGTGAAATAACGCTAATGTTTCGTGGAAATGATGTTTCCACTAATTATTCAGCACATGACAAATCAAGCCAAGCTGCAGTTCAGGCCGCTCAATTGATTGAGCATCTTCTAAGGCAAGGTCTTGAGCCAATAGAGGTAGTATATGAGTTCGATGCTGACGCCTATTTATGGTTTCCAAGTTATGTGTCTATAAACGACGGTCGAATCATCACAGATCGCGCCACTTTGATCGCGTTTGAGCAAATATCCGGTGAGTTAAGTTTGGGATTCAATATGGAAGAGTTTGCAGGCACGATCAAAAACAAAAAATGAAAACAATGCTGAAAAGGTGACTGTCCCTATTTACAAAAAGGCAATCACACGACCATGACTCAACAATCTAGCAATCCCCTCATTCTTGACGGCAAGGCGCTATCGAAGCAGATCGAACTGGAACTTGCCACTCGGGTTCAGGTGCTTCGGCAGAAATTGGATGGCATGGTTCCGGTTTTGGCGACGATACTGGTAGGGGGTGATCCTTCTTCGGCGACATATGTCCGGATGAAGGGCAGGGCGTGTGAGCGGGTCGGGCTGGAATCCCGTCGGGTGGAGCTTCCCGAGGAAACCACGACCGAGGAATTGTTATCTGAAATCACGAAACTGAATGAAGACCCGCGGGTTTGCGGCATTTTGCTGCAACATCCGGTGCCCTCGCAAATCAATGAACGCGCGTGTTTCAATCACATCGATCTGGCGAAGGATGTGGATGGTGTCACGGTGCTGGGTTTTGGTCGGATGTCGATGGGCGAGGCGGCCTATGGATCGGCCACGCCCGCTGGGATCATGCGGTTGTTAAATCATTACAAGGTGCCGGTTGAGGGCAAGCATGCGGTGGTGATTGGTCGCAGCCCCATTCTGGGCAAGCCGGTTGCGATGATGTTGCTGAATGCCAATGCGACCGTGACGATTTGCCATTCGAAAACGCAGAACCTTCCGGAAATCGTCAGAACGGCGGATATCGTTGTTGGTGCGGTCGGACGTCCCGAATTCATCAAGGGTGACTGGATCAAGGACGGGGCGGTTGTTGTGGATGCGGGGTATCATCCGGGCGGCATTGGCGATATCGAACTGAGTGCCGTGATCGACAAATGTTCCGCCTATACGCCGGTTCCCGGTGGTGTGGGGCCGATGACAATCGCGACCCTGATTGCGCAGACGGTTGAGGCGGCGGAAAAGTTAGGCCGTTAGTAGGGTAAATTCACTTTCCTCTTTGCCGATCATGCGCTTTGAGGGGGCCGTCAAAATTTTACATTTCGCCGGTGCGGATGGTGTCGGCACCCTTGGCATGGTCAAGCTTGCCCAGCGTTGTCGCCAGAGCGTGCTGCATTTTCCTGGCCGCGCCAGAATATGCGCCTTCAAGCGTTGCGGCCTGTTCGCTGACCACTTCGGGTTGACGCCCTTCCAGGCGGGCCTCGATGAGGCAATGCTTGTCGGACCGGCCGGACTTGTCGCCATCTGCATCGGAAAGGTGGACTTCAATACGGGTAATGTGACGACTGTAGCGATCCAGATGGTTGTAGATCCGGGCCGAAACGTGGGCGGAGAGTTCTTCTCCGCCCGCTATGTTATTGTCGGTATTGACCTGAATTTGCATGACGCATTCCCTTGCTCATCCTTGCGTTTTTTGGGCGGGTTTATTGCTTGATGCGGGAAATCTTGGTGCCTTCGATGCTGACGCTGAGCATCAGGCCTTCCTGATCGAAAATGAAGGCATAGGCATCATCCTTTAGGGTTGATGTGGACAGGTTCTTGGCCGCACCTTCGTCCATCACCACCACGGTCGGCCCAACGCCGATTTCCCAGCCGTTGGATTTGTCGAGATAGTCTATCGCCTTGTCGGTCATCAGAAACACGGCATAGCCAAAGGATTGCGCACCGGCCTGAAGGCCCCAGGAGGCCGAAACGGAGTTGTAATACTTGTCGATCTTGCCGTCCTCAAGAAGGACGCCCTCGCCATAGGCCCCGCCAAAGACCAGACCCGCCTTGATAATGCGCGGGAACACCAGGATCGCCTTGGCATCCTTGGAAAGCTGTTGGGCGACCGGGTGGGTGCCATAGAGCTTTTGCAGGGACTGGTTTGATTCAGTGTTGAGTTCCTCGACCGAAGCCGCATGTGCGACCGGGGCCGTGGTGATCGAGACAGGAAGGGCGGTCGCCCCTGTGAGGGCGAGCGCAACAAGCATGGTTCGGATATTTGTCATGGTGGCAGTCCTTCTGAATGAGAGACGTTCTTATGGTCACACGGCGCGGCCCCGGACGGCACGGACAGGCCGGAACGCGATGAGTATCGTCAGAACCAGACCGGGAACACCGCCCGGTCCGTTGCCGCGCCAGTGATCGGCCAATATCACGCCGCAGCGCGATCAGGCCGCGACCGACGTAATGCCGTAATGGGCCCGGAATTTTTCCTCAAAGGCAGGATCAATCATTTCAGAGGCGTCGTAGGCCTCACGGTCTTTTACCTTCTGGCGATTGACGCTGATGTTCACCAGTTCGTCCTCCGAATTGATGTCCTTTACCGAGCGCGGGGAGATCAGCACCTTCTTGCCGGTCCACCAGTTTTTTGTATCGATGACGAGGTAATGAATGCCCCAATCGGCATCCTGGATGATCATGTCCTCGACGTGACCGATCTCGCCGTCCGTGGCATGGATGTGATAGCCGGTGACCTCTTCGACGCTGCGCAGATGCACATCACCGCTGTTTTTACGGGCAAGGATCATTTCTTCCTCGCGCTGCTTTGAGGCGGATGAAACCGGCATCGCGCCGCCCATTCCGCCCATGTAGCCGTAACCACCGGCCATGCCAGCACCGCCGGTCATGCCATAGCCGCTATTCCAATACGGGCTGTATCCGTAATAACCGTAAACGTCGGTTTCCATCTGCCGCGATACGGGCTGGTCTGTATCGACCGTCGGGCTTTCCTCGATCTGCTTCTTTGTCAGTTTTATGGAGCATTCCTCTTTGTCGGTATCGAGGTGGTCCATCGCGGATGTCGGCAGAAGAACCTTGCGACTGGAGAGCCAATTGCCGGTATCGACAACCAGCCACCGGACGAGCCAGTTGGTGTCATCGAAGAAAAAGTCGCTGATCTTGCCGATTTTGCCGTCACTTGCCGAGATGGCGTAGCCAATGATCTTCGATCCATTCCACAACATGTCAGACTCCTTTGCGTTATCGGGGATTGTTGATAACGCAGTGATTCTTAAACCAACTGAGGTGGAACGTAGCTGATGCATATTAACTTCCGCGTGCATTTATTTGATTGGTTGAAGACAGCGTGATGGGGGCTGCATAAAGAAAACCCCGGCAGCGGTGAAGCTGCCGGGGGGGCGGGCTTGCGCCCGCGCCTCAGGCATCAGGGCGGGGTGAGGTGATGCCTGGGCGTATTCCGGTGTCCAGTACCGGGAAGGTCATCAGGGTTGCAGGATGACGCGGCCGAACGGTTTATGATTTTCGGCATAATCGTGTGCTTCGGCAGCGCGGGCGAGGGGGAACTGCCTGTCGATAAAAACCGTGAGCTTCGACGCGGCGACGTGCGAAAGCAGATGATCAACCGTGATGCTGACATGCGGCAGGACGAACTGCGTGCCCATAAAGACGCCCAGCAATGACTGGTTTGCCTGAAGGGCGGGCCAGAGGTCGAGGGTGAGGTTGCTTCCGCCGGCATTGCCGACGAAGACCAGCCGTCCTTCCTGGGCGAGCGCCTTCAGGGAGACGGGAAGCGTTGTGCCGACCGGATCGACAACAAGATCGACGCCCGCGCCGCCGGTCAGCCCGGATACGGCTTGAGCGACATCGTCGTTGCGATGGTCGATGACATGATCCGCGCCAAGCGATTGCAATTTCAACAATCTGTCGGAACCGCTCGAAACGGCAATGACGGTGGCACCGGCCTGTTTTGCAAGCTGGATTGTCGCAATCCCGAGGCCTCCTGACGCGGCCTGTACCAGAACTGTCTGACCGGCCTGCAACGCGCCACGTGCGAACAGGCAATGATGCGCCGTGCCAAATGAAATCGGCAGGGCGGCCGCTTTGGCGGCATCAACGCCATCGGGGATGATCCAGGTCTGATTTTCCGGGAGGGCCCGCAACGCGGCGTGCGACCCGTCATTCTGGAAACCGGTTACGCGGTCGCCGACCTTGCGCCGGGTCACGGCGTTGCCAATGGCAATGACGGTTCCCGCAGTGGCATAGCCGCCGATATGGTCCGGCGCTGGCGGCGGTGTTGACCGCCGGTTGAGCAGGTCGCCGCCTTCGATCGAGATTGCCTCCACCCTGATCAGTACGTCCGATGGACCCGGTTGGGGATCGGGAACTTCCTTGTATTCAAGAACCTCTGGCGTGCCGCAGCGATTGTAAACGGCTGCTTTCATGACTTGTTCCAATCTTCCGGGATGTGCTGATCACAATTTGTCGTTCCAGTTCAGGTGATGATAGCGCCATAATGTTGGCAACTGTGTCGCAACAAGGGGAACATCAAAATGAATATTGAGGACCTTCAGACATTTGTTGAGGTTGCCGACGCAGGCGGGGTGTCGGCTGCCGCACGCCGTCTTGGTCTTTCCAAATCGATTGTCAGTCGGCGGCTTGCGCGGATAGAGGCGGAGCTTGGTGTCCAGCTTCTGACGCGGACGACCCGTGGTGCCGCGCTTACGGAGGCGGGGATCACGTTTCGGGATCATGCGTCCCGGGCCAGCGACGAGATCGACATCGCCAGGGAAACCATTCTTCCGGCGGGCGATCTTCGCGGTCGCCTGAGGGTCGCCCTGCCGCTTACGCTTGGCCCGTCCCATTTTGGCCCTGTGCTTGCGGAAATGGCACGCCAGCACCCGCGGCTTAAGATTCAGGCTTCCTACAGTGATCGCTTTGTCGATCTCGTGGCCGAAGGTTTTGATTGCGCGGTCCGGGGGGCATATCTTCAGGATTCCAGCCTGATCGCGAAGCGCGTCGGACCGATCCATGGAAAGCTTGTTGCAAGCCCGGATTATATCAAAAAATACGGCGCGCCCGAAACGCTGGACGACCTTGTCCGTCATCAGGCGCTTATGCGCGGAACAGAGTCATGGCAGTTCATGGATGGTGATAAAATTGTTTCGGTCCAGCCGCAGGGCAGTTTCAAGGCCGACAGTGCCTCTGCGCTTGCCGTCGCGGCGGTGGCGGGCCTTGGTATCGCGTGGCTCCCCAACGGCATCATCCAGGAACATCTGGTCTCCGGGGCGCTGGTGCCGATCATGAAACGCCATCCGGTTCCTCCGGGATCGGTATATGTCGTCCGGCCGCCCGGACAGCATCCGACGCGCAGGGTGCGGGTTCTTGCCGAGATGCTCATTGAATATTTCAAACAGAATCAGGATATTTGGGGGGGCGACGATTAGGGCTGCGATATCCGGGCATAAGAAAACCCCGGCAGTGGTGACACTGCCGGGGTGCCGGGCCCGCGCCTGAAGCATCAAGCGGGGGTGGGGCGATGCCTGCTATCCCTGTTCGGTTGCGGGAACAGGGGCGGTCCGCAGGCCCAGTGTAACGATGATGGATGCACCAACCAGCAACATGCCGCCGATGGTGAAGACGCCAAGCGCGCCGCTGGTGTCAAACAGAAGGCCGCCAACGCCCGAACCCGTGGCAATCGCAAGCTGGAAGCCGGCAACCAGAAGGCCGCCGCCGCTTTCGGCCTCGTCCGGGACGGTGCGGGTGATCCAGGTCGACCATGCGACCGGAACCCCGCCAAAGGCCATGCCCCAGATCGCGACAAGCACGGTGGTCGGGACAATCGCGCCCTGGATGGTGACCATGCCGATCCCGGCAAGGCCGATGATCATCGGCATCAGGGCAATCGTCATGCGCAGCGACCGCGCAACCAGCGCACCGCCGACATAGGTGCCGATGAAATTGGCAACGCCAAAGCCGAGCAGAATGCCCGAAACGCCCGCCGTCGCAACGCCGGTGATGTTTTCAAGGAACGGCCGGACATAGGTAAACAGGGCGAAATGGCCGGTAATGATCAGGACCAGCGAAAACAGGCCGAATTTCATGCGCGGGCGGCTGATGACCTCGACCAAGGTGCGCAGTGTTGCGCGGCCCCGCGGCGGCATTTTCGGGAGGGTGAGGAACTGCACGACAAGGGCGAGAACGCCGAGCAGGGAAGCCAGCAGGAACACATCGCGCCAGCCGATCACATCGCCAAGATAGCTGCCGAGCGGGGCGGCAAAGATGGTCGCGGCCGAAACACCGCTAAACAGGATCGACAGCGCGCGCGGAATGCTTTTTTCCGGGACAAGGCGCATGACGGTGGCCGCCGACATGGTCCAGAACCCACCCAGCGCAATGCCCAGCAAAACACGGCCCGCCAGCAGAACCGTGAAATTCGGTGCGGTGGCGACCATGATGTTCGAGACGGTCAGAAGGATCGAAAAGCCCAGCAGGACATAACGGCGGTCGATGCTGCGGGTTACGGTTGCGGTCAAAAGGCTTGTGATCAGGGCGAGAATGGCGGTGGTTGACATCGCCTGACCAGCGAGGCCTTCGGTAATGGCAAGATCATCGGCCATCGGGGTCAGCAGGCTTACGGGCAGGAATTCGGCGGTGACCAGCCCGAATACGCCCAATGTCATCGAGATAACCGCCCACCAGGCCGGCGCGCCTTGCGCGGCAGCGGCCGGGGGCGTATTTATTGTGTCCGTCATCGGAAGTCCTCTCGGATAGAGTGTTTGTGCATTGCAAACAGAATAGAGTGGACGGGGCGGACGGGCTATGCCAGTTTCTCCTTGATTATTGATCAATCGTCCGATATTTGACGAATTATCCCGAAATTGATGACATGCAGATGCTTTCCAGTGATTTGATCAGCGAGCTTTTGCTCGGCATGCGGCTTGACGGGCTGCATTACAACCGCATCCAGATTTCACCGCCGTTTGGTGTGCGATTTGGCGAGGACCCGACGCGCGCGCAGTTTCATTTCATCGCGCGCGGGCGGGTTTACCTGCGCACCGATAGCGGGGTGGTCCATACGCTTGAGGCCGGTGACGCGGTGCTTTTGCCGCGCGGTGGCATTCATGCGTTGCTGTCCGATCCGTCCATCCCGTGCCTTGATGTGACCGATTACAGTGTCACGACGATCTGCCGCCGGGTGGATGACATTCATGCCTGCAAGATGGAGCAGTGCCGTAGCCGGGATACGCTTATTTTCAGCGGCTGCATGGAATTTGACCTGGGCGGGATGCATCCGCTGGTCGGGATGATGCCCGAAGTGATGCAGGTCGGCACCCTGATTGATCGAAACCCCGAACTTTTGCCAGTGCTCGAAGCCATGGCGCGCGAGGTTTCGACCGAACGCGCCGGTTTTGCCGGCATCCTGACGCGGCTTGCCGATGTGGTGTCGGCATCGATTGTGCGCGATTGGGTCGAATGCGGCTGTGGCGATGCGCAAGGCTGGGTCGAGGCATTGCGCGACCCGCGAATGGGAAGGGTGATTGCCGCCATCCATCGCGATCCGGGCCGGAACTGGAGCGTTGCGGCGATGGCGGCCGAAATGGGCAGTTCGCGGTCGGTCTTTGCCGAACGGTTCCTTGAGGTTACCGGGGTGACGCCGCTTCGCTATGTCACCGAACTTCGCATGCGGCTTGCCAGCCAGTGGATCACCCGTGATCGCATGGCGATTGACGTGGTGGCCGAACGGCTTGGCTATGGCTCGCAGGCGGCATTCAGCCGGGCCTTCAAACGCACGACCGGCAAATCGCCGGGTACGATCCGAAGCCCCCGGACGGAGCGCGAAACACGGGTGGCCTGAAGCGGATCAGAAATGCCCGTAAAGGGCGCGTGTGCCGTTTTCGGCAGCATCGCGCAGGGCGGCGAGTAGCGTATCGCGTTTCTGTTCGATCAGGGTCGGGGAGGCGCCGAATACCGAAATGGCGGAAACCATGCGGCCATGCTGGGTCAGGATCGGGACGGCGAGGGCGTAAATGTCGCTTTCGCGTTCGCCGTTATTTGTTGAAAAGCCCTGTTCGCGGATGGTGCGCAATTCGGATTTAAGGGCGGCCAGATCGGTGATGGTGCGATCCGTCATGCCGGTCAGGCGGATGCTATCGAAATAGCGGTCCTGATCATCCGGGCCCATGAAGGCCAGCCACAATTTGCCATGTGCCGTGCAAAAGGCATCAAGCCGCGACCCGATGCGGATATCGACATAAAGTGACCGATCCGGCAGGGCCTTGGCGATGCAGACGGCCAT
The DNA here is from genome assembly GCF_044790785.1 of Thalassospira australica. Classification (GTDB taxonomy): domain Bacteria; phylum Pseudomonadota; class Alphaproteobacteria; order Rhodospirillales; family Thalassospiraceae; genus Thalassospira; species Thalassospira australica_A. The sequence goes on along the minus strand of NZ_CP085258.1, from coordinate 2,387,155 downwards.
GTCGCGATCAAATTCGGTGGCCATGCAGGCCTCTCCCACAGTGCGGGCCAGATCGTCCAGCACCGGCTGGATCAGATTGGGCAGGCTGCCGTCGCGCAGCACACGATCCCCCAGATCGGCAAAGACATAGCCCAGCCGGAAGACCCCGCGCGCGACCATGCGCAGCGCACCGGCCTGTTCCAGCGTATGCAGGAACCGGTGGGCGGTGATGGTGTTGATGCCAAGGGCGGCCGCCGTGTCGCTGGCGGTCAGCTCAGACCGTCCCTCGGCAAACAGTTCAAGGATGCGGAAGGCCTTGAGCACCGATCCGTTAAGCTGGCTTGGCATCCTGTTTCCTTTGGACTGGTGGCTTTGTGCTGCACGCGCGTGATTTTGCATCGCGGTGCCTTGACGCATGCCCGATTTCGATAATAAACTATATTATAAATCAAATTTCAAATATAGAAATATGGCAGGAACGTCAAATGAAAAATGACAAGGCGGGTATCACGCTGACCGCAGGCGGGGCCGTTCTGGCGCGGATGAAGGCGATCGGGGTGGACTATATCTTTGCCAATTCCGGCACCGATTTTCCGCCGATCATCGAAGGGCTGGCCGAAGCCAATGCCAAGGATATCGAGCTTCCCCACGCGCTTGTCATGCCGCATGAAAATGCCGCGATGGGCATGGCGCATGGCTATTACCTTGCGACCGGAAAAACGCAGGCGGTGATGGCGCATACCAATGTCGGCCTTGCCAATTGCGCGATTGGCGCGATCAATGCCGCGACCGAGCATGTGCCGGTGATCCTGATGTCGGGCAGAACGCCGGTGATGGAACAGGGGCGGCTTGGCGCGCGGACCGTGCCGATTGGCTGGGGCCAGGAAATGCGCGATCAGGCCGCCATGGTGCGCGAGGCATCGAAATGGGAATACGAACTTAAATTCCCCGAACAGGTGCCCGACGTTGTTGACCGCGCCTATGCGATTGCATCGTCCGTGCCCAAGGGGCCGGTTTATGTATCCCTGCCGCGCGAGGTTTTGTGCGAACCCTGCCCGGGGGATGCGATCGATGCGCCGCTTCGCATGCAGCCGGTCCGGGTGATGCCGCCCAAGGAAAGCCTTGAGGATGCGGCGTGTATCCTTGCCAATGCCAAAAACCCGGTGATCATTGCCCAGCGTGGCACGGGGACGGCCGAGGCCTTTGATCGCCTGTCAAAGCTGGTGGATCAGTGGGGCATTCCGGTGGTGCAATATTGGGCGATCCAGCTTGCGCTTGGCACCGATCATCCGATGATGGCGGGGATGGACCCGGCACCGTGGCTCAAAGACGCCGATGCGGTTCTGGTGATTGATTGCCTTGCGCCGTGGTCGCCCGATATTCATACGCTGCGCGACGACTGCAAGGTGATCCAGATCGGGCAGAACCCGCTTTATTCGCGGTTTCCGGGACGCAATTTTGCCGCCGACCTTTCGCTTGCCGGGGAAACCGGCGATGTGATCATGGCGCTGGCCGATGCGCTGGATCGCCATCATGGCGATCATCGCGAAACCTGTGCCGACCGGCGCGAAAAGGTCGCGGCGATCAATGCGGTCACGCGCAAGAAGGTGCGCGCGGCGGCAGATGCCGGATCGGTTGATCCGATGAGTAAGGCATTCGTTTCGCGGTGCCTGTCGGAGGCGATTGCCGGGCGGTCGGCGACGGTGTTTTCGGAGCTTGGCTGTCCGCTGGAGCCGCTTTCGCTTTCGGAGCACAGCAGCTGGTATCAGGAACCGCATTCCGGCGGGCTTGGCTGGTCCTTCCCAGCATCGATGGGCTATCAGTTGGCCGATAAAAACAAGCTTGTGGTCGCCACCATGGGGGATGGATCTTACATGTTTGCCAATCCGACGGCGTGCCACCAGATTGCCGAGGCGCTTGAGCTTCCGATCCTGATCCTTGTTCTGAACAATAATGAATGGGGGGCGGTGCGACAGTCTGTAACCGGGATGTATCCCGATGGCTATGCCGCGAAAACCAACCAGATGCCCCTGACCGGGCTTAAGCCGAGCCCCGATTTCACCAAGGTCGCGGAAGCCAGCCGGGCCTGGACGGCGAAGGCCGAACGGGCAGCCGATTTGCCGGAAATCCTGCGCCGTGCGATTGCGCATATCGACACCAACCGCACCCATGCGCTGGTTGAGGTGACGATTGCGCCGTAAGTCGTTACAGGCAGGAGAATTTTTTGACAGGGTGTCGTGAAACCGGCACCCTAATTCTTTGGCAAATCAGATAAATTACTTTAGGTTGCATACCTTGGTGGCGGATTGGGGCGCAAGATGAAGTATGCAACACTAAGAAAGTATGTTCGTTTCTCTACGTTGAAACGCAGCAAATGCGTGTTGATCACTTTGTTTTTCTGGCCAATAATTGCAGGATTTCTGATTTATAATCAGTTGTTACCAAATTTAGATTGGTTGAATTTCGGTATTCCTTCTGTCTTTCCGGTGTTAGTGCCGCTTTCTCCAAATCGTCGGAAGGGGCTTCGCGCTATTGCTTTCAAGCCAACTGTTTGGGGGTGGAGGCGCCGTCCTCATCCGAAGTTGCATTTGGTTGTTATGCATTTTGCGGGACCGGGATTAATATTTGCGTATTTTGGTTTATCGCAACACGATGCCCAATTCATTCTCCCAGCATTTGCATTTTTGGGTGTATTAGCTATTGCTCCTCCGTTGTTGTTCTGGCGCCCCCTTATTCTGAGGGTGCTGTTAGGCTTTGATAAGCGGACAAAGGTTTTTGGGGTGATAAAGTGACATCTTTGCGTTGGTGGAAGTAATAGTCACGCAGAAAGGAGCTTTACACAAAGGGGAATGTTTTCGGGCGTCAGAATGCTTGCGTCCGTTTTTTGTGTTGCTGTGTGCAGTTCTCGTTATGATTGTAAATGCCGTACAGTATTTCGGGGGAAGCTGTGTATCAATTTGCAAGAATCATTGTTCGTCTGTATCGACTGAAAAATGGAAAGCTCATCAGGGTTCTGGCATTCCTTGTTTGGCCGATCATTGTCGGTTTTCTAATCTACGGCGGATTATGGTCTTTGACGGTTTTAGAGTTGGTCATTTATGCCATCTTGCCGATATTGTTTCTCAGCTTTCTGCCATCTAGAGGTCGGTATCTTCGGCAATTTGAAAAACATGTAAAGCGACGCATTCACCCCTTTCCAGGGTATGGGGCATTTTATGTTCTAGCTATTATCCCATTTATGTGGGTTGTTCATCCCGTGGTTCTGGAGAAAGGGCCAGCGTACTTTATCCCATTCTTTCATATCGCATTTTCTGCGAGCTATGGTTTGGTTGTTCTTATGTTCCGGCCATGGATTTTACGCGTGCTGTTTGGATGTGATCGCCGAACCAAAATCCTGGGTGCTTTGCGCCACGCAAGATAGTGTGTTCCCGATATGCTGTATGAATTACCTGATATTCATGTGTAATTTGCTGGCAGGTTGTAAAAACAAACAGGTCATTGGACGGTTATGGCAATCACGAAGCGCGACAATTCAGACATAAAGATAGCCAGTCAGGATTCCGGGGCATCCAAACCCGCCAAGGATGTCCATGACGGCGTAACGCTGCTTGATAGCGGTGTGAACTTTGTGGGCGAGCAGGTGAGCTATCCCAAGGGCAAGGCACGGATCAAATCGGTGCTGGCGACGATGGCGCCGGGGCAGAAAACCGGCTGGCACAAGCATGGCGTGCCGACCTATGGATATATCCTTGAAGGGCAGATTACGGTCGATTATGGCGACGGGGGAAAAACCACCTATCGTGCCGGGGAAGGGGTGCTTGAGGCGATGGATTACTGGCATGAAGGGATCAATGATGGCGATGTTCCCGCACGTGTCGTTGTCGTCTTCATGGGGGCCGAGGGCGCGGAAAATGTGATCTACAAGCCCGACGGTCCATCCGGGGAAGTTTGATTTTGCAGTGCGATGACGGACATGGCGGGTTGGGTTGCCTGCTTTGTTAGCACTTTGAAATCGTTGCTTGCATCATAGGCAAAATCATTATTTGATTAAGGTGAATTCCTGATTTGCCTGCCCAAAGGAGCCAGCATGGATCGCGCTATTGGAACCTCGGGGCGTATTGCGTTCGCAAGTGCAATGCGCAATCTGCTTGCGGATGTGTATCCGGAACATGATCACGCGGAACTGGTGCGCCGGGTGTTTGATGTGCTGGGCCTGCCGCTTGAGGGGGACGGGGCGGAGCCGTGCGAGGAATATCTGCGCAAATGGGATCAGCGTGATGCGTTTCTGATTACCTATGGCGACAGCATTTCGCGTGACGGGCATCATGGTTTGCAAAGTCTTGGCGATTTTTATCGCACGTGGCTTAAGGACTGGCTTTCGGGGATTCATATCCTGCCGTTTCATCCCTTTACGTCCGATGACGGGTTTTCGGTCAGCGATTTCAGTACGTTGCGCCCGGAGCTTGGCACATGGGACGATGTGAAGGCATTGTCCAAAGATGCCACCGTGATGGCCGATCTGGTGGCGAACCATATTTCGGCATCGCATGTGTGGTTTCAGCAGTTCCTTGCCGGGGAAAAGCCCGGTGTCGATTACATCAAGACCGCCAGCCCCGATGATGACCTTTCCGATGTGGTGCGCCCGCGCAGCCATGCGTTGCTTAGTAAAGTCACGACATCGGACGGTGAAAAGCATGTCTGGTGTACGTTCAGTTACGATCAGGTCGATCTGGATTACGGCAATCCGGATGTGTTTTTTGAAATCCTGAAAATCGTTCTGGAGTACCTTAAGCACGGGGTACGGGTCGTGCGGCTGGATGCCATCGGCTTTATCTGGAAGGTGGCCGGGACCAGTTCGATCAACCTTGATCAGACGCACAAGATCATCAAGGCATTGCGCCTTGCCACGACGGCGGTGCATCCGGATGTGATTTTCATTACCGAAACCAATCTGCCGCTGCTTGAAAACCTGTCCTATTTCGGCAATCAGGACGAGGCACATCTGATTTATAATTTCAGCCTGCCGCCGGTGATCATTCATGCGCTGCTTTCGGGGCGGAGTGACTGTATTCGCAAATGCATCATGTCGATGCCACCGGCGCCTGCGGGGTGCACCTTTTTCAATTTCACCGCCAGCCATGATGGCATTGGCCTGCGCCCGGCCGAAAACCTGATCCCGGATGCGGATATCGATGCGATGATCGACCATGCGCGCAAGATGGGCGGGCAGGTGAGTTACCGGTCGCTTAAGGGCGGCGGGCAGAAGGCCTATGAGCTGAATGTCACGCTGTTTAGCATGCTGGCGGAAAACTTTGGCGGGGATCGTACCTTTGGCCTTGAACGGTTTGTGATGAGCCAGGCGATTGCCATGTCGCTTGAGGGCGTTCCGGCGATTTACGTGCAGACGATCTTTGCCACCGAAAACGATCAGACGGGATACGAGGAAACCGGCATTCCGCGCAGACTAAACCGCAAAATATGGCAGCTTGAAGAGGCGGAGGAACGGTTATCGGAAGAAGGCATTGCCAAGCGGGCGTTTGACCAGTTGCGCGCATTGATGTCGATCCGCATGGGGCAGCCGGCGTTCCACCCCAATGCGACGCAATATACCCTGAACCTTGGGCCGGAATTGCTGGGCGTGTGGCGGCAAAGCCATCTGAACGATCAAAGCATTTTCTGTGTGTTCAACCTGACCGATCAGGTGCAGGATCTTGACCTTTCGAAGATCAACCTGATCATGACGGAGGGCTGGACCGATCTGCTATCCCAGCAGGTGATCGAGGATTTCAATGGTATCCTGCCGCTGGCACCTTATCAGATCGTGTGGATTTCAAACATTGACGGGCGCAATCGCATTGATAGCCGGTTGTTGCAGCGTTATCGCGATGCGATGCCGGTTTAGGGTTGCCACTTGTTATTCATCCTGAACTTACCATTTTACTAATATTGGGAGAGGCAGAAGGTCACACGACAGAATGGCCGAAACGACAGATTTCGAACTTGATGAATTGCCCGAAAATATCGGGCCGCATGTTACCGATCTGATCAGGGTCTGGCATGAGGCGCGCGCAGAAGACCTGACGCAGATTGTGCCGTCGCGCGACATTCTGACCGCAGAGCGATTGCGCCGCTGGATCGACGATATCACCATCTATGAATATATGCCGTTAAAGGAAGATTTCGTTGTGCGGATTGATGCGCCGTCGATTGTGGCATTGAACGGCGAGAGCTTTCAGCGCGCCAGCCCGCGCGAGATCGACATGAAATACGGGTCCTGCCTGACGGCGGCATTGTTCAATACCATGATGTGCGGGGAACCGACATTTTACCATGTTACCCTTGCCGTGCGTGCCGATCAGCATTGGCTGCGCGTCCTTCTGCCGGTGCGAACGCGGAACCGGGACGGGCATCCGGTCGATCAGATATTTGGCGCCCGGTTCGACTATGAATACCAGTATGATATCTGACCTTTGCCGGTGTTGATGGCGATTGATCAAGCCATATGGCGATGTTCTTTCAGAAGGTCGATAAAGGCGCGCAAGGCCGCAGGGACGTGGCGATGCCCCGGATAATAAAGATGCAGACCGGGGAAGGGTGGTGTCCAGTCTTCGAGGCAGGTGACGAGACGCCCGGTTTTGAGATGTTCGGCCACAGAATGTTCAATGACATAACCCAGCATTTTTCCGGCAAGGACGGCCTCGGTGATCAGTTTTGAGCTGCCGATGGTCAGCGGACCATTGACGTCAATGCGCATCTGTTCCCCCCGGCGTTCAAATTCCCATCGATAGATGCTGCCGCCGGGCAATCGCAGCCTTGCGCAGGCATGACTGGCGAGATCGGTCGGGGTTTTCGGTGCTGGATGGGATTTGAAATAGTCGGGCGTTCCGACAACGACAAAACGCTGTTCCGGGCCGACAGGGACAGCGATCATATCCTGGGGGACGTTTTCAAGCAGCCGGATGCCGGCATCGAAGCCGCCGGCGACGATATCGATCAGCCGCCCTTCGGTGACGATGTCTATTTTGACGTCGGGATAGCGGGCGAGAAAATCATTGATGATCGGCATCAGGGTCAGGGTTGCGGCGTCTTCGGATGTGTTGATGCGCAGCGTGCCAATCGGCTTGTCACGATAAAGATTGGCGGTTTCCATGGCCGCCGAAATATCGTGAAGAGCGGGAGTGATACGATCAAGAAAGGCGGTTCCGGCATCGGTCAGCGCAACGCTTCGGGTCGTGCGGTTAAACAGCCGCACGCCAATGCGGGTTTCGAGCATCGAAATCGCATGACTGAGGGCAGAGGGGGAAATCCCCAGTTCCTGTGCCGCGACCCGGAAGTTGCGATGCGTGGCGACGGCGGTAACGCCGTGAAGTTCCAGAAGGCTTGCGCGGTACATTGTGCGAAATCCTGCATTAGTTCATGCAATAATATCGCAATTATCAGAATAATAAAGACTGTCTACCTTTGGCCCATCGAATTGCCAAAGGAGAAAGAGATGCCAAAGACGGTTTTGATTACCGGGACGTCATCAGGGGTGGGGCATGCATCCGTCGACCTGTTTGCCGAGGCAGGATGGAACGTGATTGCCACCATGCGTGATCCGGACAAAGCACCGGATTTCCAGCGAGCCGATCAGGTGATGGTCTTGCGGCTGGATGTCGAGGATCTTTCATCAATCACGGCGGCGGTGGATGCGGGCATCGCGCGCTTTGGGCGCATTGATGCATTGATCAACAATGCCGGTTTTGGCCAGTATGGTTTGTTCGAGGCCCTTGATCGTGACCGGATACAGCGCCAGTTTGATGTGAACGTATTTGGTGTGATGGATGTAACACGTGCGATCTTGCCGCATTTCCGGGCGAAAGGGGGCGGGGTGATCGTGAATGTCAGTTCCGGTGCGGGGATTTTCGGATTGCCGATGATTTCGGCATATTGTGCGAGCAAATTCGCGCTTGATGGCTTTACCGAAGCACTATCCTATGAACTGGCATCCCAGAATATCATCGCCAAGCTGGTCATTCCGCATGGCGGGATTGATCAGACCCGTTTCCACGAAAGGTCTGCGGCGGACTTTGTTTCCGATGACCGGCTGAAAGACTATGACGCGTTTCTTGCCAGAACCCGTGCCATGTTCGGGAAAATGGCCGGGGGACAATTGATGAGCGCCCGTTATGTTGCGGAAATTGTCGTGCAGGCCGTAACCGATGACAGCCGCCAGCTTAGGTATTTTGTCGGTGACGATGCGCGGGGTTTCATCAAGGCGCGCCAGCATAACAGCGACGCGGATTATATGGCCCATATGCGTGGTTTCTTTGAGGCCGAAACACAAGGTTAGCATGACCAAGGGGAGAGAAAAGGGTAGCCCGAGGGCTGCCCTTTTGGTTTTTGGACTATCCGTTTTTGCCAATTCCGGCGTCGTTCAGGTCGTCTTCGACTGCAGCCGAAAGCTGTTCAAAGATATCACCCATCGCACTTTCAACGCGCTGCCAGCTTGGGATGAAGGGGCTTTCGAGCGGGTTATCAAGGTAATGCTGCCCGGCACTCATGATGACTTCGGCCAGTACCTCGACACATTTTTCTTCTTCGTCGCGATTGATTTTAAGGCCGTTGAACAGGGCGTCCGCGCGGTATTGTTCGATCAGGTCAAGGGCGGTGCGATAGTAGGTTGCCTTGAGAGTCCTGAAGGTTTCATGCGAGAAAACGGTGCCCTGGGTCGCCAGTTTGCGGAACAGGGATTTCGCGATGTCGCTTGCCATGCGTGACAGGCCGTCATCCTTTTCGGCGGGGTCAAATTCGCGGTGCTTGTGATCATAGATATCGGCGATATCGACCTGGGCCAGACGATGGACCGTGTGGTTGCGATACATTTCCGAGAGCATTGAAATTTCAAGGCCCCAGTCGGACGCGACCCGCAGGCCATAGGCAACGTCGGTGCGGATTGCCATTTCGCCGGACAGCGAATAGCGGAAGCAATCCAGGTAATTGAGGAATTCGGTTTTGCCGACAACCTGTTTGAGCGCGCGGATCAGCGGGGTGACAAACAGGCGGCATACCCGGCCCTTGAGCGTGCCATTGGCAACGCGGGCGTAATAGCCCTTGGCAAAGGCGAAGTTAAACGCCGGGTTGGCAATCGGATACATCAGGCGGGCGGGCAGGTCGGGCTTGTAGGTTGCGATGTCGCAATCATGAATGCCGATGACCGAGCTTCGCCCCGAGGCCAGCGTATAGCCAAGGCAGTACCAGACATTGCGGCCCTTGCCCGGTTCGTAACGCGCCAGATCATATTCGGCGAGCCGGTCATGCACCCCGCGCAGGCGCGGGCCATCATTCCAGAGGATGCGGACATGTTGCGGCAGGTCCTTGAAAAATTCGCGGGCATAGGCGTATTGGGTGGCATCGGCCCGGTCCAGCCCGACGACGATCTGATCGATATAGGTGGCCTGTTTCAATCCTTCGAGGATGGTGGTCATGGCCGGTGTTTCAAGTTCGGAATAAAGGCAGGGCAGGATCAGGGTTTGCCGACGCTGGCGGGCGAAGGCGGTCATTTCATAAGCGAGTTCTTCGGGGTTGCGGTCGATGATGCGGTGCAGGGTCGTGATCGGCCCGCCCTGATGAAAATCAGCCATGAAGTACCTCGCTTTTGTTATTGGTATTGGTCAATTGATCGAGAAGGGTACTGATCGCCATATTCCAGCCCGAAGGACCCGGTTCAGGGGCGATGATCAGTTTCTGATCCTTTATCAATGCGGTTGTTGTCGATGCATGTTTTTGCGGTATCTGGATCGGGAAGTCGGCCGCCGCCAGCATGGTCGCGTCATTGGCGGAATCCCCCAAGGCGATTGTGCGCGGCATGACACCCGTTGAAGGAAGAACGCCGTTTTCGGCCAATAGTTCCACCATGTGTGCCATGGCGGCCCCTTTGTCCGTTACACCGCAAAGGGTATGGAAACGCCCGCCCTTGACCAGTTTCAGGCCGAATGTTTCGGCAATGGTGCGGGCGGTGGCAATATCGGTTTCCGTCGGGGTCCAGATCAGCGGATCGGAGCAATGCCGAAGCCCCGCACGCGCCCCATCGTCGGTCGAAAGACCGGTTTGGGCGGCGATGATTTCGGGGGATACGGTGCGGAAACTTTGCACCGGGATCGAAAGGGCAGCCCGGATGGCATCACGGGCGGCATCAATGGTTTCGGTGGCGGGGCCGGGTTGCTCGATCCGGTCGCCAAGGCGGATGACGCCACCATTTTCGCCAATCAATCCGTCAAACAGATGATCGGTGGCATTGATATGGGAAAGTTCGGCCAGCGTTTTGGAGGAAATCGCAATCAGCGGAATGCCAAGCTTTTTTACGCGGGCAATCGCCGGGGCAGCCGGGGCCCAGGAATAGGTGTCATGATCAAGCAGGGTACCGTCAAGATCGGTGAAGATTACGTAGTGACTATGTTCTGTCATCGTCCCGTTTGGTCGGTTTCAGAAGGCTTTTGACGGGGCCGGTGCAGTGACCGGAACTTACCTTAGCACACGGGCCCGGGCAGGGCGACAGCCGAAAGATTAAATTTTATGCGATGGTCTCCGTTGATGAAATTAAATGCATTTTAATTCGACGCTATAAAAACTGTGATTTCTGTCGTTTAATAACGGATACGGCGTATCAACATAAACAAATGCCGGAAAACAATAAAATCGACTTATCGGGGTGAGGCGGCAGTAAATGCCGCAACCATGCAGGAGCAGGGCGTGGGGAAAAGACGAACGGGCGTTATCGCGCGGTGGCTGGTGATGCTGTTGCAGATCATTTGGGGGATGGTCTGGGGCATTTCCGGGGCGGTTGCGCGGGAAGGGAATGCCGGCCCGGAAAGATCACAACCAAAGCCGGAAGTGCTGTTTGCGGTTGGCGAATGGCCCCCGATGATCACGGAAAACACACCGGGTTTTGGCATTCATACAATGCGCGTAACCGAAGCATTCGTGGCGATGGGGTATCGGGTGCGCTATATCTTTTTGCCGTGGCGCCGGGCCTATGAATTGACCGCAAAGGGCGAATATGCCGCCACCTTTAGCTGGATCCGGACGCCGGAACGTGCGGCGGAAATTATTTATCCCGACCATCCGGTCGCACGGGCCTATCAAAAGGGGTTCTATAAAAAATCCCGTTTCCCCGACGGTCTGGATATCGATCAGATTGCCGATCTTGATCCACTGGGGCTGCGCCCGGTTGGTGTGGCGAGTTACTGGTACGAGGTGGAGTTTCGCCGCTACGGGATTGATGCGGATATTGTTTCAACATCGGAAGCTGCGTGGCGGTTTCTTGATGTCGGCCGGGCCGATATCTTTTTCGAGGAGGAGCAGGTCGGCTGGCAGGATATGAAACGCATTCTGGGCGAGGAGGCCGTGGCGAATTACGCCACCACACAGCCGGTACAATCGGACGATATGTTCATCCTGTTTTCCCGAAACCATCCAATGGGCCCGGCTTTGCGGGATGCCTTCGACCGGTTTCTCGACACACCGAACGGGCAGTCGATGTGCCGCAGATGGGGTGTTTGCATCAAATCTGATGAGAATAAATCTGTGCCGAACTGAGATTTGTAAAACCGTTGCGATATGTTGATATAATCTTTCGGATATAGATGTTCGATTTGTCCTATCCTTTTCCCGGTTTGTCCATTCTTCCCATGTGAAATCAGACGTATTCTTTCCTCATTGGAATGGTTCCTGTTCCGAAAACCAACAAGAATAGTCGAGTGAGGATTACGTCATGCATGTCCCTGTTGCCATTATCGGCTGCGGTCCGGCCGGGTTGCTGCTTTCGCATCTGCTGCATGTGCAGGGAATTGACAGCATCATCCTTGAACGCAAGGATCGCGCCTATGTCGAGGGGCGCATCCGGGCCGGTGTTCTGGAAATGGGGACGGTTGGATTGATGGAGCGCGTCGGCGTTGATGCCCGCATGAAGCGCGAGGGCATCATTCATGGCGGCATCTATATCAGTGTGAATGGCAAGCGCCAGCATGTGAATATCGAAGAACTGACCGGTGGTTCGACCGTGATGATTTACGGCCAGACCGAGGTGACCAAGGATCTGATACAGGCGCGTCTTGATCATGGCGGCGAGATCGTGTTCGAGGCCGAGGATGTCAGCCTGCATGACTTTGATGCCGACAAGCCGCGTGTTCGATATGTCAAGGACGGCAATCCGGTCGAACTGACCTGCGATTATATTGCGGCCTGCGACGGCTTCCACGGGGTCGGGCGGCAGACGATGCCGCAATCGAAACTTCGGACATTTGAAAAGGTTTATCCGTTTGGCTGGCTGGGTGTTCTGGCGAAGGCAAAGCCGGTGGCCGACGAGCTGATTTATGCCAGCCATGACCGGGGCTTTGCGCTTTGTTCGATGCGGTCGGAAAGTGTTGTGCGCCATTATGTGCAGGTGCCGAGCAGTGATAAGATCGAAGACTGGTCCGATGACCGGTTCTGGAACGAGCTTCGGGTCCGGCTTGGTGAAGCGGACGCGGAACTGGTCAATGAGGGCGAGGTATTTGAAAAAAGCATCGCACCGCTTCGAAGCTTTGTGGCCGAGCCGCTCCGCCACGGGCGTCTTTTCCTGGCCGGGGATGCAGGCCATATCGTGCCGCCGACGGGGGCCAAGGGGCTTAACCTTGCGGCGAGTGATGTGCATTACCTGTCCGAAGCATTGATCGGTAAATTCAAGCAGAACCGGGATGATTTGCTTGAAACCTATTCCGATACCGCACTTGCGCGGGTCTGGAAGGCGGAGCGGTTTAGCTGGTGGATGACATCGATGCTGCATACCTTTGATGACCATCACGATTTTGACGGCCGCATTCGTCGTGCCGAGCTGGAATATATCCTGTCATCCAAAGCAGGTTTGACGACGCTTGCAGAAAACTATGTCGGTTTGCCTTACTGATCGGCATGGTTCGGAGCCCCACGCTTCGTAATCCGCCCAGATTTCTGCAAGGGATGAACGGCCCGTTCCCACAACGGGCCGTTCTGTTTTTTTGTCTGAAGCTTCGTTTATGACCTGAAAAAATGTATCGGTGCTTTTGATGGAGGCACCTGCAGGTTTGTACTGGCGCCCCCAAATAATCATAATTTTATGTGGAACTTCCTTGGGGTTCGGTTCGTTAAGCAAGTGTCGAATAAGTTAATGGATAACCACAGGAGTTTTATGATGGTGACCAAGACTGATACGGATAATGCAAAACTTCAGGCCGATGTAGAGGCTTTGCGCAAGGATCTTGCCGAAGTCACCAAGACGCTTAAGGCGATGGGCAGTGACCGGGCCAATTCCGTTGCCCAGTCCGCCGCAGAGCGCGTTCGCGAGGTTTCCGGCCAGGTTCATGACCAGTTCGACCATGCGCGCGGCGTTGCCGTTGATCAGGTGCGCGAACGTCCGCTGACCTCGGTTGCCATAACTTTCGGCATTGGCATGCTTGTCGGCGGTCTGCTTCGTAAATGATCGATCAGCTTGTTGAAGCGATCACCGGGATCGCAAAGGCCGCCGCGGTAAAGCTGGCGGTTTTTGCGGTTATCGGGGTGACGATCCTGATTGGTATCGGTTTTCTGCTGGCGGCGGTGTTTATCTATCTGGCAGCACAGTTTGGTGCGCTTGGTGCCGCCCTTGGTCTGGGGACGGTTCTGGTCGCACTTGGACTGGTGGCGCTGGCGATTGTTCTGCAACGGGATCCAAGCGACGGGATCGCGCGGGCAGACAAAGCCAAAACCGGCACCGCACGCAGTGAAGATGCGCTTTTGTTCGATATGCTGATCCATGCCGCGCACGCCGGTTACGCAACCGGACAGGGTGACAAATCGCAAATGCAGGACGGTTTTGAACGCCTGTTTGCCGACCTGTCCGACCTTGGCGCGTTTGATCGACCTTTCAGTGACCCGGAAACCGGGGAAAAGGACCGCGAGACGGCAGATACAAAAATGGCGGGATAACCATATGGTTCCCGCCATTTTTCATTTCGGATTTCCGAAAAACTCATTCGCCGTGAAAATGCACCGTGCCGATAAAGGGCAGGTTGCGGTTGGCTTGCGCATAGTCGATGCCATAGCCGACGACAAATTCATCGGGAATGTCAAAGCCGCAATAATGGATCGGAATTTCGACTTCGCGACGTGACGGCTTGTTCAGAAGGGTGCAGATTTCAAGTCGGTTCGGATCGCGGGTTTTAAGCAAACGGACAACTTCGGAAAGCGTATAGCCGGTATCGATGATGTCTTCGACCAGCAGCACGTCCTTGCCACGGATCTGGCCGTCCAGATCCTTGATGATGCGGACATTGCGCGAGCTTTCGGTGGAATCGCCGTAGGAAGACGCGACCATGAAATCCACTTCGACCGGGACGGTCAGCTTGCGGGCCAGATCGGCAATAAAAACGAACGATCCGCGTAGCAGACCGACGACAATCAGTTTTTCGGTATCCTTGAAGTTTTCATTGATCCGGGCGGCAAGCGCATCGATCTGTGTGGCAATTTCGTCCGCCGTTATCAGCGGCTTGACATCATAATCGGCCATCAATCTCGGTCCTGAAGCGTTGTGGGATGATTTCCCGCTTGCTATCACAAGCCGCCCCCCATGACCAGCCCGTGAATGGTAACAGAAGTATAATCCCGTAAAATTCATACCCTGTTGCGCGCCCTGATTGTGCAACAGGGCGCATAACTATACGACGGCTTTTTCATCAGATGGAAATTGGCAGATGGGGTGGATCAGGCGGCTTTGAATATCACCGGTTCATCGCCTTCGTGCCACTGGTCATATCTGACCATTGCGGTTTCAAACCAGCGGGAATTCAGGAAATCATCAAGCCAGCGTTGCAGATGGACAAAGGGGGCGGCGTCAAAGGCGTCCCTGTCGGTATTGGCGAACTGGCGGATGAAGGGCGCAATCGCAAAATCGGCAAGGGCCGGACGGGTGCCAAACAGATATTTGCCAACCGCCAGACGGCCATCAAGCCGGTTGAGGATTTTTTCGGCATCGCGGCGATGTTCGACCGGATCGGCATCCTCGTAGCGGTTGAAGTATTTGTAGCGGTCCAGATGATGTTTGAACGGGCCGTCATTTTGCGAAATCAGGGCCAGCATGTCTTCGAGCGTACCGCTTTCGGGTTCCAGCCATTTTTCCGGATCATTTTCGGCCAGTGCCCAAACCATGATTTCAAGGCTTTCGTCGATCACGGTGCCATCGGGCAGGATCAGGACGGGCACGGTGGCCTTGGGGGATGCATCGATCATGGATTGCGGTTTGTCGCGCAGGACAACTTCGCGCAGTTCAACATCGATGCCGCTGGCGAGCAGGGCCATGCGGGCGCGCATCGCATAGGGGCAGCGACGGAAACTGTATAAAACCGGGCGTGTGTCGTTATCAGCCATATTAGTCGATTAGCGCCTGGGGAAATGCATTGCAACCGATTATCTGGCACAAAGCGGATTGTCATGCGTTAGACATTCACGTATCGACTTCCTATGTTCAAAAGACGGATAAAACGGGATCGACCCAAAAAACCGCCCTCGGGGCCTTTTTTACGCAAGCGGGGTTGATTTCATGGCACAGTTTGTGAAAGGACAATGCCCGTCATTTATTTAGCAAGACCCGTTCGGGGACGTGCGGGCGCAGAGGGTGCGCCATCCGTGCGGAACGCGGTCGAAGACCAAAGCCGACCTGACAGAAGCAAGGGACCAGTTACATGACACCGACCGAAATCGCGCGCGTTACCGATTACCTGCGCCGTACGTTTGACAATAACCGGATCGCCGTTGATGCGCCCAAGCGCAAAGGCCATCCGATTGAAATGCGCGTTGGCGACGAGTTTGTCGGTGTTGTGCACCGTGACGAGGACGAGGGCGAGGTCAGCTATTCGCTGAATATCGTTATCCTTGAAGAAGACCTGCCGCCCGCCCCGTAAGGCTTGCGCTGCGATAATCAAAACGCGCCCCGTGCCAATGCAATGGCCGGGGCGTTTTTGTTTGTTTCATCACATCGCCACGGATTGATCACAATCGTTGGACATATCTGGGGTCGATTGTAATCAGTCACGGAATGTCATGACACGAACGCAAGGTTCCCTTCCCGATGACGGGGCAAGGCTTTCATCAATCTTTGATGCCTTGTTAAATGATGATCAGGCTGTGCCGCCCGCAGATGGCGAGGCGGATGATATCAGCCTGGGTGCGCTGTTTGATGCGATGGGTGAAAAAAGCCAGGGGGCGTTGATTGTCCTGTTTGCGCTGATTGCCTGTGTGCCGGTGCCGGGGCCGAACGCGGTCCTGACCATTCCGCTGGCGTTTCTGGCGCTGCAACTGGTGATCGGGCGGAAAAAACTTTATCTGCCCGACTGGATGCGCCGCCGCAAGATCGGCCGCCGTCGCCTGAACGGGCTTTACCGGCATATGCGGCCACGGCTGATCTGGCTTGAAAACCGGATGTCGGACCGCTGGCTGTTCTTTGTCCCGGCGCAGCGCATGCCGGTTATCGGGCTGATCTGCCTTGTCATTGCCTTTATCATTGCCATCCCGATCCCGGTTCCCGGTGCGAATAGCATCCCGGCACTTTGCCTTGTCGTTGTCGGACTTGGGCTTGTGCTGTCAGACGGGATGGCGATTGCCGCCGGGATTTTTGCCAGCGGGGTGGCGGCAACCGGGATTGCGGGCCTGACATGGTATGGGGTCAATGCGCTGGCGGCGTGATGCCGTGCGGGCAATTATGCGTCGAAATCCGTTGATGTACTGAGATGTTCCCAAGTGGTTATCTCGCGCCCTAGATGATCAAGCTTTTCACGCACCAGACCC
Source organism: Thalassospira australica (assembly GCF_044790785.1). Lineage (GTDB taxonomy): Bacteria > Pseudomonadota > Alphaproteobacteria > Rhodospirillales > Thalassospiraceae > Thalassospira > Thalassospira australica_A. The sequence continues at coordinate 2,370,361 of NZ_CP085258.1, read as the reverse complement.
AGCGCATCGCGTCCCAGCAAAAGGTGAACCGGCGGGTTGGGCGCGGTGAGGATATCCATCACCGCCTTTGCGGCCTTGGCGGGATCACCGGCCTGATTGCCGCTTTTCTTCTGGCGCGCGTCGCGGATCGGATCAAACAGGGCGTCATAATCGGAAATGCTGCGTTCGGAGCGAACCATGGAACGCCCGGCCCAGTCGGTGCGAAATGATCCCGGCTCAATCGCGGTGACGTGGATGCCAAATCCCGCGATTTCCTTGGCAAGGGCCTCGTTAATGCCTTCAAGGGCGAATTTGCTGCCGCAATAGTACGAAATGCCGGGCATGGTGATGAAGCCGCCCATCGAGGTGACATTGAGGATATGGCCGCGTCTGCGTTGGCGCATATGGGGCAGGACGGCCTTGATCATCGCGACCGCGCCAAACACATTGACCCGGAATTGTGCTTCGAGTTCGGCAAGCGGGGATTCTTCAAGCAATCCTTCGTGACCATATCCGGCATTGTTGATCAGCACATCAATCGGGCCGATATCGGTTTCGATCTTTTCAACTGCGCCGGGGATGGCGTCAAAATCCGTGACATCAAGGATGATGCCGGTGGTCTGTGCCGGGGAAAGAGCGGTGAAGGCGGCAAGATCATCCTGTTTGCGAACCGTGCCGATGACATGGTGGCCTTCGGCAATTGCGGCTGTGGCAAAGGCGCGGCCAAAGCCGGAGCTGACGCCAGTGATCAGGATGTTTTTCGGAGTTGTGGTCGTGGTCATTCGCAGTGATCCTTTGTGGAACTTGGGTAAGCCATGCGGGGCAGGCTTTGGGGATGACCAAGGCTAGCGATATCTGATTGTTTGGTATATGGGTTAAAGTCTGCATGGACTGTTTAAAAAGGAATGCATTATGCGCGGGCGGGAATATGCCGAACTTGAAGCCTTTGTCGCCGTGGTCGAAGAAGGCAATTTCAGGCGTGCAGCGGCACGGCTGCGCATTTCGGCATCGTCGTTAAGCCAGACGATTGGCAATCTTGAGGACCGGCTGGGTGTCAACCTTTTGCAGCGAACCACGCGCAGCACGTCGCTGACCGAGCCGGGAAAGAGGCTTTTTGAACGGTTTCGCCCGGCGATGGCCGAAATGGCCTTTGCGGTGGAAGATATCATGCAGTTTCAGGGGCGACCGGCGGGGACGGTCAGGCTTTTGCTGCCAAGGCTTGCGCTTGCGACCCAGATCGAGCCGTGGCTTGGCGCGTTTCACGAAAAATATCCCGATGTGGTTCTGGAACTTGTGATCGAGGATGCGCCGCTTGATATCGTGGATGCCGGATATGACCTTGGCATTACGCTGGGCGAGTTGTTGCAAAAGGATATGGTCGCCGCCAAGCTTGGCCCGGATATCCATCAGCTTGCCGTGGCATCGCCCGATTATCTGGCGCGGTATGGGGTGCCGCAAACACCAGCCGATTTGCACGGGCATAAATGCATCAATTGGCGCAAACCGGGGCGCAAGAAGCTTTATAACTGGGAGTTTTGCGTTGACGGGCGATGGATCAGTGTTGCGGTCGATGGGCCGTTGATCGTGTCGCACCGTGATACGGCGTTAAAAGCGGCAGCACAGGGTGTGGGGATTGCCTTTGCCTATTGGTCGTCGCGCTGGATGCAGCCGATGATCGATGACGGGGCGCTTGTGCCGGTTCTGGAAGAATTTTCACCGCCCTTTCCGGGCTGGTATCTTTATTATCCGAAGCAGCGGGCGACACCGCCCGCTGTTCGTGCATTGATCGATTTTCTGCGTCATTGCCATCAGGAAGGCCGCGACGCATAGCCCGCTTTTCACGCGGCCTGGGCGTCTTCGGCCTTGATGACCTTGTGGTTGTCTTCGTTCAGGCCAAGTTTCCAGTAGCTTGAGATATAAAGATCATCCTTGCCCAAGCCCCGGTCATTGCGGAAATGATCGCGCAGCATTTTCATCGCGGTAAATTCACAGGCGGCCCAGACCGACGGGCGGCCATCGGCCCAGGGCAGTTTTTTGACCACATCGGGCAGGGCATTGGCATTTTCGCCCGGATGCGGGTTGATCACCCATTCGATGGTGACGTTTTCGGGTTTTTGCAAATCCTGCATGTCGGCCTCGGACGCGATTTCGATCACGGCGTAACCGCGTGCATCGGATGGCAGCGTTTCGAGATTGACCGAAATGGCGGGCAGGGCCGTCATATCGCCGACGATCAGGAACCAGTCGGCGGTGATATCCACCAGCTTTTTCGGGCCGGGGCCGCCGATGGTGATCTGATCGCCGGGCTTGCAATTGACCGCCCAGTTCGAGGCCGGGCCGCCGTGGTCGTTATCATCGGAACCATCGCCATGCATGACGAAATCGATATCAATTTCGCGGCCCTGATCGGTGATGCGGTCGTGACGCACAGTATAGGTCCGGCGCAGAACCCGGTCCTTTTCATCGCCGTCGATGGGGAAGATCAGTTTGACATAGGCGCTTTCCTGATCGTCGGGGAAGGATGCGATGCCGTCACCGCCAAGCGTCACGCGCAGCATGTTGGGCGTGACATATCCTTTTCGGATCACGGTCAGATCGCGGGGGGCTGGTCTGTTCATTCCAAACTCCTGTAGGGATTATCTGTTTTCGGATTCCAGATTGTCGGCCATCAGGCTGGCAATTTCGTTGAAATCCGTGATCTGTTTCTGGCTTAAGCCAGTGGCCATGCGCGTGCGGATTTTGGCTTCTACGGCACGGTATTCTTCCATCAGCGCATCGCCCTTTGGCGTCAAATGCAGGGTCTGGCTTCGCCCGTCTTCGGGATGGGGGCGGCGTTCGATCAATCCGTTTTCTTCGAGTTCCTTGACAAGCCGCGTGATGCGGCCCTTGTCCTGCCCGGTGCGGGCGGCGATTTGCTGTGCGGTGACGCCGGGGCTTTTGATGATCCATTTCAGCGTGCGCATCTGCGAAATCGGAAGCGGCATATCGGCATCCTGCAATCCTTCGCGCATGGCACGCTTGAAGGCATGGACAAGCCGGTGAAGGGTTTCGCCGGGGACATGCGCATTTGCAGGGTTGGTTGTTGGCGTTTCTATTGGCGTTTCCATGGGCTTACTCATCGATATGTTTCTGGCTTGCCGGTGCGCAAGGTGTTTTCTGGTTCGTTATGACGGCTTTGCGTCGGCTTCGTAGCCATGCGGGGCGATGATGCCGGTGCGGATCGCATATTTGCGGCCCTCGCAAATGGCGGCCGATATCAGGGCAAAGCCTGCCGCAACCCCCATGATCGCGGTCAGATCAAACGCGCCGCCCGTACCGATCAGGATCGCGGCCAGGGCAGCCCCGACCGATTGCCCGGTCAGGCGGGCGGTGGCGAGCATCCCGCCAGCACCGCCGCTTCGGTCCCGCGGGGCGCTTGTCATCATCAGGCGGTTATTGGGCGACTGGAACAGGCCAAAGCCAAAGCCGCAGACCATCAGACAGGCAATGATAAAGAGGGCGGTATGGGGGCTTCCGGCCGGGATCAGGGTGACGGCAAACAGGCCGATGGCAAAAATCCCCATGCCGATCCCGGTCAGATGGATCGGTGAATATCGATCAGCCAGCCGCCCGGCGATGGGGGCGATGATGGCGGTGGCGACGGGCCACGGCGTCATCAGAAGGCCGGTATCGACTGCGCTATAGCGCAGCACGTCATGGAAATAGAAGGGGAGTGCGACAAAGGCGATGAATTGCGCGCAAAAGCCGGCAACCGATGACCCGATGGAGCAGGCAAAGACCGGACGGGCCAGCAGATCAAGCGGCAGCATCGGCCGTTCACGCGAAAATTGGCGACGGACAAGGAAGAACCCGGCGGTGATCGCAATCACGAACAGGCCCGCGATCAGCATCGGGTGGCTTTGGGTGCCGACATTGCCAAGCGCGGAGATCAGCCCGCCGAATGCCAGCACGTTCAGGAATGCGCTGATATAGTCAAACCGGGTGCGGGTCGGTTTGGTATAGGGCAGGGCGAATGTGCCAAGGCCGATTGCCACGATGGATATCGGGATATTGATCAGAAACAGCCAGTGCCATGTCGTCACCGCGAGAATGGCCGAGGCGATGGTCGGCCCGGCGGCGGCGGAAATTGAAACCACCATGGCAATCAGCCCGATGGCGCGGCCAAGATTTGCCTGCGGGACGCTGTGGCGCATGAGGGCTGCGTTGATGCTCATCAGCGCCGCACCACCCAGACCCTGCAACACGCGGGCGAATGTCAGGAATTCGATATTGGGGGAATAGGCGCAAAGGGCGGATGCAATGCCGAAAATCACCATCCCGGCCAGATAGACCTTGCGAAAGCCAATCGCCTCGCCAAGGGCGGACAGGGGCAGCAGGGCAACGACAACCGCAAGCTGATAGGCGGTGATGACCCAGATGGCGTGCGCCGGGCTGACATTCTGATCCTGCGCAATCGCGGGCAGGGCGACATTCATGATCGACCCGTCAAGCACGGCCATCATGACGGTCAGCAACACGGCGATGATGGCGAAGGACCGCTGGGGCTGCGGCAATCCGTCGGCGTGGATGGTTTTGGATATCTTCATGTGGGGCAACATTCCGAAAACAAAGCGTGCGGTGGCAAGAGGCAGCGCGAGGAGCGGGCAAACGGGGCAAAATGCCACCCGATATCGCGGTTGCGGGCACGGTTGTATGGTTGACTTTATCAACCAATATGAAATCTGGTTGATTTTGTCAACTTGTTTTGTGGGGCTGTCCTTAGGGGTAGTGTTCGGGCGTGTATTAGGGGTGTATCATCAAGTGGGTAATCGGGAGGACAGAATGATGAAAATGATGATGGTTCTGGGGATCGGTGCGCTGTTTGCGATGGGGACCACGACGGTGCCGACATATGCAGCGCAAGGTTCAGTCGCGTTTGATCAGGTGGTTGAACATGGCGGCGGCTGCCGCAAAAGCTCCCCACCCGGGCAGTGTTGCCATATGGATAACAAGGCTGGGTCTGTGCATTGTCATTGAAGAGCTGGTAATGGCATATTGACCAAAGGCGATAGGATGTTGGTAATGAGTAAGCGTCAAAAGATTATTCTCAAAGATGATTTGCTCAAATTCCCTATTTTTTGTGGCCTGAGCATAAGTAGGTGGTTCTGATTTTTCGGATTTAATTGAGGAGTGGTTATGATTAAAACTGATCAAGTATTCGGGGTGTCAAATAAAATATTGAAGCATTCATATGTTGATCGTGGGGATTTAGATATAGAAATTGTTCATAAATCAAGTCGGCCATGTCATATGGCTCTTTGTGGAGAGTCTAAAATTGGTAAATCTTGGATACGTCAGCAAAATTTCCCTGATGCTATTACTGTTCAGTGTCGATTGAACACGGTTGTTGTTGATATTTATACGGATATTCTATCTCAGCTTGGGATTAAACTTTTAGTTGAAGAAACTAAAGAAAAGGTTCTTAAGGGGAGGGTCGAGGCGAGTGCTGAGGCCGGAGCAAGCTTGTTGGCAAAATTAAAAATTAAGCTTGGTATTGATACATCGGATGCTGAGTCTTTGACTTCTATATCAGTTGGGCATGATATTAATGATTTAATGTTTGTTGCTGAAATAATAAAATCTTCCGGAAAGCGTATTGTCGTGGAGGATTTTCATTATCTTTCCATTGAGATTAGAAGGAAATTCTCTTTTGATTTAAAATACTTATGGGATCATGGTGTGTTCATTGTTGTCGTTGGGGTTTGGGCAAAATCAAATATGATTACTTACCTAAATCCTGACTTGGCGGGGAGAATAGAAGAGATACCTGTGAGCTGGTCGAGCGATGATCTTTATAAAGTGATAGAGAGAGGTTCTGATGTTCTTAATATTGAAATATCTAGAGACATACAGGACCTAGCTGTTCGCGATTCATATAGAAATGTAGGTCTTCTGCAGCAGTTGATTCTGCAGTACTTGGATGAAGAGAAAGTTTTTCATAATCATGATGGGGAAGATAAGAAATTATTAGGTAGCTTGGATAAATATAATGATGCTGCAATGAAAATTGCAGAGCAACTTTCTAAGAAATATCAAAAGTTTGCGGATGATGTTTCGTCAGGTATTCGAAGAAGGAAGGACACTACTGGGATATATGGTCACGCCATGGCAGTAATTCTTGATTCTGTTGATGACGATTTCATTAAAGGATTACCATTGCAGTTTATCTTCGATAAGGCTGTTGCTAGGCAAAGTAGAATACAGAAGCAAAATTTGAGAACGGTTTTGACTAAGATGGAGGGGCTTCAGGTAGATGAAGATGGTAGGGGGCTAGTGTTTTCTTTCAACGAAGCTACCGAAGAGGTCTCGCTGATTGATAAGACATTATTGTTTTATCGAAAATACGGAACTTTAAAATGGCCTTGGGAAGATTTAATTGCAGAAGCAACAGCTGAGTCTGCGGGAAATTCAACGAATGTAGATTGAAGTGATACACCCACTCAACAAATACCCCCCCGTCGGCGCTTCCCAATCGATCATTTCGCCCACGCAATAGGTGCCGGGGCGTTTTTTGAGTTGGAAGGTTTCGTCGAGTTCTTCCCATGCCACACCGCCGGCTGTGCTGATGGCTTCGTCAATCGGGCGGGGTTTGGTGATTTTAAGCGGTAGGGCCTTGATCGCGGTTGCGAGTTTGGTCGGGTCGTTCAGGGTTTCGCGGGGGGTGACTTCGAAAATCAGGGTTGTTTTGGTGGCGTCCAGACCAAGTGTTTTGCGCAGGTGATTGCCAAGCGAGTTTTTGCCGCGTGGTTTGTTTAAGCGCGTGGTGACGTCGGCCTGGTCGCGGTCGGGCGTCAGGTCAAGCGTGACGGTGGCATCGCCGGTTTCAAGCCATTGATCGCGAAGGGCGGCCGAGATGGCATAAACCGCACTGCCTTCGATCCCGGTTCTGGAAATCACGAATTCGCCGCGCACGGTTTGCGGGCCGAATTTGGTTGCGACCGTCAGCGTCACGGCCTTGACCGGGGAACCGGCGCATTTATCGATCAGATGGTCGGTCCAGGCGACATCAAAGCCGCAATTGGCCGGTTTGAACGGGTTGCATCTGATCCCGGCATTTGTAAGGATTTCCATCCATTTGCCATCCGATCCCAGCCGTTTCCAGCTTCGGCCGCCCAATGCCAGAACGGTGATATCAGCCGTGGCGGTCACTTCGCCGTCCGGGGTTTTGAAAACGGCATTTTCGTTTTCATCCCAGCCGGTCCAGTAATGGCGGTAGTGGATTTTGCAGCCCAAGCCATCCAGACGACGCAGCCATGCGCGCAAAAGCGGGCTTGCCTTCATCGCGGTCGGGAAGACGCGGCCAGAGGAGCCGACAAAGGTTTCGATGCCAAGCCCGGCACACCAGTCGCGGATTTCGTTGGGGCCGAATTTGCGTAAGTGCGGTTCGAGCCGTTCGCGCGACGTGCCATAGCGCGACAAAAACGTTTCGACGTCTTCGGCATGGGTGATGTTGAGCCCCGATTTCCCCGCCATCAGGAATTTGCGCCCGGCACTTGGCATGCCTTCATAGATCGTGACGGCATGACCGGACCCGGCGAGGCGTTCGGCCGCCATCAGCCCCGCCGGACCCGCCCCGATGATCATCGCGGTTTTGCCGTTTGGTTTTGGGGTCGGGGTATCCGGGTTTGATGACATGCGGGGCCTTTGGGTGCGGGGTTGTGTCAGGCGGTTTTAGCCGGTTTGGCGGGGGATGGCAATTTGCGGGATTACAGGCGGCGGTGTGGGAGCGCGTGGCACGATGGACTCCCGCGTTCGCGGGAGTGACGGTAGAGGGGTGGGCGACGGTAGAGGGGCGGGCGACGGTAAAGGAAGCGAGGCGGTGCAGGCACCGTGGCAGTGGCGATAGAGAGGCGGGGCGACAGTTGTTTTGCGCAAGGCAAGTATCGGGGGCTTGACCCATCCCCGTCATGCCCGCGAAGGCGGGCATCCAGTTTGCGGTGCGGGGTTTCTCCGATTTCGGTGATGGAGGTTTTGGCCCGATGGGTTCCCGTTTTCGCGGGAACGACGGTGGAGGGGCGCGAAAAAGATGGGAGAGCGTGGTACGGCAATGTCGGAAGACCCGCGCAAATTCGACCCTGACGGAAACAGGGTTCGCTGTGACTTGCGCATTAAGAGTGAAATCGACCCTTTTGGCGGAAAAATGCGGCAAAGATTGGCAATTTGTCGATAAATCGGCTAACAAAATTCCGAAGGTTATAATGCATTCAAAAAAATGATCCTGTGGAGGAAACATGGTTTCGATGAGGGGAATGGCGGGCGCGGCACGGCTGGCGCGCGGATCGGTTGCGGCGTTGGCGATGGGGGCGAGCGCCCTTGTGGCGTTTGGCGCACAGGCCGCACAAGCCAACGAGAAGGTCGATATTGCGGCACTGGCGTTTGTTTCAAGCGCGCCGTTATTTATTGCCAAGGAAAAGGGATACCTTGCCGACGAGGGCCTTGATGCCGAGATTTCGATCTTTCAGGCGGCCCAGCCGGTTGCGGTTGCGATTGCATCGGGCGATGCCGATTTTGGCGTGACGGCGTTTACGGGCGGTTTCTTTAACCTTGCGGCCAAGGGGGCGCTTAAGGTTGTCGGCGCGCAGTTGCATGAAGATCCGGGGTATGACGGATCGGCCATTCTGGCATCCAATGCGGCGTTTGAGGCCGGTCTGACATCGGTTGATAAATTGCCCGGTCATAGCTTTGCCCTGTCGCAGGTCGGATCAAGCTTTCATTACATGATTGGCAATGTGGCCGAGAAGGCCGGGTTTGATCCCGACAGCGTTGAATTGAAACCGTTGCAATCGGTACCCAACATGATCGGTGCGTTGAAAAGCGGGCAGGTCGATAGCATGATCATCGTGCCGCATATTGCAAAGCCGCTGGCCAATGCGGGGGCGGCACATATTATCGGCTGGGTGAAGGATTACGTGCCTTATCAGGTGGGGGGCCTGTTTACATCGACCGAGAATGTCGAGGAAAACCGCGAGATGGTCGAGAAGTTCGTGCGCGCCTATCAGAAGGGTGTGGCGGATTATCGTGCGGCCCTTCTGGCGACCGATGCGGATGGCAAGCTTGTGGAAAGCGACACCACGCAGGAGATTCTGGAGATCGTGCATAAATATGTTTATGCCAACGATCCGGCGGACAAGGCCTATCCGAAAATTCGTGATGGCGCGATGTTCATCACCGAGGAAGCCCGACTTGACGTTGCCGATGTCAGGGCGCAGGTCAAATGGTATCAGGATCGCGGCTTTGTTTCGGCTGATGCCGATCCGGCGAAATTCATCGATACCAGCTTTATCCCGGCCTTGACCGAGTAAGGCGATATTTTCCCGACCGGGTCCGTTGCGTTGTCTTCTGGCCCGGTCGTTTCATTTATAGATTTCAGATAAACGGATTGTGCCATGCGGCTGCAAATCAAGGGCATTTGCCATTCATATGATCAGGTCGAGGCGCTGCGCGATATCGATTTCGGGATCGAACCGGGCGAGGTCGTCGCCCTGATCGGGCCGTCGGGCTGCGGCAAATCGACATTATTGTCGATCATTGGCGGGTTGCTGGCCCCGACACATGGCGAGATTCTGATTTGCGATAAGGCAACGCCGGAAGGGTGCCTTAATCCACTGACTTATGTGTTTCAGGATTTCGCGCTTTTGCCGTGGCGGACGGTGGCGGGCAATATCAGCCTTGTTCTTGAAGATCACGGATTATCCAAAGCGGATCGTGACGCGCGGGTGGCCGAGGTTCTGGCGCAGACCAATTTATCGGATTTCCGTGATGCGTACCCGAAACAGCTTTCGGGCGGGATGAAGCAGCGGGTCGGGATTGCGCGTGCGTTGGCGGTGCGCCCGGCGGTTTTGTTGATGGACGAGCCGTTATCAGCCCTTGATGCGCAGACGCGGATTTTGCTGCTGGATGAATTTGCCGCCCTGTTTGCGCGGACCGGCATGACGGCGGTTTATGTGACGCATAATTTGAACGAAGCCGTGCGGCTGGCCAACCGGGTGGTGGCATTGCGCCGTCGCCCCGGCACGATCAAGGAAATCCACACAATCGATATTCCGATTGCAGAGCGGTGCCAAGGCATGGCGGAGCTTATCGCGCATGAACAGGCCCTTTGGGAGCTGATCCGGGATGAGGCGATTGCGGCCGATAAGGAGCTTGAAAATGTCGCATGATATCAGCAAAGTTCGGCCCGGCCCGCAAAGCACGGCGTCGCCGGCAAGCCATGTGCGGTTTCGTGCGACGGGCTTTAACCCGAAGGCCAATCCGGTGGCGGCGTGGGGCTTTTTCGTGGCCGTGATTGCGCTTTGGCAATTGGGATCAAGTACGGGTGTGATCAGCGAGCTTGCGATGCCAAGCCCGGTTGCGGTGACCAAGGCCCTTTGGCAGTTGATTGTCACGGGTGATCTTTGGCTGCATCTTGGTGCGTCGTTGCAGCGGCTTGTCGGCGGCTGGATCATGGGGACGGTGGCCGGGCTTTTTGTCGGTTTTCTGGTGGGGATGTTTAGCTGGGCGCGGTCGCCCGGTGTGGCGTTTGTATCGGCCCTTTTCCCGATCCCGAAAATCGCCCTTTTGCCGCTTTTCATCATCTGGTTTGGCATCGGTGAACCATCGAAATTTGCCACCATTGCCTTTGGCGTGTTTTTCCCGACCGTGATCAACACCTTTGGCGGGGTTGATAATGTGCAGCGCAACCTGATCCGCATGGGGCAGAGCTTTGATCTGCCGATGTGGTCGGTAATCCGCAAGATCATTTTGCCCGGTGCGTTGCCGACGATCCTGTCGGGGTTCCGCATTTCATCGTCGATCGCGATCATCCTTCTAATTGCCGCCGAAATGATCGGGGCGCAATACGGTATCGGGGCGTTGATCCTGGCAGCCGGTAACCTGTATCAGACCGATCAGCTTATTGCCGGTGTGGTGGTTCTGTCGCTTTTGGGGCTGTGTGTTTCGTGGCTTTTAGGAAGGCTTGATCGTTGGTTGCTGGGCTGGCGATAATCGATTTCAGACTGTTTGATCTGCCTTGATATGGAACCAAAACTGTCCCCGTCGCGTTTCGGGGACAGTCCCAACAAAAAGGCAGGTTGAAATGCATAAGAACCAGTGGATTCTCGTGGCCGACGGTGGAAAGGCGCATGTGATTGCGGTTACGCGCGATGCCGAAGGCCGCCATCTGGAAACGGTCGAGGAAATGCAGGCCGACAATCGGTCCAGTCAGGAAATCGCCAGCGACAAACCGGGACGCGGTTTTGCCAATCCGGCAGGCAATCAGCAGCGCCATGCCATGCCCCCGGCATCCGATCCGCATGAACATGCCCAGAAGGAATTTGTCGATGGTGTCGTCAAATTTCTTGCCGATGAGTGCAAGCAGGGCAAGTTTGACAATCTGATCGTGATTGCGCCGCCCAAGGTGATGGGCGAGGTCCGCACCAAAATGCCCAAACCTCTGGCCGAGACGCTTGACGGGGAAATCGTCAAGGATCTGACCAATGTGCCGCTTGGCGATTTGCCCAAGCATCTGAGCGGGACGGGTGGCTGGCTTTGAGCCGGCCTGGATTTTGCCGGAGTTACCGGTGATCCTGCCGGAACTGAACCGGTGACATCCCGGCCTTTTTGGCAAAGAAGCGCGAAAAATATCCGGCATCGCGAAAGCCCAGTTCATCGGCGATCTGCTGAACCGCGATGTCGGTATAGATAAGCGTGCGTTTGGCTTCCAGGATCAGGCGGTGATGGACGACTTCGATGGCGGTCATGCCATAGATATCCTTGGCAATGCGGTTTAGCTGTGTGGTGGTGATGCCGATTTCGCGTGCATAGAATTCCAGCGGTTTGTGCTGTTTGTAGAAGGTTTCGATCAGCGACTGGAATTTGCGGAACTTGGCGGTTTTCTGTTCCTTGCGGCTAAGCCGCGCGGGATCGCCGGACGGGGCATCGCGGCCGATGCCGAGTAACAGCAATCCCAATATGTTACGCAGTGCATATAACCGCCCGGTATTATGTCCGTAATATTCCGCGACCAGTTGACGGATCAGGAAATCGGTCGGGCTTGGCTGATTTCCCTCGCCTGATACATCAACGCAAAGCGGCCGGTCAAGGCGGGCAAGAAGTTTGGGGGCAGGGGCCAGAATTTCCTGCAAATGATAGTCGGTCAGCGAAATGACCCAGCCATCGATATCGGGGCTGAAGCGAAAGCCGTGCACGGTGCCGGGCGGCATGGTCAGCAGATGGCCGACCTGCATGGTGAATTGCCGGTCGTCAAACTCGATCCCGGCATGGCCGTGCGTGATGTAAAGCAGCTGAAACAGATTGGCATGACGGTGCGGCTGAATGTGCAGGTCATGCAGTTTGGATCGCGACGGGATGCTTTCGAGATGGAAGAATTCCGGTTCGGAAACGGCGATCTGTTCGGCGGTTCCGGGCGCGGTTTCGCCGGTTTCACCGTACAGTTTATAGACCGGAATGCTGTTGCGGGTTGCGACCATGATCATATGTTGCTGTTTGCTTTCGGACAGTCTAGCGGGTTTCGGGTTCGACCAAAAGAAAAGCCCGCCACACCGGGCGGGCTTTTCGGAAGCTTATGATGCGCGTTGCTATCCGCCCAGCAATGTCGGCACAAACAGGGTTAGCACCGGGACAAAGATCAGCAACACGATACGGACGATCTCGGCGGCAAAGAAGGGCATGACGCCGCGGAAGGTCTGGCTCATGGGAACACCGTCGGCAAGGGCGTTGATGATGAACACATTAAGCCCCACCGGGGGTGTTATCAGCCCCAGTTCCACGACAATCAGCGCGAGAATACCGAACCAGATTTTAAGATCTTCGGCCCCCATGCCGTATGCTGCGGTTGCCGCAGTGGCCCAGTCGCCGCCATTAAGGTCCACAAGGGCAGGCCAGAAGAACGGGATCACGACCACGATCATTGACAGGCTTTCCATGAAGCAGCCCAGAACGATCAGGGCAAGCAGCATCAGAACCATGACCAGCCACGGATCAAGCCCGCTGGTTGCGGCGGCCTCGGCCATATAGGCCGGAAGGTTGGCGCGGCTGAAGAAACCTTTAAGGATTTCGGCACCCAACAGGATGAAGAAAATCATCGAGGTGGTGACAGCCGTATCGCGCAGCGACTGTTTCAGGCCGGAAAATGTCAGGCCACCCTTGCCGCGCAGGCGCATGAAACCGCCATAAACCAGAATGGCAAAGACACCGACACCGGCCGCCGGGGTCGGCGTGAACAGACCGGCCCCAAGGCCGAGAATGATCGATCCGAAAATCACCATGACCGGGATCAGGCGCAGCAATGCCTCGCGGCGTTCGGCCGGTGCCATCGGTTCGGGGATCGGGGCGAGGCCCGGGTTCAGGCGGACCTGAATGGCAATCACCCCGATAAAGAACGCAACCGCGATCAGGCCGGGAATGATGGCCGCCTGGAACATCTGGATGATCGATGCCTCGACCGTGACGGCGTAAATCACCAGTGCGACCGATGGCGGGATCAGGATGCCAAGCGTGCCGCCCGCCGCCAGTGTGCCGGTGGCAAGGCGCGGCGAATAATTCAGGCGGCGCAATTCGGGCAGGGCGACCTTGCCCATTGTGGAGGCGGTGGCAAGCGACGATCCGCAAACCGCGCCAAACCCGGCACATGCGCCGATGGCCGCCATGGCAACACCACCCCGGAACCGGCCCAGAATGGCATTGACCCCCTGAAACAGATCGCGTGACAGATTGGCCTGACTGGCGAGATAGCCCATCAGGACGAAAAGCGGTACGACCGACAATTCATAGTTCGAGACAATCCCGTAAAACAGGGATTTGAATTGCTGCAAATAGGGGTCAAAGCGCAGGAACGGGAAGAACAGGCTCAGCACATAGTTGCCGCCGACCCCGACACCGATCATGGCAAGCCCGACCGGAACGCGCAGTGCGAGAATAAAGAACAGCAGTACAAGACCGCCAAGGCCGATTAATTCGCGTTCAGACATTGGCCGGGGCCTCGCTTTCGAAAATCTGGCTTGCGGCAATCAGTGCCCACAGGAACATCGAAACGATGCCCGGCACATAGAACGGCCAGATCGGCCAGCCCAGAATTGCCGACAGGGTATTGTCGCTGCGGACTTCGATCAGGCCGTTGATCATCATATAGCCAAGGAACAGGGCCAGAAGCGCCATCAGGACGCCGGAAATGATGTCAACGCCGCGCACGAACCACCGGGGGAACATTTTGACAAAGACATCGACGGCGACATGACCGTAACGGGTCTGGCAATAGGGGAAGAACATCAGGGCGGCCGAACTGACAATCATACTGACGAAGTCTTCATAGCCAATAATTGCCGGGAAATTGGCACCAAACAGGCGGGCAATTTTGTCCAGACCGAATGCGGTAACGTTCACGATTGTGACCACCGCGATCAGCAGGGCCAAAAAACCGCCTGTCACGGCAAACCAGGATGCGGCCTTATTCAGCACGTGTTTCATGTGTCATACAATCTTGCGGGAAAGCAGGGTTACGTAATGTTATGATACGTAACCCTGTCAGTTTTGCCAGTAACTTGAAAAGATTACTGTTTGGTATGGGCGAGAACGGCAGCCTTGGCCTTTTCGACCAGTGCGGCACCGTCGATGCCGTTTGATTTTGCTTCTTCGATCCAGCGATCAACAACCGATGCGGATGCATCGTCGAAGGTTGCTTTTTCTTCCGGGGTCAGTTCAACAACCTGACCTTTGCCATCGTTGATCATTTTCTTGCCGACTTCTTCGACATTGTTGAAAACGTCACCGATCTGGGCGGCAAAATCGCGACCGGAGTTACGGTCGATGATTTCCTTCAGATCGTCGGGCAGGCTGTCGTAACGGTCCTTGTTCATGGCAAACAGGAAGACCGATGTACCGAAGCGCGAATTAACACCTTCGCCCTCGACCGAATAGGAAACCAGTTCAGCCAGTTTCAGCGGCGGGACGACTTCGAACGGAACCAGACCGCCGTCAACAACGCCAAGCGACATGGCCTGCGGCAGGGCCGGGACCGGCATGCCAACCGGTTCTGCGCCCCAGGATTCAATCACCCAGGAACCGGTACGGGTCGGCGTACGCAGTTTGAGGCCTTTGACATCGGCAACGGTGCGGACTTCTTTCTGGGTCAGGTGGATGGCCTGACCGGCATGAACGTGAACGGCCAGCGGATGGATGTCTTTCAGGTCCGGTGCCATGTCTTCCATCATGTCCCAGATCGCGAGGTTGGTCGCGCGTGCGTCCCCCAGATGAACACCCGGAAGTTCGAAAACTTCGGTGTGCGGGAAGACGCCCGGGGTGTAACCCGGCAGGGTCCAGACGATATCGGCAACGCCGTCACGGACCTGACGATACAGTTCCGGCGGGTTGCCGCCCAGCGACATGGACGGGAAAATTTCAAACTTGATGCGGCCGTTTGATTCTTCTTCGATCTTTTTTGCCCACGGTTCCATCATCTGGGCCTGGGCCGGTGCTTTCGGACCCAGGAAGTGCTGGATCGTCAGGGTAACTTCCTGTGCATGTGCGCCGAACGACACCATGGTCGCGACGGCGGCACCTGCCAGCAATTTTGTGATGTGTTTCATTCTTCCTCCTTTTAACGTCCCCTGGCGTAGCCAAACGCCATCAAACGTCTCAGCCATGATGCGTTTTTTATCTGCGAAGTTTTCCGGAATTTTTTTTATTGTTGTTTTTGTTATTCTTTTTGTTCGCATGTTTGCCGTTTATGCACAGCTGCCATGCCAATTTGTAATCAATCTAATCGTCCCCGCATGGTTATGTATAATGATATTGGTGCTCATTTACATAACCAGATGATTATGTTTCTTGACGGGAATGGGTTGTGTGATGTCGGGCGGCTTCTTCGCGGACGGCATTGATCAGGATTTCGACCGGGGGTGAAACCGGGTTGTCGATGCGGGTGGTCAATCCCACGGGGCCAAAGGTATCGCTGGTATCTATCGGCAATTCGACAAGGTGGCCTTCGGCAATGTCGGATGCCACAGCCCCGTTTGAAATGATCCAGATCGCATCAGTTTCGCGGGTGAAGGCGCGGCCAAAGGATGTCGAAACGGTTTCGATCCGGTCGGGCAGGGCGCCGATCCCATGTGCAATCAGCATCTTGTCGACGGTCGGGTGAATGATCGCCTGTTTGGGCGGCACCAGAACAGTAAATTCGCGAATGCGCGTAATGTCCGGGTTTTTATCAGCCAGCAACGGATGACCGGGGCGCGCGACCAGCGAAATATGTTCGGAATACAGATGTATAAAGGACAGACCCGACATCTGGTCGGGTTCGGCCAGTCGCCCAACCACCAGATCAAGTTCGCCAACGCGCAATTGCCCCATCAGCATCACGTTCGGCCCGGCAACGACCTTGACTGTTGTATCGGGGCTTAGGGCCTTGAACCGCCGGATGGCGTTGGGTATCACGCTGGCCGCAACGGTTGGCAGCACGCCAAGATTGATTGATAACCCACCCTGCATGCGCACCTGGCTGATGCTGTCGACACCCTGACGAAGGGCGGTGACGCTGGCGCCGGCATAACGCAGGAACACCTTGCCGAAATCGGTCAGTGTGACGCCGCGTTTGGATCGGTCAAACAGACGGGCATCAAGATGTTCTTCAAGTTCGCGGATGGTTTTGGAAACGGCCGGCTGGGTTATGGATAATGTGTCGGCGGCCTTGACGACGCTTCGTTGACGCGCGACCTCCAGAAAGCAGGTCAGATGGCGGAATTTAATGCGTTGATCAAGCATGGTTACCATTCCAGAAATCAAATATTCCTGTTTTATATAATTGTATAGTTATGCAATTAACGCAAATCCTCATTTTACATAACCAAAACCGCCTGCCAGATTATGGGTAACAAATCAGGGTGGAAATGACATGAGTTTACAAGTCGCCCCGATCAACGGGACACATATCCATTATTGCCAGACCGGCCCGAAGAACGGTCCGGCCTTGGTGTTTTCAAATTCGCTGGGTACCGATCTGCGCATCTGGAACGACGTTGCCCCGGCCTTTGCCGACCGGTTCAACGTCATCACCTATGACAAGCGCGGGCATGGTTTATCGGGCATTGGCGGGGCGGAGTATAATATCGACCTGCATGCCAATGATCTGATCGGGCTTCTGGATTATCTCGGCGTCAAAGACGTCATTATTTGCGGTTTGTCGGTCGGTGGACTGATTGCGCAGAAAGTCACCGAACTGGCACCAAAGCGTGTTCGCGGCCTGATCCTGTGCGATACCGCGCCGAAACTTGGCGATGCGGAGGGCTGGAACACGCGCATCAATGCGATCCGGGAAGGCGGCATCGAGGTTCTTGGCGATGCCATTATCGAGCGCTGGTTATCACCGACATATCGCCGCGAACGGCCGGTTGAAACCGCGATGTATCGCGACATGCTGGTGCGGACCACGGTGGAGGGCTATGTCGGAACCTGTATCGCGCTTCGCGATGGGGACCTTCGCGATGCTGCGGCCCGGATTTCGGTGCCGGTCCTTTGTGTTTGCGGATCGGACGATCTGGCGACACCGCCCGATGTGGTACGCGACATGGCCGGGATGATCCCCGGTGCCGAATTTGAACTTATAAACGGGGTCGGGCATTTGCCGTGCCTTGAAACTCCTGAATTGCTTTCCCGGTTGATCGACCGATTTATCAAGGAGAAGAACCTTGTCTGAGAACCGGTATGAAGTCGGTATGAAAACCCGCCGTTCCGTTCTGGGCGATGCCCATGTGGATCGGGCTTCGGAGAATGTCACGGAAATCGATGCCGGTTTTCAGCGTTACATCACCGAGAATGTCTGGAATGGTGTCTGGAGCAGCGATGCGTTCACCAAGCGCGAACGCAGCATCGTGACCATCGCGCTTCTGGCCGGGCTTGGCCATGAAGAGGAATTGGCGATGCATATCCGTGCGACGCTGAATACCGGTGCCACGCGCGAAGATATCCGAGAAGTTCTGATGCATGTTGCGGTCTATGCCGGCGTTCCCGCCGCCAATACGGCATTCCGCATTGCCAAACAAACCTATGCCGAGATCGATGCGGCCGCCAAGGGAGAGTAAACGCCATGTCCACATTCAAGCCGCGCGACTGGGGTTCCCATGCCCCCTTTATCGCACCCGGTTACAAGTCCACGATTTTGCGCGGCCCGACGCAGGCGCCACTTGCGATCAAATCAGGATTGAGCGAGGGCACCGGCCCGCGTTTTGCCCCGGCATCGGTGCGCAAGCTTGACTTTGACCTGACGAAGAACGGTATCACCAATGGCGAACCGCTGGGCGAACGCATTGTGGTGCATGGCAAGGTCATGGATACCGATGGCCGCCCGCAGCCCGACATTCTTGTCGAAGTCTGGCAGGCCAACGCGGCCGGGCGTTATGTGCATAAGGTTGATCAGCATGACGCGCCGCTTGACCCGAACTTTCGCGGGTCGGGCCGGTGCATGACCGATGCCAACGGCAATTATGTTTTCTATACGATCAAGCCGGGGGCCTATCCGTGGGGTAACCATTTCAACGCATGGCGTCCCAACCATATTCATCTGTCGCTGTTCGGGCCGGGCTTTGCCACGCGCCTTGTGACCCAGATGTATTTTCCCGGCGATCCGTTGCTGGAGCTTGATCCGATTTTCCTGGGCACCGAAGACGTGGCGGCACGCGAACGCCTGATTTCGAAATTTTCAATCGAGAAAACCGAGGAAGGCTTTGCCCTTGGTTACCAGTTTGACATCGTCCTGCGCGGACGTAATGCCACCCCGATGGAGAATTAAGTCATGGCATATGGTGAAACCCCTTCGCAGACGGTTGGTCCGTATTTCGCCTATGGCCTGACCGCCGGGCAATATGGATATGACTTTACCGATATTGCAGACACAACCATCGCCGGACCGGATGCGGACGGCGAACATATCCGCATCACCGGTCGTGTGTTTGATGGCAACGGCGATGTCGTCAATGACGCGATGATCGAAATCTGGCAGGCCGATGCCAAGGGTGACTATACCGAAAATCCGGTTGATGTTGCGTCATCGGGTTTCCGGGGGCTTGGCCGTTGCGGTACCGGCACGGATGCGCAGAACCGATTTTATTTTGACACCGTCAAACCGGGTGTTGTTGCCGATGGCACGGCCCCGTTTGTCAATGTCATCGTGTTCATGCGCGGCATGCTGGTTCATGCCTTTACCCGTTTCTATTTCGATGACGAGGCGGCATTGAACGCCAGGGACGACATCCTGCAATCGGTTCCCGCCGATCGCCGTGACACGCTGATTGCCAAGCGTGTCGAAGCCCGTACCGGGGTTGAATACCGGATCGACATTCACATGCAGGGGGACGCGGAAACCGTGTTCTTCGACGTGTAAGTCGCTTCGGTCCGGATGGCTGTGTTCGCTGCTTTGGGGAAAGCCGGTGGTCACAGCCATCCAAATCATTCCAACGCATCCGGCTGAGATATGCCGCGTTTTATTGTTCTGGTTACCACAGGAGTTTTTACCGTGGTTGCACGTTTCATGTCGCTTAAAGAGGCTGTCGCATCCTGCATCAAGGATGGTGATACCGTCTCGATGGAAGGTTTCACGCATCTGATCCCGCATGCCGCCGGGCACGAGGTCATTCGTCAGGGGATCAGGGATCTGACCCTGATCCGGATGACGCCCGATATGATCTATGATCAGTTGATCGGGGCCGGTTGTGCCAGGAAACTGGTGTTTTCGTGGGGCGGGAACCCCGGTGTCGGGTCGCTGCACCGGTTGCGCGATGCGGTTCAGGAAGGCTGGCCGCACAAGCTTGAGATCGAGGAACACAGCCACGCGGCAATGGCGAATGCCTATGACGCGGGGGCGGCTGGTCTGCCCTGTGCGGTGTTCAAGGGATATCGCGGGGCGGAATTGCCGCGTGTGAACAAGAATATCAAATTCATCGAATGCCCGTTCACCGGTGAACGCCTGGCAGCAGTACCGGCCATTCGCCCGGATGTTGCAGTTGTCCATGCCCAGAAAGCCAACAAAAAGGGCGATGTCCTGTTTGAAGGCATTGTCGGCGTCCAGAAAGAGGCCGTTCTGGCGGCGAAAAAGTCGATCATTACGGTCGAGGAGATCGTCGATAATTTTGACGATGTTCCCTACAACGCCGTGATGCTGCCGAACTGGGCGGTGACCGCGATTGTCGAGGTGCCGGGCGGTGCGCATCCGTCTTATGCCCAAGGCTATTACAAGCGCGACAACGCGTTTTACAAGGCGTGGGACAAGATCGCCAATGATCGTGACAGCTTTAGCGCATGGATCGATGAGCATGTCATGAAGGGCGGCCCCGAAGATTTCGCCGCCAAGCGCGAAGCGAACAAAGGGTAAGCGGAGGAAAGATCATGGTTGACTATACCCCTACCGAAATGATGACGGTTTCTGCCTCTCGCGCACTCAAGAATGACGATGTGTGCTTTGTCGGCATCGGCATGCCGTCGGCGGCGTGCAACCTTGCGCGTTTGACGCACGCGCCGGAGCTGACCCTGATTTATGAAAGCGGTACGATCGGCACGAAGCCAGACGTATTGCCGTTATCCATCGGTGATGGCGAGCTTTGCGAAACGGCTGTCAATACCGTGCCGGTGCCGGAAATGTTCCGTTACTGGTTGCAGGGCGGCAAGATTTCCGTCGGCTTCCTTGGCGCGGCACAGCTTGATAAATACGGCAACATCAACACCACCGTGATCGGCGATTATGACGATCCCAAGGTCCGCCTGCCGGGCGGTGGCGGGGCGCCGGAAATCGCGACGAGCTGTGGCGAGGTGTTTCTGGTGATGAAACAAAGCAAGCGCGGCTTTGTTGAAAAGATCGATTTCGTGACTTCGCTTGGTCATGGCAAGGGCGGCGATGACCGTGCGTCTTATGGTGTCGATACCAAAGGCCCGTCGCGTTTGATTACCGATCTTTGCATCATGGAGCCGCATCCGGTCGGCAAGCATTTCATTGTGACATCGATCCATCCGGGCGTGACGCGCGAAGATATTATCGAAAACACCGGCTGGGCTGTTGAATTTGCGGATGAAGTCGCCGAAACTCCGGTGCCCGACGCGCACGAGCTTCAGGTCCTGCGTGATCTGCATGCCCGCACCGCCAAGGCCCATGAAGGCCAGCAGTAAGGACTTTGAATATGGCTGATGCTTATATCTGCGATTTTATCCGCACCCCGATTGGTCGTTTTGGCGGCAGCCTTTCATCGGTACGCACCGATGACCTTGGTGCCATTCCGCTAAAGGCACTGATCGAACGCAATCCGAATGTTGATTTCGGCGATGTCGATGACGTGATTTTCGGATGTGCCAATCAGGCCGGGGAAGACAATCGCAACGTGGCGCGCATGTCGTCGCTTCTGGCCGGATTGCCGGAAAATGTGACCGGCACGACGGTCAACCGTCTGTGCGGGTCGGGCATGGATGCGATCATCATGGCCGCACGCGCGATCAAATCGGGTGAAGCCGATCTGATGATTGCGGGCGGTGTCGAAAGCATGTCGCGTGCGCCGTTTGTGATGCCAAAGGCGGAAACCGCCTTTTCGCGCAATGCGGAAATCCATGACACCACGATTGGCTGGCGTTTCATCAACCCGGTGATGAAAAAGCAGTATGGCGTTGATTCCATGCCCGAAACTGGTGAAAACGTTGCCGAGGATTTCAAGATCAGCCGTGCTGATCAGGATGCTTTTGCCGCCCGGTCACAGGACAAGGCCGTGGCCGCACAGGAAAACGGCAATCTGGCCGCGGAAATCACGCCTGTCACCATTCCGCAGCGCAAGGCCGACCCGATTATCGTCGATAAGGACGAACATCCGCGTCCGGGCACGACAGTTGAAAAGCTGGGCAAATTGCCAACCCCGTTCCGCGAAGGTGGTTCGGTGACGGCAGGCAACGCATCGGGTGTGAATGATGGTGCGGCGGCATTGATCATTGCATCGGAGGCGGCGGTCAAGAAATACGGCCTGAAACCGATTGCCAAGGTGGTTGGCGGTGCGACGGCGGGTGTTGCACCGCGCATCATGGGCTTTGGCCCGGCACCGGCCAGCAAGAAGCTTCTGGCGCGTCTTGGCCTTACGACCGATCAGCTTGACGTGATTGAACTGAACGAGGCCTTTGCATCGCAGGGGCTTGCGACATTGCGTGACCTTGGCATTGCCGATGACGATGCGCGTGTGAACCCGAATGGCGGGGCGATTGCCCTTGGTCATCCGCTTGGCATGTCAGGGGCGCGTATCACCGGGACGGCTGCGATGCAGTTGAAACGTACCGGCGGTAAATATGCGCTGGCGACCATGTGCATTGGCGTCGGGCAGGGCATTGCCGTTGTGCTTGAAGCGGTCTGATTGATCGGTTGCTTTCAAGAACGCCCCTGTGCCGTTGGAAGAACGGGCAGGGGCTTCTTTTTGTGTTGTTGACCGAAGGCAGTCGCGGCGCGACACTAACGACCTGAAATAACACCTGTTTAAACGGTGGACCAAACCAGATGACGATTTCGCCCTTTGATTCCGCGATGCTTGGCAATCTGTTTGCCGATGCGGAAATTACCGCCCTGTTTACCGATGATGCGCAGATCGCATCAATGGTGCTGTTTGAGGCGGCATTGGCATCGGCCGAAGCACGCGCGGGCGTGATCCCGGAAGCAAGTGCGAACCGTATTGCCGATGTCTGCCGCGAATTTCGCCCCGATCCCGCGACATTGGCGGCGGGAACGGCAAGTGCCGGTGTGCCGGTTCCGGCATTGGTCAAGGCGCTTAAGGCCGAGGTCGGCGGGGACGATGCGCGTTATGTCCATTTTGGCGCGACAAGTCAGGATGTGTTTGATACCGGCCTTGTTTTGCGCCTTCGCGATGCGGTGGCAATTATCCGCCGCCGGACGCGCAAGCTGATCAAGGCATTGATTGCACAGGCCGAAACCCACCGGGCAACGGTCATGATCGGACGCACCCGTTCGCAACAGGCCGTGCCGATCACATTCGGGCTTAAGGCCGCCGGATGGCTGGCACCACTGGTGCGGATTGATCAGCGCATTGATACGTTATGTGTCGACCTGTTCCGGTTAAGTTTTGGCGGAGCGGCAGGGACGCTGGCATCCATCGGGGACAAGGCGATCGAGGTTGAACGCAATCTTGCCGATGAACTTGAACTGCCGCCAACCGATATGCCGTGGCACAGCCAGCGCGACGTTCTGGTCGATTTTGCCGCACAGTTAACCGCGCTGAGCGGTGCGCTTGGCAAGATGGGGCAGGACCTTGTTTTACTGGCGCAATCCGAAATCGCAGAAGTCCAGCCAGGCAAGGGCGGCGGATCATCGACCATGCCGCATAAATCCAATCCGGTGCAGGCCGAAATGCTGATCACGCTGGCGCGGTTCAATGCCGGGCAGCTTGGCACATTTGCGCAAAGCCAGATCCATGAACATGAACGATCCGGAGCAAGCTGGTTGCTGGAATGGCTGACTTTGCCACAGATGATCATGGCGACAGGGGCCGGATTGGCGCAGGCGGTGGATATGGTCCCGAGCCTTAAGGTCAATGCCGATCGGATGGCGGCCAATCTTGCACTGTCACGCGGGGCGATGCTGGCGGAGGCCGCGACCTTTGCCCTGGCCGATCATGTCGGGCGCGATGCGGCGGACAAGCTGGTCAAGGATGGGCTTGCAAGGTCGGCGGCCAATCAAAGCAATCTGTTTGACGAACTGCCGAAATTGACCGATGCGGCGATTGACTGGTCGAAGCTTCGTGATCCGGCCAATTATGTCGGGCAATCGGAAGGTTATATCGACCTGGTTCTGGCGACCGCGACCCGTGCGCTGGGCGAGAAATAGGTGATTTTCGAAGGCCGCCATCAATTGGCGGCCTTTGGTTTTCAGGCGGCAGGCGAATGGTGCTTACGACTGTGGTCCCCATGCGGCGTCAAAGAAACCGACCTCAAGCACAGTTGCCTTGCGGAAATAGGTGAGGCAAAGGGCGCGTTCCTGATCGTTCAGCATGGGGCCGACCTGATCAAGCTGTGTGTTCAGATAGGCGACCACGCTTTCGAAAGAATCGCCGGTATGAAGGTCGATCCATTCGGCAAACCAGAAATCGTCGGGGCGTTTGGCAATCGCTTTATTCACCCGGTCGGCCCAGCCCAGATAGGTGCCTTCGGCAACGGCAAGAACGGCCAGCATATTGGCATAGCCGTTACTTTCCATTGCATTGCGTATCAAATCCTTGAAGGCGGCGGTGACGGGCCAGTCGGGTTTCCCGGCGCGTTCCTGCGCACTCACGCCAAGGGCCTCAAACGACCGTTCGAAATAGGTGTTTTCATCACCGGTGACCAGCGCAAGAAACTGGCAGCCCGGAATACGGTCGCGCAAATCTGGCGCACGTGAAACCGCCCCCGCCAAAAGGGCGACAAACCGGTCGATAAAGCGATGATCCTGAATAAGATAGTTTTTCAGGTTCGGCAGCGGAACCGCGGAATTCCCCCACGCGTCGGTAAAGGGGTGATGGGTGACTTTCTGCCAGTCATCGGCAACCGATGCCCGGAGCCATTCCGAAAAACAACCATCCGGGTTGGTTTCTTTCCAGCGGGGCCAGTCCGGCAGGGTGATCTGTGAAACCGTCATGTCCATTTTCCCTTCAAACTGTTTTTCGCCTTGTGGCATGACAGGCCGGTTTCTGCAAGATAGCGGAGCCTGCATTGCGGTAAATCAAGTTTAACAGTAAAAAATAACAAAATTACATTTTAAAGTAATAATGTATTGAAGTAGATTGTTGCCACAGGTTCACCCGATCAGAAAAATGGAGATACCGATGGCCAATGTTGGACAAGTCGACCGTGTTTTGCGCCTGCTGGCAGGCCTTGTATTGCTCGGGCTGCCGTTCATTCTGCCGGGGGAGGACGCCGATCCATTCCGTGCTCTTGGCGGCTATGGCTGGCTGTCGATGATTGCGGGTGTTGTTATGCTGGTGACAGGCGTGTTCCGCTTTTGCCCGCTCTATCGGATTTTTGGCATTCGGACCTGCCGCATTGGCACGAAATCCGCCCGATAATCGACTTTTGCCGCGCGGGGGAGTTGCCAGCGCCCGGATATAATGGCATCCGTTATCCTGATATTCCGTCTGATGCGCATCACCGTGTCAGCGATCCCGAGACCAGAGATAACGGACCCGAATGATGAAACGCCTGAATGACGACCTGACTGTTTCGCCGCAGATGCCCCTTGATGCCGTTGCCGACATTGCCGGTGCCGGTTTTAAAACCATCATCTGCAATCGGCCCGATAACGAAGATCCCGGTCAACCGTCATTCGCCGAGGTTGAGGCGAAGGCAAAAAGCCTTGGCCTTTCGGCGGTGTTTCTGCCAGTTGCCAGCGGCAATGTATCGGACGCCGATGCGGATGCATTTGCCGAGGTGCTGAGCAAGGCCGAAAAGCCGGTCTTTGCCTATTGTCGCAGCGGTACGCGCTGCACGATCCTTTGGTCGCTTGCCAGTGCCGGTAATCTGCCGGTTGAAGATATCGTCAAGGCGGCAGCCAGTGCCGGGTACGACATGTCGCCCTTGGCCCCCCGGATCGTTGCGCGCAGCTAACCTGTCAAAAACGCGCTTCCGGTTTCATCTGTTTCATGGCGAAATGGGTGAAACCGGCCCAAATACAGTTTATGGGCCAGTATTTGTTGTTTCGGGTGCCTTTTGACCAAACTTGACCTTCGGATCGCAACAGACGGGGATATAGATGCCCTGTGTGTGATCGAAACCGCTTCATTTGATATCGACCGCCTGTCGCGCCGCGCGTTCAAACGCTTTATCGGCAGCGAAACCGCGCGCCTGTGTGTTGCTGTTTCAGATCAGGTCATTGTCGGCTATGCGCTGGTGATTTTCCGGCGCAATGTCGCGATGGCGCGCCTGTATTCCATGGCGGTTTCGCATGATCACCGCGGGCAGGGGATTGGTCGTGCGCTTTTGACCCGGGCCGAGGAACTCAGCCTTGATTTCGGTGCGCCGATCCTGCGCCTTGAAGTCAATCTGCAAAACGAAACGGCGATTGGTCTTTTCAAATCGGCGGGGTACCGCGAATTTGCCCTGTATCCGGATTACTATCCCGATCATTCCGATGCGTTGCGCATGGAACGGGTTCTGGTGCCGCAATCCCTGCGCCGGCCATCGCCGATCCATTTTTATCATCAGACATTACCGTTTACCTGCGGCCCGGCAGCATTGATGATGGCGATGAATGCGCTTGATCCCGATGTCGAAATGGATCGCTATCAGGAAATCGCGCTTTGGCGTGAGGCGACCACGGTTTTCATGACGTCGGGGCATGGCGGATGTGGTCCGCTTGGTCTTGGTCTGGCCGCGCATCGGCGTGGTTTTGATGTCGAAATTCTCAGAAGTCGCGATGGCCCGCTGTTTGTCGATACCGTCCGCAAGCCGCAGAACCGCGAAGTTGTCGAACTTGTGCATTATGATTTTGCCAGGCAGGCCAAAAGCCTGGGTATTCCGGTCACGACCGGGCCGTTCAGCATTGCCGAGATCGAGGAACGGTCCAGCGAGGGCAAGATTGCGCTTGTCCTGATCAGCCAGTATCGCATTTACGGCGATAAAATCCCGCATTGGGTGGTGGTATCGGGGTTCGATGACCGGTTTGTCTATGTCACCGATCCCGATATTGGCGAGGATCACGAACCGTTCAGTGGCAGTGATTGCGTATCGACACCGATCCTGCGCAACGAGTTTGACCTGATGGTGCGATATGGTCGTGATAAGCTTCAGGCTGCAGTCTTCATCGAAAAAAGGGCCGGATAACCCGGCCCTTTGTCATTTTGGTCCGCAAACTTACGGGCGGGCGATTTTGCCCAGAAGATGGGCGATGATGCGGCGATACAAATCCATGCCGAGCACGACATCCTCGACCCCGCCATCGATGCTGGGGTTGTCATTGACCTCGATCACCATCGGGCCATGTGGTGTTTCCTTCATATCGACACCATAAAGCCCATCGCCCATCAGGCGGGCTGCGGCAAGGGCGGTTGCGACAATATCGGCCGGGGCGTATTCAACCGCGACGGTTTCAAAACCGCCTTGTTCAAACGATTTGCCGTCATCTTCATGTTTGACGATCTGCCAATGGCCCGGTGCCATGAAATAGCGGCTGGCAAAGAGCGGTTCGCCCCCCAGAACCCCGATGCGCCAGTCAAAGGTGGTTTCGACATATTCCTGAATGACCAGAAGTTCGGAATTTTTGAACATCTCGGTTGCGACTTCGGCCAGATGTTCGGGTGATTTGACCTTGCGCACCCCGCGCGAGAAGCAGCCATCGGGCACCTTCAGGACCGAGGGGAAGCTGAACAGCTTGCCGATTTCGGCAATGCGGCGTTTATCGAAAATCATGCTGCGCGGGGCCGGAATACGGTGTGTTCGCAGCAATTCGGCAAGGTAAACCTTGTTCGTGCAGCGCAGGATCGAGTCCGGATCGTCAATCACCGGAATGCCTTCCTTGCGGGCCCGCTTGGCAAAGCGATAGGTGTGATGATCAAGGGCGGTGGTTTCACGGATCAGAAGGGCATCAAATTCCGAGAGATGATGGAAATCCTTCGCCGTGATCAGTTCTGCCTTGGCCCCCAGATCGCTTGCCGCCTGAATGAAAAGGGCCAGCGCGTCATTATCGGAGGGCGGTAATACCGCATCGGGATCGTGCAGGATCGCAACCAGCGCACTTGGCGGGTTGCCACCGGATGCCGGTTTGCGGACACGGCCACGCAGATAGGCGCGCAGCGCACTTTCGAATGCCGGTAAATCATCGGGGCCGAGTTGCCCCAGGGATGGGGCTTCGATTTCGCGCAGGATTTTCTTGTCGGCGGGGTTCAAGTGCAGACGCAGGATCGGGCAACGGAACTGATCGAATGCGCGCTGCGCAATATCGCGAAAACGCTTGTCGATGGTGCGACCAAAGAACACATCGATTTTGGTCGGATGATCCCCCGGTTTGCCCAATGCCTCGACAATCTGGGAGCTCATTTCCGCCCGTGCGGTCTTTTGCAACCGTTTCCAGTTCAGATCGAGAAGGACGTCGGCCTCCGGGATTACGCGTTCGCTGCGCGCCGCGGCCAGAAGGCTGCAATAATAACCGCGCGACAGATATTCGTAAGACTGGCACAGATTGATGACGCGCCGGTTGCGCACCCCGTTATCAAGGGCAAGATAATCGCGCACCCGCATGATGCGGGCGCCGGGCACCTGAAACGGCAAATCTTTCAACCGGTCGACCAGGATCAGTGGCGCGCCGGTCGCAACCGCGGGCGACCGTTCAGTCGGGATGTCATAAAGATCATGCTGCAGGCGAATGCCATCGGCACCGTCTTCGTAATAGCCGGGCAGGTCGACGATTTTCTGATAGCCGTGGCGATCATAAAGATTGCGGGCATTGCTGTTTTCAACGCGAACTTCCAGGCGGATACGGACACATCCGGCATCAATCGCAAGGTTTTCAAGCCCGGCCAGAAGCTGTGTTCCCAGACCCTTGCCGCGCCAGTTGTCCGAAATCGCCAGCGAATAAATCCGTGCCGTTGTTGTATTGGCGCGCAGCAAAAGCAGGCCATAGCCGACGATATCGGGCTTTCCGCCTTCGCCAGCATCGGCGACCAGAAGGCGGGCGGACGCCTGACGCAGGAAGCGTGAAAAGCCGGATCGTGAAATGGCGTCGCTTTTGAAGCTTCCGCTTTCAAGCGCGCAGAGTCCGTCCAGATCGGATCGGGTGGCATTGCGTATAATGACGGGCAGGGATTGGTTTGAAGTCACTGGTGGGCCTCCGGCATTTGGGTGGCAACAGCAAACAGATTGCTTTCAACTTCGAGTAAGCGGAACAGTTTTTTCTGACAAGTGCGATTACCGATCACAGCCATGCCATTTTTTCATGCTGTTTGACCCATGGTGTACTCGACCTGCGTATAGAATGAAAATATGTTAGGCACTTGGCAAGTGCCTTAAAACGATAAACATGTCAGGCATCCATATGAGCGTGCCGGAACGTGATAAAAGTCGACCGGGACAGAATGAAAAGATTGGGGACGTCGTTAGTGAACAGGGATAAACGCTACAACCGCAAATCACGATTGCGCGGGATCGGTGTTGTCTCTCTTTTGCTGGGTGGCACGGTCCTGTCGGGTTGTTCGGGTGACGGCGTGCTTTCCGATTTTGGTTTCGGGCGGGACGGCGATAGCGTTGCGCAGGATGAATTGAGCGCGAAAATCCCCTATCAGGTCGAGATTGCCGGTATCGACCCGCAGGAAGAAAACCTGATCAATGCGCTGCGCGAAGTCAGTACAGCCCTGCGTCTTCAATCGCGGCCAACGCCTTCATTGGCGGGGCTTGAACGCCGCGCCGAGGACGATATCGAAAGGTTCGAAACCGTTCTGCGATCATACGGGTTTTACGACGGGCAGGTATCTTTCGATATCCGCAAGGCCGAACTTGATGATCAGAACATATCGGATGATGAAAATGGCGGGGACGGCGAAGATATCGTCAGCGCGACAGGTGAACCCGCGGCAGGCGCAGCAGATGTTGCGGAACAACCCGATCCGGTGGATCTGGTTTATCAGGTTGATGTCAAGCAACCCTATCTTCTGTCGGAAGTAAAACTGGTTATTGTCCGCCCGGACCATACCACCAAACGCGAGGCCACGGACGAGGAACTGGAACGTATCAATCTGCATCTTGGGCAGCGTGCGGTCGCCGATCCGATTATTCTGGCCGAACAGTATGCCGTTGATTTCATGCGGGGTCGCGGGTTTCCGCTGGTGGAATCGGGCAAGCGAACCGTGATCGCCAATACCGCCGAAAAGACCATTTCGGTGACCTATGAACTGATCACCGGTGCGCAAGCCAATTTTGGCAAGGTTAATGTCAAAGGGGCGGAAAGTGTTGATGAGGATTTCATTGCCGGTTATCGCAGCTGGAAATCGGGGCAGAAATATTCCCCCGAGGAGGTCCGGACGACGCGCCGCGATCTGGCGCAATCGAACCTGTTTGACAGTGTGATCGTCAAGCCGGTCGGGCCGGTTGCCGAAAATGGTGAAATCCCGGTTGAAATCGAAGTGCGCGAACGCAAACATCGCACGATTGGCGGCGGGGTTGATTTTTCAACCGCCGATGGGCCGGGGGCAAACGCGTTTTGGGAAAACCGCAACCTGTTCGGGGCGGGCGAACGGCTTCGGCTTGGTATCGAAGGGTCGGGTCAGAGCCAGGGGCTTGAGGCAACGTTTCGCAAGCCGCAATTCCTTAAGCGGCGTCAGGCACTTGTGGCGAACGGATCGGCCAAGAATTACAGCACGGATGCCTATGACGGTGAACTGGTCGAAAGCTTTGTCGGGGTCGAGCGCAAGTTTGGCGACTACTGGTCGGTCACGTTGGGCCCGACGGCGGAATATTCCGATCTGACCGGGGCTGATTCGCCCAACGAGGAATTCTATCTGGGTGGTTTGCGCGGGATTTTACGGCGTGACAGCACCGATAATCCGCTTGATCCAACCGAAGGCAACCGGCTTGAATTCAACGTGTCGCCCTATACCAGTTTGAGCGGCCCGAGTGCGCAATTTACATCCGTTTCATTGAACGGGTCGCAATATTATGCCTTTGACGAAGAAGGTGATTATGTCATCGCGGGGCGGGGGCGTGCCGGGATGATTATCGGCGAAGACAGATCGGACCTTCCGGCCAACAAACGGTTTTATTCCGGTGGTGGCGGTTCGGTGCGCGGTTACGAATATCAGAAAGTCGGGCCGCTTGATACTAACGGCGATCCGCTTGGCGGGCGTTCGGTTCTTGAAGCCGGGCTTGAATTCCGGGCACGGGTTACGGAAAGCTTTGGCATCGTGCCGTTTGTCGAAGGCGGTAACGTCTTTGAGGCAAGCGACCCCGAAGACCTTGATCTTCTGTGGGCGGCGGGGCTTGGTTTCCGCTATTACACGGCGGTCGGGCCGCTTCGTTTTGATGTCGCGGTGCCGCTTGATAAGCGTGACAATATTGACGACGATTTCCAGATTTATCTTAGCCTTGGACAAGCATTTTGACGTCGCCTGAAAATTCCAGACCAGCAGTAAAAATGAAACGCGGAACGGTTGCCAAATGGGCGCTGCGTGGAGGCGTCGCATTCGCCAGTCTTTTGCTGACCGTTATCCTGATTGTTGGCGTCGTCGGGACCGGACCGGTTTTGCGAGCGCTAACGCCGTGGCTGAACGATACGGTGGCAGAGGCGATAGAGGGCGATCTCGAACTGGGCCGGATCGAGGGCAGCCTTTGGACGGGGCTTTCGCTTGATCGCTTGTCGTTATCGATGCCATCGTCCGGCTTGGCGGTGGATGTCAGCCAGTTCGGGTTTGACTGGTCCCCGCTTGCACTTTTTGGGGGGACGCTTCGGATCAATCGGGTCGAAAGTGCCGCGATTGATGTGGTCTTGCCCGATATGTCGGGCGCAGATGAAACGGCAGAGGAAGAAGAGGCCGCATCGGGCAGTTTTGCGCCACCGTTGGCCATCGAGCTTGGCAAACTGGCGCTTGGGAATGTGCGTATTTCCGATCCGGCCAGCGGCAAAAGCTTTGAATACGGTCTAAGCGCCAGTGCGGCAATTCGCGAAAACCTTGAAGCGGCATTGTCACTTGATCTGCAACCGCTTGATGACAGTATCGACCATTTGAAGGCCGATCTTGATTTTGATGGCGATGAACAGCGGCTGAAAGCCGAAATTGACGGCAGGCTTGATCGCGCAGGGTTGGTGATGACCCTTGCGGGACTGACCCCGGAAGAGGCACCAGACGTCACAATCAGCCTTAAGGGTGATGGCCCGGCCAGTGACTGGAAAGGCCGGATTGAACTTGCGGCAAGTGACCTTGTGACGCTTGGCGGTGATTTGGGGCTGCGGCTTGACGAAAGCCGGATCGGGTTTGATCTTGATGGTCTGTTGGCAACGCAGGGCGACCTTGCCGGGCAGCTTCCGGAACCGTTGCAGGGCGATGTCGATTTGGGGATTGGCGGGCAGTTTGATGCGGATGCCAGTATTCTGTCGATCACGCGCGGCGATATCGCGAAATCCGGATTTGCGACGATTGCAGCCACGACGGAAATCAATTTTGATGACAGCACGGTTCTGGCCGATTTGCGCGGTGATATCGATCCGGCGGTATCGGGCCTGATCGAGGATGCGGTGACATGGGGCGGGCTAGATTTGGCCGCGCATGCCGAAGGGCCGCTTGAATTGCCCGATGTGACCGTGATGCTGCGCGGGGATCAGGTCGCAACACCGGTATCAACCATCGGAACATTGGCACTTGATGCCGATCTGCGCGGGGATGAGGACGGGTTTTCTGTTCAAAGCCGGATCGATGTTTCGGGCAATGAATGGCAGGATGCCGATCTTGGCTCGATGCTGGGCAATGCGCAGCAGGTT
The DNA here is from genome assembly GCF_044790785.1 of Thalassospira australica. Taxonomy (GTDB): domain Bacteria; phylum Pseudomonadota; class Alphaproteobacteria; order Rhodospirillales; family Thalassospiraceae; genus Thalassospira; species Thalassospira australica_A. The sequence continues at coordinate 2,337,897 of NZ_CP085258.1, read as the reverse complement.
GCCCTTGATGCGGAAATCGCACCGGATTTCAGCAAGTTTGTGCTTGGCAAAATCAATATCACCACGCCGGGTATTTCGGTGAATGGCAAGACCGATATCAATGACGTGATGGCGGTGACCGATGGCGAATTGATTGCCGATGTCGCAGACCTTTCGATCTTTGCGCCGATTTCGGGGCTTGATCTGAGCGGGACAGGGCAGGTTGCGATAAGCGATATCGAATGGTCGATGGAGCAGGGCGGCAAAGCCGATATTGCGATCAAGGCAGACCAAACAGGGTTTGGCATTGCCGATCTTGATCGTATTGTCGGGGCGACGCCGACAATTGATGGCAAGCTTGCGGTTAATGATGCATTTGATCTGTCGATCACACTTGATCAGATTGCCACCGCGATGGTTTCTGGCCCGGCGCAAATCGATATTTCAAATGAATTCAGACATTTGTCAGTTAAGTCTGACCTTTCGGTTCAGCCTGGTGTGGTGCCGCCCGATATTGGTGTTTCCATCGCCCCGGCGATGCTTGCGATCAATCTTGACGGGGATATCGCGGCACCGGCGGGAACGATCAGGCTTGGCATACCATCGGTTTCGGTCGGTGGGCAGAAGTTTGAGAAACTCGATCTTGTGACTGAAATGCGCTGGTCCGATCAGGCGGTATTGTCGCTGATCAACAAGGCCGGGTTTGCCTTGATGGGGCGCAATTACGATCTGGCGGCAGATGTGGTTTTGCCTTCGGATGGTTTGCGGGTGGATAACATTGCCCTGAGCGGCGAGCGGCTTGAGCTGGCTGGCAGCCTGATGTTGCCGGATTATGCTGTGCCGATGCGCGGCAGGCTTTCGGTTCGCAAACTCGATACCGTGATGCTGTCTGATTTCGGGGTGCCGGTGACGAACGGTGCGCTAACTGCGGATGTGGCGTTTGTACCGAAATCAGGCCAGCAGCAGATTGATGTGAATGCCAATCTGAAAGGCATTCGACTTGCCGCTGAAGAAGGAGCGGAACAGCCCGCGATCGAGGATGTTGTTCTGGCGGGTTCGATCCTTGATGCATTTGAAAAGCCCGGTTTTGATTTGACCCTGCGCGGGCGTGATATTCGTTTTGTGCCGCTTGCGATTAATGAGTTGCAGACCGAGATTTCCGGCGATCTTTCGGGCATTGGCATTGCGACGAACGCCAATGGCCAGCTTCGCGACAGTATCCCGATTAAACTTGATAGCACCGTCGAACTTGGGCTTTCGGATGGCATCAATGTTCGGGCCGATCAGCTTGATATGAATATCGGCAGTCAGAATATCGCGCTTCGTGCGCCATTGCTGTTTAGCCAAACTGGCAAAGGGCAGCAGAAGCTTGATGCGGCGCTGAATGTTGGCGCGGGGCAGGTGTTTGCCAAGCTTGATCTAACGCCAAAGAAAAACTTTGAGGCCAGGGCGCAGATTTCCGAACTGGTACTGGGTCCGTGGGGCGAGATGTTTGGCCTGAGCGGGCTGGACGGTACGATGAATATCACCGCCGATATGTCCGAAGCATCGGGGCAATTGCCGGTTGCGACCGTCAAGGGCGGAATTGAAAATATCACGACCGCCGGTGTAAAGGATTTGGCACCGTTTGAAATGGTGCTTGATCTGATGTTGCGTGACGGCCAGTTCGACGGCAATGCCACCCTTGGCAACGAAGAGGCTCAGATTGTCGAGGCGCGAGGTGCGGTGCCTTTGGGTATTTCCATCCTGCAACAGGATTTCACGCTTGATCCCGATGCGCCGATTGATGCGCTGGTCAAGGTGGATGGGGAAATCGCGCAGTTCTGGCCCTACGTTCCGGCACCCGATCACGTGGTTGCCGGGCTTCTCAAACTTGACGTGGTTGCCAAGGGAACGCTTGATGCGCTGGACTGGAACGGAACGATTACCCTTTCGGACGGGTCTTACGAGCATCTGGAATATGGCACGCTGTTAAAGCAGATTACGATCAATGGCGATTTCGATCAGAACGGTCTGCGCGTTCCGGAGATTACGGCAACAGATGGCGGTAATGGACGTATCAATGGTTCTGCCGAGGTAATACTCGATGACGATCCGCTGGTCAGTTACAAGGCCGATCTGAAGGTCGATAATGCAGCACTTTCGCGCAAGGACGAACTGCAATTCTGGGCGGATGTGACGGCGTCCGTTACCGGAACCGAACAGACTGCCGATATCGAAAGCAATGTGACGCTGCGCCGTGGTGAAGTCGACCTGACCCTTGCGCTGCCGGTGTCGGTCTCGACCCTTGATGTCGAAAATATCGAAGACGTTCAAGAGCGCGAGGAAGAAGAAAAGAAAAACCAGGCGCCGGGCTTTGTCGGCAATCTGGATGTGACGGTCGATATTCCGGGGCGTTTGTTTGTGCGCGGGCGGGGGCTTGATTCCGAATGGGGCGGCAAGCTTGATATCAGCGGCACAACGGCGGAGCCGATCATTGTCGGGCAATTGCAGGCGCTTCGCGGGCAGCTTGATATCATTGGCAAGACATTCGTGATCAAGGATTCCAAGATCACGTTTTCAGGGGCAACGCCGCCCGATCCGTTGCTGGATATCGCAGGGGTTTATACAACCGATGATCTGACAGTGACTGCCGGGTTCCAGGGGCCGTCAAGCGACCCGGAACTGGTTTTGACATCAAATCCGTCCCTGCCGGAGGACGAAATCCTGTCGCAGGTGCTGTTTGGCAAATCGCAGGGAAGCCTGAGCGCGATTGAGGCGGTTCAGCTTGCCAGTGCGGTCAACGAGCTTTCAGGCGGGGGCGGCGGACTTGATATCGTCGGTTCGGTGCGTCGTTTTATCGGCGCGGATGTTTTGCAGGTCGGCGGTGGCGAAGACGGTCCGAACGTCAAGGTGGGTAAATACCTGACGGACGGGGTCTATGTCGGCACCAAAACCGGAACCACGCCGGGGTCAAGCGGGGTCGAGGTCGAAATTGAACTGACCCCGAATATCAGTGTCACCAGTGAAACCACCGAAATCGACAGCAAGGCCGGTGTTCAGTTCCGACTGGATTACTGATCGAGTTTGAGATCGCTGATATCGACCAGCGCGCCGCGCCGTGAAATCACGCGTCCGGCAACCTTTTGTGCAACCGCAATCGCGGCGGGCACATCAAGCCCGGCATTGCGGGCGGCAAGGTATGATCCGTTAAAGGAATCCCCGGCCGATGTCGTATCGACGATATCGGTAATCCTGGGCGGTGTTATGGTGCCGGTTTTGCCACCCTTGATCGAATAAAAGGTTGGCTCGCCGCCGCATTTTACAACAACCTCGGTCGCGCCAAGCGAATGCCAGCGTTTGGCGGTGGCATCGGGGGTGGCATCGCCAAATAGCGCGCTGTCGTCATCAAATGTTGGCAGGACCGTGTGGCAATGGGGCGCAATCGCCAGATAGGCTGCAATCGCAATGTCCTGATCGGCCCAAAGGCGTGGACGGTGATTGGTATCAAAGCAGACCTTGCCGCCCTGTTGGGCGAAGTTTTCTGCAATGTCGATCAGGGTTTTACGGTCAGTGTCCGAGAGGATCGCAAGCGTGATCCCCGAAAGATAAAGGCAGTCGAACCCGCGAAGCGCATCGCGCAACACGGCATCGTGGCCGCCCTGAAGCATCTGTTTGGCCGCGGCATCATTGCGCCAGTAGGAAAAGCTGCGTTCACCGGTTTCATCGGTCTGAATGGCATAAAGACCGGGCAGGGCGCCATCGATCCGGCGGACCAGTGATGTGTCGATATTGTCCTTTTGCCACGCGGCAATCATCGCGTCGCTATAGGGATCGGTACCCAGCGCCGTGATGTAGGAAACATCTGTATCAGACGTTGCAAGCAGGCGGCTGGTGCGTACCATATAGGTTGCACCATTAAGCGTATCACCGGCAAAGCCGAGGTTGGCCGCGCCAAAAATGCTGCCGGGGGATGTTCCGGCAAGCTCGATCATGCATTCGCCGATAAAGGCAGTACGGGTCATTGGGGCCTCGATGGGGATGGTGGCGTGATTAGTCGCCGATAGGTTGGCGACCTGTGGGCGGATTGAGAGTCAGCAAAGATGACCTGATCCGGCGAAGTTTTTCAAGCGTTCGGTCCGGTGTGCGCCGGGCAACCGCCGTGGCAATGATATCGATGGTTGCCAGAAAGACATGCCGGGTGGCCGTTGGCTTATAAATATCAGGGTTTTCCGGCATATCAATGCCAATCACAAGGTCGCTTTCGGTGGCAAGCGGACTTTGCGGGTGGGTCATGGAGATGACCTTTGCCCCGTATTGGCGGGCAATGGCCGCACTATGGATCAGTTCGGTCGGGCGGCCACTGGTGGAGATGGCAAAAAGCACATCTTCCTCGCCAAAGGTTGAGGCCAGCATGCGCTGAAGGTAACCATCACTTTGGGCCTGTGCGGGAATGCCAAGACGGAAAAACCGGTTGGCGGCATCAAAGGCAACGGTGGTGGAGCCGCCGCCAACGCCCATAAAGGCGATCTGGCGGGCATTGGCCAGAATGTCGGCAGCCTTGTCGATTTCGGTGCTTGAAAGCTGTTCGCGCAGCAAGCGCAAATTATCGACAATCACACCCAGCACGTGATTGGAAAGCACGTCGGCGGCTGTTGTGTCGTCGGCCAGATCTTCGGGGGCCAGGTATTGCATACTGACCGCAAGGTTCTGTGCCAGCCGTATTTTGAAATCACGAAACCCGTCGCACCCAAGGGTCCGGCAAAACCGGATCACGGTCGGTTCGCTGACGCCGACCTTTTGCGCAAGATCGGAAAGCGCGATGGTTGTGACGTCTTGCAGGTGATCCTGAACGTAGTCGGCAACCCGCTGTTCGCGTGCGGGAAAGGTCCCGGCCTTTCGACGCAGGAGGCTGATGATATCGACGGTAGGTTGCATGCAAGCGTTCCGATCATTTTCAAATATGAGGTGCTGTTACCAGCACCCAACTGATAAATAACACTTTTTGGTTTGCAGGCGATAGCTTCGATCTTGATCCCGAGATTACCCATCCTGCCGGATATAACCGTAAAGCGGGCAGGACGTTCATTGCCGAATTGTTTGACCGCCGTTGCTATCCTCCGGTGGTTTTGGGTGGGTGGCCCAAATAATATAGGTAAAAATGTAGTTTAACTACTTATAATATCACTCGTTATAGATCGTTCGTGGTGATATTTGCAATTATGACTCAAAAATATGTAGACAAGCTACAAAAATGTCATCACGATGTAGAGAAATTACATAAAACATTCATCAGCGGAGAGATTAAGTAAGATGGCGCTGCGCCGTGTTGAAGCCACAGCCGCATTGATCAGCCGGTCTTTGAACTGGGTGGTCGAACGAGTGATTGCCGTCCTGATGCTGGCCCTTGTGCTGGATGTCTGGCTTGGCGTGATTGATCGTTACATTTTTCACTGGCAATTACCGTGGCCCGAAGAACTTGCACGTTACCTGATGATCTGGGCGGCGCTTTTGGCGGTGTCGGCGGGGATTGCGCGGCGCGAACATATCGGCATCGGGATGTTTATCCTTAACATGCCGATGCCCGTGCAGCGTACGGTTCTGTTCTGTGTCGATCTGGTTGCGCTGTGCGCGTTTCTGTATCTGGCGATTTACGGCTTTGACTTTGCCGTCGGCGGTATGCGCCGTCAGGCGATGATCTTTGGCATGACGCTGGCACTGCCTTATGCCGCGGTGCCGGTTGCGTCCCTGCTTGCTGCCATTCAGTTGCTGCTGGTCGCGCTTCGCGATCAGGGCCGTTTTGTTCCCATCGATCTGGCGGAGGGCGCGGAATGATCGTCGGTATTACTTTTGTCGTTCTGATGGTTCTGGGCATGCCGATCGGCTTTGCCCTTGGCGTTGCCGGGGTGATCGGCCTTTATGACATGGGCGGGGGCATGTTCCTTGTTCAGGGGCCAAGCAAGGTCTTCAACGGTCTGAACGTATTCCCGTTTCTTGCCATGCCGTTCTTTATTCTGGCGGGCGAGATCATGAACCATATCGGCATCACCAGCCGTCTTGTCCTTTTTGCGCAGGCGCTTGTCGGGCATTTCCGCGGCGGGTTGGCGCATACCAACATGCTGGCGTCGGTTTTCTTTGCCGGGTTGACCGGAGCGGCGACTGCCGATGCGGCGGCCTTTGGCAAGACACTTGTGCCGGCGATGGTTGAGCGTGGATATCGCCGCGATTATGCCTGTGCCGTGACCGCAGCCGGGTCGATCATTGGTCCGACCATTCCGCCGTCGGGATTGATGGTTGTTTACGGGTCGCTGATGGGGGTTTCCATCGGTGGATTGTTTGCCGCCGGTATCCTGCCGGGGGTTATGATTTGCCTGATTTGCATGACGGTGATCGCGGTGACCGCGCGGTCCAAGAACCTGCCGAAAAACGAACGCCGGGCGAACCTTTTGGAAATCTGGAAGATTTTCAAATCATCGATCACGGCCCTGATCATGCCTTTGATCATTCTGGGCGGTATTCTGGGCGGGATTGTCACCCCGACGGAGGCGGCATCGGTCGCCGTCGCCTATGCACTGTTTATCGGTATCTTTATTTACCGCGCGCTGACATTTGCCGATTTCTTCAAGATGCTGATCCGCACTGCCAGGGTGACGGGGGTGATTTTCATTATCATCGCCTTTGCGTCGATCCTTGGCTGGTGGCTGAGCTTCAATCGCATTCCGCAGGAAGTTGCGAGCCTTGTCCTGGGGCTGTCGTCCGATCCCTATATGGTCATTTTCATGATCGTCGCACTTTTGCTGATGATCGGGATGGTCATGGATATCAATGCAATCCTGATCATTCTGGCCCCGGTTCTGGTGCCATTGACGGTTCAGATCGGCATGGATCCGATCCATGCCGGGATCATCTTTGTCCTTGCACTTAACATCTCGTTGATGACACCCCCCGTGGGGGCATGCCTTTTCGTGCTGTCGTCAGTCACAGGTGAAAAGCTTGAGAAAATTGCCGCCCAGCTTTGGCCGTTCCTTTTGGCGGAACTGGGTGTGTTGTTCCTGTTTGCCTTCTGGTCCGATCTTGCACTCGCGATCCCGCGATTGCTGGGCTTCCGGTAACCGGCGGCAATGAAACGCCCCGGTCAGGTCCGGATCGGGGCACCAAAACCAAGACCGCGGACAGAAATAAAAGGCCTTAATCAAGGAGAGGTAGAATGAATAAGATGAAGCGTTTCGGGGCATTTGCCCTTGCGACGGCCATGCTGGCCAGCACCACGTCATTGGCCTATGCGGAACCCAAGGTTCTGAAATTTGCCCATGACAACAAGGAAGACCCGTTTGAAAACCCGGCGCATGCCTGCACCGCTGTTTTCGCCAACATTGTCGAAGCCGACACCAATGGCGAGGTCAAGGTAGAGGTTTATCCGTCCAACCAGCTTGGTTCGGCCGCTGAACATGTGCAGATGGTTCGCGATGGTCTGATCCAGGCGACCCTGACCTCGACCGGGGCAATCGCATCCTATTATCCGCGTATCGACGTTCTGAACCTTGCCTTTGCGTTTGACAGCAACGCATCGACCTATGACGTTTTTGATGGTCCGTTTGGCCAGAAACTGGCGACGGATATCGAAAACACCCTTGGCGATGTCAAGGTTCTCGGCTTCCCGGATACCGGCGGGTTCTTTGCCGTGACGAATTCCAAGCATCCGATTGCGACGCTGGACGATTTCCAGGGTATCCGTGTGCGCACCATGGCGTTGCCCTCGCATCAGAAAATCATGCAGGCACTGGGCGCAGAAGCCTATCCGATGGCGTGGGGCGAAGTTTATGCCGGTCTTCAGACGGGCGTGATCGATGGTCAGATGAACCCGGTTCCGACCGTGACCTTTGCCAAATTCAACGAAGTGCAGGGGTATCTGACCCTGACCAACCACCTGTTTTCGCCTTACACCTTTATGCTGTCGAAAGCATTCTGGGATGATCTGACTGCCGACCAGCAGAAGATTGTTCGTTATGCTGCGCAGTCCTGCGTTGTTGCCAGCCGCGGTGTGTCGCGCGTGATCGAGGCATCTGATCGTGGTCTTGCCGGTTTGACCGACAAAATGGAAATCACGGCACTGAGCGCGGAAGAGCGTCAGAAGCTTAAAGATGTAACCCAGCCGGTCGTGGTCAAACACGTTCAGGAATCTTTGGGCACGGAAGGCGTTGAACTTCTCGAACTGTTCCAGACGGAAGTCGATAAAGCCAACGCCCACCGCTACATGGAATAATCCATGCGCGTGCGGGTGGTGCTTCACCCGCACGCTTTTTTCTTTTGCACATAAAATATGATGATTACAAAGAACAAAAAGGATGGGGTCATGAGGATTTTTTGCGCCTCTATTGCGACCGAAACCAACACATTCTCGCCGTTGCGCACCGATTTTTCCGATTTCAAGGAAAGCTTCTATGCTCCGCCCGGACAGCATCCGGTGACCCCGACGCTGTGCAGTGCCGTCTTTACCGAGGCGCGCGTGCGGGCGGCAAAGGAAGGCTGGGAGTTGATTGAGGGAACCGCCACCTGGGCGGAGCCGGGGGGCTTGGTCAATCGGGAAACATATGAACAGTTGCGTGACGAGGTTCTGGGCCAGTTGCGTGCGGCCATGCCGGTTGATGCGGTTATTCTGGGCCTGCACGGGGCGATGGTGGCGCAAGGATATCTGGATTGTGAAGGCGATCTGATTTCGCGTGTTCGCGACATTGTCGGGCCCGATGTTATTATCGGCACCAGTTATGACCCGCACAGCCACCTGACGGAGCTGCGGATTTCCAATGCCGACATTATTGTCGCGTTCAAGGAATTCCCCCATACCGATTTTGTTGATGCCGGGCGTTCGGTGGTTGATCTGGTTTTGCGTACATTGCGCGGCGAGATCAGGCCGACCAAGGCGGTGTTTGATTGCCATATGATCGAGGTGTTGCCGACATCACGCGAACCGATGCGATCCTTTATTGATCGCGCCAAGGCGATGGAGGGGGCCGATGATGTTCTTTCAATCTCGTTTATTCACGGATTTATGGCCGGCGACGTGCCCGATCTTGGTGCCAAGGTGATTGTGACCACCAACAATGATCCGGCGAAGGCAAGCGAGATTGCCCGAAAGCTGGGGCAGGAGCTTTTCGGGTTCCGTGGTACGACACGGCCAAGTTTTGTAACCCCCGATGTTGCGCTTGATCAGGCACTGGCAAGCGACGCACGACCGATTGTTTTGACCGATGTTTGGGATAATCCAGGCGGCGGTGTGCCCGGTGACAGCACGATTTTGCTGCGGGCCGTAATGGATCGCGGGCTTGGCGATTTTGCGGTTGGCACCATCTGGGACCCGATGGCGGTTCGGATTTGCATTTCGGCCGGCGAGGGCGCGACATTGCCGTTACGCTTTGGCGGAAAAACCGGTGCGCATGCCGGGGCACCGATTGATGCAGAGGTACGCGTAAAAAAAATCCGGCGCGATTCATGGCAGTATTTCGGCGACAGCATCGTGCCGCTGGGCGATTGCGCGGTGATCGAGCTTCCGGGTGGGGGGGAGGTGATCCTGAATTCCAACCGGTCGCAAAGCTTCGATCCCAGCCTGTTTTCGAATATGGGAATTGATCCGTCTTCGAAAAAATATCTGTTTATCAAATCGACCAATCACTTCTACGATGCGTTCGCCAAGATTGCGGGCGAGATCATTTATGTCGATGTTCACGGACCTTATCCGTCCGATCCGAAAACCAATGGATATCGTCATCTGACACGCCCGATCTGGCCGATTGTTGATGACCCGTTTGCCGCGATTGCAAGCTGATTGCTGCCACCACCACCTTTGATAAGGACGCTGTCCCGATGACCGGAATGCCCCAATATCCCGAACTTGATACGCCATGCGCGGTTGTTAATCTTGATGTTGTCGACCGCAATATCGAAAGCTATCAGACCTATTGCGACAAACACGGGATCGGGCTGCGTCCGCATATCAAAACCCATAAAATTCCGGCCTTCGCCGCCCAGCAGATGAAGGCCGGGGCGATTGGCATCACCTGCCAGAAAATCGGCGAGGCCGAAGTGATGGCCGATGCCGGTCTTGATGATATTCTTCTGACCTATAACGTTCTGGGCGAACGCAAACTTGCCCGTCTGCGGGCGTTGTTTGACCGTATCAAAAGCCTGCGCGTGGTGGCAGACAATGCGATTGTGGTCGAAGGACTGTCAAAAGCCTTTGCTGACAGCGCCAAGCCGCTTGAAATCCTGATCGAATGCGATACCGGTGGCGGACGTTGCGGAGTGCAGAACCCGGCTGAGGCTGTGGCACTTGCCAAAATCATTACATCATTGCCGGGGATCAGGTTTGCCGGGTTGATGACCTATCCGGCGACCGGCGGCGGGGCCAAGGTCGAAACATTTTTTACCACGGCCATGAAGGAACTGGATGCGATTGGTATTGAATGTCCGGTGCGCAGTTCTGGCGGGACGCCCGATATGTGGCTGGCCCATGAAGTGCCGTCTGTGACCGAACATCGCATCGGGACTTATATTTATAATGACCGGTCCCTGATGGCGCGTGGGGTTTGCAAGGAAGATGATTGCGCGCTTCGGGTTTTGACCGAAATCGTATCCTTGCCGACGCCAGGCCGGGCGATCATTGATGCCGGGTCAAAGGTTCTGACATCCGATTTGCTGGGCCTGGACGGATACGGCTATGTCGTGGGGCATCCCGATGTTGCGGTCAAGGCGCTTTCGGAAGAGCACGGCATTTTGCATTTCGATCCGGCGACAAAACCGTTTGAAATCGGCCAGCGGATCGAAATCATCCCGAACCATGTCTGTGTTGTCAGCAACATGCTGGATCAGGTGCATCTGGTGCGTGATGGCGACATTGAAACGGTTGATGTCGCCGCGCGTGGATGTGTGCTTTAAGGCAAGCGTATCTATGCCGGGTCGTGATTGGGCAGATAGCCGGTGAAACCGGTAATCTGCCATTTTCCATCAGACTGTTTTTCGCAGTAATAATGGGTTTTCCAAAGCAGACGGTCGGTTGATCCGTCTGCTTTTTTTATGGTGCCGTTGAAATGTTTGCGCACCAGTGCGCGGTTGCCGGTGATATCGATTTTTGAAAGATCGGTAGCACGAAAAACCCCGTCAAACAGGTCTTCGGCATAGTCGATTTCCTGTGCGGCAATCGCCTGACGCAGCCATTCATCACGATAGGCTGCCAGATCGGGAAACATCATTTTCCAGTCATCAGGATCGTCGGATTTGCAGGCATCAATCGCGTAAAAGCCGTCTGCCTTGAAGTCATCTTCGACCATCGACCAATCGGCGGCGACAAAGGCCGCGATGTCGCGCGACACCAGCATTTCCCAAATCTGGTTGCGATCCGTATCACCGGAGGGGAACGGGCTTTGGACCTTGCGGTTGCTCATTGGCTATCCAGCTGATTTTTAGTTGATTTTGGATATTGTGGCATTGCCGTGCCCGCAGTGCAATTACGACAAGGTGTTTGTCGGCGGGAATTATGTCCCAGTGTGAAGCATTTGCAAAAACTGGAAAAATAAAGAAAGATTATCGAACAGGCCTGATCTACCAATAATAATTCTGGTCCGGGCAGAGCAAACGAGGTTCAGATGAGTTGGGGTGGTTTTACCCTTGCCGAACTTGAATGGCAGTATAATCCGCGCGAAACCGTGCCGGAATACATGACCTGTTTTGAACGCTTTGTGCGGTTGTCCGACGATACGCGGGCAAGTGTCCACCACATGACCGATATCCGTTATGGTGATGGACCCAAGGAAACCATGGATGTTTACCCGGCGGCCGAGCCGGACGCACCGTTGCATGTGTTTTTTCATGGTGGGTACTGGCGAAGCCAGGACAAAAAGGATTATGCGTTTGTTGCCCGCGATTTGAATGCCGCGGGCTTTACTGTCATTTGTCCGAATTACGATCTGTGCCCGGATGTGACGGTGGCCGATATCACGACACAGGCCGTACGCTGCATGACCTTCATTTATCAGAATATCAGCGATTTCAATGGCGACCGCGACCGGATCAGCATTTCCGGTCATTCGGCAGGCGGGCAGATTGTTGCACGCCTTGCGGCTCATCATTGGGAAGATACCCTTAACGATGCCAATCCATTCTGTGCGGTTGTTCCGGTTTCCGGGGTTTTCGATCTGGAGCCGATCCGTTTTACCAGCATCAATGACGATGTGCGGCTTAATGCCGCGACAGCGGCGGATAATTCACCGATGCTTGATGCGGTTCCGCATGACGTCAAAATGATGGTTGTGGTCGGGAGTAACGAAAGCCCGGAATTTGTCCGCCAAAGTGATGCCTATGCTGCCTATTGCGGGCGCGAGGGGTTGAAGGTCCCGGTCTATAAGGCATGGGGGGCGAACCATTTCACGGTGCTTGAAGAACTTTATCTTGGAACCGGTTCGCTGTTTGGGCATCTGAAACGCTTTTTGCAGCGTTAATCGCCAACTGGCCATGTGTGGCTGGCGGATTATTCACCAGAAACAAAGTGAAAAACAGCGTGCGATCCTGTGACGCATGTCCTTTGACGTGGTATAAGATATCCACGCTACCACGCTGAAATCGAAAATAAATTTGCAGGAAGGCCCATGCGTTTCATCTCCGCCGAAGAAATCGATAAATTCGTCTCGCCCCGCGATCTGGTTGAGGCGCTCCGCCAGGGATTTGCCGATGGCTGCGAAGCGCCGTTGCGCAGCCATTTCAACATGGAACGCAGCAATGAGGATGACGCGACGTTTCTGATCATGCCGGCCTGGCAAAAGGATGGCGCAGCCGGGGTCAAGGTTGCGGCTGTTGTGCCGGGAAATTCGGCGCGTAACCTGCCGGCGGTTTCGGGGACCTATATCCTGCTTGATGCCGTGACCGGTCAACCATCGGCAGTGATTGACGGCACCAAATTGACGACACGTCGCACGGCGGCGGCATCGGCATTGGCGGCGGACTATCTGGCGCGCAAGGACGCCTGCGAAATGGTCATGGTCGGTTCCGGGGCGATGGCGCCGAACCTGATTAAAGCGCACGCATCGGTTCGTCCGATCAAAAAGGTCACGATCTGGAACCGCAATGGGGACAAGGCGCGGGCTTTGGCGGATGAAACCGCGACACTCGGGTTTGATGCAGTTGGTACAGATGATCTGGAAGCCGCATGCAAAACAGCCGATCTGATTTCATGTGCGACACTTTCGACAGAGCCGCTGGTACGTGGTGAATGGCTTCGCGAGGGGACGCATGTTGATCTGGTCGGCGCGTTCAAACCGACCATGCGCGAAACCGATGATGCCCTGATGCAGAAATGCCGGATTTATGTTGATAGCTTTGAAGGTGCAGCAGCCGAGGGCGGCGACGTGGTGCAACCGCTAAATGCCGGATCGATTTCAAAATCCGATATTCTGGGCGATTTGTTCGGCCTGACGCGCGGTGAGGTCAAGGGACGCCAAACCGATGCAGAATGCACGGTTTTCAAATCGGTTGGTCATTCGCTGGAAGATTTTGTCGCAGCAGTCGCGGTTGTCGATGCGGTGGGAAAGGCCGGTAAATGATCAGTGCCGATCTTTTTGCCCCGGAGATGCTTGAAAGCTATCGCGGGACGGTGCCGCAGAACTGGATCGATTTTAACGGTCACGTCAATGTTGGTTATTACGTGGTTGGTTTTGATCTGGGATCAGTGGCGTTTCTGGACGGGGTCGGGATGGGGCGGACATATCCCGAGCGGCGCGGGTTTTCGACCTTTGCGCTTGAAATGCACATTACCTATGACCGGGAAATTCATCTGAATGATCCGTTCGTGATCCATACGCAAATCCTTGATTGCGATCACAAACGCATTCACATGTATCATGAATTACGTCATGGGACCGAAGGGTGGCTGTCGGCGACCAATGAAATCATCACGATACATATCGATATGGAAACGCGCCGGTCGGCTCCATTTCCCGATGACATTCAAAAGACGCTTGATCTGATCCGTGAGGCACATCGCGATTTGCCGGTGCCAAGCGGGGTCGGTCGCAGGATCGGCATTCGCCGTAAGGAATAACGATTTTCAAAGCCCCGAAATGAACAAACCCGCATCACTGGATGCGGGTTTTTGCGTTCAGGCGACCTTTACAAACAGCTTGCAGATTTCACCACTATTATTGACGTCCTGATCGCGTTCATAGGTCAGGCCCAGTTTGGCGAGAAGTTTCAGCGATACGGTATTTTCCGGCAGTGTATAGCCAAATATCCGATCAAAGCCCAGCGTATCGTGGCCATAGTCGATCAGGGCATTGCTGACTTCAAACGCATAGCCCCTGCCATGATGGCTTTCGGTAATGGCATAACCGATATCGGGTGCATCAAGCGTGTCGCGTTTGACAAATCCGCAAAGCCCGATGCTGCATCCGGTTGCTTTTTCGTCCACGATGTACAGCCCGAAACCGTGTTTCAGATAGCTGCTGAGAAGCCGATCATCAATAAATTTTCGGGCGGCATCAAGGTCATGGACGTTGCGATCCCCGATAAACCGTATCCAGCCCGGTTCGTTCAGCAGTTGCATGATAAAGGGGGCATCGTTGTAGGTGCCGTGACGCACAAGCGTTCTTTTGGTTTCCAGTATTGTCATACTGTATTACCCTTGGTTTTGTGGCGGCGAATACCGCATGCTAGCGTAGAACGTGCATAAATAAACAACGAATTCACCAAATACCGGTGGCGGAGGTGCGATATGGCTGTAAGGCCGATTAAGCTCAGTTTTGAAGGCGCACTGGGGGCGCAGCTTTCGGCACGGTTGGATTTGCCTACGGGGCCGGTTCGGGCCTATGCGCTGTTTGCACATTGCTTTACGTGCAGCAAGGACCTGACGGCGGCGCGCAAGATCGCGCAATCGCTGACCATGCAGGGGATTGGGGTTTTGCGGTTCGATTTTACCGGACTTGGCGGATCGGGCGGTGATTTTGCATCGACCAATTTCACATCCAATCTGGATGATCTGAAACGCGCGGCTGATTTCCTTCGGCATGAATTTGCCGCCCCCCGTTTGCTGATCGGGCATTCGTTGGGCGGGGCGGCGGTTTTGGCCGTGGCTGATAGCGTGCCCGAAGCAACCGCAGTTGCAACCATCGGTGCCCCCGCCGATGTCGAGCATGTGACCCATAATTTCGCCGATTACCTTGAAGATATCGAACGGGACGGGCAGGCCGAAGTTTCGTTAAGCGGGCGGCCCTTTGTGATCAAGAAGCATTTCATTGATGATCTGCGTGCCCACAATATCGAAAAATCGGTCGGCAGATTGCACAAGGCGTTGCTGGTTTTGCATGCGCCGATGGATCAGACGGTTGGTATTGAAAATGCCGCACGGATTTTTGATGCCGCCAAGCATCCGAAAAGTTTTGTGTCGCTTGATAGTGCCGATCATTTGTTACGCGATCCCGATGATGCGACCTATGCCGCCGAGGTGATCAGCGCCTGGGCCAAGCGTTATATTACCGACGAAGACCCGGTAAATGACGAAGTACCAGACGGTGCCGTCGTGGTGCGTGAAACCGGGCTTGGCAAGTTTCAGGCGATGGTTCTGGCCGGGCATCATCGTATGTTTGCCGATGAACCCGAAGATGTTGGCGGGTTTGACAGCGGACCGTCACCTTATGATTTTCTGGCGGCCGCCCTTGGGTCATGCACGGTGATGACCATGCGGATGTATGCCGATCAGAAACAGATCCCGGTCGATGGCATTCGGGTCGAAGTCCGGCATGATAAAATCCACGCAAGCGATTGCATGGAATGCGGGCCAGAGTTCGAACAAAAGGGCGGGAAGATCGACCGGTTCGAACGGATCATTACCCTGCATGGTGATTTTACCGAGGAAGTCCGCGAAAAGCTGATCGCGATTGCCAATAAATGTCCGGTGCATCGCACGCTTGAGTCCAAGTCGCTGATCGTGACACGGGACGAACGGGATCGGTAGAATTCATGTTCCTCATACAAAAACGCCCGGCGCAATTGGCCGGGCGTTTTGCATTCGGATCGGAATTGATCGGATTATGGTTTTGCGGCAACCACGATGAATTCAACCAGATAATCCGGGGTGGCAAGTTTGGCTTCGCCGCATGCACGTGCCGGGGTGTGACCCTGCGGGACCCATGCATCCCAGACTTCGTTCATTTTGGCGAAATCGGCCATATCGGCAAGCCAGATAGTGGTCGACAGGATGTTTTCCTTTGACGCGCCGCATTCGGCCAGAAGCGCATCAACCTTGGCAAGGCATTCCTTGGTCTGGTTGGTGACATCGCTGGTCGGTTCGCCAACCTGGCCGGCAAGATAGATGGTGTTGCCATGAACAACGGCCTGGCTCATGCGCGGGCCGGTGTGAAAACGCTGAACGGTCATCAAAGTCTCCTGATATCAAGATATGATCGGTTTTTGGTTGGATTATGCGGCGTGATTATCACGTTTGGTAACGCCGCACCAGTCGGCAATGAACAGGGCAAGGACCTCGGTGACTTCCATCATGCTGGAAATCGAAACCCGTTCGTCAATGCCATGAATTCGTTCGGCTTTCGGGCCATAACAGGTGGCCGGGATATTGCCGTAAATCTGGAAGAAACGCGCATCCGTCGTCGCGGTGGAAGCATAGTTTTTGATCGTATTGCCGGTGACCTCGTGGTGAATGTCGCCGATCATGGTCATCATCGGATGGGTTTCGTCCATCACGCATCCCTCGGCCTGAAAACCGCGATAGGTAATGTCGAATTTTGCGCCCTTGCAGGCCGGGTGATTTTCCATCGCACTTTGTGCAACCGCCTCGATGGTTTCGCGGACCTTGGCCAATTCCATACCGGGATAGAACCCGACACGGATGTCGGCCGAACAAACCGGCGGTACGGTCGATGCCCATTCACCACCTTCGATCTTGCCCAGATTGAAATTCACCGGATGCACATGTGCGCCATAGGCCGCATGACGATGGGTGGGGTGGTTCCAGATGTCTTCGACTTCTTTCAGGGTTTCGAAAAAGCCAAAGGCCGCCTCGATCGCGTTGCTTCCGGCCGAGGTATCAAGAACATGCGCCGGACTTCCGGTGACATGAAGCTGGAACCACATCACGCCAAGCTGGGCAGTCATCAGAGTCTGATTGAACGGTTCGGGAATGATCGCACAATCAGCCCGATATCCGGCATGCAGGCAGGCCAGCGCCCCGTTACCGGTACATTCTTCTTCGACAACCGATTGCAGGATAACCGGGGCGGCGGGCTCAAGACCCAGATCGTGAAGGGCGGCAAGGGCGTGACAATAGGCAATGATGCCGGCCTTCATATCGCCAGCCCCGCGGCCATAAAGCCAGTCGCGTTCGACATAAGGGTCAAACGGTCCACGTCGCCATTGCGCCACTGGCCCGGTCGGCACGACATCAATATGCCCGTTTAAAATCAGGCTGCGTCCGGTTTGCTTCGCCGGTTGATGAATACCGACGATATTTTCCCGCCCGCTATATTCCGTCGTAACCGGCGGGGAAAAGCCCGGCAAATCGCGCAATTCGTCAATATTGATCGCAGCCCGTTCGACCATAAGCCCCATATCGGCGAAACGATCCGCGACCCAGTTCTGGGCAGATGTTTCGTTGCCCAGAAGGCTTTCATGGCGAACCAGTGCGCACAGATCATCAATCGCACGATCCCGGCGATTGGCAATGCTACGTCGCAGTTCATGGCGGTCAAAACTGATCATGGCACAATTTCCGTTCAATCCTTATGCAGTTTGGCCAAGGCCGGGGCGGGTGGCGGCAAGGGCATCCTTGGTCACACCAAGTTTCGTCATCCTGTCCGGCACGCCATCGCCGCAAATCAGGCTGGCGGCATATTCACCCATCGCGGGTGCGGTTTGAATGCCGTAGCCACCCTGACCGGCGAGCCAGTAAAAGCCGTCTGCATCCGGGGCGAATGCCGATACCGGATCGCCATCGGCAAAGAAGCTGCGCAGGCCAGCCCATGCTTCGCCTGGGCGATTGACCTTAAGCGTGGTTGCCGTCATCAGGCGGTCAATCGTGATGGCGATATCAAGTTCTTCGGGCTGGACATCGTGGGGCACCGTCGGTGTTGCATCGGAGGGCGATACTAGCAGGCGGCCAGCATCTTCCTTGAAATAAAGGCCTTCGCCGACGTCCGAGACCATGTGCCAGCCATGCGCATTGACATCAGATGGCAAATCAACCATCACCGCCGTGCGACGTTTGGGGGTGATGCCCAGCGGTGTTACGCCCGCCAGTTTTGCGATTTCATCGGCCCATGCACCCGATGCGTTGACGATGATTTGGGCCTCATAGGTTTCGCCGCCTGCCGTGACCTGCCAGCCGCTTGCGGTTTTTGCGATTGCAGTGACATCTGCCTTGACCACCAGTTCACCACCAAGCTTTTTGAAATGGCGGATAAAGCCCCAGTGCAGCGCATGAACATCAATATCCATGGCATCGGTTTCAAGTGCGCCGCATGCGATAAGATCGATATTGAGGATCGGGATCATTTTTTTGATGTCATCAGGTGTCAAGGCGACAACATTCGCACCGTTTGCGCGGCCTTCGGTCAGAAGTTCGTCAATTGCGCCTTCATTGCCGTGTGCAGCGGTCAGGATCACACCACGCGGGGTCAGGATCGGATTTTCGGTGAAACCTTCGGGCGGGCTCAGGAAAAAGTCCCGGCTGGCCGTCGACATCTTGCGGATGATTTTCGGGCCATAGGTTTCGCTATAGAGTGCGGCGGATCGGCCGGTGCTGTGATAACCCGGCTGATCCTCGCGTTCAAGAACCGTGACGGATTTTCCACGTTTGGCCAGAAAATAGGCTGCTGACATGCCGGCAATACCGCCGCCAATGATCAGGATATCGGATGTTTTCATTCGGGGCTCCCTGCGGTGGTGGCGTGAAAGGCGCTGATAAACTGAAAAAGGTTTTCAGCCAGTGTGTTACTGACATAACCGCCTTCCTGCACTAGCACGGTTGGCAGATTGATGCCGCCAATTTTTTCACCGATTTTGGCAAACCCGCCGGGTGTCACGGCAAGTCCGCCAAACGGATCATCCGATGATGCATCCAGGCCCAGTGCAATGACAACCGCGTCGGCACTGAAATGATCGATCATGACAAGCGCACGATCAAGGGCGGCCAGAAATGCGTTATCGCCGCTGCCAAGGGGCAGGGGATAATTGTGGTTGAAACCAAGCCCGGCATCCTGTCCGCGTTCTTCGGCATGGCCCCAGAAAAACGGATAGAAATCACGCGGGTCGGCATGGATCGACAGCGTCATGACATCATCACGAGCATAGAAAATATGCTGTGTGCCGTTGCCATGATGCAGATCGACATCAAGGATCGCAACGCGGTCGTATTTGGCACGCAGTTCCTGTGCGGCAATCGCGCTGTTGTTCAGGTAACAGAAACCACCGGCGATATCGCGGCTGGCATGGTGGCCGGGGGGACGGCAAAGGGCATAGGCCGATCTGGCATTGCCATCGCGGACCTGGCGGGTGGCGGCAATCGCGGTTTGCGCACTGGCATAGGCCGATTGCCATGTGGTTGCCGATATCGGGCAGGATGTATCGCCCATATGAAAACCGGCCTTGCCCGCCGGTGATCTTGGATAGGGGCCAAGCCGGTCAAACGGATGAATACCGGGCACCACCAGATCAGACCCACCAACAGCCTTCCATTCGGCATGGATGGTTTGCAGGAATTTCAGATATTCCGGCGCATGAATGGCGGCAATCGGACCCATGCCGAAATCATCGGGGGTGCGCAAATCAAGGCCAAGCCGTTTGACGGCAGTGGTCAGTATTTCCGCCCGTTCGGGGACTTCGGGGATTGGCCGTGCTTCGCCCGCGACCATGAATGTCTGGCCGTGATGGCGAAGCTGATCGGCTGAGAAATAGGCATGCATCATGGGCGCCGCCTTTCGTTGGCTTTGCGTCGTGGTGTTGGTGGCAGTTTGTTGTTTCCTAAAAGGCGACCTGATTGGCACCTTTCAGACCCAGCATGGCGCGGGCTTCGTCCGGTGTTGCGATTTCAAGCGATAACCCGTCCAGAACGTCGCGGATTTTGCGAACTTGCGATGCGTTGTCCGGGGCGAGTTCGCCCTTGCGCAAATACAGATTATCTTCAAGACCGACCCGGACATGACCGCCCATGGTGGCCGACATGGTGGCAAGCGGCATCTGATGTCGCCCGGCACCCAGAACCGAAAACTGGTACTGATCGCCAAAAAGTTTGTCGGCGGTGCGTTTCAAATGGGCAAGATTGTCGGGATCGGCCCCGATACCGCCCAGAACGCCCAGAACGAACTGAATGAAAATCGGCCCTTTGATCAGGCCGCGATCAACAAAATGGGCCAGCGTATAAAGATGCCCGACGTCATAACATTCAAATTCAAACCTTGTGCCATTGGCATCGCCGAGATCTGCCAGAATGGTTTCGATATCGGAAAACGTGTTTTTGAAAACAAAATCACGACTGTCTTCGAGAAATTTTGGTTCCCAGTCGTGTTTCCAGTCGCTGCGTCCGGCAAGGGCGGGGAACAGGCCGAAATTCATCGTCCCCATATTCAATGACGCCATTTCGGGTGCTGCCTGCTTTGCCGCACGAATACGGTCCTTGACCGTCATGGTCATGCCGCCGCCGGTCGAAATATTGATTACCGCATCGGTGGCCGATTTGATGCGCGGCAGGAATTGATCAAAAACAGCCGGTTCCGGGCTTGGAAAGCCGGTTTCGGGATCGCGTGCATGCAGATGCAGGATGGCAGCCCCGGCATTTGCCGCCGCAATCGCCTGATCGGCAATCTGGTCGGGGGTGATTGGCAGGTGCGGGCTCATGGACGGGGTATGAACCGATCCGGTGATGGCGCAGGTGATGATGACTTTCCGGCTCATGCGAAGGCTCCGGCACGGGTGAGTTCGTCCTGAAGCTCGCCAAGGGCGGCGCGCAACGGAATGAGGATATCGTCAAACTGATCGTGTGTGATCGTCATGGGCGGGCAGACCATCACGTGATCGCCGCGATAACCGCCGCGGGTGCGACGCCAGTAAATGATCAGGCCCTTGTCATAGGCAATATCAACAAGGCGGGCAGCCGCAAGATGTTTGGGATCAATCGGTTCCATGGTTTCGCGGTCTTTGACCAGTTCGACCGCAAGAAGCAGTCCAAGGCCACGCACATCGCCGATGATCGGAAATTCATCGGCAAGTTTGCCAAGTTCGGCCTTTAATGCTGCCCCGCTTTGGGTCGCATTTTCCAGAAGGTTGTCTTCATCAATCACATCAAGGACCGCATTGCCCGCTGCACAGGCCATCGGATTGCCGGCATAGGTGTAACCATGGATAAAGCCACCATGATCAAGAACCGGGCCGACAATGCGATCAGGCGCAATCATCGCGCCAAGCGGGGCATAACCCGCCGCCAGTCCCTTTGATACGGCCAAGATATCCGGCGTGATGCCCCAATGTTCGGCGGCGAAATATTTGCCAGTGCGTCCGGCACCCGTCATGACCTCGTCATAGATCAGAAGAATGCCGTATTGATCGCAGATCTCGCGAATGCGGGCATAGTAACTGTCGGGCGCAACCAGTGCGCCGGTCGCAGCCCCGCCAACCGGTTCCATGATGAAACCAAGAACGGTTTCAGGGCCCTGTTTGAGTATTTCGGATTCTAGCATGTTGGCGTATTTCAGGCCGCGTTCATGATTACTCAGATCATCGCGATCCAGATAGCAGGTCGGGGCCGGAATTTTGGGTTGGTCCACCATCATCGGGGCAAAGGGCGCATGCATCGGCGTATAGCCGGTGATGGCAAGCGCACCAAGGGTCGATCCATGATAGCTGGGGAAACGCGAAATGATCTTGGTCCGCTGGGCTTGCCCCTTTGCCAGGGCATATTGACGGGCAAGCTTGATGCAGCTTTCGACAGATTCGGACCCGCCGGAGACAAAAAATACCCGTTCAAGATCGCCGGGTGCGCGTTCGGCAAGGCGGAATGCCAGATTTTCGGCCGCATCATTTTCAAAATGCAGGCGATAGGCGAAGCTGGCCTTTTCAAGCTGCGCATTCATCGCGGCAATCACGCGCGGGTCGCTATGGCCGATATTGCTGACCATCGCACCGCTGGAGGCGTCGATATAGCGTTTGCCATCGACATCCCACATATAGACGCCCTTGGCATGGTCGATCAGCGGCCGACGCGAACGGCTTTGATAAAACAGGCGGGATTCCCGGTTGTGGCCGGTTTTGTTGGGGGTATCATGCGTCACTTCGGGTGGCACTCCAGATCCGGTCAGTCGTGATGACCGGGCAACAACACACAATTTCGGGCGGCAATGTGCATGAACACATCGGCACCTTCGTGATGGGGGCGGGCATCAATCGGGTTGATCACCTGCCAGTCACGACCATTGGCCGTGACAAAATAGCGGGCCTGCTGCCCCAGATAGTCGACCGTTTTGATCCTGCCGGGGATGGCGATCACACCGTCCGTCGCACCGTTCTGATCCGACAGGCCGATTTTTTCAGCGCGGATAACGGCGCGGACGTCTTTTGAACCATTGGTTTTGGCGGTTTGTTCGGATGTGGTCAGCAATGTTTCGCCGCTTTGCAGGGCAACCTTGGTAAAGGCCGCATCCGGTGCGCCAAGGGCAGCAGGAATGATATTGGAATGCCCAAGGAAATCGGCAACAAAGGCCGATGCGGGATTGTTATAGACGTCCTCGGGCGCGCCTTCCTGTTCGACGACACCGTTATTCATCACCACCAATTTATCGGACATGGCAAGGGCTTCTGATTGATCGTGGGTGACGAAAACGGTGGCAATACCCAGTTCGCGCTGAATACGTTTCAGTTCGACCCGCATTTCTTCACGCAGATTGGCATCAAGGGCAGATAGCGGTTCATCAAGTAGCAGTACATCGGGTTCGATCACGATGGCGCGCGCAAGGGCAATGCGCTGCTGCTGCCCGCCGGAAAGCTGGTTTGGAAAACGATCCGCAACATGGGGCAGTTGCACCAGATCAAGGGCACGATTGACCTTTTCCCGGATGTCGGATTTGGACACCTTGCGATATTTCAGGCCAAAGGCGATATTGTCGTAAATCGATTTGTGCGGGAACAGCGCGTAGTTCTGAAACACCAGTCCCAGATTGCGTTTGTGGATCGGCAGGGCATTGACCCGTTTGCCACGGATCAGCAAATCGCCTTCGGTAATGTCGGTCAGTCCTGCAATCATGCGAAGTGTCGTGGTCTTGCCGCAGCCCGATGGACCCAGAAAGGTCACGAAGCTGTTGTCGGGCACGGTCAGATCCATGCGTTGCACGGCGGTAAATTCGCCGTAACGCTTGACGACATTTTGCAGTTCGACCGCATTTTCGATGTCAGCCATCACAAATAACCCTGTCAGAAAAAGGCGGTGGTGCCCCGGCCATTATTTAAAAAACAAGGACCGGGGTTCCGGTTTATGCGATCAGTCCGGCTTAGTAGCCGCGCTGAACCCGCGAGAAGGTTTTCGACCAGTCGGCTTCGTTTTCGTTCCAGTAGGCCGGATCAAAGAAGCTGAGTTCCTTGAGCGTGCCGGATGGATCAAACGCGGGCAGGGTCGGGATGACTTTGCCGAGTTCGACTTTCTGCGGATCAAGAGCAGGCGGGTAACTTTGGCCTTCGGCAACCGCAATCGCGACTTCGGGTTCGAGCATGAAGTTCAGAAGTTCTTCACAGGCTGCCATCGGGCTTCCGCGCAGAACGAACAGGCATTCCTGCCAGCCAAGACCGCCTTTCGGGTCGTGATAGCCGATATCGTGGCCCTGATCCTGCAATGCCTTGATGCGCCCGGACCAGCCTTCGGTGACATAGATTTCTTCTTCGGCCAGAAGGCTCATCAGTTCGGCCCCTGAGCTCCAGTATTTCAGGGCCAGATCGCGATGGGCACGGATCATGTCCCAGACGGCGTCGATATCCTTGATCGCATTCGGATTCTGATCGGATTGCAGGGCACCGTACCAGACGCGGGTTTTCCATTCGCCCCAGCCGCCGATCTTGCCTTTGTAAGCTTCATCGACCATCAGCTTGGCACCTTTGGCCTTGGCTTCATCGTCGCTGATATATTTGCGGTTATAGGCAATGCCGGTGGTGCCGTAATCATAGGGAACCGCCGAAATGGTACCGCCGGTGATTTTGCGCAGCGGTTCGATCAGGCCGGGAATGACGTTTTTGAGGTTCGGAATATTGGCTTCGTTCAGCTCGGACGTCAGTTCCAGACCATGATATCGGGCATAGTCAAACACACCCGACAGGTGGGCAAGGTTAAACTCGCCCGGCTGGCCCGCCTTGACGCGGGCGATATATTCGTCCGCACCGCCAAAGGTGCCCGATACGACCTTGATCCCGGTTTTCTCGGTATAGGGGGCAAATGCGTATTTTTCAAATGCCTCGGATACCACACCGCCCCAGCCGTCAAAGCGGACCTGTTCTGGTGTTGCGGCAAGGGCGTTGCGGGTCAGCATGCCCATCGGGCCCCCGGTGATTCCGGCGGTGACACCCGCAGCCCCCAGAACGGTCAGAAAAGTGCGACGGTTGATATCACCGTCTTTAAGGCGGGTTAGCAGGCGTTCATAGCGTTTCGTCTCGTCCATTTAAGGCCTCCTGATAAAGGTTTTTATCCGTTTTCTTGTCGGTCTTATGGTCTTCTTTTTTATGGTCTTGTTGTTGGTTTTGGCGGTTTCCCGCGGTATCTGTTGTTTGTTAGGCAGCGGCTTTTTGTGCGCGTATTTTTCGTGCTGATGCGATGCGTGCAATGGCGGTGGCAATCAATGGCAGCGCGATGGTGAAGATCACCATCACAGCGCCCAGTGCATTGATTTCCGGGCTGATGGAATTGCGCAGCATGGCAAAAATCTGGGTTGGGACGGTTTCAACCCCGCCCGGTTTCCAGAACAGGGTTCCGGTAATGTCGTCAAACGAGATGGTGAATGAAAACAGCATCCCGGCCATGACAGCCGGCATCATCAGCGGCAGGGTGATTTCAAAGAAAGTCTGGATCGGTGTTGCGCCAAGGCTCATGGCGGCTTCTTCGACGTCGCGCCGGATCGATACAAGGCGCGCCTGAACCACCAGAACCACAAAGGGAAGGGTAAATACGACATGCCCCATCAGAAGCAGGCCAAAGCTTTTGGGCATGGAGAGGAATTGCAGAAACAGCAAAAGAGCCACAGCCAGGACGACCTCGGGGATCAGGATTGGAGCAACCAGAAGCGTTGATATTGAACGCTTCCCCGGAAAATCGTACCTGACCATGGCAAGGGCCGCGAGCGTGCCAAACGTCGTTGAAATCGCACTGGTCAGCGCGCCCAGCAACAGAGATGTTTTGAATGCACGGATAATAGCATCGTTGTTCCACAATGCTTCGAACCAGCGTGTCGAAAAACCTTCAATCGGGAAACTGCCGAACTGGTTGGCGTTGAATGCCAACAGGATGACGACCGCGACCGGCGCGAACAGAAACAGATAAACAAGGATTGTGGCGATACGGATCAGGGACCAGCCGGACATCATTACATTCCCCCTATTTGAAGCTTTTGGCGATCTGATCGACGCCAAGATAACGGGTGTAAATGACAACCAGCGCACCCAGAAGCGCCAGCAGGACAAGCGAAAGGGCGGAGCCCAGAGGCCAGTTAAGCTGTGTGACGATGGCCTCGAACACGAGATTGGCAAACATCGCATCGCGTGGCCCGCCCAGAACGATCGGGGTGATATAGGTCCCCGCGGCCAGAACAAAACATAACAGCGATCCGGCGGCGAGACCGGGGAAGGACAGCGGCAGGGTGACTTCGCGGAAGGCCTGCCAGCCGGTGCAGCCAAGGCTTTTGGCTGCTTCAGTCAGGTTCTTGTCGATACCATCCAGGCTGACATAGACATTCAGGATCATGAAGGGCAGCAGATAATGCACAAGACCCAGAATAACCGTGGTCTGATTGTAGAGCATCTGGATCGGTTCATCGATGATACCAAGCGAGATCATCAATGTGTTGAGCGCGCCCGACGTGCCAAGGATGTTGATCCACGACATGGTGCGGATGATGTAGCTGATCCAGAAGGGCAGCATCAGCATCAACAGCAGGAAAGTCTTTGATTTCATCGGGGTGTTGGCAACGAAATAGGCCGGGATATAGCCGACCAGCGCGCAGATCACCGTGGTGTAAAAGGCAATGGCAAAGGTCTGAAACAGAATATCGCGGTAAAACCTGTCGCCAAGCACTTCGATCCAGTTATCAAGATAAAATCCGACCTGATCAGCACCGGTCGCGGTGCGCAGCCAGAATGAATAAACCACGATGAACATCATCGGGATGATCAATAGCAGCGATATCGTCGCCAGTGACGGCGATAGCAGGACCCAGGGCGTTCTGCGTGCCCCGGCTACATCTGCGGCCATTTTTGCCTCCCGTTATTGTGCTCTGGCAATTGCTTGCCATGCGCGGTTATCTGGCCGTGAATGAATATGTCTGATCATTTCACCCCAGACTTGCACATAGCGCAAATAGATAAGTAGAATGGATTGCATAGCCAATTGCTATGGGTGGGGAAATGAGCGACCTTTTAAAACGGCAATTCGACTGGAACCTGTTGCATACCTTTACGGTGATTGTCGAAGAACGGTCGATCACCGGGGCGGCCAACCGGCTGCTTTTGCGCCAGCCCAGTGTCAGCAATGCGCTTAAACGGCTTGAAGATCAGATCGGCGCGCGCCTGATTGACCGGGAACGCGGCCGGTTTGAGGTCACCGAACAGGGATTGGCGCTTTATCACGAATGCCGCGAGATTTGCGGGGCGATTGGCCGACTTTCCGATGTGATGTCGGACAGTGGCAATCAGCTTAGCGGGCATTTGCATTTGTGGCTGGCAAGTCATGTGGTGTTTCCGCCGCTTGACGATGCGTTGTTTGAATTCAATCGCGAACATCCCGAAGTTACCTATGAAATCAACGTCGCGACATCCGCCCATGTAACAAGTCAGGTCCTGTCCCAACAGGCAAGTTTCGGCATTTGTCTTGTGAATGAACAGCATCCCCGGCTGGAATATCGTAAACTGTATCGTGAACATTTCGGGTTCTTTTGCGGGCCGACACATCATTTGTTTGGCCGGGAAAACCTGACACTTGCCGATTTGCGCAGCGAGGCATTCGTGTCGTTTTCCACCGATCAGCTTTCCGATGCGCTGGCCCCGGTTGCGGTATTGCGCGCGCGCGAAGGCATGAAAGGCAAGGTGATCGCCACCAGCCCGCATCTTGAAGAAGTCCGCCGCCTGATCAATGCCGGGCTTGGTATTGGTCCGTTGCCGATCCATGTCGTGCAAAACGCGATGGAACGCGGGCAGTTATGGCGCCTGCCACCCTATGATGCGCCGCCGGCAATTGATATCTATCTGGTGACCAATCCGCGCATGTCGCTTGGCCGGGCGGAACGGTTTTTTATTGAAAACCTGACCGGGCGGCTTGGCAATGCGCCGGATGGTTATTTTGTTTATCCGTAAACAGGGCGTGATCGGGGCTTGCGGATTGTGGGTGTTTGCGCAAGCATGCGGTCAAACACGGATTTCAAGCAAACGGGATAGAAGATGAAGCTGGTTTATTTTTCCTGGGTCAAGGACCGTATCGGCATGGCCGAGGAAGAGGTTGAACTGCCGGAAAATGTGAAAACCGTTGCCGACCTTCTGGCATGGATGCCGGGCAGGGGGTCGAATTTCGCTGATGCGCTGGCTGATCCGGCGATCATCCGGGTTGCGGTTGATCAGGAATATGCGCAAGGCGAACGTGATGTTCGTGGTGCCAGCGAAATCGCGCTGTTTCCGCCGGTGACCGGTGGATAAAAGACGAAATTGAAATGGTATTTAAAGGCGCCCGGTTTGCAGGGCGCCTTTTTTGATGATCAGTCTGCGACGGTTGCCGTTTGCGTCAGGCTTTCAAAAAATTCCTTGCGGCCCAATGTGCCGGAAATGCGTCCCTCGCGGGTTAGAAGCACCGGATTCTGGGTGATGCTGCGCATTTCGATCAGGTCTTTGAGAAGCACGGTATCATCGGCAACGAAGATGACCGAATTGTCGGTCCCGTCCAGATCGTCCGGCAGGTTGCCGTCATACTGGATCAGCTTTAGTTCGCCATGTTCGCCGCTATTGGCGGCACGAATGATGCCGTCCTGAAGCGTGATGCGGATATCTTCGTCTTCGACGGAAAGTTCGCCGGTCATGTTGCGCTGATCGCGGTCAATGCGGTGCATGATGGCGCGACCGCGCAGGATATTGACCGGGTTCATATGGGCGACAAAGTCCGCGACATATTCATTGGCTGGACGCAGGGCGATGTCTTCGGGCGTGCCATGCTGTACGACATAGCCACCTTCCATGATGGCAATTGAATTGCCAAGTTTCATGGCCTCGTCCAGATCATGACTGACAAACAGGATGGTTTTATTAAGCTTTTCCTGAAGATCAAGAAGCTCGTCCTGCAGGCGGTTACGGATCAGCGGATCAAGGGCCGAAAACGGTTCATCCATCAAAAGGATCGGTGCATCGGTGGCAAAGGCACGGGCAAGGCCGACACGCTGCTGCATGCCGCCTGAAAGTTCGTGGGCATATTTTCCGGCCCACTGATCCAGCCCGACAAGGGCCAGCTTTTCCCGGACGATTTCACGGCGTTCCTTCGGTCCCATGCCGTCAAGCTCAAGACCAAATCCGACATTGTCTTCGACGGTGCGCCAAGGGAACAGGCCGAATTGCTGAAAGACCATGGCAACGCATTTACGACGCAGATCGCGCAGCGTATTGGCATCACAACTGGTGACATCGACCATCCAGTCTCCGTCATGTACCCGAAGCGATCCGCGTGAAACGCGGTTAAGCCCGTTTACACAGCGCAGCAACGAGGATTTCCCCGAGCCAGAAAGCCCCATCAGAACGCAGATTTCACCCTGCGGGACGTCAAAGCTGACATTGGCAACACCAAGGATATTTCCGGTTTCCTTGGCTATTTCGTCACGGTTTTTACCGGCGTCGAGGAGGGCGAGCGATTCAGCCTGCTTATCCCCGAAAATGACGTCGATATTATCAAATTCAACAGCATTGCTCATGATTACTGCCCCGTATTTTCTGATTTGTCGCGGCGGCAGATGCGGTCCAGCACAATGGCCAGGATCACAATTGCAAGGCCGGCCTCGAACCCTTGGGCGATATTGACCGTGTTAAGGGCGCGAACAACCGGTTTGCCAAGTCCATCAGCCCCGACAAGAGCGGCAATCACCACCATGGACAGTGACAGCATGATGCATTGGGTAAGGCCCGCCATGATCGATGGCATGGCAGATGGCAGTTCGACCTTGAAAAGCAATTGCCGCGGCGTGCAGCCAAAACTTTTGCCTGCTTCGATCAGCGCCTTTGGCGTACTGGCGATGCCAAGATGCGTCAGGCGGATCGGGGCGGCGATGGCAAAGATCACGGTCGAAATCAGGCCCGGAACCACGCCAAGACCAAACAGGATCAGTGTCGGGATCAGATAGACAAAGGTCGGAATCGTCTGCATCAGGTCAAGAACCGGGCGCAATGCCTGATAAAGCCAGGGGCGATGTGCGGATGCCACGCCAAGCGGTACCCCGATCACCATACAAAACAGCGTCGCATAGATCACAAGTGCGAGCGTTTCCATGGTGGCTTCCCAATAGCCGAGATTGACGATCAGAAGCAGGGAAAGAACGGTAAAGGCCGTCAGTTTCCATGATTTGTGCAGCCATGCAGCCAGCACGCCAAACAGCGCGATAATCAGAAACGGAGGCAACCAGACCAGCAAGTCGACTGTGTTTTCGATAATGAATTCAAGAACGTCCGAGATGGTGTAAAACACGAAGTCGGCATGCTCGTTAAGCGCATCCATAAGGGATGCAATCCACCGTCCCAGCGGAATTTTAGTTTCCGTGAGCCATTCCATTGGATTTTTCCATTATTTGAACAAAGAAAATGTGCCGGTACGCTGCCCGTGATGGGGGCAGCGTACCGGCATTATGTATTTGAAGCTGGACCCTAGAGACCGAGTTCATCTTTGAGCGCTGCTTTGGCATCGCCACCGTCAAAGGTGGTAACACCGTCAAGCCAGGCCATCGCGGCATCCGGGTTGGCTTTAAGCCATGCGGTTGCCGCTTCTTCCGGATCGGTGCCTTCGTTCAGGATGGCATCCATGATCTGGTTTTCCATATCGAGGCTGAATTTCAGGTTGGTGACGAATTTACCGGCATTCGGGCATTCGTCAGTGTAACCGGCACGCAGGTTGGTATGAACCGTGGCACCCCCGAAATTAGGGCCAAATACGTCATCGCCACCATCAAGATATGCCATGTCATATTTGGCATTCATTGGATGGGGCTCCCAGCCAAGGAATACGATGAACTGGTCACGTGCCGATTTGCGGTTGACTTCGGCCAGCATGCCCTGTTCGGAAGATTCAACAAGTTCAAAGCCCTTGAGGCCGAATTGGTCGTTGTCGATCATATCCTGAATCAGGCGGTTGCCATCGTTGCCCGGCTCGATCCCGTAGATTTCACCATCAAGCTGATCCTTGAATTTGGCGATGTCGGCGAAATCCTTGAGGCCTGCGTCATAGGCATTTTTCGAAACAGCGAGGGTGTATTTGGCACCTTCAAGGTTGGCACCGGTGCTGACGACTGTTTTCTTTTCCAGATAGGGCGCAATGTCTGCTGCCATTGTCGGCATCCAGTTGCCGAGGAAAACATCAACATCCCCGTTAGCAAGGCTGGTATAGGTGACAGGAACGGAAAGAAGTTCGGTTTCGGCGTCATAGCCAAGTGATTCGAGAATTACCGATGCGGTTGCCGTGGTCGCGGTGATATCGGTCCAGCCAACATCAGAAAATGTTACGGTTTTACAGGCATCGCTATCAGCCGCCTGTGCACCGGCCGCCCCCAGAAGGGTGGTGGCAATGACAGTGGTGCCAAGAAGGCGGCCAATGGTGGAACGTGTGGTCATGTTTATGGTTCTCCCTTGTGTGGACCTAGCGGTTACTGATGGTGGCAATAACGCCGCCATCAGACTTTCGGTTCCGGAGGCCAGACGCATGTGAAGCGATGCGTATTTGGCACCGCGAACATTCGTCCAAAACCATGTGACCGGGTCCCCTGAACCCGGTCACATAGACCGGAATAATCATAAAAACAGCCGTAAAGCCGCGCAACCAAGGCACTTTCCCTGCTAACGTCGCGCCACAAAAGACGGCGTTTTTTATTGATTGATTGTTCAATTAAAATACAGCATATTCCCCCGAGGTCAATTGCGAAGGGCGAAAAAGTCGCATTTGCGTCATCAAACAGGCCTAAGTCCTTCGGATCGCTTAGAATTGGATGAGTAATGCCCAAGGTTGGAATGCAGCCTGTACGCCGCAGGCAACTGATCGATGCCACGATCGAGACCATTCACCGCTTTGGTTTTGCCGATACCACGATCAGTCGGATTGCCGGGGCGGCGGGGATGTCGTCGGGAATTATTTCGCACTATTTCGGCGGCAAGAATGCGCTTCTCGAAGCAACGATGCGTTTTTTGATGCAGGAATTGCGCAGCGATTTTCTAGATCGTGTTGCCAAGGCAAAAACACCCCATGAACGTCTTGAAGCGATTGTTGATACCAACTTTAACGAAGCGCAATTCACGCCGCAGGTGATTGGTGCGTGGTTGTCTTTCTGGTCGCAGGTGCCGTTTTCCGATCCGTTGCGCCGACTGAACGCGATCTATTTCAAACGACTGGCATCGAATTTGCGCCACGAGTTGCGCCGGCTGACAACCGATCAGCGGGCCGAAGAAATTGCCGCAGTTACCGCAGCCATGATCGATGGCATATGGGTGCGGTCCGGCTTGACATCGGGGCGTGCCAATGTCGCGGCAGCACGCAAAATGGTGCTTGATACCATGCACCTGCATCTGGCCAGTTCGCCCGCGCGCTAGTCAAGAGACATACACTTAAAAAGGGCTGCCCGTTTCCGGTGTGGCCTGCAGGAGTTTCGACATGAGCCTTTATCAGATACAGAACTTTATCAACGGCAAGAAGGTCGCCGGTTCGGGGGCGGAAATGGTTACACTGAACCCCGCGACCAACACGGTTCTTGCCAAGGGCAAGGAAAGCACCACTGCCGATGTTGATGCTGCGGTGAAGGCTGCACGTGCCGGGTTTGAAATCTGGAAAAACACGCCTGCGGCTGAACGGGCGCGTGTTTTGTTCAAGGCTGCTCAAATCCTGCGGGACCGTAATGATGAACTGGCCTTGGTTGAAACCCGTGATACGGGCCGTGCGATTCAGGAAACCGAGATTGTTGACGTGATTTCCGGTGTCGAATGCCTTGAATATTTTGCCGGTGTGGCCGGAAGCCTCTCGGGCGAGCATATCGATCTTGGTGGTAATTTCGCCTATACCCGGCGCGAGGCGGTTGGCGTTTGCGGGGCCATTGGTGCGTGGAACTATCCGATCCAGATTGCCTGCTGGAAAGCAGCACCGGCATTGGCGTGCGGAAACGCAGTTGTTTACAAACCCTCCGAAGTCACCCCGCTTTCGGCGATTGCGGTGGCCGAGGCATTGCAGCAAGCAGGCCTTCCGGATGGTGTTTACAATGTCGTCCAAGGCGCGCGTACCTGTGGTGCGGCGCTGACTGAACATCCCGATGTTGATAAAATCTCATTGACCGGCTCTGCCGAAACCGGCGCCAAGGTTGCCGCGGTTGCAGCGGGCGGCATGAAGGCCGTTACCATGGAGCTTGGCGGCAAATCGCCGATGATCGTGTTTGAAGATGCCGATCTGGATAACGCGGTATCGGGCGCGCAGATGGCGAATTTTTATTCATCGGGGCAGATTTGTTCGAACGGTACGCGCGTTTTCGTCCATGAAAGCGTTGCCGAGGCGTTCATTGAAAAGCTGATTGTGCGGAGCAAAAACCTTGTTCTTGGTGATCCGGAAAAACCGGAAACCCAGGTCGGCCCGATCGTGACCAAGGCCCAGTTCGACAAGATCATGTCCTATATTGAAGCTGGCAAGGGCGAGGGCGCGAAATGCGTTCTGGGCGGTCATGCAGTTAGTGAAAATATGCCTAAAGGTGGGCTGTTCGTTGCCCCGACCATTTTTACCAACTGTACCGATGACATGACCATCGTGCGCGAGGAAATCTTTGGGCCGGTGATGTCGGTCCTGACCTTCAAGGATGAGGATGAGGTCATTAAACGCGCCAATGATACCCAATATGGATTAGCCGCCGGCGTGTTTACCCGCGATCTGTCGCGTGGGCATCGGGTTGTCGCCCGTCTTGAGGCGGGGACCTGCTGGATCAATACCTACAATATCACGCCGATTGAAATGCCGTTTGGCGGGGTCAAGAAATCCGGGGTGGGTCGTGAAAATGGCCGCGCCGCGATTGAGCATTATACCCGGATTAAATCCGTCTATGTCGAAACCGGTGACGTCGAGGCGCCTTATTGATCACGGTTCCTGACTGTGAATGGCTGCCTGCAACCTGTTGAAGATAAGGAAAAAGCATGAATACGCCGACTACCACGGAAAAATACGATTACGTTATTGTCGGTTCCGGTTCTGCCGGTGCCGTTCTGGCCAGCCGCCTGACCGAGGACCCGGAGGTCAAGGTTCTGGTGGTAGAAGCAGGACCGGTAGATCATTGGTGGGATTGGCGTATTCATATGCCAACGGCATTGTCTTATCCGATGCAGTCGGAAACCTATAACTGGGCATATTGGACGACGCCGCAGGCGAACCTGAACAATCGCCGGATGGAAACGCCGCGCGGGCGTGTTTTCGGTGGTTCCAGTTCGATCAACGGCATGGCCTATGTTCGTGGTCACGCGCTTGATTACAATCGCTGGGCGGAACAGGATGCGGCGTTAAAAGAATGGGATTATGCGCGGTGCCTGCCGTATTTCCGTAAGGCCGATACACGCAACGAAGACACCAATGGTGACGAATATCACGGCGGGAACGGCCCGCTGCATGTCACCACGGGGGCTTGCAAAAACCCGTTGCACAAGGCGTGGATAAAGGCCGGACAGGAAGCGGGTTATGGATTTACCCCCGATCAGAATGGCTATCGCCAGGAGGGTCTGGGGACGATGGATATGACTGTTTATAAGGGACGTCGCTGGTCAACCGCGCGGGCCTATTTGCATCCGGCAATGAAACGTCCGAATTTGACAGTTCATGACAAGGCACTGGCGCAGCGCGTTGTTTTTGATGGAAAACGCGCCGTCGGACTTGATTTCACTCACCGTGGTGAACTCAAACGCGCGACGGTCGAGCGCGAGGTGATTATTTCGGCAGGATCGATCAACTCGCCAAAACTTTTGATGTTGTCCGGGGTTGGGCCGGCCGAACATCTGCGCGAGCATGGGATTGATGTGGTTGCCGATATTCCCGGCGTTGGGGAGAACCTTCAGGATCATCTGGAACTTTACGTACAGATGGAATGCACCCAGCCGGTGAGTTTAAACAGCAAGCTTGATCCGTGGAACAAGTTCAAGATCGGTCTGGAATGGTATCTGTTTAAAACCGGGCTGGGCGCGACCAACCATTTCGAGGCTGGCGGATTTATTCGATCCAAGGCAGGGGTTGAGCACCCGGATCTGCAATATCATTTCATGCCGGCTGCGATTAACTATAACGGGTCGAAAGCCGCAGAAAAGGATGGTTTCCAGGCTCATGTCGGTCCGATGCGGTCCAAGTCACGCGGGACAGTCCGATTGGCTTCAAACGATCCGGCAAAGCGCCCGATTGTGGATCCGAACTATATGAGTCATCCGGAAGACTGGGAAGAAATGCGGGCCTCTGTGCGCCTGACACGCGAGATTTTCGGGCAGGACGCGTTCAAGGATCTGCGCGGTGAGGAAATCGCACCAGGCAAGGATATTCAGACAGATGCGGAAATCGACGCATGGGTCGCCAACCATGCTGAAAGCGCCTATCACCCGTCCTGTTCGTGCAAGATGGGGAGTGATGACATGGCTGTGGTGGATGAAAAAACGCGCGTGCATGGTATTGAAGGTCTGCGCGTCGTAGACAGTTCGATCATGCCGACCATTGCATCGGGCAATTTGAATGCTCCAACCATCATGATCGGTGAAAAGGCCGCAGATATCATTCGCGGACGCGATCCGTTGCCGCCATCAAACGCACCATATTTTGTTCATCCCGAATGGCAAACCAAACAGCGTTGATTTTGATTATCCCCGGTCGTTGATATTTCAGGATCGGGGATTTTTGTTTCGACCATTGCTTTCGTTCATCTGGCGGGTGATCATCGCGGAAATCATATGCAATTTTCCCGGATTGCCTCGCCATGCAAGAAATCAGCCTGCTTAACTCCGTGATCGGCCCCGTGATGCGCGGTCCGTCAAGTTCTCATTGCGCAGCGCCTTATATGATGGCGAAGGTTGCGCGCGAATTATCGTGCAGCAATGGCGAGGTCTTGAAAAAGGCGATTGTCCGGTTTGATCCGCGCGGGTCGTTTGCGCCCGTGTATCAGGCACAAAGTTCTGACGAGAATTTTGCCGCCGGTTTCGCCGGCGCGGCGCTGACTGATGCGGATTATCGCGACATTTTACCGCGTGTGATGCGTGGCGAAGGATTTCTGTTTAGCGTTGAAATCATTGAACTTGAAAACAACAGCCATCCCAACCGTGTTGATCTTGAACTGACTGTAACCGGTCGGGATGGTGCGGAACGCATCGATCTTTATGCCGGTGCATCGGTTGGCGGCGGGATGTATTACATCGATGCGATGAATGGCGAACTGGTCTTTCTGACCGGCAAAACCGCAAGCGTGTTTGTCTGGGGCCCTGATGTCGGTGCGCGGTCGGATGATATTGCCGCCGGGCTTGTTGTGAATGGCAACAGGTTGCTCGGCATATCGGTCGATCCGGATCATGACCGCTGCGAAATTGCCCTGCAGACCTTGCCCGATACAAAGCTGATTGCCTCTTTACGTGATCAGGACGGTATCAAAGACGTTCGTTTCGCTGCGGCCTCGCAATATCCGGTTTGTGCGACTGACGATCTGTTTTCGACCAGCGATGCGGTCATCGCGGTGGCCGAGCAACAGGGCGGATCACTTGCCGAGGCGGGACTGGTTCTGGAAGCCAGGCGTCTTGGCCTGTCGCGTGATGCAACCCGCGAACTTTTCCGAGAACGGTGTGAATTGATGCTACGTGTTGTGGCAGAGGGGTTTGATGCCGGGTCCGAAGACAATGTGATGCGGTTTTTAACGCTACGGGCGCGCAAGGTTCGCGATGCCAATCTGCCCGGCGGGCTTGGCGGGGCGGTGTTGCAGGACGCGATTGCAGGGGCACTGTCGGCGATGGAACGTGATTCCAATCGCGGGCTGGTCTGTGCTGCACCGACGGCCGGCAGCGCGGGGGTTGTCCCCGGCACGCTTTATGGCCTGATCAGGCATGGCATTGATCTGGATGGGGCGACCGATGCGTTGCAGGTGATGGCGCTGGTGGGGGCTGTGTTTGCCGCACGCGGAACCTTTGCCGCAGAATGCGGTGGTTGTTCCGTGGAAACGGGCGCATCGGCGGCGATGGCAGCGGCCGGCGTCTCGCAGGCATTTGGCGGAACACCGGTGCAATGTTTTGACGCAGCAAGCATGTGTTTGATGAATACGCTGGGCCTTGTCTGTGATCCGGTGGGCGGGGATGTTGAAATCCCGTGCCATGCGCGCAATGTTGCCGGGGTGTCGCACGCATTTTCATCGGCGATGGCGGTTCTTGCCGGATTTGATGCTGTGTTGGGATATGACGAGCTGGTCGATCAGACGGTTAAAATCGGGGCGATGATGCATCCGGATTTACGTTGCACGGCACGTGGTGGATGTGCTGCGACCAAGACCGCCCTTCGCATGGTTGAGGCTGTCACGCAGGCGCGATGAATTGCCGCTGAACGCATGATTTCACGCAATCCTTTGTCCCGGTTGTTGCCTGTTTTGACATAATCGGTGAAAAGCGTTCCAGAAGGCAGATTCCCGCCAGTTTTCCCTTGATACGGTAACCGTTTCCGGCACCATGAGGGGGAAGACAAATCACAAGACAACAAATTCGAGGCTCCGCGTGTTTACCCCGAACTTTCTGACCGCAAATGACAAGGCAGGTACATACCCTGCGTCCTATTACGCCGCAACGGCGAATAAAACCGAACCGTTCCCGCAACTGGATGGTGATCAGACCTGCGACGTTGTTGTGGTGGGCGGCGGTTTTACCGGACTGTCATCGGCATTGCATCTTGCCGAACGCGGTTACAGCGTGGTGTTGCTTGAAGCGCATCGGGTCGGTTGGGGCGCATCAGGGCGAAATGGCGGGCAGGTCGGTTCGGGGCAGCGCCGCGAGCAGGACGACCTTGAAAAGATGGTTGGTCGCGAAGACGCCAGAAAGCTTTGGGATATTGCGGAGCAATCCAAGGACATCGTCAAAAGCCTGATTACCAAGCACGGCATCAAATGTGACTGGAAACCGGGCATTCTGCATGCCGATCACCGAGAACGATTTGTGGCAGGCACGCACGAATATATCGAAAAGCTCCGGACTGAATATGGCTATGAGGCGATCCGTGCCGTCGGGCGGGATGAGATCCGCGACATGCTGGGGTCGGAATTTTATCATGGCGGGTCGCTTGATATGGAGGCGGGTCATCTTCATCCGCTGAACTTTGCGCTTGGCATTGCCGATGCTGCGCGTGTGGCCGGGGCGAAGATTTACGAAAACGCGACTGTCGCCAGCTATGACAATGTTGAAAAGGTCGTTGTCACAACGACTGGCGGGCACCGTGTGACAGCCGACATGATGGTGCTGGGCTGCAACGGGTATCTTGACGGGCTTGAAGACCGGGTTGCCAGAAGGGTGATGCCGATCAACAATTTCGTGATCGCGACCGAGCCGCTGGGCGACGATCTGGCGTGTGAACTGATCCGTGACGATGTTGCGGTGGCGGATTCAAAATTCGTGATTAATTATTATCGCCTGTCGGCTGATAAGCGGATGCTGTTTGGCGGCGGGGAGACATATAGCTATCACTTCCCCAAGGATATAAAATCCTTTGTTGCGCCGCATATGTTGGAAGTCTATCCGCAGCTTAAGGATGTAAAAATCGATTATGGCTGGGGTGGAACGCTCGCGATTACGATGAACCGCATGCCATTTTTCCGCAAGGTCGAGGATAGGGTCTATACCGCGACGGGCTATTCCGGGCATGGGGTTGCCATGGCGACACTGGCCGGGCAGATCATGGCCGATGCCGTATCGGGCACGGTGGAACGGTTTGATGTGATGTCAAACATTAAAATTCCAAGCTTCCCGGGCGGTAAGGCATTGCGCTATCCGTTCCTGGTTCTTGCCATGACCTGGTATTCTATCCGCGACAGGCTTTAGGATGCGACGGCAGTGGCTTTTATGTCACCGTTCTTTGCTCCGCGGGCGGCAAGACGGGCCCTGGTTTTTTGCCAGACGGTCGGATTGACCGCCAGAATGGCCGCATCGGAAAATGAAACCTGATATCCCCGGTTAATTGCCGCCTGCATGGTGGATTGGACACAATAATTCCCGTCAAGGCCGACGATTTGCAGTTTGCCGATTTTCTGACGTTCCAGAACTTTTTCCAGTTCCGGTTCGCTGAAAGCATCGGCACGTGCCTTGGTGATATCGTGATCGATATCGCCATTCAGGCGGGCATCAAGATCAAGCCCTGCCGATTTCGGCCCGCCACGACCCTTGTTCAGGAACTTCACCAGAAGATTGATGTACAAGCCCTTGAATATCTGACGGACTGAAATAACCGGCTGACCGGTTTCGTTGGCAATCAGAACGAGTTCATTGATCGCGGAAATAGTTTTGTCGACCAGTGCCGGGTCATAGGCATTCTTGCCGGTGGCCAGCGTAAAGTCCTCTTGCAGGTCAATGATCAGAAGGGCACTGTTGGGGCGCTGTGAAAGGTCTATTTTTTGACCTTTGCTTGGTGTGATATGACGTTTATGACCATAAATTGTATAGGCAATCAGGGCCAGAATGATGACTGTTCCGATGCCGATCAAAAGCCACATACCGTCTTTCTCCGCTGTCGTCCGTTCGTCGTCCTTTGCAATCGGTTTGGCACATTACAGTTTCACAAGGACTGTCGGCAGATATGCCCTGCGATTTGCGATTTTAGTGCGCGTAAAGATTGCCCCGCGTGACAATATTTTGTTCGGAGCAGGACAGCCTTGTCAACATGCCGGGGGCAAGAAAACAGGTAAAGAGTTCGCCAGAACCATGATTTCAATGGCTTTTGGCCTATTTCGGCGACCATGCCGAAACCGGATCGTATCGTTCACCCTTGCCCAGAATTATACCGTTATGTGCGGCTATCCCGATCTCGAAATTTGATGCAATCCGAAGGGCGCGTTCCATGAAATGGCGCGCGGCGACCGTTTCACAGTATTCTGAAAGTGTTTCGGCAAACAGTTCCAGCCAGCGATCAAAATGAGTCCGATCAATCTTCAGCGTCAGATGCTTTTGCATCGGGCGACCGTCATAGGCACCACTGGCAAGTGCCACAGATGCCCAGAACATACACATCCGTTCCAGATGGTGATCCCAATCAGTAATTTTTTCCGCGAATACCGGGCCCAGCATCGCGTCATGGCGCACCTTTGCGTAAAAGCCATGAACGATATTTTTGATCATGTCGTGATCAATGCCGGTTTCCTCGCGGATTTTCCGGGTCGCGATTTCGCGGCGTTCTTTGATTTCGGCAAGGGTCGGTTGATCTGACATGCGGGTCTCGTGATAAATGGCGCTGTCGTGGCAATAGCGCAAAGGCAACTGTCGCAACATGACATAAGTCAGTTTTTCCGATTACGCAAACCTGTCACGCAATCCGTAATAGCGATAGGCAAGACTGCGACCGATCCGGCGGAACCGTGCCAGCGGGAAACGATCGGGCGGTATACCCATGATCGCACCGACGTCATCCGGGCCCTTGATACCAAGGACTTGCTGACCCAGCATTTTTCCGGCCAGACTTCCAAGCGCTATGCCATTGCCATGCCATGCAAGCCCCGTCCAGACATCCCGATGCCCCGGAACCCGTCCCACATAGGGACGGAACGACTGTGACAAACAGGCAAGCCCGTTCCAGTGGTGAGTGATTTCAACATCCTGCCATGCCGGGAACATTCGGTGAAAATGCGACAATAGGTGCCGTTTTGCGGCATCAAAGGCCGTCGGGGTTGCCGTGATGCCGCCACGACCACCAAACATGAAGCGATTGTCGGGTAGCTTGCGGAAATAGTGCAGCAAAATGCGGCTATCAAATGCCATAAGATCGCTGGTCCAGCCTTGGGCTGTCAGT
Source organism: Thalassospira australica (assembly GCF_044790785.1). GTDB lineage: Bacteria > Pseudomonadota > Alphaproteobacteria > Rhodospirillales > Thalassospiraceae > Thalassospira > Thalassospira australica_A. Next base: position 2,297,471 of record NZ_CP085258.1, on the reverse strand, counting down.
TCATCATCTGTCATCGGACGCGTGACAAGGATACCGGAAAAGACCGGCATCAATCGCCCACCAATCCAGTCAGGCAGATTTTCCGCACTATATCCGTTGGTGGCAATCACGACCTTTCGGGCTGAAATCCGGGCTTTGCCACAGGTCAGTTGATAGCTGTTGCCGATATCATTTACCCCGTCGATGGTTGCCTGTTCGAATATCCGAACACCCTTGGCCACGCATTGCCGATGAAGCCCTGCCAGATATTTCATTGGATGCAGGCCAAATCCCGCTTTGACCTGGAGGCCACCATAGGTTTCGTTGGCCGCAAGACCGCGTTCGTGAAGCTGGTCGCGCGTTAGAAATTCGGTTTCGATATCGGTGAAATGTTCGGTTTCCGCCGCCTCTTCGCGCAGATCAGCCACCCGGTTGGGTTTGTGGGCCAGAATGATTTCTCCGTTTGAATGGCGGTCTGCATCGATTTTCCAGTCGTCCAGCCGCGATCCGACAAGGTCGATAGCGCGACGTTGAAGCCGGGCGAAATGGCGGGTTTCATCCTCGCCAAACTGTTTGGCAAGCTGGCTGTAACTTTTGCCGCTGCCGCCCATGCAGCAAAATCCGCCATTACGCCCCGATGCGCCCCAACCAGAACGTCCGGCATCGAAAACCGCAACCGACATCCCGTTTTCAGCCAGTTCCAGTGCTGCCGAAAGACCGGTATATCCACCGCCGACAATGGCGACATCGGCCGTGATCGTTCCGTCTTCAGGTAGATGATCGCAGACGGGCAGGGGCCCGGCACTGGCAGCCCAGAAGCTTTGGGGCATGCTATTGGTTTGATAGGCTGCAGGTTGATAAAGGCGTTTAAGCATGGCGGACCTTTTGAGGTGGCGCGTCTAAGTGATGTTCTGGGGTGAAATGATAAACACCCGGCGGATGATATATCGCGCCGGGTGTTTGTGTAATGTCTTGATTTAAATCGGAACTTACATTTTGCCGATTTTCTTGGCTGTCGCATCAAAAGCGGCACGGGCCCGTTTGACCAGTTCATCCACTTCACCATGCGTAATGCAAAGCGGGGGCGATGCCACCATGCGATCACCGCAAGCCCGCATGATCACACCATTTTCAACACAAGCATCGCGGCAAAGGGTGCCGACCGTGCCCGGTTTATCGAACGGTTTGCGAGTTGCCTTGTTTTCCACCAGCGGAATACCTGCAATCAGGCCGACCGTCTCGACCGCACCGACCAGCGGATGATCGGCAAGGTTTTTGAGCTTTTCGGCAAAATACGGACCGATGTCATCGCGAACACGTTCAACCAGTTTTTCATCACGAATGATGCGGATGTTTTCCAATGCCACGGCTGCTGCTGCCGGGTGCCCGGAATAGGTAAAGCCATGGGTGAACTCGCCGCATTCATTGATCAGGACATCAGCAACCCGTTCGCCGACCATGACAGCCGAAATCGGAAGGTAACCCGATGACATGCCCTTTGCCATCGGCATCAGGTCCGGCTTGATATCGAACGTGTCCGACCCAAACCAGTTGCCGGTGCGGCCAAAGCCGCAAATGACCTCGTCAGCAATCAAAAGGATATCGTACTTCTTGCAGATGCGTTGAATTTCCGGCCAATAGGTCGACGGTGGAATGATTACGCCACCGGCACCCTGGATCGGTTCACCGATGAAGGCACCAACACGGTCTGCGCCAAGTTCCTCGATCTTTTCTTCGAGCTTGCGAGCGGCAATCAGGCCGAATTCTTCGGGGGTATAATCGCCACCTTCGCCGTACCAGTATGGCTGATCGATATGGGCGACATCGGGCAAAAGCGGCCCGCCCTGCGAATGCATCCCGGCCATCCCGCCAAGCGATGCCCCGGCAATCGTCGAGCCGTGATAGGCGTTTTTTCGGCTGACGATATAGGTGCGTTCCGGCTGGCCTTTAAGCTTCCAGTACTGTCGTACCATGCGCACGACCGTGTCGTTTGCTTCCGACCCGGAGTTGGCATAAAAGACGTGGTTCAGACCATCAGGCGTGATTTCGGCGAGAACCTTGGAAAGCTCGATCGCAGGCGTGTTCGCGCACTGGAAGAAGTTGTTGTAGTAGGGCAGTTCAAGCATCTGGTTATAGGCGGCTTCGGCAAGTTCCTTGCGGCCATAACCGACATTGACGCACCAAAGGCCAGCCATCCCGTCCAGATATTGTTTACCGTGCGAATCTTCGATGAAGACGCCTTTGGCGCGCGTAATAACGCGCGTGCCACGGCTGTTCAGGTCGGCCGTATCGGTAAATGGATGAATGTGATGCTGTTGATCGATATCCTGCCAATAGGCGGTTTTGTCGAAATTATTCATAACGTCTCCTGACAGCGATATTGCCTGTTTTGTGCGATATGTTGAACATCTGGGCTTAGTGTTCGTTTTTTTGAACACCTTTGCAAGGGGAAATTTCGTGAAACAATTTTGGCGTTTTGGAGCCATATTTAATATGTGATGCCTGTTTTAAACAGCTTTGATATTCCGTCACGGTCATAGGCAGCTATTATTTTGCAGTGCATTATTTGCACGATATATCGCACGAGAGGGCTTGACCGCGATCAGCGAGCGGGGCACCATGAGAACGTAAAATAAAGAGGCTTTTTCCGGGAGTATTAGACGATGAACAAGTCGTTCGTCGAAGACAGTAGGGCGGAAGCTCAACGATTCTTTGAAGCAAACCCAGATATTGAACTTATTGAATTGCTTATTCCCGATGTAAACGGGGTGTTTCGCGGTAAGCGAATCAGCAAGCAAAAGTTCCTTAAAAGCTTTCACGAAGGCATCAACATGCCGGGTTCCGTGTGTCTGGTGGATATCACCGGCGATAACCCGGAAGGTACCGGCCTGCTCTGGTCCAGTGGTGATCAGGACAATATAGCCAAGCCGATCCCGGGAACCCTGCATGCGGTTCCCTATGGTGAACTGCCTTTGGCGCAGGTCATGATGAGCCTGTATAATCTGGACGGCACCAGATTTTTTGCCGATCCGCGCAATGTCTTGCAGGGCGTTGTCGACCGCTTGGCTGCCGACGGTTTTTATCCGACCGTTGCGCTTGAACTTGAATTCTATCTGGCCGATCAGAATGAACAAACCGCCGCACCCTTGCCACCCGCGCCGCTTGGTGGCGGGATCGCATCTGATGGGGTGCAGGTCTATGGCCTGCAGCAGATCGAGGATTTCGAGAAAGTTCTGCATGATGCGGTTGCCGAACTGAACCGCCAGGGCATTCCGGCCGATACAATCGTTGCCGAAGCAGGCCCCGGCCAGTTTGAAATCAATCTGGGGCATGTGAATGACCCGATGCAGGCTGCTGATCACGCCATGCAGCTTAAACGCGTTGTCAAAGGCATTTCCTGGGATCACGGTGTTACGGCGACATTCATGGCCAAACCCTACTCCGATCAGGCGGGCAACGGTTTGCATGTTCATGTGTCGCTGCGTGACAAGGAAGGCAAGAACGTCCTGTCGCCGAAGGGGGACGAGGACGTCTCGGACCTTTTGCTGAACGCGATTGGAGGGCTTCAGGCATCGATGTTTGAAAGCATGGCGATCTTTGCGCCAAACCCGAATTCCTATCGCCGGTTCCAGAACAAGGCCTATGCGCCGATGTCACCGAACTGGGGGCTTAATAACCGTACCGTCGCCCTCCGTATTCCGGCCGGCGGCCCGGAAGCTGCCCGTATCGAGCATCGTGTGTCGGGCGCAGATGCCAACCCGTATCTGGTTCTGGCCTGTGTTTTGGCGGGCATGCATTACGGCATGAAGAACAAGCTTGATCCGGGTGATCCGATTGTTGGCAATGGTTACGAGCAGCACGGGGGACGAGTTGTCCCGCGCAGCATGATTTCGGCGCTTGATCATTTTGTCGAAGGAAAGATCGTTCGCGAATATCTTGGTGAACGGTTTGTAGAAGTCTTCGATATTTGTCGGCGTTCGGAGTATGACGAATTCTTCTCCGAGGTCACGCCGCTTGAATATCGCTGGTATCTTGATGCGGTATAACGCAATTTTTGCAGAATGATCGCCGACAAGAGCGATCAACAGGGAAAAGTCCGGATGTCTCAAAAGGTTGGGGATCGCCTGAAAGCTGTGCGAACGATGTACGGGCTGTCCCAGCGGGAACTGGCGCGGCGCGCCGGTGTTACCAACAGCACGATCTCGACGATTGAACAGAACCGGGTCAGCCCATCGGTCGACAGTCTGGCCAAGGTTCTGGCAGGCATCCCCATGAGCCTGATCAATTTCTTTACGATTGATCTCGAAAACGGCGAGGAGATTTTCTTTCGCAAGGAAGACCTCGTCGAGCTTTCCGATGGCACCATGTCGATGCGTCTTGTCGGCGCAACACGTAAGGACCGCAATTTGCGCGTCCTTCATGAAATCTATCCGCCCGGCGGCGATACCGGTGACAATCTGATCGTCCAGAAGGGCGAAGAGGCCGGGGTCGTCGTTCGTGGCAAGCTTGAGGTCACGGTGGGCGAACGGGTTCAGGTTCTTGGGCCAGGTGATGCCTATTACTTCAATGCGGAAATCCCGCACCGGTTTCGCAATGCGGGCGACATTGAATGCGAAGTCGTCAGTGCCGCGACACCACCGTCATACTGATTGCACAATCATCATGTTTGAATACAGCGCGGAACAAACAGAACGCGCGATCCGTCAGGAGGATTTCCGATGACAAACCAGTTGAATTTCGAACAGCTGAGTGCCCAGGCCGCCAGCCTGACAATCCGCAATAAGGCCTTTATCAATGGCGTCTATGTCGATGCGGCATCAGGCAAAACATTTGATTGCATCAGCCCGCGCGACGGTAGGGTTTTGACCAAGGTTGCCGAATGTGATGTTGAAGATGTCAATCGTGCGGTGCAGTCCGCACGTGCGGTCTTTGAAAAAGGCAGTTGGTCGGAAGCGTCCCCGGGCAAGCGCAAGGCTGTCATGATGAAGTTTGCGGATCTGATGGAAAAGCATGCCGCCGAACTGGCGCTGCTTGAAAGTCTTGATATGGGCAAACCGATCAGCTTGGCGGTCGGTGATGACATTCCGCTCTCTTATAAATGCATCCGCTGGTACGCCGAGGCGATTGACAAGATTTATGACGAGATTTCACCGGGCGAAGCACGCGCAATCGGCATGATCACGCGTGAACCGCTGGGCGTGGTTGCCGCGGTCGTGCCGTGGAACTTCCCGCTGATGATGGCGGTCTGGAAGCTTGGCCCCGCATTGGCGATGGGCAATTCGATCATTCTTAAACCTGCCGAACAATCGCCACTGACCGCAATACGTGTCGCGGAACTGGCGGTCGAGGCGGGCATTCCGGCCGGTGTTTTGAACGTTCTGCCTGGCTTTGGACCGACGGCTGGCAAGGCGCTTGGCCTGCATCCTGATGTCGATTGCGTGACCTTTACCGGCTCGGGCGAGGTGGGCAAACTGTTCCTGCAATATTCCGGTCAGTCGAACATGAAACGCGTCTGGCTGGAATGTGGCGGCAAAAGTCCGAACATCGTTCTGGCTGACTGTCCGGACATGGACGCGGCGGCAGAAGCCGCAGCAGGCGGCATTTTCTATAATCAGGGCGAGGTTTGCACCGCTGGTTCGCGCCTGATTGTCGAAGAAAGCATCAAGGACGAATTCATCGAGAAAGTGGTTGGCGCCGGTAGAAAAATGCAGCCGGGTGACCCGCTGGACCCCAATAGCCAGATGGGCGCGATTGTCGATGAAAATCAGATGAACCGTGTTCTCGGCTATATTGAAAAAGGCGCGGCAGAGGGCGCAAAACTTTGCACCGGTGGCAAGCGCGCACGTACCGAGTCAGGTGGATATTATATCGAACCAACCGTGTTTGATGCGGTTAAAAACAACATGACAATCGCCAAGGAAGAAATCTTTGGCCCGGTTTTGTCGGTGATTTCGGTCAAGGATTGGAAAGAGGCTGTTCAGACGGCGAATGATACGCCATATGGACTTGCCGCAGCCGTTTGGACGCGCGATATCAACAAGGCGCATCTGGCGGCGAAAAAGCTGCGTGCCGGTCTTGTCTGGGTCAATTGCTGGGACGGTGGATCCATCACCATGCCGTTTGGCGGTTACAAGCAGTCGGGCACCGGTCGCGACCGTTCGCTGCACGCGATGGACAAATATTGTGAAATCAAGTCGACCTGGATTGCACTGGGCGACGCCTGAGGTTCGGAAAGGACAAGGGAACGAATTATGAGCAGTACCGGGGTTATTGATACCAAAGGCGGCGACAACGCTTTTACTGCAAAATCCGTGCATCAGAATACCAGTGAGCCGATGTATTCCGGCGCGCTGTCATTCATGCGTCGCAAATATAGCCGGGATCTGAACGGTATTGATGTTGCGGTAACGGGTATTCCCTACGATCTTGCAACGTCAAGCCGCCCCGGTACGCGCCTTGGCCCGCAGGGTGTCCGCCGTGCGTCGGTAAATCTTGCATGGGCACCGCATTTCCCGTCCGGGCGCGATATCTTTGGCGAACTGGCCGTGATTGATTACGGCGATATGGTGATTGATCCTGGTTATCCGCATAAAATCCCCGAGATGATCGAGGATCACGCACGCGATATCGTTAGTTCCGGGGTGAAAATGCTGACGATTGGTGGCGACCATTTCATCAGTTATCCAATCCTGAAGGCCCATGCCGAAAAGTACGGCAAGGGTATATCGCTTATTCAGTTCGACGCCCATTCCGACACATGGGAAGACGATGGTGATCGCATTGATCATGGCACCATGTTCTGGCATGCGGCGAAGAACGGCATTGTTGACGCGTCGAAATCCATTCAGGTCGGGATCCGTACGCACAATGAATCGACTCACGGATACAACATCCTTTACGGGCCGGATGTGCAGGCGATGTCGATTGATCAGGTCGTTGCCAAAATCAAGGACGTGGTCGGTGAAAATCACGCCTATATCACCTTTGATATCGACGGGCTTGATCCGTGCTATGCCCCGGGCACCGGTACGCCGGTTTTGGGCGGATTGACCAGCCATCAGGCGGTTTCGATCCTGCGCGGTCTTGCGGGCGGGATCAACCTGATCGGGTCGGATGTGGTCGAAGTTTCCCCGCCTTATGACGTTTCAGATATCACATCGCTTGCCGGTGCGACGATTGCGTGGGAAATGCTGAACATCCATGCGGTAAACCGAAAGCCATAATTGCGCAGCACAAAGAATTCAAAAAGGGCCGGTATTTTTAATAATACCGGCCCTTTGCTTTTCGGTGCTGCTGTGATGTTATTGCGCTTAATCAGTGTATTGGAGGAAAGACATGAAACCGGTTTCAATTTCGCTTTTGACGATTTGTGGCATTGATGAATTGCCAACCCATCAGACCCGATCGGTTTCGCATGTGCTTTCCGTCCTTGATCCGGAACGTCCGGATCCGGATGCCTTTGCGACATATGCGCCGCATGAACGTACCATTCTGCGCTTCCACGATATTATCGAGGAACTGCCGGGGCAGATGGCACCAACGGTCACCCATGTCGAAGAGGTTCTTGCCTTTGGCGAGGGGCTCAAAAACACGGTCGATGCCCGTAAGGACGGCCATTTGCTGGTGCATTGCCATATGGGCGTGTCACGTTCTACGGCGGCGATGCTGACCCTGATGGCGCAGACCCAGCCCGATGCGAACGAAGATGAGCTTTTTGCAACCCTCCGCATCATCCGCCCGATTGCCTGGCCGAATTCACGAATGATCACATTTGCAGACGATTTGTTGGGCAGGAACGGCAGGCTGGTGTCCGCACTTAATCGGCATTATCGTTATCAGCTTGAGCATGACGATCATTTCGAGGAATGGATGACGTCACTTGGTCGTGCGCGTGAAGTCGCAATGGGAAAAGCGGCCTGAATGTGCCATAGATATGCTGGATTAAGCCACTTTGTTCGCGAAGTGGCTTTTCCTTTGCCTGATTAATTGAATCGATTTAAAAACGTCGCGTCCCACAGCAAATGATAATACCCGCAACCCGGTTGCCGGGCGATATAAACGGAGAAACGCTATGAGCGCAAAAGCAGTTTGCCTTGGGGAGTTGCTGATCGATTTTGTTCCGACCGTAACCGGTACCGGCCTTGCCGATGCTCCGGCCTTTGCCAAGGCCGCAGGCGGTGCGCCGGGCAATGTGGCTGTGGGGTTACAGCGGTTGGGTATTGAAACGGGCTTTATCGGCAAGCTTGGCGATGATGCATTCGGCCATTTTCTGGTCGATACGCTCAAAGCCGACAATGTCGATACATCTGGCATTGTGCTGACCAAGGAGGCTCTGACCGGGCTTGCTTTTGTTTCGTTGCGTGCAGATGGCGAACGCGAGTTTTCATTCTATCGCAGTCCATCGGCGGATATGCTGTTATCCCCGTCCGATCTGGATCAGGATATGCTGAAAGGTTGCGCGCTGTTTCACTATGGCACGCTTTGCATGATTGATGACGATCCGCGTGCGGCGACGCTTGCGGCCATAGATATTGCACGTGAAAACGGCGCGATCATTTCATGCGACCCCAACCTTCGCCTGCCGCTTTGGCCCAGTGCCGATGCTGCCCGTGATATGCTGCGTCTTGCGATTACAAAGGCGGACGTTGTGAAAATCTCCGACGACGAAGTCGCCTTTATCACCGGCAAGGATGATCTTGAAGCTGGCGTGCGTGAACTGTGGTGCGATCACTGGAAACTGATGATCGTGACGTCGGGCCCGAAAGGCAGCCGGTTCTTTACCCCCGATTTCCAAGGTTCGGCCAAACCGTTCAAGGTCGCGGCAGTTGATGCGACCGGGGCAGGGGACGGGTTTACCGCAGGCTTCCTGTCACGATTGCTCAAAGATCCGGAATTGCTGAAATCCGCGGAAAAGGTCGAAGCCGCCTGTCGCTTTGCCAATGCGGTCGGGGCCATTACCGCAACCAAACGAGGCGCGATTGCCGCCCTGCCGACCGAGGCGCAGGTTTCGGAATTTCTTTCTGCGAACGGATTACCCGGTTAATATCCGTGCGATGGCAATCCTGTTCCCGCCGGATTGCCATCAAAATGTCCCACAAACTGTCCCACAAATGGTCATATCGGCATGTTAGTGTTTTGACATGACGTCGATATTGTTTGCTATCTGTTTGAAGTCGAGGGTGGAATGTCCACAGAAAATCTGACGACCTGCTGGGAAAAGCTGGATCGACTGGGCGCGGAAGTTTCCAAGAACCTTAATTTGCGCAAGGCCTTTGCCGATGATCCGGCGCGGTTTGCGCGTTTTCATGTCTCGCAGGATGATCTGTTTGTCGATTATTCGAAAAACCTGATCACCGATGATGTGATGTCCGCATTACGCGAATTGGCGGAATGCGCCAATGTCGAAAGCTGGCGAGAACGGATGTTTGCCGGTGACCGGATCAATGTCACCGAAAATCGTGCTGTTCTTCATACGGCACTTCGCAATCTCGATGGTAATCCGGTGATGGTTGATGGCAAGGACGTCATGCCTGACGTCAAGGAAGTCTTGGCACGCATGAAGCGCTTTGCCGCGCGCGTGCATACCGGTGACTGGAAGGGCCATACCGGCAAGGCGATCACCGACGTGGTCAATATCGGTATTGGCGGTTCTGATCTCGGCCCGGTCATGGTGAACGAGGCACTCCGTCCGTATCATATCGAAGGCATTCGCTGCCATTTCGTTTCCAACGTCGATGGCGCGCATATCGTTGATACGTTGAAAGATCTTGATGCGGAAACGACGCTTTTCATCATTGCATCCAAAACCTTCACCACCGACGAAACCCTGACCAATGCCTATTCTGCGCGCGACTGGCTGGTGGGTTTGCTGAAAGACGAGGGTGCAGTTGCCAAGCATTTCGTCGCGGTATCGACTGCCTTGGACAAGGTCGCTGAATTCGGCATTGATACCGATAATGCGTTTGGTTTCTGGGACTGGGTCGGCGGGCGGTACAGCCTTTGGTCGGCGATTGGATTGCCGATCATTTTGGCGGTTGGTTACGAGAAGTTTGAAGAATTGCTCCGTGGTGCACAGGCGATGGATAATCATTTCCGTTCAGCCCCGCTTGAGCGCAACATTCCGGTGACACTGGCCCTGATCGGGGTGTGGTATCGCAATATTCTGGGGACCTCCAGTCAGGCAATACTGCCTTATGACCAGCATCTTTCGCGCTTGCCTGCCTACTTGCAGCAGGCCGATATGGAGAGCAACGGCAAATCAGTCACCCGCGATGGCAAGCCGATCTATTATGAAACCGGCCCGATCATCTGGGGTGAACCCGGCACCAATGGCCAGCATGCCTTTTATCAGCTGATCCATCAGGGTACGGAACTGATCCCGGTTGATTTCATCGTTGCGGCCAACGCGCTGCATCCGTTGGCAAGCCACCACGACAAGCTGATTGCCAACTGCTTTGCACAGGCCGAAGCATTGATGCGCGGCAAGACCGAGACCGAAGTCCGTGACGAGCTTGCCGGTGGCAACCTGTCCGCAGCAGAAATTGACGTGCTGGCACCGCAAAAGGTCTTTGTCGGGAATAAACCCAGCACCATGATCCTGTATAAACAGCTTGATCCCTTTACACTGGGGCGGCTGGTTGCGATGTATGAACATAAAATCTTTGTTCAGGGGATCATCTGGAACGTCAATTCCTATGACCAGTGGGGGGTCGAACTTGGCAAACAGCTTGCCAAGGAATTGCTGCCGATGGTGCAGGGGAATGAGGCGACCGATGCGCGCGATGCTTCGACGGCCGGCCTTATCAGTCAGTTGCACGCACTTCGCGGTTAGGCTGCCCTAAGCAAGACGGGATCTATAGGGCGACGTTAGTTTGTCTGGCGCGGCCCTTCATCTTTGTTATATGTGCGCTGATCCCGGCAGCGGACAGAGCAATATTTGACACCATCCCAACAATCGCGCCATTTGCGTCGCCACGCGAAGGGCCGGTTACAGGTCACGCACATCTTGTAGGGCAGGTTCGCCTTTTCAGGCCTTTTTCCGTTGGCATTCCGCGCCATTCGATCACCCGATCAGTGTTTCGATCAGGGCGTGTGCTGCGCATTTTCCGCTGCACCATGCGGTTTCTACCCTTGCGCCAAGGCACCAGTCACCTGCGGCAATAACCCGTCCGTTCATTCCGCCAAGATGGCTTTTGCCAAGCGGCATGATTGTTCTGGCATATCGCCAGCGATGGGCGTCTATCGAAATCACATCGGAAAGCTTGGCACCACTTGCCGCGCGTAGTTTATCAAGCAACCGGGATGCGATGCGTTCTTTATCCTCTTCAAGGTTATCGCGGGACCATTCGGGACTTGCATGCAAAACCCAAAGGTCCGGTGATGGTTTATGGATCAGATGATGATGGTTGCCACTGCGCGCTGCCCAGCTTATGGCCGGATCGGGATGAATCATGGCGTCAAATGCTGTTGGTAACGGTTTGGCAAAGGCGATCATTACAGCCCAGCACGGGGCCATTTCAACATCGGCAATTGCATCAAACCGTGGCGCAAGCGGTTGCAACAATTCTGCTGATTGTGGTGCCGGTGCAGTCACGATCAAACCGTCAAACGGGCCAAATTCACCATCCATATCGTCATGAAGGACAAAACTGCGCGGTCCGGCGGTATCGATACGGGTAATGCGGTGTTGTTTGCGGATTTCAAACGGTTCCAGAAGCGGGGTGATCAGTTTGTTCATCTGGGGTGCGCCCTGATACCAGATATCTTTGGCGGCATTACCGTCTGCTATTGATCGCAACGGCATATCCAGATGCGGAGATTCTCTGCGGTGCAGGTTGGGGTTCCAGTTCTGGGCTGCTTTCCGGTTTTCTGCCTGTTGCAGGAACGCTTTAAAGTCAGGATGGAGGGCCGTGACATATTGCGCACCGTGATTGAAATTGCCAACATTGGTGCGTCGTGTCGCCAGACGTCCGCCCGTACCGCGGCTCTTTTCAAAGACCGTTATGTTGACGCCGCTCCTGTGAAGGGTCGCAGCTGCCTTTAAGCCAGCCATTCCTGCACCGATAATGGCGATATTGATTGCGGCCATCTTTTCTGTTCCTGCCTGAAAATTATCGAGGTTTATTTTCTTACGCGGGCAGATGCAGTTTGGAGCATTCCAGGCTGTCCGATATTTATGAAAATGTCATCGCAGCGTCATCAAACCGTTACGCGTTATCATCAGGTTATTTGCCTCATTCAAACCGTTATCAGGGGATTTTATGCGTTATTCTTTAATGGCGACTGTTGCGATGTCTGTGCTTCTCGGTGCTTGCGGTGCGGCGACCCATTCCAACAATATGGCCATGACGGTCGATACGGCATCACCGGCAGCCAAACCGCTGTCGATTGTGCCAATGGGTGAATACCGCACTGGCCTTTTTGACGAGGGGGCGGCAGAAATCCCGGCTTATGACGTTGTGGGCAAACGTATTTTCGTCGTGAACGGCGGTGAAAAGGCAATCGATATCCTCGATATGTCGAACCCGCACAAACTTGCCAAACTTGGCGCGATCAAGCTTGCGACCTGGGGCAAGGCAGCAAATAGCGTTGCCATTCATGGTAACATCGTTGCCGTCGCGGTCGAAAATGAAGACAAACAGTCGCCGGGTAAGGCTTTGTTCCTTAACACCGATGGCGATTTCATCGCTGCCGTTGCGGTCGGTGCATTGCCCGACATGATCAAGTTTACTCCGGATGGTAAGCACGTCCTGGTCGCGAACGAAGGCGAGCCGAACGACGCATTCGACAATGACCCGGAAGGGAGTGTTTCGATTATCCCGGTATCGGGAAATCTTGCCGATCTGTCAGATGCCGATGTTCGTACGGTAAACTTCGGCTTCCTGAATGATGCGGACCTGCCTTATGGCATGCGGACATCAAACCCGGGGACGTCGACCGTGGCGCAGGATGTCGAACCGGAATATATCGCCGTCTCGAAAGACAGCAAAACGGCTTATGTTTCGCTTCAGGAAAATAACGCGGTGGCAATCATCGATGTTGAAACCGCCAGTGTGATCCGCATTGCCGGACTGGGTTTCAAGGACCATTCAGTCAACGCATTCGATGCCAGTGACAAGGACGGTAAAATCAATATTCGCACATGGCCGGTAATGGGCATGTATATGCCAGACACGATCGATGCGATTGAAATCGGCGGCAAAACATGGGTCCTGACGGCAAACGAAGGCGACTCACGCGACTATGACGGTTACAGCGAAGAAACCCGCGTCGGAAAACTGACCCTTGATCCGGTCGCCTTCCCGAATGCCGCAACCCTGCAAAAAGATGAAAACCTTGGGCGCTTGAAAACAACCACTGCGCAGGGCGATACGGACGGCGATGGCGATTTCGATGTGATCTACAGCTATGGTGCACGTTCGTTCTCGGTCCTGAATGCGAATGGCGACATGGTCTTTGACAGTGGCGACAAGTTCGAACAGTTCATGGCGGCCAATTACGGGAGAGTTTTCAACGCATCAAACACCGAAAACTATAGCCGCGATGACCGTTCGGATGACAAGGGTCCGGAACCCGAAGGTCTGGCAACGGGCTACGTTAATGGCACACCTTATGCCTTTATCGGTCTGGAACGTCAGGGCGGATTTATGGTCTATGATCTGACCAATCCGACTAATCCGCAATTTGTCACCTATCATTCAGATCGTCGTTTTTCCGGCAATCCGGAAGCAGACACCGCAGGCGAACTTGCCCCGGAAGGTATGTTGTTTGTCGAAGCAAAGGATAGCCCCACCGGCAATGCCATGCTGATTGTGGCAAGCGAAGTATCGGGCAGTACAAAAGTTTATGACCTTAAATAGGTTTTTAAGCTGCTGTATATAAAGAGATTTTACCTGAAAAGCCGGGGATTTTGTCCTCGGCTTTTTCAATTATGTCCGGTGCTTGGTAAAATGGTTCAATCCTGTAACGATATGCACTAAACTCCGCGCCACAGCCCGGTCACGGGCCTGTCGACCGAAGGGAGGCGGAGACTGAGTACGCGACGTGAACCCCATATTCTGGTTGTCGATGACGATCAGGAAATCCAGAAGCTCCTGAAAAAATTCCTGCTCCAGCACGGGTTTCGCATTACCACCGTTTCCGATGGGGCGGAAATGCATCGTGCGCTTCGTGACTGGAATATTGATCTGGTGATCCTTGATATCATGTTGCCCGGCGAGGATGGCTTTGCGCTCTGCCGCGATGTGCGCCGCAATTCCAAGGTGCCGATTGTCATGCTGACCGCGGTGGGCGAGGATACGGACCGTATTCTTGGTCTTGAACTGGGGGCGGATGACTATTTGACCAAGCCGTTCAATCCGCGCGAATTGCTGGCCCGTATTCGGGCTGTGTTCCGCCGTTTTGAAACTGGTACCGTGACACAGGTCCATCACGAAGAAACCAAAACCCAGAAAATCCTGTTTGCCGACTGGACGCTCGATATCGGATCACGTGAATTGCGCGATCTTGACGATGTGGCGGTGCATTTGTCGACCGGGGAATTTTCGCTGTTGCTGGCACTGGTCAAGCATAACAAGCGTGCGCTGTCGCGTGAACAGCTTGTCGATATCGTGCGCGGTCAAAGCTCGATCCCGTTTGACCGCAGTATCGATATCCAGATCAGTCGCCTGCGTCGTAAAATTGAAAAAGATGCCAAAAACCCAAAACTGATCAAAACTGTGCGCGGCATTGGCTATCAGTTTTGTGCCGATACGAGGACCGTCTAGGAATTCGATCCATGGCAGATCAGACTGGTGCGTTTTGCGAATATATGCGGCGGTTCAAGCCCCGCACGCTGGGCGGGCGCATCTTTATGATTATGATGGTCGGCGGGGTCATTATCGCCGGGATCAGTTCGATTGCCTCGAAATACATCATCGAACGCAGCGAGCGGATCAGCCGGGCCTACACGCTTGGTTTTACCATCCGCGAGTTGATCCTGATCGCCGAAAGCCCTGAATTACAGGGGAATATTGTTGATATAGCCGCGCGTGACGGGCTTTCCCTTCGTGTGCTGCCAGCCGATGATATCGGCACCATCCTGATGTTTTCGCGCCCGGCACAACATATCGCAATGCCTGCACGTCTGGCCGATACAGGCTGGCCGACATCGGTAAAGGTCCATTTTCGTCGTGGTCGCCTTGGTTCAGAACAGCGCGACCTGATTGAAACTGCTGAAAATCCCAGTCTGTTTTTTGCCGGACTTTCGCGAGAAATAGCCCGGCAGGGACTTGAAGCACGTATCGAGGTCACGTTGCCTTCCGGCATGCGAATGCTGCTGTCCCATCCTGTTCTGTGGTCCGACTATGCATCGCCATCCATGGTGTTTCTGATCTTTCTGGTTGGGGTTGTTGCCGTTTTGGCTGTGTTTGCCGCTTTGGCTGATCTGCTGGCAGGCCCCTTTAAAAATCTGACCGAGGCAATTATTCGCCAGGGCGACGAAGTTGAAGGCCCCCCGGTGGAGGAGCGCGGACCGACAGAGGCCCGTTCAATGGCGGCGGCTTATAATGGATTGCGCGAGCGGATTTCGCGGATGCTGGGTGACAGAACCCGTATGCTGGCCGCAATTTCACACGATTTGCGTACGCCCAGCACGCGCCTGCGTCTGCGTGCAGAATTTATCGACAATGAAGAATTGCGCGAAACCGTATTGCGCGATCTTGATGAAATGGACGGGCTTTTAAATGATGCGCTCGATTTCCTGGGGGATTGGATTCACAAGGAAGATGAACGCACCGTCGATTTTACATCGGTTCTCCAAGCTATTTGTGACGATTATGCCGATCTTGGCCGTCCGGTAAGTTTCGAGGGACCGCAACCGCTTCGTTTCAGTTCGGTACATACGGTTTTTGGCGGCGGGGACGAGGCCCATTCATTTGGTGACAAGCGCAGCATCCGTCTGACCTGTCGGCCGGGAACACTAAAACGTGCCTTCACCAACCTGATCGAGAATGCCTTGAAATACGGCTATCGCGCCTATGTCAGTCTGGATGCGACGGCCGATATGGTTCTGGTTTCCATCCGGGACGAGGGACCCGGTATTGCCGAGGAATATCAGGAAGATGTTTTCCTGCCGTTCTTTCGCGTCGAAGGATCACGTGCACGCACCACAGGGGGGAGCGGCCTTGGACTATCGATTGTGAAAACGGTCATCGATGCCCATGACGGGACGATACGATTACGCAATCTGCCCCGACGCGGGTTGGAAGTCACAATTGTATTGCCGCGGCGCGTCGACAAAGTCTGAGTCAAAAAGGCCCGGGAATTCCGGGCCATTTTTAAGAGTCTTATCAGTACAAGAACGGCGGGTGGCCCCCAGAACCACCCGCCGATCAGATCAGATCCGAAGTTCCGTTACCGGATCAAACAGACTGATCTGAGACATGTCGGCCGAGAATGTCATGATCTCGCCCGGTTGTGGTGCCCGGTCAGGCCGTACACGTGCAACGATTTCCTTCCCGCCGATTTCGACAACGGTCATGGTGTCAGCACCGGTAGGTTCAATAACTTCGACCTTGCAGTCGAAATTGACATACTGGCTGCCCGGTTCATCAGAACCGGTACGCTTGTGAGTCAAACCTTCCGGACGGATGCCGAAAACGACATCTTTACCCACATAGCTCTGATAGCTTTCCGGAGCATCTTTCAGCGGCAGAATGATCGGGTCGTTATCGCGTTTGATCGATATGGCCAGATTGCCGTTGTCATTGATCAGGGTTGCGTTGATGAAGTTCATCGACGGCGAACCGATGAAGCCGGCAACAAAGATGTTGTTCGGGCGTTCATAGATGTTCTGCGGCGTATCGAATTGCTGCAGGATGCCGTCTTTCATAACCGCAATGCGCGAGGCAAGGGTCATGGCTTCGATCTGATCATGCGTCACGTAAACGATGGTGGCACCCAGACGCTGATGCAGTTTCTTGATTTCGGTACGCATATCGACGCGCAGCTTGGCATCAAGGTTCGACAAAGGTTCGTCAAACAGGAATATGTCCGGATCGCGGACAAGCGCACGGCCCATCGCAACGCGCTGACGCTGACCACCCGAAAGCTGGGAAGGCTTGCGATCCAGCAGGGCTTCGATCTGCAGCAGTTTGGCGACATCGGCGACAGCCTTGTCGCGTTCTGCTGCCGAAACGCCACGGATTTCAAGACCAAATGTGATGTTCTTGCGCACAGTCATATTCGGATAAAGCGCGTAGGACTGGAACACCATCGCGATGTTGCGGTCCTTGGGGTGGACATCGTTGATCACGCGATCACCGATGCGGATTTCCCCGTCGCTGGAACCTTCCAGACCTGCAATCAGGTTCAGAAGGGTGGATTTGCCGCAACCCGACGGGCCGACCAGAACCAGGAACTCGCCGTCTTCAATCGCAATATTGATTTCTTTGAGAACCTCGACAGGACCGAAGGCCTTGCGAACTTTATCAAGGGTGAGTGATGCCATTTGCTTATCCCTTCACCGAACCGGCGGTCAGGCCGCGGACGAAGTATTTTCCGGCCAGAACATAAACAAGTAGCGTCGGCAGGCCGGTCAGCAGGGCCGTGGCCATATCGACATTGTACTGTTTCACGCCGGTTGTGGTGTTGACGATATTGTTGAGTGCGACAGTCATCGGTGCGCTATCGCCCGAAGCGAACGAGGCACCGAAAAGGAAGTCATTCCAGATCTGGGTAAACTGCCAGATGACCGACACCACGATGATCGGTGTCGAAATCGGCAGAATGATACGCCAGAAAATGGTGAAGAAACCTGCGCCGTCGATGGTGGCTGCCTTCACCAGTTCATCTGGGATCGAAACGTAGTAATTGCGGAAGAACAGGGTGGTGAAGCACAGGCCGTACACGACATGCACAAGAACAAGACCGGTGGTCGAGCTGGCAAGGCCAAGTGACCCCAGAACCTGTGACATCGGCAGCAGCACGACCTGGAACGGAATGAAGCAACCAAACAGCAGCAGGGCAAAGACGATATTCGCCCCTTTAAAACGCCATTTAGTCAGGGCATATCCGTTGATCGCACCAAGGAATGTCGAAATCAGAACCGCCGGAACCGCCATTTTGACCGAGTTCCAGAAGTAAATTTTGATCCCCGAACATTCAACGCCGACACAGGCCTCGTTCCACGCATAGGTCCATGCATCGAACGTGATGACGCGCGGCAGCGAAATGAGCGAGCCCTCTCGAATCTCATCAAGCGACTTCAACGAGGTCGAAATCATCACGAAAAGAGGGAACAGATAGTAGGCGGCGAACAGGATCAGAACGAGATATAGCAACCCGCGCAGTATGGTATGTTTCCAGCCTGCGTCATGGCTGTAATGCTGAATATCAGCCATTTTTCTTGCCTCCGCGCAGTTCGGAATACAGATACGGCACAATGATCGCCATAACGGTCGCCAGCATCATCATGGCACTTGCGGCACCAACACCCAGCTGGTTGCGCTGGAAGGCCATCGTGTACATGAAGGTTGCCGGAAGATCGGACGAATAGCCCGGTCCGCCGCCGGTAAGTGCAATGACAAGGTCGAAGCTTTTAACGGCCAGATGGGCCAGAACGACAATGGCACTTAGGAAAACCGGACGGATCGACGGAATGATAATGCCGAAATAGATACGGGGCAGGCTGGCACCATCCATGTAGGCTGCGCGAATGATGTCCTGATCGACACCGCGCAATGCCGCAAGGAACATTGCCATCACAAAACCCGATGCCTGCCAGACGGCTGCGATCACGACGGTATAGATCGCCATGTCCGAATTGACCAGCCAGTCGAATTTGAAACTGGTCCAGCCAAGATCATGCATCATGCTTTCAAGGCCAAGGCCCGGATTGAGAAGCCATTTCCAGACGGTACCGGTCACGATGAAGGACAGGGCCATCGGATAAAGGAAAATTGTGCGAAGCACGCCTTCTGCACGAATGCGCTGATCCAGAAGAACCGCAAGCAGGCAGCCAAGAAACAGGCAGATAACAATAAAGAGACCGCCGAAAATCAGCAGGTTCTCGATGGCAACATGCCAGCGTTCCATTTGCCACAGACGTTCGTATTGCCGCAGACCGGCCCAGTCCCAGACCGGAAGCATGCGCGATTTCGAGAACGCCATATAGCCCGTCCACAAGATGAATCCGTAGACGAAAAACAGAGACGCAGCAAAGGACGGCGCAACAACGATCTTGGACAGATGACGCTGGATGCTGGCCGTCAGGTTGCTTTCGGTGCTTGAAGAAGCCCCCATACCCTTTGCCTCAAATAATTAAAGTAGCGGGAATCCGGCCCCGGATATTTCCGGGGCCGGCGCGTTGTCAGCCATAGTGACTGTACAGGTCAGATGAGATTAGTCTTTGGCCAGTTCAACAGCTTCGACCAGACGCGAGACTGCCTCGTCGGACGACATGTCGGAGTTGAAGTGAGCGGTTACGACGTCAATGATCGCACCCGAAAGGTGACCGCGAAGCGCCATGCCGTGTGCCATCGACGGAAGGAAGCCGTCTGCATCCTGGGCAGCCAGAAGGTCAGCCTCGGACTTCTTCGCACAATCGTCGAATTTATCGAGCGGAACGCCAAGACGTGCAGGGATCGAGCCTTTGAGCAGGTTGAAGGTTTCCTGGAATTTCTCGCCAACGATCAGTTCTGCAAGCAGTTTCTGGCCTTCGACCTTGTCGTCACCGGAAACGTTGAACATGGCAAAGCTGTCAACGTTGAACAGATAGCCGTGGTCAGACGGAGTTGCCGAGCAGATGAAGTCTTTGCCCGGGACTTTACCGGCAGCAAGGAATTCGCCTTTTGCCCAGTCACCCATGATCTGCATGGCGGCATCGCCATTCATGACCATTGCGGTTGCAAGGTTCCAGTCGCGGCCCGGGAAGTCGGCATCGACATAACCGCGGATTTTGCGCATCTGGTCGAACACGGCTTTCATCGTGTCGGATTTAAGCGCGTCTTCGTCCAGATCGACAAGTGCCTGCTGGTAGAATTCAGCGCCGCCAAGGCCCAGAACGACGGTTTCGAAGACCGTTGCGTCCTGCCACGGCTGACCACCATGGGCGACTGGCGTGATGCCAGCTGCTTTCAGCTTATCTGCAAGGGCATTGAATTCGTCCCAGGTTTTCGGCGCTTCGGTGGCGCCAACTTTGGCCAGCAGTTCCGGGTTTGCCCAGATCCAGTCAACACGGTGAATGTTTACCGGAACAGCAACATAATCGCCGTCATACTGCATCACGGTCTGAATTGCTGGCGGGATAACTTTGTCCCAGCCTTCTGCTTCAGCAACGTCATTAAGATCAGCAAGCGCACCCTGTTCGGCCCAATCCTGGATCGCCGGGCCTTTAAGCTGAACGGCTGCCGGGGCATCGCCCGAAAGAACGCGTGAACGCAATACGGTCATGGCGGCGTCACCGCCACCACCGGCAACCGGGCTATCAACCCATTTGCCGCCATTTGCTTCGAAATCTTCTTTAAGAGCCGCGACGGCTTTGGCTTCACCGCCCGATGTCCACCAATGCAGGACTTCGGCAGTCGGTTCGGCATGTGCAAAGCTTGCAGTCGCGAGAGCAGAGAACGCCACACCGGTGGCGAGAATGGTTTTGCGCAGATTCATTTAGGTTTCCTCCCTGGCTTTAAACCAATTGCAGCGACAACATGCTGCGAAGGGGGACCCTTTGCACTCACAAAACTGTAACAAGGCGTTTCCAGAATGCGAACTGAAACAAACTGTTACAAAAATAGCGTGTTAGCTTTTAATTATATTGCATGGCAGCAAGGGAAATTAGCGTATTTCGCTGCAAGACAGTTATTCCAATGACGCACAACTGAATGAACTATGTCCGTATTTGTAACAGCTTGGAAAAGGCGTGCCGGTGCAATTTGAATTCGTTGTATGTAGTTTGGGCTCGTATCCGGAGAAGGCGCGAAAACCTCTGCGAGAGCGTGAGAGGCGTTACTGTGCTGCTCTATACCAGATGCCTTGACATAGGACGGTTTGGTATTATTAATTGCTGCCATGGAAAACGTTATTTGCCTGTTTGCTGATTTCTATTACGGCCCTGCCACATAAGGCGGGAGCGTTTTTCTATGTTCAACCGCTGCGTCGTCGGCGGTTGATTTTATAAGGACAGGCACCGGCATCGCAGCTCTTTGGAGACTAGGCGATGCCTTTTTTATTTCCGGATCACCCGACCATCGGGATTTTCGGGTTTGGTGCCCTTGGGCGTTTGACAGCCCGGCATCTGATGGATCATTTCGCGCTTTTTGTACATGACATCAATGCAGATGCCGTATCTGCGTCTGCTTTGGAATTAAATTTGCGGGCGGCGGATGTTGTGACGGTTGCACAATGCGACATCGTCATTTTGGCCGTCCCGGTAACGGCAATGAGATCGGTAATCGCGACCATTTCACCGCATGTGCGTGCGGGAGCCATTATTCTGGATGTGGGGTCCGTTAAAATGGAACCGGCGCGCATGATGCTCGAAGGGCTTCCCGATCATGTCGATATTATTGGAACTCATCCGTTATTTGGACCGCAAAGCGCACGGGCTGGCATTTCAGGACTCAAGATCGCGATATGCCCGGTTCGGGGACGTCAATTCCGCCGGGTTGGTGCATTTCTACGCCACGTTCTGGGCCTTAAGGTATTTGTTGTCACCCCGGAGGCACATGACCGCGAGGCGGCGGTCGTGCAGGGCGTGACACACTTGATTGCCAAGGTTCTGGTACAGATGGGCCCATTGCCAGCACGCATGACAACAGCAAGTTTTGATTTACTGGTCCAGGCTACTGAAATGGTCCGTTATGACGCGCCTGGTGTTTTCTGGGCGATTGAAAATGCCAATCCGTATGCTGGTGCTGTAAGGGAACAGTTCTTTGAATTGGCAACAGGCGTGCGCGACCAATTGGCAGACAATCCATGCGCAAAGGAGGCGCTTTAGGTCGAATGATCAGATATGTCTTATGTGATTATATTGCATCGCCGCATGAATGTCGGGACCTGAAATATATGATTTGGTTCGATTTTAACGTTTGCTGACTCCATAAGTTTGGGAGTTGAACCCATTCAATTGTGACGTTTTGGAATAGATGATATGCATTCTTTGGTGGTTGAGAGATGTAGTACTTACAGGCATATTGCATTGCAGAAAGTGAAGTGCTGAATGCGCCGGATAAAAGCGGAAGCTCCGCAGGCTAGCGTTCTTTTTCTTAACCCAAGGAGGTTCAACATGTTCTTGTCCAGTATTCTCGTTGCTGTTCGCCGTTGGGCCTATGCACGCTCTGTTGCGAATGAACTCTACAATCTCGACAAGCGTGACCTGGATGATGTCGGAATTTCTCACTGGCAGATTAAAGATGTCGCGCGCAAAGCTGCTCGTGACGCGATCGCCTAAGCCAGAATAAATTTCGACAGCGCCAGTTTATAGGCCGCTGTGTAAGCAGAAGCCGGGCAAATCGTCCGGCTTTTTGTTTTTCTGTTTTCTGAAGATGCCAATGTTTTGCTGGCAAACGGGTCTACCACAGGCTTCGCTGATGCGATGGCTCTGGGATTGTTCCATCATCCATCCGGGTCAGGAAATGTTCGGCCTGTTTGATCAGTGCCGTTTTACTGTTGTCATTCATGCGTGACCAGTTGCGATAAGGCATACCAAGGCGCGGATTTTTACCGAGTTTATCGCTGTTGCGGTCCAGAAAATGCCAGTAAAGCGCGTTAAAGGGGCATGCATCGGGCCCTATGTTCTTATGGGGGCTGTATCGGCAGCCCACGCAGTAATCAGACATCCGGTTGATGTATTTTCCGCTTGCGGCATAGGGCTTTGATGCCATTTTTCCGCCGTCGGCATAAAGCGCCATGCCAAATGTATTGGGAAGTTCGACCCATTCAAACGCATCAATGTAAACCGCCAGATACCATTCACAGACTCCCTTCGGATCAAGTCCGGTGAGAAGCGCAAAGTTGCCAATCACCATCAGTCGCTGGATGTGATGAGCATAGGCATTGTCGAGCGTTTCGGTAATCGCATGATGCAGACAATTCATGGCGACATCGCCATCCCAGAAAAATCCGGGCAGGGGGCGAGTGGCATCAAGGTGGTTATCCGTGCCGTAATCGGGACCCATAAACCAGTAAAGCCCGCGTACATATTCACGCCAGCCAAGAATCTGACGAATGAAGCCTTCTGTTGCGTTAAGCGGTGCGTTACCAGCCTTGTAGGCTTTTTCAGCCGCCCGGCAGACTTCATCGGGCAGCAAAAGACCAATATTGATGTAGCCGCTTAGAAGCGCATGATAAACGGTGCTGCTTTTGACGGTCATGGCGTCCTGATAGTCGCCAAAAAGTGGCAGTCGATGTGTGATGAAGTGATCGAGAACTTTAAGGGCGTCTTTGCGTGTTACCGCCCAGCCGAAATTTGCTTCGCTGCCACTGGCATTCGGGAAGTCCGTTGCCACACGATCCAGCAGCGATTGCGTTATCGCATCGGGTTTGAAGGTTACCGGGGGTGGTGATGTGTGATCATCAGGCAGGCGTTTGCGATTGTCGTGATCAAAGTTCCATTGTTTACCAACCGGCTTGCCATCCGGTTCCATCAGGATACCGGTCGAACGCCGAAGTTGCCGATAGAAGTACTCCATGCGGAGCTCCTTGCGGTTTTCGGCAAATTCGGAAAATGTCGAAAGCGGAGCGAAGAATCGATCATCGTCGCGGATATCGAGTGTGATGCCAAATTTATAGGCCCATGTTTGGATTTCACGAAGGACGCGCCATTCACCGGGAGCGGTTATCACTACCTGATCAACCAAATATTCTTCCAAGGCCAGTTTCAGGGCATCGGTAAAGCTTTGCGTCGGATTATTCCGGTAATCGAAATAGCAAACCTTGAAACCGCGTGCGCGCAGACCATCTGCGAAATGCCGCATGGCAGACAGAATGAATACGATCTTTTGGCGGTGATGGCCGACATAGGTCGCCTCGCTTGCCGGTTCGGCCATGACAATCACGTCGTGATCAGGATCAGCATCCCGCAAGCTCGTCAGTGACGGAGATAGCTGATCACCCAGAACGAAACGGATTGATCTGAAGTCAGACATTTTTGGGTGAACTCCGACAGAGAAAGTGTGGTTTGCGACTCGTACGTGCAAATGGGGCGCAAAGATTGATCGAAAAACGGAAAAATACCCGCAAACATGTGGACCGATTTTCATTCGCAGCGGTGTCTGCGCGAATGATTTTTACTTGTACGGGTTTAAGCAGAATTTATGAAAAAATCGGGCTAAATTATTGATAATGGTAATCAAAGTCGCCGTTTTTACTTGAAAAACAGGGTGGTGGATCCCACTATTTGTTTAGCCCAATCATCAGGAGTGCCACCATGAAAGGTGATCCCAAGATCATCGGTTTCCTTAATCGCGTTCTGACCAATCAGTTGACCGCGATTAACCAGTATTTCCTGCATGCCCGTATGTTGCGCGACTGGGGCGTCGAAGAAATGGGCGAATACGAATACAAGCTGTCGATCAAGGAAATGAAACGTGCCGATGACAGCATAGAACGTATCCTGTTTCTTGAAGGCCTGCCCAATCTTCAAAATCTGAACAAGCTTATGATCGGCGAGAATGTCGAGGAAATCGTTTCCTGCGACCTTAAATTCGAGCTGGCAAGCCTGCCGCTTTTGCGCGAGGCGATTACCGCTTGCGAAAAGGCCGAAGATTTCGTTACCCGCGACCTTCTGGTCAAATTCCTTGAAGATCAGGAAGAACATGTCGACTGGCTCGAGACCGAGCAGTGGCAGATCGAGAATGTCGGGATGCAGAATTATATTCAAAGCCGTTCTGGCGACGGCGACTAACAATTCAGGAGCTTTACGCCATGAAGGGTAACAAGAAAGTTATCGACGCGCTGAACAAGCAGCTTACGGCTGAATTGTCCGCCGCTGACCAGTACAACACCCATGCCGAGATGTATCTCGATTGGGGTTTGCATGCGCTTTATGCCCGTATGCATCATGAAAAGGACGAAGAGCTCGAACACGCGAAACGCCTTATTGAGCGCATTCTGTTCCTTGAAGGTGTGCCCGATACCGCGTCACGCACCCCGATCAAGATCGGCAAAACCGTGCCCGAGATGATGAAAAACGATCTTGAGCATGAATATCATGTGATCGATCTTCTGAAAAAGGCGATCAAACTCGCCGAGAAGGAAGAGGATTATCAGACGCGCAATATGCTGACCACGCTGCTTGATGACAGCGAAGAGGATCACGCATATTGGCTGGAACAGCAGATCCGCCTGATTGATATGATGGGGCTGCCCAACTATATTCAGTTCCGTGCCGTAGGCGAGCCGAACCCGCACGCCTGAGAACGCAAAATCATTTGGCAAAAACCCCGGCATTGTCCGGGGTTTTTCTTTTTTATCAGCCATTTGTTCGTTGATCCGACACGCAATATTCATGTGATCGTTTTATCCTTGACCTTCCAGTTGCTGGAAAGTCTATGGTTGCCCATATCAAGTTATTGACCATGGAATGGTGACCAAAATGGACAGGCAATCAGAAGCCGGTATCCCCGATAATGTCGGCAACGGTGCACCCGGTTTACCGAAACCCGCAGGAAAGGGGGTGCGAGATGAAGTTACCCTTCAAATCGATGGCATGAGCTGCGCATCCTGCGTCGGGCGCATTGAAAAGGCGCTGGGCAAGTTGCCCGGTGTATCGTCCGAGGTAAACCTTGCGCTGAATTCTGCGCATATCACCTTTGATCGCGACCAGACATCTGTTGGAAAACTGGCCGATACTATTCGTTCCGCAGGCTATTCCGTGGCGGATGAAAGCCGGTCTTTTGATATTGATGGCATGACCTGCGCCAATTGCGCGCTTCGCGTCGAAAAGGCATTGGGCAAATTGTCCGGCGTTACCGAAGCCAGTGTCAATTTCGCACTGGAACGGGCCGATATCCGTATCTTGCCCGGGCAGGTCGACGATGCCGATGTCATCGCCGCCGTTGAGAAAGCCGGCTATCACGCGGTTTCACGCAACCACCAAGCCGACAGGCAGCAAGATACCGGCAAAGCGGGTTTTGATAAATCGCTTCTGTGGCTGGGGGCATCAATCATCCTGACGGCACCACTGGTGGCCCAGATGATCTGGATGTATCTGGGTGTCGGTTTTCATTTAAGCCCTTGGGTCGAACTGGCCCTGGCGACCCCGGTGCAGTTCGTGATTGGTTGGCGCTTTTATCGTGGTGCATGGATGGCATTGCGCAACGCCAGTGCCAATATGGATGTGCTGGTCGCACTTGGTACATCGGCCGCCTATTTTCTTAGCCTCTATAACATGCTGGTGGTCGGTCATGGCGGGCAGGTGCATCTTTATTTCGAAGCATCGGCTGCGATCATTACTCTGATCCTTGCCGGCAAGATCATGGAGGAGCGTGCCAAACGCGGTGCGTCGGCCGCCATTCGTGAGCTGATGGCATTGCGGCCGCGCCGTGCCCGCAAACTCGATACTGCTAGAGGCGAGATTGAGGTCGACATTGTCGAACTGGTGATAGGTGACATCGTTCGGGTCCTGCCCGGCGAACGGGTTCCCGTAGATGGCAGGGTTTCGGCTGGTGAAAGTGAACTGGATGAAAGCCTGATCACCGGCGAAACGCGCCCGGTAGCGCGTGTATCCGGCGATACGGTTGTCGGCGGTGCGGTCAATGGCACCGGACGGCTTGATATCGAAGTGACGGCAATCGGCGAAGACACAACCCTGTCACGGATCATCCGGCTGGTTGAACAGGCTCAAACCGGAAAGGCACCGGTTCAGAAACTGGTCGACAAAGTTTCCGGGATATTTGTGCCGGTGGTTATCGTAATTGCCTTGATTACCTTCGGCGGGTGGCTGTTTTTCGGCGCAAGCATTGAAACATCGATTGTTGCCGCGGTTTCGGTTTTGGTCATTGCCTGTCCCTGTGCGCTGGGCCTGGCGACGCCGACGGCTTTGGTGGCCGGAACCGGTGCCGCAGCCAAAAGCGGTATTCTGATCCGCAATTTTGACGCACTGGAACAGGCCCATAACGTCGATACCGTGGTTTTCGATAAAACCGGTACTTTGACCGAGGGCACGCCAACAGTTCGAGACATCAAACCTGCAGAGGGCACAGATGAAGCCGAACTGCTGCGGATGGTCGCCGCCGTGCAGGCCGCAAGCGAACATCCGCTGGCGCGTGCAATCGTCAATGCCGCACGCAAACAGGAAATTAAAATTCCTGACATCACTGATTTTGGCAGCAAAACCGGTGCCGGTGTTCAGGCAAAGGTCGAAGACCACAAGGTCGTTATAGGCAATGAGGCAATGCTTGCCGATCTTGGTATTGGATTGCCAGGTAGTGATCTTGGCCGCCAGATTGCCGATTACGAAGGGCGCGGCCAAACCGTCATTCTGGTTGCGATTGATGGCAAGTTTGCTGGTTTCATCACACTTGAAGACCGCATCCGTCCTTCGGCAAAGCAGGCGATTGCCGATCTGAAGGCGCGCGGAATCAATAGCATCATGTTGTCTGGTGATGGCGAGGATGTTGCATCTTATGTCGCGGTCCAGCTTGGCCTTGAAGAAGGACGCGGTCGCGTTCGCCCGCAGGACAAGGCGCGCGAGGTCGAAAAACTGCGTAAGGCAGGCCGTCACGTGGCAATGGTCGGTGATGGCATCAATGATGCACCCGCCTTGGCGGCGGCCGACGTTGGTATTGCCATGGGCGGGGGGACCGATGTTGCCATGGAAACGGCGGGCATCACCCTGATGCGATCCGATCCGGTACTTGTCGCCGGTGCAATTGATGTATCAATTGCAACACGACGCAAGATTGCACAAAACCTGTTCTGGGCTTTTGGCTACAACGTGATCGGCGTGCCTTTGGCGGCGTTCGGTATCCTGAGCCCCGCGATTGCAGGTGCCGCGATGGCCCTAAGCTCGGTTTCGGTGGTCAGTAACTCGTTGTTGCTACGCCGGTGGAAAGTACGCGGAGAAAAATCATGAACATATCCGATGCATCGCGCGACAGCGGCCTTCCGGCAAAGACCATCCGCTATTACGAGGATATCGGTCTGATAAAGCCGGGACGTCAGGAGAATGGATATCGTGATTACAGTGATAATGATCTGCACAAATTACGATTCCTGCAGCGTGCGCGTGGTCTTGGTTTCTCGGTCGAGGATTGCCGTGTTCTGCTGTCCTTATACGAGGACCGCAATAGGGCATCGGCCGATGTGAAGCAGATTGCCAAAACACACCTGATCGAGATCGAACGCAAGATCGCCGAATTGCAAAGTCTGCAAAAGACATTGTCGCATCTGGTTGACGCATGCCAAGGAGATCACCGTCCTCATTGTCCCATTATCAACGATCTGGCGGGATAGCCTGCGCAATTTAAAAGAAGGAAGATGTTCGGTGAAAAACAAATCAATTTTCGCCATCGGTGGGGTTGTGTCTGCAATCGTCGTAATTGCCGGGATCGTTTATGGAACCGGAAAGACCAGTGACAGCACGCAGGTGCACCTGCAACCCGGTGATCTGCAACTGGTTGCAATGGGCAAGAAAATCTATGACGCCAATTGTGCGTCCTGCCATGGCCGCGATTTCAAGGGCGAAGCAAACTGGCGAGAACGGAGCGACGATGGTTTGCTGCCTGCACCGCCCCATGATGAAACCGGCCATACATGGCATCATCCCGATGAAGTGCTGTTCGAGCTGACCAAATACGGTCCGGCAAAAATGATCGGGGATGGCTATCAATCAGCCATGCCGGGGTTCGAGGATGTTTTGACCGACGAGGAAATCATTGCCTCGCTGTCTTATATCAAAAGCCGCTGGCCCGAAGAAATCCGGTTGCGTCACGATCAGATCAACCAGTCAGCCACACAGTAATGCAAAATGCCCGGCGAAATATCGGCGGGCATTTCGTCATACAGGCTGAGTTTTCAAACGCGGGGCAGGGTGATCCGCACGGTGGTACCCTTGCCGAGATCGCTTTCAATGCTTAGCCGCCCGCCGTGCAATTCAACCAGAAGCTTCGCCAGTGGCAGGCCAAGGCCGGTACCCGCACTTTCCTTGACGCCGGACGGATGCAATTGAGAGAACCGGGCAAGGGCGCGGGGAATGTCGTTCGGGCTCATGCCGACACCGTTGTCCTGCACGGCAAAGCAGATTTCATCGTCCAAAGCGGTCAATGTTACCGAAATTTCGCCGCCATCCGGGGTGAATTTCGCAGCATTGCTCAGGATATTGATCAGAATCTGTTTCAGCTTTAACCGGTCGCACTGCATCACCAGCGGTTTTTCCGGCAAGTTCAGAGTCAGTTTGTGATGCCGTTTCTTGATGTCATCGCGGACAAGCTTTGCAGCTTCCTGCGTCACGGAACAAATATCATCCTCTGCCATTTGCAGCGCCATCGAGCCGTTTGACAGTTTGGAAACATCCAGAACATTGTTCACAAGTTCCAGCAAATGGGTTCCGGCTTCATGGACGTCGCGGGCACAATCGCGATAGCTTTCGGAAAGGTTGCCCAGAACGCCTTCGGCGATCAGCTCGGAATTGCCGATAATCGCGTTAAGAGGGGTTCTCAATTCATGGCCCATATTGGCGATAAAGTCGGATTTCGAGGCGTTGGCGTCCGACCGCTCGCGGTTATGTTCCATCAGGGTGCGTTCGGCCTGTTGCTGCCTGTCATTTTCCAAGAGCGTCATCAGAACCGCAGTACGTGTTTCGTTGTCGCGGAAATACTCAAGCGGTGCAATCGACAGATCACAGACGTGACTGTCATTGCTGGCATTGACCAGCACGATATCCCCGCGCCAGGTCCGGCCCGATGCAAACACATCATCAATGTCATTCAGAAGGCCGGGCGACAGGAAACCTGCCTTGCGCCCGATCATCCGGTCGCGGGCAACATTTATCAGGTTCGCCATGGCGTCGTTACACTGCAAAACCTTGCCGCTCCGGTCGCAGATTACTGCGGCATAGGGCAAAGCATTCAGTACAACCTGATCGGCCAATGGTGCGGTTTCCGCACCAATCGGGGAGTCTGTGGTCATGTCGGCCCCTGATCCCATCGTTATCCAGTAATCAATCGTTTAAAAACGGTCGATGCCCAGTCCGAGAAGCGAGATATCTGGCTGGCGGCCATCTATCAGGTCCGCGATAGCCTTTCCGGAACCACAACTCATGGTCCACCCCAATGTCCCGTGCCCCGTATTGAGGTAAAGATTATCATATTTGGTATCACTAATAACAGGGGCAGAATCGGGTGTGACGGGTCTAAGTCCCGACCAGAACTCGATTGTTGAACGATCACCGGAATTCGGGAACAATTCGAATGCCTTATCGGCAATCATCTTTTGACGCCGTTCCGACATTCTCAGATTATACCCGTCCAGTTCTGCCGTGCCCGCCGCGCGAAGCCGGTTTCCAAGCCGGGAATAAACCATCTTTACACTGTCATCGATCAGGGCCACCTGTGGCGCGCCGTTATATCCGGTGGTATCGATGCTGATCGAATATCCCTTGCACGGATAAACTGGCAAATGAATGCCGATCGGCTTTAACAAAAGCGGGCTGTAACTACCCAGACACATCAGATAACAATCGCCCGTAACATCGCCCTTATCGGTGCTGACGGCGGTAATCCGTCCCTGATCCTGCTTAAGACCGGTTATGGTGGTGCCGAGCCTAAAGATGGCCCCGCGTTCCCGGCATTGTTCTGCCAGAAGTTCGGTAAATTTTCGCGCATCGCCACTTTCATCATCGGGGGTGAAGCTGCCGCCGATGATCTTGGCATTGCTGTCACGCAATGCCGGTTCGATTTCAAGGCATTCCGCAGCACTTACCATATGGCGGTTCAGGCCGAATTCCTGCATCTGGCGTGTGGCTTTTTCAACTGTTGCCAGTTCATCCTCATTCCGGCAGACGTGAAGAATACCCTGTTCCAGATGATCATATTCAAGGTTAAGGTTGCTGCGCAGATTTTTCAGGCAATCGCGGCTGTAAGTCGCGATCCGCAGTGCCTTTTCAAGGTTTGCGCGCGCACGTTTATCCGTGCAATTGCGCAAAAACCGTAATCCCCATGAAAACAGTTGCGGGTCCCATCGCATCCTGAACAAAAGCGGCGCTTCTTCACGTCCCAGCCATTTCAGGATTTGGACAGGGGTATGTCCGTTTGCCCACGGTGTGGCGTGGCATGTGGAAATCTGGCCACCATTGGCAAAGCTTGTTTCCTGTCCGGCGGCGTGCTGTCGGTCGATGACCGTAACCTGATGGCCGTTTTCCAAAAGATACCAGGCCGCCGTCGTCCCGATGACGCCAGCGCCCATCACGACAACATGCATGCCGGAAAAGCCTCGTTCGGATATTAAGTGCGCGTTAGTCTCTGACTCGCGATTGCGTTTGCAATATACTGATCGGGAAAACAAATAGCTACCGGTGTCTGCTCGATTTCCGGATGATCCGGCAATCTCGACAAAGTTCCGAATGTGACAGGTGAAAATGTTCGAAATCCTTACCACCGAACAGATGTATGAAGCCGACCGCAAAACCATCGCTGCCGGAACGCCGGGTGATGTCCTGATGGAAAATGCCGGGGCCGCCGTGGTTGAGGAAATCATATCGCGGTGGTCGCCCCGTTCTGTGACGGTTTTGTGCGGGCCAGGCAATAACGGCGGCGATGGATTTGTCATCGCCCGTTTGCTGCGCAACGCGGGCTGGCCGGTTCGGCTGGGTCTGCTTTGCGATTCTGAAAAGCTGACCGGTGATGCAGCCCTGAATGCCAGTCGTTGGGATGGGGCGGTTGAACGTCTGTCCCCGGCATTGCTGGTGGGGGCCGAACTGGTGGTCGATTGCGTGTTCGGGGCGGGTTTGGCCCGACCGATCGAAGGCGAACTTGCCGATCTGGTCTATGCTGTCGATGCCTGCGGTTCACCGGTCGTTGCGGTTGATGTTCCAACCGGTGTCGATGGGAATACCGGCGATGTCCGCGGTGTGGCGATCAGGGCGAATCTGACCGTGACATTCTGCCGCGCGAAGCCCGGCCATTATCTGTTGCCGGGGCGAATACTATGCGGGCAACTGGTTGTTCGCGATATCGGTATTCCCGATCAGGCCATTCGCGATATCCGACCGACGCTGATGCGCAATGATCCGCCCTGCTGGCGGGCTGGAATTCATTGGCCCGGTGTCGACGGGCACAAATATCATCGCGGTCATCTGCTGGTGATGGGCGGTGCCACCATGACCGGTGCCGCGCGCCTTGTGGCACGCGCGGCAAGGCGGGCGGGGGCAGGGTTGCTGACCGTAGTTGCCGAACCAGCGGCCTTGCCGGTTTACGCCGCGGATAGCCCCGGTATCATGACGGCATCGATTGCTGGCCTTGATGACCTTTTAAAGGACTGTCGCCACAATGCCTTGGTGATCGGACCGGGTTTTGGTGTCGGTGATGAAACACGCAGCCGTGTCATTCCATTGCTGCATTATTGTCGTTGTACGGTTCTGGATGCCGATGCGCTGACCAGCTTTGCCGAACAACCCAGCACATTGTTTTTCGCCATTCAGGGGCCGACGGTTCTGACACCGCACGAAGGTGAATTTGCGCGGCTGTTCCCTGATATTGAAGGCGACAAGTTAAGTCGAGCGCGTGCCGCTGCCAAGAGAAGCGGTGCCACGGTGCTGATCAAAGGGGTCGATACGGTGATTGCCGCACCCGATGGACGGGCGGCAATCAATGCGATTGATGCACCGTGGCTGGCAACCGCCGGATCGGGCGATGTGCTTGCCGGGATCATTGGCGGGCTGATGGCGCAGGGCATGGAAATGTTCGATGCCGCCTGCATGGGGGTATGGCTCCATGCCCGCGCCGGGGCCGAACTTGGTCCGGGTCTGATTGCTGAAGATATCCCGGAACATCTGCCGGTTTTGCTGGGCGAACTTTGGCACGCATTGCCCAAATGATTTAGCAGATCGAACACAACTGACCTGTGTTCCTGTCATTAAGATGGGGTTGGGTCGATGGCTGGCGGAATGCAGCCGCGATCACAATATCAATGGCTGTGGACGTTGGCTAAAACGGACCGACCACGCAAAATAATAAATTGAAACGCCAAGGCTGTTGCAAATGCGCGGCGGTTCGTTGCGGAACCGGCGCAATAGGTTTTGGAGAACGGGATGTCGCAAACCTTTCTGGATCGAACGCTTGATAACCTGCGTTCTGCATGGCGCGAATTACGCGACAGCACGGTCGCGCGCGGGCTTGGGTTTGATGAAAATGAAAACCGCAAGGAAAGATGGCGCAACCAGATAGAAGCTTGTCTCGCGCGACGCGGTGGTGCGGTTTCCGCACGGGCCCGGGCGGCGACACTGGGCCATGATTTTTTACGTCTGGATGAGGCCGGTAAAAAGGAATTCCTGCATCTTCTTGCGGCCGAGTTCGATGTCGACCGTGACCGTGTCGCCAATGTCATGGCGGACTGGATGGCGGCGGATGACGTTGCCGAACGGGCATTGCTCGAAGCAGAATTGCGTACAACGTTAACCCCGCCATTTCGATCTTTATTGAAAGAATTCAACTCTTTGCCCCAGGGGGTTAAATTTCTGGTCGACCTTCGCGGCGATCTTTTGCGCTGGCGAAAGGAAGCACCGGGGCTGGGTATTCTTGAACGCGATCTGAAAACGTTGCTGACCGGCTGGTTTGATATCGGCTTTCTCGAACTATCGCGAATCACCTGGAATTCACCGGCTGCCTTGCTTGAAAAACTGATCGCTTACGAAGCCGTGCATGCGATCAAAAGCTGGGATGACCTTAAAGGCCGTCTTGCGTCTGACCGGCGCTGCTTTGCATTTTTCCATCCCGGCATGCCCGACGAACCGCTGATTTTTGTCGAGGTGGCACTGGTCAACGGCATCGCTGGAAGCGTCGATGATCTGATCAACCGGGGCGAGGACGCCGCCGATCCCGGTCATGCCGATACCGCAATCTTTTATTCGATTTCGAATGCGCAGTCCGGACTGGCCGGGATCAGCTTTGGCGATTTCCTGATCAAGCGGGTGGTGGCCGAACTGCAACGCGATTTACCCAACCTCAAACAGTTCAGTACCCTGTCGCCTATTCCGGGATTCCGTTCATGGATGCAAAAACAGATCGATGCCCGCAACCGTGGCGAGGTAACCGGACTCCCGGTCGTGGCAGGTGCCGGTATGGGGGCGCTGCGGGTGACAGGATCGCTGCCTGCCCATATCGAAGCCGCCATAACCGATTGCGAAGATTTGTTCGAACCGCAACCATCTGCCGAGCGCCCGGACGAGGTCAGCCCGGAAACGCGCGAGGCGCTTGAATTGCTGTGTTGCTGGTATCTTGTCAATGCGCGCAGACCCGATAGCGGAACCGCCTTTGACCCGGTCGGTCATTTCCACCTGACCAACGGCGCGCGTATTGAACGGCTTAACTGGCATGGCAACGGAAATGAAACCGGTTGGCAGCAGTCCTTTGGCATGATGGTCAACTATCTTTACGACCTTGTCCATATCGAAAAAAACCACGAAAGCTATGTCGGGCAGGGGCAGGTTGCGGCTTCGGGGGCAATAAAACGTCTGGCGCGCTAGTTTTTTGAACCTTCAAACAACCTTGTGAAACGCAGAAAACCGGCCTGTTGGAAATTAAATGCTGGCCTGATTGCATCTGTCTAAAAGGCGATGCTTGCATGACATGATCGAAGTTTGTATTAAGGCGCACCCATACTGGTACTTCCGGTGTGTTTGGTATGCTTGTGTGCGGGCGTGGCGGAACTGGTAGACGCGCTGGATTTAGGTTCCAGTGGAGCAATCCGTGGGGGTTCGAGTCCCTTCGCCCGTACCATAAGCCGACCACAAATTAAGATCAGGATGCATATTCGTTTAGTCATATTGACTTTCTGACGTCCGGACTGCGTCGCGTAACGGACATTATTCGAACCAAGCAAAAGAGTTATCTATGCAGGTTACTGAAACCAAAAACGAAGGCCTGGCGCGCGAGTTCAAAGTCGTTGTGCCCGCCGCTCAGATCGAAGAAAAAGTCGTCGCCAAACTCGACGAGATCAAAGACCAGGTTCGCCTGCCGGGCTTCCGTCCGGGCAAGATTCCGGCGAAACTGCTGCGCCAGCGCTATGGCCAGGCTGTCATGGGCGAAGTTCTTGAAGCCGCTGTAAACGAAAACACCGGCAAGGTTCTTAACGACAATGACCTGCGCCCGGCCGTTCAGCCGAAAATCGAAGTGACTTCGTTTGACGAAGGCAAGGATCTTGAGTTCGACATCGCTGTCGAAATCATTCCGACCATCGAACCGATGGACTTCAAAAAGCTGAAACTGACCCGCGAAGTCGTTGAACTTGACGATACCAAGGTTAACGAAACGCTTGACCGTATTGCAAGCGCGCAGGGCACGACCGAGCCGCTCGCACGCAAGCGCAAGTCGAAAGCCGGTGACGTTGTCGTCATCGATTTCCTTGGCAAAATCGGCGGTGAAGCTTTCGAAGGCGGTAAAGCCGAAGATTACGAACTCGAACTTGGTTCGGGTTCGTTCATCGAAGGTTTCGAAGATCAGCTGACCGGCGTTAACGCCGGTGACGAAATTGTCGTCAAGGTGAAATTCCCGGAATCCTATGGTGCGGCAGAACTGGCTGGCAAAGATGCCGAGTTCGACGTAACCGTCAAGGAAATCAAGGAAAAGAAACCGGCAGCTCTTGACGATGAACTCGCCAAGAAACTCGGCCAGGAAAGCTTTGACGCACTCAAGGACGCCATCCGCAAGGATTTCGGTCGCGAGTACGAATCGGTTGCCCGTCAGAAACTGAAACGCCAGTTGCTTGACGCGCTTGCTGAAAACCACAGCTTCGAACTCCCGACCAGCCTGGTCGAGAACGAGCTGGGAGGCATCATCGCCCAGATCAAACAGTCGCGTGAAGCCGGTCAGGAAGATGACGAGACCAAAGGCAAGTCCGAAGAAGAACTGACCGAGGAATTCCGCGAAATCGCAGAACGCCGCGTTCTTCTGGGTCTGCTTCTGGCAGAAGTCGGCCGTAAAAACGAAATCCAGGTTACCCAGGAAGACGTGAACAAGGTCCTTGTTGCCGAAGCCCAGAAATATCCGGGGCAGGAACAGCAGGTTATTGAATTCTATAAAAATAACCCGCAGGCCTTGCAGGCGCTTCAGGGCCCTGTATATGAAGACAAGGTCGTGGATTTCATCGTCGAACTCGCCAAGGTAGAAGACAAGACCGTTTCGGTCGAAGACCTTCTTAAGCCGGAAGAGGAAGACGAAGCTCCGAAGAAGAAATCGGCTGCCAAGAAGGCACCGGCTAAAAAAGCTGCAGACAAAGAGGCTCCGGCCAAGAAAGCTGCTGCGAAAAAGCCGGCCGCCAAGAAAAAGGCCGATAAATCGGAAGAGAAGTAATCCGTCCGACATACCGGTTTAGGATGCAGCAAGGAGATTGCAGTCGATGATTGAAGCACAGATGAACTCGCTCGTGCCGATGGTGGTTGAACAGACCAGCCGTGGTGAACGGGCCTACGACATCTTTTCCCGTCTTCTCAAGGAGCGGATCGTCTTCATCAACGGCCAGGTTCATGACGGCATGTCGTCACTGATCTGTGCGCAGTTGTTGCATCTCGAATCGGAAAATCCGGATAAGGATATTTCGCTTTATATTAACTCCCCGGGCGGGGTGGTGACGTCGGGTCTGGCGATCTATGACACCATGCAGTACATCCGTTGCGATGTATCGACGGTGTGCATGGGGCAGGCGGCTTCGATGGGGTCACTGTTGCTGATGGCCGGTGCAAAGGGCAAGCGTTACTGCCTGCCGAATGCACGCGTTATGATCCATCAGCCGTCCGGCGGGTTCCAGGGGCAGGCATCGGATATTGAAATCCATGCCCGTGAAATTCTGGCGTTGCGTCAGCGTCTTAACGAGATTTACGTCGAACATACCGGCCGCGATCTCAAGACAATCGAAGACGCAATGGAACGCGATAACTTCCTGACCCCGGATCAGGCCAAGGAATTCGGCCTGATTGACGAGGTGGTTACCTCGCGTCCGAAACCGGAATCCGATGCGAAAAAAGATTGATCGTTCCATAACGATCCGATGAAAACGCCCCGGTGTTTTGCCGGGGCGTTTTTTTTATGGCTTGCGTCCGTTCACCCTCTGGTCATAGACAGGACGTATAAGTAGCTTCTGTGACAATGTTTGGAACATGCGAAATTCCATAACGTTCAGGTGATAATGGACAGGGGTTTCGCATCCGTGGGTGCGGTCCCATATCAAACAAGAGGCCATATGGCCGATAAGCGCAGATTAAACGTTGAGATCGGTATCGTTTACCGGCTAACATGGCGATAAAAGATAACGTCAAACGTAATTGGGGTTTGTATGAGCAAATCGAATAGCGGGGACTCCAAGAACACTCTGTATTGTTCTTTCTGTGGAAAGAGCCAGCACGAGGTTCGCAAGCTCATCGCCGGTCCAACCGTGTTCATCTGTGATGAATGCGTAGAGCTTTGCATGGACATTATCCGCGAAGAGCACAAAACCCATCTCGTCAAATCGGCAGACGGGGTGCCTTCTCCGCAAGAGATTTGCAAGGTTCTTGACGATTATGTGATCGGTCAGGGCCATGCGAAGAAAGTTCTCTCTGTCGCGGTTCACAACCACTACAAACGCCTGCATCATGCCAGCAAGAACGAGGATATCGAACTTGCCAAGTCGAACATCATGCTGGTTGGTCCGACCGGTTGTGGTAAGACGCTTCTGGCGCAGACGCTTGCGCGCATCCTTGATGTGCCGTTTACCATGGCAGATGCCACGACCCTTACCGAGGCAGGTTATGTCGGTGAGGACGTCGAAAATATCATCCTCAAGCTGCTTCAGGCAGCCGACTACAATGTCGAACGTGCGCAACGCGGCATCGTCTATATCGACGAGGTCGACAAAATCTCGCGCAAGTCCGACAACCCGTCGATCACGCGTGACGTGTCGGGCGAGGGTGTGCAGCAGGCCCTTCTGAAAATCATGGAAGGTACGGTTGCATCGGTACCGCCGCAGGGCGGGCGCAAACACCCGCAGCAGGAATTCCTGCAGGTCGACACCACCAATATCCTGTTCATCGTCGGCGGCGCGTTCGCAGGCCTGGACAAGGTGATTTCACAGCGTGGCAAGGGCAGTGCGATCGGTTTCGGTGCGGATGTCCGCAGTCCCGAAGATCGTCGCACCGGTGATGTCCTGCGCGAAGTGGAACCCGAGGACTTGCTGAAATTCGGTCTTATTCCGGAATTCATCGGTCGTCTGCCGGTTCTGGCAACGCTTGAAGACCTCGACGAGGATGCGCTGGTCAAAATTCTGACCGAACCGAAAAATGCGCTTATCAAGCAGTATCAGCGTCTGTTCGACATGGAAGACGTGAAGCTGACCTTCCAGCCCGATGCGCTGGTGGCGATTGCCAAAAAGGCGATCGAGCGTAAAACCGGTGCGCGTGGCCTGCGTTCGATCATGGAGGGCATCCTGCTTGATACCATGTTCGATCTGCCGACCCTTGAAAGCGTTGAGGAAATCGTGATCAACCGTGATGTCGTCGAAGGAAAGGCAAAACCGTTGCTGATCCATGCCGAACGACGTGAAGGTGTCGAACACAGTGCCTGATTTCTGATCCCGCACCGGCATCCTATTGCGGTGCGGGGATTTCAGATTATCTTTTGAATGTTCGCGTTACTGGCGGGGCCTATGGCAGGACCCCAGCAACGTTTTGGCTCAGAATAGGGAATAGAACATAATGGTTGAATTGGCGCGTGGCGAAATTTACCCGGTACTGCCGTTGCGCGACATCGTAGTGTTTCCGCACATGATTGTTCCGCTGTTTGTCGGACGTGAGAAATCAGTGCGCGCACTTGAAGATGTAATGCGCGAAGACAAGCAGATTCTGCTTGTTACCCAAAAAGATGCGGGTCTTGACGATCCGTCTGTCGACGATCTCTATGAAATCGGGACTGTTGCAACCGTCTTGCAGCTTCTGAAACTGCCGGACGGGACGGTCAAGGTGCTTGTCGAAGGTGGCAAGCGCGCGGAGATTTCCGGTTTCGTCGACAATCCCGAATTTTTCCAGGCTTATGCCACTGTTCGCGAGGAAGCGGATGAGGACGATAGCGAGCTTGAAGCGCTTGCGCGTTCCGTTGTGACCCAGTTTGAGCAGTATATCAAGCTCAACAAAAAGATACCGCCGGAAGTTCTGGTATCGGTCAATCAGATCGAAGATCCCGCAAAGCTTGCCGATACGGTGGCATCGCATCTGTCGCTCAAGATTTCCGAAAAACAGGAACTTCTGGAAACCAGCCTTGTCGGGGATCGTCTGGAACGCATTTTCGGTTTCATGGAATCGGAAATCGGCGTGTTGCAGGTCGAGAAAAAGATCCGCAACCGCGTCAAGCGCCAGATGGAAAAAACCCAGCGTGAGTATTATCTGAACGAGCAGCTTAAAGCCATTCAGAAGGAACTGGGCGAGGGCGAAGACGGCAAGGATGAGGCTTCTGAACTTGAAGAGAAGCTGAACAAGGCCAAGATGCCGAAGGAAGCCAAGGAAAAGGCCCAGGCCGAGCTTAAGAAGCTGCGCAATATGAGCCCGATGTCCGCCGAGGCCACCGTGGTGCGTAACTATCTTGACTGGATGGTGTCCATTCCGTGGAACAAGCGTTCGCGTGTTTCGCTTGATCTGAAAAAGGCCAAGAAGGTGCTCGACAAGGAGCATTACGGTCTTGAGCAGGTCAAGGAACGCATCCTTGAATATCTTGCGGTTCAGGCGCGTATCAAAAAGGTCAAAGGCCCGATTCTGTGCCTTGTCGGTCCTCCGGGTGTTGGTAAAACCTCGCTTGGGAAATCGATGGCCAATGCGACCGGTCGTACTTTTGTGCGCATGTCGCTTGGCGGGGTGCGTGACGAGTCTGAAATTCGCGGTCATCGCCGGACCTATATCGGTTCCATGCCGGGCAAAATCATCCAGGGCATGAAAAAGGCGAAATATTCCAACCCGCTTTTCCTTCTCGACGAGATTGAGAAAATGGGTTCGGATTTCCGCGGCGATCCGGCTTCGGCATTGCTTGAAGTTCTTGATCCGGAACAGAATTCGACCTTCAACGACCACTATCTTGAAGTCGATTACGACCTTTCGGACGTGATGTTCGTTACGACCGCCAACAGCCTGCGCATGCAGCAGCCGTTGCTGGACCGTATGGAGATCATCCGGATTTCGGGTTACACCGAGGATGAAAAGGTCGAAATCGCCAAGCGCCACCTGATCCCGAAACAGGTCAAGGAAAGCGGCCTGAAGAAGGGCGAGTGGAGCATTTCGGACGACGCGCTTCGTGATCTGATCCGTTACTACACCCGCGAGGCCGGTGTTCGCAGCCTTGAACGTGAACTGGCAAAGCTTGCGCGTAAGGCGACCAAGCGCATCATGCTTGAAAACCTGAAAACGGTTCGTGTCACGCCGCGGACGCTTGGCAAATATGCAGGCATTCGCAAGTTCCGCTATGGCGAAA
This sequence comes from Thalassospira australica, assembly GCF_044790785.1. Lineage (GTDB taxonomy): Bacteria > Pseudomonadota > Alphaproteobacteria > Rhodospirillales > Thalassospiraceae > Thalassospira > Thalassospira australica_A. The sequence goes on along the minus strand of NZ_CP085258.1, from coordinate 2,256,876 downwards.
CCGAAGGCGAAGATCAGGTCGGTGTTGTCACCGGTCTGGCCTATACCGAATTCGGCGGTGATCTGTTGCAGATTGAATCGGTCACCGTACCGGGCAAGGGCAACATGAAAACCACCGGTAAACTCGGTGAAGTCATGACAGAATCGATCCAGGCGGCAACGTCGTTTGTCCGTTCGCGCGCCACCCAGTTCGGCATCAAGCCGACGCTGTTCCAGAAACGTGACATTCACGTTCACGTTCCGGAAGGGGCGACGCCAAAAGACGGTCCGTCGGCCGGTGTCGGCATGGTGACATCGGTTGTTTCGGTCCTGACCGGCAACCCGGTGCGCAAGGATGTCGCGATGACGGGCGAAATCACGCTTCGCGGCCGTGTGCTTGCGATTGGTGGTTTGAAAGAAAAGCTTCTTGCGGCATTGCGCGGCGGTGTCAAAACCGTCCTGATCCCGCAGGAAAATGAAAAGGATCTGGAAGACATTCCAGATAACGTCAAACGCGGCATGGAAATCATTCCGGTTTCCCATGTTGACGAGGTTCTCAGCCATGCGCTGGTCAATCCGCTGGTTCCCATCGAGTGGGAAGAAGAGGTGGATGACGTCGCTGTCAAATCCAAGGACGGCGAAGAATCGGAAGTCGGTGGTGTTACCACTCACTGATAAGCGAAAAAAACGTTCGAAAACCGGGGGGATGGCAGCGCCATCCCCCCTTTTCTGTGGATAACTTTGGCCAAGAATCGGCATTGATCCACAGCGGCAGGGCTGTAAAGACGAAAAAAATCAAAAAAACGTTCGAAACCGCAGAAAACTGCGTCTCTCGCATTGACGGGATGTTGGCGACCTGCTTACACTGCCCATGCAACAGGTTTGGGGCAAACCAAATTTCCTCATAACTCCGAACGTCCAATAAGGGGGCCAGGAAGTGAATAAAAACGATCTCGTTGGAAGTGTAGCTGCTAAAGCCGATCTGTCCAAAGCGGACGCTGCTAAAGCCGTTGACGCTGTTTTCGATTCCATTACCGAATCTCTCAAAGGCGGTGACGAAGTTCGTCTCGTCGGTTTCGGTACCTTCGCTGTCGCTGCTCGCGCTGCTTCAAAAGGTCGCAACCCGCGCACCGGTGAAGAAATCGACATTCCGGCATCGAAACAGCCTAAATTCAAGGCTGGCAAGGGTCTTAAGGACGCCGTCAACTAAGGTTGACGATGTTCTGAAAAAAAATGCCGGTGACACGCGTCACCGGCATTGCTTTTTCAAAAAAGCATGGTATGTTCCGCCCGCTTCCGAAAAACGGGGCATCAAAATACGGGTGATTAGCTCAGCTGGTTAGAGCATCTCGTTTACACCGAGAGGGTCGGGAGTTCGAATCTCTCATCACCCACCATTCTTGCAAAAGTCGGCCTCGCGCCGGCTTTTTGCGTTTCTGGACAAATCGATTTTCTTTTGCGAATCAGAATACTGTTGCGCTGCATGATGGATTGATGCGGGGCATCATGACCCAATGCGACGGTTGACGCGGTTCCGTCCGACAGGCAAGCTTGTCCCAACAATCGCAGTCAGGATGACGCCGCCAATGACGATGCTTTCCAGAATGCCGTTCCGTGCGCTTGTGGCGTCATTGGGGTCTGTGGTTGTCAACCGCAGCCGATGGATCTCAAGGGGCTTCCTGATCGCGATTATCGCACCTGTGGTGCTGGCAGGGTGCTATCTGCCTGACGACTTCACCATTGACCTCAATGTCGAGCAGAATGGCGATTACCGGTTCAGCTATCGCGGGCTTCTGGTACAACCGACAATTACCGAAGCCATTCTGAACGAAGAAATCGATGCCGATGAGGAAGAGGAACGGGTTGAAAAGGTGCTTGCCGATCTGAAGCGCGATTCCGGCGTCTCGGAACTGGCCTATCAGGGGGAAGGCGTCTTTCGCATCGTCTATGAGCGGCGCGGCAACATCATGCGCGACAAAAGCTTTGTGTTTGTGCGGCGCAATTCGCGAATCCTTGAAATGTTTTTCAGGGCGGAATCGAATACCGTTGAAATACGCGGCGGCTTTGTTCCTGACCAGTATGAAGAACGTCTGACCGCGTTGGGATATGAGATGACCGGCAGGATCGAGTTACGCACCACGGCGGGCATACGCAGCCACAACGCGGCCGAGTTCATCGAAACCGGCGGGCAGAACAGGCTGCGCTGGGAAATCAGATCGATCACCGATCCGGTGCCGAATGTGATCATCGGATAGGCCGCCGGGTAGGGTGCACGGACCCGAAAAATCGGGAATTTTCATCAGCCGGGATGCAATGGGCTACATTTGCCAGTGGCGCTGTTTTTCTGAATAATTCCGATACTCGCATATGCGAACTACATCGGGTTTGTATCCTGCCTTTTTCATGGTCGGTCAATTTTGTTCTTGATTTGTTCTTTTTATCGTGGTAAACAGGTTTTATCAACTTGATAATTGCGCCTGCATCGCGGGCGAGAGGGGCCGGAATCTGCTGATTTCGGATTCCTGAATAATTTCCCAGACAATCCCGAAATGATGCCGTCACAGGATGTTTGCAGTGCAAACGGAACGGGCGGCGCATGTGCTGTTCCGAAAGGAAGGATGACCATGATCACGAATGTCGATGATGAAGGGCCGTGATGCCCTGCGGGCGCCGGTTGAGGCGCGGGCGTGGGGTATGGGCGAGGGGGCCTGTTGACCCCGCATTACGAACCCGGCGGGCATGAAGGTTTCATGGGCCGGGATATTGGACAGTCATGTGAGAAAAGGAAAACCATTTCACGGCGCGATGCCAGCCGTCATTCAAGGCATCCGAAACAGGGGCCAGGCCCGAAAATGGCAAAAGTCATTACGGGCGTGGTGTGTCGAGTTGGCAAAAGAGAAGCGTAAAAAGGGCTGGCAATCCGCTGTTGCGTTTCGGCCTGCGTCTGGAGTGGGGCCGTTGGCCATTTTGCCGCCGTTGTGACCCCGGCGACCTTGGCGGAGACGGGGGGCTCTGTGCCGTGTGGCTGGTTGGCAGTGGGGTGTTCGGAGCATTGATGACGGGGCGCAAAAAAACGGGACGACAAAAGGCCGTCCCGTTTCCGGGTTCGATGATCGGACGGATGTTGGGGTCAGTAGACCATTTCGTCCTCGCCCCCCCCTTCGGAGATGACGATCTGACCTTGGGCGGCCAGTTCCTTGGCGAGCTGGACGATCATCATCTGGGATTCCTCGACATCCGACAGGCGGACGGGGCCGAGTGCATCCATGTCTTCGCGCATCATCTTGCCGGCACGTTCGGACATGTTCTTGAAGAACAGGTCGCGCATCCCGTCGGTCGAGCCTTTGAGAGCCAGCGCAAGCTTGTCTTTTTCGACCTGGCGCAGCAGCGTCTGAACGCCGTTGTTGTCCAGCCGGGCGAGGTCTTCGAAGGTGAACATGAGCGCCTTGATCTTTTCCGCAGAGTCGCGGTTGCGTTCTTCCAGCGCGGTGAGGAAGCGATCCTGGCTTTGGCGATCCAGGCTGTTGAAAATATCGGCCATCAGTTCGTGGTTGTCGCCGCGCGAGCCACGCGCAAGGTTCGACATGAATTCGGTACGCAGGGTTTTCTCGATATTGTCGAGAACCTCTTTCTGCACGGCCTCCATGCGCAGCATACGCATGATGACCTCCATCGAGAAGTTTTCCGGCAATAGCGACAAAACGGCAGCAGAGTGGGACGATTTCAGTTTCGAGAGCACCACACCAACGGTCTGGGGGTATTCGTTTTTGAGATAGTTGGCGAGAACCGCCTCGTTCACGTTGTTCAGTTTGTCCCACATGGTGCGACCGGCGGGGCCGCGAATCTCTTCCATGATGCCGTTGACACGGTCTTCGGGCAGAACCTTGGACAGCAGGCGTTCGGTCGTATCGAACGAACCGACAAGCGAGCCGGTCGAGGAAAGCTGATCAGCGAATTCGACAAACAGGCGTTCAACGATATTGGAGCTGATGGTGCCAAGGCCCGACATGGTCTGGGAAATCTCTTTGATTTCCTCGTCATCCATCATGCTGAACATTTTGGTGGCGTGTTCTTCACCAAGTGCCAACATCAGAATCGCGGCCTTTTCCGGGCCTGCAAGCGACCTGTATTCTTCCTTTACGCGCCCCACTGGTGGTCTTCTCCGTCACTTCGTTTCTGCGTTTGCGCGAACATGCCTGCTTTTCAGGATTCTGTCCCTAGCAGCAAAGAATATATTCTATTTATCAACAATTCTATAAAAGCTAGGCGCAGGATGCAAAGGTAACCCGCGAAACCGTTCATCGAAGTATCTGGAAACAGGATATTTGTCAGAAAGCCGGGGGCTGTGATGTGTTTCACAGGGTGATGATCTCGCGCGCAATTGTCGAGCAGGTTGAAAACGCTGGTATCAGCTTGACTTGGCATAGGGGCTGGTCTAACAAAGGCGCGCCAATAGCTGGTCATTTGGGGGCGTAGCTCAGTTGGTTAGAGCGCCGGCCTGTCACGCCGGAGGCCGCGGGTTCAAGTCCCGTCGCTCCCGCCATGATCACGCATCTGTTGTCTGTCTTCGGACGTTACGTCCTTTCCGCGATCACCTTTTCACGCAGGGCACATGCTGCTTTGCAGGAACGGGACTTGATCATGGCGTAACGAGGCCCGATATCGGAGGACAGAAAAAGGCAAAAAGATTAGGAAGTTTCCGGCCTTAGGCGGTGTTAAAACCGCTTACGGGGCTGGAACTTGTGCGGTGCATACGTTATGGTGCGCCGGTATGGACCGGGTGGGGACCTGGTCGGGTCAAAAGAGGCCTGTTCTTGAGAGGTCAGAGAGATGCAAGAGCTTCTTTCGGAATATCTTCCGATCCTGATTTTTATCGGGATCGCCGTCGGTCTCTCGGCGGTAATCGTCATCGCGTCGCTGGTTCTGGCCAAGCAGGCTCCTGATGTTGAAAAACTGTCCGCATACGAATGCGGGTTTGCGCCGTTTGAAGACGCGCGCATCAAGTTTGACGTCCGGTTCTATCTGGTCGCTATCTTATTCATCATTTTCGATCTCGAAGTTGCGTTCCTGTTCCCTTGGGCTGTGACCCTTGGCGACATTGGCACCTTCGGTTTCTTTTCGATGGTGATTTTCCTGGCTGTGCTGACGGTCGGATTTGTCTATGAATGGAAGAAGGGAGCACTGGAATGGGAGTGAGCACCAATACAGGCGCACCCCTGGCACCCGGTCAGGATCAGGATACCCTGCTTAAAGGCGTGTTCGACGAGATGAATGACAAGGGCTTTGTCCTTGCCAATCTCGACAAGCTGGCAAGCTGGGCGAGCACCGGTTCGCTGTGGCCGATGACGTTCGGTCTGGCCTGCTGTGCTGTGGAAATGATGCATGCCGCGGCGTCGCGTTACGACCTTGACCGTTATGGTCTTGTGTTCCGTCCGAGCCCGCGTCAGTCCGACGTGATGATCGTTGCCGGAACGCTGACCAACAAAATGGCCCCCGCATTGCGCAAGGTTTACGACCAGATGGCCGAACCGCGCTGGGTGATCTCGATGGGCTCGTGCGCGAATGGTGGTGGGTATTATCACTATTCCTATTCGGTGGTACGCGGTTGTGATCGTGTTGTGCCGGTGGACGTATATGTTCCCGGGTGCCCGCCGACAGCCGAAGCGCTGATTTACGGCGTGATGCAGTTGCAAAAGAAAATCCGCCGTACCGGTGTCCTGACACGCTGATCCTTATAGGGGGCTTGCATGAGCGAAGTGCTCAGCGATAACAGCGCCGCGCTGAAAGATCTTAAAGATCTTGTGGTGTCCCAGTTTGCCGACAAGGTTCTGGAAACCCAGAACCGTTATGGCGAACTGACCGTCGTGGTCAAACGCGATGCTATTCTTAAAGTTCTGACATTCCTGCGTGATGATGCGGGCTGTTTGTTCAAGCAGCTTGTCGATATCTGCGGGGTTGATTATCCCGAACGTGCCGAGCGTTTCGACGTCGTTTATCACCTGCTGTCGCTCAAGCATAACCTGCGTGTGCGCGTCAAGGTCAGCACCGACGAAGAAACCCCGGTGCCAAGTGCCGTTTCCGTTTACAGCGCCGCCAACTGGTTCGAGCGCGAAACGTGGGATTTGTACGGCATCTTCTTTGATAATCACCCGGACCCGCGCCGTATCCTGACGGATTACGGTTTTGAAGGTCATCCGCTTCGCAAGGATTTTCCGCTGACCGGTTATGTCGAGGTTCGCTATGACGACGAGCAGAAGCGCGTTGTCTACGAACCGGTGAAACTGGTTCAGGATTTCCGTAACTTCGATTTCGAAAGCCCGTGGGAAGGCATCCAGCATGTTCTTCCCGGCGATGAAAAGGCGGAGGGCAAGGCCTGATGTCGGAACAAAAAATCAAAAACATGACCATGAACTTCGGCCCGCAGCACCCTGCGGCGCACGGCGTTCTGCGTCTGGTTCTTGAAATGGACGGCGAGGTTATCGAACGCGCCGATCCGCATATCGGCCTTCTGCACCGTGGTACGGAAAAGCTGATCGAATATAAAACCTATATTCAGGCGACCCCATATTTCGACCGTCTCGACTATGTCGCGCCGATGAACCAGGAGCATGCCTATTGCCTGGCCATCGAGAAGCTGATGGGTGTCGAGGTGCCGAAACGCGCCCAGTATATCCGCGTTCTGTATGCGGAAATGGGCCGTATCCTGAACCATCTTCTGAACCTGACGGCCTTTGCGCTTGACGTTGGTGCGATGACCCCGCTGCTTTGGGGCTTCGAGGAGCGCGAAAAGCTTATGGAATTCTATGAGCGCGCGTGTGGTGCCCGTCTTCATGCCAACTATTTCCGTCCGGGCGGTGTTGCAGCCGATCTTCCGGCCGGGTTGCTGGCCGATATCGATGCCTGGTGTGATCAGTTCCCGAAATTCGTCAAGGATTTCGATCGCATCCTGACCGGCAACCGTATTTTCAAGCAGCGTACGGTTGATATCGGTATCGTTTCGCCCGAAGAGGCGCTGGACTGGGCCTTTACCGGGCCGAACATCCGTGCATCGGGCTTGGCGTGGGATCTGCGTAAATCACAGCCCTATGACTCGTACGAAGATTTCGATTTCGACATTCCCATCGGCAGGAACGGCGACTGCTATGATCGCTTCCTGGTGCGTTTCGAAGAAATGGTCCAGTCGCTCAAGATCATGAAGCAGGCCATTAAAGAAATGCCAGATGGGCCTGTTATCGTTGAGAATAACAAGGTGGCGCCGCCGTCGCGTTCAGAAATGAAACGCTCGATGGAAGCCCTGATCCATCACTTCAAACTCTTTACCGAAGGTTTCCACGTTCCGGCTGGCGAATGCTATGCCGCGGTCGAGGCACCGAAGGGCGAGTTTGGCGTGTATCTCATTTCGGATGGCTCGAACCGTCCGTATCGCTGCAAAATTCGCGCACCCGGGTTCCCGCACCTTCAGGGCATCGACTTCATGTCCAAGGGCCACATGCTGGCCGATGTCGTTGCCAATATCGGGTCGCTTGATATCGTGTTCGGTGAGATTGACCGATGAGCCATTTGAGAAGACCAGCTCCGAGAGAGCTTCAGCCTGTCAGCTTTGCGTTTTCCCCGGAAAACATGGAGCGGGCAAACAAGATTATCGCCAAGTATCCGGAAGGCCGCCAGCAGAGCGCGGTCATGCCGCTGCTTGATCTGGCACAGCGTCAGACCGAGGGGAACTGGGTTCCGACCGTCGCAATGGATTACATTGCCGACATGCTCGATATGCCGGCCATTCGTGTCTATGAGGTGGCGACCTTCTATACGATGTATAACCTTGCCCCGGTGGGTAAGAACTTCATCCAGATCTGCACCACGACGCCATGCTGGCTGCGCGGATCGGCCGATATTGTCGATACCTGCAAAAAGGAACTGGGCATCGGAATCGGTGAAACCACCGAAGACGGCCAGTTTACCCTGATCGAGGTTGAATGCCTTGGCGCGTGCGTTAACGCACCGATGATGCAGATCAACGACGATTATTACGAAGACCTGACTGCCGACACCACCAAGTCGATCCTTGATGCCCTGAAAAAGGGTGAAAAGCCGAAAGCCGGTCCGCAGATCGGTCGTCGCGGCTGCGAGCCGATTGATGGTCCCAAGGTTCTGAAGGCATTTTGTGGCTGTGCTGCGGCCGATCAGTCCGAAGATGCAAGCAAAGGGGAGGCCTGAGATGCTGCAGGATAAAGATCGCGTCTTTACCAACCTGTACGGCTTTCAGGATTTCGGTCTTAAGGCGGCACAGGCACGTGGCAACTGGGACGGCACCAAGGCCCTGATCGAAAAAGGCCGCGACTGGATCATCAACGAGATGAAGGCATCCGGTCTGCGTGGTCGCGGGGGCGCTGGCTTCCCGACCGGCCTGAAATGGTCGTTCATGCCCAAGGAATCCGATGGTCGTCCGAGCTATCTTGTCGTCAATGCCGACGAGGGGGAGCCTGGCACCTGCAAAGACCGCGAGATCATGCGCAATGATCCGCATACCCTGATTGAAGGCTGCCTTCTGGCGAGCTTCGCGATGAATGCCCATGCCGGATATATCTATATCCGTGGGGAATTCTATCACGAGGCATCCAACCTTCAGCGTGCAATCGACGAAGCCTATGAAGCCGGGTTGCTTGGCAAGAATGCCTGCGGTTCGGGCTGGGATTATGACCTTTATCTGCACCTTGGTGCAGGGGCGTATATCTGTGGCGAGGAAACCGCGCTGATTGAAAGCCTTGAAGGCAAGAAAGGCCAGCCGCGTCTGAAGCCACCATTCCCGGCCAATGCCGGTCTGTATGGCTGCCCGACGACGGTGAACAATGTCGAATCGATTGCCGTGGTGCCGGAAATCCTGCGCCGTGGCGGTTCGTGGTTCACCAGCTTTGGCCGTGAAAACAACCACGGCACCAAGCTGTTTGCGATTTCCGGTCACGTCGAAAAGCCGTGCACGGTCGAAGAAGCCATGAGCATTCCGCTGCGCGAGCTGATTGAAAAGCATTGCGGCGGTGTTCGTGGCGGCTGGGACAATCTTCTGGCGGTTATTCCGGGCGGTTCGTCGGTTCCGCTGATGACCAAAGACATCTGCGACAATGTGCTGATGGATTTCGACGCCCTGCGTGAAGTGGGGTCGGGCCTTGGTACGGCAGCGGTGATCGTGATGGATAAATCCACCGACATCGTTTACGCCATCGCGCGTCTGTCGGAATTCTACCAGCATGAAAGCTGTGGTCAGTGTACGCCGTGCCGTGAAGGCACGGGCTGGATGGCGCGCATCATGGCGCGCATGGTCCGGGGGCAGGCCACGCTTGATGAAATTGACCTGCTGTGGGATGTGACCAAACAGGTCGAAGGCCACACCATTTGTGCGCTTGGCGATGCAGCCGCATGGCCGATCCAGGGTCTGATCCGTCACTTCCGTCCCGAAATGGAACGGCGGATCAAGGAATATCGCGCACGGATCGCGGCCTGAGAGGGGCCTGTTGAGAGGGATTGAGACATGCCGAAACTGACAGTTGACGGTATAGAAGTTGAAGTAGAAGCCGGGGCGACAGTCCTTCAGGCCTGTGAAGAGGCCGGGAAGGAGATTCCGCGTTTCTGCTATCACGAACGCCTGTCAATCGCCGGCAACTGCCGTATGTGTCTGGTCGAGATGGAACGCGCACCCAAGCCGGTCGCGTCCTGTGCCATGCCTGCGGCAGATGGAATGGTGATCAAGACGGATTCCGATCTGGTCAAGAAAGCACGCAATGGCGTGATGGAATTCCTGCTGATCAACCATCCGCTGGATTGCCCGATCTGTGACCAGGGCGGTGAATGTGACCTTCAGGACCAGGCGATGGCCTATGGTTTTGACGCGTCGCGCTATGCCGAGAAAAAGCGTGCGGTGAAGGACAAGGAACTGGGTCCGATTGTCAAAACGATCATGACCCGTTGCATTCACTGCACCCGTTGCGTGCGTTTTTCCGAGGAAGTCGCCGGTGTCGGCACCATGGGTGCGGTTTATCGCGGCGAGGATACCGAGGTCGGACCGTATATCGAAGCATCGATCAATTCCGAACTTTCGGGGAACCTGATCGATCTTTGCCCGGTTGGCGCGCTGACGTCCAAACCCTATGCGTTTACCGCACGTCCGTGGGAACTGAAAAAGACCGACAGCATCGATGTTATGGATGCGGTCGGATCGAATATCCGTATCGATTCCCGCAGTGCCGAAGTCATGCGCGTTCTGCCGCGTACCAATGACGATGTGAACGAGGAATGGATTTCGGACAAAACCCGTTATGCGATTGACGGCCTGAAACGCCAGCGTCTGGATCGTCCGTATGTCCGTGTCGATGGCAAGCTGAAAGCCGCCACCTGGGAAGAGGCATTTGCCGCGATCAAGGCAAAGGTTTCCGGGCTTGACGGCAAGAAGATTGCCGCAATCGCCGGTGACACGGTCGATTGTGAATCGATGACCGCGTTAAAGGATCTGATGGGTCAGCTTGGCTCGCCGAACCTTGATTGCCGTCAGGACGGTTCGAAAATCGGCGGTCCGCGTGCGTCCTATATCTTTAACACCACGATTGCCGGGATCGACGACGCCGATGCCTGCCTGATCGTTGGGGCGAATATCCGTGCGGAAGCACCGATCATCAATTCGCGCCTGCGCAAGCGCTGGCGTGCGACGGCCGGTGATTTCAAGGTTGGTATTATCGGCGAAAGTTGGGACCCGACCTATAAGCACGACTATCTTGGTGCCGGTGCGGAAACGCTTTCGGCGGTTCTGGATGGCAAAAACGATTTCGCCAAGGTTCTGAAAGCTGCCGAAAAGCCGATGATCATTGTTGGCATGGGCGCGCTTAACCGTGAGGACAGCGATGCGGTTCTGGCGACCGTCCGTGCGATTGCCGAAAAATACGGCATGGTTTCGGGCGACTGGAACGGTTTCAACGTTCTGCACACCGCCGCATCGCGCGTTGGTGGCCTTGATCTGGGCTTTGTCCCGGGCGAGGGCGGGCTTGCGACCAATGACATCCTTGATGCCGCGGCAAAGGGCGATGTCGAGGTTGTTTACCTTCTGGGTGCCGATGAAATCGACATGTCGAAGCTTGAGAAGGCCTTTGTGGTCTATCAGGGCGCGATGGGCGATGCCGGTGCGCAGGCAGCCGACGTGATCCTGCCCGGTGCGGCCTATACCGAAAAGAACGGTACGTATGTCAATACCGAAGGCCGCGCCCAGCAGGGCTGGCGCGCTGTTTTCCCGGTTGGCGAAGCCAAGGAAGACTGGGCGATTGTCCGTGCGCTTTCGGGCGCACTTGGTCAGGCCCTGCCGTATGACAACATTGATGCCGTGCGTTCGCGCATGGTTGAACTCAGCCCGACCTTTGCGTCGCTGAATGCTGTCACCAAGGCGGAATGGACCGATTTCGGCAAGAAAGGCGATATGAAGTCTGATGGCTTTACCTCGCCGGTTCGCAATTTCTATATGACCGACCCGATCAGCCGTGCATCGGTGACGATGGCCAAATGTACCGAGGCCTTTGTCAAGGATGCGGCTGCCGAGAAGGTTGCCTGAGTTTGGGGGGCGGCGATGACATCGTCGCCCGTCCCGCAAGGGGGTGTCCCAATTCAGGGACGAAACGCAAAAGATACGGTTTGACCGATGGAACTTCTTTGGGACGGATATATTGAACCGCTGGTCTGGATCGTCGCCAAGATTTTGGCGATTGTTGTCCCGCTGCTGGTTGCTGTCGCCTATCTGACCTATGCCGAGCGCAAGGTCATCGGTGCGATGCAGTTGCGCAAGGGCCCGAACGTTGTGGGGCCGTTTGGTCTTCTGCAGCCGCTGGCCGATGGTCTGAAACTGTTTCTGAAAGAAACAATTGTTCCGACCAGTGCCAACAAGGGCGTGTTTATCATCGCCCCGATGCTGACCTTCATTCTGGCGATCATTGCCTGGGCGGTTATCCCGTTCGACGAGGGCATGGTTCTGGCCGATCTGAATGTCGGCATTCTGTACCTGTTCGCGATCTCATCGCTGGGTGTTTACGGCATCGTGATGGCGGGTTGGGCCTCGAACTCCAAATACGCGTTTCTTGGTGCGCTGCGTTCCGGTGCCCAGATGGTGTCGTACGAGATTTCAATCGGCCTGATCATCATTTCCGTTCTGCTGACCACCGGGTCGCTGAACCTGAGCGATATCGTGCGCGGCCAGGTTGGCGGGTTCTGGGAATGGAACTTCATCTATCACCTGCCGATGTTTGTGGTCTTCATCGTGTCGATCCTGGCCGAAACGAACCGCGCGCCGTTTGACCTTCCGGAAGCGGAAGCCGAACTGGTGTCTGGGTATAACGTCGATTATTCGGCGATGACCTTTGCGCTGTTCTTCCTGGGTGAATACGCGAACATGATCCTGATGAGCGGTCTTTGCGCCGTTCTGTTCCTCGGGGGCTGGACCGCGCCGCTGCCGGTTCTGGAATTCATCCCCGGTGCGATCTGGTTCATTCTGAAGATCTGTTTCGTTCTGTTCATTTTCCTCTGGGTGCGTGCGACATTCCCGCGTTACCGCTATGACCAGCTTATGCGTCTGGGTTGGAAAGTCTTCCTGCCGCTGTCATTTGCCTGGGTCATGCTGGTCGCCACGTTCCTGGTTGCTTTTGACAAGGTCCCGGCCTGATCGCCGCGCATCGGAGAGAGAGAGGTAAACGATGTCATTTATTGATCGGACGGCCCGGAGCTTCCTGCTGGTGGAACTCGTTTCCGGTATGGCGCTCACCCTGAAATACATGTTCAAGCCGAAGGTGACGCTGAACTATCCGTATGAGAAGGGTCCGCTGAGCCCGCGTTTCCGTGGCGAACATGCGCTGCGCCGCTATCCCAACGGGGAAGAGCGTTGCATCGCGTGCAAACTTTGCGAGGCGATCTGTCCCGCGCAGGCCATCACGATTGAGGTCGAGCCGCGCGATGACGGTTCGCGTCGTACGACGCGCTACGATATCGATATGACGAAATGCATCTATTGCGGTTTCTGCGAGGAAGCCTGCCCGGTGGATGCCATCGTCGAAGGTCCGAACTTCGAGTTCGCAACCGAAAACCGCGAGGAGCTTCTTTATGACAAGGACAAGCTTCTTGAAAATGGCGAGCGTTGGGAAGCCGAGCTTGCTGCACGATTGGAGGCAGACGCACCTTACCGGTAAGTGTCGCGTCTGATCGTTAAAGAGAGAGTTCATGGGCCGCTTTCTGCCGTTGGGGCAGGGCGGCTCGCCAAGGGGGTACCTTATGGTCGTACAGGCTTTGGCTTTTTACCTGTTTGCTACTGTCGCGGTTCTGGCCGCGACTGCGGTTGTGACGGTTCGCAACCCGGTGCATTCGGTACTGCTGCTGATTTTGACATTTTTTAACGCAGCCGGGCTTTTTGTCCTGCTGGGTGCCGAGTTTCTCGCCATGCTGCTTGTCGTCGTCTATGTCGGCGCGGTCGCGGTTCTGTTCCTGTTCGTCGTCATGATGCTCGACATCAATTTTGTCGAGATGCGCGAAGGTTTCCTCAACTATCTGCCGATCGGGGTTCTGATCGCGCTGGTGCTGTTTGTGGAACTGGCCTTTGTCGGCGCGGGCTGGGCCTTGTCGGATGACAAGGTTGCGGTTCTGGCGCATCCGACGCCCGCCGGTCTGACCAATGTCGAGGCGCTTGGCCGACTGATTTACACCGATTACGCATACATCTTCCAGGCTGCCGGTCTGGTGCTGCTTGTTGCAATGATCGGCGCAATTGTCCTGACGCTGCGTACCCGCGAAGGTGTTCGCCGTCAGAAAATCTCCGAGCAGGTCAAACGCGATCGCGCTGACACGCTTGAAGTCAAAAAAGTTCCGGTCGGTAGGGGGATCTGATGGAAATCGGTCTTGCACATTATTTGACCGTCGCGGCGATCCTTTTCACACTCGGGATCTTTGGCATCTTCATGAACCGCAAGAACGTCATCATCATCATGATGTCGATCGAGCTGATGCTGCTGGCAGTCAATATCAATCTGGTCACGTTCTCGTCGTTCCTCGGCGACCTCGTCGGACAGGTCTTCACCATCTTCGTCCTGACCGTTGCCGCCGCCGAGGCAGCGATCGGTCTTGCGATCCTGGTGGTCTATTTCCGTAACCGCGGCACGATTGCGGTTGAAGACATCAACATGATGAAGGGGTAAGGCAGATATGTATCCTCTGATTGTATTCCTGCCCCTGATCGCGGCCACGATTGCCGGCATCATCACGCTGGTCGGTGCGATGTCGACCGCGTCCCATGCCGAGCATGACAGCAGCCATCATCACGGTGTTACGACTTCGGACCGCGTTTCCCAGCTGATTACGGCGGGTGGCGTTGTTACGGCCTTCATTATTTCGATTTTTGCCTTTGCCGATGTTGCCATTGGCGGCAACCCGATCACGGTTCAGCTTTTTACCTGGATTTCGTCGGGCAGTTTCACGGCTGAATGGGCGCTGCGTTTCGATACGCTGACCTGTGTCATGCTGATCGTTGTGACCGGTGTGTCGTCGATGGTGCATATCTATTCCATCGGGTACATGTCGCACGATCCCGACAAGCCGCGTTTCATGGCGTATCTGTCGCTGTTTACCTTTGCCATGCTGATGCTGGTGACTGCCGACAACCTGATCCAGCTTTTCTTCGGCTGGGAAGGGGTGGGGCTTGCGTCCTATCTTCTGATCGGTTTCTGGTATTCCAAACCGTCGGCATCGGCCGCCGCGATCAAGGCGTTTGTCGTCAACCGTGTCGGTGACTTTGGCTTTGCCCTTGGTATCTTTGCGGTTTATGTCCTGTTTGACAGCGTCCAGTTCGACGTGATCTTTGGCAATGCCGAAGAAGTTGCCGGAACGACGCTTTTGTTCCTTGGTCATGAATTCTCGGCACTTGAGATCACCTGTTTCCTTTTGTTCATCGGTGCGATGGGCAAGTCGGCACAGCTTGGCCTGCATACGTGGCTTCCTGATGCGATGGAAGGCCCGACGCCGGTTTCCGCCCTTATTCACGCGGCAACCATGGTGACGGCCGGTGTGTTCATGGTCGCGCGTCTGTCGCCGATCTTTGAATATGCCGAAACGACGCTTGCGATTATTACCGTTGTCGGGGCATCGACCGCGTTCTTTGCCGCGACGATTGGCTGCGTTCAGAACGACATCAAGCGCGTGATCGCCTATTCGACCTGTTCGCAGCTTGGCTATATGTTCTTTGCGTGCGGTGTGTCGGCCTATTCGGCGGGCGTGTTCCACCTGATGACGCATGGTTTCTTCAAGGCGCTTTTGTTCCTTGGTGCCGGTTCGGTGATCCATGCGATGTCCGATGAGCAGGACATGCGCAAGATGGGCGGCATCTATAAGATGGTTCCGCTGACCTTTGGGGTGATGATGATCGGGACGCTTGCGATTACCGGTTTCCCGGGGCTTGCGGGCTTCTATTCCAAGGACCTTGTCATCGAAAGCGCGTTTGCGGCACATACCGCCGTCGGGACCTATGCCTTCTGGGCCGGTATCCTCGCGGCACTGATGACGTCGTTCTATAGCTGGCGTCTGATTTTCATGACCTTCTTTGGCACCCCGCGTGCAGACGAGCGGACCATGGCGCATGTCCATGAAAGCCCGGCCGTCATGACGCTGCCGCTTCTGTTCCTGACCATCGGTGCGATTTTTGCCGGCTGGTACGCCAAGGACTGGTTCGGTGGTGGCGATTATGAGGAAATGCTGGCGTTCTGGAACGGCGCACTCTTCATGGCCGAAGGTCATCAGGCTCTTGAACATGCACACCATGTTCCGGGCTGGGTCAAACTGGCACCGTTTGTCGCCATGGTTTCGGGCTTTGTCATCGCACTTGTGATGTACAAGCTGGTGCCGTCGCTGCCGCGTCAGCTGGCCAACAGCTTCAACGGTCTGTATCGCTTCGCCCTGAACAAATGGTACTTCGACGAGCTTTACGACAAGATTTTCGTCAAGCCGGCCTTCTATCTTGGCTATGGCTTCTGGAAATCGGGCGATGGCGCGCTGATCGACGGTGTCGGTCCGGACGGTGTTGCTGCTGCATGTCGTAACATTGCACGTCGCGTCAGCGCCCTTCAGAGCGGTTTCGTCTATCACTATGCGTTTGCGATGCTGATCGGTATTGCCGCCTTGGTGTCTTACACAATTTGGAAGATGGGTTAACGGGCGATGAGCGATTATCCAATTCTTTCGATCGTCACCTTTTTGCCGCTGATCGGCGCACTTTTCGTGCTGCTGATCCGCGGGGAAGAGGCGAATGTCGCCCGCAACTCCCGATGGGTTGCTTTGTGGACGTCGGGTTTCACCTTTGCGGCATCGCTGATGCTGTGGGTGAATTTCGACAGCACCACGGCCGATTTCCAGTTCGTTGAAAAAGCCGACTGGATGCCGGGGCTGAACATTTCCTATCACATGGGCGTGGATGGCATTTCGATGCTGTTCGTGCTTCTGGCGACCTTCCTGACGCCGATCTGCATTCTGTCGGCATGGGAAGCAATCCAGAAACGTGTGAAGGAATACATGATCGCGTTCCTGATCCTGGAAACGATGATGGTCGGTATGTTCAGCGCGCTTGACGGTTTGCTGTTCTATCTGTTCTTCGAAGGCGTTCTGATCCCGATGTTCATCATCATCGGTGTCTGGGGCGGTCAGCGTCGTGTTTATGCAGCCTTCAAGCTGTTCCTATACACGCTGCTGGGTTCCGTTCTGATGCTGGTGGCGCTGCTTGCGATGTATTTCGAAGCCGGTACGACCGACATCCCGACGCTGATGGCGTACGGGTTCAGCTATAACATGCAGCTTTGGCTGTGGCTGGCGTTCTTTGCATCCTTTGCCGTCAAGGTGCCGATGTGGCCGGTTCACACCTGGCTGCCCGATGCCCACGTTGAGGCACCGACGGCCGGTTCGGTGATCCTGGCGGGTGTTCTTCTGAAAATGGGTGGTTACGGGTTCCTGCGGTTCTCGTTGCCGATGATGCCGCTGGCGTCTGAAACCTTTGCGCCGCTGGTGTTTACGCTGTCGATTGTGGCGATCATCTATACGTCGCTGGTGGCCCTTGCACAGCAGGACATGAAAAAGCTGATTGCCTATTCGTCGGTGGCCCATATGGGGATCGTGACGATTGGTGCCTTCACCTTTAACCAGCATGGCATCGAAGGTTCGATCTTCCAGATGCTGAGCCACGGTGTGGTATCGGGCGCGCTGTTCCTGTGTGTCGGTGTGGTTTATGACCGCATGCATACCCGCGAGATCGATGCCTATGGCGGTCTTGTCCATCGTATGCCGGGTTATGCCGTTATCTTCATGTTCTTTACGATGGCGTCTGTCGGTCTTCCGGGGACGGGTGGTTTCGTTGGCGAAATCCTGGCATTGCTGGGCGCGTTCGAAGCCAATACCTGGGTGGCATTCTTTGCCGCAACCGGTCTGATCCTCGGCGCGGCCTATGCGCTGTATCTCTATCGCCGCATCGTGTTCGGGGCGCTTACCAAGGAAAACCTTAAATCGATCCTTGATATGAGCCCGCGTGAATGGCTGATCTTTGCGCCGCTTGTGATCATCGTTCTGTGGATGGGGGTCTATCCGGTCTCCTTCCTCGACATCATGCATGTTTCGGTTGAAAACCTCGTCAACCAGGTCGAAACGGCGCAGGCTGCCGCAGCTCAGGCTGCGCAGCTGGCGGCGAATTGAGGGGAATGAACATGGGAGTTTCTATGCTCAACCTCGGGGCGGCATTGCCCGAAATCTTTATGGCCGTTTCGGCCCTGACGCTTCTGATGCTTGGCGTGTTCGCAGGCAAGGACAAGGCGTTCCGCACCGTATCCTGGCTTGCGGTTGCGGCCCAGATCGTGGCCCTTGTGCTGGTGGTTCTGGGTGATGGCGGGGTGGCGTTTTATGGCCAGTTCACCGCTGATGCCTTTGCCAAATTCACCAAGGTCATGATCCTGGTCGGTTCGTCGATCGGTATCGTGATGGCGATGAATTATGCCGAACGCGAAAACATGTCGCGGTTCGAGTTCCCGATCCTGATCATGCTGGCGACACTTGGCATGATGGCGATGGTATCGGCGACCGACATGCTGTCGCTGTATCTTGGCCTTGAGCTTCAGTCGCTGGCACTTTACGTGATTGCAGCGATCCGCCGCGATACGGTCCGTGCGACGGAATCGGGCCTGAAATACTTTGTTCTGGGGTCGATTGCATCGGGCATGCTGCTGTATGGCATGTCGATGGTCTATGGCTTTACCGGTTCGACCAACTTTGCGGTTCTGGGCGATATCATGTCGACGGGCGAGCTTTCGGTTGGCACGCTTGTCGGTCTGGCCTTCATGTTTGCCGGTCTGTGCTTCAAGGTTTCGGCGGTTCCGTTCCATATGTGGACCCCGGACGTCTATGAAGGGGCACCGACCCCGGTGACGGCGTTCTTTGCCGTCGCGCCGAAAATTGCCGGTCTGGCATTGTTCGTTCGTGTTGCGGTTGGCCCGTTTGCCGGTGTTGTCGAAGACTGGCAGCAGATCATCGTTCTGGTGTCGATCCTGTCGATGGCATGGGGTTCGTTCGCGGCGCTCCGTCAGGACAATATCAAACGTCTGATGGCCTATTCATCCATCGGTCATGTTGGTTTCGCACTGGTCGGTCTGGCTGCGGGAACGTCCGAGGGTGTTGCGGGTATTCTGGTTTATCTGGGTATTTACCTTGTGATGAACCTTGGCACCTTTGCCGTGATCCTTTCGATGCGTCGCAATGACCGCATGGTCGAGGAAATCACCGATCTGGCCGGTCTGGCCAAGACCAAGCCGCTGATGGCTGCCGTTACCGCAATCCTGATGTTCTCGATGGCCGGTATTCCGCCGCTTGCGGGCTTCTTTGGCAAGTTTTACGTGTTCAAGGCAGCGGTTGATGCCGGTCTTGTGACACTGGCGGTGATCGGTCTGGTGACCTCGGTCGTCAGTGCCTATTACTATCTGCGGATCATCAAGGTGATGTATTTCGACGAGCCGGTCGAAACGTTCGACAAGAACGGCACCGAGATGAATGTGATCATGGCGGTTGCGACGGTCATTCTTCTGGCTTTCGTGTTCTTCCCGAACCCGTTGATGGATAGTGCCGGCGTTGCCGCGACGGCCTTGCTCGGGCAGTAAGGATGACCAAGCCGACGATCCGGCTTCCTGAAGGGTATCACCTTCATGAACTGGAAGTGATCGACAGCACCAATGAAGAGGCGAAACGCCTTGCCGATAAGGGCGCCCCAAGTGGCGCCCTTATTTGGGCCCGCCAACAGACATCGGGCAGGGGACGGCGCGGCCGTGCCTGGGTATCCCCGGTTGGCAATCTTTATTCTTCCCTTTTGCTGCGTCCCGATTGTCCGCTTTTTGAAGCGGCCAAACTGACATTCCTGATTGCGGTTGCCATGGCCGAGGCGATTGAGCTGGTCAGTGGCAACCGGATCAGGCCGGATTGCAAATGGCCCAATGACCTGATGGTCAATGGCCGCAAGATTTCGGGTATTCTTCTGGAAAGTGCATCGAATAACGGGTCGGAAACCGATTATCTGGTGATCGGGGCCGGGGTGAATGTGGCGTTTTATCCCGACGATGCCGAACGCCCGGCAACGTCGCTTTCGGCCCTTGGTGCGCCGGTATCGGTGGGCGAGCTTCTTTCGGCCTATGCCGGGCGGGTGGCAAGGTGGCTGCCGGTGTGGGAAACGCAAGGGTTTGCCCCGATCCGCGAGGCGTGGCTGATGCGCGCATATGGTATTGGCGCGCCGGTCATCGCGCGCCTGACCGAAAGGACGCTTGAGGGCACATTTGTCGGGCTTGATGACGACGGATCGCTTGTTTTAAGAGAAACCGGCGGGACCGAACATCGTATCGGGGCTGGCGAAGTGTTCTTTAAGGCATAAATGAACAAGATCCCGCCTCGGGACGATAACGGGGAGACGAAACATCATGTTGCTGGCGATTGATGCCGGGAATACCAACATCGTTTTCGCGGTGTTTGACGGCGATACGATCAAGGGACAGTGGCGCTGTTCAACGACGGTGGAACGCACCGCGGATGAGCTTGGCGTGTGGCTGCATCATCTGTTTACCCTGTCGGATGTGCCCAAGGATGCGATAACGGGGGCGATCATCGCAACCGTGGTTCCGGCGGCCGAATTCAGCCTCAAGACGCTGTGCCGGCGTTATTTCAATGTCGAGCCGATGGTAGTGGGCGATCCGGAAGTCGAACTGGATATGAAGATCATCATGGACCGGCCAAGCGAGGTTGGTGCGGACCGGCTGGTCAATGCGGTTGCGGCCCATCAGCTTTTTGGCGGGCCGCTGGTGGTTCTGGATTTCGGGACGGCGACCACGTTTGACGTGATTG
Organism: Thalassospira australica; assembly: GCF_044790785.1. Classification (GTDB taxonomy): domain Bacteria; phylum Pseudomonadota; class Alphaproteobacteria; order Rhodospirillales; family Thalassospiraceae; genus Thalassospira; species Thalassospira australica_A. The sequence continues at coordinate 2,236,486 of NZ_CP085258.1, read as the reverse complement.
ATGAAGAAGGCAATTACCTTGGCGGTGTGATTGCGCCGGGTGTGAATCTTTCGATCAAGGCACTGCATATGGCCGCCGCCCAGTTGCCGATGGTCGCGATTGAGGCGCCGCGCAACGTGATTGGCAAGAATACGGTTGAAGCGATGCAGTCCGGGGTTTACTGGGGCTATGTCGCGATGATCGAGGGGCTTCTAGCGCGCATTCGCAAGCAGCAGGGCATCGATCACATGAAAGTTGTCGCGACCGGCGGGCTAGCACCGCTGTTTACCAAGGCGGTTGACGAGATCGAACATCTGCATGGCGATCTGACGATGCTGGGGCTTTTGATGATTTATCGCCGCAACAGCGAAAAATCGAACTAGACTGTTAACCGACATTGACTGTGAAGTGACGCGGGTGCGCCCCGTGATCGTGTTTCTCACCGCTGAAAGACAAGGGTGATCATCCGTGGATTTGTATTTGCCGAAAGACGAATTGCTGTTTGTGCCGCTGGGGGGATCTGGCGAAATTGGCATGAACCTCAATTTGTACGGATATGACGATCAGTGGCTGATGGTCGATATGGGCGTTTCCTTTGGCGAGGAAGGATTGCCCGGTGTCGATGTTGTCATGCCCGATCCGTCCTTTATCGAGGAACGCAAAGACAAACTTCTTGGACTTGTCCTGACGCATGCGCATGAGGATCACCTTGGCGCGGTGCCGTATCTTTGGCCGCGGTTGAAATGCCCGATCTATGCCACCCCGTTTGCCGCAGAATTTCTTAAGGCGAAACTGGCGGAAACCGATTTTGCCGATCAGGTGCCGATCCATGTGATCGAGCTTGGCGGGCGGTTCAAAAAGGGGCCGTTTGACATCGAATTTGTCACGATGACCCATTCGATCCTGGAGCCCAATGCGCTTGCGATCCGCACGCCGAAGGGGCTTGTCGTGCATACCGGCGACTGGAAATTCGACCCAGATCCCCAGATTGGCGAGGCATCGGATGTCAAGAAGCTTGAGGCGCTTGGCGATGAAGGGGTCATGGCGCTGATTTGTGATTCCACCAACGTCTTTTCCGAAGGCAAAGCCGGATCGGAAGGTGATGTTGCCAAGAACCTGTCGAAACTTTTTGCCGAAACGCCGCAGGGCCGGATCGCGGTTGCGTGCTTTGCGACCAACGTTGCGCGGTTGCAGTCGATTGTTGAAGCAGCACATGAAAACAACCGCTGTGTCGGGCTTGCCGGGCGGTCATTGAACCGTGTGACCGAAGCGGCGCGTGCGGTTGGCTATCTGACGTCGTATCCGAACCTTTTGAGTGATGAGGACGCGATGGAGGTCCCCAAGGATCAGGTGTTGCTGATCTGTACCGGGTCGCAGGGCGAGCCGCGTGCGGCGATGTCACGCATTGCCAAGGGGGATCATCCGACCGTGCAGCTTGATCCGGGTGATACGGTTGTGTTTTCCGCGCGCGAAATTCCGGGCAATGAAAAGTCCATCGGCTATATCCAGAACCTTTTGATCAGGCGCGGTATCCGCGTGATTACGGCGCGCGATGAACCGATCCATGTATCGGGCCATCCGGGCAGGCAGGACCTGGCGCGGATGTATCAGTTGACACGTCCCAAAATCCTTGTGCCGGTGCATGGCGAAACCCGCCATTTGTGCGAACAGGCAGCCCTTGGCGCGGAATGCCAGATTCCTGAACAGGTGATCCCGCATGACGGCACGGTCATTCGCCTGTCGCCGGGCAGTGCGCATGTGATTGGTGTCGCCGAAAGCGGCGTGCTTTGCCTTGATGGCGGGCGGTTGCTGAAACGGGATTCCGATACCATCCGCAACCGCAATCGCATCGTCTGGAACGGTGTGATGTTTGTGACCGTGGTGCTGAACCAGTTTGGCGAGATGGTGGGCGAGCCGATGATTACGGCACCGAGCCTGTTTGACGAGGAAGGGGATGATGTCCGCCTTGATCATTTTGCCGCCGAGATCGGCAACCGGGTCGATCAGCTTGACGATGACGAGGTTTTGGACGATGCGGCGGTGATCCTTGCGATCCGGCAGGCATTGCGCCGCCCGGTGCGCCAGCGGCTGGGCAAGCGGCCATTGATTGAGGTGCATCTGGTTCGGGTGAACGAGAAGAACTAGGCCGTCCGGGAATGCCGCATACGACCAAAAGGGCAGTTGTCTTTGTCGTCATGCGCATCCTAGATTGGCGGTGATCGGGCAGATCACATTGCAGGAGTAGAACATGATTGGACGGCTGAACCATGTGGCGATTGCGGTGCCGGACCTTGAGGAAGGTATCCGGCTTTATCGTGATGTGCTTGGCGCGAAGGTTTCCGAACCGCAGGACGAGCCGGATCATGGGGTGACTGTGGTCTTTGTCGAACTGCCCAACACCAAGATCGAATTGCTGTATCCGCTGGGCGAGGGATCGCCCATTCAGGGGTTCCTTGACAAGAATACATCGGGCGGCATTCATCATGTCTGCTATGAGGTTGAGGATATTCTGGCGGCGCGCGACCAGCTTTTGAAAAACGGCGCGCGTGTGCTGGGCACGGGGGAGCCCAAAATCGGCGCACATGGCAAGCCGGTGCTGTTCCTGCATCCCAAGGATTTCAACGGGACACTGGTGGAACTTGAACAGGTTTAGGTTTCTTTCCCGCCCTATCGGCCCTTATTCCCGCAACCAAGAAAAGAGTGCGCCATGAACTGGTTTTCCGCGATCCTTGTTTACATCGTGATCTGGTGGCTGGTGCTGTTCATGGTGTTGCCGTTCGGCGTGAAGCGCGAAGAAAATGTCCAGCCGGGTCACGATAGCGGGGCACCGCAAAAGCCGCATATGTGGAAGAAGGTTCTGGCGACCAGCCTGATTTCGGCGATTTTGTGGGTGGTGGCGTATTTCGTGATCACGAGTGGCATGATCGAAGTCCGTCCGCCGCAATGAGTTTTGGTGCGGGCCGGTAAAACAAACCCCGCACATTTGCTGCGGGTTTTTTGTTTGCAGGGATGCACAAAAATCACGGGAAAGGGAAGGCGGGCCGGGATGCGGACAAAAAAAAGCAAGATCACAAGGATCTTGCCAAGATGCTATTTTTATAGCTGTTTTCCCGTAATCTTTTTTTGCTTCCTCCTAAGACCTGGGCACTTGGCACAGGTTTTATTTCGACGTCGCGCCTGCTTCTTGTATGCTTATTGGCAACAAAGCCTCCCGCAATTTTATGAGCGGCTGCGATACGTCTCCCGCAACGATCTTGCGCCGTTAGCGGAGGATCAAAAAGCCACATATTTCACTTTTGTGCAAGATGTTTTGACCAATATTCACAGATGATTCGATGCTGCACCGCACATAAATAGGATGGACCGGCGATATGAAGAATTTTGTAACGACCCGCTCTATGAAAATCGGGATTTATCCTGTGAATTTCATGGTTTCGATGTTTGTTGCTGGCGTGATCATGACCGGTTCGGGTGGCGTTTTGGCGCAAAGCGACTCCCCCTTGCCGGGGCCGGCGGCAGGGGAAAATGCCGCACCGGACGCAGCAGGTGCGGCGGGTGCCGAGAAGGCGAAGCCGACCATCACGGTCACGCGGTCGGCCTGCCGGGAACTGGTCAGCCATGTGCCCGATGACGATGTGGCCTATAAGCCCGGTGTCGATGTTTATGGCCGCAAGGTCGCCCCGGCGGATCTGAATGGCGGTAGCCCGATCCTTGATGCATTGCCCAAGGAAATCGAATTTCCGGTGACGATTGATTTCTTTGAATATGCGGGGATTTCGGTGCCGGACGGGATCAGCGGCGAGTCCAATATCGGCAAGATCACCTATCGCAACGGCCGGGTGTATTTCAACGATACGCCGATTGGCAACGAAGCCGGGCAGGATGAATTGGCCGCAGCATGCCGGGCGGCAGGGTTCCGTTAAGGTTGTACCTTAAAAAGCCTGTGTGTTTTCGCAAACCTGCCACGATTGTCGGCTAGATCACGTCTTGCCGATATAAAGCAAGTTCCGGCTTGCGTTTCGGGCTGTGCTGTCGCATTTTCCGGGCAAGGTCTTTTGTATACCTGATATTTTCAGCTTTGATCATCACGAGGCATTGATGCGTCTTTCCCAGTTCTTTCTGCCGACCCTCAAGGAAACACCGGCAGAAGCACAGATCGCTTCCCATCGACTGATGCTGCGTGCCGGTATGGTGCGCCAGCTTTCGGCGGGGATTTATTCCTGGCTGCCGCTTGGCTATCGCGTGCTTAAGAAGATCGAGCAGATCGTGCGCGAAGAGCAGGACGCGATTGGCTGTAACGAAGTGCTGATGCCGACGATCCAGCCGGCCGAACTTTGGCAGGAAAGCGGACGGTACGAGGATTACGGCCTTGAAATGCTGCGCATCACGGACCGTCATGACCGCAAAATGCTGTTTGGGCCGACCAACGAGGAAGTGATTACCGATATCTTCCGCAAGGATGTCCGGTCCTATAAGCAGCTTCCGCAGATGCTGTATCATATTCAGTGGAAATTCCGCGACGAGATCCGCCCGCGCTTTGGCGTGATGCGCGGGCGCGAATTCCTGATGAAGGATGCGTATTCGTTCGATGTTGATTACGAAAGTTCGCGGCACGCCTATAACAAGATGTTTCTGGCCTATTGCCGGACCTTTACGCGCCTTGGCGTGAAGGCGATCCCGATGGTGGCCGATACCGGCCCGATTGGCGGCGACCTTAGCCATGAATTCATCATTCTGGCCGAAACCGGCGAAAGCGAAGTGTTCTGCGACAAGAAGTGGCTGGACAAGGATTTGACGGGCAAGGGGGTTGATCTGAATGATCGCACCGGGCTTGAAAACTGGGTCCAGACGACGCTTGAAGATTACGCCGCGACCGAAGACAAGCATGATCCGGCCAACAGCCCGATTTCCGGTGACGACATGATCGCAACGCGCGGGATCGAAGTTGGCCATATCTTCCATTTCGGTGCCAAATATTCCGAACCGATGGGGGCCACCATCCTTGGCCCGGACGGCAAGGAAGTGCCGGTGCAGATGGGATCATACGGCATCGGCGTTTCGCGCCTTGTCGGCGCATTGATCGAGGCATCGCATGACGAAAACGGCATCATCTGGCCGGAATCGGTTGCGCCCTACAAGGTTGGCCTGATCAACCTGCGCACGGGGGATGATGAATGTGATGCGGCATGCGAAGACGTTTATGCCAAGCTGCATAATGCCGGGATCGAGGTGCTTTATGATGACCGCGACATGCGCGCGGGCGGCAAATTCGCCGATATGGACCTGATCGGTCTGCCGTGGCAGATCGTGATTGGCCCGAAAGGCATCAAGGCCGGTGTGGTCGAGCTTAAAAACCGCAAATCCGGCGAGCGGACGGAAGTCACGCTTGAAGCCGCACTGAACCAGATCGGCGCCTGATTACGACATTGCAAACGGGGCAGCCATGGCTGCCCCGTCCTGATTTCCGGAATTCTTTCCGATACGCTTCCATACGCTTCCACGAGGATCATTTGCGCATGTTCAGTCCGTTCGAACGTCTGGTGGCCTTCCGCTACCTGCGTCCCCGTCGGCAAGAAGGCTTTGTTTCCGTCATCGCCATCTTTTCGCTGCTTGGCATCATGCTGGGCGTTGCGACCCTGATTATCGTCATGTCGGTCATGAACGGGTTCCGGGCCGAATTGCTTGGACGTATTCTGGGGCTGAACGGGCATATATCGGTTTATGCGCAAAGCCCCGATGGCCTGCCCAACTATGATGCGATTGAAAAGAAGATCGCCGAAACCGGCAATGTCACGCTTGTGACCCCGGTGGTTGAAGGGCAGGTGATGGCATCGAATGAGGGCCGTGCCAGCGGGGCCATCGTGCGCGGGATCCGTGCCGAAGACATCGCCAAGCGCGCGACGATTGCGGACAACATCGTTTTCGGGTCGCTTGACGATTTCAAGGGCGAGGATACGGTGATCATGGGCGCGCGCCTTGCGATGAAGCTTGGCGTCGGGGTTGGGGATAATGTCAATCTGATTTCGCCCAAGGGCAATGTGACGGCATTCGGGTCCGTGCCGCGTGTGCGGGCCTACAAGGTGGTCGGGCTGTTTGATATCGGCATGTATGAATATGACAGCGGCTTTATCTTCATGCCGCTTGATGCGGCACAGATTTATTTCCGTCTGCCGGAAAAGATCAGCCATTTTGAAGTGATGCTTGAAGACCCGTCGCGGCTGTCGGCAAGCATGAACGACCTGTTGGCGAACCTGTCGGGTGAACAGCTTCGGCTGGTCAATTGGCAGCAGTCAAATTCCGGATTTTTCAATGCGTTACAGGTTGAACGTAATGTGATGTTCCTGATCCTGACGCTGATTATTCTGGTGGCGGCATTCAATATCATTTCGGGCATGGTGATGCTGGTGAAAGACAAGGGACGCGATATCGCGATCCTGCGCACGATGGGGGCGACACGGTCGTCGGTGATGCGCATCTTTTTCCTGGCCGGGGCATCCATCGGGGTTGTCGGCACGTTAAGCGGCCTGATCCTTGGCGTTCTGTTCTGCCTGAATATCGAAAATATCCGCCAGTTCATCCAGAGCCTGACGGGGGCGGACCTGTTCAATGCGGAAATCTATTTCCTGTCGCAGCTTCCGGCTGACATGGATGTTGGCGAGGTGGTTCTGGTCTGTGTGATGTCACTGACCCTGTCGTTCCTGGCGACGGTTTATCCGGCATGGCGTGCGTCGCGCCTCGATCCGGTGGAGGCGCTGCGTTATGAGTGATCTGGTCAAGAAAACCGCAGAGGAACGCGCGCAGAAAGTCGTTTTGCGGCTTGAAAAGATTGATCGCGTGTTCAATCAGGGCCCCGATCAGCTTGAAATCCTGAAATCCGTCGATCTTGAAATCCATCAGGGCGAGATTGTGGCCCTTGTCGGGCCGTCAGGGGCGGGGAAATCGACCCTGCTTCAGATTGCGGGCCTGCTTGAAAAGCCTGATCGCGGCATGGTTTCGATTGGCGGGAAACGCAGCACGGACCTTTCCGATCTGGCGCGGACCGAAATGCGCCGCAAGCATATCGGGTTCGTTTATCAGTATCATCATCTGCTGCCGGAATTTTCGGCCATCGAAAATGTCGTGATCCCGCAGATGATCAATGGCCTGAAACGGGCGGATGCGACGGATCGCGGGTTGGAGCTTTTGCGTTGCCTCGGTCTTGAAAACCGGGCGGAACATCGCCCGGCACGGCTTTCGGGCGGGGAACAGCAGCGGGTCGCGATTGCGCGTGCGCTTGCCAATGTGCCCGATGTGCTGTTTGCCGACGAGCCGACCGGCAACCTTGATCCGCATACCGCCGAAACCGTGTTCGGGATGCTGATGACGCTGGTGCGGGAAACCGGTCTGGCGTCGCTGATTGCGACCCATAACCCGGAACTGGCGCGCCAGATGGACCGGGTTGTGACCCTGCGTGACGGGCATCTGGTCGAACTTGATCCCGATACTCTTTCTTAACCGGCTGAAATTCTTTAAGCTGGTTTGATGCCGCGCCCCGGAGTAATCCGGGGTGGCAGGTTTCCTGCCTTTTTTGCCATTCTTGTTCCGGGGTTTTCTGCGATGGAAAACGGTTTCGTCCATCTTCGTGTTCACACCAATTATTCGCTTGCCGAAGGTGCCATCACGACGAAGGAACTGGCAAAGCTGTGCGAGGCGGATGGCCAGCCCGCGGTTGCGATGACCGATACCAACAACATGTTCGGCGCGCTTGATTTTTCAGGGGTGATGAGCGGGTCGGGTATCCAGCCGATCCTTGGCGTGCAGATCGGGGTGGAACGGTTTGGCGATCAGCCGGTAATCGGCAGGATTTCACGCGAACCTGACCCGGACAATCTGGTCCTGATTGCGAAGAATGACCGGGGGTATTTCAACCTTCTGAAGATCGTTTCGCGCGCACACATGACCAGCGAAGCGGGCAGCGAGCCCAAGGCGCTTTATGATCATATCGAAAAATACAGTTCCGACATCATCTGTTTGACCGGTGGGCCGACCGGGCCGCTGGCACGATTGATTGCCGAGGAGCAGCATGAGGCGGCGACCGAGTGCCTGAACAAGCTTTCGGGGATATTTGGCAACAGGCTTTATATCGAATTGCAGCGCCACGGCGAGCCGGTCGAGGAAAAGGTCGAGCCGGGGCTGATCAAGCTTGCCTATGATCACAATATTCCGCTGGTCGCGACCAATGACTGCTTTTTCCCCAAGGCGGAAATGTATGAAGCCCACGATGTGTTCATCTGCATCGGGCAGGGCGCGGTTGTGGGGCAGGAAGACCGGTGGCGTTTAACGCCCGAACACCGGTTTAAAACCGCCGCCGAGATGCGCGATCTTTTCGCCGACATTCCCGAGGCCTGTGACAACACGCTGGCGATTGCCAGGCGGTGTTCGTGGCATGTCGAGAAGATCGATCCGATCCTACCGCCGTTTGATTGCGGCGAAGGCCGCACCGAGGTCGATGAGCTGCGCCATATGTCCGAGGAGGGCCTTAAGGGCCGCCTTGCGAAATATGTCTTTACCGAGGACATGACGGACGCGCAGAAGGAAGAAATTGCCAAACCTTATTGGGAGCGGCTTGAATACGAGCTTGGCATCATCAATCAGATGGGATTTCCGGGCTACTTCCTGATCGTTGCGGACTTTATCCAGTGGGCGAAGGATCATGAAATCCCGGTGGGGCCGGGGCGTGGTTCGGGGGCGGGGTCGCTTGTGGCCTATGCGTTGCTGATTACCGATCTTGATCCGTTGCATTTTTCGTTGCTGTTTGAACGCTTCCTGAACCCGGAACGTGTTTCCATGCCCGACTTTGACGTCGATTTCTGTCAGGATCGTCGCGGCGAGGTGATTGAATATGTTCAGCGTAAATACGGCCATGACCGTGTGGCGCAGATCATCACATTCGGTAAATTGCAGGCAAAGGCCGCAGTGCGCGACGTTGGCCGCGTTTTGAGCATCCCGTATGGCTATGTCGATAAAATCTGTAAAATGATTCCGGGTGATCCGGCCAAGCCGATCCCGCTTAAGGAAGCCATCGAAATGGAGCCGGATTTGCGCCGGATCGCGCGCGAAGACCCGGATATTGACCGGTTGTTGTCCATCGCGATGCAGATCGAGGGGCTTTATCGCAACTCGTCCACCCACGCCGCCGGGGTGGTGATCGGCGACCGCGACCTTGATGAACTTGTGCCGCTTTATCGTGATCCGCGGTCCGATATGCCGGTTACCCAGTTCAACATGAAATATGTTGAAAATGCCGGTCTGGTGAAGTTCGACTTCCTCGGTCTGAAAACCCTGACGGTGATTATCGAGGCCGTCAATCTGATGCGGCTTCGCAAAGATGTCCCGCAAGACTTTGATATCAGTGCTATTCCCCTTGATGACCGGGTGGCGTTCAAATTGCTTTCGGCGGCCGAGACGGTCGGTGTGTTCCAGCTTGAATCCCAGGGCATGCAGGATGTTCTGCGCGGCCTGAAACCCGATACGATTGAAGATATTATCGCTGTGGTGGCGCTGTATCGTCCGGGCCCGATGGACAATATCCCGCATTACATTGCGCGTAAGCATGGTCTGGAAAAACCGGATTACATGCACCCGATGTTGCAGCCGACCCTCGAAGAAACCTATGGCATCATGATCTATCAGGAACAGGTCATGCAGCTTGCCCAGACGATGTCGGGCTATTCGCTTGGCGGTGCGGACCTGTTGCGGCGTGCGATGGGTAAAAAGATCGCCGAGGAAATGGAATTGCAGCGGTCGCTGTTTGTGGACGGGGCGGAAAAGAACGGGGTGCCGCGCGGGCAGGCGTCCGATATCTTTGATCAGGTCGCCAAGTTCGCATCCTATGGCTTTAACAAATCGCACGCGGCGGCCTATGCGCTGGTGGCGTATCAGACGGCGTATCTGAAGGCGAATTATCCGGTCGAGTTCATGGCCGCGTTGATGACGCTTGATATGCACAACACCGAGAAACTTGCGATTTTCAAACAGGAAATCGAACGGCTTGGCATCGAAATTCTGCCACCCTGCATCAATAATTCGCAAGTGGCGTTTTCGGTCGAAAATCATGATGGGATACGCAAAATCCGTTATGCACTTGCAGCGGTGCGCAACGTGGGTGATGCCGCGATGGAAAGCCTTGTTGCAGAGCGCGAGGCCAATGGCCCGTTCCGTGACCTGACCGATTTCGCGTCACGCATTGACAGCCGGGCTGTCAACAAGCGGTTGCTTGAAAACCTTGTGCGGGCAGGCGCACTTGATTGCCTGACGACGAACCGCAAGGTGATGTTCGAGCATGTCGACCGCGTGATGGCGGTTTCCCAGCGCGAAATGCAGGCGCGCAACAATGACCAGATTTCGATGTTTGGCGAGGATACCGGCTTTGGCAAGGATGCCATCCGGCTGCCCGATGAACGCGACTGGGTCCCGATGGAAAAACTGACCGAGGAATTTTCGGCCATCGGGTTTTATCTTTCGGCCCATCCGCTGGATACCTTTGGCAAAAGTCTTCAGCGGATCGGCATTGCGCCGATCAAGGAGCTTCCGGCCCGCATGCGCGCCCAGAACAAGGGATCAATCAAGCTTGCCGGGACGCTGATCAATGCGCGTGAAATGATTTCGAAGAAAAACGGATCGAAATTCGCGTTTGTGATGTTTTCCGATCCGACCGGCAGTTTCGAGGTCGCGTTCTGGGCCGAGGCATGGGCGGCCTACAAGGAAGTGATCAATGCCGGGCGGCCGGTCCTGTTGGTGGTGGCGGCAGAAATGCGCGAAGGGCAGCTTCGTATTCAGGGGCAGCGCGTCGAGGATCTTGAACATGCCGTTTCAGGGGCGGCCGAGGGCATTCGCATTCGCCTTAACCGGCCCGATCCGGTGGCGGAAATCCGAGAACTGCTTGAAAAGGCGGGAAAAGGTCGGGGGCTTGTCAGTCTTTCGACGGTGTGCGCCGATGGCCGTATTGCCGAGGTCGAGCTTGAAGATACCTATAAGGTCGGGCCGTCTCTTATCGGGGCGGTCGGGGCCATTCCCGGTGTCGAACTGGCCGAGGAAATCTGAGCAGATGGCTTACGGGCAAATCGTGATCGGGTGACGGGTTCACTTTCACGCGGTTTGAGCGTACTTTAAGGCTTGCATTCTTTGCAGGAGGGGGCTAAAACCCGCCCCGAACATCGCACGCGGGAGCGTGGCGAATAATGCCCTGTGCAGAAATTCGTCCATCCGGTGTTTCACGCAAGACGGCGTGAAATTCCCTTCCGCGGAGGTATTAACCGGAAAAAGGTAGGAATTTATCATGGCTTTGCCAACCTTTACCATGCGTCAGCTCATGGAAGCTGGCGTCCACTTTGGTCACCACACCCGCCGCTGGAACCCGAAGATGAAGCAGTTCATCTTTGGCGCACGCAACGACATTCACATCCTGAACCTTCAGGAAACCGTTCCGATGCTGCATCGCGCGATGCAGGCCGTTCGTGACGTTACCGCAGGTGGCGGTCGTGTTCTGTTCGTCGGCACCAAGCGTCAGGCATCCCCGGTCATCGCAGAAGCTGCAAAGCGTTGCGGTCAGTACTATGTGAACCATCGCTGGCTTGGCGGTATGCTGACCAACTGGAACACCGTTTCCAATTCGATCAAGCGCCTGAAAGAACAGGACGAGATCCTGAATGCCGGTGCAGAAGGTCTGACCAAAAAAGAAATCCTGAACCTGACCCGTTCGCGCGACAAGCTTGAGCGCGCGCTTGGCGGGATCAAGGACATGGGTGGTCTTCCCGACATCATCGTCGTGGTCGACACCAACAAGGAAGCACTTGCTGTTCACGAAGCCAAGAACCTGAACATTCCGGTTGTTGCAATTCTGGACTCCAACTCGGACCCGGCAAACGTTGCATACCCGATCCCGGGTAACGACGATGCGATCCGTGCGATCCAGCTTTATTGCGACCTGTTTGTTGGCGCGGTTCTGGACGGTATCCAGCAGGAAATGACGGCTTCGGGTGCGGACCTCGGTGAATCCGAAGACGTTCCGGCTGAAGCTGCTGCTGCTGTTGAAGAGGCCGCTCAGGAAGCAGCTTCCGCATAAGTTTCACTTTGTACCTGATGAAACGGCGGCTAGCATGCCGCCGTTTCTTTAGGTGTTCACTGATCGCGTAATAGGGGCTTTAAAAATGGCTATTACCGCTGCTCTGGTTAAAGAGCTTCGCGAAACCACCGGCGCTGGCATGATGGATTGCAAAAAGGCGCTGTCCGAAACCGATGGTAATCTTGAAGCTGCTGTTGACTGGCTTCGTACCAAAGGTCTTGCTGCTGCTGCCAAGAAAGCAGGCCGTGTTGCTGCCGAAGGTCTGGTGGGTGTTGCTGTTAACGGTACTTCCGGTGCCGTTGTCGAACTCAACTCCGAAACCGATTTTGTTTCGCGCAACGAAGATTTCCAGAAATTCGTATCCGAAATCGCAAATCAGGCCGTTTCGGCGAATGGTGATATCGATGCGCTGAAAGCAACCCCGTTCCCGGGGACGTCGCGTAACGTCGAAGAACAGGTTACCCACATGATCGCCACCATCGGCGAAAACATGAACCTGCGTCGTTCGGCCGGTATTTCGGTCGAGAAGGGTGCGGTTGCATCCTACATCCATTCGGCGATTGCCCCGAACCTCGGCAAGATCGGCGTTCTGGTTGCGCTTGAATCCGAAGCCGATGCGAGCGTTCTCGAAGGCCTTGGCAAACAGATCGCAATGCACATTGCGGCAACCAACCCGGCGTCGGCCACGGTTGACGATCTGGATCCGGAACTGATCGAGCGCGAGAAAGCCGTTCTGACCGAGCAGGCCAAAGAATCGGGCCGTCCGGCTGAAATCATCGAAAAGATGATTGATGGCCGTATCCGTAAATATTACGAACAGGTTGTTCTGGTTGAGCAGACCTTCGTGATTGACGGCGAAAGCAAGGTCAAAGACGTGATCGCAAATGCCGCAAAAGACGCTGGCAAACCGATCACCCTTAAGGGCTTTGTCCGCTTCGAGCTTGGTGAAGGCATCGAGCGCGAAGAAAAAGACTTTGCTGCCGAAGTTGCCGAGCAGCTTAAGAAATAAACATCTGATCGGAATGGTGCGTCATGTGCCATTTCGTGTATGATCCAGACCGGCGAGGTCGGCAGCGCATATTCCGCCCTGTTACTCGCCGGTCTTTTTATATCTGAATTTTGCTGAACCGGGTTTCGGGACAGTTTGAAATATCGGCAGTAAGAGGCAATCGAACATGGCAGAAAACGGCCAACTGAAATTTCGTCGCGTCCTTTTGAAGCTTTCGGGCGAGGGACTTCTGGGAAAACAGCAATACGGGATTGATCCCGAGACGGTTGACCGGATCGCAGGCGAAATCAAAGCCGTTCATGACATGGGAGCCGAGATTTGCATGGTGATCGGCGGGGGAAACATCTTCCGCGGGGTCAAGGGGGCATCCCAGGGGATGGAACGTGCAACGGCCGACTATATGGGCATGCTTGCCACCATCATGAATGCGCTCGCGGTTCAAAGCGCGCTTGAGCGCCACGGGGTTCAGACCCGTGTGCAATCGGCTATTCCGATGTCATCGGTTTGCGAACCCTATATTCGCCGTCGTGCGGTACGCCACATGGAAAAGGGCCGAGTGGTGATCTTTGCGGCCGGGACCGGCAACCCGTTCTTTACCACCGATACGGCAGCGGCATTGCGTGCGGTCGAAATGGATTGCGATGCGTTGCTTAAGGGGACGCAGGTTGACGGCGTTTATACGGCCGACCCGAAAACGGACCCGACGGCGGAACGGTATGATTCGCTGACCTATATGGAAGTTCTTGCCAAAGATTTGCGTGTTATGGATGCATCGGCTATTTCTCTGGCACGCGAAAATGATATTCCGGTTATCGTATTTTCTTTGCATAATCCGGGCGGTTTTGCCGATGTGGTTTGTGCAAAAGGTACGTTTACGATTATTTCGAATGGAGACTGAAGGTGTCTGACGTTGCTGGCCTGAAAAAGGACCTTGCCCGCCGTATGGAAGGGGCTGTCGAAGTTTTGCACAAGGAGTTTACCGGTCTGCGCACCGGGCGCGCGAGTGTAAGTCTTCTTGAACCGGTCATGGTTGAAGCCTACGGCGTGCCGACCCCGCTTAACCAGGTTGCGTCTGTCAGTGTGCCGGAATCCCGGATGCTTTCGGTGCAGGTCTGGGACAAATCCATGGTCAAATCGGTTGAAAAAGCGATCCGCGATTCCGGCCTTGGCCTGAACCCGGCTGCCGATGGCACCCTTGTCCGCGTGCCGATCCCGGCACTGAACGAGGAGCGTCGTGCCGAACTGTCCAAGGTTGCCGGCAAATATGCCGAGCAAGCCAAGATTTCGGTCCGTAACGTGCGCCGCGACGGTATGGATCAGCTCAAGAAATGGGAAAAGGACAGTGTGATCTCCAAGGACGACCTCCATAACGAGGAAAAAGAGATCCAGAAGTTGACCGACAAGGTCATTGGCGAGATTGACGAAGTTCTTGCCCATAAAGAACAGGAAATCATGCAAGTCTGACCATGACGGTGCTGGCATCCCAACCCAACCTTTCGGATTTGCAGGCTGTGCCGCGTCATGTTGCCATCATCATGGATGGCAACGGACGCTGGGCAACGTTGCGCGGCAAACCCCGCACGATGGGACATCGTGCCGGGGTTGAAGCCGTGCGCCGCACGGTCGAGGCCGTGGCCGAGATCGGTATCGAATATCTGACACTTTACGGGTTTTCGACCGAGAACTGGAAACGCCCGGAAAGCGAGGTCAGCGATCTGATGGGGCTGCTGCGCCTGTTCATCAAGCGTGAACTGGCGACCTTGCATAAAAACGGTGTCCGTATCCGGATTATCGGTGATCGTGCGCGTTTTGACGACGATATCTGCGAACTGCTTTTGAATGCGGAAGAGCGGACGAAAGGCAATTCGCGCCTTAATCTGACCATTGCGCTCAGTTACGGGGCGCGGGCCGAAATAACCGACGCCATGCGCCAGATTGCCCGCTCGGTTGCCGCAGGGGAAATCCGGCCCGAGGCGATTGACGAGGATATGATTGCCAGCCATCTGGAAACGGCGGGAATGCCCGATCCTGATCTTTTGATCCGGACCAGTGGCGAGCAGCGCATCAGCAACTTCCTGCTATGGCAATCTGCGTATACGGAATTTGTGTTCGATCAGGTTCTTTGGCCCGATTTCGGGCGGGAGCACCTTGAAAAAGCAATAGAAAACTTTGCCGGACGGGAGCGGCGTTTTGGTGCAGTCATCTGAAGCCCGACGCCAGGAAGATACGAATTCAGGACTTAAGCCGCGCGTCATTTCCGCCCTGGTCATGACGCCGGTTGCGGTTGCCGCCGTCTGGTTCGGTTCGCCGTATTTCGAATTGCTGATTTTCCTGTTTTCGATTGGCATGATGTGGGAATGGACGCGCATGTGCGTTCCCGGTCATGTCACTTCGATTTCCGTGGTTGCCGCGTTTGCCCTTGGGGTTGCGATGATGGTTCTGGCCGCGGGGGAATACCCGCTGGTCGGGCTTGCGGTTGTTGTCAGTGCGACAACAGCAGCGTTGCGGCCCGGTAAAAACCGGCTTCTGGCGGCATTCGGCATTATCTATATTTCACTTGCGGCCCTTGCGGCGCAGTGGCTGCGGATCATGCATGGTGATGGCCTGCTGATGATTATGTGGCTGTTCTTTCTGGTCTGGGCGACCGATACCGGGGCTTATGCCTTTGGCAAGGCGATTGGCGGGCCCAAGCTGGCACCGCGTTTCAGCCCCAAGAAAACCTGGGCGGGCCTTGTTGGCGGAATGGTGTGTGCCATGCTGATCGGCGGGCTTATTACCTATTTCAGCAGCAACACAATTCCGGTTTCGATCATTTTGGCAAGTGCGTTGCTGGCTCTTGTGGCGCAGATCGGCGATCTGGGAGAGTCCGCATTGAAACGCCACTTTAAAGTCAAGGACAGCAGCAATCTTATTCCGGGGCATGGCGGGTTGCTTGACCGTGCGGACGGGATGTTGTCGGTTTTTCCTGTCGCCTTTGTTATTGTGTATTTCCTTGGATTGTCGTTGCGCTAGGGCAGGGTGCCTGATTGCAGAAATCCGCGAAGCTGGTGTTTGATGACAGTTAAGAAAACAGTCTGTGTGCTGGGAGCTACCGGGTCGGTCGGTTGCAGCACGGTAGACGTCCTGAAGGCACATTCCGACAAATACGCAGTTGATGCTGTGACAGCCCATTGCAATGTCGATGCATTGGCAAAATCCGCCATCGACCTTGGCGCCGCAATGGCGGTTATTGCCGATGAAAGCCGCTATCGGGACCTGAAATCGGCACTTTCCGGGACGGGGATAGAAGTTGCCGCGGGCACCGATGCGCTGGTCGAGGCTGCGTCGCGCCCGTCGGATATCGTGATTGCGGCGATCATCGGGGCGGCGGGCCTCAGGGCGACACTGGCGGCCATACGGCGCGGTGCCAGGGTGGGGCTTGCCAACAAGGAAACACTGGTATGTGCCGGTGATCTGATGATGGCGGAAGTCGCGAAATACAACGCGACACTGATCCCGGTCGATTCAGAGCATAGTGCGATTTTCCAGGTTCTTGAACAAAAGTCCGTCGACAAGGTTGACCGCATTCTTTTGACGGCATCGGGCGGACCGTTTAGGGAATGGTCGCTTGAGGATATGAAATCGGTATCGCCAAAGCAGGCGCTGGCCCACCCCAACTGGGATATGGGGGCAAAGATTTCGATTGATTCGGCGACCATGATGAACAAGGGCCTTGAACTGATCGAGGCGTGCCGCCTGTTTCCGGTGCCCGAGGACCGTATCGAGGTTGTGGTCCATCCGCAGTCGGTCGTGCACAGCATGGTGGAATATTCCGACGGGTCGGTACTGGCGCAATTGGGATCGCCCGATATGCGCACACCGATTGCCTATGCGCTTTCGTGGCCGGAAAGAATACGGGTTGATGTAGCGCGTCTTGATTTTGCCACGATCGGGCAGTTGAACTTTACCTCGCCGGACGTGAAGCGGTTCCCGGCGCTTCGTCTGGCAAGGGAAGCCTTGCAGGCGGGGGGCACGGTGCCGACGGTTCTGAATGCCGCAAATGAAATTGCCGTTGGTGCGTTTCTGGGGGGTAAGGTCACATTCCTTCAGATTGCCGATACGGTCGAGCGGATGATGAATAAAATTGTCACATCGCCATTGAGAGACCTTGATCAGATGTTCGATCTTGATGATATGGTGCGTCGCGAAACTCTCGAGCTGATCGAAACCGGCTGCTGAATGCTGAAATTGCGGGTTACGCCCCGAAACAGGAACGTCTTTTATGGAAACCCTTCTTGCCTTTTTGTTTGTTCTTTCGGTTCTCGTGTTTGTTCACGAATACGGGCATTACTGGGTTGCGATCCGCAATGGCGTGAAGGTTGAAGCGTTTTCGATCGGCTTTGGGCCGGAGCTTTTTGGCTGGTACGACAAAAAGGGGACGCGCTGGAAGGTCAGCCTTCTGCCGCTGGGCGGCTACGTTAAAATGTTTGGCGACATGAACCCCGCCAGTGTTGGCCAGCGTGACGATCTTGACGATGAAGATCGCAAACATGCCTTCCATCACAAGGGGCTGGCGGCCCGTGCGGCGATTGTTTTTGCCGGTCCGTTGGCGAATTTCCTGTTTGCCATCGTTGTTTTCATCGTTCTTTTTGCCGCTGTGGGCCAGCAGCGCGCCCTGCCGGTGGTGGGCGAGGCGGTTGATGGCAGCCCGGCGGCCGTGGCCGGGCTTCTGCCCCAGGACCGTGTCGATGCCATTAACGGGCAGTCTATCGAATGGTTCAGCGAGCTGTCCGACATTATCCGGGCCAATGCAGGGGTGCCGGTTTCTCTTTCGGTTTTGCGTGACGGACAGCAAATCGACATCACGGTCACACCGGAAGCGGTTTCGTCCGGCGAAGGCGATAATGTCGAGACGTTCGGGCGTCTTGGTGTCACAGCCGGGGCGTTTGAAACCCAGCGTGACGGAATTATCGATGCGACGGGCAAGGCATTTACATCGACTTACAGTCTGATTGCGCAAACACTGAGCGCGATTGGCGAAATGATTTCAGGTGATCGCGACAGTTCCGAGCTTGGCGGCCCGATCCGGATTGCCCAGATGTCGGGCGAGGTTGCCGAGGGCGGCATTGGCCCGCTTCTGTTCTTTATGGCCTATCTTTCGATCAGCCTTGGGTTGATCAACCTGATGCCTGTTCCGGTTCTGGATGGTGGACATCTGGTATTTTATGCTATTGAAGCCATTCGCGGTAAACCCTTGGGCGCAAAAGCACAAGAATATGGTTTCCGTCTTGGTGCGGGTTTGGTATTCAGCTTAATCATCTTTGCAACTTGGAACGACCTGACGCAATTGGGCGTCTGGAATTTCTTCAAAGGCCTGGCAGGCTGATGATAGACGGCATCAGGGGGTTGAACTTGCTGCGTAATGTAAAAGCGGCTGCTTTGGCGGCAGTCTTGCTTGGTGGAACCGCGCCAACCATAATTCCGATGGTGGCCTACGCCCAGGGCACCGGGGTTATTCGCGACATCGAGGTCGATGGCAACAACCGTATCGAAAGTGCGACGGTTAATGCCTATCTGTCGGTGAAGGAAGGCGACCTTTATGATCCCCAGAAAATCAACGAATCGCTGAAGTCGCTGTTTTCAACCGGTCTTTTTGCCGATGTGACGATCGGATTTGATCAGGGCGTTCTGAAAATCAATGTTGTTGAAAACCCGATCATCAACCGGATCGCGTTCGAGGGGAATTCCCGACTGCAAGATGATGCGCTTGGGGCCGAGCTTCAGTTGCGCCCGCGTGTCGTTTATACCCGGACCAAGGTGCAGGCCGACGTTCAGCGTATTCTTGATCTGTATCGTCGTTCCGGGCGTTTTGCCGCCACGGTCGAGCCCAAAGTCATTCAGCTTGAACAGAACCGTGTCGACCTTGTCTTTGAAATTGACGAGGGCGAAGCGACCGGTGTGCGCAAGATCAACTTCGTTGGCAACAAAGCGTTTGATGATGGTGAATTGTCCGAGGTTATCCGGACAACCGAGAGCGCCTGGTGGAAAATCCTGACCGCAGACGATAACTATGATCCGGATCGCGTCACGTTTGACCGCGAATTGCTGCGGCGATTCTATCTGTCGGCGGGGTATGCCGATTTTCAGGTGCTGTCGTCGGTTGCCGAACTGACGCCGGATCGTTCCGACTTCTTCATCACCTATACTGTAAGCGAAGGCGAGCGTTACCGGTTTGGCGATATCAATGTCGTATCGCAGATCGACAAGATCGATACCGCGACATTGACGCCGCTGATCGAGATTGAAAAAGGTGACTGGTACAATGCCGACCTTGTCGACGATGCCATTGATGCCCTGACCACCAGCATCGGTGACCAGGGTTATGCCTTTATCGATATTCGCCCGAATATCCAGCGGGACCGCGAAACCGGCGTCATCAATATCACCTTTACGATTGCCGAAGGTCCGAAGGTTTATGTCGAACGCATCGATGTGGTCGGCAACGTCCGTACCCTTGATGAAGTGGTACGTCGTGAATTCCGCCTTGTTGAAGGGGATGCGTTTAGCAGTTCGAAACTGAAACGTTCACGCCAGCGCGTTGAAAACCTGAACTTCTTTAAAACGGTTGATGTGAAAACGCTTCCGGGTAGCGCACCCGATCAGACGGTTCTTGAGGTCGATGTCGAAGAAAAATCGACCGGCGAGTTTTCCATCGGTGCCGGTTACGGCACGGATGACGGGGCGTTTGGTCAGGCCGGTATCCGCGAACGCAACCTGCTTGGCAAAGGGCAGGATTTGCGCCTTGGCTTTACGCTTGGCTCCTCGAGCCAGCAGATCGATCTGTCCTTTACCGAGCCGTACTTCCTTGATCGCGATGTGAGTGCCGGTTTCGACCTTTATCGCCGTGAAGAAGACAACCAGGACGAAAGTTCGTACGACGAGAAGCAAACCGGTATCGGTCTGCGTTCCGGTTTCCGTTATTCCGAAACCCTGTCGCAGTCCGTGCGCTATGGCTTTGAAGTGAACGAATATTCCGATATCGATGACGATGCATCGCGCCTGCTGCGCGAGGAAGATCCGGAATTTTCCGAATCCACGATCGGTCAGACGCTGACCTATGATCAGCGTGACAGCACGATTTCGCCGAAGGAAGGCTACTTCATGCAGCTTTCAAACGATTTCGCCGGTCTTGGCGGGTCGGAAACCTATCTTCGCACGCGTGTGAATGGCGGGTATTACTATCCGCTTGATCGTGAAAAAGAATGGGTGCTGTCGACCAAAGGTTCGACGGGGTATATCTTTGGTATTGGCGACGATACCCGTATTTCCCAACGATTCTTTACCGGTGGTTCGAACCTTCGCGGTTTTGAATCTGCCGGTGTCGGTCCGCGCGATGTTGAGACGACCGATGCGGTTGGGGGCAAATTCTTCTATACTGGTACGGTACAAATGGACTTCCCGTTGGGACTGCCGTCCGAATTTGCCCTGACGGGGCGCGTGTTCAGTGATTTCGGTTCTTCGGAGGGGGTTGATGGAGCAAGGCCCGGAGAAATACACGACGAGGGATCGCTCAGGGCGTCGGTAGGTATTGGGGTAGGCTGGGAATCGCCGTTTGGCCCGATTGGTGTTGACCTTTCGCAGGCCTTTCTCAAAGAAGACTACGACAAAGAGGAAGTGTTCCGTTTGAATTTCGGAACCAGATTCTGATGAAAATGATGAAATCAATCCAGACTGCTATTGCCGCAATTGCGATGACATTTGCGCTCGGTGCCATGACTGTTGCCTCTGCCCAGGAGAATAACGGCTCCGAGGAAACCAGGGCCGTTGTCATGATCGTTGATTTTGAGGGTATCATGCGTGAGGCATCCGCCATGCAGGATATGACAAAACAGATCAAAACGCGCCAGGAGACCTATCAGGAAGAAATCGAAAGCCGACAGCAGGCCCTGCGGAAGGAAGAGCAGGAAATCGCCCAGCAGCGAACCCTTCTGTCTGCCGATGTCATTCAGCAAAAACAGAAAGAGTTTCAGCAGAAAGTTGCCGATTTTCAGAAGTTTGCCCAGGGACGCAACCGCATCCTTGACGAGGCGCTTAATGAATCGCGCGTGAAGTTCCAGAAGACGCTGATCGAGGTGATCGCCGACGTTGCCGAAGAGCGCAATGCGACGCTGGTTCTGCATAAAAGCCAGGTGATCCTTCATGCCAATGCCATGGATGCGTCCAAGGAAGTGTTTGACCGGGTGAACGAGGCAATCCCGACCCTTACCGTTGAGTTCAAGGAAGCGTCCTGATGGCGGATTCCCGGTTTTTCAAACGCAAGGGACCTTTCAGCGTTCGGGAAATTGCCGAATTGACCGGTGCGGAACTTGTCAATGCGCCCGATCCTGCGCGCATGTTCGACGATGTTTCTCCGTTGCAGAATGCAGATGCCAAAATCCTGAGCTTTTTCGACAATCGCAAATATCTTGATGCGTTTGCCGTCAGTTCCGCAGGCGGGTGTTTTGTGCGACCGGAATTTGCCGACCGTGCACCCAAGGATATGGTGCTGTTTGCAACCAGCGATCCGTACCGTGCCTATGCCAAGGCGGCCACGGCCTTTTATCCGTTTGAAGAGGCCAGCGGGGTAGTTTCGCCTCATGCTGTTGTTGCCGCATCAGCCAAAATCGGCAAAGGCGTCCAGATCGATGCCGGGGCGGTTATCGGCGAAAATTGCGAGATTGGCGACGGTGTCATTATCGCCAGCAATGCCGTGATCGGCGACGGCGTTATTATTGGCGCGGGAAGCAAGATCGGGGCAGGATCAACCATCAGCCATTGCCTGATTGGCAATCTGTGCCTGATTTATCCGGGCGCGCGCATTGGCCAGGACGGTTTTGGTTTTGCCATGGGGCCACAGGGGCATCTTAAAGTGCCGCAGCTTGGCCGTGTTGTCATCGGGAACGATGTCGAAGTCGGGGCCAATTCAACAATCGACCGGGGTGCCGGGCCCGATACGGTGATCGGCAATGGCTGCCGTATCGACAACCTTGTCCAGATCGGCCATAACGTCGAACTTGGCATGGGGTGCGTTATCGTTTCCCAGGTCGGGATTTCGGGATCGACGAAGCTTGGCAATTTTGTGGTTGCCGCCGGGCAGGCCGGCATTACCGGTCATCTTGAAATTGGCGATGGCGCGAAGATCGCGGCACAATCCGGTGTGATGAGGAATATCGGCGCGGGCGAGACCGTTGGCGGAAGCCCCGCGGTGCCGGTTATGGAATATCATAAACAAACCGTCGCTTTATCGCGGTTAATACGGAAAAAGAAGTAAGGGCAATACCTATGACCGAAATGGTGAATGTTGATATTCAGCGCATTATGGAAATGATTCCGCATCGTTATCCGTTCTTGCTGATCGACAAGGTTGTTGACATTACCATCGACGAATCTGCTGTCGGCATCAAGAATGTGACGATGAATGAGCCGCAATTTACCGGTCATTTCCCGCAGCAGCCGATCATGCCCGGTGTTCTGATCATTGAAAGCATGGCCCAGACCGCAGCGATCCTTGTTGTCCAGACGCTTGGCGAGGATGCCGAAGGCAAGCTGGTTTATTTCATGAGCATCGACAATGCGCGGTTCCGCAAGCCGGTTGTGCCAGGTGACGTCATGCATATTCATGTGAAGAAAAAACAGAGCCGTGGCCCGGTCTGGAAGTTTGAGAGTGAAGTCCGCGTAAACGATCAGGTCGTCGCAGAAGCTACCATCGCCGCGATGATCCGGGGCAACTGATAATGTCAAAAGTGCATCCAACCGCCATTGTCGAAGACGGCGCCCAGATTGGCCAGGATGTAGAAATCGGTCCGTACTGTGTTGTCGGTCCGCAAGCGGTTCTGGGTGATCGCGTCAAGCTGCACAGCCATGTCGTGGTCGCCGGAATTACGTCAATCGGTGAGGACAGTACGGTCTTTCCTTTTGCGTCGGTTGGTCATGCACCGCAGGATTTGAAATTCAAGAACGAACCGTCGCGTCTGATCATTGGCAAACGCAACAAGATCCGCGAAGGGGCAACCCTTAATCCCGGTACAGAAGGTGGCGGGATGGAAACCACGATTGGCGATGATTGCCTGTTTATGGCGGGCGCGCATGTCGGTCATGACTGCCATATCGGCAATCATTGCATTCTGGTCAATAACGGGACGCTTGCCGGCCATGTCATGGTCGACGATTTTGCAATTGTCGGCGGTCTTTCGGCGGTGCATCAGTTTGTCCGCATTGGCAAACACGCGATGATCGGCGGCATGACCGGTGTTGAAAGCGATATCATTCCTTATGGTTCGGTGATCGGTAATCGTGCCTATCTTTCGGGGCTTAACCTTGTCGGGTTGAAGCGCCGCGGATTTGACCGCGAGACCATCCATGCGCTTCGCAAGGCGTATCGTCTTTTGTTTGCACAGGAAGGTACGCTTGCCGAGCGGGTCGAGGAAGTCTCGAAAGATTTCGAGGACGTCGGTCCGGTCATGGAAATCATCAGCTTCCTGAAAGCGGAAAGCATGCGTTCCGTATGTACGCCGAAATATGACAGCTCCGCAGGATAACCCCGCAACAAAGCTTGGTATCATTGCCGGGGGTGGTGCGCTTCCTGCCCGTTTGGCTGCTGCTGCGACGGCTGCCGGGCGGGCTGTTTTTATCGTGAAGCTTGATGCGCATGCCGATGATCCGGCACTTGACGCATATCCCCATACGTCGCTTCGCATCGGGGCGGCGGCCAAAATCCTTGATCGCCTGAAATCCGAAGAATGTCGTGATGTTGTCCTTGCGGGCAAGGTCGCGCGCCCGTCATTTGCATCGATCCGGCCCGATTGGCGGGCGGCGAAACTGCTGATGAAAGTCGGGATGAAGTCGCTTGGCGATGACGGGTTGCTGCGTCTGGTGGCCGGTGAACTTGAACGTGACGGTTTCCATCTGGTGGGTGCACACGAGATTTTGGGCGACCTTGCCGTTCCGGAAGGCATTCTTGGCAAGGTGAAACCGGACGCGCAGGCGATGGCCGATGCACAGCACGGACTGAGCGTTGCGCGGATTTTGGGGGCGGCAGATGTCGGGCAGGGCTGTGTCGTGCAGCAGGGGCTTGTGTTAGCACTTGAGGCCATCGAGGGCACGGACGAGATGATCCGCCGGTCTGCCGATTATCGCCGCGAGGGTGTTGGCGGTGTTCTGGTGAAATCATCAAAGCCGCAGCAGGATAAACGCCTTGATCTGCCAGCGATTGGGGTTTCAACCGTGGAGAACGCGCATAGTGCCGGATTGCGCGGGATCGGATTGCTTGCGGGGGGCACGATGATCATTGATCGCGAGAAAACCGTTAAGCGTGCCGACGCACTTGGATTGTTCATTGTCGGTCTTTCAGTGCAGGAACCGGCACAGGATGAATAAGCCCGATATCCCGACCCCGAAAATCATGCTGGTTGCGGGCGAGGCATCCGGTGATCAGCTTGGTGGTCGGTTGATGGCCGCGATCAAGGCGCGTCATCCCGAAACCCGTTTTATTGGTGTTGGTGGCCCGCGCATGACGGGCGAGGGGCTTGAGAGCCTGTTTCCGATGGACGAGATGTCGGTCATGGGGCTTGCCGAGGTCCTGCCGCATATTCCGCATTTACTGAAACGCATCCGCCAGACGGCGGAATATGCGATTGAACAGCAACCCGATGTGGTGATCACCATCGATGCCCCGGATTTCAGTTTTCGCGTTGGCAAGAAGCTGAAAGGCAGGGGCATTCCGCTGGTGCATTATGTGGCACCGTCGGTCTGGGCATGGCGGCCGGGGCGGGCAAAGAAGATTGCGGGTTTTCTTGATCATTTGCTGGCGTTGCTGCCATTCGAGCCGCCCTATTTCGAGCGGGTCGGGCTTCCGACCAGCTTTATCGGGCATTCTGCGGTCGAGGAACGGCATGGCGGCGATGCCGGGCGGTTCCGGGAGCAGCACGGCATTGCACCGGATTGCAAAATACTGACCGTGCTTCCGGGCAGTCGTAATTCGGAAGTCACCCGTCTGTTGCCGGTTTTCCGTGATGTGTGCGAACGGCTGGCCGGGGATTTTCCCGATGCCCGTATCGTTGTGCCGACGGTGAGCAAGGTCGCGCAGGTTGTGAGTGATGCGGTTTCCGACTGGCCGCTGCGCCCGATTGTTGTTACCGGGGATCAGGACAGACGTGATGCGTTTGCCGCGTCCCATGCGGCCCTTGCGGCATCCGGGACGGTGTCGCTTGAGCTGGCGATCACGGGGGTTCCGCATGTGATCGGCTATAAGTTAAGCCCGATTACGGCATGGATTGCGCGGCGATTGTTGCGGATTGATACGGTGACCATTGTCAATCTGGTGCTGGGCAGGAAGCTTGTGCCGGAATTCCTGCAACAGGATTGCAGGCCGGACCGGATCGTGCCGGTTCTGAAATCGCTTATGGCCGATGGCAAAGGCCGGGCGGTCCAACTTGACGGGTTCGATGCGGCGACAACCATGCTTGGCTTTGGCGATCGGCCGCCAAGCGAGAAGGCCGCGGACGTCATCCTTGAAATCATAGAGAAAAATTCATCGCCCAAGGCTGGCATTCACGCGCAATAACGCATAGTTTGGCGTCATTGACCAATCAATGACGGAGGCATTTCCAATGCGTTATTTGCACACCATGGTGCGTGTCGAGGATATCGATGCATCCATGCGTTTTTACTGCGACCTGCTTGGCATGAACGAAACCCGGCGCATTGAGAGCGAGAAGGGGCGTTTCACCCTGATTTATCTTGCGCCGCCTGCCGATGAAGCCAGTGCAAAGGCCAACAAGGCCCCGGAACTTGAACTGACCTATAACTGGGACCCGGAAAGCTATTCCGGCGGGCGCAATTTCGGCCATCTTGCCTATGAGGTCGATGATATTTACGGGCTTTGCCAGAAGCTGATGGATGCCGGTGTCACCATCAACCGCCCGCCGCGTGACGGCCGCATGGCGTTTGTCCGTTCGCCGGACGGGATTTCCATCGAGTTCCTGCAAAAGGGCGAAAACCTTGCCCCGGCCGAGCCGTGGGCCAGCATGGAAAATACCGGTTCGTGGTAACGCGATAACCGGTTGATCAAAAAGCAAAAAGGCCCGGAATGATCCGGGCCTTTTCTGTATCGGTATTGGCGCAGATTAACGCTTGTCGACCGGAACGAACGGACGTTCGGAAACACCGGTGAACAGCTGGCGCGGACGGCCGATTTTCTGCGACGGATCTTCGATCATTTCTTTCCACTGGGCAATCCAGCCGACGGTACGTGCGACCGCGAACAGCACGGTAAACATGCTTTCAGGGATGCCCATCGCCTTGAAGATGATGCCCGAATAGAAATCGACGTTCGGATAGAGTTTCTTCTCGATGAAGTACTCGTCTTCGCGTGCGATACGTTCGAGTTCCTGCGCAACGTCAAGCAGCGGATCGGAAACGTTGAGTTCCTTGAGAACTTCGTGGCAGGTTTCCTGCATGACCTTGGCGCGCGGATCGTAGTTTTTGTAAACCCGGTGACCAAAGCCCATCAGACGGAACGGATCGTTCTTGTCTTTTGCCTTGTTGACGAATTCCGGGATGTTTTTCACATCGCCGATTTCGTTGAGCATTTTCAGAACGGCTTCGTTCGCACCGCCATGTGCCGGGCCCCAAAGGGACGCGATACCCGCAGCGATACATGCAAACGGATTTGCACCCGAAGAACCGGCCAGACGGACGGTCGAGGTCGATGCGTTCTGTTCGTGATCGGCATGAAGGATCAGGATGCGATCCATCGCGCGCGCAAGAACCGGATTGACGACATAATCCTCGCACGGGTTGCCGAACATCATCTGCAGGAAGTTTTCTGCATAGCCGAGCTTGTTGTTCGGATAACGGAACGGTTGACCGATCGAGTATTTATACGCCATTGCCGCGATGGTCGGCATTTTCGCGATCAGGCGATAGGCCGAGATCAGGCGCTGGTTCGGATCGTTGATGTCGGTGCTGTCATGATAGAAAGCAGACATCGCGCCAACCACACCGCACATGATGGCCATCGGGTGGGCGTCGCGGCGGAAACCGTTATAGAAGTTGCGCATCTGTTCATGCACCATGGTGTGCATGGTGATGTCGTTTTCAAATTGCGCCTTGTCTTTTGCATTCGGCAGGTCGCCGTAAATCAGCAAATAGCAAACTTCGAGGAAATCGGTTTTTTCGGCGAGTTCGTCAATGGCATAGCCGCGGTGACGCAGGATGCCGACATCGCCGTCAATATAGGTCAACTCGGACTGGCAGGAGCCGGTCGAGGTGAAGCCCGGGTCATAGGTGAAATATCCGGTATCGGCGTAGAGTTTCCGAATGTCGATTACAGACGGACCAACGCTACCCTCGATCACCGGCAATTCGATCGACTTGCCAGTGGCGTTGTCGGTCAGTGTCACGGTGTGGGAAGTCTTGGAATTCTGAGCCATGACTGTTTTTCCTTCCCTGTTTGAACGAACACGGTTTTCAAGTTGTGTGCAACATAGTGCTGCGGCGCACAAAGCGCAAATTCAGTGTTTAAGTTTTTTATTTTACGCTGTTATTTCGCATCAAATTTTCGGATGCGTTTCAGCGTTTGGGACTTACCAAGCACAATCATTACTTCGAAGATGCCTGGGGAAGAGTTGGAACCGGTGAGCACGGCCCGCAAGGGCTGCGCGACTTTGCCGAGTTTCTGATCGAGTTTTTCGGCAATGTTGCGAACGCTTGCGTCAACGTTCTCTTCGGTCCAGGTCTCAAGCGCGTCGAGTTCCTTTGCCAGTTCGGCAAACAGGCCTTCGGGGGCGCTATCAATCAGGGACTGAGCTTTCTCGTTAAACGACATGACGCCGTCCGTAACGTAGAAGGCCGAAGAGTCGGCGAGCTCGATGAGTGTCTTGGCTCTTTCTTTAAGCCCTGACATGCCTTTGATCAAGATTTCTTTTTGCGCTGCGTCAATTGCATCGACACCAATCTGTTTTGCGATCAGCGGTGCAATGTCGTTTGCAAGGCGGGTATCGTCTGCCTGACGCAGATAAACGCCATTGAGGTTGGTCAGTTTGGCGAAGTCGAAACGTGCTGCACCCTTGCCAACATCTTTGATGTCAAACCATTCGATGGCCTGTTCCTGCGAGATGATTTCCTCGTCCCCGTGACCCCAGCCAAGACGCAGCAGATAGTTGTTCACGGCTTCGGGAAGGAAGCCCATTTCATCGCGATAGGCATCGACACCGAGCGCCCCATGACGTTTGGACAGCTTTGCACCGTCCGGCCCGTGGATCAGCGGAATATGGGCAAAGGTCGGGACATCCCAACCCATGGCGTCATAAAGCGCCTTCTGGCGAAACGCGTTGGTCAGATGGTCATCGCCACGGATGACATGGGTGATGCCCATATCGTGGTCGTCAACGACGACCGAAAGCATATAGGTCGGTGTGCCATCGCCCCGCAGAATGACGTAATCGTCAAGCTGATCGTTGGCAACGCGGACATCGCCCTGTACCTGATCGGAAATGACGGCATCGCCTTCCTGCGGTGATTTGAGGCGCACGACCGGCTTGACGCCAACCGGGGCGTCGGATGCGTCGCGGTCGCGCCAGGTGCCGTCATATTTCATCGGGCGGCCCTCGGCGCGGGCCTTTTCGCGCATTTCCTGAAGTTCCTGCTGCGAGCAATAGCAATAATAGGCTTTGCCGGCCTTGATCAGTTCATGGGCGACTTCGGCGTGGCGGTCGCGACGGGCGAACTGGAAGGTCGGTTCCTCGTCTGCGGTCAGGCCAAGCCAGTTCAGCCCGTCAAAAATCGCTTCGACGGCTTCGGGGGTGGACCGTTCCCGGTCAGTATCTTCGATGCGCAGCAGGAATTTGCCGCCGGTGTGTTTGGCATAAAGCCAGTTATAAAGGGCGGTGCGTGCGCCGCCGATATGCAGAAACCCGGTCGGAGACGGGGCAAAACGGGTAACAACCGTCATTCACTCTATCCGTTGGCTGGATGTTGTTGCTTGTCGTAATGACTTTTGGCGTGCACGCTATAACACATATGCGGCGGTGTTGCACCACAGCCGATGATAGATAGAAACTGTGCGTCGGGCAGGCTATTGTACATTCGTCGAATAACTCGCAATGGAAATCATAAAAATCAATCTCTTGCGGGATTTATTTCGCAATTTGGATTATTGCTGGCCGAGGGCAGAAATTCCTGGATCCTGTGTTCGGTTATATTCTTCGGGTTGGGATGTGCGGCGTATTTTTCACTTCCCGCGCGCCTTGGTGTTGAACAATCGGGACTGGCGGTGATTCTTTCGCTGTCGGGATTGTGGATTTCGCGACGGTGGGTTTCGGCTTTTTTCGGTTTTTTGCTGCTTGCCGGGTTTTGCGCAGGCTTACTGGTCGCATCGCTTCATCTTGAAACGGCCGCGTCGGGGCTTCCGGCCAAAACGCTTTATATGACCGAAATCGAAGGCGATATCACGCTGCTGGAGCCGCGCGGCGGCAGGATGCGCATGACGGTTGCGCCGGTGCGGATTGATGGGCTGAATCATCGGAGGTTTGACTGGAAGGTTCGTTTGAGCCTTCCGGGCGGGGATGATCTTGCGGTTGGTGACCGGATTGTTGCATCG
This sequence comes from Thalassospira australica, assembly GCF_044790785.1. Taxonomy (GTDB): domain Bacteria; phylum Pseudomonadota; class Alphaproteobacteria; order Rhodospirillales; family Thalassospiraceae; genus Thalassospira; species Thalassospira australica_A. The sequence goes on along the minus strand of NZ_CP085258.1, from coordinate 2,206,777 downwards.
GCGCGCCTTTTTCCGTTGCGTGCGCCATCGGTGCCGGGCGACCCGGATTTTTCACGGCGGCTGTATCTGGACGGGATTGGCGCGACCGGTTTTGTTTTTGGCCATCAATACCGTGTAACCAGAGCGGCGAATGCGGGTTTTCTGCAACCGTTGTCGGAACGGATCGAATATTTGCGCCTTGCGATTATGGGGGAAATCGACCGCGTTCTGGCATGGCCGGAATCCGGAATTGCCAAGGCGCTGATTGTTGGCGAACGCGGAGATGTCGGTGAGGAGACGGCAGATGATCTGCGCAAATCCGGGCTTGCGCATCTGCTGGCGATTTCCGGTCTGCATATGGGGCTTCTGAGCGGAACGGTGTTCTTTTTTCTGCGGTTCGGACTTGCGGCCATTCCGGTGGTCGCGCTTCGGTTTCCGATCAAGAAATGGGCGGCCATCGGGGCGATGATTGCCGGGGTGATTTATCTTGGCCTGTCCGGGGCGAGTGTTCCGACGCAGCGTGCCTTTATCACCCTGATGATTGTCTGGGTGGCATTGTTGCTGGATCGGCGGGCGATATCGCTACGCCTCGTTGCGGTTGCGGCACTTGTTGTTCTGATATTGCGGCCCGATGCGGTGCTGGGGCCAAGCTTTCAATTGTCTTTTGCTGCGGTAGCGGTGCTGGTGGCATTTTATGACGGGCCGGGGCGGCGATGGTTTGATGCATCGGGGGACCGGACACGATTGTTTCGGCTTTGGCTGTTTTTTGCCGGGCTAGTGATTACCGGCATTCTGGTCACCGCGGTAACCGCGCCGATTATCGGATTTCATTTCGGGCGGATTTCGATGGTCGGGGTTCTGTCCAACCTGATTGCCATTCCGGTGATGGCGTTCTGGATCATGCCGTTGATTGTCGCAACACTTGTCCTGATGCCGTTCGGGGCGGGGGCGTTGCCCCTATGGCTGATGAAGCCGGGTTTGACCCTGCTGATTGAAACGGCCGGTCTTGCTGCTGATCAGGCATGGGGACTTTGGCATGTTGAACAGTTCAGTGCCGTATTTGCCGCCGGTATGATGGTGGCGATTGCCTGGGTTCTGATCTGGCGACAGAACAGGGTGGTCTGGCTTGGTGTTATTCCGCTTTGTATCGCGATTGCGGCGCAAATCCTGTATCGCCCGGCAGATATCCTTGTTTCCGGGGATCAGGAATCCTGGGCGATCCGCGACCGGGAAGCCGACAAGCTTATCCTGCCTGCGGGCATATCGGGCTTTCAGCAATCGGTCTGGATGGCGCGATATGGCATTGCCGATCATGACGCCGGGAATGTGGTCGAGAAATGTGATGGGGCGGTATGCCGGGCGACCGTTGGGGGAAAACGGATTGTTGTTGCCAATGGGCTGGTCAATCCGTTCTATGCCTGCCGTCATGCCGATATCATCGTAAGCCTTAAACGCGATATGCCGCGCGATATCTGCCCGTCCGATGTCACGATCATCGATGATGATCTGTTGTGGTGGCGGGGCGGTGTATCGGTTGCGTTGCGGCCCGACGCAGACCCGGTGATCGAGACGGTGCGTGAGACGTCCGGCACTTGGCCGTGGATTATTATTGGGGGCAGGGTCGTCAAATAAAAACGCCGCCAGACGGGCTGACGGCGTTTCTTTCGGTTTGTTCGGGCATTCTATCAGTATTGGCGCAGAAGGCCGATCAGACGTCCCTGAATGCGGACACGATCAGGCGAGAGCGCGCGTGTTTCATAACGCGCATTGGCCGGTTCGAGCAGGACTTCGCCACGGCCACGTTTCAGGCGTTTCAGGGTGGCTTCGGCGTCGTCGACCAGAGCGACAACGATGGAGCCATCATTGGCCTGTTCGCACCGCTGGATCAGGACGGTGTCACCATCGAGAATGCCGGCATCGATCATCGAATCACCGGAAACCTCAAGCGCGTAATGATCACCGGTTCCCAGAAGCGCTGCCGGGACCTGCACCATCGTGCTTTGATCGCGAAGGGCTTCGATCGGGGTACCCGCCGCGATCCGGCCAAACAGCGGCAGGGAAACGGATTCACCCGATTCCGAAAAGGCCGAAGGCACGGTTGCCGGCCGGTGGCTGGTCTTTCGCGCCGCGGCGATAGAGGTGACATTGTTGGGCGTTTCCGCCGCATCATCATCGTTATTATCGGGAAGGCGCAGGACTTCGAGCGCGCGGGCCCGATGGGCGAGGCGGCGGATAAAGCCGCGTTCCTCAAGCCCGGTAATCAGGCGATGAATGCCGGATTTGGATTTCAGGCTCAGGGCTTCTTTCATCTCGTCAAAAGAGGGCGAGATGCCATGATCGCGAAGGTAATTGTCGATATAGACCAGCAATTCGTATTGCTTGCGCGTCAGCATGATTTTTCCTGAACCAGTAATAAGAACAAACCGAATACATGAATGTTCTACTTTGGTTCTGTTGCGCCGTCAAGCACCAGAAGCCAAAAAATCACCGTTTAAGGGCATTCTTTCGGTCAAGAAACGAAATTTGGATGTTTTCAGGGATCAGTCGGCGGTGAACAGACCCGATTTTCCACCATCTTTGTGGACGACGCGGATATCGGTGATCCGCATGGCCTTATCGACGGCCTTGCACATATCAAACACGGTGAGTGCGGTGACGGAAACCGCGGTCAGGGCTTCCATTTCGACCCCGGTTTTGCCGGTGGTCTTGCAGGTCGCGACAATATCGACCGCGTCGGTATCGGTTGCCAGTTCCAGCGTGACTTCGACCGAGGTCAGGGGCAGGGGATGGCAAAGCGGGATCAGGTCGGGGGTTTTCTTGGCCCCCATGATCCCGGCCAGCTGGGCAATACCAAGAACGTCGCCCTTTTTATGGCCGCGTTCGGCAATCAGCCGGGCGGTTTCTGCCGACATCAGGACACGGCCCTTTGCGATGGCGACGCGCGCGGTATCGGTCTTGGCCGAAATATCGACCATGACAGCGTTACCGGCGGCGTCGATATGCGAAAGTTTGTCTGCCATGCCTGTGTCCTGTTCCGATATCAGGCCGCGAGGCCAAGGATATTGCGGGTGGCGGCGGTGACGTCGTCCTGACGCATCAGGCTTTCACCGATCAGGAAGCATTGTGCGCCGACCTTTGCCATGCGGGCGAGGTCATCGTGGGTGAACAGGCCACTTTCGGCGACCAACATCCGGCTGTTATCGACCATGCCAGCGAGTTCTTCGGTCGTGGTCAGGGAAACTTCGAGCGTTTTCAGGTTGCGGTTGTTCACGCCAAGCAGCTTAGATTTCAGTTTCAGGGCGCGTTCGAGTTCCGGGGCGTTGTGGACTTCGATCAGGACATCCATGCCAAGGCTGTTTGCGGCGTCTTCCAGTTCGGCGGCCTGATCGTCTTCAAGGGCTGCCATGATCAGAAGGATGCAATCGGCACCAAGGGCCCGGGCTTCGGTCACCTGATAGGGATCAAGCATGAAATCCTTGCGCAGTACCGGCAGGTCAACCGCGGCACGCGCCGCGATCAGATAGCTGTCATTGCCCTGGAAATAGGGGATGTCGGTCAGGACCGACAGGCAGCTTGCACCGCCGGCCTTGTAGGCCTGCGCCAGAACGGGCGGATTGAAATCCGGGCGGATCAGGCCCTTGGACGGGGATGCTTTTTTGATTTCGGCAATCAGGCCATAACGGCCATCCGCAACCGATGTTTCAAGCGCCTTGATGAAGCCGCGCGGGGTGGATTGCGATCTGGCGGCTGTTTCGAGGTCGGCAAGCGATTTTCGCGCCTTGCAGGCGGCGATATGGTCGCGTTTGTCGTTACAGATACGTTCGAGTACGTCGCTCACGCTGCGGTCCCCTGATTGGAAATGCGGACAAGTGCCTGCAAGGTTTCGGCGGCTTTGCCGGAATCGATTGCGGCCCGTGCCTTTTCGATGCCATCGGCAAGATCGGTTGCGATGTCGGTAACCACAAGGGCGGCTGCGGCATTCAGCAGAACGATATCGCGATAGGCGCTTTTTTGACCGGCAAGAAGATCAAGAATGGCCTGCGCGTTGGTTTGGGCGTCGCCCCCTTTAAGTGCATCAAGGGTGACGATTTCAAGGCCGTAATCTTCGGGATTGATTTCAAAGGTCGTGACCTCGCCGTTTTTGACTTCGGCGACAAAGGTAGGGCCGGTCGTCGAAATTTCGTCAAGGCCGCTATGACCATAGACAACCCACGCATGTTCGGAACCAAGACGGTTCAGGACATTGGCAATCGGTTCAACCCATTCACGGGCGAAAACACCCATGACCTGCCGTTTTGTTTTGGCCGGGTTGGCCAGCGGACCCAACAGGTTAAAAATCGTGCGCGTGCCCATTTCAACGCGGGTCGGCATCACGTGACGCACGGCGGAATGATGACGCGTTGCCATCATGAAGCACAGATTGATTTCCTTTAGCGCCTTTTCAAGAAGCGCCATATCGGCATCGAGATTGACGCCAAGCGCCAACAGGACATCGGCCGACCCCGATTTTGACGAAGCCGCGCGGTTGCCGTGCTTGGCAACGATGGCCCCGCACGCCGCCGCCACAATCGCCGCCCCGGTCGAGATATTATAGGTGCCGCTGCCATCCCCACCGGTGCCGCATGTATCAACCGCATTGGGTGGGGCGATAATGCCGGTCGCCTTGGAACGCATGACGCGCGCAGCCCCGGTGATTTCATCGACCGTTTCGCCGCGCAGGCGCAGCGCCATCAAGAAAGCCCCCATCTGAGACGGCGTTGCCTGACCGGACATCAGAACGTCGAATGCCTGTTCGGCCTGTTCTTCGTTCAGTTTTTCGCCATTTGCGACTTTGGCCAGGATCGGCTTCAGGTCATATTCAGTCGACATGCGGGTTTCCTCGGTTAGCGGTCCGGTGCGGTTTCATACGCCGGGGAAGTCTATAAAATTCTTCAAAAGGGCATGGCCGTGTTCGGAGGCGATGCTTTCGGGGTGGAACTGCACACCATGAATTTGATGCTGTTTGTGACGCAGCCCCATGATCAGACCATCCCCGTTTTCCGCCGTGATTTCAAGACAATCGGGCAGGGTTGCGCGATCAACAACCAATGAATGGTAACGTGTTGCCTCGAACGGGCTTGGCAGGGTGTTAAACACGCTTTTGCCGTCATGGGTCATCGCATCGGTTTTGCCATGCATGCATTCGGGCGCGCGCACGACATTGCCGCCAAAGGCCTGGCCGATGGCCTGATGACCAAGGCAGACGCCAAGCAATTTGACCTTGCCCGCAGACGCCCTGATCAGATCAAGACAGATACCGGCACGATCCGGGTCACACGGACCGGGCGAGATCACGATGCCTTCGGGCTTTAAAGCCATCGCGTCATCAACCGAGATTTCATCATTGCGGCGCACTTCGACCTCGGGGCCGAGTTCGCGCAGATAGTGCCACAAATTGAATGTGAAGCTGTCGTAATTATCGATGAGGAGATACATCGTGGCGCCGGGCTGTGAATATAAGATCGGGCAGAGAATAAACGGCATTGCCGCTACGTCAAGCGATTGCAAAAACCATTTTCCTGCCGTTGTTTCCGGCCTTTGTTTGCGGCTTTAACAGGGTGCTAACCTGATCGGGTTTAAAAGCTTCCAAACACAAGCCGGGATAATCGGTATATAATCACCATATGGGTATCACGACCCAGCAAACGAGACTGGAGACCAGAGCGTGGCACGCCGGGCACAACCCGCCAAAAAGAAAAAAGCGGCACCGCGAAAAACAGGCCGTGGCAAGGCTGCACCGAAAAAGAAATCGGGCGGTATCGGTCGTTTGATGCTGGGCGGTGCGATTGTTGCGGGCACCATTTCGGCATTCATTGCCGCGGGCAGTCTGCTTGAGCTTGACCGGGCATCGCGTGATCTGGGCGAACGGGCGGTAAATTCCAAACCCGATTATACGCCGCAACCGGACCCGGTGCCCGAAAGCCGCAATTATGATTTCAGCGAAAGCAACGGCAATCGCGACCGGACCGGATATATGGTCGGCGAACGGAAACCCGGCGAGAATACCGCCCCCGTGATCGAGCCGGAAAAAACACCGGCAACGCGATCCCCTGATTCTTTAGTGCCGCCGAGTACGGGGAATATAGAGGGTGGCGAATATAATGACGGGCCGCCGCCGTGGCAGAAATTCGCTGCCCTTACCCCGGAAACCGGAACGGCACCGGTGATTGCGATTGTGATTGATGATGCGGGCCTTGATCAGCCGCGCACGGCGCGCACGATAGAGCTGCCCGGGCCGGTGACGATTTCCTATTTGCCCTATGCGCGCGACCTTCAGCGGCAGGTGCGGGATGCTCGGGCGCGCGGTCATGAAGTGATGCTTCACATGCCGATGGAACCGTCATCGGCGACGGTTGATCCCGGTCCGCATGCCTTGCGCACGGGATTTGACCGCGACAAGATATTGGGCGAGATGACCTGGATGCTTGACCGGTTTGACGGTTATGTCGGGGTGAACAACCATATGGGCAGCAAGTTTACATCCGACCCGGAACGCATGCAGGTGGTGATGGAGGTCATGAAATCACGCGGGCTTCTGTTCCTTGATTCCAAAACCAGTGCCAAGTCGGTCGGATTTTCGATGGCACGCCAATATGATGTGCCAGCCCTTGAGCGTGATGTGTTTATCGATGATGCCGATGATGCGGCCAAGATTGCTGCGATGCTGGCACGAACCGAAAAGGTTGCGACCAATCAGGGATTTGCGATTGCGATTGGCCATCCGCGTGACTTGACGCTGGAAGCCCTGCATAAATGGATTCCGGCCATTCAGGCCAAGGGATTTGTTCTGGTACCGGTGACCGATATCCTGCGGCGAACAAGTCCAAGTGCGACAGGTTGATGCGAGACCCTCGATCCGAAGAAACAGATTTTCATATCCAGCGGCAGGTCATTCTTGGTCTGTTGATGCTGCTGAGCGTGTTTATCGCAGGTTTTATTGGATATGAAGGATTGCCTTATGCGCTGACACGCATTGATCGCGCAGACACCACTGGCACAGTCATAAAGTATGAAAAGAACAATGGAAACTCGACCATTTGGTATCGTTTTACAGATGCTGATGACGTGCCACACGAGAGGTATGTGAGTTTACCAGCTGGTGCCAAGTTTAGCACATCTGTCGGCGCATCTGTTGATGTGGCTTATTTTCCTCTTGTGCCGAGCTATTCGGACATAACTAATCTTTTCCAATACCGGAACGCGTCATCGACCATTGCCACATATGCAATTGCAGCGACCGGAGTGTTTGCACTGCTGTTTTGTGCTGCACATTGGCGTTACCGCAAACACCGGAAACGGATGAGGCGTTATTAAGAAAACCGATGGGCTTCGCGGGCGGCGGCCATGAGCGCGCCTGCCTTGTTCTGGCATTCCTTATGTTCGAGTTCCGGTTTGCTGTCGACGACGATCCCGGCGCCTGCCTGAATGTGGATCTGTTCGTCCTTGATGACGGCGGTCCGAAGCGCGATGCAGGTATCCATTGATCCGTCGGCGGAGATATAGCCGATACAACCGGCATAAATGCCGCGCCGGACCGATTCCAGTTCATCAATGATTTCCATGGCGCGGACCTTTGGCGCGCCCGATACCGTTCCGGCAGGGAAACCGGCCTTGAGCGCGTCCATCGCATCATACTTTTCGTCGATCTGACCGACGACGTTCGAGACGATATGCATGACATGGGAATAGTATTCGATCTGTTCGCGGTCGGTGACGCGCACCGTACCGGGCTTGGACACACGGCCGACATCATTGCGCCCAAGGTCAAGCAGCATCAGATGTTCGGAGCGTTCCTTGGGATCATCGAGCAGGTCCTGTGCCATTACTTTATCGTCTTCGGGCGTGTGGCCGCGCCGACGTGTGCCGGCAATCGGGCGAATGGTGACTTCGCCGTCGCGCAGACGCACAAGGATTTCCGGGCTGGCGCCGACCACCTGAAACCCGCCGATATCAAGATAGAACATGAATGGTGACGGATTGATCCGGCGAAGGGCGCGGTAAAAGGCGAAAGGCGGCAATTGATAGGGCAGCGTGTAGCGTTGCGACAGCACGACCTGAAAGATATCGCCTGCACGGATATATTCCTTGGCCTGATCGACCATCTTGTGGAAACCGGCCTCGTCGACGCTAACCTTCGGGTCGGGCAGGGTATCGGGGGCGGATTTGGACCGGCGATCAAGGAACAGGTTGCGCTGGAACTGCTGCACGACATCATTGAGGCGCGCACAGGCCAGATCATAGGCCGCATCGGCGTCTATTCCGCTTTCGGGGCGGACCGGGGTTACGACGGTGACGGTATCGGCGATGGTATCGAAGCTTGCTGTCACCGTCGGGCGGATAAAGATGCCGTCAGGGACGCCGAGTTCATCCGGGTTGCTGTCGGGCAGCTTTTCCATCAGGCGCACGGTGTCATAGCCCATATAGCCGACAAGACCGGCACTCATGGGCGGCAGATTGTCGGGCAGGGCGATGTGGCTTTCTGCGATCAGCTTTTTGAGGCTTTCAAGCGGTGCATCCGGTTCGGCTTCGAACGCATCAGCATCGGCAAGGGCGCGGCGGTTCAGTTCGGCCTTCTGGCCAAAGCAGCGCCAGATCAGATCGGGGCGCAGGCCAAGGAATGAATAGCGTCCGCGAACGGCACCGCCTTCGACAGATTCAAGCAGATAGGTGTTTGGCATGCCTTCGGCGATCTTGAGAAATGCCGAGACGGGCGTATCCAGATCGGCGGTTAGCGAGGTCCAGAGAACCTGTGAAATGCCGTTATTGTAGTTCTGTTTGAAACTGTTGAAATCCGGTTTGATTTCCATGGTCTGTCCGATGTGGGTTGGGCCGATTGGATTTGGGCGATACGAGGCAGGGCGGATCTTAACGAAAAAGGGCGGCCCGATGAAAGGCCGCCCCATTCCGGATCGGGATCAGTTGGTCGCGTTCTGCGGATAAAGACCGTTGATCACGCTGTTATTGACGCTGATCGAAATCTCGTCCTGCAGATAATCAAGATATTGTGCAAGAATGTCCTCGTTCAGGGCCTGTTTCAGTTCGGTCACAACCGGATCGGCATCGCCTTCGGCAATTGTGGCGGCCCTGATCTGGTCAAGTTTCAGAACCAGAACATGTTCGTCGGACTGAATTGCCTTCGCCTTGCCTTCATCAAGGGTGAAGAGGGCGGCGGCAACCGCCGGGCTGACATCGCTTCCAAGACCTTCACCGGTACGCTTGGTCAGACCGCTTTCTTGCAGTTCGGCATTGTCGCTGGTGGCGAGTGTTGCGATATCGGCATTCTGGTCATTGATCGATGCAGCTAGCTGATCGGCTTTTTCAAGCATCAGACGATTGCGTTCATCGGTCTTCCATGCAGTAACGACGTCTTCACGAACTTCTTCGAACGGACGCAGCGCCGACGGCGTTACTTCATCAACACGTGCAACGTAACGAACACCGGTCGAGGTTTCTTCGAGGAAGCTTTCCTCGCCCTTGTCGAGTTCAAAAATCTTGGCGTTGATTTCGCTGCTGTCAGTGATTTCAGCATCAAGGCCTTCGCCGCTGATAACATTGTTCAGCTTGTAGGTTTTTGCGCCAACAGCATTGGCCGCTTCTTCAAGCGGGGTGCCGGCACCCAGTTCGTCGTCAAGTCTGGCAGCAAGGTCATAGATCGCGTCTTCTGCCTTGAATTGCTTGACACCTTCTTCGACCTGGCCGCGAACCTGGTCAAGGCTTTCTGTGCGTTCGGGTGTGACGCTCGGCACGCGAATGATGTGCCAGCCAAGGGCGGTTTCAACCGGTTCGGAAAACGCGCCTTCCTCAAGGCCGAAGGTCGCATCGCGCAGATCGGGCAGGATGTTGTCGGCGGTGAATTCGCCAAGCTTCACAATCGACGGGTCCATCCCTGCTTCTTCGGTTGCAACCGTCATGAAATCGGCACCACCCTGAAGGGTCTTATAGGCTTCCTGTGCGCTTTCCTTGTCATTCGGGGCAAACAGAATCTGTTCGACAACACGTTTTTCCGGGGTCTGGAATTCCGGCAGGCGATGGTTGTATGCCTCGACGATTTCGTCCTCGGTCACATCCATGTTTGCCGCCAGATCGGCCGCGCTCAGCGTGACCAGGGTCACATTACGGCTTTCAGGGGCGGTGAATTGCGGTGCGTTGTCTTCGTGATATTTGCGAAGCGTCGCATCATCCGGGGTTTCGATATTATCGAATTCCGATGCGTTCAGCGCAAAGAAGCTGCCGCTGCGCTGTTCATTGCGATAGGCGGCAATCTGCTGCGCCATGACACCTGGTGCGTTAACCGCACCGGCGAGGCTTCCGACAACCTGCTGGCCCATCATGTCACCACGGACACCGTCGATGAATTCCGGTTCGGTATATCCGCTGGAATACAGCGCCTGAAGGAAACGTTCGCGGTCAAACTGGCCGGTGGTTTCGTTCTGGAAGCCCGGTGATGCAAAGATCGTGTCGCGGACTTTTTCATTGCTGATGCCAATCCCCATTTCCTGTGCGTTTTCACGCAGGATTTTCTGGGAAACCAGGCTTTGAACCGTGTTGTTCAAAAGGCCCATCTGAATGGCTTGCTGACGGTCGAAATTGGGACCGAAAACGCTGCGCATATTCTGGATGCTGCGCTGGAAGGCGCGATCCAGTTCGGAGGGACTGATGTTTTGGCTGCCGATTTCAGCAACCTGTCGCGATGTTCCAAGATCGAGCATCGAGGCGTTCAGGCCCCATCCGACGAAGCTGATTGCAATCACGCCGAGGATGATCTTGGCAAAGATTGATTTCGAAAAAGAGCGAATGCCAGCAAGCATATGATAAGCCTAACAATTCGTGGTTTGGTGCCGATAGCATTGCATCGGCAGCGTTTCTTTTGTCAGCTTTGGGGGTATGAAACCCCGCCGCAATTGCCGCGCATCTTAATGGCGAGAGGTAAGGGCGGCAACAGCCGATTGCATTGACCGTGTCCGAAGTTCGGTTGACAGTGTTTTCCAGGGCTTGGCCGGGGCAAAGTCGCGTGCTAAAACCCGCGTTAAGTCGTGTTTGTAACAATACGTGTCGGATCGGTTCCCGCATGGCTTTCACTTGGGCCATGCCATATGCCGATCCACAACCCGTCGCAGCAAGAGGTAGATATACATATGTCACAGCGCCGTCCCCTGATCGCCGGAAACTGGAAAATGAATTGCCTGCGCACCGACGGACTTGCACTTGCGCGCGGATTGTCTGATCGCGCCAAAGCCAAGGGCGATCTGGCATGCGATATTCTGGTCTGTCCGCCGGCAACGCTGATTTCGGATGTGGCTGGCGTTACCAACGGCAGTGCTGTCAGGGTGGGCGGGCAGGATTGCCATGTAGCGGTTTCGGGTGCGCATACCGGCGATATTGCTGCCCCGATGCTGGCCGATATCGGGGCGACCCATGTTCTTGTCGGGCATTCCGAACGCCGTGCCGATCACGGGGAAAGTTCAACCGTTATTCGCCAGAAGACAATGGCGGCACATGAAGCTGGTCTGATTGCTGTTGTCTGTGTTGGGGAGACGGAACAGGAACGCGACCTTGGCGCGACGCTGGCCGTGGTCAATGGCCAGATTGCGGTATCGGTCCCCGATGATGCGACGCCGGAAAATACCGTCATCGCCTATGAACCGGTCTGGGCGATTGGTACGGGACGCACGGCAAGCGTTGATGAAGTTGCCGAAGTCCATGCTGCAATTCGTGCAGAGCTGACGGCACGATTTGATGATGGTGACAAGTTCAGAATTCTGTATGGTGGTTCGGTCAAGCCGTCCAACGCGGCGGAATTGCTGTCTGTGCCCGATGTTGACGGTGCGCTGGTTGGCGGGGCGAGCCTCAAGGTTGACGATTTTTGGCAAATTATTGAAAGTTGCGCCTAGCCAACTGTCATAAAACACGTTAAATACGCATCAAATTTTTGCCCGATCCGGCCATAATAATGTTCGGATCGGAAGTTTTAGGACAAGAGTTTCGAGACCATGCAAACTGTCATTCTGGTAATTCACCTTCTTCTTGCGCTTGGCATGATTGCCGTCATTCTCGTACAGCGCAGCGAGGGCGGTGGGCTTGGTATCGGCGGAAGCGGCGGCGGTGGCGGCGGCAGTAATTTCGGCGTCATGAGCTCGCGCAGCGCAGCAAACCTTCTGACACGTACGACCGCGATTCTTGCCGGGGCTTTCATGATTACGAGCCTTGCGCTGGCATTGTTGTCCAACACCCATACCCAGCCGACATCCATACTGGACCAGGCACCGGCCCCGGCAGCTGAACAACAGCCCGCCGAGGACACCGGACCGGCGGCTCCGACCCGCTAAAAAACAAACCGACGACCAGAGGCGGCAAAATTGCCGCCTCAATTTTTGATTGTTGTATTCCCCGGTTCGTGATGCACTGAGCGGCATCGAACTGCGGCGTTTTGCTTTGAGATGAGGCAAAGACATGACCCGTTATATCTTTATCACCGGTGGCGTTGTTTCTTCGTTGGGCAAGGGCCTGGCGTCTGCTGCTTTGGGGGCCTCGCTTCAGGCGCGCGGATTTACGGTCCGCCTGCGCAAGCTTGATCCGTATATCAACGTCGATCCGGGCACCATGAGCCCGTATCAGCATGGTGAATGCTATGTGACCGAAGACGGGGCAGAGACCGACCTTGATCTTGGTCACTATGAGCGTTTCACCGGTGTTTCGTCGCGCCGTTCGGACAATGTGACCACCGGCCGCATCTATTCCAACGTCATTGCGCGCGAACGTCGCGGTGATTATCTGGGCGGGACCGTCCAGGTCATTCCGCACATCACCGACGCGATCAAGGAATTCGTCCAGTCCGATGCGACCGAGGATTTTGTCCTGGTCGAGATCGGCGGTACGGTTGGTGATATCGAAAGCCTGCCGTTCCTTGAGGCGATCCGCCAGATGGGCAACGAGCTTGGCGATGGCCGCACGCTGTTCATGCATCTGACACTGGTGCCCTATATTTCGTCGGCGGGCGAGCTTAAAACCAAACCGACCCAGCATTCCGTCAAGGAACTGCAAAGCGTTGGTATCCAGCCTGATATCCTGCTGTGCCGTTGTGACCGTGAAATTCCGGTCAATGAGCGCCGCAAGATCGCGCGTTTCTGTAATGTGCGCGAAGCCGCCGTTATTCCGGCCTATGACGTCGACAATATCTATCAGGTGCCGATCAGCTATCACCAGTATGGTCTTGATAACGAAGTGCTTCATCACTTTGGCCTGCAGGCACAGGACCCGGATCTGGGGCCGTGGGAAGAAATCTGCAACATCATCCGTAACCCGGAAGGTGAGGTCACCATCGGGATCGTTGGCAAATACATTCAGCTGCCCGATGCCTATAAGTCGCTGACCGAAGCACTGACCCATGGCGGCATCGCCAACAAGGTCCGTGTCAAGCTGGAATGGATTGCGTCTGACGCGCTTGAAAAAGAAGGCGATGTTAGCGAAATCCTGTCCAAACTGGATGCGATCCTGGTGCCGGGCGGATTTGGCGAGCGTGGCACAGAGGGCAAGATTGCCGCTGCGCGCTATGCCCGTGAAAACAAGGTGCCGTATTTCGGCATCTGTTTTGGCATGCAGATGGCGGTTCTTGAGGCAGCACGGAATCTTGCGGGCCTTAAGGATGCATCATCATCGGAATTCGGTCCGACGAAAACCCCGCTTGTGGGGCTGATGACCGAATGGGCCAAAGACGGCGGTTCTGTCGAGCGTCGTTCGGATGACGATGACCTTGGCGGCACCATGCGCCTTGGCAATTACGAATGCAAACTGGTGGACGGTTCGCGTGCGCGCGACATCTACGGCAGTGAGACCGTTCTTGAACGCCATCGCCATCGTTATGAAGTTAACGTAAACTTCATGGGGCAGCTTGAGGAAAAAGGGCTTAAATTCTCGGGCCTGTCGCCGGATGGACGTCTGCCGGAAATCGTCGAATACCCGAATCACCCGTGGTTCATCGGGGTTCAGTTCCACCCGGAACTGCGTTCGCGTCCGCTTGATCCGCATCCGCTGTTTGTGTCCTATATCAAGGCCGCCAAAGAGCGCAGCCGTCTGGTTTGATCAAACAGCCTGAATGAAAGACTTCGAAATGACGGAAATCAAAACTGTCAAAGTCGGTAATATCGAATTCGCCAATGACAGGCCCTTTGCGCTTCTGGCGGGGCCGTGTGCAATTGAAAGCCGTCAGCACGCACTGGAAATGTCCGCAGCCCTTAAGGAACTTTCCGAGGGGATGGGGATCGGGCTTGTTTATAAAAGCTCGTTTGACAAGGCGAACCGCACCAGCAGCACATCCAAGCGTGGGGTTGGTCTGGTCGAAGGTCTCGACATTCTGGCCGAGGTCAAGGAAAAGACCGGTCTTCCGATTGTGACCGACATTCACCTGCCAGATCAGTGTGCAGCGGTTGCGGAAGTTGCCGATATTCTGCAAATTCCGGCGTTCCTGTGCCGTCAGGCCGATCTTCTGCAGGCGGCGGGTAAAACCGGGCGCGCGGTTAATGTCAAAAAGGGCCAGTTCCTCGCACCTTGGGACATGGCGAATGTTGCGAACAACATTGCGTCAACCGGCAATGAAAACATCATGCTTTGTGATCGCGGGACCAGCTTTGGCTATAATACGCTGGTAACCGATTTCCGTGGACTTCCCACCATGGCCCGTCAGGGCTATCCGGTCGTATTCGATGCGACCCATTCTGTTCAGCAACCGGGTGGGCAGGGGACAACGTCGGGCGGTCAGCGCGAATTTGCGCCGGTGTTGGCGCGTGCGGCTGTATCTGTCGGCATTGCCGCCCTGTTTATCGAAACCCACGATAACCCGGATGCGGCCATCAGCGATGGCCCGAACCAGATTCCGTTGAACAAGCTTCCCGAAGTTCTGTCGGTTCTGATGGAACTGGACAAGGTGGCAAAAGCCAATCCGGTTCGTCTGGATATGTTCAAGGATTGATATGCAGGTGCCGCCATCAGAGATGATGGCGGCATTTCTTTTATGCTGTAACCAAAGTACCCCGCAGGGGTGCAGATAATCTCAGTGAGGAGAATGTTTCCGTCATGACCGCTATTATCGATATCCGCGGCCGCGAAATCCTCGATAGCCGTGGCAACCCGACTGTCGAAGTTGATGTAACCCTGGAAAGTGGCGCCTTTGGTCGTGCAGCCGTTCCGTCGGGTGCGTCTACAGGTGCGCATGAAGCCGTCGAGCTGCGTGACAAGGAAGACCGTTATCTTGGCAAGGGCGTGACCAAAGCGGTTGCTGCCGTTAATGGCGAGATTTTTGAAGCACTGGCCGGTATGGATGCCGAAGACCAGGTCGAGGTCGATGGCGTCATGATCGATCTTGACGGGACGCCGAACAAGAGCCGTCTTGGTGCGAACGCCATTCTGGGTGTTTCGCTGGCGGTTGCAAAGGCTGCTGCCGAAGAAGCGGGCCTTCCGCTTTATCGTTATGTTGGTGGTGCTTTTGCCCGTACCCTGCCGGTGCCGATGATGAACATCATCAATGGCGGCGAACATGCCGACAATGCCATCGATGTTCAGGAATTCATGGTGATGCCGGTTTCGGCCGAAACCGGATCGGATGCGATCCGCATGGGTGCGGAAATCTTCCATAACCTGAAAAAGGCGCTTTCGGCCGACGGTCTGAGCACGTCTGTTGGTGATGAGGGTGGTTTTGCCCCGAATATCGGGTCGAGCGAAGAAGCTATCAGCTACATCATGAAATCGATCGAGGCGGCCGGTTATCGCCCGGAAGAAGACGTTGTTCTTGCCCTTGATGCGGCATCGACCGAGTTTTACAAAGGCGGAAAATACGTTCTGGCTGGCGAGAACAAGACTCTTGATGCGGACGGTATGGTCAAATACTGGGCCGATCTGGTCAGCAAGTATCCGATCTTCTCGATCGAAGACGGCATGTCTGAAGATGACTGGGACGGCTGGGCAGCCTTGACGTCGGAAATCGGCAAAAAGGTTCAGCTGGTCGGGGACGATCTGTTCGTGACCAATCCGGAACGCCTTGCCGATGGTATCAAGAAGGGCGTTGCCAACTCGATCCTCGTGAAGGTCAATCAGATCGGTTCGCTGACCGAGACGCTGGAAGCCGTTGAAATGGCGCACCGTGCCGGTTATACCGCCGTCATGTCGCACCGTTCGGGCGAAACCGAAGATTCGACCATTGCCGACCTTGCTGTTGCAACCAATTGTGGGCAGATCAAAACAGGTTCGCTGTCGCGTTCTGATCGTCTGGCGAAATATAACCAGCTGATCCGCATCGAAGAGATGCTGGGCACTGGTGCCTATTATCCGGGGCGTTCGATCCTGAAATAGGGTCTGCCAACCGGACTGGGTTTAAAAAAGCCGTCCCGCAATCGCGGGGCGGTTTTTGTTGTTCAGGATCAGCTAATTGAACGTAACCGGCGGCTAATAGCACCGCTGTTTTAAGCTTATTTTTACTCTGTTGTGATTAGCTATGACTGTATTCTTGCGAGAGTTTCGGTCGTTGCGATATTTATACCTTTGACTTCAAAGGGAAATAACGCACGCAGTTTTTCCATTCCGGTTTCGGAATGGTGTATTTTTTGTTGTTCGTCTCGTATCTGCAAGGGGCAGGGGTAAATGTCGTCCACATCACCGGTTATTCGCCGACTAGGTCAGGCAATTGCCCCGGTAATCGCATTTACCATCATGGTTTATTTCATCTTCCACAGCGTGGAAGGGAACCGTGGTCTTCTGGCTTACTGGTCAATGCAGGATCGCGTCACCGAAATCGCCAAAGTCCGTGATGAAATCACCGATAAGCGAAAACATCTCGAACAGCGGGTGATTGCGATGCGTCCCAATCATCTTGATCCCGATCTGCTCGATGAGCGTGCGCGTGCGATGCTGAATGCAGCCCACCCCGACGATCTGATTATCTTCCATCACAATGGTTATCCGGTGGATGATGCGCTTGCGGCCAATCAATAGTTTGGCCGGGCTGGATTGCATTTAGAATCCGGCGCAACTTTTATCGGATGATGAAGTGACGGCAGGGACCGCTATGCCTGTTTCGGGCCGATATTCTGCCCGCAATCCGCCCGAAAGCTTCCCTCCGGAATTTTACAATGTTTGTTACGGCGTTGTTTCAACTGCCTTTTGGTTGATTGTTACCTTTTGGTAGCTTCCGGTCAGAGCAACACAACCTGCTGTGTCTTCTGGCGGTTGCGAAATAAACGTGTTGGATCTGTGATATTCTTTTCAGGAAAGCATAGCATTTGTGACCTGATGGAATGAACCGGCATGAATCCGGTTCCTCAAGTCACTGGAAATGCTGAAATTATGGATATATACAAAAAATCACGAATTAACCATTATCAGGTTTATTTGTGATTGTGCGTTGCAAAACAACACTTTAAGGGTGGTTAGATTGCTTGCCTCGGCACGTGGTTTTAGGTAGTCATTTCGGTGGTCCAGTACCGAATTAAGCACTCATACATGATGCTTAAGCGATAGCCATCCACCGGGAGGAAACATGGCGACCACACCGAAACGCAAACGCGGCACGACGCGCGCCGACAATCAGGCGAGCAGTGACGATCTCCTCAAATATTACCGTGAAATGCTGCTGATCCGCCGCTTTGAAGAAAAAGCCGGTCAGCTTTATGGCATGGGTCTTATTGGTGGCTTCTGCCATCTTTATATCGGGCAGGAAGCTGTCGTTGTCGGCATGCAGGCTGCTGTTACCGGCGATGACGGTGTGATTACCAGTTACCGCGACCACGGCCATATGCTGGCCTGTGGCATGGACCCTGCGGGTGTCATGGCAGAACTGACCGGCCGTGAGGGCGGTTATTCGCGCGGCAAGGGCGGCTCGATGCACATGTTCTCCAAGGAAAAGAATTTCTATGGCGGACACGGCATTGTCGGCGGACAGGTTCCGCTGGGTACCGGTATTGCCTTCAATTACAAATATCGCGGTCAGGATCGTGTTTGCCTGACCTATCTTGGTGACGGTGCCGTCAACCAGGGGCAGGTATATGAATCATTCAACATGGCAGCCCTCTGGAAGCTTCCGGTGATCTATTGCATCGAGAACAACCAGTATGCCATGGGAACCTCGGCACAGCGCCATTCGGCCAGCCCTGACCTTTACCAGCGTGGTTCTGCCTATGGCATTCCCGGTGAACAGGTCGATGGTATGGACGTTCTGGCGGTCAAGGAAGCCGGTGAACGTGCCGTTGCACATTGCCGCGAAGGCAAGGGGCCCTATATCCTTGAACTCAAGACCTATCGCTATCGCGGGCATTCCATGTCCGACCCGGCGAAATATCGTACCAAGGACGAGCTCGACAAAATGCGTAAAGAGCACGACCCGATCGATATGGTCAAAAAGCTGCTGATCGATGGCAATATCATCGACGAGGCTGGCTTGAAAGACATCGACAAAGATGTGAAAGCGGAAGTCGCCAAAGCGGCCGAGTTTGCGCAAAACAGCCCGGAACCGGATGTTTCCGAACTGTTCACAGATATTCTGATCGACGCGTGATCGCGAAATCCGCGAACCGCTTTTGACCGATATTTCCCGGGAGAGAGGGAACAATGCCGATTGAAGTTTTGATGCCGGCCCTGTCGCCGACCATGACAGAAGGCACTCTTGCCAAATGGACCGTCAAGGAAGGCGACACTGTCGCGTCCGGTGACGTGATCGCAGAAATTGAAACCGACAAGGCCACGATGGAAGTCGAGGCCGTTGACGAAGGAACCATCGGCAAGATCGTTATTGCCGAAGGAACCGAAAACGTCGCGGTGAATGCTGTTATCGCCTATATCCTCGAAGAAGACGAGGATGCTTCGGCCCTTGACAATGTTTCGGCATCTTCGGCACCGAAAGCCGACGGCGCACCGGCCGAAGCCAAGGAAACCAAGGAAGAAGAAAAGGCCACCGCCAGTTCATCGAACGCGGCACCGGTTGCCGCCAGCGGTGCGATTGAACGGGCCGAACAGGACCCGCGTGCCATGAGCGTCATGAACGCGACCCAGGACGAGAAAACCTATACGTCGTTCAAAACCCAGACCGTTCGTGAAGCCCTGCGCGATGCGATGGCCGAAGAAATGCGGGCAGATGAAAACGTCTATGTCATGGGCGAGGAAGTCGCGCAGTATCAGGGGGCTTATAAAGTCACTCAGGGCCTGCTTGACGAATTCGGTGACAAGCGTGTTGTAGATACCCCGATCACCGAACATGGCTTTACCGGCCTTGCGACCGGTTCGGCCTTCATGGGGCTTAAGCCGGTTCTTGAGTTCATGACCTTTAACTTCGCCATGCAGGCGATAGACCAGATCATCAACTCTGCCGCGAAAACCCTGTATATGTCCGGTGGTCAGCTTGGTTGCCCGATCGTGTTCCGTGGCCCGAACGGTGCTGCGTCGCGCGTGGGGGCTCAGCACTCGCAGTGCTATGCATCCTGGTATGCCCATTGCCCGGGTCTTAAAGTGATCGCACCGTGGTCGGCGGCCGATGCCAAAGGCCTGCTTAAGGCCGCTATTCGCGATCCGAACCCGATTGTCTTCCTTGAAAACGAAATCATGTACGGGCAGAGCTTCGAAGTGCCTGATGATGAAGATTTCGTTCTTCCGATTGGTCAGGCGAAGATCGAGCGCGAAGGGACGGATGTTACCATCGTTGCGTTTTCAATCATGGTCGGCAAGGCGCTGAAAGCGGCCGAACAGCTGGCAGAGCAGGGCATTTCGGCCGAGGTCATCAACCTTCGGACCATTCGTCCGCTGGATGTGAACACCATTGTTCGCTCGGTCATGAAAACCAATCGTATCGTCACCTGTGAAGAAGGCTGGCACTTTGCCGGTATCGGTGCCGAGATCGCGTCGGTCATCATGGAACATGCGTTTGATTACCTTGATGCGCCGGTTGCACGCGTTACCGGTGAAGATGTTCCGATGCCATATGCTGCCAACCTCGAAGTGCTTGCACTTCCGCAGGAGCAACACATCGTCGATGCGGCCAAGGCCGTTTGCTATCGCTAAGTAAAACGGACAGGGGCAGGGCGCGGCAAACCCGCGCCGCCCCGTTACCGGGAGATTGCGTTCATGCCTGTTAAAATATTGATGCCGGCCCTGTCGCCGACCATGACCGAAGGCACCTTGGCGAAATGGCTTGTCAAGGAAGGCGACACCGTTGAATCGGGTGACGTCATTGCCGAAATCGAAACTGACAAAGCCACGATGGAAGTCGAAGCCGTCGACGAAGGCAAAATCGGTAAAATCCTTGTTTCCGAAGGCAGCGAAGGCGTTGCCGTGAACGAGGTTATCGCGCTTCTTCTTGAAGAAGGCGAAGATGCCAGCGCCCTTGATGGGGCGGATACGTCTTCGGCGTCTGTTGGCGGCGGCGATGCCGCTCCGGCAGCAGAAGAACCGAAACAGGAAGCGTCGAAGTCCGAAGCGACCCCGGCAAAAGGTCAGGCACCTGCCGCACCGGTTTCCGGCGGTGATCGGGTCAAGGCCAGTCCGCTTGCGCGGCGTATTGCCGCGAACGAAGGCGTTGATCTTGGCAAGGTAGAGGGCTCTGGCCCTCGCGGTCGCGTTGTCAAACGCGATGTTGAGGCTGCGATGTCGTCCAAGCCGGCGGATAAGGCTGCTGTTTCGGCACCTGCTGCCGACAAACCGGCCGCAGCCCCGCAGGCACCGGCGGCGTCTGGCTGGAACCCGGATCTGACCGGTTTGCCGGAATACGAAGAAATCCCGAACAGCTCGATGCGCAAGGTTATTGCCCGTCGTCTGACCCAGTCCAAACAGCAGGTTCCGCATTTCTACCTGACGGTCGATTGCGAGATCGACAATCTGCTTGCTACCCGCAAGCAGCTTAACGAGAAGGCTGGCGAGGGGGTGAAGGTATCGGTCAATGATTTCGTCATTCGTGCCGCATCCATTGCGCTTAAACGCGTACCGGCAGCCAATGCGGTCTGGACCGATGCGGCCATCCTGCAGTGCAAGCAGCAGGATATTTCGGTGGCTGTTGCCATCGAGGGCGGCCTGATCACCCCGGTCATCCGCAATGCGGGTGGCAAGGGGCTTGCCGAAATCTCGACCGAGATGAAGGCACTGGCTGGCAAGGCACGCGAAGGCAAGCTGAAACCGGAAGAATTCCAGGGCGGGACTTTCTCTGTCTCCAACCTTGGCATGTTTGGCATCAAGGAATTCTCTGCCATCATCAACCCGCCGCAGGGCTGCATTCTGGCCGTTGGTGCCGGTGAACAGCGCGCAGTCGTCAAGGACGGTGCACTGGCAATCGCCACTGTCATGAGCTGCACGCTGTCGGTTGACCATCGTGTGGTCGATGGTGCGGTCGGTGCTGAATTCATGGCTGAATTCAAAAAGCTGATCGAAGATCCGCTGAGCATGTTGCTCTGAGGTTCGGAAATTGCGCGGGGACTTTAAATAGTCCCCGCAAGCATTTGAATTTCAAGACCTGTGACCGGTAACGGGCAGGCGAAGGAGATCTTACGATGGCGGATAACAATTTCGACGTAATCGTGATTGGCGCAGGCCCCGGTGGCTATGTCACGGCCATTCGCGCGGCACAACTTGGCTTGAAAACCGCAGTTGTCGAACGCGAACATCTTGGCGGTATCTGCCTGAACTGGGGCTGTATCCCGACCAAGGCACTGCTGCGTTCGGCAGAAGTCTATCGCAACATGCAGCATGCCAAATCATTCGGCCTGTCGTGCGAAAAACCGTCCTTTGATATTGATGCCGTGATCAAGCGGTCGCGTGACGTTTCCAAGCAGCTTACCGGTGGTGTCGGACATCTTCTGAAAAAGAACAAGGTTACCGTGATCAACGGCGAAGCCAAATTCGACGGTCCGAAAAAAATCACTGTCGAAGGCAAGGATGCCGGGACCTATACCGCGAAGAATTACATCATTGCGACTGGCGCGCGGGCGCGTTCCCTGCCGGGCCTTGAGGCCGATGGCAAGGTGGTCTGGGACTATAAAAAGGCGATGACGCCCGACAAGATGCCCAAAAGCCTGGTGGTTGTCGGCTCGGGCGCGATTGGTATCGAATTTGCCAGCTTCTATCACACCATGGGTGCGGATGTGACGGTGGTTGAAATCATGTCGCAGATCATGCCGGTCGAAGACAAGGAAGTTGCCGCCCTTGCGCAGAAGATGATGACCAAGGACGGGATGAAAATCCTGACCGAAGCCAAGGTTGCGAACCTTAAGCGCAATGCCGACAATGTTGTTGTCACGATTGAAACCAAGGACGGCAAGAAACAGGAGCTCACCGTTGATCGCGTAATTTCCGCGGTTGGTGTGATCGGCAATACCGAAAATCTTGGTCTTGAAACCACCAAGGTAAAGGTTGATCGCAACGTGATCGGTACGGATGACTATTCGGCAACCGCAGAGCCGGGAATCTATGCCATTGGTGACGTTGCAGGCCCGCCGATGCTGGCGCACAAGGCAGAGCATGAAGGTGTGATCTGTGTTGAAAAGATTGCCGGTGTCAAAGGCGTTCATCCGCTTGATCCGCGCAAAATTCCGGGTTGCACATACTGCCATCCGCAGGTGGCGAGTGTCGGCCTGACCGAAGCCAAGGCCAAGGAAGCGGGTTACGACGTCAAGGTCGGCAAATTCCCGTTCATCGGCAATGGCAAGGCGGTTGCATTGGGCGAGGCCGAAGGCCTGGTCAAGACCGTGTTTGATGCCAAGACCGGTGAATTGCTTGGCGCACATCTGGTTGGCACCGAAGTGACCGAGCTTATTCAGGGCTTTGTTATTGCCATGGGTCTTGAAACGACCGAGGAAGACCTGATGCATACGGTGTTCCCGCATCCGACCCTGTCGGAAATGATGCATGAGTCGGTCCTTGACGCCTATGGGCGTGCGATCCACTTCTAGAATATTGCGTCGTACCGGGCGAACATGCCCGGTATGACCGTTTTGGACGATTGTCGGTTTGACAAATGCGTGACGTGGCGGCACATTGCCGCCCGTCCAATCCTTCGGAGGTAACTCTATGTCGACGGCGCGCAACGAAGCCCAAGCACTTCGTCACCCGGAAAAGCAGAAACGCCCGGATCGTCCATCCGGACGCAAGCCGGAATGGATTCGCGTCAAGGCGCCAACCTCGAAGGGGTATCAGGAAACGCGCGAACTTGCGCGCGGACTGAATTTGCATACCGTTTGCGAAGAAGCGGCGTGCCCGAACATTGGCGAATGCTGGCAGAAAAAACATGCATCCTTCATGATCATGGGGGATACCTGCACGCGTGCCTGTTCGTTCTGTAACGTCAAAACCGGGATGCCTGGTGCTCTTGATCCGTTCGAGCCGGAAAACCTTGCTATGGCGGTTGCCGACATGGCGCTTAAGCACGTCGTGATCACCTCGGTCGACCGGGATGATCTGGCCGATGGCGGGGCCGCTCATTTTGCCCGCGTGATCGAAGCGATCCGTCATAAATCACCGGAAACCACGATTGAGATTCTGACACCCGATTTTCGTGACAAGCCCGGTGCGGTTGAAATCGTCGCCCGTGCGCGACCGGACGTTTTCAACCATAACCTTGAAACCGTTCCGAGGCTTTATACCTCGATCCGTCCGGGGGCGCGTTATTACCAGTCGCTGCGCATTCTTGATCGTGTCAAACAGATTGATCCGACGATCTTTACGAAATCCGGCCTGATGGTTGGTTTTGGTGAAGAACGTCACGAACTGGCACAGGTCATGGACGATCTACGCGTTGCCGATGTCGATTTTCTGACAATTGGCCAGTATTTGCAGCCGACGCTTAAGCACGAACCGGTCAACCGCTTTGTGACGCCTGACGAGTTCAAGGATTACGCGTCGATGGCGCGCGGCAAGGGCTTCCTGATGGTGTCGGCAACGCCGCTGACGCGGTCAAGCTATCACGCGGACCGTGATTTTGAGGAACTGCGCAAGGCACGCGAAAGAAAGCTTGCGGCTGCAGATGAAGCCAAAGCCAGAATGCAGGCAACGACAGCGGCACAGTAAGTGCGCCGCATTTCAAACCGATAGACGCGACGACAAAGGAGATCAGGGTGCCGACGCATGCGGAGCGCAGGAAACTGCCCTATACGCCGGAACAGCTGTTTGACCTTGTCGCAGATATTGATTCCTATTCGGACTTTCTTCCGTGGTGTGTGGCGTCACGTGTACGCAAGCGCGATGGCAATGTTTTGCATGCCGATCTGGTGATCGGCTTCAAAATGTTTCGCGAGAAATACACATCCAAGGTCACCTTGCAGCGCCCCGACCGGGTCGATGTGGAATATCTGCAGGGACCGTTTAAATACCTGAACAATCACTGGGTTTTCGAGCCGGCGGATGATGGTGGAACGTGGCTCGATTTCTTTGTCGATTTCGAATTCCGTTCAGGCTTGCTGCAAAAAATGATCGGTGTTGTGTTTAACGAGGCGGTCAAACTGATGGTCGGCGCATTTGAAACGCGTGCCCATCAGGTTTATGGCGCGCCGGATACGCAGACGATTGATCAATAGCTGGTAATAGCTGGTTTGAGCCGATCAGATGAACTGGGGAGCCGTCTCCTAACGTGGCATCCCGGCCATTTCGGATAACATATCAAAGGCTTCCAGAATGGTTGCCTTTCGCACTTCATGCCGGTCACCGGGATAGACCCGGCGACGGTGCAGGGCAGGCCGCCCGTTTCCCGCACAGGCAAGATGGACAAGGCCGACCGGCTTTTCTTCCGATCCGCCGCCCGGTCCGGCAATGCCGGTAACCGCGACAGTCATTGTTGCCAGGGGGGCATGTGCCAGCGCTCCCTTTGCCATTGCAATGGCGACCGGTTCAGATACAGCGCCATGCTGGTCCAGAAGTTCCTTTGCGACGCCGATCAGGCCGTGCTTCGCCTCGTTCGAATAAGTAACGAAACCGCAATCCACGACCGACGAGCTACCATCAACGGCGGTTAGGCCCCCTGCGATCAGGCCGCCGGTGCAGGATTCTGCCGTCGCGATCATTTCGCCTTTTGCCCTGCACAGGGTAATCAGCTTTGCGGCGGCGCCAAGGATATCGGGTTCTATTTGCATGAGGGATCAAACTCCTGCGAAGTAGCGAATGCCGATTAAAATGACCATGCCAAAGATGCCGGCAAGGATGTCATCGAGCATGATGCCGAAACCGCCGCCGATCCGGCGGTCAATCCAGCGGATCGGCCAGGGTTTCAGGATATCGAAAATCCGGAAGATGACAAACGCTGCCGCGAGCCAGCCAAGATCAGCAAGGCCGTTGCCCAGCGGAACAACAAGAATGCAAAGCCATTGTCCCGCGACCTCGTCGATGACAATTTCACCCGGATCGTGAACGCCGATCATCTTGCTGTATTTCTGGGCAATTGGAATGCCAATCAGAAAAACGGCGAGGATACCAATCGCAAGAGCATAATACCCCAGCAGAACGGCAATTGCCCACCCGACCGGAACAGCGGCAAGCGACCCCATTGTGCCGGGGGCCTTGGTGGTGCGTCCGCTATAAAACCAGGTGGCGGCGCAGGTCAGCATGAATTGGGATAAACGCATCTTTTAAACGCTATTGATTTTGCAATGAGATCATTGAGTAACATACTGAAGTTCAATGGAGATGAAATTTTTGACGTTAAGGGTGTGTTAACGTGCTTGCCTGTCTTCGCCCGAACAGGTAGCGTAACAGGAAGTGATATTCAGCGGGGTCTGAAAAAACTGGTTGTGCATCGGTCCTTGACCGTCAGCACAATTGCGGAAAAATAGGGGTAAAACACTGAATATGTCGGCGTTCGAACGCGGCCGTCGCTTGGTGGAAAACTGGTTTCCGGATCGGCAGATACTTGTCCGTTCCAACGATTCCGTTTCCCAGCTGCGCCTCGGTAAATACGCTCAGTTGACACTGGCATTGATCGGGATCGTTGCGATTACCTGGTCGGTCGGGGTTACCGGTTATTCCTGGTATCTCGACCAGCGGTTGGCTATGCGCGAAGAACAGCTGTTTCGCAGTGAATTGTCCTATAATCAGTTGATCGCCCGGGTGACCGAAAGTCAGCGGCGTTTTGGCGAGATTACCTCACAGATGGAAGATACCCATCGTAACCTTCTGTCGATGGCGGAAAAGAACCTGATGCTTCAGGCACGGGTTCAGGATTACACCTCGAAACTGGCTGTCAGCGAGAAGGAAAAGGTCCGTATATCATCGTTGCGGACGTCGATGGACAACCAGATGAATGCGCTGCAAACTCAGATCGACGGTATCACAAACCGCAATCTTGCCTTGCGCGACGAGCTGGAAACGGTCGAAACCGTTATGTCGCGGGTCATGCGTGAACGCGATCAGGCGATGCAGCGTTCGAAAATGCTGCAGTCGGAACTTGGCGAAGCGCGCCAACGGATCGCGGATTTGCATACCATTCAGAAACAGACGATGC
Source organism: Thalassospira australica (assembly GCF_044790785.1). Taxonomy (GTDB): domain Bacteria; phylum Pseudomonadota; class Alphaproteobacteria; order Rhodospirillales; family Thalassospiraceae; genus Thalassospira; species Thalassospira australica_A. The sequence goes on along the minus strand of NZ_CP085258.1, from coordinate 2,180,313 downwards.
AGCGTGTCGCGGAAACCGCAGACAATACGATCATGGAACTCGAATCTGTTCTGGAAATGACCGGCCTTGCAGTGGATGAGGTTATTACGCCACCCATGAAGCCGCAGGCATTTGGCGGCGGGGTTGGCGGTCCGTTCGTGGCATTCGAGCCCGAACATCCCGAGGACGAGCAGTTTGTGAATGTCGCACTTGCCGTTGGTGACCGAATGGACCACTTGGCAAGCCTGCATGACAGGATCAAAAGAACCCCGTTGGGGGAGCCAGCGGAATCCTATTACCTTTCCAGTTCGTATGGAAAGCGCAAGGATCCGATCAATGGTAAATGGGCTTTTCATTCCGGCGTCGATCTTGCCGGGCCCATGAAGACACCGATCTATGCGACAGCCCCCGGAAATGTGGTTTTCGCGGGGTGGAGTGGCAAATACGGGAAGATGGTCGAGATTGACCATGGTGATGGCCTTCGAACCCGTTTTGGACATCTATACAAGGTCCTCGTCAAGAAGGGCGACGAAGTGAATTTAAAGAGCAAAATCGCATTGATGGGTAGTACCGGCCGAAGTACCGGAAGCCACGTGCACTATGAAGTTTTGGTTCACGATAAGCAGGTAGACCCCATCAAGTTCATTGAGGCGGGACATTATGTTTTCAAAAACGAGCAAGTCACAGCAGGGAACGAGTAGTTCCCACAATTCGGCCACCGAGAAAAAAGGCGGCCTTTCGGTTATCAATTCCGACCTTCGGGTCACCGGCGATCTGATTTCTGAATCAGATGTTCAGGTCGACGGTTTCGTGAATGGCGACATCCGCACGCGCAATCTGACAATTGGCCAACACGGCGAAGTGCGCGGCGAGATTGTTGCCGAAAAGGTTCGTATCTGCGGTTCTGTCACCGGTCAGGTTCGCGCCCGTGATGTTTCACTTGCAGAAACGGCCCGTATGCTGGGCGACATTCTTCATGAAAGCCTGTCGATCGAACCGGGTGCCCATATCGAGGGGCACTGCCGCCGGATCGAGGGGGCTGTTGAAGAGGGTGGGCTTACCGTCATTCAGGCAGGCCAGATCGTTGCTTCGAACGTGAAAAAAGAAAACAAATAAGTTCTCTTTATCGGTGTTTTATCCCCGATGAGGTGCACAGACATTAAAACCCGGAAAAGCGATCCATGCTTTTCCGGGTTTTCCTTATTGCTTTTATGTGCCGACAATTCTGCCGGGTTTTCGTTCTATGCCTTTTCCGGCTCCGCAACGAGGGGCAGCAATTCGTCGAGCCCCTTGAGAACCACGTCGGCGGTGTGAGACAGCCGTTCCATCGGTTGCTGTGTCCGGTTGATCCAGGCAGTGCGGAATCCGAAATGCCCGGCCCCGGCGATGTCCCATCCGTTTGATGACTGGAATGATATTTCTGCAGGGGGCAGTTCCAGCTGATCTGCTGCCAACTGATAGACATGCGGATGCGGTTTATAGGTTTTAAGGTCATCGACACAGATGATCTGGTCGAAAAGGGTTAGAATGCCTGATGATTTTGCCGCTGAAATCAGCATATGCTTGGCGCCGTTTGACAGGATGGCAAGCTTGTGCCCCCGGGATTTCAGGCTTTTGAGGGTTTCAACCACCTCGGGGAACGTGTCGAGTGACAGGTAGGTTTCCATCAGTTTCGCACGCAGGGCAGGATCCTTTTTGCCAATCGCAGCCATGGCATAATCAAGAGCGTCGCCCGTGACACTCCAGAAATCTGTAAAATCACCCATCAGACTGCGCAGCCAGGTGTATTCAAGCTGCTTTTGACGCCATAATGTTGAAAGCCGTTCGGCTTCATCGCCGATCGAGCCTTTGAACCGGTCGACCGCCGAGCCAACATCGAACAGGGTGCCGTAGGCATCAAAGACGAATGCGCGGCAGGAGGTAAGTGGATTTTCTGACATTTGTTCTGGCCTCATCTGTCGGACAGGATTCGATCAAATATGGTTCTTTCTTTGCCAAATCGCAAACCGGTCATTTGAAAGCAGTGGATATCATCGGGCAGAAGGTCACCGGGAGTTTTCCGGTGTTTCGTCCTGCTGACCCATTGCGATTTCGTCGCGAGCGAAACGACGGCGATAGACATAGGTACCTTCCAACACGCGCTGGACGTAGTTTCGCGTCTCGCTATAGGGGATCATTTCGATCCAGTCGACCGGATCAACATCAGAGTCCCGCGGATCACCATATTCCGCAATCCACTGACGCACGCGGCTTGGTCCGGCATTATAGCTGGCGATGGTCAGTATTTCCTCGCCATCCCAGCGATCCAGCAGGCGTGTCAAATATTGCCGCCCGAGCGAGATGTTAAATCCCGGATCGCTTGTCAGGCGTGATGTTTCGTAATCCAGTTTAAGATCCTTGGCCATGCGTTCGGCGGTTGCCGGCATCAATTGCATCAGGCCACGGGCCCCGGCGGAAGAGATGGCTTCGGGGTTGAACAGGCTTTCCTGGCGCATGATCGCATGAACCAGTGCCGGATCGGGTTTGTGGCCAAGCGGGACCTGCTCATGAACAGGATAGGCGGCGTCAAGATATCCGCTGCCGGTTCTGATACTGCGTTTGGCGGCAATAATCGCAAGGTCGGCACGGCCATATTCGCGCGCAAGATCAGTCGCCATGGCAAGATATTCGGGTTCATCATGTGCATAGACAAGTGCCATGACGAATGGCCGGATAATGTTGCCAAGACCCATTTCGCCAAGTTTACGGGTGACCTGTGTCAGTTCCTGTGATTCGAAATCGGCGCGTTGCTGTTTGGTCGGAACCGGCTGCTTAACGGAATAGGTGGGTTTGGCACCCAATGCATCAATAGCAAGCTGCCCATAGAAGGTATGGGCGTGATCGGATGCAAGCCTGTACCACTCGCGCGCCTTTTCCTTGTCGCCTATGGCATCATTGGCGCGTCCCGCCCAATAGGCTCCGCGTGCCTGGCTGATCGGGTATTTCACCACCCCATACTGGTTCTGGAAATGGGTCAGGGCGATACGTGCATCGCCGAGGAATTCAAGGGCGATCCAGCCGGCAAACCATTCGGCCTCGGCAATATCGCCTGCGTCGCTTTGTCCATGATTGGCAACCAGACGATAGGCATCTGTTATATGCCCTTTCTGAAGGGCGCGACGGGCAAGGATGGCTTTTTCAATCCACCAGTATTGAGGGCGGATCGAAATATAGGCGAGGTCATTGGCCTGCGACAGTAGCAGGTCGCGTGCTTCCTGATCGCGGTCTTTGATCCGGCGCCAGCGAACACGTTCGTAAATAAGACCCGGATCGTTCTGGTATTTTTGGGGAACACGGTTGATCGCCCCGTCAACGCCAGGGTCCAGAGACCGCAAAGCTGCGCGTGCCTTGGCCAGCAAGAGATAATCCTTGCTGACATATTTTTCGGTACGGCTTGCCGGACCAAGCCGGCCTTCCCATAGAAGACGATCAAGACGCTGCTGATGGGTTTCCTGATCGATATATTTCCCATAACGATCCAGAAAACGTTTCTCCTGGCCGGTACCAAAATTCTCGTGTACCCAGCTGTTGCGGATCAACGTGGTTGCAGCGTCGATCTCGCCAGACGCGAGGAGCGCCTTTATCTGGCGGGTGGCACCATCTGCCGTAACCGGCGCAGATCGCTTGAACCAGGCCAGAACGACATCGTTTGGAACGGCATCCGTCATGGCTTCTTCGGCGCGCTGGCGTAGCAGCGCCTGACTGGGCCATTGGGGGTTTGCATCGATGAAGGCGGTGATTTCCTGGAAACTACGGCCTGAATTCGGGCTGATCAGCCACATCCATTCGCTGGCTTTTTGCAGCAGCGGGTCATCAAAATTCGGAAGAAGTTTTTCAAATGTTTTTGTGCGGCCGTCTTCCAACGCATCAAGAAACACATTCAGCCGTGCGCGGCTGACCGATGAAAATGCCGGTGATGGCGGAAATTCGGTCAGGATGTTTTCATCCCGACTTTCGGCCAAAGCCTTGTCGCTGACCGGCGTCAGCAAAGTGAACACACCAAGTGCCAATGCGCAGATCGAAACACCGCGGAAAGACGCATGCGCCATTTGAAATTCCCCTTTTGCCTTACGGCAGGTAATGCGCTCCAGACCTTCTTATTATGGCAGTGAAACAGCCAATTGCCAATCGGTCGTGAGCGCAAAGAGCAACCTTGATCAAACAAGGTGCGCTTTAATGTATTCAGACGCTTGCCGTATGCCTTAACAGCCGCTATTTTCGCGTCGCTTTCAATCCACGATAAGATTTGGAGATATCGATGTTTAAGGGTTCGATTACCGCTTTGATTACACCGTTCACACAGGATGGTGCAATCGATGAGAAAGCGTTCCAGTCGTTTGTGGATTGGCAGCTTAAACAGGGCACGACCGGTGTTGTGCCGGTCGGAACCACGGGTGAATCCCCAACCCTGAGCCATGCGGAACACCATCGCGTTGTCGAACTGGCACTTGAAGTTGCCAAAGGCCGTGGTCCGGTGATTGCCGGAACGGGTTCGAATTCGACCGCAGAGGCGATTTCGCTGACCCGTCATGCCCAGAATGCGGGCGCGGATGCGGCACTTGTTGTGACGCCGTATTACAACAAGCCCGGTCAGCGTGGCCTGTATGCGCATTACAAGGCGATCCATGACGCGACCGACATTCCGATCGTGATCTATAACATTCCGGGCCGTTCGGTCGTGGATATGTCGGTTGATACGATGGCGCAGCTTTCGAAACTGCCACGTATCGTCGGGGTGAAGGATGCGACCAGCGATCTGGAACGCCCAGCATTGACGCGCTTGGCCGCGGGGGCCGATTTCTGCCAGTTGTCGGGTGAAGATGGTACCATCGTTCCGTTCTTGGCGCAGGGCGGTCATGGCTGCATTTCGGTTACGTCCAACATCGCGCCGAAACTTTGCGCCGAATTGCATGCCGCATGGGCAGCCGGGAACATTGCCAAGGTTCAGGAGTTGAATTATCGGCTTCTGCCGGTTCACAAGGCGATGTTCTGCGAAACCAGCCCGGGTCCGGTCAAATATGCAGCCGAGCTTCTTGGCCTGTGTGGCAGCCATATGCGTCTGCCGATGGTCGAGATTACCGAAGAATCCAAGCAGCGTGTTGAAACCGCGCTGCGCACTGCCGGAATTTTATCCTAAGGGATTAAATTCGGCCTACAAGTTGTTGTAATGGCACCGAAAAAAGAAGACAGCAATAATAAGGTCGTCGCGCAGAACAGGCGGGCCCGTTTCGATTTTTTCCTGACGGAAACTTTTGAAGCCGGGGTCGCCTTGCGCGGGACCGAGGTCAAGTCGCTTCGTGACGGCAAGGGGAACATTCAGGAATCCTATGCCGAGGAAAAGAACGGCGAGATCTGGCTGATCAATGCCTATATCCCTGAATATCAAAGCAAGATGCCGTTCGGCCACGAAGAACGCCGTCCGCGCAAGTTGCTTCTGCATAAACGCGAAATCACGAAAATGAGTGATGCCCTGAACAAGAAGGGATTTACCCTTGTTCCGGTGAAGCTTTATTTCAATGATCGCGGCATCGCCAAGCTTGAGCTGGCGATTGCAGAGGGTAAGAAAAAGGCCGATAAACGCGAGGCGGTCAAGGAACGCGACTGGCAACGTGACAAGGCCCGGATCATGCGTGATTTTGGCTAGGGTGGCCGTCCTCGCGCGCAAGTGAATTGCGTGCCGGTGGCAATAAAATGCATAAATGGCGCAGACATGGTGAACATGACTGCGCCATTTTTCGTATGATGCGGTCAGGAGGGATGGTTGAATGACGGATAGCTTCAGTGGCAAGATCAAGGAAAAGCTGATCGAAGCGAAACAGAAATGGGCAGAAAACGGTCGCCTTCTGACGGGGCAGGCCGATCATGACCGTGAAAATCGCCTACCGCCCGGCCAGCGCGAGGTCAAGGACTGGCCGGTGCTGGATCTTGGCATTACGCCGCATGTCGGAACGGATGACTTTCGTCTGACAATTGATGGTGCGGTTGAAAACCCGGTCACGCTTGATTTCGGACAGTTGCTTGATCTGCCGCCCTTTATGGCCAAAAACGATATTCATTGCGTGACCAGCTGGTCGCGCTACGACAATCACTGGCAGGGTGTTTCAGCCTTATCGCTTGCCGATCTGGTAAAGCCGACATCAGATGCCCGTCACGTGCTTTTCACCGCCCATGACGGTTATACGACTAATGTTCGGATTGATCAGTTTGTCGATGATGACGTGTTGCTGGCCCATCATTGGGAAGATGCGCCATTGACCGAGGAACATGGCGGCCCGGTTCGGGTGATTATCCCCAAGCTGTATTTCTGGAAGAGTGCGAAATGGGTGAAGCAGATAACATTTTCCAAAACCGACAAACCCGGATTTTGGGAAGTACGTGGCTATCACAATAACGCCGATCCATGGACGGAAGAGCGATATGGCTAGGAAAACCAGAACTTTCGAAAACGGAATGCGGATTTTGTTGAAGACCGGTTTGTACGGCTTCATTTGCCTGATGATTGGAAATTCTGCCATGGCCAGCGATAAAGCGACCAATGCCTATGATTTTTCATTCCCGTCGATTGACGGGGGCGAAATCGACCTTGCGGATTATCGCGGAAAGGCGGTTCTGGTCGTCAATACGGCGTCGATGTGCGGTTACACCCCGCAATATACCGGGCTTCAGGCGCTCTGGTCGGATTACCGGGCCGACGGGTTGATTGTTCTGGGGGTGCCATCGGGTGATTTTGGCGGCCAGGAATACGCCGATGACAGCGAAATCAAGGATTTCTGTACCGTCAATTTTGATGTCGATTTCCCGATGACTACCAAACAGTCGGTTCGCGGAGACGATGCGCATCCGTTCTTTAAATGGGCAGAGGCCGAACTTGGCAGCGATCAGGCCCCGAAATGGAATTTCCATAAATATCTTGTCGATCCGAACGGCAATCTGGTTGCCAGCTTTGCCACCCGGATCAAACCGGAAGATGATCAGGTGATTTCCGCCATCCGGCAGGCATTGGCCGGATCATAGGACCGATTTAGCGCCGACCGTCCATCACATCAAGGAACACCAGCCCGTACTGGTCGAGTTTCTTGACGCCAACCCCGTTGATTGATGCCATATCCTGCAATGTCCGCGGTTTGAAGCGGACCATTTCCCAAAGCGTTCTGTCACTGAAAATGACGTAAGGCGGAACATTCTGGCTGCTGGCAAGCTCGCGGCGCAAAGTGCGCAGGCGTTCCCACAGATCACGATCTTCCTCGTTCTCGAACTCGGTATCGAAATCACGCAGGCGTTTGGTCATGGTGCGTTTGCTTTCGCCCGGGTCCTTGCGCATTTCAACGACCTTCTCACCCCGCAGGACGGGACGGGATTCTTCGGTCAGATAAACCCCGCCGTGGCCTTCGACATCGACCTGAAGATACCCCATGGCAAGCAATTGGCGGAAAACGGACCGCCATTGCGGCTGTGCGATATCCTTGCCGATGCCGTAAACCGAAAGGTCGTCATGGTTGTTCTGGCGAATTTTTTCGGTTTTGCGGCCCATCAGGACTTCGATAATGTGGGCCGGACCAAAACGTTGCCCGGTACGATAGACCGCCGAAAGTGCCTTACGCGAGGCCTGGGTCGCATCCCAGGTTTCGACCGGTTCAAGGCAGGTATCGCAATTGCCGCACGGCTTGGCATCTTCTTCGCCGAAATAGGACAGGATGACCTGCCTGCGACATTTCGTCGTTTCGGCAAGGCCCACCAAGGCATCAAGTTTGCGGCTTTCGATGCGTTTCTGACTGTCAGGTGCATCGGACGTTGCCAGCATGGAGCGGATAGAAACGATATCGGACAGATCGTAATTCATCCAGGCGTTGGCGGGCAGGCCATCGCGCCCGGCACGTCCGGTTTCCTGGTAATAGGCTTCCATGCTTTTTGGCAGGTTCAGATGCGCGACAAAGCGGACATTCGGCTTGTCGATCCCGATGCCAAAGGCAACCGTTGCGCAAATGATCAGGCCGTCTTCACGCAGGAACCTGTCCTGATGGAGCTGCCGCGTTTCCTGTGTCAGGCCTGCGTGATAGGGTAAGGCGGGGCGCCCGTTATCGGTCAACCACTGCGCAACATCCTCGGTCTTGCGGCGTGACAGGCAATAGACAATCCCGGCATCTTCGGGATGCTCACGGTTCAGGAACGACAGAAGGCGCTGTTTTGAATTGCCCTTTGTCTCGATCCGGTAGGTGATGTTCGGGCGGTCAAATCCGGTCAGGAAGCATTGCGCATCGGTCAGATGCAGGTTTTCGGCAATATCCTTGCGTGTCGGCGCATCCGCCGTCGCCGTCAGGGCAACGCGTGGTACATGGGGAAAGCGCGTTGGCAAAAGATCAAGCCGGCGATATTCCGGCCGGAAATCATGGCCCCATTGCGACACGCAATGTGCTTCGTCAATGGCAAACAGCGATATGCTGATCCGGTCAAGCAGGTTGAGAAAACGGTCGGTTGCAAACCGTTCCGGGGCGACATAAAGCAGATCGATATCACCATCGACCGCGCGGGTCTCAATTTCGCGCGCGGCGTCGGGGGAAAGGGTCGAATTGATAAAGGCGGCCTTGACGCCAAGCTGGCTTAGCGCGTCAACCTGATCCTTCATCAGCGCGATCAGGGGCGATACAACGACGGCGGTGCCGGGGCGGCACAGGGCGGGAATCTGATAACACAGGGATTTTCCGCCGCCGGTTGGCATCAGAACCAGTGCATCATTACCGGCAATGACGTGATCGATGATTTCGGCCTGCTGACCGCGGAAGCTGTCATAGCCAAATACGTCCCGCAGGACGTCAATCGGCAGACGTTGCGCAGGTCGGTCGAGCAAGCCGGGTAGGGGTGCTGTATCAGGCAATTTAACGGTCCAGATGTGCGCGGATATCGGCAAAGACGTTTTCAAACATCTCCGGCGTCAGGCGATAGGTCTGGGTGTTGTAACGCGAACAGTGATAGCTATCAAACAATGTAATCCCGTTTTCCATTTGATGGGATGCCCCGTGTCCGAATTTCAGGGATGAAAGTTTTAGGCCAAAGGTGCGCAACATTGCCTGATGGGCCACCTGTCCAAGGCACAGTATGGCCGAAAGGTTTTTCATCGCAGCAAATTCGCTGATCAGGAATGGGCGACAGGTATTGGCTTCGGGGCCTGTCGGCTTGTTTTCAGGCGGTACGCATTTGACGGCATTGGTGATCCGGCAATCAATCAATTCAAGCCCGTCGTCGGGGCGCTTTGCATAGGCGCCCGTGGCAAAGCCGAATTTCTTGAGCGTGCCGTAAAGCAGGTCACCGGCATAATCACCGGTGAAAGGACGGCCGGTTGCGTTGGCACCCTTTAGTCCGGGGGCAAGGCCAACAACAAGGAGACGCGCATCAAGGGGGCCGAACGGGCGGACGGGGCCATTATAAAAGTCGGGAAATTTTGCCTGGTTGGCACGGCGAAATTCAACAAGCCGCGGACAAAGTTGGCAGTCCCTGTCGGGTTGCAGATAGCTGGTCATGGCGTGTCTGACAGTTTGCCGGGCGCGATGCATGCCACGCCCGGTCGTTTGGTCAAAAAGGGCGATCAGTCGAACTCTATTTCATTGAGATCGGGATGTTCCGGATGATCGTCATATTCCGGGTGGCCGTCTTCGCGGCGTTGCTGAACCTTGCGTGCGATTGTGCCTTCAAGCTCGGTCAGTTCGATAAAGTTATCGGCCTGACGGCGCAGTTCATCGGCAACCATTGGCGGGTTCGATTTGACGGTCGATACGACGGTAACACGAACACCTTTGCGCTGAACCGCATCGACAAGACGGCGGAAATCGCCATCGCCCGAGAAAATCACAACATGGTCAAGATGTTGGGCCATTTCCATCACATCAATCGCAAGCTCGATATCCATGTTGCCCTTGATCTTGCGGCGACCTGCGGCATCGGTAAATTCCTTGGTGGGTTTGGTGACCATGGTGTAGCCATTATAGTCAAGCCAGTCGACCAGCGGGCGGATCGGGGAGTATTCCTGATCCTCGATCAGGGCGGTATAGTAGAAAGCCCGGATCAATTGACCTTTTTGTGCAAAAAGATCCAGCAAGCGTTTGTAATCTATGTCAAAACCAAGTGCTCTGGCCGCAGCATAGAGGTTCGAGCCGTCAATGAACAGCCCGATGCGTTCTTGCGGGTAAAAAATCATCTGAAAATTCCTCAAACATAGCTTTTTAATAATGCGGTTTCCGAAATACGGGAAACGCCAACTTTTTTACAGCGCAACCGCACACAAAGAAAGGGCGAAATATTGTGAATATCGTGGACACAACGGGATCGCTTCCGTAGTTATGCGCGATCTTTCCCGCAAATGATGTTCGATAGCCAGTTTCATGAGCAAGCCGACCATGACAGACAACACTGCCCATAATGACAGGGTGATCCTGATCGCCTTTGGTGCCAATCTTCCTACCGGGGAATATGGGGCTCCTGCCGACACATTGAAAGCGGCCCTTGAACGATTGGCTGAGGATGGCGACATTTCTGTGGCAGCGGTTTCTCCTTTCTATGAAACAGCCCCGGTTCCGGTTTCCGCTCAACCCTGGTATGTCAACGGTGTTGCAAGGCTTGAGACAGCTTTGAATGCGCATGACCTTCTGGCGCGCCTTCATGTGGTGGAGGCAGAGTTTGGCCGTGTCCGGCGTGAAAGAAACGAGGCGCGCGCCATCGATCTTGATCTTGTTGCCTATGGCAATGATCTGCTGATCGAGGAAGGGGGCATTCAGGTGCCGCATCCGCGCATGCATCAGCGCGCGTTTGTTTTATTGCCGCTGCGCGACATTGCTCCGGATTGGCAACACCCGCAACTGCATCGTTCGGTTGATGATCTGATATCGGACCTTCCGGCTGATCAGGAAATCCGCAAGCAATCCTGATATGCGTAAAAACCGCGAAAAACCTTTCGATCCGGAACGCTTCGCTGTTGCAACAATGTAAATGCGGCGCTATAAAGTCCGGTCTGGACACCCCAAAAGTATTTCTGGAGACATTTATGGCGCGCGTTACCGTCGAAGATTGCGTTGAAAAGATTCCGAACCGCTTTGAGCTCGTGATGCTGGCAGCTCAGCGTGCGCGCAACATCTCGGCCGGTTCCGAACTGACCATTGATCGTGACAACGACAAGAATCCGGTTGTTGCGCTGCGTGAAATCGCGGAAGAAACCGTTGATTATGACGATCTGCGCAATGGCATGGTTTCCGGTCTGCAGCGGCATGTTGAAGCGGACGAACCCGAAGAATCCGAAGACGATTTCGGTCCGAAACTGATGGCAGAAGCAATTGAAGATGCTTCAGTTGGTGTGACTATTCCGTCTGCTGGCGAAGACGAATAAGGTCAGATCAACCTTGTTCTGATACAGAGTTCAAAAGAAAAGCCACGGTGATTATCTTCCGTGGCTTTTTTTTATCCAAATCGTACTATCTTATGAAGGGGTATGGATTTAGCCCCGTTGGATGAATGCGGAGAAGCCCCTGAATGATGCGCCAATACGAACTTGTGGAACGGGTTAAGGCCTATGATCCGGATGCATGCGAAACATCGCTGAACCGGGCATATGTTTATGCAACCCAAAAACACGGTTCGCAAAAGCGCGCCAACGGTGATCCGTATTTTTCGCACCCGATCGAGGTCGCGGGTATTCTGACGAACTACAAACTCGATTGCGACACGATCATCACCGCGTTGCTGCACGACACCATCGAAGATACGGACGCAACACCGCAGGAAATTACCAAGCTGTTTGGCAGCAATATCATGAAGCTGGTCGATGGTGTGACCAAGCTGACCCAGATCGAGCTTAAATCCGCAGATTCCAAGCAGGCCGAAAACTTTCGCAAGCTTTTGCTGGCAATGTCTGAAGACATCCGCGTTCTGCTGGTCAAGCTTGCCGACCGTTTGCATAACATGCGCACGCTGCATTATATCCCGAAACCCGAAAAACGGGTCCGGATTGCGGCAGAAACGCTCGAAATTTATGCGCCGCTTGCCGAACGTATCGGTATGCACGACATCAAGGAAGAGCTTGAAGATCTTGCCTTCCAGCATATCAATCCCGAAGCGCGTGACTCTATTCGCGCCCGGTTGGAGTTCCTGCGCGAGAAAGACGACAATGTCGTCAACCGGATTGTTTCGGAGTTAAAGGACGTCATCAGTCGTCAGGGCCTGTCGGTCGACATTTACGGGCGTGAAAAACGTCCATATTCGATTTGGCAGAAGATGCAGCGCAAGAATATCACATTCGGTGAACTGTCCGATATCATGGCGTTCCGTGTTCTGGTCGAGGATATGCCGCAATGCTATGAAGTGCTGGGCTATATGCATGCCAATTACAAGGTCGTGCCGGGCCGGTTCAAGGACTATATCTCGACACCGAAACCGAACGGATATCGCTCAATCCATACCACCGTTCTGGGGCCGGAAAACCATCGTATCGAGGTGCAAATCCGCACCCGTCAGATGCACGAGGTCAACGAAAACGGTGTTGCCGCACACTGGGCTTATAAACAGGGTAGCGGGGATGAGAACAAGGAAGGCGTGCAATATCGCTGGCTGCGCGATCTGCTGGATATCCTTGAACATGCCTCAGAACCCGAAGAGTTCCTTGAACATACCAAACTGGCAATGTTTCAGGATCAGGTGTTCTGCTTTAGCCCGAAAGGCGATGTGATCGCCTTGCCGGCCGGCGCGACCCCGGTTGATTTCGCCTATATGATCCATACCCATATCGGGGATACCTGCGTCGGGGCGAAGGTCAATGGTGCAATGGTGCCGTTGCGCACGACGCTTAATAACGGCGATCAGGTAGAGATTGTCACCTCAAAGGCGCAAACGCCAAATCCCACTTGGGAACGCTTTGTCGTTACCGGCAAGGCGCGTGCGCGTATCCGGCGCTTTATCCGTCAGCAACAGGACGATCAGTATAAAGACCTGGGCAAGGCCATTCTGCAAAAAGCATTCAGGCAGGAAGGTTACGATTATTCCGACAAGGCCGTCGAAGGTGTCCTCAAGATATTCAAATTGCCGACTCTTGATACGCTTCTGGCATCTGTCGGGGCAGGGCATCACACCGGTCGCGAGGTCGTGCATGCGGTCTTCCCCGGATCAAAAGACGTCGAGACGGCACGCAAGGTTGTGCCGCTTGAACGGGCGCGTAACCGCAAGCATGATCACGCCATCCCGCTAAAGGGGCTGATCCCCGGTATGGCCGTGCATTATGCCGGTTGCTGTCATCCGCTTCCGGGGGACCGGATTGTCGGTATCGTTACAACCGGCAAGGGGGTGACGATCCATACAATCGATTGCGATACGCTGGAAACCTTTACCGAGCAGCCTGAACGCTGGCTTGATGTCGGTTGGGATAATGACGGCGAACCGGAACATTTCATCGGTCGTCTTGGCCTGACTGTCGGGCATGAGCAAGGTGCGTTGAGTTCGATCACCAGTGTGATTGCCAAAAACCATGGTAATATCACCAATCTTCGTTTTACCAACCGCACGCAGGATTTTTTTGAAATGCTGATCGATATCGATGTGGTTGATGTCAAGCACCTGACCAATATCATCGCAGCTTTGCGTGCAACGCCGGTGGTCAATACCGTTGAACGCGCGCGCGGATGAAACAGGATTGTGAAGGAGTTCGCCTTTTGGGGTATCTGGGCGCAAAATCCTTGCCATTACGTCAGCAAGCACTTACGCATATGCAGACCTGTTTAACGACCTTCCCGTTTGGCCTATGAATTGATCCTGCATGTTCCGGCGCCGCATCAAACCAACATCCTTTGAACGCATAAAAAATGTGCTTTGGCCGCGCGGGGGCTGGCGCAGATCTTCGCGCTATTTTGCCCATCGGGTCGCCCGTCTTCCCGGCACGCCCTATAGCATTGCTTCCGGGTTTGCCATCGGGGCAGCGGTATCCTTTACCCCGTTTATCGGCTTTCACTTTGTTCTGTCGGCGCTTTTCAGCATATTGACACGAAGCAATCTGGTTGCGTCTTTACTTGGTACAATCGTTGGCAATCCCTGGACATTTCCGTTTATCTGGTTGTGGCTTTATACTTGCGGTAACTGGATTCTCGGCACCGACCTTGCGACCGATACCGTCCATTTCAATATGGCGGTTCTCTGGGATTTTGTGGTCATGGGGCTGAATTATATCGGTGGCGGCCTGATTTTTGGCAATTGGGATATGGCCGATCAGGCAGTGCTCGGACAGCTTTGGGACAGTATTGTCGATATTATCTGGCCGATGATGGTTGGTTGTATTCCCACTTCACTTGTCGTCTGGATGCTGTTTTACTTCCCTGTGCGTCGGGCCGTTACCATTTATCGTCACAATCGCATTCTGCGCCGGATGAAAACATCCGAACGCCACGGGCTTGGCCCAATGCTTGAAAGTGCGAAAAAGAAAATCGGGACGGCTGCGGCTCACGCTACCAAAAAGCAGGACGACAGACAATGAGCGCGAAGCTGAGACTGGGTGTAAATATCGATCATGTGGCAACGATCCGCAATGCGCGGGGCGGGGTGCATCCTGATCCGGTCCGGGCCGCGGTATTGGCGGCGAAAGCAGGTGCAGACGGAATTACCGCCCATCTGCGCGAAGATCGGCGCCATATTTCGGATCAGGATATCAAACGGTTGCGCGCGGAAATTGATCTTCCACTGAATTTCGAGATGGCAGCAACCGATGAAATGCTGGGTATTGCTATTGCGGCAAAGCCCCATGCCGCCTGCATCGTTCCGGAAAAACGTGAGGAACGCACAACCGAGGGCGGACTGGATGCGGCAGGCGGTCACAACCATCTGCACAGATATGTGTCCGAACTGGGTGCCGCCGACATTCGTGTGTCGCTGTTTATCGAGGCATCAAAAACGCAGCTTGATGCCGCAAAGCACCTTGGTGCGCCGGTCGTTGAAATCCATACGGGTGCCTATTGCGATGCGGTTGGGGATGTACGCGATCGCGAACTTGAACGTATTCGCGATGCGGTTCGTTATGGTGCCAGCATCGGACTTGAAGTTCATGCAGGGCACGGGCTGAGTTTCGATACCGTGTCGCCGATTGCGGCAATGCCGGAAATTGCCGAGCTTAATATCGGCCATTTTCTGATTGGAGAGGCGGTGTTTACCGGTCTCGAAAACAGCATTACCGAAATGCGCCGGTTGATGGGTGTGGCCCGCCAGAAAAATGGCGTCGCATAATGATTATTGGCATTGGCACCGATCTGTGTGATATCCGGCGAATTGAAACAGCGCTGGAACGTCACGGTGAACGTTTCATGAAACGTGTTTTTACCGAGATCGAGATAGCACGTGCCTTACGCCGACCGCATCGGACAGCATCGTCGCTGGCGATGTCCTTTGCGGCCAAGGAAGCCTGCTCCAAGGCGTTGGGCACCGGATTTCGCCGCGGCGTGTATCACAACACGATGGGGGTTGTGCATCAGCCAAGCGGCAAACCCGACATGGTCCTGATTGACGGTGCACTGAAAAGACTTGAAGAATTGACGCCAGCGGGAAAAGTTGCATCAGTTTATGTAACGCTGACAGACGAATACCCGTTGGCGAATGCGGTCGTGGTAATTTCGGCCGATTGATTGGCAAAAAGTGATTGGTTTAGATACTGAATGGAAAAGCTAGTGCAAAAGAAGAAAACGGGTGGAATTCTGGACACCTTGAAAACCGTTTTCTGGGCCATTGTGATCGCGCTTCTGGTTCGGACTTTCGCCTTCGAACCGTTTAACATTCCATCCGGTTCAATGATCCCGACCTTGCTGGTTGGCGACTATTTGTTCGTGTCGAAATTTTCCTATGGATATTCGAAGCACAGCCTGCCGTTCAGTGTGCCGCTGATCCCGGGACGCATTATGTCGTCCGAGCCGGAACGTGGCGATGTGGTTGTTTTCAAATTACCGGCTGATCCGTCGCAGGATTATATCAAACGCGTTATCGGTCTGCCGGGCGATACGGTTCAGGTCACCGATGGTCGTTTGCTGATTAACGGCGAAACGGTCGAACGCGACCGGATCGAGGATTATATCCTGACAGATGGCAGCGGGCAGGCGATTGCCGTTCCGCAATATATTGAAACCCTTCCGAACGGGAAGGTGCACCGCATTCTCGAAATCTTTGGCGATCAGGGGCCAAGCGACAATACCGAGCCCTTTACCGTTCCAGAGGGTCATTTCTTCATGATGGGCGATAACCGCGACAATTCGGCCGACAGCCGCGCCTTCCCGTCACGCTTCCGGTTCGTTCCGATCGAGAACCTCGTGGGTCGAGCCGAATTCCTGTTCTATTCAAAGGACAGTTCCCAGCCGATCTATGACTTGGGCAGCATTCGGTTTGACCGGTTGTTCCAAGGGGTCAACTGATGGCCGAAACTGCGCTGTTGATTGCTGAAATTGATCACGAATTTGCGCAACCCGATCTGCTTCGGGTTGCGTTGACGCATCGTAGTGCCGCAAAGGGCAAGGATGCGTTGAGTGGTGGCAATGAGCGGCTGGAGTTTTTGGGCGACAGGGTGCTGGGGCTGGTTATTGCGGAGATGCTTTATACGCAATTCGGACGTGAACGCGAGGGCGCGATGGCCAAACGCTTTGTTGCGCTTGTCCGTCGCGAAACGCTTGCAAGGCTCGCGCAGCAGATCGGTCTTGGCGATCATATCCAGATGGCAAAAGGGGAACGTGCGGCGGGTGCCGACACCAATCCCGCCATTTTATCTGATTGCATGGAAGCGGTGATTGCCGCACTCTATCTTGATGGTGGGCTCGAGCCTGCCCGTGAGTTTATCGAACGGCTTTGGATGCCGCTTCTGGATGAAGCGCCCAAACCGCCACAGGATGCGAAAACCCGTTTGCAGGAACTTTTGCAGGGACGGGGAAAGCCGCTGCCGAAATATGAAATGGTCGGGCGTCAAGGCCCTGCGCATGCCCCGATCTTTACCATCGAGCTGACCACCGGAGACGGAGAAAGTGTCAAGGCCGAGGGTAAATCGAAACGAGAGGCGGAACAACTGGCCGCCCAATTGATGTTGGATACACTGAACCATGAATGAGGTTCCCACACCGGTGAACGAAGACAGATTACCTTATCAGCAGCGTTGTGGCTTTGTGGCCCTCGTCGGGGCGCCAAATGCCGGAAAATCGACACTGCTCAATCAGCTTGTCGGTACCAAGGTCTCAATCGTTTCGCCCAAGGTGCAGACGACACGCACGCGGGTGCGCGGCATTGTCATGACCGAGGATGCGCAACTGGTGTTTATCGATACGCCGGGCATTTTTGCGCCGAAACGCCGTCTTGATCGCGCGATGGTCAAGGCCGCCTGGAACGGTGCGGATGATGCCGATCTGGTTGTGCTGGTGATCGATGCCGGGGCAGGGATCACCGACGAGGTTCGGGCAATTATTGATCAGCTTAAATCACAGAATCGCAAAGCTATTCTGGCGATGAACAAAGTTGACAAGGTGGCTGACAAGGAAAAGCTTCTGCGCCTGTCGCAAGAGTTTTTCACCGAGGAAGTCTTTACCGATGTCTTCATGATTTCGGCAAAGAAGGGTTCTGGTACGCAGGATCTGGTGAATTTCCTTGCGGCAAAAATGCCTGATGGCCCCTGGATGTTCCCGGAAGATGATGTTTCGGACATGCCATTGCGTTTGCTGGCAGCCGAAATAACGCGCGAAAAACTTTACTATCAGCTTCAGCAGGAACTGCCTTATTCCGCGACGGTCGAAACCGAATTGTGGGAAGAGCGCAAGGATGGTTCCGTCAAGCTGGAGCAGACGATTTTTGTCGAGCGCGAAGGCCAGAAGGCCATCATCCTTGGCAAGGGTGGCAAGCGTATCAAGGCACTTGGCAGTGACGCGCGAAAGGAACTTGAGGCGATTTTCGAACGACGCGTTCATCTGTTCCTGTTTGTCAAAGTACGCGAGAATTGGGGCGATGATCCCAATCGATTTGCGATGTGGGGACTTGACCCCAACGCGTGATGTCTTTCACGTTAGTTTGATGCCAGCTTGGCCCGCCAACAGGTGCGGATATGGAAAACGGTTCTTTGTGGGGAATAGTGTTGATCGTTGTTGGTGCCGTCGCCGCAATGATCGTTGCGCGTGTCGCCCGACGTCCGTTCCGTTACCGTGATGATGGCGAGCATATCGAGCGCGATAAATCATTTCTCTCGCGTCCGGTTAATTTGCTTGCCCTGTTGGCCGCTGTTGCCACCTTCGTACTCGGATTGTTGTGGCGCCTTACCGGAAGTGGACCTTCGTGATGACACAACGCCAGAATGATCCGATTGACGATGCGATCAACGAAGTCGAAAGCAGCAATGGTTTGAAGCGTGTTGTCTTTCTTGTCGCGTTTATCTGCCTTGCATCCAGTCTTGTCGGGCTTTTCTTTCTTGTGACCCGTCTGATCCTGCCGCGCGGGTTCTTCTAGGAGAGCGGGATGGATTGGCGTGATGATGCGATCGTCCTGTCCACACGCAAACTTGGCGAAAATTCCGTCCGGCTTTCGGTTCTGACGCGCGATTATGGCCGACATGCCGGCATGGTTCGCGGTGCCAGCAGCAAATCGATGCGCGGTACTCTGGAGCCAGGAAACGAAGTCCGGGTCGGGTGGTCGGCCCGATTGGCCGAGCATCTGGGACAGTTTCGCTGCGAGCTGACCGGGGCGCATGTGGCCGACCTTCTGTTGTCGCCCGGGCCGCTGATGGCGCTGAGTTCAGCCTGTTCGATGCTTGAGGTGACCTTGCCCGAGCGCGAGGCACATGCATCACTTTATCATGGAACGGTTGCCCTTCTTTCCGGCCTTAAAACCGAGCAATGGCTGGCATCCTATATTCGCTGGGAAGTCGGATTGCTGGACGAGCTTGGATATGGATTAAGCCTTGATCGTTGTGCGGCAACCGACGTTACGGATGATCTGTGTTTTGTTTCCCCCAAAAGTGGCCGGGCGGTTTGCGAAGCCGCAGGCACGGCATATCGTGATCGTTTGTTGCCGTTGCCGGCTTTTCTGGCCGGTGGGCGGGCATCGCAAAGTAGCCGCGAACAGGGATTGAATGAACAATTTCGCCAAGGGCTCAAACTGACCGGATTTTTCATTCATCGCGACATTTTTGAGGCAAAAGGTGTGAAGCCTGTTGCTGCCCGGGACCGGTTGGTAAGCCATATCTGGCGATCTGCAGACGCGGGCGAAAAATAAATACCGTACTTTGATGCGGACATGTGTTGACCGGAACCGTACCCACCGTAGTATGTTGCCCGAATGGTGATCTGGTGTGGATATGCTGCACCAGTCGCCAAACCGGTTACAACCTGCCAAACAACAAGAAAAATCGTTCATGAGCACCAAGACTTCCGATCCGGTCAATGCCGGCCAAATCAGGGAAACCCGCCTTGCCGACGCATTAAGCGAACGTTATCTCGCCTATGCCATGTCGACGATCATGTCTCGATCTCTTCCGGACGTGCGTGATGGTCTGAAACCTGTGCATCGGCGGTTGCTTTATGCAATGCGCCAGTTGAAGCTTGATCCGGCGCAGGGTTTCAAGAAATGCGCCCGTGTTGTCGGTGACGTGATCGGTAAATATCACCCGCATGGTGATCAGTCGGTCTATGACGCGCTTGTGCGTCTGGCACAGGATTTTGCCGTTCGATATCCACTGGTCGACGGGCAGGGGAACTTTGGTAACATTGACGGCGATAACGCTGCGGCAATGCGTTACACCGAAGCCCGCATGACCGCAGTTGCCGCGGCACTGATGAATGGCCTTGATGAAGATGCTGTCGATTTTCGTCCGACATATGACGGCGAGGATCATGAACCGATTGTTATGCCGGCAGCATTTCCGAACCTGCTAGCTAATGGTGCGGCCGGTATCGCGGTCGGTATGGCAACCAACATTCCGCCGCACAATGCCGGTGAATTATGTGCCGGTCTGATCAAGCTGATCGACAATCCCGATACGTCGATTGCCGAACTGGTGCGTTGTGTGCCGGGGCCGGATTTCCCGACGGGTGGGGTTCTGGTCGAGCCGCGCGAAAACATCCTTGAAGCATACGCTACCGGCCGTGGTTCTTTCCGCCTGCGTGCGAAGTGGGAAGTTGAAAAGCTTAGCCACGGTCTGTTTCAGGTCGTCGTCACCGAAATTCCCTATCAGGTGCAGAAAGCCAAACTGGTCGAGCGTATTGCCGATCTTATGGTGCAAAAAAAGCTACCGCTTCTGGCCGATGTTCGTGATGAATCAACCGATTTGATCCGTCTGGTGTTCGAACCGCGTACCCGGGCCGTCGAGCCCGAACATCTGATGGAAATGCTGTTCAAGAATACCGAGCTGGAAATCCGGTTTGGCCTGAACATGAACGTTCTGGATGGTGACAACACCCCGCGCGTGATGAATTTGCGTGAGGTTTTGCGTGCATTCCTTGCCCATCGTCAGGATGTTTTGATCCGTCGATCGAACCACCGACTGGCCAAGATCAATCACCGCCTTGAAGTCCTTGATGGTTATCTTGTTGCTTATCTGAATCTTGATGAAGTCATTCGCATCATCCGGTTCGAGGATGAGCCGAAGGTTTCGTTGATGACGACCTTCAGCCTGACAGAGGTTCAGGCGGATGCGATCCTTAATATGCGTCTGCGGTCCTTGCGCAAGCTCGAAGAAATGGAAATCAAGAACGAGCATGCGAAACTGACTGAAGAAAAAGAAGGCCTTGAAGCGCTTCTGGCCAGCGAAACGCTGCGTTGGGAAAAAATCCGCGACGAAGTCGAGGAGATGCGCGAGAAGTTTGGCAAGAAGACGGCCCTTGGCAAGCGCCGTACCGTAATTGGTGATGCGCCGGAAGAAATCGAAGTTCCGCTGGAAGCCCTGATTGAGCGTGAACCGATTATGGTGATCTGTTCGAAAATGGGATGGATCCGTGCGCTCAAGGGGCATACCGCCGATACGAGCGACCTGAAATTCAAGGACGGTGACGAAGGGCGTTTTGCGCTGAAGGCGTTCACGACGGACAAGCTTCTGATCATGAGCACCGAAGGGCGTTGCTATACCATGTCCTGTGACAAGCTTCCGGGCGGACGCGGTCATGGTGAGCCGATCCGCTTGACCATCGATCTGCCGCAGGAACATGACATCGTTGCGATGGTCATCCACAAGCCCGGCAGAAACCTGCTTGTCGCAAGTTCGGCGGGGCGGGGATTCCAGGTAGCCGAGGCCGATGTGGTTGCACAGACCAAGAACGGCAAACAGATTTTGAACCTTGGCAAGGACGAGGAGGCAAAAATCTGCCTTCCGGTCGACAAGGATCATGTCGCTGTTCTGGGCGAAAACCGCAAACTGCTGATTTATCCTGTTGCCGAGGTGCCGGAAATGACCCGCGGACGCGGTGTTATCCTGCAGAAATACCGTCAGGGCGGCATGGCCGACCTGATCCTGTTCAACCTTGAAGAAGGGTTGAGCTGGACGATGGGCGGCAGCGAGGGGCGTACCCGCACCGTTACCGAACTTGCCGAATGGGTTGGGAAACGTGCCGGAGCAGGCAGGATGCCTCCGACCGGGTTCCCGCGCTCGAACAAATTCGAATAGGGTTTCCTTCCCGAAAGGGATAGCCTGAATCGAAAGGGGATAATGACAGTGATGTCGTTATCCCCTTTGGTTTATTGGGGGGGGGGGGGGCTTCGCGCTGTTTTGCCCCGGATCGCGTATAGAGCTGCATTCAGGCAAAATTTATAGCGTTTTGAGACGTAAATATGTAACTTCGCATCCTGATTAACAGGGAGCCCGCAAATTCCCTGTGAATTTCAAAAGGGCGTGGGAGTTTTAGCGTGAATTTTTTAGGGAGTTTCGTCCGTTTCGTTGATGGTCTGAATGACTGGATCGGACGTGGCGTTGCCTGGCTGGTGGTCCCGATGGTGATCATCACATTTCTGGTGGCAACATTGCGATACGGTTTTTCCATCGGCTGGGTTTCGATGCAGGAAAGCTACATGTGGTTGCATGGTATCGTATTTATGGTCGGTGCCGGTTATACGCTGCTTCATGGTGGCCATGTCCGGGTGGACGTCTTCTACCGTCCGGCTTCGGCGCGCTACAAGGCATGGGTCGATCTTTTCGGTTCTCTGCTGCTGCTGCTGCCTGTGATCATTATGGTTTATGTCTATAGTTACCCCTATGTGATGACCAGCTGGCTCCGCCTTGAGGGATCGCATGAAACCGGCGGCCTGCCGGGTTTGTTCCTTTATAAATCGGTTATTCTCGTTTTCTGCGTGTTGATTGCTTTGCAGGGGCTGTCGCTTGCCGCGCGCAGCATTCTCGTGCTGACCGGACATAAAGAATTTGAAATCAAAGAAGAAGAGCACGAGGGCGTCTGATGTCGGGGGAAATTCTTAGCCTTGTAATGTTCGCGGTTGCCTGCGGCGTTCTTCTTCTCGGTTTTCCGGTGGCATTCTCGCTGGCTGGTACCGGACTGGCATTCGCGTTGATGGGCGATGCAATGGGTGTTTTTGACATGCCATTGCTGGGATCATTGCCGTCCCGCTATTTCGGGGTGATGACCAACGAGCTTTATGTCGCGATCCCGCTTTTCGTTTTTATGGGCGTGATGCTGGAAAAGGCACGCATAGCGGAAAAACTGTTGATGACCATGGGGATGCTATTCGGCACGATGCGTGCCGGTCTCGGCATTTCGGTTGTTCTGGTCGGGATGCTGCTTGCAGCATCAACCGGAATTGTTGGTGCGACAGTTGTCACGATGGGTCTTCTCAGCCTTCCGGCGATGCAAAAGGCCGGATACAATCCGCGTCTTTCGACCGGCGTAATCTGTGCATCCGGTACGCTGGGGCAGATCATTCCGCCGTCTATTGTTCTGGTTCTGCTTGGTGATATCCTTCAGGGAGCCTATGCCGAAGCCCAACGTTCGCTGGGCAACTGGGCACCGGAACCGGTTTCGGTGATCGACCTGTTTGCCGGTGCATTCATTCCTGGCATGCTTCTGGTCGGGCTCTATATCTGCTGGATTATCATTCAGGCCTTTATTGATCCGAAATCTGCACCGCCGCTTGTTACGGACAAGCGTCCGGAAGGCCTTTGGGGCGAAGTGTTAAGTGCGCTTATCCCCCCGGGATTGTTGATTGTTGCGGTTCTCGGTTCGATCCTGACCGGTATTGCGACACCGACAGAGTCCGCGGCATTTGGCGGTGTTGGTGCGGTCATTCTGGCGGCGTTTTATAAACGTCTGTCCTGGGATGTATTGCGCCATGTGACACGCCAGACTGTTCAGATCAGTGCAATGGTCTTTGTGATCCTGCTGGGCGCGTCAGTATTCTCGCTGGTCTTCCGTGGTTTGGGGGGCGATCATCTGGTCGAAGAACTGCTGCATAACCTTCCGGGGGGCGTGTTCAGCGCCATGCTGGTTGTCATGCTGCTGATGTTTGTCATGGGCTTCTTCCTCGATTTCATTGAAATCGTGTTTGTCGTTGTGCCGATTGTCGGTCCGATCCTGCTCAAGATGGATATTGATCCGGTCTGGCTGGGGGTGATGATCGCCATCAATCTGCAGACCAGCTTCCTGACACCACCCTTCGGCTTTGCGCTGTTTTATCTGCGCGGGGTTGCGCCGCCTTCGATCAAAACCTGGGACATCTATCGCGGGATTGTCCCGTTTGTCCTAATCCAGCTTCTTGGACTTGGTCTTGTGGCCGCATTCCCGGCCCTGGCAACCTGGTTACCGGACGTGTTGTTCAAGTAGCCAATTGCGCATGTAATTGAAAAAGACGCCTGTTTTAGGCGTCTTTTTTATTGAAGCAGGTGCTGATGGTCGGAAAAAAGGTCGACGGGATTGTCGACCTTTTCTGATTCTCGGCAAAGGTTCGGGCAAACCACGAGACTGGATTAACCCGGGAACGGGTAATCCATCGCACGTGCCTGCATGAAACCGCCTTCGGCAATTTTCGACCAGGCAACGGACTGGGTGCGGAATTTGACAAGGCTGTCAAATACCTCTTTGGCAAGCGGATCACGACTTGCAACGTCAGACAGGACTTCGCCTGTCAATTTACCAAGTGCCAGAATGGTGTCGTCAGACAGTCGACGAAGTTCCACATTGTGCTTGTCGACAAGTGTCTTGAGCGCGTCATTGTTACGGGCGGTGAATTCCGACATGACCATTACGTTTACGGCCTTGTTAGCGGCTTCGACGATCGCCTTCAAATCATCAGGGAGTTCATTCCACGCATCAAGGTTGATGAAGTTATCAAGCACGGTTGCCGGTTCGTACCAGCCGGGATTGACGTAATATTTGGCCGATTTGTAAAGACCAAAAGCGAGATCATTGTATGGCCCCACCCAGTCAACGGCATCGATAGAGCCGGTCTGCAGGGCAGGGGCGAGTTCACCACCCGGAAGGTTTACAACGTTCGCTCCGGCTGCTTTGAGAACTTCACCACCCAGGCCCGGAATACGGATCTTCAGACCGTTGAAATCCTCAATGCTATTGATTTCCTTATTATACCAACCACCCATGGTCGCTGCGGTGTTGCCTGAAGCAAAGAATTTGCAGTTGAGCTCGGCATAAGCCTTGTCGGCAAGTTCCTGACCGCCAGCGTAGTAAAACCATGCATTTTGTTCCTGAGCGGTCAGGCCAAAAGGCATTGAGGCGATAAATTCTGTCGCGGGCAGTTTGCCCTTCCAGTAATAAGGGGCACCATGGCCCATTTCCACGGCACCGGTTCCGACGGCTTCAATGGCCTCAAATGCGGGGACAATCTCGCCCGCGCCAAACACCTTGACGGTAAGGCGACCTTCGGATGCTTTTGTAATGTATTCGGCAAGCAATTCAGCACCGGTACCAAGGCCTGGGTAATTTTTCGGCCACGTGGTTACCATGCGCCATTCACGAGCGCCTTGGGCAATGGCGGGCTTCGCAAAACCGGATGCAAGGGCCGCCGTTGCACCGGCAACTGCGGCACCACTTAGAAATTGACGTCTTTTCATGAAATGCAGTCTCCCTGTTTAGGTAAGTACCCAAAAATTCTGTGTTTTTCCGATTTTCACACAGTGGACTAAAACTACGGAGAAGGTCGACATGCTGCAAATGCGAAATAAAGTACAAATAACTATTTTTCAGTCAGATAAAAATGATGTTTGGGGTGTTTAAAATAGATAATTATATTGCCACTACAAAATTAAAGTAAGAAGTCAGCATGAATATCCATTCATGGACGTTTCATATATGAAAATCCGAGAAATTCTACCTTTGTTTCAGTCAAAAAAACTGCCTTTCAGTATCAGAAAGTTAAATTCACTGGGAATTTTGAAAGAATGAAATGAAGAATAAAAAAGGGAAACCGTCATTGGTGAACGGTTTCCCCCGAGTTGGCAGGCTTTTTGCGAAGCAGGCTTATTTCAGTTCGATCGATCTGGCGTTGGCAGCTCGTGTCGCGCGACTGACGAGATTTGAAAGATCGTTATTCGAAGAAAAGGCCGCCAATGCTGCTGCGGTTGTACCTGATGGGCTGGTAACGGCATCGCGGAGCAATGATGGATCGCGCATTTGCTGCAGAGAGGCGGATGCACTCTGAAGCGTATCAATTGCAAGGTTTTTTGCGAGTTCAGGTGATAGTCCAAGGTCTTTCCCGGCGTTGGCCAACGCTTCCACGAACGCAAAGAAATAAGCCGGACCACTGCCTGAAACAGCAGTGACCGCATGAAGCAACTCTTCATCCTTGACCCAGTATACTGACCCGATTTTTTCCATGATCCGGGTTGCCAGTGTTCTTCCGGCTTCTGTGACATATGGTCCGGCGAAGCATGCTGTTGCGGAGTGACCGTGTGCGGCACCAATGTTCGGCATCGTCCGGACAACGCTGTAATCGTGCGTGTGCCGGATGGCATCAACGGCAATCCCCGCCATCACCGATATGACAAGGCTATGTTGTGTCGTTACCAACTTCAGCAAATGGGCCAGTTTGCCGAACAGCTGGGGCTTGATCGCCAGAACGATAACATCAAATGGTCCGTCAATTTCGGCTGCTTCCAGTGTTGGATAGATTGCGGAAACCTTGTCGAGAGCGGGGTTCGTTCCGCGTGAAAAATATGGGTCGCAGATTGAAATATCGAGCTTCATGTCACCCGAAGTTATCAGGCGACTGATTATTGCGCTGCCCATCCTGCCAGCGCCGATAAACAACAGACGTGTCATTATAGATGCCTTTCGTCGATATCGATTTCCGTCCGGGCACTTGGCTACGTTTTGTTTTAAAATTTATCAATAGGATAAAATTTTGTTCCATAAATATTATACAGACAGGGTATTTATTTTCAGAAAAAGCCAGTCGATTTGATTAGTATGATTTTATAAGGGATTGCATAATTTTAAGCACCAAGTATGTACATCAAATATGAATCCTATGCTGTTTAAACAGCATAAAATTATTTGTGAGCATAAAAATATGGTGTGAAACGCTGCCTGAATTGTCTGTATACAGTCGCAACGGTCAATGGTCGCTTGCAAGCTTGGCGTCCAAAGGCAGAATTCTTCTGCCAGACAAAAATACCAAAAAATGTATAGGAGGCAGAAAGAGTGGGGTTTCTTTCGAGATTTGTCCGCCTTGCCGATGGTCTGAATGACTGGATCGGACGCGGTGTTGCCTGGTTGGTAATTCCGATGGTTGTCGTCACATTTCTGGTGGCGACGTTGCGATACGGATTTGCCGTCGGCTGGGTTTCGATGCAGGAAAGCTACATGTGGCTTTACGGTATCATTTTCATGATTGGGGCGGGCTATACGCTTCTTCACGAAGGGCATGTAAGGGTAGATGTTTTTTATCGCCCGGCGTCGCAACCCTACAAGGCATGGGTTGATTTGTTCGGGTCTGTCTTCCTGCTGCTACCGGTGATCACAATGGTTGTGATTTACAGTTATCCTTATGTGATGACCAGCTGGCTCCGCCTTGAGGGATCGCATGAAACCGGCGGGTTACCTGGGTTATTTCTGTACAAAACAGTCATTTTGATTTTCTGCACCCTGATGTTCATTCAGGGGATGTCGTTGGCAGCGCGAAGCATTCTGGTTCTGGCCGGCCACCGCGAATTTGAAATCAAAGAAGAAAAGCACGAGGGCGTTTGATGTCGGGGGAAATTCTTAGCCTTGTAATGTTCGCAGTAGCCTGCGGCGTTCTTCTTCTCGGTTTTCCGGTCGCATTTTCCCTGGCGGGGACGGGGCTTGCCTTTGCGTTGCTCGGCGATGCACTCGGTGTTTTTGATATGCCTTTGCTGGGATCATTGCCGTCGCGTTATTTCGGCGTAATGACCAACGAACTTTATGTTGCGATCCCGCTGTTCATTTTTATGGGGGTTATGCTCGAACGCGCCCGGATTGCGGAAAAGCTTCTGACAACCATGGGAATGTTGTTCGGTACGATGCGTGCTGGCCTTGGTATTTCGGTTGTAATCGTCGGTATGCTGCTGGCGGCTTCGACCGGGATTGTCGGGGCGACTGTTGTGACGATGGGTTTGCTTAGTTTGCCGGCGATGCAAAAGGCCGGATATAATCCCAGGCTGTCGACAGGCATAATCTGTGCATCCGGGACCTTGGGCCAGATCATTCCACCGTCTATTGTTCTCGTTTTACTCGGCGATATCCTTCAGGGGGCCTATGCGGAAGCGCAGCGTGCTCTGGGTAACTGGGCGCCGGAACCGATTTCCGTGATGGATCTGTTTGCCGGTGCATTTATTCCGGGCATGCTTCTGGTCGGGCTTTACATCTGCTGGATTATCGTTCAGGCCTTCATTGATCCGAAGGCGGCCCCGGCGTTGGTAACGGACAAGCGACCAGAAGGCTTGTGGGGAGAGGTTCTGCGCGCCTTATTGCCTCCTGCGCTGCTTATTGTTGCGGTTCTCGGTTCGATCCTGACCGGTATTGCGACACCGACCGAGTCTGCTGCATTCGGCAGTATTGGCGCGATGGTGCTTGCTGCCTTGTATCAGCGCTTGTCATGGGATGTTCTTCGCTATGTCGTTCGTCAGACTGTGCAGGTTAGTGCGATGGTGTTCGTAATCCTGCTGGGCGCGTCAGTATTCTCGCTGGTCTTCCGGGGCCTTGGCGGGGATCACCTTGTCGAAGAACTGCTGCATAACCTTCCGGGTGGTGTTTTCAGCGCCATGCTGGTTGTTATGCTGCTGATGTTTGTCATGGGCTTCTTCCTCGATTTCATTGAAATCGTGTTTGTGGTAGTGCCAATCGTTGGCCCGATCCTGCTCAAGATGGATATCGATCCGGTCTGGCTTGGCGTGATGATTGCCATCAACCTGCAGACCAGCTTCCTGACACCGCCATTCGGTTTTGCCCTGTTCTATCTGCGTGGGGTGGCTCCGGCTGCGATCAAGACCTGGGACATCTATCGCGGGATTGTCCCGTTCGTCCTGATTCAGCTTCTCGGGCTTTGCCTTGTTGGTGCATTTCCGTTTCTTGCGACCTGGCTACCCGGTGTTTTGTTCTGATTTTAAGTGGAAAAGAAAAAAGGGGTCGGCAAATGCCGACCCCTTTGTGCTTTCAATCGCTGAAAACCTAGTATTTGAACGGCAGAATACGTGCCTGGGCGAATGCCGATTCCGAGAATTTCGACCAGCCAATCGACTGGGTACGGAACGCGATCAGGCTTTCAAAGACTTCCTGCGAGAGTGGGTTAGACGCAACGAGGTCACGCAGAACCTTGCCCGACAATGCGCCAAGATTTGTCAGAATGTCGTCCGGGAACGGACGAACATCGACATTGTGCTTGTCGCGCAGGGTTTGCAGAGCCTGGTTGTTACGTGCGGTGAATTCCGACAGAACCATCTGGTTCACGGCACGGTTGGCCTGCTCGACAATCGCCTTGAGGTCATCGGGAAGGCTGTTCCAGGCATCAAGGTTGATGAAGTTGTCAAGTACGGTCGCCGGTTCGTGCCAGCCCGGATAGTAGTAGAACTTGGCTGATTTATAGAGACCGAATGCCAGGTCGTTATAAGGACCAACCCATTCGGTTGCATCAATCGCGCCGGACTGCAATGCGGGCGGAATTTCACCACCCGGAAGGTTCACAACGTTACCGCCAGCAGCCTTGACAACTTCGCCGCCAAGGCCCGGAATACGCATTTTCAGACCTTTATAGTCGTCAATCGTATTCATTTCCTTGTTGAACCAGCCGCCCATCTGGGTGCCGGTATTGCCGGACGGGAAGAATTTGCAGTTCAGTTCTGCATAGACTTTGTCGGCAAGCTCCTGACCGCCACCCCACTGGAACCATGCGTTCTGTTCCTGAGCGTTCAGTCCGAACGGCATGGCCGCGATATACTGGGTGGCATCGACTTTGCCTTTCCAGTAGTAGGGGGCGCCATGGCCCATCTCGACAGTACCGTTACCAACCGCGTCAATGGCCTCGAACGCGGGAACGATTTCGCCAGCGCCAAAAACGGACACCTTCATGCGGCCGTTTGATGCCTTGTTGATGTATTCAGCCAGAAGGTTAGCCCCGGTCCCCAGACCCGGGAAGTTTTTTGGCCACGTTGTGACCATACGCCATTCACGGACTTCCTGTGCGATAGCCGGTTTGGCAAAGGTGGATGCGACAGCAGCAGTCGCACCGGCTACCGCAGCGCCGGAAAGAAATTGGCGACGTTTCATAGATTACAGCCTCCCAAAGATGCAAGCTCATGATTTTGTTCATTCAAAGCCGTCATCGCGACTTTGAAGCAGAGTTTATATTCGTCAGGAGAGGGTGGCAACTGGCGATCGAGTGGGGTGCTTATGCTTTAGTCTAGTGGTGGTGGGGTGAGTGATGGATGGCCTAATCACTGTTGCCATCTTGATCCGGCATATTGACCCAAGCTCCACCGCGAAATCCTTCAAGCGGTTGAAAGCGCATTTTATAGGACATTTTCCGGCATTCCCCGATCCAGTAGCCCAAATAAACATGCTGTAATTCAAGGATTTGGGACTCTTTTATGAGATCGAGGATGATAAAAGTTCCAAGCCCGCGCCGTTGTTCTGACGGATCAAAAAAACTGTAAACCGCTGACAAGCCATCGGAGAGATTATCGACCAAGGCAACAGCAATGAGGCTGCCATCCGGGCGACGGTATTCGAAGATCGACGTATCGACGGTACTGTCTTCAATCATCGCCCGATAATCACGGGCATCCATCCGGGCCATATCCCCGTTTCCGTGACGGGCATCCTGATACTGGCTGAATAGCTGAAATTGTTCCTGGGTTGCCGTCGGAGGCAGGATTGTACGGATCAGGTCATTGTTTTTGGTGATGATGCGGCGAAAAGATTTTGTCGTGCAAAAATCTGCTGATCGAACACGTACGGGAACACAGGCATCACATTCCGAGCAGGCAGGCAAATAAGCAATAGAGTGGCTGCGCCGGAAACCGGCACGCGACAGCAGGTCATGAACATTATTGGCTTCGGGCCCTCTTAGCTCGGTCACCAGCTTGCGCTCGAACCGCCCGGAAAGATAGGGGCAGGGCATCGGTGCCGTCATGAAGTAATGCTGTGTCAGCCGTCTTTGATTGACTGTCATTTCCCGTCTTTGCCCCGGTTCCGGAGGTTCTTCTGATATTATGAGATTAGGTATAAATCATGACGGTTTAAAGGGCGAACCCGATGATTGTTCGAATTCGCCAGAGAGCTGTCTAGCGGTTTGACGGTACAGAGAAGCTTGGGCGACGTGGCGTCGACGGGCCATTGGTCGAGGATGGCGGCGGCGTGCTTTCTGTATCGGTTTCGGATGCAGGCCGGGATGTGCCGTCTTGCGTGGAAGATTCCCCGTCAGGGGAGGGGCGCTCACCGGTGCCGCGTAGCAATGTGATACTGATGCGGCGATTGCGTTCATTGGTCGGCGCTTCGGGCACCAGCGGATCGGTATCTGCCAGTCCGGCAACTTTGGCGAAACGCCCGGTCGCAAGACCAAGCGTTTCGAGTTCGCGGCGGGTTGCCAATGCACGGTCGGATGACAGTTCCCAGTTGCTATAGCCGGTGATCGTTGTAAACGGGACAGCGTCCGTATGTCCCTCGATCGAGATATCCTGCGGCATGCCTTCGATGGCTTCGGCAACCTTTGACAGCAAAAGTTTGGTATGCTCGGCCATAACGGCACTGCCGCTCGGGAACATGGCGGTGCCGTCTTCGTCGAGAATTTGAATACGAAGACCCTCGTCGGTTTCTTCGATCCTGATATTTTTCGCCAGTTCCTGAAGGTCCGGTGTGCTTTCCAGTGCCTTGCGCAGTTCTTCCTCTGCCTCTTTGAATTCCTCGTCTTCTTGGGCTGCAAGACGTTGTTCTGCAATTTCTTCGGGTGTTTTGACCGGTGGAATATCAATGCTCACCGTTGGCGCGCCCATCTCGGAACGCAATGCACCTTCTTCAACCAGACTTTGTCCGCCAAGAATGCCGCCGGAGCCTGACTCGCTTTGTGAAATGGTTTCAGGGGTGAAATAGTTTGATATGCCCTGAAGCTGTTCCTCGGTCGCGCTGCTAAGCAGCCAAAGCAACAGGAAGAACGCCATCATCGCTGTCACGAAATCGGCATAGGCCACCTTCCATGAACCGCCGTGATGGCCGCCATGTCCGCCTTTTTTGATTTTCTTTATGACGATATCAGGCATTCTATGCGCGGATCCCGGTTATTGAGTGATGCTTGAAATTCTTTTTCTATCAGGCTGTTGGGGCATTTTGCAGGGCATCGTCAAGCTCCTTGAAGCTTGGGCGTATGTCATGAGGTAGTGTTTTACGGGCAAATTCGACGGAAACCTGCGGCGCATATCCCTGCATATGACCAATCAGGGCGGCTTTCATGCAGCTATAGAATTTTGCGTCCTGATCGAGTGTCTTTTTGATGATGGCCGATGTTGGGCCAACAAAACCGTATGACGCCAGAATACCAAGAAATGTCCCGACAAGGGCTGCACCGATAAGGCCCCCCAAAACCTCCGGCGGTTCGGTCACCGATCCCATGGTGACAATCACCCCAAGCACAGCCGCAACGATGCCAAGACCCGGAAGGGCATCGCCCACGGTCTGGATTGCATCGGGAACCATGTGTTCTTCTTCGTGGTGTGCTTCAAGTTCCTGATCAATGACGGCCTCAAGCTCATAGGCATTGGTCGTGCCAAGTGTTAGCAGGCGCAAATAGTCGCACAGGAATTCAAGCGCATGATGGTCATGTGTGACACCCGGGAAATTACCGAACAGGCTTGAACTTTCCGGGTTCTCGACATGACTTTCAAGGGCGAGGTCCCCCTTTGATTTCGCAAGCCGGAAAATCGCATAAAGACAGATCAGCAGTTCAAGATATGCCGCTTTTTTCTTGGGGCCCTTGAGGGCGCGGATCGTGTAAGAAATGGATCGTTTCAGGATGCTCAAGGGGTTGGCAATCAGAAACGTGCCGAAAGCCGCACCAAAGATGATCAGAATTTCAAGCGGCTGAACCAGCACGCCGAATTCACCATGCGGAAGATAACCACCCAGAACGGCACCGATTACGACAACGTAACCAATAATCAGAAACATTATGTATTCCCCGTTACCCCATAAACTATCACAAGCGACTCACCCTGAAACGGCCCAGCGCATTCCGTATAGGCTGATTTTGGGATACTATACCTGCAACTATATGATCCATATTAACTTTTAATCTTATTAAGATAGCGTTTAAAACGCTGCTGCCTGGAATTTGACAGCGCAAGTTTTTCCCGCCATTTTCCCTCATCCTGTACGCAGGGCATGTCTAATAGGTTTTATCAGCAAGAGCATTCTTCAATATGTCATTTTCATCGCGCGATTTTCGGGACTGTCTGGGACAATTTGCAACCGGTGTTGCAGTTGTGACGGCACGGGCGAAGAATGGCGCAAAAGCTGGGATCACAATCAACTCGTTTGCTTCGGTGTCGCTGGATCCTGCCCTGGTTCTTTTTTCGGTGGACCAGCGCGCAGCCACGCATTCCTTGTTTGCAGGTGAATGTGACCGTTTCTGCATCAATATCCTTAATCGGGATCAGCGCGACCTGTCTGACCTGTTTTCATCCCCGGTTCAGGACCGCTGGGAAGACCTTGTTTTCGAGGATGACTGTCATGGTGTACCAAAACTGATCGGTAATCTTGCGACATTCTCCTGCAAGCGACATGCAATTCACGATGGCGGAGACCACAGCATCATTGTTGGTCATGTGCAGGATATCGCGATGGGCAATACCGGTAATCCGCTTCTTTATTATGGTGGCCGCTATCACTCCCTTGGGAAATGAACGAAGGGCCAACGACGCGCTACACGGTCGCTGGCCTCAATGCTTTTAGTCAAGTGATGTGTTGCCCAGAAGGCGGCTGCCAAATCCGGCCCCTTTCAATTTCGTGATCACCTGTTCTGCGTGGGCGGTATCACGCACTTCCAACACCATATCGACATCGGTCTGTTTGGCCGGAACGTCATAGAAATGGCGCTGATGATACACTTCGATGATGTTGGCTTCGGCGTCACCGATCAGCGCACTGATGGTTGCAAGTGCGCCCGGCACATCCGGGATTTCGATACGCACGCGGACAAGGCGACCTTCACGCGCCATGCCACGCATCAGAACCTGCGCCAGAAGGCGGGTATCGATGTTGCCGCCACTGACGATCATGCAGACCTTCGTGCCCTTGAAGCGGTCATGATGGTCAAGCAGGGCCGCAAGAGGGGCCGCACCGGCACCTTCGACAACGGTTTTCTCGATCTCGATCAGCATCTGGATGGCGCGCTCGATCGAACTTTCCTCGACCAGCAGAACATCATCAAGCTTTTCCTTGCAGATTTCGAGGGTCAGGCCACCGGGTTGCTTGACCGCAATGCCTTCGGCAATCGTCACGCCACCACCGGAAAGCGGCAAGCCTTTGATGCCTTCATACATGGAAGGATAAAGCTTGGTTTCGACACCGATCACCTCGATATCGGGGCGTCGGGCCTTGATGGCCGTAACAATACCGGCCGCAAGGCCGCCGCCGCCAATCGGCACGATAATGGTATCAATATCCACACCATCATTAAGGATTTCCAGTCCAACAGTTCCCTGGCCGGCAATAATGTGCGGATCATCAAACGGGTGAACAAAGGTCAGGCCGCGTTCTTCCTGAATTTTCGATGCCGCTTCAAGGCTTTCGGCGAACACATTGCCTTTAAGGACAACTTCCGCCCCGTGTGAACGGGTGTGATGCACCTTGGTAAAGGGGGTGTTTTTCGGCATGACAATCGTTGCCGGAATGCCAAGGCGTTTGGCGTTATAGGCGACACCCTGTGCATGGTTGCCCGCCGATACGGCGATGACGCCCTTTACGCGTTCTTCGGGCGTCAGGCTGGCAAGTTTGACATAGGCACCGCGTTCCTTGAAGGATGCCGTATATTGCAGGTTTTCAAGTTTCAGATGAACTTCCGCCTCGCAAATTCTTGAAAGTGTTTGCGATTTTACCAATGGCGTTTTGCTGACGATACCTTCAAGCAAGCCGGATGCGCGTACGATGTCGTGATAGGAAACGGTCATTTCCATACTCCTGCGGCCAGTCGCCCTTATGTTTGGCGTGCTGGCATTTTATCATGTGTGGGCAAAATTCGGATGTTTAACCAAGCCTGTCATCCGCGGATGACAGGGATCACATTCGCAGGTCGGAAATCCCGATAATCATGGCCATCGCACCGGCACGAAGCGTCGGGCGGGGATGCGATGCGAGGATGTCAAAGCAAGCAGACATAGCCATATTCTTTCGGGTTATGGATCGTTAATCGTGACGCAGCTTTGCGGATTAGGCGCGCAAGGTCAAGTTTGCAAACAAAAAAGCCGGGTTGCAACATTTGCAACCCGGCCGGTTTTGGATCGCAGGCAGGCTTATTCCATATTCATGATGATGGTTTTCTTGTGCGTGAAATGTTCAAGCATGCTTTCAAGCGATGCTTCCTTGCCAAGACCCGAAAGCTTGACGCCGCCATATGACAGGTTTGGCTGCACGACAAGGTTCTGGTTGACCTGAACAAAGCCCGCTTCGAGCCGTTTGGTTGCGTTCAGTGCGGTTTTAAGGTCCTTGGTCCAGACGGTTGCGGCAAGGCCAAAGTCGCTGTCATTGGCCAGTTCGATTGCCTCGTCAAAGGTTTTGAACCTGAACACGCAGGCAACAGGGCCAAAGATTTCTTCGCGGGCAATCCGGGCATCGGGTTTGACATTGGTAAACACGACCGGGCGGACAAACATGCCGTCCGTAAGTGCCGGATCGGTCGGAAGGGCGCTGAGCTCGTTTTTGGTGGCACCTTCCTGTTCGCCGATCTCGATATAACCGCACACCTTGTCGCGCTGTTTGCGATTGATGATGGTGCCGATATCGGTTTCCTCGTCCAGCGGATCACCCATTTTAAGGGTGTTGACCTTTTCGAGAAGACGGCTGACAAACGCGTCATGCAGGCTTTCATGCACCAGAATGCGCGACGACGCCGTGCAGCTCTGGCCCTGACGGGTAAAGCGCATGCCGCCAATTGCGCCTGCGATGGCCTTGTCCAGATCGGCATCACCCATCACGATCATCGGCGATTTGCCACCCAGTTCCAGCGTGACCGGGATCAGTTTTTCCGCTGCTGCCCGGTAAACCGTGCGACCGGTTTCGACCGATCCGGTAAACGATACCTTTTTGACATCCTTGTGCGCCACCAGCGGGCCGCCGCATCCCGGACCAAAACCGGAAAGGATATTCAGAACACCCTTTGGCAGAATCTGCTGCATGATCTGACAGACGCGAAGGACGGTGAAGGGGGTGTCTTCTGCCGATTTGACGACAACGGTATTGCCCGCCACCAACGCCGGGGCGACCTTGATCGCCATCAGGAGCAGCGGCACGTTCCACGGAATGATCGCACCGACAACGCCAACCGGTTCACGCGTCGTCAGGGTCATCATGTTCGGGTTGAACGGAATGGTTTCCCCCTTCAGTTCCGAGGCAAGGCCACCAAAGAAGGTGAACATGTCGGCAAGGACCGATGCCTCGACCCGGCTTTCCGTCCGCAACGCCTTGCCGGACTCAAGGGCCACCATCCGGCCGAGTTCCTCGACATGCCCGGTCAGGACACGTCCGCATTCCGCCACCAGCTTGCCGCGTTCGCGGGCAGGGCGGTTCGCCCAATCCCTTTGGGCCTTCTTTGCCACCGAAACCGCGAAATCGACGTCATCGGCGTCACCATCGGCAGCCTGCGCGATGACCTTGCCGGTTGCCGGGTTCAATACGTCAAAATTTCTGCCATTCCTGGCCGGTACCAGTTCCCCGTCGATCAGGTGACGGCCATCAAGTTCCTTGACCAGTTTGTGGGGATCAAGCACGGGTTCGATAGACATTTCAGGCTCCCTGTCATATAGCTGCGCGCCCGTTTTCCGGCTGCATCGCAAAATAAACGGTTATTCGGTATTGGTTTACCAATTTATCGATCCGATACCGGAAAGGCAAGGTCCTTTCACCATGTTAGGCATGACAGTCAGGGGCAGGGTTGATAGGGTTAGGGTACTGACCCTAAATAAACGCGGGCTGCATTCTTGATTGTGAATGCGCCACAGATACAATTCCGTAAGGACAAGGGGATACCCATGCCGCGCCATTTCGACACGACGTTTGATGTTGTTCGTGAACTTAAGCCTTCTTATCCGGTTTATTGCCTTCGTCCCGACATCCTGCGTGAATCGGCTAAACGGTTTGTCGATATGTTTCCCGGCAATGTCCTTTATGCGGTCAAATGCAATCCGCACCCGGAAATCATGCGCTACCTGCATGAGGGCGGTGTTCGCCATTTCGATACCGCCTCGCCCGAGGAAATTGCACTTGTCCGTCGCCAGTTTCCGGGCATGAACGTCTATTTCATGCATCCCGTCAAAAGCCGGGATGCCATTCGCAGTGCGCACCGTGTTTTCGGCGTAAAGCATTACGTGATCGATACCGAGGACGAACTTGAAAAAGTCCGCGCCGAAACCGACGGCGAAACCGATCTGGTCATTCATGTCCGCCTGGCAACCCCGCCGGCAGGGGCGGCCTATAACCTTTCGGCAAAATTCGGCGCACGTCCGATGACGGCATCGGAACTTTTGAAAAAGGTTGATGGCTATGGCTATAGCGCCGGGCTTTGTTTCCATGTCGGGTCACAATGCACAACGCCCAACGGGTATCGCATTGCCATCGAACTGATCCGGCAGGTTGTTGATTTTTCAGGGGTTAAAGTCCGTTATATTGATGTTGGCGGCGGGTTCCCCGGCCAGTATATGAACCAGCGCGCACCGGGGCTTGAGGTCTTCATGGAGGAAATCAAGGATTGCATCCGCTGGCTTGGTCTGCCCGATACCACCTTTATGTGCGAACCGGGCCGGGCACTGGTGTCGAGTGGCGTGTCGCTGATCACGCAGGTACACCTGCGCAAGGAAGACCAGCTCTTCATCAATGACGGTGTTTATGGCAGCCTTTCCGAAGCTGTGACCGGGCAGTTGCGTTTCCCGGTCCGGCCAATGCGAATTGGCGGCGATTTCAACGAAGATGATACCCTCGATTTCACGATCTATGGCCCGACCTGCGACAATATGGATGTGCTTCCGGCAACCGTGACCTTGCCCGCCGACATCCGCGAAGGGGACTGGATCGAATTTGGTCATATCGGTGCCTACAGCAACGCGCTGGCCACCCATTTCAACGGTTTTTATCCGGAATTGCTGGTGACGGTTGGCGAAACATTCCCGTTTATTGATGGTGAATTTCCACAGGTTGGCTGACCCAAACCGGCCATAGCGGTAAAACAGTACTTGTTTGCGGATATTCTTGTGTGCACTATGCTGCCCGGTATGACACCGGGCGGCATGAATGCCCGGCACAAGATCTGAAACAGGGAAGATACGCCGTGACCAACAGCCTTTTCATGCGCATACGAAGCCGCTTTCCATCCGACCTGTCCAAGGTCCTGATCGAAACGGCAGAAGGCACAACATACAGTTACGGCGATGCCGATGCGGCCTCTGCGCGCATTGCGGGGCTGTTGACAGCCCTTGGTGCCAAAAAAGGGGATCGTGTCGCGGTTCAGGTCGACAAGTCCCCCGAAGCCCTGTTCCTTTATCTGGGCTGTATCCGTGCAGGTCTGGTCTATCTGCCGCTTAATACCGCATATCAGGCGGGGGAGCTTGCCTATTTCATGGGGAATGCGGCACCGGTTATTTTTGTCTGTCAGCCTCACCGCGAAGATGAAGTAACGGCAATTGCCGACGCACAGGGCGTTGAAAAGGTTTTAACACTTGGCACATCGGGCGGGGGGGCGTTGATCAATCAGGCGGCGGATTTTCCTGCCGAATTTACCCCGGTTGCCTGTGCTGACGATGAACTTGCCGCCATTCTTTACACATCCGGGACGACGGGCAAGCCAAAGGGCGCCATGATGACCCAGACCAATCTATGGTCAAATGCGGCGACCCTGGAAAAGCTGTGGGGCTTTGGCCCGGACGATGTTCTTTTGCACGCGCTGCCGATTTTCCATACGCACGGGCTTTTCATTGCATGTCATTGCGTGATGCTGTCGGGATCGAAAATGTTCTTCCTGCCGAAATTCGATCGCGATCAGGTCATGGCGCTGCTTCCGCGCAGTACCGTCATGATGGGCGTGCCGACATTCTATGTCCGGCTGTTATCCGGTGACGATTTCAATGCCGATGTGACATCGGGTATGCGGCTGTTCATTTCCGGATCGGCTCCCTTGCTGCCCGAAACATTTGTGGCCTTCGAAGAACGGACCGGCAAGGCGTTGCTGGAACGTTACGGCATGACTGAAATGGGGATGGCAACATCCAACCCGCTCAATGGCGAGCGGATCGTCCATACGGTCGGGCCGGCCCTGCCGGATGTGGAAGTCCGGATCTGTGACGATAAGGGGAATGTGCTAGGAACCGACGAGATCGGCGTTCTGGAGGCGCGAGGCCCGAACGTTTTTGCCGGATACTGGCAAATGCCGGAAAAAACGGCCGAGGAATTCCGCGACGACGGGTTTTTCATTACCGGGGACATCGCGAAAATCGATGCGAAGGGATATGTCCATATCGTTGGCCGCGCCAAGGATCTTGTGATTTCCGGCGGGTTTAACGTTTACCCCAAGGAAATCGAAACGGTCATCGACAAGATGGATGGTGTTGTCGAAAGTGCCGTGATCGGTGTCGCGCATCCGGATTTCGGCGAAGCGGTTGTCGCCGTTATTGTCCGCAGCAGCGATAAACTATCCGAAGACGATGTGATGAATGCGATCAAGGGGCAGCTTGCCAATTTCAAAGTGCCCAAGCGTGTTTTCTTTGTGCCCGAACTTCCGCGCAATGCGATGGGAAAAGTACAGAAGAATATCCTGCGCGAGGATTACAAAGCCGTATTTGCCAGCTAGAACGGATTGTCGTGCTGCTGACCTTAGTCAGTGCGTTATCCCGAAACAAGAAAAGCCCCGGCAATCAATGCCGGGGCTTTTCTTTGGACGGCTACGGTCTTGGCTTACTGACCGAAAGCAACGCGATGTGCAACATCGTCAATCATGTCACGGTTCAGGCCGATATCTGCCAGCTCACGTGCATCAAGTTTACGGAGCGCATTCTGGGTCTGGTACTGAACGCGAAGGGCGCGCAGGAAAGCAAAAATCTTGGTTACGATCATTTCATCACCTATTTCAAACCGGCCAATTTCAAATTGGCGCTGTCATTCAGATAACCGGCATGTGCTCACCGAAGATATTCCATGAAGGAATAGTTAACTGGTTTGACGTGTCGGTCTGCTTGATATGTACCGAATGATCATCTGCATATTTCTGCATTTGCCAGTCGATACATCGTTTTTAACTCGTGAATGCAAACTACGCCCGGTTGATTGTGAAATCCAATGCATTTTTTGCATGGCTGGCGACTGGAAAGCGCAGAAAGTCATGTTTTTGCAACGAAAACGCTCAAATAACGTCATAATACAGAATTGGTTCGTTGTTTATTGCTATGTTTTCAGCGCATAGCTAATTAAATTACCAATCGCTTTCCAATTGAGAGCGGACCAGTTACAACAGCAATCACGATTTTCAATGGATTTCTATTCGACAGGAGACACGAACAGATGGGTATCAACCGCCCGCAGCTCAGTTTTGAGCAGGCAATCGCCGCTTATCTGCAATATGCACCGCGTTTGCCGCAGGTTGATCCGGCCTCTGTTCCTGCAAAAACGCAATATGTTGGAAACCTTCTGGAAATCGCGGATCAATTTGATCTGATCGTGTTCGATGCTTTCGGTGTGCTCAACAGCGGGGCGCAAGCCATACCCGGCGCGGTGGAAACCGTGGCCGCCCTTCAGAAATCAGGCAAAAAACTTGCCGTTGTCACCAATGATGCATCGAGTTCGGCCGAGGCGATCCTCGCACGGCATCGCGGTCGCGGGTTTGATTTCAATACGACAAACCTGATCAGCAGCCAGCAATTCGTGGCCCCGATGATGGAAACCTACAGGGATCTGTCCCATTGGGGGGCAATGGCACCGGTTCACTGGCCATTTGATATCCTGCCGGGCAGGGTGGAACCCCTTGGCGCAGATCGTGCTCTTTATGATGCGGTTGACGGGTTTGTTCTTATTGATTCTGAAAACTGGTCCGATATCCAGCAGAATCATCTGGAAGAAAGCCTTGCGGCCAATCCGCGCCCCATTCTGGTCGGCAATCCCGATATCTGTGCGCCGATGGGGGCATTCCTGTCGGTTGAGTCCGGATATTTTGCCCATAAGGCGGCTGATCGTTGCAACGTGATACCTGATTGCGTTGGCAAGCCCTATGGTCACGTGTTTGATGAAGTCCTGCGTCGTCATCCCGATATCAGCCGGAACCGGGTCCTGATGGTTGGTGATACGATCCATACCGATGTACTGGGCGGACTGGCAGCCGGCATTCAGACGCTTCTGGTGCATCAGGGGGGATTCCTCGATGGTCAGGACGACATCGAAAGCCTGTTTGAAAAGTCGGGTCTGCGTCCGCATTTTTGTGCGCGCGCCATCGGTCATGGCATTGACGTATCAGGTGCCAAAAGCGAAGCCTGCTGTGCCTGATAATGGATAAAACGCCCCGGTAAGAACGGCCCGTCAAACGGGCCTCGGACCGCTGACAAGGTACTCCCGACCTGATCGTCATTCCCGCAAAAGCGGGAATCCAGTCTCTTCCAACAGGGTATGGATTCCGGGTCTGTGCTGCGCTTCGCCCGGAATGACGATTTTGATCAACCGACAAACCAATCCAGCCAAGCCAACCCCGCTGCTCTTTGCATCGCCAAACGCCACCGACCGGGTAGGCTGGACAGAACTGGATTGCACCAGACCGACCACACGCCCCAGTCCCTGCTGCCCCGAACAAACGCCGCGGGCTTTCGATGGACACTGCAAGCGCACCTCGCCCCAAGGACGAAGGCGTTGTCGCAGGGCAGGCACAAATCCTGCCATTGATGACCAGCCTTTCGGCATCTCCGAACGCATCATCGACCCGCTGGCAACCAATCCCGTCAGCCGATCCAGTGCCGATCCAGTCCAGACGCAATTCAGGCCCGCTGATTCTCGGCATTTTCAGGCTTCATCGACCGGGCTGGACTGAACCGGACCGGACGAACTTCGCCTCGCCCCGGCACTCGCTGCCCCGAACAAACGCCCTTACCCAAAGGGCACATTTCTCCCGTCATGATAAACAACAGTTTTTCGCATGATTTCCACGGCCTTACGGCACAAACACACCACCGCCGTAATGGCTTTTCCATGCGCAATGAACGTCCCTTCGGCGATATCGCCGCTTCCATTTCATCAAGTCAGATCGCTGTCGCGTCATCGTCTCATTCCTGTTTTTGCTGCCCGAAACGCAAAAAACCCGCAAAAGCGAATCACGCTTTGCGGGTTTTGTCTTCGGGCCCATTTATCCCGTTGATTTTGCTCTTATGCCATAACCAAAAGAACAAATCAAGAACTTTTTCCAAAAAACCGAAAAAAGTTCCCTTGTTAAATTGCCTCGGCAACGTCAATTGCACTGTATGTCAGGATGCCTGATGCGCCGGCACGCTTGAAACAGGACAGCGTTTCAATAGCGCAACCAAGATAATCAAGCCAGCCATTCTGGGCCGCAGCACGCAACATCGCGTATTCGCCTGATACCTGATAGGCGAAAACAGGAACCCCGAATTCCTCGCGAACCCGATACAGAACGTCAAGATACGGAAGGCCCGGTTTGACGATGACAGAGTCGGCACCTTCCTCAAGGTCGTAGGCGACTTCGCGCATCGCTTCGCTGCTGTTGGCGGGGTCAAGCTGGTAGGTTTTCTTGTCCGCCTTGCCCAGGGCAGAGGCCGATCCGATTGCATCCCGGAACGGACCATAGAAGGACGATGCGTATTTTGCCGCATAGGCCATGATCTGGACCTTTTTAAGCCCCTCGGATTCAAGGATGTCGCGAATGGCACCGATACGGCCATCCATCATGTCGGACGGGGCGACAACATCGCATCCTGCCTGCGCCTGGACCAGTGCCTGGCGCACAAGGGCCTCGGTCGTTTCGTCATTAAGGATTTCACCGTTAATCACGATTCCGTCCTGACCATCCGCATTGAATGGATCAAGCGCAACATCGGTGATGACACCAAGGTTGGGGCAGGCGTCTTTGATCGCCTTTGTCGCACGGCAAACCACATTGTCGGGATTATATGCTTCGCGCGCATCCTTGGTCTTGAGGCTGGCATCGATATAGGGGAAAAGCGCAAGGGCAGGGATGCCAAGCTTTTCAGCGTGTTTTGCCGTTTCAACAAGCACGTCAACGCTTTGTCGTTCGACACCGGGCATTGACGGGATCGGTGTCCGTTCGTTTTTACCGTCAATCACAAATACCGGCAGGATCAGATCATGCGCCGTCAATCGGGTTTCCGCCACCATGCGACGCGACCAGTCGCTCATGCGGGTCCGGCGAAGGCGTGTGCGCGGGAAAGTGCCATAAGTGACTGTTTTGGCCATGATCTGTTCTCTTGTCAGTGGGGCGGCATTCTGAATTCAGAAACGAGGTGACCAATTTATGGGGCAGAATTGACGGCGGATCAACTGTTGCTGGTAGCGTAAAGACGTTTGCGCATGGTCAAAAGGTAAACCGGTATTATCAAAGCCAGAAAACTGGCCGTCAGCACAAAAGCGGTAACCAATCCGACTTCTTCGCCAATAGCACCGATCACCGGTGGCCCGGCCATCAAGGCCGTATAACCGGTTGCTGCAATGGTCGATACGACCGCACCGCCGCTTCTGCCACTTGCCTGTGCGGCGGCAGAAATCAGAAGCGGCAGGATGACAGCCAGTCCAACCCCGGCGATAGCACACCCGATCCAGGCAACGACATAATGCGGCGCAAGAGCCAGAACAAACAGGCCAAAGGATGCGCATGCCGAACTGGATAGCAGGATTTGCGGGCGGCCAAATTTCGTAACCAGCCAGTCGCCCGACAGTCGGGTGATCGCCATGGTTGCCGAATAGCAGGCAAAACCGAC
This sequence comes from Thalassospira australica, assembly GCF_044790785.1. Classification (GTDB taxonomy): domain Bacteria; phylum Pseudomonadota; class Alphaproteobacteria; order Rhodospirillales; family Thalassospiraceae; genus Thalassospira; species Thalassospira australica_A. The sequence continues at coordinate 2,136,689 of NZ_CP085258.1, read as the reverse complement.
GGCCGCCATTGTCGGGCCGGAATTGAGTTCCGTATTCATCAGAACCGTTGCCCAGTCGGTAATGACCCCCTCGCCAAACTGGCCGATGAAGGCGCAGGCACCAAATGGCAGCAGGGTCAGAAACATCGCGCGTTGTTTGGCGGATGCGCCTTCCGGTGTCTGAGCAGGATGGGGAACTGCGGCATCAGGCATCAACTGGCGTTGAAGGACCAGATGCAAAATCAGGAAAAGGGTCAGCATGACCGGAAGATGCCATTCAACCGGCAGGGGCAGGGCAAACCATGCCGCCGTCGTTCCGGCACCGGCAAAACCGCCAAGGCTCCAGAACCCGTGCAAGCCCGACATGACGCTGCGTTTTTTGGCCCGCTCAACATTCAGGCCATTGGCATTCATCGATATATCAAGGAATGCGCCAAAAAAGCCGAGTGCGAACATGGCAATCGCAATCGACATGAAACTTGGCATGAAGACCGGAATGCCAACGGAAATGAAATAGGCCACCCCGGAATAGCGTGCGACACGTTCGCTGCCAAATTTATCCGAGAGACGACCGGCAACCGGCATGACGGCAAGAACGCCAACTGCGGCAGCCAGCAATATGGCACCAAGATCATCGTGACCAAATCCAAGGCGCTCCTGCACCAGCGGAATATGCGGGACCCAGCTTGAAAAGGCCGCACCATGCAGAAAGAAAATGGCACGGATTCTGTTATGGGCAATCTGGTTGGAGATAGGCATTCGGGGCTCCGCCTTCGTCAGGCAAGGATCACATTGATCCCGCGGTTGGTATAATTGTTCAGATATCCGCTCGACAGCTTCCTGCCGGTTACCAGATGGGAAATCGCGTCAAGGTCACAGACCCTGAACGGCAAACTGGTTTCAAGTTTGTCAGCGGTTGTGACAGCAATGGCCTCAGCAGACTGTGCAAGCATGGCTGCCTTGGTGGCGCGTTCCTCAGTCGTGCTGGTGGTCAACCCCAGTTCGGGATGAAGGGCACAGGTACCCAGCAGCACAAGATCGGCATTATAGTTGCGTATTTCATCAATGGCTGTCGGTCCGCAGATCGCCAGGTCACGTTTCAGAACCGTGCCGCCAATCATGATGATATTCGCATTCGGATGATTGGCCAGTTCAACGGCAATCAGGGGATTGACCGTGATCACGGTGCCGGAAAATGACGGTTTTAAATGCCGGGCGACTTCATAGATGGTTGTACCACTATCAAAAAAGATCACACCATGATCCGGAACAAGGTCATGGGCGACCTTGCGGGCGATTTCGGATCGTTCCGGCTTTAAATCCTGTGCCCGGTCATGAAATCCTTCGCGGGCTGTGCTTGGCAAGGTGGCGCCGCCATGAATACGCCTGAGGCTTCCGGCATCTTCCATCTGGCGCAGGTCGCGCCGAATGGTATCAAGGGACGCATGAAAAAGTGCAGACAGGTCATGAATATGAACTGTGCCCTGGCTGTGAAGGAGTTTTTCGATTTCACGCTGGCGCGAATTGACACTCGACATCGATTTGCCTGTTTTGCATGTTTTGCCGATAATGCGCGTTTACCTTTGATTGGGAAGATGGTCAATAAAAAAACCGGCCCCGTACAAACAGGGCCGGTTTCATATTCAACGATATGATCGCTCAGGCTTTATCGAGTGCCTGTTTTAGATCGGCAAGAATGTCATCGATATGTTCGATGCCAATCGACAGGCGGACATAACCGTCCGTTACGCCAGACGAAATACGATCCTGTTCGGAAAGCTGGCTGTGCGTTGTCGTGGCCGGATGAATGGCAAGCGATCTGGTGTCGCCGATATTGGCGACATGATAAAACAGGCCAAGGCTGTTGATGAATTTCTCACCAGCTGCTTTGCCGCCCGCAAGCTCAAACCCCATAAGTGATCCATACCCGCCCTTAAGATAAGTATCGGCACGGCGGCGGCTTTCACCATCCTGTTTGCCGGGATAGATCACCTTGGAAACCTTGGGATGGGACGACAGGAAGTCGGCAACCTTGGCGCTGTTTTCGCAATGGCGTTCCATGCGCAGCGGCAGCGTTTCCATGCCCTGAATGGTCTGGAACGAGTTGAAAGGCGAGGCGGCCGCCCCAACATCGCGCAGCAATGTGCAACGCAGCTTGATTGCATAGGCAACCGGGCCGATCGGTTTGACGGCCTGCGTCCAGACCGCCCCGTGATAGCTGGGGTCCGGTTCGTTCAGCAACGGGAAGCGTTTGGCATGCTTTTCCCAATCAAACTTGCCGGAATCGACGACAATCCCGCCAACCGACGTACCGTGGCCAGCGATAAATTTGGTGGTCGAATACATGACAATGGTTGCGCCATGATCGATGGGACGGCACAGCACCGGTGCGGCAGTGTTGTCCATAATCAATGGAATGCCAAGCTCATCGCCAATATTGGCGACCTCCCGGATGGGGAAAACATGAAGCTTGGGATTCGGCAGGGTTTCGGCGTAATAGGCGCGCGTTTTGTCATCCGTCAGGCGTCGGAAGTTTTCCGGATCGGATGGATCAGCAAAGCGTACTTCGATTCCCATCTGTTTGAACGTATTGGCAAACAGGTTCCATGTGCCGCCATACAAATCCGTCGAACTGACGATATTGTCGCCAGCCTGTGCGATATTCAGAACGGCGAAAGTTGAGGCTGCCTGACCGGAGCCGACGGCAACCGCAGCAGCACCGCCCTCAAGGGCTGTAATGCGCTGCTCCAGTACATCATTGGTCGGGTTCATCAGGCGGGTGTAAATATTGCCAAGCTCTTTGAGGGCAAAAAGGTCGGCTGCGTGTTGAGTGTCGCGGAACTGGTAACTGGTTGTCTGATATAGCGGTACCGCGACCGAGCCGGTAGCCGGGTCGGCACGGTATCCTGCATGCAAAACGATGGTTTCGGGTTTGGATGATCCTGTCATGTCGTTTCCCCTGATTATAGGTTGTATTGATTTTGCGGAAGTAACGCATATTCGCGCCATGGCGACAAGAAGATGGATGAAAAATCCGCAAATGACGGAATGAGAAAGCCCGACCAGAATACATTCACATAATTCGGTACTGTTATACCGAATGAATTGACAAAGGTCCGAATTCACGTTTACGTAAAGGGAAAATACCAAAACATTCAGAGGCAGCGATCCAATGGAATTCAACCTGTCTGAAGACCAGCAGGCATTTGCACAGGCAGCCCGCGATTTCGCACAAAACGAAATGGCACCGTATGCGGGCGAGTGGGATGCAAAACACATTTTTCCCGAAGAAACTTTGCGCAAGGCAGCCGAACTTGGCTTTGCCGCCATATACACACGCGAAGATGTCGGGGGATCGGGTCTTGGCCGTCTGGATGCCGCGGTGATTTTCGAAGAACTGGCAAGCGCATGCCCGTCAACGGCAGCCTATATCTCGATCCACAACATGGCGTGCTGGATGATTGACCGTTTCGGCAACGAAGATCAGCGTCAAAAATATCTTCCGAAACTTGTGACCATGGAACATTTCGCAAGCTACTGCCTGACAGAGCCGGGGGCAGGGTCGGATGCAGGGGCACTTCGTACCCGTGCCGTTCGGGAAGGTGATCACTATATCCTGAATGGCGAGAAGGCATTCATCTCGGGCGGGTCACGCAGTGATGTTTATATCGTCATGGCTCGAACTGGCGATGACAGCCCCAGGGGCATTTCGACCTTTATCATCCCGAAAGATGCCGAAGGCCTGTCATTTGGCAAGCTTGAAGAAAAAATGGGATGGAACAGCCAGCCGACATCCGCCGTGATTTTCAGCAACTGCAAAATTCCGGTCGAGAACCGGTTGGGAGAAGAGGGCGAGGGTTTCCGGTTTGCCATGATGGGGCTTGACGGTGGGCGGCTTAATATCTCGGCCTGTTCAATCGGTGGTGCGCGTGCCGCAATGGATCATGCGCGCGATCACATGAAGGTCCGCAAACAGTTTGGCAAAACGCTAGATCAGTTTCAGGCATTGCAGTTCAAATATGCCGACATGGTGACAGAGCTCGAAGCGGCACGGTTGATGTTGCACAAAGCGGCCTGGAAACTGGATAACAAGGCGCCGGATGCAACACAGTTCTGCGCAATGGCAAAACGTTTCGGTACGGATATCGGGTTCAGGGTCTGCAATGAAGCGTTACAGCTTCATGGCGGATATGGTTATATCCGCGAATATCCGATAGAGAGACTTCTGCGTGATCTTCGGGTTCACCAGATTCTCGAGGGCACGAACGAAATCATGCGCCTGATCATCTCTCGTGCCGCGTTAAAGGATTGATTTATGAGCAGCGAAAACGCGACAAGTTCGCCGCCAGGCAATGAGGCATCCGTCGTTTTCTCTAAAAGCGGGGCAATCGGCCATATCCTGCTAAACAGGCCCAAGGCATTGAATGCTCTTGACCTGACGATGGTTGATGCAATCACAGTCAAACTTCGTGAATGGGAAAACGATGCCACGGTTGTTGCGATCGTGATCGAAGGGGCGGGTGAAAAGGCCTTTTGTGCAGGTGGCGACATTCGCGGACTTTATGATGCGCGAAAACGTAATGACGATGTTCTCCTTGATGCATTCTATCGGCGGGAATACTGCCTGAACAATTATATTGCCACATATCCCAAGCCTTACGTCGCCTTGATGAACGGCATTACGATGGGCGGGGGCGTCGGGGTTTCGGTGCACGGACATTTCCGGGTGGTGACGGAACGCACATTATTTGCCATGCCGGAAACCGGAATCGGCTTTTTCCCCGATGTCGGGGGCGGATATTTTCTGTCCCGTTGCCCAGGCCAGATCGGACTGTATCTTGGTTTGACGGGTGCCCGGATCAAGGCCGCCGATTGCCTTTATGCCGACTTGGCAACCCATAATGTGAATAGCGAAAATATTGCCGCGCTGAAGTCGGATCTGTCGGCCATAAAGGGTGGGAGTGATCCTTTTGCTGCGGTAAAGAAGGTTCTGGATGATCACCATGTAAAAGGTGATGAGGCTGCCCTGAAACCCCTGCGCACCGAGATCGACAAACTGTTTGGTGCTGATACGGTGGCAGATATTTTTGCCGCACTTGATGCGTCTTCGACTGATTTTGCCAAAGAAACGGTCAAGATATTGCGTAGCAAGTCGCCAATTGCTGTTTGCGTGACGTTCGAGCAGATACGCCAGGGGCGCAACATGACGCTGGCGCAGGATCTTGCAATGGAATTCCGTTTGTCACAGCGCACCGTTCGTATGCCCGATCTGTTTGAGGGGGTCCGTGCGGTGATTGTTGACAAGGATCACAGTCCGAAATGGCAACACGCCGATATTGGTCAGGTAGATCCACGCGATGTTGCGACATATTTTGACCTTTTACCTGAAGATAAAGAGTTGAAGTTACAGTTCTGACTGGCTCAGTAACTTCCGGAAATTAAAGCAGAATCTCGATAATCGAGAGATCAGAGGAGACTCCAAATGGCGAAAATCGGTTTCATCGGTCTGGGAAATATGGGGGGCCCGATGGCGGCCAACCTTATCAAGGCCGGTCACGCGCTGAAGGTTTTTGATTTGTCCGAAGCTGCGGTTGGCAAGGCGGTTGAAGCAGGCGCAACCAAGGCCACGACAGTTGCCGACGCGGCAAAGGATGTCGAGTTCGTTGTCACGGTTCTCCCTGCTGGAAAGCACGTTCTGTCGGTTTATGACGGACCAGACGGCGTGATTGCCAATGCCAAGGCGGGCACTCTTTTGATTGATAGCTCCACCATCGAAGTTGATGCTGCGCGCAAAGCTGCTGAACAGGCGAAGGCCAAAGGTCTTGGTGCCGTTGACGCGCCGATCTCTGGTGGGGTTGCAGGGGCGACCGCCGGAACACTGACATTCATGGTCGGCGGCGATGATGGTGATTTTGATCGCGCGAAACCGGTTCTTGAGGGAATGGGCAGCAATATCATTCATGCAGGCACCAGTGGTGCCGGGCAGGCGGCAAAGATTTGCAACAACATGGTGCTTGGCGTCAGCATGATTGCCGTATCCGAGGCGTTTATGCTTGCAAAGCGTTTGGGCCTTGATGCGCAGAAGCTGTTTGATATTTCATCGAAGGCGTCCGGTCAGTGCTGGTCCCTGACCAGTTATTGCCCCGTACCGGGACCGGTTCCGACATCTCCTGCAAACCGCGACTATCAGCCGGGATTTGCTGTCGACATGATGCTGAAAGACTTGAAGCTGGCGCAGCAGGCGGCGGCATCGGCCGGGGCGACAACCCCGATGGGGGCGTTGGCTGAAAGCCTGTACGCGCTTTATTCGAATGGGGGCAATGGCGGGATGGATTTCTCAGCGATTGTCAAAATGCTGGATGGCGACAAATAACGCTACGGCATCTTGAAGTGTATCATGCAGGCCCGGTATTTGCCGGGCCTGTTTTTTTATGAATACCATAGCCGGCATTAGTGGTAGATTTACCTTCGCTAACTGGAAAAGCGGCGAACAGAAATTCCCGGATTGATGAATGACGACAAAAAACAATGCACCGCGCGAGATCTATTTCGAATTGCGACAGGTTGGGAACTATCTGCGTTGTACGGCAATTGACGGTAAAACGGGAATCGAGGTGACCGTGGCTGGTCCGGTCTCAAGGAATCCGGAGCAACTCAAGCGCGTCGCGGTACAAAAGCTTGAATATGTCCTTAATAAGGGATAAAATATACAATATAAAGAGCGATGCATTTGGTAGCTTGGTGTTTTATTCTAAGAATGAAATGCGATTTGGTGTTTTTGACCAATTTATCAAAGCCGCTTGCAGCCTTCGACCTCATGTGTCTAAGGTTTGTGCTCTAATCGCGCTTTTGGATAATGAACCACAATAAGAATGGTCGTGCCCAAAAGCTAGAACCGGGGAAAACCCGATAACAAAAAGACGGAGGCTTCGGAGGTTTGCTAGGGGGCAATGGGGAGACTTGGTCTCATCCAATCAATACAACTGTATCTTGTTTTGCACCTTCAGCCAGTCGGTCGAAGACCTCGTTTGTCTGCGCCAAATCTAAGGTTGTGCAATGGATTGGGCTTATTTCTTACAACAATTAATCAACGGTCTGACGCTGGGAGCCATCTACGGCTTGATCGCCATCGGCTACACGATGGTGTACGGCATCATCGGCATGATTAACTTCGCGCACGGCGAAATCTATATGCTGGGCGCGTTTCATTCCCTGATTACCTTCCTGATCTGTCAGGCAGCAGGGATTAGCGGCATCCTTCCGCTTACACTTCTTTTGATGCTGTTCGTGTCAATGGTGCTCACTTCTATCTACGGGTGGGGCGTTGAACGAATTGCATACAGGCCTCTACGCGGATCGTTCCGTCTAGCCGCGCTGATTTCGGCCATCGGCATGTCCATTTTCCTGCAGAACTTTGTTCAGATTTCGCAGGGTGCCCGCGTGAAGCCGATGCAGCCGTTGATCGAGGGCGGCATCACCCTGATGGAAAGCCCGAATTTCAACGTCCAGCTCAGCTATATGCAGATTGTCATCATTCTTCTGACATTTGTCCTTATGGCTGTGTTCTCGACGCTGATTGCGAAAACCTCATTGGGTCGCGCCCAGCGCGCCTGTGAACAGGATCGCACGATGGCTGGCCTGCTTGGTGTCAACGTTGACCGCACGATCTCCACGACCTTTGTCATGGGCGCTGCCCTTGCTGCAGTCGCTGGCATGATGGTTACCCTGTATTACGGTGTGATCGACTTCTATATCGGCTTCCTTGCCGGTGTTAAGGCGTTCACCGCTGCCGTTTTGGGCGGGATCGGTTCACTTCCGGGGGCGATGCTTGGCGGTCTGCTGATCGGTTTGATCGAAGCATTCTGGTCGGGCTATCTCACGATCGAATACAAGGACGTTGCGACGTTCGGTATTCTGGTTCTTGTGCTGATCTTCCGTCCATGGGGGCTGCTTGGTAAGCCGGAGGTGGAGAAAGTCTGATGTCTTCTCTTATCACTTCTTCACGGGTTTCCGGTGCCGAAATTGTCAAGGAACTCGCGTTCTTTGCTGTAATTGCACTGTTGATGTCGGTCATGATCCTTGGTGTCGAGACCGTTGACCGTCCGACCGGGCTTGAACTGGCGGTTCGTTGGGATCTTGTCGTTACCGCCATTATCTCGACAATCATTGGCCGATTGGCATTGATTTTCCGCCGCGAACACATATCGCGTGTGGGGCAGGCTGTGCTGATTACCGTCGCGGCAGTGGCGGTCTTCGAGATGTTTGTCCGCTTCCGCGACATGGATGATCGTTGGGCTTCTCCGGTCTTCCTGGATATGGCATTTAGCAGTGTAACGAGTGTGATTGTGGCTGTTGCCTTCATCACTATCGTTTTTGCAATTGCCTATTTCAGTATGAAAAAGCCAAAAGCCGACGAGGAAGAAAGCGGTTCCAAGCTTTCGTCAAAAATTCAACTCGCATATCGGACCAACACCAAAAAGATCGGGGCATTGGGGATTGTATTCTTCATTATCTTCCCGTTCCTGTTTGGTGAAAACCGTTCCGCTATCGACCTTGCAACCCTGGTCATGATCTACATCATGCTGGGTTGGGGGCTGAACATTGTGGTCGGTCTTGCTGGTTTGCTTGATCTTGGCTATGTCGCCTTTTACGCGGTTGGTGCCTATTCCTATGCATTGTTGTCGCAGCATTTCGATCTGAGCTTCTGGTTGTGCTTGCCGCTGGCCGGTATCTTTGCCGCAAGTTTCGGAATTATACTGGGATTCCCGGTGCTGCGACTGCGCGGGGATTATCTTGCGATTGTGACCCTGGGATTTGGTGAAATCATTCGTGTGGTTCTTATCAACTGGTATGATTTGACCGGGGGGCCGGACGGGATTTCTTCAATTGAGCGTCCAAGCTTCTTCGGTTTTGCCGATTTCAGCCGTCGTGTTCCTGAAGGTATGTTGGGTTTCAACGAGCTGTTCGGCCTCGAATATTCATCGATGCATCGCCTGATCTTCCTGTACTACCTGATCCTTCTGCTCGCACTGGTGACGGCTTTTGTCACCGTACGCCTTCGTAAACTGCCAATAGGTCGTGCATGGGAAGCGTTGCGTGAAGATGAAATTGCATGTCGTTCGCTGGGTATCAATCCGACAAACACCAAACTGTCGGCATTTGCCATCGGTGCAATGTTTGGCGGTTTTGCCGGTGCATTCTTTGCGACACGTCAGGGCTTCATCAGTCCGGAAAGCTTCACCTTCCTTGAATCTGCCGTGATCCTTGCCATCGTTGTTCTTGGTGGTATGGGCAGTCAGATCGGGGTGGTTCTTGCCGCGATTGTGATGATCGGTTTCCCTGAAATGTTCCGCGAACTTGCTGAATATCGCATGTTGATTTTCGGGGCTGGTATGGTTGCCATCATGTTGTGGCGTCCGCGCGGATTGCTGTCTTTCCGTGAGCCGACCATCCTGCTGAATATGAGCAAGAAAGAAAAAGTTGCCGGAGAAGTCAAATGACCGACAACATACAGCTTGAAGTCGAACATCTGACCATGCGCTTTGGTGGCTTGGTCGCCATTGACGATCTTTCCTTTACGGCAAGAAAGCGCGAGATCACGGCAATCATCGGCCCGAACGGGGCAGGGAAGACTACTGTTTTCAACTGTCTTACCGGGTTCTATGTACCGACCGAGGGACGCCTGACGCTTTATGCCAATGACGGGCCTCGTTTGCTGGAACGTATGGAAGGCTTTCGCATTCCGCGCAACAATGGTGTGGCGCGTACTTTCCAGAACATTCGTCTGTTTACAGGTATGACGGTTCTGGAAAACCTGATTGTTGCACAGCATAACCAGCTTATGGAGGCATCTGCTTTCTCGCTGGCAGGTCTGTTCAAGCTCGGCCGCTATACCAGTGCCGAGAAAGAGGCGCTTGAAACCGCCAAATTCTGGCTGAACAAGGTTGGTCTTTATGAACAGGCTGACTGGAATGCCGGTAACCTGCCTTATGGTTCTCAGCGTCGTCTCGAGATTGCGCGTGCAATGTGCGTCAATCCTTCCTTGCTGTGTCTCGACGAGCCGGCAGCCGGCCTTAACCCTCGTGAGTCTGCGGAGCTCAACGTTCTGTTGCAAAGCATCCGAGATGATCAGGGGATCGGTCTTCTGCTGATCGAACATGACATGAGCGTCGTCATGAAGATTTCCGACCATGTGATCGTGCTTGATTACGGTAAAAAGATTGCCGACGGCAATCCTGACGAAGTCAAAAACGATCCGGCAGTCATTCGTGCTTACCTCGGTGAGGAAGAAGACGATGAGCTGCCGCCGGAAGTCGCTGCCGACCTTAATCTTGATCCGAATGCGTAGCGAGGGAGCAGATCGATATGTCCATGCTGAAGATTGAAGGTGTTCACACCTTCTATGGCAATATCGAAGCCCTCAAGGGCATTGATATGGAAGTCAACGAAGGCGAGATCGTCACATTGATCGGTGCCAATGGTGCTGGCAAGACGACCTTGCTGATGACATGTTGCGGATCACCGCAGGCGTCAAAAGGGCGCATTATGTTTGAAGGTCAGGATATCAGTCGCATGCCAACGCATGAGATTTGCCGTCTTGGTATTCAGCAGTCGCCCGAAGGGCGTCGTATCTTTCCGCGAATGTCGGTTTTTGAAAACCTGCAGATGGGAGCAAGCACCCAGGATCCGAAGTACTTTGACGAAGATCTTGAAATGGTGTTCGAATTGTTCCCGCGCCTGAAGGAACGCATTAACCAGCGCGCAGGGACAATGTCCGGTGGCGAGCAACAGATGCTGGCGATTGGTCGTGCTCTTATGGGGCGTCCCCGTTTGCTGTTGCTTGATGAGCCTTCTCTCGGGATTGCTCCGCTTGTCGTGAAACAGATTTTCGAGACGATCAAGAAGATCAATCGCGAAAAGAAGGTAACGGTCTTTCTTGTCGAGCAGAACGCCTTCCACGCGCTGAAACTCGCCCATCGCGGTTATGTGATGGTTAACGGCAATATTACTCTCTCGGGTACTGGTGCAGAACTTCTGGCTAATCCGGAAGTTCGGGCGGCCTATCTCGAGGGTGGTCACTAGGAGGACGGATATGGAATCGATTACAGGTACCAGCGTTGGTGTCACAATCGGAATGACCGTTATCCTGATGGGGTTCTGTGCGTTCATGACGGGACAGGCGATCGCCAATACCTGGCGACCGTTCTATCAGCTCTATCCCTATGCGTTATTGCTGGGGGCAACTGACCGCTTCATGATCTTCGCTTTGTTCGAAGGCGAGTTGCTGTCGCTTACGGGATACATCTTCGATACGGTTATCCTGTTTGCAATCATGGCTGCGGCGTTTCGTATCACCCGGGTCAACAAGATGCTGTCACAGTATCCATGGCTTTATGAGCGTATGGGGCCGTTCGGTTTTCGCGCACGTGAAGGGGCGGACGTCTGAACTTTTTGGTGGTGACGGCTCGCCGTCACCACCGCATTGTTAAATTGCTGGCAATGCAGTGTTTAGTACTATTGCACACCAATTCTGGAGTGCTAAAGTACAGGGAGCCAAAACCGGTAATCGACAAAAAAACGAGCCGGTTTAGGGTCCGAAAAAGATGGTTCTGTCATGGTGATGGAACCAACCTTTGGAACAGGGAGACTTCTCTTATGTCGAAAACCAAGCTCGGCCTTCTGGCAACTGCTTCCGCGCTTGTCCTCTCGATGGGTGCAGCAAAAGCAGACATCGTTATCGCGACCGTTGGTCCGATGACCGGCCCGTATGCCGCCTTTGGCGAGCAGATGACCCAGGGTGCCCAGAAAGCGGTTGCAGACCTCAATGCTGCCGGTGGTGTTAACGGCGAACAAGTCGTTCTCGAAATCGGCGATGACGCTTGTGATCCGAAACAGGCTGTTGCTGTTGCAAACCAGCTCGTCAGCAAGGGCGTTGCTCTTGTTGCCGGTCACTTCTGCTCGGGTTCCTCGATCCCGGCTTCTGAAGTTTACTTCGAAGAAGGCATCGTTCAGATTTCTCCGGCGTCGACCAACCCGCAGTTGACCGAACGTGACATGGATAACGTTTTCCGTGTTTGCGGTCGTGATGACCAGCAGGGCGAAGTTGCGGGTAAATATCTTGCTGAAAACTATGGCGACAAGAAAATCGCCATCGTTCATGACAAACAGGCTTATTCCAAAGGTCTCGCTGATGAGACCAAGAAAAACCTGAACGCTGCTGGCGTTGAAGAAGTCATGTACGAAGCCATTACTCCGGGCGAGAAAGATTACTCGGCTCTGGTGACCAAGCTGAAATCCGAAGGCGTTGACGTCCTGTATTACGGCGGTTACCACACCGAACTCGGTCTGATCGTTCGTCAGATGCGCAGCCAGGGTCTTGAGACCGTTGCAATTTCGGGGGATGCTCTTAACTCGCTCGAATATTGGTCGATCACTGGCGATGCCGGAGCGGGCACGCTTTTCACCGCCGGTCCGGCGCTTGAAAAAGATCCGCGCAACGCCGAACTCGTAAAATACTTCGAAGGTCAGGGCTACAAGCCGGAAGGTTACACCCTTTACACCTATGGTGCAGTCCAGGCTTGGGCACAGGCTGTTGAAAAAGCCGGTACCACCGACTCTGAAGCTGTTATCGAAGCGCTGCACAGCGGTGATGCATTCGACACTGTTCTTGGTTCGATTTCCTTCGATGCCAAGGGCGATGTTGCTGCACCGGGTTACGTCTTCTATGAATGGAAAGACGGCGGCTACGACTACGCCAACTAATCAGACATTCTGATCAGCAGAAAGCCCGGCATGAATGCCGGGCTTTTTTGTTTCCACTGGATAAAAGAAAAGCGTCTTCAGAAATTGCCGAAGACGCTTTTTCTTTAAGATCAAAGGGGGCGGCGGTTACTTTGCCTTGCGACCCAAACCGATTTTCTTGGCAAACTGCGAACGCTGTTTGGCATAGTTCGGCGCAACCATCGGGTAATCTGACGGCAGGCCCCATTTCGCCCGGTATTCTTCCGGGGTTAAATTATAGGTCGTCCGAAGATGACGCTTGAGCATTTTGAGTTTCTTGCCGTCTTCAAGGCAAATGATGTAATCATCGCCAATCGACTTGCGGATCGGAACAGCCGGTTTCAGCGGTTCTTCTTCTACTACGGCTTCAACTTCACGCAGATCGTCAAGTGAATTGAAAATTGTCGAAATCAATTCCGGAATCTGTGCGGATGCAATTGCGTTGTTACTGACATAAGCAGAAACGATATCAACGGTCATCTGTAGCAGTTCGTCGCGGTCCAGAACGCTGTTTTCAGCATCAGTCATATTAAAATATTTCCTTCGCCATTACGAATAGACAATGCTTTTTGCATTATTTTACAGATATAGTCAAACAAGACTGTTATTCAATATATCAATTCTATTTATATGTTCAAATCAAGATAATATGCTACAGAAAATTCGATCAATCAATTCTGTAACCAGAAGGTGTTTTTTCAGGTTCAATTGATATTTAGGTCTGATACTAAGTTCTGTCAGATTGGAGCGGGAGCCCGTGAGCGGTATATATCAAAGTATATGGTCTATTATTTGAGTTTATTTTATCAACTTCTAACGTAATGAGCGCGAATATCATTCTTTAAGTATAAGAATATGGCACGATGAACACTTTAAAGTTGTCCCGGTAAAACTTTAAGATCATCGACTGCTGTGCGTTGGCAGTTCCGATGCTATGTGCTAAAAGGCGCTCCAAATTACTGTTTGGCGTATTTATCAAGGGCTCGCACATGACCGCCAAGATCATAGCCGTCGCTGCCGATCACGGTGGTGTCGAACTCAAATCCAAAATCATCAAATCGCTTGCCGAGAATGGCTGGGAAGTAATGGATCTTGGTGCCGATGGATCAGAATCCGTCGATTATCCGGATTATGCGCAAGCCGTTGCCAAATCGATTATCAATGGCAAGGCCGAGCGCGGCATTCTTGTCTGCGGGTCAGGTATCGGCATGAGTATTGCCGCCAACCGTTTCAGTGAAATTCGTGCCGCTTTGGTGCATGATCGCCTGTCGGCGGAACTTTGCCGTCAGCATAACAATGCCAATGTTTTGTGTCTTGGCGCACGCCTGCTTGGCGATGCGACGGCACTTGATTGCGTCGATGCGTTCGTAACGACTGAATTTGAAGGCGGCCGCCACGAACGGCGCGTCGAAAAACTGTCATCACTTCCTGATTGATTTCTTTCGCCACCTGGCAATAACCCGGTACGGGTTTCGAACTTTGCAGCGTTCGGTCCCGCCACATTGTATCGAGAGGCCCCATAATGTCGTTTAAAGGCTTTTTCTCTACCAGCTTGTCAGAAGCTGATCCGGCACTGTTCAAATCGGTGACCGATGAACTGGATCGTCAGCAGAACCAGATCGAAATGATTGCCTCTGAGAACATTGTTTCCAAGGCTGTTATCGAGGCACAGGGAACAGTTCTGACCAACAAGTACGCAGAAGGGTACCCGTCGCGCCGTTATTATGGTGGCTGCGAGTTTGTTGACGTCGCCGAAGAACTGGCGATTAATCGTGCAAAAGAACTGTTTGGATGTGAATTTGTCAACGTGCAACCGCATTCCGGCGCACAGGCAAATGGTGCTGTTATGCTCGCCCTTTGCAAACCGGGTGATACCATCCTTGGTATGTCGCTGGATGCGGGTGGGCACCTGACCCATGGCGCACGTCCGGCGCTTTCGGGGAAATGGTTCAATGCCATTCAGTATGGTGTGCGCGAAGATGATCTGACCCTTGACTACGATCAGGTCGAGGCATTGGCTATCGAACACAAACCGGCCCTGATTATTGCTGGCGGCTCGGCCATTCCGCGCCAGATCGATTTCAAGCGTTTCCGTGCAATTGCCGACAAGGTTGGTGCGTTGCTTATGGTTGATATGGCGCATTTTGCCGGTCTGGTTGCCGGTGGCGTCCACCCAAGCCCGCTTCCTTATGCAGATGTTGTCACCACCACCACGCATAAAACCCTTCGCGGTCCGCGCGGCGGCATGATCCTGTCGAACAATGTTGAAATCGGCAAAAAGATCAATTCGGCGGTTTTCCCGGGCCTGCAGGGCGGCCCGTTGATGCATGTCATCGCGGCCAAGGCAGTTGCTTTTGGCGAAGCATTGCGTCCGGAATTCAAGGAATATGCGCAGCAGGTTGTCGACAATGCCAAGGCCTTGGCCGAAGTTCTGGTAAAGCGCGGTTTCGATATCGTAACTGGCGGCACCGATACGCACCTGATGCTGGTCGACCTGCGTCCCAAGGGGCTTAAAGGCAACAACGCGGAAGTCGCACTTGAGCGTGCAGGGATCACCTGCAACAAGAATGGCATCCCCTTTGATACCGAAAAACCGACCATTACCTCCGGCGTTCGGTTGGGCACGCCAGCAGGCACTACGCGTGGTTTCGGAGTTGAGGAATTCAGACAGATCGGTGAATTGATCGGTGACGTGCTTGATGCGCTTGTCGACAATCCTGATGGCAATACCCAGGTTGAAAACGCTGTTCGCACCAAGGTCGAGGACCTGTGCAAACGCTTCCCGATCTACGCCTGATCGCTTTAGGAGCGAGTAGAAACAATGCGTTGCCCGTTCTGTGGCCATACCGACACCCAGGTCAAGGACTCCCGTCCGACCGAGGAACATCACGCCATTCGCCGGCGCCGGTTTTGCCCGGCCTGCGGATCGCGTTTCACGACGTTTGAACGTGTTCAGCTCCGTGAATTGATGGTGGTGAAAAAGGACGGGCAACGCGAATTGTTTGATCGTGACAAGCTGGCGCGATCAATCTTTCTGGCTTGCCGCAAACGTCCGATTGAGGATGAACGCGTAGAGAAGGCGCTAAACGGTATTCAGCGTCGCCTCGAAAGCAGTGGCGAAAGCGACATTTCAACCGACACAATCGGTGAAATGGTGATGGGGGCGTTGATCGCACTCGATCAGGTTGCTTATGTCCGTTATGCTTCGGTGTATAAAAACTTCCGTGAAGCCCGCGACTTCGAACAGTTCGTGGAAAACATGCATGATGGGGAAGAAGAGGCGGACGCAGAGTAATGACAACCCCCGCGTTTTCAGATGATGACCGGCATTTCATGCGGGTCGCTCTAAGCCTGTCAAAACGCGGTCTGGGAAATGTCTGGCCCAACCCGTCTGTTGGGTGCGTCCTGATTTCGCCCCAGGGAACGATTGTGGGGCGTGGTTTCACCAAACCGGGTGGACGCCCCCACGCGGAACGTGTTGCACTGGATGAGGCTGGCGATAAAGCGCGCAATGCAACAGCTTATGTCACCCTCGAACCCTGTAGTCATTTCGGCGTATCGCCACCTTGTGCCGTGGGCCTGATCGAAGCCGGTGTTAAACGCGTTGTCAGTGCCCTTGAAGACCCGGATGATCGTGTCTCGGGACGCGGCCATGATATGTTGCGTGATGCAGGCATTATTGTCGATGTTGGGCTTTATAGCGACGAAGCAAGTCGCATCAATTCCGGTTTTCTGTCGCGCATTTTATTCGGGCGTCCGATGGTAACGCTGAAACTTGCATCGACCATGGATGGCCGATCAGCGACACAATCCGGAGAAAGCAAATGGATCACCGGCAGACTTGCACGCGAGCACGGTCATCTCCTGCGTGCCAATCATGACGCGATCCTTGTCGGTGCGAGTACCGTCTTGGCGGATAACCCAACCCTGACATGCCGTATCGCCGGTCGATTTGAACAATCACCTGTTCGTATCATTCTGGATCGCAAAGGTGAGGTGCCCCTGTCCGCGAATATGGTAACAAGTGCCAATAATGTTCCCACCTGGGTGGTGACAACAGACGCACTGTTGCGCGAAGTTTCTGAAAAATTTGCAGAAACCGGTGTGAAAGTAGTTTCTGCCAGATGCGAGAATGATCATTTCGACCTAAATGACGTGATGAAATGTTTGGGCAAACAGGGGGTGACCCGGGTGCTGGTCGAAAGTGGCGGTATTCTTGCCGCCAGTCTGGTACGGGATAATCTGGTTGATCACATTGTCCATTTCAGCGCACCGTCCATTATAGGGGCGGATGGAAAGGCAATGATTGCGGATCTTGGTTTTGATCGCCTGTCAGTTATATCGCGGTTCCGGCGTGTTTCTGTTCGCGAGGTGGGCGAGGATATCGTGACAACCTACGAGAAAATAACGGATTAATTGAATGTTCACAGGCATCATCACAGATATCGGTACCGTTCGCAAAATTGAAAAGCGCGGCGATACACGGTTTGAATTCACGACAGGCTTCGATACTTCCAAAATAGTTCTGGGTGCGTCGATTTCCTGCAATGGCGCCTGCATGACCGTGATTGAAACTGGGGCAGACTGGTTTGCCATCGAAGCATCTGCCGAAAGTCTGAGTAAAACGACGATGGGCGATCTTGATGTTGGGTCACAGGTCAATCTGGAACAGGCAACCCGGGTTGGTGACGAGTTGGGCGGCCACATTGTTTCAGGTCATGTCGACGGTGTTGCAATTCTCACGAAGCGCCTTTCGGAAGGGGATTCCCTGCGTCTGACATTCGAAGTACCCGGGGATTTTGCGAAATATATTGCGTCAAAGGGCTCGGTCACGCTCGAAGGTGTTTCTTTGACGGTTAATGAGGTTGACGGAAACACTTTTGGTATCAATCTGATACCCCATACCCAGACGCATACGACGCTGGGATCGAAGCATCCGGGCGATCGGATCAATTTCGAGATAGATATGCTGGCGCGTTATGTCGCGCGCATGCTGGGGAAGGATTGAAAAGTCATGCCACATCGTCACCTTTCGCCGATTGAAGACGTTATAGAAGAAGCCCGTAACGGCCGGATGTTCATCCTTGTCGACGACGAGGATCGAGAGAACGAGGGCGATCTGGTTATTCCTGCGCAGATGGCGACCCCTGATGCCGTGAACTTCATGGCAACCCATGGGCGCGGACTTATTTGTCTGACGCTGGAATCCGAACGTTGCGATCATCTTGGCCTGCCTTTGATGAGTGCGCGAAACGGTACACGGCATGAAACGGCATTTACGGTTTCGATAGAGGCCGCAACCGGCGTCACGACCGGGATTTCAGCCCCGGACAGAGCCAGAACGATTTCTGTGGCGATTGATACAAAATCAACTGCGGATGATATCGTGACCCCCGGACACATCTTTCCGCTTCGTGCGCGTCCGGGTGGTGTTCTGGTCCGTGCCGGGCATACCGAGGCATCGGTTGATATTTCCCGGCTGGCAGGGCTTAACCCGTCCGGTGTGATCTGCGAGATCATGAGCGAAAGCGGTGAAATGGCGCGTTTGCCGGAACTTGTCGAATTTGCCAAAAAGCATAATTTGAAAATCGCGCAGATTGCTGATTTGATCCGCTATCGTCGGAAGCACGAAAAAGTCGTTCAGCGCAAGGCGACGACCAGAATCAATTCGCTGCATGGTGGCGAGTTTGAGCTTAATCTTTATGTCAACAATATTACCTATGCGGAACATATCGCGCTTGTGAAAGGTGATATTTCCGACGGCGCACCGGTTCTTACACGTGTACATGCCCTAAATGTTCTTGAAGATGTACTTGGCGACCGTCAGGGAAGCCACGGTGGCGAATTGCAGGCCGCCATGAGGCAGATTGGCAAAGAGGGGCGCGGCGTGATTGTTTTAATTCGCGAACCGCGACCCAATACGCTTTCGTCCTCGATTGCGAAACTGATCGAACGGCATGGCGGCGATGGCGAGGCACTTCGTCAGGAAATCGCAAAAACCGCTGGCGACTCTGATTTACGCGATTATGGTGTGGGGGCACAAATTTTGCTGGATTTGGGCATTCGCGACATGATTTTGCTGTCAAACACCAAAAGACACATCGTAGGACTTGACGGGTTCGGTCTAAATCTGGTTGATCAGCGTCCGCTTGTCGTCTCGGAGGAATAAAACATGAGTAACGGTCCGCACATCCTGATCGTTGATGCGCCATACTACACCCATATCGTCGAAGATCTGGTCAAAGGGGCTGCATCGACTCTGGAGGCTGGTGGTGCGACCTGGGACCGGCTTTCTGTTTCCGGTGCCTTCGAAGTTCCGATAGCAATCCGCTATGCCGTACAGTCAATGGCTGACCTTGCAACGGGCCCGCGTTATGATGGTTATCTTGCTCTTGGATGTGTTATCCGCGGTGAAACCACGCATTACGATCACATCTGCGAAGAAGCCAACCGTGCTTTGATGCAGCTTTGCCTTGATTACCGTCTGGCGATCGGCAACGGCATCCTGACTGTTGAAAATGAAGCCCAGGCACTTGCACGTGCGAAGGCCGATCAGAAGAACAAGGGGGGCGAGGCTGCCCGTGCTGTTCTGCGTATGATCGAAGTTCAAAACCATTTTGGAATACATCACAAGTAATGACCGATAAACCCAAGGCATCAGCCGCCCAACGACGCAGTGCCGCGCGTTTTGCCGCCATTCAGGCGCTTTATCAGGCCGAACTTTCACAGCTTTCGGCGGGTGACGTCGTGCGCGAATACTCTGACTTCCGCCTCGATGGCGACGGTATCCGCGATCTTGACGAGCCGAATGACAACCTGATTGATCCGGATCGCGGCTTTTTTGCCGATCTGGTTCAGGGGGTTACCGCGCGTACGGCCGATCTTGACGGGTTGATCGACTCCGCCTTGGAAAAAGGCTGGACATCCAAGCGTTTGGAAACCGTTCTTCGCAGTATTTTGCGGGCAGGGACCTATGAGCTGATGATGCGCGAGGATGTTCCTATGCGTGTTGTGATCACCGAATATGTCGATGCGGCCCATTCGTTCTTTGACGAAACCGAGCCGAAGCTTGTGAATGCTGTTCTTGATCGGATCGGCAAAACGCTTCGCGCAGGTGAAGCCGGGCAGAAATAATATGGCAACGCGATCGGGAGAATTCGATCTGATCGCCCGTCATTTTGCGCCTATCGCGCAAAAGTCAAAAGCCGCATTGTCCCTTTTGGACGATGCGGCTCTTTTATCTCCGCCCGAGGGCCACGAGATCGTTATCACGGTCGATGCCTTGGTATCCAACGTTCATTTCAGAAGTCAGGATGATCCGGGCGATATTGCGCGTAAAGTTATGCGTGTCAATCTCTCGGACCTTGCCGCCATGGGTGCTCACCCTTTGGGGGTTTTGTTGACGTCTGGTTATAACCGTGATTTGTCCGAAGACTGGATTGCCACTTTTGCAGATGGTTTGGGCCAGGATTGTGAAGCCTTTGATGCTCCGCTTCTGGGGGGAGACACCGTCGGCACTCCGGGCCCTACATTCTTCAGTCTAACGGCAATCGGTGCGGTGCCTGCAGGCCGAGCCATGCGCCGTGATGCGGCAAAGCCCGGTGATGTGATCGCCGTTACCGGCACTTTAGGCGATGGTGCTCTTGGTTTAAAAGTCTTACAGGACAGTTTGGGCGGTTTGACCGAGGAGGATAGTGCTTATCTTTCTTCGCGATACTGGTTGCCACAACCGCGTTTGAAAACCGGCATAAAGTGCGCAGTCGGCACAGGGCGCTACGCGGCCATGGATATTTCCGACGGATTGGCTGGGGATTGCCGAAAAATTTGTTCAGCATCCGGTGTTGGCATGATCTTTGATCAGGAACGAATTCCGTTGTCACAGGCAGCTATGAATGCGGTACAGGGTGATCCTGCATTGTGGGCATCAGTCCTTGGCGGCGGCGACGACTACGAACTTCTGATTTGTGCCGATCACGCCGATATCAAGGCATTGGGTGACGACGTAACAATCATAGGTGAAGTTACCGATCAAGTCGAACAGGTCGATTTGATCGGCGCAGATAAAAAAATAGCCGAACTCGCAAAGGGCGGGTTCGACCATTTCTGATACTGAGCTGTAGAAATATTAAGGACTATTGCGTTTCGCTGAAGCGGCCAAGGTTGCCAAACAGCTGTTGAAGGATGGTGATTTCCTTGCCAGCGGTTGGCGTAATACGGTCAGTCGGAATAACGGGCTTGCCGTCTTCAAGGTCATATTCGCTAAGGATATCAACCCGGTTTGCTGCATCAAAACTGATCAGAACGACCTTCTGTTCGACGATTTTGGGTTTGAGGAAGGCAATTGTTTCTGTCCGGCG
This sequence comes from Thalassospira australica, assembly GCF_044790785.1. Lineage (GTDB taxonomy): Bacteria > Pseudomonadota > Alphaproteobacteria > Rhodospirillales > Thalassospiraceae > Thalassospira > Thalassospira australica_A. The sequence continues at coordinate 2,115,573 of NZ_CP085258.1, read as the reverse complement.
CGAAATATAAAGCCAGACATTTTCATCAAATGCGGCAACGCTTGAAGGCGATCCCAAGAGGTCGGTAACATCGCCCTTTGTCGATTCCCCGACAACGATTTGTTCGAGCGCTTCCGGTTCGGGAGCATTGCCACGTGTAGCAATGCGTGGGCTGCAGGCAGAGACGACTGCCAGTGCCAGTCCGGCCAGCATCAGAAGGGAAATGCGTGTTGTTCTTTTATGCATGGAACTCACCAGAGCGATCCGCTAGTTGAAATCAGTAAGGAATTGCCTTGAGTTTCAGCGCTGGGCGCATGATATTGCCGGGCAATGGTGGGGCGGTATCGCCCCGGGAAATTTACGGCATTCTGCGTGCCATGGCTGGAATGTCAACGAAGGAGTGTAGCTGTTGTTCGGCTGGTTGAAGAAAAAGGACCACAAACAAAGTGCTGCCTTTGCGCTTTATGCCAAGATGGTCGGGCAGGCGCGAGAACCCGCGTTCTACGCACGGCTTGGTGTTGCCGATACAATGGAAGGCCGTTTTGACCTGATTCTGGTGCATGCCTTTATTCTGTTTCGCCGTCTGAAAAAAGATAATGACAGTCGCGATCTCGCCCAGAAGATATTTGATGTGATGTTTTCTGATCTTGATCAAAACATGCGCGAGATGGGTATTGGTGATGTAGGTATCCTGAAACGGATACGTAAGATGTCGGAATCATACCACGGTCGCATTGTCGCCTATGAAGAAGGTGTTCAGTCGGGCGCAATAGAACTGGCAGCAGCACTCAACCGCAATCTTTATGCCGATACAGAGGTTAGTGACGCGCAATTGATGGCCATGGTTGGCTATATCAATGATGCGCTTGCAAGCCTTGATCGTCAGCAAACCCACGAATTACACAGCGGTGTTGTCGATTTTCCGGAAGTTCCAGAAATCGCCGTTGTTAAAACCGAATAGAAAGAGGCCCTCAATGGCGCATAAAATTACGCCCGAATTTTCCCGTATCGTCAATATCGAGGAACAGGTCGGGAAAAAAAATAAGATTGAAATAGCAGCCACCGAAAAAGAGTGCGCTGCACTTGCAAAACGGTTCGAGCTGATTGCAATCAACAATTTGCAGGCAAACCTGACCATTACGACGGCGGGCAATGGCGAGGTTACGCTGCGTGGCCCGATGCATGCCGATATCGTTCAGCGCTGCGTTGCAACTTTGGAGCCGGTTCCGGAGATCGTCGATGATGAGGTTGAAGTTCTGTTTTCACCCCATGTGTCCGAAGATGACTTACCGTCCGATCCTGATGAGCTTGATGATCTGTCCGAAGAGGAACTGATGGCACTTCTTGATCAACCCGAACCACTGGTCGATGGAAAAATCGACGTTGGTGAAGTCGTTTCGCAGTTTCTTGCAGTCGCCATGAACCCTTATCCGCGTAAAGATGGAGCCGAACTGCCAGAGGTGATTACGGCAGGGGATGAAGAAGAGCGGCCAAATCCGTTCGCAAAACTGGCGGGCCTCAAGGAACAACTTGAGAAGAAAAACTAGATAACCATTCTGGTTGCATGTTTCGTCATGTAAGATGTCGCAGAAATGCCGGTCTTTAGCGGCATTTCACGCTTTTGACCGAAAATACAGACCGAAAGCCGGACGAGAGTGGCTTTTGGATTGCATATCGGCTTTACCTTGTATCTGGCTGAGAATTCCGGTAATTACGGGCGTTCCGGCATGCCGAAGACAAGTTTCGCCGATTGGCAAGCCTGCTGGTAAATTCCGGTTCAGATGTTTTAGAACAACCATAAGAGAATACATTGCCTGAACAGGTCTGCATATCACTTGACGCGATGGGAGGAGACCACGCGCCCGAGATGGTCGTGGCGGGTGCGGAAATTGCCCTGAAACGGTTGCCTCATCTTAAATTTTTGATGTTTGGGGATGAAGCGCGGATTAAACCGCTGCTCGCCAAATATCCGGGGCTTGAAGCTGTCAGTGAAGTTCGTCATGCCTCGCAGGAGGTGACGATGGATGACAAGCCGTCCGTCGCCTTGCGGCAGCGGCGCGATTCCAGCATGCGTCTTGCTATCAATGCCGTGAAAGAAGGCGATGCTCAAGGGGTCGTATCCGCCGGGAATACTGGCGCACTGATGGCGATGGCAAAATTTGTTCTCAAGACGGTTCGCGGCATCGACCGTCCGGCAATCGCGACCTATATGCCAACCCAGCGAGGCGAGACAGTCATGCTGGATCTGGGGGCCAATATTGAATGTGATGAAAACAACCTCGTGCAGTTTGCACTGATGGGGGAAGTTTTCGCACGTATACTTTTTGGCATTGAAAAGCCGTCTGTTGGTTTGCTCAATGTCGGAATTGAGGAACTAAAAGGAAACGAGTCTGTCAAAAAGGCGGCCGCAATTTTGCGGGAAATTGATCTTCCAATCCGTTTCGAAGGGTTTGTTGAAGGCGATGACCTTGCCAAAGGGACGGTCGATGTGATTGTCACAGACGGTTTTACCGGTAATGTCGCGCTGAAAACCGCAGAAGGTACCGCACGCCTGCTGGTGCATTTTCTGCGCGAGACTTTCAAAAGCTCATTCTGGGCAAAGGTTGGCTATTTGCTTGCTCGTCGTTCATTGCAACGATTCCGCGAACGGATGGACCCGCGCCGATATAATGGGGCGATGCTGCTTGGCCTGAATGGGATTGCTGTCAAAAGTCACGGTGGTACGGATGCACTGGGCTTTTCCAATGCGATCGGCGTTTGCCATGACCTGATTGCCAACCGGCTGAACGACACCATCAAAAGTGAACTTGCGGCATTTGAAGAAGCTATTTCGAAGGCTCCGATTGATGAAGAAGCCATCGCCATCGCAGCTGGCCAGGCCGACTGATACTGTCCCAACCATTCCCACTAAAACTGGCGGTTCTTAAATCATGACTGTTCGTTCTCGCATTATTGGTTGCGGTTCCTATCTTCCTTCGACTGTCGTAACCAATGATGAGCTGTCAAAGCGCGTCGATACGTCTGATGAATGGATCGTGGCAAGAACCGGTATTCGCCAGCGTCACATCGCTGCCGAAGGTGAAACCACGAGCGATCTGGCTTTTGCTGCCGCGACGCGTGCGATGGAACATGCAGGCGTAACCGCAGCAGATATCGACATGATTATTGTTGCAACGGCGACACCCGATAATACATTTCCCGCGACGGCAACCAAGGTTCAGCACCGTCTTGGCGTTGTCGGATTTGCCTTTGATGTGCAGGCCGTTTGCTCCGGGTTCGTTTATGCCCTGACTACTGCGGATATGTATATCCGCAACGGTCAGGCCAAGACAGTCCTCGTGATCGGAGCCGAAACATTTTCGCGCATTCTCGATTGGGAAGACCGCCGTACATGCGTTCTGTTCGGGGACGGAGCGGGTGCCGTTATTGTTCAGGCCGTTGAAGGCAAAGGCACGGTCGAGGATCAGGGGATTCTCGCAAGTCGGCTGCATTCGGATGGCAGCAAATATGAACTTCTTTATGTTGATGGTGGCCCGTCATCAACACAGACGGTCGGGCATCTTCAGATGGAAGGAAAGGAAGTCTTCCGTCATGCGGTGACAAACCTTGCCGGTGTTATCCGCGAGGTTCTTGCTGAGACCGGACTGGAAGCCTCTGACATCGACTGGTTGGTGCCGCATCAGGCCAATCGCCGTATTCTGGACAGTACAGCCAGAAAATTCGGTATTTCCGAGGACAAGGTCGTCATTACAGTTGATCGTCACGCAAATACGTCCGCAGCGTCGATTCCTTTGGCGCTGGCCGAAGCCGTTCATGATGGCCGGATCAAGCGCGGTGATATTGTCATTCTGGAGGCGATGGGCGGCGGGTTCACATGGGGGGCTGCGCTGCTTCGCTGGTAACTGAAATTTCTGTGCAATATCAGACAAAAACAAAGCATTTGCTTAAAAAACACAACATTCTGCCTTAAAGCGATGTATCCTGTTGATATTGACTGATTTCGCCACCAGATATAGCCTTGTGTATAAAGTCCCGTTTTAAGGAGGCGGCCTGTTATGTCGGAAGCTACGATTACCCGCGCGGATCTCGCCGAAGCCGTTTATCAGGAAGTCGGTTTGTCGCGTAACGAGTCCGCCCAGTTGCTGGAAACGGTACTCGACGAAATTTCTTCTGCTTTGATCAAGGACGAAGTCGTCAAGATTTCTTCGTTTGGCAGTTTTTCTGTCCGTCAGAAGGGACAGCGTATTGGTCGCAATCCCAAGACGGGTGAAGAAGTGCCGATCTTGCCGCGCAAGGTTCTTGTGTTCCGGCCGTCGCAAGTGCTGAAAGCACGCATTAACGCTTAAGAACTGAACTCATGAAAAATAACTTGGGGGCTGTGGCGGATAACCGCCGCACAGCAAAGTCTGACTCTGCGTTTCGTACTATTAGCGAAGCAGCAAAAGAACTGGGCCTGCAACAGCATGTCCTGCGTTTTTGGGAATCCAAGTTTCCTCAAATCAAACCGATGAAACGTGCAGGCGGACGTCGTTATTATCGTCCCGAAGATCTGGTGCTGCTGGCTGATATTCGTTCGCTGCTCCATGATCAGGGATACACGATCAAGGGCGTACAAAAGCTGCTTGATCAGCACAAAGGCAAATTGCCATCCGAGGTTGCAGTTGCGTCACTTGCCGAAACGACAGATTTATCATCGGCTGAAATGCCGAATACTGCCGCGGCAAAAAATATCGGGGGCATCGCAGACAAAACTGTGTTGACAAACCTTTTGGATGAATTGGAAGAACTGCAAGGCATCCTCAGGTCGGCCCTTCAGCAGGCTGAAAAAAATCCGTAAAAACCATTTGCGTCTTTGGGCTTGCGCGGCTATTTATCGAGCCGCGCCAAACAGCGCATTTTTACGGTCGGAGCGTGGCGCAGCCTGGTAGCGCACCTGCATGGGGTGCAGGGGGTCGGAGGTTCGAATCCTCTCGCTCCGACCAATTTATTCTCCCTCAAAATTCGGTTTGAACTCAGTTGTTCTAGTGTGTGTCTACGGCATCAGTCGGGCAAGCACTTTCACGACATCATTGTCATCAAGGCGGATCAGGATTATTTCACCTGATCTCGGATAAACACCGGTTAATGCGGTAATGTTCACCTGATGGGTGATCAACAGGACATTGCTGTCTTCGGGAAGGGCGCCAAGTCGGTCAATAATTTGATCTGTCTGTATTTTCTTGGTGCTGCTATCACGGAAAAACGAATTCAATGCGGGTTCCCCGGTCACGGGGCCAAGTCCGAGTAAATTGGCAGTTTCCAAACAGCGACACCATTGACTGCTGAGAATGAAATCCAATGAAATGCCCATCTCACGCATACGTTCGCCTGTTGCACGCGCTTGATTCCGACCGGTATCGTCAAGATTTCTTTGTGTTTCGCAGTCACCAATGACGAAGTTTGCCGGATCGCCGGTGCCTGGCGCAATGGCATGGCGCATCATCGCGTGCACACCGGGCTGACTCCATATTTCCCAGGGATTTGCATCAGATGCCTTGGCGCTGTGAGGCGCCAAAATGTAGATAAGGGCGACGAATACGGTCGTATTTCTGATAAATGAACACATGATCCAGTACCGCTATTGGCAAAGGGTTCTAAACCTTGATACCCTTGGATATGCTGATCAGATCAGTTTGAACGGTTCAGGCTAAGGTTATACCTCATGTCTTCCTGTCGGCAGCAGAGGTAACAACCCGACGACCTTCGTCTGTCAGTTTGCAGATCAGCCAGTCCGGCTTTATCGGGTTGTCAAACCACGGTGCTGCCCACCCGTGATCAATACAGCTTTTAACTGTTTTCTCACTGATTTGCTTGCCATTGGTATCAAAGAGCGGAAGCTTGCCCCCTGGCTGGCTTAGGCCGCGGCGTAACCAATCGAGTTGCACTTGTGTCGGTTTCACCTGCTTTTCCCCGTCTTAACGCCCCGGATTATTTGAATAGGTTCCTGTGTGGCACTATCTGATGATCAAGCTATATATTGCAGTCAAGTGTGACGGATAATCAACCGGGGAGCAATCACGATGACGTCGAAGCCCTTTGATCGCAGTGACATGGTATTTCTATACGTGACAGTACCGGACATGGAAATCGCGCGTTTGATCGGTGGTGGAGCTGTGCGTGAGAGACTGGCTGCTTGTGCAAACATCTTTCCGCAGATGACGGCGATCTATGAATGGGACGGTGATATCGAAGAGGAAAACGAGTTAATCGTTATTCTGAAAACGACATCGGATACGGCGCCCCAGCTTGCCGGTTGGATCACCGAGCATCATCCATACGACGTTCCCTGCATTCTTGAAATCCCACTGGGAAGGGGTAATGGTCCCTATGTCGACTGGCTGTGTTCTCAGGTTGGCGGTACAACGGCCGCGAATTGATTGCATCGGCGGTGCTTGGCCCCTAGGATGGCCGAAATTTACATTTCACGAAGTGACCAATGAACCAGCTTACAAAACTTGCCCTTGAAATGGGCCCTCTGATCCTGTTCTTCGCGGTGAATGCGACAACCAATCTGATGACGGCAACAGCTGTTTTCGTGACGGCAACGGTTGTCTCGCTGGCGGTCTCTTACGTGATCGCCCGAACCATTCCGGTAATGCCGTTGATCGGAGGCGTTTTCGTCATCGTGTTTGGCGGGTTAACGCTGTACCTTGACAATGATTTGTTCATCAAAATCAAGCCGACGATCGTCAATATGCTGTTTGCCTCTATCCTGTTTGGCGGTCTGATGGCGGGGAAGCTGTTTCTGAAACTGGTTCTGGAAAGTGCTTTCAAAGCGACGGATGAGGGATGGCGTATTCTGACCTGGCGTTGGAGCATCTTTTTTATTGTTCTTGCCGTGGTCAATGAAATCGTCTGGCGTAATTTTTCGACCGATACCTGGGTTGCCTTCAAGGTGTGGGGCATAATGCCATTGACGATGTTATTTGGTATGGCGCAGGTTCCGATCCTGATGAAGCACCAGTTGCCGGAAGAAGAGGGCGGTTCTTCAGCCGCTTGATCCATCAAGCAAAGTGGGCGGGATAAAAACCCTGCCCATTTTTGCCGCTCCAAGCTCGGAAACTTGCTATTTTACAGGCAAGGCAATACTGACTGCGGCTTGTGCGGCAATGCCTTCTTCGCGTCCGGTAAAGCCAAGGCGCTCTGTCGTTGTTGCTTTAACATTGACCCGATCAACCTCGATGCCAAGGATTTCAGCAACCTTTTCGCGCATGGATCTGGTATGAGGTCCGATCTTGGGGTGTTCACAAATCAGGGTGATGTCAGCATTGACGATCCGACCGCCGCATTCATGGATGAGATCAACTGCATGATGCACAAACTGATCTGATGCCGCATCTTTCCACTTCATATCTGATGGCGGAAAGTGCTGTCCGATATCCCCGGCACCAATCGCGCCTAGCAATGCATCCGTCAGGGTGTGCAGGCCTACATCAGCATCGGAATGCCCGTCAAGGCGTGCCGAATGGGGGATTTTTACGCCGCACAGAATGCAATGATCACCCGGGGCAAAACGGTGAACGTCAAAACCCGTGCCTGTCCGGAATTCTTCACGGATCATGTTTGTGTCTTCCTCTAACGCCGGATCAGTTTTAAGCCAGTCACGAGCACGTCCCATATCGTCGGGCCGCGTAATCTTGTCGTTTTCTGCCGCGCCCTCTACACAGACCACGTCATGGCCAAGCTGTTCGAGAAGGGCAGCATCATCGGTAAATTCTCTTCCTTCAAACAGCCGATGCGCATCAAGGATTGTTTTGAATCTAAAGCCCTGCGGCGTCTGGGCGCGATGAAGCTGTTCACGTGGAATGGTCTGTTCGATTTTTCCGCCGCTTCCGGTTTGCTTGATAGTATCCAGAACGGGCAGGGTCGGGATGGCTCCCTGATGCTCCGACAGAGCGGCAATGACACGTGTAATAACATCGCCAGAAACGCCTGGTCGTGCGGCATCATGAATAAGGATATAGTCCGGGTTTTTACTTTCCAGCGCACGCAATCCGTTCAGAACGGATTGTTGCCTTGTTGACCCTCCGGGTATTGGGGGGCGTAACGATAATCCTTTGACAGCGCTATCGTACCATTCCTGATGATCGGGATTGTAAACTATCCTGATCAGTTCGGTGGGCGCATGTCGGGCAAAGCTCTCGACGCAGTGACGCAACAATGTCTTTCCGCCAAGCAGATGATATTGTTTTGGTGTCGTGTCGCCAAATCTGCTACCGCTTCCTGCAGCAACGATGACAACTGCGATTTTTTTGGTCATAAACGTGATGCCGTGACTTGTCTGAATTGCGCCGCAGGCTATCTTTCTGCGATGACTTTGCCAAGTCGCCATTTACCCGTTCTTGTGATGTAAACGCCTTCAGGCCGGATCCGAACATGCTAGCTGCCACCCTACATATTTTATGTTTGCTGCCGTTGACCGCGCAAATCATGCGGCGCGATCCTCAACGTGACATATGGCTGTTCGCGTCAATCTGTATTGCGGCGGCCGGAACGGTAGTTGTTTTGGGTTTAACCGGCGAAGAGGTGCAATCGCGCGGATTTACAGCAGCCCTGCATTGGTCCGAGCTGTCCGTAATTCTGATTTTTGGTGGGCTTGTCATTTGCAAGGGCCCCAAACAGATTTGGCGGCTCGCCGGTTATATCGGGGCATATCTTTTGCTGTTTGGCGGGGTTGCCGCGGCATTCAATGTCTTTGAACCAGTTTCCGGACCATCGGTGTCAGAACCGGTTCTTTATTCCGGCTGGCTTTGGGTACATATCGGCACATCCCTTGTGACTTATGCACTTGTGACATTGGCAGCCATTGCCGCCATGGCTTATGTCGTGCAGGAACACGCACTTAAAAACCGGCGTCCAACCCGCTGGAGCCGTCGTTTACCGCCATTGCGCGACAGTGAATATATGCTGGTCGGGTTTCTGAAATGGTCGGCATGGGTATTGGTCATCGGGATTTTTACCGGTTTTGCCTTGCGGCAAGTCGAAGATCAGTCGCTGTTTTATATCGATCACAAAATGCTTCTGACATTGCTGGGTTTTGCCGTGATTTGTATCCTGATATTCATTCATGAGAAATCGACTTTGCGGGGCCGTATGGCTGTACGTTTTGTCCTCGGCGCATGGCTTTTGCTGACACTGGCATTTCCGGGAGTGCGGTTCGTTTCGGGATATCTGGTCGGCTGATTAGCAGTCTATCCTGCCTTCTGTTTGTCTTGCCAGACGGCTTATATTTGACAATTCGCTTAGAGTTGTTGCAACACCGCGCCAGTTTCATTAATCTGCCCAAGTTTTAGGCAATCGGATTTCCTTCATGTCTTTGCAGATTGGTTCTGTAAATGTGCCAGAGAATGTAATTTTGGCACCAATGTCAGGTGTGACTGACCTTCCTTTTCGTCAACAGGTACGCCAGTTTGGCGGACATCTTGTTGTGTCCGAAATGATTGCGTCTGATGCGATGACACGTATCCAGCGTCATCAGAAGGAAGTCCGCAAGATGCACGGCGATTGTGCAGCCGAAAGCCCGCTTTCCGTTCAGCTTGCAGGGACCGAGCCCGATGAAATGGCGCTTGCCGCAAAGATGAATGAAGATCGTGGTGCCATGATCATCGATATCAATATGGGCTGCCCCGCTAAGAAAGTAACAAAGGGGTATGCCGGTTCTGCCCTGATGCGTGATGAGAAACTTGCCGCCGATATTATCGAGGCAACCGTCAACGCTGTTTCGGTACCTGTGACGCTCAAGATGCGTCTGGGGTGGGATGATGACAATCTTAACGCGCCAAGATTGGCAAAAATTGCCGAGGAACTCGGCATCGCAATGTTGACCATTCACGGGCGCACGCGTTGTCAGTTTTACAAGGGCGATGCGGATTGGGATGCGATTGCGCTGGTTAAACAGGCAGTAGCTGTTCCGGTGATTGGCAATGGTGACGTTCATTGCGAGGAAGACGCGGCAGAACTTCTAAAGCGTTCCGGTGCTGACGGGGTTATGGTCGGACGCGGTGCACAGGGGCGTCCATGGTTTCTGGCGCAAGTGTCGCATTATCTGAAAACCGGGCAAAAACTGGCGGCCCCATCTCTTGATGTGCAGCTTGAAACCATTCTGCGTCACTATGATGCGATGATCGATCATCATGGGCTGCAAGGTGTACGGATCGCTAGAAAGCATCTGGCCTGGTACTGCAACAGTTTACGCAATGCGACAGAATTTCGGCGCGTTATCAATGAACTAAGCGATCCTTTCGAAGTCAAGGATCAGATCAGGTCGTTCTATGAGCCTTTAATCGAAGCCGTAGATAAACAGGCTGCCGCCTGAGAAAAACAATAATCAGATCGACAAATTATCGGGGAAATTTTGAATGAGACTTGGATTTGGCAAAGGGAACGGGGTAGATCCGACTGGCGTGCTTAACGCAATTGCCAGCGCGGTCGTCGTTTCTGACAGGGATGGCAAGATCCGCTTTGTCAATCAGGCGGCGGAACAGCTGTTCAATACCAGCGCTTCCGTCTTGTGCCGTAGTAACCTCAAGGACTTCATTCCCGGCGACAGCCCGGTTTTCTCGCTTATCAGTCAAGCCATCGACGAGGCTACACTGGTTGCCGATCACAACCTGCTGATTGAAAGCCCCAAGATTGGTAAGCATACCGTCAATCTGACTGTCGGCTCGATGCCCGATGAACCTGATTGTGCTGTCTTGACGTTTGAGCGGCGTTCGATCGCCCAAAAGATTGATAATCAGCTGCTAAGCCGGAACTCGGCACGTTCGGTGAGTGCTATGGCGGCGATCCTTGCGCACGAGATCAAAAACCCTCTATCGGGTATTCGCGGTGCGGCCCAATTGCTTGAGCAAACATCGAACGAAGACGACCGCGTGCTGACCCACCTGATCTGTGATGAGGCGGACCGGATTGTTGATCTCGTTGATCGGATGGAAATCTTTTCCGATAAACCGATGGAACGCGGTGCGGTCAACATTCATACCGTACTTGAACATGTTCGAAGGCTCGCCGAAAACGGCTTTGGCAAGCATCTGGCATTCGAAGAAATCTACGACCCATCATTGCCACCGGTTTTCGGCAACCGGGATCAATTGATACAGGTCTTTCTGAATCTTCTTAAAAATGCTGGCGAGGCCGTCGACCATGACGGTGGCCATATTGTTATCTCGACGCGGTATCAGCATGGCATTCGTTTGGCCGTTGCCGGTGGGGACGCGCGGGTGCATTTGCCTTTGGTCGTATCGGTACGCGACAATGGACCAGGTATTTCGCCTGATATGCGTGAAAGCCTGTTTGATCCGTTTGTGACCACCAAACCAACCGGTTCCGGACTGGGGTTGGCGTTGGTAGCGAAGATTATCAATGACCATGGTGGTGTAATTGAAGTGAAAGACGCACCGGGGGGCGGTGCCGAATTTCAGATCATGCTGCCGATCTATAACCGCACGCTGGCCGAAGATGTCAGTGCGGGCAATATAATGAAGAACAAGGAAGAAACCGTATGAGCCCGAGCCCGGCCAGAATTCTTGTTGCTGATGATGACCGCGCGATCCGTACCGTACTGACGCAGGCTCTGTCGCGTCAGGGTCACGAGGTGCGCAGTACCGGTCACGGAAGAACCTTGTGGGACTGGATCGCCGATGGGGATGGCGATCTGGTGATCACGGATGTCATGATGCCCGATGAAAATGGGCTTGATATGGTGCCGCGTATCCGCAAACTTCGTCCGGACCTGCGTGTGATTGTCATGAGTGCGCAAAATACTCTGCTGACTGCGGTTAAGGCCGCCCAGCGGGGTGCTTTTGAATATCTACCAAAACCGTTTGATCTGAATGAATTGATCAGCATTGTTGATCGTGCACTTGAAGCGCCACAGGCAACTGATAATGCCAAGTCGCCAGATGATGAAGGAGATGATCGCCTGCCGCTGATCGGTCGTTCGTCCGCGATGCAGGAAATCTATCGTGCCCTTGCCCGACTAATGAATACCGATCTGACGGTCATGGTCACGGGTGAAAGCGGTACCGGCAAGGAACTGGTTGCTCGTGCGCTTCATGAATATGGTGGCCGTCGTCATGGGCCGTTTGTTGCCATAAATATGGCGGCAATTCCGCGAGAACTGATCGAAAGCGAGCTTTTTGGCCATGAGAAGGGGGCTTTCACCGGGGCCAATGAACGCAAGGTCGGCCGGTTTGAGCAAGCCGAGGGCGGCACGCTGTTTCTGGACGAAATCGGTGACATGCCACTTGAAGCGCAAACTAGGTTGCTTCGCGTCCTTCAGGAAGGAGAATATACCCGCGTGGGTGGGCGTACGCCGATCCGTGTGAACGTGCGTATTGTCGCAGCAACCCACCGTGATCTGCGCAAGCTGATCCGAGAAGGAACATTCCGCGAAGATTTGTTTTATCGTTTGAATGTTGTACCGATCCGTCTACCGTCCCTGCGTGAACGGCTCGAAGATATTCCCGAACTGGTCAATCATTTTCTGATGCAGGCCAGCGAAGAGGGGCTTCCGCGCAAAACGTTGTCATCGGAAGCCATGGCACGTTTGAAAGCACATAGGTGGCCTGGCAACATCCGCGAACTGGAAAACATGGTGCGCCGTTTAACGGCCCTTTATTCCCATGACGTGATCGGCGTTGATGTTATCGAAACCGAGTTTTCCGAAAACAATATTAGCGAAGCCGCCCCGATTGGGGAGTCGCAATCGCTTGCGGAATCGATAGAACGTCACGTTCGTGAATACTATGATGCCCATGACGAGGATTTGCCAGCGAGCGGACTTTATGACCGCATTTTGCGTGAAATGGAGCGTCCGCTTCTGACCGTCACGCTGGAAGCGACGCGTGGGAATCAGGTCAAGGCTGCCGAAGTGTTAGGCCTTAACCGTAACACCTTGCGCAAAAAAATCCGTGACCTCGGACTGGAAGTCGTCAGGGGCGCAAAATGACCGAAGCCGGACGACCTACCACCAGTCGTCTGATGCAGTCTTGGTTTATCAGATTTCTGGTTCGGCTTAGCCAATCGCGCAAATTCGCGATTGGCTTGGTCGTGGCTGGCCTTATATCGGTGATCGCCACTTATCTGGCGATGACGGGAACAGCTCCTTTGCGCCCCGATCCACGTCTGATCATCCTGCTACTGAACATTGACCTTATTCTTGTTCTGGCTCTTGCAACACTGGTTGCGCGCAAGCTTGTGGAAATCTGGGTTGAACGCAAGCGTGGCACTGCGGGTGCCAAACTGCATACCAGAATGGTCTTGCTGTTCTCGCTTGTCGCAGTAACGCCGGCAATTATTGTTGCAATCTTTTCAGCCTTGTTCCTGCATTTCGGTATCCAGGGCTGGTTTAGCGACCGTATCAGAACGGCGGTTGAAGAAAGCATGGTCATTGCCGAGGCTTATCTTAAGGAGCATCAGGAACTGATCCGCGCCGATGTGCTCGCGACCGCGAATGACCTGCAGCGTCTTGGCGTTAACTTTGCCACCGACCGGGAACGGATCAACAGGATTTTGACCGCACAGGCTGATGCGCGCGGTTTGCCGGAGGCAGTTATTATTGACGGAAGCGGTGCTGTGCTCGCGCAGTCCGATTACAGTTTTTCCTACGATCCGGTTTTGTCGCCAATTCCACCGGAAGTCTATGATCGTGCACGAAACAACGATGTCGTGTTGCTTCTTGGCAATACCGACAATCGAATTCGGGCAATGGCGCATCTCGATAGTTTTATTGACGGTTATCTTCTGGTTGGCCGGTTTGTCGACCCCAATGTCCTGGAGCGTATAGACAAGGCCCGGAAGGCTGTAACAGCCTATGAAAATCTGGAAGGCGAACGATCGGGAATTGTTATCACTTTTGTGATGATATTCGTACTGATTGCCGTTGTTCTGCTTCTCGCTGCGGTCACGTTGGGGCTTATGGTAGCAACACGACTGGTCGAGCCAATCTCCCAATTGATTCTTGGTGCCGAAAAAGTACGTGACGGTGATCTGACCTTCCGTGTTCCCCTCGCCGGGCAGGAAGACGAGCTTGAAGCGTTAAGCCGTGCTTTTAACCGTATGACATCGCAGCTCGATACTCAGCGTACCGAACTGGTTGCAGCCAATCGGCTGAATGATGAACGTCGACGTTTTACCGAAGCTATTTTGGGCGGTGTTACGGCCGGCGTGATCGGGCTGGATGCCGAGTGTCGTATTAATCTTCCAAACCGAAGCGCATCTGACCTGATGGGGATTGATCTTGACGGATGTATCGGACGGTCGATCTGTGAGGTTATCCCGGAATTTTCGGAACTGTTCGAGGATTTGAGCAAGGAGGGAGATCGAAGCAAATCTCGGCAGATCGAAATCCGGCGGGATGGCTTGAATCTCATGCTTTTGGCTCGTGTGACGGTTGAACGTGCGGAAGACCGATCGATTTTTGGGTATGTCGTGACTTTTGACGATGTCACGGAGCTTCAAACTGCTCAGCGTATGGCCGCATGGGCAGATGTCGCGCGCCGCATTGCACATGAAATCAAGAATCCGCTGACACCGATACAGCTTTCTGCGGAACGTCTTAAGCGTCGATACCTTAAGGAAATTCAAAGCGATACCGAAGTCTTTAAAACCTGTACGGATACGATCATTCGTCAGGTCGGGGATATCGGTCGCATGGTGGACGAGTTTTCAAGCTTTGCCCGAATGCCTACCCCCAAGATGAAATCTGAAAAGATTGTTGATCTTGTAAAAAATGCGGTATTTCTACAGAAACAGGCCTACACCAAGATCACTTATGATTTCGACGCCAAAACGGGCCGCGACATCGAAGTTTCGTGCGACGCGCGTCAGGTTAATCAATGCCTGACCAATACACTTAAAAACGCCGCAGAAGCAATTGAGGGTCGCGAAGGAGATGCAGCTAACCTTCCGGCGGGTCATATTGAAATTTCTGTAACACGTTCTGTTGAAAATCAACGCGTCTACATCACAGTTTCGGATAATGGTAAAGGGTTGCCGGTTGAAAATCGCGAAAGATTGACGGAACCTTATGTGACCACACGATCAAAAGGGACTGGTCTGGGCCTTGCAATCGTCAAGAAAATCATGGAAGACCACGGCGGAGAGCTTATACTCGCCGACGGTGTCGAAAGCGGAGCAACGGTTACGCTCGCATTTCCGTCCTCTCGCAAGCACATAACTGCAGAAGAAACTGCAGACAGCAATTCCCTGAACAACTGATCCTGTTGTTTCATCAGCAATATTTAGATACGGGCATATTGGTCACGACATGGCGCACGATATTCTGATCGTCGATGATGAAGAAGATATCCGGGCTTTGATCGCCGGAATTCTGGAAGACGAAGGACACAAAACCCGACAGGCAGGCTCGAGCCAGGAAGCTTTGTCCGAGGTTGCGGCTCGTCGGCCGAGTCTTGTGATCCTTGATATCTGGATGGATGAAAGCGATCACGACGGCATCGAAACGCTGAAGCTGATCAAGCGCGAACACAGCGAAGTACCGGTTGTCATGATTTCCGGGCACGGAAATATCGAAACCGCACTCGAAGCATCGCGAAACGGTGCGTATGATTTTATCGAAAAGCCGTTCAACACGGACCGTCTTTTGCTGGTGGTCGAACGGGCCATTGATGATGCGCGCCTGCGCCGTGAAAACCGCGAACTGACGATGCGGGCAGGGGGCGATACTGAACTTGTCGGCAGTTCGACAGTCATCAACGGGTTGCGTCAGGCGATTGACCGGGTTGCGCGTACCGGTAGCCGTATCCTGATTTCAGGTCCGGCCGGATCGGGTAAGGAAGTGGTTGCACGGTTAATTCACAAAAACTCCGCACGTGCCGATGCGCCGTTTGTTGTTCTGAATTGCGCAAATATTTCGCCCGAAACAATGGAAGAATCCCTTTTTGGTGCGGTTGCCGCAGCCAATCGCGAAGCCCGGACGGGTGTGCTTGAACTTGCACATGGCGGTACTCTGCTACTTGATGAAGTGGCTGATATGCCTTTGGAAACACAGGGGAAAATTGTTCGTGTCTTGCAGGAGCAGACCTTTGAACGTGTGGGTGGTTCCGTTCCGGTTAGCGTGGATGTCCGTGTTGTTGCCACGACTGCGCGTGATCTCGAAGAACGCATTGCCGAACAGCGTTTTCGTCAGGATTTATATTACCGCCTGAATGTTGTGCCTTTGCAGGTTCCGTCATTGCAGCAGCGTCGGGATGACATCCCGGATCTGGCTGAATGGTTTCTTGTCCGCTATGCCGAGGCAACCGGTTTGCCAAAACGCAAGCTGTCGGGCGAAGCATTGGCCGCATTGCATTCCTATGACTGGCCGGGCAACGTCCGCCAACTACGAAATGTGATCGAGCGCCTGATGATTATGGCGCCAGATGACAGTACGGATATTATCAGCGGGAAAATGCTTCCATCCGAGTTGTTTGAAGATGTGCCGGTATCTCTGAATTTTGATAAAACCAGCGAAATCATGGCTTTACCGTTACGTGAAGCCCGCGAGATGTTTGAAAAGGAATATCTGCAAACGCAGGTCGAACGTTTTGGCGGGAATATTTCCAAAACCGCGAGTTTTGTAGGTATGGAGCGTTCGGCCTTGCATCGTAAACTCAAAAGTCTGGGCGTAAACGGGGAGCGTGCGGATTAATCCGCCCCAAACGATTCGGAACTTTTGAACGGGAGACGAAACAATGAAGGTCATCATTTGCGGCGCCGGGCAGGTGGGGTTCCATATTGCCAAATATCTTGCTGCCGAAAACAATGATGTGACGGTTATCGACCAGTCGGAAGAGCTTGTTCGCAAGATTTCCGATACGCTGGAGGTCAAAGGTATCATCGGTTTCGGGTCGCATCCTGATGTATTGCAACAGGCTGGGGCAGACGAGGCCGACATGCTGATCGCTGTGACCTTTGCCGACGAAGTCAATATGACGGCCTGTCAGGTTGCGCATTCGCTTTTCAATGTGCCGACAAAAATCGCCCGTATTCGTAGCCAGACCTATCTGCAACCGGAATGGGCCAGCCTGTTTGGCCGGGAAAAGCTACCCATCGACGTTGTCATTTCCCCGGAAATGGAAGTTGCCCGGGCCGTTGCGCGCCGACTGCGCGCACCGGGAGCTTTTGATATGATCCCGTTTGCAGATGATAAGGTTAAAATCCTTGGTTTGCGATGCAACGAAGATTGTCCGGTGATCAACACGCCACTTCGGCAATTGCATCAGCTTTTCCCGGATCTGAATATTTCGATCCTGGGTATGATACGTAATGATAAACCGGTTTATCCCAAGGGCGATGATCAGATGCTGGCGGGGGATCTGGTTTATCTGGCTGTATCAAGCGATCAGGTAGATCGCGCCATGTCGGCCTTTGGCCACGAAGATCCGGAAGCAAGACGGATTGTGATATTCGGTGGCGGTAACATCGCCCTGTTTCTCGCCGAGGAAATCAACCAGAACTTCCCCGGTGTCACCACTCGTCTGATTGAGGCTGATCCGGAACGTGCCCGTTTCGTTGCGCAGAAGCTCCCCAAAAAAAGCGTGGTTCTGCGCGGGGATGTGCTTGATCCGGAATTGCTCGAAGAGGCCAATGTCGGCAATGCTGAGGCCGTTGTTGCACTTACCAATGATGACGAAACCAATATCCTGTCATCGCTTCTGGCGAAACGTTATGGCTGTCCGCGGGCACTGACCCTGATTAACAAAAGTACCTATACGTCGCTTGTGTCCGAACTTGGCATTGATGTTGTCATCAGCCCACGTATGACGACGGTTTCGACCATACTGCATCATGTGCGCCGAGGTCGAATTCGTGCAGTGCATAGTCTTTCGGAAGGATTTGGCGAGGTTCTGGAAGCCGAAGCGCTCGAAACCGCACCGATTGTTGGCAAGGCGATCAAGGATATCGCCATGCCGGCCGGGGTGGTTTTCGGAGCGATTCTGCGAGACGGCGAAGTCGTGATGCCGCGCGCAAATACCGTGATCGAAGCAAATGATCGTATCGTGGTTTTTGCCGGGTCCGAACAGATCAAGAAGGTAGAGAAAATGTTCGCAGTTCGGCTGGAATATTTCTAGAAAACCAATTCCTTACAACATTTCTCATACAAATTAATTTGATCGCGTCACCCGGATATTATCATGACAGACAAAATGCCATTACCGCCCAAGGCCGTCATTTTTGATTGGGACAATACGCTGGTTGATAGCTGGGAAACCATTCAGGCCGCGCTCAATCTGACATTTGATGATTTTGGCAAGGATCGTTGGGACTTGGTCGAGACGAAAACGCGCGTAGCACGTTCGTTACGTGACAGTTTCCCGACCCTGTTTGGCGAAGACCGCTGGGAAGAGGCCAAGGATCGGTTCTATGCCCATTTCAAGGCAATTCATCTGGAAACGCTTACACCATTGGCGGGTGCTCATGATCTTTTGTGCGCACTTCGCGATAGTGGTGCCTATCTTGGTGTGGTCAGCAACAAGAACGGGGATTTTTTGCGTTCGGAAGTTACCCATCTTGATTGGGGGCATTTTTTTGGTGGTGTCGTAGGTGCCACCGATGCCGAAAATGACAAACCGGCAGCTGATCCGGTCCATTTGGCAATGGGCGACTCTGCTGCGGCGCAATATGAGAATCTGTGGTTTGTAGGGGATAGCGTGGTCGATATTCAGTGCGCGCGCAATGTTGGCGCGACTGCGATACTGATTGGTGATGAAATTACCGGTCATGGCGATGCCACGAATTCCGCGACTCTTAGCCCGGATTGGCATTTCCCCGATTGCGATGCGCTCGTAAGGCTTGTAAAAAGCTTTGCGAAAGTCTTATAGTTCAATCAGGTCATAAAAATGGGGCCGGAGCCGTAACAGACCGAAAAGTCGTCGGTTCTGCATTTTTCCTTGACCGCCCGAAACGATAAAAACGCTCATAAAAGAAGGCTAGGTCTAACCAATGGCGGAAAAATCACAAAATGTTCAGGACGTATTCCTGAATTATTGCCGTAAAAACAAAACGCCGGTTACCGTGTTTCTGGTCAACGGAGTCAAATTGCAGGGCATCATTACCTGGTTTGACAATTTCTCTGTTTTGCTGCGGCGCGATGCTCACACCCAGCTCGTATACAAACATGCGATTTCGACGGTAATGCCGACGACGCCGATTAAACTGTTTGATCCGAGCCAGCCTGCAACGGACGAAGAAAATAGCTAACGAATCTTTGACTGCGGGGGCTAACGGCGACGATGACAGCCCCCGGGTCCTCGTTTTCCATCCGGAACTGAAACGTGCGGATCAAGCTGGATCCTGGCGCGACGCATCGTCGCGACTGGAAGAAGCCGTCAGCCTGACCGGCGCACTGGATTTTGAAGTAGTGGGCGCAGATGTTGTGCCCATTGCAAAAACACGCCCGGCCACTCTGTTCGGGACAGGTGTCGTTGAACGCCTTGGCGATCGGATCAAAGCCGAAGAAGCCGACATTGTCATGATCAATGGCCAGCTATCCCCGATCCAGCAACGTAATCTGGAACGGGAATGGAAATGCAAGGTCATTGACCGGACGGGCCTTATTCTCGAAATATTTGCTGATCGTGCGCGCACTCGTGAAGGGCGCCTGCAGGTTCAGCTGGCTTTGCTAAGCTATCAGAAGTCTCGCCTGGTTCGGACATGGACTCACCTTGAACGCCAGCGTGGCGGTCGTGGCTTCCTTGCCGGTCCGGGTGAACGTCAGATCGAGATCGACCGTCGTTTGATCGGTGATAAGCTGGCCAAACTGCGTCGCGAACTTGAAGAAGTCAAACGGACGCGTGAACTTCACCGCGAAGCACGTCGTCGGGTTCCTTATCCGATTGTTGCACTTGTTGGTTATACCAACGCAGGCAAGTCAACATTGTTCAACCAGTTGACCGTTTCTGATGTGTTTGCCGAGGACATGCTGTTTGCGACCTTGGACCCGACCATGCGTGGCCTTGAACTGCCAAGCGGTCGAAAAGTGATTCTGTCTGATACTGTCGGGTTCGTTTCGGATTTGCCGCACGATCTGGTTGCAGCGTTCAGGGCGACGCTTGAAGAAGTGCTGGAAGCCGATTTGATTGTGCATGTGCGTGATGCATCTTCGCATGAGGCCGAAGCACAGAAGCTGGACGTGCTTGAAGTTTTGAAGGCACTTGGTCTTCAGAAGGCAATCGACGGTGAAGAACTTGTCGAGGCGCTGAACAAATGCGATCAGCTTGGAGGCGAAGAACTGATCGCAGTGCAGGAATATTCGGCACGTAATGCCAATACGATTGCGATTTCGGCGATGAAGGGCACGAACTGTGATGCGTTGCTCGCACTGATCGAGGATCGTCTCACAGAGGACATGCCCGTTTTCGAACTGCTTGTTCCCTATTCGGATGGCAAGGCATTGGCACGCCTGTATGAGCAGGGGGAAGTGCTCAAGCGTCTGGAAGGTGATGATGGTATATCAATACAGGTCCGTATTGATGACAGCCGCGTCGGACGTTTCGAGGATTGGTGCGCAAAATCCGGGTTTGATCCGCATTTGATCTAAGATGTCTCTTGGACGACCCCAGACTGGAAAGGAACAAAGTGTGCTCAGCGTCGATATGGATAAGGTTACGGAGATTATCCGTGAAGTATCGGCCGAGGAGATCGCACCGCGGTTTGGCCAGTTGGGGAAAGACGATATCGATACCAAAACCCATGCAATGGATTTGGTAACGATTGCCGATACCGAGGCAGAACGCGTTCTTACAAAGCGGTTTTGCGACCTCTTGCCCGGTAGTGTTGCTCTTGGTGAAGAGGCAGCACATGCCGATCCAAAGTTGCCGGAACGTGTGTTTGGCGATGATGCGCCGATCTGGATCATCGACCCTGTCGATGGCACCAAGAATTTTGCTCATCATCGCCAACCGTTTCGATGCATGGTTGCGCTTTATCATGGTGGCGAAACGGTTGCGGCATGGATTATTGATCCGCTTGAAGGTTTCTCAACTGTGGCTGAAAAAGGGGCGGGAACATATCATAACGGTTCCCCTGTTCGTGTTCGGTCAAACATTCTGGCTGCAAAAGACGCAAAAGGTTTCCTGATCTCGTTTGCACGGGATCGCATTCGAAAATATTACGGCCATCTCGATTTCTTTGATGGAATTGCCCACTATTCTTGTTGCGGGGCAGAATATCAGGAGATTGCACAGGGCTTGTTCGACTTCTGTGCCTATCGAAATCTAAAGCCCTGGGACCATGCTCCGGGAACTTTGCTGGTGCGTGAAGCAGGCGGTGTTGCCAGATATATCACTGCCGCCGGATCAGATGAATATCACGCTAGTGGTAATGCGCCCGGGTTGCTGTGTGCATCTTCGCCGGAACTTTGGGCGGAAATGAACGAGCTTTTGCTGCCTCTATTCGGCTAGTTTCTGGTTTTTTGCCATTTAACCGGTATTATGCTCGGCCTTTTTCGCTTCATTCCATAGCATGTCCATTTCTTCCAGATCAGATTGGCTTGCACTTCGTCCATCGCGGGCCAGCTCGTTTTCGATAAAATGAAAACGTCGTGTGAATTTCACGTTCGCGCGACGCAGCGCGACCTCCGGGTCGACTCCCAGCTTCCGCGACAGATTGGCCATGACGAACAACATGTCACCAAGTTCGTCCTCAATCCGATCCTGATCGGGGTTTTCAGTCAGCTCGGCCTGCAACTCGCCGATTTCTTCATGCAGTTTATCAAAAACCTCGTTCATGGAAGGCCAGTCAAAGCCCACACGGGCAGCACGCTTTGTCAATTTTTCGGCTCGCATCAACGCGGGCAGGGCGCTTGCTACTCCGTCAAGGGCACTGTGGCGCTCGTTACCTTTTGTTTCTGCCTTTTGAGCCCGCTCCGCAGCCTTGATTTTTTCCCATGTCTGGTTGACGCCCTCCGTGGTTTTGGCATCGCCATCACCAAAGACATGCGGATGACGTTCAGTCATCTTTGATACAATGCTGTTCGCAACATCTTCAAAGGTGAAATGACCTTTTTCTGCTGCCATTTGCGAATGAAAAACAACCTGCAACAATAAATCGCCGAGTTCCTCGCGCAGTTCTTTCATATCGCCTTGGGCGATAGCATCGGCAACTTCATAAGCCTCCTCGATCGTGTAGGGGGCAATGGTCTCAAAATTTTGTTCCAGATCCCAGGGACAGCCACTATCCGGATCACGTAGTTTGGCCATGACATCCAGTAATTCGTTGATCGCCTTGCTGTTATGGTCAGTCATGTTTGGATCGTCCCGCATTTTCGTGTGACTTGTTTGTTCTGTCGTAACGCGGCGCGTCTCGTGTGGCAAGCTGTGGAATCAGACAAAAGAAAACCCGCCAGCATCATGCAAGCGGGTTTTGGATATCAGTCTTCGCCGATTATGATCAGGCTGCTGCAAGCTCTGACTGCTTGTCTTCGCCTTTATCGTCGGATTTGGCGCTTTTGCCTTCGATCAATCCACGATGCAGCGCCTTGATTGCCTTGTTGAAGTCGCCTTCGGCAACCACGAACTGAAGATCAACACGGCGGCTGGGATAGTGGCTTGCGACCAGTTCGATGCCGTCTGCATCCAGAATACCAACCGCGCGGGCAAACAGGCCCGGTTGATCGATATTGGCGCCGATCACAGACACAATCGCGACCTTGCGCGTTTTTACGCTGGCTTCGGGTTGCGCGGCTTCAATCTCGTCAACGCAACGACGGATCTGCTTAAGCGGGGCCGAGACATAATGCGTGATCGTATTGGCGTTCAGGTTCTTGGTTACGGTTGGCACCTTGAAGCGTTTCAAAACGCTGAGAATGGTCTCTTCGCCACCCGCAACGCCAACCATATCCTGATTGAATACCTCAATTTCGAATGCCGTCGGTACACCGGTAACAATTTCAACACGGCTGTCATCCGGATCCCAATGATCGTCGATGACCGTACCTGGATGTTCGGGTTCAAACGTATTGGCTATCCGAAGCGGAATGTCATTCTGACGCAGCCCCTTGGCCGCACGTGGGTGAATGGCTTCCATCCCCATGTTCGACAATTGATCGGCCACGTCATAGCTGGTGCGACCGATCGGACGCACGGCATCTTTGCCAACAATGCGCGGATCAGCACTCGAAAGGTGGAATTCCTTGTGAATGATCGCTTCACGTGCCTTCGTCAGGCAAGCGATACGCGAAAATGTCACTTCGCTGTAACCTCGGCCATAAATGCTCATCAAGCCTTCGCTGCACTGGGCGTACCCCGTTGCAATCGGCAACTGGCTTGGAATATCGATATCGGAAAATACCTTTTCGATACGTCCGTCGAGTGTCGATGCTTCCGGCTCGCGCCAGCCCGACAGGTCGGCAAAAACCGCATTCACACCCTTGGCACGCAGCAACAGCATCGTGTTGTGTGCGCTGTGTGATTCGCCGATTGCGCTTAGCATTTCGCGAACAGTCAGCAGGTGCTTTTCAAGTTTGAAATGCCCGAAACTGCACAGCCGGTGCAGGTCCATCAGGCAGCTGCGTGTTCCCTCTATACGTTCTTGAACAAATGCATTGGCTAGCTTGAGTTCAGGCGCATCACCAAAGATTTCTTCGTTAATCGCACACATCTTTTCAGAGACCTTGGTCAGGGCATCACCCCAGGCCCAATCGGTTTCCGAGCCGGCATAAAGCTGATAAACGCCAGCTTCACCGGTTTTCTTGTTTTCCAGCAACATGTCGGTAAAACCGCCATAGGCCGAAACCACAAAAACGCGGTTATAAAGTTCGTGATCGCTGCGGTTGCCGACCAGGATGTTATCCATTACGGCTGCGACCTGCGACATCGATGTTCCGCCGATCTTGTGAACGCTATGCCCAGCGTCCGTTTTTGCGACAGTCTTTTTCTGGGCTGAAAGCATGGTGCCTCCTTTGGGGGCGTTTCCTTGAAAAGTCTGTGTATTTAAAGTTTGGGGCGGACCGTGATGGCCGCCCCAAAAAAGCAAAAGCCCTAGCTGGCGAGTGCATCACCATTTAGCGGATAAACACCGTTTTCATCGTGGGTTTCACGCCCGTTAAGCGGCGGATTGAAGGCGCATGCAACCACCATATCCTCGGTGCCGCCACGCAGATAATGGCGATCATGCTTATTCAGGATGTAAACGGTGCCAGGCACGATCTTGTATTTCTTGCCGTCCGCTATGGTTTCGACTTCGCCATTACCAGAAATGCAATAGACGGTCTCGAAATGGTTAGCGTAGCAAATCTCGGTCTCGGTGCCGGCATAGATCGTGGTGATGTGGAACGAGAATCCCATGCCATCATCGGCAAGCGACAGACGGGTGCTTTCCCAGTTTTCGGCGACGATACGGCGACCGGATGCTTCACATTCTTTCAGTGTACGAACAATCATGCATAACTCTTTGATTTAATTTGAACTGTGGGGCAGGGCGACATCGTGATGTCGCCCCGATAAAATCATTCAGCAGCAGCCTTTGGCGCGACAATTTCCTTACCCATTGCCTTGGCGGTAGCCATTTCCAGAATATCAAGGCCGTGGGCCAGATCGTCCTTGGAAATGATTAAGGGCACAAGGCATTTGACGACTTCGTCTTCCGGGCCGCTGGTTTCGATAACCAGATTGTGCACGAAACATTCCTTCGTAACTTTGGATGCGACTTCACCGCTTTCAAAGCAAATGCCCTGCATCAGGCCGCGGCCTTTACGATAGATTTTTCCGTCGCCATAACGCTCGGCAATCTGTTCAAGACGCTTGCCCAGGAAATCAGCTTTATCATGGACTTCTGTCACGAACTTCTCGTCCGACCAGAAATGATCAAGTGCAGCAGTAGCAGTTACGAAAGCATGGTTATTGCCACGGAACGTCCCGTTATGTTCACCCGGATGCCAGACATCATATTCAGGCTTTATCAGAACAACAGCCAGTGGCAAGCCATAAGCCGACAGCGATTTCGACAGAGTCACCATGTCAGGCTTGATACCGGCCGGTTCAAAGCTGAAGAAAGTCCCGGTACGACCGCAACCTGCCTGAATGTCATCAACGATCAGCAGGATGTCATGCTTGCGGCAAACCTGTTCAAGTTTCTGCAACCAACCGAAATCAGCAGCATTCAGGCCACCTTCGCCCTGAACGGTTTCGACAATAACGGCGGCGGGCAGGGCAATGCCGCTCGAATTGTCACCAAGGACGCGGTCCAGATACTCGGTCGTGTCGGCACCGTCTCCCATGTAACCGTCGAACGGTACGGCGACCGCGTTATCAAGCGATACACCCGCTGCACCACGGTGATGTTCGTTACCCGTGATGGCAAGCGCGCCAAGCGTCACACCGTGGAAGCCGTTAGTGAATGAAATCACGGTTTCACGGCCTTTAACGCGGCGTGCAAGTTTAAGCGCTGCTTCAACGGCGTTTGTGCCTGTCGGGCCGGTGAACTGGATTTTGTAATCCATATTACGCGGTTTGAGG
This sequence comes from Thalassospira australica, assembly GCF_044790785.1. GTDB lineage: Bacteria > Pseudomonadota > Alphaproteobacteria > Rhodospirillales > Thalassospiraceae > Thalassospira > Thalassospira australica_A. The sequence goes on along the minus strand of NZ_CP085258.1, from coordinate 2,090,098 downwards.
ACTTTGCTTTCCATGGCTTCAAGGAAAGCTGCCTTGGCCTTGGTGTGCATGTCGAGGCCATGGGTAATGCCGTTCGACTTGATATAATCAATCAGTTTTTCCTGCAGTACTGGATGGTTATGGCCATAGTTCAAGCTGCCGGCGCCGGCAAGGAAGTCGAGATAGCGTTTACCGTCAGTATCGGTCAGCCAAGCACCGTCAGCCTTTTCAAAGGTAACGGGGAAGGAGCGGGCATAGCTCTGGACTTCCGACTCAAGACGATCAAATACAGTCATAATTCCCTCTTTTGATTGGGAAAATAAAAAATGGTCCTGCCATGCCAAACGTCCGGACGGGCCGGTTGTTCCAGTTAAATGGTATCAGGATGCAGGAAAATGTTGGTCAGGCAATCAGGCAGCGACGCGTGCCACATCGGCACGTTCGAATGGACCTATCTGCCAGAGTATTTCACTGGCGGCGGCACCGTCGAAGTGTGTTTCGCGTTCGAACAGAACCTTGCGCTTGACCTCTGTTTCGAGTTCGCGTGCAACAGAACGGAAAACTCCCTGTGACGGCGCATTTGACGACGTAATCGTCGTCTGCAGCTCGGTCACATTATGGCAGATCGGACGGTCCAGAATTTCGAGGATCATGGATTTCGCCAGCTTCAAGCCGCGTGCCTTAGGAGACACGGCAACCTGCCAGATGAACAGGCGTTCAGGGTTTTCGGGAACAATGTAGCCGGAAACGAAACCGGCAGGTTGACCATCAAGTTCTGCAATCACGCAGGTATCAGCAAAATGCGAACACTGCAGAAGATTGCAATAAACGGAATTTTCATCCAGCGGTTTGCATTCAGCAATCAGCTCATTGACTGCGGCACCGTCTACGGCCTTTGGTTTTCGGATCGTAAGATTGGCTTTGTGGCCGCGATTGCCGCTTGTGGTGGCAATTTTCATCGGTCTATCTGCCTCATTATTTCGATACGCGATCTTTCATGTCGCGACAAATATATAGAACATCGATATAAAAAGGTCAACATGGCCGACGTGACGAAATCGTGAAATGTTTTATCTATTTGATTTAAATCAATTAAAGTTCGATCCGCGTTTCCAATTTTAATCCATTGATTAAATAAAAATCGATCTTTGATCTAACGATATTCGATTGAATTATGCTTCGAATATCTATGGAAATAGTGCGGAAAACATTGCAGTCAGTCAGGTAGAAGGCTATTACTTTACGAAGTCAGAACAACAAATTCCGGAATTGCAGCATGGACAAGTTGCATGAAGCACTTATTTCAATTCGGCGAATCTTGCGGGCCAGTGATATCCACGCCAAAAAGCTTGGCAAGGTCACGGGGCTTAAGACATCCCAACTGATTGTCCTGCAATCCCTTGAAGAATTTGGGGAGATGACCGTCGGTGAAATTGCAGGCAAGGTCAATCTTGCCCAAGCATCGGCTACCGCGCTTGTTGATAGGCTTCAGGCCATGAATTTGGTGATGCGCGCACGTGGCAACTCGGACAAGCGCAAGGTATTCGTTCAGCTGACCGATCACGGCAGAAGTATCCTTGATCGTGCGCCTATGGCGCTGCATGACCGGTTTTCCGATAAATTCAAGGCACTGGACGAGTGGGAGCAAAGCTTTCTGATCGCGGCGCTGCAACGTGTTTCCGGGATGATGGATGCCAGCGACTACGATGTGGCCCCCTTGCTGGATCATGAAGTGATTGTAGAGAAGGGTGGTGGCGAGCCACCCAGATCGGCACATTAATCATCAAGCACTTTATGAAGCCGATGTAAGGTGATGAAATATCAAAAAATTAGACATCATTTCAGTGGTATGATCTGATGTTTCCAAAGGGTTGGAGTGCCCGCAACCCGAGTTTCGGGTAATGCATTAAAATCAAACATCAAATTATTTGTCATAATATATATTATAGAACTTTTTCATGTGTAGAACGCTGCACCCTGCGCAGTTAACTCATCCGCTCCTTAGTCCAGATTTATGACGAGACCATCATAAGCTGGCGCGACGTGATCTGGCGTATCGGCCATTGCCTCGTCATAATCAAACAGAATGCTCATATGGGTAAAGTAAGTCTGTTTGGGTTTGAACTCCGCAACCCATTCCAACGCCTTTTCAAGATGTGCGTGTGTGGCATGCGGTTTGTGGCGCAGACAGTCAACGACCCAGACATCCAGCCCGTACAGATGTTCACGGGATTCTTCAGGGAAATCGACAACATCCGTTGAATAGGCAAAATTGCCCACCTTGAAGCCCAGCGTCTCGCCATAGCCGTGATCCTGACGAAAAACGGTTATCGGGACCCCTGCTGCATCGAATGGCCCGGATATGACATGCGGGACCAGGACGGGCTTGTAGTAAAAATCAATGCCGTCGGCCAATGGCTCAAACACATAGGCAAAGCGATGGTCGATGTCCGAAATGGTTTCAGGTGCCGCATAGATATCAAGCGGACGATGCATCGCAACATTGATCCAGCGAAGTTCGTCTATGCCATGCACATGATCTGCATGCGCATGGGTAAACAGGACAGCATCAATATGGTTGATATCATGACGCAGTGCCTGCTCCCGAAAATCTGGCGTCACATCGACCAATATCTTCTTACCATTCTGCTCAATCAGGATCGAGCTTCTCAGGCGCCGATTCCTGGGGTTTTCCGGATTGCATTTTCCCCATCCCAAGCCAACAGATGGGACACCGTTTGATGATCCGCAGCCCAGAATGGTGATTTTCGTCACTATACCCCTGCCTCCGGCGACAGAAGATGATTCCGATCCGCCTTGGTAAACAGGGCAAAGAAATTATCCGTGGTCGCACGGGCTATTTCATTCGGGCTGACATCCTTGATTTGCGCCAGTTTTGCGGCAGTATGGGCAACATAACCTGGCTCGTTCGGTTTACCGCGTTTCGGGACTGGAGCCAGATAAGGTGCATCGGTTTCCACCAGCAAACGATCAAGCGGCACGTCGGCAACGGCCGCCTGAATTTCCTTGGCCGAGTTGAATGTGATAATGCCCGAGCAGGAAATATAGAAACCGATCTTAAGTGCCCGCTGTGCCAGTGCTGCCGAGCTCGAGAAACAGTGAATTACACCGGTAAACGGCCCCTTTTCATATTCGTCCTCAAGGATATCCATCGTGTCGTCATCTGCATCGCGCGTATGCACGATCAATGGCAGACCGGTTTCCCGGCAGGCCGCAATATGCGCGCGAAAGCTTTCACGCTGCGCTTCTCGTGGGGCATTATCATAGTAATAGTCCAAACCGCTTTCACCGATGCCGATAATCTTCGGATCAGACGCCATTTCAATCAGGCGATCAGGCGATGAAAGCCCCTCCTCGCCGGCCTCATGCGGATGAACACCGACTGTGCAATAAATATGATCTGCTTTGGCAGCAACAGCGCGGACATTTTCAAATGTCGAGAGCTTTACGCCAATACTGACCATCATGCCGACACCTGCATTTCGGGCACGCGCAATCGTGCCCGATAGATCATCGGAAAACTGGGGATAATCCAGATGGCAGTGGCTGTCGACAAGAGCGACATTCATGCCTTATCTCCTTCGTCTGCGGCCTCGACATAACGCGGGAAAACTCCTTCGGGTTTCGGCAGTTTGGTACCGGCGACCAAAGCGTGATCCGGTCCGAGTTTCTCAAAGCCGCGCTGATCTTCGGGCAAAACCAGTTGATCAAGGATTTTTGCAGCGGACGCAGGCATTAACGGTTGTACGAGAATGCCGACATGACGAATGACCTCTGCCAGAACATAAAGAACCGTTTCCATACGTGCCGGATCGGTCTTTTTCAGGCCCCAAGGTGCCATTTCATCGACATAACGGTTCGCATCCCCAACCAGTTCCCAGATCGCCTCGATCCCCTTGTGGAACGCCTGCGCGTCAAATAGCGGACGTATGGTATCCAGCATGCCATGCGCCTTGCCTAGAATGACCTGATCGGCATCGGTAAATTTACCGGCCGACGGCACGACAGCATCGCAGTTCTTGTGGATCATGGACAGAACGCGCTGGCACATATTGCCAAGGTCGTTGGCCAGTTCGCTGTTCATCCGGTTGACCATCGAACGGTGCGAAAAATCACCATCATTGCCAAACGGAACTTCGCGCAGCAGGAAATAACGGGTCTGATCCAGACCGTATTGATCGGTCAGATCGTAGGGATCAATCACATTGCCTAGCGATTTCGAGATTTTCTGCCCCTCATTGGTCCACCAGCCATGTGCAAAGACTCTTTTCGGCGGTGTAATACCGGCTGCCAAAAGGAATGCTGGCCAATAAACAGCGTGGAAACGAAGGATATCCTTTCCAACCATATGCAGATCTGCAGGCCAGAACTTTTCGAGCTTGGCCGGATCGCCATCGGGATAACCGATAGCGGTCAGATAGTTGGTCAGCGCATCAAGCCAGACATACATGACATGATCTTCGTCGCCCGGTACCGGCACGCCCCACTTGAAACTGGTACGCGATACCGACAAATCATGCATGCCACCCTTTACAAAGCTGATCACTTCATTGCGGCGAGACTGCGGGGCGATGAAATCGGGGTTGTCGTCATAGAATTTCAACAGACGATCCCCCCAGGCCGACAGCTTGAAGAAATAGCTTGGCTCGGAAACCCACTCGACGGGGGCACCGGTTGGTGCAACCTTTTCCCCATCCTTTTCAATCAGTTCCTTTTCGCCGTAAAACGCTTCATCGCGAACAGAATACCAACCGTCGTAAGAGCCAAGATAAATCTCGCCCTTTTTAAACAGTGTATCCCAAAGTGCCTGACAGGCTTTCTTATGACGTTCTTCGGTCGTGCGAATGAAATCGTCATTCGAGTAATTCATATGCACGGCAAGATCGCGGAAATTCTGCGAAACCTGATCGGTAAAGGTTTGCGGATCGATGCCTTTGGCCGTGGCCGATTTATCGACCTTCTGACCGTGTTCATCGGTGCCGGTCAGGAACATCACATCATAACCGTCCAGGCGCTTGAAGCGGGCCAGCACATCGCAGGCAAGCGTAGTATAGGCATGACCTATATGTGGCTTGTCATTGACGTAATAGATCGGTGTTGTGATGTAATAGGGCTGTTTGTGCCCGGTCATGATCGCAAATCCTTCGCGCAAGTCGTGAAACAAAACGGCCCGAAATGGGCCGTTATGGTCATAATTCCGGTTGATTGGTGCTTTTTTCAGTTTCGCATGGTTTCTTCAAGCATGAAGAATGCATTGAGCAAAGCCTGTTTGCGATCAAGATGCAAACCACGCGTGGCACTCATCAGTTCGCTGATCTTTTCCCACACCTCAATCCATTGATCAAGCGGTTGCGCAGCGGCCATGCGCTGCATTGCGGGCAATTCCCCCTCAATCACTTCACGTGGCACCTGCCCTGTTGCTGCAAAGCGGATCAGACGCCCAAGCCACCAGTGCAGAAGATCCGTCACCGTAGCAAAGGCGGCGTCGCGATCCGCCGGGGAAAACCGTTCGGCAAATTTATGCTGTGCCAGCACGTCAGCATCCGGCAATGCCGCAAGCAGACGGACCATTTCGGTATAAAATTCAAGCCCGCCAACATCGTACAGTTGCAACGCCCGGCCAATACTGCCTTCTGCAAGGCCGGACAATGCATCACGATCATCAAGATCAAGCTCCGGGCAATAACGCCCCAGAAGCTCGACCACCTGATGGTCCTCAAGGACACCCAAGTTAAGGCGACGGCACCGCGACCGGATTGTCGGCAAAAGTTTGCCGGGTTGATGCGCAACCAGGATCATCATCGCGTTCGCAGGCGGTTCTTCAAGAACCTTTAGGATCGCGTTGGCCGCGTTCCGGTTCAATTCGTCGGCAGCATCCACGATGACAATCCGCCAGCCGCCTTCGGCAGCGGTTTTTGACATGAAATTGCCAACCGTACGAACGCTATCAACGGTAATTTCACCCTGAAGGCGTTTTTTCTTTTCGTCATACTGGCGTTCAATGACCTTGAGGTCTCCGTGCCCGCCCCCGGCAATTCGACGAAATACGGGGTTTTCAGGATCAACATGCAATCCTTCAGGTGCATCACCAAACAACCCGCCGCCCTGCTCATTACCGCCAGAAAGAACGAAACGTGCCATACGATAGGCGAGTGTCGCCTTGCCAACCCCGCGAGGTCCACACAGCAGCCATGCATGATGCATGCGTTTACTGTTCCATGCATCCAGAATGGTCTTTTCTGCTTCTTCGTGACCCACGAAATGATCGTTGCGGCGAGGTGTCGGGAATGCCCCGTCTTCTTCGAGATTGTCGACGGCCATGGCTCAGGCCCCCTGCGCGAATAATCGGTCGGAAACAGCTGCAATCACGCGTTTGAAAATCACGTCGATTTCACCATCCGCATCAATGATTTTGCAGCGTTCAGGATTATGTCTGGCGATCTCGAGAAAGCCGTCGCGAAGACGCTGATGAAAATCTGTTCCCATACGCTCAAAACGATCCTCGGCGGCACTGACATTGGCAAAACGCGCCCCTGCCCGTTTCAAACCCACTTCAACAGGAAGATCGAAAATCAGCGTCAGGTCCGGTTTGAAGTCACCAATCGCAATTTGCCAGAGATTGCGGATGTAATCCGGCCCCAGACCATGACCAAAGCCCTGATAGGCAACAGAAGAGTCCGCGAATCGATCACACAAGACGACTTTTCCAGCCGCAAGTGCCGGACGAATGGTTCGTTCGACGTGATCGCGACGCGATGCAAACATCAAAAGCGCTTCTGTCACGGCATCCCAGCGTCCCGGATCACCGGTCAGCAACAGATTCCTGATTTCTTCGGCTCCCGGTGACCCACCGGGTTCTCGTGTGACGACAACATCGTGCCCACGGAGGCCAAACCACTCTTTAAGTCGGCGTATCTGGGTTGTTTTGCCGCTGCCTTCACCGCCTTCAAAGCTGATGAATAAACCAGGCATCGCGTTCAACCGTTTGCTCCCCACAGCAGATATTTGATTGCAGCACCGATACGCCCGATAAAGCCAAGGCGCCCGACTTCGGATGCAGCATAAAGCGGGAATTCACGTGGCTCATTATCGGGGATTTCTACTTTGAGGGTTGCAACCTGCTGACCTGCGGTAACGGGTGCAGGAATCGGGCCTTCATAAACTACAGAGACCTTCATATCGTCGCGATTGGTACGCGGCAGAGTCAAAAGGATATCCTGATTGGTTACCAGATCGACTTTCGCCTCAGACCCCAGCCAGACATTCGCGCTGCTTACGACTTCATCGGCGTCAAACAGGTCATAGTTATCAAATTCGCGAAAACCCCAATCCAGAAGTTTCTGGGATTCCGTACGACGTTCCCTTACAGAGCCAAGACCATTAACAACAAGAATAAGACGACGCCCATCGCGCTCGGCGGTTGCCGTCAAACCATATCCTGCCGTTTCGGTATGACCGGTTTTCATGCCATCAACGCCGGCACTGGTGCCCAGAAGCGGGTTACGGTTCGGTTGGCGAATGCCGTTATAGGTGAATTCTTTCACCGCATAGAGTTTATAAAGCTCGGGAAACTTCCGGATGGTGTCGCGTGCAAGAATTGCCAGATCGTGAGCCGTAACCACGTGGCCTTCAGCAGGCCAACCCGTTGCATTTTTGAATACCGATTTGGTCATTCCGATTTCACGTGCCTCTGCAGTCATTTCATCGGCAAAGGCTTCTTCTGTACCGGCCAGACCTTCGGCGACGACGATCGCGGCATCGTTACCTGATTGAACAATAATCCCATGCAGCAGGTCATCGACCGAAACGTCGGAATTTACCTCGACAAACATTTTCGATCCACCCTTGCGCCAGGCCTTCTCACTAACGTGGAATGTATCCTCAAGGGAAAGGCTGCCATCCTTAATCCGGTCAAACAGCAAATGAACTGTCATCATCTTGGTCATGGAAGCCGGTTCTGTCAAAGCATCGCCATTCTTGCTCAACAATACTGCGCCAGTATCGAAATCCATCAGATAGGCTTCGCGCGCGGTTGTTTCGAGCGCTAATGCGCTGGTCAGGGATATCGTCATGACAGAGCCGAATATCGCGGCCCCGGCCACTAACCGGTTCAGTTTGCTCTTGAACGGAATTGGCGGCATCAAACTCATAACGTCCTAACCTTGTTCTTTAAATTAACTGTCCTGCCGCCCGTTGCACAGGCGGATGAAGATCGGTCTCTATGTCGCAAATCCGGCAAAATTGTGCAATCGCTACGACTTTTCTCCAAATTCCGAATTATCAGAACCGGATACAAATCTTAGCAACCGGAAACGCTGTTTTGCAAAGCTCCGTCAGCACACTCTACAACGACTTTCGCACCATTCTGGCCGGTCGCAATCACCCGTTCGAGCAGAATGTCCGCTTCGGGAACGGTGTTCAACGGTCCAAGCCGAACGCGATAAAAGGTTGTCCCTTTAACATCAACCGGTTCTATCTTGCTTGGGGCCATGTCATATAGCCGGTTCCGAAGGTTAAGTGCATTGTCGTAAACCGAAAATGCGCCGGCCTGCACATAGATAGAAGAAGGTGAAACCGGTTCCATCTGAACAACCGCAGTTTCTTCGACTGTGCCATCAAGGGGGGACTGCGTTACAGCCTGTGTTGAGGCGCCAGCTTCAGTTGGCGGTGTCCTTTTGATGGTTGATTTTGTGGGCTCTCCACTGTCGGTGATCGGCCCGTCATTATCCAGACGAACGGTTTCGACCGTATCCCGCGGTGCTGCGGAAACGGTTTGCTGTTCGGCAACGGTTACGGCTGGTGCGGCCTTGCCCTGGGCGATGGCTGCCATCTGACGGCTTTCATCTTCGATGACTTCAACCAGAACCTTGGCTGTTCCTTTTTGCTCGAACCCAAGCAACTGGGCGGCACGCCGCGACATATCAATGATACGGCTATGCGCAAATGGTCCGCGATCGTTAATCCGAACCTTCAGGGAACGACCATTTTCCAGATTGGTTACGCGCACCACACTTGGCATCGGAAGCGTACGATGCGCAGCGGATACTTCGTACTGATCAAATATCTCGCCGTTCGCGGTTTTCTTGCCATGAAATTTGGGACCATACCAGGAAGCAATCCCGGTTTCCTTGTACTCATAGTCGGCCGCCGGGTAATACCACTGCCCCGCAATCTCGTATGGGTTCCCCACTTTATAGGAACCAATTTGTACAGGTTGCTGCTGCGCACCGCCAATACGTTTGACCCCATGGACCGCAAGCTGCGTTTCAGCACAACCGGCCAATAAAACGGTAATGGCAAGTGCACCAGCAGCCCAACGCCCTTTGTTCCAGCCCTGCATCAGCGCCTTGCGCGCGTTTCTCGGCATTCAGTTGTCCTCGTCCAGATATTTATCCGCATTTGATCAGGCAAATCAGTTAACGACCAGCAATCGCATCGGCAAGTGTACCAACAGCAATTGCGAAATAGGTCGACCGGTTCCAATGCATGATGGTGTGGAAATTGTTATAAACCATATAAGCTGGTCCGGCACCGTCATTTACAATGACAATTGAAGCATCCATGTCGGCTGCCGGAAGGCTGGAACCGTCAGGCATGCGAACACCAAGTTTCTGCCACTCACTAATCGGCTTGCGAATTTCGCGTCCGGTAACTGATTTATCCAGATCGTCGGGAATACTGACTTTGCGTCCCCAGCGTTCATCAGTTTTCCAGCCGACCGTTGAAAGATAGTTTGCAGCGGATGCAAATACGTCTTCCTTGGCCCCCCAAAGATCGATCTTTCCGTCGTTGTTCCCGTCACGGGCATAGTTCAGGAAGGTGGAAGGCATAAATTGCGCCTGCCCCATGGCCCCGGCCCACGACCCTTCCATATTGTCAGCAGCAATGTGGCCAGCATCGATGATTTTAAGTGCATTGATCAGCTCGGTCCGGAAATATTCCGCGCGACGCCCTTCAAATGCAAGGGTTGCAAGCGAATCAATTACGGAATATCCGCCGGTATGACGCCCAAAACCGGTTTCAATACCCCAGAATGCAGTCAGGTAATGGCCCGGGACACCGTATTCTTTTGCTGCGGCATCAATAATCGCACGGTTTTCCACATATTTGCGTCGCCCCTCGTCAATACGGGATTGTGGCACTACGCGCTGGAGGTATTGCTCGAAGGTCAGTTTAAATTCCGGCTGGCTGCGATCATACTCAATCACTTTCGGGATTGGTTGCGTATTGGCAAAAGCAATATCCAGTGTCTTCTGGGAAATGCCTTGCGACGCCGCATCTTCTTTGAAATCAACCAGCCACGTATCGAAGCCGTCTGTCGTGAACGCAGGCAAGTCATCGGTGTTGGTCTGGGCCGCAGCCGGTGAAACGGTTACCAGCATGCCGATAATTGACGCTACAGTTCCGATGGTCCGAAATTTCATTTTGCTCGCCTCGTCCCGATTTGACTTGAAGTTTCAGGGCTGCTTGTTTGCTGAAACCATTCACTTTGGCCGCCCCCCTTAGGGCCTGCACATATTGCTGATACCGCCTGACACGTTAAGACTTGTTAAATGTCTACTCTCCATCGGGCTTTTATATCTGTTGGCAGCAGAATTTTGGCCGAGAGGAAACTGACATATTGACAGCTTCTCGATGGCAATTTATTGAGGGCGCGCACGGCGATAAACGCCACCACAATGCGGAGAGATGGCAGAGTGGTTGAATGCACCGGTCTTGAAAACCGGCGTGCCTTTACGGGTACCCAGGGTTCGAATCCCTGTCTCTCCGCCATTTTCCCTTTTATAATCAGTGTTTGAATAGTCGCGACATCCGCAATATTTGTATGCGCTCGCAATCATTTGACGGCGTTCAATCACAGGCTGCATGAGCCGTGGTCAATACACGTATTTTCCCATTTCATCAGATGCTTACGGCCACTTGTAACCGGATTACATGATACCAAACTGATAAAGTCAGGGATCATAGTATCACCGGAGAAAACCTGATGTCGCTGAACATTGGCAGCCGTATTCTACTGGCTGCGGCGTTGATTGTTGTGACGACATTCGTTGCATTCATCCTGTATTTCGATTTCCAGCAACGAACTGCAATTCAGGAATCACTACAATCAAAACTGGCCGAAACCGGATCGCTGGCGACTGCGGGGATTGCCAACTGGCTCGACGGTCGCAAGCTACTGGTTGAAAGCCTTGGTCAAAATATTGCCCAAAACAATGATAGCGACAGCGTGAAGGGGCTGGTCAGTCGCCCTGCCCTTGCCAATACATTCATGTTCTCATATTTCGGCAGCGCATCGGGCGAAATGCTGATGTTCCCGTCAGATGAATTGCCCGACGACTATGACCCGCGCAAACGGCCGTGGTATTCGGATGCGGTTGCTACGGGCGGCAGCACTCTTACCGAACCATATACCGATGCATCAACCGGCAAACTGATCGTAACGGCAACTGCACCGGTGTCCGATGCGGGTAAAATTCTTGGTGTTGTTGGTGGCGATATTGACATCACCACTTTGGGTGAACTTGTACGCAGTGTCGATCTTGGCGGCATCGGCTATGGTTTTCTGGTTAATGAGCAGGGTACCGTTCTGATCCATCCAGATGCGAACTTTACACTGCAACCGATGGCAGAAGCCTTTCCCGAGAGCACACCGACCGTTCGCGTCGGGATGGATGATATCCTTAATGGCAACGGTGACCTGATATTCACCTTTTTCAAGGTCGAAGGCCTGCCTGCAGTAAACTGGTATCTCGGTTTTGCCATTGATCGTGATATTGCCTATGCCTCGCTTGGTAATTTCCGTCAGACAGCAATCATCACAGCCATCATCGCGGTTCTTGCCATTATGAGTTTGATGGGGATTTTGGTGCGTCAATGGGTTTCTGGCCCGGTTCTGAGCATGACAGATGCAATGACGCGCCTTGCGAGCGGAGACCGTCAGGTGGAGGTTCCGGGGAGCGAGCTCAAGGATGAAATCGGTTCGATGGCAGCAGCAGTGCTGGTGTTCAAGAACAACGCGGTAGAGATGGAGCGCCTCGCCCGAGAAAACGAGGAATCGGCAAAGCAAGTGGCGAAAGAGCGCAGACGTGCTCTGAATCAGATGGCTGACAGCTTTGAGCAAAATGTTCTTTCAATTGTTGAAACGGTTGCCCATGCGTCGGAACAAACCCAGCATGTTGCGAAGCAACTTACCGCCAGCGCCGAAGAATCCAATGCACGTGCTGCTGCGGTATCCGAGGCTGCTGCACAAACGACTGAAAGCGTGCAAACCGTAGCGGCTGCAACCGAAGAACTTTCGGCAGCAATTCGCGAGATTGGCGCACAGGTTACCCAGTCAATCCAGGTTGCAGGCATGGCTGTGGATGGGGTTAACAACACCAGTCAGACAGTCACGGAACTTGCCGATGCAGCAGAACGGATCGGTAAGGTGGTCGGCCTGATCCAGGATATTGCAGGCCAGACTAACCTGCTGGCCCTGAACGCTACCATCGAGGCCGCGAGAGCCGGCGATGCGGGCAAAGGATTTGCCGTTGTCGCAGGAGAAGTCAAGTCACTTGCCAATCAGACAGACAAGGCTACCGGTGATATCCAAACCCAAGTCGACGGCATTCAATCTTCTTCTGCCCGCTCTGTAACCGAGATCAGGGACATTACCACAACAATCGGGCGGATTAACGAATTCTGCAACGCGATCGCTGCTGCTGTCGAGCAACAGGGGGCTGCGACACAAGAAATAGCCGACAGCGTTCAACGTGCCGCATCCGGTACACAGGATGTTTCCCGCAATGTATCGGCTGTTTCTGATGCATCGACCATGGTCAGTGACGAGGCACGGGCTCTTTTACAATCGTCAAATGAAATGCAGGCCCTTGCCGGAAAACTGCGTCAGGAAGTGATTGGGTTCCTGAAAACTGTTCGCGACAATTAATTCGGTTTTTATCTGCCACATAAATGCTCGATGTTCCGGGTAGCCTCGAAAAGTGCAGAATCATTCAGCAAATTGCTGAATGATTCGTTGCTTTCTGGGGTATCAGGATTTTTTATTGCGTAAAAACACTTAGCGCAGCAGTATATTTGCCAAGCTTTCCAAGCCCCGTCCAAATATAATGCGGAGACAACCGTTTTCTTCATATAACTGCAAAAAATCAGTAGAATTACGGTGCCCGGACAGGCAATTATTCAGGGGAAGAATGTGATTCGGATCGTCCAAAGGGGTGAAGCATCGGTCTGATGCGGATCGGACAGTCCAAAACAACAAGAACTTTAAACAGGGGACTCTGTAATCTCGATATGAGCACAAACATACCCGCCTTAAAGGTCGAAGGGATGTTCAAAAGCTTTGGGGAGCATGAAGTCCTCAAAGGTATTGATCTGACTGCGAATACCGGAGACGTGATTTCAATCATCGGATCGTCCGGTTCTGGCAAAAGTACCTTTTTGCGTTGCATCAACCTTCTTGAAACACCGAATGCCGGTGCCGTGCATGTGCATGGAGAATTGATAAGAATGCGCGCACTAAAAGATGGAAGTCAGGAACCGGCCGACAAAAAACAGCTCCAACGCATTCGCACCAAGTTGGCCATGGTCTTTCAAAGCTTCAATCTTTGGAGCCACCTGACCATTCTGGAAAATGTGATCGAAGCACCGGTGCATGTTCTTGGCATTCCGAAAAAAGAAGCCATCGAACGGGCCGATGCGCTGCTTCACAAAGTGGGTATGTATGAACGCCGTGACTATTATCCCGGCCACATTTCCGGCGGGCAGCAGCAACGTGCTGCGATTGCCCGTGCCTTGGCAATCGAACCGGAAGTTCTACTGTTTGATGAACCGACATCCGCCCTTGACCCTGAACTTGTAGGGGAAGTTCTGCGCGTTATGACCGATCTTGCCGAAGAAGGCCGCACCATGCTGGTCGTAACCCACGAGATGAGCTTCGCCAAAGGGGTATCAAGCCACGTCATGTTCCTCCATCAGGGGCTGGTCGAAGAGTTTGGAAACCCGAAAGAGGTATTCGAAAATCCAAAATCAGAACGCATGAAGCAATTCCTTCAGCGTGATTTCTGATCTGGAAGGGCTGGTTCCAAGAAAGAACCGACCGACAAGAACAGTGTCGATACGACCTGTTCTCAACAACAAGGGAGACTATGAATGAAAAACTGGATCAAGGTTGCAACCGCCGCAGCCGTAGGTGTCGCACTGAGTGCATCGGCAGCAAGTGCAGCCTGGGAGAAAGTCGTCATCGCAACCGAAGGTGCATATCCCCCGTTCAACTATGTCGACAAGGACGGCAACCTGCAGGGATTTGATGTCGATTTCGCTGTAAAACTTTGCGAAACCGCTGGTATCGAATGCGAGATCGTTGCTCAGGATTGGGATGGGATCATTCCTGGGCTGCTGGCAAAAAAATATGATGCAATCATAGCCCAGATGTCGATCACCGAAGAGCGCAAACGTTCGATCGATTTCACTAACTATTACAGCACCACACCGGCTGTGTTTGTTGGCAAGGAAGGCATGTCGATTACGGCATGGAAAGATGAGGCCGTTGTCGAAGACGCTCTTGACGACCTTGTGATTGGTGTTCAGCGGTCGACCACGCACTCTGCCTTCCTTGAAGATAATTTTCCGAATGCGGAAATTCGCATGTATGACACGCAGGACAACGCGTTGCTTGACCTGACGGCTGGTCGTATTGATGCAACACTCGCAGATTCGGGCGTTCTCGTCGAATGGGTCAAATCTGACGAAGGCAAAGGTTACACGTTCGTTTCCGATACCTTTGCACCGGTTGAATTCTTTGGTGAAGGTGCCGGCATCGGTATCCGCAAAGAAGATCAGGACCTGAAAGAGATACTGAACAAGGCACTGGCGGAAATGCTCGCCAATGGTTCGTATCAGGAAATCAACAAAAAATACTTCGAAGAAATCAACCTGCACCCGAATTGATCGGAAAGCAGTTTAGGGCGGCATCAGTGTGCCGCCCTTCCCTTATTGCCCGATACGGACGTGGCATGAAGGTTTGCAGGAGATACCATGTTTGATTTATACGGCCGCGGTTGGCAAATGCTTGAAGGGGGACTGGTCACAGTTCAACTTTGCCTGACCGTTTTGCCATTCATGATTATTCTGGGTTTGCTGGGTGCGTCGGCAAAATTGTCACGTTACAGAACCCTGAGGGTGATCGGGGAAAGTTATACCGTTATTATTCGCGGTATTCCCGAGCTTCTCGTTATTTTGTTGATCTATTTTGGCGGCACAATTGCCGTTCAGAACTTTGCAGAACTTATTGGTGGCGAAGCTGTTCGTGTTGACATCCCGGCATTTTGGTCGGGTGTTGCCGCCCTTGCTCTGGTTCAGGGAGCATTTGCATCCGAAGTTTTCCGGGCAGCCATGCAGTCGATTCCCATTGGTCAGATCGAAGCCGCGACGGCATGTGGCATGACACCGACACAAATTTTTCTTCGTATAAAATTACCGCAACTCTGGCGGTTCGCCCTACCCGGCCTGAATAATCTGTTTCAGGTTCTGATCAAGGATACAGCCCTGATTTCCGTCGTTGGTGTCGAGGAAATCTTGCGCAAGGCTGCGGTTGGTGCCGGGACGGAAAAAGCGCCTTTTACCTTCTATCTGGTTGCAATGGCGATGTTTCTGGCCTTTACGACAGTCTCGCTGTTCGTCTTCAACCGGCTTGAAAAGCGGGCTTCCCGCGGCATTGCGAGGGCGTAATCAATGTTTGAAGATCTGATATACGTCCTTACCAAATACGACACCTGGCTTTGGCAGGGGTTCCTTCTAACCTTGCAGCTGCTGGCGGTATCGGTTGTTTTTGGTACTCTGATTGCGATCCCGCTTGCGGTGGCACGAGTTTCGAAACTAGTCTGGGTTCAGGTCATACCCTTTGCTTTCATCTATGTATTTCGCGGTACACCGCTGATCGCGCAACTATTCATGATGTATTATGGCTGCGGACAACTGATCGCGAGCATTGATGGTATTCAGGATCACTGGTCCTGGACCTATTTGCGCGACCCATACTGGTATTGTTTGCTGACCTTTGTTCTGAACACAGCCGCCTATATGGCTGAAATCATGCGTGGTGGCATCCAGAATGTCCCGAATGGCGAGATTGAAGCTGCACGCGCCTGCGGCATGACACCCTTTACCACCTATCGACGGGTGATCTTCCCGCGCATGTGGCAAATCATCTGGCCTGCATATACCAACGATGTGATCTTTACCCTAAAGGCCACATCACTGGCGTCGACAGTCACCATGATGGAACTGACGGGGGCAGCCCGCAAAATCGTTGCGCGTACAGCCTTGCCTTATGAAGCCTTTATCTCGGCAGGCGTGATTTACCTGATCATCGTTTATGTTCTGACATTCGGTTTCAAGGGGATTGAAAAATATCTGCGTCGGAGCGAACACCGGAAGGAAGCGAAAACCGGTGTCGCAAAAGCTGGTGGTCACGTTTGATTTTCTTTTAAGCCACCGAACGGTCCAGTCGCCAACCATCTTCCATTCAGGACGTCGAGCCCCTCCTGTCGGGTAACTGGCGCATGGTTTGCCCGAGACACTTATTACGCCGTCACCCTCTCCCACAGGAATATCATGCAACAGGAACGCATTGAACTGCTTCGCCCCCAAATGGGTACTGCCCGTGCCCTGACAGTTCGCCGTTACGGTAACCCCGGAAAGGGCCCCAAAGCCTACCTGCAGGCGGCCCTTCATGCCGACGAACTGCCCGGTGTCATCGCCCTGCATCATCTGGAAAAGCTTTTGCAAGCTGCCGAAGACAATGGCGAGATCAAGGGTGAAATCGTTATTGTGCCCTTTGCCAATCCAATTGGTCTTACCCAGTATGTCGATATGAAACCGCTTGGGCGTTTTGAAATGCGCACGGGGCAGAACTTTAACCGGCATTATCCGGACCTGTGCCAGGAACTGATCACAGCCGTCGATGGAAAACTTGCGCGGAATGCGGAAACCAATGTAGAGGTCATTCGCACAGAATTGCGCCGCCTGATCAAAGAGCATCGCATCAATGCCGGACCACTGACTGACCTTCAGGATCTGCGTCTGACACTGGCTGAACTGGCTATTGATGCCGATTATGTTCTTGATCTGCATTGCGATTGGGAAGCTGCCATGCACCTTTACACCAGCGATTCCAGCTGGCCGGATGCAGCGGATCTGTCAGCACAGATTGGTGCCGAAGCCTGCCTGATCGCCGAAGAAAGCGGTGCCAACCCGTTCGACGAAGCTTTCAGCCGCCCTTGGGTCGAATTGCGTCGCGTTTATGGCGACAAGTTTCCGATCCCGATGGCAACGCTTTCGACCACGATAGAACTGCGTGGTGAACAGGACGTTTATGATCACCTTGCTTGTCAGGATGCAAAGAACCTGTTTGCATTCCTGCAACGTCGCGGCGTTATCGCAGGTGATCCCGGCCCTCTGCCCCCGGCAAAATGCACGGCCTCACCGCTTGCAGGTGTTGACCGTGTGACGGCAACACATGGCGGTATGATCGTATTTTCCGTTGATGCCGGAGTACACGTAAAGGCAGGTCAGGAACTGGGCTATGTTCTTGATTGCGAAACAGGTGACAAAACACCGTTTTCCAGCCGCACGGATGGCTTCATGTATGCCCGCGTTGGTGGGCGCCTTGTGGTGCCGGGTGGTTTGCTGTGCTCGGTGGCCGGGGCAGACGTTCTACCAGGGCGTGAAGGACTTCTGTTGACCGCCCGTTGACCTTCTTTACAGGACGCGATAGCAAGAGTTCGGTATAATTCCTGCCGATCTCTATACTTCGCGTCCTGCGCGTTTTAAGGATACCGACATGTTCGACCCGAATTCTGTTTCAGAAGTCATTGCCGCGGCCAAAGCTGCGGCAAAAAGCGATGCGGATACCGCACGTCTGGCCATTTCCGTTCTTGATCTGACCAGCCTGAATGACGACGACACGGTCGAAAAGATCGAAGCACTGTGTGATCGCGCACAAAGCCCGGCAGGGAATACAGCCGCCGTTTGTGTATACGCACCTTTTGTCGAAACTGCGTGGCGTGCATTGGGACAAAGCGGTGTCAAAACCGCAACTGTGGTCAATTTCCCGGCTGGAGGCACCAATGCCCAGCGTGTGGGCGATGAAACCGCTGATGCTGTTGCCAAGGGTACGGACGAAGTTGATCTGGTTTTACCTTACAAGGCTTTTCTGGCCGGGGATATTCAGACTGTCATTGATGTTATTGAAGCAACCCGGACGGCTTGTGGCCCTATGACGACGATGAAGGTCATCCTTGAAAGTGGCGAGTTTGACGACCTGTCAAAGGTCTATGAGGCCGCCCGCCTTGCCATCAAACATGGTGCGAATTTCGTCAAAACATCGACCGGAAAGGTTCCGGTCGGCGCGACGCCGGAGGCTGCGGTGGCAATGATCACTGCCATTCGCGACGCCCGCGAGGAAGATGGCCTTGCCTGTGGTTTCAAGGCATCAGGCGGTGTCAAAACGACCGATGACGCAGCACTCTTTCTTGCCATTGCTGACGAGATCATGGGTGAAGGCTGGGCGGAACCTGACACGTTCCGGTTTGGCGCCAGCGGCGTCCTGACAGCCTTGTTGGAAACTTGTGGTATTGATCAGTCATCAGCACCCAAGACGACTGGCAACTACTGAGAATTATGACTATCTGCCAATCAACCCAAATGGCAGACACAGCTGAAGGAAGACGGAATGGCCCGCGCCATCATCATTGTTGCAGACAGTTTCGGTATCGGCGCAGCGCCGGATGCGGCCAAGTTTGGTGATCAGGGATCGGACACCTTGGGCCATATTGCAGAAAACTGCGCCAAAGGGCTGGCTGACAATGATATCCGTAAAGGCCCCTTGAATATTCCGAACATGACGGCACTCGGTCTTGGTGAAGCCGCTAGAGATGCAACCGGTTGTGTACCGCCGGGGCTTGAGCATGGTGGCGCCATCATCGGTGCCTATGGACATGCCAAGGAATTGTCGCGCGGCAAGGATACACCAAGTGGCCATTGGGAAATCGCGGGCGTACCCGTTGATTTTGATTGGGGGTATTTCCCGCTTGAAGTTCCCACCTTCCCCAAGGAATTGACTGATGCCCTGATCAAACAGGCGAAATTGTCGGGTATCCTTGGTAACTGTCACGCATCCGGCACAACGATCATTGCCGAACTGGGTGAAGAGCACATCAAAACCGGCATGCCGATTTGCTATACCTCGGCCGACAGCGTGTTTCAGATTGCCGCCCACGAAGAACATTTCGGTCTGGATCGGTTGTACGAGGTTTGCGAGATCGCCTTTAAACTGGTTGAGCCGTATAATATTGGTCGCGTCATTGCCCGGCCCTTTGTCGGCAGCAGTCCGGCTGATTTCAAGCGCACGGCAAACCGCCGCGATATTGCTATTCCGCCACATAAACCAACCCTGCTCGACAAATTTAGCGAGGCTGGCGGCACGGTTATCTCGGTGGGTAAAATTGCCGATATCTATGCACAGCGTGGCATTTCAAAAAAGGTAAAGGCATCGGGAAATATGGCCCTTTTTGATGCCATGATGACTGAAATTGATCAGGCACCTGATAACAGCATCGTTTTCACCAATCTGGTCGATTTCGATATGGAATTCGGTCATCGTCGTGATGTGTCAGGCTATGCAAACGCGCTTGAGGAGTTTGATGCCCGCATCCCTGAGCTGCGCGCGGTTTTAAAACCGCGCGACCTTGTGATCATTACCGCGGATCACGGTTGCGACCCGACATGGCGCGGTAATGATCACACGCGTGAATTCGTGCCGATCATGGCATTCGGTCCAGCCATTCAACCCGGGCCGATTGGTTTGCGTGACAGTTTCGCCGATATTGGCCAAACGATTGCCGATCACCTTGGTATCGCACCGCTTGCGGCGGGCACATCGTTTCTGAATGGATGAAACATGAACTGGCAACCCGCACATAACGAAACACCGATGATGCCAGTCCGTATCGAGGCGATCATCGATACGGTGTGTCCGTGGTGCTATATCGGCAAAAAACGCTTGGAAAAGGCGCTTGTCCGGGAAAAACTGGACCACATGCCAATTACTTGGCGTCCATTCTTGTTGAACCCCGATATGCCAACTGGCGGAATCGACCGGAAATTATACCTGTCTGCCAAATTTGGCGGTACTGAAAGTGCAGCCCGTGTTTACAAGGCGATCGAGGCTGCTGGTGCTGCTGTCGGGATCGATTTCAATTTCGATGCCATTCGCCTGACACCTGATTCAACAGATTCCCATCGCCTGATCTACAAAGTCTGCGCCGAACGCCCCGCTGTCGGGAATGATCTGGTTGAGGATCTGTTTACGGCTTACTTCCTTTATGGTCGCGACATTGGTGATATTGATGTGCTGGTTGAGATCGCTGTCACTCATGGCGAGGACAGAAACGAAATCCTCGATTACCTTGGGGGTGACATGGATCGCGAGTTCGTATCGCAGGAAAACCGTGTTGCCCATCAAATGGGGGTAACCGGTGTGCCTTGTTTCCTGTTTAATGGCCGACATGCGCTTTCGGGCGCACAGGAACCCGATATTCTGCAACGCATGATCCGTTTGGCACGTCAGGAAGAAACACCTGTCTGACATGTATCCCGTCAGGGAATAAAAAAGGCAGGTCCTGAACGGATACCTGCCTTTTTCGTTATGCTTTTGCAGCAATGTCGGCCAAGCGACGCATCAGGCGCTTTAAACCTTCCAATCGATCTGTCGGACCATCCCACCCCGCAGCATAGACGATCTTGTGGTCCGGGCGCAAACGGGCCACGCCAACCTGTTGCTGGATAAAACCAACCAGACCGGCCGGGTTAGGAAATTCATTATTCCGAAGCGTGATAAGCGCACCTTTGGGGCCGGCATCAAGTTTTTCAACATTGGATGTACGGCACCATTGTTTGATCGTAACCACATCCAAAAGGTTTTCGACCTCTTTTGGCAGCTTGCCAAACCGGTCGATCATCTCGGCGGCAAACTGATCGACTTCCTCACGGGAACGCAGTTCCGAAATACGACGATACAGGCCAAGCCGCACGCCAAGATCGGGCACATAACGATCCGGTATCAGCACCGGCATTCCGACATTGATCTGCGGAACGAAGGATGCCGCATCATCTGCCTCGATTTCGCCCTTGGCCTCGGCCACGGCTTCTTCGATCATCTGCTGATAAAGTTCGATCCCGACTTCCTTGATATGACCGGATTGTTCCTCGCCAAGCAGGTTCCCTGCCCCGCGTATATCAAGGTCATGGCTGGCAAGGTTGAAACCGGCACCAAGACTGTCAAGCGTCTGCATCACCTCAAGACGCTTCAGCGCCGTTGCTGTCAGTTTCTTGCCATTCGGCAAGGTCAGATAGGCATAAGCGCGCTGTTTTGATCGACCGATACGCCCGCGCAACTGATAAAGTTGTGCCAAACCAAACATATCGGCGCGATGGATGATCATGGTATTGGCGTTCGGAACGTCGATGCCAGACTCAATAATATTGGTCGCCAGCAATAAATCGAACTTGCGATCTGTAAAATCAGTCATCACCTGTTCAAGATCACGTGCCCCCATCTGGCCATGAGCAGTGTCGAACTTGATTTCAGGCACCAGTGTTTCAAGTTCCTTGGCAACCCGCCCAAGTTCATTGACCCGCGGGCAGACATAGAAGATTTGCCCCCCACGGTGACGTTCGCGCAAGATTGCTTCGCGCACGACAACCGGATCATATGGCGTGATATAGGTCCGAACTGCAAGACGGTCGACCGGCGGTGTCGCAATAATTGAAAGTTCCTTTACCCCGGTTAGCGCAAGTTGCAATGTCCGCGGTATCGGCGTTGCCGTTAATGTCAGCACATGAACATCGGTTTTGAGCTCTTTCAGGCGTTCCTTGTGCTTTACGCCAAAATGCTGCTCTTCATCGATGATCAGAAGCCCAAGGTCTTTGAACTTTACACCATTCCCCAAAAGCGCGTGCGTACCACACACAATGTCGACATGCCCGCTTTCAAGGTTGTCTTTGACCAGTTTGGCGTTCTTGCCTGTTACCAGACGCGATAGTTGCTCAACCCGGACCGGGAGCCCGTCAAACCGCTGCTTGAAGGTCAGGTAATGCTGACGGCATAACAATGTGGTCGGGGCGACAATCGCAACCTGTTTGCCCGACATAACAGCAGCAAAGGCTGCACGTAGCGCAACCTCTGTTTTGCCAAACCCGACATCGCCGCACACAAGACGATCCATCGGTTTACCGGCAGCCAGATCGTCAAGCGTATCGCGAATGGCACGCGCCTGATCTTCGGTTTCGGCAAACGGAAAGCTTGCGCAGAACTCGTCATAACTGCCTTCCGGGGCGGTCAGGGCCGCCCCTTTGCGCAGATGGCGTTCGGCGGCAACCTTTATCAGCTTTCCGGCCATATCGCGAATGCGTTCGCGCAATTTGGCCTTGCGCGCCTGCCAGGCAACGCCGCCAAGTTTATCAAGGATCGACAGCCCCTCGTCCGAGCCATAGCGCGACAGAACTTCGATATTCTCCACCGGAACAAAAAGCTTGTCCCCGCCATCATATTCCAGTTCCAGGCAGTCATGTGGCGCACCACCCGCCGTGACGGTTCGCAGACCAAGATAACGACCAATCCCGTGATCAAGATGGACGACAAGGTCGCCTTCGGAAATTTCCGAGGCCTCCCGCAGGAAGTTTTCTGCCTTGCGACGACGCCCACCCGGGCGGCTCATGCGGTCGCCCAGAATATCTTGCTCGGAAAGAATCCAAAGGCCTTCGCGGCGGAAACCGTGCTCGATATCCAAAATAACAACGGCAAGCTGTTCCGGTGTCAGATCATCGGTGATGTCTTCCCAGCATTCCGCGGTTACGACCTTGGCAACACCATGTTCACGCAGAACCGAAACCATGCGGTCACGAGATCCATCGGAATAAGCGGCAATCACAACCTGCTGGTTTTTCCCGCGCTGGGCGGTAATGAAATCACGTAATTCGTCATAAAGGTTGGTATCGGCTCGTGCCCGCACATCGCCAAAATCACGCCCCGGTCGTGCACCCATGTCAAAAACGGCACGCTCTGCACTTTCTTCCTCGTAATAGGGGGAAAGTTCCAGAACCGTGCGATCATTCAGCATCCGGTCAAATTCGGCTTGATCCAGATAAAGCCGTTCGGGCGGAACAGGTTTGTAAACATTGTCACCCGAAAGTCCGCCACCCTTGATATTCAGACGCGCCTGATAATAATCGTCAATCATCTCAAGGCGGTTTTCGATGACCTCGCCATATTGATGATCAAGGCTGACCATTACACTTGGAAGATAGGCAAATACAGTGTCCATACCGTCGTGGAACAACGGTAGCCAATGCTCCATACCACCGTATTTCAAGCCGTTACTGATCGATTCATAAAGTGGATCGGTTTGCGATACGACGCCAAAAAGTTCGCGATATCCGCTACGGAACCGGGAAATGCTTTCCTGATCAAGGAACACTTCGCCAACGGGCAGAAGGGCAATTTCGTTGATCCGACCGACAGTACGCTGGGTTTCAACGTCAAACCGGCGAATGCTCTCGATCTCGTCCCCAAAGAAGTCAAGTCGCACAGGCTCTTTCATGCCCGGCGCAAATATATCAACAATATCACCACGAACCGCGTAATCACCGGGCTCCATAACCTGTTCGGCACGGTTATAGCCCATACGATCAAAATAGCCGGTCAGATCGGCGCGCGAATGCTCCTGTCCTGATTTAAAGGTCAGTTTGCCACCGCGCATAACATCTACCCGTGGAACGCGCTGCATGATCGCCGCTGCTGTTGCCAGAACAATACGTCCCTGTCCGCTGGCCGGTTTGATATCCTCAGCCAGTGTCGTCAATGTTTCAACCCTGCGTGCCGTAACTTCGGCAATCGGTGAAACCCGGTCATAAGGCAAGCAATCCCATGCAGGCAGGGTCAAGACTTCGACCTCGCCCGCAAAGAAAGCAAGTGCCTCGGCAAGCTGGGCCATGCGTTTGTCATCGCGCACGATATGCAGGATTGTGGCGTTGTTTGCCGATGCATCCAGCAATTCGCGCAACAATAAAGCGTCGGCACCCTCGGGAACACCGCACAGCCGCTTGCGACCTTTTGTTGAAATGATTTCTTTTAATTTCTTCAATGTTTTATCTGGCGTTGCTCAGTTCCTGAATCATGTGCAGCACGTCGGTATCATATTCCTCCGGTGCCTGCTCTTTGCCCGTTGCCCACTTAAAGAAATCGGCATCGGGGACATCATTCATCAGGATTTCAAAACGTTCGAGCTGTTCTTCTGACAGGGTGGCAAGGTGCGCCTCCATGAAACGACCGATCAGGATATCGTTTTCCTTGGTACCGCGATGGCCGCCGCGAAACAGCAACTTCTTGCGTCGTACTTCAAGTTCTTTGCTGTCGATACTCACGTTCGATCTCCTGTCTTTTCTGATCACTGTGCATCGGCATAAAACCAAAGGCACAGTTTGTCTTTTGTGGCATGGTTTGTACGGTAAATTCGCCAATTGGTCCATGCTGTCATCCATCCAATTTGCATTGGCTCGTGACTTGTCGGTTGTCGCACGATAATTTTGTTGTATACCCAGCACCTAAACCGATTTGTTCTATTAACGTTCTTATCCGAAAACACAACGAAAACCGTCATGCGCCCGGAAATATTGTTCCCGCTTTTTGCTGAAATCGACAGCCTGCCCGGCATTGGTCCGCGCCTGAAGCCTTTGCTTGCGCGGTTGATCGGTGGCGAACATGTGGTCGATTTGCTGTGGCATCTGCCATCCGGGCTGATTGATCGACGTTTTTCTCCGCCTCTTACAGAAACAATTGATGGATCGATTGTTACGCTGGATGTCTGGATCGAACGCCATGATGCCTCGCCAAACCGGCGTCGCCCGTATCGGGTCATTTGCAAAACTCAAAGTGGCCCTCTGGTTTTGGCGTTTTTCAATGCCAGAGCCAAATATCTGAACGAAGTTCTGCCGGTTGGTGAAAAGCGTATCGTCTCGGGCAAAATTGATCATTATCGCGGTGAATACCAGATCACCCATCCTGACCGAATTGGTACCGAGGCAGAGCGTGATGAAATTCAAACCGTGGAGCCTGTGTACCCGATGTCTGCCGGTGTTACAGGTAAAACACTGACCAAATCAACCCGAGCTGCACTTGCAATGGTGCCAGAACTGCCGGAATGGCATGATCCTGCCTTGCAGGCTCGACACAAATGGCTGGACCTGAAATCCGCCCTCCATCAGGTTCACAATCCTGAAAACGACGGGGATCTCTCGCCCGATCATCCAGCGCGCAAACGACTTGCCTATGACGAATTGCTGGCAAACCAGCTTGCACTTGCCCTCATTCGGGCCAAGATGCGCAAACTCGGCGGCCGGGCTACAAAGGGTGATGGTCATCTGCGCAAGGCGCTTGAGGCCGAGTTGCCCTTCGCCATGACCGGTGCACAGCAACGCGCCCTAAAAGACATTTACGAAGATATGGGGGGCAACGGCCGTATGCTGCGCCTGCTTCAAGGCGATGTCGGATCCGGCAAAACCGTGGTCGCCTTGATGGCCATGTTGAACGCAATCGAAACCGGTCGTCAGGCCGCATTAATGGCACCGACAGAAATCCTTGCCCGCCAACATTTTGAAACCATCGCACCACTTCTTGAAAAGATCGGTGTGACCTGCGCGATCCTGACGGGGCGTGATAAGGGAAAAAGTCGCAAAAACGCGCTGGAAGGTTTTGCCAACGGCGAATTTCAGATTGCGGTTGGCACCCACGCGCTGTTTCAGGAAGATGTGCAGTTCCGTGATCTAGCCTTCGCCGTTGTCGACGAACAACATCGTTTCGGTGTCCACCAACGCTTGATGCTGGCTGGCAAAGGTCAGGCTGTCGATGTTCTTGTCATGACGGCAACGCCGATCCCGAGAACCCTTACCCTTACAGCATTTGGAGACATGGAAGTCTCGCGACTGGATGAAAAACCGCCGGGACGAAAACCGGTTGATACGCGTGTTTTACCTGCAGATAAGGTTGAGGACGTCATATCGGGTATCGGGCGTGCCATGCGCACCGGAACCAAGATTTATTGGGTTTGTCCCTTGGTCGAGGATTCCGAAATTCTCGATTTACAGGCAGCCGAAGAACGATACCGCATTCTGGTCAAATTGTTTGGCGAAAGCCGTGTAGGGCTTGTTCATGGCAAAATGAAAGCTAAAGACAAGGACGCCGTCATGGAACGCTTTACCCATGGTGACCTGTCCATTCTTGTCGCCACGACCGTCATCGAAGTTGGTGTCAACGTCCCCGATGCGACAATCATGGTTATCGAACACGCCGAACGGTTCGGCTTGGCACAACTTCATCAGCTTCGTGGGCGTATCGGCCGTGGAGATGCCGCATCAACCTGTCTGCTGCTATATGGTTCGCCATTGGGTGAAATTTCCAAGGCGCGACTTAAAATCATGCGCGAGACTGA
This sequence comes from Thalassospira australica, assembly GCF_044790785.1. Classification (GTDB taxonomy): domain Bacteria; phylum Pseudomonadota; class Alphaproteobacteria; order Rhodospirillales; family Thalassospiraceae; genus Thalassospira; species Thalassospira australica_A. The sequence goes on along the minus strand of NZ_CP085258.1, from coordinate 2,063,552 downwards.
AGACGGCTTTGTGATTGCCGAAGAGGACCTTCGTCTGCGCGGTGCCGGCGAAGTTCTGGGCACCCGACAAAGCGGTCTGCAAGCATATCGTCTTGCCAGCCTTGAAATGCACGGTGATCTGCTGGCGATTGCCCGCGACGACGCGCGACTGATTGTCGAACTGGATCCGGACCTTCAAAAGCCGCGCGGCGAAGCCTTGCGATTATTACTGTATCTGTTTGAGCGCGACGAAGCCGTCCGTTATTTCCGGTCAGGTTAAAAAACAAGGGCGCTTGCATGGTTGCAGCGCCCTTCTCTTTTGATCGACCTCAAACAGCGCTAGGCGTCTTCGCGGCTTTTGTCATCGGCGTTTTTGTGTCCCGGCCCGGGATGTTTGGAAACCAGTACCGGTGCGTTTTCCTTTTCACGCAAGACATCAATATCTTCATAGGTCTTGGCGGCAACACGTGGCTCGGCTTTGGCTTCGGCTGAACGACGATCAGGTGGTGTCACAATCCCGCCTGACATCACCATCTTGATGGCTTCCTCGACCGTCATATCAAGAATGACAATATCCTTGCGCGGCACAAACAGAAGGAACCCCGATGTCGGGTTCGGTGTTGTCGGCAAGAAGATATTGATCACGGTATCTTCGGTCAGGTTCTGCACCTCACCCTTGGTTTCCCCGGTGATGAAACCGATCGCCCACATGCCGCGACGTGGATATTCCAGCAAAACAGCCTGACGAAACGCATTCGACTGATTTGCCAGAACCGTTTCAAGAATCTGCTTTACCGCACCATAAATGCTGCGAACCGCCGGAATACGGGCAAGAATGCGTTCATAAAGCTTGATCAGAGCCCGACCGGCAAAGTTGGTGGTGAACCAACCGACAACCGTAATGAAAATCAGGATCACCAACAAACCAAATCCCGGGATACCGTATTCCTGATAACCTTCGGGCAGGTAATAGACCGGATTGTAATGTCCCGGAATTAGCGGCATTACCTTGCTGTCGACAAACTCGATAAACCACCATGCCAGGCCGAATGTAATGACAAGCGGTGCACTGACAAGAACACCGGTCAGAAAATAGGCACGCACACGGGCAAAGAGCCCCGGAGTTGGCAAGGTATGACCCGAACTGTCACTGTCCATATCATTTTGGTCGTCACGATTGGCGGTCATTGATCACCTGTGAGGATACGTTGTATTGCACGGCTCTGCCTGCAATACATGTTTGCATTCATCATTTGTCAGTACAAATATGGCAATGCTGCGATTATTTGATTGGGAAAATCCCTCGTTAGTAGATTGATAGCAGCATTCAAGTTTGTGGTGCAACCAAACAAACAGGGCGGCGCCAAACCGACATCGCAAAGGAGATGTTTTGCAGGTCTGGATCGTTGAATACATATACGATGATGACGCCTCTGTCGGTATCCGTACTGCCAAGGTCACGGCCCCTGATTACGAAACCGCCCGGCAATTTGCGCTGGGCGATGCACCTGCTGCCGATTTCGTGATGTCGCTACGCCCTGAATCCGAAGACCAGTTTCTGGGCCGTCCGACTATTCGGGCGCGCGAAATGACCGGCCAGATGGCCCGTAACCTTCCCGATCCGGATGATGATATAGAAGACGATGATGCCTGATACTGACAAGCGCGATTACCTTGCTCGCCCGATAATCGGAGTTGGCGCTGTTGTCTGGAACGGCGATGATGTTTTGCTTATACGGCGGGGAAAGTCCCCGAACAAAGGTAGCTGGAGCTTGCCTGGCGGCGCGCAGGAGCTTGGTGAAACGTTGCGTGAAGCCGTCCGCCGGGAGGTTTTTGAAGAATCCGGAATTACCATATCCGAACCGATGCTGATCGACACGGTCGATTTGATAACACCTGACAGCAACGGTCAGGTTCAATATCACTATACCCTGATCGATTTTGTCGCCGAGGCGTTGGAAAGTGACCTGCACGCAGGTGGCGATGCCGACGATGCCAGGTGGGTATCGTTAGTCCGGCTTGACGATTACAGGCTTTGGGATAAAACCCGCGATATGATCATCAGGTCACGCACCTTGCGTCGTTAATTTCACTCAAACCATATGAATATCGTTCAACGAAAAAAGGCGACATCTGGTGATGCCGCCTTTTGATCAATCAGTCGAATTCTGATCACGCCGCAGCATGCTGCGTCAGAACAGATTCCTGAATTTTCTTGAACGCGCGCGCCTCAAGCTGACGGACACGTTCACGACTTACGCCAAAGCGTTCGCCAAGTTTTTCTAGCGTAATCGGATCATCACTCAGGAAACGGGCTTCGATAATCTCACGCTCGCGCTCCGGCAACTCACCCATCGCGCTTTTCAGCATGTCGTTATGTAAAACACGTTCCTCGGCATCTGCAACGATACTTTCCGGGCTTGGTGCATCAGACGACAGAGTATCGAGATACTCCATACCTTCGTCTTTCGGCATCGGTGTATTCAGCGAGAAATCACGTGCCGCAAGGCGACGGTTCATTTCCAGCGCTTCTTTACCGGTAACACCAAGTTTTTCGGCAACAGCATCTGCCTGTTCGGGTGACAGTTCGCCATTGTCATAGATGTTAAGCTGTTTTTTGGCTTTACGCAGGCTGAAGAACAGCTTTTTCTGTGCTGCCATGGTGCCAAGTTTGACCATCGACCAGCTGTGCAGGATATATTCGGTCACAGCCGCCTTAATCCACCACATCGCGTATGTCGAAAGTCGGAAACCGCGCTCCGGGTCGAATTTCTGAACTGCCCGCATTAGGCCGGTATTGCCTTCTGCCACCAGATCAGCCATCGGTAGGCCATAGCCCCGATATCCGAAGGCGATTTTCGCGACAAGACGCAAGTGACTTGTGACCAGCTTGTGGGCTGCATCGGTGTCATCATGCTCATGATAGCGGCGTGCAAGCATATATTCCTCGTCTACACTGAGCATCGGGAATTTCCAGACTTGTCTCAGGTAGCCAGAGAAGCCGTCATCCTGCGGAACAGCAGGTAATTTAATGGTGCTCATATCATGTCCTCCAGAGAGGTTTACGCATCGACGCCTGATATTTCTTCCTACGAATTCAAGCAGATTTCAGATGACGCGCAAACACTGTCAGTTGTGAACTTAATCACGTGGACGACCGGCAACTTTATTTGGAAAAATTCCGTCCGGTCGCAATTTCATCCCATAGCCCCTATGGGAGAGGACAGCAGACGCAGAGATAAGTCATATTCATCGTGTCTCTTCCTTCCTCGAAGCAAATCGACAATTACATGTCCGCCATTAGGCCGGAACATTATCCGGCGGTGCCATTGGGCCCCCACCCGCAAAAGTTAATATATCTAAACCCGACTAATTTCGTCAAGATAAACCTGACTGGATTTCAGCTATATTTAACTTTCAATATCAGCATTTTACATAAATTACCCGATAAACCCAGTCGGACATTATCAATGCTGACAATCTCACGCTAGGATCGATATGCGGCAAAAAAAAGGCAAACCGCTTTGTTTTATGCAGTCTTGCAGGGCATTAGATTCAAGCAAACAAGCCTGGTGTGTTCCTGCATACGGACTGTTATAAAAACGGCATCGTATCCGTATGATCACCCGGATAAATCGACAATTAATTATATGACCAACGGACAGCTATGGATAATAAATGCCCAACCCCAAAGCCTTGACCCTTTGCCCCTGCGGGAGTGGCAAAAACTTTGGCATCTGCTGCGCGCCATTGTTGGCTGGAACCCGAAAGGCCGCGACGGCGGAGCAATTGATGCGTTCACGCTATTGTGCATTCGTATATCGAGATGCGGATTACCTGCTGTCGACTCTGGCCTCCGAAAAATCATCCGGCTTTGATGCCGATCAGGTTCGTGCGGATTGCTGTGAATGGTTGGAGCTGGAAATCATCGCAACCAATAAAGGTGGCATTTTCGATCAGACCGGAACGGTCGAATTTGTCGCCCGGTTTCGTGATAATGGCCGCGAACACGTCCTGCATGAAATATCCCGGTTTGAGCGTCGCAACGGACGCTGGCTTTATATAGACGGTGAATTTCCCGAAGCGGATCCCCGCACCGGGAAGGGCAATTTCGCAAATGTTGGCAGCAATGCCCCCTGCCCTTGTGGTTCAGGTAAAAAACACAAAAAATGCTGTGGCTAGGAGGATCCCTTTTCGGACACATAGCCGACTTCAAGTGCCCAACGATGGAATGGCCGGATCAGTTGTTGACGGGCATCATCATAGGCCAGCCAAATTAGTTCATGATCGGGTTCAAGCGGTGGCCCCAAACGTTCCGTGAACTCGCACAGGAAGAATACACCACGTTTGAGCCGAAACCGCCCCTTGGCAAAATTATTCACATACTGGGATGCAATGCCAACCCTGTTGCGGATATCGATCCTGTAACCGGATTCTTCGTAAGCTTCGCGATGCAGTGCATCACGTTCACTTTCCCCACGCTCTACCCCGCCCCCGATCAGCACAATTCCTTTTGGTGTGCGTGCAACGGCAACCTCGCCGTCACCATTCAGAATGACGGCATAGACACAGTCCTGCACAATATAGTTCTTACCCATGTCAGGGTTGCCAAAGATCGGTCCGACCAAATTTCTATTCCTGGATTTCGATCCTGCGCGGATGTTCGAATGAACAAATCAGATGTTTGAAGTTGCAACAATTTCAAATTGCCTGTGCCTGATCAAGCAGCAATTGACACCGATAGCCATCCAGACGCAATTCACTTTGGCGTGCCATGTCAAAGTGCCTTTTCAAGTCATCCTTTGATGCCGGTGTTTCAAGGGCACCAAACTCTGACACCAGTCGATTGACATATGGCTCGAGCAAGACCCGATCATGGAATTTTCCCTTGGTCAGGAATTTTTCTGCCAGCGTAAAATCGAACTGCATATTCCGGTACAGGATGGTCTGATAATTTGCATGCACCTGAAGTTTTCCATCCACAGAAACGAACAAAATGGGGAACATGGTAGCAAGTTCAGGCAAATGCAGGTTTGGATAAACCTGACCCTTCCAGTATTTTTCGGCCAGACTGCCGTAAAGATCGTAATCGGTAATCGAATAGAACCGGGCCTTGATCAGGGGGAGGAAGCTGAACTCACATCGCAGGACCGGGTGCTCTGCCTTTCACCTTTACGCATAAACAAAAATGCCCCCGGACAAAAGCATGTGCGGGGGCAAAGATGGATATTGCAACCAAATATATTGTTTTAGAACGGAATTTCGTCATCAAGGTCCGGTGCACCTGCCGGAGCAGAGCCGCCGCCTGACGAGCCGCTATTACCCCAACCCGGATCAGAAGAACCGCCGCCGTATCCTCCACCACTGTCCGAGCCACTGTAGCCGCCAGAACCAGCGCTGCCACCTTCACCGCGATTATCGAGCATGGTCAGGTTCGAGTTAAAACCTTCCAGCACAATCTCGGTGGTGTAGTTATCCTTGCCGTCCTGCCCCTGCCATTTGCGGGTACGAAGCACACCTTCGATGTAAAGCTTGCTGCCTTTTTTCACAAAGCGCTCGACAACCTCGGCCAGACCTTCGTTGAAAACGACGATGCGATGCCATTCGGTGCGCTCGCGGCGCTCGCCCGACTGGCGGTCACGCCATTGTTCCGACGTCGCGATACTGAAATTGGCAATCTTTTTGCCAGCCTGGGTGAAGCGGATTTCAGGATCGCGGCCGAGGTTCCCGACGAGAATGACTTTATTGACACTGCCAGCCATGGGTTATCTTCCAAAGTTTGTGTTGTCCGCCGTTTCGTATGTACGAAACTGGTGAGTTATCATTGCGCAAAAATGCGCTGTATTAAAGTTTCAAGTGCGATGCGATCAGTATCGTCGAACGAACCGGTCTCGACACTATCGACGTCGAGCACCGCAATCAACTGTCCTTGCGCATTCAAAACCGGTACGACGATTTCGGAGTTCGATCGGCTGTCGCAGGCGATATGCCCAGGAAAAGCATGAACATCTGCAACGACCTGGGTTTTGAGCGTCGCAGCAGCTGTGCCGCAAACACCACGGCCAAACGGAATGCGCAGGCAACCCAAAGTCCCCTGATAAGGCCCGATAACCAGTTCACTTTCTTTCGCTGGATCAACGATATAGAAGCCTGTCCAGAAATAATAGTCGAACTTTTGTGCAAGAATACAGCTGACTGTCGCCATCAATGCGGTGACATTGGTTTCCCCCTCGGTAATGCTGATCAGTTCTTTTTCGGCTTCCTGATAAAGGGCCTGTTTCTGTTCGGCGTTCACGTGATGCTCCTGCGTTGTATGGCCAAGGAACTACCCGCTTGGCTGTGCTGAAACAAGGACAAAATTAACCCGATTACGCATTCCTGCAGTCATAAAACAACCCCGGCACAATGAATGCGCCGGGGCTGCTGCAGACCGTCTTGCGACGGACCAGGGATACAGCGATACCTTGAGATCAAAGGCGCTTGCCGCTTTCCTTGTCGAACAAATGCACAAGATTGGCACTTGTCGCGAGCGACAGTTCCTGCCCCTTTTCAAACTGATGCGTGCCCTGCATGCGCAATGTCACGTTTTCATTCTTCTCGCCAAATTCCAAGTATATCAGGGTTTCTGCCCCCAGTGACTCGATCATGCGAACGCGGGCTTTCAGCGCGCCGCTGCCATCGACTTTAAGCGTAAAATGCTCAGGACGGACACCAACTACAAGATCACGGCCCGCGTCAATAACATGATCCAAGTCAATCTTGCTGCCATCCCCCAGGACGACATGGCTTTTGTCATCGGCAACCTTACCGTCAAGGAAGTTCATCGACGGCGACCCGATAAAGCTCGCGACAAACAGACTGGCCGGCTTTTCATAAATTTCGATCGGTGAGCCGATTTGTTCGGCAATGCCAGCATTCATAACGATCAGCCGATCAGCCAGCGTCATGGCTTCGACCTGGTCATGCGTTACATAAACAGATGTAATTCCAAGACGTTGCTGAAGGTTTTTGATTTCAAGTCGCATATCGACACGCAACTTGGCATCAAGGTTGGATAACGGTTCGTCAAACAGAAAGACCTTTGGCTCGCGTACAATCGCGCGCCCCATGGCAACGCGCTGGCGTTGACCACCTGAAAGTTGCTGCGGTTTACGTTCCAGATAATCGTCGAGTTGCAGAATCTTGGCAGCATCGCGAACGCGGGTATCGATCTCGATCTTGCTGTACCCGCGGTTCTTAAGGCCATAGGCCATATTCGCATAATTGGTCATATGCGGATAAAGAGCGTAGTTCTGAAACACCATGGCGATATCGCGATCAGCGGGTGCGACATTATTCACAACGCGTTCGTCGATCTTGATCTCGCCACTTGAAATGCCTTCAAGCCCGGCAATCATGCGAAGAAGTGTCGATTTTCCGCAGCCGGACGGGCCTACCAGAACGGTGAATTCCCCGTCACCAATTTCAAGATCAATACCATGCAGCGCCTTGAAGCCGTTGGTGTAGGTTTTTTCAACCTGATTTAGGGTAACAGTTGCCATTTTCGTATCCTGTATGCGGATCTGTGTATCTTTAAATCACTGATATCAAATAGTTGATCGAACTCATTTCTCGGTTTCGACCAGACCTTTGACAAACATGCGCTGGAAAATCACCACTACCAGTACCGGCGGAATGGTTGCCATGATCGTCAGTGCGAATGCTTTGGGGAATTGCGGGATCTGTCCGCCTTCATACAGCGAGTTGTAGACCTGTTTGATCCCGATCACGATGGTGTAAAGCTGGTCATCGGTCGTCATCAGCAACGGCCAAAGATACTGGTTCCAGCCGACGACAAACATGATGATAAAGATCGCGGCAATCATGGTAACCGAAAGCGGCACCAGAATATCGAGGAAGAAACGTAATGGCCCTGCCCCGTCCAGACGTGCAGCTTCGAGCAGTTCATCGGGAACAGAACGGTAAAACTGCCGGAAGAAGAATGTTCCCGTGGCAGAGGCGATCAATGGTAAAATCAACCCTGTATAGGTATTGAGCAGACCCAGTTCCGATACGACCTCATAAGACGGCACGATACGGACCTCAAGCGGCAGCAAAAGGGTCGAGAAAATCACCCAGAACAGCGGTACCGCCAACCTGAACCGGAAATAGACAATCGCATAGGCCGCCATCATTGAAATGATGACCTTCCCGATGGCAAAGCCAAGACCAAGCACCATACTGTTAAATAGCATTTCAAGGGCGGTAACCCGTCCCTTTGTTGCATCGGGGTCAAACAGTATGGCCCCGTAATTCTCGATGAAATGCCCGCCAAACCAGAACTGCAAACCGTGCTGGAACAGATATTCACGGGTATGGGTAGATGACACCAGCGCGATCCAGACCGGCAGGATCATGAACAGCGATCCAAGGATAAGGATCACATGATTGGTGATTGAACGCCATTTTGACTGATACATGATGCGCGCCCCTAATAATGCACTTTGCGTTCGATAAAGCGGAACTGGAACACCGTCAGCACGCTCACCATGATCATCAGCAGCACCGATTGCGCAGAACTGCTGCCCATATCCGCGCCAAGGAAACCATCGACATACACCTTGTAAACAAGGGTTGCAGTTGAACCGCCGGGCGACCCCTTGGTCGAAACGTCGATGATCCCGAATGTTTCGAAGAAGGCATAAGTCAGGTTGATCACCATCAGGAAGAAGGTGGTCGGTGCCAGAAGCGGAAATGTGATGGTCCAGAACCGGCGTTCGGCGCTTTTGCAATCGAGCGTCGCGGCTTCGGTCACGGATTTCGGAATGCCCTGTAACCCCGACAGGAAGAAGATGAAATTCACACTGACTTGTTTCCAGACCGCAATCAGCGTCACGACAAAGGCTGCATCCCCGGCATTCTGGATGTGGTTGAACTCAAAACCGAAACTGTTGAACAGCTTGTAAAGGTCCCCCATCAGCGGATTGAACAGCATATTGCCAAGCAAGCCCGCCACAGGCGGTGCAACGGCATAGCCCCACATCAGAAGCGTTTTGTACGATTTCGCCCCACGAATCACTTCGTCCGCACGCACGGCCAAAAAAAGTGAGATGGCGATGGAAAAGAACGCCACAAGGAAGGAAAATACCGCCGTAAAGATCGCAGATTGCAACCAGGCCCCACTGGCCAGCACATCTTTGAAATTGCGGAACCCGACAAATTGCGAAGACAGGCCAAAGGCGTCCTCAAGCAGGAAAGACTGATAAACTGCCTGGGCCGCAGGCCACAGGAAAAATATCGCAATAATCAAAATTTGCGGTGCGATAAAAAAGTATGGAATCGGGCTATGCCCGAATTGTACGCGTTTCATTGCTGACGCAACCCCAAGACTGGTCCAGGAATCGAAAAACAGGGCGGCTGTCTGAAGCCGCCCTGTCAGCGAAGTGCTGATTAGTTCGAATAGGTGTCGTTGAAGCGTTTCAGCAACGCATTGCCTTCTTCTTCGATCGCGGCAAATGCCTGATCGATGGTTGCTTCACCATTCATCATCTTGTCGACTTCACGATAGATGACTTCACGGATCTGGACATAGAAACCAAGACGGTAACCTTTTGTCCACTCGCCACCTTCTTCAGACAGCTGCTGGATTCCGACTTCGGCGTCCGGGCTTTCCTCGTAGTAGCCGTCTTTCTTGGCCAGCTCGTAAGCAGCCGTGGTGATCGGAACATAGCCGGTTTCCTTGTGCCAGTAATACTGGGTTTCCGGTTTGGTCAGGAATTCGAAGAATTTGGCAACGCCTTTATATTCTTCATCGGTATGACCGGCAAAGGCGAACAGCGAACCGCCGCCGATAAAGGTGGATTTGGGTGCATCACCAAGACCTTCCCAATATGGCAGGGTCGATGTGCCGAATTCGAACTGTGCGGACTGTTTCAGTCCCCCGAACGAGCCGGACGAACCGATCCACATTGCGGCTTTCTGTTGCAGGAAGGCATCCTGGTTTGCACCCCATGCGCGACCGTAATAACCGAAGTAACCCGCATCTTTCCACTCTTTGAGATGCTGCCAGTGATCTTTCAGCGCATCGTTGTTATAGAGCAGTTTTACATCAGTGCTATCATAACCATTATTGGCTGTTGCCATCTGCAGGTTGTGACGGGACATGAAGTTCTCAAAGAAAATCCACGGGCTGTGCGACTCAGAAAGGCCTTCGTAGCCTGCTTCTTTCAGCTTCGGCGCGACTTCTTCGAATTCCTGCCAGGTTTTCGGCACTTCAACACCGGCTTTGGCAAGCGCATCCTTGTTGAAATACAGCAGCGGGGTCGAACTGTTGAACGGCATGCCGATCATTTTGTCGTTGGAGTCCGCATAGAAATAACGAACGCCCGGGATATAATCGTTGATGTCGAAGCCGACACCGTATTTCTGCATAAGGTCTTCAACCGGATAGGTGGCACCCTTTGCGTTGATAATGGTTGCAGCACCGGCGTCAAAAATCTGAATGATGTGCGGCTGGTTTTTCGCACGGAATGCCGCAATACCGGCTGTCATCGTATCTTCGTAGCCGCCTTTGTTGACAGCAATAACTTTGTACTCGTCCTGGCTGGCGTTAAAATCGGCAGCAATCTGATCAACAACACCCCCAAGTGCGCCATCCATTGCGTGCCACCACGTGATCTCGGTTGCGGCATTGGCGGTGCTGCCAAGGGCAAACACGGCTGCTGCAGCCATCAGGGTTTTACGAAACATGATCTTCTATCTCCCAAATAAAAACTTGTACGCGCCACACCGCCTGTTGATCAGTTTGACGCAACGCAATTGTTTTCATTCGAGGGGGACGTTTCCTCAAGTGACAGTTTTCGGAAATTTACTTTTGATGCGCGAAATAACCTTATAAACCGCCGTTTTCTAGTTTTTTATTTGCATTCGACCCCTTCAAATGTTCAGATGAACATCTCATAAATCGAACATCTTGCAAAGACTTTCAATCATCATAACTGTCCTTGACTTACGGCGATTCTGCGCATCCTCCATTTTCCTAGCATTTCTGGCATTTTCACAATTGTTACGACGCCATGCATTCGTAACACTACAGTGCAGAAGTTTCACTTGGATATGCAAAACGGGCAGCCATTAAGCCGCCCGTTTAATGTTCATTCGCGAACATGCTTTCCAATCGCAAACCCTGCCCTCTTCAGCCAGTGTTTTTATCCCGCTGCACAAACACCGAAAGCAACGCCAGACCGCCGGAAACCAACATCAGCAATAATGACAGCGCATTTAGAACAGGTGTCGATCCCTGCTTGAGCCGATCAAACATCGCAATCGTCAATGGCGCGTCCGACCCGACCAGCATCAGGGTTGTATTGAAGTTTTCAAACGACATCAGGAATGCAACAATGCCTGCTCCGACCAAAGCCGGTTTCAGGAACGGAATGGTGACCGTCCAAAGGGCAGCCTGCCGGGTTGCGCCAAGGTTAAGGGCGGCTTCTTCAAGGCTGATATCAAATTTCCGAAGGCGCGCGGAAATCACCAGAGTCGTGATGGTTGTGATAAACGCGAACTGGCCGATGATCACCAGAAACAGGCCCGGTCGCAGGAAATCAAGATCCCAGCCAATGGCTTCTTCTACCCCGTTTGCAATGGCATTGGAAAAAACCAGGATCGATATACCAAGAATGACCCCTGGAATAACCAGCGGCGATAATGCGATCACATAAAGCAGGTTTTTTCCCGGAAATTGCGCTCGCTCAAACAGAAATGCATTACATGTCCCGACAATGACCGACAACAAGGTCACCCAGAAGGCGACAAAGGCGGAAACTCCAACACTTTCAAGCAGCTTGCTGTCGTTGAATATCCCGATATAGGGACCTTCATTGCCCAAAAACCATTGCAGCGTCCCGCCTTCCCACGGCATGGATGGAAACAGGCTGTCGTTGAAGGCGAAGACGCCAACAACAATCAATGGCGCACTGAGATAGATGAAAAACAGCGCGATATAGCTCGCATAGATGCCTTTATAGAAACGCGGCTGGGGAATGCTTGGAATCATGGCCGCTTCCTCCTTAGCTCACGGTTTCTGAAAGTGTCTGGCGGCTCATTTTCAAACCGCACCAGACAATCAGAGATGACAGAACCAGCAACAGGAACCCGAATGCCGATCCGGATTCCCAGTTAAAGCGGGTAATGAACTGGGTATAAATCTGTTCGGTGAACCAAAGACTATCCTTGCCGCCCAAAAGGTTGGGCGTCAGGTAGTTACCAAGAGTCAGCATGAAAACAATTATGCAGCCCGATGCAATACCGGGCATGGCATGCGGAATGACAATATCACGCGTCACTGTAAAGGCATTGCCGCCAAGGTCGTATCCGGCTTCGATCAGGCTGTCGTCAAGACTATCGAGTACCGACACCAGAGGCACAACCATGAACAGCATTGATGTATAAACAAGCCCGACCATGATGGCCGCATCATTGTAAAGCATTTCGACCGGGCCTTCCGCGATCCCTGCCCATTGCAGGAAATTGCTGATCACGCCGCTTTCCCGCAGCAGGATCATCCAGCCGAAGGTACGCACCAGCTCCGATACCCAGAACGGGATCAGGCACAGCAAAAACAGAACATTCTTGCCTTTTCCCCCTATTACCTTGGCAATGTAATAGGAAACCGGGAAACCGATCACCAAAGTCAGGCCAGTTGCCAGGGTCGACATCACCGCCGTCCGGACATAAGTGTTCCAGTAAAGTGGCTCGACAAAAAATTCGATATAATTGATCAGGCTGAATTCATACTTGCCGTATGAAATCCGTTCGCGCAACGACACTAAAAGCAGATCAATATGTGGCAGGATCACCAGCAAGAACAGCCAGAGTAACAAGGGCATGGCGAGCAACAATGCACCGAAACTCACCGTACCACCTTTACTGACAGGCGCAGAGGTCGTCATGCTGCGGCCTCCTGTTTTCCTGTCGTAACAAAGCAGCGGGTTTGTTCGGTGCCCCAGGTCAAATTGACCGCGTCACCGGCTTTCAGGTTGGCAAATGCACCGGTTTGAGGCAGCGCCACTGTCATTTCGTGGCCGGTCGCACTGTCACGAACCTGAACGCTACTGGCGGCACCATTAAACAGAACGTTTTCGACCTTTGCAGCGACTGCATTATCGGTCTTGCCCTGCCCGTCAATCGCAATGGCTTCTGGGCGAACAAAAACATCAACCGACTGCCCTTGTGCCAATGCCGGATGGATTGTACGGGATGCCAGTATCGAGCCACCGGTTGCTAAGTTGATCACAATCTGATTGCCTTGCGTCGTGCCAACAGTCCCTTTCCAGCGATTGCTTTCGCCCACGAACCCTGCAACAAAAGCTGTTTGCGGGTTGTAGTAAAGGTCCTGCGGGGCGCCGACCTGTTCGAACCGGCCAGCATTCATAACCGCTACCTGATCTGACATCACGAGTGCTTCGGACTGGTCATGGGTGATGTAAACGAATGTCGTGCCTATTTCATGCTGCAACTGCTTGAGTTCGACCTTCATATGTTCACGCAATTTCAGGTCAAGCGCGCCCAATGGTTCGTCAAGCAACAACACTGCGGGATCGAGCACAAGGCAACGTGCGATTGCAATGCGTTGCTTCTGGCCACCTGAAAGCTGACTGACCTGCTTTGACCCGGCATCCGGCAGTCCCACACGCGCCAGTGTATCATTAACCTTTCTCTCAATTGTCGCCCGGTCAGTGCCGCGGCGTTTCAGGCCATATGCCACGTTTTCCGCGACGTTCATCATTGGAAACAGCGCCAGATGCTGGAACACCATATTCACCGGTCGACGGTTTGGCGGTACACCGAGTACCGATGATCCATTGATCAGGATATCGCCCGATGTCGGAGCCTGAAACCCGGCCAACATGCGCAAAAGTGTTGTTTTGCCACAGCCGCTTGGCCCCAGGATGGAAAAGAAAGAGCCTTTTGGGATCGCGAGCGAGACGGAATCTACCGCGGTAAAAGCATTAAACTTTTTGACCACGTCGCGACATTCAAGGTCGAATTGATCTGCCATAGGAGCCTGCATGAAATGAATTACCGATGTCCGTTTGATGCCGGTCATCACAGAAAGGAAAAATGCAATGTCCCCGGCAGCTTCTGCCGGGGACAATATCATCCGATCCAAACAGGATCAGAATTGCTTGGCTTACGACTGTGCTGCTTTCACACGGTCAAGCGTTTTTCCTTCAAGGGTTTCCAGACCAGCCGGAACCGTCGGATACCATTTAATGTTATCAAGGGCTTCTGCCGGGAAGCTGTTCTGGAACTGTGCCTTCAGCTTGTCGTCGGCAAACTCGTCCGCTCCCTTCGATGCAGTAAAGTTACCAGCACTTGCGGTAATTTTGGCAGCAATTTCAGGCTGCATAACGAAGTTGATCCACTTATAGGCGGCATCTTCGTTTTCGGATTTGCGCGGTAGCACGAAGGTATCGATCCAGCCCAATGCTCCCGATGCCGGGGCAACAAACGTGATATCGGCGTTATCGTTATTGAGCTTCCAGCCGCCGGTATCCCATGCCATCGCGGCAACCACTTCACCGGAACGCACCAGATTCAGAAGCGCATCGCCCCCTTCCCAATAGGTTTTTACGTTCGGCTTGCACTCGACCAGTTTCTTTTCAACGGCATCAAGAATTTCCTGATACTTGGCTTCATCGCCATAGGCCGCAAACGGGTCCATACCCATTGCAAAGGCAAAACCGATCAGGGTCGGACGTTTGAGGCGATAGGAAACTTTGCCCGAAATATCGGCATTGCAAAGATCGGTATAATCTTTGACGTCACCAGCTTTAGTCGTGTCAACGATCAGGCCGCTGGTCCCCCAGACATGCGGGACACCATAAACTTCTCCGTCAAGCGTAGTATTTTTCTTGGTCGCTTCCAGCATCGAGGGGATGAATTTGGCAGCATCAATTTTGGAAATGTCGATTGGCTTGTAAATACCATATTCAAGCTGTGCACCGGAAATGCGGTCCTGCGACGGCTGTGCAAGGTCGAAACCGCCACCACCCGTTGCACGCAGTTTGGAAATCATGTCTTCGTTATTTGAAAGCGTAACCTCGACATCAATGCCCGTCTCTTTTTCAAACATCTCGACGACATCATCCGGAGCATATCCGCCCCAAGTCAGCAAGCGGAGTTCTTCGGCCTGTGCGTTTGTGCCAAGCATCACCATTCCGGCAAGGGCGGTAAGCCCGAGCAGAGAACCGCGCAGTGCGCCATGCTTTTTCGACATTATTCTACCTCTCTGTTGACGTGACGGCACTTCCCTTGTCCGGCGTCAATGCATTCTAAGGCACTGGTAACGTTCCGGGACAGCACCAGTATCGCAAGAAACTCTGTTGAAACGAAAGCAAAAACGATCATTTTTCGTTCTTTTGAACAATTCGTTTCAATTCTCGCCGCCAAAACCGATTTTCCGCAAGTTAAACTTATGCAACAATTTTTCGGGCTGCTGAGATGCAACGTCATCAGTCTATGAACGAAAAAGGGCAGCCCAAATAGCTACCCTTCGTATCTAAATATCTGGAAGAAAAGCCCTAATCGTCCGCACTGTATTCTGCCGGACATTCAAGCTTGGCATAGGCCTGCCCATTCGGGTCAAACAGATGGGCCGCTCCGGCCTCCGCCGCGGCATTGATGGTTTCGCCGATTTTAACGCGGCTATGGCCTGGCGCACGAACCGTAAAACGGTCGCCATTGGCAAGCTTCAGATACAAATAGGTAGAGTCGCCAAGTTTCTCGACAACGTCGACTTCTCCGGTAACCGATACCGTCCCCTGCTCTCCCAGTGAAAGATGTTCGGGGCGGATACCCATCTCAACATCTTTGCCAACATCACTGGCAGGTATATCGAACGGCAAGACAGCCTTGGCACCACCGGGGACAGTAACCGTCACCTTGCCCTGCTCGACCGCATCGATATGCACGGTGGTGAAATTCATCGCGGGCGAACCGATAAAGCCGGCGACAAAACGGGTTTGCGGGTGATGATAAAGCTGCATCGGCGATCCGACCTGCTCGACATTGCCTGCATTCATCACAACGATCTTGTCGGCAAGCGTCATGGCTTCGACCTGATCATGCGTGACATAGACAATCGTCGATTTCAGTTCCTGATGCAGCTTGGCGATTTCGAGGCGCGTCTGGACACGCAAGGCGGCATCAAGGTTCGATAGCGGTTCGTCAAACAGGAAAACTTTCGGTTGACGCACAATGGCACGACCAATTGCGACACGCTGACGCTGCCCGCCCGACAATTCAGAAGGACGACGATCCAGCAGCTTGTCAAGTTGCAGAATGCGGGCGGCTTCTCGCACTCGCTGGTCGATCGCGCTTTTGTCGTGATTGGCCAGCTTCAAGCCGAACGCCATATTTTTATAGACTGTCATATGCGGATAAAGCGCATAGGACTGGAACACCATCGCAATCCCGCGGTCGCGCGGGCTTTTTGTGTTGACGATATCCCCGTCGATCATCAGATCACCCGCAGTGATATCTTCCAGACCGGCAATAATGCGCAAAAGTGTCGATTTGCCACAGCCTGACGGTCCAACAAATACGACAAACTCGCCGTCCTTCACATCCAGATCGATGCCATGCAGCACATCAACAGCGCCATAGCTTTTGCGTATCTGGTCCAGTTTCAAATCAGCCATTTAGGTAAGCTCCTGTCACACCCATACTCATTTCACCGCGCCAGATGTCAGGCCGCGAATGAGTTGTCGGGAGAAAATCAGATAAAGGATCAGGATCGGAATGATCGCGAGGCTCAGCGACGCCAGAACCGCGTTCCAGTCGGTAACGTACTGACCGATAAACTGCTGGATACCCAGTGTGATTGTCTGCTTGCCGTCACCCGGTGCGAGGATCAGCGGGAACCACAGATCATTCCAGATCGGGATCATGGTAAATACGGCCACCGTTGCCACGGCCGGACGGATCAGCGGCAGGATAACCGCAAAGAAAATCTTGAATTCACCGACCCCGTCGCAACGGGCGGCTTCTTTCAGATCCTTGGGTATCTGATGCATGAATTCCGTCAGGATAAAGATCGCCAGCGGCAATCCTTGCGCAACATAAACCAGTATCAGGGCGGTCAGCGTATTGATCAGACCCAATTCAACAATCAGATTCAGTATTGAAACCGACCCGAGCCGGATCGGCACCATGATGCCAACCGCCAGATACAGCGCAAGCCAGGTATTGCCGGGAAACTTGTATTCCGAAAGCGCCCAGGCCGCCATGGAAGCAAGCAGCAGAACAATGACGATGGTCACGACCGTTACGGTGAAGCTGTTAAAGAAAAACAACTCGAAATTCGATCTCGCCAGAACCTTGGTGAAGCCTTCAAGACTGAAGGTTTCAGCGTTCGGCAGGCTCATAGGGGCGCTGAAAATCCCCTTACGGGATTTGAAGGCGTTGATGATCACGAGAAAGATCGGATACAGCGCCACCAGCGTGTAGGTCATTAGGATCGCATGCACGATCACGGCACGCGACATGTCTTCACGACGGATATTTTTAGTCATCATGATCTTGCCGCCTCCTTACAGCTGATAGCGCGCCAGACGGCGCTGTACGGCGAACAGATAGAAAAGAACACCGGCAAGAATGATCAGGAACATCAGTGACGCGACCGTCGCCCCCAGGCTTGGATCACCAAGCTGCAACTGGTAGCCAAAGAATGTGCGGTAGAACAAGGTACCCATGATATCGGTCGAGAAATTGGGCCCGGCAAGCGCACCCTTTACGGCATAAATCAGATCGAACGCATTGAAATTTCCGACAAATGTTAGGATGGAAACCATCGCAATTGTCGGCAGAACAAGCGGCAGCTTGATATGCATGAACACTTCAAAATGGGTCGCACCATCGACAATTGCCGCATCGACAAGGTCATCAGGGATCGCCAAAAGAGCAGCATAAATCAACATCAACGGAATGCCGACCCACTGCCAGACCGAGATAAAGGAAAGCGTGATCAGCGCCGAACCCTCCTTGCCCAGCCATGGACCGAACAGGGATTTCAGCCCGAAAATATCAAGGATATCGACACCCACTCCCCAGACAGGGCTCAGGATCAACTGCCAGATGAAACCGACAATTACCACCGATAGCATGGTCGGCATGATCATCATCGTGCGATAGGTATTGCGGAACCTTAGTTGCGGCAGGCTCAAAATACCCGCAAGCGCGATCCCGATCGGGTTCTGCACCAGCATGTGAACCGCAAAGAATTTCATATTGTTCCAGAAACTGTTCCAGAAGGTCGCTGACCAGTCCGGATCACCCAGTATGGTCCGATAGTTATCAAGACCGACAAAGGCCATCTCCCCGCCGCTGGGTGTAGTGTAGAAACTAAGCCGAATGGAATCGATCAGCGGATAGATCATGAACAATGTGTAGATGATCGTCGCTGGTGCCAGAAAGGCAAACACTGGCAATTTTGCCTTGCGCCAATCGGTCATGGGCCCGGAATGCGCCATACCTTATCCTGTCTTTCTGAGATTAAGCGTACGGGGAACGCGCCCCGGTCGAAAGCGTTCATCTGAGCGCCTGATTGCAGTCCTGTCCGCCCGGTTTGTCAATCGGCGTGATTTTCTAAACTGCAGGATATCCGACAGATACAAGGATGGCAGGCGCAAGAAATCGCCTGCCATCTGTATTCAGGCCTTACTGATGCGGAGCATACCACTTCGCAAGTCCGGATTCGGCGGCTTTGCCTGCCTCTTCCGGGGTAACAGTTCCGTTGATAACCTGTGCGGAAATGTTCCACAGCTCGTTTTCAAGGTTCGGCGTGCCGCGTGAAAGGATCTGATACGAGTTACGAATGGTTGACTCGCATTTCTGGCGCCAGCTGACGAACTCGTTGGCAACCGGGTCGCCGATTTCGACCTTATGGTTCGACAACGAGAAGAATCCTGGCAACGCGTTCGAATAAAGGGACGCAAATTCCGAACCGGTCATCCATTCAAGAAATAACTTCGCTTCGGCAGCATTCGGCGATTTGGCATTCAAGCCCAGCGCAATATCAGTATGGTCACTGATATAGCAGGTATCCGACTCCTCTGCCGGGGGCGGTGGAAATGCGCCGAATTCAAACTCAGCCTGACTGTTGAACAACGAAATATCCCACGAACCAGCCGGATAAACTGCCGCACGACCAAGCGAGAACAGGTTCTGCGCATCCGGATAGGATGTGGCTTCATAACCGTCCGGCAGATAATCTGCCCAGCTTGCCAGTTCGGTAAAGGTATCAATATAAGGCTGGTCGGTGAATTTCTGGCTACCATCGATCAGGGCTTTACGGCCTTCCTCGCCTTTCCAGTAATTCGGGCCGATATTCTGGAATCCCATGGTTGCGGCTTCCCACTGATCGGCGGTGCCCATTGCCATCGGGATATAGCTGCCTTCTTCCTTGATTTTATCAAGGGCGGCATAGAATTCTTCACGGGTTTGCGGTACTTCTACACCGGCTGCCTCGAAGGCTTCCTTGTTATAGATAAAGCCATGAATAACTGATGCCATCGGCAGGCAGAAGGTGACCGAGCCGTCATCCGTCTGCCATGCAGACTTCGCAACATTCGAGAAATTGTCCATGCCTTTGATATCATCAAGCGGTGCAAGATTACCCTGCTTGTAAAGTTCAAGCGATGCATCGAAAGGACGGCACGTGATCAGGTCACCAGCCGTGCCGCCAGCGAATTTCGCATTGATCAGCGCGTTGTAATCGGTCGGTGGGGTCGGCGAGAAAGTCACCTTGATTTCAGGGTATTCCTTGTTAAAGGCCGGAATAATCTGATCATTCCAGATATCGATATCGTCGTTACGCCAGCTCTCGATCACGAGTTCGCCAGCAGATGCCATCAACGGGACCAGGGCGACACTTGCCGCCAGGGTCGCTGCCAGGCCTTTTGCAAACACTTTATTCGACATTTATGCCTCCTCTGATCAATGTCGGCGGACTGCTATCCCTGCAGATGTCAGTCCTTATACTCAAGCGCTGCCCGGAGATTTCCGTTAAACATCGCAAGAATTTCTTTGGCTTTCGCGGTCCCATGCCCTTTAGCAATCAGGACCGCGGTGCGGATATCAAACTGTGCTTTTTCAAGGGCATTTTCGGCATTCCTCGCATCGCAACCGGCAATATGCCCCGTAATGCGGATTGCACGATCATGCAACTTGATGTTTTCGGCACGCATGCCAACCATCAGATTATCAAAAAGTCGCCCCAGCTTGCTCATGACAAGCGATGAAAGGATATTGATAGCGGCCTTCTGCGCGGTTCCTGCCCCCATACGGGTTGAGCCGGCGATAACCTCGGGTGCGCTATCAAGAAAAATGCCGCATTCGGTCGCGCTCAGAAGTTTGCCATCTGGATTGTTGCAGATACCCACAGTATAGGCACCGCGTTCACGAGCCAGTTCAACCGCGCGCAGTGTATAAGGTGTCGAACCACTGGCGGCGACGGCAATAACCGCGTCACCTTCACTAATGCGATATCGGACAATCTCGTCTTCGGCTGCTTTTATATCATCTTCGGCGGAATTGAAGGCGCCCGGTTCGCTTTGCAAGCCACCCGCCAGCATGACGATGGTCATGTCTTCGGGCCAGCCAAACGTTCCGCCAAGTTCCTTGGCATCTTGCCAGGCCACCGTGCCGGAAGTTCCGGCACCAACATAAACAAGACGCCCGCCACGGCCCAGGCGATGTGCTATCCCGTTTGCAGCTGTTGCCAAATCCGTCAGGACCGGACCCAGCGATGCGACCGCGCGCATCTGGCCTTCCCACAAAGCCATAAGGAAATCGGCGTCGGACCACTGATCCAACCCGGCAAAGCGCATATCAAATTCTTCAGTGCGTGATGCCATTTTCCAATCTCCCTCCAGCAATTAAATACCATTATGATACCAGCAAGGCAAGATACTTCCTGATCAATTGTCAAAATCAACACCAAATCATTGCTTAATGTATTATTTTTCAGTTACATAAGTCACATTTTGAATTTCCTATTATAGCTTTCACCCTATTTGTATAATGCCAAAATGAGACCATCAACAGAACCAGTGGATTTATATTGGTATTGCTTCTTATGATACCACTCTGCTATGATCCTGTGAGTTAGGGATGGTCGAAATGCAGAATACACAAAAAGAAAAGCTTTACCTTGGCATTGATGGTGGCGGCACGCGCTGTCGGGCACGCATTGTAAACAATTCGGGCGATACCCTTGGTGAAGCAACGCGCGGCGGGGCAAACACCCGCCTTGGTATCGACCATGTCTTTGGTGAAATCATTGCCGCCGCGACGATGGCGCTCAAAGAATCCGGCCTTCCCGATGACCGCCTTTCGGATTTGCACGCCGGTCTGGGATTAGCCGGCTTGCCACTTGAGCGCGAACGCAAACTTGCCGAGTCCTATAAGCATCCTTTCGCCAGTGCCTGTTTCGCGACGGATGCCTATACGGCATGCCTTGGTGCGCATGATGGGGGTGATGGTGGGATATTGATTGTTGGAACCGGGACGTGCGGACAGGCAATTGTCGCAGATCGAGAGCTGGCACTTGCCGGTTGGGGGTTCGAGATTTCAGATATCGGAAGTGGTGCCCGTATTGGCCGTTCTGCAATTGAAACAGCCCTTCTCGCTCACGAAGATCTGGTAATGCCATCCGAACTGACGCGCGCCGTCATGCTGCATTTCAACAACAACCCCGAAGAAATCGTTGCCTTCGCCGAGAAAGCACGACCGGCAGATTATGGCGCATTTTGCCCGATGGTGTTCGACGCGGACAGCCACGGTGACTCGGCTGCCGCCGCCATCATTGATGTTGCTGCAACAGCTAATCGCAACATTTTGCGCAAGCTTCAGGAATTCGGGGCGAAAAGGCTGAGCTTGATGGGCGGCCTTGCCGAACAGATGGCAAAACGCATGCCCGATGATATCCGGTCACATCTGGTTCCGGCACATAACGATGCCCTGCATGGGGCAATCATCATGGCCAGGAAACACCAAAAGGTGATGCACGCATGATCAGTACAGCTGACGTTATTGCAAGCCTGCATGCGCGGGACATCGAAAATATCGGCCACGGCCCGCTTTATCGCCGTTTGCAAACGGCAATCAAAGCCGTAATTGATGATGGTATCCTGAAAGTCGATGACGCACTGCCAAGCGAACGCGATCTGGCCAACGAACTTGGCATTTCCCGCGTTACCGTCCGCAATGCCATGCGCGCCCTTGTCGAGGAAGGCGTTCTTGTACAGCGTCATGGTGCGGGCACATTTGTTGCCCCTCGCGTTGAACAGGCCCTTTCGCGCCTGACATCCTTTACCGAAGACATGATCACGCGCGGCATGAATCCCGGTGCGATCTGGATTGAAAAAACCCTTGGCCATGCTTCTCCCGAAGAAGCCATGGCGCTTAATCTTTCGCCGGGTACAGAGGTAACAAGGCTGCGGCGTTTACGCACGGCCAATGATAAGCCGATGGCGCTCGAATACGCAGTCGTGCCGCGCGCCTTCCTGCCAAGCCCCGATGAAGTAGAAAAATCGCTTTACGATGCGCTGGCGACGTATGGCAAAAAGCCTGAACGCGCCCTTCAGCGTCTTCGTGCTGAGTTGTTTGATGACGAAACCGCCAAAATCCTTGGTGTGCCCGGTGGCAGTGCAGCCCTTTATATCGAACGCCGCTCCTTCCTTGCCAATGGTACACCGGTCGAATTCACCCGTTCCTATTATCGAGGCGACAGTTACGACTTCATCGCCGAAATGCAGGTCGACACACGCTGACAATGATCGCGTTGCACGTCGTCCCAAAAGTTTGAGGAAACACTCGATATGAGCACACGCTGGACAGCGAAAACCCAGATGGGCCGCGAACTGGCCGAAGCCCCGGCCATCGTTGCCAAGCAGCTTGATCACAACAAGGCTGCAATTGATGCTCTGGTCACCGACCTTCGCGCCAATCCGCCGAAATTCGTTGTGACCTGCGGGCGCGGCAGTTCCGATCACGCAACGCTTTATGCCAAATATCTGATTGAAAGCCAGCTTGGCATTCCGGTCGTATCTGCGGCCCCGTCTATCGTTTCGATCTATAAGCGGTCAATCGCCAGCAAGGATGCCCTGTTCATTGCCGTATCCCAATCAGGTAAAAGCCCGGATCTGGTTAAAAATGCCGAGGCCGCCCGTGATGCGGGTGCCCGCACCGTGGCATTGGTCAATGTAGTCGATTCCCCATTGGCCGATATGGTCAATCACGTTATCCCGCTGATGGCGGGTCCTGAAAGCAGTGTTGCTGCCACCAAATCCTATATTGCAACATTGTCCGCCATCGCGCAGATCGTTGGGCGCTGGACTCGGAATTCCACCTTTAACAAGGCGCTTGCCACCCTGCCCGCATCGCTGGAACAGGCCCTTGGCAAGGATTGGCTTGATGCCGCCGATGCAATTGCAAAATCAAACGGTCTTTATGTGATCGGTCGTGGTCCGGCCTTCGCCATCGCACAGGAGGCCGCCCTAAAATTCAAGGAAACCAGCAGCCTACATGCCGAAGCTTTCAGCGCGGCAGAGGTCAAACACGGCCCGATGGCACTGGTGACCAAGGATTTCCCGTTGCTGGTCTTTTCCCAACAGGATGCGTCGCGCGAGAGTGTAGAGGGTTTCCTCGAAGAAATGCGGGCGAAAACCGATAACCTGTTTGCGGCCGAAACCGGCCATGCCGATATCAAAGGTCATCTTCCGGTGGTCGAGGATATCCACCCGCTTCTGGCCCCCATCGCGATGATCCAGACATTCTATACGCTGGCAGAACATGTTGCTCTGGAACGTGGTTGCAATCCTGATGCGCCGCCACACCTGTCCAAAGTCACGGAGACGCACTGATGACCGATTTTGCCATTACCAATGCACGTGTCTTTGACGGTACAGATTTCCATAACGGCAAAGCTGTCATTGTTCGGTACGGCAAGGTCGATGCGATTGTTGAAAGCCGCGACATTCCGGGAAATATTGCAGTAATTGATGCAGAAAATCAGACACTTGCTCCGGGCCTTATCGATGTTCAGGTCAATGGCGGCGGCGGTGTATTGCTTAATGACGAACCGAATGTCGACGGCATTCGCGCGATCATGGCAGGTCATCGCAAATATGGCACAACGGCCATGCTGCCGACCCTGATCACCGATCACCGCGACAAAATGGAAGCCGCGATTACGGCCGTCGCCGATGCAATCAATCAGGAAGTGCCGGGCATTGTAGGCATCCATCTGGAAGGCCCGTACCTGAATGCCGAACGCAAAGGCGTGCATGACGCGACCATCATCCGCCCGATGGAAGATGACGCTATTGATCTGCTTACCCGATTGCCCAACGGTCGCATTCTGGTGACCATGGCCCCGGAAAAGGCCGCCAAAGGCACAATTAAAAAGCTGACCGATCATGGCGTTCTGGTTTGCGCCGGTCATACCGCGGGCACTTATAGCCACATACAGGCTGCCATTGCCGAAGGCATGCGGGGCTTCACGCATTTGTTTAATGCCATGAGCCCGATGACCCACCGTGAACCCGGTGTTGCGGGTGCGGCGATGGCCGATGATAGCACTTGGTGCGGACTGATCGCAGATGGCTATCATGTACATCCTGCCGTTCTGAAAGTTGCCATTCACGCCAAGGCTAAAGGCAAGATCATGCTGGTGACCGACGCCATGCCAACGGTCGGAGCAAACGAAAAACGCTTTGTTCTGGGTGGCGAGGAAATCATTGCTACCGATGGACGCTGCGCATTGGCTGACGGTACATTGGCCGGATCGGACCTCGATATGATCGCTGCGGTTAAGAATTGCGTTGAAATGGTCGGCATCGATCTTGGTGAAGCCCTTCGCATGGCATCCCTGTATCCTGCTGCATTCCTGAAACTCGATGATATCATGGGGCACCTCGCACCGGGCTATCAGGCCGATATGATCCTGTTTGATGATGACTACAACGTCACGCGCAGCTGGATCAAGGGTGTAGAATAATATCGCTATAACAAGGCACTAAGAACTAATTAGGAGGCACTACATGAAACCGGTTCGTATCCTTGTCGTCGGTCTTGGCAATATGGGTTTATCCCATGCCAAGGCCTATCACGCGCTTGACGGATACGAAATCGTCGGACTGTGCACCCGATCTGAAATTCCGGTAGAAACCCTTCCGAATGGTTTTGCCACCTACCCGCAATTTACCGATTTTTACACTGCACTGGCGGCAACAAAACCCGATGCAGTTTCTATAAATACCTACACAGAAACCCACGCCGACTTCGCTATCTCCGCATTTGAATCCGGGGCGCATGTCTTTATTGAAAAGCCATTGGCAGCGACCGCCGAAGATGCCGAGCGTGTGGTAAATGCGGCTAAAAAGCATGACCGCAAACTGGTGATCGGCTATATCCTGCGCCATCATCCGTCTTGGGCAAAGTTCGTTGAAGTTGCAAAGACACTCGGCAAGCCGCTCGTCATGCGCATGAACCTGAACCAGCAAAGCAGCGGCGCCTTCTGGGAAACCCACAAACGGTTACTTAACAGCGTTTCCCCGATTGTTGATTGCGGCGTGCACTATCTGGATATGATGTGCCTGATGACCGGTGCAAAACCGGTATCAGTAAGTGCAATCGGTGTGCGCCTTTCCGATGAAGTTGCACCTGAAATGTATAACTATGGTCAGTTGCAGGTGCGTTTTGATGACGGTTCAGTTGGCTGGTACGAGGCTGGGTGGGGGCCGATGATCAGCGAAACCGCCTTTTTCGTCAAAGATGTGATCGGACCGAAAGGCTGCGTTTCCATCACCGATGTTGAAGAAAAAGGTGCCGGTTCAGCCGATATCGACACCCACACAAAAACGAATGCCTTAAAGCTTCACCATGCTGCCACAGATGCTGCCGGAAAATTTACACAATCTGACGAAATCATCCGCACAGACGACGAGCCCGATCACGACGGCCTGTGTCTGCGTGAACAGCAATTTTTCCTAAAGTCTATAACGGAAAACCTTGACCTTACGCAGCATATGGAAGATGCATTGGGCTCCTTACGGATTGCCCTCGCTGCGGATCAGTCGGTGCGCACGGGGGAAACAATAATACTCTGACCCCCAGGAGGAGTACCCACATGCCTTCCGTTAAACCCGGTGTTGTTACCGGTTCTGCCTACCGTGACCTCGTCGCTGCCTGCAAGCAGGACGGTTACGCCCTTCCCGCCGTCAACATCACATCGTCCAGCACGATGAATGCCGCCCTTGAAGCCGCTGCAAATGCCGGCTCTGACATCATCATTCAGCTTTCGAATGGTGGTGCGCAGTTCTTTGCCGGCAAGGGCATCAAGGACGCCGCAGCAGCCCGTGTTTTGGGCGCTGTATCGGCAGCACGTCACGCCCAGCTTCTGGCTGAGTATTATGGTGTTGCTGTCGTCATGCATACCGACCACGCAAACCGGAAATTCGTTCCGTGGGTCAATGAGATGCTGAAATGGAGCGAAAAGGCCTATGCCGAAACCGGCAAGGCGCTTTACAGCTCCCATATGCTGGATCTTTCCGAGGAATCGCTCGAAGACAACCTTTCGACCTGCGAAGAGTTCCTTAAACGCATGTCTCGGATCGAGATGAGCCTAGAAATTGAACTAGGTGTGACCGGCGGTGAAGAAGACGGTATCGGCCATGACCTTGACACCAGTGTCGAAGAAATCGATCCGCGTCTTTATACCCGTCCCGAAGAAGTCGAAGAAGCCTATCGCCGTCTTGCCCCGCTTGGCCATTTCTCGGTCGCGGCGGCATTCGGTAACGTTCACGGTGTTTACAAGCCGGGCAACGTAAAGCTTCGCCCGGAAATCCTTCTGGAATCCCAGAAATACGTTTCAGAAAAGCATAACCTTGGCGACCGTCCGCTGGACTTCGTGTTCCATGGCGGTTCGGGTTCGGAAAAAGAAAAAATCGAAGAAGCCGTCAGTTACGGCGTCTTCAAGATGAATATCGATACCGATACCCAGTTTGCCTATGCGCGCCCGGTTGGCGAGTATGTCGAAGCCAATGCACGTGCGTTCAAATATCAGGTCGATCCGGAAACCGATCAGCCTTACAAAAAACAGTACGACCCGCGCGTATGGGTTCGCGAAGCCGAAATTTCGATGGCCGCACGCCTCGAAGAAGCTTTCAAGGATCTTGGGGCAACCGGCCGTTCGGTTACCAAAGGCTGATCCTTTATGGATTGCCCAAAGCAGATCAACCCGCCGGTTTTTCCGGCGGGTTTTTTCGTACATCATCTTGCGCTGCGGCAAAAATAAACTACTCCTGACAGATACTGACAGGAACTGTCAGGGGCGCGCTTGCGTATCAGGTTTGGCTCCTCTATACCTTTTCCGAACATTACAGGAACAAAGGCCCGACATGCTGACGAAAATTTCGGTTCGCGGTGCGAAAGAACATAACCTGCAAAATATCGATGTTGAACTGCCCCGCGATTCACTGGTGGTCATCACCGGCCTGTCGGGATCGGGCAAAAGTTCGCTAGCGTTCGATACGATTTATGCAGAAGGACAGCGCCGCTATGTCGAAAGCCTGTCAGCATATGCACGTCAATTCCTTGAATTGATGCAAAAACCCGATGTGGAATATATCGACGGCCTGTCTCCTGCGATTTCCATCGAACAGAAAACAACATCGCGCAACCCGCGTTCGACTGTGGGAACGGTCACCGAAATTTATGACTACATGCGTCTTCTCTGGGCGCGCGTTGGTATTCCCTATTCCCCGGTAACCGGTCTTCCGATTGTAAGCCAGACCGTATCGCAGATGGTTGACCGCGTTATGGAAATGCCCGAAGGCACTCGGCTTTATCTGCTGGCACCATTTGTTCGGGGACGTAAGGGCGAGTACAAAAAGGAACTGCGTGATCTGCGCACGCGCGGCTTCCAGCGCGTCAAGATCGATGGCGAAATGTATGACATCGACGAAGCGCCTGAACTGAACAAAAAGCTAAAGCACGATATCTCGGTCGTGGTTGACCGTCTGATCGTCAAGGAAGGGATTGCAACCCGCCTTGCAGACAGCTTTGAAACCGCCCTTGAACTGACAGACGGTATCGTCCTGACCGAAGATGCCAAAACCGGCGAAACAACCGTGTTCTCGGCAAAGTTCGCCTGCCCGGTTTCCGGCTTTACGATAGAAGAAATCGAGCCACGCCTGTTTTCGTTCAACAACCCGTTTGGCGCCTGCCCGGCTTGCGATGGTCTTGGCACCCAGATGGAATTCGACCCGGAACTGGTCGTCCCGGACGAAGGAAAAAGCCTTGACGACGGTGCCGTTGCGCCGTGGGCCAGCACCACCTCGAAATATTATCTTCAAACCCTACGGGCGGTCGCCAAGCATTTCGGCTTCAAGACCAATGTCGCATGGGAAAAGCTGCCGAAAACTGCACAGGACATCATCTTGTACGGTTCGGGTGATGAAGATGTCACGGTGACCTATGATGACGGTTCGCGCAGCTACAAGGTTTCCCGCCCGTTCGAGGGCGTCATCCCCAACATGTCACGTCGCTGGCGCGAAACCGACAGCCAGTGGGCACGCGACGAACTTTCGAAGTATCAGACGGTTTCAAGCTGCCCGACCTGCGAAGGCCATCGCCTGAAACCCGAAGCACTGGCCGTAAAGATCGACAAATGTACGATTTCGGAAATTACCGACCTTTCGATTGGCAAAGCCGCCGATTGGTTCCAGGCCCTTGAAAGCAAGCTGAACGAAAAAGAAACCGAAATCGCGCGACGTATTCTTCGTGAAATCAATGATCGTCTGCGCTTTCTTCGGGATGTCGGGCTGGATTATCTGTCGATGTCACGCACATCTGGCACCCTTTCAGGTGGCGAAAGCCAGCGCATCCGGCTGGCGTCGCAGATCGGCTCAGGCTTGACCGGTGTTCTTTATGTGCTTGATGAACCGTCCATTGGCCTGCACCAACGTGACAATGATCGACTGCTTGACACCCTGAAACGTCTTCGCGATCTGGGCAACACCGTTCTTGTTGTTGAACATGACGAAGACGCCATTCGTGCCGCCGATTATGTCGTCGATATGGGCCCGGGTGCCGGGATACATGGTGGCCGCATTGTTGCCGAAGGCACACCGGAACAAATCCAGCAGAACCCGAACAGCCTGACCGGCAAGTACCTTGTCGGGGTTGAACAAATCGCTGTTCCCAAGGAACGCCGCAAGGGTAATGGCAAATCGATTGCAATCAAGGGCGCACGCGCCAACAACCTGCAAAATGTCGACGCCAAATTCCCGCTTGGTAAATTCATCTGCGTTACAGGTGTTTCGGGAGGCGGCAAATCCAGCCTTGTCATTGAAACGCTGTATAAGGCGCTTGCCAAGCGGATGCATAATGCGCGCAATCATCCCGGTGCCCATGACACCATCACCGGCATCGAACATATCGACAAAATCATCGATATCGATCAAAGCCCGATTGGCCGCACCCCGCGTTCCAACCCGGTCACCTATACCGGGGCCTTTACACCGATCCGTGACTGGTTCGCGCAACTGCCCGAAGCCAAAACACGCGGGTACAAGCCCGGACGTTTCTCGTTTAACGTCAAGGGTGGGCGGTGTGAAGCCTGTCAGGGCGATGGGGTGATCAAGATCGAAATGCACTTCTTGCCCGACGTTTATGTTACCTGCGATCAGTGCAAGGGCAAACGATACAATCGCGAAACGCTGGAAATATCGTTTAAAGGAAAATCCATATCCGATATTCTTGATATGACAGTTGAAGAAGGTGCTGACTTCTTCAAGGCCGTACCGTCCATTCGCGACAAGATGGAAACCCTGAAACAGGTGGGGCTGAGTTACATCCATCTGGGGCAGCAGGCAACCACTCTTTCGGGCGGTGAAGCGCAGCGCGTAAAGCTTGCCAAGGAGCTGTCAAAGCGGGCCACCGGCAGAACGCTTTATATCCTTGATGAACCGACCACAGGGCTTCATTTCCACGATATCCGAAAACTTCTGGAAGTTCTGCACACCATTGTCGACCAGGGCAATACGGTGGTCGTGATCGAGCATAACCTTGATGTCATCAAAACCGCCGACTGGATCATCGATATCGGTCCCGAAGGTGGCGATGGTGGTGGGCAATTGGTAGGTTCTGGCACGCCTGAAGCCATCATGGCCAACGAGGCAAGCTATACCGGCAAATACCTTAAACGCCATCTCGGCCAAAAATAGGCTACATGACGGGATGCGGGCCTCCACCCTAGTCCGCATCGACCCGGTCTTCGACCCGTTTGACAAGTGCCGAACTTAACCGTTCGCTGAATCCCGACAGGAATGCCAGCACAAGCACGATGGATATCTGCTGCCCGGCACCGGCAACTGCGCCGATCTGATCCATGTCGGAAATATTGTGCAGCTGATCAAGCGGGATCGGCAGGATACCGGCGCGCAATGCCAGCAACACGATCAGCGCGAAACAAAAGCCAAGGCACGGTCGGAATAAAAAGTTGAAGAAAACCGACGCCGGTTCCATTTCTGCCCAGTCGACATCCTTGCCCAGTCGCATCATTATGCTGACCAATGCACCAATCGCGCCAAAACTGCCAACAAAGAATAACAGATCATAGCTGAATCCAAACAGTTTGCCGTTCCCGGCACTGACTACTTGATCTGCCTGCAAGAACAGCATCACAGATAACACAAGCAATATCGGTGAAAGGGCCAATGCAATGGCGGCCACCCGAAGTGACCGGAAAAAAGCACGCTGCGTGCTGTCCAAATGATCACGCCCGCCAGAAAGATCGGAAAGATAACCATGCACAAAGCCGTCGCGCCCCTGATTAAGCGCAAGCAGCATGACAATCGCATCCGATGTCTTTCTCATCCGGGCATCGGCATCAAGTTCGTCATCCTTGCGCCACCAGCGCAGGAAAGTTCGCATCACAAGTGATGCCCGCCATCCTTGCCGTGTCGCGACAACGTAATCGATCATGTTTTCTACATCACTGCTGCCAAACTTATTGGCGCCAATGTCGCCAAACGGAAAGGCAATCCGCCCTATCGTGGCTGCAGCATTGTTGCGTGGCGTCGCATTACCGCCTCGCCCAGTTTCCGCGCCATCATCGGACGTATAATCAATCGTAACGGGCTGCCGTGATCGCCGGATCGGCACCAAGCCCATCACAGGGCAATGGGCCGGATCGTAACCATAGGGTCGGTGCGGATAGCTCATGGCGCCGTCCTTGTGATGGCTGTGTCTGGGATCAAGGACGCATTCGCCGCCGGTTTGTGAATATTTTGTCCCCGCATGGGTGGTATTAATGGTCGAAATGATGCAATTCACTTGAAATCTGGCTGTCTGCACCGCTATGTGTGTGCCAGAAAAAGTCAAACCCGTTTTCGCTGAGGAGTTCGCAACCGTGAGCACGGTCAAACCCGTTCATATCATCGGTGCCGGTCTGGCCGGTAGCGAAGCCGCCTGGCAACTGGCCGAAGCCGGTATTCCGGTTATCCTGCATGAAATGCGCCCGACCCGTCCAACCGACGCCCATCACACCGACAAATGCGCGGAGCTGGTTTGTTCCAACTCGTTCAGGTCTGATGACAAAGAATATAACGCGGTCGGCCTGATCCATGATGAAATGCGTCGCGCCGGATCACTGATCATTCGCTGTGCCGATGCGCACAAGGTTCCCGCCGGTGCCGCCCTTGCGGTTGATCGCGAAGGTTTTTCGCAGGCGGTAACCGATGCGCTGATGAATCATCCGCTGGTCACCATGGAACGCGGTGAAGTCGATGGGCTGCCGCCCGCTGAATGGGAAAGTACGATCATCGCAACCGGCCCACTGACCTCAAGCGCACTGGCCGAAGACATTCGCAAGGTTACCGGCGAGGAAAGCCTTGCCTTCTTCGATGCGATTGCCCCGATCATCTATAAGGAGAGCATCGATTTTTCCAAGGCATGGTTCCAGTCGCGCTATGACAAGGGCGATGGCAAGGACTATATCAATTGCCCGATGAATGAAGATCAATACAATGCCTTCATCGATGCCCTGATCGAAGGCGATAAGACCGAATTCAAGGAATGGGAAAAAGACACCCCCTATTTCGATGGTTGCCTGCCGATTGAAGTTATGGCCGAACGTGGTCGTGAAACTCTTCGTCACGGCCCGATGAAGCCGGTCGGGTTGACCAATCCGCACGATCCAACCCGCAAGCCACGTGCCATCGTACAGTTGCGCCAGGACAATGCTTTGGGCACGCTATACAATATGGTCGGTTTCCAAACGAAACTGAAATATGGCGCGCAGGCCGATGTGTTTCGCATGATCCCGGGGCTTGAAAATGCCGAATTCGCCCGTCTTGGCGGTATTCATCGCAACACCTTCCTGAATTCCCCGCGTCTTCTGGATGGCACACTTCGTTTGAGGGCGCGTACCGATATTCGTTTTGCCGGACAAATTACCGGCTGCGAGGGGTACGTGGAAAGTGCAGCCGTCGGCCTGATGGTCGGGCGTTTTGCCGCGGCGGAAAAGCAGGATAGAACAATCCCGACACCGCCGCTTGCCACCGCCATGGGAGCCCTTTTAAACCACATCACCGGCGGTGCCGACGAAAGCACCTTTCAGCCGATGAATGTCAATTTCGGACTGTTTCCGGAACTTGAGCTGACCAAACGGGTCAAAGGCCGTGATCGCAAAAAACTTTACAGCGACCGCGCTATTCCGCTGTTTGACGAATGGCTTGCCGGTATCAACGCCGCATAAGACCAAGGCCGCATCGGACGATGCGGCCTTAATTGCTTAATACTTGCTCTGGCGCTGGAGATTACCGGTCACATCACGAATCGGTTCACCGTCGCGGAAGCGTTTAAATACCAGATCCATGTCACCCTTTTCATCAAGGCTGCGTTCATAGACCTGCATTTCATAACCACCGTCGTCGGTGATGTAAAGCGCATGCACGGTCAAGGTCTTGTCAACAATGCGCGCCCAAACAAACGGTTCACCCTGCAACGGGTCATTGGGCACTCGCTTGCCAAACAGGCCGGAACGCATGGCACTACCATAAATATCCGGGCGATCAGTGGCAAAGAACTCAATGCTGAGCGAGACATTCTTTTCACGACCATCGGCTTTATGGATCACAGTCGACCAGTCGATAATAAACCCGCCCCGATCAGTTTCCTTGATTTTAACGTCAAGGTCGCGTGCCTGAAGTTCTTCCTCGGCATTATCGATTGATGTTCCATGATAATCCCCGACAAACGGGGTGATACTGGCTGCCTGAGCGGATTGCGGTGCGACCAGACACATGATCAGAAGCACACCCAACAGCCCCAAAGCCTTTTTTGGCGCATACACATTGATCATGTTCGACCTCGTTAAGTTAAATCTGTATGCCGGTTATCGGTATCACTATCGGACGCTATCACGGACCGTGCGAAAATGTCTTACCCATTACATCTATTTAGACAAGATTTTGCCAATATCCAGCCTGATATCAGTAACGATGCAACATTGCGTTTAACGTCATGCGGAAACTTGCCGGACGGGCAAGGCCGAATTCGGCACTGAACGGATCAAAGCCAGCCTTTGACAGTTTGCGTAAATAGCCGTCAGCCAAGACCACCGGCAGTGCCGCGGCCAATGCCCTTGATGGCAGATTTTTGCGGTGCCTGCGGGCTTCCCTGATACGTTCCTGCGCCAGTTCGGCGATCTCGCGCGTTAGCGCCTTGATAGCATCGGTTTTGCGAAACTCGAAAATATCGCCCTGCCCGACCTCGTAATGCGCAATCCGGTCTTGTGGTAAATAAAGTCGTTTTGCCCGGCCATGAAACACCATTGCGCGCAGGATTCCCACCAACCCGTATGCATTACCTGCAAGCCGGGCGGCATGTTTGGCATCCGCGCCGCTTGCGCCCAGCAATTCGGCAGCCATTACAGCCAGATGGCCGGATGTCT
Source organism: Thalassospira australica (assembly GCF_044790785.1). Taxonomy (GTDB): domain Bacteria; phylum Pseudomonadota; class Alphaproteobacteria; order Rhodospirillales; family Thalassospiraceae; genus Thalassospira; species Thalassospira australica_A. The sequence continues at coordinate 2,029,570 of NZ_CP085258.1, read as the reverse complement.
GATCGATGTAGTGATCCAGCTCTGCCTGATTTGCCGGGGCCTTGTCGACAAGATCAAACTCGCGCGCGGAAATCAGGATTTCCAGATCAGGCGGATTGATCCGCCCTGACTGGATCAGCACCGCAAGCGGTTCAACGACCTCGTGTTTGCGGATTTTGCCCTGTTCGATCTCGGAAAGCGTATCGCGCCACCACTGCAACCGGATATGGCCCAGCATGGTCTCGCTGACCATTTCGCGCGTTTTCGAGACTTCCTGATTAAAGGCATAAAGCGTGAAAAGGGATTCGCGCGATTCCGGCGTGGCAAAAAGCGAACACAGGAACCGGTCTTTGTCGTTCCGGCGGACATAGTCCGCGCAATAGGAAAGCGTTGGCGTGTCAGTCATCGCACGTCATCCGATCTTGCGCGTCGTTTCATCGCGGTCACCACTGGATTTATCTGGCATGTTTTCAGGCAGGGTTTCGACATAAAGCGACTGCGACGGAAAAGCAAACGCGGCGTCGTTAGCCTCGACAATATGTTTGAATGCAATGATATGCCGATTGCGGATATCGCGCCATGTTACCCAGTCGCCTCGTTTGTAACGGTTATCGGCGAGAATAGTCAGGCCGCCGAAAATATTGGCGACCGAATCCTTTGCGGCCAACGCCACGGCCATCCCGGCAAGACCAAGCCCGCCCAGAAACGCCGACACATCAATGCCCCAGTTTTCCAACAAAACAACAACGCCGATCACAACGATCAGCGTTCTGGCAGCCCGGATAAAAAACTGGCGCAAAACGTCACCAAGACCGCCACCAAAACGACCTGCCAGATTGTTGAACGGCATGGCAAGCGGCTCTATTGATCGGAACAATGCCCAGAAAACCGAGAAGGTCGCAAAGATGCCGATCAATTCAAATAGAACGGCATCAACATTTTCCGGTAGGTCAAGGATTTCAACAGAAAAATATACGCCACCGAGAATAACCAGAAGCTGAACCGGGGCCTCGAAGGCATCCAGAACATGGGCGGCTGTACTGTGTTTGCGCTGATGTGCCAGTTTCCGCAGCCCGCCGATTACACCATGCGCCAGAACACGTTTCAGAACCAATACGAATAGCAGAACAACACCCGCAACGACATATCTGCCGATTTCTCCGCCGCCCAGCATATCGACCCAATTGGTCATGTAATCAATCACTTCGCTGTTCAGGCTATCAATTTCGGTTGTAATTTCATCCATGACTTCACGTGTAATCTGCTGTTAAGGTTTGAAATCAAACAATGGCTTAGGGACAATACCCTAACGATTACCGCTTCGGATTGTTTCTTGCGGCCCCTGTATAACAATTAAAACAGGACAGGCATATGGCATCCTTCTCTGCACCAGGACTTCACGTCATTGGGGCCGGATTGGCCGGGTCCGCCCTTGCCACACAAATGGCGCAGGATGGTGTGCCCGTCACGCTTTATGATGCCAGTGAGCCATTTGTCAGCCGCTGGACGCGCGGCATGAATACCTCGCCCGAAGATCACAAGGTCGCTGAACCGGAAATCTTCTACGATCCCGAAGGACTGGTACGAAGTTTTTTCACTCAATGGCCCGAGATTCCAAGAAAACTGATAAGACCGGCCCATGCGGTTCTCGGTCTGAAACATCCAAAACGCAACCCTGCGATCATTGATCTTGATCACGGGATCGCTGCTGCATTGATCGCAAGACGTCCAACTGTTTTTGCACGCCTGTTCACTGCCTGGAATTTATGGCTCTCGCGGTACGCTGCCGAAGACAGGCGGGTCAGCCCGCAAAACCGAATATCGATTGGCTCGGAGGAAATGCAGGACGGCATGACCCCGACCTATCATCAGGATGCTCTTGCGACACTGGCAGAAGTTCTGTTTTCCATGCCTGCCCACAACTGTTCGGCGGCGCTGCTGGGACGGGTATTGCTACCGTCTTCGCGCGATTTGCGCCGACACAATAGCAGCCACGCATTCGCGGCCATTGATCCGATTATTCTGAATGATATTGCCCTGCCCGTTCTTCGCGATCAGTTTATCAATGCAGGTGGAAATATCGTCAGTGGTGCTGCCCTTGGAGATATCGACAGCACTGCCAATTTCGCCACCGATCTGTTTTTTGGCGATAATCACGTTGAAATTCATCCCGAAGATGCTGTTGTGCTTGCCCTTCATCCTAGACCGCTTTGCGATGCCGTTCCCGATATCGGTATGCCTCCGGCCCCAGCTCATCGGAGAACCTTTGTCTTTCAGGCCAGCAAAAGCTTTGCAGAACCTTGTTGCGTACTGACAGGCGATGATCTGGTTCGCGCCATCTATTGTAATCGCCGTCACATTCAGGTCAGTATGAACAGCAGCCTGATCTTGCCAAGCGATGGTACCGCCGACCAGCTTGCGACTACCATCTGGCATCGAGTTGTAGAACTGTGCGACCAGCATCTCGACCTTGATCTTTCCCTACGCACAAAGATTGGCCCGGATAGCGAGTGCCCGACATTCAGCTATGTCGATTGCGAGGCGCCTTTTCCCGAACTCAGCCCAGGTGTTGCAGCCCTTCGCCATCGGCTTGTGCCGCCTTGGAAGAATCTGTTTTTATGTGGTGATGCTTTTCCGCCTGATTATCCACCTGGCCCGGCCGCAGTGATGGCAAGCGTGTTAGACGTGCGGGAACAATTACATGAATTTCTTAAACTGCGCAGCGCATGATTGTTCTGCTCAGACGGCAATCAGGGCGGCAGCAACCCGGCGCGCTTCGGATACCAGAACGTTGTAGGTTCGGCAGGCCGCACCTGTATCCATCGGTTCGATGACGATCCCCTTCTCGCGAAGGGCATTGCGCCATGCGCTAGGTACAGGCTTCATTGAATTACCCATACCAAGCAGAAGAATGTCGATCTCTCCGGATGCCTTGATGACGTGTTTAAATCCATCGACATCCACATCATCAATACTTGCATAGGGCCAAGAATAAACATTCTTCGGGAACAGCAAAACGGAGCCGGTAACGACTTCCTCCCCAAACCGAAACAGGCCGTCTCCATAACTGGTAACGATCTTGCGGCCTTCTGCGACCAGCGGACTTACTTCCAGAGACATATCGGCCCCTTTTAATCAGGCTGGGATTTGATCAGTTTGCAAAGACATCTTGCCGTGACAAACCCAAAGGAAAAGGCCAGGTTGTTGTCGCACAAACCCGGCCTTTTTGTAAATGCCTGTCAGCAGATCGAATGATCAGGCACCGGCTTCTCGGGCTTCCTCACCCTCCGGTATTTTACGACGCAACCGCAAGACGATCAGCAGCGGAGATGCTACGCAGATCGAGGAATAAGTTCCGATTACGATACCGAAGATTAACGCCATCGTGAAACCACGAATGGCCTCTCCACCGAATGCAAACAATGCAATCAGCGCCAGCAAGGTGGTAAAGGACGTCATGGTGGTACGCGACAGGGTCGAGTTGATCGAAATATCCAGCAGATCGGGAATTTCCATCTTGCGGAATTTGCGCAGATATTCGCGGATGCGGTCAAAGACAACAACCGTATCGTTGATCGAATAGCCGGCAACAGTCAGAACCGCAGCAAGAGTCGCCAGATCGAACTGAACACCCGTGATCACAAAGAACCCAATTGTGATCAGAACGTCATGCAGAAGTGCCACAACGGACGCCACGGCAAACTGCCATTCAAAGCGGAACCAGATATAGATCATGATCAGCAGCAACGAGATGACAACCGAATAGACCCCGGCTTCCTTAAGTTCGTCACCGACCTTCGGGCCGACTAGCTCACTGCGGCGAATAGTGACGTTATCGCCAAGTGCCTCGGTCACCGTGGCAAGGGCTGCCATCTGGGCCTGTTCATCACCGTCCTGACGCTGTAACTGGATCAGGACATCATCGGGCTCACCGAATTCTTGAATCGAAACGTCACCAAGACCAAGCGAGCCAAGATTGTCACGCAGTGCGCCAATATCGGCCGGACCATCGGTTTTGATTTCAACCAGAATACCACCCCGGAAATCGATCCCGAAATTCAGCCCCTTGGTCATGAACAATCCGACAGACGCCAGAACCAAAACCAGCGAAAAGATATAGAATATTTTCCGGAATTTGAGGAACGGGATGTTCACGTCATCCGGAACAAGATGCAACGGTTTCATATTCTTCCTGCTCCCTTCCTCAAATCACCAGTTCCGTCGGACGACGACGTTTAACCCAGACTGAAATCAACAGTCGGGTCACCCAGATTGCCGAGAACATCGACGTGATAATGCCAATCGCAAGCGTCACGGCAAAGCCCTTGATCGGACCGGAACCAAAGCTGAACAGCACAAGGGCTGCAATCAGCGTAGTCAGGTTGGCGTCAAGGATGGTCGACATCGCACTGCGATAACCGGCATCAATTGCATTGATGATGGTACGGCCATTGTTCCGTTCTTCGCGGATACGTTCAAAAATCAGCACGTTGGCATCAACCGCCATACCGACCGTCAGAACGATACCGGCAATCCCCGGCAGCGTCAGCGTCGCCTGCAGGACAGACATCACCGCCAGAACGAGGATCAGGTTCATCAGAAGCGCGATATCGGCATAAATACCAAACCGGCCATAGCTGATCACCATGAAGGCAATCACAAATACCAGACCGAGAATGGCCGCGATTTCGCCAGCCTCGACCGAATCCTGCCCAAGACCCGGACCAACCGAACGTTCTTCAAGAATCTGCATCGGCGCAGGCAAAGCACCGGCGCGCAGCAGCAGTGAAAGATCGTTGGCTTCCTGAACACTGAACTGGCCGGTAATGATGCCGTTACCGCCAAGGATCGGTTCATTGATGCGTGGTGCCGAGATCACTTCGCCGTCAAGAATGATCGCCAGGCGTCGACCGGCATTTTTCGATGTCATATCACCAAAACGTGCACCACCTGCCGCATCAAAGCGAAATGATACAACCGGGCGCCCTTCATTGAAGGTCGGCTGTGAATCAATAAGATTGTCACCCGAAACCACAACGCGGCGATCAATCAGATATTCGTTGATACCAGCAGTCCGGTCGCCTTCATCCGCTGACGGCAGGATCATTGTTCCCGGCGGCATGCCCGTGGCACGCGCCTCGGACGCGGTTTTTTCCTCGTTTACAAGATGGAAGTTCATTTTCGCGGTACGACCAAGGATCGCGCGCAAACGTGACGGGTCATCAAGCCCCGGAACCTGTACCACGATACGGTCTTCGCCCTGCCGCTGGATCGATGGTTCGGTCGTCCCCAATTCGTCAACACGACGACGCACGACTTCAAGCGACTGGCTGATAGCGCGATCAATAAGCTCTTTACGGGCCAGATCGGTATAGGAAACGATAATGTTGTTACCCTCGCCGCTCATCACGGTATCGGGTTCAACATCACGGATCAGATCGCGGGCTTTCTCGACTTCGTCGGCATTGACCACCGTGACTTCGGCACCGTTCAGACCTGCATCACGCGGACGGTAACGAATGCGTTCCTCGCGCAGGGTTGACCGGATCGTATCGCCTAGCGCTTCGTATCGCTCGCGAATGACGCTGTTGATATCAACCTCAAGCAGCATGTGCGAGCCGCCGCGCAAATCCAGACCAAGATTGATCTGTTTGCCTGGCAGATAGCTGGCGTCAGTCGCGAATGTGCCCTTGGGCAGGAAATTCGGTGCGGCGTATATAACGCCCAAAGCGCACACCAGCAGAACCAGTGCTGCCTTCCATTTCGTAAAATAAAGCATGTGTCCTTTAACCAGATTTGTCTGGAAAACCTAGGTCTGGTTCTGTCGAACATCGGGTGCTGTTTGCCCCGCAGGCCACCGGCTGGAAACAAGAAGGCGGAGCATTCGCCCCGCCTTGCAAGTCGTGGAAGAGATCAGTCTTTTTTGGTCTCTTCGGTATCTTCTTCGTCTTTGTCGTCGCCTTTGGCTGGCTCGGTTTTCGACAGAACTGTCGAAACCATGCCGCGCGCAACCTTGACTTTAACGCCTTCAGCGATCTCGACCGAAAGCTCGTCATCGCCGATAACTTTGGCAACGGTACCGATCAGACCACCAGCCGTGACGATTTTGTCACCACGACGGACAGCAGCAAGCATCGCTTTATGCTCTTTTTGCTTTTTCTGCTGCGGACGAATAAGCAGGAAATAAAATACGACAAAAATCAGGATCAGCGGCAGGAAGCTCGTGAGCATATCTGCACCGCCGCCACCAGCGGCCTGTGCGTAAGCCGGCGAAATCAACATTAGGAACTCCTAATCCCATACAACAAAACAAATCAACTGCCGGAATATACCGGTGTGTTCCGTCAACGCAAGGAAGAACCGGATTTTTATCTGTTAAATCCCTTATTCTGTGGTTCTGTTCACCCCTGTGAACACGCGTTACATCACATGGCACTGTTATTGCCAGAACGCCTTGTGATAGCGTTTTACCTGTACATGCTGACGCCATCATAAAAAGAAACATTCAAGAGGCCTTGATGACCAACGATCTCAACCACCTTTTGCCAGCCCTTGAACGCATTGCCGCCGCGCTGGAGCGCATGGCCCCACCTGCGCACAAATCCAATGATCTGGCTGCTGCCGATGCTTTTGTCTGGCAGGCCGAAAGCGGATATCTGCAACCGGTACGCAATGTAAATCGTATCGATATCGATCTTTTGCAGGGAATCGAACAGCAGAAAACGATTCTTTATAACAATACCAAGCGTTTTGCCGATGGCTTGCCTGCCAACAACGCCTTGCTATGGGGAGCACGCGGTACAGGGAAAAGTTCAATCGTCAAGGCGATGCATGCCAAAATTAACGCTGAAAGGGCCGGTGCACTGGCACTGGTGGAAATTCACCGCGAAGACATCCCGACCCTTCCCCATCTTTTGCATATTCTTGAAGAAAGTGGCCGCAAGACGGTTTTGTTCTGTGATGACCTTTCATTCGATTTACAAGATGAATCCTACAAATCACTCAAAGCCGTACTTGAAGGGGGGATAGAAGGTCGACCGGACAATGTGATTTTCTATGCCACATCCAACCGGCGTCACCTGATGGCACGCGACATGATCGAAAATGAACGATCAACCGCGATCAACCCGTCTGAGGCGGTCGAAGAAAAGGTATCCCTGTCGGATCGTTTCGGGCTGTGGCTTGGTTTCCACAATATCTCGCAGGACATTTATTTCGAGATTATCGAAGGTTATGCCAAGGAATTCGGGCTTAATATCCCGGTAGAAGACCTTCGCGCACGCGCCAAGGAATGGACCGTAACACGCGGCAGCCGTTCGGGTCGCGTGGCATGGCAGTTCATTCAGGAAATTGCCGGTGAAATGGGCAAGAAAATTGGCTGACTGACGCCCGCCGGTATCCCAAGAAAAACGCCCGGAAGTATGCGGCCCGGGCGCTTTTTTATCGCGACACCATCATTTGCGGCAGGTATTTCATGGGATCGGCCGACTTGCGTCCGCGCCGGATTTCAAAATGAAGTTGCGGCTGATTGACGGCCCCCGTGCTGCCGACACTTGAAATCTTCTGACCGCGTTCAACCATATCACCACGCGCCACCATCGGGTTCTCTGTATGGGCATATGCAGTGACATAATCGTCGGCATGCTTGATCAGGATCAGGTTGCCAAAGCCACGCAATTCATTGCCGACATAAGTGACAACACCATTATCGGCAGCAAGGATCGGTGTGCCGCGATCCGCCTTGATATTAATCCCGTCATTATAAAGCCCGCCCGCGCTTGCGCCGTATTTCAGCACGATGTCGCCCTGCACCGGCCAGACAAATCCCTTGCGACCATCCGGTTCGGCAATCACAACATTCTTGCGCACAGCACTACCCTGTCCGGCGACCGGTGTTGCCTGGGGCATTTCACGTGTATCTGTTTTCCAGGTATTGACCGAGGCATAGCGTTGTTCCGCACGCGCGGCAAAGTCCTGAGGTTTCAGGCCCGGCGTCGGAATGCTGCCACCATTATTCGGACTGATGCGCGCGGTCTGAACAGTTGCTGAACGTTCTGGCACAGGCGTTGCTCCGGGTGCTCCCAGCGGAACGCTGACAACTTCGCGCTTGCCACCAATGGTAACGGTTTTGCGCGGGGCGGAATTTGTCGTGCCGGATGGCGACCGACTGGCAACTGCGGTCTGGCTGTTGGTGTCATAGGAAGGATCCCACGGCGGCAGGACAAGGCGCTGGCCAGGATAGATCACATAGGGCTTTGCCAATTTGTTGCGGTCAGTAAACCGGCCAAAATCGGTACGGTACCGGTTGGCAAGGCCCGAAACAGTGTCACCCGGTTCGACGGTAATGACCCGCTCACCGTTTTTGAGTTCCGGCATGCTATAAGGGCTGTATGTCGCACCCTCGCCATAAACCACCGGCACCGGAACAGAATTGAGCAAACAGCCCCCCAGCGCCGCCGTTGTCCCACAGACAAACGCCAGCGTCCGTATTCTTCGAACAGCCTGTTTGACACTATTTTCCATCATGGGAAGGATTGTCTGCGATCAGCCGTTAACAATCCGTAAGCAGATGCAGCATTCGGCTCAGAATTCTTCGGTACCCGGCAACATCGGAACAAACCGGACAGGCATCAGTTCGGTCACATCAATGCCCGTCGGCGTGCGCAAAACGCGCAACAACAACTGGGTGTGGGATACCTCACCGACCGGTACCACCATGATCCCGCCAATCGCCAACTGATCAACCAGAACCGGCGGCACATCCTGTGCGGCCGCGGTTACGATGATGCGATCAAACGGTGCCTGTGCCTTCCAGCCAAGCCCGCCATCACCATGCAGGGTCGAAATCGTATGCAAACCAAGCTCGCGGAATTTGTCTTCCGCCTCGCGCAGAAGCGGTTTGTGTCGTTCAAGCGTGTAAACCCGACGAGCAAGTTTGGCGAGGATCGCGGCCTGATAGCCCGACCCCGTCCCCACCTCAAGCACCTTCATGCGGTCATTCAATTCAAGCGCCTGCGTCATCAGGGCAACGATATAGGGCTGTGAAATCGTCTGGCCTTTGCTGATCGGAAGAGCAACATTTTCCCATGCACGGCTGACAAAGGGCTCGGCGACGAAAATTTCGCGCGGGATGCTGGCCAGCGCACGCAGAACGTCTTCATCATGGATCCCGTCATTGCGCAGGATCGCAAGCAGTTGTTCGATTTCGGCTTCTCGGGCAATGACAGGCTCGTTCACGGAAATGCCTTCGTCAGTTTTGCGTGCGTCTCGTAATGGGTGAAATCGAGACTGATCGGAGTTACCGAGATATCGCCCCTCTCAATGACCCGCAAGTCCGCATTTTCATCCTTGGGCAATTCCGATTTGATCGCCCCGATCCAGTAATAGGGCTCGCCACGCGGATCAAGGCGTTCGGCAATATGATCGCCGATCTTGCGTTGCCCCTGCCGGGAAACTTCGATCCGCGCTCCGCCTTCTCGTTCGGTTTCCGGAAAATTCACATTAATCAGAACACCACGTGGCCAGGTCGTTTGAATAAGGGTTTCAGCCAAAGGCAAAAGATGTTTTTCCGCGACCGACCAGTCAATCAGGTTACCAGAGAAATACTGCGAAAAGGCAATTGCCGGTACATTCAGCAAGGTTGCCTCCATCGCCGCCGCGATGGTCCCGGAATAGGTTACGTCCTCGCCAAGATTGCCGCCGCGATTGATCCCCGACAGAACAATATCGGGCGGACTGTCACGCATGATCTGCTGCAACGCCAGCAGAACGCAATCCGTCGGCGTGCCGTCGACTGAAAAATGCCGTTCGTCACGTTTGCGAATACGCAACGGATGGCGCAGGGTCAATGAATGCCCGGCACCGCTTTGCTCCGTCGTCGGTGCCACAACCCAGACATCATTGGAAAGCGAACAGGCAAGCTTTTCCAAAAGCCTGATCCCCGGCGCATCAATCCCGTCATCATTGCTGATCAGAATACGGGCATGTTTCAAATCGACCATCTTCGTTAACCCTATCCGCGCGGTGAAATAACCTCGACACCGCCCATATAGGGCTTCAATGCATCGGGAACGCGGATAGAGCCATCAGCCTGCTGATAGTTTTCCATCACCGCAATCAGGCAACGACCGACCGCAAGCCCCGAACCATTCAGGGTATGAACAAAGCTGGTTTTCTTGTCGCCTGCGGCACGGTAACGCGCATTCATGCGGCGCGCCTGGAAATCGCCGGTGTTCGAACAGGACGAAATCTCGCGATATTTTCCCTGTCCCGGCAGCCAGACTTCAATATCAAACGTTTTTCGCGCGGCAAAACCGATATCGCCCGAGCACAGAACCACCGTCCGGTATGGAAGCCCAAGACGTTCCAGAATCGTTTCCGCACATCTTGTTTTACGGTCAAGTTCCTCGTTCGATTTTTCGGCAGCGACCACCGATACCATTTCAACCTTCGAAAACTGGTGCTGGCGGATCATGCCGCGCGTGTCCCGACCGGCCGAACCGGCTTCCGAACGGAAACACTGGGTCAGCGCGGTATAGCGCAGCGGCAGTTTGGCTCCATCAATGATCTCGCCCGCGACCTGATTGGTAAGCGTCACTTCAGACGTCGGGATCAGCCACATGTCATTGGTGGTTCTGAACGAATCTTCGGCAAATTTTGGCAGCTGACCGGTGCCAAACATCGCATCGTCACGCACCAACATCGGCGTAATGGTCTCTTCATATCCATGCTCGTTGACATGCAGGTCCAGCATGAACTGGCCAAGCGCGCGTTCAAGTTTGGCAAGCCCGCCACGCAGAATGACAAACCGCGAACCCGAGAGTTTGACCGCAGTTTCGAAATCCATCATGCCAAGCTTGTCGCCGATCTCGAAATGTTCAAGCGGCTGGAAGTCGAATTCGCCAGGGGTTCCCCATTTGCGAACCTCAACATTGTCTTCTTCGCTTTCACCCGCAGGGACTTCCGCATCGATAATATTCGGAAGCGACGACAGAAGAAGATCAAGCTGCTCGTTCAAGGCAGCCTGCCCGTCTTCGGCATTCTTGATCCGGTCTTTGAGCGTCCCCATCTCGGCCATCAGCGAGTCGGCGTTGCCGCCGCTTTGGCGCAATTTGCCAATTTCACCCGAAATGGATTTGCGGCGCGCCAGCATTTCCTGATGTTCGGTCATCAGGCGACGACGGTCTGCATCGATATCGATCAGACGCTGGGCAGTCATTTCGACCTTGCGCGCGGTCATCGCCGCGTCAAAGGCCTCGGGGTTGTCACGAATCCATTTAATATCGTGCATGAAACGGCACCTTATTCTTCAACTATTTGGGCTTTTATACGATGGGGTGGACGCTTGGTCCACCCCGCCAGATCGGTCGTTCGAGAACCGGATAATTCAATCAGCGCGCGCTGTTGAAATCATCCTCGTCATCGTCGCCTTTTTTGGCTCCCAAAGATCGGGATGACGAAGACGCATCAGACTTTGGCGCAGAACCGGAAAGTGCTTTGAAATCGCCCTTGTCGTCCTCACCATCTCCATAATCTGCTGCCGCAGCAGCCGAACCCTGGGCGTCGACATCGTCTTCTTTTCTATCGGTATCCCCGTCGTCACCGTCAAGCTCTGCCTCTTCTTCCGCTTCGCGCTTGGCACGTTTGCGTTCGGACATCCGCGCCATTACGATCGATATCTCGTAAAGAATGATGATCGGAATGGCCAAACCAACCTGCGAAATCAGGTCGGGTGGTGTCAGCACCGCGGCAAAGACAAACGCAATCACAACCGCATATTTGCGACGTTTGGCAAGTGAATCAGCGGTCACGATCCCGGCACGCGCCATTAGTGTCAGCAACACCGGCAACTGGAAGCACAAGCCAAACGCAAAGATCAGCTTCATTACCAGCGAAAGATACTCGCCAACTTTTGCTTCAAGCTGAATGGCCAGCCCTGATGCCCCGCCTGCGCTTTCAAAGCTCAGGAAGAATTTCCAGGCCAACGGCATGATCAGGTAATAAACCAGCGCCCCACCCGCCAAAAACAGGATCGGCGTTGCAAACAGGAACGGCATGAATGCCGAACGTTCGTTTTTGTAAAGCCCCGGTGCAACAAACGCCCAGAACTGTCCAAGAAATACCGGTGCCGAAACAAAGCACGCAGCAAAGAACGAGACTTTTACATAGGTGAAGAATACCTCGGTCAGCGCGGTATAGATCATGCGCCGATCCGGCCCCATGACATCGGCCAGTGGCTTTACCAGAAATCCATAAATATCTTCGACGAAATAATAGCAAATGCCGAAGGTGATAAAGAGTGCCAGAACCGCCCAGGTCAGACGATTCCGAAGCTCGATCAGATGTTCCATGATGGGCATCTGCTTGTCATGCGACTGCATGTTCACGCCTGGCTCTCCGGATGATCTGTCTTCTTGCCCGCAGCGGCAGGTTTAGCCACTGCAGGTGTATCGGGCTTTGGCACCGTGGTTTTGCTTTCCGATTTGGTATCGGTCTTGGTTTCATCGGGTTTGGTTGCCGTCTTGGGTTCGGCAATCTTGTTGTCGATAAAATCCTTTGTGCTTGAACGCGCATCGTTAACCTGCTTGCGCAGATCGTCAAGCTCGGCCTCACGAATAAGATTATCAATGCCGCCCTGAAATTCGCGCGCCATACCACGCACTTTTTTCCAGTAGCCTGCTAGCTTGTACAGCACATGGGGCAAGTCCTTGGGGCCGACGACAAACAACGCGACGACGGCCACAAGTGCCATTTCGGTCCAGCCGATATCAAACATGGAACACGCCTATCTGAAGGAAACCCGACAGACGATCAGGATTTCACGGAATCCTTGTCTTTGCTTTCGGCAGAAACCGAAGCAGACGTGTTGTTTTCGATGGTTTTGGCCGAAGCAGCACTGTCTTCGTCTTTTTCGTTGATGCCAGCTTTGAAGCTCTTGATCCCTTTGCCCATGTCACCCATGACCTTCGGCAACTTTCCCGCACCAAAGATAATCAGGACAATCGCCAGAATCAGAACGATTTGCCAAACGCCAATACCCATAATTTCTATCTCCAAAGATCCAATCTGCCAACTGGCGAGAATGCACGGATAATGGCAGAAAGCCCCCCACTGTGCAATGCAACGATTGTGAATATAGCGTGCATTGCTACGAACCAATATGTTTGTTTCTTAGTCTCGTCAGACCCGCTTCACACATGAAACCATCCTAATTCACAGGAAACACGAAGGTCATGTCAGGATCAAGTGTTATAGCAACAGAACCTTGATTAACAGACGAGAGTCTACGAGGCACGCGGGCATGAACATGGCCGCCTTTATGCAGTGATAAATGCATCAGGCTGATTTCACCAAGCGAACGAACCGCATCAACACGGGCCAGAACATCGTGACCATTCATTGCCTCGCCAACATGCAATCCTTCAGGCCGGACAAGCACTTCGACCTTGGTACCATCGGTTAATGCATCATGGGACACGTCGCCAAGCGGTGTTGCGATGACACCGTCTTGCACCGTTCCGGCAAAACGGTTTACTTCACCAAAGAAAGACGCAACAAAACGGTTCTGCGGATTGAAATAAAGGTTTTCGGGTGTGCCATCCTGCATTACCTGCCCTTCATTCATCACGATAATCCGATCCGCCATATACATCGCTTCTTCCGGATCATGGGTCACCATGATCGTCGCAATCCCGGCATTTTTCAAAACATGCAGCGTAGTATCGCGAAGCTCGGCCCGGCGCGCGACATCAAGCCCCGAAAACGGCTCGTCCAAAAGCATCACACGCGGTATTGGTGCCAAGGCACGGGCAAGCGCAATACGCTGTTGCTGCCCGCCTGATAATTCATGCGGATAGGCATTGTAATAATCGGCCATGCCAACCTGCAGAAGGGCACGTTCAACCGCTTCCTTGCGTTCCGCATCATTTTGGGATCGCAGACCAAACCCGATATTTTTTGCAACGCTTAGATGGGGAAACAGGGCGTAATCCTGAAACACCATGCCGACACCGCGTTTTTCGGGTTCAAGATATTCCCCGGGCCTAGCAACAAGCTGATCATTGATGGAAACGCTGCCTTGCTGAAGCTTTTCAAGCCCGGCGGCGATGCGTAATGCGGTTGTCTTGCCACATCCCGAAGGCCCCAAAAGGCAAACCAGTTCGCCGGGTGCAACGTCAAAGCTTATCTCTTTGAGAACCTTGATACTGCCGAAATTATGGCTGACATTGGACATTCTCAAGCCGTCTGGCATCAAATCTCTCTTTAATTCTTTTGCCGGGAACCGTGCAAATAAGTTGCAAAATCTTTCCCAGATTTAATCCTACCGAACAGCGCATGCAAGAAGCTGGATCAAAGAAGATTGATAAAAGATGGCCAAAGAGCCTCTTTAACGGTTCTCTGCGTCGTATTCTTCTTCCAGATTGGGATTGTCGCTATAAATGGTTTCGTCCAGATCGGCGAGATTGCGGGTCGTAAGGGCTTCCTCGATAACGGCATCGGTGACCTCGCCGTCATCGACCAGATCGGGCAAGGCCTCATCGTCGGAGTTGGCACCATACCGGCCCATGCCCGGACGGCTGTCAAGCAACCCGGCCGCTTTCAAATCGGCAAGCCCCGGCAGGTCGTCGCGATGCTCCAAGCCGAAATGATCTAGAAAATCATCGGTTGTGGCCCACAGAACCGGACGTCCCGGTACACGTTTGCGACCGCGCGGACGTATCCATTTCGCTTCCAGCAGAATATCAAGCGTCCCTTTGGACAGGGCCACTCCACGGATTTCTTCGATCTCGGAACGCGTAACCGGCTCGTGATAGGCAATGATCGCCAGCGTTTCTAGTGTCGCACGCGTCATTTTCTTGGCTTTTTCGACCTCGATATGAAGATCACCCGCAAGGTCGACAGCAGTTCGAAATGCCCATTTTTCACCAACACGGTTCAAATTTATCCCGCGTTCAGAATAATTTGCCTGTAATTCCTTAAGGAGAACGGCAACATCGGCTCCGTCTGGCAGGCGGGCGGCAAGTACCCGTTCGCTGACCGGTTCGGCAGATGCAAACAATACGGCCTCAACAATGCGAAGATGCTGAAAATCGATCTGCGGTGCGTGTTCAATGCCGTCGATTTCAAATTGCGGATCGGTCACTGTATCAATCGCCATTGCTCTCTGTCCCTGCCCCGGGTTTGGTTCCGAATGTGTCCATATCACTGTAATCCCCGGATGTGATAGCCAGTTCGGGATCGCGTCTTTTTTGCGGTGATCTCAACATGATCGGTCCAAACACCTGTTCCTGCGAGATTTCCAGCTCGCCATCGCGGCACATTTCAAGGCTGGCGACAAAATGTGCAGCCAGTGCTGACCGTGCTTTTAACGGCGTGCCAAGACCGTGCGGCATGAACTCCAAAAGTTTCGTCCAGGTCGGCACAACGCGCCGCCCGAAAAGATCGCGCAAACGCCGGATCGCATCATCCATGGCATAAAGATCGAATGCTTCGATCTCAAGCGTCTTGGACTCTGATGTCAGCATAATCTGTGCGTAGGCTTTCAACAGGTCATAAAGCGATGCATCGTAAACCGATGCCGTCGTAACCCGGACTTCTTCAGGATCTCCTCGACCAAAGAAATCCCGTCCCAGGTTGGGCCGTTCCAGCAATTTTTCACCGGCGGCTTTCATGGCCTGCAGCCGTTTCAGCTGGAACGCCAGAAGTTCCGCCATTTCCTCGGCGCTAAGTTCTTCCTCGTCGCTGTCTTGCTTGGGCAGCAGTAACCGCGACTTCAGATAGGCGAGCCACGCTGCCATCACCAGATAATCGGCCGCCAGTTCCAGTCGCAATTCACGCGCGGTATTAATGAAAGTCAGATACTGCTCGGCAAGTTCCAGGATCGAAATCCTGATAATGTCGACTTTCTGGTCGCGTGCCAGCTCCAGCAAAAGGTCAAGCGGACCTTCAAAGCCGTCCAGATCCAGCATCAGGCGTTCGGCAAGGCTCGGCCCGTCATCAACGGGGGCCTTGTCAAATACCTCGTCCGGAATATCGAGTTCGAACTGTTTGGCCATAATTCCCCCGGACCGTCCGCCAATTATCGGGCGAAAATACCGGCCAGAAAATCAACAAGTGCCGATGCTGGCTCAATCACCAGCCAATGGAATATCGGCAAATTAACGCCAAGAAGCCCTGTGACATAAGGCAATAGGAAAATCAGCGCAATCAACAGGATCATGCCGGTTTTTTCCATGCGCGCCAAGACCCGCGCTATGGGCATCGGTGAGATGGCAGTCAATACCCGCCCGCCATCCAGTGGCGGTATCGGCAGCATATTAAACACTGCCAGAATACAGTTCAGCCAGATTGACTGCTGTAACGTGGTTGCGAGCCAGTCATTGACCGCCGGTGAAAGCGACGGCAAGCCGACCAGCAACAGGATTGATACAATCGCCAACGCGACATTGGTTGCGGGGCCTGCAACCGCGACCCCGATCACGCCAAGGCGCTGAGGATGCAAACGATGAAACGCGACTGGAACCGGTTTGGCATAACCAAACAGGAACGGCGCACCGGTCAGCAACAGCAAACCGGGAATCAGAACCGTACCGACCGGATCAATATGACGGATTGGATTAAGGCTCAGCCGCCCGGCGCGCTGAGCAGTATCATCGCCAAACAGTTTGGCGGCAAATCCGTGTGCCGCCTCATGCAACGTCACTGCCATCAATACCGGCAAAACCCACGTGGATGCGGAAATGATAATGTCGATAATGCCATTCACGTATTCTGTTTCCCTTGCGCTTATTCTTCTGCCGACCAGACCGGTGACAGCAATTCGTCCAGTCGGACCTTCCAGTCGGCAATTTGCGCCGGGGATGGCTGTACAATATTGAAACCGGCGATCTGGTTGCTCAGCAACTGCGAACGTGTCAGGGCTTCACCGGCAAGTTTCGGTGCCATTGAAACGACTTCTTCCATTTCTGTGCGTTTGCCATTGCAATGAAGGGCAATATCGCAACCCGCAGCAAGGCATTCGTGGGTCCGGCTGGCAATCGATCCTCCAAGTGCTTCCATCGACAGATCATCACTGATTAAAAGATTCTCAAAGCCGATATCGCCGCGCACGATTTCGGAAATCACCTTGGCCGAAACCGTTCCCGGACGCTGATCGTCAATGGCGGTAAACAGCAAATGGGCCGACATCGCAGCAACCACATCCTTCATCTGGCGGAACGGCTCGAAATCAAGTCGGCTCAGTTCTTCGCATGACGCGGTAACGACCGGCAAATCCTTGTGGCTGTCTACCGACGCGCGACCATGGCCAGGAATATGCTTGATGACCGGCACGATACCGCCATCCAGCAACCCTGCCGCAACTGCACTTGCCAGCGTCACAATCTGTTCAACCTTGGCCCCATAGGAACGATCACCGACCACATCGCTCATACCCGGAAACCGGATATCGAGAACCGGTGCGCAGGTAATATTAAACCCGGCATCGCGCAAATCGGCCGCCATCAGCCGCGCATTGATATAGGAGGCTTCGCGGGCATCTTCCGGTGCCGTTTCAAACAATTGGCCAAATACACCGGCTGCGGGAACTTTACGCCAGTGCGGCGGTTTCAGACGCATAACGCGCCCACCTTCCTGATCGACGAAAATCGGCACATTGATATTGCCGACAACCTCACGCAGTTGATTGTTCAGCGCCTTGACCTGCTTCTGATCCGTGACATTGCGGGCAAACAGGATAAAGCCATAAGGATCGGCTTCGCGGAAAAAGCCCTTCTCCCAGTTGCTCAGTTCTGTACCTTCAACACCAAGAATACAGGCACGCGGTTTTCTTACCTCAAGGCCGGACAATCAGGCACCCCACATTGCGTTGTTTCAAATTGCCACAAAGCGTTTCAGCCGCAGCAGCATCTGACAGCGGACCAGCCTGGAGGCGGTAAAAAACGCCTTTATCGCCAAGATCAGTACGCTTCACAAACATCTGAAGATTACCCAGCAAATCGTTGTTTTTTGAAGATAATCTTTTCCATTCCGCTTCGGCACCAGATGCATCTCGAACCGATGCCAATTGAATACGGAAATCCTGCTCCGACATGTTGCCGGTGCCAGCCATGACCTGCGTTGCGGACGATGAGGTCTGCTCCTTGGTGTTGGCGGCTGCGATTGCCTTTTCGGCATCACTGGGTGCAGGTGCAGCTACCACTTCTGCCGGTTTTGAAGTAGCCGCTTCACCGGGTGGTGCACCAGCAACTTCTGCCTCGGGAGTCTGTTCGATCAGGCCGGTTTCCGCAGCGCTATCGGGCGACGGCATGATATCAGGTGCCTTTGGCATATCGGGCAGTTCCTGAAGAACCACCTGATCCGCGGGCTGGGTATCATCAAGCTGTTCGTAAATTGTCGTGTCGCGATGCGGAACTTCCATCCCGCCGGGATCATCCGGACGCAGCTTGATCGGCAACGGGTCCGGCAGAAGAATCGGCAACTTGCCCTCTTCCTGTGATGGCTGACCCTGATTGTAAAACCAGTATCCTGCACCACCAAGTCCGCCGCCAACGATCACAAGACCAAGAACAACGGTTCCCACCCCTTTCACCCAGCCGCCACCCGAGGCTTTCTTACCAGCCCCCCGGTGGCGTTGCTCTGCGCGAAGGCCGAAACCCTGTTCTTCATTCATCGTGACTACATCTCCTCGACCGGGGCGACACCCAGCACATCAAGACCAGACGCAATAACCAGGGCAGCGGCACGGATCATGGCAAGACGCGCCTGCGTTACCGGCAGATCATCTGCAACGATAAAGCGTAGTGCCGTATTATCGCGTCCTTTGTTCCACAATGCGTGGAATTCAGCGGCAAGTTCGGACAGGAAGAAGGCAATACGATGCGGCTCGTGTGCAACCGCAGCCTGTTCTACAATACGGGGCCATTCCGCCATGCGACGCACCAGCATTTTTTCATCTTCCGACGTCAATGCCCCAAGGTCGGCACCAACCAATGCCGCATCCGAGAAATCCTGACTCGGGAAGGCTTCACGCGCCTGACGGAACACCGAATTGACCCGGGCATGGGCGTATTGAACGTAAAATACCGGGTTGTCCTTGGACTGCTCGGTCACCTTGGCAAAGTCGAAATCAAGCGTCGCATCATTCTTGCGCGTCAACATGATGAAGCGCACGACATCCTTGCCGACACGTTCGACTACATCGCGCAGCGTGACGAACGTTCCCGCACGTTTCGACATTTTGACCGGCTCGCCATTGTCATACAGGCTGACCAACTGGCACAGTTTGACATCAAGGTCGCCCTCGCCGCCGGTGATTGCCTTCGTCGCAGCTTTCATACGTTTGACGTAACCACCATGATCGGCACCGAAAATGTCGATCATGTGATTGAAACCACGTTCGTATTTGTCGAAGTGGTAGGCAATGTCAGACGCGAAATAAGTCCAGCTGCCATCCGACTTTTTCAATGGACGGTCGACATCGTCCCCAAATTCGGTTGCCCGGAACAGGGTCTGCGGACGCGGCTCCCAATCATCGGGCGTTTTGCCTTTTGGCGGTTCCAGAACGCCGACATAAATGTCGCCCTTCTTCTCCAGATGCTCGAACGCCGCCTGTACCTTGCCGGCGGCCACCAACCCCGCTTCGGATGTAAAAACATCGTGGTCAACGCCCAACAGACGCAAGTCTTCCTTGATCAGTTCCATCATTTCGATGATCGCAAAGCCGCGGAATTCTTCGAGCCATTCTTCGTCAGGCGCATTGACCCATTTATCACCATCACGCTTTGCCAGCTTCTTCCCCGGTGCCACCAGATAATCGCCGGGATACAGGCCGACCGGGATTTCATCGATGGTTTCGCCAAGCGCCTCGCGGTAACGCAGATGCAGGGAACGCGCCAGCACATCAACCTGCGCACCGGCATCGTTGATATAATACTCCTTGGTCACATCATAACCGGCCTTCGCCAGCAGATTTGCCAGAACATCACCGACAACCGCCCCGCGACAATGGCCGACATGCATTGGGCCAGTCGGGTTGGCCGACACATATTCGACATTCATCTTGGTGTTTGCGCCAAGGTTGCTGTTGCCATACGTCTTGCCGTTTTCAAGCACTTCGGTGATCTGCGACAACCAGAAATCATCGGCCATGCGCAGATTGATGAAACCGGGACCCGCAATTTCGACCTGTTCGATATGGTCAAGTGTACCAAGCTTTTCAGCCAGTTTTTCAGCCAGATCACGCGGTTTCATCCCCGCAGCCTTGGAAAGCAGCATCGCAGCATTGGTCGCGGCATCGCCATGCGCGGCATCGCGCGGCGGTTCGACCGTGATACGTGCTGTATCGCTGCCAGCGGGCAGAACGCCGTCTTTTTCAAGGGCGAGAATCTGGTTCTCGATGTCGCTTTTCAACAGGCTGAAAACATTCATCACTTTTGGTCTTTGCAAATTTCGTTCATGGTCCATCACGACCATTTTGATGAGGCTGTTTTGGGACATTTCGCATCAAAACGCAAGCAACCGCTTGGTTGCCCTGCTCTCAGGTTTTGACATTTCTGCCATGCGCGCTAAATAGAGCCTTAAGGAACACGATCAGGCTGTGTTAAAGTTGGCATCATGATCATCAATATACCCTATGGGTTGCCCAAGGATTGAATATCCGGGGATAGTACATCAAGGAGTGTCGAATGACGGAAACTGCCCGGCAAGTCCAGATGACCGAAAGTGCAGCAAAGCGTATTCAGGAACTGATCGCCAGCAACGGCGCATCAGACCAGATGCTGCGCCTTCAGGTATCCGGCGGCGGATGCAGCGGTTTTCAGTATGAATTCTCGCTTGATTCCAACAAGACCGATGAAGACCACATTTTCGAAAATCACGGCGCGAGAATGGTAATTGATGACGTATCGCTCGACCTGCTCGGCGGTGCGGAAATCGATTTTGTCCGCGAACTGGTTGGTGCAGCGTTTCGTGTGAATAATCCAAACGCAACATCATCGTGCGGTTGCGGATCCAGTTTCTCGGTTTGATCCGCATCAGGAAAACGATCTATAAAACGGGGTTCATGTTTCATGGACCCCGTTTTTGTTTGGACATAATGTTGTTATGTCTGCGCATAAAACTGCAAAATTCATCCCGAACATCGAGGTCCCCATGCAAATCGCCACCTGGAACGTCAACTCGATCAAGGCCCGTCTGCCCAATATCCTTGAATGGCTTGGCGACGCAAAGCCCGATGTTGTCCTGCTTCAGGAAACCAAAACTGTCGATGACGGCTTCCCGACCATGGAAATCGAGGATCTTGGCTATAACATCGCCCTGCACGGCCAGAAGACCTATAATGGGGTGGCGATCCTGTCAAAATTCCCGATTGAAGATGTAGAACGCGGCCTGCCGGGCAATGACAACGACGAACAGGCCCGCTATATCGAAGCCACTATATCGGGAAATCGTCCGATTCGTGTGGCATCGATCTACGTCCCGATGGGAAGCGAGGTCGGATCGGAGAAATTCGAATATAAGCTGAGCTTCCTGGATCGCCTGATCAAGCGTTTCGAGAAAATCCGTGAAAGTGGCGACGCCGCCGTTATGGGCGGTGATTACAATATTGCGCCGGATGACTCGGATGTTTACGACCCGATCAAACTGCACGAAACCGTTCTATGTTCGACCGTGGAACGCAAAAAACTGCGCACCATGATGAATATGGGCTACACCGACGCATTTCGGACCTTCAATCCGCAGGGCCACCAATATAGCTGGTGGGATTACCGTGCGGGTGCGTGGAACAAGGATAACGGGCTTCGGATTGATCACTTGCTGCTAACCCCGGCAGCTGCCGACCGGCTCAGCGCATCGGATATTGATCGCGCCCCGCGCGCCAAGGAAAAGGCGTCGGACCACACCCCGGTCTGGTGCATGATCGACGACTGATCAAGGATCGCTCGCGGCCCGGCAGGACAAAGTCACCAAATGCAAAAGGCAGCAGAGTTTTTCTGCTGCCTTTTTAACTTGGGCAAAGCATGAAGCAAGCCTTGCCAAGTGCGCGACTTCACGGGAACTGGAACGGAGAATCGGCACCTGCTGCGCAACTTTGTCGGGCTACTCGGTCGCCAACGGCCCAAGAAGCGCAAAGTCAGATTGAACTTCACCCCAGACGGTCCCTGTGCGACATATCTATTCCGCAGCACGCTGTAAAACGCCGCGATAGGCAACGATATCTTCGATGCTGATCACGACAATGTCGTGCTGCTGTGCATAGGCAATCAGTTCCGGTAAACGCGCCATGGTGCCGTCCGGATTGGTGACTTCGCACAGAACACCTGCCGGTTTAAAGCCCGCCAGACGCATCAGATCAACCGTTCCTTCGGTATGACCGCGACGTTCCAGGACACCACCGGCACGCGCACGTAGCGGGAAGACATGCCCCGGACGGGCAAGATCATCCGGCCTTGCTCCATCGGCTATTGCGGTTTTGACCGTGGTAACGCGATCAGCAGCGGAAACACCGGTGGTCACACCAACCTTTGCCTCGATGGAAACGGTAAAGCCGGTCCCCATGCTTGACGTGTTGTTGGCAACCATCGGCGGAAGATCAAGTGCCGTTGCCATTTCATCGGTCAGGCACAGGCAGACAATGCCGCTGCAATCGCGGATCAGCATCGCCATCTGTTCATTGGTCAGATTTTCTGCGGAAAAAATAAGATCGCCCTCGTTTTCGCGATCTTCATCATCGACGACCAGAACCCCCTTGCCATTGCGCAAATCCGAAATTGCACGTTCCATACGTGTAATCGGATCGCCAAAGATCGAAAGTTCCGGTTCCTGATGAACACTCTGATTCATAACGGTTCTCCGTTTAAGGAGCTTACGAATCAAGGCACCACAAGAAAGGCCTGAACGCACGACAAAGCCGCACGCCAGTCATAGGCAGACGGCAACAGGTTCCCCCGTTGCCCGTCACGCTTTATCCTCTCCCATCCGGACTGTTACCGTCGGCTCCGGAGTTACACCGGATCTGCTGACCCTACCAAATTGCTTTGGCAGGCGCTCGCGGGCTTTCCTTAATCAGGATTACCGCCGGTCAGGAATTTCACCCTGCCCTGAGAATAAGCGCCGTGTTTCAACGACATGCCTGATCACCCTTGATCAGGCATCGACACTTTAGAAAAATGAAAGATTGTTGTCAAACACCGTGATCCGGAACGCATGGAAACACTGTGTTGCCGTATTAGATTTCAGCTAGGATTTTTCCGGCCTTGAAGTGGAAGTTACAGCCATTCTTGTGCAATTCTCGCGGTGCCCACTGACATACGGCACATTTGCGATCCGAGGATGCGTTGTGGGACTTGCATTCCTTATTCAGATACTTTCCCAGAAGCGCATCGATATAGCTGCCTTGAAAGGCATCAACACCAAGGCTTCGACCCATACGCAATGCGGTGCGGCTGTCACACCGGGTCAGAATCAAATTTCGATCAACAAAGACCGATGCAAATTCACGTAGGCGGTCCGTTGCCTCGGCCCGTTTGGAACCAATGATATTCTGATCCCAGATCACCTTGATGAAATCGACATTGATCTTGCGCGGTGACAGGAATTCAAGCGATGGCAGCGTGATACGGTCAAGCCCGACACGCACACCGGCTGAATGCAGTAGATTGCAGGCATCTTCGAATTCCCACCAATCGGCAATCGCGTTTTCAAGCGATATTTCAATCGCCAGGTTTTCCGCAAATCGGCTGTCTTCAGAACCGAGAAACTCGGTAAAGCGATCACTGAATACCGTCTGAACCATCATGTTCAGATGCAGGGTATCGGGCAGCATCTGCGGTGCCAGACTTTTGGTGACATCCATCACCTTTTCATCAAGTACGCGTGAGAGGATTTCAACCTCTCCCGGTCCTTCCAGAAGAAAACTTGCCAGGTGATGCTGACGCAGATAGTCGAGCGAACAGTAAAGTTCATGACCAAGGATTTCACGGCGACTGTCATGAAATTCAAGAATGGCCTGACGGCGGCAGGAATCGAAAACGGCTTCTTCGTTAATTGCCCCACGCAGCATTTCAGCCATATCAAAGCGATGCAGACTTTCGGTCGTGAAATGGTTTTCTGCAGAAAGGTCCAGCAATGCATACATGGCGCTGCGATCTTCAGGCCAGCGGAATTCATTCCACAGCTTTTCGGGTATATCGCCAAGTCCCTGACGGGCGATGACCTCTTTTAACGTCTCGGTTACGCAGGTGAGGAAAGTGTCGATTTCCCCGAAGGATTTGGCAGATCGAATGAAAGCCACCATCCCGTTTTCGAGACGGTATTCTTGCGTTTTCTCGGGCAAGTGATGAAATGCGTCGCGTGAAATATCCTGATAATCCTGCAACTCGAGACGCAGAGATACGGGAATATCTAGAATGGCAACAAGCGGTCGTTTGCCGTTCGAGGCATGTTTGCGAAGGCTTTCAACGAACCTGGCGAGGCTCAATTCCGATTTTGTTGAAGACGCGGTCATATTCATTCCCGTCCAAAGGCGTGGGAAATGAAGATGCCTTAATGAAGTTAATTTTCGTTAAAATTCTATACCAAGGCATAGTGATTTTTCCAGCATACCCGCCAATTGTACAAGCATGCTATCGGATGCCCGGCCCAGATCGAATGAAACGCCGTCAACCGTCCGGACAAAGCGTATTCCCTGCAATGCGTTACAGATAAACACTACATCCATTGATGCCAAATCTGCAGGATCGATTGATGTCAGATGCACGACGAGATCATTTGCACGACACCAGTCGATCACAAATTGCCGCGCCAGACCGGCGAGAATGCCGCAATCGGAAGCAGGTGTGTAAAACACTCCATCCCGAACGGCGAACAGATTGGCAATTGTGGTTTCGCCCACCGATCCATCGACCGATAGAATAAGTGCCTCGTCCGCGCCATAGGCGGCAACTTCGCGACGGGCCACAATATTATCAAGATAATTCAGACTTTTGATCCGGCTTGCCACTGACCACGGATTTCGCCGGATCGATTTTGACGTGGCAAGGACCAAGCCATTATCAGGCAACGGTTTGGCAAAGGATGCCGCAGTCATCAGGATGGTTGGATTGCAGTCTGTTGGCGGCAACACTGCCCGCGGGCCACTGCCACGGGTAACAGTCAGACGGATCACAGCGTCAGAACCATCAAGATTTTCCCAAAGGCTCGTGACCGCACGTGCAGTTTCGTCAGCATTCGGTAAAAGAACCGGATCAAGCCCAATCATTTCGGCATGGCTGTTAAGCCGTTCCAAATGTCTTGAAAGCCACGCTACTTTGCCATCATGGGCCCGCATGGTTTCAAAAAACCCGTCGCCCAGCAACAGCCCGCGGTCAGATATCGCGATATGCGCATCTGTCCGTTCGATAATTTTTCCGTTAAGCCAGGCTTTCATCAGGATGCTGCCTTGTGCGTAACAACTGCCCCTGCAAGTACGAGAAAGTTTGACAGCAGATCATGCCCCTGTTCGGTCAGGATGGCCTCGGGATGGAACTGAACTCCAAAGATTGGAAGATCACGATGGGCAAAGGCCATGACTTCACCTTCCGGCCCGGTTGCAGTTTCGATCAGCACGTCATCCGTTGGCAAATCAACAATCAAGGAGTGATAGCGCGTGACGGTTAAGGGCGATTTGAGACCATTGAACAGCCCCGCCCCCTCATGCTTAATTGCCGATGTCATGCCATGGACAGGGCGGCTGGCGCGTTTAACGGTGCCACCGAAAGCCTGTGCGATGGATTGATGTCCCAAACAGACACCCAGCATCGGATATTCGCCTGCCAATGCGGTAATCAGGGGCTGACTGTTGCCGGCCTCGTCCGGGCCACACGGACCGGGTGAAAAAACGATGGCATCAGGATTCAGACGACGGACCTCGGCAACGTCGATCCGGTCATTGCGCACGACCTCAACCTGCTGACCTAGCTCGACGAAATAGCGCGCCAGATTGAAAACAAAGGAATCGTAATTGTCGATCAACAGGATCATTTTGATCCAATCCGTCTGTGAAATTGCCCAGGGTATTGTTTAAGCGTGGTGATATTAAAGCACATCGGGATTAATTCTATATATACGCTGCGGGTTATCTGCGTTAGGCAAAAGGAACGAATGGTATACGCTGACGATGAGCTGCCAGAGAAACCAGTTCATCAACAACGTTCAGGAAGTGAGGTGCATTATTATGCGCTTCCCATCCTGCCTCGTCGACATAGAGCTCATAAACAAAGAATGACAAAGGATCAGTTGGCGAACGATATGGCACGAAGAATTTTACCCCCTCTTCCGCCATTGTTGGCTCAATCAGCCCTTGTAGAATTGCTGCCACAGCATCGCCTTTGCCCTCTTTGGCGATGATATTGATAGCAACAGCAAACCCGTTATTCAGATTTGAGGCAATTGAGTCATTGTAAGGCATTTTAGCTTAACTCCTGCCAGTCAGCAGACGAAAGCCTGCATACCAATCCTTGGATGACCGAATTTGTTCTTATTATGTTCCAAAAACATGCACAGCAGCAATCAAATTATAGCCAAGGCCATAATCGTCCTGACAGGCAGGCAAAGCGGCTAAAACCTCTCGCATGCTTGATGATACTGCTTGGCTTCAATGGTTTTACAATGCATCAGGACTGATCCCCAATGCTTCAAATATCTTGGCGGCCTTGACCAGCGTTTCGCCGTATTCCGCTTCCGGAATACTATTAGCAACGATGCCGCCACCGACATTGAATGCCATGCGCCCGCCGTTCGCGCAAATACTGCGGATTGCGATATTGGTATCCATGTCCCCATCAAAACCGATATACCCGATTGCCCCGCAATAAGCCCCGCGGGTCGTCCCTTCAAGTTCGGTAATGATCTCCATAGCGCGGATTTTTGGGGCCCCGGTGATCGAACCGCCCGGGAAACAGGCAGCCAATAAATCCACGGCAGTTTTGCCATCCTGTAATTTCCCGGTCACGGTCGAAACCAGATGATGGACATTCGCATAGCTTTCAAGCATGCAGATCTGCGGCGTTTCGACTGTGTGAGGTTTGCAGACCTTCGACAGATCATTTCGCAAAAGATCAACAATCATAATATTTTCCGCACGATCTTTTGCAGATAGCATTAATTCCTGAGCCAATTCTGCGTCCAAGACGGGGGACATGCCACGGGGGCGTGTTCCCTTGATCGGTCTGGTTTCAACCTGACCGTCGGTAACTTTCAGGAAGCGTTCCGGCGAGTTCGATAGAACCGCCACATCACCAAAATTCAGGAAAGCCGCGAAAGGTGCCGGGCTGGCAAGACTTAGACGGCGATAAAGGTCAAACCGTTTCGGGATGGCATCATGGGCATATTCCGCCCGGAAACTTTGCGACAGATTGGCCTGAAAAATATCCCCGGCATGGATATAATCAACGACGGTCTGAACGGCATCTTCGTACCCGGTGCGATTAAAGTTCGATTGCCATGGCATGATATCGGGAACATGCGGTGCATCGGGTATCTCGCCCATGGGGCGCGCCAGACGCAGGTATTTGCGAATCAATCCCATGCGGTCCGCAGAGCGTTTTTTCCGTGCCTGTACGGATGTTTCGGGAATACCCGTCGAAATAAGCCACATGCGGCGGTCAAGCTGATCGAATGCAATGACAAGGTCATAGATACCAACCGCCATGTCGGGCATGTTGAGCCAGTCTTGCGGGGCTTGGGGAAGCGATTCGAGCTGTTGTGCAAGCTCGTAACCGAAATAACCGACAGCCCCCCCCTGGAACGGTGGCAAATCCGGATCTGCTTCCACGCGATAGCGCGCCATCAGATCGGCAAGAACCGTGAAGGGATCACCGGGAACAGAAAAACCGTCAAGCTTCACCTGCCCGTTCTTGGCCGTCAGTTTATGCAACGGAGATGCAACGACATAAGCAAATCGGTCCCGGTCACCGGAATCAAGAAAATGACTATCTGCGAACCCGGCAAAAGCGCCATAAGCGTCAAGCGGTTCGATATAGGGGCATTCTTCAATCAGCATTTTACGGTTTTGACCTGTGGATAACGTCGCGGCGGATCGTGGCGTGACGGGATGGTCGCCAATTTATGCGATTCTGGCATTCTGGCGAGGATGAATTTCAAAAATCTGTCAAAGATATTGATCCCCGC
Source organism: Thalassospira australica (assembly GCF_044790785.1). Lineage (GTDB taxonomy): Bacteria > Pseudomonadota > Alphaproteobacteria > Rhodospirillales > Thalassospiraceae > Thalassospira > Thalassospira australica_A. The sequence continues at coordinate 2,001,424 of NZ_CP085258.1, read as the reverse complement.
AACGCAAAAGGGCCAATCCGATGGACTGGCCCTTTGACGTAATGACATCAACCGGAATTACATCGCCGCAATGCGGGCGTGTGCTTCCTGCAATTTGGCAAGAGTATCGCGGGCTTCCTCAAGCTTGGCTTTTTCGATCGCGACAATATGATCAGGTGCGCGGCTCACAAAACTTTCGTTGGAAAGCTTGCCTTCCTGCCCCTTGATATATTTGGTTTTGCCGTCGATTTCCTTTTCAAGGCGGGATTTTTCAGCCGTAACATCAATGAAATCGGCTACCGAAACAAACACCGTCACACCATCAACAACGGTCTGGATTGCCCCTTTGGCGATGATTTCAACATCGCCCTGCTCCTTGAATTCAACCGCTGCCACACGTGCCAAGCGTTTGATCTGGGCTTCCTGTGCACTAACAACGGCCTTCATGGCATCGGATGCATCGACCAGATAGATCGGAACCTCGGCCGCGGGCGGTACGTTCATTTCGGAACGAACGCCACGAATGTTACCGATCAGGCGGATCGCAAAATCAATTTCATCCTCGGCGGCACGGTCAATCAGGGCATCGTCAAATTTGGGATAATCCTGCGACATCAGAAGCGTCGCACGATTGTCGGCCGACTTCTCCCAAAGTTCTTCGGTGATGTAAGGCATGATCGGATGCAGGATCAGAAGAATCTGATCGAGAGCCCATGCGGTCACCGCGCGGATTTCGGCCTTGGCTCCTTCGTCCTGTCCCATCAGAACCGGCTTTGCCAGTTCCAAATACCAGTCGCAGAAAGTTCCCCAAACGAACTGATACGCACCGTTTGCGGCATCATTGAAACGATAGCTTTCGATACCCGATGCAACGGTTTTGGCAGCTTCGGCGGTTTTACCAACAATCCAGCGCGCCAGTGTCGAATTGACATTGGCGGGATTGAAACCATCAACCGGCATGCATTCGTTCATTTCGGCAAAGCGGGCCGCATTCCAAAGCTTGGTCGCAAAGTTCCGGTACCCTTCGACGCGGGATGCGGCAAGCTTGATGTCGCGGCCCTGTGCAGCCAATGCCGTCAGGGTCAAACGCAAAGCATCACAGCCATATTCGTCAATCAGTTCCAGAGGATCAATCACGTTGCCTTTGGATTTTGACATCTTCTGACCGTGTTCATCACGGACCAGTGCGTGGATATAGACATCCTTGAACGGAACTTTACCGTCCATGAAATGCATGCCCATCATGATCATGCGGGCAACCCAGAAGAAGATGATGTCAAAACCGGTAACCAGCACATCGCCCGGATAGTATTTGTTCAGTTCCGGGGTTTTATCCGGCCAGCCAAGGGTCGAGAACGGCCACAGTGCCGACGAGAACCACGTATCAAGAACGTCGGTTTCCTGAGTCAGTTCAACATCCTTGCCGAAATGCGCCTTGGCCGCCGCCAAGGCTTCTTCTTCGGTTTCCTCGACAAAGATTTCACCGTCCGGACCGAACCATGCCGGAATGCGATGGCCCCACCATAGCTGACGTGAAATGCACCATGGCTGGATATTGCGCATCCATTCAAAATAGGTGTTTTCCCAGTTCTTGGGCACAAATTTGATACGACCGTCTTCAACTGCCTCGGTCGCCGGTTTGGCGAGAACTTCGGCATTCACGAACCACTGATCGGTCAGGTAAGGCTCGATCACGACATTTGATCGGTCGCCGTAAGGCACCATGTGAACGGTATCTTCGATCTTTTCGAGAAGACCGAGTTCTTCCATTCTGGCAACGATCAGTTCGCGGGCTTTGAAACGATCAAGTCCGCGATATTCTTCGGGCGCTTCATCATTGATGCGCGCATGATCATCCATGATGTTGATCTTTTCCAGATCATTGCGTTTGCCGACTTCAAAGTCGTTGAAATCATGCGCCGGGGTGATTTTAACCGCCCCCGACCCTTTTTCAGGATCAGCATATTCATCAGCAACGATTCTGATGCGACGGCCAACGATCGGCAGAATGCAATACTGCCCGATCAGGTCCTTGTAACGTTCATCATCCGGATGAACGGCAACACCGGTATCGCCCAGCATGGTTTCAGGCCTCGTGGTCGCAACGGTGATGAACTCGCCTTCCTTGCCCTCGATCGGGTATTTGAAGTGCCAGTAATGGCCTTTGACTTCTTTCTGAACGACTTCAAGATCAGAAATCGCGGTCAGAAGTTTCGGGTCCCAGTTGACCAGACGCTTGTCACGGTAAATCAGTCCCTGTTTGTGCAGGGTAACGAATACCTTGCGCACGGCAGCCGACAGGCCGTCATCCATAGTGAAACGTTCACGCGGCCAATCTGGTGATGCGCCCAGACGGCGAAGCTGATTGGTGATGGTCCCGCCAGACTTTTCTTTCCATTCCCAGACCTTTTCGACGAACTTTTCACGGCCAAGGTCATGGCGCGTGACGTTCTGTTCGCCAAGCTGGCGTTCAACAACCATCTGCGTTGCGATACCAGCGTGGTCTGTACCGGGCTGCCACAAGGTGTCTTTGCCCGACATCCGGTTATAGCGCACTAGGATATCCTGCAGCGTAAAGGTCAGCGCATGCCCCATATGGAGGCTGCCGGTCACGTTGGGCGGCGGCATCATGATGACATAGGGATTGGCATTCGATGCCGGATCGGCGGCAAATGCCCCCGATTTTTCCCATTTATCGTAAAGTCTGCCTTCAACGTCGGCCGGGCTGTATGTCTTCTCCAACATGGTCTTTTTGATCCGCTGCGGGTTTTTAACACAATACACAAAGAAAAAGCGGCGCACCGTTGGCGCGCCGCTGTAAATCATATTTCGGCTCGCCTACAGGTCTTCGGCGCGGTTCACAATCCGCTCGATTTCCTTTTTCACAAGGCGTTCGATCATATAGGGAAGGTTTTCGTCAAGCCATTCCTTAAGCAACGGACGCAACATATCACGTACCAAATCCTCAAGGGTGATGTGTCCGGCATTCAGCCCAAGCGCCACTGCGCGTTTCTTTGCAACAGCTTGTGCCAAATCCGAGATGGTACCGGTTGCCGTGTTTTCGGTAACGCGCGAAATCAGCGGCTCGTCATCTTCGTCATCCTCGTAAACCGCCGGCATTGCCGGTTCGGGTTCCGGTTCGTCGAAGTCATCCATCAAAGCCGGTTCGGGCTCTTCAAACTCGTCTTCTTCCGGGGTTTCATCGAAATCGAGCATATCGTCGAGTTCGAGTTCTTCCTCAGGTTCATCAAGTTCCAGTTCTTCGGGTTCTTCATCGAATTCGAGTTCTTCGGGCTCTTCATCAAGTTCGAGCGCGTCGATTTCTTCCTCGACTTCAGGCTCCGGTTCGGGTTCCGGCATCGGTTCGGATTTGGGAGAGGCCTGTTTCTTCTCGTCATCCCCTTCATCAGCAAGAATCTTGCGGATGGACTGGAGGATGTCCTCCATTGAAGGTTCTTGTTGCCCGTCACTCATTTTTTAACTTCCGCACTAGATTTCGTTACCGAACCGACCCTTCCCCAAGGTCCGACGGAGCCCGAAGGCCCTGTCAGAATTCAGGTCAATCCGTTCCCCACCACTGATCTCTGACTTTGTTATAGTTGGATTCAGTGTCATACACTTCGACCGGCAGGCCGAGAACCTGGGCGCTTAGGGCACCCATCGCGGCTTTGACCTGGAATTCGGCGACCGCCGCATCGCGACGCGATCCGACAAGGTTCACACGTGCTGTCAGCAATTCCTGTTCCTGATCGAGAACGTCAAGAACGGTACGCGAACCAACGGATGCTTCACGCTGGACACCGTCAAGGGCGACTTCGGCCGATGATACCTGAGCCTGCTGTGATTCGATACTGGCGCGGGCCGTAACAAGGGTTTCCCAGGAACTGGTCGCGTTTTCAATCACCGCACGACGTGCTTCATCCACCTGCACTCGGGCCTGACCTGCGGTTTGCTTGGCCGCACGAACCGACGAGTAAACTGCCCCCTGCTGATAGAGAGGCACGGTGACCTGTGCGAGAATTTCCGCACTGTCAGCGGTCAGGTCGTCTTGCGAAGCTTCATAGGCACGCTGAACACCAGCCGTCAGATTGACTTCCGGATAAAGCGACCCTTCACTCAACCGGATGTCGGACTTCGCGGCATCCTCGGTATATTGGGCTTGGACCACGTCAGGATGCTGTTCCTGCGCGATAGCCAGAACATCCGTAACACTGGTCGGCAGACCAGCCAGAGAATTAGGAATTTCAAGGTTTTCCGGTCTATTCCCAACCAGACGCTCATACTGGGCACTGGTGTTAGCAAGATCGCCCTGTGCAGAAATCAGATCGGCCTTCGAACCGGCAAGACGCGCTTCAGCCTGGGATACATCGGTACGGGTCACTTCACCGACCGAAAAACGATCCCGCGTTGCTTCGAGCTGACGTTCGAGAACGCGAACGTTGTTCTGGTTAAGCTCGACAACGGCCGTATCGCGCAAGACGTTGAAATAGGCGGTTGCGACCTGAAGCAGAACATCCTGTTCGGAAGAACGCAGGGCTGCACGTGCCGCGCGGATACGCGATTCCGCACGATCAGTTTCAGCTATGGTACGTCCGCCACGATAAAGCGGCTGGGTGACTTCTGCGCCGACGGTATAGGGCGTCAGGCTGTTATCTTCTTCAGTACCGTCTACATCAGTGTTGTATTCCCGAAAGCCGGCTTCGCCCGAAAGCGAAACATTCGGGCGCCAGTTGGACAGCGCCTGCGAGGCTTCTTCATCTGTAGCACGCAGCGACGCACGACCGGCTTCAAGCGTCGGGTTGCTTTGATATGCCTTGATCAAAGCGTCTTCAAGGCTCTCTGCAGAGGCTCCGTTGGCAACAATGCCGCCGGTGGCCAGAATACTGCAGGTCAGCAAGAACCGTTTTAACATTTATCTACCCTTGTAAGATCCTACACCAAGTCCCGACCCCGGCGCAGTTTCGCATATGGTAACGACGGAACGAAAAATTTCCAAGAAAAGAGGCATATGTTTGAGAAAAAATAAAAATGCCGAACTTTTCCGCCGTCAGAATATCAATCGTAACGTGTCATATCCGGGTCGATTTCCAACGCCCAGACATCTATACCGCCAGCAACATTAAAAACATCTTTAAATCCGCGATCCTCAAGCAGCATCGCCGCATGGCGACTGCGAACGCCATGATGGCAAAGAAGTGCGACCGGTTTTTCAAGGTCAAGTTCCCCTGTCCGGTCGGCCAGCTCGCCCAAAGGTATATGGATCGCACCTTCGATTGTGCAAATATCAAGTTCCCAGCCTTCGCGCACGTCAACAAGCGCAAGAGGATCGGCCCCGTCCAGACTAGCGGCCAGTTCACTGCATCTCAGATCGCGCACCATTACCCCGTTCCGTAATTCCAGCCTTTAAAAATTTTGCCCGGAGATCACCCCGGGCAAAACATGGTACATCAGAATACGAAACTTTCCGCAGGTTCAAAACCGGGAAGATAGGGAATATTCGCATCAAACAGATCACGATGCCCAACGACACCGTTTTCACGTTCGTAAAGACGCGCAACGCCAACCTTGCCCGGCGCACGCACCACAACGAGCAAACGGCCACCTTCGGACAGCTGATTAAGAATATTGGCCGGAACCTCGGCAACAGCACCGTCAAAGACAATTACATTATAGGGTGACTGCTTGGCATAGCCGTCGGCCAGATTACCCTCGACCACGATAACATTGTCGTAGCTATTGATCTGGAAGGTTTTTTCGGCGATCGAAGCCATTTCCTTGTCACTTTCGACCGCGACAACTGTTTCGGCAACGCGCGACAGAACCGCGCCAGTATAACCGAACCCGGCTCCTATCACGAGGGCGACGTCAGTACGCGCGATCTCGGCGGACTGCATCAGACGCGCGATCACCATCGGCTCCATCGCATAACGGCCATTTCCGACAGGAATATCTTCATCGACATAGGCAATGCCACGTTTGCCTTCCGGCAGGAACAGTTCACGCGGAACCTCCTCCATCGCAGCGATGACCAAGGGATCGGTGACCTTGTTGGTCCGAACCTGATTTTCCACCATATTATGGCGTGCGATTTGGTAATCCATGTTTATCTGACCTGAAAATTCTCGCGAGAAAAATCCTGCAACCGGTCTTTGTCCCCAAAACCGGAATGCAGATGTTGTCCTGTTTATAGTCAGCACATGGGCTACTGACAACAACGGATCAATGGTGCCATGGCAAATCATCCCCGAAATCCGTTGAATCAACCCTTTAAAACTCTCGCGGTCAAATTTTCATGACACAACCTTTCCCATCTTTGACGTTTTGGTTACCGCCTGAAGAAAGGGAAAATAAAATTAATCCAGATCAAAACTGAAAGATCGCGAAACTGGTATTTCCTCAGCATACTTCGGCATATTTACTCAAAAGTATAATCAGATAAACATAACTCAATAGTATACATAAACTATACTTTTGGGTATTCAATTCGCCGAATTAGCTAGGCAGCCACATTGGTAGCCCCGGATTTGAAGCGTCATATTTGAGGTCAACTATTTCTATGCGTGATAATGGTGAAGTGACGAACCGTGAAATCGTGATGAAGGACAAGGATATCCTTGTCTCCAGAACCGATACCGGCGGCAAGATCGAGTTTGCCAACCAGTCTTTTGTCGACATCAGCGGTTATAGCGAACAGGAACTGCTTGGTGCGCCCCACAACCTCGTACGTCACAAAGACATGCCCAAAGAGGCCTTTGCCAATCTTTGGTCAACCGTCAAATCCGGCCTTCCATGGCAAGGATTGGTAAAGAACCGGTCCAAGAGTGGTGATTATTACTGGGTAAGGGCTAATGTGACGCCTGTGATTCAGGACGGACAAACAACCGGCTATATTTCGATACGGTCGAAACCTTCGGAAGCTGAAAAACGGCATGCGGAATCGGTTTATACCGATATTAGAAACAACAAGGCAAAAAATCATGTTCTTGATTCCGGTGAAATTATTTCGACCGGCGGCAAAGCCAGAATCGGCAACTTTTTATCTAGCATCAAGGGGAGCCTGACCCTTGCATTTGGCAACATGATTTTGTTGATGCTTTTGATCGGCGGTTACGGCCTGTGGGGCCAATACCAAACAGAAAGGATGCTTGAAAGCGTCAATCAGAACCGGGTACGGCCGCTTAACCTGCTGAAACAGATTTCTGACGATTACGCCGTGTTTGTTGTCGATGCATCCCATAAAGTGCGCAACGGAAATTTTAATTGGCAGGAAGGTATCGAAAGCATCGATCAGGCTGAAAAACGCATTACCCAAAATCTTGCCCTTTATCAGCAACGAGAACTGGACGCGCGCGAAAAGCCGATAATGGCGGAGATCCAAGGGATGTTGCCTATTGCGGATGAAATGGTTGCAAGGTTAAAGGTCATTTTCCAAACAAAGGACAGCCCGGCGCTTGACGCGTTCGTAAAGAACGAACTTTACCAGAAGATCGACCCGCTGACAGAGCAACTCGGCAATCTATCGATCATCCAGAACGAGCTTACAGCGTCCCAAGTCGCATCCGCTGAAGAGCATTTTCTGATTACGGTGATCATAGCAGCTATTCTGATGGTCGTTGCCATCCTGCTGACTATTGCCTACGGGATATGGTTGATCCGTAAATTGCAACGGCCCCTTGTTCGTATGGGAGCGCATTTCGAGGCCATTGCCCGAAATGACACCTCATATAACATCGAGCTTCCGTCTGTTCATGATTTCAAACCTGTTATCCAACAGCTTCGTGCACTGCATGCCAAACTGATATATGCCAAGCTAGAACGCGAGGATAACGATAAAAAAGCGAACGCACGGCGTGTTGGCGCCCTGCAGGGTCTTGCTGAAACAATAGAGACCGAACTACAGAAAGTTGTTCAGTCGATCATCAATCAAACATTACGTTTGAATGCAGCCGCGGGCGAAATGGCGAGCTCGTCCGAGCGCGTATCGGCGAACTCGGAAAGTGTTGCCGCGGCCGCGCACGAAGCATTGGCCAATGCCGAAACTGTATCGGGTGCATCAGAGCAGCTGGCCGCATCCATCCGTGAAATTACCCGCCAGATTGACGAAGCAACAACGATTACAGCCGAGGCCAACACCGCGGGCCAGAATGCAGAACATACCGTTATGTCGCTAAAAAACAGTGTCGATCGTATTGGTGAAGTCGCTGAATTGATCAGTGATATAGCAGCCCAGACCAACCTTCTGGCCTTAAATGCAACGATTGAAGCTGCACGTGCCGGAGATGCAGGAAAAGGCTTTGCCGTTGTTGCACAAGAAGTCAAAAATCTCGCCACCCAGACAGCTAGGTCGACCGAGGAAATCACCCGCCAACTGGGTGACATCCAAAACGTTACCGAATCGGTCGTTGCCACGGTTAAGCAAATGACTGAAAGCGTACGCCGCATCGACGAAGTGGCATCGAATGTTGCTGTCAACGTACGACAGCAAGACGATGCAACGCAGGAAATTGCCAGAAATGTTGTCCAAACAGCCGAAGCATCGAACGAGGTATCCGAGAAAATCGGTGATGTCGCCCGGGAAGCAGAAGAAAACCTGACCAGATCAGAGCAGATGAACAAGATTGCTGCTGAAGTCGATGAAAGCATTGCCGAATTGCGCGCCAGCCTGGTTCGAATCGTTCGTACGGCAACACCGGAAGTTAATCGCCGCAAGGACCCGCGCCATGATCTGCAGCTAGGCGTAACGGTTACGATTGCCGGCAAGGTTTTAAAGGGGAAAACTATCGATATTTCCAAAGGTGGCGCCAAGATTAAGCTGCCGGAACCAATTAAAAACGGCACCAAAGGCACGATCCGGATTGATGGACCTGAAGTTACGCTATCGTTCGAGGTGGAACACGCTCTTGACACCGTAGCCAACCTTGATTTCGCTCCAGCCGGTGAACGGGACACAATTCTTGGACCATGGCTTCAAAAGCGAGGCAATCCTATTGTCGGCTGACCGCCAGGCATGAAATAAAACCCAGAGAAGCCGTTCTTTGGATTTGTCCGAACGGTTTCTTTGCTTTTGAACAACCGAACAAGGTTGTGCCCAAAAATGTAAAATTGGGTGCTTGACGGCCTGTATTCGATAGGGCTATACACCCGCCAGCCAGCGCAATGGCGCGATGGCGGAGTGGTTACGCAGAGGACTGCAAATCCTTGCACGCCGGTTCGATTCCGGCTCGCGCCTCCACTAATCCGGCATAGCTCAGTTGGTAGAGCAAATGACTGTTAATCATTGGGTCGCAGGTTCGAGTCCTGCTGCCGGAGCCACAAACCCCTGGAACTCTGTTCCGGGGGTTTTTGCTTTTGTGCCCTGCCCCACGAATTGCTAACAATTGCGCAATCAATGACAATACCCCGAAAAGGAACAGCCCATGCCATCCCCTGTATTGCGCCACCAGATGACCGACGATATGAGCTTCTCGCAGCTTGCCTGGGGAGCATGGCGATTGCGCGAAAGTGCGGATATCAAAAATACCGATGATATTCTGGCGCTGATTCATGCCTGCCTCGATGCTGGCATTACCACATTCGATCACGCCGATATTTATGGTGGTTACGGATGCGAGGCCTATTTCGGCGAGGCGCTTGCACAGGCACCTGATTTGCGCAAACGCATGGAAATCGTCACCAAATGCGATGTCGCGCTGGTCAAGGATGCCCGCCCCGAACATCGAATCAATCACTACAATACGAGCAAAACGCATATTTTGCAGTCGGTCGAAAATTCGCTTCGAAATCTGGCCACCGATCATATCGACATGCTTTTGATCCACCGCCCCGATCCATTGATGATCGCTGACGAAGTAGCCGACGCGTTCAACGATCTTCGCCAGTCGGGAAAAGTACGACATTTCGGTGTTTCAAACTTCACCCCGTCGCAATTCAATCTTTTGCAAAGCCGCCTTGATGCACCACTTGCCACCAATCAGGTTGAATGTTCGGTTTTTGAGCTTGCCCCGATCTTTGATGGGACATTCGATCAGATGCAGCAAAATCGTATTCACCCGATGATCTGGTCGCCGCTGGGCGGGGCACGACTGTTTAACACCGCAAATGACGTGACTGCCGAACGGGTGCGTCCCGTTCTTGAACGAATGCGCAATAAATACACCCTGCCCGGCATTGCCGAAGTTGCAATAGCCTGGTTGCTTCATCTGCCCTGTCAGCCGCTGCCGGTACTTGGCACCATGAAAGCACATCGCATTGCAGACGCGACAATGTCATGCCGCGTTCAGTTTGACCGTCAGGACTGGTTTGAAATTCTGGTCGCCGCACAGGGGCATCCTGTCCCGTAAGCATTTAAAGGCACAGGAAACCGGCATTCAATAAACCGCAGAGCGACAGATATTCAGGCACAGTGAAAAAAGATAACTTTCGGATCATTTTTTCATAAAAAGGTCTTGCGGGAACAAAGCCGTTTTATTATACCCCTGCCACGCGCTTCGAACGGAACGCCAACCCTGATCCGGCATAGCTCAGTTGGTAGAGCAAATGACTGTTAATCATTGGGTCGCAGGTTCGAGTCCTGCTGCCGGAGCCAATTAAAAAAGGGACTGAACAAATTGTTCGGTCCCTTTTTCTTTTGATGTTGTTTCACCTGTCTCAAAACCGGATCAACCAGATATGAAAACCGCCAAAATCGAGTTGAAGCAAGTAAAGCTTGGCACGCTTGCAGGTGCAACGGATGGCTGGATGATTGTCGGTGAAGATGGCGTTATTCACGGCCTTGTGCACCGGATCGATGGTGATCTGTTTACGATATCATCCACGACAGACGAACGTATTCAGGCGTTTGGCTGGTGCCCGATGTTTGACAGTCTCGCCCATGTTCAAAACGATCTTGAAATTGCGCTGGCGATGCAAAGTGCCGGCGAAGTCGAGGAATGGATAGAACAGTCCGATCGTTTTGATGACGAAGGTCATCACGGGCAGATTCACTGACAATTACGGTCGTGCCGGACGCCCGACGACCCGAACCTTGCCGCTGGGACCACCGCCACAGAAAAAACGCGCGACACCGTCGCTTTCCAAACCGGAAACACCGACACCGGACGGCATTTTCAACCTATCCAGAACCATGCCGGTTTTCGGGTTGATCCGGCGAACATCGCTTTCATCACCTTCCCATGTTCCGTGCCAAAGCTCGCTATTGACCCAGGTAACACCAGTGACAAAACGGTCCGATTCAATCGTGCGAAGGACTTCGCCCGTTTGCGGATCGACCTGATGGATTTTCCGATTGCGATGCTGGCCCACCCAAAGGCTGCCTTCCGCCCAGGCCATGCCGGAATTGCCACCATCTGGTGCCGGAATGGAGTCCAGCACATGACTGCTTTCCGGATCGATTTTGTAAATGCGATCCCCGGCGATCTGAAAAATGTGACTACCGTCAAAGGCCGTCCCTGCATCGGCAGCAGCTTCAATCATGCGTACCGGTGTTCCGTTGTCAGGATCAATCGCATGGATCGTTTCACCAGCCGCAACCCACACATGGCGTCCATCATATGTTACGCCATGCACCTGATCGACACCCGGGAAAGGCCCATATTCTGCAAGAATTTCAGCTTTTAGATCGGTCATTTTCAAGCCCTTTCTATGATTGTGTTTCGCTGACGCAAGACACAGGCTAGTCAACGGGAAGTCGACCCGGGAGTAACAATGTTGTCGTGAAACCGGGTGGTGATGGCGACGTCCATCGTCGCGCACGCCCGCGGCCAATCGCTTGAACCTTGCCGACATACGCCAATTCTTCCAGTGCCCTTTGCACGGTGCGTGCACTGGTATCAAGCGCGATCGCCAATGCCGAACTAGACCACGCTTCGCCATCAGCCAAAAGCGCAAGAATGTTCGCGTTTTTATCCTCCATCGGAGGAAGCAGAACCATTACGGACTGATATTTTTCGATAGATTTGGGCTTCAATATAAAACCGGAACTCGTTGCCGTAATATTTGCGAAAGCCCGGATCAGTTTGCGCAACCGCCCGATTTCGACCCGCAATCGGGCACGATGCGTTTCATCGGCATACCGAGCACCAAATGCCCTGGACAAAAGAGAATCTCGCGAGGCATCTTTTGGCCAGCTTTCGCCAAGAATACGTAAAAGGTTGAAAAGCACAGGCCGGGTTGAAAGCGAAATTGCCAGCTGCCCCTGACGAACGCTATATCGGCACGCATCAATAACAAGTATGTCCGATGCCATCAGATCCTGGACTTCTTGCAGAATGACAAGCCGCTCCTCACCCATTGCAATCAGCCGCGCCACCGGAGCATTCAAAGTTACATATGCTTTTTCGATTTCTGTAATCAGGACCGGCAGATTGGCCGTATGCGCCAAATGGTTTGCCCGTTCGAGAGCCGCGCGGGCGGCCCCGGCCTGAATACGCCGCACAGCGATCCCGAAAAGGATCATTTCATGAGAAATCTGCAAGATCGGCGGCAAAATGTCCGGATTGATCTCACCGAGCATTCGTTCGACCTGCTCAAGGCGTCCTGTCAATAAAATACGCCTGATTTCAAGCTGCCTTGCATGCGCGGCATTCACATGATCGCCACACCGTTCAAGCGTCTGCCGTGCGTTATCAAGGGCCTTTTCGGCCCATCCCAGATCACGAGACACCAGTGCAATTTCAGCTTCGGCAATAACGCAACGCGCACGTGCGACTGGCTCCGATGTACCAAAATCACGTGCGGCGCGTTTCAGAAGAGCTCTGGCCCGATCAAAATCCTCTAACTGGGCCAAAGCAATGCCGCGCAGAGCCAATGCCGGTGGATCATCCCGCAAACCAACGCATTTTAACGCGCCAAGGGGATCCCCGGCTGACAAAGCCCGTGCGGCAGCTGTGATCAGGGAATCCATTACTGCCATTCAGGCATCCCAAATTGCGTCACGTTTGTTACTCCCCGGCTGAAAGTCCCTTCGCCTAACCTTTGCCTATCGTCAACCGAAAGATAGGAAAACAGAAATGACGAATGCCAAAATGATTTCCAAATCTAACAAGGAAAGCTTCCGTATCGTCAGCCGCAATGAATGGCTTTCCGAACGCAAGGCACTTCTCGCACGCGAGAAGGAACTGACACGTCTTGGCGACGAGATCGCCGCTGCACGCCGCGAACTCGCCTATGTCCGTATCGACAAAAACTATGTGTTCGATACACTTGATGGAAAACGGTCTCTGGCTGACCTGTTTGACGGTCGTAGTCAGTTGCTTGTCCAGCATTTCATGTTCGGACCCGATTGGGAGCAAGGCTGCCCGAGCTGTTCGTTCATGGCGGATCATATGGACGGTATCACGATCCATATGGCCCAGCGCGATGTCACTTTTACCGCCGTTTCACGTGCGCCATTTGCAAATATTGAACGCTTTCGCGCGCGGATGGGCTGGAAATTCAACTGGGTTTCTTCCCATGAAAGTGATTTCAACTATGACTTCCACGTCAGTCTCACCCCCGAAGAAACAGCCAAGGGTGAAATTCACTACAACTATGGCAAATGGCCATATGCCTTCGAAGAATGGCCGGGATTGAGTGCTTTCATCAAAAATGACCACGGCGAGGTTTTTCATACCTATTCGACCTATGGTCGCGGGGTCGACGCCATGATGGGTACATACAGACTGCTGGACCTTATGCCCAAGGGGCGGAACGAAAAAGATGTCCCGAACAAAATGGAATGGGTGCGTCACCATGACCTGTATGAAACAGCAGCAATGAAAACCGAAACCGGTTCGGTCGAAGGTCTGTTCGACAGCGTCAAGAAGACGGCATGCCACTAAGCCTATCAGGCAGGAGATACAAAATGGGCAAAGTGCATCACCAATGCAGATATATTGGCGGTATGACTTCGGAGGATGGCGGATATACCGCCATCCTCCGGATAGTTCGATGGCTTCCATTTGCCGCATCCCCGGTCTTTGTGCTAATGGCGCTTGTCACCGGCATATCAGAGGCAGGCAGGACGGATATAATTTGCCTGACGACGGACGATACATCGTACTTTAACGACATGGTTGTGATGTATCTGCTCATGAGCTTTTTTCACCTGCTACCGTGGCTGAAGGTCCTATCCGGTGGCGCACAACATCGGCCGGGAAATACATGATCGTTTCGATACGAACAGGATGTGACACTCCTGTAAAATCTTCGGGTCATCAGTGCTTTATTGACTCATAACAAATCAATATACTTGTCACCGTAATACGATCTCGCACGTGCACACATTCCATCCGCCGGGTGGTTTGATGCCAAACCAATTTTATCCGGGCAGCCGTCATGTCAACAGGACGCGCAGCCAAAAGGCAAAGCGGGAATTCGGCGATGAGTACCATTAATCTGGACCACCTTTTCAAACCCAAGTCGGTCGCAGTTATCGGCGCATCCAACCGGTCCCATTCGGTTGGTCAGGTTATCATGCGCAATCTTCTTGCGGGCGGTTTTGACGGACCGATCATGCCGGTTAATCCGCACAGCCAGTCAATTGGTGGTGTTCTGGCCTACCCTGATGTTGAAAACCTGCCGGTTGTTCCCGAACTTGCCGTTATTTGCGTTCCTCCCAAGGCCGTTGTGCCAACCATGGAATGCCTTGCCGCCAAAGGCTGCATGGCCGCCATTGTGCTGACCGCGGGTCTTGGTGCCGAACAATATGACGATAACCGCAGTGTCAAACAGGCGATGCTTGAAATTGCCGCAAGTCATAAAATGCGCCTGCTGGGTCCAAACTGCCTTGGCCTGATGGTACCGGGTATTGGGCTCAATGCCAGTTTCAGTCATCAAAGCATCGGCAGTGGCAAAATCGCATTTGTGTCGCAGTCAGGCGCACTTTGCACTGCTGTTCTCGACTGGGCGGCGGCACGCGGCATCGGGTTTTCGCACTTTATATCGCTCGGCGAATGCGACGATGTCGATTTCGGTGATGTAATCGACTATCTGGGTTCCGATCCCGACACGCGCGCGATCATGCTGTATATCGAATCCATTCAGGAACGTCGCGGTTTTATCTCCGCAGCACGCGCCGCATCGCGCAACAAGCCGATCCTTTGCATCAAATCGGGCCGCTTTGCCGAGGGAGCAGCCGCAGCCGCATCGCATACCGGCGCGCTGGCCGGTGCCGATGACGTATTTGATGCAGCCATCAAACGTGCCGGAGTTTTGCGCGTTTATACGGTTTCGGAAATGTTTTCAGCCGCAGAAACGCTATCGCGGATGCGCCCGTTCCGGGGTGACAAGCTTGGTATTATCACCAACGGGGGTGGTATTGGCGTTTTGGCCGTTGATGCCCTGATTGAACGCCATGGCCATCTTGCCAGACTTGAAGACGGCACCATTGAGGCGCTTAACGGTGTCTTGCCATCGACCTGGTCACATGCAAACCCGATCGACATTATCGGCGATGCCCCGGGAGAACGATATGCAAAGTCGATTGATGCGGTCCTGAAAGATCCCAATATCGACAGCCTTCTGGTCATGCACGCGCCAACGGCCATTACCGATCCGGTCGAGGTTGCCCAAGGCGTGATTGACGCAATCAAGGATAGCCGCAAAAACATCCTGACCAACTGGGTTGGCGAGGCAACGGTTGCCAAGGCACGCAACCTGTTTTACGCCGCAGGGATTCCGACTTATCGCACGCCTGAAAATGCCGTTGCCGCCTTCCAGCATATGGTCAATTACCGCAAATTGCAGGAAGTCCTGATGGAAACGCCACCATCAGTTCCGCAGGACTTCACGCCGGAAACCGACAAGGCGCGCCAGATCATCCATACGGCCATTCATTCGGGGCGCGATATGCTGACCGAACCGGAAGCAAAAGCCGTTCTGGAATGCTATGGCATCAATACGGTCAAAACCGTAGCCGCAGAATCGGTTGATGACGCCGTCGAAACGGCAGATGCCATCGGTTATCCGGTCGCGCTCAAAATTCTCTCGGATGATATCAGCCACAAATCCGACGTCGGCGGTGTGGTTCTGAATATCGACAGTGATGATGAACTGCGCGCAGCCGGCAACAAGATGCTTCGGACCGTCAAACAGAAATTCCCGAATGCACGGGTACGCGGTTTCACC
Organism: Thalassospira australica; assembly: GCF_044790785.1. Classification (GTDB taxonomy): domain Bacteria; phylum Pseudomonadota; class Alphaproteobacteria; order Rhodospirillales; family Thalassospiraceae; genus Thalassospira; species Thalassospira australica_A. The sequence continues at coordinate 1,985,341 of NZ_CP085258.1, read as the reverse complement.
GTTCAGGAAATGATCAAGCGTGCCGGCGCGCGTGAATTGATCGTAGGCATGACTACCGACCCGATTTTCGGCCCGGTGATCCTGTTTGGTCATGGCGGCGTCGAGGTTGAAGTGGTCCGCGACCGGGCCATGGCGCTACCACCGCTGAACATGAAGCTGGCGCGCGAGCTTGTGGAAGGAACGCGTATCTATAACCTGCTGCGCGGTTATCGCGATGTGCCGCCGGTCAATCTGGAACAGCTTTACGTCACGCTGGTGCGGCTGTCGCAGTTGGTTGTGCATCTTGGCGAGGTGCTTGAACTCGACATGAACCCGCTTCTGATTGATCAGACCGGGGTGATTGCACTGGATGCACGGATCAAGGTGACACCAAAAGTGGTTAGCGATGATCAACGTCTGGCAATTCATCCCTATCCGCGTCATCTGAAACAGGAACTGATCCTTGAAGACGGGACAAAATACCTTCTGCGTCCGATCAAGCCGGAAGACGAGCCTAAGCACTATGAATTCATGTCGAAACTGACACCGGAAGACATTCATTTCCGGTTCTTTGGCTCGGTCCGTGAATTACCGCATTCTGAAATGGCCCGCCAGACACAGCTTGATTACGACCGCGACATGGCATTCCTTGCCATCGTGCCAGAGGGACCGGAGTCAGGCGAAATTCACGGTATTGTTCAGGTCGTGATCGATCCGAACAATGAACATGCTGAATACGCGATCATGGTGCGCTCGGACATCAAAGGGCGCGGACTTGGCCGCGTATTGATGGAAAAGATGATCGAATATTGCCGCAAGAAGGGCACCGGGACCTTCATCGGTCAGGTCCTGCCGGATAACCGACGGATGCTGACGCTTTGCGAAAAACTAGGCTTCTCACGCAAATATCTCGCCGATGAGGAAGTGTTTGAGGTCACCCTGCCCTTGCAGCGAGACGCTGCCTGATCGCTTACTGGTGAAACACTCACAACCAAAGCCCGGCCAATATGATCTGGCTTTGGTTTAATCGGGTAGTATCAGCAGGTCACGCGGTTTCAGGCATCAGTTTGGCTTTGATGTTTGCCAATGCCTTTTCCGGGTCGATGCCCTTTTCGCGCAGGGCTTCGGCTGCTTCGCTTTCAATTTTACGAAGCTCGCCCAAGGTGGTTTGAACGTCTTCAAGCTGCTGTTCCAGTTCGGAAATACGGCGACGCCCCACCAGCATCAAATGAGCCAACTGATCGGCACCCGACCGTTCGGCGTCATACAAATCAATGTATTCCTTGATGTCTTCAAGTGAGAAACCAAGACGTTTGCCGCGCAGCACCAGCATAAGACGCGCACGATCCCGGTAATTGTATACTCGCGTCGCACCGGCCCGCTGCGGCGAAAGCAGGCTTTTTGTCTCATAGAATCGGATGGCGCGTGGCGTGATATCGAACTCTTCGGCAAGTTCGGTAATGCTGTACAGCTTGTCGTTCATGTTTTTTCTTGTTGAATGAATGTAATTGCGCAGCATCGCAATATTGGGACTTGCAAGTCAATATATTTACGCTTACGTCACATCGCTGCGAACCATTCCCAAGATTACGACCACGTCGCCATTTGGCTTAATCTGCTGTATTTGAATTATTTTGTCCGACTCTGGCGCGAACATACGCAAGGTCAACCGCAACATACTCCGGGCCCTTAAACAGGCTGCTGCCAGTCATCGCCCCCGGCCAGTTGTCCGGGTCGGATTTCCATATTGTACCGTCGGGCATTGGAATTTCGAGAACATTGTCATATCCCTGTCCATGTGTCTCAATCAGTTCCAGATCGCCGCAAATACCTGCCTTGAAGATAGGACCACGCGCCGGACGCGGGTTGCTTAGCACACCGGGCCAGGCATCGAACACCGACGGATAAGTCGCGTGGTTGCACAAATCACCGGAAAATCTCACACCACGATCTTCATCTCGTCCCAGATCAAGTTCTTCAACCGGCCCGAACAAGGTTTGGTCCGCAGACATCAGATTGATAGGTAATGTCGTAAGGTCTGCATAACCAATGGCGTTTCGTCGGTTCTTCCACAGCATGGTAGTGCCCTTTTTCACGTATTTCTGGCGCAGGAAAAAGCTGTTGTGGAAACATTCGAACGGAAGGCTTGGTTGCGCGTGTGTAGCCTTGCCGAATTTGAACACGGCACCACCATTGTTTTCATCACCTTCTGGCCCCGGACGGCTGTCGAACCAACCTCGGTTACCAAAATAATACCAGTAGCCGCCAGCCAGATTATCCTGCGAGAACAGCTTGTGGCAGTTGTAAAACTGATTATAGGCCACCCACCAGCCAATAGCCGTTGCCTCCGGCTCCACCGGGTTATCGCGGACGAAGCTGAACCGGTTATTTATAATCCGGACATTGCGGTTAAAACTGCCGATTGGCTTTTGCAAATTGGCTACGGAGACATCCATCCGGATCGCGTTATAGCAATGTCGAATGTCATTGCCACGGATGATGATGTCACCAGCAATGTCATCCGCACCGAAGAAGGCACCGTTGAGATATCGATATGGAGCTTCTTTGCCCGGTGTGATTTCGCCGTCATGGATCATCGCCCAGTCAAGATATCGCCACATCACGTCATCCTGAATCCAGTCGCAGTTTTCGACGATGATGTGCGATGTATGTTCGCCTGTTGCATAGAATGCATATGTCCCGCCCCTGATCTGCAAGTTTTTAAAGATCAGATCGTTGCTGTCGCGAATATAGACGGCACTAGGCCATGCACGTTCAATCCGGATATTGTCGAGGCGAATATGTCGTTTCCCGATAATTCGAAACGCGGCATATCTGACGTTGCCGGGATCGGTGGCGGATATTTCAGGATTTGGCGGGCGTCTGCCATCAATGACCGCACCATACTCACCCCGAATGATAACCGGTTGATCTTCGAGGCCGCTGGTCGGGATATCAACCGGTTCGGGAAGAAAATAGTTACCCGGCAGCAAGCGGATCAGATCGCCAGGAGCGCAATCGGCTACGGCCTTGTGCAGCGTTGCGGTTTCCCGCCATTCACTATCGACCCAATGCCGTCCTCCATCCGGCGAGACATAAACCATCCTGAGCATTCCACGTCCCCTTCTTATCCCGAACTTTCCCGATATGCGTTACATTTATCAGGCTTGTATTTTTCCTGCAGGCACGCCATATCTGTTGCTGTTTCGTGTCCTTCGGATCAAAATGCAGCAATCAAGCCAAACAGCCATAAAGGCAGTAAACGCATTCAACCGTGATTGGCCACTATTCGGCCCGTCACGGCGTTTTGCGTTATGTCTTGTCGCCTGTGCGCTTGTGATGTTTAGCGGTGGTTTAACAGTTACCGCCCAGTCGTTTTCCGATGCTGCAACTTTCCCCTATCCGTTCAATAGCGTCAATCACGATAGCCGCCCGTCGCAAGCGGTCCTTCCGATAGCAACGGATCGAGCTGTTATTGGCAATCGCCAAAACCCGGATGACACGCCAGCGCATCAACCGACATTCCCCGATGATACAGCAGCATTCGCATCCATCGCGGTTCATGCGTCAGGACATTTTACGAAACGCCTGCTTTCTGTTGGCCAGATCGCCAGCCAACGTGCCGCAATCCTGCCATTTGCCCCACGTTCCCCGCCTTTTGCGGCCTGATTTTCGGGTTAACAATATCGCGGCAAAATAACGCCGCTTTTCCAGAAACATCAGGTGACAGCAATACCGGGCATTTGATCGCCCGGATTCCTTGCTGTCCGGAGTTCATTTTTCATGCGTACATCAAGATGGCGTGTCGTTGTCTATGCCCTGATCCTTCTGACAGGTTTTCTGACCGCCTTGCCAAACCTTTTCAGCCCGGCGCAGCTTGCAAACTGGCCCTCATTTTTACCCGCTCGACAGGTTGCACTTGGCCTTGACCTTAAAGGCGGATCGCATCTGGTTCTGGAGATTGATACGGCCGCAATGATCGCAGAGCGGCTTGAAATAGCACGTGACGACGCGGCAACAGCCCTTCGCAAAACCCATATAGATGCAAATAGCGTCCGGATCAGCAATGATCAGGTGGTAATTACTCTGTCCGATGGTCGTGAACATGATGCAGCCCTTGATGCACTGAAGGATTTCACCTCCGCACAGGTCGAAACACCGAGACACGGCGCGACATCCGAATTCCTGATGACCACGCCGTCGGATAACAGTATTCATATCGCGCTGAGCGATCAGGGTATTCGCAATCGCGTCGATGCCAGTGCCCAGCAAAGTCTTGAAATCATTCGAAGCCGTATCGACCAGATCGGTGTCTCTGAACCGACAATCCAGCGCATCGGCAGTGACCGCGTTCTGGTGCAGTTACCCGGTATTCAGGACCCGTCGCAGGTTCGGCAGTTGCTTGGCAGTACGGCGAAGCTCGGATTTTATATGCTGGCCGAAAATGCCGGTACCAAAAATAGAAACACTACCGTTCTGACATTGCGTGACAAGGATGGCCAAAGCTATCACCTGCGTCGCACACCGGCCCTTTCCGGTGACCACCTAACCGATGCGCATGCCGGGTTCGAGCCACAGAGCCATCAGCCGGTTGTCAATTTCCGGTTTGATACGGCCGGTGCAGCAAAGTTCGCCGATATCACGCGTGCCAATGTCGGAAAACCGTTTGCCATTGTTCTGGATAACGAGGTCCTTAGTGCGCCGGTCATCCGCGAGGCCATTACCGGCGGATCGGGCCAAATCAGCGGCAATTTCACCGTCGGCGAGACTGTTACGCTTTCGGCACTTTTGCGTGCAGGTTCACTTCCCGCACCGATGACTGTAATCGAAGAACGGACCGTTGGCCCGGACCTTGGCGCTGATGCCATCGAGATGGGGCTTTATACCGGCCTGATCGGGTTGGCACTGGTCACCGGATTGATGTTTTTCCTGTATGGGCGATGGGGTATGATCGCCAATCTGGCACTTGGCCTTAACGTCATGCTGACATTCGGCGCACTGAGCCTGATGGGAGCAACACTGACCCTGCCCGGTATTGCCGGGATTGTGTTGGGTATCGGCCTTGCCGTTGACGCCAACGTTCTGATCAATGAACGTATTCGCGAGGAAACGAAAAAGGGACTTTCGGCATTTATGGCACTTGATGCCGGTTTCAAGCGGGCCTATGCCACGATTGTTGACTCCAACATCACCACCCTGATTGCCACCGCTCTTTTGTTTGAATTCGGATCCGGTCCGGTGCGCGGCTTTGCCATTACCATGGGGCTTGGCATTCTGATTTCGATGTTTACGGCTGTTGCCGTTGTTCGGGTCATTATGACCGAAATCGTCTGGCGCAAGCGTATGAAGACGCTGATCATCGAACCGCTTTGGCGGTTCATGCCCGAAAAGACCGGCATTTCATTTATGCGCGCGCGTTTTCTGGGCATTGGCATGTCGCTTTTGCTTTCGGCTATCTCGATTGGTCTATTTATCAAACCCGGCCTGAATTACGGCGTTGATTTCAAGGGTGGTATCCAGATCGAAGTTGCAGGCGACAGCACGGAAACGGGTGGCAAGGCTCTTGATCTCGCATCCTTGCGACAGGGACTTTCGACGCTCGGACTTGGCGATATTAGCCTTCAGGATATAGGTACAAACGGGCATATCCTGATCCGGGTTGAACGCCAGCCGGGAGGCGAACAGGCACAGACCACCGCAGTTGAAGCCGTAAAGAAAGCGGTGCAATCAATTGATTCATCAGCAGATTTTAAGCGCACCGAAGTCGTCGGACCGAAAGTCAGTGGTGAACTGGCGCAATCGGGCATCAGTGCCGTGATCTTTGCCAGCCTTGCGATGCTTGGGTATATCTGGTGGCGGTTTGAATGGCCATTTGCGGTTGGCGCGATTGTGACCCTGATACTTGATGTGACCAAAACCATCGGCTTTTTTGCGATTATGGGGCTTGATTTCAACCTGACAGCCATTGCAGCCCTGCTGACCCTGATCGGTTATTCAGTGAATGACAAGGTGGTAGTCTATGACCGGATGCGTGAAAACCTGCGCCTTTATCGAAAAATGCCGATGCGTGAAATCATCGACATGTCGATCAACCAGTCGCTCGCGCGATGCCTGTTCACGTCGCTAACCACATTACTTGCCATGTTGCCGATGGCAATCTGGGGTGGCAGTGCAGTCGAAAGTTTTGCCGTAGCGATGGTATTCGGGGTCGTGATCGCGACAACATCGTCGATCTTTATCGCCGCTCCGATTCTGCTGTTCCTTGATACATGGCGGCAAAAACAGCGCCAGAAGCACTTGGCCAATAGTGAAATGCATGATCAGCCTTTGTCTGAACCGTCCAGCTGATTTCACATGCTATGGTGCCGCCAGAATCGGTTTTACAGTCATTATTCTGGCGGCACCTGCTATCATATCTTTTTAAATATTTTATGAAATATTTAATTTCAATGGATTGACCAGACTAGAATACGGTTTTAGGTTTCAGTATCAATTTTGAAACACAGGACAGATACATGTCGCTTTCCGTACGTTTGGTCACTGCCTCCGTCTTGTCGCTCGCCCTGCTTGGCACTGCGCATAGTGCGGCACAGGCCCATTTCCAGAAAATGATCCCGTCAACCAATGTGGTGACACAGGAAACCGGCCGTGATGTGACATTTGATCTGACCTTTACACATCCAATGACCAATGGTCCGGCCATGGAGATGGCGATGCCGCTGCAATTCGGCGTGCAAACCGGCGGACAAAAGTCAGATCTGCGCAGCAGCCTGAAACCAAAAAAGGTTGATGGTAAATCCGCTTTTGACGCCGAAGTTTCCCTGCCCCGACCGGGGGGTTACGCTTTTTATGTCGAGCCGGTGCCTTATTTCGAACCGTCCGAAGGCAAGTACATCATCCAGTACACCAAGACGATCATAGATGCCTTTGGCTCAGGTGAGGAATGGGACCAGATGGTCGGCTTCCCGGTCGAGATAGAGCCCCTGACCCGCCCCTATGGCATCTGGGCCGGTAATGTGTTTAGCGGAATCGTCCGACACAACGGCGAACCGGTACCGTTTGCCGAGGTTGAGGTTGAATATGCCAATGACGGCAATATCACACTTCCGAACGACAGTTTTTCAACACAGGTCATCAAGGCCGATAGTAATGGTGTTTTTACCTATGCCATGCCACGTAATGGTTGGTGGGCGTTTGCTGCCCTGATCGAAGATGGCACGATGGCGGCTCCCGGATCGGATGATCAGGTTCCGGTCGAACGCGGCGGTGTTATCTGGGTCAAAGCCGACACAATGGACTGATGTTCCAAGCAGCACGATCGAATTGTCATACTTATTTATAAAAAATATGAAACCCGCTTGACTTCGCGACTGAGAAATCGCTACGCTTTCCAGGTAGGCTTCATAGCCTTTCTGCCCCACCGGAATAAAATGAATGCGCCGTTCTATCCGTTTACAGGCCTGCCTGTGAGCTGATGGATTGCAAATGCGCTTTACAGGGATTTGACCATGCACATCGTCGACGGAGCCCTATCGAGTGAAGTCGTTGTGACCGGCGCGGTTCTTGCTGTTGTCGGCATCGGTTACGGACTTCGTAAAATCGATATTGATGCGATGCCCCGCGTGGCGATGATGAGTGCGGTCTTCTTTGTTGCTTCGCTGATCCATGTTCCTGTCGGGCCAAGCAGTACGCATCTGATCGTCAACGGTTTGGCGGGTTTGATGCTGGGCTGGTCTGTTTTCCCGGCGATATTCATCGGACTGTTGTTACAGGCGATTTTCTTTGGTTTCGGCGGTATTACCGTTCTGGGTGTCAATACAATCAATATCGCCCTGCCCGCCGTTTTGCTGTGGTGGCTGGTTTCGCCGTTTCTGGCACGTGCCGATGGTAAGGCGGTCTTGCTGGCGGGGTTCGTCGCCGGGTCTGGGGCCATTGCCCTTTCAAGCATGTTGGTCGGCCTGTCTCTTGCAGCCAGCGGACAGGAATTTATTCCGACGGCAAAGCTTGTGATCATCAGCCACATACCGGTAATGGTGGTTGAAGGCATCCTGACGGCAGCTGCCGTACATTTGGTCAAAAAAGTCCGTCCGGTCATGCTGACACCCGCCGGTTCGCTTCGAAGCGTTGCCTGACCGATGCCTCGACTTTCCGCTTTATATGCAATTACCGTTCTGATCGGCGCGCTCTTCATATACGGCAATGCCCAGGCACACAGCCTGCATGTTTTTGCGATGGGAAGCGGCGACGTCATCGACGGCTATGCCTATTTCGGGGGGGGTGTCCGGCCGCACGATGCAGAAATTCAGCTTCTCGACGGTACAGACCGCGTTATCTTTGCCGGAAAGACCAATGATCAGGGCGAATTCAAACTACGCGTCAGTCACCGGCAGGATTATGTCATCGAAGCCAATTCCGGTGACGGTCATATCGCCAGCTTCAAAATCAATGGTAATGAGCTTTCCGATCATTTGCCGTCAGGTAACGAAGACATCAATATCGACGTCAGCCAGATTGACACGGCGTCATCCTTCCAAAGCGAAAAAACACGCACCTCATCGACAACCATCGCTATGGATCGTTCCAACGCGATGATCACCCTTTCGCGGGACGAGTTGGATAGCCTGGTTGACGCGGCTGTATCCCGCCATTTCCGGCCCTTGCGCGAACAGCTAGTCGCTTATGAGGATAAAGTCCGGTTTTCCGATCTTCTGGGCGGCATCGGTGTCATCGTCGGAATATTCGGGGCCTTTGCATGGTTCCAGGCCGCAAGATCACGCTCCAATCAAGAGAATAAAAAAACATGATCAGGGCAACAAATGTCCTTGTGCCGTCACGATCCAATTCGGTTCTGTCACGGATTGATCCACGATTTCGTTTACTCGCTGCTCTCGCGCTGATCATAACCGCTGTCAGCTTTTCAAGCTGGCAACCATTGACAATGCTCGTTCTGGTAGCTGTGATCCTCACCGGTTTTGCCAAACCCGACTGGCCCAGAACGCTTAAAATGGTTTTGGCCATGGATGGTTTCATCCTTGTGATGCTGATCATGCTGCCCTTTACCGTTCCCGGTCAGGTGATGTTCATCATCTGGGGTTTTGGCGCCAGTTATCAGGGGCTGTTTCAGGCTGTGCTGATCGCGCTTAAGGCAAATGCCGCGATCCTTGTTCTGATCGCACTGGTGGGTGGAATGGATGCGATCCTTCTGGGCCGAGGTTTGCAGGGGATTTACGTCCCGGCAAAGCTGGTGACGCTTTTCATGTTCACCATTCGCTATATCGATGTTTTGCGGCGCGAATATCTGCGCCTGCGGCTTGCCATGCGGACACGCGCTTTTGTCGCGCGCAACAATCGCCATTGCTGGCGCAGTTTCGGATATTTGCTGGGGATGCTGCTGGTACGCGGTCATGATCGTTCGGAACGCATTCTTTGGGCAATGAAATGTCGTGCCTATCATGGCCACATGCATTTCGGTTCCCTGCCCCGGTTAAGTCCACAGGATTATCTGTTTGCGACCGCGATCATTCTTTTCACCGGTGCTTTGATCGGGTTGGAGGTCGCATGTCCGGCACTGATCTGATCACTGTCAAAAACCTGCATTTCACCTTTCCCACCGGACGCAAGGTGTTGAATGGTGTGGACCTGTCCCTGTGCGCCGGGGAAAAACTGGCACTTCTGGGGGCAAATGGTGCAGGCAAAAGCAGCCTTCTGCATTGTTTGATGGGACTGGTGCCTGTGACAAGGGGTGAAATCTGTCTTCTTGGCAAGATATGCTGGTCCGAGGCAGAATTCCGCGCCATTCGCGGCCGGGTCGGATTACTGTTTCAGGATTCCGATGACCAGCTTTTCTGCCCAACCGTTCTTGAAGACGTTATGTTTGGCCCGCTTAACCTTGGTCAATCACGCGATGATGCGCGAAAAATTGCACTGCAAACGCTATCCGACCTGGGGCTGGAGGGATTTGAAAACCGGATCACCTATCAGCTTTCCGGTGGTGAAAAACGGCTGGTGGCACTTGCAACCGTACTGTCAATGTCGCCCGAAATTCTGCTGCTTGACGAACCAACCAACGGGCTCGATGCCGATGTTGAAAAACGTCTGATCGAAATTCTGCGGTCCCTGCCACAGGCGATGCTGATCATTTCACATGATCGGCCGTTTCTTGATCAGGTCGCAACGCGTTCAGTCCGCCTTCAGGACGGCATCTTATCCCAAGCCTGACTTGCTGCCACCTGCGTACTCCCCTATGCTGCCGCAACATCAAAAAACGGGAAACGCCCCATGAAACCTGAATCCATCCTCGTTTTCTGGTTCAAGGAACTAGAACCAAAACAATGGTTTGAAAAAGATATTGCGTTTGATCGTCATGTTGCGGAACGCTTTGCCGATTTTCATGCCGCCGCGGCAGCCGGGGAGCTATATCGCTGGCGCAAAACCGCACATGGCCGACTGGCGGAAATCATCATTCTTGATCAGTTTTCACGCAACATCTATCGCGACACACCCCATGCCTTTGCGACCGATGCGATGGCACTTGTTCTGGCTCAAGAGGCCGTTGCTCAGGGATTCGACGCCAAATTGACCAAACCTGCGGAAAAATGCTTCCTCTATATGCCTTATATGCATTCGGAATCAGAATCGATCCACGAAGTTGCACTAAAATTGTTTGACCAGCCTGGGCTGGAAAAAAATCATGACTATGAAATCAAGCACAAACAGATCATTGATCGTTTCGGTCGCTATCCCCATCGCAATGCAATTCTTGGCCGGGAATCCACCCCGGAAGAAGCAACCTTCCTGAAAGAGCCCAATTCTTCGTTCTGAACATCAAAAAAGGGGATGGCCCAGACCATCCCCTTCCAACTTCGCCTCAAGACCAACAGAGGTCAACCGACCTTGCGGTCACGCTTGCCCCACCAACCTTCGACCAAGGCCTCGGCCTCGTCCATATAATCGGCTTTGCCCGCCAGAAACGCGCCCATTGCCGCACTTCCTTTGATGCGCGCGATAGCGGCGCTGTCTTCGACCTCCCCGCGCCAGACGGCCAGAAAATGCTGCAAGGTCACCGGGCTATTATCTTCATCATCCTTTTCGATCCGCCCCAGAAGTGCCGGCCAGCGAATATCGCTAAGCACGCCATTATCCAGCATACGAAGATCGACATGCTTGAAGGGTGTGCGTTCCGCCTCGCCGCCGCCACCCTTGATCACGCCAATGCGTGGCAGCTCCAGCAGTTTGCCGGTTTCCCGGTGGACATCAAGAAACGCCGGATGAAATACTCCAAGAAACGCCGCACCCGCCTGCAACGGATTAAGCAAACGCAGCAGGGTGTTGACAGGACTGCGCAGTCCCAGCAAGGGCCGCAAACCAATCAGTTCCTGAAGTTTCGGGTGAATATGGCGCAATGGCAAATAGGCAAAGCCCTTCGATGCAATATCGGAACGCGCCTCGTCAGCCGACATCGCCAAGGGCAGCTTCAGAGCCTTGACCGCGGCCTCGGTCCCGACACCATTGGTCAGATGCGAATTATAACCATGCATCAGAACCGGAATACCATTGCGTGACAGCAACATAGCCGACAGTACGAACCACGGCAACCCGCGTGAACGCCCTGCCGCATAGGACGGCCAATCAAGCATCGGATGACATTTTTCCGGAAGCAGGCTTTCGTCATCAAGTTCAAGCCGGGCAGCCTTGCGTACGGCTTCAATCATACCGGCCAATTCATCGGGCGTTTCGGCCCGGTAACGCAGCATCAAAAGAAACGCGCCCAGCTGGATCGGTTCCACCTCGTCGCGCAGGATCATTGAAAAGGCGTCAAATGCCTCTTCGCGTGTCAGGCTGCGTGAACGCCCCGGCCCACGGAAAAAGGTCCGCAGATAGCCGGAAAACGGATGAGCCTCCGGCAGATGATTGTCATCTTCAAGCTGCTCAAGATGATCGTCGGTCATACGATCGCACCTGTTCTGTTATCAGTCATGTTCGCGTGTAAAGACCCACTCGTTATCATTCGACTGATCTTTTTGATAGTGATAACCCTCAACATCGAACGATTTAAGGTCTTCGGGCTTTTCCAGACGGTGGTCGATCATGTAACGCGCCATCATGCCACGAGCACGCTTGGCCGAGAAACCAATGACCTTGCCAACGCCTGCTTTGACTTCCTTGAAGACCGGCGTGATCACCGGCCCCTCAAGCACATCCTTTCTCACCGACTTGAAATATTCATGCGACGCCAGATTGATCAGGCTGCGATCCGTGTGATCAACTGTAATCTCATTGATCTGTCTGGCAAGCTTGTCGCCCCAGAACGCATAAAGATCCTTACCTCGCGGGTTCGAAAGTCGCGTTCCCATTTCAAGGCGGTAAGGCTGCATCAAATCACGCGGTTTCAAAAGACCATAAAGGCCTGAAAGCATCCGGAAATGGTTTTCGGCCCAATCGATGTCTTTTTGATCCATCGTGTCGGCATCAAGCCCGACATAGGTATCACCGCGGAACGCGTAAATTGCCGGTTTGGCATTTGTCCGATCAAAAGGACGTGAAAAATGGGCAAAGCGCTGATAGTTCAGATCAGCAAGATTTTCGCTGATGCCCATCAGCTTTATCAGGTCGCTGCGGCTTTTTTTACGCGCGACTTCAACAAGTTGTTCGGTATCGTCAAGAAATTGCGGTTCTGAAACGGGCATTTCAGGTGCATCCGTTTCGAAATCAAGTTTCTTTGCTGGAGAAACAACAGCAAGCATTAAAACGCCTCTTCTCTTTCATCTCTGATCATTTTGTCGTAACAAGCCACAAGGCATGGAGAAAGTCTAGGGTCCAAGCCCATGTACACGTGTATATACGCCTGCACATCGGTTTGGACCCTTCACCTATTCCATAAATTTCTAATCTTGCAGAAAATCCGCAGCATACAACCCGGCTGTGGAAGAAAGGACGAGTTATGAGTGAACAAGTTCGCGCGTCGCACATTCTTCTGATGTATGCCGGTTCGGCACGTTCCAGTGCAACCCGCACCAAGGAAGAAGCGCTTACCGAAATCAATGCGCTCAAAGAGCAGATTGCAAATGGTGCTGACTTCGGTGAAGTCGCCAAGGCAAATTCTGACTGCCCGTCCGGTCAGCAAGGCGGCGACCTTGGATTCTTTGGCCGTGGCATGATGGTTCCGGAATTCGATGCCGCTGCTTTCAATATGGAAGTCGGCACCACGTCCGACGTGGTTGAAACCGATTTCGGTTACCACCTCCTGCAGCGCACCGCCTGATTGGTGATCGCCAAAATACCAAAGGGCTCGCAATAACTTGCGGGCCCTTTTTGATTTAGTGTTTTAGAAATTTCATCCATCAAAAATCAACCAACGGCGCGTCCAGTTCATACTCGCCCTTGTGATCCTCGATCTCCAGCACCCAAACATCGCGATCAAATTTCACCTGTTTGTGCCAATATTCGTCACAGGCGAATTCAGTCTCGCGCCCGCCGTCAGGTCCACCGGCTACCTTCATCCAGCCCATATCACCATCAAGTGTCGTTACCCGCGAATAGACATAACACCCCGCCGCAAAACGATTGAGCTTCAGTAGAACCGCACCGGCATCTTCGTTGCCCTTGTGCGCCACCATGGCCGTAATCAGCTTTGACTGACAGATTGCAATTTGCCCGCGCACCCAGATACCAGCCTTGAGCCTTGGCTGCATCACTGGCCATTCCGATTTGCTGTAACATTTTCCGGCATTTGCAGGATCAGGTTGGCATTGGGACAAATGCTTTCCCAGATTTCCCATTCCGATGGCTTGGCCGCCCCGAAATAGTCACCCTTTTTACCCAGCATATCGAAAATGATCTGAAAATGCAGATGCGGAATCCAGTCGCCATTAATCGGGAAATCGCCAAATGTGCACAGCAGATGATCTTTTTCGACCGGCTGGCCGACATATAATCCGTCAAGTGATTCACGGCTGAGATGCCCATACAACGTATAGAATGTCACATCCGGTTCCGGATTGTGTTCAAGGATGATGGTCGGCCCGTAATCAAGGTGCAGATTGTTATCATTAAAGCTGTGCACGACACCATCAAGTGGCACATAAACAGGCGTTCCCGCCGGGGCGAACAGATCGATGCCAAGATGCTGGCTGCGTGCCTCGCCATCATTTTTGAACTGATCGGATTGATAACATATCCGGTCTTCGCGATAACGACCGATCCCGACCGGCGCATGCGCATCGGCCATTTGCCGCCACATGATTTCGGTCTGCCCGGCCGGATCGCTGGTGCCACCAATCACCACGTCACCATTCACTGAAAAGTCATAAACAATTTTTGCACAGCTTTTCAGGTCGCAATCCATGATTGCGGCAAATTCTGCCTGATGGTCAATGATCCATTGGCGAAGACGTGATGCATCTTCCATCGGCTCCTGCCCATGTGCGTGACGATCAAGATAGGACTGAAAACGTGCAGACGCTTCATCAAGGATGGCTGTGGTCACAATGCTGGCTCCGGCAAAGAATAAAGGCAGGATGAAAACACCCTGCCTTTGCCTACATGATATTTTGCCACAAGGGCAAGCGCCAAGACTTACCAATTGGTGACTTCGTACTCGCACACGACATCGTCATCGTCAGTGTCAGTCAATGCCACCGTCAGACGACGCATCTGCGGATTAAAGCGTTTAACGAAGTTCAGAAGCACCAGAGCTTCTTCTGAAAGTTCGCCGGCATCTTCATCGTCTTCGTCAAGTTCGCAAAGTTCGACCAGTTCCAGGAACAGGGCCGCCATCGCACGTTTGACATCTTCGCCGCCCTTGAGCCCGCCTGTCAATTCACCAAGCGGTCCCAGATCGACATCAAGCTTGCGAAGCGTCTTGCTCATCTGGTCGATGGCATCTTCGTCCAGAACCATCTCGGCCGCGATCATATGCGTGCCGACTTCATTGATGTTCAGGAAGCCGATAAATTCGAACAGGTCGTCCTTGTTTCGGCCCTCGGCCAGAAGCTGTTCGGTGTGCGCTTCGAATTCTTCGAAGTCGATGTCATCGCCAAGATCGTTTTCGAGGTCGCTCATGTCGCTCTCCAGTGAAAATTTGCGCCGCTCATACTCCGTATCGGTGAAAAACACAACCCGCACCGGCTCATCAGGGATCAGACATGCATGGATCACAGACCGGAATGAATACAGGAAACATTAAAGCCGATTGCGAAGAAACATGTATCCTCATTAGGATGGCCGCCGCAGGTCTCAATGTTTTATGGTCGAAACAATTTCACAGACGGATCAGATTATGCCCGAATTTACGTTACTCGACATCGCCGCCGTCAGCTGGGCCTTTATCTGGTGGGTCGGTTATACTATTTTTGCCGATGCCAGTCCGCGACGGCGCAATTCAATTTCAGCCCATATGGCCCGCAATCGCCATCGCTGGATGGAACAGATGCTTCAACGTAATCTGCGCATGGTTGATACCTCCATCGCGGGCAACCTGATCACCGGCATCAGCTTCTTTTCATCGACCACCATTCTGGTCCTGATTGGTTTGATCGCACTTCTTGGCTACACCCAAAAAGCGATCCAGACGGTATCCGCCCTGCCCTTTGCCGTCGAAACGACGGCGGCAGTCTGGGAATGCAAGGTCGTTCTGCTGATTCTGATCTTTATCTATGCGTTCTTCAAATTCACATGGGCATTCCGTCTGTCGAACTATTGTTCGATCCTGATCGGTGCTGCCCCGGACCCGAGCGCACCCGATGCGGCCAGGGCAGCTGCCCGGGCATCACGCATGAGCATGATGTCGGCGCACAATTTCAATCGCGGCATTCGTGCCTATTTCTTCGCACTGTCAGCACTTGCGTGGTTCTATCACCCAATCGCATTTATCATTGGTGCCACATGGGTGACCCTGGTTTTGTACAATCGCGAATTTCGGTCCCACGCACTTGATATTCTTGGCGGTCATCACTGACACGAAAAAAAAGGCCGCATCAAGCAGCGGCCTTTTTGCATTTTTCTGTTTTCAAGCCGGTTGACGGAGGTAACGCAATGCATAACCGGCAAGAACAAGCATCACCAGCCCAACCGGCAATGCAGCGGAATACAGCAAGGTCGCCCAACCTGCCCCGGCATAGATCGAGCCAGCTGAGAGTGACGCAATCGCAACAGTGCCAAACACCACAAACTCATTGATCGCCTGTACGCGAGCCTGCTCGGCCGGTCGATAGTTTTCCGTAAGGAACGTCGTGGCGCCGACAAACATAAAATTCCATCCGACCCCGAGCAGCACAAGAGACGGCCAGAAGTTGCCGATCAGATCCTCGCCCCCGAGCCCAAACGCCAGACAGATCAGGTTCAGAACGGCACCGACCTGAATGATGGTAAGCGCGCCAAAGCGGCGGATCAGATTGCCGGTAAAGAATCCCGGCGCATACATGCCAACCACATGCCATTGGATGATGAAGGCGGCATCACCGAACTCGTAATTGCAATCAAGTATCGCAAGCGGTGTTGCCGTCATCACAAAGCTCATGACCGCATAGCCGAGCGCCCCTGCAATCATTGCGACGATCACCGGTGGTTGCCCTAAAACGGTTTTAAGCGGACGTGCGGGTTCATCATGCTGACGGCAACGTGCATCAGGCAGGCGCAACTGCCCGATCGCCAGCACCAGAAGCACCTGCAAACAGATCAGAGCTACGAAAGTCCCCAGGAACGGCACCGTATCAAACCAGTTGCGCGCAAAACTTGCGAGGTTCGGTCCGACAAAGGCCGCGGCAAACCCACCCAGCATGGTCAGCGAAATCGCCCGCGAACGGAACTCTGGCGGGGCGGCCTCTGCGGCAGCAAAACGATACTGCATGGCAATGGCATTGGCAGACCCGATACAGGCACATGCCACGCACAGAAGCCAGAAACTGCCGAAATAAACCGCCCCCATGCCGGAAACAGCGCCCAACATGCCAATCAAGGATCCGATCCAGAACCCCGTGCGACGGCCAAACCTGTTCATCATTAATGCCGAAGGGGCGGTCGTTGCCATCATCGCGATCATGGTGAAGGCCACCGGTAACGTCGACAGTGATTTATCCGGCGCCAGCGAATAACCGATCACGGCGGCAACGGTAAACAGCAGGGACATCGCACTGGCTGACAACGCAACGCATAAACTCAAAAACAGAATGTTTCGACGCACTTCGGGGCTGGACATGTGGGGCTTACCTTATCAGGCTTTGGCGTGGTGGCGCCGTTTCAATCAGGTATTTTGGAAACCTACAAAAACAAGGAACTGCTGTAAAATCTTAACCGGGTTGCGGCTTGCCCTGCTCTCTTTTGGTGCTATATTGGCCATATCAATTAACGGGATAGCATCAATGCACGGCATCGCCGACAAAAAATTGATGGAATGCGCAATCGCTGCACGTCTTCCGGGCGTCGCGGCTTTTTGTGCTGTTTCCCCGGTCGCTTTTTTCAAAGAGCGAACTTGACCTCATCCTGAAATTCCTTTTCTTGTGCCTAAAGCCCGCGTAAACATGCGGGTTTGAAAAATGCGCACATGACATTTATGCCCGCAGATAAAGCAGAGTTGAGCCAGACATGATTGCCCTCACCCTTCCGGACGGCGCCGTACGCGAATTTGACGGCCCTGTATCGGGTTTCGATGTTGCCAAAAGCATCAGTCCCTCGCTGGCAAAGAAATCCTTTGCCATCATCGTTAACGGCGAATTGCGCGACCTGTCGCGCGAAATCGACACTGATGCCGTCATCGAAATCGTAACCAAGGGACACAAGGAAGTTCTGCCGCTGATCCGGCATGACTGCGCCCATGTCATGGCCGAAGCGGTTCAGGAACTGTACCCGGACACGCAGGTCACCATCGGCCCGTCCATCGAAAACGGTTTCTATTACGACTTCGCCCGCAAGACGCCCTTTACACCGGACGATCTGATCAAGATCGAAAAGCAGATGCACAAGATTGTCGAGCGGAACGAGAAAATCGAACGCGAAGTCTGGGATCGTGATGAGGCGATCAAATTCTTCCTCGACAAGGGCGAAGACTACAAGGCCGAGATCATCCGCGATCTGCCGGAAACCGAAACGATCACCTGCTATCGCCAGGGCAATTTCATTGACCTGTGCCGTGGCCCGCATGCGCCGTCCACCGGCAAGATCGGCAAGGCCTTCAAGCTGATGAAGGTTGCCGGTGCCTATTGGCGTGGCAACTCGGATAACGAGATGCTGCAGCGTATCTATGGCACCTGCTGGGAAACGCAGGAAGACCTTGATGCCTATCTGCACATGCTTGAAGAAGCCGAAAAGCGTGACCATCGCCGCCTTGGCCGCGAAATGGACCTCTTCCACATGCAGGAAGAAGCGCAAGGTTCGGTTTTCTGGCACGACAAGGGCCTGAAACTGTATCGCAAGGTCGAAACCTATATCCGTGAACGTCTTGATGCCGAAGGCTATCAGGAAGTCCGCACGCCGCAGCTTGTTGACCGTATCCTTTGGGAAAAATCCGGCCACTGGGAAAAGTTCCGCGAGAACATGTTCACCACGACCCCGGATGAAGGCGACCCGGAAAAGGTTCTGGCACTCAAGCCAATGAACTGCCCGTGCCATGTTCAGATTTTCCGTATGGGCAGCAAGTCCTATCGTGACCTGCCGCTGCGTATGGCGGAATTTGGCTGCTGCCATCGTAACGAGCCGTCCGGCGGCCTGCATGGCATCATGCGCGTGCGCCAGTTCATTCAGGATGACGCGCATATCTTCTGCACCGAAGACCAGATCGTCTCGGAAACCAAGATTTTCTGTGACCTTCTGAAATCGGTTTACAAGGATTTCGGCTTTACCGACATCCTCGTCAAATTCTCGGACCGTCCGGAAGTCCGTGCCGGTTCCGATGAAATCTGGGACAAGGCGGAAACCGCCCTTCGCGAAGCTGCTGAAGAAGCCGGTCTGACGCTTGAAATCAACCCGGGCGAAGGTGCATTCTACGGACCGAAACTTGAATTCGTCCTGCGTGATGCGATTGGCCGTGACTGGCAGTGCGGCACGCTTCAGGCCGACTTTGTTCTGCCCGAACGCCTTGATGCGTCCTATATGGGTGAAGATGGCGAAAAGCATCGCCCGGTCATGCTGCACCGCGCGATCCTTGGCTCGCTTGAACGCTTTATCGGCATTCTGATCGAAAACTATGCCGGTCGCCTGCCGCTTTGGCTCTCACCTGTTCATGCCGTGATCTGCTCGATCACCAACGAAGCCGACAGCTATGCAGAAGAAGTTAAAAAATCGCTGCAAGCCAAAGGCTTGAACGTTGAACTTGATCTTCGCAACGAGAAGATCAGCTACAAGGTTCGTGAACATAGCCATGCCAAAATCCCGCTGATCCTGGCCCTTGGCAAACGCGAAGCAGAAGAAAAAACCGCTTCGGTCCGGCGTCTCGGTTTCCAGCATCAAAAAACCATGGGGATAGCGGAATTGGCAGAATCAATGGCAGCTGAAATCCGTGATCGCGTGATCGAAACGGATTTCTAACCTGATGATCCCGATACTAAGCGATGAAGGCCCGTGGCAAATGTTGCGGGCCCTTTGCATTCTAGATAACCGCAGGCTTCGTTGATGATTCACCCATGATCAATTATTTCAGTCTTTTATAATGCAATGATTTCACCAACTCGTGACTTCAATTAACGCAAAGTTATGCTAAATCCGAAACTGAAATCGCGTCCCCAACGTAGCTGACGCATGTGACCATTCCGGAAAAGGTAGCGACAATGAATTCTAAAGATAAAATCCGATATTGTGTTGCATCGTTGATAATTGCGTTTGCGTTAGGCACAGCATCCTCATCCGCCATTGCCATGGGAAGTGGCAGCAGCTGGGGCAGCGATACACCGGATCTTTCGAGTGTGACTGAAATGATCGATGCCGGGAAATATGATACGGCCATTGATAGCCTGGAAACCATGCTTGAAGATGATCCGAAAAACGCTGATCTTCTGAACTATCTCGCCTATAGCCAGCGTAAATCCGGCGATTTTGACAGTGCAGCACAGAATTACGAGCGTGCATTGATGATTGATCCGGAGCATAAAGGCGCGCTGGAATATCAGGGTGAGCTTTTCCTGCAGACCGGAAAGCCCGACATGGCACGCGAGAACCTTGCACGACTGGAAAACGTTTGCGGCATGGATTGTGCCGAATACAAAGAACTTGCTGCAAAAATCCCGCAATAGTTTGGTGGATACCCGAAAAATCGGTCAAAACTATTCGTTAGGATAGCTTTGCAAATTGGATGTTTACGACCATGTATTAGCCCACTTTGGGTAATACATGGAACTGGGTTTTGCCGATGTCTGATGCTGTGATGCGTAAAAGCTATACTGTTGCTGTCGTTCGCAGTACCGGACAGCAAATGGAACTGGAAACAGTTTCAGATTATCAAAGCGCGATAACATCAGCTAAAAACGCATTGGCAAACAACAACAATACCGAAGTCCGTGTCATCGAAAGCAAGTATGACGATGCGACCAAACGCGATAAAAAGCAGGTTGTAAAAATCCTTACCCGTGAAAATAGCCACGGGAATGGTGGCAATAGCGCCTCAAAATCGCGGGGCCAGAAGACCGCCGTAAGCCGTGAAGCCGCCAGTCAGGCAAGCAAAAGCATCGTCAATATCGTATTGGCGATTACGGTTCTTGTTCTTCTAGCCGGAATTATAATCCCCCTGATAAGCCGCTGATCAACCCGATCTCTGTTTTCCGGGCAATCCGCAGATATCGGAACTTCAGACGATAAATCAACCGTCTGTTTTCGCTGACTGCTTGACAGTGTTCCGTCCGATTGCAAAATTGGCGAGGTCCATGTCATGGACGCTTCGGCAGATCAAAGGGAAATCAGGTGCAAATTGAACAATAAAAGCGCCAAATCCGCCATATCGTCACGCTGGAAATATGGCTGTCTGTCGATGGCCCTGTTTGCCCCTTTGCTTTCCGGATGTTCAAGCGACGATATGATGTCGCTTTTTACCGATAATAATTCCCCGGAACAGATAACCATAAGCGATAATTCCGGCGAGCTTGCAACGGCAGCAACCACGTTATCAGGCATTGATAGTGCCGCGTGCGGCCTGTTTTTTGGCGCGCCCGCCCCCGGTGCAGCGCCTGTCCGGTCGCTGGCTGTCGATAACGCTGAGGAACCCGTTTCACTTCTGGGAGATCCAGCATCGGACCTGCGCCATGCCCTTGCACTTGATCTGTCACTTGAACATGCCAAGGCGCGCCGCCTTTATCTTTGGCTGACCGCAGCCGACCCCAATGCATCGACCACGATTAATTGCGGCAATGGCATCATGCTGACCGGATCAATCACCAGTCTTGCCCAAAAACGCCTGGAGGCCTTGGACACCGATAATCCGGATCTTGCCCGTTCGCGCGAAATTGATGCCGTTGTCGCATCTGCAATCGTTGCCCCCGGTCCTGAGCTTCCTGATCCGCCATCCGTGCAAAGGAATCGTGATTTTTACAAAAACACAATTCCCGTAAATGCTCCGCCCGAAGATTCGACAGGGCCCAGACCCGTTATGGAAATGGATGTCAGCAGCAATACCGCGCGCCTGACATCGGTCGACAGGCCAGCCAGACAAATAGCATCCCCAGCGTCAAAAACAGTACCTATGGCTGTTGCCAACGAACCTGCAGCACCGCGAACAATCAAAGGTGACGCGATGAAACCAAGTGCGTCGAACAATGCCCTGTTGTCGACGACACACCCGGTTGAAAGCGGTACGCTCGAACTGGCCGATGAGACACCTGCCACCAGCAGCACCTTGATAGAAGTGCCGATGGTTGACCGGGCAGAGGTGCAGCCTGAACCCTTGAGAGTGACAAACGTACCGGAAACAGCTCCGGATCCGGCTCCGCGTTCGGCATCTGTATCGAGGCAATCACAAACGGCCACGATATTGCCTGCATATTATACAGTACAACTGGCGGCCTACCGCTCGCGGGAAATGGCCGAATCACGTTGGCCGCGGTTTCAAGAGATGGGCGATGGTATTCTAAGCGGAGCAGACCACGAAGTGCAGAGCATTGCGATAGAAGGCAAAGGTCTGTTCTTTCGTCTGATGACGGGACAATATGCCAGCCAGTCGGAAGCACAATCGGCCTGCAACGGACTGAAACGCGCAGGCATTGACTGCCTGATCCGCCAAATAAACCCCTGATGCCGTGCAGCCAGCCAACGATATTATGAGCTGGTTTTATTTTTTGGCGATGAAGCGATGCCGGATGATTTATTCGTCCACAGGCCGAAGGCCCGGTGACGATGAAGGGCTTCTGGCCGTGTCTTGCGCCCATGTCTGCGAAGAAAGCTCGGAAGGCGTGACAAAACCGCCTCTATCTTGCTGTTATGGCGGTAATATCGCCAACGCAGATACTGGATAAATCGCCTGGTGCGTTTTGATCCGGCGGCCAGCATCGGTATGCCGA
The DNA here is from genome assembly GCF_044790785.1 of Thalassospira australica. Classification (GTDB taxonomy): domain Bacteria; phylum Pseudomonadota; class Alphaproteobacteria; order Rhodospirillales; family Thalassospiraceae; genus Thalassospira; species Thalassospira australica_A. The sequence goes on along the minus strand of NZ_CP085258.1, from coordinate 1,962,890 downwards.
TTGCGATGAAGACCATTCCAAAAAATGGGGGTGGCAAGGGCAGGAATACACACCCAATAAGCAGGCTGATCACCCCGCCAACCATCAATAGCGTCGATTTCCAGTATCTTGAGCGTGACAAACCGGCGACATCCAGGGAAATGGGTGTATAGAGTTCAGATTATTACCGCCTTGAGGGGCCTCGCCAAAAGAAGGTTCAAAGACAATTTCCCGTGAAGACAATTGCCAAAGCGCCGATCTGGGTTAAATTGCTGATCAAAGTATCAACACAAGTCAGGTTTTTGACATGTTCTCTTCGACTGCCCCCGAAAAAATTACTATTCCGTCTGCTGAAAGCGCCCTGCCCGGTCGCACAGAAAAGTTGCAGGTTGCCGACCGCCATATCGTTACCGGCAATCCAATGACGGGACCGTTCCCCGACAACCTTGAAATAGCTGTGTTTGGCATGGGATGTTTCTGGGGTGCGGAACGCCTGTTCTGGAAACAGGATGGTATCTATACAACGGCTGCCGGTTATGCGGGGGGCTATACTGAAAATCCGACATATCGTGAAGTTTGCAGCGGCTTGACCGGCCATGCCGAAGTTGTTCAGGTGGTTTACGACCCGGCTGTGATTTCCTATCAGGCATTGCTTCGGCTGTTCTGGGAAAATCACAATCCGACCCAGGGTATGCGCCAGGGCAATGATATTGGCACCCAGTATCGTTCCGTGATCTATACTTTCAATGATGAACAGAAAGAAGCGGCAATTGCATCAAAGCAGAATTATCTTGCTGCTTTGAAATCGGCCGGTCACAACGCGATCACCACCGAAATCAAAGATGCGCCGACTTTCTTCTACGCCGAAGATTTCCATCAACAATATCTGCAGAAAAACCCCGATGGTTATTGCGGCCTTGGTGGAACCGGTGTTTCCTGCCCGGGAATGTAAATGTAACCTGTGTTTTTCAGTCAGCCTGCAGTTAAGCAACACAGGTTGACTGGAAGCAGACGGGCCCGAACATTGATATGTCCGACAACGGCTTTGTTAATCAAGCCGCATCGTGAACAGGTAAATTCGTTCAGACAGGCATCCCGCCATACTCGCGGCTGAGGTCAGCACAAACCCGGCGCACTTTCAGGCCAAACTGTTCGATCCGGTCATTTGGAATGCGCGCGGCCGGCCCTGAAAGTGACAAGGCAGCAATCGGCAATCCGGTTTCATCGCGAACCACACCGGCAACGCAACGCAGCCCAACCGCATGTTCCTCGTCATCAAGGGCATATCCGCGCCGTCTTGACTTATCCAGATCGGTTTTAAGCGTATCCTCGCTGATCAGGGTGCGTTCTGTGATTTTTGGCAATCCATGCTGTGTTATGATGGCGCTGACTTCTTCATCGGGCAAAAACGCAAGCAGCGCCTTGCCCACCCCCGAGCAGTGCATCAGCGCACGCCGGCCCGGTGTCACCAATGCACGCATCATCTTGCGGCATTCCACCTGTGTTAGAAAAATGACTTCTCCACCATCGGCCACAGCCAGGTTTACCGTCTCGCCACTGTCTTCCATGAGGGCACGCATGTAAGGGCGGGCGATCTGGCTTAAATTGCGGTTTTTGGTGAAGGCATTGCCAACACTGAAAGCCTGCACACCGATTGACCAAAGGGTTCTTTCGCCATCGAAAGTAACGTAGCGTTCATGCTGCATCGTTGTCAGCAACCGGTGAACAGTTGAAGGCGGCAGATGCACCTGATGGGCAATTTCGGTCAAAGTCATTCCATACTCGCTGTCGGCAAGCGTGTTCAGAATGCTGATCGCCCTTACCAATGACTGAACCTGCTGCATGCAGATCATCCTTCCGGTCGCAGGCTTCGATGCCTTAGGAACTGATATATCGTAATGTTATGGGATTGGCGTCACGCGCGCACGGACTTTTCGCGCATCCAGACCAAAGTGGAATATGCAATCAGATAAGTGGTCGCTACCGCAAAGGACAGGAGCGTCCCGATATTGATTCCCCAAAGCGGATAGGTCACCGTCACGGCCAGAATATAAATCCAGAGTGCGCCCATCCCCCTTGGGAAGTTGCGGATCACGGTATGCAATGGACCGGTCCCATAAGACACATGCAGGATCAGCATCATCGGATAAAGGGTTACGGGGAAACCGGAAAACAGCCCGGCCCATTTTGGGCCGATCCAGGCGGCGATGCCACTGATCCCAAGGACAATCAACGATGCGAGGACGGCGCGAAATAAAACCACACGTCTTGTCAGTCGCACCCGGTTCAGAATGCGGACATTCTCGATCCCCCGAAACAGGATCAGGGCCGCGATCATGGCAATCAGCAGGGTAACGGCCCCGGAAAGACGGGTAAACGCAATCTGCTGACAGATCCATGATACGAACATGAATGCGCCGAATGCTGCAAACGAGCTTATCGGCAACTGAACGATCAAGCTCCGGCTGATCAACAACCGGGATGCCATGTAATATGCATAAAGGAAGGCAAGCGTTGCGATCAATCCCGGCAAGGCATAGACCGCACTTTCCGATGCAAAGGCAATCCCCTGCTCCAGCCCGATGAAATACAGCAGAATTGCCGTCCCGAGCGGATATCCGGACAATACTCCTGCGGCGCGCGGACCTGCCCGCTCGGCAAGGATAGACAACCCCAGCACAACAGAAATGGATACTGCAAGCTTGGCAAACAGCAACGTCACAGGAACCTCCCGGAATTTATTTTAACAATTCATCGATGAATTGTCGTAATATTATTTTTACCGCTATCCCCTTTTTCCCTATGGCGCAAGCCCGAACCAATTTCAGAGCCTTTTGACGGTCATGTTAACCGGTAACAAAAAAGCAGGCCCCGAAGGTACCCGCTTTTTATTCTGCCTCTACCAACAGGCCCGGTTTAGCAGTCTGCTAGGAGGCCTCAGCAAGTTTCGGTGCCGGTTTATCCCCATTCCTTGACGCATTCCGTGATTGCTGGACAATCACCCCGCGCCAACCGAGCCCCTGATAGGTTTCATAACCCGGCGTCAACGCATAGGCGACAAGCGCGCCATCCGCCAAAAGATAAGAGCCGCGCTTTGGGTCTTTGACCTCCAGCTTCATCTGTTCAGACAAAACACCCTGACCATCCGAGGCCGCAATGATGCGATTTTTGGAATCAATCAGCATTACACGCGTGCGTGCGCGCTCTTCATCACTGAAATTCAGCGCCTTCACAACCATAGGTGCCTGATTTTCCCAATCAAAGAATACCCCCATGACACCGATAACGTCTCCGTCGGCTTTGCCGCCACGCCGCACAGCGGTCGCATAGGTCGCTGTTGCCGCATTGCCAAGAAGCTCGTTGCGCGCAATATCTGCAACCGCATATTCCCCGCCATTCCGGCACCGCATGGCATCGCGGAACCACGGCATATGGCTGATATCCGTCCCGACAAGACGATATTTATCCGGGCGTCCGGTGGCAATGATACGCCCATTGCAATCGGCCACCCACAAATCCAGATAGACGGTGTAGGAATCAAGAATCACGCCCAGACGCTGTGATGTATGGGCTGCAATCTCGCCATTGTCGGGATTTTCACAGACATCGACAACGGCACCGTCCGTGGCCCACCAGCGAACATCGCAGGATCGTTCGTACAAGTTGCGATCCATAAGCTCGACAATATATCGCGACAAATCCGAGAACCGGTCACCGCGCGCCGTCTGGGCAGTACGCTCAAGATCAAGTGCCAGCCTGTCGAACATCTGCTCAAGCTCTTCGGTGATCACGGTTACCCGCTGCGAAATTTCTTTTACCTCGTTAGCAACAACGCCAAAACCGCGTCCGACTTCCCCCGCACGTGCAGCTTCGATTAGTGCATTCAGCGCCAGCGTCCTCGTCGCCCGGGTCACTCCTTTAATTTCCGTGATCTTCTCGTTGGCAAGCTGCGACATGTCTGTTGCCACCTGCAAAATTCGTTCAGGCATTCCTGCAAGCTCCACTTGTGAAATTCGGCTTCACCCTGTGCTGATGCATTTTTTTTACGCATCATTCTTATGCGTGCAATTTATATGCAATTAATGCGTAATTGGTTAATGAAAAAATGCTTACATAACAGTATTTCGATCATTTTTCGGTCAGACCGGACCAAACAAAAAAGGACAGGATAAATCCTGCCCTAAAATTCAACCCTTGATATGTTTGATATCCAAAACATCTGATCAAATGCCCGCGAAATGCAATACAGCATCAAACAACAGCTTCAGACCGGTCACAAACAGCAATGTATAACACACCCGGTAGAACAGCTTTGCATTCACCTTGTCATGCGCCCAAAGCCCAAGCCACGTGCCAAACAATGCCACCGGAACCAGAACCAGCGCGGTACCAAGATTGGCACCACCGAATTGCCCCAGATACCAGTACGGAATCAGTTTCACATAATTGACAACGATAAAGAACATGACGGTCGTACCGACAAAAACCGTTTTGTCCATTCGCTGCGGCAACAGGAACACGGAAACCGGCGGGCCGCCGGCATGTGCGACAAAGCTGGTAAAACCGGCGATGGTCCCCCAAAATGATCCCTTGGCCCAATTGGCAGGCCTGGCTTCATCGCCACGTTTCTTTCCGCGAAACCAGTGATCAAGCGTAAAGCCGATGGCAATCAGGGCAATGATCAGCTTCACGGCATATTCATTCAGATAGCTGAAGGATAATGTGCCGATCAGGATACCGAGAAGTGCGGCCGGTATCAGGATCATCATGTTGCGCCGATCCCAGTTCTTTCGATAGGCCCAGACATTAGCAACATCCATCAGGCACAATATCGGCAGCATGATCGCGGCGGCAGCCTGCGGGGACAATGCAAGCGCCATGAGCGGCACAGCCATCACACCAAGCCCGCCACCAAAACCGCTTTTTGACACACCGGCAATCAAAACCGCCGGAATCCCGACAAGATAGAAGAAGGGATCAGTGATAATTTCCATGAAATCGTCCTGTAGGAAGCTAATCGTGCCTGACACCCGTCGAAACGACAGGTCACTTTTCGGTCAGGCGCGGCATCAGTTCGACGAAATTGCAAGGCCGGTGTCGAATGTCGAGCTGATAGAACAGGATATCATCCCAAGCATCCTTGCAGGCACCATTTGATCCCGGCAGGGCAAACATGTAAGTCCCGCCCGACACCCCGGCGGTTGCGCGCGACTGAACGGTAGATGTGCCAATCTTTGCATATGAAAGCCAGCGAAACAATTCGCCAAATCCCGGTATTTCCTTGTCGTAGACCTTCTGATGGGCTTCGGTTGTAACGTCGCGCCCGGTAACGCCAGTCCCGCCCGTGCTGATGATCACGTCAATTTCGGAATCATCACACCACTGCCTGAACTGCGATACAATCGCATCGAAATCATCTTTTGCAATGCTGCGTGCAGCGACCTTGTGCCCCTTGGCCTCTATCCGCTCGACAAGGATTTGGCCAGATGTATCATTTTCCAGCGTTCTGGTGTCGCTCACCGTCAGAACGGCAATATTTACAGGTACAAATACGCGGCTTTCGTCGATCCTGGACATGGCAATAACTCCGGATGGTGGCATCATTGGCGACAGAGTAATCAGCATATTGACAAGCGCAAGCCGTTTCGGAATACCGCGGCGCACAAAACCCTTTAATCACATTATAATAGAACAAAATTTCGTACTTATTTGGGTACTTGATTAACATCTTTGACGAAGGCTTACAGCTTCACGCGCCTTACCAAAATCAAATTCAAGTCATAAAATATGCATTGTTTTCAATAAACTGATGAATAATTTGAAAGCACAATAAAAGGGCATTTCGCAAGGTTATTCATGCATCTTGTCCCCTGCCCCATGACTTTTCTTGCCGTGCAACATAATTCCCCGTAAAAAAGTGGTAGGGAGATACCGATTTGAGATTTAAAAATGGTCGGTAGTTGCAAGAAAACAGGCATGAAACAAAGGATCCATTATGAGCGATTTGCTTTGGCAGCCCAGTCCAACCCGCGTTGAAAATGCCAATGTCACCCGTTTTCGCAATTGGGTGAACGAAAAGCACAGCTTGAAACTGGACAGCTTCCACGCGCTCTATGACTGGTCCGTTACCTGCAAGGAAGATTTCTGGCCTGCAATCATAGATTATGCTGGCCTGAAAGCCGAAAGCTGGGGCGACAAGGTGCTTGTCGATGGCGACAAAATGCCTGGCGCCAAGTTCTTCCCGAATGCACGTTTGAATTTTGCCGAAAACCTGCTGGTGCGCGATGACGATACCGACGCGCTTGTATTCTGGGGCGAAGACAAGGTCAAAACCCGGATTTCATGGTGCGACCTGAACATCGCAGTGTCGAAATTCTCGCAAGCACTTCGTGCCGAGGGAATTACCAAAGGAGACCGCGTCTGCGGATACATGCCCAACATGATCGAAACCGTGATTGCCATGCTGGGCACGGCGGCCATCGGCGCGACATGGTCGTCGGCCTCCCCCGATTTCGGGGTTCAGGGCGTCGTTGACCGGTTCGGTCAGATCGAGCCGAAGCTTATGATCACGGTCGATGGTTATCATTATAATGGCAAAAGCCACGACATCCGCGAAAAGGTCCGCGATGTTATTGATCGCATCCCGTCGATCCAGAAGGTTGTGATTGTCAAATATGCCTTTGATGGCACCAACACGACCGGTATCCGCGGTGCCGTTTCCTATGATGATTTCCTTGCCCCCTTCAGCGCGGAAAAGATCGCCTTTGAACAGGTCGAGTTCAATCACCCGCTTTATGTGATGTTTTCTTCCGGTACGACCGGAAAGCCGAAATGCATCGTGCATGGCGCAGGCGGCACCCTTCTTAAACAGGTGTCGGAGCATGTCCTGCACTGCGATGTGGTGCCCGGCGATCGGGTATTCTATTTCACCACATGCGGCTGGATGATGTGGAACTGGCTGATGGGCGGGCTCGCAGCCGGTGCGACATTGCTGCTTTATGATGGATCGCCGTTCTACCCCAGTGGCAATATCCTGTTTGACTATGCCGATGCCGAGGGCATGACCCTGTTCGGGACATCTGCCAAATATATAGACGCATTGGCCAAGGCCGAACTTAAACCGCGCGAAACCCATAATCTGTCGACCGTGCGCGCCATGACATCGACCGGATCGCCATTGGCCCCGGAAAGTTTCGATTATGTCTATCGCGACATAAAGCAGGACATCCATCTGGCATCAATCTCGGGGGGCACGGATATTCTCGGATGTTTTGTGCTTGCCTGTCCGGTCTTGCCGGTCAGGAGGGGCATCATCCAGACCCGTGCGCTTGGCCTTGCCGTTGATGTTTTTGATGATAACGGAATGCCAATTCGTAACGAAAAGGGCGAACTGGTCTGTACCGCGCCCTTCCCGTCCATGCCGATTGGCTTCTGGAACGATCCTGATGGTGCGCGTTACAAAGATGCCTATTTCAATCGCTTTGATAACATCTGGTGTCACGGCGATTATGTCGAACTTGATGACGATGGTGGCATGGTCATCTATGGCAGATCCGATGCAACGCTGAACCCCGGTGGTGTTCGCATTGGCACCGCCGAGATTTACCGCCAGGTCGAAAAGCTTCCCGAAATTCAAGAATCCATCGTTATCGGTCAGGAATGGGATAACGATGTCCGGGTCGTTCTTTTCGTTGTGCTGCGCGAAAAATATCAGCTCGACGACCTTCTGATCGACCGTATACGCCAACAGATCAGGAATAATTGCACACCACGCCATGTCCCGGCAAAGATCATTGCCGTCGCCGACATACCGCGCACGAAGTCGGGAAAAATCACCGAACTGGCTGTTCGGGATGTCGTTCATGGTCGCCCGGTAAAGAACCAGGAAGCACTGGCAAACCCCGCAGCGCTTGAGCTTTTCTCGAATTTGCCGGAACTGCGCGGTTAAACGGATTTTTCCGATACCCCCCGATCAAACCCCGTCGCATCGCCGACGGGGTTTTCGTTTCTGCGAAAAATTAATCAGAACCACAAAGCGTGCACGGCAATCGAAATCGATATCGGAGATCGATTCCGCGTCGCAACAGAGTTTATTTTTTGAGCAACAGTTAACTTTGGTTAAAAAATGCTCATTTCATTTCTGGCAACAAAAAAATTTTGAGATTTGTAACTTTCACAATCCTGACCTTTCGCACAGGATTTCAACCTTTTGATTTATGGCGTTTTTTTGACCTAAACAGGTACTGTAGCGGGTAAAATGACGATTGTCTGCATCTCGCCTTGGCCCGTAAATAGTGTCAAATTTCACAACAATACCTGCACACAAAATTTTTCGGACTTGACACATACCAGCCGAAAATTTCTTAATTTGGTGGTCCGATAAAAACAGGACAGTGGGATATGCTGCTCTGGCATATCCAGGGTGGCATAAAATTACCAAAGCCTTGAAGAATGCTTTGCTAATAAGGGAGCTCATCTAATGAAAATCAAAACGATCCTGGCCGCTGGCGCAATGTCTGTTGCAGCCATCGCCGCAAACAATGCCCAGGCGGGCGCTGTACTTGACGGCATCAAGGCCAAAGGTTTCGTTCAGTGCGGTGTAAACACGGGTCTTCCGGGTTTCTCTGCTGCTAACGCCGAAGGCAAGTGGGAAGGCATCGACGTTGATATCTGCCGCGCAGTTGCTGCTGCCGTTCTCGGGGATGCCAACAAGGTGCAATATACCCCGTTGACAGCGGCACAACGCTTTACTGCTCTGCAGTCCGGCGAAGTCGATATCCTTTCGCGCAACACAACTTGGACTCTGACCCGTGATACCAGCCTCGGTCTGACCTTCCTTGGTGTTAACTACTATGACGGCCAGGGCTTCCTTGTCCCGACCGCCCTTGGTGTTTCCAGCGCGACCGAGCTTGACGGTGCAACTGTCTGCGTCGAACCTGGCACCACCACCGAACTCAACCTGGCCGACTACTTCCGCGCCAAAGGCATGAGCTTCGAGCCCGTCGTGATCGAAAACATCAACGAAGCAACCGCAGCATTCTTCTCGGGTCGTTGCGACGTTTACACCACGGATGCCTCGGGCCTTGCATCGATCCGCACCACAATGGCTGAAAACCCGGACGATTATGCAATTCTTCCGGAAATCATTTCCAAAGAACCGCTTGGTCCGGCTGTTGCACAGGGTGACGAACAGTGGGCCGATTCCGTTCGCTGGGCTTTCATGGCCATGGTCGAAGCCGAGGAATACGGCGTCACCATGGAAAATGTTGACGAAATGAAGAGCAGCACCAATCCGGGCATTCAGCGCCTTCTGGGCGTGTCGGCCGGTATGGGTGAAGCCCTTGGTCTTGACGAAGAATGGGCTTATCGCATCATCAAACAGGTTGGCAACTATGGCGAAAGCTATACCACCAACGTTACCGAGAAACTCGGCTTGGAGCGTGGTCTTAATGCGCTTTGGACCGATGGTGGTCTGATGTATGCGATGCCGGTCCGCTAAGAACTAGCGACGGTTCGTACAGCCAAACGAAGCTCCGCCCCACTGCCTGAACGCATGGGCGGAGCTTTTCGTTAGGGCCTTTGAAAATTGGATACAATCTACGCCTGAGGGTCAGATGAGTAAGACTCAAAATGCCCCGGGGGGTGTCCGTTCACCAAAAAGCCTCGCCGATTACCTGAACGACGAGAACGTTCGCGCCATAATCTATCAAATCATTGCGATCGGACTTGTTATATTGGCAGGCTGGTATCTGGTTTCCAACACCTTGGAAAACCTGGAACGGCAAAACATCTCAACCGGTTATGGCTTCCTTGATCGGGAAGCATCATTCGAGATCAGCGAAAGCATGATCGAGTATTCCGCCCAAAGCCCGTACAGCACGGCGCTTATGGTTGGTCTGCTCAACACCGTGAAGGTTTCACTTCTCGGCATTATTCTGTGTACCATTATCGGAACGATTTTTGGTGTCGCGCGCCTGTCATCGAACTGGATTGTCCGGAAACTTGCGACCGTCTATGTTGAATTTTTCCGCAACATTCCGGTCCTTCTGCAACTGTTTTTCTGGTATGCGCTAATACCCAATGCATTCCCGCATCCCCGCGATGCTATCGAACTTTTGCCCGGCGTTCTTTTGACCAGCCGTGGTATGTATATGCCTGTCCCCGAAGCTCATATTGCCTTTGACATCATGGCCATCGCGTTCGCAATCGCGATTGTCGCGGTCTATTTCCTCTCGAAGTGGGCCAGAAAGCGACAGGATGCAACGGGTCAGCCGTTCCCGATTGTTGCGACAGGCATCGGCCTGATCATCGGTTTACCGATACTTGCATGGCTGATCAGCGGGGCACCGTCCGTGATGGATGTTCCAGAACTGCGTGGTTTCAACATCCGTGGCGGCACAAACGTCTCCCCGGAATTTCTTGCCGTTCTGGTCGGTCTGACGGTCTATACCTCGGCCTATGTTGCCGAAGTGGTCCGTTCCGGGATCGAAGCCGTCCCACACGGACAATGGGAAGCCGCAGAGAGCTTGGGCCTTCGCCGTTCGATTGCCTTGCGCAAGATAATTTTGCCGCAATCGATGCGTGTGACCATTCCGCCGCTGACAAACCAGTATCTGAACCTGACCAAAAACAGCTCTTTGGCCGTTGCTGTCGGTTATCCCGATCTGGTGTCAGTATCGAACACCACCATGAACCAGACAGGTCAGGCGATTGAGGCAATTTCGATTTTCATGTCGATTTATCTTGGCCTCAGCCTGCTGACTTCGTTGTTCATGAACTGGTTTAACAAGAAAATGGCTCTGGTGGAGAGGTAAGATGGCAATCAGCACCCAACTGCCTCCCGGACCGGCAGGCACTTTCACCCATAGGGCTATTAACTGGTCCAAAAAGAACCTATTTGACGGCTGGTTCAACTCGCTTCTAACCATTGGCGCATTGGCATTCATCTTATGGTTGGTTCCGACCCTGTTTAACTGGGCTGTGACCAACGCCACCCTGGAACCATCGGTTGAGGCATGTCGCGAAGTTGCCGGTGCCTGCTGGGGTTTTGTCAACGCCAATTTGCGTTTGATCCTGTTTGGCACCTACCCGTTTAACGAACAGTGGCGACCACTTGTCGCAATGCTGGTTCTGGTCGGCATCATCGTTGGAAGCCTTGGCGCAGTTCCCTATGCCGGACTTCGTCGCTGGATCGTCCCTATGTGGGTTATAGGGGTTCCGGTCATCGCCATTCTGATGTGGGGGGGCGTCTTTGGCCTGACCTATGTCCAGAACAGCTATTGGGGAGGCCTGCCGCTGACCCTGCTGCTGTCGGCAAACGGCATCATCTTTGCTTTTCCTCTAGGGCTCCTGCTGGCTCTTGGCCGGCGCTCCGATATGCCCGCCATACGGTCGATCTGTGTAGTCTATATCGAGATCATCCGTGGCGTACCGCTGATTACGGTACTGTTCATGGCATCCGTCATGTTTCCGCTGTTCCTTCCCGAAGGGATTACCATTGATAAATTGCTGCGTGCCCAAATCGGGATCATCCTGTTCACGGCTGCCTATCTGGCCGAGGTGTTTCGTGGCGGCTTGCAGGCGGTACCACGCGGACAGTTCGAGGCGGCCAACAGTCTTGGTCTGTCCTATTGGCAGGCGATGCGTCTGATCATATTGCCTCAGGCAATGCGTCTGGTTATCCCGCCAACGGTAGGTAGCTTTATCTCGATGTTCAAGGATACGACACTGGTTGTGATTATCGGCCTGTTCGATCTGCTGAACACCGTTAAGCTGGCCCTGCGTAGCGACCCGGCATGGACCCGCTACTATGTTGAAGGCTATGCCTTTGCCGCCGTGATTTTCTTCCTGTTCTGCTACTCAATGGCGCGATTCTCGATCTATCTCGAGAAAGAATTGCGCAAGGGTGAAAACAGGTAAGGCGTAAGGAAAACGACAATGAATGCAACTGATCAAGCAACAGAAACCAACATACCCGCACCTTCGGACGAGGATGTGATTGTCGTCAAAAAGGCGAACAAATGGTATGGTGACTTTCACGTTTTACGAGATATCGACCTGACAGTCCGCAAGGGCGAACGTATCGTGGTCTGCGGACCATCCGGCTCGGGAAAATCCACCCTGATCCGCTGCCTGAACCGGCTTGAAACCTATCAGAGCGGCGAAATCACGGTGGATGGTATTTTGTTGGGTGACGACATCAAAAACATCGAAGCGGTCCGCCGCGAGGTGTGCATGGTGTTCCAGCATTTCAACTTGTTCCCGCATATGACCGTTCTGGAAAACCTGACGCTGGCACCAATCTGGGTTCGTAAAATGCCCAAAAAGGAAGCCAATGATCTGGCTATGCACTATCTGGAACGTGTCAGGATTGCAGAGCAGGCCCACAAATTCCCGGGTCAGCTTTCCGGCGGCCAGCAGCAGCGTGTGGCAATCGCCCGCTCGCTCTGCATGCAGCCGAAAATCATGCTGTTCGATGAACCGACATCCGCCCTTGACCCGGAAATGGTCAAGGAAGTGCTCGACGTGATGGTTCAACTCGCCAAGGAAGGCATGACCATGCTTTGCGTGACCCACGAAATGGGCTTCGCCAAAGAGGTTGCTGACCGCGTCGTGTTCATGGACGCCGGTGAAATCGTTGAAATGGCGGGACCGCAGGAATTCTTTGCGAACCCGAAAAGTGAACGGACCAAGCTGTTCCTCAGCCAGATCCTGTCACATTAATCAAAACGCACTGCGGATTTCCGCTAATTGCATACCGGAAACGGTCCCGGAGACGGGGCCGTTTTCTTTTTTGCAAATTTCGGACTTGCCCCCTGCCCGCCAAATGCCGAAGATCGGCAGGCAAACAGCAATGGATAACCAGCTTTATGACTACGCCTTCCGAGACAGCAGCCACCAGTTCGACATCCGGTTTCGTCACCGTTCAGTCACTGATCAAAAAGTTCGGTGCCAATACCGTGCTTGATGATGTCAGTCTGTCGCTTGGCAAGGGTGAAACCATGGCGATCATCGGCCCATCGGCAGCAGGCAAAAGCGTGTTGCTGAAATGTCTTGTCGGCCTTCACGGTGCGGATAGCGGTAAAATCATGTTGGGGGGCGACGATGTCAGCCAGACCAATGCCCCTGCGCGTAAAGAATGGGCAGAACGGATCGGCATGCTGTTTCAGCAAAATGCCCTGTTCGATAGCATGAAGGTTTGGGAAAATATCTGTTTTCGTCAGATTGAACGCGGCACCATGACGCGCATGGCAGCCAAGGATCACGCCATCGAATTACTGGGTCATGTCGGCCTGTCCGAAGACAGTGCTTTTCTGTCGCCTGGTGATTTATCGGGTGGGATGCAAAAGCGTGTCGGCATTGCGCGCGCCATTTCAAGTAATCCGGAAATCCTGCTGCTTGATAACCCTACTGCGGGCCTTGATCCGGTTCTGTCAAACCATATCGAACTCATGATCAGCAAGATCGCAACCCAGCGCGGCACCACTGTCATAACCATCACCAATGACATGCAGATCGCGCGTACGCGCTACGCAAATCTAGTGATGATGCATGCCGGAAAGATTTACTGGGCTGGCCCAACCGATGATATTGATGATGCACATAATGACCATCTGACCCAGATGCTGAGTGGTTCATCGCAAGGGCCGATTACCATGCGCATGAACAAGCGCGGCGACCATATGGTCGCCTGATCGCGCCTCGTTGCGGTCAGTTCGCGGTATAAACCGAAAGATCCGCCTCGCGGATGACATCGGACCAGACAGGGCCCGGATGACGGTCGGTGAACAATGCATCGATTTCCGACAGATGTCCCAGCCGGACCATCGCGCGCCGACCGAATTTGGACGCATCCGTGCACAGGAAGGTCTGGCGCGCATTGGAAATGATCGCGCGTGCCACCCGGACTTCGCGATAATCGAAATCCATCAGGCTGCCGTCTTCATCAACGCCGGAAATCCCGACAATCGCGTAATCGACCTTGAACTGGTTGATGAAATCAATTGTCGCCTCGCCGATCACGCCAAAGTCACGCTGACGTACGACGCCCCCCGCGATAATCACCTCAAAACCCGGATTGGCGGCACAAATCTGGGCGACATGCAGATTGTTGGTGATGATCTTCAGGCTCTTGTGTGACGATAATGCCCGCGCAACTTCTTCGTTCGTGGTTCCGATATTGATGAATAACGATGCGCCTTCCGGGATGTGTTGCGCCACCAGATTGGCGATTTCACGCTTGCTGCCAAGGTTAAGAACCTGACGATCCGTATAGGCGGTGTTTTCGGTGGTCGAAAGGCTTGCCGCACCACCGTGATAACGGGCAACCAGACCTTCTTCGGCCATTTCATTGATATCGCGACGGATGGTTTGGGGCGTTACAGCAAAATGATCGGCCAGTGTATCAATGGTCATGAAACTGTTCGACGCGACCAGCTCCAGGATTTCGCGACGCCGTCGATCAAGCTTGCCCATATTATTTCCTTCCGCCCTGAATTTTCGTCTTTGATTGTTAATTTTCGTTACCGGTCAAAATGACGCCAATGGTCATAAGATGCAAGCCCTCCGTCAGAGCAGTTCCAACCGCATATAGTAAACCATTCAAACGAAACTCTCGGGAAAACCGTTAAACAGGTCGCGGGCTGCATGTGTTTCGCGTCGAATAAACTCGATCAGAGGCCGCACGCGTGCCGCATCTATCATATCGTTGTGGCACACCAGCCAGTAATCGCGATGGATCGGCACAACCTTGGGCATCACCGCAACCAGATCATCAAACATCGTCCCCATATAATACGGCAGCACACAAAGTCCGTACCCCGCCCTGCACGCCTTTAGCTGCGCAAAGACACTGGACGTCTGATAGGATGGCCGCAAACCAGGTACAATCTCCCCCAGATAATTCAGTTCCGGGGTAAAAATCATATCCTCGATATATCCAATGAAAGGATGGCTTGCGAGGTCCTCTCGCCGTTTGATCGCACGATTTTTTGCAATGTAATCGCGCGAAGCATAGACATACAGAATATAGCTGGAAATTTTCTCGAAATGATAGGCACCGGCCTTTGGTGTGCTTAAAGAAACCGATATGTCCGCCTCGCGCCGGGATAGCGAAACAATTTGCTGTATATTGACCATTTCAATGGTCAGGTTTGGATGTTGGCTGGCAAAATGAGGCAGTTTTTCCGCAATGAAAAAATTGCCATAACCTTCCGGGACGCTCAGGCGAATAACCCCGCTAAGCGGCAATGTGCCGTCGCCTACGACGCTTAACATTTTGACGGCCTCTTGGGCCATGGCCTCGGCCGGTTCCATCAGTCGCTGGCCAAGCGGTGTCAGGGCATATCCTTGTGGACTGCGCTCGAACAGTTTTGCACCAATGCTTTGCTCAAGACGCTCAATCCTGCGGGCGACCGTTACATGGCTGGTGCGCAGTCGCCGCGCAGCAGATGACAATTTACCGTCCTGGGCGACCGCAAGAAAATACTGTAAATCGTCCCATGTGAATTGACGCATTTGCCATCCTGTTCATTTTTGTACAGCTTCTGTCCAAAATTATATATTTGACCGCGTTTTGGTCAATGCTAGCGTAGTTCACGGTCCTGAGACCAAGAAAAGAAATAAAAATGAATTGTTCTTTTTCAGTGACTTAACGAGAAACAGACAACACCCGATACAAAACAACAAAAATGTGCACCCAATGCACAACCAGCCATCCGGGCCAAAGAACGGATCAAATATCCAAACGGCACGGAAGAATTGCCCGATACGTTTTGAGCGTATCTGAACATAAAGTTCCATCAGGGAGGAACCTAGATGAAGAAAATTGCAATCGCATCCGTTGCGATCATGGCTGCCGCTGCTGCATCACTGCCAGCACAGGCACAGGTCTCCGACGATGTCGTCAAGATCGGTATTTTGAATGATCAATCCGGTGTTTATGCCGATTTTGGCGGAACATGGTCGTATGAAGCGGCCCTGATGGCTGTTGAGGATTTCGGTGGCACCGTTCTGGACAAACCGATCGAAGTCATCACTGCCGACCATCAGAACAAGCCCGATGTCGCCGCCAACATTGCCCGCCAGTGGTATGATGAGGATCAGGTCGACAGCATCATGGAACTGACGACCTCGTCGGTTGCACTGGCTGTCCAGGGTATTTCCAAGGAAAAGAAAAAAATTGATATCGTTACCGGTGCGGCGACAACGGAGCTGACCGGGAAGCAATGTTCGCCCTATGGCTTCCACTGGGCTTATGACACCCATGCGCTGGCTGTCGGCACGGGCGGTGCGTTGGTGAATAACGGTGGCGATAGCTGGTTCTTCCTGACTGCGGACTATGCTTTTGGCTATTCGCTTGAAGAGCAGACCGGAAACTTCGTCAAGGCAAATGGCGGTTCCGTCGTCGGTTCCGTCCGGCATCCGTTGGCAAGCACCGACTTTTCATCGTTCCTTCTGCAGGCACAGGCATCGGGTGCGAAAGTAATCGGTCTGGCCAATGCCGGTCTTGATACCGCCAATGCCATCAAACAGGCATCCGAGTTCGGCATCGTTCAAAGTGGCCAGCGTCTTGCTGCCCTGCTTTTCACCCTTGCCGAAGTTCATGGCCTGGGCGCAGAAGCCGCACAGGGGCTGTCGCTGACCGAAGGGTTCTATTGGGACCGTAACGATGAAACGCGTGAATTCGGTCAACGCTTCTTTGATCGTACGGGCCGCATGCCCAATATGGTTCAGGCAGGCACCTATTCCGCTGTGCTCCAGTACCTCAAGGCGATCGAGGAAACCGGCACAGACGAAACCGAGGCTGTTGCAAAGGCACTGCATGAAATGCCGGTCAATGACGTCTTTGCCAAAAACGGCAAGGTCGGTGCAAATGGCCGCATGATCTATGACATGTATCTGATGGAAGTCAAAAAACCGGACGAGATGGCAGGCGAATGGGACTATTACAATGTTCTCGCGACCGTCCCTGGTGACAAGGCCTTCATTGATCCGGCCGAAAGCGGTTGTACTCTGGTATCGAACTAAGAACATGACGGCGACCGGAGTTAACGAAAAACCCGGTAACCATCAAAATCCGGCTGAGTCACGAGTGGTCCTTACCGCTCGTGACCTCCGTCGCGATTTTGGCGGGTTTACCGCGGTCAATAACGTCAATCTTGACGTCCATCACGCCAAGGTGCATGCGCTGATCGGTCCGAATGGCGCAGGCAAAACCACCGTTTTCAATCTTCTAACGAAATTCCTGCAACCGACCAGCGGAAAGATCACCCTGCTGGATCATGATATTACAAATATGGCCCCCGCCCGTGTGGCGCGTATGGGGCTGGTACGTTCATTCCAGATATCGGCAATTTTTCCCCATCTTACAGTTCTGGAAAATATCCGCATCGCACTGCAACGCCCCGGCAATCTCGCCGTGCAGTTCTGGTTGCCGCTTGGCAAGCTTGATGTTCTCAATGATCGCGCGATGGAGCTTTTGAAGTCCGTCGGGCTCGAGAACGAATGTGACAGTCAGGCCGCAGACCTTTCCTATGGCCGCAAGCGTGTGCTTGAAATTGCCACCACACTGGCACTTGACCCAAAGGTACTGCTGCTGGACGAACCGATGGCCGGCATGGGCGGCGAGGATGTCGGGATGGTTGCCGAAATCATTCGCGAAGTCGCCAAAACGCGCGCTGTTCTGATGGTTGAGCACAATCTCAAGGTTGTCGCCGATCTGTGCGATCATATTACCGTTCTGCAACGCGGCGAAATCCTCGCGGAGGGCGATTACGCCACCGTCAGCAAAGACGAGCGCGTAAAGGTCGCCTATATGGGGACGGATCATGACTGATAGAAAACCGCTTCTTTCCGTCCGGGACCTGAATGCCTGGTACGATGAAAGCCATATCCTGCATGGCGTCAATCTTGACGTTCGCCAAGGCGAGACGGTTACCATCCTTGGCCGCAACGGCATGGGAAAAACCACCACCTTGCGCTCTATCATGGGCATTTTGCGCAAACGCACCGGTACAATCGAATTTGACGGCAAGAACCTTATGAACCGGCCACTGCATCACACTGCACGTGCCGGGATCGGTTTTGTTCCCGAAGAGCGGGGCATTTTCGCAACCCTCAGCGTCGAGGAAAATCTCATGCTGCCGCCTGTCGTTTCCCCGAACGGCATGTCGGTTGATGAAATCTATGACCTGTTCCCCAACCTTTTGGAACGGCGTAACAGTCAGGGAACCAAATTGTCCGGCGGCGAGCAGCAAATGCTTGCCATGGCACGCATGCTGCGTACCGGGGTCAAAATGCTGCTGCTGGACGAACCGACCGAAGGCCTCGCCCCGGTTATCGTCCAGCGTATTGGCGAGGTGCTGCAAACCCTGAAACAGCGTGGCATGACCATTTTGCTTGTCGAACAGAATTTCCGGTTTGCCAGCAAAATTGCCGACAGATTCTACATCATGGATCATGGCGTGGTGAAAGAAGGTTTCGACGTGGCGGAGCTGCCCGCCAGAATGGACACCTTGCACGAAGTTCTGGGAGTATGATGCCGTGACAATGATATTTGGAATTCCGATCCAGGCATTTCTCGGCCAGCTTCTGATCGGTCTGATCAATGGGTCGTTCTATGCCATGCTAAGCCTTGGTCTGGCGATTATTTTCGGCCTTCTGCGCGTTATCAACTTCGCGCATGGTGCCCAATACATGATGGGGGCGTTTGTTGGTTTTCTTCTGCTGTCATGGCTCGGTGTGAATTACTGGCTGGCCTTGCTGGTGGCACCGGTCATTGTCGGCATTACCGGCATTGTGATCGAACGCTTTGCCCTGCGCCGTCTTTACAATCTTGATCATCTGTACGGGCTTCTGTTCACCTTTGGCCTTGCCTTGGTGATCGAAGGCGGCTTCCGCTATTTCTATGGCACATCGGGCCAACCCTATGCCACGCCTGCCTTGCTTTCGGGCGGGGTTAATCTCGGCTTTATGTATTTGCCGATTTATCGCGGCTGGGTCGTTGTTGCCTCGCTGGTAATCTGTATCGGCACATGGCTTCTGATCGAAAAGACCAAACTCGGTGCCTATTTGCGTGCTGCAACCGAAAACCCGACACTTGTTCAGTCATTTGGCGTCAATGTGCCGTTCCTTCTGACCCTGACCTACGGCCTTGGCGCGGGTTTGGCCGCATTGGCCGGAATTATGGCCGCCCCGATCTATCAGGTGAGTCCGTTGATGGGGTCGAACCTGATCATTGTGGTGTTCGCCATCGTGGTTGTCGGCGGCATGGGATCGATTATGGGGGCAATTGTCACGGGCTATATGCTTGGCATCCTCGAAGGGTTGACCAAGGTCTTTTACCCCGAAGCGTCGAACATCGTGATCTTTGTGATCATGGCAATCGTTCTTTTGGTCCGGCCTGCGGGTCTGTTTGGTCGGGATGCG
Organism: Thalassospira australica; assembly: GCF_044790785.1. Taxonomy (GTDB): domain Bacteria; phylum Pseudomonadota; class Alphaproteobacteria; order Rhodospirillales; family Thalassospiraceae; genus Thalassospira; species Thalassospira australica_A. Next base: position 1,943,483 of record NZ_CP085258.1, on the reverse strand, counting down.
TGATATGACAGAAATAACAATGACATCGGAAGCCCGCCGCCAGTCGGCGCACCGGATACAGCTTGCCCTTCTCGCTGTATTGATCATCGGGCTTGTGATTGCCCCCTTCGTTCTTTATCCGGTTTTCCTGATGAAGATCCTGTGTTTTGCCCTGTTCGCCAGTGCCTTTAACCTGCTTTTGGGTTTCACAGGATTGCTGTCATTCGGCCATGCCGCCTTTTTCGGCGGAGCTGCCTATTTCACGGCCCATGCGGTTAAGGAATGGGGTTTCCCGCCCGAGGCCGGAATTCTCCTGGGCGTTGTCGGGGCGGCTTTAATGGGGCTGATCATCGGGTTTTTCGCCATCCGGCGTCAGGGCATCTATTTCGCGATGATCACCTTAGCTTTGTCGCAGATGTTCTTTTTCTTCTGCCTGCAATCGGAATTCACCAAAGGCGAAGACGGATTGCAAGGCGTACCACGCGGGCATCTTCTTGGTTTTATCGATCTGAACCAGCCGCTGAACATGTATTTCTTCGTGCTGGTGGTGTTCGCAGCCGGGGTATTTGCGGTATGGCGGATTGTGCATTCCCCGTTCGGTATGATCCTGCGTTCCATTCGGGAAAATGAAAACCGGGCAATTTCATTGGGTTACTCGGTCAACCTTTACAAACTTGCGGCTTTTGTCATGTCGGCTGCCCTTGCCGGTCTTGCAGGCGGGCTCAAGGCACTGGTGTTCCAGTTTGCCACCCTTACCGATGTAGCCTGGCAAATGTCGGGCGAAGTCATCCTGATGACCCTGCTTGGCGGGATCGGAACGATCTTCGGTCCGATCTTCGGCGCGGCTTTTGTCGTCACCGTACAGAACTATCTTTCGGCAACCGGCTTCCCGGTAACGGTCCTTACCGGGCTTATATTCATTGTCTGTGTGTTGCTGTTCCGCCGTGGCATTGTCGGCGAGTTCAATGCGTCACGCCTTGCTGCCAAGCTGGGCCTTCGGTCCAGAAACTAGGGAAGCAGCATGACCACACAACAATTCGACTACATCATTATTGGTGCAGGATCGGCTGGCTGTACCCTTGCAAACCGGCTGTCCGAAATCGAAAACGCCACCGTCCTCCTTCTGGAGGCCGGTGGCAAAGACACCAATCCGTGGATTCATATTCCGGTGGGCTATCTTTATTGCATTGGCAATCCGAATGTCGACTGGTGCTTCAAGACCGAGGCCGAAGAAGGCCTGAATGGCCGTTCTCTGGGATATCCCCGAGGCAAGGTTCTGGGCGGATGTTCGTCGATCAACGGCATGATCTATATGCGCGGTCAGGCCGCCGATTATGATCAATGGCGGCAATCGGGGTGCAACGGCTGGGGCTGGGACGATGTGTTGCCGCATTTCAGAAAGTCCGAAGATTACTATCTCGGTGCCGATGACATGCACGGATCAGGTGGCGAATGGCGGGTTGAACAGGCCCGTGTGCGCTGGGAAATTCTTGATGCGTTTCAGGATGCCGCCGAACAGGCCGGCATCCCGAAGATTCCGGACTTCAACCGCGGCAATAACGAGGGGTCGGGCTATTTCGCGGTCAATCAGAAACGTGGCATACGCTGGAATACCTCGAAGGCATTTCTGAATCCTGCCCTATCGCGCAAAAATCTGGAACTGCGCACCCATGCCCAAGTTCGTCGCCTGATCATTGAAAACGGTCGTGTGACCGGTGTTGAATATGACCGCAGTGGCCAGATTGAAACTGTTTCGGCACGTCGTGAAATCGTTCTGTCGGCCGGATCTGTCGGATCACCGCATATTCTGGAACTGTCGGGTATTGGCCGGGGCGATGTTCTGCAAAAACATGGTATCCAGACCATCCATGAAAGCGCACAGGTCGGTGAAAACCTTCAGGACCACCTGCAACTGCGCTGCGCCTTCAAGGTCAGTGGCATCCGTACCCTGAACGAACAGGCCAGCAGCCTTGTCGGCAAGGCCGGGATCGCGCTGGAATACCTGTTTAATCAATCAGGGCCGATGTCGATGGCCCCAAGCCAGCTTGGCATCTTCACCAAATCCGATGCATCGTTCGAAACGGCAAACCTGCAATATCATGTGCAGCCGCTGTCACTTGAAAAGTTCGGCGATCCTGTCCATCCCTTCCCGGCCTTTACGGCAAGTGTCTGCAATCTGCGCCCGCAAAGTCGCGGCAGCATCCACCTGAAATCACCCGATTTTCGTGACCAACCGGCTATCGCACCGAATTACCTCAGTGCGGATGCCGATAAAAAGGTCGCGGTTGATTCAATCCGTTTGACCCGCAAAATTGCCAATCAGCCCGCCCTTGCCCCGTACCGGCCCGAAGAATTCAAACCTGGCCCGTCATACGAGACCGAGGATGATCTGGTCAAAGCCGCGGGCAATATCGGCACCACAATTTTCCACCCTGTGGGCACATGTCGCATGGGTGCGGACCCGGCATCGGTGGTTGACCCGCAATTGCGCCTGCGCGGGCTTGACGGTCTTCGGATAGCGGATGCCTCAATCATGCCCACCATCACATCGGGCAACACCAATTCACCAACCATCATGATCGCGGAAAAGGCAGCTACCATGATCATGGAAAGCACACGAAACTAGCCACACAGACCAAACAAAGAGGCCGGGCAATCATCCTGCCCGGCCTTCTGCATTTTTGCGCGCCCGATTAATTACCCTTTGGTACGGGCAACAATCCGTTCGCGAACTGCTGCTGCCGAACCGGTTCTGGCGACCTCGCCATCGCCAATGACGATTGCCTCGCGCAAAAGGGTCGTCGCTTCGTCAAGCTGTGCCTGATCACGGACATGAGCGTTACAAAGCGGCGTTTCGGCTGAAACCGCCTGTCCGACCTTGATGAAATCGGTAAAGCCGACAGCAAAGTCGATCTTCTGATCGGCACGTGTCCGGCCACCTTTCAACGCAACCAGCGCAAGCCCCACCTTGCGCGCATCCATTGATACCACCCGCCCGGTCTTTGCGGCGCGTACCGGCTCGACCATCGGTGCCGTCTCAAGATGGGCCGATGTGTTTTCAACAAAATCGGCCGGGCCGCCAAGGGCCGACACCATTTTACCAAATACCTCGGCTGCCTTGCCCGATGTCAGGGCGTCGCTGGCTTTTTGCAGACCATCGGCAACATCGGTTGCAACACCGGTCAGTGCCAGCATTTCCGCTGCCAACGCCATCGTGACATCATAAACACGCTTTTCCTGATGTTTGCCCGTCAGGAAATCAACCGCCTCGTGCATTTCAAGCGCATTACCGACCGTATCGCCCAGAACCTGCTCCATATCGGTCAAAAGGGCCGTTGTCGGTACACCATTGCGGGTTGCGACTTCGGTGATGCTTTCGGCCAGTTCGCGCGCACGATCATATTCATTCATGAACGCACCCGATCCGAATTTGACATCCATCACCAGCGCATCCAGACCCGCCGCCAGTTTTTTCGACAGGATCGATGCGGTAATCAACGGAATGCTTTCCACCGTCGCGGTAACATCACGAATGCCATAGAAACGCTTGTCCGCAGGGGCAAGATCCGCGGTCTGCCCGATGATGGCGCAACCGACTTCACGTGTGACTTTGGCAAATTCATCCAAGGTCGGTGCCGTGCGATAGCCGGGAATGGAGTCAAATTTGTCCAGCGTCCCGCCCGTATGGCCCAATCCGCGTCCCGAAATCATCGGAACAAATGCACCGCACGCGCCAACAATCGGCCCCAGCATCAAACTGACCTTGTCGCCAACCCCACCGGTTGAATGCTTGTCGACAACCGGCCCGTCAAGGCCCAGCGCCTTCCAATCAAGAACGGTTCCGGAATCACGCATATTGCGCGTAAGGGCTGCGCGTTCATCCATGGTCATGCCGTTAAAGAAAACCGCCATGGCAAGGGCTGCAACCTGCCCTTCGCTGATGCTTTCATCCGCAATGCCTTTCACGAAAAAGGCGATTTCGGCGTCTGTCAGAACTTCGCCTTCACGTTTCCGGCGAATGATTTCCTGCGGCAGCATATGCTGTCTCCTGCGCGCTTATTATTGAATTACGTTTCCAAACCCGATCAAAACATCTTCATGCATCACTTGAAAAATAACGCAGCAGGATCTTGATCAGATTGGCAGATCCTTCTTTCGCCATCTCAAGGGTCTGTTCATGACTAAGGGCCGTCGGGCTCATGCCCGCGGCCAGATTGGTGATGTTTGAAACAGCCGCCACCCGGAATCCCAGACGCCGGGCAAGAATGTTTTCCGGTACAGTCGACATGCCGACCGCATCCGCCCCCAGGACCTTAAGCGCACGAATTTCGGCCGGCGTTTCGAAACTCGGCCCGGTGCACCAGCAATAAGTACCTTCAAACAGGTTAATGCCAAGTTCGGCCGCAGTATTTTTCAAACCCGATCCGATTTCCGGATCATACGGCACATCCATGCCGACAAAACGATCATCGCCATGATATCCGATCAACGGATTGGGCCCAAACAGGCTGATATGATCCGTAATCAGCATCAGGTTCCCCGGTGATGCCTCGGGGATAAGCGACCCTGCCGCATTGGTGAGGATAAGCCGCTCTGCCCCCAATTCACGCAATGTTTCAAGCGGCTCGCTCATCAAATCCGAACGGCCATGTTCATAATAATGCGCCCGCCCCTGCATGACGGCAACCGATACACCGCCAATCCGGCCAAGTACCAACTGCCCGCCGTGGCCCACCACCGTCGGCTTGGGAAAGCCCGGCAGGTCGGTATAGGAAATCCTGATGGCATCACTGACCGCGTCGACAACGCCGCCAAGGCCACTGCCAAGAACAAGCGCAACCTCGGCCTTAAAACCCGGTGCCTTGGCGGCAATGATGTCCAATGCGGCTTTGACATTATTCATTTCAAATTCTCCGGCCCAAAGGAATGGGGAATAAGTTCTTCACGCGTCAGGGTCAGAAGCGTTTTACCCGCATCATTGATGATATAAATCGTCGCATCCGATCCGGTGAATTCCCGAATTTTCTGACGACACCCACCACATGGCGTGCAGGCAACATCCCCAAGCCCGACAACGACGATTTCATCAAACCTGGTTTCACCAGACAGGACCATCGCCGAAATGGCCCCGGCCTCGGCGCAAACACCTTCGGGATAGGCCGCGTTTTCAACATTGCATCCGGCAATGATCTGCCCGCGCTCGGTCCTAAGGGCTGCACCAACGTGGAATTTCGAATAGGGCGCATATGCCCTGTCACGCGCGGCAAGTGCCGCATCAATCAAATCGCGCGGGGCGTCGGTTACAGTTTGCGATGTCATGTGTCTTGATCCTGTTTTTCCTGCCGATTATCGCGGGCAGGTTCCATCCTGCATATAATCATGAACCGTAATCTTGCCGCTGATGATATCGTTGCGCGCCGCATCGGCCGTATCCTTCATCGCAGGCGTGATCAGGTCCCTGTTAAAATCGTCTAACGCCCAGTCAATCCCGCCTTCGGCAAGGCCAAGACTGCGAATACCCGGCTTCCAGCTCCCATCTCGCGCCGCCTTGAATGCCTCGAACACGGCAACATCGACATGCTTGACCATTGATGTCAGAACTGATCCCGGATGCAGTCCGTTCTGGTTTGCATCCGATCCAATCCCAAGCTTTCCGGCATCCGCTGTTGCCTGCAAAACGCCAATTCCCGTGCCACCGGCCAGCTGCAAAACAACATCCGCACCAAGACCGATCTGTGTGGTTGCCAGTTCGGCACCGCGGCCCGGGTCGTTCCATGCCGCCCCCGTCGTTCCGGTCATATTTTCCAGCACCTTGGTGCCCGGCCCCGCCTGCAATGCGCCCAGCACGTACCCACAGGTCATGCGACGGATCAGCGGAATATCCATACCGCCAATAACGCCAATCGTCCCTGATTTTGACGCCATGGCCGCCAGCATACCGACAAGGTATGTGCCTTCATGTTCCCGAAAAACCACCGATTGCACATTGGGCTGATCAACAACCATATCGACGATGGCAAAACGGGTATCGGGAAATTCCGGCGCAACTTTGGCAAGCGACGTCGCCTGCTGAAACCCGATCACCACAATCGGGTCTCGTCCCTCGCGGGCAAAATTCCGGATCGCCTGCTCGCTTTGCGTATCATTGCGCAATTCGAACTCGCGATACTCAATACCGCTTTCCTGTTTGAAACGCTCCGCCCCTTCGAAAGCCGACTGATTGAACGAGCCGTCAAACTTGCCACCGGTCGAATAAACAACTGCCGGCGCGATTTCGGCGGCCTGCACGGCGCAAACCGTGGCAGGCAGCGAAACAGCCAGAATAGCAATGATGGAAAAGACCTGTTTGCAATTCATCACAGCCTCGTTTGCCAGATATGCCGGATCAGGAAGCTGATCGCAATGCGATCAGCGTTCCTTCACATACGGACGACCAAGCGATTTGGGCGGAATGGCGCGGCCAATAAAGCCCGCCAGCAGGATCACCGTCAAAACATAGGGCAATGCCTGCACCAGTTGCACCGGCACCTCGCCGATCCCCGGCAGGATAACACCCTGCATGCGGGTTGCCGCGGCATCAAGGAAACCAAACAGCAGGCACGCAAACAGTGCCGGGAAAGGCCGCCATTTACCAAACACCATCGCCGCCAGCGCAATATAGCCCTTGCCCGCCGTCATATCCTGCAGGAACGACGCCCCCTGCGCGGTAGAAAGATACGCACCCGACATACCGACAAGAATGCCACTGCAAATCACCGCGCGATACCGCATGGCGACCACGCCAATACCGGCGGTGTCAACCGCCCCCGGATTTTCGCCAACCGCGCGCAGACGCAAACCGAAACGGGTGCGATACATCACCCACCACGCGGCTGGTACTGCCAGAAACGCGACATAAACAAGAATGTTATGACCGCTCAGCAATTCCGAATATATCGATCCCAGAACCGGGACATCGGCAACGGCATCCGCGCCGGGCAAGGTAATCGGCTGGAACCGTGACTCATGATCAAGCGACGGGGTCTTGCCGCCCTGCGCAAACAGGGCAATCCCGACAAGTGCCGTCAGACCCGACATCAGGATATTGATCGCCATGCCCGATACGACCTGATTGCCCTTATGCGTGATGCAGGCAAAACCATGCAGAAGCGAAAGGCAGATCGTCGTTGCGATTGCCGCCAGCAACCCGGCCCAGGGATTTCCGAAATAATAAGCCACGGCAGCAGCTGAAAACGCCCCGCCCAGCATCATGCCTTCAAGTGCCAGGTTGATCGTGCCCGACCGTTCCGAAAACATCCCGGCCAGTGCGGCAAGAATAAGCGGGGTCGATGTCCGAAGCGTCGCATCCAGAAGCAGGATAACCAGTTCAAAATTATCCATTATGCGGCCTCCTGGGCACGGCGGCGCAAATGCCACGCTGTATAAATCCGGGTCACGCGCGGACGGAACATATGTTCCATCGCACCGGTAAACAGGATCACAAGCCCCTGAATAACCACAACCATATCGTTCGAAATCGTCGGGATTTCAAAGCTGAGCTCTGCCCCGCCCTGATACAGCATCCCAAACAGCAATGCCGCCAGGAAAATACCAAACGGATGATTGCGCCCCATCAGGGCAACCGCAATCCCGACAAAGCCGTAACCGGCCGTAAAATCGATCAGCAAGCGGTGCTGAACACCCATTACTTCGTTAAGCGCCATGAAGGCCGAAAGCGCACCTGAAATCATCATCGCCATGATGATATATCGCCCCGGCTCGATCCCGGCATAGGTCGCGGCAACCGCATTGGCCCCCACAGTGCGGATCGCATAACCCCATCTTGTATGCCAGATGAACAGCCAGACCAGAATACTGCAGACAAGCGCATAAACAAACGACAGGTTCAGCGGGCTGCTTGCCATCTCCAGACCAAGGCTTGCGGCGATGTCATGAATGAACGGCAAACGCAGATGTTCAGCGATCTGTTCGGTTTCCGGGGTCATTGATCCCTGCGGACGCAGAACATTGACCAGCAGATAAACCATCAGCGACGACGCAATGAAGTTGAACATGATCGTGGTGATCACGACATGCGACCCGCGACGTGCCTGCAGATAGGCCGGGATATAGGCCCAGGCGGCGCCGAAAATTGCCGCCGCCAGAATAGCAACGACCAGCATGATCGGGAATGGCAGAAAATCAAGGTAAAGGGCCGCCAGAATGACACCAAGCCCCCCGACATAAGCCTGCCCCTCGGCACCGATATTGAACAGACCGCAATGGAATGCCACGGCAAAAGCCAGACCGGTAAAAATGAAGTTGGTGGTGTAATAAAGCGTATAACCCCACGCCTCTTCATAGCCGAACGCACCATAAAGCAGGATTTCAACGACTTGCGTCGGGCTTTCACCAATCGCCAGAACAACAAGCCCCGAAACAATCAGTGCCAGCAAAAGATTAAGCAGCGGCAACGCGCCGACATCAATCCAGCGCGGCAGTTGAACACTGTCACTCATGCCTGCCCCTCCGCGGCTTTGGCTTCATGGGGGTCAACCCCGGCCATCATCAGGCCAAGCACCCGTTCATTGGCATCAGCAGCAGAAACTTCACCGATGATGGAACCATCACACATCACCAGTATGCGGTCGGCAAGAGACATGATTTCGTCCAGTTCGACGGACACCAGCAAAACGGCCTTGCCAGCATCGCGCATCGCAACAATACGTTTGTGAATGAATTCGATGGCGCCGATATCGACACCGCGCGTCGGCTGACCAACTAGGAGAAGTTCAGGATCGCGCATGATTTCACGCGCCAGAACCAGTTTCTGCTGGTTTCCGCCGGAAAAATTGGCAGCTTTCAGATCAGGATCATTCGGGCGCACGTCGAATTCTGACATCAAATGCTTCGTCGCCTCGGAAATCGCATGCCAGTTCAGGAACATGCCCTTCTGATAGGCCGCATCATCCTCATAACCGAGAATAGCGGCTTCCTTGGCCGAAAATGACGTCACCATTGCCATGCGATGGCGATCTTCGGGCACATGGGCGACACCGCGTTTGCGCAGTTCGGCCGCATCAACACCACGACCCGGCGTCACATCCTGCCCGTTTAACAGGACCTGCCCTTCGGTTACCGCCCGTATCCCGCCAAGCGCTTCAAGAAGTTCGCTTTGCCCATTGCCGGAAACCCCGGCAATGCCGACGATCTCGCCGGCGCGCACCGTAAAGCTGGCATTCTTTACCTTGCGCACACCCTGCGACGTTTCAACGCACAGATTATCGACCTCAAGAACAGTTGCCGCCGGTGCGGCTTCACCCTTTTCAAGGCGCAAAAGCACCTTGCGGCCGACCATCAGTTCGGAAAGTTCTTCGGGGCTGGTTTCGGCCGTTTTGCGATGGGCCACCATTTCACCCTGGCGCATCACGGAAACATTGTCCGTTGCCGCCATGATTTCGCGCAATTTATGCGTGATCAGAACAACCGTTTTACCCTGCTGTTTCAGGGTTTCCAGAATGCGGAACAGATGATCCGCTTCCTGCGGGGTCAAAACCCCGGTCGGTTCATCCAGAATAAGAATTTCGGCCCCGCGATAAAGGGCCTTCAGAATTTCAACGCGCTGCTGCAAGCCAACAGACAGGTCGCCAACAATGGCATCGGGATTAACGTCAAGCGAATATTCACGCTCCAGACGCTTAAGCTCCTCGCGGGCTTTATCAACGCCCTCGCGCAGGATTGCGCCGCCCTCGACACCCAGAATAACGTTTTCAAGAACCGTGAAAGGTTCAACCAGCATGAAATGCTGATGGACCATGCCGATCCCGACAGCAATGGCGTCTTCCGATCCTTTGATATCGCAAAGTTTGCCATCGACATGGATGGTGCCCCCGTCGGCCTGATAAAAACCGTACAGGATACTCATCAAGGTCGATTTTCCTGCACCGTTTTCCCCGACGATGCCGTGAATCGTACCCTTTTCGACTTTCAGATCGATTGATTTATTGGCGTGTACCGCACCGAACCGCTTGTCTATACCGCGCAGTTCAATAGCGGGTTGCACGGCACCGGTCTCCCCGGCGCCGTGCATTTGATGCATCGTATCCGACACTACAAATCCCCGGTTTGTTCGTCCTGCCTTACATCGGGCAGGCGCTGTCGCTCATGTAATCATGGACTTCAAGGCTGCCGGAAATGATGTCTTCCTTGGCCTTGGCAACAGCCGCTTTCATGTCGTCGGTGATAAGCTTTTCGTTGTTTTCGTCAAGTGCCCAGTCAACGCCGCCTTCTGCAAGGCCAAGAACGGTAACGCCCGGTTCCCATGTGTCTTTGGCCGCCGCATCGAACGCCTCGTAAACCGCAACGTCAACGCGCTTGAGCATCGAGGTCAGAACCGAACCCGGATGCAGGGCATTCTGGTTGGAGTCAACGCCGATACCAAGCTTGCCGGCATCAGCCGCCGCCTGCAGAACACCGACACCGGTGCCGCCTGCCGCGTGATAGACAACGTCCGCACCACGATCAAACTGCGATTTCGCAAGCTCGCCGCCCTTGACCGGGTCGTTCCATGCCGCACCGGTGGTGCCGGTCATGTTCTGGAAAACTTCGGCATCGGCATTGGCGTGCTTAACGCCCTGCGCATAACCACAGGCAAATTTACGGATCAGCGGAATGTCCATGCCACCAATGAAACCGACCTTGCCGGTTTCTGATGCCATGGCTGCCAGGACACCAACCAGGAACGAACCTTCATGTTCCTTGAAAACCACCGACTGAACGTTCGGCAGGTCAACAACCATGTCAACAATCGTGAATTTAATATCGGGGAATTCGGTTGCAACTTTCTCAAGGGCGGATGCCTGCGAGAAGCCGATTGCGACAATCGGGTTCATGCCGCGACGTGCAAAGTTGCGCATGGCCTGTTCGCGCTGCGAATCGTTCTGGATTTCGAAATCGCGATACTCGGTCCCGGTGTCGGCCTTGTATTTTTCGGCACCGTTATATGCGCCCTGGTTAAACGAACGGTCAAAACGGCCGCCCAGATCATAAACGACTGCCGGCTTGATTTCTGCTGCGCTCGCTACACCTGCATAGCATGCAACAGCCGCGACCATGGTGGTCAGAAGCTTTTTCATTCCGATGCCCTTCTATTGCTTGATTCTCTTTTATATCCCGCCGGTGCCCTTAACCGGCAGGACTCCCTCATCGAAAAAGTGTTTTATGCAACATTGCCGCGATTTCGGCACCGATTGACGGTACGCCCCTGTGCGTCTCTGCTGCAGAACGCCTATGGTAACTACAAAATACAGTACTCTGTAAATAGCCGAGCACGGACCATTGACACAAAACCTGTCCATTCGGTCAGAATTCATTCTACCCCAGCTTGCCTTTTTGCCGTCTATCTGCGGGGTTTCCCTTAGTTTTTCACGCATTAGAAAATGCTGACATTTCAACCACCGCCGATACTATTTCTCGAAGAATTTCATAATCGCACCGCGCGCTATTTCCGCAATCCGGTCTATTGCCCGGAAAACAGCGGCTTCCGATTCTGCATTGCAATGAAAATTCCCCTTCTTCATCGTCCTGGTGCGGATCGACAATTTAACCCTCACGTCATCAACCGGACGTACCCCCGCCGGAATTTTAATGCTAGGATCGCGTGCGTTCAGGGATTTGACTTTTCATGCCACGCCGGGTCGAGGGATCCCGGCAAAATGGCTTGGTTTGGAGATAAAAATGAAACGGAAAATTGCCGGGCTGCTTTCGGCCTGTACGATGCTGACTTTTGGTGCCGGTTCGGCACTTGCGGATTATGATCTTCGTATCCTGCATACCAATGACGTTCACGACCGCGTTGAATCGGTAACCAAATACAACAACAGCTGCAGCGCGGAAGACGAAACCGAAGGCAAATGCTTTGGCGGTTACGCGCGCCTTGCAACCGCCATTCGCGACAATCGCGCCATGGGCGGCAATGTCCTTGTCCTGGACGGCGGCGATCAGTTCCAGGGGTCGCTTTATTATTCGACCTACAAGGGCGAACTGACCGCTGAACTGATGGCAATGGCGGGTTATGATGCCATGACCATCGGCAACCACGAATTTGACGACGGCCCCGATGTTCTTGCCGCCTTCATCAAGGCCAGCAAAATTCCGGTTCTGTCGGCCAACGTAAAACCACTTGGCGGTTCCGGCCTTGAAGGCTTCATCAAGCCTGACACCATCGTCGAAGTCGGTGGCGAGAAAATCGGCCTGATCGGCATCACCACCGAAGAAACCCCGGATATCTCAAGCCCGGGCGACCATGTCAGCATCACCGATTCCGAAATGGCGTTGCGCTATTCCGTGGCCCGCCTGCGCCTGAAGGGCATCAACAAAATCATCGTCATGAGCCATTCCGGGTCCTACAAGGATTTTGAACTGGCAAAAACCGTCAGCGGGATTGATGTCATCGTCGGTGGCCACGATAACCAGCTATTCTCGAACACCAATGAAAAGGCCGACTATCCCTACCCGGTTGTTGAAACCGCACCGGATGGCAAACCTGTTCTTGTCGTTCAGGCCTACGCCTATAGCCGCTATCTCGGCGCGCTTGAGGTCACCTTTGACGATGACGGTGTTGCAAAAGCATGGTCGGGTGAACCGATCACCCTTGATGCCAGCATCAAACCCGCCGAAGACGTTCTGGCGAAAATCGCCGAAGTCAGCGATGCGGTCGATGCCGTTCGCACTGTCGAGGTCGGAAGCTTCACCACGGCCGCCGATGGATCCCGTGAAACCTGCCGGGCGATGGAATGCACCATGGGGTCACTGATTGCCGATGCGATGCTGTGGAAAGCTGGCGAAGGGTATCAGATCGCCATTCAGAATGGCGGCGGCATCCGTGCCAGCATTGACGAAGGCACCGTGACAATGGGCGAAGTCCTGACGGTTCTGCCGTTCCAGAATGCTCTGGCAACCTTCAAACTGTCGGGTGCCGATGTCGTGGCATCGCTTGAACATGGCGTATCAATGGTGTCCGAGGGCAAAGGCCAGTTCCCGCAGGTTTCCGGTCTGAAATTCGATCTGGACCTTAACGCACCGGTTGGATCGCGCGTATCCAACGTCATGGTTGATGAAGGCGGCACTTTCGCCCCGATTGATCCGACCAAAACATACGGGATTGTTTCGAACGACTTCATGCGCAATGGCGGGGATGGCTATGCCCTGTTCCGCGATAATGCAACCGATGTCTATGATTTCGGTCCGAACCTTGAACAGGCTGTTGCGGAATATATCGGCATGAATTCGCCGATGACCCCTGCAACCCATGATCGCATCATGATGAAATAAGCCCGAGCCAACGGGTTTGACCAAAGGGCGATGCACGAGAATCTCGTGCATCGCCCTTCTTGTTTTACTTGCGTTGCGTTGGCCCTGCGGCTTATGACTTCGCACCTGTCGCCAACGATCCATTCAATAAGAAACAGAGCATCATCTTGATCAACCCGGCCAGCAACATCCTTTGCCTTGGTGCCGCTCATTTTGACCGAACCCTGCAATGCACGGAAACATTCGTGCCTGCGGCGTCGAACCCTGTGCGGACCCTGCATCGCAAACCGGGTGGTGTAAGCCGTAATATCGCGGTTCACCTGCGCTTGCTCGGCTGCAATGTCGGCATGCTGGGTGCGGTCGGCGCAGATGGCGACGGCGATGAAATCATCCAGTCCCTGTCCGAAATCGGTATCGATACTCGGCAAATCCGCAAAATTCCCGGCGGTCACACTGCGGGTTACACCGCCATTCTTGATGAAACCGGCGAACTGGCCCTTGGGCTGATGGATGCCGAAATCTATGACCGCCTGACGTGCGACCTTCTGGCTGATCAACTGGCAAATATTCAAAACTGGCCCTGGTGGATGGTCGATGCCAACCTGCCGACCGAAACGCTGATCTGGCTGGCCGACCAGAAAGGCACATCACACTTTTGTGCCGCGACCGTATCCCCGTCAAAATCGGCACGTTTGAGGCCGATTCTGGACAAACTTGATCTCCTGATCGCCAACCGGGCCGAGGCAAAAGTTTTATCCGGTATTGAAATCAACGACATTGATGATGCCAAAAACGCAATCACGGTTCTACGCGATCATGGCATTCCCCATATTGTCATCACGCTGGGTGCCAAGGGTGTCGTATCTGCCGATGGCCGTGAAACTGCCTTCTGGCGTCCTTTGCCAACCAAGGTCGTTGACGTCAATGGAGCCGGGGATGCGTTTTATTCGGGCTTCCTGTCGGCTTTCAGCAAACTGGAATCCGGCTTTGACGCCGCGATTGGCACCGGCCTTGCGATGGCAAGTCTGACGGCGGAAACCCGCGGTACAACCGTCTGGAACCTCGATGGCAAAACGGTTCAGGAACGGGCTTTAAACGCTTATAAGAAAACGATTTAGCTGCGACCATCTCCGACGGAATATTTCAACCAGTTACCAAGTTCAATTAACCGGCGTTCATAACGTAGCGCATCATTATCAATCCCGTATTGCCACGCCAGGTCCCGTCGATCCGGGTTCTCGTGCAAGGTCATCCAGTTGGCTGCCATGGTTTCAAGCGCCCCCTGATCAGCAAACAACCCGGCGTCAATCAGGCGCTGCCCATACCGCCGAAAAATGGCGGCAAGTTCCGCGAGCGTATATTCGGGATGGTATTGCACGCCCCAGAATTTCAGGCCGTCATTTTCCATCACCAATGCCTGAATATGGCTGTGCTCGTTCCCCGCAAGGATTACGGCCCCCTTGGGCGGAATCGATACCTCATCCATATGCACGGTCAGTGCCGAAAAACAAATCGACTTCCCGCGATACATCGGATGCGCTACCCCCGCCCGGTTCAGGCGGATCATGCGGCCCACGCCGATCTCGCGCCCATTGGGCGATGCGCGCACTTCACCGCCAAACGCACGGGCAACAATCTGCATGCCCCAGCAACTGCCAAATACCGGCACACCGGATTCAACCGTTGCCCTTGCCAATGGCAACTGGTTTAAAACCGCATCTTCATCGATATAGGCATTCAGCGCCGAACCGGTCCACGCAATCCCGTTAAAATCCGACAGTTTGACACCATCGGGAAGACAGTCCGGCCCATCATCCGCAGGCCGGACAATCGTAACATCAAGTTCAGGATCAAGGTGTCGCAGGGCCGTTTCATATCCCTCGCCCGATGGCGATCCACCCAGTGAACGGTTCAGCTCATTCACCTCATGGCGATTGCCATCGACAATCAGGATTTTTCTGACGTTTTCCATAATGACACCCTGATCCCGTTATTGTTCTGGTTATCGTTTCTTCGGCCTAGCCAAGTTCGCCGACACAGGCCCGACGGAAGATTTCGGCATAATCGGCCACCGAAAGATCAATCGGGTTGCCACCATCGGACGGGTCGCCCTTGGCCTTCGTCGCGACTTCTTCGGCACGGTTTACGTCGACACCGATTTCCGCCAGCGTATTGACGATGCCAAGACGGCTACGGAACGCCAGAACCCATTCAAACAGGGTGTCAAAGCTCGGTGCAGCAAGGCCCAGCAAACGGCAAATCGTTTCACAATTGCCTTCAATCGCACGGCGGTTGGCCCGCATGACATACGGCAGAAGGATTGCATTGGTCAGGCCGTGGTGGGTATCGAAAATCGCCCCGATCGGATGGGCCAGTGCGTGAACACCGCCAAGTCCCTTCTGGAAGGCTGTCGCCCCCATCGACGCCGCCGAAAGCATATCGGCACGGGCTTCGATATCCTTGCCATTGTCATAGGCGCGCGGCAGCGCGTCGGCAATCAAACGCATACCTTCAAGAGCAACACCATCCGCCATCGGATGATAACCCGGCGCACAATGGGCTTCGAAACAATGCACAAACGCATCGACACCGGTTGCCGCCGTCACATGCGGCGGCAGGCCAATGGTCAGTTCCGGATCGGAAATCACGATGGCTGGCAACATCTTCGGATGGAAGATGATTTTCTTTTCATGCGTGTCTTCCTTGGTGATCACGCTGGCACGGCCCACTTCGGAACCGGTCCCCGACGTGGTCGGAACCGCAACAATCGGGGCGATACCGGCCGGATCGGCACGGGTCCACCAGTCGCCGATATCCTCGAAATCCCACATCGGGCGGGTCTGCCCGGCCATCAGGGCCACGGCCTTGGCCGCATCAAGGCCCGAACCGCCGCCAAACGCAATCACACCGTCATGACCGCCTGCACGATATACCGCCAGACCGTCTTCAACGTTTTTGCCCGTCGGGTTGCCTTTCACCCCGGCAAACAGCCCGGTCGGAAGCCCTGCGGCCTCGTTTGCGGCAATCGCATCACGCACCATCGGCAGGTCCTTAAGGCCCTCGTCGGTGATCAGCAACGGCTTCTTCATGCCGGTTGCCTTGCAGGCATCTGCCAGTTCTGAAATACGGCCCGGACCAAAACGCACGGAGGTCGGGAAGTTCCAGTTTCCAACAATCTTCTTGGTCATTTCTGTATCCTTTGCGCGCAAACGCGACGTTAAATCTTGGTCCGCAGGTGGAAGCTTTTCGGCCGGGTCAATGATTCGTAACCCAGTTTCGAAAGCGTGCATCCACGTCCCGAATTTTTCACACCCGTCCAGGCCAGTGCCGGATCAAGGTAATCTGCACGGTTCATGAAAACCGTTCCGGTCTGAAGCCGGTCACCAATCGAAAGGGCGGCATCTTCATCCGCCGTCCAGATCGATGCCGTCAGGCCGAATTCACTGTCATTCATCAGGGCAATGGCTTCCTCGTCGGACGTCACTTTCATGATGCCGACAACCGGGCCAAAGCTTTCCTCGCTCATGACGCGCATCGAATGATCGACATTGATCAATACCTGCGGCGCAAGATACGGGGTGCCTTCCTTGTTTGCGGCAAATTTCGACGGGTCGATCAATGCCTTTGCCCCGTCACGGATGGCATCGGCAATCTGGCCACGCACAAAGGCTGCCGACGATGCACGCACCATCGGGCCAAGATTGGTTTCCGTATCAATCGGGCTGCCGAGGCGGTATTGCGAAACAAGGTCGGCTGCCTTTTCGACAAAGGCATCAAACACGCTTTCATGGGCGTAAATACGTTCAATCCCGCAGCACGACTGACCGGTGTTAAAGAACGCACCATCAATGACGTTTTCCACCGCATGATCGATATTGACGTCCGACCGTAAATAGGCCGGGTCCTTGCCGCCAAGCTCCATACCGGTCGCGATGAACTTGCCACCAACCGCTTTCTGAACCGCATGGCCGCCCGGCACCGAACCGGTGAAATTGACGAAATCAACACGGATATCACCCATCAGTTTTTCCGCATCCGCATGGCTCAGATGCAGATACTGGAACAATCCCTTGGGCAGACCGGCGGCTTCGAACGCCTCGGCAAAGCGTTCGGCACAAAGCGGGGTCTGGTGCGAATGTTTCAACACCACCGCATTCCCCGCCATAAGGGCAGGAACAACACCATTCACCGCCGTCAGATACGGGAAGTTCCACGGCGCGATGATCGCAACAACACCCAGCGGTTCGCGACGGATGAAACGGTTAAAACCGGCCTTCTCGCCCGGATTGTAATCGCCAAGCGCCTCAGGCGCGATATCGATCATATAATCAGCGCGTTCCTTGAAACCGTTAACCTCGCCACCGGCCTGCGAAATCGGCCGGCCCATCTGCCAGCTGATTTCAGCGGCAATTTCATCCTTTTTCGCAACAAAGGCGGCAACCGCCTTGCGCAGGATTTCCTGACGGGTTGCGACCGGCACAGTGCGCCATTCGGCCTGCGCGGCGCGGGCAATATCAAGTGCCTTGTTGATCTCGGCGGCGCTGGCAAGCGGACGCTCGACATAAACGGATCCATCAACAGGCGAGATGGTGCGTAAACTCTCGGACATAATGCCTCACAATTGGAGAATGAGTTAGGGCGCTAAAATATGTGATCGGGCGCGACGCGACGATGCGTCGCCCCGCGCAACAGATCAAATGATTTCAAAGTAACGCTGCATTTCCCAGTCGGTAATCGCCTTGCGGAACTCGCGTTCTTCCCATTCGCGCGACTGGGCGTAATGGGTCACGAATTCTTCACCAAACAGCGATTTTGCCGCTGCGGATTTGCGCAAACGTCCGGCTGCCTCGTAAAGGGTGGCTGGCAACGTCGTATCTTCGGGAAATTCCTGTGCATAGGCGTTGCCGACGACCATTTCGCCCGGCTCCACCTTGTTTTCAATGCCCCAAAGCCCCGAACCGATGGCGGCTGAAAGCGCGATATATGGGTTAATATCCGCCGCCGCAATGCGATATTCAATACGCTGCGATTTGGCACTACCCGGAATAACCCGCAGGGCCGTGGTACGGTTTTCAACACCCCACGTTGCCGTCGTCGGTGCCCAGAAACCCGGAATCAGTCGCGAATAACTGTTTACCGTGCAGGCCACCATCGACAGCAGTTCCGGCATCAGCTTCTGCTGACCGCCAAGGAACCAGCGCATTTCATCGGACATATTATGCGGCTTGTTGGCATCATAAAATGCCGCCCGGCCGTCCTTGCCCTTGATTGAAACATGCATATGCCCCGACTGCCCCGGCCAATCGGGCGACCATTTCGCCATAAAGGTCGCCATCCAACCGGCACGCTGGGCCAGAACCTTGGTAAAAGTCTTGAACAGGGCGGCTTTATCGGCGGCCTTTAACGCTTCATCATGACCGATGGCGGCTTCAAGCACACCGGGGCCGGTTTCGGTATGAAGTCCCTCAATCGGGAAATCCATGCTTTCACCCAGTTCAAGCAGGTCATGATAGAATTCCGAATGCACGGAATTGCGCAGCATCGAATAACCGTAAAAGCCCGGTGTGATGTTCTTCAGATTGCGATAGTTTTTCTCGCGCACAGAATGCGGGTCTTCCTCGAACAGGAAAAACTCGAACTCGCAGGCGGCCGAAACGTCATATCCCATCTTATCGGCTTTATCGAGGACACGGCGCAATGTGCCCCGCGGGCACACGGTTTCCGCCCGTCCCTCGAACTCGCCCAGAAACAGAACCGTACTGTCCTCCATCGGCAATTCGCGGCAGCTTTCGGGGATCACGCGCACCGGGGCATCCGGATATGCCGTATGCCAACCGGTAAATTCGGACTTGTCATAAAGCTGGTCATTTGAATCCCAGCCCAGAACCACATCACAAAACGCAAAACCCGAATCAAGCGCCGACAGGAATTTGTCGCGATGCATGTATTTGCCGCGCATGATCCCGTCGACGTCGAAAATACCGATTTTGACGAATTTGATGTCGCGTTCCTTAATCAGTTTTCGTGCGTCATCGGCGGTTTTGACATCCTTCGCCTGCATCGGCGGCCTCCTGTGATTTGGGCTTTGTTATTGTATCGGATTGACCGGTTCCTGCCCGTTTTTGATCATCGCGTCTTGTGACGTCTTATTGTGTAACATAAATTACATCACGCAATAAATAAACATAAATATTATTGATTTGTATTATTTGTTACAAATCGGAATATCATCTAAATCCAAGGGATTACAGGGAACACAGACACAAATAATGCGTCTGCGCCCCTGCCCGGTCAAATGCGACCATTCCCGTTCGGCTTAACTGTAACGGTACGGTTTGCCCGCTTTTTCCATCACGGCCGCATACTGCTTGAAGATGTCCACAACCCGCGCGCAACGCGGGCTGGTCTGTGCAATCTCGTCCCAGAATTTATGAGCTTCGGCCTCAACCGTCGCCCATTCCGCATCGGGAATCGAAGTCAGCTTCAGCTTCGTCCCCTGGGTCCGAAGTTTGGCTTCACCACCCCAATACCAATGCTGGCGATAATAGTGCGAGCTATCCATGCACAGCTTGAACAAAACTTTCAGATGTTCCGGAAGTTCGTTCCAGCGTTCTTCATTGGCAAAGAAAGAACCACACCATGCACCGGAGATGTTGTTGGTCAGGAAGTAGTTGGTCACATCGGCCCAACCGACCGTGTAATCCTCGGTGATGCCAGACCATGCAATCCCGTCAAGCTCGCCGGTCTGAACCGCAACCTCGATGTCTTCCCACGGCAGGGTGACCGGAACAACGCCAAAGCGCGACAGGAATTTACCTGCCGTCGGGAAGGTAAAGACACGCTTGCCTTTCAGGTCTTCCAGACTGTTGATCGGATCAACCGTTGCAAAATGGCACGGGTCCCAGGAGCCGGCCGAAAGCCATTTGACACCTTCGACTTCGCCATATGCCTCGTCCCAGATTTCATTCAGGCCGTACTCTTCAAACAGGACCGGAACATCAAGGCTGTAACGGGTTGCAAACGGGAAATAGCCGCCAAAGACCGAAATATCGACCGGGGCCGCAATCGAGTCATCATCGGACTGAACCGCATCGATGGTGCCGCGTTGCATGGCACGGAACAGCTCGCCAGTCGGAACCAGCTGATCGGCATAATAAAGTTCGATTTCCATTTCGCCGTTGGCGACCTTGTTAAAGGCATCAATTGCCGGCTTGATCACATGCTCGCCCAGTGCCGGACCGGCATAGGTCTGCAAACGCCAGGTGATCTTGGCATTCTGCGCCTTGACATAAGGTGCGGCAAAGGCGGTCGTACCCGCTGCTGCGGTTGCAACACCGGCTTTCTTCATAAAGTCGCGTCTCGTCGTCATTGTATCATCTCCCTGATCGATGAAGTTCGTTAACGCTTTAATTCACTACCCTGCCCGCCTAACGGGTCTGGCAGCGCCTCCTCTTGCTGGAAATTCAAACCTCCCCTGAATTGATTTTGTTTTTAACGGCGGGGCCTGTTATGCCCCCGCCGCGATCGGGTTCGTCTCGTTTACCGGGCGTAATGCCATTCCGGCAGCCACAGCGCGATTTGCGGGAACGCCATCACAATGCCCAACGCCAACGCCATGATGATCACAAACGGTGTGATCGATTTATAGATGTCCTTTAACGTCACCTCTGGCGGGGCCATGGCACGCATCAGGAACAGGTTGTAACCGAACGGCGGCGTCATATAGGCGATCTGGCAGGTGATGGTATAAAGCACGCCATACCAGACCAGATCGAAACCAAGTGCCCCGACCAGCGGGACATAAAGCGGTGCTACGATCACCAGCATCGCCGTGTCATCAAGGAACATGCCCATCAGGATGAAGGAAATCTGCATCATGATCAGGATCTGCCATGGACCAAGACCCATCTGATCGACAAAGAAGCTTTCGATCGCGCGAACCGCACCCAGCCCGTCAAACACCGCGCCAAATGCCAGCGCCGCCAGAATGATCCACATGAACATGCAGCTGATCGACAGCGTCTTGCGCAGGGTTTCTTCCATGACAACGCGGTTCAGACGACGCTTGAACAAGGCAGCTAGGGTCGCGGCAAGCGCACCCACCGCCGAACTTTCAACAAGCGAGGTAATCCCCATCAGGAACAGGCCGGTCATCGAGAAAAAGATGAACAGCGGAACGATCCCGGCTTTCAGCAGGCCGACCTTCTCGCCCCATGTGATTTCCGCGCGCTCTTCCTTGCTCAGTGCCGGGCCCATGCTGGGCTGCAGCCAGCAGCGAATGGCGATATAGACGATGAACATGCCCGCCATCAGCAGCCCGGGGAACACCCCCGCCAGCCAAAGCTGTCCGACCGGCTGACGCGCGATCATGCCATACAGCACCAGAACCACACTTGGCGGCACCAGAATACCAAGCGAACTGCCCGCCTGAATAACCCCGGTCACCATGATCTTGTCATAGCCACGCCGCAAAAGTTCGGGCAGTGCAATGCTCGCCCCGATTGCCATTCCGGCAACGCTTAGCCCGTTCATGGCCGAAACCGCTACCATCAGGACAATCGTCCCGATGGCAAGGCCACCGCGGACCGGTCCCATCCAGACATGGAACATCCGGTAAAGGTCATCTGCCAGACCGGATTCCGAAAGCATGTATCCCATATAGACAAACAGCGGCAGCGTCAGAAGCGGATACCACTTCATCAGCTTCATCGCGGCACTGAACGCCATTTCAGAACCGCCATCCCCCCACATGCCAAGGGCAAAAACAACGGCAACAAAACCGATGGCACCAAAAACCCGTTTCCCGGTCAGAAGCATCAGCATCATCGTGGAAAACATCAGAAGAGCGATCATCTCGTAACTCATGAAAGGCTCTCCCCGCGGGCGGCTGCCAGATCCTTGAAGAAGGTTGCGATGGCCTGAAGCAACATCATGAACACGCCAAAGGTCATGATCGCCTTGATCGGCGTCATCGGCGGCGACCACGCCGAATAACTGGTTTCGCCATATTCGAACGCATAGAATGTCGATGACACGCCGCCATACAGCAGAAACGCCAGATAAAAGATCAGAAACAGGATGGTGATCGCATCAAGCCCGGCCTGTTTGCGCTGCGACAAGGCGCCATACAGCAAATCCATCCGAACGTGCGAGTCCAGCTGCATGGAATATCCCCCGCCCAGCAGGAAATAGGACACCATCAGGAACTGCGCGGTTTCCAGTGTCCAAAGGGCCGGAAAATCCATCATTTTGGTCGCAGCAGAATATAAAAGCACCGCCAGCATCGCAAAGATCAGATACATCGCAAACCGGCCGATGATCCGGTTCACGCAATCGACCCATCTGACATAGGTCTTGATAAATTCAGGCATCTAACGCCACCCCGAAATCTCCCTGTTCTATCGGATGCAATAATGGCTGGTTGTCATCTGCAAATACCATTCCCTCCGTTCGCATCCGATGGCGGCGAACGGTGATGCGAAATGCCTTACCGCCGGGGAAAAACCGGCACGCTCGACATCGTCACCAAATCTGGATGGAAGTATCCGCAGCCCTGACAACCCATATTGCATCCCCTTGTCTGCACAACCTTTTGCAAGGCCGTACCGTGTGATGAACCGCCTCCCGGGCGACCGGCTTTTGCCAAGCCGTTGAATTGTTGCACCGCTTTTCGCGGTACGGGTTTTATCCCTTCTGTAACGAACGTTACATGATTTCAATTTTGATGACAAGAATATCAAATATTGTAAAATTCATTACAATCATTGTATTTGTAGGTCAGACAAGGTAAACCGCGCCCGAACAATGCATAAGCGCACTTTGCGGGTGTTTGGCCATTCCGTGTGAATGGCATAACCGGGGAAATATCGCCTTTGAATGTGAAGCAGCAGGCAACGAAACCGACAGTCGCCGAACAGATCACGCAAAAAGCCGATACACTGACCGCATCGGAACGCAAGCTGGCCCAGGCCCTGCTTGGCAACTATCCGATGGCCGGTCTGGAAACGGTGGCGACCTTTGCCGAACGGTGCGGTGTTTCCGCTCCGACGGTGCTGCGCTTTGCCAGCAAGATCGGCTTTGACAGTTACCCCGATATGCAGGCGCGCCTGCGCGTCGAACTCGAAGCCCGCCTGCAATCGCCCCTGACCCGAAGCAGCCTGCCCCGTTCGCGTAACCGGTCGGACCATCCGATGGGCGAATTGCTTCATGACATGGCCGAAGCCACCATCAGCAACATCCGCACAAGCCTTGCCAATATCAATCCGGCCGAACTGCAAAGTGCCATCGAACTGATCGGCGATTGCAAGGGATCGGTCTATCTGCTGGGCGGGCGGTTTACATCCGCCCTTGCGGTTTACGCCTATGAACATCTGCGCACCATGCGAAGCCATGTGCGCCGCGTTTCGGGTCAAAGTGCCAAATGGGCCGAAGACCTTCTCGATGTCGGCAAACGCGATGTTTTGCTGGTCTTTGACGTCCGGCGTTATCAGGCCGATGTCATCGCCTTTGCCGAAGCCGCGGCAAAGCAGGATGCCAAAATCATCCTGTTTACCGATCAATGGCTCAGCCCGATTGCGCAATTCGCCCGGCATGTCTTTCCGGTCCGCATCGAGACCGGCGCCACATGGGATAGCTCGGCAGCCAGCATGGTGATGCTTGAAACCCTGCTTGAAGGTGTCGGGCAACATAATCCCGAACAGGTGCGTGCGCGCATCAAACATCTTGAAATGCTGCGCCGCCCGCCGCAATCGTAATACGCAGCGTACATTCGCCGCAGTAATGATTGAAACCACCGCCGCACCGCGATAGCTTGGGGCATAAATTGTACCCCCAAATACCGGAGCCGCACCGATGCACCCCTTTTTCATTTTCGTGAAATGCGATCTGGGCAAAGCCTATGACGTTGCCACAGCACTGGTCGAGGAAATCGAAGGGGTCTCTGAAGTCTATTCGATCTCCGGCCCGTTTGAATTGCTGGTCAAGGTCTATATCGAGGACGGTCAGGACATCGGGCGCTATGTGAACGAAAAAATCCATCTGCTGCCCCATATCAAGGACACCCAGACGATTATCACCTTTAACGCCTTCACCTGATCATCGGGCGAAGAACGCAAACAAAAACGCGGTGAGATTTACACCGCGTTTTTCTTTGTCCGGATCACGTGTCCAGACAGGCGTCGGGGCTAATTGCGCACCACATCGCGGATCACATCAAGGATGATATCGGTCCCCTTTTCAATCAGGACCACATCGTTGCCAACAATCTGGCGAATGGCATCCGAACGATATGGCAGACGCGACTGCAAATCCACCGGAAGATCGCGCTTGGCAATCCCCGGGGGTAAGGTGCCGCCGCGTTCAAGCTTCATGGCAATGCCTGGTGGCAATCCGCCTTTCCCGTTGCCCTTGTTCTTGCCACCTTTGCCGCGATTTTCGTCATCGCCAATATTGCGGTCAACCGCATCAAGCACGTCATAAATGATGCGCCGTTCTTCTTGGCTAAAACCGCCCGATTGCGCGATTTCGTAAACTGGTGCGGCAGCCGGTTTGCTCGCAGCCGCCGTTGCCGTCAGAACCATCACTGCCAGCAAGGTCGAACCCGCAAGTAACAATCGCTTGGCGATGGACTTGAACTGATCGAAATACATCATCGCAACCTCATCGAATTATTAAAGCTGATCCATCATAGATGATGTTCGGGAACGCCATTAGTGAGCCCGCCTGTTACGATAACGTTTGGAATGATTGTTTTATTCCCGGCCCAAAAGAAAAAGGCACCCTGTTCGGATGCCTTGATCAATGGCGGGCAAGGAGGGATTCGAACCCTCGATAGGGCTTTTGACCCTATACTCCCTTAGCAGGGGAGCGCCTTCAGCCACTCGGCCACTTGCCCTTTATCTCTTTGGTGTTCCGTGCGGAACGACGCCTTTCTTAAACATCGCATCAATCCATGTCAATGCCGGAAACAGGCGACTTGGTCGTTTTCTTTTATCAAACCGGGCGAATGAAACCACCAGCTTTTTGAAGGGCTTTGCCATTGCCTTTTGCGGTTGAGGATCAAAAGAGTCTTCAAACCATCATATTGCTGTCATCGCACCGAAAAACTTGCCTGTCATAAGATCACGGTAATCTTCTTTTTCCCGTTTGAGACAGAAAGCAGGTTAAAGCATCATGCGTACCGTTTATCAGAGCACGGATGACCTTGGTCATACCCTTCGAGCCCTGAAGCTTAACAAGGAAGGCCACAATAGTCCGGTCTATCTTGGCCTCGTCATTCACGATCGCGAAGTTCTGTTCCGCACCCGTGAAAACTCGTCACGCGAGTTTGTCCTGCAGAAGATCAAGGAATTCGTCGCGGCCAACAGCCCGACAATGAATGCCCAACCGGCCTGATGGCCGGTTTTTTATTGCCCGGATACAGGGCGCGGTTATTCTCGCCCGGTACACCACGCGATACGAGATCGCGCCGGGGCGAAACTCCCCGTTCGCCCTGCAACTCCAACCGCCGGTCTGTTGACCGGCGGTTTCTTTATCCGGCTTATGCCCGCTGCGTAACCGCCTTCCGCCCGCCAAGCCACATCAGGACCATGGCCATCACCAGTATCGGCAGAACCCCGAAATTGATGATGTTCCATCCCGCCCCGGCAATCAGCGCACCAGCCACCAGCGATGCCACCGTCCCGGTAATGCTGTTACCAAGTTCCATCAGGCTTTGCGCATGGCCGCGTTCCGATGCATCATGCCCCTCGCCCAAAAGCGTCGTCCCCGCCAGCAGCATCAGATTCCAGCCGATCCCCAGCAGAAACGAACTGATCAGAAATGCCGAAAAACTGATCCCCGATACGGCAAACGCGACACTGAACAGAAGTGCGAGCGCACCGACCATCGCCATCAAACGCGCCCCGAACCGGTCAATCATCGGTCCAGCGAAAAAGGCCGGTAAAAACATGCCGATAATGTGCCAGCGAATGACATTCGCCGCCGTGTCGACATCAAACCCGCAAAACTTCATGGCAAGAGGTGTTGCCGTCATCACAAGGATCATGATGCCATGCCCCGCCGCACTGACTGCAATCGCCCCGCGCAACCTTGGACGGCGTAACAGTTCCAGCATGATCGCCCCGCCCGTGCGGGTTTTTGCCGGAACCCCGCCATCACGCAACATCAACATGATAAGCGCCGCTATTGCTGCCAACCCGGCAAGTGCGAGATACGATCCGGCAAACGGGATCGCCACCATATTGCGGGTATGGCTGGCAATTTCCGGCGCAATCAGGGCTGCCAGAACACCGCCGCCAACCACCAGTGCCGCCGCACGGCCCTTCTGATCATCGCGCACTGCTTCGAGTGCGGCATAACGGTAATACATCGCCGATGCCTGATAGCCGCCAATCAGCAACGTGCCGAGACACACCAGGCTGAACTCTGCCTGATAAACACCACCCGCCACCACGGTACCGCCCAGAACCCCGCTGACCGCGCCCAGAAACAATCCGGTCCGCCTGCCATAATACTGCATGATCATCGCCAACGGATGCACACAGGCAAGGTTCCCCAGCAGCAATAACGCCAATGGGAGGGTCGCCAGTTCCGGCACGGGTGCCAGATCAATTCCGATCAGTGATGTCAGGGTTATCCCGATCAGCGAACAGGACCAGTAAAGCGCCTGGGCAATAAACAGCAGACGCACCGATCCATTGGTCAGTAACAGCATGTTGCCAACTCCAATAAAAACAGATGATTACGAAAATATCTTCGCCGTTCCCCTAAACCGGAACGGCCACCGGCCTTCGCCCGAAACGATCAGCATATTCCTGCGGACTGACAGATAAATGGCGTTGAAAGGCCCGGCGCAGGGTTTCCGGATGGCCAAAACCGCAAAGCCGCGCCACACGCGTCACCGTCATGCCATCATCCTGCAAAAGGGCACGCGCGGCTTCGATCCGGACCCGTTCAACATAACGTGCCGGTGTCATGCCCAGATCACGGGTGAATACCCGTGAAAATGTCCGTGCCGACATCCCCGCACGATTTGCCAGAACTTCCAGCGACAGATCACTGTCCAGATGGCCCGGTATCCATTCCAGCAATCCGGCAAGCTGGGCAGTCGCCCCGATGGCAGGTGTCAGATAGGCCGAAAACTGTGCCTGCCCGCCCGGCCGTTTTAAAAACATCACCAGCCGCCTCGCCACGGCAAGGGCAATCGCCCGCCCGTGATCGGCCTCCACCAGTGCCAGCGCCAGATCAATACCCGCCGTTACCCCGGCGGATGTAAAGATATGCGGATCACCGTCCAGGCCAGTCGCGTCATAACTATGCAGCCGATCCTCGATCACATTGACCTTGGGGAAATGCGCGCGCATCTCGTCGCAGCGCGACCAGTGCGTGGTTGCCATCCTGCCATCCAGAAGCCCTGCCTCGGCCAGGATCAGCGCACCCGAACAGACGGAACCAAGCCGCCCGACATGACCGTCTGCCCGCGCCAGCCATTCCAGTATATCCGGACGCTGACGCAACCGGGTAACGCCATCGCCACCGGCAATCAGGACGGTATCGGTCGCCGACAGATCAAGGTCCCGCCAATCCAGATCGGCATAAAGTTTAAACCCGCCCGATGTCGGTACCGGCCCGGCGGCATCGGCAATCACCAGCACCTCATAGGCCCGTTCGCGTCCCTGCCGTTCCAGTTCGCTATTGGCCGATGCAAAAACCTGCAACGGCCCGACAACGTCAAAGCTCATGACGTCGTCAAAGGCAAGGCAGGCAATGGTTTTGCTACTGGTTTTGCGGTCTGGCATGGCAATCCCCGTTCATCAGGAATACAGCATGCCTCAGGATGTTGTTGGCAACAATGACAAACACCCCACGAATCTTGCCACAACATCTGTTGTCACAATTTTCGCGGGGTGTGTCTCTTCGCAGTTTTTACTGCGTCTCCCCACCAAACTCCGGATCGACCGCCCTAAAAACCGCTTCGCTGCAGCAGGGCATAGAAGTCACGTATCGTGCCTTCCTTGGCTGTCATATCCTTGATGTCATCAACCAGCTTGTCCGTAAAATTGGGTTGCTTCAGGTATCCGACAACCCTTTTTCGCGCCATCGATGCCGATTTGCCTTCGATCAGAACGCCGCTTGAACAGAACTGCACCAGCATATAGGCACGCTTGCGCAGATGAAGTGACGGATTATCGATGCGCTCGATCACCTTTTCGCGCACCAGATAATCGGCCAGTCCCTCGTCCAGCTTGTCCCCAATGCGCTGCTTCTGCTCGTCGGAAAGTTTCGATGCCTGAAGCGCATCATTCATCATCGTGACCGTCGCCATTTTGTCGCGCGGTTTGGCTTCACTGTCACAGAATGCACGCAATGCCCGCATATCCTTGACCGTATCGATCAGCATATCGAACAACTCATCCTCGAAATCTTCGACAATCCCCGAATTCACAACTGCCAGAAGCCACGCCATCTTGCGGAAGTTCGGCCCCATGCGGCTGTTGATTTCCGCCACTCCGTCAATCAAGGCACGGGGACCGCCGACATTGCGGATACGCGCCCCGCGCTCGGCAAGAGCAGATACCATTGGCGCGCCATAAACAACGCCCTTCTCGTTCACCAGCCGGTCCAGAATGCCAACCAGCGGATCGGGATCACTTTCATGACGGGTCAGGCTGTTCGCACTACGCAATTCGCGAACGATATAGTCAAACAGCGCGTCCTGCGACGTCGCCAGCAACCCGGACCCGAACAGCGGGTTCAGCAGTTCAAGAATATCATCGGCAGAACCGCGATTGCCACGCGCCCGCCCCATCGCCAGGTCGATATGCAGGATCACCGCATCGCCAAAACTGCGCGAACTGCCAAGCAATTCCTTCAACGCCACCGGCGATCCAAGAATATCGGCAATAACATCATCCAGAAGCTTGCGCGCGGCCTCGTCTTTCTCGTCACCCTTGACCTTTAGTGCCAAATCAAGCTTGCCCACCCAGTTGCGGCTTGATGACAATACCCGGGTCAGCGCGACCATGGTCAGAAAGTCGGTATCTTCCGCAAGGTTCAGACGGCGAATTTCATCGCGAACTTCGGAAATGGTGGCATCTTCAAACGCCGGAAGGTCAACCTTCTCGACCTCGCGCGCGCGGGCAGCCAACTGTTCTATCGCGCCATGCAGCTTGTTCATGGCCTCGATATGATCGCCGTCGGTCGCCTTGGCATGAATGCCGGCCACCTTGTCGACTGCGGTTGGCATCAGGGTATCGTGGAACATCAACTTGCGCAGGTTCTGGTAATTATACATTACCTCGCAAGGTGTCAGGATTTCCTGTTCGAAATATTTGCGCAGCAGACGATTGATCGTTGCCCGGCTTTCCGACTGCAACAGGTCGTTATCGGAATCGCAAAGCGGCGCATCATCAATGGCCGAGACACGGACATCCTTGTCGTCGTCGTCGCCGGCACCCTGCTTTTCCAGAAGAACCTTTTCGATATGTCGACCATCAGCGCGTTCCCAATCGCGAACAACCCTAACGGCAGAGACCTTGGTCTTTAAAAGCTTTTCAGCCTCGCTAACCGCCTCTTTTTCGACATCAAAGGTCGAATGAATAATCCAGCGTTCCCCACGCTGGACCCGTACTTCAAATGTCGTATCCGACATAACGCGCACTGGCTCCCTAACTTCCTGTTTGGGGCGGCATTTACATGCCAAAACTCAGTCAGGCGCGTGTCCCGTTTTTTATATTTATACTTCTTTATAAGGTAATTCTGATTCTGAAAACAATAGGGCGAACTCGAACTTTTCCAATAACACCGAAAATCATTGCTTTTCGGTGAAATCCTGCAATCCACGATGATCAATGATACATCATCACAACCTTAGATACATGTTCTTAAGTCTAAGGAATCTGCCTTCCGGCCCTATTGATAGGAACGGGCAATCGAATCACTCAAACGTACCAAAAGATCGCTCATCGCGGCAACCGTCCCTTCGGTTGTCGTATCGCGAGGCATCATCGAATCAGAAAATCGTTCCGATACAACGGTTTCGCCACTATCGAAATTGACGATTTTCCATCGTGCAGATATTTGCACCGATCCGTCAGGTTGGCGCTCGAAACCGCCAATGTCGACAACGATCTGCCAGACGACACCATCGCGCGAATTCCACGGGAATGTCTCGATCCGTTGCGGATGCAGCCGACGATCCAGATTTTCAATCAGCACCCGCTGGATATTTTCATCCAGAGGTTCGGCCCAACGGTCGAACTGATTGATCACAAGACGGTTGTCACTGCTGCGCGTCACAATCTGGCTGCGATCCAGATGGCTCGGGATGGTAATCGGCCCGATCCCCATCACCGCGGTCTTGCCGTTGCCTGACGGGCCGGAAACGTCGTCCGGTGACAACACGAAATAGCGTTCCTGAACCGGGGTACTGCATGCACCAAGCATCCCGATCGACATCGCCAGCATTGCACCGGCCAACCGGTTTCGGATCGTTGTCATCTGCATCATTCTTCCT
The DNA here is from genome assembly GCF_044790785.1 of Thalassospira australica. Lineage (GTDB taxonomy): Bacteria > Pseudomonadota > Alphaproteobacteria > Rhodospirillales > Thalassospiraceae > Thalassospira > Thalassospira australica_A. The sequence continues at coordinate 1,912,699 of NZ_CP085258.1, read as the reverse complement.
CCCGGCGGCCCGGTTTACCCAAAATCAGGGCATTCGGATTTTGTTCAAGGAATTCGGCAAGATCGCGCAACGACCGGGCTGCGGCCGACAATTCCTTCATGGTTTCCTCGAAATTATAGCGGACCGGCGAACTGGGCGATGTCACATCGCGCACCCCGCCAAGCGCTATCTGTGCGGTTTCCAGTGCTTTCTGGGTTGCCGGCAACACGCTGGTATCAAGGTTCGTCACAAGCTGGTTCACCCCGGCGGCGGCCTGTTTCAGGCTGTCCATCCCTTCGATGATTGCAGGTGATGTAACGATATTCTCCATGCCCTCGACAGTCCCCAGCAGACGAATACCGATTTCCTCAATCGGGAATGTCTCGACCTTTTCAAGCAACGAGGACAGCGAATTGCTGATCTCGTCGATTTTCTGCGGCAATGTTGGCAGTTCGGGAATTTTCCCCTGCCCGTCGCCCAGATACCGGGCCGGTGTTACCGGATGCATACCAAGATCGACAAATAGCTGACCGGTGATGAAGCTTCCGGTTTTCAGGCGTGCCCGCAGGCCGCGCTCGACCAGAACATCCATGATCTGCGCATAGTCGGTATTTTCGGGACCCTGCCCGCCGACCATCTGCACCCGTTCCGGTTCCAGTGTGACCTCGACCGGCACCCGGAACGACTGGTTCGGTACAACATATTCCAGATTGACGCTATTGACCTTACCCACGCGAATACCATTGAACTCCACCGGTGCCCCCGGTGTCAGTCCGCGAACCGATGAATCGAAATACAGCATGTATTTCTGGGTAATCCCGTGTGCCAGAATTTCCGCCTGCTTGCGGTTATCATTCAGGCGGAACACCGTATCGGACTTTGCCGTTTCGGAATCCAGGCTTTCTTCCGGCGTATAGAAATTGATGCCGCCGGCCAAAACCGACCGCACCGATTGCGCACGCACGGAAAAGCCCTCTGCATTCAGATCAAGACTGATGCCGCTGGAATTCCAGAACCGGGTATCCCGCTTAACCAATGCATCAAACGGTTTGCGAATATAAATCGGGATCGAGACCTTCTCGGCCGACGTGTCCAGACTGGTATCAAGAACCTCGCCAACCTCGACCCCGCGCAGAAGAACCGGTGTTCCCGACGCGATCGAACCGAGCTCCTCCGCCATCAGGATAAACCGTGTTCCGTCCGATCCATCAGGCACATATTCCGGTTCTTCCGATCCGGTAAACTCGCGGGCCTCCTGGCCCGACCTGTCAGGAACCACTTCGATATAAGCACCCGAAACGATGGTTTGCAGTCCTGAAATCCCCTGTGCCGAAACACGCGGACGTACAACCCAGAATTTGGTCTTGTCCGTCAGATAAGGTTCGAAATCGGCATTCATTCGCAGGGTCAGAACGACCTGTTCGAAATCGTCACTCAGATTGATTTCGGTGACCTGCCCGACATCGACATCGCGATAACGCACGGCGGTTTTTCCAGCCGTCAGTCCCTCGGCTGTCTCGAATGTAACAGTGACTTCAGGCCCCTTGGAAACGGCATCGCGCCATAACAGCCAGCCGCCGATGATCAACGCCACAATCGGCACAATCCAGATGATCGGCAGGTTCTGAAACGCCTTTTTCACATCGGGTCGGCCTGGCTGCCCCTGACCGGCAGTCCGGCTGGTGTCGTCCGTCATGCTGACATCCCCTGTTCCTTTTGCATTCCCGCCCGATCCCAGATCAGCCGCGGATCAAATGCCATCGCCGACAGCATGGTCAAAATGACCACGGCACAGAAGGCCACGGCACCAAAACCCGGTGCGACGGTTGCAATGTTACCCAATTTCACAAGTGCTGCCAGTATCGACACCATAAACACATCGATCATCGACCAGCGCCCGATCAGTTCGGTCACGCGATAGATCAATGTCCGTTCACGAAGCGGCCCGGCAAGCCCCAGCCCCGTTGCGGCATAAACCCAGCCCAGCAGGATAATCTTCATGATCGGCACCACGATGCTGGCGGTAAAGACGACAATGGCAATCGGCCATTGCCCGGATTGCAACAGCACCACCACCCCGGAAAGGATCGTATCGGATTCCGCGCGCCCCAGATAGGTGATCGTCATGATCGGAAAAATGTTGGCCGGGATATACAAAACGACCGCCGTCACCAGCAGCGCCCAGGCCCGCGACAGGCTGCCCGACTTGCGATGATGCAGATGCGTCCCGCAACGCGGGCATTTGCCCCCGGTTTCCCGTGCGGCACTGTCCGTTACGACAAACGCACAGGTCTCGCAGGTCATCCAGCCTGTTGCCTTTTCCTGCCCGGTACCGGCACGCAATTCTTCCAGATCCTCTAAAGTCGCATAACGCAAATTTTCCGGCGCCAGTCTCCGCCAGATCGTCCTTGTATCCAGCGTCGTGCTCATCAGCAATGTCGTCGGGATCAGAAAACAAACTGCATAAAAGGCTGGCCCCGCAATGACATCAGCAAAATCCGTCAGCTTCGTCAGCGCAACCAGAAGCCCGATCAGAAACACATCCAGCATCGACCAGGGCCGAATAACAGCCAAAACACGCCAGACTGCCCGCAAACCCGGCACCACGAACCCGAGATAAAGCGGGGCCAAGACATAAATATAGGCTCCGATTAGCATCAGCGGAGCAACGATAGAGGTCAACGCCACCATGAAGGCCAGAAACGGGAACCCTTCCTGCCAGAAGGTCGCAACTCCGCTTAACAGTGTGTTGCTTTCCGTTCTCCCCTCCATGGCAAAGGTCAGGATCGGGAATGAATTGGCAATCAGAAACAGGACAAGTGCAGTGATGGCAAATGCCAGCGGTCGTTCGACCGTCCCCTTCTGCGCCTGATACAAAGGCGACCCGCACCGCGTACACCGCGCGACAAAGCCCGGCGGGATGTCGTATTCGACATGCAGGTAATCGCAATGTTCACAGGCAACAAGGCGATGCGACATTCAATCTTCCTGTTTCCATAAGGCGTTAGCGCACAATCTGGAAGTCATATGAGTAAGCGGCAGAATTCATCCCCTGTCAAATCCGATCACCCGCAAAATGGCCTGAAAGGCATATCGGCAAACCTGAAAACAAACGCGATCCCAACCCTTTAGTTCCTGATTTGGGGCAAATAATGGCGCGCTTCGCCCAGAACAATCTCGTTCACCTGCGACAGCAACCCGCTTTGCATGTTCCAGTGATGCCAATAAAGTGGTCGTTCGATCACATGCGGGCATGGCTGCACCAGACGCCCGCTTTTCAAACCGTCCGTTGCCTGATGCTCCTCGACCACGGCATAGGCAATGCCCTGCTCGGCCACGGTGACGAAGCCTTGTGAACTCGGCACCGTATGGGCCGGAAACTCGCCCGGCACCAATCCGAAATACCGGTTTAAAAACTGGTTCTGCAGTTCGTCATGGCGTGAAAAATTCACCGCCGGGCAGGATCGCAACGCATCCGCCGTTACACCATCGGCAAAGTACCGGTCGCGGAATTCCGGTGACACCACCATGATATAGCGCATCGCCCCCAATGGCCGCACCCGGCACCCCTGTATCGGATCGGGCCGCAAACTGACCGCACCCAGCACGGTGCCGGCCTGAAGTGCCTCGTGATTAAGTGCCTCGTCCTCGACCGTCAGATGCACCAGCAGGTCAAGCTCATCAAACAGCTTCTTGGGCACATTGACAAACCATGTCGCCAGACTGTCGGCATTCACCGCAATCGCGATCTGGCCAAACCGGTTGGCCGAATGCAGCTTTGGCAATTCCTCATACAATTCCTGCTCAAGCAGACTGACCCGCTGATAATGCTGCAAAAGCCGCTTTCCGGCATCAGTCGCGGCTATCGGTTTGGAGCGGATGATCAATGGCTGCCCCAACCGGTCTTCCAGCAACTTGACCCGCTGCGATATCGCCGATTGCGTCAGGCCAAGATCACGCGCCGCCTTCTCAAAACTGCCATGACGAATCACTTCGGCGCTGGCTTGCAACAGCTTGTAATCGATCATTTTATTATCCTTGCCTCATCCACCAGCCACATGCCTCTTCATCGATGCATCACCTGTCTCCAATAATGTATCACCCGCATAGAGCAGCTCGCTGGCAGCAATGATATATCGCCCCCATCAGGACTGTATCCCCCGTCGTCACGACTATGCTGCCGTGCTACTTAAACAGCTTGTGAGCCGAATGATAACGGGGTTGGTCATACGCTGCCTCGCGCATTTCAATCATAAAATTTACTAATACTATATCATGATAATTCGATTTTCTTATTTCTTAAAGCTGCTATCCCTGCCCCATCAACAGCGATTTTGCGGGATGAAAAATGCTTCTGACCTTTGCGACCGGATTTGGCCTTGGCGGCGGACTGATCATTGCGATCGGGGCGCAGAACGCCTTTGTTCTGGGACAGGGATTGCGCCGCAACCATCCGGTGATGGTGTCATTTGTCTGTGCGCTGTGTGATGCCGTGCTGATCGCCGCCGGTGTTGCCGGTCTGGGAACGCTGGTTGCCACCTACCCGATCCTGACCAAAATCGCGGCATGGGGCGGTGCGGCCTTTCTGATCTGGTACGGATTTGGCGCGCTGAGACGTCTGTTTGAAACCGAAACCCTGTCAGAAAGCGATGTGAAACAAGCCGGTTGGAAGGCGGTACTGTCGACCACACTGGCCGTGACCCTTCTGAACCCGCATGTGTATCTTGATACCGTTGTCATGCTGGGCGGGATTGGCGGGCAATTCCCGGCTGATGAACGTCTGACCTTCGCGCTTGGTGCGATGAGTGCGAGCTTTGTCTGGTTCTTTGCCATCGCTCTTGGGGCGGCGTGGCTGGCCCCCTATGTGGCGCGACCGATTACGTGGAAAATCATTGACGGGGTGACCTGTGCGGTGATGTGGCTGGTGGCCTATACATTGATCGCGCCGGAAATCATGCTCCTGCTTCATTCCTAAGAAAAAATGAGCAATCCATGCGATTAAACACTTTTTGTGAAAAATAAGGATCGGGCAGCTTATTTGCTCATTGCTTCCTTGAAATGCTGCCGGCAGACCGAGACATAACGATCATTGCCACCGATTTCGACCTGGGCCCCCTCGCGCACCGTATTGCCGTTTTCATCAACCCGCAGAACCATCCCGGCCTTGCGTCCGCAATGGCAGATTGTCTTAAGCTCGCTTAGCTTGTCGGCCCAGGCCAGAAGCCATTTTGAGCCTTCGAAAAGCTGCCCCTGAAAATCGGTGCGAATGCCATAACACAGCACCGGCACGCCAAGCTTGTCGGCGACATCGGAAAGCTGCCAGACCTGATCCTTGGTCAGGAACTGCGCCTCGTCCACCAGCACGCAATCAATCCGGCCTTCATCAAGCTTTTCCTTGATCAGGGCGCACAGGTCGGTATTGCCGTCAAACAGAACCGCCGGGGCTTCAAGGCCAATGCGCGATGCGATCTTGCCAACACCAAACCGATCATCAAACGCCACGGTCAGCAGAAGCGTCTGCATGCCGCGTTCCTGATAGTTGAAACTGGATTGCAAAAGCGTCGTCGATTTGCCTGCATTCATCGACGAATAATAAAAGAACAGCTTGGCCATGATTCCCCCTCAAGATCGTTATTGGGGAATAGCCGATCAATCGGGATTGATCAATATGACAACGGCAGCCAAAAACGGTTATCCGCCATTGCGGCCCACATCGATGTCACGCAATTCGCGGCGCATGAAATCAAGCAACGACTGGATTTTGGCACTGCGCGTCACTCCGGTCGGAAACACGGCAAAGACTTCAAGATCGGGCAATTTGCAGTTCGGCAGAACATGCACCAGATCACCACGCGCAATTTCATCGGCAATATCACAAAACGGCACAACCGCAAGCCCATGCCCACCACGCAGGAATTGCAGGCGGGCGGTTGCATTATCAACCCGGACGCTGCCCGAAACCCTAATGGATTTTTCCTGATCATCGCAGGTCAGACGCAGGGTTTCGGGTACCCGGCTATACATCACCCAGTCATGATCGGCGAGCTGCTCGGGGGCTTCGGGTAACCCAGCGCGTGCAACGTAGCCTTCTGACGCCGCAATGATCCCAACAGCCAGGTTCCCGACGCACAGACCGATGCCACCAAACGGTTCGAAGGTGATGCCGACGCCCAGAAGGTATTCTCCAATACCGTAACGCTTGATGGCCTGAAAGCCGACGATTATGACGCGCTGTTTTATCCCGGTGGCCACGGGCCGCTTTGGGATCTGGCGATTGATGCCAAATCCATCGCACTGATCGAGGCATTTGTCGCACAGGATAAACCGGTCGCCGCCGTCTGCCACGGCCCGGCCGCGTTCGTGAATACCAAAACCAAGGACGGCAAGCCGCTGGTGGCTGGTAAAAAAGTCACCGGTTTCACCAATGACGAGGAAAAGGCCGTCGGCCTTGAAAAAGTCGTGCCGCTTCTGATCGAGGACGAATTCACCAAACAGGGCGGTCTTTATGAACGCGGCGATATGTGGGCGTCCCATGCGGTTGTCTATGGCAAACTGGTGACCGGCCAGAACCCGGCATCCAGCGATGCGGCCGCCGACGCGGCTATCAGATTGCTGGGTAAATAATCGCTTGACCTTCCAGCAACTGGAAGCCCCATAGTCAGGTCATCGAATCCAAACTTATGGAGCCACCGGAATGCTGAAACTGAAAGTCGATGACATGAGCTGCGGCCATTGTGCTGCCACTGTTACCAAAGCCGCCGAAGGCATTTCAGGCGTTGAAAAAGCCGATATCGACCTTGCCAAAGGCGAAGTAACCGTAACCGGCAATCCCGATGTCGCAGCCCTGATCGCCGCCATTGACGATGCCGGTTACCCGGCCCGTGAACTGGCCTGATCGCACACCCCACGAATGAAAAGGCCGCCCCAAGGGCGGCCTTTTTTGTTTCGGCATCCGGCATTCACGCATTATCGCCGTGTTCGATATCGGGCAGGAAAATCGCGAGGAAGCCGATGGCAGGCAACCATGCGCAAAGCTGATAGACCGGCCCCAACCCGAAATGATCGGCCGTCAGACCAAGAATGGCCGCACCAACCCCGCCAAGCCCGAAGGCAAGACCAAAGAACAGGCCGGAAATCATACCAATGCGCCCCGGCACAAGTTCCTGCGCATAAACAATAATCGCCGAAAATGCCGATGACAGGATCAGACCGATGGCAATCGACAGCATCACTGTCGCCCCCAGCCCGACATAGGGCAGGATCAGTGCAAAGGGCAGTGCCCCAAGGATCGAACCCCAGATCACCTTTTTGCGGCCAATCCGGTCGCCCACCGATCCGCCGATCAGGGTCCCCGCCGCGACCGAAGCCAGGAAAATGAACAGATAAATCTGGGCTTCGCCTTCTGAGATCGGGAATTTTTCCATGAGGTAAAATACGTAATAGCTGGTGAAACTGGCAAGATAGAACCATTTCGACAGCATCAGGCAGAACAGAACCGACAGGCCACCAATCACCTGCCGCCGTGCCGGAAGATTTGCCGCCAGATGAACAACACGCGGGTGTCGCACGGCATGGCCGTTGCGTTTATACCAGCGCCCAAGCAGCGTCAGGATGACGACACCGGCCAATGCGGCAAAGGCAAACCATGCCAGACTGCCCTGCCCGTGTGGTAAAACAACCGCCACCACCAGCAACGGCCCGATGGCCGAACCGACATTACCGCCCACCTGAAACAGCGACTGCGCAAAGCCATGTGCCCCGCCGGAGGCCAGCCGCGCCAGACGCGAGGATTCCGGGTGAAAGATCGACGATCCCACACCCAACATCGCACTGCCCATAAGAAGCATCGAAAAACTCGTTGCCGAGGACAGCACCAAAAGCCCCGCCATCGACGTCCCCATGCCGAATGGCAAGGAATAAGGTTGCGGTCGACGGTCCGTGAATTGGCCGATAAAGGGTTGCAGCAACGATGCCGTCACCTGATAGGTCAGGGTCAAGAGACCAAGCTGGGCAAAGGATAGGTCAAAGCCGCCCCTGAACACCGGATAAGCCGCAACAAATAGCGACTGGATCATATCGTTCAGCAAATGGCAGAAACTGGCCGCGCCCAGAACCGGCAAAACGGTTCGGGCCACTCGCGGACGGTTGAGAACGGCTTCGTTCATCGGGGACCTCATTGAAATGACATTAAACGCAGACCTTGGTGCGTTGATCATCATTATAAAAATTGCAAATCGGCCCACCACCGCGTTAGGGTCAATTTATTACGAGACTGGGCCAATCAACGCAGGCAGACATTGATGTCATCATTTCGCGAAGTTCCAAGACCGGTCATCGCATTGGGGACGGATTATCCCGATGGTCATGTGATTGCCGCCCACCGCCATGATCGCGATCAGTTGCTATATGGCATGACCGGGGTTTTGATGGCATCAACCCCGCACGGCGCATGGATGATGCCACCCCAGCGCGGCATGCTGATCCCCGCCGGGGTCATCCACGAGGTCCGCCTGTTTGGCGATGTCAAAATGCGGTCGCTGTATCTGCGCCCGAACCGGCTTGGTGCGACGGACAACCAGTGCAAGGTGGTCGGCATTTCATCGTTGATGCGCCATTTACTGATCGAAGCGGTTGCCGTCCCAGCGGAATATGACATGGCGGGTCGTGATGGGGCGCTGATGGCGCTGATCGAACATGAAATCAAACGGTTGCCGGTCCTGCCGCTGTCGCTTCCACTACCGGAACAGGCCGCATTACGGGAAAAGTGCCGTGCCTTTCTGGCATCCCCGACCCCGCATGAAACAATCGATGACTGGTGCCATCATCTGGGCATGAGCCGTCGAAGCTTTACCCGGCAGTTTCGCAAGGAAACCGGATCAAGCTTTGTCGAATGGCGTCAACAGGCCTGCATCCTTGCCGCCCTGCCAAGACTGGCCGCCGGTGAAGCCGTCACAACGATTGCGATGGACCTTGGCTATGACAATCCCGCCGCATTCAGCAACATGTTCAAACGCATCCTTGGCGCATCGCCGCGCGGTTACCGGACCAATGACATTTAAGCCTGATAATGACAAAAGCCGCCCGTTTCGATCTGAAACGGGCGGCTTTTACGCATCGTCTGATGATTGAAATCAGCCGAGGATTTTGTCGCGGAGCATCTGGTTGACCATGCCCGGGTTGGCTTTGCCACCCGTGGATTTCATGACCTGGCCAACGAACCAGCCCAGCATGCGGTCCTTGCCGTCGCGGATTTCCTGAACCTTGTCCGGATTGGCCGCAATGACTTCGTCGATTGCTGTTTCAATCGCACCGGTATCGGTGATCTGCTTCAGACCTTTTTCTTCCACGATCTTTTCCGGGTCATTGCCGGTTTCGATCATGATTTCAAAGACGTCCTTGGCGATACGGCCCGAAATAGTGTCATCCGAAATCAGGTCCAGAAGTTTGCCGAGACTTTCGGCCGTAACCGGGCTTTCGGTGACGGGAACTTCCAGCTTGTTGAGCGCACCAAACAGGTTGGTAATCACCCAGTTTGCGGCAAGTTTGCCATCGCGGCCCTTGGCAACGACTTCGTAATAGGCGGCCTTTTCCTGATCCGCGACGAGAACACCGGCATCATAGGCCGACAGGCCGTTTTCACGCATGAAGCGGGCTTTTTTCTCGTCCGGGAGTTCCGGCAGGGTCTTTTCGATTTCGGAAACGAATGCCTGATCAAACACCAGCGGAAGCAGATCCGGGTCCGGGAAATAGCGGTAATCATGTGCCATTTCCTTGGACCGCATCGAACGGGTTTCCCCCAGACGCGGATCGTAAAGTCGGGTTTCCTGAACGATTTCACCGCCGGCTTCGATGATTTCGACCTGGCGTTTTGCTTCGATCTCGATCGCCTGCATCACATAACGGATGGAGTTCACGTTCTTGATTTCGCAGCGTGTGCCGAATTCAGCGCCCGGACGACGGACCGAAACGTTGGCATCGCAACGCATCGAACCTTCGTTCATGTTGCCATCGCATGTACCAAGGTAACGTACAATCGCGCGCAGCTTGGTCAGATAGGCACCGGCTTCTTCCGGGGTGCGGATATCAGGCTTGGACACGATTTCCATCAGGGCAACGCCTGAACGGTTCAAATCGATATGCGAATATTTCGGGTCCTGATCGTGCATCGATTTACCGGCATCCTGTTCAAGATGCAGGCGTTCAATGCCAACCGATTTGGTCGAGCCATCAGGCATGTCGAGGATAATGGTCCCCTCGCCGACAATCGGTTTGTCGAACTGCGAAATCTGATAGCCCTGCGGCAGATCGGCATAGAAGTAGTTCTTGCGCGCAAAGACGCTTTCAAGATTGATCTTTGCTTTGAGGCCAAGGCCGGTCTTGACGGCCTGCCGCACGCATTCCTCGTTGATCACCGGCAACATGCCTGGCATGGCCGCGTCAACGAGGCTGACATTGGTGTTCGGTTCGTTACCGAATGTGGTCGATGCACCGGAAAAGAGTTTGGATTTGGAAACCACCTGACAGTGGACTTCCAGACCGACAACGATTTCCCAAGGGCCGGTTGAACCTTCGATGATATAGGTCATGGATCAGCCCTCCTGCCCGGCCGGTTTCGCAGTGAAGTTGGCGGCAGTTTCAAGCACGCCACCGACACGCAGAACGGTTTCTTCGTCAAACGGTTTACCAATCAGCTGCAAACCAAGCGGCAGACCTTCGGCAGACAGGCCGGTCGGAACGGACAGGCCCGGAAGACCCGCAAGACTTGCCGGAACGGTAAAGACGTCGTTCAGATACATTTTGACCGGATCGTCTTCGTTTTCGCCAATCGCAAAGGCGGCCGACGGTGCGGTCGGTGCCAGAATGGCATCAACGGTGCCAAATGCGGTTGCGAAATCCTCGTAAATGCGACGACGGACTTTAAGCGCCTTGTTGTAATAGGCGTCATAGTAACCAGCCGACAGCACATAAGTGCCGATCATGATGCGTCGCTGGACTTCCTTGCCGAAACCGGCAGCACGGGACTTCATATACATATCGTCCAGGCTGTCGCCTTCGTCCATGACGCGCTGGCCGTAACGCAGGCCGTCATAACGCGCGAGGTTCGAGGATGCCTCGGCCGGGGCGACGATATAATAGGTGCCAAGCGCATATTTGGTGTGCGGCAGAGTCACATCGACCACTTCGGCGCCCGCATCGCGCAGCATCGCAATACCGTTATCCCACAGCCTGTTGATTTCTTCGGGCATGTTATCGACACGGTATTCTTTCGGAATACCGATTTTCATGCCGCGAATGTCACCCGTCAGGGCGGCTTCGAAATCAGGAACGGCAACCGGGGCGGACGTGCTGTCCTTGGCGTCGTGACCAGCCATTGCGCCCAGCATGATCGCAGCGTCACGAACGGTTTTGGTCATCGGACCAGCCTGATCAAGCGAGCTTGCAAAGGCAACAATGCCCCAGCGCGAGCAACGGCCATAGGTCGGCTTCAGGCCGACAATACCGCAATAGGATGCCGGTTGACGGATCGAGCCACCGGTATCAGTACCGGTCGCCGCCAACGCCATGCCCGCGGCAACAGCAGCCGCCGAACCACCGGACGAGCCACCCGGAACCAGATCCTTGCCATCCTTGCCCTTCCACGGGTTGATGACATTGCCGTAATAGGACGAGGTATTGGACGACCCCATGGCAAATTCATCAAGGTTGGCCTTGCCGAGCATCACCGCGCCGTTATTGAACAGGTTGGTGGTGACGGTGGATTCATATTCCGGTTTGAAACCCTCAAGAATGTGCGAGGCTGCGGTCGTCTGGACACCTTCGGTGCAGAACAGATCCTTGATCGCAATCGGCAGGCCTTCCATTTTGCCCGCGTCACCCTTGGCGCGCTTGGCATCGGAAGCCTTGGCCATGTCGATGGCCTTGTCCGGGGTTTCGGTGATGTAAGCGTTCAGATTACGGTGCGCTTCCATTGATTTGATGTGGGCTTCGGTCAGTTCGACCGACGTGTAATCGCCCTTTGCCAGCCCGTCGCGGGCCTCGGCAAGTGTCAGATTTGTCAGATCAGTCATTATTCAACCACCTTCGGCACAACAAAACAGCCAGCATCGGTCATCGGTGCGTTTGACAGGACTTTTTGCTGGATATTGCCATCGGTGACTTCGTCCTTGCGCATCGGCAGGGTCAGATCGGCAACCGACGTCAGGGGATCACAACCCTCGACATCAACTTCTTGCAGTTCCTCGACGAAATCGAGGATACGGGTCAAATCTCCCGCCAGTTCGCCAAGCCCTTCTTCGGACACGTTGATACGCGACAGAAAGGCGATCCTGCGAACTGTTTCCTTATCCAAAGACGACATGGATGAAAGTCTCTCTTAAGGAATGACAAAACACCCGGCAGGCAGGCGGCCTGCCGGAACCTGAAATTACAGCGCGGAAACTAGCACCCCGCCGCCCCCGCCGCAAGGGCCGGAGACAGCCAATTTCGGCAACTTTTCCAACTGTTGGGAAAGATGCCGCCCGATCATGGCTGGCATCAGAGGCAAAGCCATGCTTTCACCGACGTTTCAGGCATGTCAGTATTGCGTTTCGCCGGTTGAAATGCGCTGGCGTTTTTTTGGCAACGCACCTATAAGGTCGCCATGATTTGCAATGACACACAGGAATTGCTGCGGTTTCTAACACCGGCAGCACGCGTTTTGGGGCTGGATCTCGGCACCAAGACCATTGGCGTGGCCCTTTCGGATGTCGGGCTACAGATCGCGTCACCCTATTCTCTGATTTCGCGCAAGAAATTCACGCGTGATATTGCCGAACTTTCGGCAATCGTCACCAAGCAGAATGTCGGTGGTATCATCATCGGTTTTCCGCGTGAACTTGACGGTACAATCGGCAAGGCATGTCACCGGGTTTATGCCTTTGTCGATGAAATGCAGAAATATATCGATCTGCCGATCCTGCTTTGGGATGAACGTCTTTCGACCAATGCGGTTGAACGCATCCTGATCGAGGATGTCGACATGACGCGCAAACGCCGGGCGCAGGTCGTCGATAAAACGGCTGCTGCCTATATCCTTCAGGGGGCGCTTGATAACCTTAATCTTCATACCGATCCGGGTGCGAACCCAGATGACGATGATGAAGATGAATTTGGTGACGAAGAAGCCTGATTTTCTGTCACATGAAACCGGGCAGTTTCAAAATTTCCGATAAGGCCGCCTGATATTTCAGGCGGCTTTGTCTTTTGCCTTGAAGACAACCAGGGTTCCGAAGAATTTGGACGGCGGCAGGATCAGCCGACCCTTTTTATGAATTGCCCCCATGGATTGGGCGGCTTTGGCGATGGTGTCGATCTTGTCGACGATGATTTCGTATCCGGCAAAGCCGTCTGTCGGGAAAAGCGGATCATCAATGCCAAAACGGATCACCATTTCATCGCTGTGCAGGGCTTCGACAATTTTGTCGGTTCCGATTTCCTCGACAAAATCGGTTACCGCATCGGCCGCCCAATGCATCAGAAACACCTTGCCGATGGCATAAGCCCCGTTCGCGTGTGTCTGATATTCCGGATAATAGAAATTCTGCGGCGGATGGCGATGCTGGCAGACAAATGTTACCGCGTGGCGCAGCAACGGATGATTGGCAAAGGCCAGGGAAAAGGCGACGTCGGTCTGGGAGCCATCCGGGCGGGTAGCTTCGCGTTCGAATTTGAAAACACGGGGCACGGCGGCACCGGCGGCAATGAAATCCTCCCGGTCCTTTTCGGCATCGCGCGATTGCAGGGCCAGCATCGACATGCCTTCGCGATGACGCAGATAATCGCGATTGTAAATCGGGAAGGAAAAAGGTGCCGAAAGATCGGTTTCAGCGATTTTTCCCGGCTCGACCACGGCAAGCAATTCGATATACATGCCGTCAAGCTGGATCAGGGCATTGCCGGTACCGAATGGATGATTGGCGCGCGGGGTGACGGTAAAGCCCAGCCTGCGATAGGCATCGCAGGCCGCGTCAAGATCATTGACACATAAAACCAGATGATCGATGGCGCGACTCATGGGCTTTCCCCTGATTGGCATTCCCGTTTGCCGTGATGACGGTCAGGAATTTCTTTCAATTGATAAATCAGTGCGTTGCACGCATTATCTGACCCATGCTCATTATCACGGGATGGACATGCGAAGAAAGAGACAGTCTTGTCGATACGACGACAAGGATCGATTTCACAATGTCAACCATCACAGCAAATCGCCTAATAACAGATTAATGACCGAACCCTGCTACCGGAAGATACATTCGAAAGCACCCCATGATTGCCATCCTGTCCGCCCTGATCCCGACCTTTGCCCTGATCGTGCTTGGTTTCATCCTGCGACAACGCAAATTCCTGCCTGATGCGTTCTGGCCGGGGGCGGAAAAGCTGACCTATTATGTGACGTTCCCGGCATTGCTGTTTTCCAATACGGCCAGCGCCGATCTGGGCAGCCTGCCGCTGGCGGGGATTGCAACCGCGATGCTGGGCACGGTTTTTATCTGTACCGTTCTTATCCTGATTGCCAAGCCGGTTCTGAAAATCAGCAACCCGGCGTTTTCATCGCTGTTTCAGGGGGCGATCCGGCCCAATACCTATATCGGGCTTGCAGTTGCCGCTGCCCTTCTGGGCGAAGCCGGATTAACAGTGACAGCCCTTTGCGTTGCCCTTGTCGTGCCGACGGTCAATGTGCTGTCGGTTCTGGCCTGTGCGCATTGGGGGGATAATGATCGCACGCCCGGTGTGGTGTCGCTTTTGCGCGATGTTTTGCGCAATCCATTGCTGATGGCGTGTGTTCTGGGCATTGCGATCAATATGACGGGCTTTGGCCTGCCGCCGGTGATTGGACCGTTTCTGGAAGTTCTGGGACGGGCGGCATTGCCGATCGGGCTTCTGGCGGTTGGTGCCGGGCTTGATCTTTCGGCGGCACGGCGTGCCGGGGGGCCGGTCGGGTTTTCAACGCTTGGCAAACTTGTCATCAGCCCGGCGATTGCAGCGGGGCTTTGTCTTTTGCTGGGGCTGCCACCGGTAGAACTGGCGGCGGTTGTGCTGTATGCCGGGCTGCCGTGTTCGGCCAGCGCGTTTGTACTGGCCCGCCTGATGGGCGGTGATGCACCGATGATGGCCAGCATCATTACGGTTCATACGCTTGTCGCGATTGTCAGCATCCCGATCCTTGCGGTTTTGCTGCATGTGGTGTGATGTAAACCAGGTGAAATACTGACCATCCGGTCAGGATGTTTGGGCAATATTTTAACTTTCCGTGACAGGGGCAATTGGGTATGCTCCGCGCGAAATTCTGCCCATACCATTTAAGGAATATGTGCAACGCCATGAGTGTCATGGGACCAGCGGCGGATCACTATCCGCACCCTCACCTCCTCGGTATCGAAGGTCTTACCCCGGGGGAAATCACCCTTATTCTTGATCGCGCCCAGCATTATGCGGAAAAGAACCGCACGGCAGACAAGACCAGCAACATTCTTGCCGGGGCCACGGTCGTCAATCTGTTCTATGAAAATTCGACCAGAACGCTGACATCGTTTGAACTTGCCGCCAAGCGGCTGGGTGCGATGGTCATCAATATGACGGTCGGCACCAGTTCGGTCAAAAAGGGTGAAACCCTGATTGATACGGCAATGACGCTCAATGCGATGAACCCCGATGCACTTGTGGTCCGCCACGGTGACAGCGGTGCGGTCAAGCTTCTGAGCGAAAAGGTCAATTGTGCGGTTCTCAATGCCGGGGATGGCCGACACGAGCATCCAACACAGGCCTTGCTTGATGCGCTGACCATCCGCCGCCACAAGGGCCGCCTGCATCGGCTGAATGTGGCGATTTGCGGCGATATCGCGCATTCGCGTGTTGCACGGTCCAACATCCTGCTGCTCAATACCATGGGGTCGCGCGTGCGGCTTGTGGCCCCTCCGACCCTGATCCCGTCCAAGATCGACCGGATGGGGGTCGAGATTTTCCACGACATGGAAGAAGGCCTTAAGGATTGCGACATCGTCATGATGCTGCGCCTTCAGCTTGAACGCATGGAAGGAAGCTTTATCCCGTCGGTCCGCGAATATTTCCATTTCCACGGCCTTGATCGCGCCAAGCTTTCTAATGCCAAGCCCGATGCGCTGATCATGCATCCCGGCCCGATGAACCGCGGGGTAGAGATCGACAGTGAAGTCGCCGACGACGTTGAACGGTCCGTCATCCGCGAACAGGTTGAAATGGGGGTTGCGGTGCGCATGGCCGCCCTTGAATTGCTGGTGCAGAACCATAGACAGGCAGGAGGCCAGGCATGACCCCAGCCATTCGCGTAAAGGGTACGGGCCGCAAGGCCATCATCAATGCCCGACTGCTTGACCCGGCAGCACAGACCGACAGTACGGGCGGCATCCTGATTGAGAACAGCAAGATCATTGATTGCGGTGCCAAGGTTACGCGCGACAACCTGCCCAAGGATTGCGAGATTATTGATGCCGCGGGTGCGTGCCTTGCGCCTGGACTTGTCGACATGCGCGCACAATTGCGCGATCCGGGGTTCGAGCATCAGGAAACCATTGAAACCGCCGGTCGTTCGGCGGCAGCAGGCGGGATCACCACGATCATCGCCCTGCCCAATACCGATCCGGTGATTGACGATGTGGCCGGGGTCGAATTTATCGCACGCCGGGCACGCAAGGTTGGCCTGGCCAAGGTTTTTGCCTATGGTGCGGTATCAAAGGGCATCGAAGGTGGTGAAATCACCGAGATGGGTCTTTTGCATCAGGCCGGTGCGGTCGCATTTTGCGATGGCGTGAAAACCATCGCCAGTGCCCGGTTGCTGCGACAGGCGTTGTCCTATTCGACCTTCTTTGACGGCATGATCGTCCAGCATCCCGAGGAGCCGGAACTTTCCAAGGGTGCGGCAATGAATAGCGGCGAACTTGCCACGCGCCTTGGCCTTAGCGGTGTTTCCCCCCTTGCCGAAGTCATGCAGATAGAGCGCGATTTGCGGCTGGTAGAAATGACAGGCGGACGTTTGCATTTTGCCCATATCTCGACCGGAGAGTCGGTCGAGGTGATCCGCAAGGCCAAGAAACGCGGCCTTAAGGTCACGTGCGATACCGCCCCGTTCTATTTCGCGCTTAACGAAAATGCGGTTTCGGATTACCGGACCTTTGCCAAACTGTCGCCGCCGCTTCGGTCCGAAGATGACCGTCAGGCGATTGTGGCGGGCCTTGCCGATGGCACGATTGATGCCATCGCATCTGACCATAACCCGCAGGATGTTGACTCCAAACGCCTGCCCTTTGCACAGGCCGCCGCCGGTGGTGTCGGCTTTGAAACACTTCTGCCGATCACGCTGGAGCTTTATCACAACGGGCATATGTCGATGCTTGATGTGATTACCAAACTGACGACGGCCCCGGCGGGACTGGTGCGCATCAAGGGTGCCGGTACGCTTGAAATCGGGACGGCAGCCGATCTGGTGCTGTTTGATCCGGATCGCCCGTGGAAGATTGATCCTTATCAGTTCGAGTCAAAATCGAAAAACTCGCCATTTGATGGCCGCCTTACCCAAGGCCGTGTCCTGCGTACCATCATTGATGGCCGCGAGGTTTTTGCCGCCCCCTCTGTCGCGGAAGGCGCGTAATATGGAACTTGATGCCACTTACAAGGCAACCCTGATGTCGCTGCAGATTGCGACCGTTTGCGGTTATCTGCTGGGCTCGATCCCGTTTGGTCTGGTTCTGACGCGGATGGCCGGACTTGGCGATATCCGCAAGATCGGATCGGGCAATATTGGTGCGACCAACGTACTGCGTACCGGCAACAAATTTCTGGCGTTCCTGACACTTGTCGGCGATGTCGGCAAGGGTGCAGCGGCAGCCCTGCTATTTACCCATTTTGTCAGCCCTGAGGCCGGTATTTTTGCCGGTGGTGCCGCCGTTATCGGGCATATGTTTCCCGTCTGGCTGCGCTTCAAGGGCGGTAAGGGTGTTGCCACCACCCTTGGCACTCTTATTGCGGTCAACTGGATCATGGGGCTTGTCGCGGCAGCGACGTGGCTTGTCATGGCGTTGATTTTCCGCATTTCATCTCTTTCTGCCCTGATTGCAATGATTGCTGCCCCGATTGCCGCCTTCCTGATCGCCAATGATCTGGGTGCCGGATGGCTTGCAATCTTCCTTGCGGTGATTGTCTGGGCAGCACATCACAGCAATATCCGACGCCTTCTCAAAGGCGAAGAGCCGAAAATCGGCCAGAAGAAAAAAGAAGCCGCAGCCACCAGCGAAGAATAAGCTGTGCAGTTGGAATAGCTTGACGAGACAACGCCCGGATGATCACAATCCGGGCGTTATGGTTTCAGACACGCAACAACCGATACGATTACCGCAATCCGAACGTCTCGCACGTATGCGACTGGCGCGCAGTACCAATGTCGGGCCGGTCACATTCCGCAAGCTGATCGAGCGGTTCGGAACGGCACGCAATGCCATTGATGCCCTGCCCGATATCATCGCGCGCACCGGTGGCAAGCGGAAGATTGTTCTGGCAACGCGCGAAGACACGATTGCCGAAATTGAACAGGCGCGCGCCTGCGATGCCAAGCCGGTGATTATCGGTGATCCGGAATATCCGGCGATGCTAGCCGCGATTGAAGATGCCCCGCCCTATTTTTATGCGTTGGGCCGCGTCGAATTGTTAAATCAGCCAACCATCGGAATCGTCGGCGCCCGGAATGCATCAGCCAATGGATGCGGTTTTGCCCGGCGGTTAGCAGCCGCCCTGTCCGAGGCAGGATATGTCGTTGCATCGGGTATGGCGCGCGGGATTGATGGCGCGGTTCACGATGCCTGCCTGCAGGTCGCAAATACAGTTGGTGGCACCGTTGCGGTTTTGGGCGGGGGTGTGGATGTGATTTATCCGCGGGAACATGCCGATCTGTATCGCAAGCTTTGCGAAAATGGCTGCGTGATTTCGGAAATGCCACCGGGGTTAAATCCGCAGGCACGGCATTTTCCAAGGCGCAACCGGATCATTTCCGGACTGTCGCATGGCATTGTTGTGGTCGAGGCAGGGCGTAATTCCGGATCGCTGATCACCGCCCGATTTGCAGGAGAACAGGGGCGCGATGTTTTTGCCGTTCCGGGCAGTCCAACCGATCCGCGCGCGGCAGGCCCTAACAGTCTGATCCGCGACGGGGCGATCCTATGCGACTCCGTTGATGTGATCTTCGATGCCTTGCGCATTTCGGAGCGAAACAATCATCTGCGTGAAGGAATTCATGATTTTGCCATCGACAGACGCGCGGCAACCATAAGCGGTTCATCAGATGATTTCAGCGACATCACCAATTCCATCGAACGCGATGCCCAAACCGCGATCATTGTTGGCACCCCTGAAAGCGTTGACAACCAAGAAGAAACAGGGGCACCTGCCCCGGCTCGAAACGCAGACCGCGAAACGGACCATATCCTTGAATTATTGTCGACCAGCCCGCTCCTGATTGATCAGCTTATCCGGGCATCGGGGATGCCTGCCGATGTGATTTCAACCATGCTGATTGAGCTTGAGCTTGCAGGAAGGGTTGAACGTCACCCCGGAAATAGGGTATCGCGTATCGCCGAATGAGTGTCGCAGACATTTGTGCTGCGACAATATTGTTGTGATTTGCCGCAATTTGCGCAATCTGATCTGAAATGCGGTCATACTATATATAAGTGTCGGACATTCGGATCATTCGCAGCACGACATACATTATCGCCCCAGGGCGCAAGAACCGGACACGAAAAACGTAATGAATCTTGTCATCGTCGAATCCCCGGCCAAAGCCAAGACGATCAATAAATATCTCGGTGACGATTACAAGGTGCTGGCCTCGTTTGGTCACATCCGCGATCTTCCGTCAAAGGATGGATCGGTTGATCCCGACAACGACTTTTCGATGGTCTGGGAAACCGATGGCCGTTCGGAAAAACAGATCCGCGAGATCGCATCGGCCGCACGCGATGCCGACACCATCTATCTCGCGACTGACCCGGATCGTGAAGGGGAAGCGATTTCGTGGCATATTCTGGAAGTTCTGGAACAGAAAAAGCTTTTGCGCGGTCGCGACGTTCATCGTGTCGTGTTCCACGAGATCACCAAAAAGGCCGTAACGGACGCGATTGCCAATCCGCGCGAGCTTAATCAGGAACTGGTCGATGCCTATCTCGCGCGCCGTGCTCTTGATTATCTGGTGGGCTTTAACCTGTCGCCGGTCCTGTGGCGCAAATTGCCCGGTTCGCGGTCGGCTGGTCGCGTGCAGTCCGTCGCCCTTCGCCTGATTTGCGAGCGCGAGATCGAGATCGAAGCATTCCGCCCAGACGAATACTGGTCACTCGAAGCCGGTTTCAAGGTGCCTGAAGGCAACTTCACCGCGCGCCTGACCCATCTGAACGGTGAGAAGCTCGATAAGCTGGCACTGGGCAATGAGGGTGCTGCAACGATTGCCAAAGAAAAGGTAGAAAGCCGCAGCTATACCGTTTCGAAGGTCGAGCGCAAGGACGTCAAACGTCGTCCGCAGCCGCCTTTCACGACATCGACCCTACAACAGGAAGCATCGCGCAAGCTTGGCTTTGGCGCGAAACGCACCATGCAGCTTGCGCAACGCCTTTATGAAGGGGTTGATATCGGTGGCGAGACGGTAGGTCTGATTACCTATATGCGTACCGATGCGGTTGTCCTGTCGGGCGAGGCATTGGCCGCCGCACGCCGCCTGATTTCCAAGGATTACGGTGAAAATTACCTCCCGCCAAGTGCGCGCAGCTTTGCAAACAAGGCCAAGAACGCACAGGAAGCCCACGAGGCCATCCGCCCGACGGACCTGTTCCGCCGCCCCGATCAGGTTGCGCGTCACCTCGATAAGGATCAGCTTGCGCTTTATACCCTGATCTGGAAACGTACCGTCGCCTGCCAGATGGAAGACGCCAAATTCGATCAGGTCGCGGTTGACCTGTCATCGAATGACAATCACGTGGTTTTGCGTGCCAATGGCTCGGTCGTGAAATTCGACGGTTTCCTGAAACTGTATCAGGAAGGCAAGGATGACGAGACCGAGGACGAAAATGATCGTCGTCTGCCGCCGCTGAAAGAAGGGCAGAAGCCTGATCTTGGCAAAGTCAGTATCGACCAGCATTTCACCCAGCCCCCGCCCCGCTATACCGAGGCGAGCCTGGTCAAGAAAATGGAAGAACTGGGCATTGGCCGACCATCGACCTATGCATCGATCATTTCGGTTTTGCAGGATCGCGATTATGTGACGCTGGACAAGCGTCGCTTTGTCGCACAGGACCGTGGCCGTCTGGTCACGGCGTTCCTGTCGAAATTCTTTGAACGTTATGTGCAGTATAACTTTACGGCCGATCTGGAAAACCAGCTCGATGACGTTTCCAACGGTAGCCTTGCATGGCGCGATGTGCTGAACCAGTTCTGGTCGGCCTTCAAGGGCAATGTTGACGAAGCCAAGGAACTGAAGATCACCGATGTGCTTGATGCGCTTCAGGTGATGCTTGAAAATTACCTGTTCCCAGTGCGCGAAGATGGTACGGACCCGCATAAATGCCCGAAATGTGCCGATGGGACGCTCAGCCTCAAGCTTGGCAAATTTGGCGCATTCCTTGGGTGTTCGAATTATCCGGAATGCAACTTTACCCGTCCGCTGGTTGCCAATGAAAATGGCGGCGATTCCGAACTTGATGCCGGTCCCAAGGTTCTTGGTATTGACAAGGAAACCGGCAAGGAAATCACGCTGCGCAAAGGCCCGTATGGCGTTTACGTGCAGTTGGGCGAGGAAGAAGAAGTCGAAGGCAAGAATGGCAAACCCAAAAAGGTCAAACCGAAGCGGACATCGCTTCCGAAAGGGCTGGAGCCATCGGTTGTCGATCTGACCAAGGCGGAAAAATTGCTGACATTGCCGCGTCTGGTGGGCGTATTCCCCGACACAGGCGAGGAGATCAAAGCCAATGTCGGCCGATTTGGTCCTTATGTTCAGGCAGGTAGCATCTTTGCATCGCTCAAGGCCGAGGATGATGTTCTGACCATTGGTGAAAACCGTGCCATTGCCCTGATTGCGGACAAACGCGAAAAAGCGGGCAAGGAAATCGGCAAACATCCCGATGACGGCGAACCGATATTCCTGGCTGATGGCCGTTGGGGGCCGTTTGTCAAACACAAGAAAACCAATGCCAATCTGCCGCGTGACACCAAAAAGGAAGATGTCACGCTGGAAATGGCCATTGCGGCACTGAAGGAAAAGGAAGCCAAATCAGGGAAACAGGCCAAGGCAACCAAAACCGCCGCAAAGAAAACAACGACGAAAAAAGCGGCTGCCAAGAAACCGGCCGCCAAAAAGACCGCTGCAAAGAAACCCGCAGCGAAGAAAACAACCAAGAAAGAGGCGGCGAACTAATCGCCGCCTTCCTTTTCTTGACTATGAAATTGAAAGGACGCCGCGAAGTTGGCGAACGACACAGAAAATAAAACCCCGTTCCCCACCCGGGAACAGATCATGGAATTCATTGATATGAGCCCCACCCCGGTGGGCAAGCGCGAAATTGCGCGCGCCTTTAACATCAAGGGTGCAGCGAAGATCGAGCTTAAAAAGATCCTGAAGGATCTGAAACTTGGTGGGGATGTGGTCAAGGGCCGCAAACGGTTTGACAAACCCGACCGCCTGCCACCGGTTGAAGTATTGGAAATCACCGGCATTGATGATGATGGCGAAGTGATTGCGCGCCCCAATGTCTGGAAAGAAGATTATGAACCGCCGGTCATTTACGTGAAAACGATCCGGCGCGGCGGACCAAGCGCACCGGGAATTGGCGACAAAATCCTTGCCAAACTGCGCTATACCGGCAAGCAGACCTATGAAGCCAGCATCATGCGGGTTCTGGGCAGCGGCCCGCAACGTGTCTTGGGCATTTTCCGTCCCAATGAACGTGAAGGCCGGGTCGTGCCGACGGACCGCAAGGATAGCGGCGAGATCGCCGTGCCGCTGGATGATCACCCCGATCTTGAAGGTGGTTCGCTGGTTCTGACGGAAATTCTGCCGGGCAAGCATTTTGGTCTGCGCAAGGGACGGATTACAGAGGTTCTGGGCAATATCAACGAGCCGAAATCGATCAGTCTGGTATCGATCCATGCACGCGGCATTCCGTTTGAATTTCCGCCCGAGGTCGAATTGCAGGCCCGCGAGTCCAAGGCAACGCCAATGGGCAAGCGCACCGATCTGCGCGATATCCCGCTGGTGACGATTGACGGTGCGGATGCACGCGACTTTGACGATGCCGTCTGGGCCGAACCTGATCCCGACCCGGAGAACGAGGGCGGCTGGCACATTATGGTCGCGATTGCCGATGTGTCCTGGTATGTGCGTCCGCATGATGCGCTCGACCGTGAAGCGGTAAAGCGCGGCAACAGTTGTTATTTCCCGGATCGGGTTGTGCCGATGTTGCCGTTTGAATTGTCAAACGGCTGGTGTTCGCTGGTACCGCATGAAGATCGCGGCTGTATGGCCGTCGAGATGTGGTTGAACCGGCACGGCACCAAACTGCGACACAAATTCTGTCGCGGAATGATGCGATCAGCAGCACGCCTGACCTATGATCAGGTTCAGCGCGCAATGGATGGTTATCCCGACGACACAACGGGGCCGTTGCTTGAAACCATCATCAAACCGCTTTACGGGGCGTATGAGGCGTTTCTTGAAGCCCGCAAAGGCCGCGGCGTTCTGGAACTTGACCTTCCGGAACGCAAGATCGAGCTGAATGACAAAGGCCAGATCATTGCCATTGCCCCGCGGGCACGCTTTGACAGCCACAAGCTGATCGAGGAATTCATGGTCGCGGCCAATGTGTGTGCGGCCGAAGAACTTGAACGGATCAAGCAGCCCTGCATGTATCGTATTCACGATGCGCCGAGCGAGGAAAAGCTTGAAGCGCTTCATGAATTCCTTGAGGGGGCTGGATACAAGCTGAACAAAGGGGCGGTCCTGCGCCCGCGCGATTTCAACCGCATCCTTGAACAGGCGAAGGATACGCCCGAAGCCGAACTGATCAACACCGTCGTGCTGCGCAGTCAGTCACAGGCGATGTATAGCCCCGATAATATTGGGCATTTTGGTCTGGCGCTTAAGAAATATGCCCATTTCACATCCCCGATCCGACGTTATGCCGATCTTCTGGTGCATCGTGCCCTGATTGCGGGTCTGAAACTTGGCGAAGGCGGATTGCCGCCCGAAGATGGAGAGCGGTTCGAACAGATCGGCGAAGACATTTCCGGCACCGAACGCCGTGCGGCGATGGCCGAACGTGATGCGGTTGACCGTTATGTCGCGGCCTATATGGCCGACAAGGTCGGCGCGGAGTTCCCCGGTCGCGTTTCGGGGGTCACGCATTTCGGTCTGTTCGTATCACTTAATGAAACCGGTGCGGATGGTTTGATCCCGATATCCACCCTGCCCGATGACTATTATGTGCATGATGCCATCGGTCATGCACTGGTCGGGCAAAATCGCGGCAAGACATTCCGTCTGGGCGATGATGTTGTTGTCCGCATAGCCGAGGCAGATGCCGCAACCGGGTCGCTTGCGCTACGTCTGGCGGGGCATGCCGACATTACCGACCGTGACCTGATTGAACGACCGCGTGGGCGCGGAAAACGCCGTGGCAGCCCCGGTGATCGCAGCCATCGTCATGGGACGAAGCCCGGCTTCCGGGCCAATCCACAGGATAAAAGCGGTGCGTCGGGTGGCGGACCACGTGGCGGAAAACCGGGCGGCAAGCCCGGCGCCAAGGTGGCGGGTAAAAAGAAAACCACACCGAAAAAACAACGCAAGCTGGTGGCATCAAGCCGGGTTGCACGAAACACCACCAAACGCGAAGATTAAACAAAACGGGCGGCCTTTTGATGGCCGCCCGTTTTGCGTATCGCATTCGACGTCAGAAAATCAGCCCAGCGTTTCAATGAACTTTGCCAGATGTTCGGCCGTTTGCTGGCCACGGTTTGAAATGATCGCGACATTTGACGGCAGACCTTCGAGATCGGGATGAGATGCATCGAAGCTGGTCAGAAGGCCAAGCGCCTTGCCCTTCATCGTTTTCATCGCAGCCAGGGCACGGATCAACTCGATGCCGCTTAGCCCGTCCAGAACCGCAGCAGTTATGATCGCATCCGGGCGCGATTGCACAACGGTTTCGAATGCTTCGACCGCATTGCGTGCGGTGATGGTACGATACCCCTTCTCACGCAGTTCCCGTTGCAGGAAATGGGCCTGAACCACCGTTGCGGTGACGATCAGAACTTCCTTGTCATGCGCTGTCGGCTTGTCCGATGCAGTTTCCTTGCCCCTCTTTTTCGCACTTCGGGTCGGAAGCGACCGCAGGATACGGGTTTCTTCCTCGGCCGGAGGATTGGTGCCGCTTTCGATGATTTCGCGGATCCATGTCGTAAAATCGACAAGCGATGCGGCTTCGAGGTCATCAATCTCGGTCAGTTCGGCGATATAATCTTCCATGCGGTGAGCAATCGCGCCGACCAGCGGAAAACCGAACGAACCGGCCAGACCTTTGACCGTGTGAGCTTCCCGCCTTAGTTCGGCAATGCCGGTTTCGGCCTTGTCCATGCCGCCCGCCACACGATCAATCGTCGTTTCGATACGATCTGTACGTTCAAGGGTGTCTTCAATGAAATCCTGTTTCAGTCGGGCGACGATATCGTCTGCATTCCCCATCTGGGCGCTCCTGTACCGGGTTGAAGACATCAGTATCAAAGGATCGATAATATAACGACTTTCGGCACAGTTTTCAGCCATGCCGGAAAAACACTTGCCCGATCACTTCAACTTCATGATGATAGCGAACCGTTTCAATGCCCCTTTTTTCCGACCTTATCAAGGGGCTGGATCAAGAAACAGGAACGAATGCCACCATGCAGCCTGAATACAGTGAACAAAGCAGCGGATCGCGCCTGCTGACCGGCCTTTGCCGCGGCTTTCGGCGCAAATGCCCAAATTGCGGGCATGGCTTTGCCTTTGGCGGGTACCTGAAGCTGCGCGATGAATGCGATTGTTGCCACCATCCGATTGGTGAATATCGCTGTGACGACGCCCCGCCCTATTTCACGATTTTCATTGTCGGCCATATTGTCGTTGGCGGTGCTCTTTCGATGGAACAATCCATGCAGCCATCTATGGCGTTGCAATTGTCTGTCTGGCTTCCGACAACCGTTTTGCTGTGCCTTGGCTTCCTACCCTTTATCAAGGGCGCTGTGCTTGGCACCCAATGGGCGATGAAGATCAAGGGATAGTCATTGTCGGCTGCGCGTCATTCGCAGTACAATAACGTTCATGTTGATCCATCCCCTTTCGGATTGAGCAGATTTTGGCATCAGCCGCACAAGATTTCGGTACTGTCATTTCCCGTCCGGCATTGCGCCCGATAAAGCGCATTGCCGGGATTGTCGGGGTTTGCCTTTTGCTGGCCGGTTGTGCCACCCAGCGTGGCGATGCGATCATTTCAAATGATGATCAGCAAACCCGCGATGTGATGTCGCAGGCAATTGATCTGGTCACGACACGTTATATCGATCCGGTCGGACGCGAACAGATTGTCGTCAATGCACTGGACGGGCTTTCGACGATTGATCCAAATATCCGCATCGGCATGACGCCGGATGAAATTATCCTTGGATATAATGGCAAAACTGTCCGCAACCTCCCCCTGCCTTCGACCGGGACTGAGGAACAGGATACACTTTTGTGGACCGAACTGGCGCTTAAGGGGGTTGGCATTTACCGGGTTTATTCACCCGATTTACGCCATGCCGACGCACTTTCGGTGCAGTCAGCCCTTGTCAGCGGATCAATCAGGAACCTTGATCGTTACAGCCGTTATGAAGGCCCCAATCAGGCCGAAACGGCACGCACGCGGCGCGATGGTTATATCGGGGTCGGTGTGCGGCTGATCGGCGGCGATGGCTATCCGGTAATCAAAAAAGTGCACGACGACAGCCCCGCCGCCAAGGCCGGACTTAATATCGGTGATCAGCTGATTTCGGTAAACGGGGTCAACCTTTATAACCGAACCGCGACCTATGCCAGCGACCTGCTGCATGGCGAGGAAGGCACGCGGGTCACCATCGAGATCAACGGTGCCGACAGCCAGATCATCACACCAGTCGAAATCATGCGCGAGCGCGTCATCAACCGAACGGTATTTGCCGAAATTCGCGAAAATGTCCTGATTGCCCGCATCGCCAGCTTTAACAGTGCGACGGCACAGTCTCTTGGTAATGAAATCCTCAAAGCTGATCTTTTCCCGGGGGGCTTGCGCGGGGTGATCCTTGACCTTCGCGGCAATCGCGGGGGGCTTTTGCAGCAGGGGGTCGAGGTTGCCGATCTGTTTATTGCAGGCGGCCCGATTGCCAATACCCGATCACGCGTGATGGCTGCCCGCCATATCTTCAAGGCTGATACCGAGGATCTGACGCGCGGTGCGCCGCTTGTCGTCCTGATTGACGGTAGAACCGCATCCTCGGCCGAATTGGTAGCTGCGGCCCTGCAGGATCGCAATCGGGCGGTTCTGATCGGGTCGACCAGCTTTGGCAAGGGGTCGGTTCAGGCGATCAACGACCTTGCAAACAAGGGGACATTGACCTTTACCTGGTCACGAATGACGGCCCCGTCGGGTTATACGTTTGATCGAATCGGTCTTTTCCCGTCAATCTGCACGACCGCTGCCGGGCTTGATCCGAATGATCAGATCAAATCCGCCCTTGCACATCGCGAGGACATGGTCATGACGATGACAAAGTGGCGCAACCTTGATTATCAGAATGAACAAGCGCGACGGGACCTTCGAAATGTTTGCCCGGCACGCCAGACAAGCGATGAAACAGATATCGATGTAGCGCTTGAACTGATCAAAAACCTGCCAGGTTACAAGGATTTGGCACAGCTTCCATATCAGGAAATTGCCGATACTTTTGCGACACATTAAAAATGGCATTCTTTTTGCCAAAATGGCTTGACACCCGGCTCATAACCTTTATGTTCCGCGGCCTGAGATACACCTGAACACAGGAAGCTGAGACATGGCGAAGCCCGCTTCGATCCTCGTAAAGTTGGTAAGCACCGCTGATACCGGTTACTTCTACGTCGTTAAGAAGAACCCGCGGAATACCACCGAGAAATTCTCGTTTCGCAAGTACGACCCGGTCGTGCGCAAGCACGTCGAGTTCAAAGAAGCGAAAATGAAGTAATCTTTCAGCTTCGGCTGATTGGATTACCGGAATAAAAAAAGACGTGACCTTCGGGCCACGTCTTTTTTGTTGACTGATCAGGCCTGCAAAAACGCGTCAGGCGGAAAACCGCTTCCAGCCTGCCCCGGCCAGCATCAGCCAACCCGTAATAAAAGACAGCCCGCCAATCGGTGCAACCATTCCAAACGTGTTGATCCCGGCAAAGGCGATGATATAAAGCGCCCCGCAGAAGAACAGAACCCCCGCCAGCATCGCATAGGCCGCCCAGCGCAAAAGCCGTTCATCCGGCACCTGATGAGCAAGGGCCGCGATGGCCGCAAGCCCCACAGCATGAACCAGCTGATAATGGGCGGCAGTTTCGACAAGATCACGGGCATGGCTCATTTCTTCGCCCGCCATTCCGTGGGTCGCGAACGCACCAAGAGCAACCGCGATTGCCCCGTTCAGGCCCGCCATAACAACAGATAACCGCATGAAGTTGTTTCCTGATTTGGTGATGGTTTCAAACAGACCGTTACTTTATCGGGCGATGAAGTGCCGCACCATGAGGAAACGCAAAAAAATGGCCGTACATAAATGTACGGCCAGTAAACTCTCTTGGGGGAGATGTGCCGAACCTGTTAAATGTCCGTCACCCTGTTTTTCTATCCTGTAGGGCAGACGAGTTCTGTGACACCCGTCACAATTTACGAAACATTTTCAACTTTCTGCCAATATTTCATTATTTTGTGGTCGATGTTGGCCTAGTGGATCGATTCACTGAGGAATTCTTCAAGACGCTGCACGTTAGGCACATACAAACCCAACTCGACTTTGGCGATCAAGCCATTTCGGGCGAGAGTCCCCATGACACGCGCTACCGTCTCGCGCGAGGTGCTGACCCTGCTGGCAATTTCTGAATGCACGGGCACGGGACTTAACATCGCAGATCCGTCTTCTGCGATCCCGATCTGTGCGCAACGCAATATTTCGGCAACAACCCGTTCATTTGCCCCAAGTGTGCTAACATCAACAATGCGGCGGGTCGATGTCCGGACAATTCGTGCCAACTCCCGGATGACGCTCCAGGCAACGGAGGGGTGGTTTTTGACAATTTTCTCGAAATTGGCGGGGCTTACAATCGCGACATCCGTATTGGTAACAGCCAGCACACAGGCTGAACGCGGCTCGCCATCTATTGCCGAAAGCTGACCAACACAGCCACCTGCCCCGATTTCTTCCAGTGTGATTTCACGGCCGGATAAAGAATAATTCACGATCCGAACCTTACCCGACAAAATCAGATAAACATCCGAACTGTCGGATTCGGGTTCAATGATCTGCGCCCCCGCCGAAAATGTTTTTCGGTTGATGTGCCGCTCGACATCTGCGAGGGCGACCTGATCGAGCCCCGCAAGAATACCGACCACCGATAATTCTACCATCTACCCCAGCTTTTCTATGCTTTCGCTATCATTTTCTTGTCAGTGCCATGGTCAGGCTTAACACATGTACTGCTTTTGAATGCTGTCCCGGAAAGATCATATGCAAAGCATATGACTCTGGCAATCATCGCGGGTAATTCCCCACGGCAATTTACAATATAATTGTATGATTATACAGCATCCAAGCGAATGCTGCAGATGCGAAACCGTAATTTTCATGTTAGATTATAGCGATCCCCACATAATTCGCATGCAGGAGGCCTGCCATGAGTCCCGAATTGGAGATTTTTCGCCGCAGCCCAAGCGACAAGCCGAAATGCAAAAACCCTATTGTTTTTATCCATGGTGCATTTACAGGTGCATGGTGCTGGAACGAGCATTTCCTGACATGGTTTGCCGATCAGGGGTTCGAGACCATTTCGTTTTCGCTGCGCGGCCATGGTGGAAGCGGCGGACGTCACCTGCGCAGCCTGGCATCGATTGACGATTATGTTGAAGACCTTGAAACGGTTGTCGATACGCTGGGCCAGAAGCCGATCCTGATCGGTCATTCAATGGGCGGCTATATCATTCAGAAATATCTTGAAAAACATAAGGCAGCCGCTGCGGTGCTGATGGCATCCGTCCCGCCAGAAGGCCTTCTTGCCAGCAACACCATGATGGCGATGGCCCAGCCCGATCTTTACCTTCAGATGTTCTGGCTTCAGGCCATCGGGCCGCACACATTGCTGCGTGACCGGCTTGGCCGTGCCATGCTGTCCCCTGACATCGCCGAAGACGAAGGCATGATCTATTTCGGCCGTCTTGAAACCGAAAGCCACCGAGCCCTTATGGACATGATGGGCGGAAATCCGGTGTTTCTGTCGCAAACCGATCTGCCGCCGATGCTGGCCATCGGGGCGCGCAATGACGAAATCATACAAAGCGAGGTCGTCAACCATACCGCCAGGCGATTTGGGGCGGATTGCGTGCTGCTTGACAATATCGCACACGCGATGATGCTGGATGCAAATTGGGAAAAGGCCGCAACCGGCATTGTCGAATGGCTTGAAAAGCATGTGATCGAAAAACAGGACAACACGACAAAGAAGTCTGCGGCCTGATTGATCACAAAAACCAAATGCAGTTTTAAAGGCAGGATGTTCGCGCATTCTGCCTTTTGTTTTTTAGTGCCGCGGAACTGTTTTCTTTTCAATCACCGCAATTTCTGGAAGCATGCCCCCACATAACCACAACAAAAAGGTTGGTGACATGGTTCGTATGACAGGATGCTTCCGGCTTAAAACATCAATGATCACATTCGGGATCACGGCCCTTCTTGCCATGCCAACAACGGCGCAGCAGGCAACCGATGCCGTCGCCCCGGAAAGTTCGACGATGCCGATCGAATTACGCAGTTCGGTGCAATCGGAAAACTGGATGATCAGCGCGGCCAATCCGCTGGCGGTAGAGGCCGGTGCCAATGTTTTACGACGAGGTGGCAATGCAATTGATGCCATGGTGGCGGTTCAAACCATGCTGGGGCTGGTTGAACCGCAATCATCGGGTCTGGGTGGCGGCGCGTTTCTTGTTTATTTTGACGCGCGCAGTGGCAAGTTGACCACGCTTGACGGACGCGAAACTGCACCGATGGCAGCAACCCCGACCTTGTTTCAGGACGCAAACGGCCAGCCGATGGAATTTTATGATGCGGTTGTCGGCGGTCGTTCGGTCGGAACACCGGGGACACCGGCATTGCTGAAAACTGCCCATGAAAAATGGGGGCAGCTTGAATGGCCGACATTGCTGACACCTGCCATCGAGCGCGCTGAAATCGGTTTCAGCGTTTCACAGCGCCTTGCCGGACTGATTGCCCAAGATACCGAAAAACTTTCGCGCGATGATACGGCAAAGGGATATTTCTTCGACGCCAATGGTGCGCCAATCAAAGAAGGTGCGCTTCTGAAAAACCCGGAATATGCAAATACCCTTAAGGCGTTGGCGCAAAACGGTACTGGCGGGTTTTATTTTGGGCCGATTGCCAATGACATCGTTAACAAGGTTCAGGGGGCAAGCTGGAACCCCGGTGTTCTGTCCCTGAAAGACCTTGCCAATTATACTGTCAAGGAACGTGATCCGGTTTGCGCCGATTATCGCGGATATGAAATATGTGGAATGGGCCCGCCATCATCCGGCGCCCTGACGGTCGGGCAGATACTTGGGCTGATCGAACCGTTTGATATTGGTGATTTTGGCCCGAAATCGCCGGAAAGCTGGCGATTGATTGGTGATGCATCACGTCTGGCCTTTGCCGATCGCGGGCGATATATGGCCGATATCGATTTTGTGCCGATGCCGTTGACCGGATTGCTGGACAAGGATTATCTGGCGCAAAGATCGAAACTCCTGGAAAGCGACCGGGCGCTGGAAAATGTCGAACCGGGAATGCCCGCATTCAGCCACGCCATGCGGCTTGCCGATGACGAAGCAATCGAATTCCCCAGTACCAGCCATTTTTCCATTGTCGATGCCATGGGTAACGTTGTGTCGATGACAACCACCATTGAAAACGGCTTTGGGTCACGCCTGATGGTTCGGGGCTTTATGCTGAACAACGAACTAACCGATTTTTCGTTCAAGACACACAGTAATGGTGTGCCGATTGCCAATCGGCTGGAACCGGGCAAACGCCCGCGTTCTTCCATGGCACCAACAATCGTCATGCAGGACGGGGAACCGGTTATTGCCGCCGGATCACCGGGCGGATCACGAATTATCGGTTATGTCGCACAGTCGCTGATCGGGATGATTGACTGGGGCATGGACCCGCAGCAGGCCATCAACATGCCTCATCTGATCAACCGGTTCGGCACGTTCGATATCGAGGCCGGAACAGAGGCCGAGGCACTTGCGCCTTATCTTCAGCAACGCGGTTTCAAAACCGAGATCCGCGATCTTAATTCCGGTTTGCACATCATCCGGATTACCGATCAGGGCCTGATTGGCGGGGCCGACCCGAGACGCGAGGGCATTGTTATCGGCGAGTAAAATAGATATCGATGATTTGAAGACAGGCGGCATCAATCGCGATGCCGCCTTTTTTGTCAACCGATCCAATTGGCCAGAAAATCGCGCAATACCAGATGATTTTCAGCGACGTAATGCGCCCCTGCCCCACGCAGGGCATCCGCCGATGTCAGATCGACCAGACCGATTGTCGTCGCCCCCGATGCAACACCGGCACGCACACCGCTGATGCTGTCGTCGACAACCACGCATTCGGTGATGTCGATGCCGATTTTTTCAGCGGCCAGCAAATAAACGTCAGGTGCCGGTTTGGCGTGTTGGACATCATGGGCGGAACATATCCGACCACGAAAACGATCCAGCAATCCGACCTTGCCAAGCGACACACCCATCTTGTCATGCGGGCCGTTGCTGCCGATTGCCATCGGGATCCCCTTGGCATCCAGAAGGTCAAGAACAGGGTCCAGATCAGCGTACGGCTTCAGATCTTTCTCAAATGATTTGAATGTTCTGGCATAACATTCCTTAATCCAGCCGTCAGGAAGCGTCACACCAAAAGATTCTGCCATTTTGGGTGCAACCGCCGCCAGCGTGCCACCAATAAAAAATTCGTGGCTTTGTGCCGGGGTCATGTCACAGCCATATTCACACAGCAGATCGGTCAGGACCCTGTTTGCCAGATGTTCGGTATCCACCAGAACACCGTCGCAATCAAAAATCACGCCACGTACGACAGGTTTGGCCACAATCGCATCCATCACCCTGTCACTCATGCCCTAGCCAGTTCGGACCAGCGTCCTTCATCATAGGCAACCGTGCGGGTCGCACCGAAATCGACAACCGGACGTTTGATCACGGTCGGATTGGCTGCAAGGATGGCAGCGGCCGCCGCATCGTCATTTTCAAGCACGGCCTTGTCCTCATCGGAAAGACTGCGATAGCTTGGCCCGCGTTTGTTGATCAGGGTCTTGCCGCCGACTTCGGCAAGCCACCTTTCGATGGTTTTGGCATCAATTCCGTCAATGCGGAAATCATGAAACTTGTGATCGATCCCCTTGGCGTCGAACCATTTCAGGGATTTTTTGACTGTGTCGCAGTTTTTGATGCCATAGACCGTAATCATGAATGCTTCCTGTATGTCGCAATGTGCGATGCAGCCATGCATCGCCGAATGGGTTTTGACCCTAAATCCCGGAACATATATAAAGACCCCACCCGGAAAACGGCAACCCCATTCAGATATGCAGGATCAGGAACAACTCGGTATGACTGTCAATCGGCGTATTTCCGTCGCCCCGATGATGGATTGGACGGACCGGCATGATCGCTATTTTCTGCGGCAGATCAGTCGGCATGCGCTGCTTTATACCGAAATGGTCACGACAGGCGCGATCATCCATGGCGGCGCAGACCGGCATTTGCGCTATGACGCGGCAGAGCATCCCGTTGCCCTGCAACTTGGTGGCAGCAACCCCGATGATCTGGCGCGTGCCTGCGAGATTGCCAATGACTATACCTATGACGAGATCAACCTGAATTGCGGCTGCCCGTCGGATCGCGTGCAGAACGGGGCATTTGGTGCCTGTCTGATGGCGACGCCCGATGTGGTGGCAAATTGCGTCCAGGCGATGATTGGTGCCAGTGACGCGCCGGTAACGGTAAAAAACCGTATCGGTATCGACGATCAGGAAGATTACCCGTCACTGAAACGGTTTGTCGAAACCGTGGCGGATGCAGGATGCAGGACCTTTATCGTACATGCCCGCAAGGCGTGGCTGAACGGGCTTAGCCCCAAGGAAAACCGCGAAGTTCCGCCGCTTAAATATGAGCTGGTTTACCAGTTGAAACAGGAATTTCCGGAACTTGAAATCCTGATCAATGGCGGCATCAGGACACTGGAGGAAACCGAAGAGCACCTTAAACAGGTGGACGGCGTAATGATCGGGCGTGAAGCCTATCAGAATCCCTATATGCTTTCGGATGTGGATCGTCGTTTTTATGGCGACGACACCCCAGCCTTAAGCCGCCATCAGGTGGTCGAGGCGATGTTGCCATATATCGATGAACATCTGAAATCGAACAACGGCACGCTTGGCCATGTGACGCGACACATGCTGGGACTGTTTCAGCATATGCGTGGCGCCAAACAATGGCGACGTTATTTAAGTGAAAATGCCCATCGCAAGGGTGCAGGTGTTGATACGGTGCGCGAGGCACTGGCTATGGTACCTGAAGAAGATGCCGAGGCACTGTCTGCATGAGCGCAGATGAACCATCCGGCGAAAACGCCGAAATAACCAGCGGCATTACCTGGCGCGACGGGAATGTCCCCTATTCCCGGCAATTTGGCGATATCTATTACAATCCGAAAAACGGATTGGCCGAAACGCAATATGTGTTTGTTGCGGGCAATAACCTGCCCGAAGCATGGCGGGGACGCGAGAATTTCACGATTGGTGAAACCGGCTTTGGCACGGGCCTGAACTTCCTTGCCGTATGGGATTGCTGGCAAAAGGACCCGGCGCGGTCCAAGCGTTTGCATTTCGTATCGGTCGAGAAATTCCCGCTGACGCGTGATGCGATGGCACGCGCACATCAGAACTGGCCGGAATTGGCAGAAATTTCGAATCAACTTGTCACGCAATGGCCGGCCGGCACGATGTTGCCCGGTGTGCACCGGTTTGATCTGGGCGATGGTTCGGTGACGCTGACACTCCTGATCGGGGATGCGATTGACTGTTATTGCGATTATCACGGAATGGTCGATTGCTGGTTCCTTGACGGTTTTGCCCCGTCGCGCAATCCCGATATGTGGCGACCGGAATTGTTCACCGCCCTTGCCGCGGCATCAAGCCGTGATGGCGCGAACCTTGCGACATTCAGTGCAGCACGCATCGTGCGTGACGGGCTGGAACAGGCCGGGTTTGAAGTCGCCAAGCGCAAGGGATATGCCTATAAGCGCGATATGATCACGGCCCGTCTTGCCCCGAAAGGGACCGATGAAAGCGCAGATCACGGCAAAGGAATGGACGAAAACCCTTGGTTTGTATTGCCAAAGGTGACGGATAACAAACGTATCGCGATCATTGGCGGCGGTATGGCCGGAGCTGCCTGTGCACGAGCTCTTCAAAATCGCAGATGTGCGGTTACGCTTTTTGAAAAATCCGAACGCCTGGCAAATGCGGCATCTGGCAATCCCATCGGAATGCTTGAACCCTATTTCACCGCTGATAACGCCATAACAGGACGCTTTTACGAAGCGGGCTTCCGATACAGCCAACGACTGGTGCGCAGCCTGTCCGATGCAGGGAAGATCGAAGCCGATTTTTGCGGCGTACTGGATTTAATTTCCAGCCAGCGCGACGAAGAGCGGCAGGCAGGTATGATGAAGCGTCTGCCGGACAGTCCCGATCTGGTTCATGTTCTGACCCGTGAAGCTACGAGTACCGCCTTTGGGTTGCCGCTACCCCATGGTGGCTTGTTTTATCCTGGTGCTGGCTGGGTCAATCCA
This sequence comes from Thalassospira australica, assembly GCF_044790785.1. Taxonomy (GTDB): domain Bacteria; phylum Pseudomonadota; class Alphaproteobacteria; order Rhodospirillales; family Thalassospiraceae; genus Thalassospira; species Thalassospira australica_A. The sequence continues at coordinate 1,876,468 of NZ_CP085258.1, read as the reverse complement.
CCATCGCTGGTGACCTGCCTTGCCAGCGGGATCAAGTGCCACACCAATACCCCGATTGCTGCAATTTCCGAAGATGGCACAGACAAAGTCCTGCATTCGGTTGAGGGGCAGGAATTTGGCCCCTTTGACGTCGTGGTCATTGCCGGTGCGACCGAGACAACCGGGCTCGATCAAACCGCATGGCTTTCAGCCTATTTGCGCCCGGTACGCGGACAGATCAGTTACTTTGACGACAGCACATTGCACGAATGCTATGGCGATGCAAAAATTCGCTGCGTACTAAGTCATAAAGGCTACCTGACGCCAGCGCGTGCGGGCATCCACGTTTTTGGTGCGACGTTTGATCGCGATGATGATCAGACCGACCTGCGCGAAACAGATCATGCATATAACCGCAACCAGTTGGGCCGCGTCCTGCCCGAACTTGCCGACAGGCTGGAAGCGATAAAACTTGACGGTCGGGCGGCACTGCGGACCACAACCCCCGATCACTTGCCAATGATTGGTCCGGCACCGGATTACGATGCCTATCTTTCGGCCTATCACGATATAGATAAAGGGAAAAAAGCTGCGCGATATATCGATGCGCCTTACCACAAAGACGTGTATATCTGTACCGGATTTGGCGCGCGCGGGCTGATTGCAGCACCACTTGCCGCCGAAATACTAGCCAGCGAGATTTGCAATATGCTCCTGCCGCTTGAAAAATCCCTGATGGATGCGGTGCATCCGGCACGGTTCATCGTGCGTGGTCTGAAACGGCGCCAGATTGCTCCATGAACAACAAGTCAACCCTGCCATCCTTTGACGATCCGCGCATGAAGACGGCGACCATTCTGGCGCTGTTTTTCGTCGGATTGTTTCTGGTTCAGGGGGTATTTCTGCCTTATTGGCCGGTCTGGCTTAAAAGTCAGGGGCTTTCGGCCGCAGAAATCGGTATTTTGCTGTCTCTGCCCAACTGGGTACGTGTCTTTGCAGATCCGTTGATTGCGCAGCGTGCAGATCGCACCGGCAACCGAAAAACACCAATGCTGTGGCTGGCGGGGATTTATGTCGTCACCATTCTGGCCTTTCCCGTATCGAACAATTTCTGGTGGCTTGCCGGACTATCCATCGTCATCGGCTTTACCTTTGCCCCGTTATTGCCGTTGGGCACGACGATTACGGTGCATGAATGCAAGGCCAAGGAACTTGATTACGGGCGAGTGCGACTGTGGGGGTCACTTGCATTTATCGCGGCATCCTATGGCGCAGGATGGGTTCTTGATGGCACTTCGACCGCGTGGATTGTCTGGTTGCTGTTCATTGCCGGGATTGTAAATTTTGCCATTGTTACCCGTATGCCAGATCCGCAAACCGACCGACCGTTGCGGTCCGGTTCGTCGATCATCTATCTGCTGCGCAAACCGGTCTTTCTGATTTATCTGGGCTGTATCGGCTTTGCGCAAGGGTCGCATGGCACGTATTACAGCTTTGCGTCTGTCCATTGGGAAAATGTCGGCTATCCCCATGATATGATCGGGGCATTCTGGTCCATCGGGGTAATCGCAGAAATCGCCCTGTTTGCCTTTGCCGGGAAATATGTTCGCGGGCGGCATCCAGGCATCCTGTTTGCCATCGGCGCGGCATCTGGTGTTCTGCGCTGGACCGTTCTGGGCATGACCGATAATTTCTGGCTGATTGTTCTGGTGCAACCTTTGCACGCCATGACATTTGGCATTACCCATCTGGCGGCTGTCAGCTTTATTGCGCGCGCGGTACCGCCGCAACTGGCGACATCGGCGCAAAGTCTGATGGCGACCTTGTCGATGGGGGTTTTCCTTGGCAGTTCGATCTGGGCATCCGGGCCGCTTTATGATCATTTCGGATCACAGGCCTATTTTGCGATGACCGGACTTTCGGTGCTTGCGCTTTTGTTTGCGTTTTGGCTGATCAAGCGCTGGCGCGGTGAAGACAACATGTTTTGCGACTGACCTTGAACCTTTGGGGAATTTGATGACCAATCTTCCGCTTTCACGGAAATGGCGCCGTTTGAAACTGGGGCTCAAGACGCTGTTTGGGGCCTCGCCTGCCGGTTATTTCATCCCTTATCGCTATGCTGCCGAAACGGCCCGTGCCGTTGGCAGACCGTATTACCCGGCCATCGAGGCGATGATGGACCACGCGACACCGACCATGAAGGCATGGCTGACCAAAGCCAACAAATATCAGGACGCATTTGCCAGTTTCGGTAATGCCACCCCACCCGATCCGCGCTGGCAGCAAAGCTGGTTCCCGCGGTTGGATGGAATGATGGCCTATGTGCTGACGCGTGAATTTCGCCCGGAACGGATTATTGAAATCGGGTCTGGTCATTCAACACGGTTTTATTATCGCGCCATTCTTGATGGTAAACTTGAAACCATCTTTCACGCGATTGATCCGGCACCACGCGCCGATATTGCCGCCCTTCCGATTACGGTTGAACGGACCATTGTGCAAAAGGCCGATCCGACGATTTTTGGAACCCTGTCGGGTGCGGATATTCTTTCGATTGATTCAAGCCATATCCTGATGCCGGGCACGGATGTTGATCTGCTGTTTTCAACGGTCATACCGGCATTGCCCAGTGGGGCGATCATTCATATCCATGACATCACCCTACCCGATGATTATCCGACAATCTGGCAATGGCGCGGATACAATGAACAGCAGGGTGTTGCAGCGTTGCTGGCCGGGAACGGGTTTGAAATCCTGTGGTCGAGTGCCTATGCCAGCACACGCCTGAATGACCTTATTGCAAACTCCATCGCCAATGGCATTCATCTGCCAGACGGGGCGCATGAAACCAGCTTGTGGTTGCGTAAAAAGTAATTCAAACCGTATTTATGGAAAGGACGGGGCAAAAGCCCCGCAAGCCTGCGGGAAAACGTCTTTCCAACCAAAACGCGGTTAATCAGGATTAATTCGATGTCGCGAACAGATACTCCGGGTCTTGGCCGGGGACTGGCTTTTGTCATGGCGGTTGCTGCCGGCCTGGCCGTTGCCAATATCTATTATAACCAACCGATGCTTGGCATCATCATGGCCGAGTTCAATCAAAGCGGCACGGCAGCACTGATCCCGACTGCCACCCAACTGGGATATGCCATCGGCCTGTTTTTGCTGGTGCCCTTGGGCGATCTGTTTGACCGGCGCAAACTGATTGTTTTGCAGTTTCTGTTGCTGGCCCTTGTACTTGTGATCGAGGGATCGGCGCCGACAGATTACATTCTGTTTGCCTCGTCGGTCCTGCTGGGTGCCTGTTCAACCGTGGCCCAACAGATCATCCCCTATGCAACCGCCCTAACCCCGCCCGAAAGCCGCGGGAAGACTATCGGCACGGTCATGGCGGGTTTGCTGTGCGGTATCCTGCTTAGCCGGACACTGGCGGGGTTTGTATCAACCCATCTTGGTTGGCGCGAGATGTTCTGGCTTGCCGCACCGTTGGCCGTTCTTGCCGCCATCGTGATGGCCGTGATGTTGCCAAAGGACAAGGCGCGAACATCCATCGGCTATGGCGAGGCGCTTTTATCCGTGCTGTTCCTGTGTAAACAGCTGCCTGCCCTTCGCCGGGCGACATTGACGCAAGCCGCCCTGTTCGGATCATTTTCGGCTTTCTGGACCATACTAGCACTGCATCTTCAGGAACCCGATTATCAACTGGGGGCGGATATCGCCGGGCTGTTCGGGGTTCTGGGCGCAATTGGCGTTCTGGCAGCGCCGCTTTCTGGCCGGCTTGCCGACCGTTACGGCCCGGCCCGCGTCATTGCCGCGGGTGTTATCATTTGTGTGATTTCATGGCTGGCATTCGGGCTGTGGACGGCTCTTGCCGGATTGATCGTCGGGGTGATCATTCTGGATTTCGGCGTGCAAAGCGCGATGATTTCCAACCAGCATGTGATTTTCGGCCTATTACCAGAGGCCCGCGGCCGGATCAACACGGTTTATATGACCGGTATGTTCCTTGGCGGTTCCTTCGGTTCGGCCGGGGCGACTTATGCCTGGGGACTGGGCGGCTGGCCTGCGGTGTGCAGTTTCGGGCTGGCACTTTCGGTGATTGCGATGATCCCATCCATGGGGCAACTACGATCCAAATCTATTGCGCATTAAAGCAAAACAGCCCGCCGATATATGGTGGGCTGTTTTGCGTTTGGCCGGCAGTTCAGTTCTTGTAGGGATCGGCTGCGTCACGTAGGCCATCACCAAGGAAGTTGAATGCCAGAACGACAATGACGACGGGTACCACAGGCAACATGAGCCATGGATAGACGGCAACGGCGTTGATGTTCTGGGCCTCGTTCAGAAGGACCCCCCAACTGGTAACAGGTGCGCGCAAGCCAAGGCCAAGGAAACTGAGCGCAGTTTCACCAAGGATCATGTTCGGGATCGAGAGGGTCACGGATGCGATCAGGTGGCTGGCAAAGTTCGGTAACAGATGACGGGCGATGATGCGTTTGGGCTTTGCCCCCATCAGGCGTGCGGCAAGGGCGTAGTCTTCTTCGCGCAATGCCAGAAGTTTCGAGCGCACCGCACGGGCAAGCCCCGTCCAGTCAATCAGGCCCAGAATGATCGTGATCCCGAAATAGATCAGAATGGGGCTCCAGGTTACCGGCAAGGCCGCCGATAGCGCCATCCATAACGGAATTTCAGGCATGGAACGGATGACTTCGATCAGGCGCTGCGCGGTTGCATCAACCCAGCCGCCGTAGTATCCCGCCGCGCCGCCGATCAGGATTCCCAGAATGAAGCTTACAGCGATACCGACCAGACCGATGGTCAGCGACACACGCGCGCCATAAATCATGCGCGACAGCATATCGCGGCCCAACCGGTCCGTGCCCAGCAGGAACAGGGTTCCGTCCTCGGCCGGACACATGATATGAAAATCTGCCTCGAACAGGCCCCAGAATTCATAGGGATCACCGGAACAGAAGAAGCGGATTTTTTCGATACGGCTGTCACTTGGCGTATAGATCGGTTTCAGCGTTTCCATATCGACCGAGAAATCCGTGCCATAGGTAAACGGCCCGACGAATTTCCCGTCATGGAACAGATGGATGCCCTGTGGCGGATGATGGATATATTCCGAATTTCGTGTTTCCTGCGCATAGGGTGCCAGGATCTCGACAATGAAAACCGACGCATACATGATCGCCAGAATGATCAGCGAAACATAGGCCAAGCGATGACGTTTGAGCCGCCACCAGATCAGTTGCCACTGCGAGGCGAGATAGTATTTTTCCTGTGCGGGTGTCAGTTCCTCGCGATCCCAGGGATCAAAGGGCGCGGTATCGACGAAATGTTCGTTACGCTTGTCGTCACTGCGGCTCATTGCGATACCCCCCCTTGCAAACGAATTCGGGGATCAAGCCACGCGAGAAGTATATCGGACACAAACATGCCGACCACCGTCAGAAGGGCAAGAAACATCAGGAACGACCCGGCAAGATACATGTCCTGACTTTGTAGGGCGGCAAGCAACATCGGCCCGGTGGTTGGCAGGGACATCACGACAGATACCAGAACGGATCCCGATACCACCTGCGGCAGGATGTTACCGATATCGGCGATGAACGGGTTCAAGGCCATACGCAGCGGATATTTGAACAACACACGCCCCGGTGAAAGGCCCTTGGCATGGGCGGTTACGACATATTGCTTGCCAAGTTCATCAAGCAGGTTGGCCCTTAAACGCCGGATCATGGATGCCGTTCCCGATGTACCGATCACCAGCACCGGTGCCCAAAGATGTTCAACAACCGACATTATCTTGGCAAAGGACCAGCCCTGATTGATGAATTCCGGATCCATCAGGCCACCAATTGATGTCCCGAACACCACATTGGCGTAATAGAGCAGAATCAGCGCGAACAGGAAGTTCGGCATGGCAAGCCCAAGAAACCCTAGCAAGGTAAAGCCATAGTCGCCCCAGCTATATTGACGAGTCGCAGAATAAATCCCGATTGGAAAGCTGACGACATAGATGAAAAGAACCGTGCTGAAATTCAGAACAACAGATAGCCACAGACGATCACCAACCACCTCGGTGACCGGCAGGTTATATTCGAACGAAAAGCCAAGGTCGCCATGCAGCAATCCCCATGCCCAGTCGAAATATTGCTGCCAGAGCGGTTGATCCAGACCATATTGCTGTTTGAGGAAAGCAATTTTGGCAGGATCGACGGCCTCGCCCTGAGCCTGCAATTCATTCAGATAGGTGGACAGGAAGTCGCCCGGCGGCAATTGAATGATGACGAACACCAACACGCTGATGAAAAACAGCGTGGGCATCATGACAAAAAGCCGTCTTGCCAAGAAAGTCAGCATCGGCGGTTAAGCTCCCCCTGACGCATCGGCTCCGGTTTCCCTATCCGGAGTGATGCGTTCGTTTTCAGATCATTTCGATCAACGGTCCCACCAGAATGTATCGGGACGGTAAATGCCAAAGAATGCGCCCGGTTCCCAGCTATGGATGCCTTTTTCCGGGACATTGCGCAGATCGTTATCAACCACGACCGGTTGCGGCACATTGCCAATCAGACCAATGGAAAACATGTTTTCAGCATTGATATCAAGAATACGTTGCCAGGCTTCCTTGCGGGCCACTTCATTGCCCTTCACCCATTTGCCGTAAAGTTCCATGAGTTCCCTGGCCGCTGGCATATCCGGTGCCTCGCCCGCCTCGCCATTGGTCTGGAAATATTGCCCCCATTTCGGCCATTGCAGACTATCTTGCAGAACCGGAACAAATTCCGAAGGAGCCGTTGCCGGGGTTGCAAGGCCGCTATCAACGCCATTGAAGATCGACATGATCGTTTCACCACTATAGGCGCGATTGCGCAGAACTTCGCGCTGCAATCCCTTGACGAACAGTTTCACCCCGATCTTTTTCCAGCTGTCACCGATCAGTTCCAGCATGTCGTCATGTTCAGGATTTTCGCCCATGGTTTCGACAATGATTTCAAGCGGACGACCATCGGGCATCAAACGGATGCCATCATCGTTGCGCTTGGTCAGGCCGATCTCATCAAGCAGTGCGTTGGCCTTTTTCACATCAAAATCGATAAAGCTTTCACGATATTCCGGTTTGAAAAGCGGGCTTTTGGGCAGAATCGTATTGTTGGTCGGTGTCGCCAATCCAAAGAACATCACACGATTGATTTCCGTGCGGTTGATCGCCAGCGACAAGGCACGACGAAACTTTACATCGCGCAACAATTTGCGCCAGACCGGATCGGAACAGGTCAGGTTCGGATAAAGAGCGGCATAAGCCCCAGAGCCGACATCCCACAAACGCACCTTGAAATCCTGTTGGGCTTCGGACTGCTTGAGGAAGGTGTAGTCCTGCAACGACAGGATACGGCTTTGCAAATCGACCTCGCCCGCACCGACCTTGGCCGGAACCAGTTTGGCATTGGAAATATTGAAGATCATCCGGTCGATATAGGGCAGCTGATTGCCGTTCGGATCCGTCCGGTGATAGTACGGGTTGCGTTCGAATATGAAGCGATCAGACGGCTCTTCGGTCCGGATCAACCATGGTTCGAGCGATGGGCGTTCGGTATTTTCGAGCTTGTAAGGGCGGTCTTTATCGGTATGGAGAACAGCCCAGCTGCGTAACCCGCGCTCCTTGACAATCGCATCAAGTTCCGCCGCATCACGGTAATTCTCGTGAAACTGTTTCAGGTAATGAGCAGGACGATAAATGAAAGGCGGGCGCGTTGCCGCCAGTTCCGTCAGGAAGAATGGGTTGGGCTGCGACCAGCTGTAACGAACGGTATATTCATCCAGAACTTCGAACGTTGCCGGTTCATCATCAACGAACAGGAAACGTGGCGGTCCGACCGGAAACAGTTCATCGTTATTGACGATGTCTTCCCAGAAATAGCGGAAATCCTCGGCGGTAAAGGGCTCGCCATCCGACCATTTATGACCTTTGCGAATATGCAGGGTAAAGGCATTGCCCGCATCGTTGACGTCAATACTTTCAAGAATATCGGGTTGCAGGTTGAGGTTTTCATCATATCCGACAAGACGGGTATAGCCATAAACCACCGCCATACGAATATCGCGCGACCGTCCCATGATGGTAACCAGATCGCCACCATATTTGCCGATTTCCTTGTTTTCAGCGGTAAAATCGATGATTTTGGGATTTTCTGGCAAACGTTCTGCCATCGGCGGCAAATCACCCTTTGACACCGCATCCTTGAAATACGGAATTTCGGCCTGTGCCGGATTGCCAGACGAAAGCATCCCGACCAGCATCAATGCCGTCACTCCTGCACGCATCATGCATGCGCACAAGCGGTTATACCGCTCAGCAAAAGCAGTCATCGAGTTCATATGGCTATCTCCTGATAATCGGCACGGGCGGCGCGGACAAAATGGTCCTCGGCGAACTGGACCATGCGCGGGTCCGACTGGGCGTCAATGGTAAAGGGTGCAGGCCAACGACGCGGATCGGATGCCTTGCCGTCGACAATCTTGGTGAAATCCAGAAGATGATCGAGATCGGCAAACGGCACCGCATTCAGCAAAGCCTGAGTATAAGGATGCACCGGATTTCTAAACAATTGTTCGCGCGGAGCTGATTCAATAATCCGTCCAGCACACATCACCGCAATCCGGTCTGCAATATAATCGACCACCGCCAGATTGTGTGAAATGAACATATATGTCAGTTTAAGGTCACGCTGCAAATCCTTAAGAAGATTAAGGATTTGCGCCTGAACAGAAACATCAAGCGCCGATGTAGGCTCATCAAAAATCAGAAGATCGGGTTTCAGCGAAAGTGCACGCGCAATGCCGATACGCTGCCGCTGCCCCCCGGAGAAACTGTGTGGATAGCGGTTCAGGAACCGGGCGTCGAGGCCAACCAGTTCCATCAGTTCCAGCACCATTTTCTTGCGATAGGATGAATCGCCAATGCCGTGGATAGTCATCGGTTCGGTAATGATGTCCTGAACCGTCATGCGCGGATTAAGTGACCCGAACGGGTCCTGAAACACGAACTGGATGCGTTTGCGATACGGGTTGAGCTGATCTTCGTTCAGCCCGGTCAATTCGGTCATCTGACCGCTTTCACCACGAAACAGAATTGATCCGCTATCGGGTGCCATCGCACGCATGATCAGTTTGGAAAGAGTGGTTTTGCCGCAGCCGCTTTCACCAACCAAGCCGACACATTCGCCACGATTGATCGTCAGTGATACATCGGCAACAGCGGCAATTTCCTGTTCCTCGGCCTTGAACCAGTTACCCTTGCGCACTGCAAAGCTTTTATAAAGGTGACGGACGGCCAGAACAGGTTCGCTCGCCATCGAAGGATGCAATGCCAGCGCGGGGGGAACATCTCCCTCGCCCGTTTTGTCATCGCAGAAAGTCATCAGACTGTCGATTTTCGGCTTAATCTCGCGCAGCGGGCGCAACCGTTCGCCCGGACCCATGTCGAAATGAGGGACAGCCGCCAATAACGATTGGGTATAAGCATGACCGGGATTGATAAAAACATCGTGGGTCAGGCCGCTTTCAACCACACGACCGTCATAAACCACTACCATCCGGTCGGCCATGTTGGCGACCACACCAAGGTCATGGGTAATCAGCAAAACCGACATCTGCAATTCGGCCTGCACATCCTTGATCAGACGAAGGGTCTGGGCCTGTATTGTCACATCAAGGGCGGTTGTCGGCTCATCCGCCACCAGCAAAGCCGGGCGGCAAACCATTGCCATTGCAATCATTGCGCGCTGACGCAACCCGCCGGAAAGCTCGAACGGATATGTTTTAAGCGACCTTTTCGGATTGGGGAACCCGACAAGGGCAAGCATTTCGCTGGCAAGCTCCCTTGCCTCTGCCCGCCCGACCTTGCGGTGAAGACGCACGGCCTCACAAATCTGGTCACCGATGGTATGAAGAGGCGAAAGGGAACTCATCGGCTCCTGAAAAATCATCGAAATCCGACCGCCGCGGATAGAGCGTATTTCAGAACCCGAGCGGTCAAGCATCGCGATATCGACCCGGGTTCCGGGCTTTTTCGGATCGGCAAAGACAATCGATCCGTTGGTAATCTGGGCTGATTTGGGCAAAAGGCCCATAATTGCCTGCGAAATGGTGGTTTTGCCCGATCCGGACTCCCCGACAAGGGCGACGGTTTCCTGCGCACCGATGCGAAAACTGACATTTTCGACCGCCTTGACCCGCATATGAGGCAAAACGAATTCAACTTTCAAATCGCGTATACGCAGTATATCGGTCATCTTCCCTCGCCAATGCCGCCTGTCCGACTTGATGCCGCGGCCTGGACCATTGTTTCGGCCTCGTCCATTCGCATCAGATTGGTTCTTGTTATATCGTCGACCAGTAGCTGGTTATCTTTGGCCCAATCCCGCGCAATTTCAAGCAGTTCGTCAAAACCGTCCAATGTTGATTCTGTGACGATTTTTGCATCCCCTGCCTGCAAGGTCAGTTCGAACCATCCCTTTTTGCCATCACGCCGGGTGGAAAAGTAACGCAACCGGAACTTGGAAAGTTCCGACCAGGCAAAGGCAGTGCCACCGCGGAAGTTGCTGATCCGGATACCATATTCCGATACGTAAATCTTTGACTGAAACCGCAGCAGCGTGCGCGCAAAATACAAAATGAACAATAAAGAGAGCCCGGCTGCCGTCCATTGAATGATCGGCAGCATCTCCGGGATCAGGGCAATCACACCGCAAATCAGCAACCCTACCACCGATTTCGCCATATCAGGTGCCATAAGGCGCGGCGGATATCCCATGATCTGAACATCACGATCCCGGACACCGGCCGGTTTGACCGGATCGGCTGTTTCGATACCGCCAGTTTCTTCAATCGGGCTTATTGCCATGGGAAAACTCCGGGAATTCGCAACCATTTGAGCGCGGCATGCTCAAACGAAAACAGATTTTCAAGAAATCTTGTTGTCGCGACATCGTGAATGAGATGGTGGGTGAGAAGACCTGTATTTTCTGCATCATCGACTGTATAGGTCCGGCGTGCAGACAAATGGGCAATCATCGTATTAAGGCATTGGTCTTCGCCGGCAAAACCGCGTGTCCCCCGCCAGTCAATGACATCCACATGCGTATTGACCATCAAAAGATCGGGCACCGGATACGCAGATGGTCGCGGATTAAAAGTGCTGATACCGCGCAGGCCAAGCGATGGCAACGCGCGCATCACGTCATCGGCAATCCGGTTCCAGGGCGGCACCATAACTGGCAAAAAACGGTTACCGAATTGCGATGACAAAACTTCTGATCCGCGCCGAATATCGGCAACCACCGCCCCGATATCACGCACATCGTCCAGTTCCTGCTTTTTGCGGCCGGCAGGCATGTGGTTGGTATGCGACCAACCGTGCAGCAACACCCGGGTATCGAGTGTCTCGGCCAGACGCAGCACCAAGTCGTGTTCAAGATCAGCCGGGATCACGGCAAGGGCAAGCGGAACACTGAAATCCTGTTCAAACGCAAGAATGGTCTCAAGCGCGGATGTCACTGCAACGGCGTCATCGTCACGCCACCACATCGTGGCGATCCGTTCTTCGGATTGCCACAGATCCAGTTCTGCGCGAAGTTGATCCCAGGTACTCATGCCTTCCCTCTTATTCTTTCTGCGATTTTAGCCGCAGTTATCCCCGCCCCGTCCAGAGATATATCTAATTTAGCAGGTTTTTTCGCCCGATCTATTTGATTTGCCAAGGATTGTGGTGTCAATTCCCCGGGATCAAGTAATGACAGCACATCTTTACCCGCCAGAATGGCAGCGCGTTCACTTTGTTCGCTCTCACCCCCATCGGCAAATGGCACCATGACCGATGCTGTTCCGGTCGCCAGAACATCCATCAGCGTGTTGTAGCCAGCCTGCGAAACAGACACACAGGACCGCGCCATACGGTCTCGAAAATCGGGTAAAAAGCGATGTAGTGTAATGCCGTCCGGCAAATCCCGCACAAGCCGGGAAAATGCATCTGCCGGAAAATGAGGCCCGGTGACGATATCCCATGGCTGATCAGCAAAACGCCGTGATAACGGCCGCGCCGCAATCGCGGCATCAATTAACGCAGTCCCCACTGCCCCGCCACCAGCCGAAACAATCACGCCCCTTCGTTCGCCAACTACAAAATCGGCCTTCGGGGCAACATAACCGGTATATTCGATCATATCGGCGATATCATCGGCGAAAGGAAAACTGCGCCCGAAATCGAACAATTCCGGATCGCCATGGACCAGTACACCGTCAAAATGGCTGCGCGCGGTATCACGCATCCAGGATTCTTTGGAACGATCCGATTTACGCACCAGAAGGTCACGAACTGAACAGATACGCGGAGTACCCGATTGTCCGGCATGATCGAGTAATGGCAACAGCTCGAACCGAAAGGCACGCCGCCCGAACGGGAACATTTCAATCAGCAAAAGTTTTGGCGCAACGGTTTCAAACGCATCTAGCAAAGCCTGTTTACGGATCTCTTTCCATGCATCGTCAACCGGATCACCGTTTTCATTGACTAGCCCGGAAAAGCCGCTATCGGCACTGCGACACGGGGGCAATTGAATGACTTCATCGCTTCCGAAATCAAGCACCGCATCAGGAATACCGCCGGTTACAACGGTTGTTGTAATACCAAGGCGTTGAAGTTCCGTATTGATCAGGGCAATACGCCGCACATGGCCAATCCCCAACAAATGCTGCACATAAATCATTACATCAGTCATGCGGGCGGCCCGTCCAAATGATCCAACGGCTGGTTAATGGTAACAATGCCAAGCCCGTTTTGATGCGACCATGAAAAGATATGCATGGCTTGCCAATCAAGTTTGTCCGGGCTTTTTCCCGTCATATCCCAGCCCTTTGCCGCGGCATAAGCCGCGCGAATGACGCCTTTGTGGGTTACGACACCGAAATCACCGCGAGAATGGCTTTTCAAGGCAGCATGGATGCGCGAAAGGACATCACGCGGACTTTCCCCGCCATCAGGGCAAAAATCCCAACCGCGATCTTCGTTTTCCTGCATAACCGATCCCAACTGATGGCGCAAACCGGGAAGCGTTTGCCCCTCCCATACGCCCCAGTTCATTTCAATCCAGTGTTCGTCGGGGGTGACATCCTCGACCCCGATGGCATCGGCAGTCTGGATCGTCCGGATCAACGGACTGACATACCACGGCACAGATCGCCATTTTTCCGGAAGACGCAGTTTTCGATAGGCATCCACCGCTTCCGGCAACAGTGGAATATCGCTGTGCCCCTGAATGCGCTTTTCCTTATTCCACGCCGTTGGGCCATGGCGCAGCAGGGCAAAATGAAAGTTACACATCCCTGCTCCTGATTTTGTAGTTCTCGACAACGCGATGAAGTGATGCACCAAGCATTTCTGCAGCAGCACTCAGGGTATGAATGCGTTCTGCCTTTTGCGATGCAGCGTGGCCGGTCCGTCGAAGTTCGTTGCAACGACTGCCAAGGCATTCAGCCAATCGATTGGCAAACGCATCAATATCGCCAACAGGCACCAGCCACCCGGTTTCGCCATTTTCGACAATTCCCGAAACACCGCCACAATCGCCTACCAGAACCGGCAATGCAGCCGCTTGGGCTTCCAGCAATGCCATGCCATAGGCTTCGTTAATCGCGGGCCAGACAAACATGTCCGACCGGGCCAACAGAATACGGGTTCGATCAGTGTCGCACAGCCCGGCAAAATCAAGTTGATCGTCGGCGATGGCATTTCTGGCAAAAGCATTTTCGACTTCCGCCCTTGCCGGTCCGTCACCGATCACGGTCAAATGCCAGTTTTTGATATTCCGGGTGTTTAATTTGCCAAGGGCTTTCGCCAGCAATTCATATGATTGCAGCTTATCCCCCGGTCGCATCATCGCAGTGGTTACCAGTTGAACCGGTAAATCCGGATCAAGCATGCCCCGATCGGCAGCATGCCAGTTTTCGGTATGGGTGAACGGCGGCAGGTAATGAAGACGGTCCTGCCCGCATAACGGCACCAGACATTTCATATCCGCACGATTAAGAGAAAACACCGCATCGGCGCGCCGCAAGGCATATTCGACCGCCGCGTGACTTTGCGCCCAAGGGCCTTTGGCGCGTTTGGGGGCATAGGATGCCTCGGCCACGACATAGGGGATATCAAGCGCATTCGCGATGATCGGACCGATCCAGTCCGGGGCCTTGTAATACAGGTGATAGGTAAACCAGATATCTGGCCGTTTGCGTGTGCCGTTCTGATATTGCCGCAGCAGTCGGGCGGTCAGCTTTGACGCCAGTTCGGCGATCTGTGACTGACGCAGGACATTGCCATACCCGACACGACTGCGCAGGCGTGATGCGATATCAATGTCATGTCCGGCATACGAAAGCGCATCGCAAAGAAGGCGCGCCATCAAACGATCCCCGGACGGCACAGGGTGATTAATCGGCTTTAACGGTGCATAAAAGGCAATCTGCACGTTTGCCCCTACTCCGCTGCCGGTTGTTGCGCGGCCATCCCGGCCACCGGGGCATCAACACCAAAGCGATGCGCCAGTTCCTTCATGCCTGTATAGAACGAGAAATCCCGTCGAACGATTTCATTTCCCTTACGACCCATCTGATCGCGCTTCACTGGATCGGCAATCAGACCTGCCATGGCTACCGACAAAGACTTCGGATCACGTTCGGGAACGAGTTTGCCGTTCAAGTCATCCGTGATCAGTTCGGGAATGGCTGAAATCGCGGTTGAGACTGCGGCAAGCCCGCAAAGCTGGGCTTCCATCAGGACATTGGGCAATCCGTCGCGGTCACCATCCTTTTCGACCCGGCTGGCCAACACGAACAGATCGGCGGACTGACAGGCGGTAATCACTTCCTTCTGGTCACGCGGCCCCTGCCAATCACAACGATCTGCAATGCCAAGTTCAGTTGACAGCAATTTGTATTTATCGCCATTTCCCCCACCGATATGAACAAACCGCCAGTGCAGGTCTTTTGGCAGGTCGGCAAGAGCCCGCAGAAGATCGTCATAGCCCTTTTTGCCGACCAGTCGACCAACCGAGAGGATTGTCACCGGGTTATCGGCGTCATGCCCGTTACGGGGTGGCCGATCCGGCAAATCTTCGGGGAAGCGGGAAAAATCAAGGCCATGATAAAGCAAATTCACCTTTGCAGGGTCATCGGCAAGCTTTTGCAGATGATCGACATTGGCCTTGGTACAAGTCACCAGCCAATCCATATCGGCCAGCTTTTCGCGCATGTCCCAATCTTCGCTGGTGTAGATATCCTTGGCATGCGCCGAACAACACCATGGAAGACCGCGAATGATCGCGGCATATCGCGCAACCGATGCCGGGGTGTGCAGGAAATGGGCATAAATGCGAGTGATATCATGGGGAAGTTCGGCGGCCATGACCAGCGCCTGTGCAAAACGACGCGCACGGTTCGGCGTGCGATCCCGACGGTAATCCTGCCACCAGATGTTTCTTGCCCGACGATATCCCGGCATGTTGCGCGCCTTTAACCAGCCGCGAAGCACACGCACCGGTTCCTGATAAACATATTCCGGCAGGTAATCGATTTCAGCCGTGATCCGTTCGTGGATCGGATGGCGTTTTTTATCGGTCGGATGGCGCAGCGACACAATGCGATAAGGAATACCTGCCTGCTGAATACCGAGAATTTCCTGGGCAATAAAGGTTTCCGACAATCGTGGATATCCTTTCACCACGATTGCAAGCTTGTCGCATGTCATCTGTTGTTATCCCGGAAAATCTTACTCGGCAGCCAGCTGCGGCGGCAGCCAGCGTTCAACCTGATCACCAACGCTGTCTAGACCACCCATCAGGTTTGGCACGGTCACATGTGACGGCTTTGGCTGATCAAGCAGACCACGAAGGGCCTGGGCCATTTCCATCGGCGGTCGACCGCCATCCTCGGTCAGCATTTTGACCAGACCAAGTTTTTCGGCGGCAGAGGCACGAACATATTGTTCAAGCCGCGGCACAGTGCGCGGAACAATGATTGCCGGTTTGTCAAAGGACAGGATTTCACAAAAAGTGTTGTATCCGCCCATTGCGATGACACCGGCGGATCGATCCATCAGCATTTCGACATTGGCATCAAAGGTGATGACCGAAAGCTTGTCGATCTTTTCTGCGCGTTCCATGAAAGCGTGCTGGTCATTTGGTGCCATGAACGGGCCCAGCACAACAAGCGAAGGAACGGGAATATCGGGATCTGCTTCATAGGCGCCGATGACCCAATCAACCAGATTAACCCCGTCACCGCCGCCACCGGTTGTGACAAGATAATAGGGTTCTTCCAGACCAAGCGCACCATGTTCCGGGGTTGGTTTGCGGGTGGCTGTGCGCGGCAGGTAGCCGGTATAGGTCATCTTTTCCTCGACACCAGGCGGCAAATCGATGCCTTCCAGAGGATTGCAGATGTCCTTGAGGCCATAGACCCAGATTTCGTCATAAAGGTCGGCAAGGGCCGGAACGCATTTTTTGCGGTCCCATTCCTCGCGCAGGTTGACCGGGTCATCCATCACATCACGCAATCCCATGACAAGGCGCGTACGGCGATGGCGCAACATCCGAAGTGTCGATTCAACTTCACCGCGCAAGCCGAGCGGTTCCTTGTCGACAATGAAAAGATCGGGATTAAACACATCGGCGGTATGCTGAATGATGGATTCACGCATTGCCAGTGTCTGATCGACATCGATGTTAAGGTTTAGCGACGTATATTCGCCATTCGACAGCTTGATTACGCCCGGAATACGCACGAAATCGACTCGCGAGCGGAATTCGAAACTGCCGATAATCGGCGATCCGGAAAGGATCAGCACAGATACATCGTCACGACGCGAAACAAGCGCATGCGCAATGGTCCGGCAGCGGCGCAAATGCCCCAAGCCGAATGTATCGTGACTATAAATCAGAACACGATATCCGGTATTCCCCACGATCGACATATATCCGCCCGCTCTCGTAGTGTCCCTCGATACCTTCTCAACCCTATACAGGGTGACATGATATCGCCTGTTGGCAAGTATTTCCGTATTTTACGGTATTGAAAACCTGCCATCGGGCTATTGCTCTCATGCCGATGCGATATCTTGCAAGACTTTTTCGAGCAGGGCCTCGCGTTTTTCGTTGCTATCAAGGGCGCGAAGTTTTTCCGAAAGTTCTGTGACACTATAGGCATAGCGGTTATGCCAGTCATCTCGCGACATCTCGCCGGCTGGCAGGCGCGGTTTGAATTCGGCTTGTTTTGCCTGCCCGCGTTTAAGCATTACGGTATCATCAAGCATCGGAAGGCCGATTTTGGTTTCCTCGAACCCGTTATTGATCATCGCCTGACGCATGCCCTCGCGTGCGCCATCTTCACCATGGGTCAGGAAGATACGGCGTGACACCGGCATGCGCTCCCCGATCCAGCGCAGCAACATTTCCTGATCGGCGTGACCGGAATAGATATCAAGCGTCCTGATCCGGGCACGGACATCAACCTCGTCGCCATGAATGCGGACATGTCTGGCCCCTTCCTGCAACACGCGGCCAAGCGACCCGGCAGCCTGAAAACCGACCATCAGCACCGTGCATTCAGGCCGCCACAGATTGTTTTTTAAATGATAGCGGATACGCCCGGCATCACACATACCGCTTGCGGACAGGATGATTGCCCCGCTTTTGACCCGGGCCAGTTGCATGCTTGCCTCGACATCCGGCACCATATGGAAATTGGGATGCGCCAAGGCACGTGCATCGTCATGAGACAGATGTTTGGCAAAAACCTCGGTCGCGCGCTGGGCCAGCGGGCTATCGACAAAAACATCCGCCTTGGGAAGCTTTCCACGATTAAACAGGGTTGCCAGATCAACCAGCAATTCCTGCGTCCGGGCAACGGCAAAGCTCGGGATCACAAGATTACCACCGGCCTGAATGGCTTTGCGAACTTCGACAGCCAACATTTCGCGGCGTTCGGCGTCGCTGACTTCAGGACGGTTACGATCACCATAGGTCGATTCAACAAACAGATAATCGATATTTTTGGGGCCTTCTGGCGCATCGTTAAACACCGCCTCGCCCGTGCCGATATCCCCGGAAAACAGCAAGCGCAATGTGCGCGGCTCGCCGTCCGGTGCCTCGTCATCCACTTCGACCTCAATCGAGGCTGATCCCAAAAGATGCCCTGCATCCCAGTAGCGCGCCCGCAAGCCCGGCAGAACTTCGCGCCATTCGTGATAGTCAACAGGCTGCAAACGTTTGAGGGTCTTTTCCGCGTCTTCGCGGGTATAGATCGGGGTGACTTCCGGCCGACCGCGCCGGACATTGCGGCGGTTAAGACGTTCAACCTCTGTTTCCTGGATATAACCAGAATCGGGCAGCATGTAGGTCAGAAGATCGCAGGTCGGTTCGGTCGCGTAGATCGGCCCGTTAAAACCGGCCTTCACCAGTTTGGGAAGCAACCCGGAATGATCGATATGCGCATGGGTCAGAAGAACGCCACGAATATCAGAAGCCTTGAACGGAAAAGCCCCATAATTCAGTTCACGAACCGTCTTGCTGCCCTGAAACATGCCGCAATCGACAATGATATCACCACCATCGGTACGCAGCAGATAACACGAACCGGTAACGCCACCCGCAGCCCCGCAAAAAGTCACTGATACAGTCATTTGCTTTCCACCCTTGTTCGGTTGTTTTGTTCAACATCGCCGGAAAAGGATTTGAATTCCATGATCTGGATCAGTTTTTAAAATGCCTGCAAACCACCAAATGGCAGGTAAAGCACGGTATCGCCCTTTTTGACCTGCCCGCAATCCTCGGCAATTTCTATCAACCCTTCGGCCCATACCATCGAGGACAACATGCCTGAACTGGCTGAATGATACGGTATCGCAAGCCAGTTGCCATCGTCATCCTGAGCAAGGCGCGCGCGCAACCATTCACGACGCCCGGTACCGCGTTTGAAATCGAATCCGGCGATTGCCGGTAATCGCACAGGTGTACAAACCGCCTCGGCAGCCCCCATCATATGCAAAAGCAACGGCACGGCATAAAGCAGGCCCGAAACCATCACCGAAACCGGATTTCCGGGTAAACCGATAACCACACAATCCCCGATGCGGCCCCGCATCAATGGCTTTCCGGGTTTGATCGCCAGCTTCCACGCCTGAATTTCGCCAAGGCTATCCACGACGGGTTTAAGCAGATCAGCCTTGCCAACCGATACGCCACCCGATGTCATGATGACATCATGCGTTTCGGCAGCATCCTTCAAGGCGGATTTAAGAACGTCAAAGTCATCTGCCAAAAGGCCAAGATCCGTCACCTCGCACCCGCAAGCACGCAGCATGCCGATCATGGCAAACCGGTTGGAATCGTAAATGCCACCGGGTGGCAACGGATCGCCCGGCTTTGCCAGTTCATCCCCGGTCGAGAAAACCGCAACCGACAATGGCCTGGAAATCGGCAGTGATTGGTATCCCTGCCCGGCGGCAACCGCAATATCCTGTGGGCGCAAACGCTTGCCGGCTGGCAGAACAACCACACCGGTCACAACGTCTTCGCCACGACGACGGATATGCTGATGAAGGACAGTCTTTGCAATCACGTCTCGCGAGACGATCAAAAGCGTTTCATCGGCATTCGCCGTGACATTTTCCTGAATGATGATGCAATCCGCCCCATCAGGAATAGACGCCCCGGTCGCAATGCGGATTGCCTGCCCCTGCGGGATTTTTCCAGCAAAAGGATGTCCTGCCAGCGACACACCGCCCACAGTGATTTGCGCATCCCCCGTTCCGACGAGTTCCTGCAGGTCGGCATGACAAAATGCATACCCATCCATTGCCGAATTATCGGCTGACGGCACATCGACCCTTGCAACAATATCCTTACGCAAGATTGCGCCGTAACAATTACTTATCGGCGCTTCCATCACCGTCGCACGAATATTGACTTCGTCAAATGCAATCCGCAGCGCATCTTCCAGCCGGGTCAGACCCGGCTGATGGCAAATATCTGGGATGGCAGGATTATTTTGTGGCGTGATCATCGGCAGCCTGTAGAACGTAACGGGATCATGTAGCGGCGATAGTGATCCGCCGGAACGGGAACGTCAATGGCGCGACGACACGCCATCATGCCCTGGGCGGGATCGCGAAATTGCCCGACTTAACATAATCACCGGTACGACGCCGACAATGACAATGGTCAATGCACCAAGGGCTGCCTGTTCGATCATTTCATCCTTGGCGAACTGATAGACATGCGTAGCAAGTGTTTCGAAATTGAATGGCCGCAGGATCAGTGTCGCCGGGAGTTCTTTCATCGCATCAACAAAGACCAGAACCGCCGCTGCCAGAATCCCGCCGCGCACCATCGGAAAATGAATGCGCTTCAATGTTCCCCATGGGCTTTCCCCCAAGGTCCGGGCTGCGTCATCCATGCTGGGCCGAACCTTGCCAAGGGCGGCCTCGATCGAACCATAGGATACCGCCATAAACCGAACGGCATAGGCAAAGACGATGGCAAAGACCGTACCGCTCAGAAGCAGGCCGGTAGATATGCCGAACGTTTCGCGCATCACGGCGTCGACTGCATTGTCAAACCGCGCAAACGGGATCAGAACCCCAATCGCCAGAACCGCACCCGGCACAGCATAACCAACCGATGCCATACGGATGCAGAACCGCAAAAGAGGTTGCGGGAACAGGCGCAAGGCATAGCCAAGGAATACCGCACAACCAACCACAACGATGGTTGCAAGCCCCGACACAAGCAAACTGTTGCCCGCAAATTCAAAGAAGTCCGATGTCCAGCTTTGGTCAAAATAACCGATTGAATAATAGATCAGCACCATCGACGGAATTACAAAGCCCGACACAATCGGCAGGATACAAACGGCCAGCGCAAAGAATTTGGCAACCGGCCCCAGTTCATAGCCCGGCAATTCCTGAAAACGATTGGTGGTATCATGGAACCGTTGGCGACGGCGCGAATAACGTTCGGCCACGATCAAGACAATCACGACGGCGAGCATGGTCAGCGCAATCTGCGCCGCCCCGCCTGCATTCCCCATACCCAGCCAGACATTGAAAATTCCGGCCGTCAGAGTGTGAACCGCAAAGAAATCGATGGTTCCGAAATCGTTCAGGGTTTCCATCAGCGCAATGACGACGCCAACCACAATGGCCGGTCGCGCCAGAGGCAAGGCAACTGTGACAAATGAATTCCAAGCCGAGCGCCCCAAAACACGCGCTGCTTCGAGGACACAGACCGATTGTGCCAGAAACGCCGCACGTGCAAGCATGTAAACATAGGGATATAGCGTCAGACTGAGCACTATAATCGCCCCGCCCTTAGTCCGGATATCGGGGAACCAGTAATCGCGCGCAGTTTGCCAGCCGAAAATGTCGCGCAGCATGCGTTGCACCGGACCGGCATATTCCAGAAGATCGGTATAAACATAGGCAACAATATAGGCCGGAACCGCCATCGGCAGCAGCATCGCCCATTCAAAGAACCGCTTGCCAGGCAAACGACACATCGTCACGACCCATGCCGCCGAAACCCCGATCAACGTTACACCAACGCCAACGCCCAGCATCAGAATACCGGTGTTTTTCAGATATCGCGGCAACATGGTCGATGCCAGATGCGGCCAGATATTTTCTGTCGGGAACAATGCCAGATAAACAACCGCAATCAACGGCGTCGCCACAAGAAGCGCTATAATAAACGCCCCGGCCAGCCAAAAGCCGGATTGCCCGCGCGGCAACCACCGCATCGAGGTTCCAAGTGAGCGTTCGCGCAACGGATCAAGCGTTTCGGTTACTGCAGAAGGCCGGATATCGCGATCATTTTCGGTCTGACAGGAATTGTTCACGCAGATAGCGCCCTATTCGTTAAAGCCGACTTCGTCGATCAGACGAATGGCAGCGCCACGATTATTGGCAACTTCATTAAGCGGCAGTTTGTCGGATGTGAAAGTCCCCCAGGACCGGACCATATCCGACCATGCCACGCCCGGCTTGACCGGATATTCAAAATTGACATCCGCATACATATGCTGGACTTCATCCCCCGAGAGGAATTCGACCAGCTTGATCGCATTTTCCTTGTTCGGCGCGTTCTTGATCAGCGCCACGCCCGAAATATTCACATGCGTGCCGCGATCCCCCTGATTGGGGAAAACAATCCGGACATCCTTGGCCGCATTGGCCTTGTTCGGGTCATCAAGCATCTTGCCATAATAATAGGAATTGCCGATTGCGAGATCGCAAACGCCTTGCGACACAGCTTCGATCTGGTCGATATCAGCCCCTTGCGGTTTGCGCGCAAGGTTGTCTTTAAGGCCCTGAAGCCAGGTTTTCGTATATTCCTCACCGTGGTGGGCGATTATCGAAGCAACCAGTGCGATGTTATAGACATGCATGCCTGAACGCACGCATATGCGCCCCTTCCATTGCGGATCGGCGAGTTCTTCGTAAGTTGCGATGGCATCGGGTTTAACCCGATCAAGCGACGTGTAAAGAACACGCGCACGGGTGGTTAGCCCCAGCCACAGATGATCCTGATCACGAAATTGTTCAGGAATATTTGTATCGATAACATCACTTTGCATCGGTGCTGTGATATCGGCATCCACCGCATCCTGAATGCGCCCGATATCGACTGTCAGCAGAAGGTCAGCCGGGCTATTGCGGCCTTCATGCTTGATACGCTCGACCAGACCGCTTTGCGAAAACAGGGTATTGACCCGAATGCCGGTTTCCTTGGTGAATTGTTCGAACATCGGTTCGATCAGGAAAGGCTGGCGCAAGGAGTATACATTGACTTCTTCGGCAGCATTCACTTGAAATGCGCTCAACCCGACCACTGCGCCCACTATGCCAAAGACCTTGTTGCGCAGTGACGTCATCATTATTCTCCTGAAGTGTTCGCAAAGCGTTAAGGCAAGTAAGAATGATTTGTACTCGCTGCCGGGGAAATTAAAGGGCAGCTACCCTGTTTTGCAAGAGCGAATAGCACATAACCGGCTTGTCCATTCATGTTTGCCCGGCCAAACGGCTTGAATTCCAAATACGAGAAAGGGACGGCAATGGTTACCGTCCCTTTCAAGAATCGTTCGAAAAACGAAAATTCGTTTATTCGTTGTAGCCGACTTCATCAACCATGCGAACTGCATCGGTGCGCAGAGTTGCGATTTCGTTCAACGGCAAATCATCAGCTTTAAACTCGCCCCACGATTTGACATTTTCAGCCCATTCGACACCCGGTTTGACCGGATATTCGTAGTTGACCTCGGCATAGATTTTCTGCGCAACGTCATCGGACAGGAATTCCATCAGCTTGACAGCATTGTCACGGTTCGGAGCCCCCTGGATCAGGGTCACACCGGAAATGTTCATATGTGTGCCACGATCACCCTGATTCGGGAATACGATATTGACGGCTTCAGCCCATGTACGCTGTTCTTCATCGTCCATCATTTTGCCGAAGTAGTAGGTATTGCCCAGTGACAGATCACACTCGCCTTCCTTGATCGCCTTGACCTGCCCCCGGTCGTTACCCTGCGGTTTACGTGCAAGGTTGGCTTTCAGTCCTTCAAGCCAGGTTTTGGCTTCTTCCGGACCATGGTGGGCAATCATCGAGGCAAACAGTGCAACGTTGTAAACCTGGGTCCCGGAACGGGTGCAGATACGTCCTTTCCATTTCGGGTCGGCCAGTTCTTCGTAGCTGGTGATTTCACCTTCGGAAACGCGATCCTTGGAAGCATAAATCACACGACCACGCTGGGTCAGGCCGAACCAATGACCATCGGCATCACGCAGGTTGGCCGGGATATTGGCCTCGAGAACATCGCTGTCAACCGGTGCGGTAACACCCGCTTCAACCGCATCCTGAATACGACCGATGTCAACCGTCAGAAGCAGGTCAGCAGGACTATTGGCACCTTCCTGCTTGATGCGCTCCACCAACCCCTTTTCGGCAAAGATCACATTGACTTTAACACCGGTTTCTTCGGTAAATTTCTCGAACAGAGGTTCGACAAGGAAAGGTTGACGCAGCGAATAAACGTTGACTTCCTGTGCGGAAGCAGCGTTGGCGGTGATTGCTGATGCGCCCAATACAGTCCCGCAAATAATCTTTCTGATGTCCATGTGAACGTTCCCCGTTGAAATCCATGAAATCCGCATGCATCTGCAAATCAGTTGCAAACGCAAAGAAGCAATTAAGCGCCCTGCGACACGATTTCAACAGAGATCATCCCAATTCAACCCGGCGATGTGATGCATTTCACATATAGAAATATCAATATATTTCCAAAGAGTACCGCCAGCCGGAAAACGCAACCTAAAGCAGGTTGAACGATCCTTTGCTTGCGCTTTTCCAGGCATCAAGGAATTCCTTATAGGCGGGAACATCCCCTGCCCGTTCTTCGAGCCACTCCACCGTCAGATTGATCGCGTGATTATACCCGTCATGGTCGCTTAACCCGGTGTGCAGCACATAACGCAGATACAGAAGATAGGTATTAAGCACGTCGGTTTCGCAATAACGGCGAATGCCTTCGATCTCGCCATTGTCATACATGTCCGAAACCTTGCTGCCATCAACGCCCGTCTTACCCGGAAGATCAAGAGCGGCACAAACCTCGTTCATCCTGGTCCTTGCGGATGCGCCATAGTCGGAAAGAACTTCAGCCAGATCGCAATGCCAGTTGGGGGCATAGCGCGACGTATAGTTTTCCCATTTGTTGGCCGACTGATGCAACCATCGTGCAGACACCCCATGCTTCATCGCACGATACTTCAAAACCGGCAGATCGAACCCGCGGCCATTGAAACTGACCAGCCTAGGATAAAGTTTACCGCAATAGGCAAAGAAGCCGTTTACAAGGTCCTTTTCCTCGCTGGTCAGATCCCCGCCGGAACGCAGTTCTTCAATCTCGTAGGTTTCGAGATTGCCATCGCGCTGGATCGTTGCGCGCAGGAAACTGATCGCGACGACCTTGTGAAAGGGTTGGCGCGGGAAACCGTTTCGACCGTCGGTAATATCAAGATGATATTTTTCGAGCATTTCGCGCCCGGTCACCGGATCTGGTGCAGTTTCACCGGTCAGTTGCGGCAAAACATCGATATCGGGAACAGTTTCGATATCAAAAACAAACAGACTGTCATGTGTCATGGTGCCCCCGGCAGAAATGCGTTTCACGCAGCATAAACATGCTTGGCAAAAGTTTCACGAACTTCCAGGCAAATTTCCATACCCGCAATCACATACGCACTGACATCTCCTGACACGGCTGTCAGGAGGATCATTATAGACTGCAAGCCATTATGGCACATCACAAGTCCGGCAAATATCGTCAAGCAGGGTTGCGTCCTCTTTGGACCCAAGGTTAAACTTTGCCCCACCTGTATCAGGGGCAAAGTCCAGTCAGGGGACCAAACGAGCAACCACTGGTGACATGACGGCATCAAACCGTCGGACATTGCATTTGATGCGCTTCCGGACCGTAGAAGATAGTCAAAGGGAAACATGATGAACATCCTGCCTACCGGAGCCGCAATGCTTATGGCCGCTGGCCTTGCATTTTCCACGTACACAACCGCACAGGCACAGAATGCCAGTTGCGAGATTGATCGCCCGGTGATGTTCGCCGGGCTGAATTATGACAGCGCGCTTTTCCACAATGCCGTCGCGCGCTTTATCATTGAAAAAGGTTACGGTTGCCAGACAGATGCCCTGCCCGGCGATGTCATTCCGCTTTTGACCGGTGCGGGCAAAGGTGACATTGATGTCGTCATGGAAATCTGGCGTGATAACGTCGCCGATGCCTGGAAAAAGGCAGAAGCCGATGGCAATGTTACCCAGATCGGGGTGAATTTCGATGATGCCGTCGAAGGCTGGTTCGTGCCGCGCTATGTCATCGAAGGCGATGCCGAACGCGGGATCGAACCGATGGCACCCGATCTGAAATCTGTCGAAGATCTGCCAAAATACGCCAAGCTCTTTGAAGATGCCGAAGAACCGGACAAGGGACGTTTTTATAACTGCCCGGCTGGCTGGGTCTGTGAAAAGGTCAATTCGGCGAAACTCTCGGCCTATGGCCTTGATGATAGCTTCACCAACTTCCGTCCGGGTACAGGAGCCGCTCTTTCTGCGGCCATCGCATCGGCACATAAACGCGGCGAACCAGCCCTTTACTATTACTGGGGCCCGACCTGGGTGCTGGGGCTTTATGACAGCTACCGTCTTGAGGAGCCCGCCTATGATCAGTCGATTTTTGACAAACTGAAAACCGATGCAAATCCGACAAAGGCAACTGCCTATCCCGAAAGCACGGTGACAGTCGGGGTCAATTCGGAATTCATGAAATCAGCCCCCAAA
Organism: Thalassospira australica; assembly: GCF_044790785.1. Taxonomy (GTDB): domain Bacteria; phylum Pseudomonadota; class Alphaproteobacteria; order Rhodospirillales; family Thalassospiraceae; genus Thalassospira; species Thalassospira australica_A. The sequence goes on along the minus strand of NZ_CP085258.1, from coordinate 1,850,024 downwards.
TTGATCGAGTTCCTGACGCACTATGAAACCAGCAATGCAATGGTTTCGGAAATGCTGGCCTATATGCAGGAAAACGAAGAAAAACCCGAAGGCACCGCCCTTTATTTCCTGAAAGAGAAGCCGGAAATATGGAAATCCTGGGTGCCCGAAGATGTTGCAAAACGGGTTGAGGCTGCACTTTAAATCAAGCTTAAAAGCTGATTTCTAAAGGTACTTTCGGATCACGATACGGGGCAGGTTTTATAATCTGCCCCTTATTTATTACGCATACCAAACCGGGTACGCCGTCTGCCGACAAGTTCAGTCTGCTGAAAACCGGGCCGTACCAGTCGGCGGCCTGGGATCGACTTCTTCGGTATCCATCAGGCGGGCGACATGTTGCAGGGAAGCAAGAATGCGGCTGCGCTCGTTCAGGTCGAGCATCTCATAGCGCTGCATGAATTCACCGTCCATCAGCGGTGGCGTATCACTTAGTACGGCAAGCCCCTTGCCGGTCAGGCGACTATTGACCACCCGTTTGTCATCGGCATTGCGGGCCCGCTCGATAAAACCGCGATCTTCAAGCCGGTTCAGGATTGTCGTCACAGTTGCCTGACTAAGCGACACATGCCGCGAGATTTCCTTGACGGTTACAGCCCCCAATTCCTCTATCGCCAAAAGCACGACAAGCTGTGGAACAGTAAGACCACAAACCTTCATCACATGCTTTGAATGCAGATCCGTTGCGCGAATGATTTGTCGCAATGCGACCAGAACGTCCAGAAATTCCCTTCTTTTCTGCTGATCTGTGATCATGCGCGCAATTCTCCCTGTTATGCAACCGGGCCAACTTAACGCCATTATAATTTGACATCAAATGTTTTGATCTGTAACTATCAAAATACAGAATGTGACGAAATTGGGGGAGCAGGCGCGATCAGGCGCAACGATCACACCTGTCTCGACATGACATTTCAACGGATGGCATCGCGTGGTTTCCAAGACCCCGGGATCATCGTCGTCTGCTGTCCGTTAACAACAAATGACAAGGGCCAATGACCGATAAAATCGTTGTAAAGGACCTTTACAAAGTCTTTGGCGACCGTCCCGATCAGGCAATGCAGATGATCAATGACGGAATCGACAAAGCCGAAATTTTTGACAAGACCGGACAAACCGTCGGTGTTTGCGGCGCAAGCTTTACCGTACGCCAGGGCGAGATTTTCGTTGTCATGGGGCTTTCGGGCTCCGGCAAGTCAACGCTGGTTCGCCTGCTGAACCGCCTGATCGAACCGACTGCGGGACAAGTACTTTATGACGGCACAGATATCGCTGCCATGAATGACGAGGAACTCCGTGAACTGCGACGTCGCGATATGTCGATGGTATTTCAGTCCTTTGCCCTGATGCCGCATATGAGCGTCGTCGACAATGCGGCATTCGGCCTTGAACTGGCAGGCGTTGCCGAAGACGAACGCCAGTCGCGCGCACTTGATGCGCTTGATCAGGTAGGGCTGAAAGCGCAGGCCAATTCCTATCCGGATGAACTTTCAGGTGGCATGCAACAACGCGTCGGCCTTGCCCGCGCCCTTGCCAATGATCCATCCGTGATGCTGATGGACGAAGCATTTTCCGCGCTCGATCCTCTAATCCGGACCGAAATGCAGGATGAACTTCTGACCCTGCAACGCGAACACAAACGCACCATCATCTTTATCTCGCACGATCTGGATGAAGCAATGCGCATCGGTGACCGGATCGCGATCATGGAAGGCGGCATTGTCGTACAGGTCGGAACGCCTGAGGAAATCCTCAACAATCCGGCTAATGATTACGTCAAGTCCTTCTTCCGGGGGGTTGATGTATCCACAATTCTTACGGCCAAGGATATCGTTGTAAAACGCCAGGTTACCGTGATCGAACGTGAAGGTGTTGGCCTTAAAACGGCCCTTAACCGCCTGCGTAACGAAGATCGCGAATATGGCTATATCGTTGGTGACAAGCTTGATTTCCACGGAATTATTTCCGTCGATAGCGTCGATCAGGCAATCAAATCCGGCGCAGACAAACTTTCCGCAGCCTTCCTGCCTGATATCCAGGCTGTTTCCCATGACACCCAACTTTCAGATTTGATCGGCACCGTGGCGCATACGCCGTGCGGCGTGCCGGTGGTTAATGAAAACGGCAAATATCTTGGCGTAATAAACAGGGCCAATCTTTTGGCGACTCTCGACCGCGAAGGAGATGGCGCAAATGGCTGATGACAGCAATCCGTGGGGTACAGCTACCGATAGCGGTGCGACAGATGCAACGAATGGTCCTGCAACTTCCGGTGCCGCAGATACGACGGCCCAAGGTGGCGCATCCAATCCTTGGGGTGGCGATGCCGCTTCTGACACGGCGGGCGACTGGCTTTCAAATGCCGCCCCCGCCCCGGAGCATCATTTTGATATCCTCCACCCGTTTCAGGATGCCGTGATCCCGCTTGATATCTGGGTCAATCAGGGCCTTGAATGGATTGTCGATAATTTCCGCAGTGTATTTCAGGCGATCCGCTGGCCGATTGATGCGGTTCTGTCCGGTGTTGAAACCGGGTTACTGGCGACCCCGGCCATCATAGTCATTCTTGTGCTTTCACTGATCGCGTGGCAGGTGGCGGGGCGACGCCTTGCCATCGGCACGCTGATTTCGATGATTGTCGTTGGCCTGATCGGCGCATGGTCCGAGGCGATGGTGACCTTGTCGCTTGTGATAACATCGGTTCTGTTCTGCGTGGTTATCGGTCTTCCAACCGGCATCTGGCTTGCACGTAACGAACGGGCTTCAAACACAGCGCGCCCGATCCTTGATGCGATGCAGACAACACCGGCCTTCGTTTACCTCGTCCCGATTGTGATGCTGTTTGGTATTGGCAATGTGCCGGGCGTGGTGGTCACCATTATCTTTGCCCTGCCGCCCCTGATCCGTCTGACCATCCTTGGGATCCGACAGGTACCGGGCGATCTGGTTGAAGCGGCCCGTTCGTTTGGAGCCAGCCCGAAACAACTTCTGTTCCGCGTGCAGCTCCCGCTTGCCATGCCGACAATCATGGCCGGTGTGAACCAGACCCTGATGCTGGCGCTTTCGATGGTGGTGATCGCCTCGATGATCGCTGTTGGTGGCCTTGGCCAGATGGTTTTGCGCGGCATCGGCCGCCTTGATATGGGCCTAGCCACAGTTGGCGGTGTCGGGATTGTGCTTCTGGCCATCGTGCTTGACCGCATGACGCAGGCGCTTGGTCAGGATAGCCGCAGCAAGGGCACACGCCACTGGTATGAAAGCGGCCCTGCCGCACTTATCCGTTCCCTTATGGGCAAAAAATAACCGTCATCACGGTTTGAAAACAAGGGTAGCAAACTGCCCACAGCAACCAACAAGGAGAAGCTAATGACGATCCTGAAAAAACTTTCCACCGGTGCAGCCATTGCTGTCACCAGCTCGCTTCTGATCAGCAGTGCAGCTTTTGCTGACGATATGAAGCCGGGCGAAGGCGTTGAGGTTCAGCCTCTTAAAAGCTCAATCGCCGAAGAAACATTCCAGACCGTTCTGGTCATGAAGGCGCTTGAAGAGCTGGGTTATGACGTCAATGACATCCAGGAAATCGAATACGCTGCGGGCCATGTTGCCATCGGCAATGGCGATGCAACCTTCCTGGCCGATCACTGGAATCCGCTGCATGCCGATTTCTACAAGGCTGCTGGCGGTGACGAGAAAATCTATCGCGAAGGCGTTTATTCACCGGGCGCGTTGCAGGGTTACCTGATCGACAAGAAAACAGCTGATGAACACAACATCACCAATATCAGCCAGCTGTCCGATCCGGAAATTGCCAAGATTTTCGACAATAACGGTGACGGCAAAGCCGACCTTGCCGGTTGCAACCCGGGTTGGGGGTGTGAAGGTGTGATCGAACATCACCTTGATGCCTATGACCTGCGTGACACGATAGCCCACAATCAGGGTTCCTATTCGGCCATCATCGCCGATACCATCACCCGTTACAAAGCCGGTGAACCGATCCTGTATTACACTTGGACCCCGTATTGGGTTTCGGGCGTTCTGGTTCCAGGCAAAGACGTGACCTGGTTGCAGGTTCCGTTCTCTTCGCAGCCCGGTGAAAATCAGGATGCCGATACCTCGCTTCCGGATGGCACCGACTATGGCTTCCAGGTGAACAACCAGCAGATTATCGCCAACAAGGCATGGGCCGAAGAAAACCCGGCTGCGGCGAAACTGTTTGCCATCATGGAACTGTCGGCCAACGACATCTCGGCCCAGAACCTTCGTATGCGCGATGGTGAAAAGTCGGCCGAAGACATCAACCGTCATGCCGATGCCTGGATCAAAGCCAACCAGGCGAAATTCGATGGCTGGCTTGAAGAAGCACGCAAAGCTGCAATGTAATCGCGTTACGGCTTTGAAGCCTGAACGTCGTTGACGTGTAAAACAGCCCGCCCGAATGGTGCGGGCTGTTTTATTTTCAGTTCCTAACGCAAAAAACTGTCAGGAGATGTCAGCCGCCACAGCATTTAATCGTGCGTTGGCTGGATCATATTGCTAGGCTCCTACGTTCATTGGTTTTCTGAGCACAACCGGTCGGACGCGCGCGATGTTTCCAGAACAATTGAATGTGCCCTTGGGGAAATGGGTCAATCGCTTTGTCGACTGGCTGGTGGTGAATTATGGTGACGCGTTCGAGGCGTTTGCCGACAGCCTGCTGACAGTGCTTGTCTGGTTGGAACAGATTCTGCGCGGGACGCCCTGGTGGATAATTGTGATCGCGGTTGCGATCATCGGATTTCATGCCAGCCGCAACTGGAAAATTGCTGCAGGACTGGCAATTGCGATGGTTGCCATCGGATCGCTAGGGCTTTGGGATAAGGCGATGCAGACCCTAGCCCTGATGATCGTGGCGACGTCACTTTCGGTAGTCATAGGCGTTCCGGTCGGCATTGCGATGGCGATGTCAAACCGGCTGCGTGCCGTGATGCTGCCGATCCTGGACACCATGCAGACCATGCCAAGCTTTGTGTATCTGATCCCTGCCCTGATGCTGTTTGGGCTGGGCAAGGTTCCCGCTATCCTTGCAACTGTGATTTACGCGGCCCCGCCGGTAATCCGTCTGACCGATCTGGGCATCAGGCTGGTCGATGCCGAGGTTCTTGAAGCATCCCGGTCATTCGGGGCCAGCCGCAGGCAAATCCTCTGGAAAGTGCAACTTCCCCTTGCCCTGCCTAATATAATGGCCGGGATCAACCAGACGACAATGATGTCGATCTCGATGGTGGTGATTGCATCCATGATCGGTGCGCGTGGCCTTGGTGAACAGGTATTGATGGGCATCCAGCGCCTTGACGTTGGTGCGGGTATGGAAGCCGGTATTGCGATTGTGCTTCTGGCGGTTGTGTTTGACCGGATAGGTCAGGCTTATGGCAGAAGGTCCCAACGCAGTCACAAGGCGGAGGAAAAACCATGAGTTATATTGAAATCCGTAATATTTTCAAAATTTTCGGGCCGGATCCGCAAGCAGCACTTAAACTGGCACAAGACGGTGCCGACAAGGATGAAATCCTTGCCAAAACCGGCCATACGGTCGGCCTGCATGATGTATCACTCTCTATCGAACGGGGTGAAACATTTGTGGTTATGGGGCTTTCGGGATCAGGAAAATCAACCCTGATCCGACATCTGAACCGGCTGATTGATCCGACATCGGGCGAGGTCCTTTTTGACGGCACCGATATCCTTGCCATGAGCATCAACGAATTGAATGCATTCCGGCGCAAAAGGCTTGGCATGGTGTTTCAACGGTTTGGCCTTCTGCCCCATCGCAGTGTGATGGATAATGTCGGCTATGGCCTTGAAATTCAGGATGTGGATCGCCGCACGCGCGAGAATGCGGCACGCAACTGGATCGAACGGGTCGGCCTTGCCGGATACGAGGACAAGTTTCCCGATCAGTTATCAGGCGGTATGCAGCAGCGCGTCGGCCTTGCCCGCGCGCTGACCACGGATCCCGAAGTTCTTTTGATGGACGAGGCATTTTCAGCCCTTGATCCGCTTATCCGTAATGACATGCAGGATGAGTTGATAAAGCTTCAGGGGGAGCTCCACAAAACCATCGTGTTTATCACCCATGATCTGGACGAGGCACTTAAACTGGGTGACCGGATTGCGATCCTGAAAGACGGCAAGCTGATCCAGGTCGGCCGACCGGAAGAAATCATCATGCGACCGGCCGATGATTACGTCCGCGCCTTTACGCGTGATGTTAACAGATCGCGTGTGTTGCGTGCCCGGACATTGATGCAGCCGCTGGTCAAGGGCGTCGAAGTCAATGCAAACTGGCCCGAGATTGCGGGCGACATGCGACTTGAAGACATCCTGCCTGTCGCATTGGCGACGGAGGGATCTATGTCGGTGATCAACGTCGAAAAGAAACCCATCGGGGTACTGAGCAAGGAACAGGTGATTGCCGCCCTTGCCGCATAATTTTTATTAGTGGCTTATAATTGCTTGATAAAAAGTTTATATTCATACGAATAATAGAATCAGGCAAGATACCACTTTCATGGCATTCCTTTGACCGTCGACAACCATAACATTTTGCACGTCGTATGTGAAAGCGACCGCACGGCCCTGATGCCGGCTTCCCTGCTTGGCTTCGATATCCGGGTGTCGTCTATGGCGGACAAAATTCCGCACGATGCCCAAACCATTGTGCTCGACATCGATCTGGGCAAGCCCGAGAATATCACGAAGCTGACCGTGTTTCGTAAAACCGCCCCTGCCCGTTGCAAACAGATTTTCGCGATTACCAAAGGCAATCTGCAGGAAGAATTGCAGGCAACCACTCTTGGCGCGCGCAAAACGGTCCACAAGCCGCTTGGCGATGCCGGATTGGCAAAGATCATCGAAGACCTGCGTGAAGCCGAGGGTATTTCCACACCGACGGCAAGCAAAGCCGTCAATGCGGCGGCAAAGACACTTGAAAACACCTTTGTCCAATTCGGTGCCAACAGGCCGGTCGATCTGGGCGAAATTGCCGCAACCGGCAAGGAAATCGCCAAAACCATCAGCGATATCGGTGTCAGTGAATGGCTGTCGACTGTCAGGGCCTATCACCAGACCACGTTTCAGCATATCCTGATCGTGACAGGTCTTGCCTGTGCGTTTGCAACCGCGATGGGTATGCGACGTGCGGATATTGAAAAGCTGACCATTGCCGGATTGCTACACGATATCGGCAAGGTCGATATCCCGGCGGAAATCCTTGATAAACCGGGGAAACTGACACCCGAGGAATTTGATGTTATCCGCGGCCATCCTCCGGCGGGATACAGGTTTCTCGCCCGGCAAAGCGGCATTGCCGAAGACGTTCTCGATGCCATCCTGCACCATCACGAATTTTTGGATGGCACGGGTTATCCCGATGGTCTGGCGGGCGACCAGATTCGCGACCTGACCCGTATTCTGACGGTATGCGATATCATGGGCGCATTGCTTGAACGGCGATCCTACAAGGAACCGTTTACAGTGGCAGAATCCCTTGCCATTCTTTTGCGCATGGCACAGGAGGGCAAGCTTGAAAAGGTTCTGGTTCATGCCCTTGGCAAGGTGATGGAAAAGAATGTCAACGCGATCAACGAGACCCCGGATGAAAGTCTGATCGCACTGGCACCCCTTTATCTGTCACCGACCGCGTCCTTGTAATGCCCCATATCGGCAACAAGCGCACGATGTGTGGTCGTTACGCCCGCCATATCAGCTGAAAACAGTTCCATTAACGATGGTTGCGCTTTGTCCTTTTCCGACAAAACCGGTTGCTGGCCAAACAATTCCCAATCGATGCGAATGTCCGGATCATTCCAGGCAATGCCGCGATCATGTTCGTGACTGTAATAATCAGACACCTTGTAAATCACGGTGGTATCGGGCCGCATGGTACGGAAACCATGGGCGAACCCCGCCGGTATCCAAAGCTGATACCAGTTTTCTTCGGACAGCTCGATCTTGATATGCTGCCCGAATGTCTGTGAATGCGGGCGAAGATCAACAGCAATATCCATGATCGCTCCTGTGGTCACCCGCACCAGTTTTCCCTGCGCACGGGGTTCGGATTGATAATGCAATCCGCGAATGGTGTTGACCGGTTTGCTAATCGACTGGTTTTCCTGCACCAGTGTCACATCGCCGATAGCAGCGCGAAATTCATCCTCGCGGAAGGTTTCGGCAAATGTCCCGCGTGGATCACGATGACGGTTGGGAACGAACAACACCGGCCCGTCGATATCAAATCGGTCGAATTCCATGACCTTGTCCTTTTACTTCCTGATGGAAACAGGGAAACGCACCAACTGTCGCGGCACCCGCCACTTGCCGTTATGGGGTTTGGGGATCAGGCGCACGAAAACAAGGCTGGCCTCGTCATCGACAGTGCTGAAAAGCCGATCCTGACTGTCTTCATCAATCATGGTGGCATAGGCGGCAAACGGATCCCCCGGCCCGGCATCGGGGTCCAGATCTTCGTCGAGCAGAAACTGCGGACCCGACCAGTTTTTCATATCTGCTGACGTCGAATAAAAGATGCCGTGACGATCTGTACCGTCCTTGTTGCGCTGGCGATGCTGATAAATCGCAATAAACGTATTGCTGCCTTCATGGCGCACCAGCCCCCGGATCGAGGTAATGCCACTTGGTCCAACGCGGGCACAATCGGTCTGCTTGACCTGCCACCCGTCATCAGTCAGGTGGGCAGCATCAATGAAATCCTTGCCATCCCAGACCTGCCAGCTTGACGGGTCATTGGCCGGCGCGCGGACCAAACAATTGCGCGAATTTTTCCATTCCTTTTCCCGACGCCAGACAATGGCGTAAAGATAGTTCTGCCAATTGATGATGTTGGTCACGGTTACATAGCTTGGCGCACGTTTGCGATCATCGCGATACGGCTCGGGTGGCGGGAAAGGTGCATGGTGTGGCGGTTTGCCAAGATAGCTGAACGTCTTGCCGCCATCGGTTGATTTCAGGGTCACAAGTCCATTGATCCAGCAATCAATGCGCTTGGTTCTGTCCTTGCACGGCATTTCGTGCCGATACGGCATAAAGCTGGCACTGCCAAGCGCGTAAACATCCCTGCCGTCGCTGGTATAGATCGCGTGAATCCAGGTGCGGTCATCCAGAAGATCGGGTTGTGCTTTACCGGCCGCCATGAACCGGCTGTCGCAATCGGGTTTCAGGCTGTCAAAACCATAGCCGACAAAGGCGCGATTTTGGAAGTTGGGGGCAAACATTATCATGCGCCCCCGGTCGTCGCGAAAGGCGCGTGCGGGCGCATCGGGTAGATGATGCCCGTCACATCCGGCAACGTCGCTATCGAAAATGACCTTTTCCGGCCCGGTGACAGTAAGTTCCAGCGCCACAGAATTCAGCGATGAAAAAGCAAGGATGCCGCCGCCCGACAGCACGGTTGCAATCAATATCGTCGCGTAGCGGATATGCGATCTGTTTAACACTTATCCATCCATAGCCGTACAAAATGAAAAGAAACCCGGGCATGACCGGAACGAGGAAACCGGTCATGCCCGAGCAGCATGGTTACGCCGCCTCAGCCACGTAAGGGGTCGGGGTAGTGCCGAGGCGATGTGCCATGCCGTTTTCTTCAAGGAAGGTTTTCAGTTCGCCAAATCGCATCTGGTAGGTTTCCTCGAAATGACCGAAATCGGCTTGATCCCACGCTTCTTCGAAGGAAAACTTGTCGATATAACGCCCATCGACATGCGGAATGCCAAGCGTTTTGACAAATTCGCGGGTTCGCGTGTCATAGGTGATGTAAAGCGCTGGCACTTCGTTGGCGAGCGCTAGAAGATTACCATGGAGACGGAAGCCGGTTACGGCATCAAGATGCTGTTCTGCTTCTTCGAAATCCGCCACCGTTTCGAAAACCGCCAGTGACGATTTATACAGTTGCAGGATCGGGTCGTTTTCACCGTAAAGCCAGCGTTCCTTGATAAGCTGATTGACAGCCTTTGCCATCACTTCGTCTGCGTTGGCAATCTGGTTGCAGCGGGCATAGAAAATCGCCTTTTCTTCAAGCTCGCCGGCACACAGGAATTCGGTCTGATATCTTTCAGCAAGTGTGCGCATCAGGTATCTCTGCAACATCCCGAAACCATGTGTTTTTCGTCGCAGGGTAAAGCCGAGTTTTTTGATATCTGCCGCCTTGAGGCGCGGTAGACTGAGTTTTGGCTTGCAATGCCTGAATGCGGTCGGACACCCGAAAACCCGCACATTCCTGATACCAATCGAATTCAGAGCCTTTTTCGACAGATATCCGCGGACACCAAGCGTTGTTGATCGATGAGATACGATTTGAAGGAAACGTTTGGTCGACTCATTGACGTAATCTTCGGAATTGTCCGGTGTTTGCACGCCAATGCCAAACGCGATTACCGGGACTTTGGTCTGTTCAAGAACACGGTTGATCGGGTCCCACTGACCGTTGGTATGGATATAGTTTGACCCACGCAGAAAGAGGTAATCAAGCTGGTTGATTTTTTCGATCTGTGCCTTTGGCAAATCACCGCTGGCGGGGGCATAGATCGGGTGAAGTTCGGCATAATCAAGAATTCGCAGGGACGAATCATAGACAAAGCAGTCGCCGATATTTGTGAACAGCCTGGTCGCTTTTTCCGGGGATCGGAATGTATGTGTGACCACGCCTATATTCTCGACAACTCTGCCTGCCGGCATCAGAACGCCGATACGGGGCTTTGGGCCAGTAGAGGGGGTTTTCTGGCTCATTTCTGGTACTCCTGCTGTGGCGGTTCGGGCCTTTTTAGTCCTTCTGAACCGCTTGCTCGTAATGGACGTTTCCTCCCTTCCTGGCGCTTGGATCCTATGCGGCGTCAACCACCTCGCGGGTTTTCAGGCTTTCTTCCCAATCAAGGGCGTGACGCACAATGATTTCAAGGTCATCATGTTTCGGCACCCAGCCGAGTTTTTCGCGAACACGATCCGCACCCGCAATCAAGGCCGCCGGATCACCCGGCCGGCGTTCGGCCAGTTTGACCGGGAAATCGACACCCGATACTTTCTTCACCGCAGAAATCACTTCCTTGACCGAGAAACCGCGTCCGTAACCGCAATTCATCACGTCGCTTTCACCACCATTTTCCAGATATTCCAATGCAAGCACATGCGCATTGGCAAGATCGGAAACATGGATGTAATCGCGAATGCAGGTGCCATCAGGGGTTTCGTAATCTTCGCCATAGATTTCCAGATGCGACCGGACACCGGCAGCGACCTGGCTTGCAATTTTGATCAAGTGGGTTGCCTTGCGCGATGTCTGCCCTGCCCGACCCTTGGGATCGGCACCGGCAACATTGAAATAGCGTAATGCGACATAATTCATGTCATGGGCAACCGAGGCATCGGCCAGCATCTTTTCCGTCATCATTTTCGACGTGCCATAAGGCGAAATCGGCTTTGAAGGGAAATCTTCAAGGATCGGGGTTTTGGCCGGTTCACCGTAAACACCCGCCGTCGAGGAAAAGATGAAATGCCCGATACCGGCATCAACCGCGGCCTGCGCCAAGGCACGGGAATTCACGGTGTTGTTATAGTAATAATCAAGCGGATAAACGACCGATTCCGGCACGATAATCGATCCGGCGAAATGCATGATTGCCGTGACATCATGATCGGTGATGATTTTGCGGACCAGTTCATAATCGCCACAGTCACCTTCAACAAAGGCTGCCCCGGCCGGAACGGCCCAACGATGCCCCTGACTGAGGTTATCGAGGATGACGACCTTTCGCCCGGCATCCAGAAGTGCAAGCGCTGCGTGGCTACCGATATAACCTGCGCCACCCGTTACAAGTACAGTCATTGCCGTGTCTCCTTGTTATCGCTGTCCGTTTTGGACATGCTTGTGGTGGCACAGCCATTCCGCCCGATATCGGTGCGGGATGGCTGCACCGGGTTTGATCAGGCGACCTTGCGCTCGGGCTGAGCGTCGCGGGTCATCACATCGATCATTTTGTGATCGATATTGTTTTCCGTCAGGAACGTTGCCATCTCGCGATAGGTCTGGAACCAGGCGCGATTGAATTTGTCGAACAGATCCTGATTCCAGTAATCCTCAAGCACGAATTCCTTTTTCGAGAACACGTCATAGGACGGAATCTGATAGGTCTCCGCGAATTCGACCGTGCGGCTGTCATAGGTGAAATAGATCGACGGAACCCCGTTCGACAACGCCATCAGGTTGCCGTGCAGGCGATAGCCCAGAACGCAGTCTTTCTGACGCACAAGGTTTTCGTAATCAGCAACCACGTCGGAATAGAACATTTTGGAGCGATACAGACGTTCCATTTCATCGTCCATGTACCATTTTCCGACATTCGGGTTACCCCGTAGCTGGGCGATGGCCTGCTCTTTCTGCTCATCAGTTCCGAAGACCAGTTTCTTTTCTTCGGGTTCGCCTTGCGCCATCAGCGTGACATTGTCGAACCGGTGCGCCAGGTCCTTGACCAGATCACGGTGGAAGGTCAGGTAACGCTCGATGTTCTGCGCATAGGACGACGAAACTTCGCGGCGAAGCGTGATACCGACATTCTTGACGGTATCGAGTTCCGGCAAATTGATCCGCATGTTCGGGTTGTTCGACCGGAATGCCGTCGGACAACCGACGATACGCACATTGCGGATGCCGATATCCCAAAGAACCTGTGCGGTGTAGGCACCACGCACCCCGATGGACGTGGTTGAGTTCGCCATCATATGCAAAACAGTCTTGGTCTGCTCGGACAGGTTGATCTTGCCTTTGACCGGTGCCTGCGCGCCCAAACCGAACCCCAGAACCGGCAAACGAAGCCGTTTGAGAACCTCGATCGTGTCACGCCACTGCATGTCGGAATGGATGTAGTTCGACCCGCGCAGGAAGACATAGTCATATTCCTCGCGCAGCTTGTCGATCTGGGCCATATCCGGATTGGCGATTTCAACAACGCCAAGCTTTTCGAAATTCATCAGCTTCAGTGACGAGTCATATACAAACGCATCGCCAATGTTGTGATAGTGGTCGATATAGCGTTGAATCTGCTGATAATTGTACCAACGGACGCTGTCGTGGTCGTAGACTTCGCCCGATGGAATCATTACGAGAACGCGCGCCATAGTGTTTCTCCTTGGCTAGGTGACTTCTGATTATCGTTATGCCGTGCTGGCGACGGAGTGCTGCGACACAGGAGTCACAGACATCGGGCGGGTCTCTAGAACCTCCCGGTACTGCGCGAGATGTTGCTCGGCGCAATCGATATAGGTCGGCGGGCGCGGGATTCCCTCGCGCATCCGATCCCAGATTTTATTATCGGTAAGGGCATCAACAAGACGGTCGGCAAGGTCTTCGGCACTGCCGACACGGAAATGCAGACCATTGACGCCATCGGTGATTTTTTCAGCCATGCCACCGATATTCGAACAGATCATTGGACGTCCGTGGAAGAAGGCTTCCTGAATGACAATCGGGGAATTTTCCCACCAGATTGATGGAATAATTGTCCAGTCGGCCAGTTCCATCAGCTTGGGCATTTCGCTGTTCTGATAGGCACCATAGAACCGGACACGTTCACCGGCCTTTTCGATCAGGTCATGAACTTTTTCCTGATATTCAATGGGTTGCCGCTCAAGGTTACCACCAAAGATCATCATGCGGGCATCATCTCCCCAGATGTCATCAGGTACGCGACCGACCGCATCGAGCAGGATATCGGCGCCCTTGAACATAGTCAGTTGGCCAAAGAATGCGAAACGCGACCGGCGTGGCTGCGCCTTGGAAAGGGCTCGGGTATTTGCCGCTTCCTTGACGTCCAGACCGTTTTCGATCACGGACATCTTGTCACGATCCAAGCCCCAGTCGACGAACCGGTCGGCCAGAAAATCACTGGGCGACACATAATGATCGGCCAGATTAAGCATCGCCTTGATGAACCGTTCCCGACGCAGGAAGGATGCCGGCGAGATATTCTGGAAACAGCCATTGCATTCAATCGGGCTGGCCCGGTTGCATAGCTTCGTTCCACCACTTTTGACCATCTGCCCGTGGTTGTGACAAATCGTCAGGAATTCGTGGAAGGTAAAGAAGATCGCCGCATCCGGCATGGCTTCGCGGATCGCATAGATCGTCTCAAGCCCAAGACCAAGATAATGATGGAAATGCACCACATCGGGCTCGTAATCACGTACGAACCGCAGCAAATCGCGGTCTATTTCATCGGTATTCCCGTTCGATAGCAAAAAATGATCATAATTTTCAGCGTGATACAGGATTTCATTGTCTTTCTGGCGCAGGCTCATCAGTGCCGATGCACCATGGCGCGGCACCGGATGACCGACGCGGGCCAGATAGAAACTTTCCACCCCGTCCAGTTCGTTCAAACCCTTGTGCAGGTTGTAGGAGGCCACTTCGGCCCCGCCCAGCGACATGCTGGGATGTCCGTGCGAAATGATGAGGACACGCAGGTCAGTCGACGGCATGATTGTGGCTCCGCAAATTTGAGACGACCAATGACCAGCGGCGATCAAACGCCCAGCGGTCAAGACGATGCGAAAGTTCCTCCCAGGCCGGGGCGCTTGTTATTGATTGTTCGCTCCCCAATACTTCAATTTCCGGAATCCACCATGACGCCGTTCCGCCCATACGCAGTTTCAGCGCAAGGTCGAGCCCCTTTTCCGACGGGCCGATATAGCCACGGGTAAAACCGTTGATGTCTTCGAATGCCTTGCGCGGCATGATGCAGCATTCGGGGGTTCCGGCACTGACCTCGGTCGGTTCGGCATCGGCCAGAACCGCACGCGGATAGCCGACATAACGATCCGACAAATACTGTCCATCGACATCGCCCTCGATCCATGTCCCCGCCCAACGAACGGAATCATCTTCAAACAGGATCGTCGGACAGACGACGCATTTGCTGCCGCGTTTGCGATAGGCCGCCAGCAACGGTTCGAACCAGCCTGTGTCGTGCGGCAGGATGTGTGCTGACACCAACGCGATTGTTTCGGAATTCGTTGCAGCAACGCCAACCTCAAGTGCATCGCAGAAATCCTCGACGCCCTCGGCAAAAACGATGCGGACATTGAGTTTGTAAAATGCCGCCAGCCTCATCATGTCGCTGCCGACCTGATCAAAGCTTTCGGCCGGACCGGCAATCACAATCGGCAGATGGCGCGTGACCTCATCAAGGCCAAGCAATGCAATCGTGACACCGATATCGCTGATCGTGTCGTCAACACCAACGATCAGGGCAACTGGCGCGTCTTCATCGAAATTGCCGATATCATGGGTATCGATGGCAAACGGGCTTTGCGCCGTCATGTTCTGCAACATTGGCCCGAACTGGCGTTCGATGCTGTTCGATGCCGTGACCGAACGCGGATCAAGCGACGGCAGAACCCGCGACAAGGCCTGCCGTGCCGACGCACGGGTCGGGTTTAGCGGGCAATAGGCCGGGAATGCGTCGGATATGGCGAGTTCCAGATAAACCGGCTGATCGGATGACGGGGTATCTTCCAACGGACAGAACACCAGAAAACCATGGCTGTTGCGTGCCGGGTTGAGCCCGGAAAACATCGGATCATTCAGAAATGCATTGGTAACGTCCGGGCGCGACTGCCGGGTCCAGCGATCATCAATCCGAACCGCTTCACCGCCAACGCGCAACATGACGGTTTCAACCGCACGATCCGGGTCGAGCATCCAGCCCGACACCAGAATACCGCTGCCTTCAATCACCAGCGAAAAGTCAATCCCGATCCGCACTGGACGATTGAGTTCGGAAACCGTATCGCGACCGTCAAAGCGATGGGCGGCCATGCGGATTTGCGCAAGGATGTTGTCGGGCGCCTTCACCCGATCCAGGACAGAACGGATATGCGCAGGCACGTCTGGCAAGGCAACCAGCACGCGCTGTTGATAAACCTCGATCGAGAACCAGCCATCACGACCGCGGAAATAAACGCGTTGCAGCTTGTTCGGATTGATCTTGGTATCGCCAGTCATAAGACCGGTAACGCCCGAAGCATGGTCGCCAAGATCATCGCGCTGAAATTCGGCACTGGTCAATTCGGCAAGAACCGGCCCCTCGTCAATCGCGATAACGCGGGTACGCCCTGTGGGGAAATTGCTGGACCAGCCCTGAATATAAATGTCTCCCTCTTCCAGGCCCCCCAGAACCTCGATAAAGCCGTTGCTTCGTGCGGCAATCCGGACAAGGACCGCCACAGTGCGCAGACGCTTCTTGTTCGGGTTCCCGGCCAGCAGGGCCTCGATAACGCCGTCAATCACATTGGCGAATGCTGATCCGGATTGTTCAGCCACAGCAGACAAAATGGATTCAAGTCCCTGTGAACGACTTTCAATCCGGTATTCACCGGGTTGGCCCGGTGCCTTGAACAAGGCCGTTTTCAGGCGGCGTTGCGATACATTCTGCATCGGCAGAAGTGCGACAAAACCAAAAGCGGCCTCGGGTGGTCCATCGGCACGACGCCAGCTGATGATTGATGCCTGAACCTTGGCATCGGATTGACCGTTCAGGAATACATCGATTGTCGCCGGCATCGCAGCACCGACACCCGCCATAAGCGCAAGCCCGTCATCGACCAAAGCGGCCACAACGGTCCTACCGTCCAGCGGCATTCCAGACGGTTCAGTCATGCCCTGCCCTCCTTGTCATTTCTTGTGATTGTGAATTGAAAAACAGCTCGGCCTGACCGGAAGACAGCGCCATTCCAAATGACGGTGCTGAAAATTCCGGGCTGTTGGCCATATCATTGAGGTAACGACCGTAATCGCTTGCGGCACTGAAACCTGCACTGCGCGTTAACGCCTCGCGATCAATCCAGCCCAACCGCCATGCGGTTTCTTCAGGGCTGCCGATTTTAAGGCCCTGACGTTCCTCGACCGAATAAACGAACTGGGCAGCCTGCAACAGACTTGCCGGTGTGCCGGTATCAAGCCACGCACAACCACGGCCAAGCATTTCGACCGTCAGTTCCCGGTCTTCAAGATAGCTGCGGTTAAGGTCGGTAATCTCAAGCTCGCCGCGTGCGGATGGCTGAAGATCGGCAACACGATCAGGTGCCGTCGCATCAAAGAAATAAAGCCCCGTCACCGCCAGATTGGACGGCGGGTTGGACGGCTTTTCGATAATATCGAGCGGCTGACCGTCAGGATCGAATGCCATCACGCCATAACGTTCCGGGTCACGCACGGCATGAACAAACACCGTCGCCCCGTTGTGACGTTTTGCTGCACCGCGTAATCGTTCGCCAAGGCTGTCACCATGGAAAAGGTTATCGCCAAGAATCAAGGCACAGGGTTCGCCATTCAGGAATTCCCGCCCGATCAGAAGCGCCTCGGCAATGCCGTTGGGCGCGTCCTGTTCGGCATAGGTAAGGTTTATGCCAAACTGTTTGCCATCCCCCAGCAACCCGACAAAAGCCTCTGTCTGCCCCTTGGCAGTGATAATCAGGATATCGCGGATACCCGCCAGCATCAGGGTGCTGAGCGGATAGAAAACCATCGGCTTGTCCCATACAGGCAAAAGCTGTTTGCTGGTCGCATGGGTAATCGGCCACAGGCGCGAACCGGTGCCCCCGGCAAGAATGATGCCCTTCATGCGACCCTCCTGCGCCGGATACCGGCATGACAAATGGTATGGGAAATACCGTCCTGCCAATGCTGGCAGGGCAGACCAAGGGTTTCATCGATTTTCTGGCAATCAAGAACCGCATAGACCGGACGCGGTGCAATATCCTGCTGATCGGCTGTACTGCTTGCCCTGATCAGACCGATATCGGCCTCCAGTTCACGCGCAATCACATGGGCGATCTCGAACGGGCTTGCCGATCCCTTGCCAACCGCATGATAAATTCCGCCCGGCAGGTCATGTCCCCCAAGAACAGCATTGCAAATTCCCACAACCTGCCCGGCCAGTGCCGTTGCCGATGTCGGCGATCCGAACCGGTCGGCGATGGCCCTGATCCGTTCACCATTGGCAAGCTTGCGCGCAAAGGCATGAACAAAACTTGGCCGTTGATTGCCGTGCAGCCACGCGGTTCTCAGAACAATAGTTCCCGGTGATGCCATCAGGGCAGCACGTTCTCCGGCCAGCTTCGTCGCGCCGTACCAATTGACCGGATCTGGTTCATCATCTTCGTGATAAGCGCGGCCCGCCTGACCGGAAAAGACAAAATCGGTCGAAATCTGGATCAGGCGGATGTCAAGCTTGCTGGCGATTTCGGCCAGAACGGCCGGAACATCGGCATTGATCTGGCGTGCTTCACTACGTTTGGTTTCTGCGGCATCCACATCAGTAAAAGCCGCCGTATTGACAATCAGCCCCGGCGGAGTTGTCGCCAACAGGCGCGAAATCCCGTTCAGATTGCCCAGATCGATTTCTGAACGAACCGGGGCCCAGAACGGAATGCCAAGGTTGCGCAATTGCGCCTTGCATTCCTGACCCAGACGTCCGGATCCGCCCAGCAAAAGGACATATCGTCGTGCGGCAAGTTCGGACAAAACGGGATGGGTGATGAATGCCATAATGCCCTGCCTCACCACACCATCGCGCCGATGGAAATCCCGACAGTCACACCAATCAGGCAGGACAGAACCAGCAGCGGTGTTTTAAGGTCGTTGCGGTGCTGCTCGGTCAACACGGACAGGCGTTCGTCAAATCCACCCAGCGATTTGTCAAAGCGGACCAGAAAGACTTCGAGTTCCTCGACACGACGGGTCAGTTGATCCTGCCCGGTACGTACCAGTTTCACACCTGCCTCGATCCCGTCATCGGCGGATGCCAGTTCATCCATGCGCTTGGACGCATCAACGAGACGCTTGGCGGCCTCACGCTGCCCGTTTTGCAGGATGTGCTGGGCCGCCAGCAAACGATCAAGCCGGTCCAGAATTTTACTGAGCGGCGCATTGACGGCTGACTGCGCATGCTGTTCGCTTTGTGATGGAATGCGTAGTTCGATCTGGTCGCCGGTTTCAGGTGTAATCGCAATGACGGTAACGTTTTCGACCGTCGCAAGGGCGGCTTCGGGCAATTCTGCCTCGAATGCGTGGGCTCCATCGCCGATGCCATTACGACGCAAATCGACGCGTTCATTTTCGGCTTTCATGCGCAGCAGCGTATGACCGTTCAGCCGCACAATAACTTCAACCCGTGCATCTGGTCGTTCCGGACACCAGACCCAGCCAAACAGACGTTGACGGTCAATCGCGTCAACCCGTCCCTCGATTGTCGGGATTGCCTGTTCGGCATCGCTTTTTCCCGCGTCATTGGCAACGGGTTTTGCCGGTGTATCTGTAAGGTCTTTCTGGGCAATCGCCATGAATGCCTCCTTTTATCTGTGTCAGGCCGCGACGAAATCGGGACGGATCATCTTGCGAAACAGCACAAGGTGCTTTTGCGCGACATCGTCGATATCGGCCGGCGGACGCACATGGCCCGACAGCTTCTTCCAGAGTTTCGGATTGGTGGCACAGTCCTTCATCACGCGGGCAAGATCGGCCGGATCATCGGCACGCACATGGATACCGTCATAACCATCACGAACCATTTCGGCCATGCCCCCGATGCCACTGGTGATGACGGGGCGGCCATGCTGGAACGCTTCCTGAATGACCAGCGGGGCATTTTCCCACCAGATTGACGGCACCACGACCCAGTCGACGCGCGCCATCAGTTCGGGGATATCGCCCCGTTCATAGGCCCCCATCCTGCGTACTTTCGTACCCGACGCATCGAAAAGGCCGTCAATCTTTTCGTTAAATGCCACCGTCTGGAACGGTGCCCCGCCATGAATGCGCAATTCGAAATCGATATCATCGGCAGCCAGTTTCTGGCTGGCTTCAAGCAGAACATCCGCGCCCTTCCAAGGGTTCAGATTACCGAAATAACCAAACACATTGGGCATGCCCGAACCCAGATCGCGCTTTGGTGCGGCAGGCACCAATGGGCGACCGTTATGCATGACTTCGATCTTTGCCGGATCGATACCCCAATCGACATAGCGGTCACGCAGGAATTCACTGGGTGACAGGAACCGGTCGACAATACGCAAATGGTTGCGCAGATTGACCGACCGCATCGAAAAACGATCCGGCGCAATGCCATCCAACCCACAACGTTTGCCGATACGATCCGCTTCCAGATAACGCTGCCGGGTACCACGATGGATCATCAGCCCGTCATTGGGGCAGATCGGATAATAATCGTGCAAAGTCATCACGATCTGGCAATGCGGCAAAACCCGCCGGATCAGCATCGGAAGTTCGATCCCCCATAAGACCAGATGATGAATGTGCACCACATCCGGGTCCCAGGTTTTCAGCAATTCTGTGAAGTTCGGCGCAACGGCATAAAGATCGGTCTGCGACATGTTGAACCGGTCGAAATGCCCTGCCCAGAACAGCATCTCGTCACCGGCGTCATTGATCGCCTGAAAACTTGTCCCGGGGCGGCGTTCACGATGGATATCGTTGGTCGCACCAACAAAAATTGCGTCGCACCCTGCCCGCTTATAGGCAGAAAACAAATCATGGGCGAAAATCTCGGTCCCACCGGGATGCAGGTCAGGATGATTATGCGCCAAAACCATAATACGGGGGTTCATGCATTCCTCCGCGGTTTTTCAGCAATCAGGAAATCCTGATAGTGATCAGCCTGATCACCGTGCCAGGTTCCGAAACTTTTGGATTTCAGGGTGAAACCGGCTGCGTTCATGGCACCGTCAATGAAGCCGTCATCAAAACCGACAGCCGCCATCGGATTTTCACCCTTCAGATGCCAGCATGGCTGGTTTTCAAGTTTTTCCAGACTGGTCAGTCGCGGATCGCAACCGGGCTTTGAGAGTTCTTCTGGATTGCGAATGATGAAGGCCGTCAGAAACAGCTTCCCACCCGGGCGCAGCACACGGAACACCTCGGCGCAATAGGTTTCGATTTCTTCAGGCGGCAAGTGGGTTGCCACCGAGATCATTGCAGCGAAATCAAATGCACCGTCCTGATAAGGCAACCGCATGCCACGCCCGCCAATGGATCCTTCAGGGTTATACAGCGCGTTTTTGACGTCCTGCGTCTGGAAGCCAAAATTTGGATAAACGGGTGAAATCGTGCGTTTGCACCATTCAATCCCGTTGGCAACCGGATCGGTGCCTTGGTAAATAGCATTGGCCGGATCAAGATACTGGGTCAACGGCACCGCCATTCGGCCAATGCCACAGCCTATATCAAGCACGTCATGATCAGGCATCAATCCGGCACGCCGAACAAAATGGCCAAGGAATTCGGCCCCGATGGCACGATAGTCGCCATCCCCGACAAAAACGGCCTCTTCGGGAGGAACCGGCAGGAAACGATTGGCGATGATCTGCTGACACAGCCAGTCAAGATGCTGTTCACTTCTGGCGTCGAGCACCGGCTCATCGTGATTGGAAAATGCCAAAACCTGACTCATGCCGCTTCTCCCTGGTCGTCATCATCCGAAACGCGGTTTTGCGGCCGGTTCTGCGGAACATCGTTTTTGTGAAAATCTTCGAGCATATCATGCCAGCGCGAGGCATGAAGCCAGGCGTTGTATTGTGTCGCCACGCCGAGCATGTAATCGGTATGGGTCGAGATCGACTTGCGCTCGAAATGATAAAGGCTGGCATCGGGGATATATTTGATATCGAAATCAGCCTTGCGGATTTTGAGGCACAGGTCGCTGTCTTCGTAATCGCCAATCACGTAATCTTCGGTAAAGCCACCGACATCATTGAACGTACCGCGATGCAACAACATGCAGGCCCCGGTAATTCCCGGAACGGAACGTTCGACATTGGCGTCAGGGAACTGTTCGGGCAGCCCTTTATAGAAATGATGGTTCAGCCATTGCTCGCGTTCATTTTTGGCAAAATACATTCCCGCGTGTTGCAATGAACCGTCTTCAAACAGAAGTTTTGGTCCGACAGCAGCCACATCCTGCGGGCCGCCCATCTTGGATGCCAGCAATTCCAGCCAACCGGTCTGATGGGGAATGACATCGGAATTCAACATCGCAATCAGGTCGGCACGGGCATGTTCCGCCCCCGAATTACAGGCACGGGCATAACCTCCGTTGCGGGCCATGACCACCAGACGCATCGGCATGTCATAAAGCAGATGCAACCCACGCAGCAGGTGTTCGCATTCTTCGGCCTGTTCCGGGGAATCAAGCACATAGATCACTTCGCAATATTGCGAAACCCACGGATCGCAGGCAAAAGCCCCCACCTGTGCACGCAGGAAATCCAGCACGCGATAAAGCGGCACGACAATGGAAACTGCGGGTTCCTTGCGCGGTTCGCCGAATTCGATGGTACGATCAACCTTGGCTGCGGCCAGTAGTTTTTGTTGCAGATCACCAATTACCGGCGACAGGCAGTTTTCAATAATTTCATCGGTCAGATGTTGCGGCGGAACCGCGCGCAAAATGCGGGCACGCGCCTCGGCGGGATCAATCGGCTGTGCGGTCGGCACCATCAGATGACGGCTGCCCGATGTCAGACGCATCAGGCTGCGCGGCTGCAGGATCGGCACCTGACTTTGAATTTCGCGGTAAAACCCGACAAATCCCGTTGCCGAAACGGTGCGGTCGTCATCCATGACGTTCCCGGCATACCGGTAAAACCCGTCACCAAACGGATGGGCCGTCCCCTTGCTGTCGAGAAGATCAATCCCGGCAATCATTTCCGCGGGATCACGATACCAGCCGCCGATCAGGGTGCCGCGTGCCGTGGTTACGGCAAGATCAACCTCGCCACTTGGCAAACCGCCCCCACCCGTTACCCGCTGACTTGAAAGCGGACAGCGCAACTGGAATTCAAGGGCGGCCTTGCGCGCCTTGGTATCGCCACGTGCCATCGCGCCAATGATATATTCGCGCAGATCGGCATCGGATTTGCCGCGCGCCAGCCACCATCGCGACAACGAGGGCAAAACTGGCGTCGCCGCCAGATGGCGAATGGCCAGCGCGCGTCCGCCGGTCACGACGAGATAGGCACCGTTCTCGGTGCCGTCGCGATCAGCGATCAGGTAGGTCTGTTTCTTTCCCTGTGGTCCTTCGCTGCTTTCATGCGGTTGAAGGGCCAAACGACGGAAACCAAAGGAAGAAACGATATAAACCGCTTCGATATCGCCGAATGCCACCGGCAGCCCGGCCGAAATCAGGATTTGCTGATCGGACAGTTTCGCGACCGCTTTGGCGCGCTGGGGCGTATCGACAATTTCCGAAACCAGTTTATTAAGGAAAATCGTATAGCTTTTGCTGCGGCGGGTGCGAAACATGCTGGCCCATGCACCAAGCATCGCAGACATCAGGGACAAACGACCAGATGGCGTCACATCTTCCAGCACCATATCAGCACTGGCGAATTCGAAATCTCCTTCGGGATCGATGGTGATTTCGTCTTTGCGGCCAAGTGTTCCGGCCTCGGCCAGAAACGATACGGGTGCGTCCTTGGGCCGACGGATAACCCGCAGCAAACGGGTACCGCCACCGTTCAACGGCAACCGCAAAGTGGCCTGCGGCGAGATTGCCTTGCCTTCGGTGGATTCAAGTTTAGGGACCGCCCATAAACGGGTAGGCATATCCCAGATCAAAAGCAGAGTATCCTGATTAAGCAGGCAAACTTCCGGCGCATCACCGGTCGTCCGCACAGCATCGGACGAGGCAAATTCAAGCATGGCGATTTTTCACTTCACAAGAAGATCAGGGTGACGCCCGCAACCGGAGTTGCGGACGCCAGCGCTCGGATTACTGGACGCTGAAGAAGCTGTCCGGATTGTCCTGGACGTCTTCTGCATCGACATTGTTCAGGGTGATGGAATCCCCGTTGCCAAGGTCGATAACAGTATTGGCACCATCCTGCGTTGCACGCGCAGCAACATCATCGGCAGTTTCAATGCCGGTATCGTTGATGTTGTTGCTGATGGAAAGCAGGTCTTCGCCAACCGTGAAGTCGAGTACGACGTCATTGCCGCCGCCACCGGTGAAGACAAAGGTATCGCTACCCGAGCCACCGATCATCAGATCGTCACCGGCACCGCCGTCAAGGACATCGTCCCCTGCACCGCCAAGCATCAGATCATTACCGTCACCGCCCTGGAGAACATCGTTACCAGAACCGCCCAGCATCTGGTCGTCGCCATCGCCGCCAAGCATGATGTCATCACCGGAACCAC
Source organism: Thalassospira australica (assembly GCF_044790785.1). Classification (GTDB taxonomy): domain Bacteria; phylum Pseudomonadota; class Alphaproteobacteria; order Rhodospirillales; family Thalassospiraceae; genus Thalassospira; species Thalassospira australica_A. The sequence continues at coordinate 1,825,726 of NZ_CP085258.1, read as the reverse complement.
CGATCATGAGATCATCGCCGGCACCGCCGTCGAGGACATCATTATCCGAACCGCCAAGCATGGTGTCGTCACCGGCACCACCAGACAGCACGTCTTCCCCAGAGCCACCCATCAACAGGTCGCTGCCGGAATCCCCCATCAGCACATCGTCACCCGATCCACCGAAAAGGATATCGTCACCTTCGCCACCAAGCGCGACATCGTTTCCTGCACCGCCGAACAGGACATCATCGCCCTCTTCACCGAACAGAACATCATCATCACCTTGTCCGAAGATTGTATCGTCACCGCCACGTCCGAAAATCACGTCGCTGAAACGAGACCCTAGAAGCGCATCATCAAAGGCGCCGCCTTCGAGAGTTGCCATGTAATCCTCCTTCGTGTCCCAACATTATTGACATCGCGGGGGTTATCCCCTCACGAGAGGCTGGCCGTTCCCTCAAGGCAGCTAGAGGCCACCCTGAGATCGGCCACACAGCAACCCTATATTCTTTTCTTTTATCTTAGGAAGATATTCTGGTGTTTTTATTGTGTCAACATTATGGATTAAGGCAGCAAATACATTATAATTCCAGAATTATTTCACATCTATTCATTTATTATTTGTTTTCTGTTTAGTTTTATTTTTGAACAATACTTAAAAAGAAAAAGCCGCAGTCCTTTCGAACCGCGACTTTCGCGCTTGCAGCATTTCTGCAATCAATCCTCGCGGAAGGCTTTGTCCATGCTTTCCGTGATCGGATCGACCAGATAGTCGATCGCTTTCCGGGGCGATTTCAAAATCAGAATATCGGCCGGCATACCCGGACGAATTTCGATATCATCGCGTTCGGCCAGTGCATCAGGATCAATTGCTGCCCGAACGATGTAATAAGACGAATCGCGTTGCTCATCGACTGTCTGGTCCGCAGCGACATAGCGAACCTCGCCCGGAAGGGGTGCCAAACGCCGTTGACTATAGGCTGTCAGTTTGATCTGCGCCTTTGATCCGACATGAACTGAATCGATATCCTGACGGTTGATCATGGCTTCGATCAAAAGCGGTTCATCTTCGGGGATAATATCCATGATCGGTTCCGCCGGACTGATCACGCCACCAGGCGTGCGAACCTGGATATTGGCAACAGTGCCGGCCTGTGGTGCCTTGACCTCCAACCGGTTCAGAACATCTTCACTTGCCCGGATTCGCTGGCTGACATCGTTAAGTGCAAGTTGCGCTTCCTGAATTTGGGTCGCGATATCGCTTTGCCATTCCATTTCAATCGACGCCAGATTGATTTCGCCCTCTGCCATTTGCTGTTCGGCAGCAGCTCTTTGCGCCTTGAATTCCCCCATATCACCGACAAGATCAGACCAACTGTTCTCGATCTCGACCAGTTGGGTACGCGTGGCATAGCCCTTTTTGGCCAACATTCGAATGCCGTTCAGTTGCTCGGCCACCAGTTTTTCCTGCCGCGTACGGGCATTGATCTGGGAATCAAGTGCTCTTGCCTCGGCTTCAAACTGTTCGATTTGCTTCGCCTGCGCATCACGCTTGGCGTTATAGACTTCGTTGCGTTTGCCAAAAAGGCGCTTCTCGTCAAGCAGGATGTCGTCAACATAATCCTGATCCGCATCAAGCAATTGTTGCGGGAAATCGATCTCGTCACGTCCGCTTTGTTCAGCGCGAAGGCGTGCCAGTTTGGCCCAAAGCCCGTATCGTTCGCCGCGCAATTGCTCAAGCTCGGACTCGCTTCGCGTGCCATCAAGCAGCATCAGAACCTGTCCCTGCCTTACGCGCTCCCCTTCCTCGACCAGCAACTGTCTCAATATGCCGCCTTCGAAATGGTTCACGACCTTTTTGCGTGAATCAACAATCACCGATCCCGACGCAACGGCCGCGCTGTCCAGTTCTGCTGTAAATGCCCAGGAAAAAAAACCACCAAACCCCAAAAGGATCACAGCAACACCGGCAATAATCGGTTTGCGCAAGCTTTGGCGCGACGCAGTCCTCTCTTCGTCGAGAACCTGATACCAGGCTGGTTGCGGATCATCGGGAACAATCAATTCCCCCCGATTGTCGACATTGATCACGCGGTTCATGCCGCACCCCCGTTCTGTTGATTGCGTTTGACAGTTGGCAAACTCTTGATGTCGTCATCCTGCGTCATCGAACGGATCACATCTGTTCGCTCGCCAAACTGCTTGACCCGACCATCCTGCATCACAAGCAATTTGTGGGCGTATTGCATGATGCTCTGACGGTGAGCGATCAGGATCACCATCGCACCGCCGTCGGCGGCCTGACGCACGGCCCGGATAAGTGATGCCTCACCCTCGGCATCAAGATTGGCATTTGGTTCATCCAGCACCAGAAGGCGTGGCCAGCCATACAAGGCACGTGCCAGCGCAATCCGCTGCTGTTGGCCGCCCGACAGGGTATGACGCCCGGCCCCGATCGGCGTATCGTAACCGAGCGGCAGGCGACCGATCATTTCATGCACGCCCGCGGCACGGGCGGCATCAATCACTTTGCGGGGATTTGCTTCGCGCATACGACCGATATTTTCACGGATCGTACCATTCAAAAGCGATACCGATTGCGGCAGATAGCCGACCATGTCACCAAACGAGCTGCGTTCCCAAAGATAGGTACTGTGACCATCAAGGAAGATACCGCCCGCAGAAGGCTTGGCAGCCCCGACCAAAAGTCGTGAAAGTGTCGATTTACCTGCAGCCGACGGCCCGACCACACCAAGAATTTCTCCTGGTGCCAGATCGAAACTGACCCCCCTCAGAACAGGGACATTCGACCCCGGAATGGCATAGACCAGATTATCAACGACAAGCGGTCCCTCGGAACGCGGTGTCGGCTCAATCTCGCGCTCGGAGTGGCGCTCTTCCAGAATATTCCGGATGCGCGACCAGGAAGACAATGCGCTGACCCAGGCACGCCAGTCACGCGTGACATTATCAAACGGCAGCAAAAGACGCCCCATAATGACAGTACCGCCGATCATCGCACCAGGTGTTGTTTCACCCTGAATGACAAGGTACGCCCCCATCGCCAGCACACAAATCTGCAGGCCGAAACGGGCCGAACGCGACACGGAATACATGCCTTTGCTGCGTGTATTGCCGATATCAAGCAACTCGCTGGCGTGTATTTGCGATTGACGCCAGCGCATGGCAAGGGCCGGCAACATGCCCATCGCCTCAATCGCCTCGGCATTCGATACAGTTGCGCCGATATCACCGATATTGCGCAAATTGGCGTCCGACCCTTCCTTGGTGACCTGACGAACCAGTAAATCCCCCAACAGGCTAAGCCCGATCAGGATCAGCACGGCCACCAGACCGGCAATACCGTACCATGGATGCAGTGCGAACATTACGCCAAGGAAGATCGGCGACCATATTGCCTCAAGCGGGGCACCAATCGTGTTGCCATTGATAAAATTACGCAGATCCGAAAGGTCCCGCAAAACCTGCGTGCCCTGAATCGAACCCTTTTCCAGAGCCACGCTCATCGCCGCCGAAATCGCCGGCAGATTGATACGGCGCAAAAGAGACTTGGCCATTTCCTGAAAAATCAGAGCCCGGATGAAATCAAGGATGCCGTAAAGAACGATGGCCCCGGCCGCAATCGTCAGCAAAAGAACCAGCGTTTCGATGCTTTGGCTGTTAATCACGCGGTCATGCACCTGCAGCATGAATAGCGGGACCGTCAATTGAAGCACATTGATAAACCCGCTCAGTACACCGGCCCACACCAAACCGCGGACAAAAGTGTATCTGGCCTCGCGGATTACCGACTTCGCATCGAGTGTTGGCCTGGAGCCACCGCTTTCTGCGGTTTTTGGCGTTTTTTTACGACCAAAATGCATTGAATTTCATCCAATCAGCCAAAAGTCATAGTTTTTCCGCAATCTAATCACATAGTTGCGTCGTCATGATGATCTACAATAAAATTAAATATGTCGATCTCATGTTCATGACTGGACAATGTAAAAGCAAAGTAAATTGAAGTATTTTAAAAATAAAAACACTTTGAAAATACTTCAAAAACACGAGCAAACTGAGGGAAGAATTGGGCGTGCGGAAAAAATCGTTCAAGAGCAACGTCCTGTTATCTTCCCCACACGAAAGACCTGCTGTGGATATCAACCACGGCATCAACTCTCGCTTGGGACCAGATAACGGATCGAACAACATGACCGTCACACATCTTGAACTTGCAAATACAGTGGAACGTATTTATCGGCGCTTTGCCGATCTATTACGTGTCGACTTGATTCGACTCGGCAAAGATGACATCAGCCCCGCACAAGTCGCGTTGCTGTTTACCATCGGCGACGACGAACTTTCGGTACGGGATCTTCTGGATCGCGGCCATTACATGGGATCGAATGCATCCTATAACCTGAAACAACTGGCTGAATCGGGCTATGTCGAACGGCATGTCATGGCCCGTGATCGACGGTCGGCCCGAATAAAACTGACGCGAAAGGGTCACGAGCTTTGCGAGGCCCTGCATGAATTCCACGAGGAATATCACAACGCCCTGACCACTGACCTGCAAGACCAGCAGGAAATGGAAACGGCACTTCGCACGCTGCGGCGTCTTGAAGAATTCTGGACTCAAACCCTGCGATATGGCGGCGTACCTGTAACAAGTGCCGCCATAACCCACGAGCTTCGCAGTCGCCGATGAGAATTGTCTTCGTCCACCGCCATGGACCGGGACAATTCGTTCACCTCGCCTGTCATCTGGCAAACGCCGGATGGCAGGTTTCCTTCCTTTGCGAGGCAATGAACGTTCAGCTTCCCGGTATTCGCGTCTTGCGACAACGCGCAACCCCACCCCCGCCTGCCACCCCATTTCCCCAATACCACCATCAGATCGGCATGCAGGCTGCCACCACACTTGATGCGCTTGTTGCTCAGGAAGGTCCGCCCGATATCGTGTATGGACATATCGGATGGGGCAGTATGATGTTTGCACGCGATGTCCTGCGCAAAACGCCGCTAATTGGATATTGCGAACATTTTTACCACGCCGAAGGCCGCGATGTCGGTTTTGAACCGACCGAAACCGTTACCCTTGCCAAACGAACGCAGCTTCGGCTGCGCAACATCGCGCAGCTTTCAAGTCTGGAAGCGGTCAATGCCGGTATCAGCCCAACCGCATGGCAAAAATCGGCCTTTCCCGAGAGTTTTCACAACAAGATCGGCATTTGCCATGACGGCATAGATATCCATCGCTGCCGTCCGAATGACAAGGCGGAAATCACCCTGCCCGATGGCAGGATATTAAGGCCGGGCGACCCGGTAATTACCTATGTTGCGCGCGATCTGGAACCTTATCGCGGGTTTCCGCAATTCATGCGGGCTGCGGCAAGGCTTGCGCGCCAGAACCCGGATGTGACCTTTGTCGTCGCAGGCGGTGACGGCGTCAGTTACGGTACCCCGCGCAGCGACGGTCAGAAATGGCGTGATGCGATGATGGCCGAAACAGGTATGGATCCTTCACGCATCGTCTTTCTGGGGCAGATCCCGCACGATCAGCTGATCCGTCTGTTCCAGATCAGTTCGGCCCATGTCTATCTTACATATCCGTTCGTTCTGTCATGGTCGGTGCTTGAAGCCATGGCCTGCGGCACGCCGATCATTGCATCGGATACCGGCCCCTGCCGGGATATTATCCGGCACGGCAAAAACGGATTGATGTGCGGTTTCTGGGACGAGGACCAGCTTGCAAGCACAATGGCCGAAGCATTGGGCCATCCCGAACGTCTCCGTGGAATCCGGCAGTTGGCACGCCGCACGATCACGCAAAATTTTGCCCTGCAACAATGCCTTGAAAAACAAACCGGTCTGATCGAACGGCTGGCAAAGCGATGATCAGGTTTCGGAAATCTCGCAGCCCATGAAATAGCGCGGGTCTTTATCATCGGAATGTTCCGGCATCCGGCGATAAAGCCCGTATCCGGTAACGCCTGTTTCACCGGTGGCAATAATCAGCCACAGAAAACCGGCTTCCTCGGCACGTGAAAGATCGGTTTTCGAGGGCTGGAAATCGCCATTGGGGTGCGAGTGATAACAACCGACAATCATTTCTCCGCTATCGCGCACGGAACGATACGTCGCGATCAGGATTTGCGGATCGATTTCAAATGTTTTTCGGGGATCAGGGGCAACGTTATCGGAAACAACAAACCGGGTAATTGTGGCCGGGTCGTCAGCATTGGCGATCAAAAGGCCGCAGCATTCCTCCGGCCAGGCCCTGACCGCAAGGTCCGCGACCTCGTCCAGCAAACGGGCTGGCAACTTTGCAACATATCCGGTCCCGGTCATTGAACCACCTTGCACTAATTTGCGCTAAACGGGCCTATTGTGGCTCCACCAGCAGGATTTGCCCAAGGACCGTTCCATCGCGCAGGGAAACAATGACCAGACGGCTGCCCTGTCGGCCCTCAAGACGCAGGGTTGCCTCGCTCCCCTGACGGGAAAAATCAACCAGCGTTTCGCCCGGTGCCAGATCGACATTGATCGTTCCGAACGGTGCCAGCTGGGCAACCGGTTTTGGATCGGACCCGGACGATGCGTCTGCTTGCCCGGCAACCGGTGCAGACGGCATTGCGCCACCGGTTGCAATATTGCCATCTTCCTGACGTGACACGCCGTAAACTACAAGTGCGACGCCCGCGACGATCAGCACTCCCATAAAAGCGACCAGAATCTTGATAACGCGCATCACATTTCCGATTGATAAGTTGATCAACAGCCCTGTCTTGTATCACGCTATCATCAATGACAGACCCGACAGGACAATATTGAAGGCCATAGCGACAAGACAAGCCAATTGCAAGTTTGCAAAGCAGGATTGCATTTCACCGGCAAGCGATTAAAACCGCCCTGCAGCATATGGCTGACAACAATAGCAGACATGAATATGGATAGCGGGTTGAACGCAGAACATCTTGAATATATCGCCCTGCCCTCGGATGAAGGCGCACGGCTCGACAAGGTTCTGGCAACCGCATGGCCCGAGCAATCCCGATCACGCATCAAAAGCCTGATCGAGGACGGGCATCTGCTGTTGAATGGCACTCCGATTGCCAAGATGTCGCACAAGGTCAAAACCGGCGATCACTTTGCACTGGAAATCCCGGCTGCCGTCGCAGCCGATCCGGTGGCAGAGGAAATTGCGCTTGATATTCTGTTTGAAGATAACGACCTGCTGGTCATCAACAAACCTGCCGGAATGGTGGTTCACCCCGCAGCGGGCAATGAAAGCGGCACACTGGTCAATGCGTTGCTGGCCCATTGCGGCGACAGCCTGTCCGGCATTGGCGGTGTTAAGCGTCCCGGCATTGTGCACCGGCTGGACAAGGACACCAGCGGTGCCATGGTCGTCGCCAAGAACGACATAACCCATCGCGCATTATCGAAACTGTTTTCCGAGGATAAGGAAAATATCGAACGGGCATACATCGCCGTTGTCTGGGGCGTACCACGCCAAAGCGAAGGCGTGATCGAGGGGAATATCGGTCGAAGCCCGCGCAACCGCAAGAAAATGGCTGTACTTCGAAATGGCGGAAAACCGGCCCTTACACGTTACAGGGTTTTGGCAAAACGTGACGACTCGTTGGCATCTCTTGTCGAGTGCCGCCTGGCAACCGGTCGAACACATCAAATTCGCGTTCATATGACCTATCTCGGTCACTCACTTATTTGTGATCCTGTCTATGGTCGAAGCAAACTTACCCAGAAGTTCAACCCGCGGGTGCACACGGTCCTGAACGGTTTTGAAAAGCAGGCGCTACATGCCAGAACACTGGGATTTTTGCACCCAATAACAGGCAATTACGTCCTGACCAAAGCCCCTCTCCCCGACGACCTACAGGAACTCATCACCTGCCTTGACCTACCCGTTGGAATAGTATGACCTAACCTTTCTGGTCGAAAATCTGTTGACGCCTTCTAATACCCACGTATACCCTGAATAAGGTGCTAGGGGATAAACCGCACCTTATACGAAGCGTAACGGGAGGCTTCAATGAAACAGGGAAATGCACTTCCAATCATCTCCCAAGATGGTCTGACAGTCTATTTGCAGCGCATCCGCCGTTACCCCATGCTTACACCTGAACAGGAAACGACGTTTGCGTGTGAATACCGTGACAATGACGACTCAACTGCCGCAGAAAAGCTGATAACAAGCCATTTGCGACTGGTTGCCAAGATAGCCATGAGCTATCGCGGTTATGGGCTTCCGATAAACGAATTGATCTCCGAGGGCAATGTTGGCCTGCTTCAATCGGTCAAGCGCTTTGACCCCGACAAAGGTTTCCGCCTTGCGACCTACGCAATGTGGTGGATCAGGGCCGCGATCCAGGAATACATCCTGCATTCATGGTCTCTGGTAAAAATGGGCACGACTGCCGCCCAGAAAAAACTCTTCTTCAACCTTCGCAAACTCAAAAGCCAGATGCAGGCAATTGATGAAGGGGATTTGCACCCCGAACAGGTCGAACTCATAGCGACCAAACTCAATGTTTCCGAAGATGACGTGATCATGATGAACCGTCGTCTTGCCGGTCCGGACCATTCCCTGAATGCGCCGGTACGCATCGACGGCGACGGTGAATGGGTCGACTGGATCGAAAGCGAAGACGAAGACCAGGAAACCCTGTATGGCAAACGCGAAGAATTCCTGCAGCGCATAAATATGCTGAAAAGCGCAATGTCGCATCTGAATGCACGTGAGCGCGACATCCTCACACAGCGTCGTTTGCTGGATTCTCCGGTAACACTCGAAAATCTCAGCGTGGCATATGGCATTTCTCGCGAACGCATTCGCCAGATAGAAGTTCGTGCCTTTGAAAAAGTACGCAAATCGATCCACACCGATTTGCCGATCTAAAGAAACTTCTTACTCTCTACCCAACAAACTTGCGGTGGACATTTTGTCCGCCGCTTTTGTTATGTTTCATTTTATCTGAAAACTTTATCGGAATAGGCCCGGTGGCAATAGTTCCGTCAGCCACCGGAACGGTCAATTTCCTTGATCAGACTGTCGCCCCAGGTCTTGATCAATCCACGCTGCTTTTTACGCAGTTCTGACACCCGGCGTTGGGCCGACAGGTTAAGCACATTGGCCACAATCGGTGGCATCGCCAGATACAAAAGCCACCCAAGACCTGCTGCGCCATACATGATCGACAGGGCAACCGGCTGAAAAATCTGCTGCGTGGCAAGCCCGACAGTCTGGGCACCCTGTTGCCAAAGCTCCATGATATAGGGCGCGACCCCCGAAAAATTCAGACCGAAGATACAGCGCGCCATGGTTCGACCCTGACTGCGGTCGAACATGAACGCCACCATCGAAGGCAACAAACCGACGGCCAGTGTGATAAAGGTCGGCAACGCGACCATGAACAAAAGCACCGCAGACGCCACCACCGACAAACCGGAAAATGCGCTTTTCTTTTTACGGCCGCCTGACTGTCTCGCCATTCCTGTCCCCTACCACATATGCATCAGAAATAGCGCCGACACCGTCAGTAACGCAATCATGGTCGCGGCAAAGGCCGCTGCCTGCTGGCCGACTTTTTCTGCCATTTCAAGTCTTGCGGGGCCTGATGATTCAAGATCGAAAACCTCGCTTTCCGCCTCGGAATATTCCTCGACCGCGGTAATGAATTCTGTCTGGTCCTTGCGGCGTTCCTGCTCGTCATTGATCAGGTTATAAAGCTCAACCAGATTTCCGCGCTTGGCCAGTTTCGGAATTTCATGTTCAACTCGTTCACGGCGCGCCTTGCTGTGGAATACCTTGACCGCCGGCTCCATAAGCCGGGCTACCCAATGTGACAGGTTTTGAAGATTGTCAGGTCCATGCCGCCACTGAACCAGCGCCAGCATGCTGATGACCGCACGACTGTATTCCACTTCATCCGCCGGATTTTGCAATGCCAGAAGCTGTGCCTCGACATCATCTTCCAGCCGGGCCGCAATAAAGGCCGCAATGTGACGATCCACCGGCCAGCCATCATCCGACATGCTTTCGGCTGCTTTCTCCAGCGCTGGTAAAAGCTGGGTTATGTCGACAACATAATCCTTTTCGATCATCGGGCTCAGACAATGCTGATTGCGCACCATGGCATAAAGGCAACGCTCGTAACCGTAACCGGCACTTTGCTGCTGCACATAATAACGCAGGTTTTTATAGGCCTGCTGCAGCTTCTGAATTTCAGGACTGTACCCGACCTGACGCCCGAACCAGAAAGACGGAATGTCGCGTACCACGATATCGGCAAAGCGTTGGGGGCCGCGGCCATGCTGAACGTCATAGGACAACATGCTGCCAAGACCATCGACCATGGCGGCAAACCCCTTCATGCGGATCGCACCTGTCGGGTCGAGAATAATGATTGATTTGGCAATCAGGATATCTTCGGCGGCACGTTTATCCGCACCGGCCCATTGCAACTGCCGCAATGCTTCGGACATGTGTTTTGCCCGTTCATTGTCGGCAAGGCCGCGACGCAGCCAGATTTCAACACTGCCATCGCGCAACGGCACCAGTGAATTCACCCAGTTTTTCGAAATCCCCTGCGCAAGCGACCGGGCGGTATAATAATCCTTGCCGGATATATTTTGCGATCTGGCAGCACGGCGTTCTGTATTGGACTGAACCGGTTTTGCCCGGCGTCCGTCAATCCATGCATGCAGTTCGGCAAACCCCCAACGTTCTTCCGGGTCGTCACATAAAAGACCGCGCACCGGCTCGATCAGCACAAGTGGCAATTTTTCATTCATGACAACGGCTTGGAACGACCCCTTGGACAGCTTGACGTCAATGATGTCCTGTTCGCGCAACTTTTCAAGCGGCGTATGCCCGATACCAAGAGCAGCAATCGTCATCCCTAGCGCATAAAGGTCGTCCAGCAACGTCCCCAATCCACGCCCCGCCGGATCGGCCGTCATGCGTGATATGGTCTCGTAAACCAGCGGCTGATTGTATCCGGCCGGTGCAGAACAACAATCTCCGACCACCACCTTTTCGGATAACGGATCGCCAAAGAACAGGTTGTCTGCCCGAATATTGCGATGCGTAAGCCCCTTGTCGGCCATGGCCTGCAGGACATTCATCAAGGGTTCAACAACTACTCTGGCAAAGTCGTGCTCGTCGATCTTGCGCTGTTTTTCACCAGGCACCAAAACACGACCGCCCACAGGCTTTTCATAGAAAAGCACCATCGTCTTGCGATCAAATAGCGGCCAGTGGGCTATTTCATGATCCAGAAGGTCAACCTGACCACCGATATGTACCCCGGCCAGAAACCGCATCAGATCATAACGGGTCGGGACAGTCGGATCAGTCACAAGGGCAAAAGCGCCTCCTTCTTCACGGCGCAAATTATCCGCAGCATAGGCCTTGCAGTTGCCCATATCGTATTCCGGGAGACGCAAATCGGAAAAAACCCTGAAATTACCGACTTCTATACTGCGCCCACCGCCGGGAAGCGGCCCCTCGCCCCCTAGGCCGGGGCCAGGATTATCGGATGATTGTTCCTTCTCGGTCGCGCTCTGTGCATCAGCGCCCTCGGAAACATCCTGTTTCTGCTTTTCCGCTTCTTGTGCCATGAGTCCCGGTTTTTCTTTGCTGGAGGCAACGCAAACCGCCATTCCCTACCTGGAAAGCGGCTTCGGCACGTCCTTTTATACCCGGAAACGATACTTCCGATAACAAAGCGGGGCAAGCCGTTATCGGCACCTCTGCCAAGAACATGATCGGCCAAATCATTCACATACAACAAAAAAGCCACCGGATTTTTCCGATGGCTTTTGCATTTTCAGTCAAACATGCGATCAGGCACTGAACGGGTCATGAACCAGAATGGTGTCATCACGTTCCGGGCTAGTCGACAGCAACGCAACCGGTGCCTCGATCAATTCCTCGATCCGGCGGACATATTTGATCGCCGCAGCCGGAAGATCGGCCCAGCTGCGTGCGCCCTGCGTGGTTTCAGACCAGCCCTCAATGGTTTCGTAAACCGGTTTGGCTTTGGCCTGAAGACGTTGGTTGGCCGGCAGATGGTCATAAATCTTGCCATCAATATCATAACCGGTACAGATCTTGATTTCCTTGAACCCGTCAAGAACATCAAGCTTGGTCAATGCGATACCGGTAATACCGTTAACCTTGACCGACTGACGGACAAGAGCCGCATCAAACCAGCCACAACGCCGCTTGCGCCCAGTCACAACACCGAATTCATGACCACGTTCGCCAAGACGTTCGCCGTCCGCGTCAAACAGTTCGGATGGGAACGGACCTTCGCCGACGCGCGTGGTGTATGCCTTGGTAATCCCCAGAACATAACCGACACCCGACGGGCCCATGCCAGAACCCGCAGCAGCCTGACCGGAAACCGTATTGGACGAGGTCACAAACGGATAGGTGCCATGATCAATGTCCAGCATCGTTCCCTGCGCACCTTCAAACAGGATACGCTGACCGGCTTCCTTGAACTGGTTCAACGACTTCCAGACAGTATCCGAGAATGGCAGGATTTTCGGTGCGATTTCCCTAAGCTGCGCCAGCAGCTCCGCACCGTCAACTTCTGGCTGCCCCAGACCGCGCAGAAGCGCATTGTGATGGGTCAGAAGGTTTTCGACCTTGGCTTCAAGAAGTTCGACATCGGCCAGATCGCCAACCCGGATCGCACGACGACCAACGCGGTCTTCATATGCCGGGCCGATCCCGCGACCGGTCGTACCGATCTTGTTGTTGCCGGTTGCCGCAGCTTCGCGCGCCTTGTCCAGATTGCCATGCAACGGCAGGATCAGACAGGCGTTTTCGGCAACGCGCAGGTTTTCAGGCGTAATTTCAACACCCTGCCCCTTAAGGCGATCGATCTCGGTCAGAAGCGCCCAAGGATCAACGACAACGCCGTTGCCGATCACAGACAGCTTGTTCTTGCGAACAATGCCCGACGGCAGAAGGCTGAGCTTATAGGTGGTTCCGTCGATCACCAAAGTATGACCGGCGTTATGACCGCCCTGGAAACGCACAACGACGTCTGCCCGTTCGGACAGCCAGTCGACGATCTTGCCTTTCCCCTCGTCCCCCCATTGGGAACCGATCACGGCAACATTGGTCATCGCAAAACTCCTTGCGCGATAAGAAATGGTTCTGGGTTACGCACCCAGCGGCACGATCTGGCCGCCAAGATAAATAAAACTGCATCCCATGCGGCGTGCTTCCTTGCGCGCCGCATTTTCTGTTTTGGCTTCGGCTGCACCTTCAAGTGCCGCCACGGTATAATGGCCGTCTTTACGCAATTGGCGCGCTTCGCGCTGCGGCGTACCTAACGGCAAATAAACCCGTTCAACCGGCTTTACATCTGCAAGGCCGCGCAAAATCGTATCCATGAAAAGCGACATGCCGGTTGCGGCCTCGCCGCCCGAACCACCCGCACGGTAACGACCGCCACGACCAAGTTCACCGCGAACATGCTTGGCAAACAGGGTAAAACTGACACCGGTCTGATACCGGAAACCGGCCATTTCAACCGGGTCAATGGTCAAGGCTGCATCAAGATCGGATGCCAGAATACGTTCGGCAACCTCGATCAGACGGTGCAATTCTTCGGACGCGCCCAACGGCAGTTCAAGTTTTTTAAGCTTTGGCAATGCTGCCTGTGCCGGACCGGCTGCTTCAAGCAAGGCCACCAGCACATCGGTCACATTGCCACTAACGGCTTTGACCGCCGCCACATCGCGATGTTCAAGCGCGGCAATCAGCGTCTCGCGATCATCAGCCGCGACACCGAAGGCATCAAACAGACGCACCGGCAAGGTCGGCAAATTCAGATCGACGGAAACATCCGGCAGACCGACATGTTCCAACGCCTCAAGCGCAAGCAGAACGATCTCGGTATCTGCTGCGGCACTGGACACACCGATTAATTCCGCCCCGACCTGGGCAAATTGGCGTTCCGGGCGCAACTGTGTGCCCTTGATACGCAATACATCACCGGAATAGGAAAGCCGTAACGGACGCGGCGCATCCCCCAGACGGGTTGCCGCAATACGCCCCACCTGCGGGGTCATATCGGAACGAACGCCCATCATCCGGTGCGACACCGGGTCCATCAGGCGGAAAGTTTGGGTGGCAAGCTCCGGCGCAGCACCTTCCAGAAGGCTTTCTTCGAATTCGACCAGCGGCGTCTTGACCCGGTCATAGCCCGCATGTGCGAAACTGCTCATCAGCTTTTCACGGATGTCAGCTTCCCGTGCGGCGGTTCCAGGCAGAACATCCTGAAGGCCGGCGGGCAAAAGAGCTTTCCTGGCAAGTTCGGTCATTATGTGTGCTTTCCGGACAAGGCGCGCAAAATCGGTTCAGGTCGTGCCTGATCTATATATCCGGTAGCGGTTACTAACGCTTTGTTCCGGACAGGGCAACGGGAAAACCCCCGAAGACGCAAATAATACTTACGAATTACCGATCATCCAGCCTGAATTTCAGCTTTGACCGTCGCATATGACCAGTCAAGCCACGGCAGCAACGCCTTGACATCACTGGGTTCCACCGTCGCACCGCCCCAAATCCGAAGCCCCGGAGGCGCATCGCGATAGCCATTGATGTCCATTGCGATTTCTTCGGCCTCAAGGATCTGCGAAATGCGTTTGGGCAATGCTGCCTGCTTTTCCGCCGACAACGACAATGCCCACGGATCAACAATCTTGATGCACATCGAGGTATTTGATGCCGTTTCCGGCTTTTCCGACAAATCAGCCGCCCAGTCACTTTTGGCAAGCCATTCATCAAGATGGGCGCGATTTTGCCGGGTACGTTTCAGCAAACCTTCAAGACCACCGATATCTTCGGCCCATTTCAGGGCGTCAATGGCATCCTCAACCACCAGCATCGACGGGGTATTGATCGTTTCCCCACGGAAAATGCCGTCAATCAGTTTGCCGCCCTTGGTCATGCGGAAGATTTTTGGCATCGGCCACGACGGATTATGGCTTTCAAGGCGTTCAACCGCACGAGGGCTCAGAATAATGATGCCATGACCACCTTCACCGCCCAGAACTTTCTGCCAGCTATAGGTCACAACGTCGAGCTTCTCCCACGGCAGTTCCATGGCAAAAATCGCCGATGTCGCATCGCAGATTGTCAAACCCTTGCGATCCGATGCGATCCAGTCGCCATTTGGCACCCGCACACCGGCTGTCGTGCCGTTCCAGGTAAAGACAACATCCCGGTCAAAATCAACGGCACCAAGATCGGGCAGCTTGCCATAATCGGCTTCCATGACACGAACATCAGGCAGGTTAAGTTGTTTTAAAACATCCGTTACCCAAAGCGACCCGAAGCTTTCCCATGCCAGCATATCAACGCCACGCGGCCCCAAAAGTGACCACAACGCCATTTCCACCGCACCGGTATCGGACGCCGGAACAACACCAAGCAGATAATCATCAGGCAGGTTCAGTATCGCACGCGAACGATCAATGACCTCTTCCATGCGTTCCTTGCCGAATTTGGAACGATGTGACCGGCCAAGAACACGGGTATCAAGTGCATCTGCCGACCAACCCGGACGTTTTTTGCACGGGCCCGACGAAAAATTCGGGCTTTCGGGGCGCTGGTCCGGTTTGGCAAAGGCATCAGTGGAATTGGCGGTTACATTGGCATTCTGGGCCATCGGCATATTCCTGAGATAATCGAACGGTGCAGGCGCACTATTCTGCGTCAAAATCAGAGCCCGATCCTATTGCTGCACGCCCAAAAGTCAAACGCCTTTGGCGCATTATAACTGCCCGCATTTGCATGACAGATAAGCCAATCGCGCATCCAAAAAAAGGATCAGAACGGGATGTCGTAATACCACGGTGCAAACAGACTGAATGCCAGCCACAAAATGATGATCAACGGCGTCCCGGCGCGGAGGAAGTCGACAAATCGATAATGCCCCGGCCCCATCACCAGAAGGTTGGTCTGATACCCGACCGGCGATGCAAACGAACAGTTGGCCGCCATGACCACCGCAATGGCAAAGATATGCGGCTCAACCCCAAGATTCTGGGCCATACCAATCCCGATAGGCGTGAACAGAACCGCACAGGCATTGTTCGACAGAACATTGGTAAACACCGCAACAATCAGGAAGAACAGCGACAGGATCACCGGTGCCGGTGCCCCGCGTGTCGCCGCCAGCAACTGATCGGCAACGAATTCCGCCCCGCCGGTCAGCTGCAATGCATTGCCCAACGCCAATGCCGCCGCCACCAGTAATACGATCTTTCGATCAATCGCACGCGATGCCTGACGCAGGTTAAGCGCACCCGACGCAATCATCAGCGCCGCACCGATGAAACTTGAAACCATGATCGGCACCAGACCGGTCGCGGCAACGGCAATCACACCAAGAAAAATAGTGGCAGCACGTCGCGCATGGAACGGACGCGGCAAGGTGCGCGTCGACCATTCCAGCAAAACCACATCGCGAATGGTCCGTAGCGCCTCGACATCCTCGGACCGCCCCTGCACCAGAAGAACGTCACCCGCTTCAAGGCGGATTTCGGTCATCTGGGTACGGATCATCCGCGAACGACGCTGAATGCCAAGAACCAGACATTTGTACTGATAGCGGAAACCGATTTGCTCAAGGTTGAAACCGATCAGACGCGACCCCGGCGGCAGCATGACTTCCGCCAGAAGCTGGGTCGATTTCTGCGGGATTTCCTCCGCACCATCATGGACGGCTGCGGCCTCGGCATGCAGCAGACCCGGGTCTTTTTGCAACGCTTCGGTCAGGGCCTTGCGTGTGGCGGCAACGACAAGAACGTCACCGGCCTGAATTTCCATATCTTCGTCAAACGGTGGCAGATCGGCATGTTCACGCCGCACAATCATCTGGATCGTAATATTGGGCAGGTCTTTAAAGAACCCGGCCACTGGACGGGTCCCGATCATCTGCGATGCCGGACCAACCGTGATCTGGGCAATAAACTGTTTGCCGCTGCTATCCGGGTTGGTAAGCTTGCTGCGCATTGATGCCAACGCAGGCAAGAGGCGGGGCGCGACGAACAGCACATAAAAAAAGCCAACCAGCGCCAGCACACTGCCAATCACCGTGAATTCAAAAAACTCGAGTGCCGGCATGCCAAGTTCGATCAGCGAACTTGATACCAGAAGGTTGGTCGAAGACCCGATCAGGGTCGTCATACCGCCCAGAATGGCAACATAGGACAGCGGTATCATCAACGCACTGGGCGAACGCTGAATACGCTCCGACAGCGCCTGAATGATTGGTATGAAGATAACAACGACGGGCGTGTTGTTCAGGAATGCCGACATCAACATCACGACAAACAAGCCGATAAAAATCGCCATCGATGCGTTCTTGCCGCCATGTTCGGTAATCAGACCAGCGATATAACTGACCCCGCCGGTCAGCACCATCCCCTGCCCGACAACCAATAATGAAAGCACTGTCAGCAAGGCCGGATTAGCAAAACCAGACATCAGCGCGCCCGCATCAAGCAGGTTGTTGCCATCGGCATCCGACAGCGGAAAGAAATTGAAGAACAGTAGCAATGTGGCAATCAGCGCCATGCTGGTCAGCTCAAGCGATATACGCTCCAGCCCATACAGGACCAGCGATCCGGCGACCAACGCCAGAACCACCCACATCTGCAACGGCGTCGCAGAACTGGCGACAACACTATCGATCACGATCCATCTTCCCCTGCAACAGCGCTTTGATACGGGGTTTTGGCAGGCCGTTTTTATCGCCCGTCCATTCCCCGAAAGTCGTATTTTGTCCTTACTTAGACGAAAGCCCCCGCAAGAGGTCAATAAAAATCAAACGTCTGCTCATCGACATCCGAGATATTGGGTAGGTCAGAAGAAGATGACAGAACCGCCAAACCGGCCTTTTGCCTGCAAAAATGGCGGACAGCATTGTACCCTGCCCGCCATCAAAGCGATCATTTTGCGTTCGTCTGCCTACCGTCAATCGGGCAGATAAATCTCGCCCTTAAGATACAAAAGTGCATTGCCCTTCAGATAGACGCGTTCCCCATCAATCGTACAATCAACGATCCCGCCACGCTTGGATGCCTGATACCCGACAACATTGGATTTACCGCTGCATTCCGCCCAATATGGCGAAACGACGCAATGCATATAGCCGGTTACCGGGTCTTCATCGATGCCAAGAGCGGGCAGGAAGTATCGCGATACCATATCAATGCCCGGCTGATCGCCTGGTGCGGTAACAATCACACCACGTTCGGCAAGCTTCCCCAGCGCCGACATATCGGGTTTCATGTTCCGCACCACCAATGCATCGTCATAAACCACGACAAAATCCGTATCCCGGCTGGCAACCCTGAAGGTCCCCCGCGGAATTGCGTCGGATATGGCGGCAAGGACGTGCGCCGGAACATCGTCAGGAGCAATCGATTGTTTGGGGAAATTAAGCACAATCATATCGTCATCACGCCGAGCAGTCAGAATTCCGCTGGCACTTTGTAGCCTGATCAAATCGCCCTTGAAGCCCAGCATATTGAAAATAACAAACGCACTAGCCAGCGTCGCATGACCACAAAGCGGCACTTCGACCGTTGGTGTGAACCATCGGATATGAAAATCGGCCCCGTCATTCTGTGCCGGATCAAGTTTCACCACAAAGGCTGTTTCCGACAGATTGTTTTCCATCGCAACATTTTGCATCACCGCCTCTGGCAGCCAGGCATCAAGCGGTACAACTGCCGCCGGATTACCGGCAAACATCCGGTTGGTGAAAGCATCAATCTGATAAATCGGAAGCGTCTTCATGCGTCTTTTATCCTGAATAGTCGTTGATACCGGCAAACAGCGTCTTTACAGCACACTGTCAATCGCAGCCTTGGCGATTTGCAGATCGTGATCGCGTGTCCGCCAGTTGCTGAACGCAGCCCGAAACCCGAACCGTCCACCATAAACCGTAGGCGTCATGAACAGTTTCCCGGTCGCATTTATACGCGCCAGCAAGGCGCGATTGTCATCATCGCTGCCCGGCCCGGTAAACATGGTCACGTTTAGTTTCGGCTCACGCAGCAATTCAAGTCGTTCATGATCACGCACCCATTTCGCCAGATCAGCAGCCTGATCACAGTTCGCCCGAACAATCCCGGCAAAACCATCACGCCCATAGGCCACCATCGCCAGCCAAAGCGGCAACGCCCGGAACCGGCGGGAATTTTCCACCCCGCGATTGATATACATATTTCCAACCGCGTCCGTCTGCAAATACGGCGCAAAGGCACGGCAACTGGTTTCAAGCACCCTGATATGCCGTGTCAGGAAAATCCCGCAATCATAAGGGACATTCAGCCATTTATGACCGTCGGACGTGATGGAATCCGCCCGGTCAAGCCCCGCGAGCAAATGGGCGCGTCGATCATCAAGGGCAGCAAACATGCCAAACGCCGCATCGACATGCAGCCACGCCCCAAAAGCCGCACATAAATCGGCAATCGCGACCAGATCATCAAAATCAGTCGCGTTCACCGTACCCGCAGACGCAATAACCAGCTTGGCCTTGGCCGTACTGGCCGAAAGCCGTTTTTTAAGGTCGGCGATATCGGTTTCCTCGGTCCCCGGTCGGGTTGCGACCTTTGTAAAATTGTTGCGCCCGATCCCCGTAACGGACAAATCCTTGATCATGCTGGCATGAGGACTCGCCGCAAAGATTTCAAAACCTGACAGTACCCCCGCTCCATCGGCATCCACATCAACGCCGATCTGCTGACCGCACCATTGACGCCCGGTAACAAGCCCCAAAAGGTTGGATGCCGTTGCACCGGTGGTCAGAACACCGTCAAAACGTCCATGCGCCAGCCCGGCCATTTCGCAAAGCCAGTTGATGACCTGTTCTTCGACGGCTGCTGTAACGCTGCCTTCCGGTCCGGTGGCGTTCTGGTCAATCGCACCGGTCAACCAGTCACCGGCAAGGGCAGCCGGCGTGGTTCCACCGGTCACAAAACCAAGATAACGGGGACCGATTGATGCGGCGAGCAGCGGCAGAATTTCCTCCTGCGCTGCCCGCAGCGCATCAAGCGTACCGCGACCCTGCCCCGGCATCGGGCGCGAGGGATCAAAGGCAGAAAAGTCGCGGCAGGTTACATCCGTGTCATCCGCACCCTGAACAAAGTCGCGTGCCATATCGCTGGTTGCGGCCAGTATCTGGTCAAGCTGTTCAAGATCATCAAACATCAGATGACGCGCCGGTGTTGCAGTGGGGCTGCTTTCGGCACGATTTAACGGGCGGCTCATTGGGTATCTCCGTTCAGGATGCGGGCATAGTCGACCCGATCAATATTGGCACCACTCAGAATGACGGCTGTCTTCTTGCCGATATTGCGTTCACGATCCGCGATTGCCGCCGCCAGTGACACGGCACCGGCTCCTTCGGCAAGTGTGTGGCAGGAACTGAAATAAAGGCGCATGGCATCGCGGATTTGATCATCACTTACCGCAACAATATCTGACGCACCGTTTTTGATGATTTCAAATGCGGCCGGGTCAGGACTGCGACAGGCAACGCCATCTGCAAACGTATTCGCCGTTGGTTTTGTGATCACCTTGCCCGCCCGGAAGGATTGCAACACCGCGTCGGCCCCTGTCGCAACAACACCGATAATTTCGGTATCAAGACCCAGCGCATCGCGCACCGTAATCAGCGAACAGATGCCCGACCCCATGCCAATCGGCACATAAATCCGATCCAAATTTTTGACCGCATCAAACAGTTCCAGCCCGTATGACGCAACACCACGCACAAGTTCCGGATGAAATGGCGGCACCATGACCAGATCCTCGGCCACGGCATGTTGGGCGGCATATTCGGCTGCGTCCTGAAAGTCATCGCCATACTCGATGACTTCGGCCCCCCAGGCCCGCATCGCTGCGTTCTTTTCAACAGAATTGCCATGCGGAACGATAATGGTTGCCGAAATACCCGACTGACTGGCGGCATGCGCAAGGCTTTGCCCATGATTGCCGCGCGTGGCGCTTATGATACCGCGCGATACGCCAAGCGAGGTTTTCAGATAACGGCAAAATGTCAGCCCGCCGCGAATCTTGAACGCCCCAAGGCGGGTATGGTTTTCATGTTTCACATACAGGGACAATCCCGTCGCCCCATCCAGCAACGGCCAGCGAATAGTCGGCGTCGGTGCCACATACTCGTGGACATAAGCCGCAGCCTCGCGAAGTTCGTTTACCGTAAACAACGACATTGTCACCCTTCAGGATAGTTTATGAGTACAATCGAATGTGAATTATTGGTACAACTCCAGACAAGGTTCGAACGGAGGCACGAGGGAGCGTGAACCTCCGTTCGGCGCAACATAATCTAGTTGCGCGGGGGGAACCCTGTCCAAAACGGCTTTGACAATTCGTGATCCAGATCTGATCGCGTCATTCCGATATCCTTCAGAAGGTTATCATCAAGCTTTTCCAACATCCTGCGGTCGCGTGCGTGTTCCTGCCAGACGCGAAGATATTCGACGACGAAGACAGCGATGCCGGCAACAGCAGAACGCCAGTCAGTCGCCTTTACGGCGCCTTCGGTGTTCATCTGTACGTTTCCTTTGACATTGAGTTCGGAAACCCGGATTGTATCGTTACAATTTACCATCACTTCCTCCTGTCGATTAATTGTACCGATTTTGTTTTGTCATTGACATTAACATTGTGTCAATTTAAACATTGTCACCATGACAATATGGCTTCCAAACATTGAAGGCGGCAGCGGTCCTGTTTATCGGCAGATCGCACACGCTATCCGCGGCGCGGTTAATGACGGATCACTCAAACCCGGCGACCGTCTTCCGACCCATCGCGATCTTGCCTATCATCTGGGCGTTACCGTCGGCACAATTACGCGATCGTATCGCGAGGCGGAAAGACTGGGTCTTGTTGCCGGGGAAGTCGGGCGTGGCACATATGTGCTGGGCAATTTGCAAAGCGAACTGGATATGGCGGTGACGGTTTCCGCACCGGGACACTTCAGTAACAATATCGGGAAAATGGCCCGCGAAACGGCAAATGACGATGACGAGGATATCGGGCCGATAAATTTCCGCATGAATTGCCCTCTGCCCCCAAGAGAAGACCATATTCGCAATGTCCTGATTGATGTCGCCAAATGCACCCCTCTGGATGACATGATCACCTACAAGTCGGAATATGGCATGCCCGGTCACCGGCGCGCGCTTGCGTCTATGGCCGGCTCGCTTGGGCTGGATGACAACCCGGAACGTGTTCTGCCAACCGCGGGCGTTCAGCACGGCATGACGGTGTCATTGCTGGCAACCGTGCGACCGGGGGATCTGGTCCTGTGCGAGGAACTGACCTACCCCAATCTGCGCAGCCTTGCCAATCTGCTGCAATTCCGTCTGCGCGGTGTTGCCATGGACGATGAAGGCATCATTCCGGACGTACTTGAAGCCCTTTGTCGGACACAAAACCCACGCGCGATCTACTTGATGCCGACCCTGCACAATCCGCTGTGCTGCACAATGAGCCAACAGCGACGCATGGAAATCGCCGAAATTCTACGCAAATATGATCTGCTTCTGATCGAGGATGGCATCTATCACTTCCTTAATCCCGACGCGCCGCCGCCGCTTTCATGCTTTGCCCCCGAACGCAGCATTTATCTGGACGGGGTTTCCAAAAGCATCGGTGGCGGCCTTCGCGTCGGATATATTCACGCGCCGGGTGAAATGATCGCCAAACTCGCCAGCGCGATCCGCTCGACCTGCTGGATGGTATCGGCGATCAATCTGGAACTGGTGTCCCGCCTGATCGAAGATGGCAGCCTGAAACGATACGAAGCCTGGCACCGCGAGGAAGCGGCAAGACGGTTATCGATCATTCTGGGCACGCTTAAAGGCTATAATGTGCGGTTCCACCCAACCAATTATCATATCTGGCTCGACTTGCCCGATCATATCGATCCGGGCGAACTGGTCATGAATGCCGCCAATAACGGTGTTCTTCTGACCGCGGCACAGCAGTTTTCGGTCGGGCATCCGAAACGCGGGCTCAGGCTTTGTTTCGGTGCCGAAAAATCGACAGAACGCCTGCGCCATGGCGTTCAGATTGTCGAACGCCTGCTGCAAACCAGCGAGTTTGGCAATACGGTCGTAATGTAGGGGCTGCCCCTAAAGAACCACGCAATCAGTACCACAATTCCGGATTGGCAAGCGGCGTCAGGTTGCCCAGATTAGGGTTATCAAGGCGAAAAATCTTGCGGTTATCAAGATTTGCCCGCCTGATCAGGTCGCCGTGATATTCCATGAACAGTTGATCGAAACTGCCATCTGCGATCATTTCGCGCAGGCCAAGCTCGATCCGTTCGGCCAGTTTCGGCTTTGTCGGTGTTACGAAAAAATACACCGGTAACGGCACATGCAGGGCTAGCCCGGTTTCAATATACATGTCGGGATATTTGTCCGACATGGTATCAAATTCAAAAAATATCTCGTTGATGCCACGACTGAATGTCTGGAAACGACGCAGGCTGAACATATCAAACATTGTCTGGTAATCATGCCCGGTGACAACATCGAACCCAGCCTTTTCAAGGATCAGGGTAGTCGACCATTGTGCGCCAGATCCGGTCGAAAACCGTTTTAAATCATCCAGCGTTTCAACCTTGTCCATCACGGGCTGAAGTTCCCGGTTTATAAAGAACAGTCGGTATCCCTGAAGCCCTTTGCGAAGCGGAATATAAATCGGAATCAGATCCTCTTCCCAGCCCGGCCTTGGTACTTCGGCAATGACATGCAAATACCGGCCTTCTTCCAGAAGAAGTTTGGTTCTGTCGCGCGACACCGTGGCAAAGGCCTGGGCAATGCGCACATCGCCGTAACGATCTGTTGTCCGGTCAAGGGTCTCGGCCAGAAGGCGTTGCGGATAAACATGATTATCGGCGGCTTCTGGCGGCGGGCGATAGGTGATGACGGTTTCCTGTGCGCCGGAAACCCCAATACCCCCGCCAATCGAGGCAAGCAGATACAAAACAAAGATTGTGCCGCTCCGAATGCGAGACAAATGTCCCATGCTGCCCCAAATCCTTTGTAACGCCTCGTTGGGTCCCTATTCAATCAATGGGGACAACAGTTCTCCGCGTCAAGGTCGACAGAAGCATGAGGCACCGGCGTCAATCATCTGCAAATGCAAAATCGGCAAGCTGCACTTGACCGGTCTATCGCGTTGCTTCCAAAATAAGATTTCGTGATCGACGCCCCTGTCGGATCACACCCTTTTGGGCAGCAGAAAGACAGCAAATGCCAGTTTCCCGCCTCGACGCTGATGATTGTGGTTTCCCCCACTTCCGGATTCGCAGCCCGCACAAAGACCAGTCGCCTGAAATTTTCGATTTCTCATCGCATTACCGAGCCGCAGAAGCATTGAAGTTCGGCCTCTCAATGTCTGAGCCGGGCTTTAACATCTTTGTTCTGGGCCTTGATCGTGCCGGTCGCATGACCGCAACGCTCGATTACCTGAAAAAGGCCATGGAGGAGCGCCCCGCCCCGCAGGACTGGGTATATCTGAACAATTTTTCGCGCACCAATCGCCCGCGCCCTTATGCCTTGCCCGCTGGCGAGGGCCGCAAGCTGGCCGATGCGATGGAAACGCTGGTATCACACCTGCGCGAGGCATTTGCATCCGCATTCAACGCCCCCGCTCACCTGACCGAAACCCAGACCCAGACCGAAGAAGCCCGAACACAACTTCGCGAGAAATTCGACGCATTGCGCGAATATGCCCGCGAAAAGGGGCTGGATGTTCAGGAAAACGAAAAAGGCGTGATGATTGTCGCCCTGAATGACGAGGGCGAGCCGGTTTCACTGGACGAAATCCCGAAAGAACGTCGAGCCGAGGCCGAAGATGCATTTGAAGAAGTCGCCGAAGAAGCCCGCAAGACGCTGCTTTCGACCCGCGATCTTGAAGAACAGATCGCCGATACGCTTGATGCGCTGCGCCGTGGCGCGGCCAAGGTTGTTCTGAAACCACGCATTCGCAAAATCCGCGACAAGTTTACCGCGCCGGGCATGAAGGCATGGTTCGAAGCACTTGAAAAAGACATTCTGGATAATATCGACGCATTCGAAGAATCCAGTGACCAACCCGCCATCGACAGCGGTGATGGCAAAATGCCCGAAACGGTCGATGATCGTTATGCGGTCAATCTTCTGATCGACCATTCGCGCGACAAACATCCAGATGTCGTTCTGGAGCCAAGCCCAAGCTACGATAACCTGTTTGGCCAAATCCAGTATCGTCCGATGGCCGGCGGCATGCACCCGCATTTCAGCCTGATCAAGCCCGGTGCCCTGCATCGTGCCAATGGTGGCGTTCTGGTTTTGCGTGCGGAATCACTTGTCGAACACGAAGACAGCTGGGCATTCCTGAAAGCAGCCCTTCGCGATGGCGAAATCCGGATCGAGGAAACCCATAAATCCGGCCCACCCACAGCAGGCGCGCCGGAACCGCGCCCGATCCCGCTTGATGTCAAGGTCGTCATCGTCGGGGCCCCCAAATATTACTATACCTTCTTCTCGCTGGATGTTGATTTTCGCAACCATTTCCGGGTCAAGGCCGATATCGATGCCGATATGCCCGCCGCAGGTCGCAACATTTCGATCTATACCGGGTTACTGCGCGATTCTGCCCTGTCACGGACCGGCATCCCGCTTGATAACGGGGCGATCCGGCAATTGCTGGGTCAGGCGGCACGCTGGGCCGGGGAACGCGACAAGCTGACCGCACAGATCGAGCGGGTCGAAGATGTTGCCATCGAAGCAGGCGCACTGGCCAAGACTGACAAGCGAAGCAGCATCCGGGCGGCCGATGTCAGACGCGCCATTGAAGAACGCCGTCATCGCAACAGTCGCCTTGAAGACCGGTCCCACGAACGGGTTCAGCGTCGCGAAATCCTGATCGACAGTTATGGCGCGGTCGTTGGGCAAGTCAACGCGCTAACCGTTCTGGATTATGGCGATCATGCCTTTGGCCTGCCCGCGCGTGTTTCGGCCCGATCCTATGTCGGCAGCCTCGGGGTTCTGAATATCGAACGCATGGTTGATATGTCGGGGCCCCTGCAACAGAAATCGGTCATGACGATCGAAGGCTTCCTGAAATCGCGCTTTGCGCAGGAATTCCCGTTATCTTTTGCGTGCAATGTCACATTTGAACAGAACTATGGCGGGATCGAGGGAGATTCTGCATCCATGGCCGAACTTTGTGCGATCATTTCGGCGATTTCCAACATCCCGATGCGCCAGAATATCGGCGTCACCGGATCAATGAACCAGTTCGGTCAGGCCCAGCCTGTGGGCGGCATTTCGCACAAGATCGAAGGGTTCTATCGCATTTGCGCCGATCAGGGTTTTACCGGCGACCAGGGCGTGATCATCCCGCTTGCCAATGCCGAAAACGTCGTGTTGCGTGAAGAAGTCGTTCAGGCGATCCGTCAGGGCAAATTCAATATCTGGACGGTCGAACATATCAACGACGCTATTGAATTGCTGGCAGGCAAGCCATGCGGCGATCATCCAGAAGGCCAATACACCGCCGACAGCGTTTATGGCAAGGCGATGGAACGCTTGCGCCAGAATGATCGCATCCTGCGTGAACGCCATGCCTTCCCGGCATGGACGGAGCAATAAATGTTGCAGACGGCAATGCTCCCTGTCCGACGCATGCGCTGGCCCTATGCGGCCAGAACATCGACAGGATGCATTGCCGCCGGTCTTTTTCTGCTGCTGATGATGGATCACGGCGGTGCTCAATATATCGGCAGAAGCGGCGCTTCTGATATGACAGTTTCGCAAACCGAAGAAATGAAATCCGGTCTGAATGCGATCCCGACCGACCTTCCGGTTCATGCCAGCACCCCCTCACCGCCGGTCAATCGCCCCTTCAGCCTTCTGCCCGGCACCATCCCGGCCCAGCCAGTTATGCTTGAGGATACAGACCGTCCCAGCCTTGCCGAGCAATACCGGATGGAAAAACAGGGGATAAAGCGTGCGCCATCGCGCGCAACCTCCGTCCGGCGCGACGCTGTGACAAAATCCGTTTCAGGAAAACACGCAATAGAGGCAACATCTCGTGCGGGAAAAGGGTCGGCATCTGCACCTGTCACAGTGGTTGTCTCAAGCGCTGGAACTGAAACCGGTATGGACGGCGATCTTTTTGCGATCCAGCTTGGCGCATTTCACGACACGATCAGCGCCCAAACCTATTGGGCAAGCTTCATGATCCGTTATCCTGATCTGGTAGAATCCCATCCGCGCAGCCTTACGACCGCCGATCTGGGAACCAAAGGCATATTCCACCGGTTACGACTTGGCGGATTTGCCGACATGATCAGTGCCGAAACAAAATGCCGCCAGCTTTTGGCTGACGGCACAGATTGCTTTGCAACACCGGATCGTTGAATTTTCACCCTAGGACTGATGGGATTTCCCAAAGCGGCCAACTTTGATTCACTGTCGCCGTTTTAACGGTCAGTGGAGAAGAATTGCATCCATCATTCCCGGTAAGGGGGACCGGTGGTGCAGCAGGAATACGACAAGGAAATTTATAAGCACAGAAACGTTGTCGAGCGGACGTTCAACAAGCTCAAACACTGGCGTAGACGGGGCTACAAGATATGACCGCAAGGTCTGCCACTATCTGGTATATATCTCGCCGCAGCCACTAGCCACTCTATGGATGGAAATATCGATTCTGCCTAGTCGAAGATAGCTCAGGGAATTTTTGTCATATGACAGAAAAGCCGATAGCCGCAAACGAAACTCACCCACGAAAGTCAAGAAGTTAGACCAAACCGAGACCTCACGATATCGACTTCCTCACTTTCGCCCTTGACCGATACAGTCAAACATCATATAAAAAATAGACCAGTCGTATATTAATTGGAAAAAATGATGCCTGCCGCAGCGAAGCCTGACAAAGCCACCGATGTAAAGTCTCACATCCTTGATACCGCCCAACGGTTGATCGCCGCGCGCGGCTTTTCTGGCGTGGGCTTGAACGAGATCCTGGCCGGTGCGAGCGTCCCGAAAGGTTCGTTCTATTATTATTTTTCTTCGAAAGAGGCTTTCGGCCGCGACCTGCTAGAGCACTACTTTAGCAAGTATTTGACCGAGCTCGACGCATTACTCGCCGACGAAAATGTGCCCGCCCGCTCGCGACTGGCGAACTATTGGCGCTTCTGGAAGAACAATCAGGAAAGCGAAGACCCGTGCGGAAAATGCCTTGCGGTCAAGCTTGGCGCAGAGGTATCAGACATTTCCGAGGACATGCGAATCGCGCTGAAAAATGGTACATCAGCGATCATCGGCCGACTATCCAAGGTCGTCAAACAAGGGTTGGCGGATGGCTCGATCAAGAGCACACGCAATCCCTACGATCTGGCCGAAACGCTATACCAGCTCTGGCTTGGTGCGAGCATCATGACCAAAATCGCCCGTAACCCAAGCCCTTTCGACGCGGCGATGGCCGCAACCGATCAGATGCTGTCGGGGAATTAAAAATGAATAGGAGTCATAATTTTATTTGACTCTTTGTAGACGACCGGTCTAATTTAACATCGCAAGCGCACGAAAGACACGCCTACACCACCTAACTTTATCGCAACACGCGGCAATGACACCGCAGCAGATTTTTACCGAAGGAGAATAAACATGAAGGTCCTTATGGTTCTGACATCGCACGATCAGCTCGGCAATACAGGCCGTAAAACCGGCTTCTGGCTTGAGGAACTTGCCGCCCCCTATTACGTATTCAAGGAGGCTGGCTACCAGATCACGCTCGCCTCGCCGAACGGTGGCCAGCCGCCGCTTGATCCCAAGAGTAACGAGCCTGACTTCCAGACCGACGCAACCCGCCGTTTCGAGGCGGATGCCGAAGCGAACAAAGCACTCGCTAACACCGTAAAGCTGGCAGAGGTTTCTGCCGAGGACTTTGATACGGTCTTCTATCCCGGAGGACATGGCCCGCTTTGGGATCTGGCCGAAAGCAAGGACTCGTCCGGTCTGATCGAAAGCTTCATCGCTGCGAACAAACACGTCGCACTTGTCTGCCATGCACCAGGCGTGTTGCGTCACGTGAAAACCGCTGACGGCCGCGCACTGGTAGAGGGCAAGAAAGTCACAGGCTTTACCAATACCGAAGAAGCTGCCGTCGGTCTTACCGATGTCGTCCCGTTCCTCGTCGAGGACGAACTGAAGGCCAAGGGCGGTGTCTATTCCAACGGACCAGACTGGGCGTCCTATGTTGTTCAGGACGGGTTGCTCATCACCGGCCAGAACCCGGCATCGTCCACCAGTGCGGCCGAGCGTTTGATTGAAGCGCTGAAGGTATCGTCATGAGCGCCTATGTCATCTTCGTTCGGGAAACGGTAACCGATGACCAAGCTCTTGAGCGTTACCGGGAACATACACCTGCGGCGCGAGAAGCCCACCCGCTCGAGCCTCTGGCCTTCTATGGTGCCCATGAGGTGCTTGAGGGCGCACCGGTCGACGGGTTGGCGATCCTGAAGTTTCCCTCAATGGCCGAAGCACGCGCCTGGTATATGAGCCGGGAATATCAAGCAGCACGCCCTCATCGTCTGCAGGGCAGCACGGGCAAGATGTATCTCGTTGAGGGAACCGACGCCCAGGAACAATAACGTCACTAAATTTGCGGGCAGGCACTGCGCCAACAGTGACTGCCCGCCAAGCAGGGGCCGCATGTCGCGTCCTCTAACTCCGGACTGGCGAAAATGATTTTCAACTAGCGCCAGCCCGAAACACCGCAAGGAGCAGTATCATGAATGCCATTACCACAGTCGGCCAGCCGACCTCCAGCAACAATTTCTTCACTGGTACCTTTTATCTTACTATAGCAGGTAAACTGGTTGAAGCGAAGAACACCTTTGATGTCATCAACCCGTCAACAGGCAAAGTTTTCGCCAAAGCACCTGCCGCCAGTGCCGAGCAGCTTGATGATGCAATCGCAGCAGCCAAAGCCGCTTTCAAGGACTGGTCCGCGCTCAGCTATGACGCACGTCAGGTCTATTTGAATTCCTATGCCGATGCACTTCAGGAAAATCGTGACGATCTGGTCCGCCTCCTGACTCTTGAGCAGGGTAAACCACTCGAAACGATGGCCGCACCCGAAGTTGATCAGGCGATTTCATATATCCGCCAGATTGCCAACCGTCGCGTTCCCGTCGAAATCGTCGAGGAAAATGACTCTCATATCGTCGAACTGCATCACGTCCCCCTTGGCGTGGTCGGCGGCATTACGCCGTGGAACTTCCCGGTATTGCTCGCCTTGTGGAAGATCGCACCTGCATTGATCACCGGTAATACGTTCGTGCTCAAGCCGACACCTTTCACGCCGTTGACAGCGCTGCGTTTCGGTGAAATCGCACAAAGCGTCCTTCCGGCAGGCGTACTGTCTGTCGTCACGGGCCTCGATGAACTTGGCCCGCAACTGACCAATCACCCGGATATCGCGAAGATCAGCTTTACCGGGTCAACCGAGACCGGCAAGCACGTCCTTCGTGCCGCAGCGGGAACGGTCAAACGCGTAACCCTGGAATTGGGTGGCAACGATGCAGCCATTGTTCTGCCCGACGCTGATTACAAAACAATCATTCCTCAACTCTTCTGGGGAGCACTGGGCCATCAGGGTCAGTGGTGCGTAGGCATTAAACGTCTTTATGTTCACCGCTCGTTCCATGCTGACTTCGTGAAGGCATTTGTCGACTATGCCAAAACGGTAAAAGTTGGCGATGGTCTTGATCCGGAAGTTGGTGTCGGCCCGGTCCAGAACAAGATGCAGTTCGACAAACTGAAAACCTTCCTCGACGACATCAAGGCCAATGGCCAGAAGATTGTCCTCGGCGGCGAGATCGACGAAAACCAGTCAGGCTATTTCTTCCCGATCACCGTCGTTGATAATCCGCCCGAGGACAGCAAGATCGTTCAGGAAGAACAGTTTGGTCCAATCGTTCCGATCATCGCCTATGACGATGTGGACGATGCAGTGAACCGCGCAAACGACTCAATCTGGGGTCTTGGCGGTTCGGTCTGGGGCCGCGACACCAAGGTTGCTGTCGAAGTCGCCAACCGGATAGAAGCCGGCATGGTCTGGGTCAACGAGATCCACACCCAGGGCGTCGATATCCCGTTTGGTGGTGTCAAACAGTCGGGCATCGGAACCGAGCAAGGCCATGAGGGCCGTCTGCTCTTCACGAACCCGAAAACTGTGTTGATCCACAAGTAAGCGGTCTCTCATCAGGACGGCTCCAACAGGAGCCGTCCTGTAAGCCCCCCCCATCATCTTTTAAAAAACAACGGCTCCAGAACCCTCTCGTTCGGAGCGAGGGCCGAAGTGCGCCCGCATAGATGAGATGGAGACATGAAATGACATCCAATCAGATTTACTTCAATCAGGTACAGTTAGGCTGCCATACACTGGCCAACCGTATCGTTCTGCCGCCCCTGACCCGCCAACGCGCGGCCCAGCCGGGTGATACTGCAACCGACCTCATGGCCGAATATTACCGTCAGCGCGCAAGTGCGGGCTTCATGGTAACCGAAGGCACCCAGATTGAACCGCGCGGGCAGGGCTATTCCTGGACGCCTGGCATTTACACCAAAGAACAGATCAAGGGGTGGCACAAGGTCACGAATGCCGTGCATGAAGAAGGTGGCGTCATCTTCGCCCAGCTCTGGCATGTCGGCCGTGTCTCGCACCATGCGCTACAACCCAATGGAGAAGCTCCGGTCGCCCCATCGGCGATCACACCGGAGAAGGTGAAAGCATTCATCGAAACCGCGCCAGGTGAAGGCAAGCTCGTCTTGCCACCGCAGCCCCGCGCACTGAGCGTACCAGAGATCAAGGAACTGGTGGGTTTATATGCCCAAGCTGCGCGCAATGCGATTGAGGCCGGCTTCGATGGTGTGGAACTGCACTGTGCAAATGGCTATCTGGTCAATCAA
The DNA here is from genome assembly GCF_044790785.1 of Thalassospira australica. Lineage (GTDB taxonomy): Bacteria > Pseudomonadota > Alphaproteobacteria > Rhodospirillales > Thalassospiraceae > Thalassospira > Thalassospira australica_A. Next base: position 1,793,662 of record NZ_CP085258.1, on the reverse strand, counting down.
TTCATCTCGGAGCATGCCAATACCCGCACCGACGAATATGGTGGCTCGCTAGAGAACCGACTTCGTTTCCTGCGCGAGATTGTCGATGCCGTAGCCGATGTGATCGGTGCTGATCGAATGGGTGTGCGTTTCACACCACTGTTTGAGACCACCGACCAGGACCGAGTCTATATCGGTCTCGTCGAAACAGATCCGCACAACACCTACATCGAGGCAATCAAGATACTTGAAGATGCTGGTGTCGCCTATCTATCGATCGCTGAAGCTGACTGGGAAAATGCTCCCGATCTGCCGATGACCTTTCGTCAGGCTGTGCGTGACACCTATTCCGGCCGTGTCATCTATGCCGGAAAATACACCGTTGAACGCGGCGCACGCCTGCTTGAGACGGGGCTGGCAGATATGATCGCATTTGGCCGAACTTTCATCGCCAATCCTGATCTGCCAGAGCGTATCGCCAACGACTGGCCGCTGAACCAGCTTGACCCCGCCACACTGTATGGCGGTGCCGAAAAAGGGTTCACCGATTACCCAACCTACAAGGTTCCGGCACTCAAAACAGCGATTTGACATATTCCCGTCAATGAGACGCGCCCCAGAAACTCTGGCGAAAGCTCATTGACGGGATGTTCCCCAAACAAACCCCCGACGTATGGATATGGAGATAGAAATGAACGAAGGAATAAAAGGAAAAGTCGTCCTGATAACCGGTGGCAGCACCGGCCTGGGTGCCGTAACCGCACAATTGCTTGCTGAACGCGGCGCCAAGGTCGCTGTCGCAGCCCGTCGGAAAGACAAGCTTGATAATGTCGTAGCCGAGATTGAGGCAGCCGGCGGCATTGCCAAAGCCTATGCCTTGGACGTGACCGACAAAAACCAGGTCGAGGCCGTGGTTGCGAATGTGATCACCGACTTTGGAAAACTCGACGTATTGATCAACAACGCCGGGCTAATGCCGATCCGCCCCATGTCGGAGGTAAACACCGATGAATGGGACCAGATGATCGACGTGAATCTCAAGGGTGTCCTTTATGGTATTGCGGCCGCACTGCCGCGTTTTCTTGCACAGGAAAGCGGTCACATCATTAACTTGAGTTCGGTCGCTGGCATCAAGGTGTTCGCACCAGGCGGGACTGTCTATTCGGGCACCAAGTTCGCTGTCAGCGCGATCTCCGAAGGCCTGCGCCAGGAAGTCGGCGAAAAAGTGCGCGTAACCTCAATTGAGCCAGGCGCGGTTGAAAGCGATCTCAAACTTGGCACGTCGGGGACCGCCAAAGACACCGTGCTTGATTTCTATAAGAACGCAATTCCTGCGTCGTCGGTCGCACGCGCGATTGCATTTGCAATCGAACAACCCGCAAACGTCGACATCAACGCAATTGAACTGCGGCCAACCAGCCAGCAGTTCTAAAACTCTAACCGGCGTGTCGTTGTCATCACGCCACCTTTCGGAATTGAATGATTGGAACGCAAGATGTCAGTGACCTCGAAGGTCGTCAGGTGCACAGAGTTAAGTACTCCTGCGTGCCCCCCCTCTCCACGCTTACCGTTACCGAAGAGGCACCCGGCATTGTGCCGGGTGCGCGGATGCCGCTTGGTATCGGAATTGTCTGCCTGATCCTTATCGCGCTGGGACTTCGGCCCGCAATCGTATCAATCGGCCCGATCCTGCCCGACATGATCAATGACTTTGCACTTTCACATACCCAGGCATCGTTGCTAACTGCCATCCCCACCTTATTAATGGGGCTGCTCGCGCTGCCTACACCGTGGCTCTCCCGCCGCTTCGGCCGGGATCTTGCAATCATTGCCGCCCTTTTCTTGCTCGCAGTCGCAACCACCGGCCGGGCCGTGTCGGAATCGGCAACCGTCCTGTTTGTTGCCACCGCAGCAGTCGGTGTGGGCATTGCGATTGCCGGTGCTCTCGCACCCGGTTTTGTCAAGGAGAGCTTTCCTAGCCGCGTTGCCATGTTAATGGGAATCTATGCCATGGCCTTGTCACTGGGCAGTACGTTTGCGGCCAGCGCGACAGGCATTCTGACCGATCTTTTCGGCTCCTGGCGCGTGCCTGCCGGGGCTTGGGCCATACCGGCAATCCTTGGCGTCATTGCCTGGATCCATATTGAAAGGCGCGGTAGAAAGACTCCCCGACTGAATACAAAAATATCCAGCTCAAAGCTGCCGGTGCGCAACCGTACAGCTTGGTTTGTGGCTACGTTCTTTGCCCTCAATAATGTGATGTTCTATAGCTACATATCCTGGATCGCGCCAGTCTATGTCGACCTTGGGTATTCCTCGTCATCAGCCGGTGTGATACTGGCCTGCTTTACCTTGGCATTTATGGCTGCAAACCCTTTATTCGGCGCAATCAGCCGCAACGAAGACAGGCGTTTATACCTTGCACTGGGGGCCGCCATCAGCCTGGCTGGCTCTATCTGGATAGCCGTTGCACCGGATGTTTTTCCGCTGGTTGCCATATCACTCGCCGCATTCGGCACCGGCGGCGCGTTCACACTGTCAATGACCTTGCCACTCGACAACGCCAAAACAGACGGAGAGGCAACTGCGTGGAACGCTTTTGTCATGATGGTAAGCTATCTTATCGGCGCTACCGGACCGGTACTGGTTGGTTTTCTTCGCGACCTGACCGGTACGTTCCATATGCCTTTGTGGGTTCTTGTCGCGGTGAGTGCAGCGATGCTCGCTACCACGCCACTTCTTCAGCCATACCATCATCGCCAGACTGCCAGGTGACAGCCTGACCCAAGATAATTTCGCGCAATAAGGAGAGCCAAAATGAAGATATTTATCATCGGTGTTGCTGGCGGTGTTGGTCGTCGAATAGCAAAACAGCTTGCCAGGTCGGGGGATGAACCCGTCGGTCTCGTACGAAAACCAGAACAGGCCGAGGCCCTGGCCGCCAACGGAATCCAGACGACGATGGGCGACGTGGTCGCGATGTCCGTCGACGAACTGGCTGAAAAAATGCTCGGATGCGATGCCGTGGTCTACAGCGCTGGAGCGGGTGGGAAAGGGGGACCAGAGGCCACGACACAGGTTGATGGCAACGGACCGGGCAAGTTGGCTGCAGCAGCGAAACGAGCAGGTATACGCCGCTTCATACTGGTCTCCGTCTTTCCTGAAGCATGGCGCGAACGGCACATGAATGCGTCGTTCGAACATTATATGGTCGAGAAAAAAAGAGCAGAGACCGAATTGGTACGAACTGATCTCGATTGGTTAATTGTGCGTCCCTCTGCACTGACGAACGAGCCAGGCACGGGACGGGTCGATCTTGGCCTCGCCAAAATTCACACGCAGATCGCCCGAGACGACCTTGCGACAACGATTACAGCACTACTGCGAACCCCTGAACTTAATCGGGAGATCATAGAAGTGACTGGTGGAAACATTGCAGTCGAGGCTGCAATCGATACGTTCAAGAATGCCAAGCGACAGTGAGCGACGAATCAAAGGGATCAGAACCCCGACAACTTCGAACGTTGTCAGGGCAGAAACCTTCCAATAGTCATGCCGTTTCGTTCAGGTTTCCAAGGATATTTATGGGAACAACAGGCAAGACCCGTTCTGCCACATGATGGCGTTCCGTGTTTGACATAGTGTGAGAATAGTTTTGTGAAAAATTCGCGCCTGTCCGGGACAAGAATTGTTGTTTGACGGTTTCCGTCCCGACAGGGCGCGATCTTGATGAATCAGGGCGTTACCCGACTTTCGCAATCAATTTTCCACTATTACCACCCGCAAATAGCTGTAGGAAGTTTTCCGGAATTTCTTCAAAACCTTCGACGAATTGCTCTCTATATTTAATTGCTCCATTGGCTACCAGCGGGGTCATTTCAGCAAGGATTTCGGGATATTTGTCGAGGTACTCGAGCAGCGTGAAGCCTTTGATTTCAATGAACCGGTAGAGAAACAGACTAGGCTGAATCGACATTTCCATCCATAGAGTGGCTGCGGTTCATCCCTTCTTCACCGACCGTTAAAACGGCGACAGTGAATCAAAATTGGGCCGCTTTGGGAATCCGATCAATTAAATGTTGATTAGTCCTGGTTGTCTTCCCCGCCCAGCAGCACGATCTTGTCGACGATCAGCGTTTCGGCTTCGGTGCAGGTCGTCATCAATGCGCCGTGGCCGGTCACACGAACCTTGTCGCCGGGGCGGAATCGGGTTGCCTTGTTCGCCAAGGCGTAAAGCGTGCCGTCTTCGGCCCGGAAAGTAACGCATTCCCGACCATTATCGGTGATTTCGCCGGACATGGTCACATTTTCTTTTTGAAATGCCGAACATGCCGACAACAGCATTCCGACGGTCAGGATCGCGGCAAACTTGCCTGAAACAGCGCCAAATCCGGTTTTCATTATCGTTCTCCTGTGCTCGTGCGGGTTCTTATCGTCACAAAACCTTATGTCCCTCGTTAAGGATGTTGTAACGCACTGGATTTTAAAAAGGATCGTTGGAAACGTTTTACGCGTTTCAGTTCGTATTGTCATTGATAACAAGATCGAAGATGAACAACTCGCATCTAGAGCTTTTGAAACAGCTGGCTGACGAATTTCAACCGCGTACGGATGCCAATACCCGTGCGACCGTTGAAACCGAAAGCACAGATGCGTTTGCAACGCTTGTCGATCTTGCCCGCGATATGCAAAACCGCCTTGATCAGCAACAGAACCGTATACGGCAGCTTGAACAGATGGTCGAGACCGACGAACTGACCGGTCTTTATAACCGTCGCGGTTTCCTGCGCCGTACTCGCGAAGCCATGGCGCGGGCCGCGCGCTATCAGGAAAACGGACTTCTGGTGATTGCCGATCTGGACGGGTTCAAGCTGATCAATGACCATCACGGTCATGCGGCAGGCGACGCGATCCTGCGCCATTTCGCCCAGAACCTTCGCACCCATACACGGGCCGATGATTTTGTCGCCCGTTTTGGCGGCGATGAATTTGCCATTCTGATGGTTGGCAGCAATCCCGAAGTCGCCGAACCACGGATCAGGGACCTTGAAAAGGCAACGGCCCGTTTCCCGCTGATCTGGCAGGGCGCGGCCCTTCCAATCCGGGCCAGCTTCGGCTTTACCGTTTATCATGCCGACAGCGACATCACCGATCTTCTGAAACAGGCCGATGATGCGATGTATGCGAACAAACATGCAAAACGCGCCCTTCCCCAAAGCAGCCACAACGCGGCCTGAACACGATTATCCGGCCTGAAACCTCCTGCCAGATCCCCATACCCGGTATCGACAGGCATTTTTTGTTTATTAAGTGCTTTTCCTTCATATTCCCCCTTATGATCGCTATTTAAAAGGAACGGGATAAAGACGACTTCGGAACATATCCGAAGCTTTCGGGGGGTAGGTATGATGATGGTTCTCGTATGACAGACGATATCGGCTATTCAGCGGAAATGAACGATCGCGACCTTTTGGCTGCCATGGCGTTCTGCTGGGCGGATATGTTGCTTGAGGTCGACGAGAACGGATATATCCTGTTTGTGGCTGGTGCGACCGAAAGCCTTTTGGGCTGCCCGCCGGAACGACTGATTGGCGAGGCGCTCGACAAACTGGTCATCCGGTCCGAACGGCCGCTTTTACGCGCCTATCTGCATGCAAGCTCGGGGATCAAGCGGCTTGAAGAACTCGATCTTGACTTCCAACTGACCGAGGATGACGGCACAGCCCCGGGCAGTCCGGTTCCCCTGTCGCTTAGCGGCTATATGATTTCCGAACCGGTCAGGCGTTATTTCATTGCCGCCCGCCACCGGGCCATTCGGCCGCGGGCACGATCGGGCATTGATCGGCTGATTTTGCAAAATGCGCTGTCCTCGGCCGTGACCAGAACGGACAAGGCCGATATGGCAAACGCAACCGGCCTGCACAGCCCGTCAAACCACAGCGAAGCACTTGTCGTCCTTGAAAATCTTGCGGCATTGCGCAGTCAGGCAGAAACCGACGCAACCGGCGAACTTGCACGTTTGATCGGTATCGGAATTGGCCCGCGCAGGAATGCCGACGACCAATTGCACCACACCCGCATGCTTGACGAGCCGATGATCGAACTGGAACGACGGATCGTCGCCTATGCCAGCGCATTGCGTGCAGATCTTGGCGATATCGAAGAAACCGACGATGCCAGCGCCCCTTCGCCGCATAACGATCCGAACCTTGTCCGTGGCAGTTCCGGGAAATTGACAGCCGCCCCGTCTGACACACCGCCCGGTGCCTATGACCTGTTTGGCCGCGACTATGACCTTGCCAGCGGCATTCACCGTCTGACACAAAACAATCGTCAACACGCTGCAAGCGGGGAAAGGGAAACAAACCTGACGCGGGCAGTTGCCTATGCGCTGCACCGTTTGCAACATCGCAGCGATGCTGATGTATCTGCCGAACGCCTTTCGGCCAGCCTGCCGCATCTGATTCAGGAAACCCTGAAATCGGTTCGCGCCTTTCGCGAGATCGTTCAGAACGGCTCCTTTGCCGTGGCATTGCAACCAATTGTGCATCTTGATAGCCGGAAAATGCATCATTACGAAGCACTTGCACGTTTCAATGACGGCAGCAGCACCCTTGCCGCAGACCAGATCATCCATTTTGCCGAAGGTACGGGACTGATTACCGAATTTGATCTGGCGATGTGCCAGAAAGTTATGGATCATGCATTATATGAAGCCGACCTGATCAGCCATTCGGTCGCGGTCAACCTATCGGGTCATTCCCTTGAACAGCAGGATTTCCTGCCCGCACTGGAACAGCTTCTGGATCGCTATGACATCGATCCGGCACGGATCATGTTCGAGGTCACCGAAACCTCGCGCATTCAGGGGCTTCGCGATGTCAATGACGGCCTGCAACGATTGCGCGCCCGTGGCCATCTTGTCTGTCTTGACGATTTCGGGGCGGGTGCGGCCAATTTCGAATATCTGAGTGCGCTTGACGTCGACATTATCAAATTTGACGGCGGTGCAATGCGCACGGCCCTTGCCAACCCGAAAGGCCGCGCCTTTATCAAGGCAACCGCGCTTTTATGCCGCGACCTTGGCATCCATACGATTGCCGAAATGATTTATGATCAGGAAAGTTTCGAACTGGTGCGCGATCTGGGAATTGATTACGGACAAGGCTATCATCTTGGCAAACCCATAACCCTTGGCACCCTCCCCCATGGATCGACACATTCGAAACAGACTGCCAATACTGCCGGAGGCGGAAAATGAACCGGCACCACAAGGATCCTGACAAGGCAATGTCGGAACATTTCGATATGACATCAGGCCAGGGCTTCGTTCTGGACCCGCAGACAATGGCAGATGCCGAGGCCCCCGTTCTGGTGATGGATACAAACGGCACGCCCTTGTTTGCCAACAAAAATGCCCGAAGCTTTGCCGAAGGCATTCGTGACGGCCTGTTTCCCGAAATTAACAAGCTTGTGCTGCGCGCGATCACGACCCCGGGCGGGGTTGTTGAATTGCTGACATTCGAGGTGCAGCGTGGCACGGCAACCCTTGAACTGACGGCCCTGCCGATGGCGGACAATCGTGTTTTGCTATTGCCGCGCGATGTCAGCATGGATCGCAATCTGCGCGATGCCCTCATCGATTCCCGGCAACGCTATCGCGATATTGTCGAGGTATCCTCGGCCTTTGCATGGGAAACCGACGAAAGCGGCAATTTCATTTTTGTCTCGCCGCGCGGTGCGCTGGGATACAAGGCCGACGACCTTGTCGGTCGTTCACCGCTTGATTTCCTTCTTGATACCGCCGATCAGGACAGCGAAATAGTGTTTCGCAGCCAGAAGGCGGTACGTGACGTACCGATCTGGCTTAAACGGGCCAATGGCAATGCTGCCTGTCTGGCTGTCTCATCGACCCCGGTTTACACGCGCGACGGTCGCTGGACCGGCACGCGCGGCCTCGCCCATGACATCACCGAACAACGCCGCCGCGAAAGCGAGGTCGCAACCGCGCGAAACCGCGACCGGCTGATGACCTATATCGTACGAACCATGCGCGATGAAATCGATCCCACACTTGTGCTTAAGGGTGCCGCCGACGCCAGCGCGCGTGCTTTGGCTTGCGCAGGATGTGCAATTTTCCGGCGCAACGAGGAAACGGACGAGATCGAGATGGTCGCCTGCCACGGGTCGGAGGATATCGATCCGATTGCCAAACAGGCTTTGAACCAGCTTGGCAAGGCCGAGGATGTATTCGAGGCAGAAATAGAAAGCTATCGCGTTCTTGCCCAGCGCTGCCACTATCATCAGGCCGTGAATGGTGCGGTGATCTTTATTTTCAACGCGGATCATCCTGCCCCCAACGAAGGCGAACGCGCCATCATGTCCGAAGTGTCCGACCAGATCGGCATTGCCATTGAACAGGCCGCCCAGCACGACCGGATTGTCACCCTGTCGCGCACCGACGGCCTGACCGGGCTTTTGAACCGGCGGGCCTTTTTTGACGAGCTTGGCCGCCGTCATGCGCGCCTTGTGCATGACGATATGCCCGCGGCCCTGATGTATGTCGATATGGACAATTTCAAGCTGGTCAATGATGTCCACGGCCATCAGACCGGGGATCAAGCCATTCTCGCCCTGACCGGCATCCTGTTGGACAATACGCGTTCGGTCGATCTGGTTGCGCGACTTGGTGGCGATGAATTTGTCATCTGGCTGGACGGGGCCGACATGGCAACCGCATCGCAACGCGCGCGCATCCTGCTTGACAAAAGTGCCTCCTTATCTTCGTTTTCTGGTGCCAAAGATCGCCCGCTTGGCATATCGGTCGGTATTGCTGTACGCGATGCCGGTTCGAAAGAACCGCTTGAGCAACTTGTGCTTCGTGCCGATCAGACCATGTATCAGGTCAAAAAACACGGTAAAGGCAGTTTCGGTATTGCCGCCCCTCCCGGATCGAATGATCCGGCAAGAATAGAAGATCAGGAGACACCCCAATGAAGGGTTTTTTGCAACGGGTATTCACCAAGCGACGGGAAACCCCGATCACTTATGACGAAGCCAAGGAAATGGCTGCCAGCCCGGATGCGAATGTTCGCGGTGTTCTGGCCCAGCGCCACGATACCAAACCGGAAATCCTGTATTACCTTGCGACCGATACGGATTCTGCAGTGCGGCGGCATATTGCGGCAAACCACGCAACCCCGGTGCAAGCCGATGTCCTTTTGACCGATGACAAGGACGACAGCGTTCGCGGCAGCCTTGCCGAGAAGATCGCCAACCTGTCGGCCGGACTGACACCGAACGAAACCGATAAACTGCGCCGGATGACGTATGAGGCGCTCGATAAACTCGCCCGCGATCAGGCCGTTCATGTCCGGCAGGTCATTTCCGAAACGCTCAAGGACATTGCCAACGCGCCGCAGCCGGTCATACAGCAACTGGCACGCGATACCGAAAGTGTCGTATGCGGACCCGTTCTGCAATATTCGCCGGTCCTGACCGAAAACGACCTGCTTGAAATCATAGAAAGCAGTGTGGGGCGTGGATCGCTCAGCTTTATCTCGCGTCGGCGTAATGTTGGCGAAAAACTGGCCGATGCGATTGCAGCCAGCAGCGACAAGGATGCGATTTCCCATCTTTTGGGTAACAAATCGGCCCAGATCCGCGAAGAAACCCTTGATCAGCTGATTGATCGTGCCCCGGATTATCCGGAATGGCATGAGCCGCTGGTCGAACGCCCGCAATTGCCGCCAACTGCTGCTGGCAAACTGGCACGCTTCGTTGCCGAAAACCTGATCAGCGTGCTGGAACGCCGCAAAGACATTAAACAAGATCAGCTCGACGCTGTGCGTGAAGTCGTTAACCGCCGTATCGCATCGGGCGAATTCGACAAGCGCGACGAAACATCGGTTGAAACCCGCAAGGCCAAACAAAAAGAACGCGAAAAGAAAGCTGCTGGCAATGCTGGGGGTACGGAAACCGCGCCCGCCGACGAGGAAGAAGAATCTTCCTATGAAAAGGCATTGGCCTTGCATGCCAAAGGCAAACTGACCGATCAGGAAGTTTCCAAGGCACTTGCGGCAAACGATATCAAATTTGCACGCGCGGCTCTGGCTGTTCTTGCCGGAATCCCGCCAGAAGCAGTCAGCAAGGTCCTGAACACCCATTCGGCCAAGGGGGTGGTCTCCCTCACATGGAAGGCGGGGCTTCCTGCGGAACTCGCGGTTAAAATACAGGTCAAACTGGGCCATGTACCGCCGGGGCAGACGCTTAATCCGCGGGGCAATGAATACCCGCTTAGCGAAGAAGACATGAAGTGGCAGCTTGAATTCTTTACCGGGATGGCAACTGTGGGCTTGCGTTAGGCTGCCCCGGATGCCTTGCCAAAATCAGGCTGTGCGCAGCATTGAAATATGGGCGATGCCATCTTCATAGAACGCCTCGCCAAATTGTATGAAGCCAAGCCCCTCGTAGAAATTTTTCAGATACAGTTGGGCATTCAGGAATATGCCCTTGCCGGTAAAACTGTCGTCGCAGGATGCAATCGCCTGCAACATCAGTTTCCGCCCGATCCCCTGCCCGCGCAAATCCGGGCTGGCAACAACACGCCCGATTGCCGGATGTTGTCCCTGTGCGGAATGATCCGGATCGATACCCGGTGCCACAATGCGCGCAGCGGCAACCACCCTGCCATCCAGCAATCCCAGAACATGCTGACAAAGCGGATCCAGCCCGTCGATATCGGGAAAAATACATTCCTGTTCGACGATAAAAATCTGCTGCCGCAGGCGAAACAGGTCGTGAACCTGACGCGGCGTCATGTCGTCAAAGGCACAATGCACCCATTGCAAGGTCGAGGATGAGGCGGACATGGGCGGCAACTTTCATTTCCGGACGTGGTGGGTCGCGCGTCTTCTGGTTATTTCGCGGCCAGATGTTCGATATGATAGATAAACACATCATTTTCCCGTGTCGATGACAACAGGCGGTTTCCGGTCATTTCGCAAAAGGATTTCATATCGGCGACAGAACCGGGATCGGTTGCCAGAACCTTGAGCACACCGCCCGCCGGAACATCGCGCAACGCCTTTTTTGCCTTTAGTACCGGCATCGGACAAATCAACCCGCGGGCGTCAAGAACAAGGTCAAAAGGATCATCTGGTGCAGGAGACATGAAAAACCTTACAAAAAATCGGATTTAACGCCGCCAATCAGTGAATTGGCGATTGTTGCATTTGCACAATATGTTAGACTGATTTCCTAAAATCAATCAAACGCTGTTGCCCGCCTGCGATGCAAATCTATTTGCCTATTGCCGAGATGTCGGTAAACATTTTCCTTATATTGGGGCTAGGCGGCGGCGTCGGATTTTTGTCCGGGCTGTTTGGCGTTGGTGGCGGGTTTCTGATCACGCCGCTTTTGATTTTTTATGGTATCCCTCCGGCTGTATCGGTTGCAACGGCGGCAAACCAGATTGTTGCATCCTCGGTTTCGGGTGTTTTCGCCCATTGGCGGCGTGGCAATGTCGATCTTAAAATGGGTCTTGTCCTTTTGGCTGGCGGTATTGCCGGATCGACAGTCGGGGTGTGGCTGTTTGCCTGGTTGCGATCCCTTGGCCAGATCGATCTGGTCATTTCACTTTGTTATGTAATCTTTTTGGGGATCATCGGCGGCATGATGCTGATCGAGGCATCGCGCGCCATTTTCCGTACCCGGCGCCGCGGCGGGCAAATCCGCCGAACCAAAAAACATCAGCACAGTTTTGTCCACGGCCTGCCGTTTAAAATGCGGTTCTATCGCTCCGGCCTTTATATCAGCGCGCTGTTGCCGCTTGTTGTCGGGCTGTTTGTCGGGCTTCTGACCGCACTTATGGGCGTTGGCGGCGGCTTTGTCATGGTTCCGGCGATGATCTATATCCTTGGCATGCCGACCAGTGTTGTGATCGGAACATCGCTTTTCCAGATTATTTTCGTAACTGCCAACGTGACCTTTCTGCAATCGGTTCAGACACAGACTGTCGATGTTGCCCTTGCCATCCTGCTTCTGATCGGCGGGGTTATCGGCGCACAATTCGGCGCACAATTCGGATCGAAGCTGAAAGCCGAACATCTGCGTGCCATGCTGGGCCTCCTGGTTCTTTCGGTCTGTCTGAAGCTTCTGTTCGATCTGGTGATCACACCGACCGAACTTTATTCCATCGCGCCGGAGAACTTGTAATGCGCAAACCCGGTGCAATTCTTGGCTCGCTGCTTGCCGTTGTTACGGTATTTGCCGTGATCCTGCCGGAACGTGCGCGCGCCGAAGCACTGGTTGTCGATCTTTCAAATCATCTGGTCGCGATCACCACCGGCTTTACAGGGACCGACGTGCTTTTGTTTGGCGCGGTACAAAGCGAAGGCGATGTAATTGTCACGGTCAAGGGGCCGGACCAGAACATGGTTGTGCGGCGCAAGGAGCGTAAAGTTGGCATCTGGGTCAACAGCGAAAGTGCTACTTTCCGTAATGTGCCGGCCTATTATGCCAGCGCTTCGAACCGGCCGATGGAAATCATCGCCAATTCCAAGCTTTATAACGATTATCGCATCGGGCTAGAACATCAGCGGTTTGTTACCGAAATCGACGACAAGGACCGCAGCAGCAGCGATTACCGCGATGCCCTGCTGCGGAATATGCGCGCGGCCGGTCTTTTCAATCAGCGCCCGGCAAAAATCAGTTTCCTGTCCAACCAGTTGTTCCGAACCAATATCCACTTTCCAGCCAACACGCCAACCGGCACCTATACCATCAATGTCTATCTGATCCGGGACGGGCGTATTGCCAGCGTTAAGACGACACCGCTGGTCGTGTCCAAAACCGGTGTCAGTGCAGAGGTTTTTGACTTCGCACATCGCTATTCCGCACTTTACGGTATCATCGCCGTGATCATCGCGGTTGCCGCCGGGTGGGTTGCGAGCGTCATGTTCCGCAGAAGGTAATCCGGGATTCAGTCACCGATTGAACTATTGCGGAATTGCCGTCCTCTACGGGCATATTCGCACGTGCAAAATTTAACTGTGCGAACGCGAAATGATATTTTCTTCGTCGGGATATACGAAAAATAGCTTGGAAACCGGCGCTAAGTTACGGCAAACTTTCCCTCCGGTATGCTAGCGCCTCGCCCCGCAAATTGGTGCCAACGCATCCGAACCCCTTTTTTATCCAGGGCAGGACGACATGAATTCATTTGATGCCGACCATGAACTGCGCGCTGCCACCTCGGATCGCACATTCCTTGTAGTGGTTGACGACAGTGACGAAATGACCAAGGCACTTCGATATGCCTGTCGCCGCGCACAACATACCGGCGGACGCGTTGCATTGCTAAGCGTCATCGAACCAGCCGAATTTCAGCACTGGATGGCCGTTGGCGATCTGATGCAGGAAGAGGCCCGCGAAAATGCCGAAAACCGTATCAACGAACTGGCCGCCTATGTGCATGAACAAACCGGCTCGATGCCACTTCTGTTCATTCGTGAGGGCCGTCTGAAGGACGAACTTCTCAAGGTTCTGGAAGAAGAAGAACAGATTTCCATTCTGGTTCTGGCCGCCGGCACCAACAGCGACGGCCCCGGCCCGCTGATTACCGCCCTGACCAACCGGGATGTTGTCGGCCAGTTGCGCCTGCCCCTGACCATTGTCCCGGCGGCATTGTCGGAAGCAGACATCGATGCGCTTTCATGATCGGCGATGTGGTCCTTTACCAAAGAATCGGCGGAGGACACCTTGCCATAAACTGGAACTTTTCCCCGCCTGAGCAGCGTTGTCGTAACCGGTTGTGTATAAGACACGGATAAGAGAGTCACGTGCATTCCCGGTGGGCTCGGGTTCAAAATCCAATGCCAGAACGTATTTTCCGGTCTTTTTGTCCAAAAAGGACCGTGTCAAAGTCCCTTCGATTTTTGGCAGAAATTCGGAAACCACTACGACGTGCTGTCCTTCTGAAAACCCCGAGCCTGCCGCTCGCGGATCACTGGTTTCAAGACGGGCACCGCCCAGCGAAATATCAAGAACCCTGATATCGACAAGCGCGATATCGTCATCACTGCGAAGGCAGATCGGAAGGCGCACCGGAAACCTTTCCTGACTGCGCTGGACCGGACTTTCAAAACACATCAACAACGCCAGCATCAGAGTTGCGGCGTTAATTACGGCCCAAAGACCGCCTACCGCCATAAAATCGGCGTTCTCGATAATTCGAATATCCGAACTGATATTAACCAGAAAACCGGCAACAGTAAGCGCCAGAAGAACAAAAATCAGGATGGCTTCGTTTAGGGAGTTGCCCAGTCCTGACTGAGATCCTTTGGGTGTTACCTTAAACGGTGTGCCAAATGGCCTGATCAACGATGACACCACAACAGGAAAAAGCCGCAGGGAAACCAGAATGGCAGGACCGTCATTCAGAATGGGATAAGCCTGCCGCCCGTTATGCCACATGGCCGCGCCCCATCCACCAGCCAATACAGGTAATTGCCAGTAAAATATTTCCCAGCTTCGGGCGTTCTCAAGGGGCTGCAGATCAAACCAGAAATAAAGTATCGGAATCAGAACCACCAGCAATCGTGCCGGTATGTGAAAAACCCAATAGATCGGAAACAGTAATATCCGCTGCCACAGACCAAGCCCTGGCCCCAACGGACCTGACTTGAGGAAAAGCGTTTGAATTCCGCCTTGGCACCAGCGTTCACGCTGTGTGTAAAATGCCAGCAGGCTCTCGGCAGCAAGTCCGATTGACAGTTTTTCATTCAGATAGCGGGTCCTGTATCCCTTTCGCAGCATTTCTAGCGTTGTCAAAATATCTTCGGTAATTGATGCGGTCGGCACGCCACCGATTGCATCCAGTGCTTTGCGGCGCATCACCATGCAGGAACCACAACAAAACATTGAATCCCAAGCGTCCAGAGACGGCGCGATATGATCGAAGAAAAGTCGCTGTTCATCAGGCCAACGGTCCGCAATCCACAAATTGCGCTGCATCGGGTCCTTGTTGAAAAAATGCTGCGGTGTTTGTACGACCCCTACGGTGTCATCTTCAAACAGGCCCGTAACACGTTTCAGAAAACGACGATAAGGCACGAAATCCGCATCGAAAATACAAACAAAATCACCATCCGTCTGTTTCAGCGCATTATTGATATTTCCGGCCTTTGCATGTGTACCGTCCGGGCGGGTGATGTATTTAGCTCCCTTCTGCGCACAAAAATCACGCAGCCAGTCTCGCTTGCCATCATCCAGCACCCAAACTCTGAAATTGGGATAATCCAGTGAAAGTGCGCCGACAATGCTGCGCTCCACCACATCAAGCGGTTCGTTATAGGTTGGAATAAACACGTCAATCGATGGCCAGTCGTCCTCGGGACGGGCCTCCAATCGGGCAAAGGCCGCACTGGCCTCTGCACTGCGATCCACAATCCGTAAATGCAATGCCGATTGGCGGAGCATATCGCACAGAAAGACAATCTCGATGACGAATAGAAACCATATCCACCATCCCTGAAACGTTGCCAGGTCAGCCGGCAAGACGGTGACGTTGATCCGCCAGGGTAAATAGCGGGCAACCAGCACGATTAGAAAGATTATAATCAGCCAGCGTGCCCACAATGCATCACGCCGGAGCACCGGCGCGACAAGTACCATAAGCGAAACAACAATTGCCAACGGCGCAAATTCAAGCCAGCCGGTCATCCTTCATCCTCTTCAGACCCGAACAAACCTGACAGGCGGCTTGGAATCTGAACTTCAACCCGGCGACCGACATTGCAAAAAGTACCGATCTGCTGATCGAAGCCGGAATCAGGGATATCAATTACCAGCAAGACTTCATCTTTTTTCAGAAGTGGCGGCAACGCAGCAAATTCTATGTCGGGTGACACGGCACGTGTCCCCCTAATTCCCGCGACAATGCCTTGATATGTTGATTGCGCCCCCTGAAGCCTGATTTCGACACTGCTTCCCGTAGAAAGCTTGTCTGCCATCCCCTCGTCAACCGGCACCTCGACAAAAATCTGCGAACAATCAAGCACCTTTGCCAGATCATCATTACGCGTCACCGTCGAAAGTTCGGCCGCGATCCGGCGCCAGACAATACCGTCAAGAGGACTGCGGACCAGCGTGGATTCTCTACGCCCCGCCCGTTCGGCTTCCTCTCTGAACTGACGTTCAACCGCAGCCATACGACCACGTGTTTCGGCAAGCTGGACTTTCAAATCTGCGACAGACAAGACAACCTCGTCAAGGCGCTGGCGCGAATAGGGAACGTCATTTTGACCGTCGCCAACAAAAACCCCGCGACCAATCGATTCACTTTCACGGCGCAACCGTTCTGAATCTGCCTTGGCACGCAGCACTTCCTGCTCTGCCTGTTCCAGCAGGGATTGGTTTTCCTCGACCCGCACACGGGTGACATGACCGTCCGCTAAAAGTGCCTGGCTACGATCAAGAGCAAGACGGCGTTCGCGTACGACTGCCTCCCAGCTTTTCTGGCGGGCTTCAAGTTCAATCAGGCGGAAATGCAGATTCTCCTGGGAACTTGAAATCATGTCACTTACCCGTTCCTCAAGCTCGGCACGGATCGCTGTCATGGCATCAAGTTTTTCCTGAAGAGCCTCTGCGCGTGACCTAAGCAACTGGTTTTCGGAATCAAGCTGTGCAAGCAAAGCGCGCGGTTCAGTGTCATCAATAATTCGCGTAACGGCTTGCCCCGATATTACCTGTTCTCCAACATTGGGTAACGCCCGCACCAATTGACCACTGATCGGTGCCTGCATGGTGACAAGACGCGCATTGACAACTCCGTTGGAACGGATATTTGAAAGCGTCAGCGGTGCCAATTGCCAAACCGCAACAATCAATACGACACCGGCAAAACCCAAGCGGACCATATGCCCCGGAGTCAGTCCGAATTTCATCAGCCTCTCCACCTACTTTTGGTTGCGTATTAATGCACGCAACAAACCAAGTTTGAGAGTGTCACCAGCAATTTTCAAGATTGACAGCTGATATTAAATGATATTTTCCGCAATCCAGACCGCAAATAACCGCTTTTCAGATCAGTTTGTGCGATCTTCAAGGAAGTTCATATAGGCGTCAAAGGATGACCGTTGCCCGAAAAGAATATGGGCACGCGTACGGATTGCCTGCGAAACGACCGACCGGCGGCGTTTGTCCATCGCCAGTGTCAGCGCTGTCTCGACATAATCCGCCGGATGGTAGGCAACACAATCGAAGACGGAAATCTGTCGATAACAGGTATGGCTGCGCCGTGAACGTGCAGCCTTGCCCGGCAGGGTCACCAACGGCACGCCAAGGCCAAGGCAATCGAATGCCAGCATGGCATCGTTCCATGCCGGACTTTCAAGAACGACATCCACCGCACATAGCAACGAATGAAGATCGGCACGGCTATGAACCGAGACAAAGCGCATGCGCCCGGCAACATCGGCATAATTGACCGCAAACCGCCGCCCCCATGCCGCGTCCCAGCTATCGCGCTCAGGCGCGATCAGCAACAGTTCCGCAGTTTCATCCAGCCGCAGGATTTCGGCAATCAGCGGATCGAAATCAGCGGTCAGAACATCAAGCGGCTGCGGACAAAGATAGGTATTGCGATCCGGATCGATCCGCCAGCGTCGTTGCAGATCGCCAGGCGACAAGATGATTTCTTCCGGGCAGGAAGCATTTACAAACAGGCCCGGTAAACGGATCAGTTCCTCGCTAAAGCGGGTCTCGCCACCTGCGGTTTCCCAATCTTCGGCAATCAGGTGGCAATCAATGTTGGAAAGTCCGGTGGTCGCGGCAATTCCGCCCCCGGCAATCTGCAGCGGCGCCAAACGCCACGCTGCCAGCAACATCGTATAGGCATCGGCCTGCGGATCGACATAATGCAGAACATCAAGATCAAGCCCCGCAATCACGCGCGCAGAATGCAGCGGATCAAGCGGCAATGGCACCACCAGATCGGCCTCGGCATCAATCCGTGCGGTCACGTCATCCTCGCCCAGCGGCGGGCGGATCACGGTGATATCGAACCGGTCGCGATCAATGGCGCGAACCAGCCCCGCGATCCAGCGCCCGATACCGTTATCGCGCATATTGGACGATACTATACCCAACCGGACCTTGCCGTCCGCATGGCGGGTACGTTCGGTGACATGAGGCACGTCATAGCCCGAAACCAGACGTTCCCAATAATGGCCGACCGCACGCAATTGCGCATCACCTTCGGGACGAAGGGCCGCACGCCAAACCGGCGGGAAACGTGTCAGGGTGATCGGATCGATCAGATCCGTCTGGCCCAGATCAAAGTCAAGATCATCGTCATCAAGCGTATCATCAAGAAGATCGCGCACAACTTCATCATTCTGCGCCGCCAGATCGGCCGGAACCGGCGCAAACAGCAAACGGCGCGCCGTACGGAACAGGGCCGTGTTATCGCCAAGGGCGATCTTGCGATCAATCGCGTTCTGCAAAACCGATTGGGCCGATGCAGCGTCGCCTTCTTCGGCCAATTCAACCGCCAGCCGGAAAACCGCATCATCCCCGCCGCCCGCACCGATGGCGGCACCGAACCGTTCAACCGCTTCGCTATGACGCCCGGCCAGGCTTAATGCCTCCCCCATCATCAGAAGAAGTTCTGCATCTTCCGGGTTGGCATGCAAAAGGGCTTCCAATGCGCCAATTGCCTCGGTCCCCTGGCCGGTGCGCAAATACAAAAGCGCCAGTGTGCGTCTGGCACCCGCATCCTGCGGATCAAGGGCAAGAACCTGTCGCAAGCAATGCAAGGCACCAGCAAACTGGCCCAGCCTGAAAAGCGCGTCGCCATAGGCTGTCAGGGCGCGCTGATGGCCGGGTTGCAGTTCAAGCGCACGTAAAAGCGGTTCGGATGCGGAAACAGTTCGCCCCTGATCGAGCCTGATCTGCCCCATCAGAACCAGCGCATTGACGATATCGTCACGCAGCTTCAATGCCGTCGTACAGGATACCTCTGCCCCGGCGATATCGCCCATGGCATATTGGCAGGCCCCGAGATTGGCGTGAATTTCGGCAACATCGGGCGCCAGTCCAAGCGCCTGCATGTAGTTTTCATGCGCCAGTTCAAGTTCATCAAGCTGGCGATAGGTATTGGCGATATTGCAGTAAAGCGCCGGAGAATCCGGGCACAGGCGAATCGCACGCTTGAACGCACCGATTGCTTCGCGCAATTTCCCTGCTGCCTTCAAGGCCTGTGCATGATCATGCTGTATTTCGGCATTGTTGGCATCGGCGATTGCCGCACGGCCCATGCGTTCGGCAGCAATGTCGTTATTGCCCTGTTTCATGGCAACCAGACCGGCCAGATGCATGGCTTCTGCCGCTTGCGGATAGGCAAGCGTCATCTTGCGGCAGGCGCTTTCAGCCTCCGCCAGTTGACCCGTTTCAAACAGGTCGATTGCAAACCGGAACATCTCGCCAAGATCAGACAAGGATCGTATCGCCACCCGAGAGTTTGTTTAATCGATCACCATAGTGACCAAGCGTTAACAAACCACGTCTTTGCCACAAAATATGGGTCCTGACTATGGCAAGCACACACAAAAACCACCCGGCCTGACAAGACCGGGTGGCAAAGTTCGTCATCATGCCAAAAAGCATGATGTGAAGGGTTATTGATCAGCCCTCGTGGCTGAAATAACGGCCGAAGCGGTTGGCAAGCAAATCGTCAAGCGCAACCTGTTCCTGGCGGATATACCCCCTGCCCGCCAGCTTCCCGGTCAGGACCATATCCATGACGGCACAAAGCCCGGCCGACGTTGTAATCTGGATCGCCGACCAGTTCTTGCCACCGATAACCGTTCCGTGAACCTTGCGGATGAAGTTTTCCTCGCACAGTTCGCCGTCACGGGTGCCGATGGCATCGGCAAAGATCACAATCACGTCCTGGCTTGTAATCGGCAGAGACTTTTCAAAGATTTCCTTCATCAGATCGGGGCGTTTGCCAAGGCCAAGGTCCTCGATCAGGATTTTCAGGATTTCCTGATGACCGGGATAGCGCACTGTCTTGTAATCAAGGTTTTCGACCTTGCCTTCCAGCATATCGCAAAGCGCACCGACCCCGCCCGATGTGTTAAAGGCTTCATATTCCGTGCCATCAATGGTGAAACGCTCATACCCCTCCAGCGGCAGAACTTCGATGCGTTTGCCCTTATGGATCGCTTCGCACGGGTTCAGATATTCGTTGATCAGGCCATCGGTCGACCAGGTCAGGTTATATTTCAACCGGTTGGTCGGGTTTTGCGGCAGGGCACCGACACGAAGACGCAGGTTCTGAACGCTATCGAACCGCTTGAAAAGATCATGGGCGGCGATTGAAATAAAGCCCGGTGCCAGACCGCATTGCGGTACAAACGCCCCGTCGGCATCCTTGGCAATATCACGGATGGCACGGGTGGTTTCGACATCTTCGGTAACATCGAAGTAGGATGCCCCAACAGCCCGTGCGACACGCGCAATTGCAACATTCAGGTAAAACGGACAGGTCGACAGGATCGCATCATGCCCCTTTGCAACCTCGGTCAGGGCAACCTCGTCGGTGACATCGACCTTCACCAGTGTTGCCGCGTCGTCCCTGGCACAAATTTCAAGCATATGGCCGTTGGAATCGGCCAGTGTCACCGCATATGCACCGCTTTCATGCAGCATGACAGCAGCAATACGACCGATTTTACCGGCACCAAGAATCAAAACCTTTTTCATTTTGGCAAACTCCCATTTTGACGTCTGAGACCGCATGTGATGCGCTGTCCTGCCTGATACGGCCCTGATAACGTTATTGTTATGCTGCTTTAATGGTCTTCCGCTGGACTGCCGGTTACAACCCGGCGATACTGTCATTTCCCATGATTTAACCGTTAAAATGACGGGCAATACCGATGAAACGAAACCTTGATGATATTGACCGCCGCCTGATCGCCCGGTTGCAGCAAAACGCCCGCACGCCGATTGCGGCCCTTGCCCGCGATGTCGATCTCTCGCGCAGTGCCGTTCAGGAACGCCTTGAACGCCTTGAAAAGGCAAAAATCATAACGGGATATACCGTGCAGCTTGGCGAAGAAGCCAGATCGCTTCTGCTTGCCGAAGTCATGATACAGGTCGAACAGAAACAATCGGCCGGGGTCGTCGGCGCGCTTCAGAAAATAACCCATTGCATTCGCTGTCTTGCGATTTCGGGAGAATATGATCTGATTGCCGAAATCGCTGCCGATACGTCCGAAGAACTCGATAAAGTACTGGACCGGATCGGCGCCCTGCCCGGCATTAAACGCACCGCAAGCTCAATCATCCTTTCCACGAAGTTCGATCGTCGATAGACTGCTCACGGGTTGGGGAGCCATTGTTCAGGAATTTTCAAAAAATTGGCTGAAAAACGCAGATATTCCGTCCTGACTGTTCTGCTTGCCGGCTTTTCCGTCACCAGCATTCTCGGCGTCGGCATTTCACTTTATGTCGGGCTTGGCGCAGCCTATCAAAATACCCGAAACCTTTGGGTCATGCTAAGCGATCTGGACCTGACATCGGTCCAGCGCACCATGCATGAACGAATGGAAAATGTGGGTAAACGGGCCATATGGGTCGCGGATCAGGTCGCCAGTGGTGCACTTGATCCAAGCTTCCAATACGGCTGGAACAATGCGATGCGCGCGCTTTCGGCATCCCAAATGGATGTGATGGCCTATGGCCTGATCACGGGTGATCGCCAGTTCATCGGCTATGACCCCGAAGACATGCGCGAAATCCGCCGCACCCTGCCTGCTGATGATGTGCTTTTCTCGGAACTGGCGCATTTGCGCGGGCCAACCGTCAATCACACCAGCTTCCCGCGTTGGGACCCTTATTTCAAACAAACGGTGATTGCCGACTGGATTCCACTGTTCCTTGACGGACGTTATCTTGGCACTTTCATCCAGTATCTGTCGCTGTCCAACCTTTCCAACAGCCTGATCCGCGGACGCGAAGATTTGCCCGGCGTTCCCTTTGTCCTGATTGCAGGCAACCGCGTCATGGCCCATCCGCGTTTGCGCGAATGGGGGGATAGTACGGCATCCGCACTGGTGAACGGGGCCGACGTCGCGCGCAGCCCGATACCGCTTCCGACGATCAACGATATCGGTGATCCGGTGCTGGCCAATATCGGCAAATCCGAAGCCATTGATATCAGCAACAGTGGCAACCCGCGCGGTCAAAGCCAGAACCTTCGCCTTTCCGGGCTTGATCTTGACGGTCGCTATTCGATGATCGTCACCAAACAGATGATGGACACCCCGTTTTCACCGATCATCATCGGCCTTCATTTCAAAGAAGAACTGTTTGACGATGAATGGAACCGGCTGATTCTGGCCTCGGTGATCGGCGGGGCCGTCCTGTTTTTGTCGATCATCGTGGCAATCATCATAGCCCGCCACTTTACCAAACCGATCCGCCGCTTTGCCGCGGCTGCACGCACCTTTGAAGACGGCAGTATCGACAATCAAGATTTCCCCGACCTGAAAGGCAGCCGTATTCGCGAATATGATGATGCTGCCCGGTCCTTCAACCACATGATCAAGGCGGTACATGATCGCGAACGGATCAGCAGCCTGTTTGGTAAATTCCTGCCCGCATCGATTGCCAGAAAATTGTTGGCATCCGGAACGGATTCCGGGGTTCTGCCCCCGCAACAATGCGAAGCCACGGTTCTGTTTGTCGATATCGAAGATTTCACCAGTCTGTGCGAGGAACTTGATCCCCAGCAGATCATTTCGATGCTGAACGCCTATTTCGATTGTGCGACCAACATTATCGAGGAACATGGCGGCATCATCACCCAGTTCCAAGGCGATGCAATTCTTGCGGTATTCAACGCATTCGACGAATTGCAGGACCACGCCGATGCTGCCCTTGATTCCGCCATCGCCATTCAGAATGCGGTCGAAACCCGGCAGTTCGACGGGTTGTCGATCCGGTGTCGTTGCGGCGTGAATACCGGGCGTATGGTTGCGGGGAATGTCGGCGCCAGTGCGCGCCTGTCCTTTACCGTTCACGGTGATGCCGTCAATACAGCATCGCGGCTTGAACGCGAAAACAAGGTGCTTGGGACGCGTATCCTGCTCTCGGACAGCACGCGCGATCTGCTTTCGGATCCGGAACGGGTGGTAAAGGCCGGTCAAATCCAGTTACGTGGCCGCCATACAGAAACCCTGCTTTACACCTGTCGCCCCTGATGCACGCGATATTCTTTCCATCGCGATCATTCATCAGTAAGCTTTGCCGATAACCCGGAAAGACAAACCGGGTCATCGGGGGCATACGGGGAATATGATGACTGAACGCAGGGGGCGTTTTTCAATACTTGGCGTATTGCTGGGCGCGTTTTTTGTTACCAGTGTACTGGGTGTGGGGCTTGCACTTCACCTTGGCCTTGATACGGCCTATGACAATACCCGAAGTCTTTGGATTACAATGACCCATGCCGATCTGAAAGACGCACAAAACGCCATGCGCGCCCGGATCGAACGGATGCAACGCCGC
The DNA here is from genome assembly GCF_044790785.1 of Thalassospira australica. Lineage (GTDB taxonomy): Bacteria > Pseudomonadota > Alphaproteobacteria > Rhodospirillales > Thalassospiraceae > Thalassospira > Thalassospira australica_A. The sequence goes on along the minus strand of NZ_CP085258.1, from coordinate 1,770,103 downwards.
AATATCTGGGTCGCCCGCGAAGTGGCAAATGGCGATCTTTCACCTGATAACGTTGCAGTGTGGGACAACACTCTGGCCGCCCTTGTGACCAATGAAAGCGACGTCACAGCCATCGGACTTCTGACGCCCGATGGCCGTTTTCGGGGATACGATCCACGGTCGGACAAACCTGTTTCCGGCAAAGCCGACCCCGAAGAAGACATCATCGCCCGATCCCTGATCGCCTATGGCCCGGGTCAAAGCATCACGCAGTTTCCGCGCTGGAACAGTCTGGTCAACCAGGTCGTGATAAGTGAAATGATTCCGTTGTTTCAAAGCGGGCAATATATCGGCTCGCTTGTGCAGCTTGTCTCGCTTGGCGATTTTTCACGCGATCTCAAACCCGACCCGACCGAGGCCGGGCGCACCCCTTTTGTCATCGTCAATGACCACGTCATTGCCCATCCTTCCCTGTCCGACTGGCACCAGTTGCACCCGCCCGAAAATCCTGGAACCAATGATGTTCTTGGCGTCCTGCCCCGAATTGACGGCCTTGCCGATCCGGTTCTCGCCCGGATGGATCAATGGCAAACATTTGACTTTGATGACAGTGGCCCCTCGTCCGACGGAACCAGCGGTTCGCAGACCGCCGCACTTGAAACCGCGGATGGGTATCACGTTATCATCACCCGGCAATTCGAAGAATCGGCAAGCCTTCCCGTTCTGATGGGCATGCATTTTGATCCGACCGTTTTTACCCGCGAATGGGAACGCCTGAAGCTCGCGACACTGATCGGAACGGCAATCATGGTTCTTGCCGTCATTCTGGCGATCCTGATCGCGCATTATTTCACGCGCCCCCTGAAACGGTTTTCGGCCGCAACAAGGCAACTTGAAACCGGCATTCTTGACGACCTGCCGATCCTGCCCGGCAGCCATATCATCGAATTCAATGATGCATCCCGGTCATTTAACAATATGGCAATTACCCTGCGCGACCGGGAACGCATCGGTCGGCTGTTTGGCAAATTCCTGCCAACGGCCATCGCCCAGCAATTGCTGGCGTCTGACGATGACACCGGCAATGTCCAATCCCGCCAGTGCGAGGCATCCATCCTGTTCGTCGATCTGGTCGGCTTTACGACCCTAAGCGAAAAGATTGCTCCGCAACGTATCGTCACCATCCTCAATGCCTATTTCGCCAAGGCAACTGCAATCATCGAAGAAAATGGCGGCATCATCACCCAGTTCCAGGGCGATGCCATCCTTGCCGTATTCAATGCTTTTGATGATGTGCCCGATCACGCCGATGCGGCAGTCCGTACGGCTATTGCCCTGCAAAAGCTGGTTCACAATGATCTGTTCGACGGCGAAGAACTGCGCTGTCGTTGCGGGATCAATACCGGCTTGCTGGTTGCGGGAAATGTCGGTGCGCCGGACCGCCTGACATTCACCGTACACGGCGATGCGGTCAACAGTGCCGCCCGACTGGAAGCCAAAAACAAGGAACTGGGCACGCGCATCCTGATCGCAAGCACCACATTCGATCAGCTTTCAGACCCGTCACAGGCCCGTCTTGCCGATGAAATTCTGCTGCGCGGTCGCAGTGAAACAACCGCTGTCTATACCATTCCGATAGATGGCATTGATTAAGAAAAGGGTTGGCAAGCCGCAAAACACAAAACGCCGCATTGGATAAACCGATGCGGCGTTTTGTAAAACCTGTGAGAACAAGGTACCGGGAATTAACCCTGGCGTGCCTTGAAACGCGGGTTCTTTTTATTGATCACGTATACGCGGCCACGGCGGCGCACGATACGGCAGCCTTTTTCCCGCAGCTTCGCGGATTTCAATGAGTTCCGGATCTTCATAACAGTAAACCTTAGAAACTTGGCCCCTTCGAGGAAGCCGGAAAATAGAAGTACACCCTGCCCCTGTCAACACCTAAAACAGGGGGTGACAACAGAATTCCGGACAAAGTCCATTCATTCGTCGCCAGCAGCAGGCATGAAACCGGTCAATCACCTGATCGTTGCGTAGAACCGATAAAATGCCAGCGTTCCGTTTTCAAGCATTTTTACGCGGTTCATCCACATTTCCATCTCCGGCACCAGATATGTCAGGACATCCGGGTCAAGGCCGCTGTTCTGGATATCGGCCAGCATCGCCATCCATGATGCTTTGATCTGGCTGACATGCACGTCGGTTTCATCCTTGGCAATGCGGATATCGAATTTCAGCTTGCCCAGCGCCGCCTTGTAATGGTCCGCCGTCCACGGATACGGTTTAAAGTCCTCGTGCTTTGCCCATTCGGCAACGGCATCTTCATGGCCTTCGGATGTCAGGACATAGTCTGTCAGCAATATCTGACCGTGATCGCGCAGCGTTTCCGCCAGCGACACCAGCAGAACATCCTTGTTTTCAATGTGGAAGAGATCGCCAAACGAATAGACCACATTGAAATAGGCTTTGCGCAATTCCGGGCTGGACGGGTCAAATGCCTGCACCGGGACCTTTTTCTGAACACCGGCCTGAACAGATCGCTCCATACCCAGCAACGCCAATTCACCATCACGTTCATAGGCTGTGACCCAGACACCCAGCTTATCGGCAAGCAACCGCGCCACCCCGCCAAGCTTCGCGCCGATTTCAAGGCAGCTCATGGTTTCGTCAAGCGCAAGGGGCTTTGCCAGTTCCAGTGCATAATCATGGCCACCGGGGATCATGATCCCACGATCAAACAGCTTGGCATAAAGTTTGATCCGTTCTGGCGGCCAGCGGCCGATTTCATCATCAAGGTCAAGTTCGCCCAGTTCCGGCTCGACCGGCCGGGCAAGAAACAGGCGCATCCTGTGCAGCCACGCCCGGTAATCATCAATTTCTTTTTGCAAAAGATAATATTCAACCGGGTTGTCATAGCCTTGCCAACGGGCGCGAAGCTTTGTCGCGAGGCTCAGCTTGTGGCCTTCCGGCATCACGAATTCCGGCATATCCCCCCCGTAACCGCCTTCGCGGTCAAGGACATCGCCGTCATGGTCGGCATTGCGTTGCCAGAATTTAAGTTTCAATGCTGATACTCGCTAAGCGGTTCGCGGTAGACGGATCAATTCTTGCAAAATATGGCAAATACGCAAAAGTGACAACGTGTTAAGATTTCGACCATATGATCCCTGCGTTAAGACGAATATAAATTGGACATGATTTACCTGCCCGGCTTCGGGATAATATTTATGTGCGGGATGCCTTTTCACGAATGAGCCAGGATCACCTCGGGATCTATTATCGCCTGTTGAAAGTTGCGCCGGGTGCCAGCGCGACGGAAATCAAGCTTGCCTATCGCAAGCTGGCCTTTGAATTTCATCCTGATCGCAATACAGATATCGATGCCGAAGAAAAATTCAAGGACATCACCGAAGCCTATGAAATCCTGACCGGAACGCGCAAGGCACCGCCGAATGCATCGCGCAACGGCAAGAACGGCACAAGCGCGACCGACGCGGCGGGCAAACAGCAAAGCGGCCCTTATGGCCCGCAGGCCGCCGGAACCAAGAATGCCAATACGCAGCGCACCCGTCAGGGTTTTGCCGGTACCGGCCGCAAGGCCGAAAGCGAGGAAGATCGATTTGCGCGCGCCAACGAGGCCTATCGCCAACAGCAGGAACGCAATGCGACGCGCAAATCAACCATTCATCCCGGCGTCAAACGCCATGCAAAGCACCGCCCCACCCCCGATCAGGCAGGGTTCGTGCGCTGTGCCGTGACCGAGGTCGTATCGGCACAGCCCCGCTTGGTCGAATTCACCATCGTGCGCGGTTTTTTGAATTCGCTGAGAATCGAAAAAATCACCGCCAATCTTGCCCCGAAGGGGGCAAAGCGCATGGCACTGAAGGCCAGTTTCAAAACATGGCTGCACGGTTTCTGGGGCTGGCGCAGTTTCATTCCGGCATGGCGGGCGATCATCGGCAATATGCGGGGCGGCATCCTGCCGCCGGAAGGCAATGCCAAGCTTCTGTTCACACAGGCCACCGCGTTCGAACGGAGCGGCAATAAACCGCTGGCACGCGCGGTCCTGTCACAGGCCAATGATTTCATTGGCAGTAACCGGTCGGTACTGGCCGAACAAATCCGTGCCAATCTGCGACGTCTGGATGACGGCAAGCCGCTGCGTCGGGTGCGCAGTGAATGGAAACAGGCCGGGATGCTGGACGCGCTTTTGCATCTAAGCCCGGTATTCGTTGTGATTTTCGGCCTTCTCGTGGCATTTGGCCCCGGTCAGGGCTTTGTCAGCCACGACATCCCGAAAATCGTCGCCGAAAGAACCAGTGAACTGACCCGCAAGGTCGAACAATTCATCGGCGAGGATCGCGATCCTTACTACATTGATCGCGATCTTTTGAACATGCGCGAAGGCCCCGGCATTGAATATCCGGTCATCCGGCGCCTGGCGCGGTTTGAAACCGTCTATATCGCCGGATCGAGTGACGATTTCTGGATCGAGATTGAAACAGCCCTTGATGAAACGGGCTTTGTCAATCTGGATGCCCTTGTGCCGGGCAGTGGCGCCAAGGCCCGTGATGAATGGTGTGCCACAAACAGTTGCGACTGACCGCAGATACGATCAGTCGCAACAGACTTCTAATCTGTAGGGTGCTCAAAAACCGAAATCAATTTTTGACCGGAACAGCTTTCAACGCCGCCAGAAGATAATCCCAGAAGCGCAGAACACTTGGCACATGGACGCATTCGTCCGGGCTGTGCGCGCGTTTGATGGTCGGGCCGAACGACACCATATCCCAATGCGGATATTTCGCGCCAAGGACACCGCATTCCAGACCGGCATGAATGACCCGGATTTCCGGATCCTTGCCAAACATGTCACGATGAACCGCCTTCATCATATTGACGACTTCGCTATCGGCATTCGGCTTCCAGCCCGGATAGGCATCGCCCCACTTCACCGTTGCACCGATATTTTCAAACACCGATGTCGCGGCCTCGCGAAGGGCATCACGGGCCGAGTTGATCGAACTGCGCGCCGACAGGGTGACATCCGCCTTGCCATCGGCCAGCTTGACAATCGCCAGATTGATCGACGTTTCAACCACACCTTCAACACTGGTGCTCATGGCGTGAACACCGTTCGGCGCACCGACGACCGCATTGTTGAAACGCTTGGAGTCTGCGGCACTCATTGCAGTTTTCGGCAACGACACATCTTTGGCGACAATCGCAAAATTCGGTTCGATTGCGCCGATCTCGTCTTTGACTTCGCCCGCAAATCCCGCCAGTGCTGCATCAAAGGCCGCTACCTTGTCGGATGGCAGAACAACCGTGGCAAAGGACTCACGCGGGATCGCGTTACGTGCCGTACCGGCATTGATGGTAACGATCCGCGCGCCAATATCCCGAATGGCAGTGCGCAGGAACCGCGCCATCAGCTTGTTGGCATTGCCAAGACCAAGGATGATATCGATCCCCGAATGCCCGCCCTTAAGCCCGGTCAGCGCGATTTCACGTGCAACCTGCCCGCTTTCAACGGCTTCGGGGGTATAGGCAAAACTCGCGACCAGATCGCCGCCACCGGCACAGCCAACGCAAAGCTCGTACTCATCCTCGGTATCAAGGTTCAGAAGGATTTCGCCCTTAAGCCGACCCGGCTCAAGGTTCATCGCACCCGTCAGGCCGCGTTCTTCATCAACCGTGAACAACAATTCCAGCGGACCATGTTCCAGATTATCTTCGGTCATGAACCCCATCATGGCCGCCGCCCCGATACCGTTATCAGCACCCAGCGTGGTATTGTCGGCCGTGATCCATTCACCATCCATGATCATGCGGATCGGGTCGGTGTCGAAATTGTGGGTCGATCCGCTATTGGCCTGGGTTACCATATCGACATGGGCCTGAAGGATGACCATCTTGCGATTCTCGAACCCCGGTTTGGCCGGGACGGAAATCACAAGGTTACTGCCGCTGTCGCGGAAATGCTCAAATCCCTTGGCATCGGCCATCTTTTCCAGAAGCCGCAAAACGGCTTCTTCCTTGGTCGACGGGCGCGGGGTATCGCAAAGTTTCTGGAAGTTTTCCCAGATTGCGACCGGGGCAATTTTACGGATCTCGTTCACGGTGGCGCTCTCCTGTATCGTTTATTCGCGGCATTTATCGCGGGTGCCCCTGCTGCTTAGCGCATCGGCACCGCAATTTCCAGATCATCTAAGGGTTTTTACGCAACTCGGTGATAAATGATTGGCCTGATATCTAGTCGATCCCGACTACATTGCTGCGGCGTTCCAGCAGCAGCACATCGCGCCACTGCCCCTCCATCGGCCCATATCCCATACGGCCAAATCCGCTACGCTGGCAAAGGATCTCGAACCCGTGTTTTTGATGAAGGGCAACACTGCCAGTATTTTCGGGGAATATTCCGGCCTCAAGCGACCAGAAACCGTTCTGTTCGGAACCCTTGATCAATGCTTCCATCAACCTGCTTCCGATCCCCTGCCACTGACATTGCGGATCGACATAAACCGATACCTCGGCCACACCGGCAAAGGCACACCGCCCCGAAACAGCGGATAACCCGGCCCAACCGGTTACCTTTCCGGCATCGTCAAGCGCAACATAGCGGCATTTTGGCAAATGTCCGCCATCCCAGTCGGCCCATGTCCCGCCATGTTGCTGAAAGGATGCATGACCGGATTTCAGCGCCCGGTCATAGATATCGACAACCGCAATTCCATCCATCGCCTGCATATCGCGAATGTTCATGTTCCGCCTGCCATTTTACGTAAAGCGAAACGGTAATTCAGGCTGGATCAATTGTCGATATCGTCATCGAATGTCAGGAATTTGATGCAGTTGCGACCTGCTTCCTTGGCGGCATACATCGCCCGGTCCGCCGTCAGAAGCGCCTGGTCAAGCTCGATAAACTGCCCGCGCAATTCCCCGCCGACAGTCACCCCGAAACTTGCCGTGATGGTGACGTTTTCATTCCCGCTATTGCCAACCGGGATTTCAATCGCGCCGATCATCGTCGAAAGGCGGTCGGCAATGCGCTTGGTCACCGCCGCCGTGGCGGATGGCAGGAGGACGGCAAATTCCTCTCCGCCCAGACGCACGACAAGGTCGTCATCGCGAAGCGCCTGCCGAAGGGTAATGGCAATTTTTTCAAGTAAACGGTCGCCAACCGCATGACCATAGGTGTCGTTGACATATTTGAAATAATCAAGGTCAAGGACCACCAGTCCGAACTGCCAGACCTTGCCTTTTAGCTGACGGATTTCGCGAAGACGACTGACCGCCGATTCAAATCCGCGCCGGTTCAGCGCCCCGGTCAGCGGATCGGTCGACGCCAGCGCATCAAGATGCTGTTCCTTGCGCTTGTGGCTGGAAATATCCAATGCCGAAACCATCACCCTGCCGTCTTCCATCAGGTTCATGCGAATATCCGCATGGCAGCCCGACGGGGTTTCAACACTGTCAACATTGGCGTGTCCGTGGCCACCTTTGATCATGGCCTCATACATGCCGCACAGAATGGCAATATCAAAGACAGGATTGTCATCTTTGTTGTGTTGTTCTTCGCCAAACAGGCGGGCAAATTCACGATTGAAGTTCGTAACATTCTGATGGATATCAAGCATCGCAACGGCCGATGGCACCATGCGGATGACCTCGGTCACGGCTTCTTCAAGCCCGGCCTTGGTCCGCATCAGGGCTTCGTTCATTTCGACTTCTTCGCGCACGTCATGTGCCGTCGTCAGGATTGCCGGGCGGCCATCGTGCCACAAAATCCGCTCGTCGGTCAGATCGCGCCAGACCGTGCTGCCATTATCAAGAATATCGCGCACACGATGACGTTCGCCTTCGCGTGCGCCGTGCAAAATATCGGCGACATGCTTTATTGCCCGTTCCCGATCCGCTTCGGGAATAAACCGCAGGACATTGGGTTTTTCCATGAATGCGCTGGCATTTTCCGCCCCCATCAGGCGGGCAAAGGCATCATTGACATAAAGGGCCGTCATATCACGATGGACCATCACACCGATAAAAGACCGGCCCAGCATATGGTCGACCTGCATGGCGGTTGTGCCATTGTCAATCAGCTGGGCCGTGGTCAGGACGGCATTATATTCGTCCCATTCGACGGTTTCATCGCTGATTTCCATCCAGACCGGGATTCCGTCCGTGCGGATGTTATAGACCTTCTTCCAGCCGTGAAATCCGCTGGCGTCCTGAAATTCCGAGGCAAGTTTGCTGGCTTCGTAATGAAAACTGGGCGGGATATACTGACGCAGATCAGGCTCCGACATGAAATCCTTCACGTCTTTGCGGCCAAGCATCTTCGCATAGGCATCATTGACATACACAGCAACCAAATCCCTGTGCACGACAACTCCCACCCGTGACCGCCCGTAAAGACGCGCAATTTCTGTCGGTTCGAATCGCATCAATGCCCCGTTATCCCCGTCAATGCGATCTAACGCGCTACCTGTCCGGTTTGGCAGCGTTCATTCCGCGCGCTAACTGATCAAATGCTACACTATATTAAAAATCATTAAAATACGGCACGCCACCTGACATCCTTGCGAATAGCTCCTCTGCCCTCTTCTCTTCACAAATCTGTTGTGAAGCCATTGGATATATGTTGTCGACGAAATAGAAATTCCAGAACCATGACCAGACAGAATGCGTGAAATATAAAAATAATCATGGCATCAGCTGTGGGAATTGCCGAACAAGACGCCCGTTTTGTCCATAAGCTCCGATCACTCGGGATTAAACCGGTATCAGCATTTACCGGATTGATATAACGAAAGAACCCGCCCTGAAACAGGGCGGGTTCCGGCAGACGGTTTAAAGGTGCCAATCCCTTAACAGGGATCGCTTCTCATCCTTTTCGGACCGGAATTTTAACCTCGTCCCTTTTGCTTTCGGCCGTTTTCGGCAGAACCAGCGAAAGCACGCCGTTTTTCATCACGGCATCTACCTTGGCGACATCAACATGATCCGGCACGGCGAAGGAACGCTGGAAACGGCCATAACGCCGTTCGGACAGATAACGTCCTTTTTCCTTTTCTTCCTTCTCTTCCTTTTTCTCGCCACTTACGACGAGGTAACCGTTCGAAACGCTGATCTGAACGTCCTTTTCTTCAAGGCCCGGCAGTTCGATACTCAATTTGTAGACGGCATCATCTTCGGTAATATCCACCGGCGACATTGCGCTTTCAGGACTAACCGTAGCCCACCATTTATCCAAAGGTGCCGCATTTGAGAGCCTGAAGGGGAAATGCCAGGCCGTCGGGGAAAACTCGTCAAACAGTTGATCCACCTGGCGGCGCAGACTGTTAAAAGGATGCCAGACTTCAGGCTTTCCTGCGGTTTCCGATGATTTTTCGGATACAGCTTGCTTGTTCTCGGTCATAACCAGATCCTCCAACTAAGGATTACTGAACCGGCAAAGTACACTCCTTTTTTGCAGAATAATCTTTGATCTGGATTAAACCGCAAAGTGCTTTTACCTGAGAAAATGCAACTTCACGCACACAACTCAACTGCCCAATACGATGATCGCCCATCATGCTATCCATAAACCATATTTTGTTGAGGAATAACCTCCTGTGCCCGATGCTGCGGGTGCTTGTCTTCTGCATTTTGGCAGCCATGGCAAAGCCATCCCATGCGAACGACATCACCGAAAACGATCTGGAACTGTTTAACATCCATGTTGCAACCCAAAGTGACACATTGATTGAACTGGCCCGTCACTATCGACTTGGCTATATCGAACTGCTTGCCGCCAATCCGGGCGTCGATCCCTGGTTGCCCGGTGCGGGAACCCCTATCACCCTGCCAAATCTGCATTTGCTGCCCGACGCACCGCATGAAGGCATTGTTATAAATCTGTCAGAACAACGCCTGTATTTTTATCAATCGAATGGCGAAGTCCTCACAATGGCCATCGGTATCGGGCGGTTTGCATGGGAAACGCCAACCGGCTCCACCCGTGTAACCCGCAAACGCAAAAACCCGACATGGTTTCCACCCCCATCCATACGCGCAGAAAACCCGACACTCCCGGCAAGCATCGGGCCTGGTCCCAACAATCCGTTGGGGGAATATGCGCTGGATCTTGGTTGGCCGGGCTACCTGATACATGGCACCAACAAGCCCCACAGCATTGGAAGACGTGCAACACACGGATGCGTAAGGCTTTACCCCGAAGACATCGAAATACTTTTCGATCTGGTTGACATCGGAACCCCGGTTCATATTGTTGATCAACCGGTGAAAGCCGCCTGGATAGGGGATGACCTTTACCTTGAAATACATCCGGATCAACAGCAATCCGACGATATCGAAAATGAACGTCCCGCCAGGTCTGCCAACGCGGATGCATTGACACTGGCGATTTCAAACGCTCTTTTGCGAAAAGATATAGTCGGCGGAATGCTTGATTGGTCGCAAATTTACGATATCGCCAATGAAATTCGCGGTATCCCGACCAAAATATTCACAGCTCCCTCACCTAAGGCAAGATAGCCCCAAAAAAACAGGATTCCTTTTTTCTCAAGGAATCCTGTCTTCGTTAAATTTCCGATAGGCTGATCGATTGCATCACTTTTGCATCGACTTCTTGAACATTTCTTCAACACGCCGACTCGTTTCGGCAGCATCCTGTGCTGCCTGTTTTGCTTCTTGCGAAGCAACCAGGGCTTGATTGGCTGTTGTTTCAAGCTGATCGATTTTGGTCGATGTCGCGGACTGCTGCTGCTCGATAACGGCAACACGCGATTCAAGTGAACTCATTTGATCTGTACCGGCACACGCCGACACACCCAGCACAAGCACGGCTAACGTAACCCCGCAAAGGGTCCTTCTGACGTCAAACATTTCATCCTCCATCTGTTTCCTTTGAAACGGAATTTGACAAAACGCCGGTAAATGACGACGAGGCGCATTGACGAAAGAATTCTTGCATGCCCCCGAAACGCCAGCCTTGATCTGGGTTAAACCGCATTCTGGAGGCTAAAATTTCTCACAGAACTTCTTCGGACAATTCCGTCGAAAACCGGTTTTCAGATACCGGTTGGCGCACTAGTGTCTGTATCAATCATCCGATCACGAATTCTGTTTGAAAACAGGACCAATCCGGAAAAGGGACCGAACATGAATGCAGCCGATGTTGAAATTCTTGAACGCAAGCGCGGCTGGGACGGGCATTTCAAACTTGATGTCTATAAGCTCCGCCATAAGTTGTTTGACGGTGGTCAAAGTGCGGTTCTGCAGCGCGAGGTTCTTGAACGCGGGCATGCGGTTGCGGTCCTGCCCTATGACCCGGTGCGTGATGAAGTCGTTTTGATCGAACAATTCCGCCCCGGCGCCATTTCGGTGCATCAGCGTTTCCCTGAAATGCCGCTTTGGCTGACAGAAATTGTTGCCGGCATCGTCGAGGATGGCGAGGAAATGGAAGATGTCGCGCACCGCGAAACCATGGAAGAAGCCGGTTGTTCGATCATCGGCGACCTTGAACTGATTTCACGCTATTATGTAACACCCGGCTGTTCGAGCGAGACGGTCACCATGTATTATGGCCGGGTCGATGCATCAGGTGCCAATGGCCTGCATGGCCTTGAAGAAGAAGGCGAAGACATTCGCGTTTATACGGTATCGTCCGATGAATGCCTTGCCATGTTGCGTGACGGACAACTCTGCAATGCAACGGCAACGATTGCCATTCAGTGGCTGATGCTCAATCGCGACCGTATTCGCCGGGAAGCCGGGGTTTCCGGGGTCTAGGCGCGCTTTCGGAATGCAATTTAATTAACACACAAATTGCGTGATAATTTTTAATCCATCTTGACTTTTGTGTATAAAAGACCCAATCAACAGATAACAAAACACATTCTAACCACGCTTGGAGTCTGTCATGGACATTCGCAATGGCACCATCGAAGCCATTGGCCGCACCCCGCTTGTGAAACTTAAAAAGGTTTCCGAGCTAACGGGCTGCAACATTCTGGGCAAGGCCGAATATGCCAATCCGGGCGGATCGGTCAAAGACCGTGCCGCCCTTGCCATCATTCGTGACGCGGAAAAACGCGGCCTTCTGAAGCCGGGCGGCGTTATTGTCGAAGGAACGGCAGGCAATACCGGTATCGGTCTTGCCGTGGTCGGCAACGCGCTTGGCTATCGCACCGTGATCGTCATTCCCGAAACGCAAAGCCAGGAAAAGAAAGACCTGTTGCGTTTGCTGGGTGCCGACCTTCGCGAAGTCCCCGCCGTCCCCTATCGCGATCAGAACAACTATGTTCACGTCTCGCGCCGTCTGGCCGAAGAACTGGCAAAGACCGAACCGAACGGGGCCATCTGGGCCAACCAGTTCGATAACGTCGCCAACCGTCAGGGCCATTTTGACACCACCGGCCCCGAAATCTGGGAACAGACCGACGGCAAGATTGACGGCTTTATCTGTGCGGTCGGAACAGGCGGGACGCTTGCCGGTGTGTCGATGGCGCTCAAGGATCGCAACAAGGACATTCAGATCGGTCTTGCCGATCCGATGGGGGCGGCCCTTTACAGCCACTACAAGTTTGGCGAACTGAAATCCGAAGGCAGCTCGATCTCCGAAGGCATCGGTCAGGGCCGGATCACCGCCAACCTCGAAGGCATTGATATCGATCACCCGTTCCAGATTTCTGATGATGAAATGCTGCCGATCGTCTTTGACCTGCTCAAGGAAGAAGGGCTTTGCATGGGTGGCTCGACCGGCATCAACATCGCCGGTGCGGTGCGTCTGGCACGTGAACTCGGCCCGGGCAAAACCATCGTCACCATCCTGTGTGACCTTGGCACCCGCTATCAAAGCAAGCTCTGGAACCCGGCCTTCCTCAAAGAAAAAGGTTTGCCGAGCCCCGATTGGCTCTAGGCGCGCCTATTACCGGCCATCAAGAAAAACCCCTGCCAAATGGCGGGGGTTTCTTTTTGTACTGGCTACGCAACCGCGTCAGCGCGCCTTGCCGCCTGCCAAAGGTAAACCCCGCAAATCGCCGCCCCGATCAGAAGTGCCCCGGCAAATGCCGCCACCGCGTCCCAGCCACCATGTGACCAGAACCAGCCACCGACCGATCCCATGATGCTAGAGCCCAGATAATAGGCCAGCAGATAAAGCGATGACGCATGTCCCTTGGACTGCTTTGCCATCCGCCCGACCCAGCCGCTTGCCACCGAATGGGCAACAAAAAACCCGCTGGTCAGGACCATGATCCCACCGATCATGCCCCAAAGGCTGGAAAGCAGGGTCAAAGCCACCCCTGCCCCGGCGATCAGAACCCCCGACAGCAAAACCGGGGCCCGGCCGATCCGATCAGACATGGCACCTGCGATGGATGACGTCACCATCCCGCAAAGATAAACCACAAAAATCAGACTGATCTGCCCCTGGCTCAGGTTATAGGGGGCCTCGGATAAACGGAACCCGGCATAATTATACACCGTCACGAAACAACCCATCGCAAATGCCCCGATCAGGAACACGAATGGCAGACCGGGATGGCGCAGATGCCCTTCCCACGCGCGGATATGATACGACAATTGAAATCCGGGACGGCGCACGAAATTACGCGATGCAGGCAGCAAAATGACAAACCCAAGGGCGGCGAGCAAACCAAGTGCCCCCATCGCGCCAAGCGCCAGATGCCAGCCAAACATATCGGTCAGAATGCCGATCACCACGCGCCCGCTCATCCCGCCAAGGGCGGTCCCGCTGATGTAAATCCCCATCGTGGTGCCAAGGCCGCGCGGATGCATTTCCTCGGCCAGATACGCCATCGCAACCGCAGGAACCCCACCCAAAATCAGGCCTTCAAGCGCACGCACCACCAGAAATGCATGCCAGTCGGAAAGCAACGGCGCAATCAGGTTCAAAAGCGACGCGCCGCACATTGATGCAAACATCAACTGCTTGCGCCCGAACGCCTCGGACACCGCCCCCGCCAGCACGATGGCAAAGGCAAGGAACCCGGTCGTCAGTGACAGTGCAAGCGAACTGGATGCCGGGCTAACGGCAAAATCGCGCGCCAGTTCCGGCAATAGCGGCTGAACGCAGTAAATCAGCGAAAAGGTCGCATAGCCCGCCAGAAACAGCGCCAGACTGATCCGGCGGAATTCCGGTGATCCCGGCTCGGTATAAACCGGCTCGGGCACCTCGACCACCGGTCTGGTATCATCACTGGCAGCCTGCGCTGCGGGGCTTTCCACCCGGTGGGCACTCATATTCCCGGCCTCTTTTGAAGAATTCTGATCTGACCGAAAGGATTGCAGCTTTCCCGATATCCGTCCAATATATGTCACAGTCATTTTTGATATGTTTTGGATATACCGGATGGAACTGCGTCATATTCGATATTTTCTTGAAGTCGCCCGCGAGGGGAACTTTACCCGTGCCGCAGCCCGCATCGGCATTGGTCAACCGCCCCTAAGCCAGCAGATCCGCGATCTTGAAACCGAAATCGGCACTCAGCTGTTTCACCGCGTCCCGCATGGCGCGGAATTGACCGAGGCCGGAATGGCCTTTCGCGATATCGTGCAGCATTTCCCCGAACTGGCGGAACGCGCCATCCGGGCCGCCCGTCGCGCCGGTCGGGGTGAAATCGGCTCGATCCGGGTGGGCTTTACCGCATCCGCCGCTTTCAGCCCCAGCGTCCCGCGTGTTTTCCGCGATTTCAGGCGCGCCTATCCCGGCGTTGAAATGACGCTGGAGGAAAACAATTCCGCCCGCCTTTTGCATGCATTGATGGATGAACAGCTTGATGCCGTTTTCCTGCGACAGGGTGCTGCCAACAGCGATGCCATCAAACTGCATCGCCTGAAATCCGAACCGATGCTGATCGTGCTTCCGGCGGGTCATCCGGCGGCCCGGCATGAAACGGTGGCACTCGAAACCCTGCGCGATGACGCCCTGATCCTCACCCCGCGTCAGGTCGGGCCAACCCATTTCGATATCGTCGTTGCCGCCTGCCGTGCCGCCGGGTTTGAACCGGTCATGGGCCAAAGCGCGCCGCAATTGGGATCGGTCATCAATTTTGTCGCGGCCGAACTCGGTTTCTCGCTCGTCCCCGCCGCTATGGCACAGTTACAGGTCAATGGCGTGGTCTATCGCAAGGTCGCAGGTGATGTCCCGATGGCACATCTGGCACTGGCCTATCGCAGCAACGATATCTCGACCGTGCTGCGCAACTTTGTCGGCCGCACACTTAATGCGCATCACAATGCGGAACCGGAAACGGAACCAACCGGCTGAATTAAAGCCTTTCCGCCACTTTTAAATAAGGGATTATCACTCCCGGACTGGCAAGCCTCTGATTTTGGGCTAGATTAATCCCAACACTGAAATCCGGCGCGCCGTTTTCGGCCTGCGCCCAATTGGGATTATGCCTATGCCCCGTTTTTCCGTTCTTGATCTTTGCCCCGTTAACGAGGGCGAACATCCGCGCGATGCCTTGCGCAATACGCTTGAACTGGCCCAGCATGCCGAAAAACTCGGTTTTCATCGTTACTGGCTGGCCGAACATCACAACATGCCCGGCATCGCGAGTGCCGCAACCTCGGTTGTCATATCGCATGTCGCGGCGGGCACCAAAACCATCCGGGTTGGTTCGGGCGGTGTGATGTTGCCCAACCATGCGCCATTGGTGATTGCCGAACAGTTCGGCACCCTTGATGCGCTTTATCCCGGTCGTATCGATCTTGGCATCGGGCGCGCACCGGGAACCGACCAACGCACCGCCGCCGCCCTTCGCCGTGACATGCACGGCACCGAAGAACGCTTTATCCAGGACGTGCTTCAGGTCCAGCAATTCCTTGCCCCCCTTGAAGGCAACCCGCCAATCCGTGCCGTTCCGGGTTATGGCTCCGAAGTCCCGATGTGGCTTCTGGGCAGCAGCCTGTTTTCCGCGGATCTGGCCGCACGTCTTGGCCTGCCCTTTGCCTTTGCGTCACACTTTGCGCCCGATATGCTGATGGATGCATTGTCGCTGTATCGTCACCGGTTCGAACCAAGCAAACAGCTTGATAAACCCTATGCCATTGCCGCAATGGGCTTCTTCGCGGCCGATACCGACGAGGAAGGCGAATTTATTGCCACCTCCATGCAGCAGCAATTCCTGAATTTGCGGCGCGGTTCGCCGGGCCAGTTGCCCAAACCGGTCACATCGATGGATGACATCTGGAACCGGGTGGAAAAGGCCGGGGTCGATCATACCATGCGCTATGCCGCAATTGGCTCGCGCGATACCGTGCGCAAGAAACTGCGCGATTTCATCTATATGACCAAGGCCGATGAAATCATGGTCACCGCCAATATCTTTGATCACGCGGCACGGCTGAAATCATTCTCGATTGCGGCCGAACTCCGTGATGAACTTGACGCCGAACAGGCCGAAAAAATCGCGTGAAACTGCTCCTGAAACAATTCATCAGGTAATCACCGGGCCCGATCCATCCTGATCGGGCCCGTTCTTGTATTTCATCATATGAAATGCATCCGCACTGACCCCAACTGTTTTCTTGCGCTTGCAGATGCACTGGGACAAGATGTCGGCCCGGTTGGAAAATCAACCGCAACACATTGTTCCAAAAGGTTTTGGCTCGCCCCCATGACAGACTTCCTTCTGGCTGCCCTGCCGATCGCCACCATTCTGTTTCTGATGATCAAGGCAAACTGGGGCGCGGCACGCGCCGGCGCGGCCGCATGGTTCGTCACCGTTGCCATCGCCATGATCGCGTTTGGTGCGCCGACCGATATGCTGATCATAGCCCAGGCCAAGGGCGTGATGCTGGCCCTATACATTCTTTATATCGTCTGGGCCGCTCTGATCCTTTATTTCGCTGCCGAAGAAGCCGGTGCGATCAAAACCATCGGGCGGGCCATCCGCCAATTGACCGATGATCGCCCGCTGCAATTGCTGATCCTTGGTTATGTGTTTGCCACCTTCCTGCAAGGTGTCGCAGGCTTCGGGGTGCCGATTGCGGTGATCGCACCGCTTTTGCTCGGTATGGGGTTCTCGCCGGTGATCGCCGTTGCCGCCCCGATGATCGGCCATAGCTGGTCGGTGCTGTTTGGCAATATGGCGACTTCTTTCGAGGCCCTGATTGGCGTGACCGGCATTCCCGGCACCGAACTGACGCATTATTCCGCCATTCTGCTCGGCCTGTCGGGCTTCACCTGCGGGGCGGCGGTTCTGTGGCTGGATGGCGGTTTTCGCACCGTGCGCCGCCGGATCGTGCCGCTGGTGCTGATTGCCGGTGTCATGGGTGTGGTTCAATATCTGATGGCGAATTACGGCGTCTGGACGCTGGGCGGGCTGACCGCCGGGATTGCCGGGCTTGTCACCTCGATCATCGTCACCCGATTCTGGAAACCCCATCCCGATGACGTTGCCGAACCAAACGGGGATGACGACCATCACCACATGCCCCTGATCGAGGCATTGACCCCCTATCTGGTTTTCATGTTGATTGTCGGTATCGCAACCTTCATCCCCTCGGTCGAGGATTTCCTGTCGGGCCTTCGCCTGACCTTCGATTTCCCGGCAATCTCAACCGATCTGGGCTGGAACATCGACGCCGAAAGCGCCAAGCCGATTGCCATTTTCGGCCATCCCGGCGCGTTGTTGCTTTATACCGCCGCCATCAGCTTTGCCTTCTTCAAAGTCCGTGGACGCTATGACAACGGCATTGCCAGACGCATCTGGCAACGCACAGTCAAAAGCGGCCTTCCGACCAGCATCGGCATGGTCCCGGTCATCGGCCTTGCCATCATCATGGATCATGCGGGCATGACCTATGCCCTCGCCGAAGGCGGTGCTGCACTGTTTTCCGGCTCCTTTGCCATCGCCTATCCGGTGGTGGCCCCCGCCATCGGCGCATTGGGGGCCTTCATGACCGGCAGCACGAATAATTCCAACGTGGTCTTTGGCATGTTCCAGCGCCACACCGCCGAACTTTCGGGCATTTCAACCGCCCTTGTTCTGGCCGCACAGGCAACCGGCGCATCGCTTGGCAGCATGCTGGCCCCGTCAAAAATCCTGGTCGGCTGTTCGACGGTCGGACTTTCAGGGAAGGAAGGACCGGTATTGTCGGTCGTGCTTAAAACCGGTGTGCTTCTGACCGCCCTTTGCGGCTTCATGGCACTGGGCCTGTTGCTGATTGCGATGATCGGGGGTTAAGACAATGAAAAACAAACTGTTCAATCCGGTCTTTCTGTTTCTGGCATCCCTGATCCTGCCGCTTGTCGCGTTCGAAGCCCTGATAAACGAGGATGCCGCCCTGTCTGGCGTCCTCTCAGGCATTCCGGCGGGCGGCATCCTGTTTGGCCTGTTTACCGCTGTCATGGCCCTGATCGCCATCCGGAAATGATCGTATTCCGGCCCGGCCCGATATCAGGGCCGGAACATCGCAAGCTTGATGCCAAACGCAATAAACACGCTGCCGGTCACGGCCTTTAACGCCCGCTGGAACGATCCGCTGCGCGCCATTCCCGTCAGGCGCGACAGCAAAATGATCATGGCCGAAAACCAGATGATATTGATGCTGGCATGCACACACACCAGCATGAAGGCCGACGTAATGGCCCCGTCACCGACCGGAATGAATTGCGGAAATGCCGCAAGGTAGAAAATCGATACCTTGGGGTTAAGCGCATTGGTCAGAAACCCTTCGCCATACGCCACCAGAAGCGTCCTGCGGCGTTTGGCCGGCGCCACTTCGGCAACGGTTTTAACCCCGCGCCACGCCTCGCGCAGCGCCTTGAAACCGACCCAGCAAAGATATGCCGCACCGGCAATCTTCACCATCATGAACAATTGTGCCGACTGCACAAGGATCACCGAGATCCCCAAAATCGACAATGTGCCATGCAGGTAAAAGGCGGTCACGAAACCGGCAATATTGGCAAAGCCTGCCGTACGGCCCGATGTCGGAACGGTTTTGGCAATCAGAACGCCATTGGGACCGGGCGACATCACCAGAAGGGCGGTGACAAGCGTGAAGCTGACAAACTGTGTCCAATCCATCGGAATGGCTCCATAAAAAGGGTGGCCACGAAACTATAGATGGATTGTAAAAACCGGCAAGCGCGCGATTGTACCGATACATCGCCCCTTATTCCGGCAGGCAGAGAAATCAGCCCTGCCCCAGCCGTTGCAGATCGTATTTGTGATCAAGGATCGGCTGCCACCAATCGCGATTGTCGATATACCACTGCACCGTCTCGCGCAGGCCCGATGCGATATCGTGCATCGCCTTCCAGCCAAGGTCGGTCTCGATCTTTGTCGCGTCAATCGCATAACGATGATCATGCCCCGGACGGTCGATAACGAATTCAACGATATCGTCAAACTTCGTCACCGGCAGATCATCGGCCAGATCGCAAACCAGATCGAATATCTGGCGCACGATATCGATATTGCGCACCTCGTTCCGCCCGCCGACATTATAGGTTTCCCCGATCCGGCCCTCCTCGACGATCAGCGCCAGCGCACGGGCATGATCATCAACATGCAGCCAGTCGCGGATATTGCTGCCATCGCCATAAACCGGCAACTTCTTGCCACGCAGGGCATTGATGATCATCAGCGGAATGAATTTCTCGGGGAACTGGAACGGGCCGTAATTGTTTGAACAATTGCTGATCACCACCGGCAGACCATAGGTATGGCACCACGCCCGCACCAGATGATCCGACGATGCCTTGCTCGCGGCATAGGGGGAATTGGGCCGGTACGGGCTCTGTTCGGTAAACAGGCCATCATCGGGGCCAAGCGATCCGTAAACCTCGTCGGTCGATATGTGATGAAACCGGAACCGGTCCCGGTGATGCTCGTCAAGCCCGCGCCAGTAAACGGCCACCGCTTCCAGCAAATGATAGGTCCCGACGATATTGGTGTTGATGAATGCCCCCGGCCCGTCAATCGACCGGTCCACATGGCTTTCCGCCGCCAGATGCATCACCGCATCCGGGCCGAAATCATGAAGCGCCGCCGCAACCGCAAGCGGATCGGCGATGTCTGCCTTGATGAATTGATAGTTCGGCAGATGATCAATGGTATCAAGACTGCGCAGATCGCTGGCATAGGTCAGTTTATCGAGGTTAAGCACTTCCCAGCCACGTTCAAGAACCAGATAACGACACAGGGCTGATCCGATAAATCCCGCCCCGCCAGTCACCATGACGCGCATTACTAACACCTTTATCCTGTTCGTCTTTTTCTTGTTCGATAGAAGAACATCGAAAAATGGCCCGGAAATGGCAGACCCTCATACCTGATCCGACCAAGGCCTGATTTCTGAATACGCTTGAATGTTCCCTATTTGTTCTTTATTCTGCATTCATGCAAAACAGTCCTGTCCCGATGCCTGAAACAGCAGCCCAACTCCCACACGGTGATGACTTGGATGACCCATCCCGTGATCCCAATATCCTGCCTGCGCGCAAACAGAAAGGCCGGGGGGCGATATCGAATATTGATGGCCGCTTCGAGAAATTCAGCCACCAAGCCTATGATGATGGCTGGGTATCGAACCTTATGGAAGAGGCCGATATGCCACGCATCCGCACCACCCTTGGCATTGATGGCGCACGCAGTGTAATTACCAGAAACCAAAGCCCCGATGTGCCGTTTGACCGCTCGATCAATCCCTATCGCGGCTGTGAACATGGCTGCATCTATTGCTTTGCCAGACCGACACACGCCTATCTCGGCCTGTCGCCGGGACTGGATTTTGAAACAAAACTGTTCTGGAAACCCGACGCCCCGGCGCTGTTGCGCAAACAGCTCGCCGTCAAAAGCTATATGCCTGCCCCCATCGTGATCGGCACCAGCACCGATCCCTATCAGCCGGTTGAACGCGAAAAGCAACTGACCCGATCAATCATCAGGGTACTTGGCGATTGCCAGCATCCCTTTTCGATCATCACCAAGGGCGCACTTGTCACCCGCGATATCGACCTGATCGCGCCAATGGCCGCCAGAAACCGTGCATCTGTCGCAGTATCGGTCACAAGCCTCGATCACAGATTATCCAACCTTCTCGAACCGCGTGCCTCCGCCCCGCACCGTCGCCTTGATGCCATTCGCAAACTTGCCGATGCCGGCATTCCGGTCACGGCCCTGTGCGCACCGATCATTCCCGGCCTCAATGACATGGAAATCGAAAATCTCGTTGCGGCGGTTCATGATGCCGGAGCAACGTCGGTATCGCACATCGTCATCCGCCTGCCGCTTGAAATCGCCGACCTGTTCGAAGAATGGCTCGAAGCCAATTATCCTGATCGCAAGGCAAAGGTCATGTCCCTGATCCGTCAGATGCGCGACGGCGAACGCTATCAATCCGAATTTGGCACCCGCATGCGCGGCACCGGCCCGATTGCCGATCTGATCGCCAGGCGATTTGATGCCGCACGCAAAAAACACGGCATGACCGGCCGGTCGCTCAACCTTGATTGCAGCGGCTTTGTCCGCCCCAGTGCGAACGGGCAAATGTCGCTGTTCTGAGATCACCAGCAACATCGCCCCCTCGCCCCCAAACCCTGCTCGCGCGACCGGCGCACACCAACCCGATCACTCCGCCCCAATCACTCCGCACGACGGATCAGCATCGTTCTTTGACCGCCAACGGTAAGGCGCAATACCTCGCCATCATCAAACGCGTAACTGAGGATATGATGATCAGGATCGACAATCTGTCTGTTCTCGATCATGACAGCACCACTGGCGATCAGCTCGCTCGCTGCCGCAATGGTATCGGCAAAACCCGCCATCAGAATAAGCGGCACCACCCCGATCCCGTCTTTCAGCGCATTGGGTGTGAAATCAAGTGTCGGCGTGCGATCCGCAAGGGAGATATGGGTCATATGGGTCATTTTCCGGTTTCCTTGTTGGTGGGGCCACCTCGGGCAAACCGGTTCATGGAAAAAACAAAGGCCGCCCTGGGGCAGCCGGTCTTGGTTTAATTTACAAACACATCAACAGGCGCCGCGCTATGTGCACGACGTAAAATAGGCGTTCTGATGTGTAACAATGTTTTCCATCTTTAAAGCATTACGCATCCAATGCCGTCAGGTCAACCCTGTTTCCTGATTGCAGCGGCCTTGATCGCCGGGATGCCAACGGGCAGATGCAGTTGCTGCGAACAGCCCACCGGGGCACCAGTTCAATGCTACACACAGCAAAACACCCGCCGCGGCAAAGCCGTTAGGCGGGTGTTGTTGATCAACCGGATAAAGGCGGACTATCCCACCACCCGGTACCGGGCGTGTGGGGCGGGGCTTGCTGCGATCGACGGATCGATCTTCGGCAAAACCCCGCCTTCCTCCGCGCCTGTATATTCTGTCAGATCCTGGTTTTTGGCGTTGGTATCGTTCATCGCCATCATGCGCGCACTTTCAAAAAAGCGAAGGCCGCGCTTTTCAAGAACATAAAGCGTTTCCGCACCCCACGGCCCCGACCAGACCAGCCCCGAAAGCGTTTCCATTTCGCGTTCGATCCGGGCCGGTGAAATCGGCCGGCCAAGGCACGTCGTCAACAAAAACGAAAGTTCCGCTGCCGTTACACCGTCTTCGCAGCATTCCTCGGCCAGAACCGCCATTACCGCCATGGTTACCACCCGAAGAGAAACCTTGCCGGTTTCGATCCCCGGAAAGCGGCTTTGCTGCAGGCTGACGATATCATTGGCGATGCGATCAACGCCCCCACGGATCACATATCGCCCACGCCAGACCCTGCAGCTTGTCCGTACTTCCCATTCCCGCATTTTGTCCCCGCCTGTTTTCTTGTCCCACGTCAAGAATGATACATTATTAATACATAACGTCAATCACTTTATCGGTTTTTTGTATCACTTAATACAAGCATCACGAAACCACTGATACCCGCTGCCGGTCGCGGCAAATCCCCCGTCCCCGTCAACCGGTTCGATATAGCCCCGCGTGATTGCGCTATGAAAATCGCGCCCGAAATTCCGGGGCATACGCAGATGTTCCTGCCGCCGCAGCAACCGCCGGATGTCATCACGCGTCACAAAGCTCCGCCCGTCACGGTAATGCAGCCAGATCGCGGCAATCAGGATCGTTTCGGCAAAGCCGCGCGGCTGCAGCCGGGCAATCAGATCACCCAGATTGCCGACATATCCGATCAGGAAGTTCGCCGGATCAATTGCGTCTGATCCCCCTGCCAAACCGGCCCCGCCAAAGTTCTGCCCGGTCAACATTCTGTTCGCCTGCCCGGACGCAGCAATCAAGCCAGCGTCCGACCCTTGGGTATCCGGCACCTGGCCCCCCTGCCCCGGCGCGCTCTCCGATGCGGGCGTCCCCTTGCCAACAATAACCGACCCGGATCGATCCGGACGGGCCATTACAGGGAATTGCCTGCCATCAGGACTGAATGACGAGGCTGGCCCGGACGAAGCAGACGAAGCCGCATGATCAACCGCACCAGCCGCACCCGCCCGCAAACCGTTCGGCGACCCGAACAGGGCCGCCATCACCAAAGGCAGGCGCGCAGGCGGGATCGCACATTCAAGATCCACCGGCCCGAAATCACCTTCGCCCGTCAATTTGACATGAATAACAGCAGCCAAGTTTCTTTCACCCCCAGTTTGGGCCAAGGGGATACCATACATTTCGTAACATTATCAACATTAATTCCAGAAACATGTATCCATAAATACATAAACTGAACTCATAAAAACCCCTCGACAAAACAGCCCTTTGCACATCACCATGATTTCACTGCAAGATTTCAGACCGCACCGTCACCGCGATGCTGCCCCGCCCCACCAAAGGCACATCCCTCGCCGCCCCGATTTTGGCGGCAATCTGACGGTCGCATGATCTGATCGCCACCAAAGATGGAGGAGTCTGTGACCCGCCTTTTGTTTCGCGAAGATGCCTATCGCCGGAACTGCGACGCCAAAATCATGTCGATTTCCGACCGCGGCATCGAACTGGACCAAACCGTGTTTTACGCCACCGCCGGCGGCCAGACCGGCGATGTCGGCCTGCTGAAAACTGCGGATGGCCGTGAAATACCGGTCGCAACCACGATCAAGGACCGCGACAGCGGTAAAATCCTGCATATCATCGCCGAGGGGCATGACCTGCCCGCAATCGGCGATACGATCACCGCCGAACTGGATTGGGAAACCCGCCACCGCCTGATGCGGTTTCACACCTGCCTGCATCTGCTGTGCGCGATTGTTAAGGGCGACGTCACCGGCGGCAATATCGCCGCCCACAAGGCCCGGCTTGATTTCAACCTGCCCGATGAAGCCCCTGACAAGGATGAACTGACCACAAGACTGAACGAGCTGATCGCACGCAACGCCGAAGTCTATGATGGTGAGATCAGCGTGGCCGAACTCAAAGCCAACCCGGAACTGGTCCGCACCATGTCGGTACAGCCACCGATGGACGGCAACAGCATCCGCACCGTCACGATCGAGGGGATCGATTATCAGCCCTGCGGCGGAACGCATGTCAAAAGTACGGCCGAAATCGGCAGGGTTCTGGTTGCCAAGATCGAAAAGAAAGGCCGCCAGAACCGCCGCATCAATATCGTCTTTGATGAATGATCGCCCCAATGATCGCCCCGACGATGCATGCTGCCATATCCCCAATGCCAGTCGGGATATTGCCATGCGCTTTCAGGACGGATAGAAATTAAAACAAGAAACATTTGAATTTGACGTTACAGATCTGCGGAAACGCCCCGGATCGCGCAATACCCACCATTGCAAACCGGAGTCTCTTTGATGACCAACCCAACTTCCGACGCACTGGTTTCCACCCAGTGGCTTGCGGATCACCTTGATGCACCCGACGTTCGCGTCGTCGATGCCAGCTGGTACATGCCCGCCCAGAACAAGAACGCGCGCGAGATTTATAACGCGCAACACATTCCGGGCGCGGTATTCTTTGATATCGATGAAATCGCCGCCGATGATAGCGCGCCGCTTCCCCACATGATGCCCGACGCGATCAAATTTTCCGCCAAGGTCCGCAAACTTGGCCTTGGCGACGGTGTGCGCATCGTGGTTTACGGCCAGACAGGATCGGCCCTTGCCGCCTGCCGGGCATGGTGGATGCTGCGCCATTTCGGGCATCACGATGTTGCCGTGCTTGATGGCAGCCTGCCAAAATGGCTGGCGGAAAAGCGCCCGGTGACCGACGCACCAACCCCGCCGCGCGAACGCCATTTCACCGCGCGCGCCAACAGCTTCCTTTTGCGCGAATATGATCAGGTGCTGGCAAACGTCAAAAGCAAACGCGAACAGCTGGTCGATGCCCGCGCGACCGACCGCTTCACCGGCGACGCCGATGAACCGTGGGGCAAGGCAGGCCACGTGCCGGGTTCCTACAACCTGCCGTTTGATAAGCTTCTGAATGCTGACTGCACCTTCAAGGACGCCGATGCCATTCGCACCGCCTTCCATGATGCCGGTGTCAATCTGGATAAATCGGTCGTCGCATCCTGCGGCTCGGGCGTGACCGCCTGCGTCCTCGCACTTGGTGCCTATATCGCCGGGAAAAAGGAAGTCGCGGTCTATGACGGTTCCTGGGCCGAATGGGCCAGCACGGAGGGAAGCCCGGTCAACAAAGGGCCGGCGTGACGCGCGCGCAACAACAGATATGAAAACGCCCGGTGCCACCACCCTGTCCCAAACCGATGCCGCCAGAAACAACGCGGTCGGCAAAAGTGACAGGAACGACGAACCGGGCGTTTTTCTTGAAAGACTGCAATCCCCGACCGCGCAGGACATCGCCGCCATCGGCGAACTTTGGCAGAAATGCGGGTTGACCAGACCAGGCCACGATGCCGGTCGCGATATCGCAGACTGCCTGAATTCCGGGCGCGGCAGCGTGATTTTGGCACGAACGGCAAAAGACGCTACAATCATCGGCACTGTCATGGCCGGTCATGACGGTGAAAGCGGCTGGGTTCACTATCTTGCCGTATCGCACGATGCCCGGGGCACCGGCCTTGGATCGGGTCTTCTGGCACTGGCCGAGGATATCCTTGCCGCCACCGGCCTTGTCGCAAACAAGGTCACGGTCACAGACCCGGCAGTGCATGATTTTTATCGCAAATTCGGCTATGAAATTATCGAAACCGCCCCACACACCAAACCGCAAACATCTGAAATCGTTAACGATTTCGTGGTTATGCGAAAAAGGCTGAAGTCATGAGTGCATCCAACCCG
Organism: Thalassospira australica; assembly: GCF_044790785.1. Lineage (GTDB taxonomy): Bacteria > Pseudomonadota > Alphaproteobacteria > Rhodospirillales > Thalassospiraceae > Thalassospira > Thalassospira australica_A. The sequence goes on along the minus strand of NZ_CP085258.1, from coordinate 1,743,865 downwards.
CGCAAGCTGGAAGTCGTCATTACCTTCCTTGAAATGCTTGATCCGCCAGATCGCCCTGCGGCAACCATCCCGCCGGGCAAGGTCGCCATCGTGCGCGCCGAAAACCCCACCCTGTCCTTTTACCGCTACCTTTATAATACGGTCGGCGAACCGTGGCTTTGGTGGTTGCGCCGCCTGATGGGCGATGACGAGCTTGCCGAAATCCTGGCAAAACCCGAAACCCATGTTTACGTGCTTTATGTCGCCGGCGTCCCGGCCGGATTTGCCGAACTTGACCTGACCGATCTCGAAGAAACCGGCGTGATCGACCTGCATTATATGGGCCTGATCCCCGATTTCATCGGCAAGGGCTATGGCAAATACCTGCTGAACTGGGCGATTGACACCGCCTGGGGCCTTAAACCGCAACGCATAACAGTCAATACATGTTCGCTGGATCATCCAAGTGCTTTGGGGGCTTACCAGAAGGCAGGCTTTGGTGTATACGACCAGCGAACAGATATTGTTGACGATCCGCGTGATACCGGCCTGATCCCGGCCATCGACCATCATGTTGATCATGATGGCGGTCCGGGCAACGGCAAAAATGCCGAAAGGTCGCAGGAAAATGAAAATTCCGGCACTTTGATCGTTGACTTTCCCGAGCGCGCACGTTAACAAGCGCGCCTGAGTTTACCCAAGCCAGAGGATGATGACCCATGGCAGTGCCAAAGAAAAAAGTGACCAAGTCCCGTCAGGGCATGCGTCGCTCGCATGACAAGCTCGCCAAGGGCTCGTACCGCGAAGACAAAGAAACCGGCGAACTGCATCGCCCGCACCACATTGACCTGAACACCGGTATGTACCGTGGTCGTCAGGTGGTCGAGCCGAAGATGTAATTCCGCACCGGAGAGCTTTGGCTCTTTGGCGGTTTACGACGCTAAAAGTTTCCGCGCCATCCGTTTTTCGGATGGCGTTTGGTTTAAAAAAGGACGAAGCCCAGCGGTTTCGTCCTTTTTTATTTGATCACGCCATTCCGTCCGATCCGGTACCGCAAATCACAATCCCGATCTTGCCGGGATTATCGACGCCCAGTCGGTCGGTCAGCACCGCGGCAATCCCGGCCGCCGCCGAAAGCTCCACCGCAATTCCCATCTCCCGCCACAGCCAGCGCGCCGCATCGCGCATTTCATCGTCACTGACCAGAACGATCCGATCAACATTCCGGCCAATCAGATCGACATTCAATGCCGACGACTGACGCGGTGCCAGGCTGGTTGCCGCCGTATTCACACTTGGCAATGTCGCGACCTCGTTATTCTTGAGGCTCTCGAACAATGTCGGGGCACCTGTCGGCTCGACACCGATCACCCGGATCGAGGGCCGCAAAAGCTTGGCCGCCGTCGCCACCCCTGAAATAAGCCCGCCGCCGCCAATCGCCACCACCAGCGTATCAAGGTCGGCCTGCTGTTCAAGCATCTCAAGCGCAATCGTGCCCTGCCCTGCAATCACCTTCGGATCGGCAAAGGGATGGATATAGGCCATGCCGCTTTCACGCGCATGATCCATGGCTGCCCGGTTGGCATCGTCCCAGACCGCCCCGATCAGGGCCACATCAACGCCCTGCTTGCGCAGCTTTTCGACCTTGGGCTTTGGCGTATTGGTCGGCAAAAAGATTTTGACCGGAACCCCCAGCACACGGGCAGCATTGATCACCCCCATGCCATGATTGCCGCCCGATGCAGTACAAAGCCCCACGGCGCGTTTGTCTTCATCAAGGGCAAGGGCGGCATTCATTGCGCCACGCGCCTTGAACGAGCCTGATATCTGCATGTTTTCAAGCTTCAGATACAGGTCCGGAATGCGATCCCGGTCGGGGAAAACCGACTTGTCGCTATAAATACCGGCGGCAAATACCGGCGTCAGGCGCATGTGATCGGAAATGGCGCGACGCGCGGCGCGAAAATCCTGAAGTTCGAGCACGGGGCCTCCTGCAAGTCGGGTGGTCTAAACGGGTTTTATCTGTTGTAACGCGGCCCGGAACCGGACGCGAGGCATAAGGCTTGAAATAACCCGGAATACCGGTTTCACAACTCTTTGCAGTGAAAAAACCTTGAACCCGGTGATCTGAAATGCTTTGAGTTATAGAACAAATTCAAGGCCCCGCGCGCCTTCACCCCCGGCGCATCCAAGGAGAAAAGCCACCCATGTCAGATAACCGCCCGCAAAAGCCCGCGACAAAACTGGTCCATGCCGGTCGCCGTTCCAGTGAATATCACGGTGTGGTCAACCCGCCGGTTCTGCATGCCTCGACCATTCTGTTTGAAACCCTGGCCGATCTTGAAAAGGCCGGGGCATCCGCACCGGGCAAGGTGACTTACGGGCGGCACGGCACCCCGACACGCTTCCTGCTTGAAGAGGCGGTTGCCGAACTTGAAGGCGGCTTTGGCACCCTGTGCGTATCGTCCGGTGTGGCGGCGATCACCAATGCGATCCTGGCCTTTGTCAAACCGGGCGATCATATTCTGGTGACCGACAGCACCTATTACCCGACACGCAATCTGTGCAACACGTTTCTCAAACGCTTTGGCGTTGAAACCGAATATTACGATCCGACCATCGGCGGTGATATCGCGGGGCTCATTCGCGACAATACCGCCCTCGTCTGGTGCGAAAGCCCCGGCTCTCTGACCTTTGAAATGCAGGATATCCCGGCGATTTCGGCCGCAGCACACGCACGCGGGGTCAAGGTCTTGCTTGATAACACCTGGGCATCGCCGATGCTGTGCCGCCCGTTTGACATGGGGGTTGATGTATCGATACAGGCCGGCACGAAATACATCGTCGGCCATTCCGATGTCATGCTCGGCACCATTACCACCGCAACCGAAGAAGACCTTCTGACCATCAAGAAACAGATCATCATATCGGGTGACGCGGTTGGCCCCGATGATTGCTATCTCGCACAACGCGGGCTTCGCACCCTTGGTGTGCGCCTGCGCCAGCATCATGAAAGCGGCCTTAAGGTCGCCCAATGGCTGCAAACCCGGCCCGAGGTCAAACGCGTCCTGCATCCGGCCCTGCCCGACGATCCGGGCCACGCCATCTGGAAACGCGACTTCATCGGCGCATCGGGCCTGTTTTCCTTTATCCTGAAACCGGTCACAAAGGCGCAGCTTGCCAATATGGTCGATCACATGGATCTGTTTGGCATGGGATTTAGCTGGGGCGGCTTCGAAAGCCTGATCCTGCCGTCTGATCCGAAAAACATCCGCACCGCGACCAAATGGGACGAAGACGGCCAACTGATCCGCCTTCATATCGGCCTTGAAGACACCGACGACCTGATCGCCGATCTGGAAGCCGGGTTTGCGCGGCTGAAAATGGCCTGAGTTTTCTCAGCCCGGAACGAATATCAGGCGGTCGAAGGCTCCTGGCGTTTGACCGCCTTTTCGATGATTTCCTCGCTCCACTGGTTAAGGCTTTTACCCGCCAGCTCTGCAGCAATCGCTGCCTTCCGGTGAATATCGGGACTAACCCGCAGCATCATCTTGCCGGAATAAGGTTTTTGCGGCGTCTTGCCCATCTTGGCACAAGTATCAAGATAGTCGTCTACCGCCTCGTAAAAGGCTTCCTTCAAATCCGCAACCGTATCGGCATGAAATCCGACACGGTCCCGAATACCGGCAATATGGCCGACGAAAATCTCGTCATCGGAATCGAATTCGACGCGCGCCATATAACCTTTGTAAGTCATTGCATTCATGGCGTTACTCCTGTGCGGATCAGAAAATCACGCGCATCGCGCACCTGATACCGCTTGGCTTCTTTGGCCGGATGCGGTCGATGGAAAGTGGCGATTTCACCATCCTTTTCAAACCGGACCCGCGATCCGCTGCCTTCAATCACATTTGCACCAGTGGCTTTCAGCAAAGCCTCGATTGCCCGCCATTCAATACTGGCGGATACCGGATTGGTAAAAACTGCAATCAAGGTTTTTCTGTGCTTGCCCTGCATGCTATCATTATATGATAGCAAAATCGAAAAGCGCAATCATAATGTGATATCAGATCAGGCCACTCTGGCTTTCAGGATATGCTCGAAATCTTTCAGGGCCGCGGCGGCTGTCGCCAGCGGCTCTTCACCGCAGCCGATTGCGATTGTCTCGCCCATCGCATCGGTGGTGATACGGATCGCCTTGTTCTTGCCGCTGACCTGCGCCAGAGGGTCCGTATGGGGATAAGCCCTGACACCGACACGCGCAGAAATGGTCCCATCCTCCGCACATTCCAGACTGCCGACAAGTTTCGGGACAAGGCCCTGCGCCCGCCACGCATCAATCCTGTCCGGGGTAACGCCATGAATGCCCTCGACAACAAGGTCATCCATCACAAGCTCCGCCCCCAGACCGAAATTGGCAAAAAGCAACAGCTTGCACGCCGTGTCCCAGCCTTCGGTATCATTGCGCGTATCGGCTTCGGCAAAACCGCCTTTTTGCGCCTCTTTCAACGCTGCGTCAAAACCAACGCCTTGCGACATCATCGCATCCAGAAGGAAATTGGTCGTGGCATTCAAAATGCCTTCGACGCTCAAAATACGGCATCCGCTCAGGCTATGTTCAACCAAATCAATGGTCGGCAGGGCCGCGGCACTTGCGCCGCTAAGCTTTAAAATCGCCCCCGATGCCTTTGCCAGATCGCGCAATTCCCGCCCACTATGAACCAGTGCGCCCTTCGAAATCACTATCGTGTCTCGCCCGGCTGACAAGGCCGAATGAATATAGGCAAGCCCCGGCCCCCCGGTGCGAAAATCACTCGGCCCGGCTTCAATCAGGACATCCGCCCCGGACGTGCCGATAAAGTCCGGCCCGCTCAGGCCCGGCTCCAGCGCATCAAACTGATCGGCGCTAAGCCCGTTTGCATCAAACAGGCCCGAACGCGATCCGCACACCGCCACCAGACGAACATCGGCACCATAAAGGCTGCGGTAATGCGCCCGCCGTGCCAAAAGCAGATTTGCCGTGGCGCGCCCAACGCCCCCCAAACCCGCAATCGCAACCTTGATCACCCGCATATTGTCCGTCCTTGTTTCATATCTGACAGCGCGTTTTCGCCTGCCTTGCGCGTAATCCAGACATTACCGATACCGGCTTATCCCCGGAAATGCTTGATCACCGGCGATGCCATCCCGACCAGCAGGAACAACCCCGCCGCCGAAATCACGATGCTGGGCCCCGCCGGGCTATCGACATGCCATGACAGGCTGATCCCGGCCATAACCGATGCCGCCCCGAACAGGGCCGCACCGATTGCCATCTGTTCGGGCGTTCTGGCAAAAAACCGCGCACTGGCGGCCGGCACGATCAAAAGGGCCGTGATCAGAAGAACCCCGACAATTTTGATCGCCATGCCGATCACAAGTGCCATCAGCAACATGAACACCAGACGCAGCCGCTCGACCGGGATGCTTTCGGCCGCCGCAATTTCCGGGCTGACGGTCAGTGCGAGCAACGGCCGCCACATCCAGACCAGCACCAGAAGAGCCAATCCACCGCCCAGCCCCAGAAGCCAGATATCACTGACATTAACCGCCAGGATATCGCCAAACAGATAAGCCATCAGGTCAACCGCAATCCCCTGCACAAAGGCAAGGGCGACCATGCCAAGGGCCAGTGTCGAATGTGCAAGCATCCCCAGAACCGTATCACTGCCAAGGCGGCTTTGCCGTTGCCCGATGGCAAGGATCAGAGCCGCCGCAAGACAGGTGGCAATCATCCCGATCCGGACATCCACCCCCATCAAAAGCCCCAACGCCACACCCAGCAACGCCGAATGCGCCAGCGTATCGCCAAAAAACGCCATCCGCCGCCAGACGATAAACGCCCCGAACGGCCCACAGACAAATGCCAGCAAAATCCCGCCGATCACCGCACGGGTCAGAAAATCATCCATCATTGCGGTCGCCATATCCGATCTTTTTCGTCGATTTCTTCTTCATGATGATGATGTCCATGCGCGCACCCCGGCCCGTGGACATGGCCCTGCCCATGATCATGACCATGATCATGCCCGCCATCGACAACATGCCCGGCAAGGTCATGTTCGTGGTCGTGCGCATGGGTATAAATGCCAATCGCATCCGCCGCCCGGTCGCCAAACAGCGACCGGTATTCAGGATGCTGGCGCACGGTTTCAGGAATGCCGGAACAACAGACATGCCGGTTAAAGCAAACCACCTGATCGGTTTTCGCCATCACCAGATGCAGATCATGCGAAATCATCAGAACCGCACAATTAAGCTCCGCCCGGATATCATCGATCAGGCGGTAAAGTTCCGCCTGCCCGGTCACATCCACCCCCTGGGTCGGCTCGTCAAGCACCAGCAATTCCGGGCGCAGCAACAGGGTCCGCGCCAGCATCACGCGCTGCGTCTCGCCCCCCGAAAGGCTGCTCATCTGAGTATCGATCACCTGGCTGGCACCGACCTGTTCCAGAACCTTCTGGCAATCGCTGCGCGATGCAGAACGGGTCAGCGTCAGGAACCTTTTGACCGTCATCGGCAGAACCTGATCAATCGCAAGCTTTTGCGGCACATAGCCGATACGAAGGCCCGACTTGCGCACGACCTCCCCGTGATCGGCGCGCTGCAAGCCCAAAAGCGTCTTGACCAATGTTGATTTGCCCGCCCCGTTCGGCCCGATCAGGGTCATGATCTCGCCCGCATTGATCGACAATGTGACGTTATCAAGCACCCGTTCATTGCCAAATGAAAGGATCAGCCCCCGCCCCTCAATGAGTGGTGCAGTCATGGCACAGGCCCTTGATTTCAACAGTTGTGGCTTCGATCTTGAATCCGACCTGTCTGGATGCCTTGCGCACCGCAATGCTCATATCCTCATCCACCGCCTCGGCCACCCGGCCGCATTTCGTACAGATGAAATACTGCCCCAGATGGTCACAATCGGGCCGGTCACAGCCGAAATAGGCATTAAGCGACTCAATACGATGCACCAGCCCAAGATCGGTCAGGAATTCCAGCGCCCGATAAACCGTGGGCGGTTGCACCCGCTGCCCTTCGGATTGCAGCGCATCCAGCAGTTCATAGGCCGTCACCGCCTTGTGCGATTGCCAGATCAGGCTGAACACCTTTCGGCGCATATCGGTAAAACGCGCATTTTCCGCCTCGCAGACTTTCTCTGCCTGCGCGATTGCGCTATCGATACATCTGTCGTGATCGTGGCCCTTTTTCGGGAAAAGATCGGTCATGTCGCACATCCGAAGTCACGCCGGGCGATTTGCATTAATCTGCAAAAAGCCATGGCACAGGGTGATATGTTATAATATATCATTTCTTGACGCCACTGCCGCGAAAAGTCAACAACCATCGACCGGAGCTTTCGATGTCCGAGACCACAAAAGCCGCCAACGCAAATATTGCCGACAAACTGAAATTTAATGAAAGCGGCCTGATCCCGGCAATCGCCCAGCAGCATGACACCGGCGAGGTCCTGATGATGGCCTGGATGAACCGCGATGCGGTGATCGAAACGCTTGAAACCGGCCGGGTGTGCTATTACTCGCGCTCGCGCGGCAAGCTCTGGCGCAAGGGCGAAAGCTCCGGCCAGGTACAGAAACTGATCGATTTCCGCTATGACTGCGATCAGGACACGGTTCTGGTACAGGTCGATCAGCTTGGCGTCGCCTGCCACACCGGGCGTCGCAACTGTTTCTATTTCGCCGCCCGCGATGGCGAGGAAGTGGTGATTTCCCAACCCGAAATCGCCGTCGAAGACCTTTACGGCAAAAAGTAAGCATCACATGGCGATTTCCGACGAACAGTTTGACCGCGTTGCCACCACCGTCATCACGGGCTTCCTTGGCAGTGGCAAGACAACCCTGCTCAACGCCCTTCTGGCACAGGATGGCATGGCAAAGACCGCCGTTCTGATCAATGAATTCGGCGAAATCGGCCTTGATCACCTTCTGGTGCGCGAAGTGTCCGAGGATGTCGTATTGCTGAATTCCGGCTGCATCTGCTGTTCGGTGCGCGGTGATCTGATTTCCGGTCTGCGTGATCTGTTTGTCAAACGCACCCGTGGCGAGGTCCCGGAATTCGACCGGGTGATCATTGAAACCACCGGTCTTGCCGACCCCGCCCCGATCCTGCACACCCTGATGACCGATCCGCTGCTAACCGCGAAATTCCGCCTTGATAGCGTTGTCACCACCGTCGATGCCCTGCATGGCGCGGGGCAGCTTGATGACCATCCCGAAAGCGTCAAACAGGCCGCCGTCGCCGACCGCATCCTGATCACCAAATCCGATCTGGCCGACGTTGAAACACGGACATCCCTTGAATCCCGCCTGCGCCAGCTTAACCCCGCCGCCCCGATCCATGCCGTCACCATGGGCGATATTGACCCGGCCAAGCTGTTCAATGCCGGGCTGTATGACCCGGCCACCAAAAGCATGGATGTGCAGAAATGGCTGCGTGACGAGGCCTATGAGCAGCACGGCGACGATCATCAGGATCATGGTCACGGGCATGATCACGCGCATGACCACCACGGCCATGATCACCACCACCACGCCCATGCACAAGACGTCAACCGGCATGACGACCATATCCGGTCCTTCTGCATCACCTTTGACGAACCGCTGCATTGGGACGCGTTTGTCACCTGGGCGGAAATCTTCACCCAGATGCGCGGCGAAAGCCTTCTGCGTGTGAAGGGCATCCTGAACCTTGTGGGCGAAAGCAACCCGGTTGCGATCCATGCCGTGCAGCATGTTTTTCATCCGCCCGCCACCCTGCCGGCCTGGCCCGATGACGATCACCGATCAAAAATCGTCTTCATCACCAGGGATCTCGGGCCACAGGTGATCCGCGATTCCCTCTATCACCTGAATGCCGCCGTCTCGGAAACCGCCGAAAAATCCTGATTTTTTCGGCATTTGAGCCATATCAAGGCATTCAACCGGCAATTGGACGAAATTGATCTTGGCTTGATACAGCCTCACTCCAGGGTGCGGCCTCGTTAATCTGATCGAAATGGTCGCCCGGATTTGTGCGGATGCGCGAAGCGAAATCGCAGGAAGATATATATCTTTCAAGATTTTGCGACAAAGCAGCCCGTGCAAATCCGGGCGATCCGAAGGACAACCGTTATAATTGCGAGCTCCTGCGTCAAATCCCTTGACCGGGGGTGCATCCCGCTCTGCGGGTTTTTCCTTGTATCTCGCAATTATAACGGCTGCCATTCCGGTCAGATTAACGAGTCCGCACCCTCAGTCCTGAACTTTGGGCGGCCCATTAATTGCGGTCGCCCTTTTTCTTGCCGTTTTTCACCGGCATTCTATCCCCTCGCCAAACCGAAAGAGAGCCTCAATCATCCAACCGTACAGGTTGCGATGCCGCTGCACTGCACTAAATTTGGCACAAACAACGACTTATCTTTGTGACAGCTCTCAAAACAATCAAACAAATCAAATCGAAGGGGGTAGAACATCATGATTTTCCGGAACTGGCAGGGTACAGAAATTCCGGCCCTCGGGTTGGGAACATACGAGCTCGATAACGCAGCCGCCGAATACATGGTCGCCGAAGCCGCCAAAATCGGCTATCGCCATTTTGACACCGCCCAGATGTATCATAACGAGGAAGGGGTCGGTCGCGGCCTGAAATCATCCGGCCTTGCGCGCGATGATTATTTCCTCACCACCAAAATCTGGCCCGACAATTTCCAAAGCGGCGATCTGCAAACCTCCGTGGTCGAAAGCCTGCGCAAGCTTGACCTTGATCATGTCGATCTTTTGCTGCTCCATTGGCCCAATGATGAAATCCCGCTGCGCGAAACCATCGCAGCACTCAACGAGGTCAAAAACCTCGGCATGACGCGCCTGATCGGGATTTCCAACTTCCCGACCGCCCTGATCGAACGCGCCGTCGGCCACAGCGATTTTCCCCTTGCGGTCAATCAGGTCGAATATCACCCCTATCTTGACCAGTCCAAGGTGCTTGATTGCCTGCGCAGTCATGACATGCTGCTGACGGCCTATTGCCCGCTGGCACGCGCCAAGGTGATGAATGACGAAACGCTGGCCGCAATCGCCAAATCCTATGGCAAATCACCGGCACAGGTCACCCTGCGCTGGCTGCTGCAACAGGATGGCGTGATGGCGATCCCCAAATCGGGCTCGCCCAAAAATGCCAAGGCCAATTTCGACATCTTTGATTTCGAGCTGTCGGACGCCGACATGGCCGATATCCACGAACTCGCCCGGCCCGATGGCCGCCTGATCGATCCGGAATTCGCCCCGAAATGGGATCAGGCCGCCTGAACCAGCGGCACCGCCCACCCCCGTCATTCCCGCGAAAGCGGGAATCCAGACAGCGGAAAAGAACAAAACCACCAAGACCGGCCCCCGACAGGCCGGTCTTTTGCGTTAAATCCCCCCGCCCCGCCAAAAACCGCCGAATTTCCCCCGGTCACCACCCCCGGCTTGTTTCGCACATGCGAAAAGCGTAATTTGACAGTCTATTCAATCCTTGGGCCCGTGATCGCTTCATGACCAGCACCACAACCAACACAGCCGAAACCACCAAACCCGATCTCGGCCATCGCCTGTACGAGGATGTGCTGGCCCTTCTGCTCGGCACCATGGTCGTGTCGCTCGGTGTGATGCTCTATAGCGAAAGCGTGCTCGTCACCGGCAGCACGGCGGGGGCGGCCCTTCTGATCGAACATGCCACCGGCATCGGCTTTGGCGTGATCTTCTTTGCGATCAATCTGCCGTTTTACGGACTGGCGTTTAAACGCATGGGGCTTGCTTTCACGATCAAGACCTTCATCGCGGTCGGGCTTGTCTCGGTATTTTCAAAACTGATGCCGATGTGGATCGATTTCTCGATGCTCAACCCGATCTTCGCCGCGATTGCCGGGGGTGCATTGATGGGGATCGGCCTTCTGATGCTGTTTCGCCATCGCGCGGGGCTCGGCGGGATCAATATCCTCGCCCTGTATCTGCAAGAACATTTTGGCATCCGCGCGGGTTATTTCCAGCTCGCCATCGATCTGGTCATCCTCGCCTGCGCCTTCCTGACCCTGCCGTTTGACAAGGTCCTGCTCTCGATCCTCGGCGCGGTCGTGCTCAACCTGATCATAGCACTTAACCACCGCCCGGGCCGCTACCTCGCCGCGCGATGACCCGTCCAAACGCCACCTTACTGATATTTGCGCCGCCGAAAGGCCGCTGGATCAGCGGGCGCAACCACCAGACGGATATAACTTCCCCACATCCTAATTTACCATTCTGGTAAATTAATCTGGACAGGAATGATTGGCGAGTTTACCATTTTGGTCATCTTGTGATGCGCAAACCGTTCGGAAGGAACCCCGTTGCCGATCAGGGATATCAAGCACAGGGGCCTGCGCGAACTGTTTGAAAACGGACGGTCGCGTTATGTTGACAAACGTTTCCAGAAAAATGCCCTGCTGATCCTTGATCATCTTGATGGCATCGCCGATCTCGCCGACTGCATGGGGGTTCGGAAATTTCATCCGCTGATCGGCAATCGTGCCGGGCAATATGCCATGAGTGTTTCGGGAAACTGGCGCATCACCTTTACATGGGACGGCAAGGATATCGTGATCCTTGATCTGGAGGATTATCACTGATGAACGCACCCCGACCGCTTCGCCGCAATCGCCGCCCGACCCATCCGGGCGTGATCCTGCGCGAACATTACCTTGTGCCCCGTAAAATCCTGCAAAAGAATTTCGCCGATGATGTCGAAATCAGCGAAAAACACCTGAGCCGTATCATCAACGGCCATGCCCGTATTGATGCCCCGCTGGCCGCCCGCATCGCCAAAACCCTTGGCACCACCACCCTGTTCTGGGTGAACCTTCAGGCATCGGTTGATGCCTGGGACGGCGAACAGGCCGAAGCCGACTGGCAACCGCAAACGGTGTATCCGCCGGAACGGGCTGCGAGCTAAATTCCTGGGGCTCATATGAGCGACAATGAAATTAGACGGCATAAAATCATGAAAGATGTAGATAAACACAAAAATGAATCATCAAACACAAACCTTCTGATTTTATTTGGCTTCGTATTAGGAATGTTCGCGGGAGTAGCAGTGTATTCTATTTTGGAATACGAAGATAAAATCGACTCCCCGATGGTGGCATCAACAATCGCAATAGCAATATTCACCGCTGCACTTTGCGCCCTGCAATGGAAATACTCACAACATCAAAAAATTGTATCAAGGGCTAATTATTCGGTATCGCTTCACGACAAGCGCGTTGAAACATTTCATGCAGCTCGGCAGTACCTACTTTATATTCGGTTCGAAATTACGACAGACAAGGAAATTCGAAACAAGGCCCAGCGGCTGATCTCAACAGCAGACTTTATCTTTCCGTCGTCCGCGTTCGAATACCTGAAAGAACTAGTTCAAAAATGCGACGATTATGAAATCACTAGCCTTAAATATAACCGATATATTTCTCGACCAGATCGTACTCCGGCCATAGAAAAAAGAATCAATCACTATTGCCAACGGCTTGAAAGTCTGGACGAATGGTTCAATAAGCATGGAACGGAAAAAGCCTTGCGAGAGGCACTCGGCAAACATCTAACGTTGCCCTCAAGCATATAAAAATGGCGATCCCTGCAGGACTCGAACCTGCAACCTACAGATTAGAAGTCTGTTGCTCTATCCAGTTGAGCTAAGGGACCGCTGTGGGGGCCGGTTGGTGCCCCGGGGCAAAGCATTGGACGCCTGCCCGGCATGATAATCATTTCAGTCTTTAACGTCTTCTGTCAGACGAACGGGGCGGAAACCGCCCCGATAATGGTGATCGACCGCCTTGCTGGCCGAAGGATCAGACGACGCGCTTGAACGCGAAGTTATCGGCATAGGCCTGCACCCGGCGGACGCGCGATTTCGGCTGTTCGATATCGGCAATCAGCTTGTGACGGGCGGCAAATGCCTGTGCTTCTTCAAGGGTATCGAAATACATGCGCACCTGGCCACGGGTATCGGTCGAACCGATCCAGCCCATAAGCTGATCGGCAACCTTCTTTGCACCCGGTTCAAATTCCATCACCCAGTGTTTGGTCGCCGCACGACCGGACTGCATGGCGTTTTTGGCAGGTTTGTAAACACGGACCTTCATCGGGACCCTCGTCTTGACCGTCGGATAAGATGATAACATCGCGGGGCTCTCTAACACCCGCTGTCTCTTCATCTTTTACACCTTTTGCCAACACATGAAAACGTGTCCGTATGACAAAAGGGAAAAATGGTCGGGAAGGCGAGATTCGAACTCGCGACCCCCTGCTCCCAAAGCAGGTACGCTACCAGACTGCGCTACTCCCCGACGCGGATGTGGATTTAGCACCATAATTCCGCACGGGCAAGACCGCATTATGCGTTTTTTGCCCGGATCGGAAATAAAATGCAGGCCAAAAACCAAAGGCCGCAGAGATCATCTGCGGCCTTGCTATTGCTGATTGATTGCGCCGCCATGACAAGGCGGTGACAAAGCCCTCGCAAAACCGCCTAGCGCGGCAGCCCCTCGACCTTCTCACCAACCTCGAAACCAAGGCGATCCGACGCCCCGCCATTCAGCTCCAGAACAAAGCGCACCGGCTTTGGCCCCGGAATGATGGTTTCGGATTTCGGCACGGTGCGTTTTTCAATCCCGACGATCACGCCATTCTGGTCGATAAACAGCATATCAAGCGAGATGAAGGTATTCTTCATCCACATCGAAATGTCGCTGGGGCGGCCAAAGTCAAACAGCATCCCGGCATCCTCGGCCATTTCGGTGCGGAACATCAATCCGCGCGACCGTTCATCGGGTGTAACCGCCAATTCAACATTGAAAACCTTGCCATCCACCAGCAGGCGCGATCGTTCAAACCCCGTCGCCTTTGCATTCAGTCCCGCCACAACGGCAGCACTGACAAAGCAAACGACCAAGGCCATTTGAATGAACGACTTCATAACCCATACCCCTTCAGTCTTTGGACGCGTGTCCTGACTTCGTCACGTATGTCCCCGCCGCGCCACGGATCTCTAATGCTGGTCAGCATTTTTTCGTCCGGCTGCTTTCCACGGCTATGTGCCCATTTTATGGCACGCAGGATATTTTCCGCTGTGACGGATAACACAGGTGGTATTTCGATTTCGTTTACAACCGCCCACACCCCGGACCAACAGCGCGCAACCCCGTAAGGATTATATCCTCCGCCCCCCAGTACAAGACATCCGGGCGCCATTTTGATCATGGCCCCGACCACGTCCCAAATGGCCTGATTTCCCAGCATCTGTCTGGATAATGGATCTTCTGCTAATGTATCACAACCACATTGTAAAACAATGGCTTGTGGTGAAAACTTCTGCGCAAGTGGCAGGAAATACTCGTTCAGGACATAGCGCATTTCATCGTCATGCATGCCGCTTGGCATCGGCAGGTTGCGCGCCATTCCCCCCGCAATATCATCGATATGCCCGGTTTTCGGCCAAAGCCCTTCCTCATGCATGGAAACGGTCAGAACACGGTCATTATCGGCAAAGGCAATCTGCACACCGTCCCCGTGATGGGCATCAATATCAAGATAAAGCACCCGATCCAGCCCCGAATCGAGCAATTCAAGAATGCCCAGAACCGGGTCGTTGAAGTAACAGAAACCCGATGCCCGGTCGCGCAAACCATGATGCGTGCCCCCCGCCGGATGATGGATGATCCCGCCATCGGCAATCAGTCGCGCCGCCATAATCGATGATCCGGCGGCTGTCGCCGGACGCCGGAAAATTTCCGGATAGATCGGATTGCCGTTTTTCCCCAACCCGTACCGCACCATCATTTCCTCGGGCAGCATCTGGTCGCGTTCGGCCTGTGCGACGGCGGCAATATATTCGGGATCATGAAACCGCGCCAGTTGCGCGGGCGTCGCCACCGGCCCGGTCAGATAATTATCCCCATCGACCCAGCCCATCGCATGCACCAGATCAACCACCAGCGATACCCGCGGGATCGCCAGCGGATGCTTCGGCCCGTAACTCGACCCGCGATAAATCTCGGCCGCGATCATGCGCGGACGAATATCTGCGCACCGTTGATCGGGATACTTCAGGACGGGATCATCAGATAACATCGGCACCAGACAGACATGGTTAATGCGGGTTCACAGCATGAACCCGGAACTCTGCCCGGGGAACACTTTCTGTTTCCTTAAAAACCGCTTCCTGAATGCCGCGCCATGCCATCGGGCAAACTGACCGCCGGGAAATCACCTGTCCGACTTGTGCTCGGGCTTGCCCTTGCGCTGGCCGGATGCCAGTTCCTCAAGCTCCTCCTCGGACATGCTTTCTTCCATCTCGCGCGCGGCCCCCGTCAGTTCGCTCTTTTTCGTCTCCCCACGCTTGACCGAAAGCGCCAGACCGGCAGCCTTCTGCTGGGATTTCGATTTTGCAGGCATTGTATCGTCCTTCGTTACCGTTTGCCCTGTTTATCAAACAAACCAGACCGGCACGTGTTCCGAAAAGACAATAAAAACGCGGGCGCATGCTGCACCGCCCCACCCCCTCACCCGGCCACAGCCGCCCTTGGCCGGATGATCTTGCCGCTTTGGCGCTGCTCGAACAGATGCGCGATCCAGCCTGCCATGCGACCGACGGCAAAAATGCCAAGCCCCGCACCTTTCGGAAGATCAAGCTCGCGTTCGAGCAACGCCAGCCCGAAATCAAGGCTGGGATATTGCCCGGTTTCATCCGTCACCCAGTCCGCAATCCGCGCCCAGAACGCATCACCAACCTGTCCGCAGGATTGCATGATCGCGCGCGTGCGCGGATCACCATCAGGATAAAGCGGGTGCCCGAAACCGGGCGGCACGCCATCGCGTACCGGATCGATATTGCGTTTTTCCACCCGGTCCATCCATGCCCGGCAACGCGGTGTTAACCCGCCATGCCGCGTGCCCGATAAAGTCGCCAGCCCCGCCAGCAACGATGCCGGGACACTTGCGCCCGCCGATGCTGCCACCCGCACCGCATAGGCCGACGCATTCAATTCATGATCGGCACACAGCACAAGTGCCCGGCGCAACAGATCCACCGCCTCAGGCCGTTTTGACCAGGCCCGCGCCAGCATCACATGGATCGGACTTTCACCGTCATCGCGCATACCGGCGGCGGCCAATGCCGCAAGCCGCATCAGCTTCGCCGCAACCGGGCGGCCATCCCCGGCAGGGTGGTTTGTCACCTCGCCCGCCATCATCGCAATCATCCGGTCAAACGGTGCGGCATGGTTGGCCGGGATGAAATCGGGCGCGCAACACCGATCCTGATCGACCCGCAACCCCGCCAGAAGCCGCGCGGCATCCTCCAGCGTCATGCTGTCCGAAAGCCCCACTGCATCCTTGCCGCGATAGAAAAACCGCCCGTCGGCAATGCGGGTGATTTTCGACACCAGAATGGGTTCGCCCCAGTCAATCGTCGATGCCGCCACCGATTGCCGCGACCGGCCGCGTTTTTTGCCCGCGATGATTTTGCGCACATCGCGATTGTCATAAAGGCTTTTGCGCGCATCGCCGGGATGGGCAATGGCGCGCACGATCCCGCGGCTGACATAGGCATAAAGCGTATCGCGCGATATGCCGGTCGCCGCACAGACTTCCTGCGCCGATAGCGTGAAAAACGCCGTTTCTTTCATCGGGTCATCAAGATTTTTCATATTGATTATCTTGATCAAGATTGACGATTTGTCCAGCCCCGCATGATCCTTTGGCAATCACCCCCGCGCCACCCATGCGGGTCAAAAAGGAGAAACCAGCATGACCGCCATGACCAACCCGTTCATCACCCCGATTGCTAATGCCCTTGATCTACCGGGCGGTACAAATGCCCTGCCCGACATCGAAATCACCGGCACGGACGCCCTGCCATCCTTCTTTGCCGTGACTGATCTTGCAACGGCCTCAATGGGCATCGCGGCCGCCATGATCTCGCGCTATCGCGCTCTTGCTACTGGTGATCTGGCAAACGTGACCATTGATCAACGGCTGGCATCGAAATGGTTTGATATGACGATCCGCCCGATTGGCTGGGAACTGCCGCCGGTATGGGACGCGATTGCAGGCGATTATAAAACCGCCGATGGCTGGATACGGCTTCACACCAACGCCCCGCACCACCGCGCCGCCGCCCTGTCGGTTCTGGGTGATTACACCGACCGCGAAGCCCTTGCCCCGATTGTCGCCAGATGGAAGGCCGATGACCTTGAAACCGCAATCTTTGCGGCGGGCGGCTGTGGGGCTACCATGCGAAGCCTTGATGCTTGGCAATCCCACCCGCAGGGGGCTGCAATTGCAGCCGAACCGCTGATCGGCTGGCAGCATCACGGCACATCCGCCAAATCGCGCCACGTTATCCGGCCCGACCGCCCCTTGGCCGGGATCCGCGTGCTTGACCTGACCCGTGTTCTGGCTGGCCCGGTCGCCGGGCGGTTTCTCGCGGCCTATGGCGCGGATGTCCTGCGCATCGACCCGCCCCATTGGGACGAGGGCGCGGTAATCCCCGAAATCACCCTTGGCAAACGCTGTGCCGGGCTTGACCTCAAATCCGCCGAAGATCGCCAAACATTCGAAAGCCTTCTGGCAGGTGCCGATATCCTGCTGCACGGCTACCGCCCCGATGCCCTGCCAGGTCTTGGCTATGACGCCGACGAACTTCGCCGGATCAATCCCGGCCTGATTGATGTCACACTCTGCGCCTACGGCTGGACCGGCCCGTGGGCCAAACGGCGTGGCTTTGACAGCCTGGTACAAATGAGCTGTGGCATCGCCGATTTCGGCATGAAACAGGCCCATGCGCAAAAACCAACGCCCCTTCCCGTTCAGGCCCTTGACCACGCCACCGGCTATCTGATGGCGGCAAGCACCATCCACGCCCTGTTGCTCCGCAGCCAGACCGGCCAGATCACCACCGCCCGCCACTCACTGGCCCGCACCGCCCATCTGCTCTGCCAGACCGCACAACCGACCCGCCCCCAAACCATCACCCCCGAAACCGAAAACGACATCGCCCCGCATCTCGAAACCACAAGCTGGGGCAAAGCCCGGCGCGTTCGCTTCCCGGCCACCATTGATGGCGTCGCACATGGTTGGGATCACCCGGCAGGCAAGCTTCGAACGGCCGATCCGGTTTGGTGATGCGGTTCCAAACGGAGCCCTGACGGATGCAACAGCAAATCACACAGCCGCAAACCGGATTTCCGACAACAGGAAAGCCCGAACAAATCTCGGGCTTTCGCAAGCCTCGCTGCCTGCTCCGGCCACTTCCGCCAATGCCATGACCACGGAGCCCGGACATACCACGGGCCTCTGCCTGCCCCGCCAACTGACGACCCACGGACCGCTCACAGCCTCGCTGCCAGCTCCGGCCACGGCGGCAACTTGCCACCCCGGCGTCCAGACACACCTCGGGCCACCGCCATTTTCGCCAGCAGACGGTCTTCGGGCGCACTGCCCCCAACCTGTCCACCACCGACGGGCCATAACCCACTGCTGCCATTGCTGCCATTGTCGCCGCTCCCGGCGAATTTAACGCTCCTTTCCCAAAAAGACGCACCTCTCCCGTCATGACAAATAAGCGTGTTTGAAACGTGTCAGAACCGGCGCGGAATGCCGCCGTAATGGCTCCGCCATCCGCCAATCAATATCCGGCGGATTGCTCTGTCGCCCTGTCCGTGTCTGTGTATGTATCTTTGCCGCCGCATCCTGACCCCCTCTCTAATCCGGCCCCAAACGCAAAAACCCGCAGAGCCTATATGGCTTTGCGGGTTTTGGTCCGGGTGCATTTCTCCCGTTGATTTTTCTCTTATGCCACAAACAAAAGAACAAATCAAGAACTTTTTTCCAATGCTTGACGTTCCGCCATGATCTGCGCATAGTCCCGTCATCTCCAGGGGGGCCAATCGTGAATCGGCTGAGAGGTTCGGTGTTGCCGGACGACCCTTTGAACCTGAACCGGTTAAGACCGGCGTAGGAAGGATCGCATGCGCAAGACAGAACCAGCGCCGACCCCGGCAGCCTCCTTAAATCCCCCCGTCATGTCGGGCAATACGACGCCGTTTGATATTCATCTGCGCGGCGGTCGCGTGGCCTTTAACGGCGACGATATTTTCCATGATCTTGATCTGACCCTACCCGCCAACAGCATCACCTGTTTGCTGGGTCCCTCGGGTGTCGGCAAAAGCACATTATTGCGCTATCTCGCCGGGCTGGTCGATGGCGAGGCTGGCGGGGATATTGCCTGCTCGGATGGCAGGCCCCTTTTCGGCCGGGTTGCCTATATGGCGCAGCAGGATTTGCTGCTGCCGTGGCGGAACGTCCGGGAAAATGTCGTTCTGGGCGCGGTGCTTCGCAATCAACGCCCCGATCTTGCACGCGCCGATGCGCTGATTGCCAAGGTCGGACTATCGGACGCCGCACATTTGCGCCCGGCCGAACTTTCCGGCGGGATGAAGCAGCGTGCCGCCCTTGCCCGCACCCTGATGGAAGACCGCCCGGTCGTCCTGATGGATGAACCCTTTTCCGCCCTTGATCCGCTTAACCGCATGCGCCTTCAGGACCTTGCCGCACGGGTATTGCGCGGCAAAACGGTTTTGCTGGTGACCCATGATCCGCTCGAAGCCCTTCGGATCGGGGATCGCGTTCATGTCTTGCGTGGTACCCCTGCCGTACTGAGCGACGCCATGCTTCCGGCGGGCACCATCCCGCGCGATGTCACCGATCCGGAAATCCTCCGCCATCAGGCCGAACTGCTCCGTCAGCTCGGCGCCACCGCCGCAGAACTCAACCGGGCGGAGGATCTGGCATGACCAACCGACCAACATCCCGCACCCCGCTGACCGAACGGCGTCTGCTGAAACTTGCCCGTCCGATCATCATCATCGCCGCCCTGATCGCGACATGGCAGTTTGTTGTGACCGTCACCGGCGCGCCGAAATATATGCTGCCCGCCCCCTATGAAGTCTGGCTGACCCTGATCAAGCGTCATGACGTGTTGCTTGACCATGCCAGATACACGATTGCCGAAACCGTGATCGGGCTTTTTGCCGGGGCGGCATTGGGGGCCTTGGCGGCCCTTCCGATGGCGCTTTTTGCCCCCGTTCGGTTCTGGCTGATGCCGATCTTGCTCGTGTCGCAGGCGATCCCGTTTTTTGCGCTGGCCCCGCTTCTGGTATTATGGCTGGGCTTTGGTCTGGGCTCAAAAATCGCGATGGCGGCCTTGATCATTTTCTTCCCCGTCACGGTCGCGTTTTTTGACGGGTTATCACGCACCGAACCGGGCTTCCTCGATCTTGCGCGCACCATGGGTGCCAGCCGCTGGCGGTTGCTGACCCATGTGCGCCTGCCCGCCGCACTGCCTTCATTTGCCTCGGGTTTTCGGGTCGCAACCGCGGTTGCCCCCATCGGGGCGGTGATCGGCGAATGGGTCGGATCAAGCCACGGGCTTGGTTATCTGATGCTGCATGCCAATGCGCGGGTTCAGATCGATATGGTCTTTGCCTGCCTTCTGATCCTGTGCGCCTTTTCAATCACGCAATATTTCCTTGTCGACCGCGCCTTACGCGCGGCTTTGCCCTGGCAGCCCGACAGCCTGAAACCGGCAAGATAAAGCCAATTCCCCGCCCGAAACCGCGGGGCAAAACATCACAAATACACACCTGATCCGATAGGAGGTTCATCCACCATGTCACGCCTGAAATCCATGATCACCGCCGCCACCCTTGGCGCCGTCGCGATGGGAATGACCAGCCCGGCCTTTGCCGCCGACAAGCTCACCATACTGCTGGACTGGTTCGTCAATCCCGATCACGCGCCCCTGATTGTCGCCAAGGAAAAGGGCTTTTTTGCCAAACATGATCTGGATGTCGAGCTGATCGAACCGGCCGATCCATCCGCCCCGCCGCGCCTTGTTGCCGCCGGTCAGGGCGATGTTGCCGTGAATTATCAGCCACAGCTTCACGTACAGGCCGCCGAAGGCCTGCCATTGACCCGGATCGGCACGCTGGTCGCGACCCCGCTCAATAGCCTGATTGTCCTCAAAGACGGCCCGATCAAGGAAATTGCCGACCTTAAGGGCAAGAAAATCGGCTATTCGCTGGCCGGTTTCGAAGATGCCTTACTCGGCACGATGCTGGGCAAATACGGGGTTTCGATTGATGATGTCGAACTGGTGAATGTCAATTTCTCGCTCTCGCCCTCGCTTTATTCAGGGCAGGTCGATGCGATCATCGGTGGCTACCGCAATTTCGAACTCAACCAGATGGAAATTGAAGGCAAGCCGGGCAAGGCATTTTATGTCGAGGAAGAAGGCGTTCCGCCCTATGACGAGCTGATCCTGACGGTGCGCAACGACAAGGTCGATGATCCGCGCTATGCCCGCATGCTGGCCGCCCTTGAAGAAGGTGTGCAATACCTTATCAACCATCCCGATGACAGCTGGCAGGCCTTTATCTCGGCCTATCCAAACCTTGATGACGAACTCAACATCAAGGCATGGGCCGATACCCTGCCACGCTTTGCGCTCCGTCCGGCTGCTGTTGACCGCACCCGTTATGCCCGCTTTGCCGATTATCTGAAGGATCAGGGAATTGTCGAAACCGTTCCACCGCTTGACAGCTACGTAACCGTGATCGAATAGACCGATGGGAATGCAGGCCGGAACGCGACGCGGTTCCGGCCTTTTCCATTGACCGGACCGCACTTGCACAATTCCCGATCCGCGACACATTCATAAGATCGAAAACAACAATCAGCCGATCAGGGGATTTGACCGCGTGACGAATGATAACCGACCACCACATCACACCGATTCCGGATTTGAAAACCGCTACCCCCTGCCTGATCGGGTCAAACGGTCTTTCTGGCGGTTTATGAAACGGCGCTATTTCGGTGCCGAAAACTGGCCGAAAGCCAAGCACCAGCACGGAAAAATCCCGACCGAGGCCCCAAATCTGGATGCGATCCACAATCCCGATCCCGCACGTCTGCAAGTCACATGGATCGGCCATGCGACGGTTCTGGTGCAATATGGCGGGCTCAATATCCTGACCGATCCGGTCTTTGCCAAACGGGCATCGCCGTTCCGTTATGTCGGCCCCAAACGATACAGCCAGCCGGGATTGCAGATCGATCAGTTGCCAGATCTTGATCTGGTGCTGCTGTCGCACAATCATTACGACCATTTCGATATCGAAAGCCTTGGAAAGATTGGCAATACACCGCGCTATATCCTGCCGCTAAAAAACGGAACTCTTCTGGAAAAGGCCGGAATCTCCCCCGACCGGTATGACGAAATGGATTGGGACCAAAGCCTTTCGCATGGGAGCGTTACCATCACCCATGTGCCCAGCAATCACTGGTCAGCGCGCACCACCAAGGACCGCAAGGAAATGCTGTGGGGCGGCTACATCCTTGAATTCGCCGATGGTTATCGTTTCTATTTCGTCGGCGATACCGGCTGGAATGAACGGCTGTTTGCCGAAATGGGCGAACAATATGGCGGGATCGATTTCGGCCTGATCCCGATCGGCGCTTATGAACCCAGCGATTTCATGAGCAACGCCCACACCAACCCCGAAGAAGCCGTTCAGATCATGCAGGTAATGGGCGTCAAACAGGCGCTTGCCATTCATTGGGGCACCTTCGTCCTGACCGCCGAACCGGTTGACGAACCGCCAGTGCGATTGGCATCGGCGCTCAAGGATGCCGGCATTGCCGATGATGATTTCATTGCCGCCCCGATTGGGGCGACACGGCTTTTTGACGGCAAAACCGATCATCAGACTGGTGTTTTGCCGCAAACCGACGCTGCCCAGTGACATCAGACCCGCGTGCGCGGTTTGCGGATGCTGCCATCCTCAAACCGTGAAAGTTCCATGCCCTTCAGGGTTATCGACGGCTGCCCGGTTGTGATCCAGTCGGCCAAAACCTTGCCGACCACCGGCCCCATGGCAAACCCGTGGCCGGAGAAGCCGGTGGCGACGAAGAAATGCCTGGGGTTGTCGAACTGATCGATCACCGGTATGGCATCCGGGGTGACATCGATATCGCCCGCCCATTTATCAACAACACCCACCTGCTTGATTTGCGGAAAAACCTTTTGCAGGTTCGCCATCGCGTTTTTGACGCGCACCTCGTAAGGCTGCGCCTGATTTTCCCGCCGCCCGATCAGTGGTTGTTTCGATGCCGCCGATCCCGGCAAACGATCAACAAGGTCATCTATGAACCGTTTGTTCAGATGGAATTTGAAGGTGGCCCAATTGGCAAACAGGCCCGGTGCAAAATCGCGGGCATATTTGAACCGGCCCAATGTCAGATCCAGATCGGTCATGAATTCGTCAGCGATATTCATCGAGCCATCGGCACGTTGACGAAACGCCAGACCGGCGGCCAATGTACCGGCGGCCGAGATATCAGGCACCGGGGTGGTTCGGATCACCGTGCCACGCGTGGTTTGCTGCGGCAGGCGACGGCCGAATTTTGCGACGAATTTATGCGTCGCCGCACCGGCAGCACAGATGACATATTTACATTTGATCTCGCCACGTTCTGATATGACCGAACTGATTGCGCCGCCACTTGTTTCAATCCCGATGGCACCGCAGCCCTCTGCAATAACGGCACCGAGTTCACCGGCACGTTTTGCGATGGCGGGGGCGGCCTTTTTTGGCTCGGCCTGCCCGTCAGAAGGCGTATAAATTCCGCCAACTCCGGGGCGCGTGATGCCCGGTGCGATTCTGGCGACGCCCTTGGGATCAAGCACCTGCGTTTCGATATCAAATCCTTTGGCGTCTTCGATCCATTGTTCAAATTCGGCCATTTCCACATCGTCGCGGGCAACGAACATGACCCCGCCCTGCCGCCATTCCAGATCGGCATCAAGTTCCTTTTCAAGCCCCTGCCAGATACGATTGCACTCGATCATCAGGGGCAATTCAACCGGGTCGCGGCCCTGCTGGCGCACGAAGCCCCAGGCACGACCGGACTGATGCGAGGCGATGGTATCCTTTTCCAGAAGGACAACCTTCATGCCCGCCCTGGCAAAGTAATAAGCGCTGCTGGAGCCATGAATACCGCCGCCGATAACCACGACATCGCATTCTTCGGGAAGGTCAATTTGGGGATCGTTCGTTGTGTGGGGCATTTGAATAGGTCGTTCTTTTGTTTTCGTTTTGGGATGTGGCGTGTTCCACGTTATGTTGCGTGGCAATAAATGACAACAAAATCAGGTGCCACCATGTCTGCCGATAACAGGAAACAGCAACCTGCAACCATAACGGCCCAGGCACTGGGCTGGGTCGAGGAAACCACCCGTTCGGTCACCCCGCCGATCTATCCCTCGACCACGTTTGAACGCAATACCGACCTCAGCTATCACGACGGCCGTTGCTATACCCGAACCGACAACCCGACCTATGATCAGGCCTGCGCGGTTCTTGACGCACTTGAAGGCGGCGCACAGACGCGCCTGTTCGCATCGGGCATGGCCGCCGCAGTTGCCTTGCTGCATGCGTTATCACCAGGTGATCATGTGGTTGCGCCAAAGGTGATGTACTGGGCACTTCGCAGCTTCATGCTCGATAGCGGGGTGCGCGCCGGACTGACATTTGATTTTGTCGATAATGGCGATACCGCCCAATGGGTAAAACATATCCAGCCGGGCAAAACCAGAATGGTCTGGCTGGAAACACCCGCCAACCCGGATTGGCAGATCACCGATATCGCCGCCGTTGCCCATGCCGCGCACAAGGCCGGGGCGATTGTCGCGGTCGACAATACGGTTGCCACACCGCTTCTGACCCGCCCGATTGACCTGGGGGCCGATATCGTCATGCATTCGGCAACCAAATATCTGAACGGACATAGCGACGTTCTGGCCGGTACACTTACCACCGCCGACAAGAACAGCGAATTCTGGCAACGGGTTTGCAAACAGCATGCAGGCGGCGGCGGGGTTCTGGGTGTGTTCGAAGCATGGCTGCTTTTGCGTGGCATGCGTACCCTGTCAATCCGGGTCGAACGGGCCTGTGCCAATGCGATGGCAATCGCCCGCCATTTCGAAAACCACTCCGAAATCGAACAGGTCCAGTATCCCGGCCTTGAAAGCCATATCGGCCATGGCATCGCCAAACGCCAGATGAACGGCGGATTTGGTGGCATGTTGTCGATCCGGGTCAAGGGCGGCAGCAAACGGGCCGTGGATTTCCATAATCAGTGCAAACTGTTCAAACGCGCAACGTCGCTTGGCGGGGTTGAAAGCCTGATCGAACACAGATCATCCGTCGAAGGCCCGACCAGCCCGGTGCCCGAGGATTTGTTGCGCCTGTCGGTCGGTATCGAAGATGCCAAAGACCTGATAAATGATCTTGAAACGGCCTTGGCTTTGAGCAAATAAAAGCCGATTGTTTGATGCCTGAGCGAACTGGCAAGAATGGACTGGATATTCCGCGCGTGATGAGAACTGCGTCTCGTGCCTTCAATCGGCACTGTTTTAAACGTTCCCTTTTGACAGGTCTTGCCATAACGGCATTGGTGCCGGTTCTGGAATTTCCGGTCAATTCTGCGTCCGCACAAAATGACGCAGCCACCGAACCGTCGGGCATGCGCGATATTCCCGATGCCAATTCCCTGCCCCCGGCACCAGGTCTGATTTTCGACATGAATACGCAAAGCTATGTCATGTTCGACGAGATGGTTTCGCGCCTTGCCGGAAAGCGGTTTGTTTTGATCGGGGAAAAGCATGACAACCCGATCCACCATCATCATCAGTCGGAATTGATCAAGGCGCTTGGCAAACGCGATGATCACCATCGTGCAATTGTCTGGGAAATGTTCAATCGCGACCAGCAGGACAGCCTTGATCAGGCATGGCAGACCGTTTCCCCCGAGGAGCTTGGCCCCAAGATGAACTGGGCTGAAAGCGGCTGGCCATTATGGCACGACTATGCCCCGATTGCCGAGGCGGCAAAGGCACAAAACCTGGCGATGATTGCCGGGAACCTGCCACAAGACGTTCTACGCCCGATGATCCGCGACGGCATCAAAGCCCTGCCCGCCGAGTTGGCCGGGAAACTGGCATTACCGCCCCTGCCCGATGATATTGCCGAACGTTTCAACAAGGAAATTGCCGACGGGCATTGCAACATGCTGCCCAAATCGCAATTGCCTGCCTTCGGACTTGTGCAATTTGCCCGCGATGCGTCGCTGGCGCGTGCGATGATCGATGCGGACGCCCGCAGGAATATCGATGGTGCATTCCTGATTGCCGGGGCAATGCATGTTCGTGACGATATTGCCGTCCCCTATCACCTGCGGCGTTATGCACCCGATTTGCCCGATGATGACATTGCAGTCGTCATTCTGATCGAGGCAGACGATCCGGGCGAAAACCTTCCGGGTGTGCGTGATTATGCGCTTCGGATGGGCTCGGAAAAAGTTGTGGATTTCATGTGGTTTACCAATGATCTGCCGCGCGAAGATCCATGCGAAGACCTGAATATCGCCCAATAATCGACTGAATTTACAGCCATTTGATCCGATTATTTAATTCGGCGCGGCAGCCAGTCGGTGGTCGCGACCGGCTTGCCCTTGTGCGAGCGCATGACACGCGGGCGGACGACTTCCTTGGCCTCGGGCGTGGTCGCACTTTTGCGGACCGAGGTATAGAAATCGACCATCACCTGAAACGGGATCACTGTCCCCGGTGCCTGTTTATAGGCATCAAGATAGGGCGGATGATTGCGCACGGTTTCACTAAGATGTTCGACCGAGTGATGACCGAATTGCGACCAGATGCTTTCGATGAAATGCTGCGTTTTGGGATCAACCGATTTAAGGCGGACATCCGGGCGGCTTTCTTCCATCACCGCATAGACGTTTGGTTCAATCGGGCCAATATCGTCGGCAATAAACACGGCCGGCATCAACATGCGGCCATGATAGTTCGCCCCGTAATAGGCCTGTGCGAGATACAGCAGACGATGAAGCTTTTGCGGCTGCAGATATTCGTTGTCGTTTAACGCATGATCAATCAGGCGAAAAACGGCTTCGAATACGGAATTGAGGACCGGCTTGTTCTGCATATCTGATCCAGCAAACGAAACGCATGGCGGATCACGATCATAATGCCGTGCTGGCACGACAACAAGGACCGGAACGGAATGTGTATTTAATTTTGAAGAAAATCCGGCAGGCGATCAGATATAGGCATCCACCCGTGTACCGCGGATACCCGCACCATGCACGACGGCATTGACCACGGCATAGAATGACGTGCCGCTATTGGTGCCAAGGTTGAACGGGATTTCCAGATCAAGCAAGCTTGCGAAATCGATATCGCTTTCGGGTGAAATCGCGCCTTCGCGATCACTTGCGCGGCGCGCGGCCGACAGGCGGCTTTGTTCGGCGCGTTGGTCTTTTTGCTCACCCGCACTGCCCTGACCGGATTGCTGTTTGCCTTTGCCGTCGATATAGGCATTGAACAGGATACCGTCATTATCGGGATCATAGGTGTAATGTTCGCTGGGTGCCTGGACCTGGCTATTGCGGTCAACCGTCGCCACACCGCGCGCACCAGCAGCCGCAAGTCGGCCATACTGGCTGACCTGGCTTATAGACTGGTTATTGACGGCAGGTACGACCATTTTCCTCTCTCCAGCCGGAACCGGAACATATTACAGCATTGTTCAACTGTAAGATTATATCCCAATTACGGCCCAAAAGAGACAAGAATCGTCATTTTCCGTGGCTCAGCAACGGTTTTAAGGCGTCAATCGCCTTCAAATTCGACCTGATGGAACACTTCCACACCACGATCACGGATTTTTTGCGCCCCGCCAATATCGGGAAGATCGATGATGAAGGCACAACCGGCAATCTCGCCGCCCGCCTTTTCGATCAGATCAATCGCGGCAAGAGCAGTACCGCCCGTCGCAATCAAGTCATCCATAACCAACACACGCTGGCCGGGTTTGATCGCATCGATGTGCATTTCAATCACGTCCGAGCCATATTCAAGTTCATATTCGACTTCGATGGTTTCGCCCGGAAGTTTGCCGCGTTTTCGGATCGGCACAAACCCGACACCAAGGGCAACCGCAACCGCCGGACCGATGATAAAGCCGCGTGCCTCGATCCCGGCGATGACATCGATCTTCTTGTCCTGGAATTCGGCGGCAAAACTGTCGATCACATCGCGCAGGCCTTCGGGGTCGGCAAACAGCGTTGTGATATCGCGAAACATGATTCCCTTTTTCGGGTAATCGGGAATGGTACGGATCAGCGACTTGATCGACATCGTGGCAACTCCGGACGGCGTTTCGAAAACGAAACTGGAAAAACAAAACCGCCATCTTTAACACCAGATGGCGGTTTGAAATCAAGCTTTCCGGAATTGGGCGGATTGTTGCCGTCCTTTGAATGCGATCCGGCGCTAGGCCGCGTGCGCGGTTGTCCGATGCGTTACCGCATTGTTGGCAGAAACAAAATCATTGGCAAGTTTCTTGCTGATTTCGGCACGCGTGCCGCGCGGCAACCCGGTACCGGCTGCCTGCCGGTTACCCCATACGGCACGGTAAAGGCGATAATCATGGTCATTGATCTGACCAAATACTTTTTCGACTTCCATCAAGGTCTGGACATAACTTTTGTTCATGTCAGCCATCCTGTTGCTCGTGATGTTCCGAATGACAATTCCCTTCGGAAACGACACCCGGCTTTGCCAGCGCATCGTCAAGCAGCGATATAATCCCCCAAAGGCCGCGTCTCAACGGCAGGACGGTGACAAGATCGGGAATATTTTGTGACATCCCGCCTTAATCGAAAAAAGTTTCTGTAAAACAACATTCTGGCTAACTGAAAAAATCCGCCATTTTGCAAATGCCCGGATCGGCTCAGTGCATCTTTTTGTTGGCTTCGGCCTGACGGGTTTCTTCATCGAGTTTCTTTTTAAGGGCATCGGCATATTCGCCGTAAATGCGACCTTCGATGGACAGTTCAAGAAACCGGATATAGTCCTGCTGATTGTCGATTTTGGCGCGTGCGACGGGAATCACATCAAACGGGCTTTCGGCATCCAGCCCGTATTTGCGGATCAGTTCCAGCATTTCGGCTGTGATCTGTTCGAGCTTTTTCTGCGCATCCGAAAATGAAAGGCTCATGATGTTTTCCTGTTCTGCACGATGATCATCCGCCTTATGCCTTGCCGTGTCGCGTATGACAAGGTTTCGCCCCTGCAAACTATACCGGCGGACGTCCACCTATCCGAATGATCCGGGCATTTTGGCTCTCGACTTGAGACAAATCAAAGACCTGCACCCCGCATGGCCCGATGCTGCATCCGGGACAGTTTGATACGGACCATCAGTGGATCATTGATGGCCCGTTCGCATGCATTTGCA
Source organism: Thalassospira australica (assembly GCF_044790785.1). Lineage (GTDB taxonomy): Bacteria > Pseudomonadota > Alphaproteobacteria > Rhodospirillales > Thalassospiraceae > Thalassospira > Thalassospira australica_A. Next base: position 1,714,401 of record NZ_CP085258.1, on the reverse strand, counting down.
TTATCCAATCGGGGATCAGTGATGAAGTTGTTATCGGCTTTCAATGCCATGGGCATTCGCAAACGTTTTATGTGGGCGTCGGCCTTCGGCGTGACATCCACCGTAATCATCGCCCTTGCCATGATGATGTTTGCCGAAGAAAAGGCAATGGATGCCAAACTTCATCAACTTAGCCAGAATGAACTGACATCGCTTCATGCGCTGATTGTCAATGTCATGGCGGCCCGCCCTGACGATGCCGACGATATCGGTATCGATGTTTTCAACAACTGGTTTGAAAGCCGCAATCTGGATTACCCCGGCGAGCTTTGGTCAGCATGGGGACCAACGACCCTGGCCTATATGAAGGAAAATGAGGACAAGGAACTGAAAACGCCGCGCGATGCGATTGACCGCGAAGCGATTGAAACAGGTCAAACCATCGGTCGCTATACCGACGAGGGCACCTATCGCCTGTCGATGCCGATTGTTCTGGGCGTTACCAAAGGGGCGGAGCGCGAGGTCTGCTTTAGCTGCCATGGCGCCATGGACGCCGAAAAAGGTGACGTGATTGCCGTTCTGTCATCAAGCCTTTCGGTTGCGCCAGAACAGGCGAAAACCAATCAGATCCTGATCGGCATTGTGATTGGCGGCATTGCCATTGCGATTGCGACCATCATCGGCATGCGGTTGTTATTGTCCAAAATCGTGACCGAGCCACTCAGCAAACTGGGTTCGGTCATGACCGAGCTTGCCGATGGCAAAACCGACCTGATCATCCATGATCTGGATCGCAAGGACGAAATCGGGCGGATGGCCCGATCCGTCGATGTGTTCAGAACCAACGCGGTGGCGAAGAAACGCATGGAGGCAGAACAGGAAGCCGCCTCGCGCAAACGCGAAGAACGCATGCAAACCCTTGAAAAACATATCGGCGGCTTCGAAGGCGTTATTGCCAATATTGTCGGTTCGGTTTCAACATCGGCCGAACGGATGCAAAGCACCGCGCGTGCGCTGGTCGGGGCAGCCGACCTTGCAAGTAAAAGTGCGACCACAGTTGCCGCGGCCTCCGAAGAAGCCACCGTCAATGTCCGCACTGTGGCGGATGCCGCCGATCATTTATCGCAGTCGATCACCCGGATTGGCGATCAGGCCCACCATTCGACCGAAATCACCGCCGAGGCATCGCGCGAAGCGGAAATTTCCAGCAAAACTGTTGCCGGTCTTTCGGATGCCGCCGGTCGCATTGGCGAGATTGTCGAATTGATCAGCGATATCGCCGGGCAAACCAACCTTCTGGCACTGAACGCAACCATCGAGGCCGCACGGGCAGGTGAAGCAGGCAAAGGGTTTGCCGTGGTTGCAGCCGAAGTCAAGAACCTTGCCAACCAGACAGCACGCGCCACCAGTGAAATTTCCGACCAAATCCTGGCGATACAGGAAGAAACCGGAAAAACCGTACAATCAATGGACGATATTTCCGACGTTATTTCGCGGATCACCGATATCACCAACACAATTTCCAATGCCGTCCGCGAACAGGCCGATGCCACCGGCGAAATCGCACAGAATGTCGAACAGGCAGCCATCGGCACGCAGGAAGTCAGCAGCAATATCGAACGCGTCAGCGATACGGTTGCCGAAACCGATCAGGCAGCCCATCAGGTTCTGAAGGTTGCCGAAGAACTCGGGCAGCTTTCAACCGAACTTCGCAGCGAGGTTGACCGTTTCCTGATCAGCATCCGGGCGGCCTGACGCCAAAAGCATTATAAATACGGCATGTTGTCCCCCGCACTGTCTTTGATGGTGCGGGGTTTATTTTTGGGTGTCTTGCAATCGACCTGCAAAATCAAAGGTTGAATAGATATAGCCGATTATTGGAAAATTTGCCGTTGGTGGATGACGGGATAGCAAAATTTACCTGACGGCAACGGACGATATGTCTATTCTGGAAAAAAGAGGTATTAAACCTCTGAAAGTTCTAATCGGGTTGGGGGGATTCGAGCGGTTCACGCTTGGAGAAAATAAAAGACAATGTCTTTTACGACGATTTTGGGGATTCTGGTCGGTCTGGGGCTGTTTATCGGTTCCATCTTTATTTCGACCGACAATTATTTTGTGTTTGTCAGCCTGTCGAGCGCGTTGATGGTTATCGGCGGGACATTGGCAGCAACCTTTATTGCCTATGAAGCCCGCTATGTGATCCTGGCGCTGAAACTGATTTTCAAGATTTTCCGGGCACCGCAGATGGGCCGAGGCCAATTGACCGGCGAGGTCGGCCGGGTTGTCAAATGGGGTTATCTGCTTCAGAAAAAGGGCATCAACGCCCTGGAACAGGAAGCGCAGCGTGTGGGCAAGGATGAACCGTTTCTGGGCTGGGCGATGGAAGTCGTCATCACCGGGTATAACGGTGATGAAACCGCCGAAATGCTTCATAACGCGATTGAAAACGCGTTCAGTCGCAATCTGGTGCCTGTATCCATCCTGAAAAACATGGCCGGTGCCGCACCGGCATTTGGCATGATCGGCACGCTGGTCGGGCTTGTGATCATGCTCGATAAAATGGCCGACGATCCGACACAGCTTGGCGCGGGACTTGCGATTGCCCTGATCACGACGCTTTACGGGATTGTTGCCGCACGGTTCTTTTTCATGCCGGCCGCCAACAAGATCCAGCAGCGTGAGGAAATCATGCGGTTTCGCAATTACCTGATTGCCGAAGGCCTGATCATGCTGGCCGACCGCAAGGGACCGCGCGCGATCCAGGACAAAATGAATTCGTTCCTTGATCCGGCGATCCATTTCAATATCGACAAGTCCGCAAAATAGCGGCTGCAGACGATACCTTGACGACAGGAGGCCATGATGGCCCGACGCAAATCACCGATGCGCCAACGACCGGAAGAACCGGTTGATGAAGACTGGATGGCCACCTATGCCGATGCTATCACGCTTCTGATGGCGTTTTTCGTGATGCTGGTCAGCTTTTCAAAGGTTGAAATCCCGCTTTTTGAAAAGGTCCAGTCGGGCATCGCCGAACAGATCGGCAAGCGTGAAATCGTCCGCCCGACGCAGGTTCTGGAAACCGACCTTCAGGATGTCGTGTTCAACACATCGATGGATAATTCAGTCAATGTATCGACCGACGATGAAGGCATCCTGATGGAACTGGGCAGCGGGCCGTTCTTTCATCCCGGTTCGGCCAATCTGACACAGGATGCGGTTATTTTCCTGAAAGATGTTGGCGATCTGCTGAGAGAGCCCCGCTACCTTGGCTTTCAGATAGAAGTCACCGGTCATACCGATGACAGTCCGATCAACACGCCGCGTTTCCCGTCCAACTGGGAACTGGCCGCCGGGCGGGCCATTGCCGTTGTTCGGTTTTTAACCGCTGTGGGGGTCGATCCCGACAGCGACCGCATGCGGGCCATATCCTATGGCGACACCAAACCGAAGCTGCCCAATCGCGACGATGACGGCAATCCGATCGAGGAAAATCGCGAGGAAAACCGCCGCATCGATATCCGCATTTTCCCGAAATATTCGCGTGTATTCTGACGGTATGAGTTCAGGGGGAAAGCTCCCTATTCGATGACCAGAACCATTTCATCGCGCGCGGCAAAGGCATTTGACCATTGCGCGCGTGCCTTCTGTTCAATCACGGTCATCGCCGCGTCATTGTGATCGGGATCATGATGGAACAGGGCAAGGCGTTTGGCATTGGCCGCCCGGCAAAGGCGAATACCTTCCTGCCAGGTGGAATGGCCCCAACCGACCTTGGCCGGGAATTCCTCGTCGGTATAGGTGCTGTCGTAAATCACCAGATCGGCATTCTGGATGAAATCGAGGATCACTTCATCGGGCTCACCCGGGACATGTTCGGTATCGGTGACATAGCAAACCGATTTGCCGCCATGTTCCACCCGATAGGCCGTGGCCCCGTTCGGATGCCGTAGGGGAGCAGTGCGAACCACAATCCCCTGTGCCGGGTTCAAAACCGTGCCGACGGTGAAATCGTCGAATGTCAGTTCCGACTGCATGGCCGATAGCGGGACCGGAAATGTCGGGTCGGCCATCTGGGCGGAAAAAACCCGTTCAACCCCGCCCTGATCGGTCAAATGCCCGGCAAGCACGCGAAACCGCGCCGCAGGATTATAGGCCGGAACAAAGAACGGAAAGCCGTTGATATGATCCCAGTGGGTGTGGGTCAGGAAAATGCTGGCCCCGGTCACCTTGCGTCGGATCAGATCCTTACCCAGATTGCGAATACCCGTACCTGCATCAAAGATCAGGGTCTGATCACCAATCCGCATTTCGAGACAACTGGTATTGCCGCCATAAACAACATGATCGGGCGACGGGCAGGCAATGCTTCCGCGGACTCCCCAGAACTTGACATCAATTGCCATTCATCGCCTTCCACATCTGCCTGCTGCTTTGACATGCAGGATAAGGATCATTTGGTTGAAATATAACATTGATTTCTGGCAATCCAATTGCCCGCATTCTATTTTTGCGATCTTGCGAAGACGACAGTTCCGATTTCAGCCCCGAAAACCTGGTCTGCCCGCCCGCAATTTACGGCAATTTCGCAAAGACCTATCGAATTGCGGTAATGAAAACCCTGCCCCAAGGCAACATCGGAAAATGTCCGGGCTGCCGAAACAGATTGCCCGTTAATCAGAATAACCTGATCGCGGTCCTGCCAGCCCGGTGCCACGCGAAGCCCGGTCATCAGATTGCCGTAGCTGTCGATATAAATGATTTCGGAAAGTTCATCCGGCCAGCTTTGGGCCGGAATATCACGCAAGGCCGGATCGATTTCGTCAAGCTTTACGGGTTCCCCGCTGGCAATCATACAGGCAACAGGGGCAAAAATATCGCGTCCGTGAAAGCTTGGCGATGTATTTTCGGGCTGCCAGTCAATCACCCTGATACGGCAATGACTGGCCCGCCGGATCAGGATTTCAAACAGCCCGTTATCCGGCCCGACATACGATACCCCGTCACATTCGACAACAATCCCGCGCCGTTTGCTCCCGACACCCGGATCGACAACACACAGCACCACATCACCGGGCTGAAATTCGCAGGTCAGTGCCGCAAGCAGATAGGCCGAAGCCCGCGGATTACGATCCGGGGCATCGACCATCAGATCACAGACAGCCAAATCAGGCGACCTGCGCCCGATCACGGCGCGCATTGCCCCGCCATAGGGGCCGGTTACACCAAAATCGCTGAAAATCAGGATCATCTCGGTTTTCCGGTATTCCGGTCTTATTTGACTTCGCAGAACTGGCCGCGACGTTTCAGTTCGGCACAGATTGAATTGGCGGAACCGTCACTTAACCCCGTTGCCATCAGACGATAATACGTCCCCTTCCCGGAAATGTCGGCCCGCGTGACACCGTGTTGCAGCGGAGCCAGCTCGGCATAACGCTGCGACAGGATTTGCCAGCCGCGCTGTGCCTGTGCCTCGCTGCGATAGGATGCCAGATGCAGGCTTTTGCCCCCGCTGGCAGCCGTCGTTGCCGGGGCCGGATTGGCAACCGGTGCAGCGGCCATATCGCCGCCGGACTGAACCGCCCGACCTTCACCCGTGGCAACACGACGCACCGGTTCGCCGGAATTCAATGTTGTGACATTGGCCTTTGCCGGTTCGACGATAGCGGCTTCAATCGCATCACGTTCGCGCTTGAATTCATCCGGCGTCACCAGCTTCATCTGTGACAAATCCTCGATCCGTGCGATCTGACGGGCGGCGTCCATCAACCCCTGTGGGGCGGGCGGCGGCGTTGCACGCTGGCGCGGCTGGGCCGGCAGAAGCGCATCAAGAATGGCAGTTCGCTCGTTGACATGTTCCTGCACCGTAATCGCACCAATCTGAAGGGCGCGGTTAAGCTGGTTCAGGCGTTGCTCGACCTGGGTGCTGTCAGGGGGAGGACTATCAAGAAAGGCCGCCGGCGCCTGCTGGCTCATGGGCAGAAGTGCGCCCAGATTGTTCGACCGGCGTGCGGAATATTCTTCGGGGGTGACAAGACCCGCTGCCTGCAAATCGCGCAAAATGGTGAACCGTTTGGCAATTGCTTCGTCTCCGGCATTCAGCGCCGTACCGGCAGCAGGCATAGCGGAAGAGCGCACAGGCGCGGAAGTCATCACAGGTGCTGCCGAGGATTGCGCCATCGTCGATTGGGACGTGTTGCCAAGCCCCGCCGGGGCGGTTGCGATCTGGTCATTGATGCTAAGCGATCCCGGAAGACCACGATCCAGGCGCATCAGGTTGAATTCGGCAGCATCGCTAAGCGGACGGGGCTGCGTACCGGTCGCGGTTGTCATCAAAACCGTGCCGGGCGGGTTCATCGCAATCAGCGTGTCATAACCGTCGCGGGCACGATCCCCCCGGTTGGTGTTCTGATACAAGACAGACCGCCACAAAAGCGCATGACCGTCCTGGGGATTTTTACGCAATGCCTCGTCAAAGAACTTCTCGGCCGAGGCATAATCACCGCTGGCCAATTGCTGCAGGCCATTGGCGGTATAATTCTCATCGGTAAACGAAGTTGCCTCGTCCCAGAAATCCTGATCAAGCAGTGGCGCACAGCCAGACACCCATGAAACCACGCCGATAACGGCAAGGCTTCTGCCGCCGATCCTCAGCCAGTCTCCGGTCCGCATTGCGGATACCTTCATGGTGTCAACCCCCTATTATTGAAAGACAATTCAGGGAGCATGTTTCCCAGGCCGCCGTCAAGTCAAACGCGCATCGCCCCATCGTTTCCCTGATGGTGATCCAGTCTGCCCCATGGCTGCGAACAATTCGTTAAAAGCATTTTCCAATGTCGGAAACTATGCGATAGGACATGTTCAGAATATAGTTCGCAAAATCATACTATATACCGGGTGCCCCCTGTTAACACGGCATTCAGGGACAATATGGTTTGATAGGTGATTCCATACCATTGTATGAATTCAAAATATCAGGAATTAATCCTGTATCTTTCGGGGAAGTAGATTGATTGAGCCTAAACAATATGGCCAACAGGCCCTTCAGGAATACCTGATGCTTGACTATGTCCAGCGCCTGGAAACCCGCAAGTTCGGGCACCGCGCGGTTCATATTCATTTGTCGCGGCTTAAACCCTTCCACCGGCGCGATTATCATATCCGGGTCGCAACCAACACCTTCGAAAGCTATGTAAAGCTTTATGTTGGCCGCATCTTTGTGCTCAGCAACGACGATCTTCTATTCATCTGGAAAGATAAATCGATTGCCGATGTCGAACCGGGTGTCGATACGCTACGCTATCTGTTCCGTGACGATCCGCTTTCCCAGGATGAAAGCGAGGAAACCGGTTTCTGTACCTGGTACAACCTCAATACCGAGTTTCAGGAATTCCTGCTGCTGTGCCAGCATCTTGACGACCGGGCAAAGAAACTGCAGCAGAACAGCAATCTGCGCACAAATCAAAAACCGAAAGATATCCTGCATCCGATCAATGCCGAAAATCTGGCGCAGCTTGAAGACACCATTCATTCGGCCGATCTTTCCGAACATATCCGCCAGCAGCCGGTTTGTGTCTTTGCCCGCGAAGGCTCCAGGGAACTGCATCCGGTTTTTGACGAGTTCTTTGTCTCGATCACCGATCTGCGCAATGCGATCATGCCCAATATCGATCTGGCATCGAACCGCTGGCTGTTTCAGCACATGACCGAAGTGCTCGACAAACGCATGCTGAATTATCTGTGCAAGCGGACGTTCAAAACACATGCCAGCTCGTTCTCGATCAACCTTAATCTCGAAACGCTGACATCGAAGGATTTTGAACGCTTTGACGAAGTCGTTCGCAAAAAATGGCCGGGCAATGTGATCCTTGAGCTTAATCAGGTCGATCTGTTCTCGAACCTTGAAACCTATTTGCGGCTGCGTGATGAATTCCATGAACGCGGCTATCGCGTTTTGATCGACAACCTGACTGTCGAAGCCCTTTCGTTTGTGGATCGCAAAAGCCTCAAGGCCGATTTCATCAAGGTCGCCTGGCGCGAGGAAATGACCGACAACGTCATTCGCAAGAAATATTCCGAAATGGACAATCTTGTAAAAAACTCGGGCCGGGAACGCGTGATCCTGTGCCGCTGCGATAGCCCTACCGCCATCAAATTCGGCCAGTCACTGGGGATTACCCTGTTTCAGGGACGCTATATCGACAACATGATCGCCCGCCAGCGCCGGGCCAAGCGTGCGGCCGCCGCCCAGAAACGTTGATCCGGCCTGATCCTGACAATTCCTGTCACCTGACCGGTATGTACCGCGTTTCTCCTCTTGGCAGAGAAGGAACAAAAGCGGTACAAATATACATGATCTATGCACTTTGTCCCGATTGCCATCACAAATGGCGTTTTCAAACAGACCGGCCGCTTGCGAAAAGCGGCGAAGGTGCCTATGCACCCTGCCCGGTTTGCGGCGGAAAACGCGGGATTGCGCATGCCGAACTCCCCGACCTTTTCATCGGCCATCTTGATTGCGATGCGTTTTATGCCTCGATCGAAAAGCGTGACCGGCCGGAACTGATTGATCAGCCCGTCATCATTGGCGGCGGTCATCGCGGGGTTGTTTCCACCTGCTGCTATGTCGCACGCAAATTCGGCGTCCGATCCGCAATGCCTGCCTTCAAGGCACGGGAATTGTGTCCGGATGGCGTTTTCCTGAAACCCGACATGGTGAAATATCAGCGCGAGGGATACAAAGTGCGCGACATGATGCGCGCCATCACCCCGGACATCGAACCGCTTTCAATCGACGAGGCATTTCTTGACCTGACCAACGCGCAGGAAGCGCATGGCAAAACAGCCGCCGAATGCCTGATCGAACTTCAGGTGCAAATCCGGCGCGAGGTCGGCATCACGGTTTCCATCGGGCTTTCCTACAACAAATTTCTGGCCAAGATCGCATCCGACCTCAATAAACCGTTCGGCTTTTCAATGATTGGCACGGCAGAAGCCGTATCGTTCCTTGCCGATAAACCGGTGCGCATGATGTGGGGCGTCGGCCCGGCGATGGAGCGCAAGCTGCGCGAGGATGGCATCACCACCATCGGACAGATGCAACAGCTTGATATACACGCCTTGCAGGGCCGTTACGGCAGCATTGGCAAACGGTTCTTCCATTTTTCACGCGGGCAGGACAATCGCCGTGTCGAACAAAGCAGCGAACGTAAAAGCCTGTCATCGGAGACGACCTTTAACGAAGACATTTCCGACCTTGACGAACTGGTCGATATCGCCAAGCGCCTGACCGCGCGTGTTGCCAGTGACCTCGCACGCAAGGAAATCGCGGGCCATACCGTTGTGCTGAAACTGAAATCAGCGGACTTTAAGACGCGTACGCGCAATATGCGTCTGACCTACCCGACATTGCGCGAGGATCTGATCCTTGAAACCACACTGACACTTCTGAAAAAGGAAGTCGATGGCACGCGTTATCGCCTGCTGGGTGTTGGTGTGGCCGATCTTTTCCCGGCCGATACAGCCGACCCTGCCGACCTGTTTGGCGAAGCCGAAGAAACAGCACCCGTTGAACTGATCGAGGATAACGGCGAAAATACCCTGCCTCCGGCCCGCCTGATCCCGCAAATCCCGCGCCCGACGGCGGAACAATTGCGCGAAAGCCTGACGCGGCGATATCGCCAGCACAAGAAAACATCGCGCCAGCACCGGTTTGGGTTCTGAACTTTACCAAGACCGGAAAGCAAAAACAAAAAATGCCCGTCGTGAACCGAACGAGCATTACAAACAGGATAATCGTCTTTGAAAGAAGATGGCGTCCCCTAGGGGATTCGAACCCCTGTTGCCGCCGTGAAAGGGCAGTGTCCTAGGCCTCTAGACGAAGGGGACGCAAATCGCAGTGCGATCTTATGTATGGCCTGCTTTGGTGGCGTCCCCTAGGGGATTCGAACCCCTGTTGCCGCCGTGAAAGGGCAGTGTCCTAGGCCTCTAGACGAAGGGGACACAGTCACCAAAATGCAGTCCGTGTTAACGAGTGGCGTCCCCTAGGGGATTCGAACCCCTGTTGCCGCCGTGAAAGGGCAGTGTCCTAGGCCTCTAGACGAAGGGGACGCAGCGCGTTAACGAGGCCGGTTTTTAGCGATTGGGTGGGGTAAGGTCAAGCGCGTTTTTCGCCGCTGTGACGTTTTTTTTAATCCCCCACCGCAAATAGGGCGATAACACGCCAAAAGCCGGGAAATCCAAGCATCCTGTTTAACTGCAAGGATCACAGCCCGATCCTTCAATATCCTCATTCAACATATATGATTCAACATATATGCGAACGCATGCCCGCGACGACAACCATAAAGGCATCCGGCACAAAACCGTTTGAAATCAATTCGCCCGCTTGCGCGTTCCCATCCAGAAGGCAGTTCCGGCAATCGCAAGACAGATGCCAAGAAAGGCAAACATCACGCGATAACCCTCCGTTGCGCCCGGCTCAAACCGGCCAATGATCACGCCGGCAATCCCCTGAAGGACAAACAGCCCGCCAAAGGTCGCCAGATTGACCGTGGTCAGGGCCCGACCAATCAGATGTTCGGGTACGGCAGCACGCGATGCGGCATAATTCAGCGTGGCACAGCTCCCCAAAAGCCCGTGTGCGACCATCAGGACCGCCGCCAGCCAAAGGGCGGTCGTCCCCATCAGCGCCTGCAACAGGCACAGCACAGCCGCAATCAGAACGGCAAAGACGATCAGCGGATGTGCCGCCCCGCCCATCAGGCGCGAAAGATGCCCATAGGCGGGCGGGCCGATGATCATGCCGATTGTCATCACCAGAAGGACGTTGCCAACATCCACCGCCCCCAGATGGAAAACATCATGCAGATATGGCCCGCCCCAAAGCCCGCGTACCGTCAGGATCGCCGGATAGCTGAAGAAGGCGACACCGACCAGAAACCAGACCTGCCGGTTTTTCCAGACAGAAACCATGCCGCGCAGGGCCTCGCTCACGGTTTCGCCCTTGCGGGAATGGAAGCTGTGGTTTGGTGGGGCATCGCGCACCATGGCGAATGTCAGGACGACCGAAAGTGCGCTTAGCACGGCAAGACCGTAATAAACCTCGCGCCAGCCGCGTAGTTCGATCAGGGCCGCCAATGGCGTTGCCGATGCCAGAACGCCGAGCAGGCTGAAAGCCACAATCAGACCCGAGGTTGCGGCAAACTTTTCCGGCGCCACCCAACGCGATGCCAGCACCAGTGCCGCCATGAAGGCCGCCGAACAGCCAAGGCCGATCACCGCCTGCCCGATCATCAATCCCGGCACACTATGCGCATTGGCAAAGATCAGGACACCGGCCACCGTAATGATCATCATCACCCCGTTGGTCAGTCGCGGGCCGTACCGGTCCAGCATCACACCGACCGGGATTTGCATCAGGGCAAAGGCAAAATGGAAGCTGCCCGATATCAGGCCGAGCTCCTCGGGCGTGGTTGAAATTTCGACCCGAAGCGATTCCGCCAGCAAAGCCTGCGCGGAACGGAAAAACTGACTAAGCGAAAAGGCAAGCACCACGGGTGTCAGGATCCATAAAAAGGTTCCAAGCCCATAAGACGCCTGCTGTGGTGATTTTGTATGATCATTCATGATGCCAATTGGCATAATCCGATCACGGAATGCCCGCAAGCCTTTGCGCAATATATCGGATGTATTGCGGTGATACGTTATGCCCGATATCTAAAACCGGCATGATACCCGGCCCACCCTGTCTGGTGCATATTCCCGTTCAGGCACTCATCGTGTCATCAGGTCAAATTCGTCTGTCGGTGCCATGGCTGTATCGTCATCGGGCATGGTCACACCATATTTGCGGCCAATCGCAGCAAAGGTCCCGTCCCGGCACAATTCTTCCAACGCCATTTGCCATGGCCGAACGACGAAATCGGGCGTCTGAGGAGAGAAGGCAAGATAAAGCCTGTAAGTTCCCAGACCGATAACCGGTTCGATTTCCGATGCGGCAAGTTCAAATTTCCGTCTTTGATGTTCCATCACCAGATCGGATGCTTCCCATAGATCGATCCGGTCGCTGGCGAGCAATTGTAACGCATTGCCCGGCGTATAAAGGGCGGCAAGATTGTTGAAACCCTGTTCATGGAGCATCCGTTCCGCCGCACCGCCCGCCTGCACCCCGATTGCCGCGACCTTGCGTGCATCGTCGAGTTCCCGGATTTCAAGACTGCTGCTGGTCATTTTATAAAGCCAGCCACGGGTCACCAGGATCGGCCCGACCCATTTATACTCGTTCTCGCGTTCCGAGGTCCGCACCATTGAAAAAACGGCAGTACCAGGTTTCGCTTTGACAATCTGCAGGGCCCGTTTCCAGGGAAGAATTTCAAAATTGCCGTCGTGACCCAGACGCTTGGCCATTTCCCGGACCATGTCGGCACCGGCACCGGTCAGGCCATCCTCTGTCGCATAATTGAACGGCGCAAAATCCTCGGTATAAATTTTTACCGTCCGGGCGGTGATCTTTGAACCGTCGGCCTTCGGGGATGCAAAAAGCCCGTGCGACCACAATGCAACGATGGCAAAAGCGCCGATAACCAAAATGCGGCGCAGGATTGTGACGCTTCGCCGTTGTTTAAACTTGAAGAAGATGCCAGCCCGTCGCATGCGTTTCCCTGTCAGCGGTTAAAATGCAGAAAGCCGCAAAAGAAACTTGCAAGACCCCAAGAACAAACCGCAACGAAACCCGTTTCATCAACGATGTATTCTGACATGTTGATTGCCAGTGACGTCGTACATATCTAGACTCGGAGGGAATTATCCACTTGGACAGGAACAACCCGTCGCGTGACGATATTCACATCACGCGAAAGAGCGATCACGCCCGGAAATGGTAACAGTCTAATTTTAGAACATGTTGATGTAGTATACTGTCAATGATTCTGTCGGCGCCCACTCTTCGCCGATCCCCAAGTCCGAACAACACAACCGAGCCCCTTGGTTAAAAAAGCCAGTTAAAGTTGAACATGAGCAAGATTTATAACGAAAAAATTCGATATTCAACTAAAAAATTTCGACATTGCCGTTTTTCCCGGAAAACGGGTAGTTGCAATTTCTCTCCGGCAAGTTGCAGCGTGCCACATGGATAGGCGGAATACCGACGCCCCGCTGCCCGTGCTTGACAGCGCGCTCGGGGACCGCATTCGCCATGTGGTCGAACTGTTTGATCGCAAAAAGGATGCCGCACAAATTGCCGGCGTCATCCCGGAGCAATTGAACCGATGGTGTCAGGCGCAATCCGAACCCCGTTTTGTCGGCATTGCCCGCCTTGCAATCATGAAGGGCGTGCGAATGGAATGGATTGCCACCGGTGAAGGCGGTGTTGACGCCCGGACGGAATCACCAGACACGTCAGATAACACACCTTCGGAATTGCAGGGCACCGAACCGGCCGAACGCGACGTTCTGATGGCTATTATCAGTGGATTTCTTGCGGCCGAGGGAATTGCCAACAGTCCGCAGATTGCGCGCGACATCATTGAAACATATGACGAAATTGTCGAAAATGTCGAAAAAAATCGCGATTCTGCCGAAATGGTCAGCATCCTGTCGCAGGCGATATCATCGATTATTATCCGGCAACAAAAGCGCAATGACGGGACGACCTAAACAGTAAAGGCCGACACACGACACGTTGCCGGTTTTTACCCTATCCCGAAACCGGCAGTGCGACATCGTCGATCATAAGCTGTACACCGTCGCGCCCCTGCCAACTGTCACGCCGCAAATGACCAAGGATATGCAGGGGCCGCCCGCCATGCTTCAGAAGGGTCTGGCCCATATCATTGTCAAGGCAGCGGAATGCGATGGCCTTGAGCCGCCCTTTGCCGTTACTGCCCGATAAAATGCAGCGCACGTGATCAGCGCCGACAACATCGGCCTTGACCACCCGGCATTCGGGAAAGACAAAGCGCGGCTCCGCATTGCCCGCGCCAAAAGGGCCAAGCTTTTCAAGGGCATCAATAAGATCAAGCGTCGCCCCCATCGCATGCAGACCACCATCAACCGTCATGGTCGGGCGGATATCATTTTCAGCAATGATTTTGGCAAAGCGGGTTTCAAGGAATTCCTCGAACGCAGGACGTTTTTCCGGGTCAAGGGTAAAACCGGCCGCCATCCCATGCCCGCCACCATTGATCAGAAGGCCCGCCTGACGCGCGGCAATGATCGCAGCCCCAAGGTCAATCCCGCGTACCGAACGCGCCGATCCCTTGAACACACCATCAACCATGCCCATCACAAGGGCGGGCACATGGTAACGATCCTTCAAACGGCTGGCGACGATGCCGATCACCCCGGGGTGCCAGTCTTCGCCACCGACCAGAACCATTGCCCCGACCTTTGACTGGCTTTCAACCGCACTGATCGCCTGATCAAGCACGATATCCTCGATCGCCTTGCGTTCACGGTTATATTCATCAAGCCTGCGCGCGATATCCAGCGCCTGGGCGGGATCATCGCCCGAAAGCAACGTTGTCCCAAGGAACGATTCCCCGACACGCCCACCTGCATTGACCCGCGGCCCCAGCATGAATCCAAGATGGTAGGCACTGGGCGTTTCATTCACCCCGGCAATATCGGCCAGCGCCACCATGCCGACATTATGGCGATTGCGCATGATCTTGATGCCCTGTGTCACGAATGCACGATTAAGTCCGCGCAGCGGCACCACATCGCAAACCGTGCCAAGCGCCACCAGATCCAGCCAGTTGCGCAAATCGGGTGCACGAACGCCTGCCTGTTCCAGCCAGCCGCGCGAACGCAATTCGCGCAGGATCGCAACGGAAAGCAAAAAGGCAACGCCCGCGGCGCACAAATGCCCAAGGCCGCTTTCATCATCAAGGCGGTTAGGATTTACGACGGCAACAGCGGGCGGCAATTCCGGCTCGGCGGCATGGTGATCGACAACAATGATCTCGATCCCGGCTTCCTTGGCATCGGTCAGCGGCGCATAGGCCGTAACCCCGCAATCGACCGTAAGGATCAGATTGGCCCCCCGGCGCTGCAAATCCAGCAAAGCCGGACTATTGGGGCCATATCCTTCCTTCTGACGGTCCGGGATATGAACCACCACATCGCGCCCAAGGGCTGCGAAAAGGCGCTTCAGAAGCGCGGTGCTCGTTGCACCATCAACGTCATAATCGCCAAAAACTGCGATATTCTCGCCCTTGATGACTGCATCGGCAATGCGGGCGGCGGCCTTGTCCATATCCTTCAAGGTCGATGGATCGGGCATCAGATCGCGCAAGGTCGGGTTCAGGAAACTTTCGGCATCATCCAGCCCGATATCGCGGGCGGCCATCACACGCCCGACGACTTCGGGAACGCCAAAACGCTGGGCAATGGTGATTGCCAGCCTATCGTCCAGATTGCGTTCACGCCACCATTTACCGGTAACGGATCGCTCTATCCCCAAAAATGTCTTTTCTTGCGCATGATCTGTCATGCCCAATGAAATAGCGTAATACAGGCCGCGCTTAAACCGGATAATTTACCTTGAGGCACAGCAGATCGAATTCCCCTTCCACGTCAGCCCCGCGGATTATCCCGGCACCAACGCAAAACATTTTCGGCATCCTCGGCCGGGGCATCAACCGGATAGAAAACTTTGCTGATACGTCCGTCATCAATGATCATGGTCAGGCGTTTAAACAACCGCATGTCATCAGCAACGAAATCGGGCATCGCCATCGATTCCTTGAACCGGTGATCGGCATCGGACAAAAGCGCAAATGGCAGATGAAGCCGTTCGGCCGCTTCCTTCTGATAGTCGGTCGCCTGGCTGGAAAGCCCGAAAAGATGATCCACGCCAACAGCCGACAGTTCCTTGGCGTGATCACGGAACGAACAGGATTGCGGCGTGCATCCCTTGGCACCGGGGATTTCATCCCAGCCTGCGAGGGATGGTTTGTCAGGTTCGGCTGTGCGGGGATACGCATAAACTACCGTGCGCCCACTCAGGGTCGCAAGATCAACCGGCTGATCATTGGTTGCCGCCAACGCAAAAGAAGGCAGGATTTGCCCCGTCAGCCGTTCAACAATATGTGCATCACTTTCCGAACTCATTGATCATCCTCCCTGAAACAGGTCGCCGGACTTGATAGGTCGGACAATACCCAACCCTTCATATTCTGAAGATAGGCGTGATCAATCGGCGACAAAAGAAGCGACGATTTCGCATTGTGAAAAACATGCGCCTGCCCGCAATCGCTTGCATACACGCCAAAGCTGTGCAGACTGCCGGGATAAACAAAAAACGGGTACGCGCAATGGATCATAGAAAAGGATTGCGGATAGGACTGACTGTCCTTTCCATTCTGGGCGCACTGATGGCAGCCCCGCTTGTCATGTTTTCGCCGATGATATTCGATGCACCGGGATCGGACGAAAACAACCTGACCTGGTTTCTGTTTTTTGCCGTTCTGTCATTTCCGGTACTGTGCCTGATGGGCGGCATCCTGCCATGGATTTTAAAAAATCACCCGAAATCACTTTGGCTTTACGGGCTTGGCGTGATCGGGTTTGTCCTGATCACGGTCGCCGTCATCCTGCTTGAAACCCAATGCCAGGGCAGTTTCAGTTGCTAGAACGCAAGACTTGATCAAACAATGCCTTCATCGGCTGCAATCAATGCGAGACCGTGCGCAACCGACAGGAACGGCTGGCCTATTTCGACCCGTTCCTTGCCAAAACCCTCTTCAAACAGGCGACGCACGGCCGGGACATAAGAAGTACCACCAGTCATGAAAACGCGCGAAACCTCGTGCGGCTGAATGCCGGCCTGTTCAAGACACAGCTTGGCGGCCTTTTCGATATCGGCGATATCAGGCGCAATCGCGGCTTCGAAATCGGCACGTGTCAGGCGTTCCTCGATCTCGACACCGGCATGGTTGAATTGCAGGATCGTGCTTTGCTCGCTTGAAAGCTCTGCCTTGGCTTTTGACACCGCCTGATACAGATGGAACCCAAGTTCTTCTTCGATGATCGTCACCAGATCTTCGATATCGTCGGGCTGTTCGGCAGTCCGGATCAGGCTTCGGATTTCGTTGATCACCTTGGGCTGGCGCATCATAGATAGGTAATGCCAGCGCGAAAACGCCGTGTAGTACTGGCGCGGGACCGGCAATGCCGCCCCCATCGTGCGATATTCGCTGCCAAAACCAAGACGCGGCCAGATGGCTTTCTGAATGATGCGGTAATCAAAACTGTCGCCCGCAATGCCAAGACCGGTATGCGATAGCGCCTTTACCCCGCGAATGCCCATGCCCGGTGTAAAGCGGATCACCGAAAAGTCGCTGGTCCCGCCGCCAAAGTCGGCGACCAGAACGGTTTCGGGTTTGTCAAGCTGACGGCCGTAGTAATAGCTTGCCGCCAAGGGTTCGAACACCATGGCCTCGACCTCGAACCCGGCCTGTTCATAGGCAGCCCGAAGGCGCATTTCGGCATAATCGTTATCGGGATTTGTTCCGGCAAACGCGACCGGACGCCCGGAAATCACCCGATAGCCAAGGCCCCCAAGGCTGTATTGCGCGTGATGATGTATCTGGGTCAGGAACGTTGCGATCAGATCTTCGATCGTATAGACATTGCCGAAAATCTCGGTGCCTTCGAAATCCTTGGACGCCAGATAGGATTTGATCGACTGGATCAGTCGGCAATCTTGGCTTTCCTTCAGATATTCGGCCATGGCAAACGGCCCGGAACAGCTTTGCAGACTGATCGGCGCACCTGGCGTGGTCAGCTTCTGTTCTTCCCAGAAATACAGGATGGTTCGATAGGTATCGAAGCTGTTCTGTCCAACCTCGAACGTTGCCGATTGCACATTGCCGTTGCTGTCGGCCACGGCAAGCACCGAATTGGTCGTACCAAAATCAAGGGCGATAATCTCGGACATATGGCGGCTCCGGCAAAGGCGTTTCATTTTCAAGGGGGCGGAGGATGTAACCCGGACAGCCCAAGCCCGCAAGCGATAAACGAAAAAAGGGAGCGCAAAGGCACTCCCCCGTTTTCGCGATCCGCTTTGGCGAATTACTTGTACCAGATTTTCCGGCTGAAATCGTGAACCGCGCGGACATAGCGAACCGTGCCCGACTGCGACCGCATCACAATGCTTTCGGTTTCCGCACCATTGGCAAAACGACGTACACCACGCAACATCGCACCATCGGTCACACCGGTTGCGGCAAACATGACATTGCCCTTGGCAAGTTCGGTCAGTTTGTATTTACGGGTCAGGTCTTCGATGCCCCATTTTTTGGCGCGCGCGATTTCGTCATCATTGCGGAAGACCAAACGTCCCTGGAACTGCCCACCGATGCAACGAAGGGCGGCGGCCGCAAGAACACCTTCGGGCGCACCACCGGTTCCCATATACAGATCAATACCCGATGTTTTCTGCGAGGTTGCGATAACACCGGCAACGTCACCGTCCCCGATCAGCATGATGCGCGCACCGGCTTCGCGGGTTTTGGCGATGATCTCCTGATGACGCGGACGATCAAGGATACAAACCACCAGATCGGAAACATCGCAGCCCTTTGCCGCCGCCAGGCTTTTCAGGTTTTCGGCCGGGCTGGCATCAAGATCGACAACGTCATCTGGCAGTCCACCACCAACGGCGATCTTGTCCATATAGGTGTCCGGCGCGTTCAGGAACCCGCCCTTTTCTGCCATGGCAACAACAGCCAAAGAGTTCGGACCGCCGGTCGCGCAGATGGTCGTGCCTTCAAGCGGATCAAGTGCGATATCGATTTCCGGGCCTTCACCCGAACCGACTTCTTCGCCAATAAACAGCATCGGTGCTTCGTCGCGTTCACCCTCGCCGATCACGACGGTACCGCGAATATCCATGCTGTTAAGGGCATTGCGCATCGCGTCGACTGCGGCCTGATCGGCGGCCTTTTCATCACCGCGCCCCATAAGCCCGGAACAGGCAAGTGCCGCGGCTTCGGTAACACGAACGGTTTCAAGCGCGAGATTTCGATCCATAACTTCATCCTCGTCGTTAACGCGGGGTCTGGGGGCCCCGTCTCTTTGTTTCCCGGCGCGTCCCGTTTGGTCCGGGACTTATAATTACGCCTCGCGGTATTATACCTGCGAGGCGCATATGTCTTTTTTTTGTTTTGTTACGAAGTAAATCCTTCGATCCGCATCAGGACCGGTGGCTGCGAATTGCTTTCGAATGCCGAAATATCGGAAAGCGCACCGGACATCGCCGCTTCGGTGGTTTCATGGGTGACAAACACCACCGGAACAACCCCGCCTTCGGTCTCGGCCCGGCCATGCTGGATCATGGACGCCATCGACACTCCATGCTTGGCGAGGGTCGCGGTGACCTCGGCCATCACACCGGGGCGATCCCATACCATCAGACGCAGGTAATAAGGCCCGACATGCTTTTCGAGCGACGCACGCACGTTCTTTTTCAGGCGATCTGCCGGAACACCGAACACCGGTGCATTCCGCCCGGCTGCAATATCGACAAGATCGGCAACCACGGCCGATGCCGTCGGGCGTTCCCCCGCACCGCGTCCCTGCAGGACGACCGGTCCGACATAATCGCCTTCCAGCACGACGGCGTTAAACACGCCTTCGACCTTTGAAATCTGGGTATTGCGATCCACAAGAACCGGTGAAACGCGCTGTTCGATTCCTTCCGGCGTCTGTTTGGCAATCGCCAGCAATTTGATGCGATAGCCAAGTTCTTCGGCCAGTTGGATATCAAGTGCGGAAACGCTGCGGATGCCTTCAACGGCAATCGCGTCAAAGTCCACCTCGACCCCAAAGGCAAGGCTGGTCAGGATCGCAAGCTTGTGGGCGGCATCGATGCCATCGACATCGAATGTCGGATCGGCTTCGGCGTAGCCAAGTTTTTGCGCCTCGGCCAGAACATCGGCAAAGTCGCGGCCCTGTTCGCGCATGGTGGTCAGGATATAGTTGCACGTTCCGTTCAGAATGCCGGTCACACGTGAAATGACATTGCCTGCCAAACCTTCGCGCAGTGCCTTGATCACCGGAATGCCGCCTGCAACGGCGGCTTCATATGCGATGGTAACGTTGTTTGCGTCCGCAATATGAGCCAGTTCGACGCCATGCAGCGCGATCAGCGCCTTGTTCGCGGTCACAACATGTTTGCCGTTTTCAAGTGCTGCCTTGCAGACGTCATAGGCAATGCCGTCCGAACCGCCGATGGTTTCGACAACCACATCGACATTCTTGTCCGTTGCAAGATCGCGGGCGTCTTCGTACCAGGTAATGCCTTCGGTCGAAAAACCACGGTCCCGAGTTCGATCGCGCGCCGATACTGCTGTGACAATCATCGGCGAACCGGAACGGTCCGTCAGATTATCCCGGTGTTCACTCAGCAGTTTAACGGTTCCGGCACCGACCGTACCAAGGCCTGCCACACCGATCTTTACGACGTTTTGCACGATAACTCCTCATGCCGTGGTTGGATTTGCGCATAGGTGACGGAGTCTTTTACAACATCCGGTGCGCACACAAAACTTCGCCCGGGACATGTCCCGGGCGAAACATAGAATGCTTTATCGAATATCAGACAGATTTCTTCAACAGTTCACGTGCAGATTCTGCATCGGGATATTTCTGGAAGAATGCCTTGATGTTGCGGTTGGCCTGCCGAATGCGATGCTTGTTTTCAACAAGCGCGATACGCACATGGCGATCACCATATTCGCCAAAGCCAAGACCGGGGGCCACGGCGACACCTGCTTCCTGCAAAAGAAGCTTGGAGAAATCAAGCGATCCCAGTTCTTCAAATGCCTTGGGAATCGGAGCCCAGGCAAACATGGTCGCCGCCGGGACCGGAATGTTCCATCCGGCACTTTGCATGCCTTCGATAAAGATATCGCGACGGTCACGATACAGGTTACGGAATTCCTCGACACAATCCTGCGGGCCGTTCAATGCCGCGGTTGCCGCCACCTGGATCGGGGTAAACGCACCGTAATCAAGGTATGATTTGATACGCGTCAGCGCATTGATCAGCTTTTTATTGCCAGTCGCAAAACCGATACGCCATCCCGCCATCGAATAGGTTTTCGACAGGGAATAGAATTCAACGGCGATATCTTTCGCACCTTCGACCTGAAGGATCGACGGTGGCGGATTGCCATCAAAATAGATTTCCGAATAGGCGATATCCGACAGGATATAGATTTCCTGCGCCCGGCAGAAATCGACAACTTCCTTATAGAAATCAAGGTCAACCACCAGCGATGTCGGGTTGGCCGGGAAGTTCAGGACCACCGCACTCGGTTTCGGGACCGAATGTTTCACCGCACGATGAAGCTGCTCCATAAAGCTTTCGGCGTTGAATTCGCCCTGCTCGTCATGGCCAATCGGAATATGGCGCAATGCCGCCCCGGCAATGATGAAACCGAATGCATGGATCGGATAGGACGGGTTGGGCACCAGAATGATGTCGCCCGGGCTTGTGATGGCCGCGGCAAGGTTGGCAAGCCCTTCCTTGGAGCCCAGCGTCACAACGGTTTCGGTTTCCGGGTCGATATCCACACCGAAGCGCCGCCCGTAATAAGCCGCCAGCGCCTTGCGCAGGCCGGGAATGCCGCGCGACATGGAATAACCATGCGTGCGAGGGTTCTGGACCGTTTCAACCAGCTTGTCGACGATATGTTGTGGCGTGGCCGGGTCCGGGTTGCCCATCCCGAAATCGATAATGTCCTCTCCCGCTCGCCGTGCTGCCGCTTTCATCGCATTTACTTCTGCAAATACGTATGGCGGGAGACGTTTTATGCGGTGGAATTCCTGGGACATTATCCTACATCCTCGTCACTTCGCCGATTTTCGAATTTTCTGCGAAAACCGGATCGTCGAATTGATAAAAATTGCGCGCCACACGACAAAATGCGGGTGGCGCGCCGTACAATTCGAAGGATGTACCTTTTTTAGGATCAATAATCCATAAAGATTTCAACACGGCGGTTTCCGGCTTCACCGTCGGGAACGCCTTCATAATAGCGCGGATCAGCCGATCCATCGGCCCCGACAAAGATCGCATCAGGGTTAACACCGAGAGACACAAGCTGCGACACTACCGCCGAGGCACGCCGTTCGGAAACCTGACGGTTGATCGCCATATGTTCTTCAAGGCTCATATTCGCGGTACGCATCGATGCGTGACCGATAATGCGCAGGATGCCGCCGGTCTGACGCCACGCCTGGGCAACCTGGTTCAGAACATTGTTATCCGTGCCCGACAGGTTCGATGAACCATGTCCGAACTGGATCTGGGCAATCTGGACACCATTCACACTTGGTCCCAGCGTATCGACAGAACGCACGCCAAGGCGGGCCGCCAGAACTTCGTTCGCGGTTTCAGCATAGGGCATGGCAGAATCGGACAAATAGGCATTGCCGCCACCGCCAAGCTGGCTTTCATCGACAATCACCGACCCGTTATCGGAATAAACCGAATAATCGAAGGCTTCTGTCTGCGCAGCAGGGCTGGAGCCCGGTGTCGGGTCGTTGGCAAACACGCCCTCACCTTCGGCAAGGCGCCTGTTGTACTGATTCATTACCGGATCGTTATTCTGCATAGTTCGGGATGCTTCCGCAGACTCGGTCGGCTCATTATCATTTCCGGATGTCGCCGTGGCCGCACCCGCAGCACCCGCAGCGCCAGCTTTTGCTGCATCAGATTTCAGAACATCCGGTTTTTCCGGTACCGGTGCCGGGGTCGGTATCGGGCCGGAAGCCGGTGCCTTGGCACTCCATTCATCCGCAATTCTTGAACCCGACTGTGCCGAGGTTACAGCGCTTCTGGTCGCAGCTCCGGCAGCACCTGCAGTAGCAGCAGCTTTGGTTTCAGCTGACTTTGCCGTTGACTCGACTGTTTCCCGTGCCTCGGTTGCAGTCGATTGAGCTTCGGCTGCCTGTACTTCCGGTTCGGCCATCGCACTGCTGCTTACCGATGCGGTTGGTGCCGGGGTGATGACCGGCTGATCCGCATCCTCATTTTCCGGTGCTTCGGGCTGAAGCGCATTGACCGGCGGGGTGCTTTGACGGCGGCCCGACTGGGTATATTGCGCATTGGCACGATCCGCAGCAAGCCCGGCAACCAGCGCGTCACGTTCCGCATCGCCGGTTACAACCGGCTTGGCTGGTGTATTGGCAAGACGCGGATAATCCTCGTCTTCCCCCGGAATCGGTTGATCCGACTTGGCAGCAGCTTCATCGTCGCCGTCAAACGCATCCCCAATCGATTTTCCCCACTCGACCGGATTGATTGCATCCGGGACCGATGAACAGGCGCCCAGCATCAGCACAACAGCAAGCGCCGACCCGGCATGCAGCAAGGGCCGCAATTTAACTTTCGCGGATCCGTGCTCCGACCACCGCCATGTCGTCGATTTCAGAACGCCCATTTGATTTCGCTGCTCCAAACTATGTTTTATGCGACGTTGCCGTTGAAGATTGCGACAAATCCGTCACCTTATAATTCTTGTATTACCCCTCATCAGCGGGCTAGGCTAAGACCATGATAAGCTTGGGATCAAGCAGAGTTTCAACCCGACACGCCGTTTGAGGGCATTGGATCATAAAACGGGAAAAGGATTGCGATATCGCAAAGATCAAATTTCCTGCTTTATGTTCCGATGCACCGGCGGCGGTATCATAAGGGAATGCGCCATGAACGATCAACAGGCCAAAGAAACCGAAATTCGTCTTCCCGATCCCGAGGAACTGTCAACAGCAATGGCAGAAATCGCCGAGAGAAGTCAAAGACTTGTCTCTGATTTTCTGACCAAGCAGGCAGAAGACCCGGAAATTTCCGACCCCGATCCGCTTAATATCGGCTCGGCCTTTGTCGAACTGACCACCCATATGATGCAAAATCCGGCCAAGCTGGTCGAAGCTCAAATGGATTTGTGGCAGCAATATTATACGCTTTGGCATAACACCACGATGCGGATGATGGGTCAGGAATCCGAGCCCGTTGTCTCCCCGCAAAAAGGGGATCGCCGTTTCCGCGACGAGGCATGGGAAAACAATGAACTTTTCGATTTCATCAAGCAATCCTATCTGCTGTCGTCGCAATGGATGCAGAATGTTGTGCATGATGTCGACGGGCTGGACGACAAAACCGCCCAGAAGGTCGAATTTTATACCCGCCAGTTCGCCGATGCGATTTCACCGACCAACTTCATGATGACCAACCCGGAAGTCCTGCGCGCCACCATCGAAAGTGGTGGCGAAAACCTTCTTAAGGGTCTTGGCAACCTTCTGGATGATCTGGAACGCGGCAAGGGCAAGCTTCAGATCAAAATGACCGATCTGGACGCCTTTAAAATCGGCGAGAATGTCGCCACCACCGAGGGATCGGTAATCGGCAAGACACAACTGATGGAATTGCTGCAATACAAGCCGACAACCGACAAGGTCGCCAAACGCCCGCTGGTAATCGTGCCGCCATGGATCAACAAATATTACATTCTTGATCTGCGACCTGAAAATTCCTTCATCAAATGGGCTGTCGAACAGGGACACACGGTGTTCGTGCTGTCATGGGTCAACCCGGACAGCAAACTGGCCGAAGAAAGCTTTGAGGATTACGCACGAGACGGCGTTCTTGCCGCCCTTGATATGATCGAACAGGCGACCGGCGAGAACGACATCAACGCGATCGGCTATTGCCTTGGCGGGACGCTTTTGGCTTCCACACTGGCTTACATGGCGAAGAAGGGGGACGAACGCATCAAGTCCGCGACCTTCTTCACCACCCTGATCGATTTTGAAAAATCAGGGGAACTGTCGGTCTTTGTCGATGACAAACAGATCGAAAGCCTTGAAAACCGCATGTCGAAAGAAGGCTATCTTGACGGTCGCGATATGGCGATGTCGTTCAACATGCTGCGTGCCAATGATCTGATCTGGTCGTTTGTCGTCAACAACTACATGCTGGGCAAGGACCCCTTCCCGTTCGATCTGCTGTACTGGAATTCCGATTCGACCCGGATGCCAAAAGCCATGCACAGCTTCTATCTGCGCAATATGTATAACAGCAACCTGCTGCGTGAACCCGGCGGCATTACGATCCTGGGCGAAAAGATCGACCTGCGCGATATCAAAATCCCGGTCTATTTCCTGTCCACCCGCGAGGATCACATCGCCCCATGGCAGGCAACATATGCCGGAACGCAACTGATGTCAGGCCAGGTGAAATTCGTCCTTTCGGCATCGGGCCATATTGCCGGTGTGGTCAATCCGCCTGCAGCCAAGAAATATTGCTATTGGACTTATAACCGCAATCCCGCCAATCCCGATGACTGGCTCGCCAAGGCGGTCCAGCATGAAGGATCATGGTGGACCGATTGGCAAAACTGGATCAGCCGCCGTTCGGGCGAGCAGGTCGCAGCGCGTAACCCCGGCGATGGCAAGCTCAAGGTGCTTGGCCCGGCACCGGGTGAATATGTCAAAGTGCAGCTTTCCTGATCATCCGTCACAACTGGAATTTCCGGCCCGCCCGAGGTGGCGGGCCGTTTCTTTGCCCGAAGGATATTACCATGACACAGAAAATCGGTTTCCTTGGTGCCGGCCGCATGGCATCTGCAATGATTTCCCGACTGCTGGAACAGGGTTATCCGGTCAAGGTCTGGAATCGCAGCCCAGCCAAAGTTGATCCGCTTGTTGCCAAGGGGGCGATTGCCTGCGCAACACCGGCCGAGGCCGCAAGCGACGTTGACGCTGTCATATCCTTCATGGCCGACGATATTGCATCTGAAACCGTTTGGCTGGGCAAAAACGGTGCGCTGGGTGCCATGATGCCGGGCGCAGTTGCCATCGAATGTTCCACGCTTTCGCACGGTTTCGTTCTGGAGCTGTCGGCAAAGATCATGACCGCAGGCTACCTTTATATCGATGCACCGGTCACCGCCGTTCCGGCACAGGTTGCCGCGGGCGAAACCATGTTTCTGATCGGTGCAGATAATGCTGTCCTTAAACAGGCCCGCCCGATCATGGAAGCCGTCGCAAACCGGATCGTGCATTTTGGACCGATCGGATCGGGCACGGTTTACAAGCTGATGAACAATCTTTTGGGCGCGGTTCACATCGCGGCTGCCGCCGAACTGGTTGCAGTCGCCCAAAAAGCCGGGCTGGATGGAAATCTGGTTGCCGAAACATTTGCCAATGGCGCCGTCGCCAGCCGCACCGGTGTCATGACCATGCCCGGCATGATCAGCGGCAACCATAACGAAGGCATCCATTTCACCACCGCGTTACGCGCCAAGGATGCCGGTTATGCCATGTGGCTTGCCGATGAACTTGGTCTTGATCTGCCGGTTGGACGGTCCGCGACCGAAATGTTTGACCGCGCCATCGAAGCCGGGCTTGGCGACCTTGCACAAAGTGCGGTGCTCGAAACCATCCGCGGCAGGTAAGCCTATTTTTTCTTCTTTGCCGCGATGGCCGCTTCTTCCTGCTCGGCCAGAAGCGGTTCGTAACGCGCATCGGTCAGGGTTTTAAGAAACGCCACCAGCGCATCTATGCGCTTGGTATCAAGGGCATCCCCCTGCTCCAGCTCTTTAAGGGAAATGGTCTCGGGAACTTCGGCATCGCCCCACGGCTGTTTGGTTTCCGGGTTCAACTGGGCCGATTTCGCACGGCTGTTGTATTTGTTGTAAAACTTGATCACGGTACGAAGATCGGCAAACACACCGTTATGCATATACGGCCCGGTTACGGCAACGTTGCGAAGCCCCGGCGTTTTGTATTTGCCCTTGTGCGCAACATCATCAATCGCCGGATTATCCAAAAGGCCGTTATCGGTAAAATCCGGGTCTTTGCCATTTTCCGTACGAACGGCAAAATTCCGCGGCACACCGATATTGTGATATTCGTAATTGGTGAATGTCTCGCCCTCTGCCGTCGGCGAGGTTTTTAACTGATGACACACATTGCAATTGGTGAATTGCTGCGAGAAGAAAAGCACACGACCCAGTTCTTCCTGCGGCGTCATTTTGTATTCCCCGCGCAGGAAGCGGTCATATTTCGAATCAAACGGTGAAAACTGATCGGTGCGCTCGAACGCGGCAATCGCATCAGTCATCGCCCCGTAGGCCCCATTCGTATCGCGCCAGACATCATCGCCAAACAGCGCCTTGAAGCTCTCAACGTAATCGTCATCTTCCTGCAGGCGCGCAACCACGGTTGTCTTGTCCGGCATCCCCATTTCAACCGGATTTAGCGGCGGGGCCCCTGCCTGTTCGGCCAAATCCTTTGCCCGCCCGTCCCAGAACTGCCCGCCGACCGGCGTACCGTCTTCCTTGAAATGGAAATCAGGTGCGAATTTCGCATAGGCTGCCATGGGTGTATTGCGATCACCAAGCGATGCCCCGTCATCACCAAGCGAAAAGGCGCCCTTGGCTATCTCGCTACGCGGATCGCGGAATGCGGTTGTCGGTTCATGGCAACTCGCACAGGCCTGGCTTCTGTTTTTTGACAGATTGGTATCGAAATAAAGTGCCTCTCCCAAGGCTGCCTTATCGGCAAACGGCGATGTATTGCTTGCCAGTTCGGCCAGTAATGCAGCAGGCGATTTCTGCGATGTGATGCCATCCGCCGCCCGTGCGATGCCAACCCAGCCACCGCTGGCAACGGTCATCAGCATCATGGTTGCGAAAACACAACCAGGACGGAGAAACCTTCGGACAGGGGAACTGATAACAAGCGGCAAGACAGGCATCGTCGATATCCGGCATTCAATACTGGCCACATCATCGCGACCAATAATCACTTACAACAATGTAATTGCACCCTGCCTTGACAAAGGTCAATGGTCCCGGCCCGATAATTCCGGTCAGATCGCAATCTTCGGACGCCGTCCCATCATGGGAACCAACTGCACACCGATAATCGCGGCAAGGATCACCCCGCAACCGGCATATTCGGCAGGCGCCAGACGTTCACCAAGGAAGAAGGCCCCGGCAATTGCCGCAGATACCGCCTCGGCACTCATGATGATCGCGGCATCTGCAGCCTCGGTATAATTTTGTGCAACGGCTTGAAGGGTAAAGGCAATTCCGGCTGACATGATCCCGGCATAGAGGATTTCAAACCCGGCATTATGGATATCGGCAAAGCTGAAGGTTTCCAGCATCCCGCCCATCGCCATGCCAAGCAGACCGGTAATAAAAAACTGAACCGTGGCGACCAGTGCCGGGGCGTTGGTCCGTGTCACCATCACACCGATCATCACCACCTGAACGGCCCAGAACAGCGCACTTCCCATCACCCAGAAATCACCGGCCCCAAGAGCCGACAGGTTACCACCACTCAGAAGATACGTGCCCAAAACACACATCATCCCGCCCGGCCAGACCGACCAATGCGGCTTTGCCCGAAACACCATGAACGCCAGAACCGGCACCAACGGCACATAAAACGCTGTCAGAAAGGCAGCATTGGTTACGGTGGTATCCATGATGCCGATCTGCTGCAGAATGCTCGCCAGATACATCGAAATACCGGTAAAGATCAGGCCTAGCTTGTCGGCCCTCGAAAGCGCCCGTCCTTCGCGCTTCATTCTGCGCAATTCACGAAGGGCAAACGGCAACACGACAAGCGTCCCCAAAAGGAACCGCACACCGGTAAAATATTGCGGGCCGATATTGTCCATGCCGGTTTGCTGGACGACAAAAGTCGTGCCCCAGATCAGGGCCACAAAGACGATTACGGCATTCGCCTGCCAACGCATCATTTCCCGGTTCCGCTTCCTGGTCGCCGGGCGTGGTGGCGCGCGGCCTGTTCATATGGTTTTATGGGTCTATGAATTGCTTGCTAGCGCAGCATCCCCTCGCAGGCAAGATGATCCTTCACGTTCGGCAATCCCGATTGTCAGCCGGATTTAAGATCGTTGGGAATTGTCACACGATATTCCTGCGCCAGATCGGCATAACGGTCTGCCGATACCTTGAAAAATTCGATTTCCTCCTGCGTCAGGTCACGCACTTTGCGCGCCGGAACACCGGCCCAAAGTTCGCCCGCCGGGATGCGTTTCCCCGGCGCCAAAAGCGCACCTGCTCCCAGCATCGCCCCCTGTTCAATCACGCAGCCATCCATCACCGTGGCGCTCATGCCGACGAAACTTCTGTCTTCAAGCGTGCAGGCGTGGATGACGGCGGAATGGCCAATCGTCACATCATCGCCGATATAGGTGCCGAACTTTCCCTTGGCGACATGCACCATGGTCAGGTCCTGAATATTGGTGCGCGATCCGATGCGTATTTCATGGACATCGCCCCGAATGACACAGCCAAACCAGATCCCGGTTTCCGCCCCGATTTCAACATCGCCGATGATTGTTGCATTCGGCGCGATAAAAGCCGTTTCATCAATGGTGGGGCGCACCCCGCGATAGGTCAGGATCATGGTCTGGCGACCTTTCAATTGTGGGATCGGTTTTCACTGGCGCTGCACTTGCCCGTTACCGGGAAAATCGCGGCATCTTGACTTGTTAGTTTAAATTCTAACATGTGGATATGGAAACCCCGTTCTCATCCAAATCGTGATCATGCCCGCAAACCGGAAATCTGACTGCTCCCAAGCCCCCAGGCAGCTTGTCGGCTTCATTCTGCTGGCTGCGCTCATTATCATATGGGGTGTCACAATCGCCAGGGATGCCCGCGCGCAGTCAGCCCCCGGTCGCCCCGGACAATTGCATGCCGCCTTTTCGATATGGGAACCGTTTGTAATCGAAGACGCATCGGGACAACACGGGATCGACATGGGTATCCTGACCGAACTGTCGCACCGAATGGGCAAGGTTCTGGTGCTTCACCCATGCCCTTGGCGGCGATGCCTTAAAATGCTTGAAGAAGGCGATATCGACGTTCTTTCAAGCTTTGCCTACACCGCAGAACGTGAAAAATTCGCGTTCTACATCAAACCTGCCTACAGCCGCGTCAGCCCGGTATTTTATGTCCGTCAGGATGGGCAGACCGATATTTTCCGATATGAAGACCTGTCGACACTTGCTATCGGGTCCGTCGTTGATTCCCGCTATTTCGAGCCGTTCGACAGCGACAGATCCCTGAACAAATTCGAAGCCAGCAGCGAAATGCTGTTGTTGCGCATGTTGGAGGCAAACCGTGTCGATGTCATTGTCGGCTCGGACGCCAATGTCGATTTTGAAATCCGGCGCAACGATCTTGGCGATATGATCGAGAAGGCCGCATTTCGCCCCGACCATCACAATGACATCCATATTGCGGTATCGCGCAATTCCCCGCTGATGAGCCAGACCGACCAGATATCGAAAATCGTCACGGACCTGCGTGAAGAAGGTTTTATCGCCCGGGTCCATGCCCGATACTGGCCCGCCAGTGACGATGCGAAATATCCGGACGGGCCGCAACCGACAGAATAGCTGGTTTCTTACAATCTATCGGGCAAATCGTTTGGCCCCGGCAACACAGGCAACCACGCCGACTGTCACCACGATCATCAGGCCACCAACCGGCTCGGCCAGAAGCAACCCTGCCAGCAGCAAACCAAAGAACGGTTGCAGCAATTGCAACTGCCCGACCGCAGCGATCCCACCCAGGGCCAACCCACGATACCAGAAGAAAAAACCGATCAGCATGCTAAACAGCGAGACATAACCAAGACCAAACCACGCAGGCCCGCCAATCCCGGCAAAGCTATCGGGCAAGGTCGCAACGCACAGGGCAAGCATCGGCACCAGCGAAATCACCAGCGCCCAGCAGATTACCTGCCACCCACCAAGACGACGCGACAGTTTCGCACCCTCGGCATAGCCAAGCCCGCAAACGATGATCGCCCCCAGCATATAAAGATCGCCACGCAACGATCCCGCATTGCTTTCCATTGCGGCAAACCCGGCGACAAGCGCACTGCCAAGAACCGAAAACAGCCAGAACACGGCCTTTGGGCGCTCACCACCGCGCAGCACACCGAAAATTGCCGTCGCCAGCGGCAGCAAACCGATAAACACAATCGATCTGGCCGAAGTGATATGTTCAAGCGCAAGGGCGGTCAGTAACGGAAAGCCGACAACAACCCCGCCCGCCACCACCAGCAACGACATCCAGTCCGATGCCTGCGGCCGGGCGGTTCGCGATGCCAGCAACAAAATCGCCGCCAGCAAACCTGCAATTGCCGCGCGCGCAACGGTCAGAAACAGGGGATCAAAATCCATGACGGCAATCCGGGTGGCGGGTAACGACCCGCTGAAAATCAGGATGCCGATCATCCCGCTGATCCAGCCGCCACTTGTCCGTTGTACTCCAATTGCCATCGAAACCTCCGTCATGTTCGAAGGTTTATCTATCGCTTGCCAGCCGCACATCGACCAGACACAATAAAGTACAATTCAAACAAAC
The DNA here is from genome assembly GCF_044790785.1 of Thalassospira australica. Classification (GTDB taxonomy): domain Bacteria; phylum Pseudomonadota; class Alphaproteobacteria; order Rhodospirillales; family Thalassospiraceae; genus Thalassospira; species Thalassospira australica_A. The sequence continues at coordinate 1,682,989 of NZ_CP085258.1, read as the reverse complement.
TGTACTGATTACAGGAGCAATACAGTGGCACCTGACGGATCGTCAAAACAGTCGGACAACGGAACGCTTGTCGCTCGCGTCATGGCCGCAATCCACGACCGGATTGGGGCGCGTAATCTGCTTGCCGGGGATCGGTTGCCCTCGATCCGGGGGCTTGCGCGACAGATGAAGGTTTCAAATTCAACCGTGGTCGAAGCTTATGACCGACTGGTGGCCGAAGGCATGATCGAGGCCCGCCGCGGATCGGGGTTTTATGTGTCGGGTCATACCGCACCGCTTTCGATTGCCCAAATCGGCCCGAAACTGGATCGGGCCATCGATCCGTTCTGGGTTTCGCGCCAGTCACTTGATGCCCGGCCGGATATGATCAAACCCGGTTGCGGCTGGCTTCCGGCGGACTGGATGCCTGAAACCGCCATCAGACGCGCGCTTCGCAATCTGTCACGCGCTGATGATGCCACGCTCGTCGATTACGGCACACCGCTTGGCCTGTCCGCCCTGCGCCAACTCCTGTCGCGCCGAATGGGCACCTATGGCATCAATGCCGATCCCGGCCAGATTCTGTTGACCGAGTCCGGGACCCAGGCGATTGATATGCTGTGCCGGTTCCTGATCGAACCGGGCGATACGGTGCTGATCGATGATCCGTGCTATTTCAATTTTCAGGCATTGCTGCGCGCACATCGCGCCAACATTATCGGCGTGCCCTTTACCGCCACCGGGCCTGATATCGACGCCTTTGCCCGGATTGCCGCGGAACACAAGCCGCGTCTCTACATTACCAATTCTGGACTGCACAATCCGACAGGCGCATCTCTGTCGCCGATGGTGGCCCACCGCGTTTTAAACATTGCCGAAGAACATGACCTGATCATCATCGAAGACGATATTTTTGCCGATTTCGAAAACACACCTGCCCCACGGCTGGCAGCACTTGGCGGGCTTGACCGGGTTGTCCATATCGGAAGCTTTTCCAAAACGCTTTCGGCGTCGGTGCGGTGCGGCTATATCGCGGCAAGCCCGGACTGGATCGAAGGCCTGACGGACCTCAAGATCGCAACCGGCTTTTCAAGTCCGAATTTTTCGGCCGAACTGATTTTCTCGGTCCTGAAGGACGGCACCTATCGAAAACATATGGACACCCTGCGCGACCGGCTGATCCGAGCCATGTCCGTTACCGAAGCCCGGCTTGGTTCACTTGGCATCACACCGGTGATCAGACCCGATGCCGGGATTTTCCTGTGGTGTCGCCTGCCCGACCCCATTGATGCCGCGACACTTGCCCGCAATGCGCTGACCGAAGGGGTGGTTCTGGCACCCGGCAATGTTTTCAGCATCTCGCAATCGGCCGGAAACCTGATGCGCTTTAACATCGCGCAATGCGAGGACGACCGTGTTTTCACCGTTCTCGAACGCGCGATGCGGCCATGAAAAAGGGGCGCATCCAGATCGGACACGCCCCTTTTGACATGATGCTTTTGCGCGATTACGGGAACAGCGGCTCGATCTCAAGCCCCATGATTTCCGGCAGGCCCAGCATGACATTCATGTTCTGAACCGCCTGTCCCGATGCGCCTTTCACAAGGTTATCCTCGACCGCAACAATGATCACACGGCCCGGCACGCGATCCTTGACCACCCCGATCAGAACATAGTTCGACCCGCGCACGTGACGGGTCTGCGGGGTTGTGCCAAACGGCAGAACACGTACAAACGGCTCGTCGGCATAACGTTTTTCAAGGGCGGCCTGAATGTCTTCGGCCTTGGTGCCATCGGTCATTTTGACATAGATGCTTTCAAGGATACCGCGGCTCATCGGCATCAGATGCGGCGAAAAGTTCACCACAACATCCTGCCCTGCGGCCCAGCCAAGGCCCTGCTCGATCTCGGGTGCATGGCGATGTCCGCCGGTGCCATAGGCATGAATGCCTTCGGTGACCTCGGCATACAGGATGCCTTCCTTGGGCGAACGACCTGCACCGGTCACACCGGATTTTGCATCAATGATGATGTCGTCCGACTGCACCAGCTTCTGCTCCAGAAGCGGCGTCAGCGAGAGCTGCACCGGGGTCGGATAACAACCCGGATTGGCAACAACGCGCGCCTTTTTGATCTTTTCACGGTGCAGTTCAGTCAGGCCGTAAACCACATCCTTCTGCAAATCCTGTGCGGCATGCTCTGCGCCGTACCATTCCTTGTAGGTCGCGGCATCGAACAAACGAAAATCGGCCGACAGATCGACAACTTTGACATGATCCGGCAAACCGGCAATCACTTCCTGCGTCGTGCCATGTGGCAAAGCACAGAAAATAACATCTACCATAGACCAGTCCGCATCCTCGATCCGGATCATGGTCGGCAATTTCAGATGGGCAAGATGCGGGAAAACCTCCCCGAACGGACGTCCGGCGCGTCGGTCGGCGGTCAGCAGGGTGATTTCAGAAGCGGCATGGTGCGCAAGAATACGAACCAGTTCCGCCCCGGTATATCCACTGGCACCGAGAATTCCGACTTTGACCTTAACGTCGCTCATTTCAAATCCTGCTCCTTTAGGCTCACCCTAACCTTTATGGTCAGCGGGCGCGATTAACGGGCGGATGTTGGCAAACAAGCCCCGCAGATGCAAGCCTTTAGGCGGCTTTTCCCCTGCATCGCGGGATCATGACCCATGCAGCGATGACATGCATCACATTGGCAACCGATAATCACGGTCGTCGAGATTTGCGGACATTGGCCGGACAGGCGCGCTTATCCTCGGGCAGAACGGTATAAAACCTCTCGATCTGCTCGAACCCCGTCGGGGCTGCCACCGGATAGCCCGATACATATCGATGATCCGACAGGCCAAAATCGCTGGCCTTGAGCCCGGATCGTTGCTGCCAAATACGGCGATGGGTATCCGATAACGTGATTTCGGGATCATCGATCAGAAAAATCGCATCGCGTGCGATCCGGTCATTATATTTATGCTGGGATGGCAACCATGCCGCCAGTTGGCGGCGCAATTCACCGGGGCTTGGTCCATTACGCGTCCGGCTGGCGAACTTGACCATCTTTGCCGACAGGTCGGAAACATTGCCGGGTGGTGCCATGCCATGCGTCGCCATATCGATGAAATAGGCCAGATCAATCTCGGTCGGGTCACGCCCGATAACGGGCTTTAAGGCAGCATAAATCTTGAAAAACCGCGCGATTTTACCGCCATCGGCATTGGCCGCATCATATACCCGGCGATAGGCACGCTGCACCTCGGGCAGTGCCCCGTACCGTGCAAACCGGGCGGTAAAATCGGCCCGACGATCCGGATCAATCCAGATCGCACACAGGATATCAAATGCACTTTGATTGTTGCCCAGCGCCAACCGGTGCATCGCATCCGTATGCGGACCAAAGACGGCATTGAGCAAGCCGGGATTGGCCCGTTCGGCGGCAAAGACAATTTGCTGGATTTCCGCCCCGGCCCCGGCGGTTGCCCCGCGCGGCCCCCATGTCAGATAGGCATTGGGATCGTTGGTATAACACCACGGATCACCTTCCAGATACCGCTTGCCACTGCGCGGGTTGCGCGACTGGCAGAAATTGAACTGGATGGCATCATAATCCGTGCCTTCAAGTGCAAAGGTCAGATGATTGGCACGCGTAATCGCATCGGGAAATGGCTGTTCTGCCGGCATCAGCAACTTCCATAAACCGACCGTAATCGCACCGGGGGTCGCAGCCCCGATTTCCGATTTGACAGCCGGGTCAAGACAGGGCTGTAAATCCATGATCGCCTGACGCGTCTTGGCCCCGACGATGCCATCCGTCGCCCCATAGGCCGACGTGCTACCGCGCTTGCAACTTGCCGCGGCCACAAACAACCGACCCTGAAAATCGGCAACCGCGCCATATTTCCCCAAAACCAGCGGCCTGTCTTCAAAACGATACAGGACCTGGGATAAATTCTGTGCGGCTGCATGAACCGGCATTGTACCGGCAAATAGCCCTGCCACCAGTCCAAGGACCGGCAGCAGGATTTGTTTAAAGCGCAGCAATCTCTCAGGCCCGGTCACGGGCGCACCTCATTGACATGAAAGCTGTGCGGTCAGCTTAACCGGGCTCGTCAGCAACGCCAAGCGATAGGCGCCGTCCCCCTCAAACCCGATGGCCTCATATGCCCTTGCCGCCGCCGGGCTATCTGTTGACAACACCGCATGGGTCACGCCACGCGCTCGTGCCGCCAGAAGCGTTTTCGCCACAAGAATGCGCGCATAGCCATTGCTGCGCTGTTCGGGCGGCGTCCAGACCGGACCGATCTGGACCATGTCGGGCAGTTCGGCGTTGAACCCCGAAAGGCTGACCGGCACGCCATCCACCACAAGCACCCACATGTTGCGGTCATTAAGCGCATGGACAAGGCGACTGGCGATCCGGCTATCAAGCGCTGGCGTATCCTCCCTGCCCAGCGCCTCGATTTCGTAGGCGCGCAGCCAGCGCAGCAGCGTATTGCGATCAATCCGTTCGGCATCCACCATCTGGAAACTGTCCGACCGCACATTTTGCGGCAGGATCAGATGGGCAAGATCAAGACGATAAAAAGCATCGCATGCATTTATTGCGAATTGCGCATCACCAAGCCCAAGCATCTCGATCACGCTTTGCGCCTGATCGGCCGGACCATAGAAACCGGCCACCGCCTGCGCATTTTCGGCGTGGAACAGATGAATCAAACCACGCGGCACGGGTTTCCCGCCGGTTTGCACAAAGACATTACCATTGCCGAATATCGCCAAAACCGCCGTCACCGCACCATCACCGGAAACTTCGCCGTAATAGCAGCCCGAAAGCGGATGATGACGTCGGTTCATGCCGGTTTTTCGCAAATTGCTGCGCAGGACCATGCTGGTTTCGGCATGGGTCGCGAGAAATGCGTCAAGGGCATGAAGATCGTCATCTTGCAGCTTTCTGTACTGCATATCGGGGGTCCCTTTCTTTGGGCTTCAGGTAATTGCCAACCTTCCGAATTGGCATAAAAAAAGACCGCTCCATTAGCGGTCCTTCACATATCGCAAGGTAATCCAACAGAGGTTCAAACACTTATGTCTTGAAAGCTCGTCGCATTGTTCCAACCATTGGATGTCACCTTAAATTCAAAAAATCTTTCTTTGATGGATTCTTATTATCATAACCTTCCGAATTTTCGATCCTTCTTTTTAAAATTCTTTTGCGACTACAACATCACCCTGATTCCGGAATACGGAAACAGTTTGGCCCCCGCAAGAAGCTGATTTTCAATTCGGTTTGCGATAACCTCCGAAACTGGTATTACCATTACCGAGCGCATTTTATTCGGAGTTGACCTCATGCCAGTGATTACCTGCGTCGAAGACCTGAAACGTATCTATAAACGTCGCGCACCGCGCATGTTTTACGATTACGCAGAATCCGGAAGCTGGACCGAGCAAACATTCCGTGAAAACACCACCGACTTTCAGGATATTCACCTCCGTCAACGGGTCGCGATCGACATGGCCGGGCGCTCAACCAAAAGCCGGATGATCGGTCAGGATGTAGCCATGCCTGTCGCCCTTGCCCCCGTCGGACTGACCGGCATGCAATGTGCAGACGGCGAAATCAAGGCTGCCCGCGCGGCGGAGAAGTTCGGCGTCCCTTACACATTGTCAACCATGTCGATCTGTTCGATAGAAGACGTTGCCGAGAACACATCAAAGCCCTTCTGGTTACAGGTTTACACACTCAAAGACGACGATTTCATGAAGCGGCTGTTTGACCGGGCGAAAGCAGCCAAGTGCTCGGCCGCGGTCATAACGGTGGATCTTCAAATGCTGGGGCAACGTCACAAGGATTTGAAGAACGGCCTGTCCGCCCCACCCAAGCTGACCGTCAAATCAGTCGCCAACATGATGACAAAGGTGCAGTGGGGGCTGGGTATGCTTGGCACCAAACGCCGCTTCTTTGGTAACATCGTCGGCCATGCCAAGGGGGTTGCCGACCCCTCATCACTAAGCACCTGGACCGCCGAAGCGTTCGATGAATCACTTGATTGGGACCGTATTCGCGAGTTCCGCAAAATGTGGGATGGGCCCTTGATCATCAAGGGGATCATTGATCCGCGTGATGCCCTGGAAGCACTTAACGTTGGTGCAGATGCCATCATTGTTTCCAACCATGGCGGACGCCAGCTTGATGGTGCCCTGTCCTCAATCCGTGCATTGCCAGCCATCATGGATGCCGTCGGTGACAAGATCGAGGTCCATCTTGATAGTGGGATCCGCTCTGGCCAGGATGTACTGAAAGCACTGGCACTGGGTGCCAAGGGCACCTATATCGGGCGCGCCTATGTTTACGGTCTGGGCGCAATGGGCGAAGCTGGTGTGACCAAGGCGCTTGAGATCATTCACAAGGAACTCGAAGTTTCCATGGCGCTTTGCGGCCATACTGACGTGACCAAGGTCGATCGCGATATTCTGATGATCCCGCGCGATTTCTCGGACCGCTGGCAATAACGCGACTGAGACATTACGTCTTTCAAGATCAAATAAAAGCGGCGTCTTCAGCACCAGAAGACGCCGTTTTTTATTTGGTTCTGTTGGGAAGCTAGCCCCCTACCGACCGCAAACCCGCAAAAAGAAAAAGCGCCACCCGAAGGTGACGCTTTTCCGATAACAAATCGAACCAGATGTCTGGAAACGAATTAACGTTTCGAGAACTGGAAGCTACGACGTGCTTTGGCGCGACCGTATTTTTTACGTTCAACAGCACGGGAGTCACGGGTCAGGAAGCCGCCTGCCTTGAGCGACGGACGCAGTGCCGGCTCGAACAGGGTCAGCGCGCGCGAGATACCGTGACGAACGGCACCGGCCTGACCGGAAAGACCACCACCGGTAACGGTGCAAACGACGTCGAACTGGTCTTTGCGATTGGCAACGCCGAACGGCTGGTTGATCACCATGCGCAGAACCGGACGTGCGAAGTAATCTTCGAATTCGCGGCCATTGACGGTAACTTTACCCGAGCCCGGTTTGATCCAGACGCGTGCAATTGCGTTCTTACGACGACCGGTTGCATAGGAACGGCCCTGTGCGTCGATCTTCGGTTCCGGCAGGGTGCCTTCTGCAGCAGCAGCTTCACCGCCCTGTGCGAGATCCTTGAGATCTTCAAGAGTTTTGGTGTCGGCCATTACTTAGCACTCCGCTTATTCTTGTCGTTCATTGCGGCAAGATCGAGAACTTCCGGCTTCTGTGCATCATGCGGATGCTCGGTACCGGCATAGACGTGCAGCTTGGAAAGAACCTGGCTGCGCAGCGGACCACGGGACATCATACGCTCGACAGCTTTGATGATCACACGTTCCGGATGCTCGCCATTCAGCAGCTTGTCCATGGTGCGTTCTTTGATACCGCCCGGATAACCGGTGTGCCAGTAGAACTTCTTGTTCTGAAGTTTACGGCCGGTCAGTTTGACTTTTTCGGCATTGACGATGACGATGTGATCGCCACAATCCATGTGCGGGGTAAACATCGCTTTGTGTTTACCACGAAGACGGTTGGCAACAACGGCTGCAAGACGGCCGAGTACGACGTCTTCTGCGTCGACTACAAACCATTTGCGCTCGATGTCACTCGGTGTCGCAGTGAAGGTTTTCATAATTTAATACTCGAAAACTGGGTTCCACGGAGGGAATCGCCCCTCGTTGAAAGTCGGCGCAGTATGCCAGCATTAAACAGGAAAGCAATAGGAATATTTCATTTTATTTCAACGACTTAAATCAATAGGTATTATTTTACCACACTGATTTTCAGCATTTTCATACCGGTTTTGGCTCTGCTCCCTTTTCGGGCGGCATCGCATAGGTCCCGATGACATGCGCGCAAAGTGCACCATCAACGACAGATCGGATATGACATTCCGCAATCAGAAGCCGCTTGCCCGCCTTGAGGATTTTCGCCTCCGCCAGCAAATCGCCCGGCTTTGCCCCGGAAAGGAAATGCACGGTCGCCTCGGTCGTCACCGCCAGATCGGCCTTGGGTACCACAAGCCACGCCACCGCATAAAGCGCGATATCGGCCAGCGCAAAGATCGCCGGGCCACAGATCACATTGCCCGGCCGGATGTGGCGTTCATTGAACGGCAAGCGCAACAGGGCACGGTCCCCCGAAAGCTCTTCGGTTCGTACGTTCATATCCCCGACAAACGGGACCTTTTCGCGCATAATGGCGTCGAAATCCGCCAGTGTTATGCCCGTGCGGGGCGGCATGGCTCTCATATCGGGTTCCTCCCTGTCGCCAGCCTTGCACGGATGGCGCTGTTCCCTTTGATCGACAGCCTGACATAACGTTTACGTTAACGTCAATATTTTCAACACAGTTAAAGCGCATCATGGATGTTGGAAAATGATTCAGCCCAAAATGATCGCCAGTTCATGTGCAGCCAGAAGCAATACAGAACAGATCATCACACCGGCAATCAACGTCGCCCCGATAGAGGGCAACCATTTTGCCAAACCGCGACGTGGCCTGGCCTGCACAGCCGGGCGGGGCGTTTGCGATTGTGGCATCGGTGCCATTACAGCTACCCTGCCCCGGGCTTCCTCGTTGCTCAGCCAGCGATAGTGTACTGGTGGCAAATCTGCGATACGCTCGCGTTTTCCGTTCTGCTGTTTTGCCAGATCTGCTTCGCGCGCCTCTTGCCCGATGCGAATGCGCCCGGTCAAAAAGGCAATATGATCTGCCACTTCCTCGGACGAAAAAACATGCTCTGCCGCGATGCGTGTCAGGGCTGATCTGTCCGGCTCCCTGACGCGACCAGCGGCAAAATCCGCAACCTTGAACCCGGCACTATTCTTGTCCCGGTCATTGGCCGGATTTGACTTTGGCGCAATAATAAGGTGCCCAAGATGATCGCTGCTGATCCCCCAGCTTACCGCACTTGCGGGGACAACCTGCGCGCCATCATCCTTGCGCAGACGCTCGCGCGCCCAGTCTATGATCTTTTCCAACTCACCCGCAGATAGTGATGATGACGATGACAGCCGGTTTGCCGGACGGTCCTGCCCACTGCGCAGCTTGTTTTCGAACGCGTCTTTGCCTGCGCCGGGATGCGACGGACGCAACCCGGTCGATGGAATGGCCGGGACCGATGTAATCCCCCGCCCTTGTCCGTCAGATTTGCCGATTCTCATAATCCGGATCTCCGCCCATGTCACTTACAGGAACGAAGACAGCTGCAGTCGTCTTACGACATATATCAAAGGTCACTCAGGCAATTAAAACAACGACTATAAAGGACTATCAGCCGCCTCTTTATCAGGAATCCAATACTTTCGGGAAACCGGCCTACCCCCGAATGATAAGCATCAATTCGTAGTAGACCAGTGCCAGAACCGACAACACCGAAACTGAAGCAATCGCCACCGCCCCAAGGGTCGGCAGATATTTCTCCATCCAGTCACGATTGTCTTTTTTACGTGGGAATGTCCTGCTTATGAAATGCGGACGCACCGGACCGCGCAGAACCACTGTGGGCTTGTCCACTTCATCGTTGGACGCCCAACGATACCGGTTTTCCGGAAGATAAACCGGGTGGCGGTCTTCCTGACCTTTTACGTCACTTTCCATGGCGACTACGGCGCTACCTTCGCCGTCTCCTGCAACAAGGGTTAATGCCACATCCTGGTGGCCTTGCATTGCCCGGCATCCCTTGCCAGCCGATACAAGGACCTTCCCCCTCGTCTTGCGTTCTCCCCGCTATGCAATTCGAAACCCGGACAATAACCGCACATCGTCCGGTCCTCTGCCGCACGTTTCAATGTGCAACAGTTAATAATAAACCCTTATATTTGGGCATGTTTGAGGCAAGATTCAGAAATTGATATTCTATCGACGATTGTTTTTCTTGATTCTAACTGCCAATCAGTTTGCCAAGTTCGGTATAAACCAGCACCAGAATATAGCCAACAGCAATGGCTGCCACCATATAGGCCCCAAGTTTTGGCAGGATTTTATCAAGCACCAATGCGTTTCCGCGTTCCGCCACCTTTTTATCGGCCCTGCGCTGTTTGGCGGATTTCGGGCTGCTCGCGCGTGCAGCGTGCGCCGGAGAGTTGTGAACCGAATTGCGACGCCGGGCTTCTTCCTGACTAAGCCAGTTGCTGCGGTTATCGGGCAAATCAATATTCCCCGATCCGGTTTGGCTTGCGGATTTCAGGTCATCCACACGCCCGGTAATGTCGTTATGCGCATCAAGACTGGTTTTCGCGCCATCGCCAAGGCTGTCAAGATATTCTCGGTATGGGCTGCCTTGCGTATCATGACCCTCCTGCGAAACAGTCTGCGCGGTATTCGGGCCCACAACAACCGGTCGTGCCTGCTGCAGGGCCGCATTGCTGACAAGGAAATGGCGGTTCGGTTTGGGCCGGTCGCCCGGATTGTCATTGCTGCGAATATCGGCCTGCGTCACCGGCCTCACCTTTTTCGGGGCCGCCGGTTTTGGCCCTGCCATGGCTGATCCGGAAATGTCACGCATCACGTCCGTATCAATATTGCCGGCATCCGGGTTATCGGGATCGGCTTCGGGGCGCTTGGGTTGCAGGATTTCCGGCACGTCAAAGCCACGGCTTAACAACCGGGCACGTGCTTCTGCTCGTTGACGTTCCATGTCCCAATCTATGACCTCTTTGCGGTCATAGCGTTTCATTTTCGTCTTGGCGACCGGCGATACCGGTTTTTGCTTTTCGACAATTTGCCTGCTGGTCACAAAACGACCAGGAGCCCGTTGCGGTTTGCGTCTTTCGTCGTTGCTCATTCCCAACCGTCCTCACAAGGGACCGTCACACCGGCATCAACCATTATAATGCTTTTTTGGTTTTCAACAAAACCGGGACGTGAAATTCTACAACGACAATATACTGACGCAAAAGTAAAAAACATGCAGTGCGCGCCATCACAGGGAGGCCGAAATGACCAGCATCTCACCCGACAGCAACACAGATCAAACCGCCATCGTTCTACGCGAGGATACCGGACCGGTTGCAATCGTGACCCTGAATGCTCCGCAAAACCGCAATGCCCTCTCTGGTGCGATGATGACAGCCCTTCACACTGTACTTGATGACATTGCGGCCGATAAATCCGTTCGCTGCGTCATCCTTGCCGCAAACGGTCCGGCCTTTTGCGCCGGTCATGACCTTAAGGAAATGAACGGGATTTCGGCCTGTGACGGTCACGCTGCCCTGTTTTCCCAATGCAGTGCCCTGATGATGCGCATCGTCACCCTGCCCCAGCCGGTGATTGCCCGTGTTCATGCCATGGCGACCGCCGCCGGTTGCCAGTTGGTGGCAAGCTGCGATCTTGCTGTTGCCGGAACATTTGCCAAATTCGCCACACCCGGGGTCAATATCGGCCTGTTCTGCTCGACCCCGATGGTCGCACTCAGCCGCAATGTATCGCGCAAGCATGCAATGCGCATGCTATTGACCGGGGATTCGATTGATGCAGAAACCGCGTGGCAGATGGGATTGATTTCCGATGTGGTCGAAGACGATGACCTGATAGCCACCACCAGCGATCTTGCAAACCGCATCGCCGCCAGATCGGGCATGACCGTCAGGCTTGGCAAGGAAGCGTTTTATCGGCAGCTCGAAATGCCGCTGGCAGACGCCTATGATTATGCATCCGGGGTCATGACCGACAACATGCAAAAACATGACGCCCGCGAAGGCATCGGTGCATTTGTTGAAAAACGCCATCCCGACTGGCGGCATGAATAATCGCCGGTATCGGGCTACTTTGCCCTCGACTTCCAACCGGGGCTGCGGCTTCATAACAGCAGGAAACTTAACTCTGGGAGTATCGTGATGAACCTTGAAATTTGGTTGGCCTTCGTTCTGGCCTGCTCCATCGTGCTGGCCATTCCCGGCCCGACCATCATGCTTGTGGTAAGCTATGCCCTCGGTAAAGGACGCCAGACCGCATGGGCGACCGTACCCGGCGTGGCCCTTGGCGATCTGACGGCGATGACGATTTCGCTGGCCGGCGCCGGTGCCCTGCTGGCCGCATCGGCAAACGCCTTTACCGTACTGAAACTGTGCGGGGCCGCTTACCTGATTTATCTTGGCATCAAGATGTGGCGCGAAAAGCCCGGATCGCTAGAAGATAACCCGGATGCCAAACGCAACCGGCCGTCACGCATGTTCCTGCAGGCCTATATCGTGACGGCCCTCAACCCGAAGGGCATTATATTCTTTATCGCCTTTGTGCCGCAGTTCGTTAATGCATCGATGCCGCTCGTTCCGCAATTCGTCATCATGACCGCAACCTTCGTCTCGCTGGCGGCGGTCAATGTTGCGATCTGGGCGATTATGGCCGGTGCCCTGCGCGAAAAATTCCGCAAACCAACTGCCCTGCGCCGCCTGACGCGTACAGGCGGTGCGGTGATGATCGGTGCCGGTCTCCTGACCGCCCTTACCCGCCGCGCGAGCGCTGCGGCCTGACAAACAGGGTCGATGCGATCTGGCCAAGCCATTCCCGGCCGATCGCATCACGCCCGAACAGACTGATGACTGCAACGAACAACCCGCTCAGCAAAACATTCCATGCCGGGCGCAACGGCCACATGAAGTCAAGATTGGCGGCAAAGACCGCAGAGGGCGGCACACCGGTCGCAAGCCCGTACCACGCATATTCGATCCCTGCCGTTGCCAGCCCGGCCAGAACCGCGATCGATACCAGAACAAGCGGTGATCGCAGCGACCAGTCGCGCGCATGCGCCACGCGATACAGCATCAGGGCAACAAAGAAGCCCGACATCAGGGTCGCTTCGCTGACATCGATTTTGGACTGCATGAAGAAATGAAGTGCCGCAAGAATACCGATGCCATAGCTGATCTTGTGCAAGCGGGTCCAGTTCTTACCAAGCCTGCGCATGGCCGCTTTGGTTGACGTCACGCCTAGAATGACAAGCCCCGTCAGCGCGACAAAGCCGATGGTCAGGTAAATCCGTACCAGAATTTCGTTGGCCACGCGCAGCACATCCCACGACTGGCTCAGCATATATAGCAGCAGATGCATTACCGCATATCCCAATGCTGCCAGACCGACCTGGCGGCGGATTTGCACCAATTTGCTTGCCCGGGTAATCCGACGCAACGGGGTGATCAAAAGCGATATCAGCAACATTCTGATCGCCCAGTCCCCGCTTTCAAGGATCGCTTCCTTGACCGGTATGGTTGCGCCTGCTTCGACAATCACCGGCCAAAGAATGAAACAGCCCGGCACAAGCAGCAGCACAAACACGGTCAGCTTAAAAGCCGAAAACCTGCCAGACGGATCAAGCCATGGAAACATACGGGACACCTTCGGTGTTTGGGGCAATGGGCAACATATCCCTACTCAACCCTGTTTCGTTTGATCCGTCAGTTAAATTTGCCATCAACTTTCTGCGAGCCGCCCGGCATCGCACAATCCGGACATCAGAAGATTGCGGTAAGACATCAGCGTCTTATGTATCATAAAGACATAACGATGCCGCATTGCAAACCAAAGGCAGATCACATGAGCAATTTCAACAATCCCGATGACAATGCCACACAGGCCCTGCTTGAACGCACCCGGACCATCGCGCTGGTCGGTGCCAGCCCCAAACCGGAACGGCCATCGAATGGTGTAATGAAATTCCTTTTGTCACGCGGTTATCACGTGATTCCGGTCAATCCCGGTCAGGCGGGCGGTGAAATCCATGGCCAGAAAGTCGTCGCCACCCTGGCCGACATTACCGAACCGGTCGATATGGTCGATATTTTTCGCAATAGCGAGGATGCCGGTGGCGTGATCGACGAGGCAATTGCCATTGGTGCCAAATCGGTCTGGATGCAGCTTGGCGTGATCAATATCAATGCCGCAACCCGCGCACAGGAAGCCGGGCTGGATGTTGTCATGAACCGTTGCCCGGCAATTGAAATCCCGCGTCTGTTTGCACCGGATTGGAAAGTCGCCTGACCAACCGGATTTTAAACTGCGCCAAAAGAAAAAGGCACTGCCCGTCGCAGTGCCTCCCCTTTTTTTGATCTCGGCTGACTGAAATTCAGCCGCGGGCACACCTGCTCATAAGGTCTGGAACCAGCCCCTGATTGCCGATAAAGTCCGGCTGCACCGCGCTGGTCACCGTATAGGTGGTGGTTTCTTCATCCACCAGCGGATCGTAAAGACCGGCAGTTTCCATCACCAGCGACATAACACCGTCCGACTTGATCCGAAGGGCGGCAAAGCCATTGGCGTATTCGGTACGCGCGCATTCTTTGCCAAGAATCTGGTCAAACTGGGCAACAAGGCCATAGCGCGGATTTTCAATCAGATGATCGCGTTTCGCGACCGCACCGGCAATCAAGCCCGGACGCGGGACATATTTGCCGAACCGGACCTGCGACTGCACGATATAACCATCCGGGAAATAAACCGCGACATCTTCGGCAAGAAGAATACGGTCACCAATCACCTGCCCGGATCGCAAAAGCGCCTTGATCCGTTTGCCGGGAATCTCGCCTGAAAATGCATTGAAACGAAGATATTTGCCGTCACCGCGCTCGGCAGCATAAAACTTTTCAAACGGTACTGGCGGTGTGATATCTGCTGCAGCCCCTGTCCGGGCAAAACTTCCTGCCATTACAACGATGGCCATTGCGCAGATACCGGCACCGCGCAATGAACGGCACAAATTTCTGATCATTTTCCCCCGTCTCTCCCTTTCGCGGCTGGGATATCCCGCAGACAATTAGATGTATTGCATCCGATTTCAACCGTTATTCACACGGGCGATCCTGTATTCGATCAACTATCCATAAAAAACAACGGGGTGACAATATGCCACCCCGTTGCCAAAGATTTGGTAAATGACCGCGAATTAGTCGATCGAGATCGTCACACGACGGTTACGCGGTTCACGAACACCATCCGGAGTCGGGATCAGCAATTCGCTCTCGCCAACAGCTTCGGTCTCAACCTTGTCGGCCGAAACGCCACGGCTGCCCAGTTCGGACAGGGCAGCATCCGCACGACGCTCGGACAGACCCATATTGTAGCTTGCCGGGCCAGACGCATCGGTATGGCCAACGACGGTAACGTTGCTCATGCTCGAAGCCCACTGCTCGGCAGCGGCATCAAGAACACGCTCGGAAACCGGCGTGATCGCGGTGCTGTCAAAGTCGAAGAAGATGGTGAACAGGCGCGGTGCTGCTGCAACCGGCTCCGGCTCTGCTGCTGCCATTTCAGGCTCGGCACGGAGTTCGGTCATCGCGGCTTCGAAATCTTTCCAGCACTGGCTGATCAGATCGGTCTGCCAACCTTCTTCGCTTTCCTCGATCCAGCAATCGTAACGGGCCTGCGCAATTGCGGCAGTGTCCGGTTTTTCTTCACGTTTGCCATCGTCAAGAAGCGCGATCAGTTCATCACGAACAGCGCGTTTCTGTGCAACTTCTTCGGCGTCAAAACGCCAGTTGGCCGGATCTTCCGGAAGGATGGTTTCATTTTCTGCGACTTTACCTGCTTTTTTCGCAAAGAAGTCGGCATCGAAGAAATCGTACCATTCATCAGCTTCACGCTGTGCATAGGCGATATATTCAGCTTTAAGCGCCTTGCCAAATGCGGTGGTCGGCTCGGCACCGGTCACGGCATTGTTGACAGAGCTGCCATAGGTCAGCGGGTTACCACCGTACATGACGGCCGTACCCGAGTTGTCGACACTGCTACACGCGCTAAGAAGGGCGATGCCCCCGATAGCACAAACAAAAGACGGACGAAGCTGCATGTTTTTGCCCCTATAGTTCAGGTTGTTATTCAGTAACCTACAATATCACCAATGATGGTCATATTATGTCGCAAAACGCACTAAAACACGAAAAGTTCCATGGCATTACCGTCACTTGGGTATCATGGGCTTCTTTTCAAGATCAATTAAACCTGCGATGCTGACATACCATACACTAGTATGGATACCAAAGACCACAACCTATGTTAGCTGAATATTCAAGGATAGCGAATATTCAGGGCTAGAACAAAAGAGGGAAAAATGATCGGGACCGAAATCGATACGATTGCAGAAATGTTCAAAGCTTTTGCACTTGGCTTTGGCATGGATATTGTCGGTGCAATTCTCATCCTTATTGTCGGTTGGTGGGTTGCAGGACGTGCATCCGCACTTGTTCGACATGCACTGCGCAATGCCAAATTTGTCGATTCGACACTTAAACCGCTTGCTGCAAGCATTGTCCGCTACACCGTTCTGATTTTTGTCCTGATCGCCGTTCTGTCAAACTTCGGCGTACAGACAGCCAGCATCATCGCAGTCCTCGGTGCCGCCGGTCTGGCCATCGGTTTGGCTCTGCAGGGCACATTGTCCAATATTGCCGCCGGTGTAATGATTCTGGTCCTGCGTCCGTTAAAGGTGGACGAATTCGTCGAAGCCGGTTCGGTTTCGGGCACAGTGGTTGAAATCACCTTGTTCACCACCCTGTTTAAAACCGCAGACGGGGTGTTTATTTCGGCGCCGAATTCGCAAATCTGGAACAGCGCGATCAAAAACTATTCGCGCAACCCGACCCGCCGTCTGGATATCAAGGTCGGCATTTCCTACGATGATGATGTCGATGCCGCTCTCGATTTCCTGAAAAATCTGGTCGCAAGCGACCCGCGCGTCCTCAAGGACCCGGAACCCATGAGCTTCGTCGCCACCCTTGGTGAAAGCTCGGTCGACCTGACAGCGCGCGGCTGGACCAACACCCCCGACTTCTGGGCAACTTTCTGGGACCTCAGCCGTCGTTCGAAAACCGAACTTGAAGCTGCGGGTTTCTCGATTCCCTTCCCGCAGCGCGACCTGCATATCAAGGAAGGCGCTGAAACGGCCTCGACCGCTGCACCAGCCAAATCCACATCAGCCAAATCCACACCGGCGAAAGCTGGACCGGCGAAAAAGCCTGCCACGCGCAGCACGGCGGCAAAACCGGCAACCAAATCAACAACAGCCAAAAAACCTGCTACCAGCAAACCGACACCGACCAAAAGCTGATTTGTCATAAAAATTTGATCTGCCAAAGGCGGTCCTTTTCGGGCCGCCTTTTTTCGGGCCTATTCCCTGTTTTGTCACATGCATCTTGATCCATTTTCCGGCGTAGTAGCCCGCTGTTACCCCCCGCCCCCTGCGATGGTCTATAGTTTCACGATCACAACACACGGGAGGATAAAATAATGTCAGCGAAAAAAATCCTGATGCTGGTCGGCGACTATGCCGAAGACTATGAAACCATGGTGCCATTCCAGACCCTGCTTGCTGTCGGTCATTCGGTGGATGCCGTCTGCCCGGATAAAAAAGCCGGCGATACGGTTGCCACCGCGATTCACGATTTTGAAGGCGACCAGACTTACAGCGAAAAACGCGGCCACAATTTTGCGCTGAATGCCGATTTCGCGAAAGCCCGGGTCGAGGATTACGACGCCCTTCTGATCCCTGGCGGTCGTGCGCCCGAATATCTGCGCCTGAACGAGGATGTCATTCGTCTGGTGCGTGACTTCAACGATGCCGACAAACCGATTGCAGCCGTCTGTCACGGCGCACAAATACTGGCTGCTGCCGACATCATCAAGGACCGTCGCGTATCGGCCTACCCGGCCTGCGCCCCCGAAGTTCGCCTTGCCGGTGGCACTTATGCCGAAATCGCGATTGATGACGCCTGCATCGACGGTAATCTCGTTACCGCCCCGGCATGGCCCGCCCATCCGAAATGGCTGGCCGGTTTCCTGACCCTGCTCGGTACGGAAATCAGCCACTAGAACAATCGGCAATTGCCTTTCCGGACCAGATGCCGGACCATGAACCTGTAACCGGCCACCGGCGTTATATCGCCGGTGGCACAAACAGGAGAGGTCGTCATCATGTGTCAGATCTATTCCGGCACCGATCCCGAACTTTATCAATCCGTCAGCCGCTCGCTTCGCATCAATGGCCTGGTCACCAGTGTCCGCCTTGAACAGCGCTTCTGGCAGATCCTTGATGAAATCGCCGCCGGCGAAGGTTTCAGCACCCCGCAATTTCTGGGCAGACTGCATGACGAGGTCGTCAGCCAGCGCGGCGATATTCCCAATTTCGCATCGCTTCTGCGCGTGGTCTGTACCGTCTATCTCGAACATCAGGCCGGTATTGCGGTTACGCCGGAAACGACAAAACCCGCCAGACGTCTGGCGGGCTGATCAGGTTCTTCGGTGTTGCTGCCGGTCAGTTCAGCCAGGACGAAATTTCTCGTGTGCTGAAACCGCCACTGGGCTGCGTTGACGGAACGCTTGGCCGTCTCAGGGTCGGTTGCTGCGGTCGGATGATCGCATTTCGGCTTTGCAAACCGGCAGCAGCACCATAATCCAGCGATGAACCACCAAACCAGTTTTTCGATGTTTCCTGCATTCCGGTGCCGGTTTTCGCCCGTGCCTTGCTTTCGTATATCCAGCGCAGTTCCTGCTTCAAAGTCTGATATTCCGGCGTATCCGGGGCAGAATTGACTTCTTTGACAATCTGCAACTTGACCATCTGCGGGAATTTATCAAGCCGTTCAAGCAGCATGAATTTGACACTGGGCCGCACCGCATCGGACCGGATCAGCTTCATGACCAGACGGCGATAGATATCAATCCGCAGATTGCCATGTGATGCCAGTTCAATGAATTCCTCGACAAACTCGCGCGCTGCCATCTTCCCATCCAGAAGCGCGCGCAAATTGCCCGCCATCGCCCGGCGATAGGCTTCGCGAATTTCAACGACATGATTGGTCGCACGGTTGCGCACCAGCTGGAACGCTTCGGGGCTGAACGCATTGCGCGACAAAAGCTTTGCGCAATCGGCAACCAGTTCATGCTTTGTCGCATCCGATACGACTTCAAAAACCCCGGTAATCAGTTCCTTGCACTTGGCATGCGGCCCCATGCGGATGGCTGCGGCCAATGCCATCGGGCTTTCCGGGTCCTTGGTCGCAATCACCGCCAGCGCCAGCGGATCGTCATACTGCATCAAGGCCAGATCATTGCTCAGCAGATGTTCCGGCATCAAAAGGCGCTGCTGTTCCCCCGCCCCGGTAACCGTAAGCGGTTCTCCACTGCGATAATGATCCTTGATGGAAAGAGCATATTTCAGCCCGTCATAGGAGATCCCGAGATCCTTGCGCATCCCGTTTATTCTCCCTTCGGCCCCTGGGGTCGATCATCCGGCAGACGGCGTGTACGACCGGACTTTTCAGGACTGCGTGACGACGCGGTACTTGTCGTACCCGCAGCAGCACGGCCACGCGGCCCGGACGGCTGAAGCTCGTTGAAGAAATCGATATACCAGTCCATATCCGTCGATGCCATGGCATAACGACCGCCCGCAGCCGGACGCTCGATGCTGTCTTCGGGGATTGCGGCACTCATCTGAAGGACAACCGCCGACGGGGCGCTCATGCCTGCACGCCAGGCCAGTGCCGTAATCGCGCGCGCACTTCCCGAATCAAGGATTTTGGAAACGATTGCGGCAGGCATCTGCGCATAATGCGCCAGGCTCTGAACCACCATCGCGTCTTCGTTACGCGATAGTGCATCAAGAATGTAATGATCGATGGTCACCGGCTCGGCAACACCACCCTGCTCGCCAGCCTCATCATGCATCGCATCGTCAAGATCGCGTTCGGACGGGGCCTGTGCCATACGGTTTGGAATACGGTTTTCGAGCTTTGCCTTCTCAATGCGCTGACGTACCGACTGGCGCATGGCGCGCGCCACTTCGGCGCGCATGCGGCCACGTTCAACCAGGGTATCAAACAGTGACGCCAGAATGAAATGTGCGATACGGCGCTGCGCCTGACGCGAAATCTTGTTACGGCCATCAGCCATTTCGTCACGTGGCGTCTTGCTGGTGGCTTCTTTCTTGCTGCCGAATTTCGGGGTCAGGGCAACCACATTGCGCGGCGCGTCATCCGATGAAAGCAAGCGGTTCAGCAATCCGCCCTTTTCCTTTTCCGAACGATCCCGGGCAAGACGCGCCTGTGCTGCGGCTTCCTGTTCGGCTTCAAGCTTTTCGGCTGCGGTCTGAACGAATTCACCCCGCCCACGCAGAATATCAAGGAAGTCGGCATCGCTTAAAAGTTCGACATATTCGCCAAGCGACACCCGGCCAATCGCCGCAATATCCTGACGCAGGCGCATTGCAGCCTGACGGGTCATATAAGGTGTATGGCTCAGTTCCTGCTCGATCAGGGCAATGACCTGCGGGCGATAACAATCGGCCATATTGCCAATTGCCGTCACGAACTCCTCGACCATATCAAGGCGCTCGGACGGGCTAAGCTCGCTCAGATGGCGCCGCAGGCGGCGTGCAACATCCATGCGGACGTCGCTGTCAAAATCCGGTCGGCTATCTTCATCTTCGTCATCTTCGGCAAGATCGGCCGACAGGCGCGCGGCATAATCGATACCGCTTTCGGCTGTCAGGTCATCAGAATCTTTTTTGCGCGGAATTCGGTTGGCCCGCGAATTTGCCTGCTCGGCTGCACCAAATTCATCTGGCGCTATGCTGCGAACCGTTTCCGCCAGATCACGAAGTTTGGCCGCCGACTTGTCATCAAGCGCACCGTCATCCTTCGATTTCTGCCGATTGAACATCCAGTTCAGCATTATCGCAGTAATTCCCCTGTCCCCTGCCTTACGGCATATCGGCGTCAACCCCTTGCAACACCGACGTTTTTTATCTGGTCTTGGATTGCTTATAGCAAAGCAATCCAACCCAAACAACAATACAAGAGCCAAAAAACTTTTAAACTCATGGTCATGGCCGCTTCCTGCAAATTACCAAGAATACGGACCAGAACACTCTGTACTATTATGGCAAACACTCAAAAAAACATTAACAATACAGCCGGATAGCGCGTGAACAGCACATCATCACAAAAAAACGGGCGACAATATGCCGCCCGTCTCATGTCATCATACAGTGATTGGTCAATCCTTTGACGACAACCACGCAATCCGCAGGATATTGGTCGCACCGGGTGTGCCGAACGGTACACCGGCGGTGATCACCAGCGCATCGCCTGTTGTCGCAAATTCTTCACGCTTGGCAACTTCACAGGCAATACCAACCATCTCGGCAAAATTGGTCGCATCACGGGTAAACACCGCATGCACGCCCCAGCACAGCGTCATGCGACGTGCCGTCTGGATTTTCGGTGTCAGCCCCAGAATCGGAACTTCCGGGCGTTCACGCGCCGCACGAAGCGACGTCGACCCCGACGTGGTATAGGTCACAACCGCCTTGGCACCAATCGTACCGGCCACCTGACGGGCTGCCGCACTGATGGCGTCGGGGGAATTGTGCTCGGGATCGGGGCGATTGGCATCGCGCATACGATAATAAAGCTCGTCCTGCTCAACCCGGATCATGATCCGGTCCATGATGCTGACGGTTTCAATCGGATATTTTCCGACCGCACTTTCGGCCGACAGCATTACCGCATCGGCACCGTCATAAATGGCGGTCGCAACGTCGGATGCTTCGGCACGGGTCGGTGCCGGATTGGTCACCATCGAGTCAAGCATCTGGGTCGCGACAATCACCGGCTTGCCCGCCTCGCGGCAGGCCTTGATGATGCGTTTCTGCAAAATCGGCACATCTTCCGGCGGGCATTCGACGCCAAGATCGCCACGGGCGACCATGATGATGTCCGAAAGGGCGACGATTTCATCAAGATGTTCAATCGCCTGCGGTTTTTCGAGTTTCGAGACAATTGCCGCACGACCATTGATGATCTTGCGTGCCTCGGCAACGTCTTCGGGACGCTGCACAAAGGACAGTGCGACGAAATCAACGCCCATCTCCAGACCGTAATCCAGATCGATGCGATCCTTCTCGGTCAGGGGGGACATCGGCAGCATCACGTCGGGCAGGTTAACGCCCTTGCGGTTTGACAGCGGCCCGCCGGTAATGACGGTACATTCGGCCGACTTGCTATCGCATTTTTCCACCCGCATGCGCAGCTTGCCATCGTCAAGCAACAGGTTCGCCCCTGGCTTGAGTGCGGCAAAAACTTCGGGATGCGGCAATGAAACGCGGGTCGTATCGCCCGGCTTTTTATCCATATCGAAACGGAATGTCGCACCGGCTTCGAGTTCGATCTTTTCGTCGGCAAAAGTACCGCACCTGATCTTCGGGCCCTGCAGATCCATCAGCACGCCAATCGGACGGCCAAGCTTGGCCTCGACTTCGCGGATTGTTTCAAAACGCGCCTGATGCTCCGCATGCTCACCATGCGAGAAATTCAGCCGGAATACATCCACACCCGCCTTGACGATCTTTTCCAGAGTTTCCGGATGCGAGCTCGCTGGCCCCAGGGTTGCGATGATCTTCGCCTTACGTTGACGGCGCATCGGCTATTACCTCTTGTTTTTTGGTTTCCATTGGGTCCCTTCGCTTCGGCCATGTTTTCCCGGCGAGGCGTCGAGACGTCCTGATCTTTTTCTGGGGGTAACCCCTTAATAGTCAATCGAACCCTGTTTGAACAGGGGCTTTTCGCCAAATGCCTTTACAAAAATGTGATTTTTCACTGGACAATTACAAGCCGTCACTTCTTTAAAGAAGCAGCGCAGCATCGAATGCCCTGCCCGTCTGCCTGCAAGACCGGTGCATTTGCAAGCCGCGCCACATGTACAAATCGGGGACCGGCAAAATGAGCAAATGGCACCATCGTTTCCTGGGACTGGCATCCCATATTGCCGAATGGTCAAAGGACCGCAGCACCCAGGTCGGTGCCGTTGTGATCGGCCCGAAAAAGGAAATCCGTGCCGTTGGCTATAACGGCTTTCCGCGCGGTGTCGATGACAATATCGAAAGCCGCCATCAACGCCCCGAAAAATATGCCTACACCGAACATGCCGAACGCAATGCGATCTATAACGCCAGCTACACAGGCACGTCGCTTGACGGCTGCGCACTGTATGTGACGCATTTCCCCTGCTGCGATTGCGCACGGGCGATCATTCAGGCCGGCATCGCCGAGGTTTTTGTCGACAAAAACAAACTGACCCCTGATTTTCTGGAACGCTGGCAACAGGATATGGCCATCTCGACCGAAATGTTTGGCGAGGCCGGCGTCGCGGTTCAGGTCATTGATAACGAAGGCACGACAGAGCCGCTTGCCGAAACAATTCCGGATCATTCATAAGACCCCTTTTATTTTTTCCGGTGCGCCCAATATACGGTGCTCCGTGGTATTACGCGCATGAACAAAAAGAACATAATCGTCGTTTGTTCAATGTCTGCACAAGGTTACGCGTCAGTATTTGTCAGATTTTGTTGCCGACAGATGACCGCTTTGGCCTTGCTGCTTCTCAGACAAAGGTATAAGCATTTAGGACCACGGTAGTACGATCATCACGCAGAAAAGGCCCTGACCGCAAACAAGGACCGGGATCGTGACGACGCACAGGATAGAAGGCCGGATGAGCGCAAAGATCGATTTCAGTAAAATCAGTTTTCTGGTCGTCGACGGCGACAAGATTTCGGCCCAGGTAGTTTTCGATACACTTTCGTATCTTGGTGCGACAGCCGTTCAGCGTGTCCGATCCCCGAACGATGCGTTCGAGATTTTGCGAACCCAGCAAATTGATATCATCGTCACCGAATGGCGCCTGCGCGGGATGGATGGCCTTGAATTCCTTGATGTTCTGAGGAATTCGGTCAATTCGCCCAACCGCTTCATTCCGGTGATCATGTTGACGGCACATTCGGAAACACGTTATGTGACAACCGCCCGTGACCTCGGCATTACAGAATTTCTTGCCAAACCGTTCAATGCCAAGGCACTTTATAGTCGGCTGGTATCGGTCATTACCCGTCCACGGCATTTTGTGAATACCGGTTCCTATTTCGGCCCGGATCGCCGCCGCAGACAGGTTGATTTTGATGGGCCCGACAGACGGAGCCCGGATGACGAATGACCCACTATGATTGGGGGACCGGAGCAATCGTGACGCCCGAAAAGAAAAAGAAAAAAGCCCAGATCATTCCGCCTCAGACCGATCTGAAGCGGCGTGCGGTCAATTTCGTCAAGGGCTTTGACATCAATCTGTCGCCCGAACAGCTCGAAGAGCTCGAAAAAGTCGTTCAGCGCAGCAACGAGACTTTCGTTCGCGATATCGGCAAGGAACTGGCCGATTGCCGGAACATTGTAGTCGATGCTGTCAGCAACAATTCAAAGGCACCAACCGCGCTGGAAAACAGCGCCGACCTCGCCTATTCGGTCAAGGCTCTTGGCGGCACGTTCCAGTATCCGCTGATGACGCAGATCGCAAAATCGCTTGAAATCTTTGTTGCCGACCGAACCACCGCCAATATGAAGCAGCTTCTGGTGATCCAGCTCCATATTGATTCTCTGTACGTTATTCTCGCAAGCCGCGTCACCGGGTTCGGAACAACCGTTGAACAGGCAACCGTTGCCGCCCTGACCAAGCTTGCCGAACGTTACGAACTGCCGCGCGAATAACGGGTTTTCCCTGTGCGGCAGTCAACATCCCCGATCACAGCGCATCCATATTGCAGTTCACGGCCGATAATGGTGCAATTTTGCCGGGATGACATCTCTTGGCCGCAAGGGCCTGCCCGACACGGGTATCAATCCGTTCCAGACGCTGGCTGATATCAGGCAAACGGTCTGTCATCCAACGCCGCACATTGTCACTGTCGCCGGTTAATGCCGCATTCTGCCCGCTCCAAAGCAGCACAAGACTGCGCAGCATCCTGAGGTCGCATAGCATTATGTCGTCTGCCTGGTCTGTAGACGGCACCTCTCCTGCCGCCTTGGCAGAAGCAAGACGGGCTGCCAAACCAGAATCAATATCGTCAAGCACGGCAAGGATCGTATCGGTCATGCAGCGTCCCCGCTTTCGGTTGTCCCGTTTCAGGGCCCCGCCCTGTTTTGAATCATCCCAAAGTTTTACATCTGCTAACGCGTTTGCACTTTGATCAGCATCAAACCGGCAAAGATACGCTTCTGCCATGACCGAAAGGATATATTTTGCACGCCTAAAAACGCGCCATGGTATCGACATTCAAAAAAGTGGCAAAACCGGTTAAAAAAGGTCTTGCGCCCCCACGGACCTGCTGTTAGAAACCGCGCCACACACCAAGCGGGTGTAGCTCAGTTGGTTAGAGCGCCGGCCTGTCACGCCGGAGGCCGCGGGTTCAAGTCCCGTCACTCGCGCCACTTTCCACCCAATGGAAAGTACAAAAAAGACGCCACGGTTTACCGCTGGCGTTTTTTTGTTTCTGCCCCCGGATCATCATCACCATGCAGGTGCTCGACCGGTAACGCCCTCCCGCTTTTCCGTCATTGATCCCGTCGCAAAATCACGTATCGCACGAACAAAACATCGCCGGATGCGCATCACGGCACCCTGTTTTCAAGGGCTTTGTCTCCCCGCCGCCAATCCCCGGTATAGCGGGTTCATTTTTTTGAAAAAAAGCCCTTGCCAGACCGAACCACCCCTTATATAAACCGCGCCACACCAAGCGGGTGTAGCTCAGTTGGTTAGAGCGCCGGCCTGTCACGCCGGAGGCCGCGGGTTCAAGTCCCGTCACTCGCGCCACTCTTTTTAAAGAGTACGGAAAGTCGCTTTCATAGTGGCTTTTTTTATGCCGGAAATCAGAGCCCCTTCTCATCTCCCCCATTCCCGATCCGATCATTACAACCGATACGCGAACAGGCAAGATACCACACAATATCTTGCGTGCTTTTTAGGCATTCCTGACCGTCTGGTCATTGATTAATCGTATAATTTATGCTTCGCTCTGCATGTTCTAGTCGAAGATCACGCAGGTCGCCCCACTTAGAATGGCCCGTGATCCAACAAGCAACAAAACGGGAGGCGCAAAATGCGCAAACTGATCGCAGGGCTGGTTCTGGGAACCGCACTGGCTACCATCCCAATGGCAGCACAGGCCGAAACACCGAAAAACGCACTTGTCATGGCTTTTGCCATTGACGACATCATCACACTCGATCCGGCACAGATTTTTGAATTTTCGGGTGCCGAATATGCCGGCAACACATATGACCGCCTGATTGGCTTCGATAATGACGATGTATCGAAAATCCATGGCGTGATCGCCGAAAGCTGGGAAGTCTCCGAAGACGGCCTGACCTTTACCTTCAAGATTCGCGACGGCATCAAATTCGCATCGGGCAATGACCTGACCGCCGAAGACGCTGCCTTTTCGCTGCAACGCGTCGTCCTTCTTGATCAATCCCCGGCCTTCATTCTTGGCCAGTTCGGCTTTACCCCCGATAATGTCAAGGAGAAGATTCGCGCGACCGACGAAAGCACGCTGGTCATGGAGGTCGACCAGCCCTATGCGCCAAGCTTCGTGCTCTATTGCCTGACCGCCGGCGTTGGCGCTGTTGTCGACAAGAAAGAAGTGCTTGCCCATGAAAAGGACGGCGACCTTGGTCATGAATGGCTGAAAACCAACTATGCCGGTTCCGGCCCGTTCGCTCTGAACAAATGGAGCCCGGGCGAAAGCCTCAGCCTGACGGCGAACGAGGAATACTGGGACGGCGCACCAGCGATGAAGCGCGTCATCATCCGCAACGTCAAGGAGGCCGCGTCACAGCAATTGCTGCTGGAAAAGGGCGATATCGATATCGCGCGTAACCTCGAAGCCGATCAGCTCGCCTCGGTTAAGGATGACGAAAACATCAAGCTTCTGTCCAAAGGCAAAGGCGCACTCTGGTATCTTGGCCTGTCGCAGAAAAACGAATTCCTCTCGAAACCCGAAGTTCGCGAGGCCCTGAAATATCTGGTCGACTATGAGGGCATCACCGAAACCATCATGGCCGGTCGCGCACAAATCCATCAGGCATTCCTGCCCGAAGGTTTCCTTGGCGCCTATAACGAGAACCCCTATTCGCTTGACGTCGAAAAGGCGAAATCCATCCTTGCAGAAGCAGGACTGGAAGACGGCTTCAAGGTGACCATGGATACACGTAACACCACCGCCATCATGGCGATGGCACAGTCGATCCAGGCGACCTGGGCACAGGCCGGTATCAATCTGGAAATCATTCCGGGTGACGGTGGCCAGACCCTGACCAAATACCGCGCCCGTCAGCACGATATCTATATCGGCCGCTGGGGCCCGGATTATCAGGACCCGCACACCAATGCTTCCACTTTCGCGTGGAACCCGGACAATTCCGACGATGCATCTGCCAAACCGCTGGCATGGCGCAACTCTTGGGATGCAGGTCCTTTGACAGCCGAAACCGATGCCGCGACCCTTGAACGCGACGATGCAAAACGTGCCGCAATGTATATGGACCTTCAGAAGAAGGTTCTTGAAAACGGCCCGTTTGTGATCATGTTCCAGGAAACCGAAATCGCCGCGATGCGGGACAATGTGAACAATCTCGTCCTCGGTCCGTCGTTCGATAACAACTATTATCGTTTTGTCACCAAGGACTAGGGAGGCAACGGTCGAATGACCGCAGCTACGCGAAAATCACGGGACGGGCGCACGCGCGCCCGTCTCTTTTCCCGCACGGGCGGAAGCCTTGTGCGTATTCTTTTCTCGCTCGCCATAACCTTTTTCGGACTTTTGCTGGTCACCTTCCTGATCGGACGTGTACTGCCGATCGATCCGGTTCTGGCTGCCGTTGGCGATCATGCATCGCAAAGCACCTATGACCGTGCCCGCGAGGAAATGGGACTGAACCTGCCTTTATGGCAACAGTTCTTTGTCTATATCGGCAACGTCCTGCAAGGCGACTTTGGTCGATCCGTGCTCACCGCCAACCCGGTCCTCGAAGACATCAAACGCGTCTTCCCGGCAACCCTGGAACTGGCAACCCTTGCCACCATCATCGGTGTTTTCCTTGGGGTTCCCGCCGGTGTTTTTGCCGCAATCAACAAAGGCAAATGGCCCGATCATATCGTACGCATCATCGGACTTGCCGGATATTCGATGCCGATCTTCTGGCTGGGTCTGATGGGGCTTCTGGTGTTTTACCTGAAACTCGACTGGGTCGCGGGTCCGGGACGACTTGATTCGTTTTATATCGACTTCATCGAACCGACCACCGGCCTGATGCTGATCGATACCCTGATCGAAGGTGATATGGACCTGTTCTGGAATGCGGTTTCGCACATTATTCTGCCCGCCTCGATCCTGGCCTATTTCTCGCTGGCCTATATCGCGCGCATGACGCGCTCTTTCATGCTCGAACAGCTCAGTCAGGAATACATCCTGACCGCACGGGTCAAGGGCATCTCGGAAACCCGGATCATCTGGCGTCACGCCCTTGGCAATGTGATGGTGCCGCTGGTTACCGTGATTGCGCTGTCCTATGCCAACCTTCTAGAAGGATCGGTTCTGACCGAAATCATCTTTGCCTGGCCGGGACTGGGGCTTTACATCACCAATTCGCTGCTCAAGGCCGACATGAATGCGGTTCTGGGCGGTACCGTCGTCGTGGGTGCGGTGTTCATCGGGGTCAATATGCTGTCCGATGTGCTCTATCGCCTGCTTGACCCGCGCGCACGGAGATAGGTCACCATGAATATCTCAAGCAACACTGCAAAACCCGGCCTGAAACAATGGCTGACATCCGACACCCCGCAATCACGCTGGCAGGCAAAATGCGGCCGGGCGTGGCTGGGTTGGCTTAAATTCACTGAAAACAGGCTCGCCATGATCGGCCTGTCGATCGTACTGGCCCTGATCCTCGTCACCATCTTTGCCCCGCTTCTGGCCCCCTATGATCCGCTGGCCGCGGACCTTGCCAACCGCATCAAATCACCAAGTGCCGAACACTGGTTTGGTACGGACCAGTTGGGCCGCGATATCCTGTCGCGCCTGATTTACGGCGCGCAATATACCCTGATGATCGTTGCCCTTGTGGTGATTACCGCGGCCCCCGTCGGGCTTCTGGTCGGCACAGCCGCCGGGTTCTTTGGCGGCTGGATTGATGCAACACTGATGCGCATCACCGATATCTTTCTGGCTTTTCCCAAATTGATCCTGGCCCTGGCATTTGTTTCTGCCATCGGTCCGGGGATCGAAAATGCGGTTCTGGCCATCGCACTGACCGCGTGGCCGCCCTATGCCCGCATTGCGCGCGCCGAAACCATCACGGTCCGTAAATCCGACTATATCGAAGCTGCCCGTTTGCAGGGTGTCTCGAATATGGGCCTGATCCTGGGCCATATTACCCCGATGTGCATAAGCTCGCTTGTGGTCCGCGTCACCCTTGATATGGCCGGCATGATCCTGATTGCAGCGGGTCTTGGCTTCCTTGGCCTTGGTGCACAGCCGCCGATGCCCGAATGGGGGGCGATGGTGTCCGAAGGCCGCCAGTTCCTTCTGGAACAATGGTGGGTATCGACCGTGCCGGGCCTTGCGATCTTTATCGTCAGCCTTGGCTTCAACCTGCTGGGCGATGGCCTGCGCGATGTTCTTGATCCACGTGGGGGTGACTGATCATGACGAACGAACCCCTTCTGTCTGTCAAAAACCTCGCCATTACCTTTTCCACCTCCAAGGGGCCGGTCCATGCCGTGCGTGGTGTGTCGTTCGATCTAGGCCGGGAACGGCTGGGGATTGTCGGCGAATCCGGTTCGGGCAAATCCCAGACCGGGCGCGCCATTCTGGGTCTGACGGCGGCGAACGGCAAAATCACCGCCGATCAGATGCAGTTCCATGATCTGGACCTGCGCAACCTGTCCAAACGCGATTGGCGCAAGGTCCGCGGTGCGCGTATTTCCATGATCATGCAGGACCCGAAATATTCGCTAAACCCTGTCATGACCATCGGTGACCAGATCATCGAGGCCTACCGCGAACATCACAAGGTCAACGCGCAAGAAGCCAAACGCCGCGCCCTTGATATGCTGGTGGCGGTCAAAATCCGCGATCCCGAACGCGTATTCAAATCCTACCCGCACGAAGTATCGGGCGGGATGGGCCAACGCGTCATGATCGCCATGATGCTGATCCCCGATCCGGAAATCCTGATTGCCGATGAACCGACATCGGCCCTTGATGTCACGGTACAGCTTCAGGTGATGGCGATTCTTGATGATCTGGTGCGTGAACGCGGCATGGCGCTGGTTTTTATCAGCCACGACCTGCATCTGGTCTCAAGCTTCTGCGACCGGGTTCTGGTGATGTATCAGGGCCATGTCGTCGAAGAAATCCGCGCATCCGAACTGGATCAGGCCAAACACCCCTATACGCAGGGCCTTCTGAACTGCCTGCCGAAAATGGATGGCAATCACGACGAACTCCCCATCCTGAGCCGCGAAGCCAGCTGGGCGGAGGCCTGAGACAAAATGACTGCCATGATTGAAATCACCAAACTCAATGCCTGGTTTGACGACAACCACGTGCTCAAGGATGTCGATATTTCGGTCCCGGCCAACGGATCGTTCGGTCTGGTGGGCGAGTCCGGATCGGGCAAATCTACCGTCCTTCGAACCATCACCGGTCTTGTCGATGACTGGGAAGGCAACATTGTCGTCAACAACAAGGAACTAACCCAAAAGCGCGACAAGACATTTTACCGTCTGGCGCAAATGGTCTTTCAGGACCCGTTCGGATCCCTTCACCCGCGTCACACCATCGACCGCATCCTGACCGAGCCGGTCAATATTCACGGGCTTGGCAATTCCGATGCCCGCGTGGTCGAGGCGCTTAAACAGGTCGGGCTCGATAATTCCTTCCGCTTCCGCTACCCCCATCAGCTTTCCGGCGGGCAGCGCCAGCGTGTCGCGATTGCCCGCGCGCTCATTCTCGAACCGAAAATCCTGCTGCTCGATGAACCGACATCGGCACTTGATGTCTCGATCCAGGCCGAAGTGCTCAACCTGCTGACCCGGTTGCGCAATGATCTGGGGCTTACCTATATCATGGTCAGTCACGATCTCGCCGTGGTCGCCCATATGTGCGACGATATCGCGATCATGAACCACGGTCGCATCGTCGAACGCGCCACCGCCACCGAGCTTGCCGAAGGCAAACTGGAAAACCCCTATTCACAGCAGCTTTTCAGGGCCGCCGGGGGATATGACCGTGCCATCATCGACAGCTTCGTGGATTGGGACTAGTCGCGCAAAGCCACAAGAACAAGGGACATCATGAACGTCACCACCAAGACTTCCGCCGGGCCAAATACCGACGACATTCACTACCGCCCGAACTTCACGTGGGATGCGCATGCCTGTCTGCCGCTTGATCCCAAAACACCGATTACCCTGCTCGATAACTATGTCGCAGGCCATGTCGATTATGTCTGTGTCAATGTCGGCATGGATATGAATTCCGTTGCCCATATCCTGCGCGTGATTGCCGCCTTCCGTGCGAAAATTGCCGCCAACCCCGACAAATACATGCAGATCGAATGCTTTGATGATCTGGCAATCGCCAAATCAAAGGGCGTGCTTGGGGTTGGTTTCGACCTCGAAGGCTCGGTCATGTTGCAGGACATGCCCGAAATGGCCCCGGTCTTTGCCAAACTGGGCGTAAAGCAGATCCACTTTGCCTATAACCGCAACAATTCGGTGGCGGGTGGTTGCCATGATGATGATATCCCGCTGACCGCGCTGGGATATGCGATGGTCCGGGCCGTCAATAACAGCGGCATGATCATGGATTGCTCGCATACCGGCCGCCAAAGCAGCCTTGATATCATGAAGGCATCGACCAAACCGGTCGTGTTCAGCCACGCCAACCCCAAGGTTTTGGGCGGGCATGAACGCTGCGTTGATGATGAACAGATAAAAGCCTGTGCCGATACCGGCGGGGTGATCGGCATTTGCGGCTTCCAGCGCTTCATCAAATCGCCCAACGCCCCCGAAGTCCCCGACATGATCCGCCATATCGACTATGCGGTAAAACTGGTCGGCGTGGACCATGTCGGCATCGGCCTTGATACAATGCCCAGTGTCGCGGGGACCAACGACTTCCCCGATGGTGTTGACCGCGCCTTTTACTGGCCCGCCGAACGCGGCTATGGCCCCGGTGCCGGTGGTGCCGCAGTGTTTGATCCGAAAAAACTCCCCGCCCTTGCCGACGCCCTGATCGCCGGGGGCTACAAACCTGACGATGTCGACAAGATCATGGGTGAAAACTTTGTCCGGGTCGCGAGGGAAAGCTGGTAATTCTGTTGACATGGAGCGATCCTGGTAACTGATCTTCCAGAAGCCAGCACCGCTATCCGGTATCAATTGGTATCCTGTGTAAATGACAGAAAATGATAATTTTTCGTCGCCTGAAAACATCGACCTTCCCGCGCGGACATCACCACAGGGGATAATGTCTTTCCTGCAGGAAGACACCTTGTTGCGTGAAGAAGCCGGTACGTGGAAAGACATCCAGATCCAGATATTTTCCCACCGGAGCCTCAGAAAACCGTTTCTGGTTCCTGCAGTAGCAGAACCAATGCTTGTTTGGGTCCTAAGCGGTGCAGCAACTGTTGCGGAACGAGAACTTGACGGAGAATGGGTATCCTCGGACGTAAGTGCCGGGGATTTTTTTCTCACCTATTCGTCAACACCCTATGAAATGCGCTGGAAGGCTCGGGACGAACACCCCTTCCAAGTCATGCATGTGTATCTGTCGATCCCTCTTCTGGAAGCCGCAGCCTCCGAAATACTCGGATTAACCGCAAAGCAGATCTCCCTTCGCGAAGTATCTGGGGAACGCGACGAAATCATCGGTAATCTCCTCATGCTGCTTTCTCAGGAAATTCGTGCACCATACTCAAAAAGTTCGCTCTATATAGCCGGGATTGCTCAAAGCATCGCTGTTCATCTCGTTCGGAAATACGGCCTTTCGGATTCCGGTAAAACACTTAGCGATTCAAGATTACCCACTTTCAAGCTCAGCAGGGTCCAAGCCTATCTGAAAGCCCACTTGGACAAAAAATTCGATCTGGAAGAATGTGCCAAAGAGGCAGGCCTAAGCCCTTTTCACTTTACGAGGCTGTTCAAAAAAACAACCGGCATTTCCCCATCGCGATACTTCATCCGTCAAAAAATAGCAAAATCTCAACTTCTTTTGCTGGAAACGGAGATGAGCATCATCGAGATCGCTCTTACGGTTGGTTATGAAAATCCCGGCCATTTTTCTCAGGTTTTTAAACGGGAAACAGGACTAACGCCCCGGCAATACCGTACGAATTAATCAACCATCGCCAAAGGTTGGATAAAATTATCGCAATATCACAATAGTTTGCGCAATCCGCCAAAAGATCGCATTTTGCAGAAAGACTAGATTGCTCCTGTCGAACATACCCGCCAGATCTGATGATTGGTTCTGGCTGGCCTATTTCAAATGACAGGAGTTCAAAATGGCCAACCTTGAAGGCAAAGTTGCCCTGATTACCGGCGCGTCCAGTGGCATTGGTGCCGCAACAGCACGTAAGCTAGCAAACGCTGGCGTCACAGTCGGAATCGCCGCCCGACGACTTGATCGGCTGGAAGAATTGAAAAGCCAGATCGAAGAAGACGGCGGCAAAGCCATCGTGCTCGAGATGGATGTGACCGATATCAAATCCGTCGAAAACGCGGTCGCTCATCTCGTCGCAGAAGGCACAACGATTGATATCTTGTTCAATAATGCCGGCCTGATGCCACTTTCAGAGGTTGATGATTTCAAGATCGATGAATGGCATCGCATGGTGGATGTCAACATGAAGGGGCTGCTCAATACCACGGCCGCCGCCCTGCCATATATGATCGCGCAAAAGTCCGGTCACGTATTCAACACGTCTTCAATTGCAGGACGTAAAGTATTCAAGG
Source organism: Thalassospira australica (assembly GCF_044790785.1). GTDB lineage: Bacteria > Pseudomonadota > Alphaproteobacteria > Rhodospirillales > Thalassospiraceae > Thalassospira > Thalassospira australica_A. The sequence goes on along the minus strand of NZ_CP085258.1, from coordinate 1,649,138 downwards.
GACTAACGGTTTATTGTGCAACGAAGCACGCCGTTACCGCCTTTTCGGACGGACTGCGCATGGAGATCGGCAAAAAACACAATATACGCGTGACCTGCATTCAACCCGGTGCCGTATCGACCGAGTTGTACGAACAAATCAGCGATCCCGTCGCGCGCCAGCAGATGGAAGATCTGCGCAAACAAATGACGTTCCTCGAGGGCGAGGATATCGCCAATACCATTCTCTATGCCCTCGAAGCTCCGGCTCATGTAAACATGGCAGAAATGTTTATCATGCCCACGCAGCAGGAATGGTAACCGACAACGTTCAATGGCCCTTGCGGTTCCCCCGCAAGGGCTTTTTGCGCTATTGACCTCGGCTTAAACCGCGACCTCGTCCTTGCGCACCGGGCGCGGGCGGCCTTCGGCGTCAATCGCGACAAAGGTAAAGGTTGCCTCGGTCACCTTGATGCGCGGCGGCTGGTTTTTGCGCAGTACCCAGCTTTCAAGATGCAGCACCATCGATGTATTGCCGATCCGTTCGATATCGCCATACACGCACACCACATCGCCGACATAGACCGGACGATGGAACGTCATGCCGTCAACCGCCACCGTGGCAACGCGCCCCTCGGCAATCTGGCTTGCCATGACGCCGCCCGCGATGTCCATCTGCGACATCAGCCAGCCGCCGAAAATATCGCCGCTCGGGTTGGTGTCGGCGGGCATGGCAAGGGTTCGGGTGCACATGTCGCCGCGCGGCATGGTGTTGTCGGTACCGTGTGTGATCTCACTCTCATTCGCCATCGGGCTTACTCCTGTCTGAGCCGATATTTTTATTGGACCTGACGGTCTCGGTTTTCGCGACAAGTCTGGCACCGTTTTCTGCGCTGCCACAACGAAATTATGATCTCTGGCAAGACCACTGCTTGCATTCACGCCCAAAAAACATTTTTATGGGCCGCATCTGAAAACATATGATACTCGTTAAGCCTAGGGTCAGAACTTCGTAAAATCGATCAACAGATATACGGCGTTGGACCTTGTTTTAACATAATAAAGAAGTTGCGTTCCGGGGCATGACCGACCTTTTCGAAGATTCAAACCAATCGACCACAAACGCCTATTCCGCCAAGGATATCGAAGTTCTCGAAGGCCTGGAGCCTGTGCGCCGCCGTCCCGGTATGTATATCGGGGGCACGGACGATGCCGCACTGCATCACCTGGTTGCCGAAATCCTCGATAACTCGATGGACGAGGCCGTCGCCGGCCATGCCGACTGGATCGAGCTGGAACTCAGAACCGACAATACCGTCATGGTGCGCGATAACGGTCGTGGTATCCCGACCGATCCGCATCCGAAATTCCCTGATAAATCCGCCCTCGAAGTCATCCTTACCACCCTGCATTCGGGCGGCAAGTTTTCGGGCAAGGCATATGAAACCTCCGGCGGTCTGCACGGGGTGGGTATGTCTGTGGTGAACGCGCTGACCGATATGTTCCGTGTCGAAGTCGCGCGCGATCGCAAACTGGTGTTTCAGGAATATTCCAAAGGCACCCCGCTTGGTCCGCTTCAGGATGGCGGTGCGGTCAATAACCGCCGTGGCACCACGGTCATCTTCCGCCCGGATCCAGAGATTTTCGGCAACCGGGCAAAGCTGAAACCCGCCACGATTTTCCGTATGGCGCGGTCCAAGGCCTATCTGTTCAAGGGCGTTGAAATCCGCTGGTCGGTCGATCCCTCGCTTCTGACAAGCGATGATCCGACCCCGCAGCAGGAAGTCCTGAAATTCCCCAACGGAATTCTCGATTACCTGAACATGACCATCGAAGGTCGTGATCTGATCACCGAACGCCCGTTCGCAGGCGAAGCCAAGTTTTCCGAAAGTGCCGGTCGCGTTGAATGGGCGATTGCATGGCCGGATGGCGGCGAAGGATACTTCCATTCCTATTGTAACACCGTTCCGACCCCGCTTGGCGGCACCCACGAAGCCGGTTTCCGCTATGCCCTGACCAAGGCGATCAAGACCTATGGCGACATGGTCGGTCAGAAAAAGGCCGCCGCCATCACCGCCGAAGACGTCTTTGGCGGTGGCTGCATCATGCTGTCGGTCTTTATTCCCGATCCGCAATTCCAGGGCCAGACCAAGGAAAAGCTTGGCACCGCATCGGCAACGAAGCTGGTTGAAACCGCCGTTCGAGACCATTTCGATCACTGGCTGACCGGTGATACCGAAAATGCCAAACGCCTGCTCGAACGCATCATCCTGCGCGCCGAAGAACGCCAGCGCCGCAAGGAAAAGAAAGAAACCAAACGCCAGTCGGCCACCCGTCGCCTGCGCCTTCCAGGCAAGCTTGCCGACTGTTCACGTTCCATCGCGGCTGGCACTGAAATTTTCCTGGTCGAGGGTGACTCGGCAGGCGGTTCCGCCAAACAGGCACGCGACCGCGAAACGCAGGCTGTTCTGCCGCTGCGCGGTAAAATCCTGAACGTGGCATCGGCGACCTACGAAAAGATGATGGCCAACCAGGAAATCAAGGACATGATCGAAGCCTTTGGCTGCGGTTCCGGGTCCGATTTCCGGCTTGCCGATCTGCGCTATGAACGCGTCATCATCATGACCGATGCTGACGTCGATGGCGCACATATCGCCTCCCTTCTGATGACCTTCTTCTATCAGGAAATGACGGGACTGATTGAAAACGGCAATCTGTATCTTGCCATGCCACCGCTTTACCGCCTGACACAGGGTGGCAAATCCGTCTATGCGATGGATGACGCGGAAAAAGAGGTCCTGCTCGATACCGAATTCAAGAACCGTGGCAAGGTCGAGATTTCCCGATTTAAGGGTCTCGGCGAAATGCCCCCCCAGCAGCTTCGCGAAACCACAATGGCCCCGAAAAAACGCACATTGCTGCGCGTCTGCCTGCCCGACGCCGCCGAACCCGATGCGCGCGGCCAGACCAAGGATCTGGTCAATCGCCTGATGGGCAAAAAGCCGGAATTGCGCTTCCAGTTCATTCAGGAACATGCCCGCTTTGTCGAGGATATCGACGTCTGATCGGCATAGAGTTTCACATCATCAAACCCGGTGCATTGCGCCGGGTTTTTTGTCCCTGACGGCCTGCCAAAAATAACACCCAAGCAAAGCGGACACATAATGACCCACAATTATGCCGCCATCCTCCAGGATATCTCGGACGCGATCAGGCAGGCCGATTTTGCCGACGCCCGCAAGGTCGACTATATCCCGGCCCTTGCCAGCGTCCCCGACGATCATTTTGCCATGGTCCTGCGCACCGCAGGCGGAGACGAACTTGCCATTGGCGAGGCCGACCTGCCCTTTTCCATCCAAAGCATTTCCAAGGTCTTTGCCCTTGTGCTGGCCCAGCGCGCGCATGGTGATGATTTATGGAAAGCCGTCCGGCGCGAGCCATCCGGCTCGGCCTTCAATTCCCTGATCCAGCTTGAACAGGAACATGGCATCCCGCGCAATCCCTTCATCAATGCCGGGGCGATCCGCGTTGCCGACCTGATCGCATCACGCTACGCCAATCCGGACCGCTCGGTTGCGGAATTCCTTGGGCAGCTTTGTGGCAATCCCGGCATTCGCGTCGATAACGATGTCTATCTGTCCGAAGATCAGCACGGTGATCGCAACCGCGCAATTGCCTATCTGATGAAAAGTTTTGGCAAGCTCGACAACCCGGTCGAGGACGTCGTGCGCGCCTATTTCAAGCAATGCTCGGTCGCGATGACGGCCCGTGAAATGGCGCGTGCGGCCTTCTTCCTCGCCAACAAGGGTATCGGCATTGATGGCCGCACCGTGATCGCGCCCGAAGAAACCAGCCGCATCAATGCCCTGATGCTGACTTGCGGGATGTATGACGGGGTGGGCGATTTTGCCTTTACCGTCGGCATCCCCGCCAAAAGCGGCGTTGGTGGTGGCATCATCGGCGTCATTCCCGGCGAGTTCTCCGTCTGCGTCTGGTCGCCGCGTCTTGATGCACGCGGCAATTCCGCCGCCGGTATCAGGGCGCTTGAAATGCTGATCCGCGCTATTGGCCGGTCGGTTTTCTGAACCGGGCAAAACGCCTGCCCGGCATTAGGTCGCCTGGAACCGGTAGTGCAACCGCACACATCCGCGATCAAGTGTCTGCGCGCTGATCAGCATCGGGCTGGCGCGAAATCCCGTCATCGGAAAAAGCGGCCTTCCCCCGCCAAGCATTTCGGGCATGACATAAATTTCGATTTCGTCCAGTGCCCCGCGTTCCAGAAACGCCATCTGCAACTGCCCGCCGCCCATCATCCAGACATCCCCGTCATCAAGCGCGCGAAGCTCCTCAACCAGGGCATCGACATCACTGCGCACTTCAATTTCCGCAACAGGATTCTCAATCGGGCGCGATGTCACAACCATCACACGCTGCCCACCATATGCCCAGCCGGATGGCTGCCGGGCAATGAAATCATAAGTATCCCGCCCCATCACAACCGTGCGAATGCGCTCGAGAAACTTGTTATAATCATGGTCCCCAAGGTCCATCCCGTCATATGCAAAAAGCCAGTCAAGATTGTCGTCCCGATCCGCAATCATTCCGTCAAGGCTGCTGGCGATATATCCAAGAATTCTGGCCATGATGAAATCTCCATTGATTTATAAATAAACATACGTTTATAAATATTTATGGCAAGAAACAAGACGATTCCCGATAACCAGGTGCTCGACACCCTTTTTGAAACCTTGCTGGAAACCGGCCCGGCCGGGCTGACTTTTGCGCGCGCGGCAAAATCGTGCGGCCTGTCCCCCGCAACACTGGTACAGCGATACGGCAATCGTGATGCGCTGGTTCTGGCCATTCTGCTACGCGCATGGGACCAGCTTGATGCTGAAACCGCTGCTGCGGACATGCAGGAACCACTAACACCGGACGGTGCCATCGCCCTTTTGATGCGACTGATGCCGCCCGAAACGGCAGAACGCGATGCCACTGACGGCCTTCTTTTGCTCCGCGAAGATATCCGCAATCCGATACTTCGCGAACGCGGGGCCGCCTGGGGGCACCGCCTTGCCGAAATACTTGGTCGCCGCCTCTCAGAAAATCCCGAAGAAGGCAGACGGCTTGGCTGGCAAATGGCAAACATCTGGCAAGGGGCACAGACATGGTGGGCATTTACACGTGATCAGCCCGCCGATCACGCCATCCGGACGGCCTTGCGGGAATGGATGACGCGCGCCATCGGAATATCCGTTTTTTAGCCGCAAACATCAGGGCAGAATAACAAGCTGGCGATCTGGCGGTGTCGCAACGCGCGACATACATATGATTATCAAACAATTGATCTTTAAACGCATTCTGGCCATGCCCGTTATATTGTCCCATGCCGGGCGGTTAAAGCGGCCATGAAGAACCTGAGACAAGGAGCCCCCCATGAGAATCCGGTCCTCTGCCTGCGCACGCAACCTGTCAGGCGCAATTCTGGCCGCCGGGCTGGCTTCTGTGGCGGGCTGCGGAAATATCACAACGATTGAACCGCCGACCTATCAGGTCAACGATGTCCAGGCCTTCAAGATCTACGGCGCGCCAAGCCAAATCATGATGCTCGAAATCCATGACCGGCAATCATCTGTCTTGCCCGAAACATGGGCGTCGGCCCTGTCCGGTCACGGATTTCCGCCGCGCCTTGATTTCATCACAGACGCCACCAGAACCGGCCCGAATCAAACCCTGCGTGACGGCTATCGGGTGGTCGTTGCCGTCAGCCCGTCCCAAACGACAATGAACGAAAAAATCTGCACTGCGCCCGAGACTACCGACTATCCCGCAGATGCAACCAAAGTCCCGGTTCGCATCGCCTTTTGCGCAGGCGAAAAGCCGATCTCGCAACTGCGCGCGAATTTCGTAAAAGATGATTTTGAACAACAGGTTATGCGAAACGGCGCCAGCATCATCATTCAGCTTTTCCCGCGTGACATCCCCGACGATAATGATCGTGGTTGCGGCATGGTCCGTCCGGGTTGCTGAATCCGAAATAGCATTTGGTATAATTCCGCGACCATCACACTTGCTCTTGATCTCTATTCCGGGCAACCTGTCTCTAACTACTCATAAGGGTAGGCATCAGGCATAAAAATAAATGCCGGTAAAAACAGGGAAGACTGCTCGAATGGGGAACAACCGTTGCCAGCAATGGCACGTATCGGAAAAGTGCGCGCGCCCGTCTGGTTGCCTTTGGCACTGGCTGGTGATGCGGAAATGAAAAACAGGGTTAACCGCAAACCGCCTTTCCTTTCTGCATGGACTGTGATCCTGCCAGATCTGCGCTGCATGGTTTTTACCGGCCTTGTCATGCTCGTCTCATTGGCCGGTGCGTCGGGTTCGCTGGCAAAGGCCGCTGACCCCCGCCCCGATCCGGTCAACGCGTATGATCTGAACCTGACCATCCTTGCCGATCAGGAAGCCTACCCGCAAAGCTATCAGCTTGATGGTCATGTCAGGGGGGTGCTTTATGACCTGCTTCAGGATTTCAGCAAACGCCAGCAGATCGACATGACGTTTCGCTATTTGCCGCTGAAACGCGCACTGGAAGACAGCCAGAACAACCCGGTCGGCTTCATCGGCATTTCCGGCAACACCGCAAGCACCCCGGCCATCCTGTCGGACGTGATCAGCACCACAAGCCTGCATGCCATAACCCTTGATCACCGCAATCTGGCGATCAGACGCCCCGCCGATCTTGACGGTTTGCAGGTCTCGATGGCGCGGGGGCTGCAATTGCATGATCAACTGGCCCGTTTTCACGACGAGGGGCGCTTTGACGTCACATATGTCAACTCGATCCGCCAGTCGATTGCCCTGTTGCTGGCCGGACGTGTCGATGCTGTCCTGATCTATTGCGGCTATGCGCAAAAGGCGTCGCTAAAACAGATCGCCGGTTTGACCGATGATGAAATTGCCGCATTGTCGATCCACCGCACACCGCTGATGAAGACGCTCAACCGCCTTGCATTGCCGACAAGCCCCGCCAATGCCCGCCTGATGCACCGCTTTAACAGCTACCTTGCCAAACAACGCAGCAGCGGCGCACTTGCAACACTTTATGCGCAATATCTGGTTGATGAAAATACCATCGAAATGGTTTTGGGCGATACGCTCACATCTTCCGGCACCGGGATATCAAACTCTAAATGACAAGATCGCGCAGCGCATCGGCAAGGATACCGGGTTGTTCGAGCGGGACATAATGCCCGGCCCCGGCAACCTTGATCATGCGCGCACCGGGAATACGCCCCGCCATGTCATGATGCGATGCCGGGCTGATCACCCGATCAGCTTCCCCGACTATCACGGTGCAGGGCATATCAAGTTCCGATAACAGCGCCATGCTGTCCGGGCGGTTGGCAACGGCCGTGATCTGTCGTTTGAAAACATCCTCGCCCAGATCCTCCGCCATATCCGAAAGCAGGCTGATCAGTTCCGGATCATGCCGGTGATCGGGATGGAGCATGTCATCAAGCATCGCGTCATTCACCCCCTGAAACGGCAGATGCACACCGGAAAGCCGCGCCAGTAACAAACGCCGCCTGCGCATTGCCCGATCATCCCCGGTCGCACGCGTATTAACCAGCATCAGGTGCGATACCCGTTCCCGCGCCATGCGCAGGATTTCAAACGCGACATACCCGCCCATCGACATCCCGACCAACGCAAAACGATCCGGCACCTGTTCAAGGACATCCCTTGCCATGGCCTGCACATCGTCCTTGGTATCAAGTGCCGGGATAATCGGCGTGATCGCCGGGACCGCACCAATACGGGCGCGCGCTTCCATTTGCGCGATCACCGGCTGCCACATCCGCTGATCGGCCAGCATCCCCGAAAGAAAGACAACCGGAATGGCCGTATGGGGATTGGCCGTCATTTGATCAGCGCGCTCAATTCCTTGAATTCCGGGGTCCCCGCCACCCGCAACCATTCAAACATCACGCTTTCCCGCGTCACGATTTTCGCCCCGGCATCGCGCATGCGTTCCAGGCCGAAAATCTTGTCATGGATGCTGCGCGATGATACCGCATCGGCCACCACATAAACCTCGCGCCCGCGATCAATCAGTTCCATCACGGTCTGAAGCACACAAACATGGGTTTCCATCCCGGCAATGACGATCTGGTCGCGCCCCGGCGTTTCCTCGATCTTTTCCATAAAACCGTCGGCAGGCACGCTTGAAAAACTGACCTTGGAAACAACATTACCGCCATCGGTCGTATCGGATGCCTTCATCATCAGATCAAGGATCGGGGCCGCCGTATGGCCAAGGCCCTTGGGATATTGTTCGGTGACAATGACGGGAACATTCAAACGGTTGGCGCATTTGACAAGAAAGCAGCAATTCGCAACCGTCTGTTCCGGGTCCTGACAGGCCGGATAAAGTTTCTCCTGAACATCGATAATCACCAGACTTGCACGTGATGCATCCATCAACACCGTTTTTCTCCCCGTTTCATTATGTATTTCACCAGATTACGCTTCCGGCCTGTGGCAAACAAGCCTCTCGCACCGGGTTAATTTGCCTCTTTAACCCTTTTTTGAGGCGTTTTTCTTGACTTAATTAAGGCTTCGCTTTACGACGCAAGCTGCTTTATCGCAGCGATAATCACATCATAACGCATTCTATTGCGGGAAAACGAACCATATGAATTTCGCCGATCTCGGTCTGAGCGAAGATATCCTCAAAGCCGTCGCAGACGCCGGCTATGATACCCCGACCCCCATTCAGAGCCAGGCCATTCCGTCCGTCCTGATGGCACGTGACATTCTGGGCTGCGCACAGACAGGTACGGGCAAGACAGCCAGCTTTACCCTGCCGATGCTTGATATCCTGCATCATGGCCGTGCGCGCATGCGGATGCCCCGTTCGATCATTCTCGAACCGACCCGCGAACTCGCGACCCAGGTAGCAGCAAACTTCGACACCTACGGCAAATACATGTCGCTGTCCAAGGCTCTGATCATCGGCGGGGAATCCTTCGTCGAACAGCAGAAAATCCTTGAAAAGGGTGCCGACGTCATCATCGCGACCCCGGGTCGCCTGATCGATACCTTTGAACGCGGCAAACTGCTTCTGTCGGACTGCAAACTGCTGGTGATCGACGAAGCCGACCGCATGCTTGATATGGGCTTCATCCCCGACATTGAAAAAATCGTCAACATGCTGCCCAAGCAGCGCCAGACGCTTTTCTTCTCGGCGACCATGCCCAAGGAAATCCGTCGCCTTGCCGACAAATTCCTGTCCAATCCCAAGGAAATCACCGTTTCCCCGCCCTCGACCATGGCGACCACGGTGGAACACAAACTCCTTGTCATGGATGAAATGGACAAACGCGAAGCCCTTCGCAAACTTATCCGTCAGGAAAACGTCAAGAACGCCTTTGTGTTCTGCAACCGTAAAAAAGACGTCGATATCCTGTTCAAATCGCTGACCAAGCACGGCTTCAATGCCGGTCGCATGCATGGCGATCTGGTCCAGAGCGAACGCACAGAAACGCTTGATAAATTCAAGTCGGGCGAAATCACCCTGCTGATCTGCTCGGACGTTGCCGCGCGCGGTATCGACGTTGCCGATGTATCGCACGTCTTTAACTTCGACGTGCCCTTCAACGCCGAGGATTACGTCCACCGTACCGGTCGTACCGGTCGTGCCGGTCGCGCAGGCAAGGCCTTCATGCTGGCCGTGCCCGAAGACGGCAAACTGGTTGCTGCGATCAACAAGTCCATCAACATGGATATTCCGCTGACCGAGCTTGAAGGCATCGAGACGCTTGAACTCGACTTCACCGGCAAAAAACGCCGCACGAAGAAAAGCCGCAAGGCACCGGTGCGCGACGCCTCCCCGCGCAATGATCGTCCGGCACGCAACAATAACCGCGACAACCGTTCCGAACGCGATAACAAGGCTGCCAGTGCCTCGGCCAGTGCCCCTGCCGCGCCGGAAACAAAACAGCAGGACGCACGTCCGACCCAGCAACCGCGTGACAGCGCGCCGCAGCATGACTCAAAACCGCGCAACGAACGTTCGAACCGTCCTGAACGTTCTGATCGCCAGGATCGTTCTGCGGGTCGTTCCTCGCGTCGCGACCGCGATGATCGTTATGACCGTCATGATCGTGACGACAAGCCGGTCATCGGCTTTGCTGATCATGTTCCGGCCTTCCTGCTGACCCCGGTTCCGGCCTCAAGCCTCGGCAAACCGCGCGCTGACGAGGTCGAAAAAAAGGCACCGGCCAGAAAAACATCCTCAAAGGCCCCCGCTCAAAAAGTAACGGCTGAAAAGGCCGCCACGGAAAAGCCTGCTTCGGAAAAACCTGCCTCGGAAAAAACGGATGCGGCGAAACCTGCCCGCGCCAAACCGGCCCGGACCAGAACCGCAAGATCAGCCACGAAAAAGGCAAGCCCGGCACCGGAAGCCAAGGACGAGGCAGCCGCTGCCTCTGTAGCTCCGGCGGCAACACCTGCACCGACACCGGCACCGGAAGCAGCCGACGCGCCTGCCAAGGAAGAAAAACCGAAAGCCGCGCGCCGTCCGCGCAAAAAACCGGCGCCGAAAAAGGCTGCCAAAACCGAAACCGCGGACGCCGAAACGACCGGCAGCGAAGGCTGATCCCTACTGGATCATCGAATGCGCAAAAGGCCGTCAGATTGCTCTGACGGCCTTTTGATTTTGGTGCGACAATCGCAAAGGGTGAATTACACCGCGCGGAACAATCCGGTCGAACTTGGTTTTTCCGGGCGGCGCTTACGCATCAGTTTCAGCATGGTTTCAATCGAAATCGACAGCAGCGTCGCATGGGTGATTTCCTCGATCTCGTCCATCACCAGCGACAGGGCAACACCCGCATTGGTTTCCTGCACAATGCCGCTTGCCGGGCCAGCCCCGACTTCTTCAAACAGCCGCACAACATCAAGCAGGGTCGTGCGCTTGGCATTGCCGCAGAAACGATAACCGCCACCGGCCCCGCGAACCGATTCAACCAGCCCCGCCCGGCCCAGATCGCGCAGGACCTTCGCCAGATGGTTGGTCGAAATATTGTATCTCTCGGCAATTTCGGACGCCGAAAGCTGCCGGTCGGTATCCTCGGCCAGTTCCAGCACGGCATACAGCGCGAACAGGGTCGCCTTTTGCAAAGACATCATGGCGTTACACCCCTTCGTCCATATCGGTTTCAAGCTGGATAAAGGGTCCGGCCATCATGCCCTGTGCCCGGAAGAACGACATAAGGTCGGTCGCATCGCGCGGGATCATGGTGCGGATCTTGGTCACACCGGCCTTGCGGAAACAGCGGCAGATTTCCTTGTAAAGAATGCTGCCGATCCCGCCCATGCGCAAATTCGGCTCGACACTGACAGTACCGACCCAGCCACACGGGACCGAATTGAATTCCCACGACCGGACTTCCCCGAAAATGCAGCCCAGCAATGTATCGCCTTCTTCGGCAATCAGGAAAAACCGGGAATCCTTGCGATTGCCATAACGGGTGAACAGGTCATCCCAATATTCCGGCTTGCGAAGGCCCGTTGTGCGGTCGTCAAGAGCGACCACATTGGCAAGGTCATCCTTGACCGCCGGACGAATATTGATTTTATGCTCGCCAATCGAGACCAGGTTATATCCCGGTGTATCTTGCGCAGCGTCCACCACGTAATGCCTTTCTTATCCTGCAGGTTGGCAAAACCCCAACCCCCCAGCTCCTGACAGGAGTAAAATACGTAAATTGGTACGATTATACTACACTGTCATCACGGCGCGCGGCAATGATAAGTTCCGCTGCATCTGCTCACAAAGCAAAGCAACACAAGGATTTGAACGACATAACCCCGATATTTGTTCTGCGCAAGTCCTAACGCTTTTCGCACTGCAAACCGGACTGTTTAGCCCTGCCCGGCAACCGGGAATTTCGGGGCCTTTTGATACGGCTTCGAAATCACAATTTGTTACCGTAAAAAGATCACGCCCCGATCACGCAAGGATTGACAGGAACGCGAAGTCATGGCTTATCGCCCAGCATAAATTTTGCGTAAACGGGTAACTTTCGCAAAGTTCGACCCGGCGCGAAATGGACCGGAATTGCAGCAACATCTATCGGGTATAAGGAGTGGGGCACGCCATGGCGCGCAACGGTTTCGACGCAATTGATCGCAAAATTCTTCGCGAGATTCAGGAAGACGGGCGCATCTCGATGGTCGAACTGGCCGACAAAGTTGGTCTTTCCGTGTCTCCCTGCCTGCGCCGCCTGCGCAAGCTCGAAGAAAGCGGTGTGATCCGCAAATATGTCGCCCTGCTGGCCCCGTCACATCTGCGTCTGGGTGTGAATGTCTTTGTAACCGTGTCCCTGACACAGCATGACGAGCCGTCACTGCGCCGCTTTGAAACTGCGGTGCAATCCCACCCGGAAATCGTTGATTGCTATGCCATGGTCGGCAATCAGGATTACATGATGCGCATCGTCGTGCAGGACCCGGCCGCCTATCAGCGCTTCCTGTCCGACGTCATGATGAAGCTGCCCGGTGTCGCCAACATCAAATCAAGCTTCACCCTGCACGAAGTCAAAAACAGCACCACCCTGCCCGTGCCGGAGGCATAACCGCCGGTTTTTCGGCGTCCGGCCTTGCCACCCTAGGCCGTCGCCTTGCGACCTGCGGGAATGATCGTCGGGAACAGCACCGCCAACGTCGCCCCGCGCAGCAGGAAGAACGCGTTAAACGACGCCCACAGCAAATGGTTGCTGTCTGCCATCACCGCCCCCCATGCCATCCCGGCATAGATCGCCACCGACAACAGCATCATGTTGCGCCAGTGCTTGGTCTGCATCGCGCCCAGAAATACCCCGTCAAACTGAAAACCAAGCACCCCGGTAATCGGCAACATCACCGCCCATAACAGATAGCTGTAGGATGCATCGCGGACTTCGGGGATCGACGTCAGGCCATCAATGATCCACGGTCCGGCAAGGCCGAAGATCGCCGCCATCACCACCGCCGATACAATCGCCCATATCGTGGTCTTGCGTACTGCCCAAAGGAACTGCTTGCGCCGTTCCGCCCCGTATGCCTGCCCGACAAGCGTTTCCGCCGCATGGGCAAAACCGTCCAGCGCAAACGAGCCAAACATCAGGAAGTTTTGCAAAACCGCATTGGCCGCCAGTGTCACCTCGCCAAAACGTGCCGAGAAACTGGTGAAAATTGCAAAGGCCGATGTCAGCGCCATCGTGCGCACAAAGATATCGCCGTTGATTTTCATCAGGCGTGCCAGTTGCCTGCGATCAAAAATGCCAATCCCCCGCCACGTCCCGCCAAGCCGCCTCAGATGCGGCTGCATCAAAAACCAGCCCAGCATCACACCGGAATAATCGGCAATCACCGTGGCCCCGGCCACTCCCTTGACGTCCCAGCCGAAGCCCTGGACAAACAGGATATCCAGAACCATGTTCAGGCTGTTTAACACCACCTGGAAAATAAACACCGCCCGCGCGTCGCGCATCGCCAGCAACCAGCCCAGCATGCAGTATTGCATCAATGTCGCGGGCGATGCCCAGATGCGCACATGGAAATAATCCCGTGCTGCCGCCTCGACCGCCGCGGTCGGCCGGATCAACGCCATCGCAAGCTCGATGATCGGCCATTGCAGCACCATAACCGCAAGCCCCGCCGTCACCGCAATCAGGGCCGCACGGGCAAACACCGCCCTGACCCCGTTCGGGTCGCGCCGCCCGTCGGCCTGCGCGGCAAGCCCGGTGGTCGCCATGCGCAAAAAGCCAAAGCTCCAGAACACATAGGAAAAAATCAGCGCCCCGACCGCAACCGCCCCGATATAATGCGGGCTGTCCAGATGGCCAACCACAGCCGTATCAACCGCGCCCAACAACGGAACGGTGGCATTGGACAGAATAATCGGCAGGGTCAACGCCAGAACACGTCGATCCCCCTTGCCGAACCAGCGGCGCGTGCGGCTCACAGGGGAACTCATCGGGGCCTCGGAAAATCGTCTGATCGGATGGGGCGAATTCCGGACAGGCCGGAGAATTTCTTGTGCCACAGTTTATACCGGTACAAAAGGCACCTTTGGAACTGTTATGCATCAAAGAATCCACATCGGGGAATAACCCTTACGGCTTCTTCACCTTTCAGGTTATTTTTTCGCAATCGCGGCACTTGCCCAAAACCGGCATGTTTTGCAATTGTATGTCATGGTTTTTTCACATTTCCTGGCAAACAACTGTGAAACCGCAATATTTTTTGCACCGCAAATTCCATCCGAATGGTCATAATTACTATCCTCATACCTATGCCGATGCATAAGGCGCGGAACGGAAACACGCATATCGGGCTGCTGATTCTGATGGATATTTTCCCTACTGGCCCAATCATCCACAAACTTATCCACAGGAAGGCGGTATCGGGTTCCGCACCCGTCATTGCCATTTATTTTGGCCTCCGGCCTGCTTTTGTCCGACAAATGCCCCATACACTGCGATACCGTTCGGTCGTAATAAAAAGACTGGCCGTTGCGACGCAGCATTGCTAATCAGGGACAAGGACAAACGAAGGGATCTGACATGACCGCCGAAACCGCATTGAACGGCCCGATGCTGCCGGCCGCATCGGGTACGACCAAAAGCATCGTGATCCTGCTGCATGGCTATGGCGCCGATGGCAATGACCTGATCGGGCTGGCACCGCATTTTGCCCGCGCCCTGCCCGACACCGCATTTTATTCGCCCAATGCGCCGTTCCCGTGTGAAATGTCGCCGTTCGGGCGGCAATGGTTCAGTCTGGCCGAATATGATCCGGAATTTCTCCGTCGGCAGCCCGAAACCATGTCCGGCGCGCTTCGCGCCATGGCCGAGGGAGCGGCGAAAAACGCCGCCTATATCGACCGCTTCATCGATACCCTTCTGGTCGAACATGGCCTTCCGGCCAGCAAACTTGCCCTGATCGGCTTTTCGCAGGGCACGATGATGGCCTTGCAAACCGCCCCGCACCGCGATCCGGCCCTTGCCGGTGTCGTCGGTTTCTCGGGTGCGCTTCTGGGCGACGAAGCCTTTGCAAGTGCGATCAAAACCAGACCACCAGTGCTTCTGGTTCATGGCACCGCCGATCCCGTCGTCCCGATCGAGGCATCCCACATGGCACATGATACCCTGACGGCCAACAGCTTTGACGTCACCCTGCATGAACGCCCTGGCCTGCAACACGGCATCGACGAAGAAGGCATTCTGCTGGCGATGAAGTTCCTGCAATCACATCTTGGCTGAAAACGCCCCGCAATTCCGACACCTCGCCAGACACCTGCCCTCACATCGAAGGCAGGTGTTTTTCGTATGTGATGTTACAGGATTTTTTCAGCACCTTATTGAAAGACCACCTCCCCATCCCAAAGTATAGGAAATCTGTCTGGACAGCGGCAGAAAGCCCTGCAATCAGATTGCCGGGGCATCTATACATTTGGCTTGGGTCGGGAGAAATCATTACATGCTGCAGAAAATCAAAATCGGCTACAAGATTGCCGGTTTGTCCATCGTGGCCCTGATTGGCCTGATCGTCATTTCATTCTTCGAACTTATGGGTTTGCGCACCACCCTGCTCGAAGACCGCAAGGAAAAAATCCGCGCCATCACCGAATATGTCGTATCGCAGGCCAACGATTTTCAAAATCAGGTCAAGGAGGGCACGCTTGATCAGCAAGCCGCGATTGACGCCTTTTACAAGGTCGTTTCTACCGGCAAATATGATGGTGATATCGGTTACTTCTTTGCCCTGACCAAGGATAACATCATGGTCATGCACGGTGCCAATCCGGCACTGGTCGGCAAGGATTTCACCTCTGTCCAGGACCCGGCAGGTGCTTATTTCATCCGTGATCTGGTCGAAGCCGGCAGCAACCCGAATGGCGGCTTCTCGTCCTATCAATGGCCCAAACCCGGCGAGCCAAAGGAACTGACATTCGAAAAAATCTCCTTTGCGCATCCCCTGCCGTGGGGTGCCATTCTTGGCACCGGCATCTATATCGACGATGTTGACGTTGCCTTCTGGGATTCGGCGATCTGGTTCATCTCGTTAAGTGTGGCGATCATTGCCCTTCTGATGCTGATCGGCTTCTGGGTCGGGCGCGACATCACGAACGGCCTGCGCAAACTTTCCGACCGCATGATCCACATTGCCGGGGGCAATCTTGACGGCGAAATCGAAGGTCAGCAGCGCGGTGACGAAGTTGGCGACATGGCGCGCACCGTCGTTGCCTTCCGCGAACAGGCGCGTGAAAACCGTCAATTGCAGGAACGCCAGAAAAAGCTCGAAGTCGAAAGCGAACAAAACCGGCGCAAGGAAATCCTTGAAATGGCCGGCGCGCTTGAAAGCCGGGTCAAGGGCCTGATCCAGTCGATTTCGGCATCGATCACCGAAATGAAAAAGGCCACCGCCAACATGCAGTCGGCCACCGATATGAACAGCAAACTGTCGGGCGCGGTCGCAACCGCCACCGCCCAGACATCGAGCAACGTTCAGACCGTCTCGGCCGCGACCGAGGAACTGACCGCCTCATCCGATGAAATCGCCCAGCAGATCGCACGTTCCGCCGATATCGCCAATCAGGCCAATGACGAAGCCACCCGCACCAATGAAACCGTCACCGGCCTTGCCGACGCGGCGCAAAAAATCGGCGACGTTGCCAAACTGATCGGCGACATCGCCGAACAGACCAACCTTCTGGCCCTGAACGCCACAATCGAGGCCGCCCGCGCAGGCGATGCCGGCAAGGGCTTTGCCGTCGTCGCAAGCGAGGTCAAAAACCTTGCCAACCAGACCGCCAAGGCGACCGAGGAAATCAACCAGCAAATCCTCTCGGTCCAGAACGAAACCGGCGAGGCAGTTGACGCCATCCGCCGGATTTCCGAAACCATCGCCAAGGTCGCCGACAGTTCAACCGCGATTGCAGCCGCGGTCGAGGAACAGCACGCCGCCATCGGCGAAATCGCCCGCAACGTCGAAGAAGCCGCCAATGGCACGCGCGAAGTGTCCGAACGGATCGAAACCGTCAATGACAATGCGGGCAAGGTATCATCGGGCACCACCCAGTTGGCTCAGTCAGCCGAAAAACTCGTGACAGAGGCCGTCGCCCTTGACGAAGCCGTCGAAAGCTTCCTTGCCGATCTGCGCAAAAACGCCTCTGCCTGATATCGACAGCTCCGCTCAAATGAAAACAGCCGCTCCATCCGGGCGGCTGTTTTTCGTTCATCAGACTATCATCAGACTATCGCGCTATCGGCATCACGACCGGGTCGCATCAATATCGATATGGATGGTCACATCGTCACCGACCTGGCTGGTATCGCTCCATTGGCCCTGCCCGACGCCAAAATCGGTCCGCTTGATGCGAAGCGTCCCTTCGGCTTCCGCTTCATTGCCCTCGATTTCAACCGTGAAGGGCAGAATAACTTCCTTCGTCACATCACGGATCGTCAGATCGGCCACCGCCTCATACTGGCCCGGTGCGGTTTCCGTAATGGATTTGGTTTCAAACTTCGCGGTCGGCCACTGGGCGGCATCAAACCAGTCCGGCGAAACAATCTGGCTGTCGCGGTCGGCATTTTCGGTATTGGCCGATGCGATATCAATCAGAACACTGACCTTCGATCCGGCAAGATCGTCCGGCGAAAAACTGATTTCGGCGGTAAATTTCTCGAACTCTCCGTCAAAATCCGCGCCAAGCTGGGTGCCGGAAAATTCGATATCGCTGTCATCCGGTTTGACCTGCCATGGATCGGCGGCAAAGGCCGGGGCCGTAATGGCAAGGACCGGCACAATCGCCGAAACCCGCATAAGTTTCTTGAAAGAATGCGTCATGATCAATTTCCTTTCCCCGCCCCCGGAAGCATCCGGCGGAGCGTCGCATCGCGATTGATGAAATGATGTTTGAATGCGGCGGCAACATGCACCCCGACAAGACCGACAATCACCCAGGACAATATCCAGTGGGTAAAGCGAAGCTGTTCATAAAGCACCTTGTCCGGTGCAACCAGATCGGGCAGCGTGAACAGGCCAAAGACACTGACGGAAAAATTCGCCGCCGACGACATCAGCCACCCGCTTAGCGGCATCGCCAGCATCACGGCATAAAGCGCAAAATGCGCCAGTTTCGCCGCCTGACGTTCCCATGCCTTTTCACCCAGTCCCGCCGGTGTCTGTTCGGCCAAACGCCAGATAATGCGCAAAACAGCAAGAAAAAGGATCGTCACGCCAATCGATTTATGGCGCGATATCCACGCCAGCTTTTCCAGTCCCAGCGGCAAAAGATCCATATACCAGCCAATCGCAAACATTGTGGCAAACAGGATCGCCATCAGCCAGTGAAAGCCCTTGGTCACCGGACCAAAACCCGTTTGCGTACTGCGAAGCGCCATATGTGATCCTTTCTGAAAAAACAGTCAAACCGGCGGGGCCGTTATATACCACCGCCGGTTTGGCCGGATAATTATTTCTGCAGCAGGAACTCGGTTGAAATCTGCAATTCGACCTCGTCGCTGACCGCCGGAGCCAGATAGCCCATGCCATATTCCGAACGGGTCACGGTGCCGGTCGCCCCGAAGCCAAGCACATGATCGCCGGTCATCGGGTGGTCGCCCTCACCGGTCAGCGTCACGTCCAGAACCAGCGGCTTGGTTTCGCCAAGCAGGGTCAGATCGCCGGTGATTTTGGCGGTCGTCTCGCCGGTCATCTCGACCGAGGTGCTTTTGAACGTCGCGGTCGGGTGGTTTTCAACATCAAGGAAATCAGCCGTTTTCATATGATTGTCGAGGCCCTCGACACCGGTATCGACCTGGTTCAGATCAATGGTGATGGTCGCCGACGACGCCGACGGGTTTTCACGATCCAGCGTCAGTTCGCCACTCGTCCCGCCAAAACGGCCCTGAAAATTGGAAAAACCAAGATGGTTGACGATGAAAATCACGCTGGTATGCGTCGGATCGAGTTTGTAATTCTCCGCTGCCTGTGCCGATACCGCCGCCCCCGAAAGACCCGCTGCAATCGCCAGCACAAGGCCAGCCTTCTTAATCGAAGTAAACATTGTTCACATCCCTTGTTGCAAAATCGCCCGACGCGAAATGCCGCGTCGCAACAAAACTGGAAAAACAATGACATTTGTCCTCTTTTGCCTCAAGCCGAACCGAACGCAACACACATTTTCTCCAGCGGAAACAATAACGGGCACTTTCGCCTTATTTTATCCAAAATGAGAACGCAGTGATATTGGAATAAAAATCGAACAGTTCTCGCCCGCATTGCCGTCAAAGGCCTGAAAACTGCCAAAAACAGGTACGGCGAATCCTCAGCCTGACGTAACGTCAAACCGATAAAAAACCGGCAGTCACAAATCATTGTGTTCTACCGGTTTTCAACCCGCTGTCGGCTTCCCTGCCATCAATGGCAAGAAACCGGAAACAATGCATGTGTGAAATGGCCCGGCTTACTCGGCCGGTGCGGCCTGCCCCTGTTCGGATCCGTCGGATGGCGGCGCATCGCCGGAATTCAGGCATTCCTTGACCCAGACGTCATAAACCGGATGTTCAAGGGCCGAAAGCCCCGGCGAGGATGCGAACATCCAGCCGGAAAACAGTTCGTCATCCACGCCATCAACATCGCCGCCCGTGCTGCTGTCGGCATTCTGTGCGACGTTATTGTCAACACTGTCGCGCAGGTCTGTGATTTCAAGGAAACTGGCACTTTCCGGGCGCTCTTCCGGCGGGGTGCGGTAACAGGCATCGACCCGGATCGACAGCGTGCCGAATTTTACCGCCTGCCCGACCGGCACCTCGAAGGTCGAAATGCGGGCAGTGATTTTATCAAGTCCCTGAAGCTGGGCGATTTTGGCAGGCTGATAATCAAGCGCAAAGGCCGATGTGATCGCAACCGGCAATGCCGCCGCGGAAACGAACGCAGCCACCGCAGCGCCAAACACTATCTTGGTTTTCATGAATAATCAGTCCTGATCGTCTGGCTTGCCATAGGGATTTTGCAGCTCTTCGACAACGCTGCGCATCACCTGACGGAACTGTTCTTCATCGCAGCCCATCAGCAACGCGTCTTCCATTGCGTCCTGCATCATTTCACGCAGTTCGCCGAAATTCTCGTTCAGAACCTTGATTTTCTCCACACACGAAAGCGGGGCCCCTTCCGGGTCCTGCCATGTGGGGAAATTCCTGTCTGTGCTGTTGGTCTTGCTCATCAAGCGGCTCCGCTGCCTTTCGATCTTCTCATGATATCGGTGTCGATATCGCTTCACGCAAGCTGCCAGATCTGTTCCGGCGACATTCCGGGAAACTGACCGGTAAAACCGGCAAAATCATGGCCGGTTTGCCCGGCAGGCGACCCTATTGGGGACTGTCCGAAGAATTGCCACCCGATCCACCGCCGGACGAATAAATCACCTGCCCGATCAATTCTTCCAGATTGACCGATCCTTGCGTGTATTCGATCTCGCCGCCCGGGGCCAGCATGTCGATATCCCCGCCCGGCTCAAGTGCGACAAACTTGCCGCCCAGCAACCCGTCGGACGCGATCTTGGCCGAACTGTCGGCGGGCAATTCGATGTCGCCGCGCACCGTCATTTTAACGATTGCCATATAGGATTTCGGATCAAGTTCCTGCCCGGTGACAGAGCCGACCTTGACGCCCGAAATCCGCACATCGTTCCCGACCGAAAGACCGTCAATGCGATTGAAGTTCGCCGAAAGTTCGTATCCGTCCACAGACTCGATGCCCGCCCGGGAATAGGAATAGGCCGCAAAGCCGATCGCCACTGCGATAACGGCTGCCCCGGCAAGGGTTTCGATCAGTCTGTTGTTCATGGACCTTATCCGTATCTGATATCTTGTTGATCTGCATATTGTCCTGTGCGGTGTGAAAAAACAACCGGCTCGGACACAACAGGGCAAAAACACAACCGGGCGCCAACAATAATGTCGCGCCCGGATGCAGAATACATTTTAGTCAGATCAGCCTTCCGGCGACCATGCCTGATAGTCACCGGTCGCTTTCGCGCGCTTGCCACCGCTATACTCATGGCCTTTCGGGCGATAGGCATGCTTGGTCCCCGTCAGGTTCGGCAGATGTTCTTTCTGCCACTCGTAACGGTCTTCGGCCTTTTCCGACAGCGGCGCATCAATCGTGTAATGCAGCCAGGCATGCCATTCAGCCGGAACCTTCGACCCTTCGCTAAGACCTTTATAGATCACCCAGCGTTTCGCACGGCGCCCATTGGCAGCTTTCTTTTCGGTGTAATAGACATTTCCAAAACGGTCTTCGCCGACGCGTTTGCCATACAGCGCGGTAAAAATGCGGGTCCCGACGGTGGCCATGTGTGGTCTCTCTCCAGATCTGGTTCTTCCGCCTTTGGCGGCACGCAGACAAAAGGCCCGTATGTGCAAACCGGTTATTTGCAAACCGGTGTTTGCGTCCGTGACCTGATTTTGCGGCCTGTGTCCGGCGGTCAATAAGGACCCTATATGTCGTGATGTTCGCGCAAAGTCAATGTTTCAGACAGCAACGAACACCGCATTTCCCCTTCTGATCCATACCAACCCGATAGAGCCCCGCCTCATCGGCCTCCAACACCTCATATGTATACATAAGTTCTTCACCTGCACGATACCGAAAAACATCGTCATGGCTAAAACATCTCAACGGAAAAAGCAGCATCACAAAGTATTCGGCGCCCCTTACAGTCCATAGCGGTCCAACCGCCAGATATCTGAACTCCAAATACACGTTGACATTTTTGACCAAATTCAATATTGGATACAATTATAATTTAGGATACAATTTATGACACAAGCAAAACTGATTGCCGATCAAATCAAGACTCTGATTCTCAATGGCTCCTTTCATCCGGGTCAACCGCTCCGGCAGGAAGCATTGTCCGAACAACTAAATGTAAGCCGCACACCGCTGCGCCATGCACTGCAATCACTTGCCGAGGAAGGGCTGGTTGAGACAACGGGCTACAAAGGAGCAAAAGTAGCAAAGGTCGATCAGGGAATGGTCGAGGATTTGTTCGACATGCGGCTTCTACTGGAACCGCTTGCTCTCAAATCGGCCTTTCCGCATCTGACTAAACTTGATTTCGCCAAGGCCGAGATCGCGCTCGACAAAGCGGAGGCAGAACAGAAGCCATCTGATCTTTCTGAACTGAACTGGGAATTTCACTCCGCCCTGTACCGTCCGTCGAACCGGCAGACGCTGCTAAAAACCATCGAACAACTTAATAGAGCATCTGCCCTCGCAGAAGTGATCGCGAGTTCTATTATTATTCGCCCTGAAAAATCCGCAACCGAACACCGCGCACTCCTTCAAGCCTGTCGAGATAGCGACCAGTCCACCGCACTCTCAATACTGGGCGAGCATCTGCGGCTTGCCTATAACGACATCCGCAACAGGGAATAACAACAATGCCCATCATCAATAGGATCGCCGACTTTCACGACGAAATGACCCAATGGCGGCACCATCTTCACGCCAATCCGGAACTTTCGTATCAGGAGTATGAAACCGCCAGATTTGTGGCTGAAAAGCTCCGCTCCTATGGAATCGACGTGACTGAAAACATTGGTGGAACAGGTGTCGTTGGCATTCTTTACGGAAACCGGAAAAGCGCGCGCTCTATCGGGCTTCGGGCAGATATGGATGCGCTTGCAATTGAAGAACGGAATGATTTTATACATCGCTCGGTAAACAAGGGCGTCATGCATGCTTGCGGGCATGACGGACATACCACAATGCTTCTTGGCGCAGCCCGTTATCTCGCCGAAACCCGAAATTTTGAAGGCCGTGTTGTTTTCATCTTCCAGCCCGCCGAGGAAATGGGGGGTAACGATGGTGGTGCTGCACGCATGATCAGCGAAGGCTTGTTCGAGAAATTCCATTGCGATGAAATATACGGTTTGCACAATTGGCCGGGTATGAGCATCGGTACATTCGCCGTCAAAGCAGGGCCAATGATGGCGTCGGGTGACAGTTTTGAAATTGTGATTTCATCTACCGGTATGCACGCCGCCCAGCCTCAAAAAGGCGTCGATGTTGTCTTGACAGCCGGGCATATCCTTGTCGCCCTTCAGCAAATCTCCGCACGCAACATCGACCCTCTGGATGCTCTTGTGGTGAGCGCCACACAAATCCACGGCGGCGATGCTTACAATGTCCTACCTAACGAAGTTACAATCCGCGGCACCGTAAGGGCCTTTTCTCCGCAAGCGCGCTCCGCAGCCGAACCCGCAATACGCCGCATCGTCGGCGGAATCGCGACATCGACCGGCGCAGACTGCCAAGTCTCCTATACGCAGCAATATCCCACTCTCGTCAATTCGCAATCTGCGGCAGAAACAGCAGAAGCCGCCGGGTCATCCGTGTTCAATAAGGTCGAAACCAACCCGCCACAAACAATGATTGTCGAGGACTTTGCCTTCATGCTCGAAGATCGCCCCGGATGTTATGGCTGGATTGGCAACGGGCCAGATGACAATGGCCGCATACTTCACAGCGCGTGGTTCGATTTCAACGACGAAGCGTTACCTTACGGAGCGTCTTACTTTGCCTCCCTCGCCGAGGCGAGACATAATCAGATTCTATAAAACGGCCTCAAATTCTCGTCACCATCTCTGGTCCAAAGCTGCTGTCACTCAAACGTAAGCCGCTTTGGACCAATAAGCCTGATCCCTCAGAAAAACTCGGACTGCGGATGTCTATACCAGCCGCCACACAATATGGGGTATGACTCCGCGAAATGGCGGCCAAAACAACCCACAACCACTTGTGTATGCCCGACTCATTGCAACACAATCGTCACGCGGCCTTGTCCACCTGTTTATCCACAGCATGGCAAACCATCCCGGCCAAACCGAAGGCCTGTCCGCTTGAAAATTCGCGCCGCCCGAAAACATCCATTTTCATATAAATATCAAAATGTTATCAGACTTTTCCGTGTTACCAACATCGCCGGGACAGGAATGTTTGTGCTTGGCGCTGGATTTCAGATGCAAACGGCGTTAGCTTTGTTTTGCGTTGTGGGGGTCATCTCGTCCCGGCACAAGATGTAGTCCGAGTCTTACGGGCTCGCGATGGCAACCCCATCGGCAAAGGCGCAGTATTCTGCGGGCTTGCGGCGCGTTTAAACAATCTTAACGAGATTTTTCAAACATCAAATATGCGCGACATCGATTGAACCACTACATGTAGTGATAAAAATCGCTGTCAACCACAAAGTTTAGTGGACTACCCCGAAATTTTGGCCTTATAGTCTTGGCCACGGACCGGATGGTTCCAAGGGGGGACCACCACCAGAGATTACAGAATTCCGTTCGCCCAAACATGGCCATTTTATAAAGGCCAGGGGGCAGCGTATGAGCGTTGAGCAAACTATATAATGTTCAGGCCGTGTTGGTGCTTATGCGCACGACATCAAGTCTGACCAATAACGGAGCAGACCATGCGGATCAGCAGAAAGTTCACCCAGGAAGGTGTCAGCCCTTACGCAGACATCGATTTTCGTAAGTCATCCTGCGTCATCAAAAACCCCGATGGATCGGTGGTCTTTGAAATGAAAGATATCGACGTCCCGTCATCCTGGTCGCAGGTGGCAAGTGACGTCCTTGCGCAGAAATACTTCCGAAAGGCGGGTGTTCCGGTCGCGCTGAAACCGGTCAAGGAAAAGGACGTTCCGTCCTGGCTCTGGCGTCAGGCGCCCGACAAGGCCAAGCTCGAAAAAATGCCATCCGAGTCCCGCTACACCAGCGAAACCAGCGCCACCCAGGTCTTTGACCGCCTCGCGGGCACCTGGACCTATTGGGGCTGGAAAGGCGGCTATTTCGATGCCGAATCCGATGCCCAGGCCTTCTTCGATGAAATGCGCTATCAGCTCTCCCACCAGATGGGCGCGCCGAACTCGCCGCAATGGTTCAATACCGGTCTGCATTGGGCATACGGCATTGATGGCCCGGCACAGGGTCACTCCTATGTTGATTTCAAAACCGGCGAACTGACCAAATCGGCCAGTGCTTACGAACATCCGCAACCCCATGCCTGCTTCATCCAGTCGGTTTCCGATGACCTCGTGAACGAGGGCGGCATCATGGATCTCTGGACCCGTGAAGCACGCCTGTTCAAATTCGGTTCGGGCACCGGTTCGAACTTCTCGAACGTGCGCGGCGAAGGCGAAACCCTCTCGGGTGGCGGCCGTTCTTCCGGCCTCATGAGCTTCCTTAAAATCGGGGATCGCGCAGCCGGTGCCATCAAGTCGGGCGGCACCACGCGCCGTGCGGCCAAAATGGTCGTGGTTGATATCAACCACCCGGACATCGAAAACTATATTGACTGGAAAGTCGTCGAAGAACAGAAGGTCGCGGCCCTCGTCGCCGGTTCGAAACTGGCAGAAAAGCACCTGACCGAGGTTCTCGCGGCCTGCACCAACTGGGACGGCTCCGCCGATTCCGAGGATCGCTTCCTGCCGCGTGCCAACCCGCAGCTCAAAGAAGCCGTGCTGGCCGCCCGTGCGGTGATGATCCCGGACAGCTATATCAACAAGATCATCGAATTCGCCCGTCAGGGCTTCACCGAAATCAGCTTCAAGACCTATGATACCGATTGGGACTCCGAGGCATACCTGACCGTTTCGGGTCAGAACTCGAACAACTCGGTTCGCGTCTCGAACGACTTCCTTCAGGCTGTTCTCGATAATGGCGACTGGGAACTGATCCGCCGTACCGATGGCAAGGTTTCCAAAACCCTTCCCGCCCGCGAATTGTGGGACAAGGTCGGCGAAGCCGCATGGGCGTGCGCCGATCCGGGTATCCAGTACGACACCACGATCAATGAATGGCACACCTGCCCGAATTCGGGTCGCATCAATGCGTCCAACCCGTGCTCGGAATATATGTTCCTTGACGATACGGCCTGTAACCTGGCCTCGCTCAACCTGATGAATTTCCGTTCTGACGACGGTGGCGTTGACGTCGCGGCATATGAACATGCCGTGCGTCTCTGGACTGTCGTTCTGGAAATCTCGGTTCTGATGGCGCAGTTCCCGTCGGATCGTATCGCCGAACTGTCCTATCGTTACCGCACGCTTGGCCTTGGCTATGCCAACATTGGCGGCCTGCTCATGAGCATGGGCATCCCCTATGACAGCGACGAAGGCCGTGCGATTGGCGCGTCCCTGACCGCGATCATGTGTGGCGTTTCCTATGCGACCTCGGCCGAAATGGCGTCCGAACTCGGTGCCTTCCCGGGCTATGCCGATAACGCCAAGGAAATGCTGCGTGTCATGCGCAACCATCGTCGTGCCGCGCATGGCGAACAGGAAGGCTACGAAGGCCTGTCGATCAATCCGGTGCCGCTGGTTGCCGCCGACAGCCCCTATGCCGAACTTCCGGTTGCCGCCCGTGCGGCTTGGGACAAGGCGCTGGAACTGGGCGAAAAGCACGGTTACCGCAACGCACAGACCACCGTTATCGCCCCGACCGGCACAATCGGTCTGGTCATGGATTGCGACACCACCGGGATCGAGCCGGACTTCGCCCTTGTGAAGTTCAAAAAGCTTGCCGGCGGCGGTTACTTCAAAATCATCAACCGCACCGTTCCGGTCGCACTGGCAACGCTCGGCTATACCGAACGCCAGATCCGCGACATTGAAAAATACGCGGTCGGTCATGGCACCCTGGTGGGTTCGCCCTCCATCACCCATGACGATCTCAAGGCCAAGGGCTTTGACGATGACGCGATTTCGAAAATCGAAGGCGCCCTTGCCAACGCATTCGACATCAAATTCGTCTTCAACAAATACACCTTTGGCGAAGAATACTGCGTCAAGCAGCTCGGCCTTGATAGCAAGGCGCTCAACAGCATGGACTTTGACATGCTGGCTGCCCTTGGCTTCGACAAAAAGCAGATCGAACTGGCAAACACCTATGTTTGCGGCGCGATGACGCTTGAACAGGCCCCGCATCTGCGTGACGAAGACCTTCCGGTATTCGATTGCGCCAACCCGTGTGGCCGTATCGGCAAACGTTACCTGTCGGCCGAAAGCCACATCCGCATGATGGCCGCGGCACAGCCGTTCATCTCCGGTGCGATTTCGAAAACCATCAACATGCCGAACAATGCCTCGATCCAGGATTGCAAGGACGCCTATATGCTGTCCTGGCGTCTCTGCCTCAAGGCAAACGCGCTCTATCGTGATGGCTCGAAACTCAGCCAGCCGCTGAATGCGGCCCTCGTCGAAGAAGACGATTACGCCGATCAGCCGACCGCAACCAAGGCGGCCGCTGTTTCCGAACAGATCGTCGAAAAAATCATCGAACGCGTCATTCGTGGCGACCGTCGTTCGCTGCCGTCGCGCCGCAAGGGGTATACCCAGAAGGCCACCGTCGGCGGGCACAAGGTCTATCTGCGCACCGGTGAATATGAAGACGGCAAACTTGGCGAAATCTTCATCGACATGCACAAGGAAGGCGCTGCTTTCCGCTCATTGATGAACAACTTCGCCATCGCGGTTTCCATCGGCCTGCAATACGGCGTGCCGCTGGAGGAATATGTCGAAGCCTTCACCTTCACCCGCTTCGAGCCGTCGGGCATGGTTTCCGGGAACGACGCCATCAAAATGGCAACCTCGATCCTTGATTACATGTTCCGCGAACTGGCGATTTCCTATCTGGGTCGTAACGACCTCGCCCATGTCCAGCCGTCCGACGTTCTGCCGGACGCCGTTGGCAAGGGTGTGGCCGAAGGCGACCTTGGCGAGGAAGCCAAGGCCGAAGACCGCGCGATCGAAACCATCCGCAAGGTCGCATCCAGCGGCTTCGTCCGTCGCAACCTTTACGTTGTCGATGGCGGTGCGCCGGTCGAAGAACGCGTGGTGATGAAGGCCACCGGCACCGATCATGCCCACTCGCATGACCACGGCCACAGCCATCAGGCCGAAACCGCCAGCATCGCAACCACCGCTGCCCCGACCAGCAGCGAAACCGCGATCCTGAACGCCAGCGAAGAAGTCATGTCGGCAACGGATGCCAAACTGGACCGCATCCGCGAAGCCCGCATGAAAGGCTACGAAGGTGACGGATGCCCTGAATGCGGCAACTTCACCTTGGTCCGCAACGGCACCTGCCTGAAATGCGACTCTTGCGGAAGCACCACGGGCTGCTCGTAAGAGCCCCGGCACGACCGCAAAACCGACTTAACAAAAACCGGCCGGGATTAATTTCCCGGCCGATTTTGTTTTTCCCGTCTGCTTGCGAACCTAACGCATTCGTCCCAAAAGACCGCGCCCCAGCAAAACCGCGCCACAGGCAATCCCGGCAATCAGGATGCCGATACTGCCCCAGCCAAACTGCTCGGCCATCGATCCCGCAATCGCCGGGCCGACCATCAGTCCGATATTATTGCCCTGCATGGCAAAACCGATGGTCACCGCGACAAGCGCGCTTCGCGGTGCGGATCGTCCGGCGGCATCAAAAACCACAACCGGGATGAACCCGCCGACGAATGAAAAGATCAAGGCCGCAGGAAACGGCACCAGAACCGAAATCCCGTCGATCAGAACACCGGCACTGCAAACCGTCATGATCGCAAATGCCGTCATCAGGATACGCTGCGCCTGATATCCCCGCGCCAGCATCACACCGCAAACGATGTTCCCCGCCGCCCCGGCCAACACAATCACCGCGCCCAGGACACCCGAAAGTTCCGGTCCGATTTGCATGCCCCTGGATAAAAGCATCGGCAAAAATCCGAACACGGCAAAATAGCACGCCGTGTAGGCGGCAAAAATGCCCCCCAATATCCACGGCGCACCGGACCGCAATGCCCAGCCAAGGTCATCAGCAATCGAACGGTTATCAACGCCATCGCTTGGTTCGGCATCGGGAATGGCCCGCATATATCCGCGTAATAAAACGGCATATCCCGCCAGAAGCACCGCATTGCCAAGCCACAATCCGCGCCACCCGATCAGCCCCAGAACCGGGGCCGCCAGCATGACAAGACAAATGCCGACCGGCATGAAAGTCGCCCAAAGCGCCATGGCTTTCTCGCGCCCGCCATCGCGCGTGGCCGCCGTGATCAATGTCGGGGCGGCAACAATCAGCAACAGAAAACCGATACCCTCAAGCACCCTTGATGCAAGGATGATATTGAAAACATCGCTCAACCCGCCAATCGCCGATCCGATGGCCTGCATCAAAAGCCCCGACAACGCCATGCCTTTTGCGCCAAACCGGCCCACCAGCAGGCCAAGCGGTGCCGCCGCCAGTGCGCCGACAAGCGCAAAGGCCGATAACAGCCAGGATGCACTCGCCAGCCCGACGCCAAGGTCATCCTGCAAGGCCGTCATTACGACCGGCACCTTGCCGACCTGGAATGCCGATACGATGCCCGCACCGACAATCACCGGCACAACGAAACGGCCAATTGCCACTGTTCGCGGCCGGTCACCGATCATGTTCATCATGCACTTCGGGCTTTAAGCAGATGCCGCCCTTCGGACAGGGCAATTGCGGTCCGGGCCACATGCTCCCCCTGGAAACGGGCTCCGTCCAACTCGTTTTCTGACGGGCTGCGATCCCCGCCCTGTCCGTCATCGGCAATGGTCGATGCCCCGTATGGCGAACAGCCGGTAACTTCGTCCATCCGCCCCTGCCCCTTGAAGGTATAAGGCAATCCGACAATCACCATCCCGAAATGCAATAACGGGATATGGGTCGATAAAATCGTTGTTTCCTGCCCGCCATGCTGGCTGCCGGTCGATGTAAAAACACTGCCAACCTTGCCGACAAGCTTGTCCTGCGCCCAGACCCCGCCCGCCTGATCAAGGAAGTTTTTCATCTGGCTTGCCATATTGCCAAACCGGGTCGGCGTGCCAAAAATGATCGCGTCATAATCGGCCAGATCGGAAACCTTCGCGACCGGCGCTGCCTGATCCAGTTTGTATCCGGCATTCTCTGCCACTGTTTCGGGCACAATTTCGGGCACGCGTTTGATATCAACAATCGCCCCGGTTTTGCGCGCACCCTCGGCAACCGCATTGGCCATGATTTCCATATGGCCATAGGACGAATAATAAAGCACCAGAACCCTTGTCATGACCGGTCTCTTTCAAACTGTTGCGAAAAGGTCTCCTTCCATCGCACAGCCACCCGTTCGAAATAAGTGGCAAAAGAACGATCAAAATGTTCTAAAATATCGATCATGCTGGATGGATTGACCCTTGATCAGATGCGCGTTTTGATCGCTGTTGCCGAAACCGGGAGCTTCCGGGCCGCGGCAAAACGGCTTGGCCGCGTGCAATCCGCGATCAGCCACGCCATCGGCAATCTTGAAACCGAACTGGGGATTTGCCTTTTTGACCGATCCGGGCACCGCCCGATCCTGACCGTCGAAGGCCAGGCCCTGCTGTCGGATGCCCGCGCCGTTCTTCTGAAAACCGATGCATTGCGCGCCCGCGCACGCGGCATGGAACAGGGCGTGGAACTCGAATTGCGCATCGTGGTGGATACGCTGTTTCCCCTGCCCGAAATCGGTGCCGCCCTTTCGGCGATGCGAAACGCCTTTCCCACCGTTTCGGTCAATCTGTCGGTCCTGCCACTTGGTGGTCCGGTCTCTGCCCTTGATCAGAAGAAATGCCATCTCGCCATTACGGTCGGCGAAGAATTCCGCAACCCGCATATCGAGGCCGAGGCCGTCGGCACAACCGCGATGATTGCCGTGGCTGCCGCAACACATCCCTTGGCCCATGCCATCCGGGGCGACACCCTTCTGCCCAAAACCGCCCTGGCCGAGCATCTGCAAATCGTCATCGAAGACCCGAGCCCGCTTTCCGACGGAACCGATATCGGCGTTTTATCGCCCGGCACCTGGCGGGTTGGCAGTCTGGATGTGAAACACAGTCTTATTCTGGCCGGGCTTGGCTGGGGCCGCATGCCGTTCTGGCGCATATCGCAGGACCTCGAAGACGGCCGCCTGATCCGCGTGCCTGCCGCCTCGTTTGGAAAGGACGGCGAAACGCTGCTGCACTGTTATCTGCTCCATCGCACCGATCAGGCAATGGGCCCCGCCGCCCGCCTGTTGCGACACGAAATACTGGCGCGAACGCAATCAAATCTTTGAGTTACCGCCGCTTTCCCGATAATCTGGGCCGGTAAATCTGCCGCCCCGATTTAATGGAAAACCTGTGTCAAACGCCATCACGCCGCCAATCACCGCCAATACCGCCCTCATCATCCTGGATGTGCAAAAGGCCATCGACGATCCGAAATGGGCGTCAAAAAACAATCCCGGCTACGTCGATAAAATCGTCGATCTGCTGGCCGCCTTTCGCGCGACCAACCTGCCGGTGATCCATATCCGCCATGACGAACCCAATCCCGCCTCGACCTATCACACCGATGGTCCGGGCAACGCGATCAAACCCGAAGTCGCCCCGCTGCCCGGTGAACCGGTGATTGCCAAAAACGTCAACTGCGCCTTCATCGCCACCGATCTTGAAAAATACCTGCATGATCATGGCATTACCCGCCTGATCTTTACCGGTGTCGTCATCCACAATTCGATGGATGCCTCGATCCGCGTCGCCCATTGTCTGGGCTTTGATGTCATCCTGCCGCTTGATGCGACCACCGCGATTGACGTGACCGACGCCAAGGGTGTGCGTCACGATGCGCAAACCGTGTTTGACCTGTTTGCCACCGTTCTGGGATCGGAATATTGCACGCTGTCGACCACGGATGACGTGATCGCCGCCCTGCCCGCATAACGATAATGCGGCCCGAAAACCGGGCCCTCTATCCACTTTGCGCAACACCTATCCATTTAGTGTCAGAAAACGACACAATCCTCCCTTTAAGCATAGCTCTCCCCATACGCCGCCCCTAAAGCTCTTGCAACGGACCGATCCATCGGCACCGGGCAAAAGGGATATGGGCATGGCAAACAATGAATAAGATCAGAAGCACCTTCAAACAGGAACGATCTGATCGTTCGCACCTCGCCGCGTGCAAATCTGTTGTGAAAAAAGGGCTTTGTGCGCTGGCCCTGACGGGGTTATCCCTGCCCTTTGCCAACAGCGCCTTCGCCATTAGCGTCGGTTGCGGTTTTTGGAACCTTACAATTAGCAGCACCAGCGCCATAGTGACCTCCAACGAAGTTTTTAGCGCTTGGGAGGTCGCCAAGGTCACCTTCACACACGTAACCGGCCAATCACCAAACAACTACACCTATACCTATACGGACAATATAAACGCCGCCAATTCACGCTCCGCCACAGCGGGCAGCACCACCACCGGCGATACTGTCACCCTCACCATCCAGATCCCGGCAGATACTACAAGTGGCAAGCTTTTCATTAATGCCTCGGGCACGACCGCAAGATACAACATGACCGCAACCTGCGTTGCCGGAACAGAACCGGTCGCGGAGACAGAAGACGAAGAAGAATCAAAATCCTCCGCCAGCACCACCTCCGCCGTTATCAATGCCGTCTCGCGCTCCCAAACCGCGGTCATTCAACAGAATATCGCATCACGGGTCTCATCGGCGATCAGCCCGACCAACAATCCCAATACGGACAACGTACCGGGCCCAACCACGTTAACAGGCGAAACCGGCCCCCATCGCACCAGCCTGATCGACACCACCAGCACCGATAATGATGATGATCGCAGCAGCAACAGCATCACCGACCGCGATGATGCACTGCACCGCATCGCCATGATGGGCAGCTTTGACAGTTCCACCGGCCAGGGTATGGATATGCTGGGCCTTGGCCCGACAGATCAGGGCGATGTGGGCGGGGCTGGCGGCATTGATGGACGCTCGGCCTTTGATACCGTAACCCCCTTTACGGTTTGGGGCCACGGCTCCTTTACCTCGGTCAATAACGACTATGTCAATGGCACCAATGACAGCCGCTATGACGGTGATGTCTGGGGCTATAATGTCGGGCTGGATTATCGCTTTGCCGATGCCCTGATTGCGGGCCTGTCACTTGGCTATAACGATACCAACCTGACCACCGCCTTTAACACTGGCAGCTATCAGGAAACCGGTTGGGTCGCATCGCCCTATGTCATCTACCGCCCGCTCGCAAACCTCTCCATCGTTGCCGAAGCAGGATATGGCATGGGCGACATTGATGTCACCCGCGATAACGATGCGGTGTCGGGCAATACGGACTCCGATATGTGGTATGCCGCCCTGACCACATCCTATCTGGTCCGCCCTGCCAAGACCCTGCCCGCATCCCTGACCCCGTCGCTGGCCTTTATCACCGCACGCAAGACGGTCGATACCTATACCGAAAGCGACGGCACAACCAATGCGACAACCCGGTCTAACACCCGGCAGATCAGACCGGCCATCGAGGCCGCCTATGATTTCACCCCGACCCAAGGCCTGATCATCTCGCCTTTTATTGAAACCGGCCTGATCCATGATTTCACCGATGAAATCAACAATGACAAAACCGCGTTCAATATCGGCGGCGGTGTGCGACTGTCCGATACCACGACCGGCTTGAATGCCGCGCTTGAAGGCAACTATCTTGCCGGGCGCGCCGATTACACCGAATACACCATCGGCGGCACCCTCGTTTACGGCTTTGAACTTGTTGGCGATGACGGTCGCTCCATCGGGATCATCAAACCGTTCTTCTCCAGCAACCTCAACGAATATGGCAATCAGCGCATCCGCACCGGATTTGGTTTTGATACCGGCAGGCTTAGCAGCGAACTTGCGCTCAGCCATATGATGTCGGTTGCCAATGAAGATGACGATACCGACACCAGCAGGCTCGAAATCCAGATATCGATGCCTTTCTGATCTCTGGCACGCAACAAGAAGCTCCCGGTCACTGGCCGGGGGTTTTGCATTTCACCATACATCCAGCCAGATCAATTATTTACCCGCGGGAACAACTTGCCGAAAGCCGCGTTGTGATCTCAGTTACACAAGTCCCGATTTCGGGACACGCGCAAACCTGAACAAAAATAACAGGAGCCCCCATGCCCATCACTCGTATCGCAGGCATCGTCATTTGTATCATCGGCATTGCCCTTTTGATCGTTGGCTTCAACGCATCCGAAAGTGCCGCTGATCAGTTGTCCGAAACCTTCCTTGGCCGTTATACCGATGAAACCGTCTGGTATCTGATCGGTGGCGCTGCGGCGGCCATCGGGGGCTTTGTCCTGATGCTGTTTGGTGCCAAGGCACGCTGATTTCCTCTCCTGACCGGTGTGTTGCCGGTGTCGCGCCACACCGCGCGTGGCGTTGACAATGGCAACACACTGTTGACGAACCGGGGCTGGTCATGCGCTCAGGACAGGCACATATTCGCAATCAATATTGTTTGAATGTCGAGGTGCCCCACCATGACCGCCACCATGACCAGTCCCGTTGCCAACCCTGTTTCGACCACCCCGCAGGGCAACCTTGCGCCGATCTTCATCTCGCACGGATCCCCGATGCTGGTCGCACGCCAAAGCACCCCGGCATTCGATTTCTTTGCCCGCGATCTTGGGGGGCAGTTCGACGGCGCGCGTGCCATCCTGATTGTCTCGGCCCATTGGCAAACCGCCACGCCGACCATCTCGACCGCCGCGCGCCCGGAAACCATCCACGATTTTTACGGCTTCCCCAAACCGCTTTATGACCTGCATTACGATGTTGCGGGCGATCCGGCACTGGCGTGTGAAATCGCCGGTCTGATCGGGGCAAAAACCGATGCCGAACGCGGCCTTGATCACGGCGCATGGATGCCGTTGATCATCGCCCGCCCCGGCGCCGATATCCCGGTGTTTCAGCTCTCCATGCTGGGTCACGGCAGCCCGGCGGACCATTATGAACTGGGTAAAAAGCTGCGCGGCTTGCGCGATCTTGGCGTTCTGGTGATTGGCAGCGGGGCGATGACCCATAATCTGCGCGCCCTTGACCGTAACGAGGGTGCGATTGATCCGTGGGCGCAGGAATTCACCAACTGGATGCTGGGCAAACTGGCCACCCGCGATATTGATGCCCTGCTCGATTACCGCGCACAGGCCCCGCACGCCGCCCTGGCCCATCCCGAAGACGATCACCTGATGCCGTTTTATATCGCACTTGGGGCTGCGGTGGGGGCGGCGGGCGACGACTTCGTGCCCGAAACCCTGCATGACAGTTTTGAGTTCGGCAACCTTGCCATGACCGCACTTCGCTTTGACGATCCCCAAAGCATCCAGCAAGCGGCCTGAACGGACATATTCAGACCAGAACAAGAAGGCCGGGAGACGTCACCTCCCGGCCTTTTGTCTAGAACATCAGGCGAATACCCGTGACGATATAGGTTGCCTCATAATCCTCGCCATCATGTTTGGCGAAATCGGCGGTATCCCCGAACTTCCGTTCATAGGCCACACCGACATAGGGCACGATGGCGCGATCAATCAGGTCATAGCTCAGTCGCAAACCGATCTCGGCGCTGGAAATCCCCTTGCCGACTTCGATCTCGCGGTCTTCCGAGAAGGCCGCATTGATCTCGAACGATGGTGTCAGGATCAAACGGTTGGTCAGAAGCCCTTCATATTCGACATCAAGCCTTGCTGAACCATCGCCCGTCTCGCTGACAAATAGATCGGCATCGACTTCAAACCATTGCGGGGCCAGTCCGACAATACCGACCGTGCCATACCAGCGATCCGCCCCCTCGGGGGTATCAACACGCACGCCCCCCTTGGCATCGAAAAAGTCGCTGATCGGGGTTTGCAGGACAAACCGGTTTTCAAGTTTCTCGTAACTATCCGCATCAAGGTCACGTTCGCCCTCCCCCTGCCAGCGCAGTTTAAGTTCGTCCGTGCCCACAAAGGCATCCGCATCCCAGACAAGGCGCTTTTCGCTTTCGTCACCGACACGATATTCAAACTGTTCGGCCTGAAAGCCGTAATAAATACTGGCATCCATCGCCATACCGGCACGCGCGAACGGGCCGAGTGCCAATGCGACACCCCCGCCGATCATCATCAGATCAAGTTTTTTCATGATGGATCAACTCCCGCTCTCAAGCTGTGTGACTGTCGGGCCGCCTTCGACCACGACCTTGCGGAACATGCCGGTTGCCATATGGAAACTCAGATGACAGTGGAATGCCCATTCGCCCGGTTCATCAACCTCGGTTTCGGAATAAACCGTGGTGCCCGGATTGATGCTGAGCGTGTGTTTGACCGGGTTCCATTTACCCTGCCCCGTATCAAGGATCGACCACATGCCATGAAGATGCATCGGATGGGTCATCATGGTTTCATTGACGAATTTGAAGCGGACCCGTTCCCCGTATTTCAGGCGGATCGGCTCGGCATCTTCGTATTTCACACCATTGATCGACCAGCTATACCGTTCCATGTTTCCGGTCAGGCGAAGCTCGATCTCGCGGGTGGCCGGACGTTCTGCATAAAGCGGTTTCTGCGCTTTCAGATCGCTATAGGACAGGAACTTGCCGCCATTGGCTGCCGCCGGAACAAGACCACTGCCCGCCGCATAGAACGGATCGGCCTTCTCGTCCATATCCATACTGGAATGATCCATTCCAGGCATATTCGAATGATCCATTCCGGGCATCGACCCTTGCGATCCGCTGTCGGTGGCAGCAGCACCATGATCCATGCCCGCCATATCGCCATGGCCCATATCCCCATGCGCCATGCCCATATCGGCCATGGTCAGCATCGGTGATTCCGTGCGCAATTCCGGCATCTCGGCCCGCATTCCTTCGCGCGGGGCCAGGGTGGCAAAGGCATGGCCCGACCGCCCCATGGATTCCGCCAAAATCGGATAGGCCCTGTCATCCTTTGGCTGGACAATCACGTCATAGGTTTCGGCAACCGCAATGCGGAACTCGTCAACCTTGACCGGCTGCACATTATTGCCATCTGCCTGTACCACGGTCATTTCAAGCCCCGGCATCCGGACATCGAAATAGGTCATCGCCGACGCATTGATGAAACGAAGCCGCACCCGTTCTTCGGGCTTGAACAATCCGGTCCAGTTCTGATCGGGTGACATGCCATTGATCAGGCCGACAAAACCCTGCACATCCTCGATGTCGGTCCGCATCATCCGCATGGAACCCCAGTCGCCGCGTTCTGACAACGTCGCACCCAGACCGTCCTTCGATACATCATCAATGAAGTCGCCAAGGGTCCGCTGTTTGCGGTTGTAATAGTCCGGCATCATTTTCAGATTGCGCAGAATGCGATCACCCGAATGGGGATGCTTG
Organism: Thalassospira australica; assembly: GCF_044790785.1. Classification (GTDB taxonomy): domain Bacteria; phylum Pseudomonadota; class Alphaproteobacteria; order Rhodospirillales; family Thalassospiraceae; genus Thalassospira; species Thalassospira australica_A. The sequence goes on along the minus strand of NZ_CP085258.1, from coordinate 1,611,821 downwards.
TCTTTCAGGACCACCACATATTCGCGGTCGAATTTGAACGGTTCGCGCTTTTCCGGCTCGATGATGATCGAACCATAGGCTCCGTCCGGCTCCTGAAAACCGGAATGGCTGTGGAACCAGTATGTGCCGCTTTGTTTGACCGGAATGCGATAGGTGAATGTCTCGCCCGGTTCGATCCCGGGGAAACTGATGCCCGGCACACCATCCATCTGATAGGGCAGGATAAGACCATGCCAATGGATCGAGGTTGCCTCTTTCAGATTGTTGGTGACATTGATCACCGCCTCTTCGCCTTCCTTGAAACGAAGTGTTGGTCCGGGGGATGCCCCGTTATAGCCGATACCCTTTGTCTTGGTATCTCCGGTATCGATGGTGACATAATCGACCGTCAGGTCATAGGTCGCCGCCTGACTTCCCGTCGACAGGGCAACCATCGCCAGCGCCCCGGCAAGGACGCCTTTGACATAGTTGATTTTCATTTCATGGATTCCCAAAAACTTGCGGAAACGCCAGAGGCCTCAGGGACGGCAAGGCACCGCCCCGCCTCTCGCACCTCGAACCGACCGGCTTATGACTTCAGACGGACTTTGCCCATCATGCCGCTTTCATAGTGGCCCGGTACGTTGCAGGCGAATTCAAGCTCCGCATCCGCTGGGAACGTCCAGATGATCTCGGCGGTCTGGCCGGGTTCAAGCAGGACGCTGTTGGGGTCGTCATGTTCCATGGTCATACCGTTCCCCATATCCATTTTCATCTTGTCCATATGGATCTTGTCCACATCAAGCGCGCCATGTTCCATCATCATCATCATTTCTTTCTGATGGCTGGCATGCATGGCGGCCGTGCCGATATTGAACTCGTGAACAAACTCACCCTTGTTTTCAATCTGGAAAAGGATGGTTTCACCGGCACGGACTTCGATGGTTTCCGCATCAAAGAAATTGTCTTCCATAACAACCTTGATGGTGCGGGTAACATCGGCGGCATTTCCCGGCGCACCGATTTCCGGGGCGACCGAACCATGGCCCTGACCATGTCCCGGGCTTGCAAAGGCAAGCGGTGCGCTCAGCAGGACACCTGCAATCGCGCTTGAAACGGCAATACGGGTAAGAAAATTCGATTTGACGTTGGGCATATCATGCTCCTGAAAATAGTCGTCAGAATGATTGCCGTTGCTGCACAAACATCTGCGCAAGCTGCACTGATCCCCGAAACGGACGACCAGATGACGGCATTTAAGACAAAGACGGGATTATTTTCAGGCGCGCGGCGGCTTGTAGCTGCCATCTGCCTCAATCGAAACGAACGAACGCTCCGTGATCCAGAATGCAGCTTGTGAAACCACAAGCGTGACCGATACCAGATCGACCAGTTCCTCGACAAACGGCCCGCAGACCGTCATGCCGCAAATATCGGCATGGGATGAAAACGGATAGTGGGAAAACGGCTTGGACATGTCATCCATATCGCTGACCATGCCATGATGGCTGTTGCCGTCATGGCCGGAATGCGCCCGCACGTTCCCGCTGACCGACAGCAAAACTGTCAGGCTCATCAGGATCACAAGTGTGCAGGAAATGAAACGTAACATGGCTTCCGATCAAAATCTAACGCCCAAATCGTTATGCCCGGCAACGGGCAACGTCAAGTGGCAATATTGCGGCACGCCGCATATCCTTATATTTCAAAAGATTAGGTGCCCTTGTTATTGTTCACCCCGGCGATTACGATCATTTTCAGACATCAACCTCGCAAGACGGAATGCCCCATGCTGTCGCAAAACCAGACAACCCTTGAAATCGCCACCACCGGTCAGGGCCTGTTTGAAATCACCGATCAGGTCCAGTCATGGCTGCAACAAACCGGCATCAAAACCGGTCAGGTGACGATCTATTGCCGCCATACATCCGCTAGCCTGACGATCCAGGAAAACGCCGATCCCGATGTGGTGCTTGACCTTGAAACCTTCTTTGCAAGGCTGGTACAGGAAAACCCCAGCCTCTATCGCCACACCGCCGAAGGCCCCGACGATATGCCGGCCCACATCCGGGCTGCGCTGACCGATGTGTCACTCACCATCCCGGTTGCGCATGGCCGTGCCGTCCTTGGTACGTGGCAGGGGATTTACCTGTTTGAACATCGCCACGCCCCGCATCACCGCCAGATCACCCTGCATCTGATCGGGGAATAAGCCCGGTTTGCCGCCTTACGCCGCCATTTCCGGCCGACGCAGCCAGATGCCCTTGATCTGGGTGTCAAGCAGGCCGCGCAAGGTCGCGCACATGTCTTCGCAATCGTAATTCTCCGCCCCGACATGTTCGTGGATGGTGAATAAAAACAGGGCGATGACAGTCTTGTGGATCGCCTCGGGTTCAATTGCCGGGTTCAGTTCCCCGTCAAGCTGCGCATCCTCGATCAGACGCATCACCGCCTCGATCATCCCGCTGCCGCGCATCAGTTCCTTGACCGCCCCCTTGCGCGGCGAAAACACCAACTGCTGCAAAATCACCTGCCAAAGGCCGGGTTGCAGCGCGATCTGGGCAAACCGGATGGCGGCAATATGCATCAGCTTGTCGACAAAGCACCATTCAGGCTCCATCGTATGCAGCCCCTGCCTGATCGCGTCCGCCAGATGTTCGCCAACACTTGAAATCAGCAATTCTTCCTTGGTCGGGAAATGACTGAAGATCGTACCCTCGGCAACACCGGCTTCTTTGGCGATTTCACGCGTTGACGCCCCGTCATAGCCATGCGCGTCAAAGCATTTGCGCGCCGCGATCAGAATGTTTTCACGTGTCTGTTCGCGTCTGGTGGCACGGCTGTTCATAAGACATCCCTTATTAAATTGAGCACACTCATTGAGTAAACTCAACTAAACCCGATACCACTCGCTGTCAATTGCCTGTTCTGCGGATTACCGCCCTAACGCGCCTCTGCGGCGCGAAGCCTGCGACTTTGGCGCAGCCCAAGGTAACTGTGTACCGCCAGCGTCGCGATCACGATTGATCCGCAAATCAATGTCGTGCGGCTTGGCACCTCATCGACCACCAGCCACACCAGAAGCGATCCGAAAATCGCCTCGTTCAGCATGATCAGCCCCGCCTCGGCGGCCGGGATTTTCTTGGCACCGGCGGTAATGAACAGGAACGACAGCGGCAACACCACACAGCCCAGCAGGATCAGCCACAGCGGATCAAGCGGCTCAAGCGCCATCGGGCTGGCATTGGGTACCATTACCAATGTCGCCAGAAACGCACCCACCATCATCGCACGCACCGCATCGATATGAATGCGCGTGCCCACCACATTGAAATAACACGCCATGCAGATCGCCGTCCCAAGGGCCAGAATATCGCCAAGCGTATTGGCCCCGCCAAACCCCGCCCCGACAATCGCCGCAAGCGACACAAACACCACAACCGACGCAATCCATGTCCGCGCGGCCAGAACACGCTTGAACACAAATACCGCAATCAGGGCGGATAATAACGGGGTTGCGGCAATGATCACCAATGTATTGGCCGCATCGGTATTGCGGATCGACAGGATAAAGCACGCACTTGTGCCGCCATAAAACAGCCCGGCCAGCATTTCATCACGGGTCGGCATCATCGCATGGCGCAATGACTGGCGACGCCGCACCCCGCGCCAGAACGCGATCAGGGCAAGTGTGGACCCAAGGATCAGCAACCGCCAGAACGCGGTCGTCATGTCGTCGGCCTTGACCAGCCTTACTAAAAGCGCATCGGGACTGATGATCAGAACCCCGATCAGCACAAGCCACGCACCGTGCAAATCGGCAATTTTAAACCGTCCTGATCCCATTTCGTCCGCTTCCTCTGATTGTTTTATGCCACCCGTTTACGACTTGGCTTTCTTGTGCGACGGATTGGGGTCTATGACAAATCCAAATTTCTCATCAATCGATCAGCATTGCTTATGGACGGTCCCACCGCACCATGCCATTTCACACAAAAGAAATGGTTTTGTTTGCGCGCCAACGCCGATAAGTTGGAACCGTTTTCGCCACACCCAATCACGAGGATCAAATCCATGGCCGGAAAAATCGACGCCCGCCTTGCCGAACTCGGCATCACCCTGCCCCAGGCAAACGCCCCGGTTGCCAATTACGTGCCCTATGTCCGTTCGGGCAATCTTGTGCATGTTTCGGGTCAGATCACCATGGAAAACGGCGAACTGAAATTCATTGGCAAACTTGGCCGCGATTATCAGGTCGAAGACGGCCAGAAAGCCGCCCGCCTCTGCGCGCTCAACCTGATTGCACAGGTCCGTGCCGCCATTGGCGATCTCGATAATGTCAAACGCGTTGTCAAACTGAACGCGTTCGTTAATTCCGACCCCGCCTTCACCGATCAGCCCAAGGTCGTCAACGGCGCATCCGACACCATGGTCGAAGTTTTCGGTGATGCCGGCAAACACGCCCGCTCCGCGGTTGGCGTTGCGTCCCTGCCGCTCGGCGTTGCGGTCGAAATCGACGGCATCTTCGAAGTCGCATAACGACCCGATCCATCCGCCAAACCACAACCGTCATTCCCGCGAAAGCGGGAATCCAGTCAGTTGTGCCACAGCCTCAAACCCCGCGACAGAACCCGCAGCCCCATGGACTCCCGCCTGCGCGGGAGTGACGAACGGATGGAAAGCGCCCTGCCCAAAACCGTCATTCCCGCGCAGGCGGGAATCCATATCCCACGCTGCTTTGTGGATCGTGGCTTCGGACCAAAATTAAGCCGGGCACATGCCCGGCTTTTTTCGTTACTCGACAGTTTTCGCCAACTGCTCAATCACGGTGCCCCAACCGTCAAAGAATCCCATCTCCTGATGTTTCAGGGAATCTTCGGTATTTCGGTGCAACACATGCGCCCGGTACCGTGTTCCGCTGCCCTCTGGCGTAAAGGTGATGATCGCGGTCAATGCCAGCCACGGCTCGATGGGGCGCCATCCCTCGCGCAGAACCGTCGTCCAGACAAGCCGGCTTTCAGGAACAGCTTCCAGAAAACAGCCTTCGACATGGGGCTGAAAATCTTCGTCCCCCTGGCGCATCTGTGTCTCAAACCCGCCTCCGGCGCGCAGGTCCAGCTTGATCACCCTGCATTCCATCGGGGCCGGTATCCACCATTTTTCAAGATGCTCGGGCGTGCTCCATGCTTTCCAGACGGTTGCGGGCGATGCCTTGATGAAACGCTCGACCGTCAGTTCGGACTGATTAACTGCCATCTTCGGATCTCCCGGTCATTTGGATTTCGACATAATCGGCAAGGCGGTCGGCCTGCGCCTGCCAAAGTTTCCGCTGTTCGGAAAGCCACGTTTCGGCCGCCGCCAGTCTCTCGGCATTGATCCGGCACGTGCGCACACGCCCGACTTTTTCCGAACGGATCAGGCCATCACATTCCAGAACACGCAGATGTTTCATGAAAGACGGCAACCCCATGTCAAAGGGTTCCGCCAGTTCCTTGACCGATGCCGGTCCTTTCGTCAGTCGGCTTAGCACCGCCCTGCGTGTCGGATCGGCAAGCGCATGAAAGGCCGCATCAAGCGATGATTGATAGTTTTCCATTTGGCGAACCATAATAAATAGTTCTCCGTTTGGCAAACTGTTTTTCCCTAAAAATTCCCCCTTGACCTTACCCTTACTTGAGGTTCTATGACCTAGTGCATCACGAATTCAGGAGAATTGCGATGCGTGTTTTTATTTTGGGCGGAAGCGGCCTGATCGGGGTGGCCATCGTGCGCAATCTGGTTTTGGCCGGGCATCATGTTTTTGCCCTGGCACGAAGCGAAAACAGTGCCGCCAATCTTGCCGTCATGGGGGCATGGCCGATCCGCGGCGATATTCACAATCCCGGCCCGTGGTGCGATAAACTGCCCGTGGTCGATGCCGTCATTCATGCCGCCTGTGATTTTTCGGCTGATATGGGCGCGGTTGATGCCGGGATGCTGATCGAATTGCTCCGCACCCTGCATCGCCAGTCCGGGCCAAAGGCCCCCGCCCTGCCGCGCTTCATCTATACCGGCGGAAGCTGGCTTTACCCCGCCACCACATCCGATGACGCCATCCATGATGAAAAAACGCCCTTTGCCCCGGTTGCGGGCTTTGACTGGATGATCGCAGGCCTGACCAAAATCCTGTCCGATCCGGCCCTGTATGGCATGGTGATCTATCCCGCCACCGTCTATCGCACCGATCCGCCGTCTCGGACACGCCCGACCTTGCCGGGCGGGGCGCTTCATGACATGGCACGCACGGCGCGCGATGAAAACCGCGTCCGGATTGTCGGGGATGGTTCGGTCATCTGGCCGCTGATCCATGCCGATGATCTGGCCGACCTTTACCGGCTGGTGCTTGAAAACGGCGAACGCCGCCAAAGCTATATCGGGGTTGGCATCGAAGGTATCGCGACCGGCGACCTTGCCCGTCAGATCGGCCAAACCTTTGGCCGGGCCGATTGCCGGATCGAGCCTATCAGCCCCGATGACGCCGCCCGCGAATACGGCGAATGGGCGCGTGGTCTGGCGCACAGCCACCGAATGACCAGTCAAAAGGCGATCCGCGAACTGGGCTGGCAGCCGCGCCATACCGATATCACGCGCGACCTGCAAAGCTGCTGCGGGGTTTCCGCAGCAGCCTAGGGATCAGATCCGGCCCAGCAGAACCAGTGCGATGACAATAATCAGCACGACGCCAAGCAAACCGATACTGCCATGACCGTAGCCATAGCCATATCCGCCAAAACGTCCGCTGACCCCGCCAAGCAGGAAAATCACGAGCAATACGACAAGAATGGTACCGACTAACGACATTTGGTCGTCTCCCGCTATGTTGAAAATAATCTGAAAGGCAAATCAGAACGCGACCGCTACCTTTAGGGTCCGAACCCTAATCATGCGGCCCGGACGGCGTTTGCTGATGCGACAACCGCAGCCAGACGCCGTCATCGTTCAGATAGGTCGAACTGCAAAGCGCCTCGTAAATCGGCACATCGGCCCGTTCTGCCGACACGCTATAGGCCAGAACCGCAACATCGCCCTTGCGCGTGATCGCCAGATCGCCAAACGCGACCGTCCGCCATCTTTGCGCCACCGCATTGTTGCGCCATATCGCTTCGTTCACCAGAATCCCGGCGGGATAGGGCAGAACCGCAACCGCGCCCTTCGCCGTCAGGTGATGGGCATCACTCGCCCCCTCGGTCCAGAAACGCTTTTCCAGCGCCCAGAGATCGTCCTTGTCTGTCATCAAACGGCCTTATGCGAAAATTTCGGAATAGTGCCCGCCCTGCTGCCTACTTTCCGAACCAGAGTATGCTGACATGGACAACAAGAAACGCGATGGCGATGATCAGATAAAGGCGACCGCCCAGAATGCCGGGCGCGGGCGCGTCGGCCTGCCCGATATTGTCGTGCCTCTCCCCGCCAGGCAGGGAGGCAATCATCCGCGTCACGGCATCGGCCCGTTCGGCAATCAGGGACGGCACATCGGTAAAGCGCGCCGCCAGCCCGTCAAGCCGGTCCCACGCGGATTTTTTGGGCAACGCGGCAAGGTCGGATGCTTCCTGCCACGGATCAAGGCCAAGCCGTGCAAGCATCGACAGAACCGTAACACTGGTTCCCTTTTTGTCGTCACCGACAGATGTTTGCAGGAATTGGTCGTATTTCGTGTCCAGACCGATGGTCGATGGCGCATGTGTCATGGCAAGCCCCTTAACCAGCAGGTTTCGGGTGCGCCGGGTCGACGCGCCCCGATATGCTCCGGGCTGGGAAAAAGCATATATCGGGCAGTCTAGCCCAAAACCGCGATCTTCTTACTGATACAGGTTAGGTCCAGTGCCTTTTCCCTTTAGAATGAAAAGGTTCTAATGCTTGCCCACCGCATTAAGCCCGACGACCCCGCCAATGATCATCAACAGGAAAACCGCCTTGAACGCGCTCATCGGTTCCTTGAAAAACATCACGCCGATCACCGCGACCGCCGCCGTGCCAAGGCCCGACCACACCGCATAGGCGGTGCTGACCGGTATGGTGCGAAGGGTCAGCGAAAGCACCCAGAAACTGACGCCATAAAGCGACAGGGTCAAAACCGCAAACCGCCAGTCGGTAAAACCGTTCGACAGTTTAAGCGACACCGTCCCGACCACTTCAAGGCAGATCGCGCCCAACAGATACATCCACGCCACCATAACCAACCCTTTCACGGTCAAAGATTTTGTGCGCCCAACATGGCCAAAACCGCCACGCGGGGCAAGCCACTGGCATGCATATATTTCCACGCCCCGCGATCTGCATCAAATCGCATCGCAAAGCCATTGCGTATAATTCCGGGCCAAGGCACATTGCGGGCACATTGCGGCCCAACCACCAACATGCGACACTGCATCCGCATTCGAAGCCCGAATAAAACAGGGATAAAGACATGATCGAAACCGATATTCTGATTGCAGGCGGCGGCATCGCCGGCATGAGTGCGGCGGCCCGCTTTGCTGCCGACGGGCATAAGGTCATGATCGTCGATCCCGCCCCCGCCGACATTGGCGAGGGAACGGACCTTCGCACCACCGCCTTCCTGCAACCCGGTATCGAAACCCTTAAAAAGGCCGGCGTCTGGGACGCGATCAAACCGACGGGTGCCGAACTTCGCGTCATGCGCATCGTCGATGCCGGGGGCAATGAAATGACCCCGCGTGAAACCGCCGATTTTGACGGCGCTGAAACCACGCAGGGCTTCTTTGGCTGGAACGTGTCGAACAAGGCCGCCCGTGTTTCGCTGATGGCAAAACTTGAAACGCTACCCAATGTCGATTTCCGCTTTGCCACCAAAGTCACCGGCTTCATCGGCACCGCGCGTTATGGCGAGGCCACATTATCCGGCGGTGAAACCGTCCGCGCCAAGCTGGTCGTGGCCGCCGATGGCCGCAATTCATCGCTTCGCGACTTTGCCGGGATCAAACATCGCCGCTGGGCCTATGATCAAAGTGCATTGGTCTTTGTCGTCACCCACGACAAACCGCATGACAATATCTCGACCGAAATCCACCGCACCGGCGGGCCGCTGACCCTGGTCCCGATGCCCGATCTCGATGGCAAACCCTGCTCGTCCGTGGTCTGGATGGCCCCCGCCAACCGCGCCGAACAACTCTACAATATGGATGACGCCACCCTTTCGGCTGAAATCACCCACGACACGATACATCTGTTCGGGCCGCTCAAGGTCGCAAGCCCGCGCGCGGTCTGGCCGATGATATCCCAGGTCCCGTCGCGCCTGATTTCGGCAAGGCTTGCGCTGGTCGCCGAGGCCGCCCACGTCGTCCCGCCGATTGGCGCGCAGGGGCTTAACATGAGCCTCCATGACATCGAAACCCTGGCCGACCTGATGGCAAAGGCACGGCTCAAGGGCGATGACATCGGGGCCACCACGCTTCTGAAATCCTACGAACGCAAACAGCTCCCCAAAACGCTCGCACGGGTTGGTGGCATTGATTTGCTCAACCGCGCATCCATGTTCGAACCCAAAACACTGCGCGACCTGCGCTATGCCGGGCTGACCGCGATCAACCGCATCGGCCCGCTTCGCAAACTCGCAATCAAGGTCGGGGTGGGGAAATAACTTAGCCCCACCCGGTTCAACCATTCAAACAATCAGCTTCCCATCCGGCCCGAAAAACGGATGCGGTCCGTCATACCGGTCAAGATAGGCCAGATGCGTCATCAGGCTGTGCTGCCCGGCATCCCACACATGCAGATGCATCGCGGGCGGCTCCATGACAAAGGCCGATGGTCCATCGGCGCGTAAATCAAACGCCACCTGATGGGCAACCGACGGGCCGATCATCAACGGCACCCCGGCCCAGATCGTATGGATCGGGCGGTGCACATGACCACAGAAAATCGCCTTGATCCGGTCGCGATGCACCGAAACGATTGCCGCCAACTCATCCGCCCCCGCGCCCAGATTTTGCGCGTCCATATGGGCAATCCCGGTCCGGATCGGCGGATGATGCATGAAAATCGCGCAATCGCGACCATCCCCGTCCAGAAGCACATCGCGCAACCAGTCAAGCTGTGCCGCCCCCAAAACCCCACCCGGCTTACCTTCGTCAAGCGTATCCAGCGCAATCAGGCGCAGCGGAAAATCGTCGACCACATAATTCACAAACCCGGTATCGGCCCCAACCGGGGTGGCATCAGGGAAGGCATCACAAAGCGGCTGGCGGCGGTCATGGTTCCCCGGCACCATGAAATACGGGATCGTCAGTTTGGCAAGGATATCGGCCACAAGTTCATATTCGTCCCGGCTTCCAAGATCCCCGATATCGCCGGTAAACAGCACCACATCCGGGCGCGGCACCATCGCCATGACATGGGCAACCGCCTTTTCAAGCGCGCCTGCGGTATCCACCTTGCGATAGGCAAGCCTGCGGCCCGCCCCGATATGCAGGTCGGTCAATTGTGCAATCAGCATTTTCTTTGATTTCTTTCTTGTGTTCTTATGAATGGGCCGCAACAGCGGGAAAAACCGTCAGCCGGTCGGCATTGACCCGGCAATGCACATCGGCCCCGGCTTCAATCACGTCATCGGCATGGGTATCGATTGTCACCGCCTGCGGGCCGATCCCCGACACGGTCAAACGCAACCGTTCGCCCAGATACGAAACCGCCTCGACCCGGCCGGTAAAATGCGCCTCGCTCAGATCACAGGGCGAAAGCCCGTCCGCCCGGAAATAAAGCTCCACCGGGCCCTGATCGATAATCGCCCCATGGCGCGGATCAAACGCATCGACCGCATCAAAAACGTGGGCGCCGATATGCAATCGCCCGTCGCGCATCTGCCCTGTCATCCGGTTGGCCGCCCCGACGAAATCGGCAACAAACGGGTTTTGCGGCTTGCGATAAATCTCGCGCGGGGTGCCGATCTGCGCGATCTCGCCCTTTTGCATCACGACAATCCGGTCACCCAGCGCCATGGCTTCTTCCTGATCGTGGGTGACATAAACCGCGGTAATGCCAAGCTTGCGCAGAAGCGCATTGATCTCGGTGCGCAACCTTACACGCAGTTTCGCATCCAGCGCGGTCAGGGGTTCGTCGAGCAACAAGACACGCGGCTGCACCGCAATCGCGCGCGCCAATGCCACCCGCTGGCGCTGCCCGCCCGAAAGCTGATCAATCCGCCGATCCGCCAGCATATCGATATGCATCATTTCCAGCATCGCATCGACGCGCGCATCGCGTTCCGCGCGCGCCACCCCATGCACCTTAAGCCCATAGGCAACGTTTTGCGCCACCGTCATATTGGGAAACAGGGCATAGGACTGAAACACCATACCGACCCGGCGTTTTTCAATCGACTGGCGGGTGACATCATCCCCGTCAAAGCTGATCACACCGCCCGCATCGGGAAATTCCAACCCGGCAATCATGCGCAAAATCGTCGTCTTGCCGCATCCCGACGGGCCCAGCAGAACAATCGTTTCCCCGCCCTCGATCGTCAGGTCAAAGGGGGCCAAGGCGCGTGTGCCATCGGCAAAGGTTTTCGCACAATTGCGAAGTCTGATCTGCGTACTCATAACGTATCCTCCGCCGTATCGATGCGCTTGGATGCGCGATTGCCCCGGTTGGCAAGTGCCTGCATCGCAATCAGCAACGGCATGATCAAAACAAAGAAAATCAGGGTATAGGCACTGCCGATCTCAAGGCGCATGGAGGCATAGGCATCGGCAAGGCCGACCGGCAATGTTTTGGTAAGCGGCGTATGCAGCATCCAGGTCAGGTTGAATTCCCCGATGGATAGCGTCACCACCATCAGCGCACCGGCCAGAATACCCGGCTTGGCATTGGGCACGATGACGCCAAAGAACCGCCGCCAGAACCCGGCCCCAAGGCTTGCCGCCCCTTCTTCAAGCATCTTCATATCCATCGCCGCCATCACGGCTGCGACCGAGCGCACCATGAAAGGCAGGGTAAACAGAACATGCCCGGTCAGGATGAAAAGCCAGCTCGACCGATACCCGCCAACCCCGCCATAGGTAATCAGCAACGCCAGCGCCAATGCCAGCCCCGGAATGGCAACCGGAAGTGTGAGCAATTCCTCAAACAGCCGCATCATCCGGCTGGGCCGTCGCACCAGCACATAAGCCAGCGGCACACCGGCGACCAACGTCACCACAAGGCACGCCATCGCAATGCCAAGCGACAGCAGGATGCTTTGCGCATAAAGGTCCCAGACCTCAAACACCCAGCGCAGGGTCAATCCCGACGATAGCCCCTTGAACACATTGACCGTCACCCCGGCCAGGGCCGACATCACCACCGGCACCACGATAAACAGGCACAGCACAATCGTCAGACCAAGCTGGCTGTAAAATTTCCAGTCACGCCGCATGATCACGCTCCCCCGCCGGTGCCTGATGTCGCACCATTGCCAACGAAAACCCGCACCGCGGCCAGAACCGCCCATGTCATCGCGCCCAACGCGATGCTGAGCGCCGCTGCCACCGCGATATTGGCGTTTCGGGTAAATTCGGTATAGATCACCATCGGCAGAACATCGATATCGGTTGCCAGTGTAAAGGCCGTACCAAACGCGCCCATCGCGGTCGCAAAGCAGATCGCACCCGACGACACAAGACCGGGCATAAGCCCCGGCAGGATCACATCCCGGACCACCCGCCATGTCGGCGCGCCCAGCGACCGGGCCGCTTCTTCAAGCTGCGGATCAAGCTTCTCGGCCGATGCCATGACGGCCAAAATCACCCGCGGGATCGAAAAATAAAGATAGCCAACAAACAACCCGGTGATCTCATAGGCAAAGACGATCTTCTCGCCCCAAAGCGCATCCGTGATCGATCCGATCACACCCTGCCGTCCCGCCAGCATGATCACCATGAAACCAACCACCGTCCCCGGAAACGAGAGCGGCAGGGTCAAAAGGGCGGTAATCACATTGCGCCCGGCAAACCGGTTACGCACCAGAAACAGCCCGCAAACCCCGCACAGCACAAGGGCCGTCACCGTCACCCCCCCCGACATCACAAGCGTCTGGATCAGGCTTGCCAGATACCGATCATGGGTCAGGATCACGAAATAGGTCGCAAGCCCGTCGGGGCCATCCGCCACCCGCATCGCCACCAGCGCCATCGGAATGATGAAAAACGCCGCGACAATGATCAGGCCGGGCAACATCAACAATGCCAGAATGGCCGGGCTTCCCGCCCCCGGTGTTGCCCGCCCGAATAAAGAGGATAAAGCCCATGGGAAAGAAGGGCGCGAACGCCCCTCTTTGATATGTTCAACCGACGACACTTACCGCACCTCGGACAGATAACGCTCGCCAAAACCGGCCTGAACTTCGGCCATTTTGGCGTAATCGACCGGCTGGGAACGCTCATATTCCGCTGCCGGAAGGAACTTTTCCGATGCTTCCGGCGACATCGCCGATGCAATCACCGGGCGCAGGAACGCATTGGCCCAATGGGCCTGCCCCGCGTCCGACATCACATAATCCAGAACCTTTTTGCCATTCTCCGCATGCGGCCCGTTTTTCACCAGACTCATGACATAGGGAACCGCAACCGTACCCTCGGTCGGGATGACAAAGGCAACATTGGCCTCGTCCTTGTATTTCGCACGGTACGCGTTGAAATCATAATCGATCAGGATCGGAATTTCGCCCGACAGAACCCGCGCATAGGCGGTCTGTTTCGGCACGATCGGATCGTTTGCTTTCAGCTTCTTGAAAAACGCGATCCCCGGCGTGAAATCGTCAAGCGACCCGCCCATCGCCCGGTTGATCGCAACCGCACCGGCATAACCGACAAACGCGCTTGACGGGTCAAGATAGCCGACCATGCCCTTGTATTCCGGCTTCAGAAGGTCCGACCAGCTTTGCGGAACCGGCGCCCCGCCAAGGGCCTCGGTATTGACAAAAAGCCCGATTGTGCCGGAATGAATGGCAAACCACGCGCCGTTTTCATCTTTCAGGCCCGCCGGGATCTTGTCGAAATTGGCCGGTTTGTAATCGGCAACAACGCCTTCCTCTTTGGCCGTGATGCCAAACGAAACCCCGTAATAGGCAACATCGGCAACCGGATTATCCTTTTCCGCCAGAAGCTGCGACAAAGTCTGACCGGAATTCTTGTTGTCCTGCGGCACATCGATCTTAAGGTCGTGCGCAATGTTCTTGAGCTGCCCGCCCCAATCGGCCCATTCCGGCGGACAGTTATAGCAAATCGCAACATCTTCGGCGAAGGCGGGCTGCGCAGCCGCAACAGCAAACGCCGCACCCATGACAAGTTGTTTGAAACGCACTTTTGATCTTCCTATACTCGGGTTGATGAACGGCGTCGGGAATCCCCGCGGAATGTTCCAATGGAGTCCCCGTCGCTTAGATGATGAGGCAGCAACAAACTCTGCGGGTTTGTCTGCCCCTTGATCAGGCCGCGCAGGAATGCAAGCGCCTGCCGGCCCATCTCCTGGGTGGGTTGAACTGCCGAACACAGCTTTGGCGTGATCAGCCCACCCACCGAAATTCCGTCAATACCGCCAACCGAAACATCACCGGGCACCGATAACCCATGCGCCCGGCACGCGCTGATCGCGGCAATCGCCAGCATGTCGGTCGAACAGACAATCCCCGTGACCGCATCCGGCCCCAACAGCAAATCGCGCAATGGCTCCACCAGATCGGTCTCGCCAAACCGCACCTGCACCAGATGCTTTTTCTCAATCCCGGCCTGATCCAGCGCCCGGCAAAACCCGTCATAGCGCTGGCGCGACCGGTCCGAACTTTCAAACTGGCCTGCCACCATCACAAGCGACCGGTGCCCCTTGGCAATCATCGCATTGGTGATGTCAAAGGCGGACTTTGCGTTATCAACACTGATCGCGGCGATATCGGCGCGTTCGGGCTGGTTAAACAGCAACACGAACGGGATTTTCTCCGCCAGCAGCAAATCCACCACCGGATTGTTATCCGCATTGGCGAGCGTCAGGATCAACCCGTCGACGCGATTGTTCAAAAGGGCTGAAACCGCCCCCATTTCGCGTTCGGGATCATAATTCGAGGATGTCAGAAGGACGGTCAAACCTTCTTGATTGGCTTCCTGCTCGATCCCCTGCACCGATGTGGCAAATACCGGGTTGGCAAGGGTCGGCACCAGAACGCCGACCGTGCGGGTCTGGCTCATCTTCAACCGGCGGCCATTGATGTTGGGCCGGTAATTCAGATACCGCATCGCCGTATTGACGATTTCGGCGGTTTCCGCCGGAACCTCGCCGGGGAAATTGATCACGCGCGATACCGTCGCAATCGAAAGACCGGACTTGCGCGCCACATCGCGCATGGTGGGTTTTGACGACATACCAGAACTCCTGTAACGCCCCCACCATAGGCAAGTTACAAGTCAGTCTGATAACGCATTTATTGCCGTTTTATGAACATTTGAAACGTTTACATCGGCGGAAAACCGACACTTCCCGCTTTGCCCGATTGCACCGGATTTTCGCGACTGGCGCGCCGCATCGGGCGCGTTTTCATACCAGAAAAGGGCCTATCCGCCGATCACGCGCGCCGGATTGCCGACCACCGTGACCCCCGGCGCAACATCGCGCGTCACCACCGCACCCGCCCCGACAATCGCATCATCGCCAATGCTGACCCCGGCCAGGATGATGGCACCACCGCCAATCCAGACATTCCTGCCAATCGTCACCGGCAGGGCGATTTCAAGATGCTGCCGGCGAAGCTCCGGGTCCTTGTGATGCTGCGCGCAGTAAATCTGCACATTCGGGCCCAGCATTGAATGATCACCAATACTCACCGAAGCCGTATCAAGGATCGTGCAGCCGACATTGATGAACACCTCGCGCCCAAGGTGGATATTGACCCCGTATGCACAATGAAACCGCGTTTCGATCCGAACGTCTTCGGCACAGGATGCAAACAGCGTGCGCAGCTTCGGCGCGATATTGCCGCGCTCCGACGGGCTCATCATGCTGTGTTCATGCACCGCCTCATGGGCGCGTGCGCGCATCGCATCAAGCTCCGGGTCAAGGCAGCTATACCACTGCCCGGATTTCATTTTTTCAAGCTCGCTTTGGGGCATTTTCATCCGGCGACGTTGTTGACGATGGCGGGCCCCAGATTACGCCCCGCCCGCATCTCGCGCAAACAAAAGAAACCCGCATATGTGGGGGCATATGCGGGCTTTTATGACAGGTTCATCAGGGAGACGTCTTCAAACCTGCCAGTCGGGTCTTCAGGGAGGAGGCAAAAACGTTTACTTCACCACAAGCTTGTAATTCGGCGTGGTATTAAGCGGGCAGCTATACAGATACTCGCCGGGTTCAAGCGTCACGGCATAATCCTTGGTCTTGCCCTGCAAAAGGCCGCCGCCCGACACCGAAATTTTCTGGCTCAGTATCTTGTCGGTCCAGTCGTAATCCTTGTCACGCAGCCAGAAACCGACCTCGTATGGCACGCCGTCATTCGCCACCCGGAAAATGTAATCACCGGGGGCCAGCGTCATTTCACCGGCCTTTTCCACCCGCTGATCACCGCTTTCGTTATTGATCGCAACGCAATCGGCTTTCTTGGTGCTGGTGTAATGATGGTTGGTGCCCTCGGGCTCCAGAAACTGGCACGGCACCTGGGTAATCTCGATCACCTGCGGGGCTGCGGATGCCGCCCCCGCCATCATGACCATGGCAGCCCCCAACGCGCCGCCCGCGACAATAACCGATTTCAACATCTGCTTATCTCCGGATTGATCTTTCCATCCGGTGTAAACGGCTTTGCCGCTAATCGGAAATCAAGCCCCGATCACAGGTTGGAGAGCCGCGCGAGAGCAGCCGCCCACCCCCGTCATTCCCGCGCACGCGGGAATCCAGTCCTTCGTTCCGCAACTTCAAAACCAGCCACCGAGCCCGCAAGCCCCATGGACTCCCGCCTTCGCGGGAGTGACGAACGGGCGGAAAACCCCTCCCCAAAAACCGTCATTCCCGCGCACGCGGGAATCCAGTCTTCCGCACCGCAACCTCAAACCCCGCCACCGAGCCCGCAAGCCCCATGGACTCCCGCCTCCGCAAGAGTGACGAACGGATGGAAAAGCAACACCCCCAAAAACCGTCATTCCCGCGCACGCGGGAATCCAGCCCTCCGTGCCGCATCCTCAAACCCCACCGCCGACCCCGCAAGCCCTCCCGCGTCAATCCGGCGCAAACTGATCAAGGTCCAGTGTCGGCCGTTGGCCAATATCGCCGCGATGCTTTTTCAAAAACTGTGCGGCCGCCTCGCGCCCCTTGTCACGCAGCATGGTCATGAAATCCCATTCGGCATTGAGCTTGGAGGATTGATCAAGCTCCAGCATCACATCGCTTGCGATGCAATGCATCCGCATCGCTCCCCATTTGCTCGCTTCACACGCATGGTCGGGCATGTCGCGGCGCAGGATCGAAATCATCCGAAGCTCTTTCATCAGGCTGCTGTTGAACGATACCTCGTTTAACCGGTTGGAAATCTCGCGCGATGATTTCGGCACACCGGCCCGTTTGACCGGGTTGATCTGCACCAGTACCGTATCATCCGATCCGCATTCGCGCACCAGCGGCCCCAGGCTCGGATTGCCGGAATATCCACCGTCCCAATAGGGCACCCCGTCAATCTCA
Source organism: Thalassospira australica (assembly GCF_044790785.1). Taxonomy (GTDB): domain Bacteria; phylum Pseudomonadota; class Alphaproteobacteria; order Rhodospirillales; family Thalassospiraceae; genus Thalassospira; species Thalassospira australica_A. The sequence goes on along the minus strand of NZ_CP085258.1, from coordinate 1,594,151 downwards.
ATCGCCTTGTAAATCGTCGGCAGACAGGCCGATGCCAACAGCACATCAACCGTGATATCCGGGTTGCGAAACACCCGCCCCTGCCCGGTTTCAACATTGGTCGCAGTGACAAAAAGCTTGGCCGGGCTTTCATTGAGCGCCTTGAAATCGACGACCTCGTTCAAAATCGCGGCCAGCGGATTATCCCCCGCCGGGTTCAGGTCATAGGGCGAAAACACCCGCGCACTCATATCAAGCCACATATAAGCCAGCGAGTTTTCAAGCGACCAGTTGCCAAACAGAATATCCATCGGGCTGCGCTGAAGCGGGCTGTACCGTGCGGCCTCCGATACCGCGCGCCAGAATGTCTCAAGGTCGATCCGGGCGCCCTCATAACCGCCCTTGGCAAAGCCCGACGTCACCACCGCGGCATTCATCGCCCCGGCCGAGGTGCCCGAAATCGCCTCAACCGTGATTTCCTCATCCTCCAGCAACCGGTCAAGCACGCCCCACGTAAACGCCCCATGCGACCCGCCGCCCTGCAACGCCAGACTGATATGCTTGCGCGGCTTCTTGGCCTTGCCGTTCCCGTTGCCGTTGGTCTTGCCGCCGGTTTTGCCGTTCGCTTTCCCGCTCCCGTTCGCCTTGGTCTTCGCGGTCGGTTTCTTCGCACTCTCGCTCATGCCAACTCCTGCACCATCTCACACGCGGGCCACGCCCACCCTGATCATATGTTGCACATGCGAAGAATTACCAGTTTGGAAGGGTTAAAAGAAAATGGTGCCTTTTACGGAACGCACCCCGTCCGCCAATATATGAGCCCCACCATCCGCCCTTCCCCGTCACCCTCGCGAACGCAGGGGTCCATCGCGCCACAGGCTCCGCACTATGTATATACCCTTGACATATACTGCTCCGCATAACAAAATATATGCAACACGTATATACCAACCGGAGCCCCCGCGATGACCCAGGCATCCATCTTTCTGAACAACAAAACCCAGGCCGTCCGCCTGCCCAAAGACGTTGCCTTCCCCGAAGGCATCAAATCGGTCGAGGTCTTCGCGGTCGGCAATACCCGCGTGATCGTGCCCGCCGATCAGTTATGGGACAGCTTCTTTGACGCGCATAGCGTCTCGGACGATTTCATGAGCACCCGCAACCAGCCGGACATGCAAAAGCGCGAGGATTTCTAGGCAATGCTGCGCTTCATGCTCGATACCAATATCTGCATCTATACGATCAAAAACCGCCCGCCATCGGTGCGCGAACAGTTCAACCGATACAGCGGGGCAATGTGCATTTCGACCGTCACACAGGCCGAACTGATCTATGGCGCAATGAAATCGGCCCAGCCCGAAAGAAACCTCAAAACCATCGAAGAATTCGCCGCCCGCCTCTCGGTGCTGGATTTCGACACCAACGCCGCCGGTCATTACGGCGATATCCGCAGCATCCTTGAAAAACGGGGCAACATCATCGGCCCCTACGATCTCATGATCGCAGGCCACGCGCGCAGTCAAGGACTGACGCTGGTCACGAATAATATGCGGGAGTTTGAGCGGGTGGATGGATTGCGGGCTGAGGATTGGGTTTGACTAACTCTCATTCAAATACTCCATCGGTTCCCAGATTCTCATTTTCTTGTTCACCTTAACTTCGGGGCTATCAAGTTCAGAATATCATCCCTCCTATGCTCAAAATCTTGAACAACAAACTGCGCGCATAATTTTGCACGAATTGCTTCTTTTGGTCGAGCAAGCTGAACGGAAAGATCATTTATTATATCGCCAACTGCCTTTTTCGCGCGTTTTCTACGTTCTTTTCCAGCAAATCCATTTATGGAATTCAACAATTCCTGTTTTAGTACCAGTAAATTATTATCAAACTGCCTCCGTAACATGTTTTCCGAAACAACTCTGTTTTGTTGGAAGCACTCAATAAGGCCCACCTCTGGCGTCCAAGGTAGAAAAGCGATTTTTTCTCCGAGCCCCTTCAATATTGCTAATTGTTCATGGTCCTCATCGACTTCCCATTTAGCAAGAGTTTCAGCCTGAACGTCTTGATCAAGAAGCGCACAACAACGGGTTCCTTGAGGCAACATAGCTCCATGATAATGTAAAAATCGAATAACAGCATCATACCCTCCGATTGGTGCCACACGTGTAGTTGGACACATAGAAGGGTTATCAAAGATGACTGAAGACACTTCTTTTATTAAGGCCTCTACAATTTCTCGGGCCATCTCGTCTTCAACATAGAATACAACATCAGGTGCCCTCTCCTCACCTAAAGTTATGTTTCCCAACGCAAAAGTAGGAAAGCACCCTTCCAATGCCACCACCTCGTTGTCAATATTTCGCTCTAGAAATATAATCATTTCTCTCGGAACAACTTTTAATAGACTTACCGAGTGCGTTGAGAACAATACTGTTAAATTTTTACTTGAGGCCATTGAGACAAGATAATTGTATAATTGAATTTGGGCCCGTGGATGCAGAGCCATTTCAAGTTCATCAATCAACACAAGTGATTTTTCTGGGCATTGACCAATTTTCTCGAGAAGCTTCAAAACACACAACTCACCTAAACTAAAATTTTTTTCCGAATGATATGCAGCAGGATGTTCTTTAACCTTTAAAAGGTAAGCACGGTTACCTGCTCCTGTTGTTAAATTTATTGTTTTCAAATCGTCAAATTTGTTGGTTTCAAATATTTTGTTTGCAGCCTCAATTATATCGGCTGGAGCTTTTCGAACTCTGACGGGTTCAAAATCATCTGGACGCGGGGTAATTCTATCTGCAGTTGCCCCAACATAAATCACACTTGGATAACCAAATTGATTTAACAACTTACTATTTCTTCGAGGTCTCGGTGTCCAACGTGCTCCTCCGTAAGCGTAATTAACAGTACGGTTGCCAATGGAATAGGAAATATTCGCTCCAGCAAAATTATCAAGGCGATCAGATTCTATTGAAGATGGGAAATGAGTTGCAAACGCTTGAGGATAACCGATACGGCGCAAGCAACCGAGAAGTGATGTTTTTCCTGCTCCATTACCTGCGCACAATAAACGCACTCCCGGCTTAGGCATGGTAAACTCTAGCCGCTTAATATTACGAAGTTCAGTAATTGTAATCTTCCCAGTCATTCCGTCCCCATGAAAAACTATTAATCCCATCGAGAATCATGGATGAAGGATACAAAAAAAGAAACATTTAATAGATAAATCCTGTACAATTTTCTATTTAAAGTAAAAGTTAGCAGCTTAATCTTTCCCCAACCTCACCCCCACTCAATCGCCGCAGGCAAATCCATTTTCGGGGCCTGCTCGATCACCATCGCAAGGAATATCCGTGCAATCGGTAACAGGCTTCTGCTTTGGCGGGTGATGATACCAATCGGGCGTTTGCGGATGGGGTCGCATAGTGGCACGAATGCCAGCTTTCAGGACCGCAACGCGACACATAAAAAAGGAGGTAAAGCCCCGAACAATCATCCCTCAAGGCTAACGCCTAGCGGACCATCTTCGGGCCAAACCTCCAGCATCGAAATGGCACCGGCCCGACCATCCGTCAATATGAACCGGCTTGGCGCTTGAGAATGCGGATCGTAACGGGGGCAAGAACCGGTACTTTAGCGTCACGCACTCAAATCAACGCGATGCGCACCGTCATTCGTCTGCTCCCACCACGTCAAAGCTTCACGATAGGCGGGCATATTCGGATAATCGTTCGAGTTACCACCTCTGGCAATCACCTGATCCCAAGCTTCCACCAGCTTGTCCACAACCCGGTCGCCCGTACCGACTTCCTCTGTTCCACCACTCAGCATATACGCTTTCTGGACCGAAGCCCGCCCGACCGCCCATTCAAAAGAGGCTTTTTCGTCGTCACTTGCCGCGTCTAAGAAATCCAGAATGGCTCGGTACGCTTTTGTACCGTTGTCAGAAAGCGGATCGTTTGCATTGATGATATCCGAAATTCTGGCCGAAACCTGGTATTTGGCTGCAACTATTTCGTCGTCTGTGAAAAGGCCACCTTCGTTACTGGAAATTGCAAAAAGCGTTTGACGATCAAAGTCCTTGAACCCGATAGCGTCCCATTCATCACCTGTCGTCCGCGTAGTGCCGGTCGTTCCAAGTCTGGCATATCCGGCATCAATCTTTTCTCTTGCCGTTGCGGCTGCACTGGCAAGGGAACCGGCGGGCGCTTTTGTGGCTCCCGGCGTCGATTTTTCTGCCGGGGCGGGTGCATTTTCCGATTTTGGCGAAGGAGACTGTTTTTGTCCGGCATTTGCCAAGACATGGGAATAGCTACCCGTCGAAAGGCCGGAAACAGAAGTCATAATCGCCCCTTGCGCATGTTGAATGCCCTGCATCTCAGGAGAAATTATCGTAATCTATTCAATTATAACCTGCAATTAAATTCAACTTTTGCGTGTTCACCCAACACATCCTTACACTAAAAACAGTTCCAGAACACAAGGCCACTACCCCCTCACCCCCACTCAATCGCCGCAGGCAAATCCATTTTCGGGGCCTGTTCCATCACCATCGCAAGGAAGATCCGCGCAATCGGTGACAGGCTTCTGCTTTGCCGCGTGATGATGCCAATCGGGCGTTTGCGGACGGGGTCGCACAGCGGCACGAAGGCCAGCTTTCCGGGTGCCGCAAGGTCGGCGACCCTTGCTGCCAGTTCCGGCAGGACCGTGATCCCCACCCCTTCGGCCACCATCGCGGCCAGCGTGATCGTGTTGGATGTTTCGACAATCGGGCGCAATTGCGCGATCGGGTCGATCATGGTGCTACCCGATCCGTCCGCCGCACGGCCGCCGTTTTTGGCGTCCTCGGCACGCTTCGCAAGGGTTGCCTTCGCCACCCGTTCAATCGCCCGTTCGCTGGCATTCGCCCGGCGCAAGGCCATTTGCGCCTCGGGCAGACCAAGGGCCGCGGCCCGCTTCACCGCAGGCGATGCCGTGACCTCCGCCGGGTCCACCGGCACCTCTCCCGCGCCGCGCCCGCCAGAACCAGCAGCACCACCAGCGTCACCCGCGTCACCGGCCCAGCTTCCCTGTGCCGCCATCATCGCGCGCGTGCCCGATTCCGGGCCCAGCCCGACAAACGCCTGATCGGCCAGTTCCGACCACGCAATCGCACTGCGTCTGGCAAAGGCATGGGTCGGGCGGCACAGCACCCCGAACCGGTCGGAAAACAGCGGGCTGAACGCAATATCGGGCAGGGCATGCCATTCCCCGGCAATGCCAAAATCCGCCTCGTTGCGCGCCACCGCCTCATGCACCTCGCCCGCATTCAGCTCGTCCAGGCGAAGCCGTGCATCGGGATGTTCGTCGACAAACCGGCTGATCACGCCGGGCAGAATGCGCGTCAGGACCGAGGGGGCGGCGGCAATGCGGATCGTCCCGCCAATGCCCTTGGACAGCGCATCAAGATCGCCAAGCGCCTCTTCAAACTCGCTGATCAACCGGCGTGCCGTTGGTAAAAACCGCGCGCCGGTGGCGCTTAACGTCACCTGTCGCGTCGTGCGATCAAAAAGCGGCGTCCCCGCCACATCCTCGAACTGCCGGATCGTCGCCGTCAATCCCGACGGCGTCAGCCCCAAAACCTCCGCCGCGGCGGTAAAGGTGCCATGATCGGCGACCGCCACAAAAACCCGCATATGGCGCAAACTGATGGAAGACAGCATGTTTCATCCGCTAACTGATTGACCGAACTGCAACACTAACGGGTAACGCGCCGATTGTGCAGCTATTCCTGCATGCGGCCCCGCCCCCGTCGCCAAACCGCCCCAAAAGCCCACACCACGCGCCCCCCCGGCACCACGGAGCACAACACACGGCCCCGCAGCATCAAACCACCCACACCCCGTCATTCCCGCGCCCGCGGGAATCCAGTCCTTGGTGCCGCATCCACTTCATCCGGTCATTTCAAAAACCGTGCCCGTGGCGAGATGGATTCCGGGTCTTCGCCCGGAATGACGGATAGGGGATGAGCTTGCCAACGACAAAACCTCTCCCGCCCCCACCGGTTTTATATCGCCAAACGCTACTTTAAAGGGCATTCTGATGCGCAATCACACCCGCGCGAAACAGAGAATGAATTCAGGGATATGACGGAAGAAGTCGAACAGGAAAGACCAACGCTGGAAGGCAACGAAGCCCTATACCTTTGGCGTCAAGGGCGAGCGGCTTGGAACAGTTGGGTTGATCAGCATCCAGGTTGGGACATCAGTTTCAGGGGTATTGATTTCTCGACTGAACGGGACTCCCAAGGAGATTTACACTTCTCGGGCTATCACTTCGGCAGTGGTCAAGTGAATTTCTCCAAAACCACTTTTGGCGACGGCAACGTCTACTTCTCCAACGCCGAATTCGGCGATAGCAACTTGTACTTCGTTAGCTGCACTTTCGGAAATGGCAGCTTAGTATTTTCTAACGCAACTTTCGGCAACAGCAACATCTACTTCTCAGGAACTAATTTTGGCGATGGAATTATTTACTTCTCAAGAACTAATTTTGGAGATGGCGATTTAGTATTTTCTGAAACAAATTTTGGTATAGGAAATGTGTATTTTTATGAATCAAATTTCGGAAATGGAAAAGTTGAATTCAGAAATACTACCGTCGAAGGTGGGAATTTATACTTTATTGGGGCTACATTTGGGAATGGAGAAATTAATTTCTCCTCATCTAATCTAGAGAACAGCGAGGTGTCCTTCTCAGAAACAATTTTTGGTGACGGTAGATTGGATTTCTCCGGTGCGAGTTTTAAAGAATTATTTTTTAATCCGAAAGAAATTGGATCAAACCACGTTGTAGCTCAAGGTGTATCGATCAAGAGCCGAGCTGTTTTTATGCTCCCGCCTTCTGCTGCTGCATTGAAACATTTTGAACTTTTTGGTGCATCATTTAACGGCCCACTGTTTTTATCCGGCAATCTAGGCATCGTCCCAGATATTAGGGCCACACGATCCTCTCACCAGATTGAACTCAGCGACCTAAACGTTAAATTGCGGCGCATTTGGAAATGGCGTAGTTGGCCTCCAAAACTATCGCGTATAGCTGAAGATCAGCAAGACTGGGCAAGGTTGCGCCGCCTCAAAGAAATCGCCGAAACCAACAAGGATCATCAGGCCGCGTTACGCTTTTCCGCCGATGAAAACCGGGCGAAACGCTGGATTGAAACCTCGTGGTTTGGCTCGGTTCTCGACATGGCCTTTAGCGCGTTCAGCGATTACGGCCAGAATATCCTGCGGCCCTTTGTCGCCCTTATCATCCTCACCGCCGCCAGCATGGGCCTGTATAAAACATTGGCGACAGAAACATCCGCCGCCGGGTGGGAAGGTTGGGCACAAGCCGCCCTGCTATCCGCCAGCAACAGCCTGCCCTTCCTCCCGCAATCACGGGACTTGCGCGAAGATGCGCTAACAGCCCTTCACGGCACGACCACCACCCCCGACTTATGGGTCAACACCCTCATGATCACCCAAGGCGTACTCAGTTTCGCCTTCCTGTTCCTGATCGGCCTTGGCCTGCGCAACCGGTTCCGTCTGTAAGGCACGGCACGGTCAATCCCCCCCCCCGTCATTCCCGCGCACGCGGGAATCCAGTCCTCCGTACCGTATCCGCCAAAATCGTCCCCGAGCCCACCGCCCCATGAACTTCCGCCTCTGCGGGAGGGACGGAACGAGGGGGCGGCACACGATAGCTGGCACAAGCGATCACGTCGGTGCTTCGCCGCCCCGGTTCCGGTTCACCCCGCCCCGCCCTTCCGGGCACAGGCCCGGCCGCCATCGCACCATAGGCAACCGATTTCGCCTTGTGGCAATATCGGGCCGGGACCGGATCAGGGCCAGAGTACGGGCCGGGGGACGAGCCAGAATCAAGGGCTGAAATATGGCTCCAACAGCATCAATAAAAATCATATGATAATACTTTTATAATTTCCCGCGCCGACGGCGGCTCAAAGCGCTGAACACCAGCGTTTTCCTGATGGATCGGGACCATTTGCGCGCCAGAACGGCGGTATAATTTATACCAAACTCATTATAATCATATGATACGACTTTAACAAAACCGATCCCGGAGCCCTTTTTTGCCCCCTCGGCACGGTCGGCATGCGGTTGCCGACCGGGTTGAAAAATCGGATTATTCACTAAAAATGAATAATCCTTCGGAATTTTAAATTTGTCTATTTAATCCACCTCCTGTCAAATGGAGGAAATGACGCCGCCCGCGCCGCAAAAAAGCCCAGAGAGACATCATGACCGCGCCCGCCCCGAAGCCCAAGCCGACCGCCAAGCCGACACCCGCCCCCCGCAGCTTTTCCCGGCTCAACCGCCTGCCGGTCCTGACCCCGGACCGGTCGCTTGACAGTCTGACGCTCGGTTTCCTCAAAACCCTTGAAAAAGAAGGCAAATTTGCCGGTGAAATCCATGCCGATTTCCCGTCCCGCCTGATCAATGCCACCGATAACAGCGTCTATCAGGTGATGCCAACCGCCGTCCTGCAACCCAGAAACCGCAATGATATCAACGTTGTGATGGAACTTGCCGGGCGCGAGGAATTCAGCGAGGTCAAAATCACCCCGCGTGGTGGTGGGACGGGCACTAATGGCCAGTCGCTCAACACCACCATAACCCTTGATACATCCAAGCATCTCAATAACATACTGGGTTTTGATGCCGAAAAGGGGCTGGTTCATGTCGAGCCGGGCGTGGTGCTTGATCAGTTGAATGCGTGGCTCAAACCGCACGGTTTCTTCTTCCCGCCCGCCGTATCCACCGCCAGCCGGGCGACCATCGGCGGCATGATCGGGTCCGATAGCTCCGGCAAGGGATCGCGGATTTATGGCAAAACAAGCCATTATATCAATGACATGACCACGGTTCTGATCGACGGCACCGATTTTCGCACCCACGCGATGAGTGCCTCTGAGGCCGCCGAAATCATGGCGCGCGATGACCGCACCGGGCGGCTTTACCGCAAAATCCACGATGAAATCATGCCGCGTCGGGGTCAGATCAACGCGATTTTCCCGGAAATGAACCGCGGGCTTACGGGCTATAACCTCAAGGAAGCCGTTTCAGATCAAGGGGATATGAATTTAAGCTTCCTGATCGCCGGGGCGGAGGGCAGCCTTGGCATGGTCAAGGAAATCACGCTCCGCGTCATTCCCCTGCCAAAGCACAAGGCGGTCACGGTGGTGCGTTATGACAGCTTCGACAGTGCCCTTCGTCATGTCGGCACCCTCGTGCAGTTTGACCCGGTCGCCATCGAAAGCATCGATGACAAGGTCATGGAACTGGCAAAGCAGGATGAAAGCTGGCATCTGCTGGGAAAATTGCTGGGCACAGAGGGCAGCACGGTCCAGACACGTGGCTTCAATGTCGTTGAATTCATTGGCGAAACCCCCGAAGACGTCGCCGCCAAACAGGCAGAATTGCGCGCCCATCTTGACGCCCATCCGAATGCCGATCACGCCCCTATCGGCTTTGTCCAGGCCACCGATCCCACGCAGATCGCGGCTATCTGGTCGATCCGGGCGAAATCGGTCGGCCTGCTTGGCAATCTTGAAGGCAAGCGCCGCGCGACCCCCTTTGTCGAGGATACCGCCGTTCCACCCGAAAACCTTGCCGATTTTATCGCGGAATTCCGGGCTTTGCTCGATGCCGAGGGCCTTGATTACGGCATGTTTGGCCATGTCGATGTCGGCTGCCTGCATGTGCGCCCGTTGCTTGACATGTGTGACGAGCAGGACGAAGCGCGCCTGCGCCGTGTGTCGGACAGGGTCGTTGACCTGACCAGGAAATATAACGGCCTGATCTGGGGCGAACATGGCAAGGGTTTCCGCGGCGAATATTCGCCGACCTATTTCGGGCCGGAGCTTTATGATGTCCTTAAGCGCATCAAGGAAGCCTTTGATCCGGAAGGACAATTAAACCCCGGCAAGATCGCCTCCCCCTATTCGAAGAACACCCCGATCACCGCAATTGATGCGGCCCCGATGCGCGGCCAGCTTGACCGCCAGATCGAAGACAGGCTGCGTGATGAATACCTCAACGCAACGCGCTGTAACGGCAACGGGGCCTGCTTTAACTGGGACCTGATGGATGCGATGTGCCCGTCCTACAAGGTCACACGCGACCGTGTTCACTCGCCCAAGGGCCGGGCGGGCCTGATCCGCGAATGGATCCGGCAACTTTCGGTCGGCACCGATCCGCGCAATCAGGACCTCGCCGTGATCAATGCGCGCGATTTCTCGCATGATGTTTATGATGCCATGGCCGGTTGCCTGTCCTGCAAGGCCTGTGCGGGGCAATGCCCGGTCAAGGTCGATATCCCGGAAATGAAATCACGTTTCCTCGAGGCCTATCACACCCGCTACAAACGGCCGGTGAAGGATTACGTGATTGCACAACTTGAAACCATCGCCCCCCTGATGGCAAAGGCCCCGTTGTTTTTCAATGCCTTGCAATCCATCCCGCCGCTGCCGTGGATTTTCAAAAGCCTGATCGGCCTGACCGATTTGCCGAAACTCAGCCGCCAAAGTGTCGGCGCTGCCCTGCGCAAACGCGGCATCGGCCCGTTCAAACTGGCCGAGTTTGAGGCACTTCCCGATGCCGATCGCGCCAAATCCGTGGTGCTTTTGCAGGATTGCTTCACCAGCCACTATGACATCGATGTTTTCATCGCCCATATCGATCTTCTGCAGAAGCTCGGCTACCGCGTTTTCGTGCCGCCCTACCGCCCGAATGGCAAGGCCTTGCACGTCAAGGGCTTCCTCAAACGCTTTGATTATCAGGCGCGGCAAAACGATATCGTCTATGGCCGGTTGGCAAAATCGGGCGCCCCCCTGATCGGGATCGAGGCCAGCGTGACGCTCACCTATCGGCAGGAATACGCCCAGCGCCTTGGGACGGACCGCCCGGATTACCGCGTGCATCTGTTCCATGAATGGCTGGCGGGCGAGATCGCGGAAGGCCGCCTCACCCTGCCCGCAACCGGCGCAAACCCTGCGTCTGCGTCATCCCTGGCAACGCTCTTCCCGCATTGCACGGAAAAAACATCGATCCCCGATGTCAGCGTCAAATGGCAAAAGATTTTCGAGGCCTTCGGCATCAAACTCGCGACCGAGAAAACCGGATGCTGCGGCATGGCCGGCGTGTACGGCCACGAAACCCGTCATCAGGAAACATCCCGTGCCCTCTATGAACAAAGCTGGAAAAAGAAAGTCGATCAGACGGGCTTGGATAACATGCTCGTCACCGGCTATTCCTGCCGCTGTCAGGTCGCGCGCTTTGAGGGTGCGAAGCCGAAACATCCGGTCGAGTATCTTGCTAACCACATAGTTTGAGGACGAGAAATGGAGCTCCTGCGAAACATCCTCGGGACCATTTTTGCTATAGCGATAGGGGTATTCGTTGTTCGTGTTTTCTGGGTAAGTAGCCGAGATCGCCATTCAAGTGGTAGCCGAAAACACGAAGGGCTTCCGGGTACACGCTACTATTCCGGGTCAAGCAACCCGCCGTCTGATCCCCGTGGCCGTCCTTAGCTAAAAGGGTTTCTTTCCTCCGAACTCAGTTAATTCGTTACATGAGTATCGATTACAAAAACGGCAACAAATTGCGGATATGATCACCAAACGCACTGATGGCCGGGCTGCGCGCGGTGTTTGACGTCACGACCTGCAAGCCAAGCTGCGGCAAGGCGGGCATGGGGGATTTGAGGATATACAGGTCCGCCGGGACGGCTTTTTGCATCATCACACTGATCGCAAGGCCAGAGCGCGCCACCGCGATCAGGCCGGTCAGGCTGTTGCTGGCATAGGATATTTTATAGCGCATCCCCGCCTCATCCATCGCATCGCAGGCCGCCTTGTGATCCATGGCGTTCGAGGCCGGCATCGCAAGCGGGATAGCGCCATCGGGGAAATCGTGAAGTTCCAGCGTCGGTTTGCTTCCGACCCAGGCAAGCTGTTCGGTGCGCACGATCTTTTGCCGGTCATGGATTTCCGGGGTCGAGGTGATGGCCATATCGATCTGGCTGGCATGCAGCAGTCGGTTCAATTCCGGGCTTGGCGCCGATACCACCTTGATCTCGACATCCGGGTGGATGGTGCCAAAGCTTTTAAGCAGGGCCGGAAAAAACGTGATCAGGTAATCCTCGGGACAGCCAAACACCATCGAGCCATGCAATCCCTTGTCGGAAAAGGCCGAAACCGCCTCGTCATGCAGGCGCAATATCCGTTCGGCATAGCCCAGAAACCGTTCCCCCGCCCCGGTCAGGCTAACGCCACTACCGCTTCGGTGAAACAGGCTTTGGCCGAGTGTTTCTTCAAGCCGCTGGATCTGCATCGTCACGGTTGACTGGGTTCGTCCAACCTGAATAGCCGTGGCACTGAGCGTGCCGGAATGCGCAGCCCGCACAAAGGTCGCAAGCAGTTTGAGATCAAGCAGGGTCTGCATCGCCGCACCAGCACCATATCAATTTTTCCAATACCGGAATGCCATAACTATCAATTTTACGCGAAGGACACCAGCAGATACGATCAAGATCAGCCAAAGACACACGCTTTCAGGGAGCCCATCATGTCACGCAATACCGATCCAAAGTTCTGGGACGCCGCCAAAAAACACCTGATCCGCTATGGCGGCACCTTTGAACCGGCCATCATCGAACGCGCCAAAGGGTCATTCGTCTATGATGCCGATGACCGCCCCATTCTGGATTTCACATCCGGGCAGATGAGCGCCCTTCTGGGCCACGGCCATCCGAAAATCGTCGAAACCGTGCAAAGCCAGGTCGAAAAAGTCGCCCATCTGTTTAGCGGCATGCTGTCCCGCCCGGTTGTTGACCTAGCGGAGCGGTTGGCGGAACTGGCACCGGGACTGGATCGGGTTTTGCTGCTGTCGACCGGGGCAGAGTCCAACGAGGCCGCGATCCGCATGGCAAAGCTTGTCACCGGCAAGCATGAAATCGTCGCCTTTTCCAAAAGCTGGCACGGCATGACCGGCGTTGCCGCATCGGCAACCTATAGCGCCGGGCGCAAGGGATATGGCCCGGCGGCCGTCGGATCATTCGCCATTCCCGCCCCCAATGCCTTTCGCCCGCGTTTCAAACATGCCGACGGGTCACTTGATTGGCAGACGGAGCTTGATGACGCATTCAATCTGGTCGACAGCCAGTCGACCGGCAATCTTGCCGCCTTTATTGCCGAGCCGATCCTGTCATCGGGCGGCATGCTGCCCCTGCCCAAGGGATACCTTGCCGCGCTTAAGCAGAAATGCGTTGAACGTGGCATGTTGCTGATCCTGGACGAGGCCCAGACGGGTGTGGGCCGCACCGGCGACATGTTTGCCTTTGAACGCGATGGCGTGACACCTGATATCATGACGCTGTCAAAAACCATCGGGGCCGGCCTGCCGCTGGCCGCCGTCATGACCACGGCTGAGATCGAGGATGCCGCCCATGAAAAGGGCTTCCTGTTTTATACCACCCACGTGTCCGATCCCCTGCCCGCGGCGGTCGGTGTGACGGTGCTTGACGTAGTGCGGGATGAGAATCTGGTCGAACGTGCCCGGACATCGGGCAAAAAGCTGTTTGACGGATTGTCAAAGCTTAAAGACCGTTTTGACTGTATCGGTGATGTGCGCGGCCGGGGGCTTATGCTGGGCGTCGAAATCGTCAAACGTGGCGCGGATGGACAGTTCCGGGAACCCGATCATGATCTGGGTGCGGCGGTTGCGACCGAAGCATTTAAAAACGGGCTTAGCATGAATATCGTCAAGCTGCCCGGCATGGGCGGCGTATTCCGCATCGCCCCGCCGCTGACGATCAGTGACGAAGAACTAGACCTTGGCCTGTCGATCATTGCCAAATCGATAGAGGGTGCATTGTCGGGCCGCTAATCGTCCCTTCATCTCCCCAAAAAACAAAAGCCCGGCTGATCCCATAACCAGCCGGGCTTTTATCGTATCGGATGTCTTCGGGTCTAGCGCGTCAGCACTTCGGCAGCTTCGCGGGTGCGCTTGACCGAACTCCCGACCCCGCCCGAGATCGAGCGGATTTCGTCAAGCCGCCGGGCAAGCTCATCGACCGAGACGGCCATTGTCTGCATGTTTTGCGACACGCTTTCGGTCACGGCACTTTGTTCTTCAACCGATGCCGATATACTGGTGACACTGTCGCGTGCCGTTTCGATGGAACCGCGAATGGTTTCAAGCGAGCTAACGACTTCGTTTGAAATTTCCTGAACCCCGCTGATTTCTGCCGAAATCTGATCGGTGGCCTTGGCCGCCTGATTGGCAAGGTTTTTAACTTCGTTCGCAACCACGGCAAAGCCTTTGCCAGCCTCACCCGCACGAGCGGACTCAATGGTTGCATTAAGGGCGAGCAGGTTGATCTGCCCGGCAATGCCCTGAATGACCTCGACAATGCCCGTCATTGCGGCAACCACATCGGCCATTTTCTGGGTCGACTGGTTGGCACTGACGGTTTGCGAGAAAGCACGTTCGGTTTCATCACGGCTTTGCGCCATACTGCGCGAAATTTCGGCGATTGAGGCAGACAGTTCCTCGGCACTGGCGGCAACGGTCTGCACCGAGTTGGAGCTTTGGGCGGCGGCGGATGTGCCGCTCATGGCGGCCTCGTCAAGGGTTACGATGTTATCGTCAATTTCGGCGAAATTGGTATCGATCATCGCCTTCAAATCAACCAGAAGCTCCACCTGTTCGGTGATATCGGTGGCAAGCTTGATCACCCGTTCGGGTTTGCCATTCTGATCAAAAATCGGGTTATAGGTGGCTTCAAGCCAGACCTCCCTGCCCCCCTTTGCAAGCCGCTTGAACTGTGCAGCCTGCACATCGCCCCGGCGCAGGCTGGCCCAGAAATCCGTGTACTCGGCAGATTTCGAGTAAGCCGGTTCGACAAACATGCTGTGATGCTTGCCGACAACCTCTCCTTCGGAATAGCCCATGGTTTTAAGGAAATTCCCGTTGGCCTTAAGGATTTTGCCCGTCAGATCAAACTCAATCATCGCCTGGGATCGGTCAATCGCGGTCAGGATGCCTTCGTTAAGCGCGCGTTCCTTGCGGCGCGCGGTAATGTCAGTGGCAAACTTGATGACCTTTACCGGCTTCCCGGCCGCGTTAAGAATCGGATTGTAGGTGGCTTCAAGCCAGACGGTTTCGCCGTCCTTGCGCACGCGCTGGAAAATGCCGGCGGCGAACTCGCCCTTTGACAATTTCTTCCAAAAATCGCGGTATTCGGCACTTTGTGCGTAATCGCGGGTCACGAAAACCGCATGGTGTTTGCCAACAATATCGCCAAGCTCATAGCCCATTGTCGCCAGAAAATTGGCGTTGGCCGTCAGGATTTTACCATCCAGCGAAAACTCGATCACGGCCATCGACCGGCCAAGTGCCTGGTAAATCTGCTGTCCCTGCGAGGACGCTCCGTTACCGAAAATATTGAATGCCATACGACCAGTCCCTTTTTTCACCCGATTGCGACTACACAAGAGAAAACACCCTCCTGCATAGCTAAACCTATCCCTATGTATATATTCGGTGTTATTTTTCAAGAGAAAAAATCCTTGAAAGTGACCAATATCACATTTTTTCAACCTTAAATTTTGAATAACTCCAATCTGGTCATGTGTTCGATCACGGATGAATGCCAGGTTCGCGCTATTGACACCCGACGCATTATGCCGGCTCAATCAACGATCCTCGCAGTCACATGAAAGCCCCCACCATGATCCGCCATATCGTCCTGATCAAATTCAAACCCGGCATCGAGGAAACGGTGATCAACAGCCTCTTTGACGCGCTGTCCGACCTTGGCGACCAGATCGCCGGGATGCGGGGGTTTGACGGCGGGATATCGGTCAGCCCGGAAAAACTGGAACAAGGCTTCACGCACGGTTTCTGCATCGATTTCGACGATGCCAAGGCGCGTGATGCCTATCTTTCGCATCCAACCCATCAGGCGCTGGGTGCCGAACTGGTCAAAGCCGCCGATGGCGAGATTTCAGGGCTGATTGTGTTTGATCTGGAGATGTAGCCTGATCTTTTTCAAGCCACCGCCCACCCGCGTCGGGCTGCTGTCACAAACATAACACTTCATAATTGAGCCCATCGCCCCATAATACCTGTGGTAGAATTGCATTCTCATCACAGGCAGTGCTCCGCCACAATGGCCGGGCGCATCGAGTTTCGGGGGGCGTCATGCGGATTGCTGCGTTTAACGTCGAAAACCTGTTTGACCGGGCAAAAGTCTTTAACGATGAAGACCCGGAAGCGCATCGCGATGTGCTGGATGCTCATGCAGAATTAAACAAGCTGTTTGAAAAGCCGGTTTACAGCAATGCCGACACGGCACGCATGTTAACACTGATTACACAACTTGGCATGTTGCGCAGTGATGAAGGAAAATTTACCCGCATTCGCAAAATCCGCGGCCAGTTGATTTCCCGCCCGCGCCCGCCAAAACAGCCCTATATCAAGGCCGATGGCCGCGATGACTGGGTCGGCTGGTGCGAGCTTCGCATGGGGCCGGTGGACGAAGCCGCGATGCTCAACACCGCGCGCATGATCGGTGATGTCGGGGCGGATGTTCTGGCGCTGGTCGAGATCGAAAGCCGCCCGGTATTATTGGCGTTTCAGGATTTCATGCGTGAAAAGGGCGTTTTGCCCGTACCCTATCGCCACATGATGATCATTGATGGCAATGACGGGCGCGGCATTGATGTCGGCCTTGCCACCCATGAAGGCTATCCGATTGGTGAAATGCGAAGCCACGTCGACGACCTGAAACCCGACGGTGCCCCGATTTTCAGCCGCGATTGCCCGGAATATGAAATCATCACACCATCGGGCGCCCAGATCATGGTCCTGCCCAACCACTTCAAAAGCAAATATGGGGGCAATGATCCGGCAAGCCGCGCCAAGCGACTGGCGCAATCATTGGCGGTTGCCGCCTATTACAATCGCCTGATCGCCGAAGGGTTTGAAAATATTGTGGTTCTGGGCGACCTTAACGACACCCCCGACAGTGCGGAGCTTGATCCGTTGCTGAACGGCACGGCCCTTCGCGATGTTTCGGCCCATCCGAATTTTACCGAATTCGAGTTTAATGCCGGGAATGGCGACCGGGGCACCGGCACGCATGGCCTTGGCAATGATGACGACAAAATCGATTATCTGCTGCTGTCACCCGCCCTGTTTGATCGGGTGACCAAGGGCGGCATTTACCGCAAGGGTATTTGGCCGGGGTCACGCCCGCCGCGCTGGGAAATCTATCCCGACCTGATCAGGAAACATCAGGCAGCATCAGATCATCACCTGATCTGGGCCGATATCGATATCTAAGCGCGGCCGATAACAATACCCTCCGGCGCATTCTTGATACTTTTCTAAATTGCGTAAGATCAAAGATTTAGCTTGCCGTTCAGGTCAGGATCACTCCAGACTTTATCGCGTTTAAATTGCGATACCCGATTTTGCCGGTGGCGCATCCATTGCCAACGGCCCGGCAATCCTGTCTTGGAGGGCGGAATGAGCAAACTGCGCGTGCCTTTGGCGATTCTTGTCGTGATCATCGCGATTGCCGGAGCCGGTTATTATTACTGGCAGCAAAATCAGGAAACCTTGCCCGACCATATCGCCAGCGGCAATGGCCGGATCGAGGCCGAAGAAGTCCGGGTGGCAACCAAATATGCCGGTCGGGTTGACGAGGTCCTGGTTGATGAAGGAGACCGGGTCGAAGCAGGTCAGGTTCTGGCCCGCATGGATACGGCCGAACTTCAGGCAAACCTTGCCAAGGCACGCGCAGAGGTCGCGAGCGCGAAGCAGGGCATTTTCGA
This sequence comes from Thalassospira australica, assembly GCF_044790785.1. GTDB lineage: Bacteria > Pseudomonadota > Alphaproteobacteria > Rhodospirillales > Thalassospiraceae > Thalassospira > Thalassospira australica_A. The sequence continues at coordinate 1,576,288 of NZ_CP085258.1, read as the reverse complement.
AGCCAATGCCGATATCGTTCAGAAGGAAAGCCAGCTTTCCTTTGCCGAACGGCAGCTTGAACGCGCCAACGAGCTTGTCAAAAACAACAATATCGCCCGCGAACAAGTCGATCAGCGCAAATCGGACCGCGACGTGGCCGAAGCCGCCCTTGCGGCGGCAAAATCGCGCCTGACAAGCAGTGAACGCAATGTCGAAGCCGCTCAGGCCGAACTTGACCGCATTCAGGTACAGATCAATGATTCCGTGCTTAAGGCACCGCGCGGCGGGCGGGTACAATACCGTCTTGCCGAACCGGGCGAAGTTCTGGCCGGGGGCGACCCGGTGGTGACGGTTCTGGACCTGACCGATGTTTACATGACAATCTTCCTGCCAACCCGGCAGGCGGGTTTGGCCTTTGTTGGCAACGAGGCGCGTATTGTTCTGGATGCGGCACCGAATTTTGTGATCCCGGCCTATGTGTCATTCGTTGCCGATGATGCGCAATTCACTCCGCGCGAGGTCGAAACCAGAAGCGAACGCGACAAGCTGATGTTCCGGGTTAAAATCCGCATCGCGCGCGAATTGCTTGAAGAACATAGCAAACGGGTCAAGACCGGCCTGCCCGGCGAGGCCTATGTCATGCTGGCTGATCATAAAAACTGGCCGGAACGCTTTACCCCCAATGTTCCCGACGATGCGACACTGAACCAGAGCCTTCAGGAATGAGCAACGCTCCTGCAAATGGCGCAAAGCTTGCCGCGCGGCTGGACCATGTCAGTCACAAATACGGCCATGTTCATGCGCTTGACGATATCAGCCTTGATATCCCCGCAGGCCGGACCGTCGGCTTTATCGGGCCGGATGGGGTGGGTAAGTCCACCGCCCTTGCCCTGATATCGGGGGCGCGAAAATTACAACGCGGCACGGTCGAAACGCTGGGCGGGCCGATGGACGATACAGGCCACCGCAACAGCGTCCTGCCCAAAATCGCCTATATGCCCCAGGGGCTGGGCAAGAACCTTTATATGGACCTGACGATCCGCGAGAACCTTGAATTCTTTGGCCGTCTGTTTGGCCAGTCAGCGCGCGAACGCAAGGACCGGATTGAACGGCTGGTGAGGGCGACCGGGCTTGAATCCTTTACCGAACGCGCAGCCGGCAAGCTTTCCGGCGGGATGAAGCAGAAGCTTGGCCTGTGTTGTGCCCTGATCCATGATCCGGAAATATTGATACTGGACGAGCCGACAACCGGCGTCGATCCGCTGTCGCGTCGGCAGTTCTGGGAACTGATCGACCAGATCCGCAAAACCCAAAGCGGCATGACCGTTCTGGTCGCAACAGCCTATATGGATGAAGCCGCCCGGTTCGACCAACTGATTGCGATGAATGACGGCAAGGTGCTGGCAAGCGGCACAGCAAGCGAGATTTTGGAGCGCACCGGGGCCGATAACCTTGAAACCGCATTTGTAAGGCTGCTGCCCGAAGAAGAACGCAAAGGCCATAAGGACCTTGTCATTCCGCCGCGTACCACACATGGCGATGTTCCGGCCATCGTCGCGGATGGCCTGACCATGCGGTTTGGCGATTTTACCGCGGTTGATAATGTCAGCTTCCGGATTGAAAAAGGCGAGATTTTCGGGTTTCTCGGCTCGAACGGGTGCGGCAAGACGACAACCATGAAGATGCTGACCGGGCTTTTGCCCGCGACCGAAGGCACGGCAGAGCTTTTCGGCAAACCGGTCGACGGACAGGATACCGAACTGCGCAAACGGGTCGGCTATATGAGCCAGGCCTTTTCGCTTTATGCCGAACTGACAGTTTTTCAGAATCTTGAACTGCATGCGCGGCTGTTTCACCTGCCCACCGACAGAATAAAACCCCGGATCAAGGAGCTTTCCGAACGATTTGGCTTACGCGACTATCACGATGATCTGGCCGAAAGCCTGCCGCTTGGCGTGCGACAGCGTTTATCATTGGCGGTTGCGATCATTCACAGCCCGGAAATCCTGATACTCGATGAACCGACATCGGGCGTTGATCCGGTGGCACGTGACGGGTTCTGGCAATTGCTGGTCGAGCTTTCACGCGATCAGGGCGTGACGATTTTTATCTCGACCCATTTCATGAACGAGGCGGAACGCTGTGATCGCATATCGCTGATGCATGCCGGCAAGGTCTTGATCAGCGACACCCCCGATGAAATTACCCGGAAACGCGGTTGTGATACCCTCGAAGAAGCCTTCATCAGCCATCTTGAAGAAGCCAGTGGTATTGAAGATAACGCCCCTGCCCCCGATGCATCGGAAATGGAGGGCGACACCGAAACCGGGACCACGAAATGGAAACCGGCCAAGGCATCGCTTTTCAGCCTGCGCAGGCTTTGGGCCTATTCGCTGCGCGAAACCATGGAACTGATCCGTGATCCGATCCGGTTGATGTTTGCCTTGCTGGGCACCGCGATCCTGATGCCGGTTTTCGGTTATGGCATCACGTTTGATGTCGAAAACCTGACCTATGCCGCACTGGATCGCGACAGGACCGCAACCAGCCGCACCTATCTTGAAAACCTTGCAGGGTCGCGATACTTCAGCGAACAGCCACCGTTAAACAGCAATGACGAGCTCGAACAACGGTTACTGTCGGGCGATATTGCGCTGGCAATTGAAATCCCGCCGGGATTTGGCCGTGACCTTGAAGCCGGACGCAGCCCCGAAGTCGCCGCAACCATCGACGGCACCATGCCGTTTCGCGCAGAAACCATCCATGGCTATGTCGAAGGCATTCACAGCAAATATCTGAACGAACGCAGCATGCGCAACACAGGTTTGCCCGCGCAAACTCTGCCGGTCAGTATTGAGACACGCTATCGCTATAATCAGGATTTCAAAAGCATCTATGCCATGGTGCCATCGGTGATTGCGCTGCTGCTGATGTTTATTCCCGCCGTTCTGATGGCGGTTGGCGTGGTGCGCGAAAAGGAACTGGGATCGATCACCAACCTTTATGTCACCCCCGTTACACGGATCGAATTCCTGATTGGCAAACAATTACCCTATGTCGGGTTGGGCCTGATCAATTTCGCTCTGATGGTCGCAATGGCGCTGTTCTGGTTCGAAGTCCCGATGCGGGGCAATCCGCTTGCACTTGTTGCCGGGGCCTTCCTGTTTGTGTTTGCCACAACCGGTTTGGGACTTTTGATTTCGTCCTTTACCAAGACCCAGATCGCCGCCCTGTTTGGAACCGCGATTGCGACGATGGTGCCTTCGGTGATGTTTTCCGGAATGATGCAGCCGATTTCGTCGCTTGAAGGCGTGCCCGCCGTGCTGTCGACCATCATGCCGACATCGCATTTCATGTCGATCAGTGTCGGGGTCTTTACCAAGGCGCTTGGCTTTGCCGAACTTTATCCGGAAATCATAACGCTTGTGATTTTCTTCCCGGTATTGACCGCCCTTTCGATGCTGCTGCTTAAAAAGCAGGAGGCGTAAAATCGATGTTTGGCAAACGGATTGAAAATATCTATCGCCTTGGCATCAAGGAGCTTTTCAGCCTCCGTCGCGATGTCGTGTTGCTGATCCTGATCTGCTGGGCGTTTTCATTTGCGATTTACAATGCCGCCACCGGCTTTTCCCATGACCTTAAAAACGCATCAATCGCGATTGCCGATCTGGATAAATCCAAACTGTCGCGCCAGATCGGCGATGCGTTTCTGCAACCATTTTTCAAGACACCCGGGGAAATCAGCGAAGGCGACATCGACGCCGCCATGGATGGTGGCAAATATACCTTTGTGCTGGTGATCCCACCCGATTTTGAAAAGGATCTGATTGCCGGTCATCAGCCGGAAATCCAGCTTAACATCGATGCCACCGCGATGATGCAGGCCGGGATCGGCCAGGGCTATGTCAGCAATATCATCGCCCAGGAAGTCCGGACCTTCATGGGCGGGGTTTCGGCCTATGTCGCGGCCAGTCACGAACCACCGGCGACGCTTGTGACGCGCTATGCCTATAACGAAAACGCCACCAGTTCATGGTTCACCAGCGCGATGGAGATCATCAACAACATCACCATGCTGTCGATCATCCTCTCGGGGGCGGCGCTTATACGTGAACGCGAACATGGCACGATTGAACATCTGCTGGTGATGCCGCTTGATCCTTTTGAAATCATGCTGGCAAAGGTCTGGGCCAACGGGCTTGTGATCCTGATCGCCAGTGCGGTATCGCTGTTTTTCGTCGTCGAGCTTATGCTTGGCGTGCCGATTATCGGCTCCAAGCTGCTGTTCTTTGCCGGAACCATGCTGTATCTGTTTTTTGCCACCGCCCTTGGCATTTTCCTTGCGACCATGACGAAATCAATGCCGCAATTCGGGCTTCTCTTCATCCTTGTCGTATTGCCGATGCGGATGTTGTCGGGCGGGAATACGCCGCTTGAAAGCATGCCCGAAACGCTTCAGAACATCATGCAGTTCGTCCCGTCCAGCCACTTTGTCAACTTCGCACAGGCGATCCTGTATCGCGATGCCGGGATCGATGTCGTCTGGAAGGAATTCCTGATCGTCTTCGTGATCGCCGCCCTGTTCTTCGCCTTTAGCGCAATCAGGTTCCGCAAAAGCATCGCGGCAATGCGATAGGACGCATTGCCGCCATTCATTGAAATCTTTGATGCCGAACCTAGCCAGCCGTTTTTTGCGACGCGGTCAGGGATGACCGTTCACGCGCGACATAGGCCCCATATCCCTTTTCCCCGACCAGCCTGCCGTCTTTGACAACAGTTTTGCCGCGCACCATCGTGTGCACCGGCCAGCCGGAAATTTCCAGCCCTTCGAACGGGGTATAATCGGCCCCCTGGGCGAGCAGATCATTGGTGATGGTGATCTTCTTTTCCGGGTCCCAAAGGGCGATATCCGCATCCGAACCAATCGCAATCGTGCCCTTTTGCGGATACATGCCGTAAAGCTTGGCGTGATTGGTCGCGGTGATGGCGACAAAGCGGCACAGATCAATCCGCCCCTTTTGAACACCTTCGGAAAACAGGATCGGCAGGCGGGTGGCAACACCGGGGATGCCGTTGGGGATCCAACGGAAGTTTTTCCTGCCCTTTTCATTAAGCTTTCCCGCCGGATCGTCAAACCGGAATGGGCAATGATCGGATGAAAACAGATCAAAGACGCCGCGTTCCACCCCATCCCAGCAGGCATCCTGACTGGCCTTGTCACGCGGCGGCGGGGAACAGACAAACTTTGCCCCCTCCATTTCAGACTGATCAAGATCATCGGCCGTCAGCATCAGATATTGCGGGCAGGTTTCCCCGACAACCTTGCTGCCGCGCATTCGGGCCCGTTCGATTTCTTCCATGGCTTCGCGGTTCGAAACATGGACGATGACAATCGGCGTATCGACAATTTCGGCCAGCGATAAAGCGCGATGGGTTGCTTCGCGTTCAGCCGCAATCGGACGGGTCGTGGCATGGAATTTCGCCGCCAGATCACCATTGGCTTCGTGCCGCCCGATCAGGAAACGAATGGCATCCTCGTTTTCACAATGCACCATCACCAATGCACCTGAACGCCGCGCACTTTCAAGCGTATCAAGGATTTCATCATCACGCAGACGCAACCCGTCATAGGTCATGAAAACCTTGATCGACGTATAACCATCCTCCACCAGCGCCGGAAGCTCCTGCCCCAGAACCGCCGGGGTCGGATCGGTGACAATCAGGTGAAAAGCGACATCGATATGACATTCGCCGTCCGCCTTGGCGTGATAGACCTTTAAGGATTCCCGAAGGCTGTCACCCTTTTCCTGCATGCAGAAACTCAGGATCGAGGTATTGCCCCCCATCGCCGCCGACCGCGTTCCGGTTTCGAAATCGTCGGCCATGACGATCCCGTCGCCCGATGGTTGGGAAATGTGGACGTGGCTGTCGATCCCGCCGGGCATCACATAAAGCCCGGTGGCATCGACAATATCGTCACTGCCATCAAGATTTGCGGCAATCGCGGCAATGCGCCCGTCGACAATCCCGATATCGCCGCAGTAAATGTCGCTGGCGGTAACGATTGTGCCGTTTTTGATGATGCGGTCAAACTGCATGTGATCGGCTCCCCTATCGTGCGGCTGCGGCGGATTTAACGGCATTGAGCATCCGGTCGAAGGCCGCAGTCAGACGATCAACTTCTTCAACCGTATTGTAATGAACCATCGAAACCCGGACCATGCCGCCATGCTCGGTCACTTCAAGATATTCCGCCAGACGGCGGGAATGGAAATCACCAAACCGGATGGCGATTTTTTCGTCATCAATGATTTTGCAGACCTCGCCGGCATCCATGCCATCAAAGCGGAAGCTGATCGTTGGAATTCGAATGCCATCGCGGTTGTCCGAACGGCCAATGATCGTGCAATCATTGCGGCTGCGAAGGTATCCCAGCAACCGGTCAACAAGGGCATTTTCCTGCAAGGTGATGGCGTCATAGGCCGCAACGATTTTCTGCCGCACCGAACCGGTTTCGCCGGTCATTTCACCAAGTTTCACAAGATAATCGACAATGCCGCAGGTGGCATAGGCAAGCTCGTAATTCGGATTGCCGGATTCAAGTTTGCCCGGCACCTTATCCTTGCCGTAGAAGTAATGATAAAGCGTATCGAGTTCGAGCAGATGGTCGTATTTGCCATACATCAGCGCATAATGCGGCCCATAGGTCTTATAGAGGCTGAAGACATAGTAATCGGCGTCAAATGCCTGCACATCAACCGCACGATGCGGGGCATAGGCCACCGCATCAACGCAAATACGCGCCCCGCGCGCATGGACGAAATCGGCAATCTGGCGGATCGGATTGATTTCACCAAGAATGTTGGACACATGCGTCACACAGACAAGCTTGGTGCGGTCGGTCATAAGCGGCTCAAGGTCTGCCAGATCAAGCCTTAACTGTTCGCGATCCAGTGGCCAGAACTTCACCTTGATCCCGGCACTTTGCAGTCTGTCCCACGGGCCGATATTGGATTCATGATCGGCAACCGTAACAATGATTTCATCGCCCTTCGACAGCTGGCTTTGCATGGCCCGGGCAAGGTTCTGTAATAGTGCTGTGGTCGAGCTTCCGAACACGATTTCTTCGGGGCGGCTGGCATTGACCAGATGCATCGCACTGGTTCGTGCTTCAAGCAGCGCCTCAGCTGCCTTTTGCGACACCTCGTAAGAACCGCCGATCTGAACGTTTTTATCAAACAGGAATGTATTGATCCGTTCCACCGCCGATTTCAGGATTTGCGAGCCCCCTGCATTGTCAAAAAGCACCCAGCCCTTTGACAGACCGGGAAACTGGCTGCGCACAAAATCCATATCGAGCTGTTTGTTGGTTGTCATAAACTATCCTCCGGAATGTCCGTGTTTTTATTTGTTTTTCAGTGATCAAGAACAGCGTGCAGGAAGCTTTTCGTGCGCGTTTCGACCGGTTGATCAAAAATCTGCGCCGGGGGACCGGCTTCGATGATGTTGCCGCCATCCATGAAAATAACGCGATCCGCGACCTGGCGGGCAAAGCCCATTTCATGGGTCACAATCACCATCGTCACCCCTGTCCCGGCCAGCTTTTTCATGACATCAAGAACCTCGCCAACCATTTCCGGATCAAGGGCCGATGTCGGTTCATCAAACAAAAGAACCTTTGGCTCCATCGCCAGCGCACGGGCAATCGCGACACGCTGCTGCTGGCCCCCCGAAAGTTGCCCGGGATATTTATCGGCCTGTTCGGAAATGCCGACCCGCTGCAACAGGTTGCGTGCATGTTTTTCGGCATCAGCCGTTTTGGCATGGCGCACCCGCATCGGGGCCAGCATGACATTGCGCAGCACCGTCATATGCGGAAACAGGTTGAAGGACTGAAACACCATGCCGACTTCAGCGCGGACCTTGGCCAATGCACGGCCCGGCTTGACCGGGATGCCATCCACCGTGATCTCGCTTTCGGCGTCGAATGCCTCAAGATGATTGATGCACCGGATCAGGGTCGATTTCCCTGACCCGGACGGACCGATGACACAGACGACTTCGCCCTGTGCGATATCAAGGTCAATCCCGTGCAGAACCTTGAACGAACCATATGCTTTTTTAAGATTACTGATCCTGATCAGGGCCGCCATTATCGTTTCCCCTTGCTGTAACGTTTTTCAAGTCGGGTAACGACACACACCATCGGCCAAAGCAAAATCAGATAAATCAGTGCTGCCCCGATCAGGGGGGTCGGGTTTGCCGACAATGCCTGCGCTTGGGTCGCCTGTTTCAAAAGGTCGGGCATGGCAACGACCGACGCCAGTGCCGTGTCTTTCATCACATTGATGCAATTGTTGGTCAGTGGCGGGATCACGATGCGGATGGCCTGGGGCAGAATCACGTCAATCATCGTGTGACGATTGGAAAGACCAAGCGCGGCCGATGCTTCGAACTGGCCATGTGGAATGGCCTCGATCCCCGCGCGGAAAATTTCGGCGGTATAGGCCGATGACACCAAAGTCAGCGCCATAATCGCAGACAGAAAAGGCGACAGACGAATGCCGACAAACGGCAGCGCGTAATAAACAACAATCAGCAGAACGAGCAGCGGGATCGATCGGAAAATATCGATATAAAGCCTGACAATTACACACACAAAACCCGGTGCATAAAGCCGCGTCACCGCAAGAAAAAGACCGCCAATAAGGCCACAAACAATACTGGTGACGCCGATTTGCAATGTCACCAGCAACCCCGACATCAGCTGCGGCAAGCTTGCAAGCAACACCGGGACATTAAAGAATGTCGATAGAAGGTCCATAATACTACCACTTCGATAAGGAGTGTCGGCGGCAGGCCGAAACCCACCGCCGGACGAGACGGTACGCCCTGTTACTTCAGGGTCGGCATATCCATGACCGCGACGGTCGAAGTGGTTTCTTCGGGTTTTGCACCGAACCAGGTTTCATGCAGCTGTGCGATGAAGCCTTCTTTTTTCAGTTCGGTCAGAATGTCGTTTACCTCGGTCGCAAGCGGAGCGTCCTTGTTAAACATGATCGAATATTTTTCACCGGTGGTTATACGTTCAACGACTTTAAGGTTCGGCTTGTCCTTAACGTAATACAGTAGTGCCGGAATGTCGCTGATATAGCCGTCGATACGACCGGCTACCAGATCAAGCATCGCCGGTGAAAGGCCTTCGTAGCGGCGGGTTTCAGCCAGTTTATAGTCCGCGCCATGCTTGCCGACCCACATATCGCCGGTCGATCCTGTATCGACGCCGACAACCTTGTCAGCCATACCGTCCATGCCCTCGATACCGCTTGCCGCGGCAACGGTCAGTGACTGGTCACTGTCGTAATATGGCTGGGCGAAGGTGACCGATTCCAGACGTTTATCGGTGATGGTGATCGACGATACCGCCATATCGATACGGCCCGACTGTACCGCCGGGAACAGGCCGTTGAACGGGATGTTGACGAATTCAACAGATTTGCCAAGACGCTTGGCGACCTCGGTTACCAGATCGACTTCAAAACCGACAGTCTTGCCATCGGCATCCTGAAATTCCCACGGAACGTTACCGATATTGGCCCCAACAGTCAGATCTGCCGCATTTACCGACGCAATTGCCGAAACGGCCAGAACGCCACCCACGAGTGATGATTTGAGGTACGAGAGGAGTTGCATGATGTTTCCCTTGTTTTTTAAACCGTCCCTGAATAGTCTGGTCTAACTGGTCAGACCGGTTAGACCAGACAAACATGTTTCAATGGCATTTGCAAGTTGGATCATGCAAAAATCAAAAAGGCCGCCTTCAACGAAAGTCGGCGCGTCCAAGGATAATAACGAATAAAGGTCTAGGGCATGCTTACAAAAACGTTCTTGCCGCAATCCGTTGCGCGAGAAATTCAGGAAATGATCCAAAGCGGCGCGCTGAAGCCGGGGGAAAAGATTCCGTCCCAGCGTGAATTTTCGCAAAAGTTCGGCGTCAGCCGCGCTTCCCTGCGCGAGGCCCTGCTGACACTTGAAACACTTGGACTGATCAAGACCGAGGCTGGTCGCGGCACCTTTGTCACCGACCCATCAAATGCGACCAAACCGGACATGGCGCCGTGGCGCTATTCCGACAGCTATTCCGTGTTTGATGTATTTCAGACCCGCATCATGCTGGAAGGCCAGATTACCGAACTGGCAAGCGGCAGGCTAACCGCCAACCAGCTTGACCATATGGAACAGGCCACCAAGCAGATGGAAGATTGCTGGGCCAATCAGGACCTGATCGCCAATGTCGAGGCCGATTTATCATTCCACGACACGATTGTCGCAGCATGCAGCAATGCGATGTTGCGCGCACTTTATCAGAATGTTCGCGACCAGTTAACCGAAACACAGCGCCAGCCGATCCCGATTACCGATCCGGAACGCATGAAGGCATCCATCGCTGAACACCGGCGGATCACTGCCGCTCTTCGCGACAATGACGGCCCCCGCGCCCGCCGCGAAATGGAAACCCATATCCGCAACACCGCCAGATGCGCGGGCCTGCAACCCTGAACTCGGCAGTCGGGAAAAACGCCCTATCCGTGACGCAGCTTGAAAAAGAGGATGGTCGAGGCCAGGACAAGGGTAAAGCCGTTGGCAATGATCACCGGCCAGTCACCACGGATCAGGCCATAAACCAGCCAAAGCGCGATCCCCGTACACAGGATCAGAAACATCACAAGCGAGATGTCGGCGGTCGAGCGGGTGCGCCAGGTGCGGATGACCTGCGGCAGGAAGGCAATCGTGGTCAGTGATCCGGCAAGAAGGCCAAGAACGGTTTCAAAAGACATGATCATGGCAGGCCCCCGTCAGATCGTCCGGCCTGCCGATCAGGCATCGGGCCGAAACAGAACGCTTGATTGAATGCATTCAACACATAATACAACCAACTTCAAGCGGGAAATATCCGGGCCGATCATGATGCGCCGGAAGCCTTGATAACCTTGGGAAATGAACGGTTTCTGGGACCAGAAACACAAGACCCCGCTCGGAAACCGGCGGGGAGGAAATGGTGGGCCTAACAAGACTCGAACTTGTGACCTCTCGCATGTCAAGCGAACGCTCTAACCAACTGAGCTATAGGCCCCTGTATTTGGGGAAAGATGGTGGGCCTAACAAGACTCGAACTTGTGACCTCTCGCATGTCAAGCGAACGCTCTAACCAACTGAGCTATAGGCCCTCTAACCCATCTTTCATCTGACCGGCCTCCAAAGCGGAAGGCTTGGCCAGCGCCGTTTGTGACGGCGAGGCGGTATTTATCCCAAGGCAGAAAAAGGTGCAACCCCTCAATTGGTTTTTTGACAAAAAATCTTCATCTATGGGGGACGGGATGGATCGCTGTTGCTATGATCATCATCCAGTTTAGGGAAGACATAACAAACGACAATGAACCAGTTGCCATCGGATCTTACCGGCAGTGGACCGGCAACCGTCATCCTGCCATCCCGGCAAACCCTGCCGGTGGTGTTTGCATCACCCCATTCCGGTCGCCATTATCCGCCGGAAATGATCGAGATTGCCCGAATTGACGCATTCGCACTGCGCGCGTCCGAGGATGCCTTTGTCGATCAGATTTTTGCAAGCGCCCCCAAACTTGGCGCGCCGATGCTATGCGCGACGTTTCCGCGTGCCTTTGTCGATGTCAATCGCGGCGCGCTGGAATTGGACCCGCGCATGTTCGACGGCCCCCTGCCCTCCGATGCCGATATTCATTCGATGCGCGCCCTTTCGGGGTTGGGATCAATTCCGCGCGTCGTCAGCGGCGGGATCGAGATTTACAAGGCGCGCCTGCCCGTTGCCGAGGCGATGCACCGGATCGATACCTATTATCACCCCTATCACAGCGCGCTTCGCAAACTGATCGATGCAACGCGCGATCAGTTTGGCTATTGCATCCTGATTGATTGCCATTCCATGCCCGGTGATTCTGTCGACAGCAGCAAAAACCGCGTTGATCTGGTTCTGGGCGATTGCTATGGAAGTTCCTGCCATCCGTCTTTGACGCGCTTTGTCGAAGATCGTGTCCGCGATCTGGGCTTTAGCCCGTCGCACAATGATCCATATGCAGGCGGGTTCTGCACGCGCCATTACGGGCAACCGGAAAACCACGTGCACAGCCTGCAGATCGAGCTTTCACGCTCGCTTTACATGGACGAAGACACGATCACGCCCCACCGCGGATTTGACATCCTGCGCGAACAGATGACACATCTGATTTCGTGCTTCCACGATCTTGACGGGAATCCTTTCTGATGACCAGCCACCCCGTTTCCCCCGTGCCATCGGGCAAGCCGCTGCCGAATGGTGATGCCGCCCTGGAGGATCTTGTGATCCGCGATGCCGAGCCGGAGGATTTTGGCCGCATCACCGAGATTTACGGCCACCATGTTCTGCATGGCCTGGCCTCGTTCGAGGAACGTGCGCCTGAAATCGCCGAACTGACATCACGCTGGCAGCATGTCCGTGAACGCGGCCTGCCCTATCTGGTCGCCGAAATTGATGGTCGCGTCGAAGGTTTCGCCTATGCCGGGGCCTATCGCCCGCGCCCGGCCTATCGTTTTACCGTCGAAGACACGATCTATATCGCGCCCGATGTTGTCGGCAAGGGGGCCGGTCGCGCGCTTCTGTCCGAACTGATCAAACGCTGCACGGCGCTCGGCTATCGCCAGATGGTCGCCGTGATCGGTGACAGCGCCAATGTGGCCTCGATCGGGCTGCATGCGCGTCTCGGCTTCCGGGTGGCGGGCACATTGCAGTCGGCAGGCTTCAAGCTTGGCCGCTGGGTCGATAGCGTGATCATGCAACGCGGCCTTGGCGACGGGGACGGCAACTTCCCGGAAGCAGATCCGGGGCGGGAGAAATAATCCCGACGGAACTATCGCGAAAAACGAACAAAGGCATCGTTCGAAAGACGGCGCCTTTTGCATCAGGCATTCATGATGCCCAACCAACAGGCGATTTGCACCGCACAATTTCCCTCAAACCATATATCCGGATTTTAGGGGAAATTCCCCGCTGCCGTAAAAACCACGCAAATCGTTGGAATTCAGGCAAAAAAGAAGGCCGCCTGTGACAGCGGCCCAAGTCTAGGGAGGAAACGTCCAAGAAACGAGCGACAAGTCGCTCGCCGGAATGCACTGCGTCCTACCGCAGCGCACAAATAGACATTACCCATTAGATCGGGCGAACGCAATACGTTTTTGACTATTTTTTTATCAAAAAAATAAATGCCCTCTTTTTGATCAAAATTTCATCGAACTGACACTTTTTCGAACTGAATCCCGCCCGTCCGAGGTCATTTTTTCAGCATCGCCCCCAATTCCGGGCCCGGTTCATTTGTGAAAATTTGGCGACTCATGACAAATCAACAGGCCAAAGAATGACAGAAACCCTGCGATTCTATCGATATATTCGAAAATTTCCCCTTCGATTCCCGTCATGAGAATATGCTCAAACCCCGCAGAAACTCTCAGCTTCATGACCATCGGGTCATTCTGGCGGTGAAATCGTGGAAAAATACATTGCCCGAACCGACCCCATCGAAATTTGTGTCACACCCAATTGGACAGAAAAAACGGCCACAGAAACCTGTGACCGGCAAAACGGCTCAATCTAAACGGAAAAGGTTCTAGTTCAGGGTCTGGTTGACGACCTTGCTGTCCGTCCGCGCCGATGATTTGACCGCTGCCGGGTTTGCCGCCTTGCGGCCCGACAGGCCATCGGCAACGATCTGTTCGCGGTCATGGCGTTTTTTGGCGTCATACATGCGCTGATCCGCCAGATCAATCAGGTTATGAGGCTGTGAAATGGCGTCTTCGATCCGTTCGGCAAGACCGTAACTGGCCTGCTGGGTCAGGCCATTGGCAAGATCGGCAAGGCCGGGCAACATGACACGATGCATGACTTCTCCGGCACGCGCCAGCGTCAGGTCGGGCAGAATAACAAGGAATTCCTCCCCGCCCCAGCGGATCACCAGATCGGCACGCCGGAACCGGTGCGCCAGATTGCGCCCGGCTTCTTCGAGAATACGGTCGCCGTAATCATGGCCAAACTGGTCGTTGATTTTCTTGAAATCATCAAGATCAACAAAGGCCACGGTAAGCGGGCTTCGCTTGCGGAAAGCCGTTTCGAAATTCAGGCGCAGCATTTCCATACCAAAGGCACGGGTATAAACGCCGGTCAGCGGATCAATCGCGATTTCCTGTGCCGCGACAATCGTCCGGTAAAGCTGCACCAAAGCGGCCAGAACGGCCAACGGCAACAGGACCGCCAGAATCATTTCAACCGGCACATAGCCGCTGGCAACCGGCCCCTGCGCCCCGAAAACCACCAAGACCAGAATCGGGAATACCATCACCCCCGCCTCGGCCAAGGTCAGCGGCATGATCGCCACCAGCACGACAAGGCCGAGCAGAAGGAAGCTGTGAGCAGTCAGCATTTTCGGGGAGGCACTGAAATCAAGGCCCGAGAAACCGCACAAAAGCGTTGCGGCGACGACAAGAAACAGCATCGGCAGATAAGGCGCACGCCGTCGCCATTTGGCACTGACCGCACGGTTCAACAGCACCGCAATGGCGATTGCCATCACAAGAAAACGCATGATCACGGTTTGCGATTGCCAGAAACCGGTGCCATAGGCCCCGTCCCAGAACGGCACCAGCGCAAGCAGAACAAGGGTAAAGAAGGCAGCAAAGCGCGCGGTCAGCTGGACCGATTCCTTGCGCCGCAGATGCAGAAGTTCCGCATGCCGGGGCGTGTAAAGGAAATCACGATAGCGGCAACGCAATGGGCCTGCGAAGCGCCGACTATCTCTTCGGGGACCAGACAGCACGCGGATCAGCTCCAACTTCTCTATGCGAAGGAGCCACAGCAGCCCCGAAATTTTTATGATCGTTCCCTGATTTAACCGCCAATTCAACTATCCAGAAGAGGTGGCAGTATAATTTTGAATTAATTTTTAACTAATGCCAGGTAAAAAAATGCAAACAAGCGCCTGTTTTAACACAAAGTCGAACGTAGATTCACGCCCATAGGTTGTTTTTCCGGCGCACGCCACCAACAAAACCCAGACGCGAACTAAGAAACGTTCGCGACTCGCAATACTGGGTAAGGCAGTCGTGTGATAAAAGAAACCGCCATACCGGAAACCCGGTATGGCGGCAGTAATCAAAGCAGGTCGAAATCCTGTTTTGGGCAGGATCAGCCCCAAAGCGCCCGATCAGGAAGCCCCATGACACCCTTGTCAAAGGCCAGACCGTTTTCGCGGTCCTTCGCCATCCAGAGCGGCCCGTCAAGATCGACAATGCGGGCATCGGCGGCAACGATCATCGCCGGTGCCATCGCAAGCGAGGTCCCGACCATGCAGCCCACCATGATCTGCATGCCAACCTTGGCGGCGGCATCGGCAAGCTCAAGCGCGCCGGTCAGACCACCGGTTTTATCGAGCTTAATATTGATCATGTCGTAAAGCTGCGCGAGGCGCGGGATATCGGCAACGGTATGGATCGATTCATCGGCACAAAGCAGCACCGGACAATCAAGATCAATCAGACCGTCATCCTGCCCGGCCGGCAGCGGCTGTTCGATCATTTCCACACCAAGCGCGTCAAGCTCCGCCCCGATATCCTCAAGCAGCGCAATCGACCATGCCTCGTTGGCATCGACGATCAACCGCGATGTCGGCGCACCTTCGCGCACCGCACGCACCGATTCCAGAACATTTTCACCATTAAGCTTGAGCTTCAGCAACGGCGCCGACGAAGCCTTGCGCGCGGCTTCGCGCATGGCATCGGGCGTATCAAGACTAAGCGTTTCAGCCGTAATCAGGCCTTCGGGTGCCTTGCGTTCCGCAAGCTCCCAGGCGCGACGCCCGAACCGCTTTGCCTCAAGGTCCCAATAGGCACAGTCAACCGCATTGCGCGCCGCACCGGCCTTCATCGCGTCCTGCAATTCCTTGCGCGTCATACCACGCGAAAGGGCATCTGCCTGGGCCTCGATATCGGCGATGACACCCTCGACGGTTTCGTTATAGCGGGCATAAGGAACGCATTCCCCATATCCGGTATATTCACCGTCGGTCAGCGTGACCTTGACGACATGGGCCTCGGTCTTGGCCCCGCGCGAGATTTTGAACGCCCCGCGCAGCGGCCAGACTTCGGATGTGACACTTATGCGCGGCACATCAGATCTCCTGCAATTTGTCGACGATTGATGCAACACCGGTACGAACCGGGTCCACACATGGCAGGCCAAATTCGGCTTCGACCTCGGCCAGAAGCTTTTTGGCCGCCGCATCGTCAAGCGACTTGGTGTTGATGGCGAAACCGGCAACCACGCAATCAGGGTTGGTCAGACGCGCATGCATCAGATTGACGTCCATCGTGGTTTTCAGGTCCGGCAGCTTATACCCCGGCAGACCGCGCATATGGGTGCGGGTCGGTTCGTGACATACGATGATCGCATCGGGCTGCGACCCGTGGATCAGGCCCATGGAAACCCCGGCGAACGACGCATGGAACAGGCTGCCCTGCCCTTCGACAACGTCCCAGTGATCAGGCTCGTTGGCCGGGGCAATGGTTTCAACCGCGCCGGAAATGAAGTCCGAAATCACCGCATCAACGGAAATGCCTTCGCCCGCGATGAAGATACCGGTCTGGCCGGTCGCCCGGAAGGTTGACTTCATGCCGCGCTTTTTCATTTCGGCATCAAGGGCCAGTGCGGTGTACATTTTCCCGACCGAACAATCGGTGCCAACCGCCAGAACGCGTTTGCCCGGGCGCTTTTCACCATTACCGACCGGCAGCTTGCCATCAAAGTGGCGCACGTCGAAAAGTTTTACGCCCTTGGCAGCAGCGGCTTCGACCAGTTCGGGAATCGTCGACAGACGGGTATGCAGGCCGTTAGCGATATCCATCCCGGCATCAATCGCCGCCAGAAGGGTTTCCATCCATGCCGGTCCGATCACGCCGCCACGGTTGGCAACACCAAGAACGATGGTTTTGACACCGGCGGCCTTGGCTTCGGCAATCGACATTTCCGGCAGGCCAAGATCGGCCTGACAGCCCGGCAGGCTTAGCTGCGCGACACACCATTCCGGACGCCACTGCTTGATGCCAATCGCGGTTTTTGCCGCCAGTTCGTCCGGTGCATCACCAAGAAACATAAGATACGGATGTTCGATTTTCATTTTACCTCCTTGACCAGCGTCCAACCGCTGCCCTTATAATCTGGGGCGACTATAACGCAACTTGGTGGGAGTCATCCAGATATATGAATTGATATCTTCGACTATCCACCGAAATGTTCGCACAAAATTCGAATATCGAAACAAATAACAAAAAAACATTCTGAATTCATCGAAGACAAACCTCCTTTCTTGTGAATTTCACCGGGAAACGCCCGGAAAAAGCAAGAAAATGCAATTTTGAAGGACTGGCGCGAAAGCGTCCGACTACACATGAGTACCGATCTCAAAAAGTGGCTTTCTGACCGCAAAATTGAAGAAGTCGAATGTATTGTCCCGGATATGTCCGGGGTGGCGCGGGGCAAGGTTCTGCCGACGCAAAAGTTTTTGCGCGGGCTTGAAGCCAAAAGCCTTGCCATACCCGAGGCAATTTTTTCCATGACAGTCACCGGGGGTTATCCGGAAGAAACCGACGCATTTCTGGACCCGGCGGAAAAAGACGTTGTCATGGTTCCCGACCCGGAAACCATCCGCGTCGTGCCATGGTACGAAGAACCGACAGCACAGATTATTTGCGACTGTTACCATTTTTATGGCGACGAGGTGTCGATCTCGCCGCGCCACGTTCTCAAACGCGTATTGGCAGCGTTTGAAGAACGCGGCATGAAACCGATCATTGCCCCGGAACTTGAATTTTATCTGGTGGCAAAAAACACCGACCCGGACAATCCGCTTGAACCGCCAATCGGCCGTTCGGGACGCCCGGAACGGGCATCGAACGCCTTTGGCATAGATGCGATCAACGAATTCGACCCGCTGATCGAAGACCTTTATGACTATTGCGAGGCCATGAATATCGACGCTGATACCATGAGCCACGAGTCGGGCCCCGCCCAGCTTGAAATGAACTTCAATCACGGTGCGCCGCTTGAACTGGCCGATCAGGCCTTCCTGTTCAAACGCACGCTGCGTGAAACCGCCCTCAAGCACGGGGTCTATGGCACATTCATGGCCAAACCGATGGGCAACCATCCGGGCAGTGCGATGCATATCCATCAAAGTGTCGTCGACATCAAGACAGGCAAAAACCTGTTTGCCGACGACAATGGCGACAATTCGCAGATGTTCCTGAACTATGTCGGCGGTTTGCAGCGTTATCTGCCTGCTGCCATGCCGCTTCTGGCACCGAACATGAACAGCTATCGCCGTTTGCAGCCCTGGTCGGATGCCCCGATCAACATGCACTGGTCGCTTGACAACCGCACGGTCGGCCTGCGCCAGCCGAACGGCCCGCCCAATGCTCGTCGTATCGAAAACCGGATTCCGGGTGCGGATGCCAATCCGTATCTGGCGATTGCGGCATCCCTTGCCTGCGGCCTGCTCGGTATTATCGAGGAAGTCGATCCGACTTCCCCGATTGAAGGTTCGGGCTATGACCGGGCGCATTCCCTGCCCCGTCACATCCACGAAGCCCTTGCCAAATTCCATCGGTGCAAGCCGCTAAAAGACCTGTTGGGCGAAGAATTTTCGGCCGCCGTTCTGGCCGTCAAGGAAGCTGAATGGGACGCCTATCAGACCGTGATCAGCGCGTGGGAGCGTGAACACCTGCTTCTGAACGTTTGATTGAAGTTTTGCGCCGGGGCATTAACCCCGGCGCAAGATTGTTGCATAATGAATGCCTAATTTTTCACTTGATGCGAAAAATGCCCAAAAATCCATCTTGTGTTTGACAAAAACCTGAGGCATTCGAAGGATGTGAAGGTTCTGGAGAGATAAATAACAGGACCTTCAAATTTTCAAACGCTGCCACATGGGAGGCTCAGCGAAATGAAATCACTTCTTAAATCTTCCAGCCTTGTTGTGCTTGCCACAGCCCTTTCGGGCTTTGCCGCAAATGCATCGGCACAGGAAGTTCTGAACGTTTATAACTGGTCTGACTATATCGGTGAAGAGACCGTCGCCAATTTCGAAAAGGAATATGGCGTTAAGGTCAATTACGACGTTTATGACAGCAACCAGGTTGTCGAAGCCAAACTTCTGGCTGGCAATTCGGGTTACGACCTTGTCGTTCCGACACTTGCCGATGCGCAGCGCCTGATCCAGGCCGGTATTTTCCAGAAAGTCGACAAATCCAAACTGGAAAACTTTGGCAATCTGGACAAGGTCATCCTTGATCAGACCGCCAAATATGACCCGAACAACGATTATGCTGTTCCCTATCTTTGGGGCACCAACGGCTTTGGCTATAACGTTGCCAAGGTTCAGGAAGCCTTGGGTGACGATGCACCGCTTGATAGCTGGGCGCTGGTATTTGATCCGCAATATACCGAAAAACTGTCGAAATGCGGCCTGACCATGCTTGACGATCCGGGCGAGATCGTGCCGCTGGTCAATTTCTATCTCGACAAACCGGATTCCAAACAATCGAACGAAGACATCGAAGCCGCAATGGCCGAACTTGAAAAAGTTCGCCCGCACATCACCTATTTCCACAGTTCGCAATATATCAACGACCTTGCCAATGGTAACGTCTGTGTATCCATCGGCTGGTCGGGTGATGTTGGACAGGCGGCCCTTCGTGCCGAAGAAGCCGGCAATGGCAACGAAATCAAATATGTGATCCCGAAAGAAGGCACACTGATCTGGTTTGACGTGATGATGATCCCGGCCGACGCGCCGAATCCGGATCTGGCCCACAAATTCATTGATTACATCCTGCGTGCCGATGTCGGCGCGGATCTTGCCAACTATGTCGAATATGCCAGCCCGAACGAGGCTGCCATGGAATTCATCGACGAAGACCTGAAATCAGATCCGGGCGTTTATCCGACCCAGGAAGTAAAAGAACGTCTGCGTTCCAAGATCGAGCCGGGTCCGAAAGAGCTGCGTACCCGTACCCGTCTTTGGACCAAGCTTAAAACCGGCCAGTAACCGATCAGGAATGGATCCGGTTATCTCGATGTATCCAAAGGGGCGTTGCGCAGATGCAGCGCCCTTTTTTCGTGACGGGTGTGACAGGGTGACTCGTAATACCTACCAGAAATATGTCACCCGCCTGAACCGGTGACCGGAAGAAACAGAACGATCAACAATGCCCATTTTCTGAACACCCCTGCTGACTTTTCCGCCATTTATCGCAGTATCAGTCACAAAATGTTCAAAATATCGCACACCCCTCTTTACAGATTGTGGAATTGCTTCATCCTGTTAATCAGGCAAAACCAAAACATCGGACGGCAAGTCGAACGCAATCGGACTGAAAAGATCAACCGGGCATGTCGCCCGATGTTTTGGGTATATCTCGACAACAAACAAGGGGAGAAGCTTGGTGTCGCAGGGGGCTTTGCAGAAAGCGCATGAAGATGTGCACAAGACTCAGCCTTGGAACAATCCCGATGCGGTCCCGTTTATCCGTTTCGAGAATGTGACCAAGAAATTCGGCGACTTTTATGCCGTCGACGATGTCTCGCTTAATATTTACCGGCATGAATTGTTTGCCCTTCTGGGCGGATCGGGTTGCGGCAAAACAACGCTTCTGCGCATGCTGGCCGGGTTCGAGGAACCCACTTCGGGCAAAATCTATATCGATGGTGTCGATATGGCAGGCGTCCCGGCCTATGAACGCCCGACCAATATGATGTTCCAGTCCTATGCCCTGTTCCCGCACATGACGGTCGAACAGAATGTGGCCTTTGGCCTGCATCAGGACGGATTGCCGAAATCGGAAATCCGCACACTGGTTTCCGATATGCTGGCCCTTGTTCAGATGACCAAGTTTGCCAAACGCAAACCCCATCAGCTTTCCGGCGGGCAGCGTCAGCGTGTTGCCCTGGCCCGCTCGCTGGTCAAAAAACCCAAGGTGCTGCTGCTTGACGAACCGCTTGGCGCGCTTGATAAAAAGCTGCGCGAACAGACACAGTTCGAACTTGTCAATATTCAGGAAAAGGTCGGCACCACCTTTGTCATGGTCACCCATGACCAGGAAGAAGCCATGACCATGGCATCGCGCATTGCCGTGATGAATGACGGCGTGATCCGTCAGCTTGGCACCCCGTTCGAGCTTTACGAATATCCCAACAGCCGCTTTACCGCAAACTTCCTGGGTCAGGTCAATCTGATCGAAGGAACGCTTGTCGATGATGACGAAAAATACGCGGTCATCCAGTCCGATGATGCCGGTGGCGAAATCTATATCGACCACGCCGTTCAGGGCCACGAAGGTGCGACCCTGTGGATCGCGCTTCGCCCGGAACGTTTGCGCCTGCTGACCGAAAAGCCGACCGATACGAAATACAATTGCCTGTCTGGCAAGGTCGAGGAAATCGGATACCTTGGCGGGCTTTCGACCTATCACGTGCGCCTTGATAGCGGTTTCCGCATCAAGGTCACCGAACCCAATTCCAGCCGCCATACCGAACCGCGTTACACGTGGGAAGATCGCGTCTGGGTCACGTGGGAGGCCGGGGCTGCTTCGGTTCTGAACCAATGAGCAGTGACAAGCCAACCCTGAAACAACGTTATGATCGCCTGATGCTCAAGCATGGCCGGGTCATTGTGATCGGCCTGCCCTATCTCTGGCTGATGCTGTTCTTCCTGATCCCGTTCCTGATCGTTCTGAAAATCAGCTTCGCCACCGCCGAATATGCCCAGCCGCCCTACAGCGCACTGTTCACGTGGATTGACGAAGGCGTCAATATCACGATCAATTTCGGCAATTACCTGTTCCTGCTTAGCGACAGTCTTTATATCTCGGCCTATCTGAATTCGATCCGGATTGCGGCGATTTCAACCGTAGTCACACTTCTGATCGGCTATCCGATGGCCTACGGGATTGCACGCGCGCAAGGATCACTTCGCAGCGTTTTGCTGATGATGGTGATCCTACCGTTCTGGACCAGCTTCCTGATCCGTGTTTACGCCTGGATCGGCATTCTGGACCGCGAGGGACTGATCAATGCGCTGTTGCTGAATCTCGGCATCATTTCCGAGCCATTGATCATGCGCCAGACCGAATTCGCGGTCTATATCGGTATTGTCTATACCTACCTGCCCTTCATGATCCTGCCGCTTTACTCCACGCTGGAGAAAATGGATGTCAGCCTGATAGAGGCCGCCCTGGATCTTGGTTGCAAGCCATGGAAGGCCTTCATGAAGGTAACGTTGCCGTTGTCGATGCCCGGCATTCTGGCCGGGTCACTTCTGGTGTTCATTCCATCCGTTGGCGAGTTTGTCATCCCCGAACTTCTGGGCGGGCCGAATACCCTGATGATCGGTCGAACGCTTTGGAACGAGTTCTTTGCCAACCGTGACTGGCCGATTGCGTCCTCGGTCGCGATTGCGATGTTGCTGTTCCTTGTCGTGCCGATCATGTGGTTCCAGCATATCCAGACCAAGCAGGAGGAAAACGGACAATGATCGGCAAACGTTCGACGTTCCTTCTAAGCGCGCTGGTGTTCGGATTTGCATTTCTGTATGTGCCGATCCTTCTGGTGATCATCTATTCGTTTAACGAGGGCAAGCTGGTCACAGTCTGGACCGGTTTCTCGTTCAAATGGTATGTGTCGCTGTTTTCCAATGACGGCATGATCGATGCCGCATGGAATAGCCTGCGGATCGGGGTGATGTCGGCAACGCTGGCACTTGCCGTCGGGACCCCTGCCGGGCTTGTCATGTCTCGCTTTGGCCGGTTCAAAGGCCGCACCCTGTTTTCGGGTATGGTTGCCGCCCCGCTTGTCATGCCCGAAGTCATCACCGGCCTGTCCCTGCTGTTGCTGTTTGTGACCCTTGAACAGTTGATCGGCTGGCCAGCCGGGCGTGGTGTAACCACGATCGTGATCGCACATACGACCTTCTGTGCGGCCTATGTCGCGGTTGTCGTGCAATCGCGACTGGCAGGTATGGATACCTCGGTCGAAGAAGCCGCCATGGACCTTGGCGCCAAACCGGCAAAGATTTTCTTTGTCATTACTCTGCCCATGATCTTGCCGGCCCTGCTGGCCGGGTGGCTTTTGTCATTTACCCTGTCGCTTGACGATCTGGTGATTGCAAGCTTCGTCGCCGGTCCGGGCTCCACCACCCTGCCGATGAAGGTCTTCTCATCCGTACGACTTGGTGTTTCACCGGAAATCAACGCACTTGCGACACTGATCATCCTTGCCGTATCGGTAATGATCGTGATTTCCAGCCTGCTGATCCTGCGCTCAGAACGGGCGCGGACCCGATCCATGGATCAGGCCACAATCGACAGCTAGAACCGCCCCAAACCCGACAAAAAAGCAGCACCCGCAAAGGTGCTGCTTTTTTTATGATCGTGACGAAACAAGAATAGCAAAACCTGAAATCAGGCCCGGTTCTGTTCTGCCATCTGACGCAGGAATTCACGGCATTTCATACCCGGTGCAAGCACACGCCAATAGGACACCACCGCTTCCTCGGCTGCCACACTGAAATCGATAATCAGGTTATCAAGCGCGTTCTGGCGCATCAGTTCGGCAACACGGGTCGGAATTTGCGACATTTGCCACATGCCGATCACCAGTGCGTAGGATGTACGCATCAGCTTGTTGGCATCTTCCGGTGTGATGTCATAAAGTTCGGACAGGGCATCGGCCGTCCGCTTGACCATCGAAGAGACAAATCTGCGATGGCTGAGCACGGCTTCGTCGTCAGTCCCCTGTTCCAGAACCCCTTGTGACAGAGACGCCAGATGCAGGAATTGCTTGCGTTTGACCAGATACTGCACGAATTGCTGTGCAACGCGTGCCGAATCCCGGTCTTCGGGACGGCGCAACGCTTCCTGCTCAATCACTTCAAGATTGTTTTCAAACCAGCCCTTCAGAAATCCGCGCAGGACTTCGAGAAAAAGGGACTCCTTGCTTGAAAAATAAAGATACAGCGTACCTTTGGCCAAGCTTGCCTTTTTGGCGACTTCGGCTGCCGATGGCAGTTGTCCGTCCCCCTCAAGGTAAAGTTCCTCGGCCGCGACAAGTATATCGTTTCTACGTTTAAGTTTTTGCTCGTGGCTACGCGCACGAACAAGACATTCGTTTTCCATAGAGAATTATTCCCCCAACATTCTCCCTGAACTTATATTAATGCCTTTTAATTCATTCAAAAGTCAAACCGCGTGACCGCTTTTAATAGAAAAAATCGAAGAACCTTTGCAGAAACAATCAGTTCGCCCCCATTTCCGACCCTCGCGATAGATGAACACCAGTCACAACACATCAATCAAAAAGTGTTCTCGGCGAACAAAAATCGCGAATCTGTACAGATTTGATTCGCTGCGGCTGCGAAGCCCTTCTCGCAGCACATCCGAAATAGTTGGTTTGCCGCCTGCGCAAGAAAACCATCCAACCGCCCGTTTCTCTTAAAAAGAAAAATCGCCCTGATTAGACGCCCCTAACCTTTTGGGTGAGTGATCTTGTTGATAAACCAAGTTAAATCAAACTTGGGGAAGATCAAAAATCCGCGAAAACAAGCGGTGTCATTTTTACCACTGATCCTGAAACTGGTCTTAGAACCGAGGGGACTATGAGCACACATGACGAAAATGAACTTCCTGAAGCCAATAATGGCTCTCAGGCGGCGGCAGATATTGCTGAAAACAGCGAAAACGCCGAATACCATAACGGCCAGATTCAATATTACGGTCGCTGGCAGGACGTTCTGAAACTTTGCTGCTGGAACACACTTTGGACCATCCTGACATTGGGCATATTCCGTTTCTGGGCCAAAACCCGGATGCGCCGCTATATCTGGAGCAACATCGTCATTGATGGTGATGCGTTGGAATATACCGGCCGCGGGTTGGAACTTTTCCTTGGCTTCCTGATTATCTCGGTCATCTTTATCCCCGCGTCCCTGCTGCTGGGCTTTATCTCGGCCCAACTGCCCCCGGCCATGCAGGGATTGCAGATTATCGTGATGTATGCCGTCATTCTGTTTCTGATTTTTGTCGCGATCTATCGCGCCACGCGCTATCGCATGAGCCGCACCTTCTGGCGCGGCATTCGTGGAAAACTGGGCGGTTCGTCCTTCAAATATGCCCTGATCGGCTTTGGCAGCTTTTTGGCAGCCATCCTGTCGCTGGGCATTCTGATGCCGCTCAGCTTTATCACGCTGACCCGCTATGAAACAAACAACACTTGGATCGGCGACCATCAGGCACGCTTTACCGGCACATTTGGCCCTGCCTTCAAAAAGTGGATTCTGACCTGGCTCCTGTGTCTGGTCGCGATTGCCATATCGGGCGGCATTATTGCGGCGGCGGTTAACCTTACACACTCCCCGTTTTATATCGTGCCGCTGGCCTTTATTCCGTATCTCGTGATCGTCTTCGGGATGGCCTGGTACCATGTATGGTGCTTCCGGTATCAAAGCGAAAATACCACCCTTGCTGGCCTGCAATTTGGCAGCACACTCGGAACCGGGCAATATATCAAACTGTTGCTGCGCTTCCTTTTGCTGATGGTTTTGGCGGGCATTGTCTTTGTTGCTCTGCTGTCGGTCACCGGTGGTTTCGCCGCATTCTCGATCATCGCGAATAACGCGGCATCCTACATGCCCCCGGAACAGGTTCTGGCGATCCTGGCACCGTTCTTTATCCTGATGCTGCTTGCAACGCCTGTCTTCGGCATCCTGACATTTGTCGGGCTGACCCATCCGATGCTGGCACTGCATGTTTCATCGCTGGTATATGACGGTGACATCGCGGAACTGCATCAGAACACGGATGCACAGAACGTCCCGCGCACCGGCGAAGGCCTTGCAGAAGCCTTTGATCTGGGCGGGATTTAACAAGGCATTTTGATGAACAGCTTGCCCAATGCCCGTCTTTTTGACGGTAAAACATCGTTGGCAACGAATGTAACGGTCGGCATATCCGACCGTTACATTACCCTGTATCTGCCAGATGGCAGGGAACAGGAACTGCCAAAGGACAGTGTTTATCTGTGCGAAAGGATCGAAAAGGGAAAACCGCTTCGTTTGAGAAAGCGCAAGGATGATGGATTTCGCCTGATTTTTGACGATCCGCACTCCAAGGCCTTCATTCTTGAAACCCTACCCGGACTTGCCGTGGACGAAGGTGCAACGCGGGCAAAAGTCCGGCTTGCGGCTGGTATCATCGGTTTCTCCACGGCAATTGCCCTACTGATCTGGCAGGGCATGCCATTGATGATCGATCTGGTCATCGCGGTGTATCCACGTTCCATGGAAATGGACATGGGACGCAACGCGCGCGAACAGATCGTGGCGATCATGGGCGAAGACCGCGACGGGACAAGTGCGTGTGCAATCAACGATACCGCACAAAAGGTCATCACCACCATTCTGGGCCGCTTTGAACAAACCGGCGTAATGACATATGACTACCAAACCACCGTACTGCGCAGCGATATCGAAAACGCCCTTGCCCTGCCCGGCGGGCAGATAATTGTATTTTCCGAGCTGATAAAAAAGGCGGAAAACCCCGAAGCCCTGGCTGGCGTTCTGGCCCATGAAATCGGCCATACCGAAATGCAGCACGGCCTTAAAAAACTGTTTTCCGGCATCGCGCTTGGGCAGCTTGTCCGATTGATGACCGGCGGGGCCGACCTTCCGGTCGGCTTTGTCATGGAACAAAGCTATTCCCGGGACATGGAAACCGATGCCGATCACTTTGCCCTTGAACTGATGGGTGACGCCAGCATCGAAACCCAAAGCACGGCAAAGCTGTTTCGCGTAATTTCCACCGAAAGCAAATATGCCGAAATCGCCAGTTTACTACCGGAAATCCTAAGCTCTCACCCGGAAATGACCGGGCGGATCGACCTGTTTGAACAAAGCGACATCACAGGTACGCTTGATATCAATCCGCAGGACTGGAAAGCCTTGCAAACGGTCTGCGACTAACCACGTTGGAACCGGACAGGCCATAAACCTGCCCGCCTCGCTTGAGCGGATCAGACCGGCAGTTCGGTCGTGCGTTTGACTTCGCGCAGCGTGATGATCGTCTGAACGCGTTCGACCCCGGGAAGCTGGGTCAGGACTTCACTGTGAATGCGTTCATAGTCGGCAGTGTTGCTGTAAACCACATGCACCAGATAGTCGCTTTGCCCCGCAAGAAGGTAACATTCCACGACTTCGGGAACCGACTGGATTTCCTTTTCAAAGGTTTCAAGCGCCTCGCGAGTCTGTCGCGCGATCGAGATATTGACGAATGCGTTGCCCGGCTTGCCGATGCGGGCCGGATTAAGCAGCATCGTGTAACGGTCAATCAGACCGGCTTCTTCCAGAAGCCTGACACGGCGCAAACAGGCCGATGCCGATAAATTGACCTTTTCGGCCAGTTCGGCATTGCTGATACGGCCATCGCGTTGAAGCAGCCGCAGGATCATCCGATCACGTTCGTCCATCTGCATTTCGAATATTCTCCCTGTCTGGAGCTTGTTTTTTAAAATTATATAGCATTAATACCATCAAACTCACCGATGATTGAAGGGAAATTGCCACAATTTTCGGGTATCCTGCACGGACAACTAAAAACGGGAAAACCCGTCATTTCTGACACGTTTGTCCGGGAGAGAAACAATGCTGATTGGCATTCCGAAAGAAATCAAAAACCATGAATATCGCGTCGGCCTGACCCCGAGTTCCGTGCGTGAAGTCACGGCACACGGGCATGACGTCATCATCGAAACCAATGCTGGTGCCGGTATCGGTTGCAGCAACGATGATTACCTCGCAGCCGGCGCAAAGATCGTCGATACCGCGGCCGAAATCTTTGCCAAATCCGAAATGGTGGTAAAGGTCAAGGAACCGCAGAAAGTCGAATACGAGCAGCTCCGCGAGGGGCAACTGCTGTTTACCTATCTTCATCTGGCCCCCGACCCCGAACAGACTGCGGGTCTGGTCAAATCCGGTGTGACTGCCATCGCCTATGAAACCGTGACCGATAAAAATGGCGGCCTGCCGTTGCTGGCCCCGATGTCCGAAGTTGCCGGTCGCATGGCCCCGCAAGTCGGCGCCGCAGCCCTGCAAAAGGCCAATGGCGGGCGTGGCGTATTGCTCGGCGGTGTGCCCGGCGTTGCCCCGGCCAAGGTGGTTGTGATCGGCGGCGGTGTCGTCGGCACCAATGCCGCACGCATCGCCGCAGGCATGGGGGCGGATGTCATCATTCTCGACAAGAATGTCAAACGCCTGACCTATATTGACGATGTGTTTGGCCCGCGCATCAAAACGCAATATGCCACCATCGATGATACCGAGGCACTGGTCTATGATGCCGACATGGTTGTCGGGGCGGTTCTGATCCCCGGTGCGGC
This sequence comes from Thalassospira australica, assembly GCF_044790785.1. Classification (GTDB taxonomy): domain Bacteria; phylum Pseudomonadota; class Alphaproteobacteria; order Rhodospirillales; family Thalassospiraceae; genus Thalassospira; species Thalassospira australica_A. The sequence goes on along the minus strand of NZ_CP085258.1, from coordinate 1,547,771 downwards.
TGCACCGAAACTGATCCGCCGGGACCAGCTTTCGAAAATGAAGCCGGGCTCGGTGATTGTCGATGTCGCGATTGATCAGGGTGGCTGCTTTGAAACATCCAAAGCCACCACCCACGCCGATCCGACCTATATTGTCGATGACGTGGTTCATTACTGCGTCGCCAACATGCCCGGTGCCGTTGCCCGCACATCGACCTTTGCGCTCAACAACGCGACCCTTCCCTTCACCCTTGCCCTTGCCGACAAGGGCTGGAAAAAAGCCTGTCAGGACGACCCACACCTGGCCGCAGGACTAAACGTTCACGAAGGACGCATCACCTATGAGGCCGTCGCACGTGACCTTGGGTACGACTATGTACCGCTTGATCGTGTACTGGCGTAATTCAGCAATAATCTCCCGGCGGGATTAGTCACCCTGCCCCAGCACCCCCCGCCAGTTATTTTGGCGGGGGGTGCTGTCTGAAGCTGTGCTAGCATCGCCGACAAAAATACATTCGGGATGAAACAACCATGGAAATATCAATGCTGATCGGGGCGATGGTCGCTGCCGCCATCTATACCCTGACACCCGGCCCGGCCTTCTTGGCGATGCTGGGCATTGGTGCCGCACAGGGCCGCCGGGCAAGTGCCGGTTTTCTGTTCGGGCATTTTGCCGGGGATATCATGTGGGCGGGTTTGGCGCTGGTGGCGATCATCGGGTCCCGCGTCCTTGATCCGATGGTGTTTGATGTTCTGGCGATGATTTGCGGGGTCTATCTATTCTGGCTTGGTATCCGGGCCGTCACCGCCAAGCGCAAGGTCGATGGCGCGGTTGCCATCACGGTTCGCCATCCGTGGCGGCGCGGCATCATTTTCGGGATCACCAACCCAAAGGGATATCCGGTCGCGGTCGCGATGTTCACAGCCCTCCTGGCACAGGATGCCGCGTCGCTTGGCTGGGACAGCATGACGGGGCTGTTGCTGGCCTCTGCCGTCGGGTTTCTCGTCGCCGATCTGATCCTGATCTGGCTTGTCGGGCTTGGCGTTTTGCGCCGGGCCTATCAACGCCATGAAATCTGGATCGTGCGCGCAACCGGCGTTCTGTTTATCGGTTTTGCCGTGCAGGCAATCGCCAACGCCCTGCCAAACCTTGGCCACAGCCTTTTGCACGGTTTGGGCACCTTGCGCAAACCCTGATCATTTACCCTGCCAAAACAAAAAAGCCGCCCGACGAACCGGGCGGCTTTCTGGATGTTATGATCTGGACGATTTAAAATTCGACCTGCGTCACATCGCGAACCGCACCCTGATCGGCACTGGTCGCAAGCGCGGCATAGGCACGAAGGGCTGTGGTAACCTTGCGTTTGCGCGGTTTGGCCGGTTTCCAGGCATCCTTGCCCTTGGCTTCCATTTCCTGACGACGTGCCGCCAGAACCGCATCATCGACCGCAATTTTGATCGAACGGTTCGGAATATCGATTTCGATGATATCGCCCGGCTCGATCAGGGCAATGTCGCCACCTGCCGCCGCTTCCGGCGATACGTGACCAATCGAAAGACCCGACGTCCCGCCCGAAAAACGACCATCGGTGACAAGCGCACAGGCCTTGCCCAGCCCCATCGATTTCAGATAGCTGGTCGGATACAGCATTTCCTGCATGCCCGGACCACCTTTGGGACCTTCATACCGGATGATGACAACATCGCCTTCCTTGACCTCGCCGCCCAGAACCTTGGCAACCGCCTCGTCCTGACTTTCGCAGATCACGGCCGGACCGGTGAATTTCAGGATGCTGGCATCGACACCGGCGGTTTTAACGATACAGCCATTAACCGCCATATTGCCAAACAGAACCGCCAGACCGCCATCTTTGCTGTATGCATGTTCGATATCGCGGATGCAGCCTTCTTTTTCGTCCAGATCAAGGTCATCCCAATACCGTTCCTGACTGAACGCCGTCTGCGTCGGGATGCCGCCCGGCATGGCCCGGAAGAATTTATGCACTGCTTCGTTCTTGGTGCGCCGGATGTCCCATTTTTCAAGGGCATCGGCCATGGTTTTGCTATGCACCGTCGGCACATCGGTATGCAGCAACCCACCGCGTTCAAGTTCGCCCAGAATACGCATGATACCGCCGGCACGATGGACGTCTTCCATGTGATACAGCGGATGCGAGGGCGCAACCTTCGACAGGTGCGGGATCTGGCGCGACAGACGATCCATATCGCTCATGGTAAAATCGACCTCGGCCTCGCGCGCAATCGCCAGCAGATGCAGAACCGTATTGGTCGAACCACCCATCGCGATATCAAGCGCCATGGCGTTTTCAAACGCCTTGAACGTCGCGATGCCACGCGGGGTCGCGGTAACGTCTTCTTCCTCGTAGTAACGCCGCGCCAGCTTGACCGACGTGCGGGCCGCTTCAAGGAACAGTTCCTGACGCGCGGCATGCGTCGCCAGAACCGAGCCATTCCCCGGCAGGGCAAGGCCAAGCGCCTCGGCCAGACAGTTCATCGAATTGGCGGTAAACATGCCGGAACACGAACCGCAGGTCGGGCATGCGGACCGTTCGACAACCGCAACCTGTTCGTCCGAAATGTTCGGATCGGCGGCTTCGACCATCGCATCAACAAGGTCAAGATGACGTTCCTTGCCATCGATGGTGACCTTCCCGGCCTCCATCGGGCCACCGGAAACGAACACCGCCGGAACGTTAAGGCGCATGGCGGCCATCAACATGCCCGGCGTGATCTTGTCACAATTGGAAATGCAGACCATCGCATCGGCGCAATGGGCATTGACCATATATTCGACGGAATCCGCAATGATTTCACGCGACGGCAGGCTGTAAAGCATGCCGTCATGGCCCATCGCGATACCGTCATCAACCGCAATGGTATTGAATTCCTTGGCAACACCACCGGCGGCTTCGATTTCACGGGCCACCATCTGACCAAGGTCTTTCAGGTGGACGTGACCGGGCACGAACTGGGTGAAACTGTTGACGACCGCAATGATCGGCTTGTCAAAATCTTCATCCTTCATGCCCGTGGCGCGCCAAAGGCCGCGCGCACCGGCCATATTGCGGCCATGGGTGGTTGTACGGGACCGATATTCCGGCATGGTCGAACCTCTCTATCTTCGCGGGGTATTTATCATTGTCACATATTTAGGGGTTCTAGCACAGTCTTCGCGCCCAATGACAGTTTTTTGCCCGAAAATTTCGTGTTTTTGCGCCATATGGAACGAATGCTACCTGAAAGATAGCCGCCATTCCAAAGGCAGCACTTTCAAGCATCGGGTTAAGGTCCGGGAATTCCACTACCTTCACATCCCCAACCTACACCAAAGACCCAAAATCCTATCCCATTAGATAGGCGACGACCTCGACCGTAATCCATATCTTAACAGGTGATTATCGCCGCCAGGCGATTCTCCCACTCCCATTCTCGCCCCGGCCTGCATCGCAGGCTCGGGGTTTTTTTTATCTGTTTTCCAACCCGATCATTCCTTTTGACCAAAGAATGAAATGCTTTAAAGCAATGACAGAACGTTCCTTTTTCTGCATGCTTGTCAGTATGGCAGCGATCAGGACTGCCCATCTTACGAGGTAAAGCATATCGATGTCGGCCGATCTCAAGACTCTGCTCAGGCGCGGGTTGAGCGCGCATGAAGGCAACCGTCCTGACGAAGCTGAAAAGATATACCGGCGCGCATTGTCACTGTCGCCCGGCAATCCAGAAGTCGAACATCTGCTGGCGACCCTTCTGACCGGGCTTGACCGCCACCGCGAGGCGCTTGAACTGTTTGACAGCTGCCTGCCGCGCCTTGGTGCCAATCCGGCCGTGCGATGCAATTTTGCCATCGCACTGGAACATACCGGGCAGATCGACCGGGCGATTGACGAGTTCCGCCAGGCCATCAGCTATCACGGCGATTTCCCGACTGCCCTTTATCATCTTGCGCGCCTTGAAATGCCGCGCGGCCATATCGGCCAGACGGTGGACCTTCTGGGCCGGTTGCTGGGTCTGAAACCCGATCATTACGAAGGTCTTCTGCTGTTTGGCGAGGCATTGCACGCCCTCGAGCAGGAAGAAGCCGCCCTGGCGTCGCTTGACCGGGCCGCCGAAGCAGCCGGAATTACGCCAAACATGATTTGCCGTGTCGGCGATGTTTCTCTGCGCCTTGGGTATCCCGGCATGGCGCAAAACCTGTATCAACGCGCGCTCAGCATCGATCCCCGTCATGTCCCTGCCCTGCACGGTTTGGGCCGCGCACTATCAGCACAGGGCGATTACGCCAAGGCGGTTGCGATCCTTAAAACCGCCAAACGCCTTGCCAAAGGCAGGATCGAAATCGATCTTGAAATCGCCGATATCGAATTGCGGTGCGGCGATATCGCAAGTGCGATTGCCGAACTGACAATACTGGTGGAAAAACACCCGGCAAATACGGATGCCCATACCGCTCTTCTGGCCGCCGTTGCCAAGCTGCCCGATATCGGCGGCGTCGAATACCTTAAACAGGCCCGCCAATGGGCGCGAAGCCACATGCCAGCATTGCCCGAACCGAAATTCACCAACAGCAAACAGGTTGATAAACGGCTTCGCATCGGGTGGCTGTCACCGCATTTCTGCGAACATCCGTCCTTTACCCTGCTATCAGGTGTCGCCCGGCACCTTAACCGCAACGAGGTCGAACTGTTTCTGTATTCGGCTACCCCGCGCCCGGATCAAACCACTCGATCATGGCAGGTCATGGCCGATGGCTGGCGCGAGGTTTACGGCCAAAGCCCGCTTCAGATTGCTGAGCGCATCCGCAAGGACCGGATTGATATCCTGCTTGACCTGACCGGCCCGGTCGCAAATCAACCGATCACGGTTTTTGCCCATCGCGCCGCCCCGGTTCAGGCCAGCATCGCGCCAATGACCACTGGCATCAGCCAGATGGATTATATCCTTGTTCATCATCGCGCGATCCCGGCCAAACCGGCAGAAAACAAACTGTTTTGTGAAAATGTGCAACATCTGGGATCGGGACCGTTCGCCTTTGCCGAAGCGGATGATGCCGCCCCGCTCAGCCTGCTTCCCGCCGCAATTGACGAAGGCATTACCTTTGGCTGTTTCGATCATCTCGCCAATATCAGCGATGCCAGCCTTAACTGCTTTGCCCGTATCCTGAACAAGGTCAAGGGCAGCCGTCTTGTCGTACAGGATGATGTTCTGGGTGACTCGTTTGCGAAAAAGACGATGCTCGACCGGTTGCGACAGGCCGGTTTGCATAATGATCGTGTCAATCTGATCGGGGCAGTCAGTCCCGATGATCGCCCTGATCTTTATGCCCGGATCGATATCGGCCTCGCCCCGTTCCCGATGATCGATATCGCGCGGTATTTCGCTATGCTGTGGCACGGTATTCCGTTTGTCACGATGGCGGGTGAAACACCGGCATCACGCGCAGGGCTTTGCCTGTTATCCGATATCGGGCTGGATGCGCTGGCGGCGGAAACGCAAAAGGGTTACGTCGAAAAGGCGGTTCTTCTGACACAGGATATCAACGCCCTTACCACCATTCGCGCAGGCATGCGCGACCGGATGAAAAACAGCAAGGCCATGAACGGCGCGGCCACCGCGCGCGAGCTTGAAGAAGCCTGTCGGGATATGTGGAAAACCTGGTGCGCGTTGTGATCTTCTAACGCGCCAGAACACCGCGCGCGAATAATTCCGATACGGCCGCCTGCAAATCATCGGCAATAAAGTCGGCCTCTGCCGCCTCGGGCCAGGTTGTTTCCTTTGCACCGTGCCCGGTCCGAACGATCACCGCATGGGTTCCCGCCGCACGTCCGGCACGAATATCATTGATGCGATCCCCGATCAGAACGCTGTCCGCCAGCGAAATCGCAAAATCCTCTGCCGCGGCAAGGATCATGGCCGGGCCGGGTTTGCGACACGTGCTTTCGCGGCGATAATCCTCAATCCCGTCGGGGTGATAGGGCGAATAATAAATCCCCTGCACCGATGCCCCCGCGCGCGCCAGCATCGCAATCATCGCCTCATGCAGGTCACGCAGGCCCGCCTCGGTCAGATGGCCCCGCGCCACCGCCGACTGGTTGGTCACGATCACCACCGGAATACCGGCATCGTTAAGCTGTCTGATCGCACTTGCGATTCCGGGAATCAGGGCAAGATCCTCAATCTTTGACAGATAATGCACTTCTTCATTCACCACCCCGTCACGGTCCAGAAAAACCGCAGGCACGGGATTGCGCAGATCGCGCCAGCGCGGTGCGGGATCGATGAAATGGCGGTGAACGAAATCGTATTTTCTGGGACTCATGCCGGGGTCTTTATCTTTGTGACTGTATCCATTCAGGCCGATATCACGCCACCATGCACCATTCGCATCGGTAATGACAAGTTTTCCCCCACCGGAATCACGCAGCCATACCGCGATGTGGAAAACCAAGTGGTATTACCATTATTCGCTTGCCCCCTGACTGCCGGTCATGACAATTTCACCGACGGTCGGTTGGGCCAGATCGTTTGGGGATACTGAATTTCATGTTTGCCGATATCTTTGCCGTTCTTGCACCGGTTTTCATAACCGCAGGTCTTGGTTATATCTGGGCGCGGTCCGGCAGGCATTTCGATACGGGACTGGTGACATCCATCGTCACCTATTTTGCTACCCCCTGCCTGACCTTTGCCGCCCTGGCGACAGTCGATCTGGGGGCAAATGCGCTGATATCGATGGGCACGGCGGCCCTTGCCGCCAATATCATTTTCGTCCTGATCGGCTGGCCGATCCTCAAGATTTTCAAACTGTCTCCGCGGACCTATCTGCAATCGCTGGCCTGGCCGAATGTCGGCAATGTCGGCCTGCCGCTTTGCATGCTGGCCTATGGGCAGGATGGTCTGGCGCTCTCGGTTGCATTTTTTGCAGTTTATGTGGTCTTGCAACTGACCATCGGGGTCGCGTTCGTTTCTGGCAGTTTCTCGCTTCAATCGATCATCAAGATGCCGATCATTCCGGCAACCCTGATTGCAACCGGCTTCCTTGCCACCGATACCGAAGTCCCCGCATGGCTTTACAACACGACCAACCTGATCGGGCAGCTCACCATTCCGTTAATGCTGTTTACATTGGGCGTGTCGCTTGCCCGCCTGCGCCCGGTCAGCCTCGCACGCAGCACAGCACTCAGCATGCTGCGCCTTGCGATGGGCTTTGCCGTGGGCGTTGGGCTTTCCGAAGTCATGGGGCTTACCGGGATTGAACGCGGGGTCGTGATCCTGCAATGTTCGATGCCGGTCGCGGTATTCTGCTATCTGTTCGCACAGCTTTACAACCGCGAACCCGAAGAAGTCGCCGGTGTTGTCATCAGCTCCAGCTTCCTTGCCGCCATCGCCCTGCCCGGCCTGCTGTGGTACGTGCTTTAGACCTACTGGACAATCAGGCGATAGCTGCCCTCGCCCGTACCATCGCGGTAAAACCCGATGGCACATTCATATCGTCCCTTTTTAAGGTCCGGGTCGCCATTTTCCGATGAAAGTTTGCCGATATGCGCCCGGCATTCGGCAACGTCATCAAACCGTGCATCCGAAATACGGATATCGGTCTGTTTCTGCGTGTCGGGATAATAAACCGCCGTGACCTTTTCCCAAGGGGCAGCATCATCCGTCCAGATCAGATCGGCCACGAAACGGCGCGATCCATCGGCAATCGCGGCAACAACCAGTGCGGTGACCGCAACCAGAAAAAGACGCCGTTTGGTGCGATCCGTCAGTCTGAATTTCATACGCCGTCCCAGCCAAGGTCGTGAAAATCGGTGCCGCGAAATTCGGCATCACAATCAAGATGATATTCGTCAAGTTGCGGCGGCTTTTGCGATGTGCCGCTCAACATCGCATGCACCTGCCCGCGATGATGGGTCTGATGCACGAAAAGATGGGATAAAACCGCACCCGCCGTTTCATGCGCAACCTTCCCCTGGCCGCGATCAAGTGCCACCAATCGGGTCGCATCGGCATCCGACAGTTTTTCGCAGAATTTCAGCAATGTTTGATCACTGTCACGCTGGGCATCGGAAAGTGCCGCGATATCGGAAAACGGGTTTTCATCAGCAAAACAGTCACGCCCGCGCCCGCCGGCAAAAAGGGCATCGATGTAATACCAGTCGATAATCAGAATATGATTAAGCGTTCGCAGGATCGTTGGAAAGAATGACGTGCGTTCGGCGTTCAGTTCGGCATCTGACAGTCTGGAACAGACCGTCAGCAACCGATGATTGGACCACGCATTATTGCGCGCCTGATGGAAAAAAGAGGTTCCCGGCATGGCATTGTTTTCCTGCACGAAACCCCGTCCCCTTACTCGCCGGTAACGGGGTGGGCGTGATTAAGCGGACCATTCCCCTTGCCATAATCAGGTGCGGTGCGGATCGCTTCGCGCACAAATGCCCTCGCGCGCGCCACCGAATCGCTCAATCCCATGCCCTGCGAAAGCCCCGTGGCAATCGCACTGGCAAGCGAGCATCCCGTACCATGATTGTTTTCCGACGGAATACGATCTGCCTCAAACCCTTCGATGTCGCCATCATGGCGCCACAGGATATCAACAATCCGCTCGCCGTCGGCATGGCCGCCCTTGACCAGCACCGCCTTGGCACCCAGTTCACCGATCTTGCGGGCGGCTTCGATCATGTCGCCCTCATCAGTGATTTTCATCCCCGAAAGCACTTCGGCCTCGGGAATATTGGGCGTCAGGACGGTCGCCAGCGGCACCATGTTTTTGATCAGGGCATCAACCGCATCTTCATTCAACAACCGCGATCCGCTTTGCGATATCATCACCGGATCGACAATAACCGGAATATCGGCGGCTTTGTCCCGGATGAATTTTGCAACCGCTTCGATCACCGGCACGCTATGGAGCATACCGGTCTTGATCGCATCGGCCCCGATATCATCAATCGTGACTTCGGCCTGATGGACGATCAGTTTCGGATCAATGCCCAGCACATCAAAAACACCGGTGGTATTCTGCACCGTCAGCGCCGTAATCGCCGTTGCCGCATATCCGCCCAGAACGGTCACGGATTTGATGTCGGCCTGAATTCCGGCCCCGCCGGAACAATCCGAACCGGCAATGATCAAGACGCGACCTTTCATGATCGACCTCCAAGCACTTCTGATATTCGCTTCAAGATAGTGCCGCTGCGTTAACCTGCAACAGCCATGATTTCGGCAACAATGCCATCAACAATCTGTTCAACCTTGATCGCGTCGTCCCCTTCGGCCATCACGCGGATCAGCGGCTCGGTCCCCGATTTACGGATCAGAACACGACCATCCCCGTCAAAGGCCCGCTCGGCACTGGAAATCGCATCGACCACACTGCTGTGTGACAGCGGATCGGAACCCGCCGCATACCGCACATTCTTAAGGATCTGCGGCAACGGATCAAACACACGGCTGACTTCCGAAACCGGGCCATCGCGATCGGCCAGAACCGCCAGAACCTGAAGGGACGCCAGCAATCCATCCCCGGTCGAAGCAAAATCCGACAGCACGATATGACCGGACTGTTCCCCGCCGACATTGCAATCAAGGGCGCGCATCTGTTCGACAACATAACGATCCCCGACCTTGGTACGGATCAGGCGCAACCCGTTGCTTTCAAGATAACGTTCAAGCCCAAGGTTCGACATCACGGTCGCCACCAGCGCGTTACCCCGCAACTGCCCGGTGCGTTTCCAATGCGTGGTGACAAGGCCCATCAACTGATCCCCATCGATCAGCTGGCCCTTTTCATCACACATCTGAACCCGGTCGGCATCACCATCCAGGGCAATCCCCACATCGGCCTTTTCGGCCAGCACACGCTCGCACATGGTTTCGGTGTGGGTGGAACCGCATTCGGCATTGATGTTAAGGCCGTTGGGCCGGGTGCCGACTTCGATAACATCCGCACCCAGTTCGCGCAAAACCTTGGGGGCCACGGAATAGGCCGCCCCATTGGCACAATCCAGAACGATCTTGAGCCCCTCGAGCGTCACGGAAGACGGCAGCGACGATTTGACCGCCTCGATATAGCGTCCCGGCGCATCATCAATGCGCTGCGCACGGCCAAGCTTGTCCGCAGCAACCAGAAGGGCGGACATATCACTGTCCATCATGGCTTCGATTTCAAGTTCGACCTCGTCGGACAGCTTGAAACCATCCGGGCCAAAAAGCTTGATCCCGTTATCCTGAAACGGGTTGTGGGACGCCGAAATCATCACACCGATATCGGCCCGCATGGATTTGGTCAGCATGGCGACCGCCGGGGTCGGCATCGGCCCCACCAGCATCACATCCATGCCCATCGACGTAAAACCGGCCACCAAAGCCGGTTCAAGCATATAGCCCGACAAACGGGTATCCTTGCCAATCACCACACGATGACGATGATCGCCACGGGTGAAATAATGCCCTGCGGCCATCCCGACCTTAAGCGCGACCTCGGCTGTCATGGGGGCGGTATTGGCGGTTCCGCGGATACCGTCGGTCCCGAAATATTTACGGCTCATGCTCGTCTTCTCTGCTTCCATTCCGGCACATTCATGCACCGGTTATTTTTCCTGACTGCTGGTTATATCAAAGTGTCCGCGCAATGCTACCGGCAAGTGACCGATTATACCCCTCATAAGCAACCGATCCGTTAACCCCATCCTTCATGCTTCGCTTATAAAAGCCATGACCTTGGCCGTAAAACCCGGTATCTAGAACGTGAAACGTTTGAACGATCCGGATTTGGGGGCATTTTGCGGAAAGTCGGTTACCGCGCGGGATATCTTGCAGGGATCGCAATACTGATCATCATTTCGATGATTTTCATGACCCGCCCCGCCCTCGCCCATTCCGGTGCTCATGAGCTTGTCATCGGGACCTATTCCGAAGATCGCTCCAAAGAGCGCAATGACATCGACCTTCGCCCGTTAATTGAACGTCTGGCGACCAAAGAACCGATCAGGACGCCGGCCGATGTCGCAGCCCTGGCGCCCGATAACTTCACACCGCTTATCGGATCGTCCGGTGCCGGTTATACACCGGAAACCGTCTGGTACCGGATGCCGGTCCGGGTGACAGAAGCAGGCACCGAACCGATTGACCAGAACCGTTATCTTGAAATTTCGCCCGCCTATCTGAACAAGGTCGATCTGACGATGATCGATGACGAGACACGCATCCTTGTGTGGCATGACGTGGTTGGCGACCATATTGCGCGCAATGAAACCGAAGCCCGTGGACGGCTGCATCTAAGTGCATGGCCCGAACTTCCCGCCGGTAAATACTGGCTGGTGATTGGCGTCTCAACCAACAGCGCACAGCTTCTGGGGGCGCGGCTCAAGACCGACACGGTGCTTATAGATGAAAACGTGCAGGATACCTTCCTGTATGGCCTTTATCTTGGCGTGCTTCTGATCGGGTTCATGGTCTATTTCACACTGGGTCTGCTGAGCCGCGACCGGGCCATCATCTGGTACGGGCTTTATATTTTTGCCCTTTTCACGGCAACTGTCGGCACGTCGGGTTATGCCCAATTGCTGTTTTCCGGCACGTGGCAACTGGCAAGCGATGCCATTACCGGAACCGGTACCGCGCTTTCGATTGGTACCAGTGTTGCGATGTGGCTGTATATCATTGAACTTGAACGGCATAATCGCACCGCATTTCGGGCCCTGATGGGGTACGCGATCATTGCCTGTCTGGGTTCCCTGACCGCACTTGGCCATCTTTATATTTACTTCGTACAAATCTTCTTCCTGCCGCAAATCGGTGTGTTGCTGGCTCTTCTGGGATATCTGGTCTATTACGGCTGGGCAAAGCCGGGGATGCAACGGCTTCGGATATATGCTCTGGCGCTGGGCATCCCGGCCGCGGCGGCGATCATTTATATGCTGATGTTGCTGGGCCTTGTCCCGGCCAATGATTTTACACTCAACTGTTATCAGTTGGCGTCCCTTGTGCATTTGCTGCTGCTTGGCATTGCGATGGCCTGCCGAACCCATGATCTGGCAAATCAGCGCGTTGCCGCCTATCGCAACAGCGCACGCGCCAACCAGCTCGCCGACGAGCAGCGTGAATTCATCACCATGCTGTCGCACGAATTCCGAACCCCGCTGGCCATTATCCAGCGTGCGGCAGAAATGGTTTCCCTGCATATGCGCAGCGATGCACCAGAAGCCGTGACAAGCCGCATATCGACCATTCGCGGGCATGCATCCCAGCTATCCGAACTGGTCAATGTTTTCCTGACCAAGGAAACGCTCGATAGTACCAATTTCCATATCTCGCCCAGACCGACCATCCTGGCCTCGTTTCTGAACGATCTGGTCAAACGGCGCCAGCGAGAGACGCCCGATCACGATATCGATCTAAGCGATACGGATTTTACCGTTGCCATGATCGACAGGACCCTGATTGAACGCGCACTAAGCAACCTGATTGAAAACGCCCGGAAATACGCCCCGGACGCCAGTGTCCGCATCGGCTTTACCCATCGAAGCGACGGTTATGTCTATATCCGCGTTACCGACAACGGGCCGGGGATTTCGCAAGACGACCTGGCAATGGTTTCCGAGGCATTTTACCGTGGCAACACATCGGGCAGCACGCATGGTGTCGGCCTGGGCCTGCATATCACCAACCGCATCATCAGCGCCCATCGCGGCCGCATGACAATCAGCGTTGGTGAAAAAGGCGGTACAACCGTTCTGATTCGCCTGCCCTATGATCGTGAACTGACCAACAATAATATCGAAGCCGCCCAAACCAGCGATCTTGATCCGCCTGCCATGCCGGGTTCCATCACAGGAACCCCGTCATGATCACTCAGAACCATATGCGCAAATTCGGACTGTTTCATCTGGTGCCGCTGGCATTGGTCGTCATGTTGTGCGCAGTCCTTGTCCCGATACAGGGCAAGGCTACGGAAAACGGACCGTTAACGCTTCTTCCGGATATTTCTGGCCCGGTTAACCTGCATGACCATGTGCTGTGGCTGGAAGACCGGACAAACGACCTGACACTTGATGATGTCCTGAATATGCCGGTCGGGAATTTCACACCAAGCCAAGGCATTCCCAGCTTTGGCTATACCGGCGACACTGTCTGGTACCGGTTGCAGCTTTCGGTCCCCGAAGGATTGCAAGAACCCCTGCACCTTGAAATTCAGCCCGGCTATATGAATTTCATCGATGCCTATCTGATCAGGCAGGGTACATCACGCCATTTATGGCAAAGCCATATGGGCGATCACATCCCTGCCAGCCAGCGGCCAACACGCGGCAGTCATCATGTTGATCGCATCCCCCAACTCGAACCGGGGGACTACACGCTTTTTATTCGCACCAAATCGAACAGCACCCAGTTTCTGATCGCCAGAATCTGGCCAACCGATCAGCTTGTTTCCAGTCTGACGCTGCGTGATGCCGGGCTTAGCATCTATTTCGGAATCATCCTGATGCTGGGGACTGTCTATATCCTTCTGGGGGGGCTTGCGCGGGATCGGGCGGTTGCGACATATGGCTTTTGCGTGCTTCTGATCGGTACGCTGGCGTCATCGGTCAACGGTCTTGTCCTGTCGATTGTTCAACCCGAATGGCCCTATGCCAATGATCTGATTGTTGGTGTCTCCAACGCACTGGGGGCGGCTGCGACTGTTTTCCTGTGGTTCTACATTCTTGATCTGAACAAACAGAATGTGGTGCTCGCACGGATCGTCAAAATCTATTGCGGGCTGTCAGTCGCCTTCATATTCACCGCAACCACCGATCTTTATGCATTGTATGGCACCTATGTCGTGCCCCTGCATGCCGCAGTTCTGACGACATTATGCGGTGTTCTGGCCTATCGGATCATCCGTGCCCCGACAGAATGGTTACTCTGGATATATTTCGTTGTGATTGCGGTCCCGACGGCGGCGGGGGTCCTTTTGCAGATCACCCATGCCGGATTGATTGCCGCAACCCCCGCCAGACTGGGGCTGCATCAATTCACGCTGCTTTTCCATATGTGTGCCATGGGCCTGCTCATGGGGTTTCGCCTGTCAAGGATCGAAAAGGAACGTATCGACGCCATCAAGGTCGCCACGGCGACAACGTCGCTTGTCGGTGAACAGCGCAAACTGATTTCGATGCTGTCGCACGAATTCCGGACCCCGCTTGCCGTTATTCAAAGATCATCTGAAATGCTGTCCTTGCGGCTGCGCGAAGCCCATATCGATATTACCGACCGTTTGCAACGCATTCAGGATCAGGCCCGGAAATTATCGCGTCTGGTCGATATTTTCCTGAACAAGGACGGCATTGATGACAACGATTTTGCATTGGCGCGCGAACTGGTGCCGGTCAATCGCCTGCTGGCCGATTTCGTATCGAACACGTCACGCCCCGATGCCGAAATCACCCTTGAATGCGTCGGCACCGAACATCTGGAAACCTATGTCGATATCACGCTTGTCGGCCTTGCCATCACCAATCTGATCGAAACGGCACGGCGATATGCCCTTGGTGCGCCCATTCATGTAACGGCACGGCCCAACAGTGACTGGCTTGTTGAAATCGATATCCCGTATCACGGACAGGATTTGAACAGCGATGAAATCCGCCGCATCAGCGATGCCCTGTTCCGCCGCGAGGTTGAGGCAGCATCACTGCAAAGCGCACTCGGGCTGCATATTTCCCAGCGCATCGTCGATGCACATGGCGGATCGATCAGAATGCGCGACAAGGGTCCGGATGGTGTTGAACTTTGTCTGCTTCTGCCCTGTGACGAGATCGATCAATCATTCGCCGATTAGATAATCGCAGCCTCTCTCAGGCGCTTTCGGCGGACACACCGACAATAACGGCAGAGGACGTAAAGGCATATCCGCGGCCATATGCGGTCCTGATTGGCAATTCTTCGCCAACTTCGCGAAGCACCTTCTGGCGGACACGCCGGATTGCCGTATCAAGATTGCGGCAATTTTCGGCCGTATCGGCCTTGCCCAGTGCCATGACGATTTCCGGGCGCGTCAGCCACGCCCCGTTGGCTTCGACCAGCAACTGCACAATCGTGCGTTCGGTCGCCGTCAAGGTCGTCGAATTGCCATCGGAATTGCCAAGCGTCCAGTTCAGCATATCAAGCGTCCAGCGCCCTTCGCGGGCCGGTGCCTCAAGTTCGGCGTCTGCCTCGTTCTCGCCCTTGCCAACCCGGCGCAATAACGGGCGCAACGCGGCTTCGATCACCGAAAGGGGGCTGTCCTTGGTCAGGTAAACATCGGCACCGGATTTATACCCCGTTAAATGATGATCCATCCCCGCAAGCGAGGTCAGCATCATGATGCCGCAATCAAGATTGGCGCGCGCATATTTGGCCAGCTCGTACCCGTCGGTATCGGGCAACATGATATCAAGGATCACCGCAGCCGGTGTTTGGGATTTCAGGGCGCGATGAAACGCTGCGCCGGTTTCACAACCGACAACATCAAACCCGCACATCTCGAGGTATTCGCACAAATCCCGATTAAGATCGGTATTATCCTCGACCACGAAAACACAAGTCGCCATCGTTTCCTGACCCGCAGCCTTTTGCGGCTGTTCAACGCGCACGCGCGCGCTGTGTCCGTTCATTCAACTTCGCCTTCACTGTTTGCTCAGAACCAACCATTCGCGCGACCTTCATGATCGCATTTAGTTTTATCTATAATGGTATGTGGTGATTGGGGAAAATCCGCAAGCCCCAAGCACAATCTGTCAGAAATTGCCAGATTCCCCATACCAAGAAAAAGGCCCGCAGCCCCGGCACCCGAAAGTACACAAAACTGCAGGCCTTTTATAAATCGTTGGTGACAACCGTCAATCTATACATCCATAGATTGACAGTCGAAGAAAGCTATACCATGGACGTGGCCGTCGTAACCGAAATGGACTGAACCGTCTCTTGCACATCATGCACACGGATCATCTGAACCCCGTGACGCCAGCCATTGACCGCCGATGCAATCGACCCGCCCAGACGTTCCTTGGGGGACGCTGCCGGATCGATTTTGCCGATGAACGACTTGCGTGACGTGCCCAGCAAAACCGGGCAACCCAGACCATGGAAAATCGCCAGACGCGACAGCAGTTCAAGATTATGCGACAGCGACTTGCCAAATCCGATGCCCGGATCGACGCAAATGCGATCACGCGGTATCCCGGCCCGTTCGCAACTTTCGATCCGGTCGAGCAGATAGTCATACACATCCAGAACCGCACAATCATATTGCGGGTTTTCCTGCATCGTGCCCGGTTCGCCCTGCATATGCATCAATATGACCGGCTTGCCCGATGCCGCCGCCACCTCCATCGACCGGTCATCTCCCTCAAGCCCGGTCACGTCATTGATGATCGCGGCCCCGGCCTCAATCGCGGCGTCCATCACCGCGGCATGGCGGGTATCGATGGAAACGCAATGGCCGTCATCGGCCAAGGCACGGATCACCGGAACAACACGGGCGATCTCGTCGGCCTCGGAAACGGTTTCCGCCCCCGGACGGGTCGATTCCCCGCCAATATCAAGGATGGATGCCCCCTGTGCGGCCAAATCGCGCGCACGCGCAATCGCCTGATCGGTGGTGTTGTAATCGCCACCATCCGAAAAGCTGTCCGGCGTGACATTGACAATGCCCATCACATGGCAGGACGCCATATCAAGCCCGGCAAAATCCGCCCGCTTTGTCGTCAGACGGTTCAGAACGTCATTGATTTCATCAACCCGCCCCGAATTCTGAACCCAGCCTTCAAGGGCCAGCAACGGCAGGATCATGCTTTCGGCCCCGCCGCCTTCGCGACGACGGATGATTTCAAGGGCGGAAAACCCGCGGCGCGATCCGGCCAACGGTAAAGTATTGGGATCATCGGCATGGTCGATGAAACCGGTAGGTGCGTAATATAACGGTCCGTCAAAATCGGCAAAGCCCCGCACATCGGCGGGGCTTCGCAGGACCGATCCTTCGATCTTGTCCATCAGTCTCTTTCAGTTAGCTGCCCGGTTGTGGCTCGGGGGACAGGTCCCCGCTACCTTCACCCGGGTTTTCCTTGCGCGCTCCACCGGTGGTCGGCACGGTCGAACGGCGTCCGCCGCCCGTCGCATCCTTGCCACTATTGTTGGAGTGACCCGCACGGTTGATTTCCTCGCCACGCAGAAGCGCATCGATTTCCTTGCCCGAAAGGGTTTCGTATTCCAGAAGCCCCTTGGCCAGAACATGCAGATCGTCAAGATGCTCGGTCAGAACCCGCTTGGCGAAAACATACGCCTCGTCCGAATAACGACGCACTTCCTCATCGATCAGCTGGGCGGTTTTTTCCGATACGTTCTTGTGCTGGGCAACGCTATGCCCCAGGAAGACTTCTTCCTGGTTATCAACATATTTGACGTTGCCAAGAAGATCGGAGAAGCCCCATTCGGTCACCATCTTGCGCGCATATTGCGTCACCATATTGATGTCCGAAGACGCACCCGTCGTGACCTTGTCCTTGCCAAAAATGATTTCCTCGGCAACGCGGCCACCCATGGCAACCGCAAGATCGGAAATCAGTTGCTCATAGGACTTGGAAATCTGATCGCGTTCCGGCAGACGCATCACCATGCCCAGCGCACGACCGCGCGGAATGATGGTGGCCTTGTGGATCGGATCGGATGCCGGGGTATGCAGCGCGACAAGCGCATGACCGGCTTCATGATAGGCCGTCAGCTTTTTCTCGTCATCGGTCATGATCATGGAACGGCGTTCCGCCCCCATCATCACCTTGTCCTTCGCATTCTCGAAATCGGCCATCGTAACAACGCGCTTGCCAAGACGGGCTGCCAGAAGCGCTGCCTCGTTGACAAGGTTCGCCAGATCCGCCCCCGAGAAGCCCGGCGTACCGCGCGCAACAGTGCGCAGATCAACATCCGGCCCCAGCGGAACCTTGCGGGCATGAACACCAAGAATATGTTCACGGCCTTCAAGGTCCGGGTTCGGCACAACGACCTGACGGTCGAAACGACCGGGGCGCAGCAATGCCGGGTCCAGAACGTCCGGACGGTTGGTTGCCGCCACAAGGATCACACCCTCGTTGGCTTCAAAACCATCCATCTCGACCAGAAGCTGGTTCAGGGTCTGTTCGCGTTCATCGTTGCCACCGCCAAGACCGGCACCACGATGGCGGCCAACCGCGTCGATTTCATCAATGAAGATGATGCAAGGTGCGTTCTTTTTGCCCTGTTCGAACATGTCACGCACACGCGATGCGCCGACACCGACAAACATTTCCACGAAATCGGAACCCGAAATCGTAAAGAACGGAACGTTGGCTTCACCGGCAATCGCACGCGCCAGCAACGTTTTACCCGTACCCGGAGGCCCGACCAGCAGCATGCCTTTGGGGATTTTACCGCCAAGGCGCTGGAATTTCTGCGGATCGCGCAGGAAGTCGACGACTTCTTCAAGCTCGCCCTTGGCTTCCTCGATCCCGGCAACGTCTTCAAAGGTAACGCGACCGGATTTCTCGGTCAGCATCTTGGCCTTTGATTTGCCAAAGCCCATGGCCTTGCCACCGCCGCCCTGCATCTGGCGCATGAAGAAAATCCACACCCCGATAATCAGCAGCATCGGGAACCAGCTGATCAGCGCACTCATAAGCGGCGACAGGCTTTCTTCCGGCTGGGCGATGATACGAACGCCCTTGTCGTTCAGACGTTCGACAAGGCTCGGATAATCAGGGGTGTAAACACTGACGGTCCGGTTATCACGGGTTTGCGCCGTAAGAGTGTTGCCCTGGATCGTAACTTCTGAAATCTGGCCGCTGTCAACTTCGGCCAGGAAGTCCGAAAACGCCAGTGTCGACTGGCCGCTTCGTCCTGATGGCGACTGAAACAGGTTAAACAAAGCCACCAAAAGGATGGCAATGATAACCCACAGTGCGAGATTTTTTCCCATATTCATTCCAAGCTACTGATCGCAATTTGTGTTCGCCATGACGCGCAATCGCCCTGCGCACGGCCTGATCATCAGATAATGATAAGGTGCCTTTACGCAAGTAGGACGTCGGGTTTCGGCGACGATTTAAACCCACTTTCCCATAAAGGTGTCGGGGGTGCAAACCGCCATCGCATACCGGTTGCTTTTTCTGCCCCCATCGGGGCCATGTTGCAACCGGCGGCGGATAATACGTCGGAAATGCTTGAAACCTCAAGCCCGCCAACGGAAAGAAGGGATTCTTTATCATAAAGTGCGGGTATGGATGCAAGGGCCGCACGCGGTAAATGATCGATAAATGGCGCGATTTTGCCAATGGCGGCCCGAAATGCCCGTGTGTGAAACGCATCACAAGCCGCAAGTGGCGCCATCGCAAACCGTTCAAAATCACCATAATCAGCGGTTGCGCCCCCCCCGTCCGGCTCAAAAGTCAACACGAACCGGTTATCCCAGCGCTGCCCCGGACCGTGACGGACAAGGACACTATCAACCGGAACCGGTCGCGCGTCGAGGCGTCCGACTTCACGATAAACCAGCAAAATATTGCGCCGACGATGTAAAACACAGCCCCCCAGACTGATCCGGGCGTCGTCCTGATCGCGCAATTGTGACAATGCCGATGCCAAGGCATCGAATGCGGGCATATAATCCGCCCCGCCAACCACCCGGATGATGTGCCCCATTGCATAAAGGGCATAACAGGCATTTGTGTCATCAGGTCCAATATCCTGCCATCGCGGATAGGCAATGCGTGCGATGCCGCAACCAGCAATCTGAACCGTCGACGCCAGAAGACTGGCAATCGCCTGTTCGGCGGTCTGCCGTTCGGCGATTTCCGATGGCGACGGCGCTGATTTGTCACCCCGAAGGCCTGATGCCTGCCTGATGCGGACTCTTTCGAAACGGACATTGCGGTTCGACGGGTCTTCAAGCCAGTCCTGCTGATATGCCCGAAGCGTTGCAATCAGATCGGCCTTCGATACCGAAAGCAACGGTCGTAATAAACGACCATTGCAAAGATAACGGCGTGCAGACATCCCTGCCCTTCCGATCACACCGCTGTCGCGGTTTTGGCGCATGATACGGGTTTCCGCCTGATCGTCGCGGTGATGGGCGACCAGAAGGTGCAACACTCCCGTTGCCCCGATTTCGCGATCAAGCAGGTCATATCGCGCCTTGCGCGCGGCATCCTGAACTCCGCCCTGCGGCTTTGCCCCGTCCCAGCGCAGGATGCGATGCGCAATCCCGCGACTTTGAAGCTGCCGCCCGACCCAGATGGCCTCGTCCGCGGCGTCAGCCCGCAAACCGTGATCAACCGTGATCGCGATCAATTCCCCGCCATTGGACCGGCACCATTCATACGCCAGCAACGCCAGCGCCATGCTGTCGGCACCACCGGAAACGGCGACCGCAATCTTCGGCTGATCCTCGAACGGGGCGAATGCATTCATCAGATGGGAAAAGACAACGGCGTCCAATGGGGTTCCATCGGACGCCGGATCAGGATTGATCATATTTTCAGGTTGGTCTGCCATCAGACTGCGATCAGGAACAACCGCGGTTTTTGCTTTCCTGACGCGCACGGTCCAGAACAACCGCCGACGCATTCGGGAAATTTGAAATCAGATGACCAAAGGTCGTGCAGGCATCCTCGTTCTTGCCCAGATTACCCAGCGACATGCCAAGCTTCAGCAGATTGTCAGCCGCCTTGCTGCTGTCGGGATATGTCTGGAAACCCTCGGTAAAGGCGACGGCTGCCTGATCATACTGCTCACGCACATAGAAGGTTTCGCCAAGCCAGTATTGCGCATTCCCGGCCAGTGCATTGTCCGGATGGTTTTTGACAAACGCGGCAAGGGCTGTTTCAGCCGCAGAGAAATCCTGCCGGCGCAAAAGATCAAAGGCATAACGATACTGTTCTTCGGGCGTCCCGTCAGGCAGAACCCCGCCCCCGGCTGGCGCGCTTGCCGTTCGGGCCGGTGCAGACGACGACGTATTTGCCGGACCGGACGGAACGGCAGGCGGTGATCCCTCGTTTTCGATGACACCAAACAGTTGGGTGCCGCGATCATCAACCCGCTGACCCGTACCCTCGGTATTGGGGCGGTCATTTGATGCCGTTGCACTTGCAGCGGCTCCTTCGCCAGCAGCAGCCGACGGTGCCGCCCCCGTCTGGCCGCTGGCCGACGGAGCCCCGCCTTCAAGCTGGCTAAGACGGAAATCGACATCGGAAACCAGACGTTCCAGCCGATCCTCAATCTTGCGAATACGGAAATCAAATTCTTCGATCTGGCCTGTCAGCTGGGTTATCGATCGCTCGATCTCGTTGATCTGGACCTGCTGGCGGGCTGCGGCCGGGCTTCCGTCACTTGCGCCGCCACTATCTGGCACGCCACCGGAAGGAACCCCCTCGCGGTAGACGTAACGCTGCAACAGGTCAAGATCCTTGCGCAGTTGTTCGACCTGACGGGTCATATTGGATTCTTGCGCTAATGCCGATGCACTGCCAAGAACAGTCATTCCCATCAGGGCCGCGACGGCAAACACCGACAAATAGCCGACCGGGCGGCGGCGTAGCACCCCCTGTTTTCCCCCAACGGTTGGTGAAAGCGCGACGGCCGACATACGGGGCGGCGGGGCGTCATTTCGATAACCGGTTTTCGGGCCAACTCGGATCATTTTCGGGTCCTTCGTCGTAATTTCGAACATTGCATTCCCAGTATCATCAAGGAATAGCTAATGTTGCAACATTTTCAGGCGGCAAAAATAAGGCGCCTGTCCCTTTCGGAACAGGCGCCTTGAAATTCAGGCTTTCACCTGCACGCGCTTAACGGATAACCGAAACAGAGCGGCGGTTTTTAGCCCAGCTTTCTTCGTCGTGGCCCAGCGCGACCGGACGTTCTTTACCATAAGAAATGGTTTCGACACGTGACGGATCGATGCCCAGGGCAACGAGGTAATCTTTCACGGAGTTTGCGCGACGCTCACCCAGTGCAAGGTTGTATTCACGGGTGCCGCGTTCGTCGGCATGGCCTTCGACAACGACTTTGTACTGCGGGTATTTTTTCAGCCATGCAGACTGAAGTTCCAGCGTACGGCGTGCTTCGCCCGACAGGTCATATTTGTCGAAGCCAAAGAATACGCGATCGCCAACATTAACCGCGAACCATTCCGGGCTGCTTTCCGAAAGCTCGCTCGAAGTGGAAGACGGCTGATTGGTGGTCGAGACACCTTCGCCGGCAGAGGTTGCCGAGCTGTCAGGTGCAGTTTCACACGCAGCCAGAAGTGCGGCGGCAGCAAAAACACTCAGAATCCGAAGTTTCATTTAAGTTTTCCCCTTAACACCGGACACATTCGCCCGATTGTGGTGTTTTCCATGTCTCGCGACACCGAAAATGCCCGCGATTAATGCGAATCGCATTCAGTGCTTCGCGATGACTATACTCTTGAGATATCAGGGAATCAAGGGCGACCATGCAGGATCCGATCCATCCGCCGGTGTAACGATCTCGCGTTCGTTATAACCGGTCAAATCGATCGAATACAAACGGTATCGATCCTTGGTCCCGTCCCTGGACGGGTGCTGGCGGTGATACATCAACACTCTTCCGTTCGGTGCCCATGTCGGGCCTTCGACAAGGAAGCCCTCGGCCAAAAGCCGCTCTCCACTGCCATCCGGACGCATGACACCGATATAGAACCGACCTCCTTGTGACTTGGTGAATGCGATCAGGTCACCGCGTGGCGACCAGACCGGCGTGGCGTACAAACCACCACCGAAACTGATACGCTGGACGCCGCTCCCATCCGCATTCATCACGTAAAGTTGCTGTGATCCGCTACGGTCCGAGTTGAACGTAATACGCGAACCATCAGGAGAATATGACGGCGATGTATCAACTGCAGGATGCCGCGTCAACTGGCGTTTTTCACGCGTACGCAGATCCAGCTCGTAGACTTCACTATTGCCGTCCAAAGCCTGGGACATCACCACGGAATTGCCATCTGGGGCAAAGCGCGGGGCAAAGGTCATGCCCGGGAAATCGCCAAGCAATTCAAGCTCGCCGGTATCGATATCCAGAACATAGACGCGTGGTTTGTCGTTGAAGTACGACATATAAACCACTTCCTGGGCCGTCGGAGAAAAACGCGGGTTCAGAACAAGAAACTTGCCGTCCGACAGGAATCGGTGGTTCGCACCGTCCTGATCCATGATGGCAAGCCGCTTGACGCGTTTATCACCCGGGCCCGATTCGGAGACATAAACGATACGGGTATCGAAATAACCCGATTCCCCGGTAATGCGTTTATAAATCTCGTCGGCAATCTTGTGTGCGATGCGCCGCCAGTTGTTTGGCTGGGTGCGATAGGCCACACCCGCCATCTGGTTTTCAGCCAGAACATCCCAAAGGCGGAATTCGACACGCAGAAGCCCGTTCGGTTCGGTCACGACCCGTCCATTGACGAGTGCCTGCGCATTGATCGCGCGCCACTCGGCAAAGTTCGGATTGACCGCCAGCGAACTGGCACTCTGAATAAAGGCGTCTTCGTCGATTGGCGCAAACAGGCCCGATCGTGCCAGATCATTGCTGATCACCGATGTGATGTTCTGACCGACTTCGGTTTCCGAAACACTCTCACCCGGGAAACGGGTAACGGCAATCGGCATCGGTTTGACTTCACCGCGGGTGATGTCGATACGGAGTTCGGCATGCGCCGGAGCCGAGGATACAACGGCCAGGCCAGCAACAACAACGGCCAGGGCACACAGTCCGGCCAGACTGCGTGTTACCCAATCTCGTTTTAATGCATTGGTCTTGATGGTCATCCTGCCTCGCTATTTTCCACGCGTTTTGAGGGACTTATAATTTTATTCATTACAGGCCCAGCATTTCACGCATGTCAAAATTGAACGTGAATGTGCGCCACATTTCGTATTTATCCAGCGGCAGTTTCAGAGGACTGCATTGTGGATTTTGCACAGCTCGAAGAGCACTTTCTGCAATCGCACGGCGTGACGGGTCGCCGCCAATCTCGCCAGAGTTGCTAATTCGTGCCTGGCGAACCGTACCGTCCGGGTTGGCACTGACGTGAATTTCGACCGCGAAGTTCGCAGCTTCCTTGGCTCCGGCCGGGGGACTCCAGCAGGCTTCAACCTGTCTTTTGACGGCGTCAAGCTCGCTCATAGTCAAACGCGCATCCAGACGGGTCGCAACCACCTCGCTGGCATTTTCCTCCGGCGTTTCTTCCGGCGTATCCTGCGGTGTCGGCTGTGCGCTCGGCTCAGTCTTGCGCACATCCTTCAGAATATCGGCAAGTGTGCGCTTCGGTTCCGGATCGGGCTGTTTCTTCGGCTCGGCCTTGGGTTCCGGCTTCGGTTCGGGCTTTTTCGCCTCAACCGGTTTGGGTTTCGGCTTTTCCGGTACAGGTTCCGGCTCTTTTTTTACTTCCGGTTTCGGAACGGGCTTTGGTTCCGGTTTCGGCTCAGGTTTGGGTTCCGGCTTTGGCTCCGGTTTCGGCTCCGGCTTGGGCTCAGGCTTCGGTTCCGGCTTGGGTTCGGGCTTCGGAGCCGGTTTGGGTTCCGGTTTCGGAACGGGCTTTGGCTCCGGCTTCGGGGCCGGTTTTGGTTTTTCTTCCGCCTTCGGCTTTGGCTGCGCCTTGGTCGGTGCCGCCGAGAATTCATCCACTGTCACCACCTCGACCGAAATCGATTGCAGTTCCAGCGGCGTCTCCTCGAACAGTTCCGGCAAGCCTAACCAGGCAATCAGAAAGATCGCCAGATGGGCTGCAAGAGAAATCAGAACACTGCGTAACATGTCGGTTTACTTGCCCTGATTGGGCAGCTCCGCGATCAGCGCGACCTTGGTAAATCCGGCTTCATTGATCAGGCCCATGACTTCCATCACACGACCATAATCAATTGCCCGGTCACCGCGCACAAAAATACGGGTATCGCGTTTGTTCTCGGTAATGGCGGAAAGCTTTTCAGTCAACGTGTCCTGGGCGACTTCACTATCCATGATATAAAGGGTGCCATCCCCCGTGACCGATACGACCAGCGGCTCGTCCTGCCCGGTCATCGGGGCTGCCGATGTTTCAGGCAGGTCAACCTCCACACCGACCGTCATCAAAGGTGCTGCAACCATAAAGATCACCAGCAGAACAAGCATCACGTCGACCATCGGGGTGACGTTGATGTCGCTCATGGCGCGGCGGCGGTTGCTGCGGCGACCGCGGCGGCGTCCTCCGCCCGATCCGGATGCGAGTTGTGCGCCCATATCAGTCTCTCGCGTCGTCAAGCTGGCGTGACAGGATCGACGTGAACTCGTCGACAAACGCTTCAAGGCGGTTGCCATACCGGTTCAGGTCACTGGAAATCTTGTTATAGGCCACCACCGCCGGAATAGCCGCGACAAGGCCCATCGCCGTTGCAAGCAATGCCTCGGCAATCCCCGGTGCCACAACCGCAAGCGACGTATTTTTCGAAGCCGCAATCGACTGGAACGATACCATGATGCCCCATACCGTCCCGAACAGGCCGACAAACGGTGCGGTCGAGCCGACAGATGCCAGGAAGGTCATATAACGTTCCACCCGGTCCATCTCGCGGCCCAGCGTGATTTCCATCGACCGTTCCAGGCGCTGCTGAAGGCGGGCGCGCATTGTTTCGCCCTTGACCCCGCGCGCGTTCGAACGTCGCCATTCACGCATCGCCGACACAAAGATCGCCGACATCGGATCGCGCGGCTGATCGGCGATCCGGTCATACAGGTCTTCAAGCGACCCGCCCGACCAGAAGGCTTCTTCAAACGTGTTGGCCTGGGCGCGCAATTTGCGCAACCGTACCAGTTTTTCAAAAACAATTGCCCATACCCAAACGGATGCGAGCATAAGCCCGATCATCACCGTTTTGACGACAATCCCGGCCTGCATGAACAGGCCCCACATGGACATGTCATGGGCCATGACCGACTGCCCCAGCGTTACCGCGTCGACCACCTGATTTTCCATATTCTCTTCAGTCCTCGTTCACATCCAGATAGGTTGCGTAAGCCGTTCTCAATTCTTCGGGCAGCCTTTGCGCCCGTAACTCTTGCAACGACATGCAGGCGAGATATATCTCGATCACCACGAGTTCCTCGCCCTCCCGCATGACTTTCTGCTCGAATCCCAGCGACGCGCCCCCCAGTTTGATCAGGCGACTTTCCACAGTCAGCCTGTCTTCCAACCGGGCCGCCCGGCGAAAATCGAGCGTACAGTGTCGAACGGCTATGGCAACTTTGTGGCGTTCTGCCACGCTACTATTGCTAAAGCCCAACAGGTTAAGCATCGCTGAACGCGCCCTCTCGGCAAAGGCGAGATAGTTGGCGTGATATACAATTCCACCTGCATCGGTATCTTCGTAAAACACCATTAACGGGAAGATATGCCGCTTGCCCTCGATATAACCGAGCAAGCTGTTCTGGCCTTGCTCGGTCATTCATCTGTCCCGTCTGCGACTTTGGTACCAGCCTGATCGAAAAGATCGGCCAACGGCACACCATTGCCTTCGCGCGGCGCGGGCAGCCCCAGATGCTTGTATCCTTTGATACCCAGCATCCGGCCGCGCGGGGTCCGCTGTATCAGGCCCTGTTGCAACAGATACGGCTCTATCACGTCTTCAATCGTATCGCGTTCTTCCGACAGGGCAGCCGCCAGCGTATCGACACCAACCGGCCCGCCGCCGTAATTTCCGGCAATGCAATTCAGATAACGGCGATCCTGGCTATCAAGGCCAAGATTATCGACCTCAAGCCGCGTGAGCGCCGCGTCGGTAATGAATTTATCGACCGGCGATTTTCCGGCAACCACCGCAAAGTCACGCACACGCCGCAACAAACGCCCGGCAATACGCGGTGTTCCACGCGACCGGCGCGCGATTTCCATCGCCCCCTCGCGGGTCATATCGAACTTCAGCAACCGCGCACCGCGCGCCACGATCTCGACCAGTTCTTCGGGTTCATAGAATCGCAACCGCAGCGGAATGCCGAAACGATCCCGAAGCGGCGTGGTCAAAAGCCCCGACCGTGTCGTTGCCCCCACAAGCGTAAAGGGCGGCAGGTCAATCCGCACCGAACGCGCTGCCGGCCCCTCGCCGATGATCAGGTCAAGCTGGAAATCTTCCATCGCCGGATACAGGATTTCCTCGACCGCCGGGTTCAGGCGATGGATTTCATCAATGAACAGAACATCGCGCGGCTGAAGATTGGTCAGAAGGGCCGCAAGATCACCGGCCTTGGCAATCACCGGGCCGGACGTCGCCCGAAAACCGACACCAAGTTCGCTGGCAACAATCTGCGAAAGTGTCGTTTTACCCAAGCCCGGTGGTCCGAAAAACAGCACATGGTCCATGGCTTCTTCGCGGCCACGCGCGGCCTGAATGAACACATCAAGATTTTCGCGCACTTCCTTCTGGCCGGTAAAATCGTCCAGCCGACGCGGGCGCAGCGAACCGTCCTGATAATCCTCTTCGCGGCGTTCCCCGCTGAGTAAACGGTCTTCTTCCTCGCTCACGCGCTAAGCTCCTTCAGTCCCTGACGGATAAGGGCGTCAAGTGTCTTGTCGTCACCAACCTGCTGGGCGGCCTTGCCAACCGCACCAAATGCCTCGGATCGGCCATAGCCCAGATTGACCAATGCGGAAACGGCATCGGCCAGAACCGCGCCATCATCCACAACAGGTGCGGTATCGGCTGTGTCGATGCTCACATCATCGACCGGTTTGGCAGATTTGACAGATTTTTTTGACGAAGTTGCGGCAGTGGCTGCCGGTGCAACAGGGGCTGCAACCGGACCAAGATTAAGACGCGCCGCCTTGTCTTTAAGTTCGCCCACGATACGGGTTGCTACCTTGGGCCCGATCCCCGGTGCCCGGCAAAGGGCCGTGGTATCCTGTGCGGCAAGCGCACGCAAAAGATCGGTCGGGCTCAGAACCGACAAAAGTGCCAGCGCAACCTTGGCCCCCACTCCCTGAACCGTCGTCAGAAGGGCGAACCATTGCTTTTCCGCATTATCGGCAAATCCGTACAGATGAATGTGATCTTCGCGGACATGGGTTTCGATCATCAACCCCGCCTCGCCACCTTTTGGCGGCAGCATGGTCAATGTTCTGCGCGATGCAAAAACAAGGTATCCGACCCCGTTCACATCGATGATGACACTGTCCTCGCCAATGAAATCGACAATTCCGCGAAGCTTTGCAATCACCTGTATCTTCTCCCCGGTCCGGTGGTCATCCCGGCAAGCGCCCGGGTTCCGGCATGTTGTGCATGACAAATCGCCACGGCCAGTGCATCGGCCGCATCTGCGCCGTGGATCTGACATCCCGGCAGCAGGGTGGACACCATCATTTCGACCTGTTGCTTGGCCGCATGACCAGCCCCCACCACAGTCTTTTTGACGGCATTGGGTGTATATTCCGTTACCGGAATGCCACAACGTGCTGGCGCAAGCAGCGCAACACCACGCGCCTGCCCCAGTTTCAGGGTCGAAACAGGATTTTTGTTAACGAAGGTTTCCTCGACCGCGGCCTCGTCGGGTGACCAGGTTTCGATCACCTCGATCAATCCGGTATGAAGCTGATCAAGACGTTCCGCCAGCGACAGCGACTGTGTCGAGGTCACGACACCATTGGCAACATGACGCATCCGGTTGTCTGTAAGGTCGATCACCCCCCAGCCCGTGCGTTGAAGACCGGGATCGATACCAAGAACCCTGACCAAATCGACCCACCTTGATTATCATGAGCAAAATAAAATACGCCCGTCATTCAAAAGCGAATGACGGGCGTAAGCAAGCGTAATCAGTTATCAAGCGCGGCAACGATCTCATCGGTCCAGTTAACGTTGGTCCAGACATTCTGGACATCATCGTTATCTTCAAGCACATCAACGAGTTTCATGATGCTCTGTGCCTGTTCAACGCTGATGTCGGCCTCGGTCACCGCACGGAAAACAAGCTTCGCACTTTCCGGATCGCCGAACTTTTCGGTCAGCGCCTCACGGACATTGTTAAGGTCTTCGATCTCGGTTTCGATGATGTGGTTTTCATCATCCGATTCCGCATTGGCCGCACCGGCTTCAAGGGCGGCCTCAAACATTTCATCCGCACCCGCCTTGTCCGCCGGATAAACGATTTCGCCAAGGCGGTTGAACATGAAGCCGACCGAACCGGTTTCACCAAGGTTGCCACCGCTTTTGGCGAATGCGGCACGCACTTCCGATGCGGTACGGTTGCGGTTGTCCGTCAGCGCCTCGACGATCACGGCGACACCGGCCGTCCCGTAACCCTCGTAACGGACTTCTTCATAATTGTCGCCCTCGCCTACACCGGTCGCCTTTTTGATCGCGCGATCGATATTGTCTTTGGGCATGTTCTGGCCGCGCGCGGCTGCAATCGCAGCACGCAGGCGCGGGTTGCTGTTGATATCATCACTGATTTTCGCCGAAACCGTGATTTCGCGGGCGAGTTTGGTGAAGATTTTGGCGCGCTTTTTATCCTGCGCGCCTTTGCGGTGCATGATGTTTTTAAATTGGGAATGGCCGGCCATAACCTGAAACCTGTATTCTTTTCGTGTTGTCGATCAGTGCAAATCGGGCACCGTGCCGGTTACTGCGGGATATTCCCTGTCAGACCAGGCTTGCGATGGATGCGCGCCAACCGAAAGGACCGAACCGGACCGGTCGTGTTGACAGGCAGAAATTTCGACCGCTCCTATATCCTGTTTGCGCCTCAAGGTCCAGCCATCCGTCTGCTATCGCGGAACACCAACCGGGGCGCGTTATATTTCAAGATACATCTACCTTGAATTATACAACCTATGGATTTAATCGTGATTTTTCGCCGCAGAACGGCTTACATGTTGCAGTTATGCAAATAATATTTCAATAATGTCCCTTAATAAGAAAAAATAACTCTAAAGTATAACTCTTCGGGGGTTACGAACCGGGCGACGAAAAACAACAAGCGATCCGTTGCCTGATCCAAGAAGCCCGGGCGGACACAGAAGCCGTTCGGGGAAAGCAGCACAAGAAGGTAGGACAGAATGGGAACTAAGTTCGGGGTCCAAAGCAAACTTTTGATATCGTTTGCCTTGGTTGGCCTGATGGCGGTGGTTTCAGCCGTTGTCGGTGCCGTATCATTCAACAAATTCGGCGAAGCTCTTACAACCATCACAGAAGAAAAACTGCCCCCGATCGCCGCCGCACAGCAGCTGGCGACCGAAAGTGCGGAAATCGTCGCAATTGCACCACGTATCGTGGCATCCAATTCCACCGAAGAAGAACTGGCGATCAAGGAAGAGCTTGATTTCCGCCTGCTGGAACTGGTCAACAAAATCAACGAGATCGAGGCCACCGGTTTCATGCCGGAAGTTCTGGCTACGATCAATGACAACCGCGTCCAGTTGCAGGATGCGCTTGGACAGTTGCATACCGTGACCCAGGAACGCTTTGCGATTTCTACTGAGAAAGCCGACAAGCTTGGCGAATTTCAGGATCTTGCCAAACGCTATGGCGATACCCTGAAGCCGGTTCTGTCCTATACCCAGAACGACATCGCGCAGGGCACGGCCTATGCCCAGTCGCTCAAAGACGATCCGTCGGCACAATATACGACCGATACCGAAGAACTCCTGGCGAACTTCACGAAAATGAGCGACGCGATCACCGCACGCTCGCCCGTGCTGGAAATCGAACGTCTCGGGTCACAGGCCGCCAACATGATCATCGCATCGACCACCGAAACCCAGGCGGTGCGCCTGTCGATCATTCCGGTGCGTATTCGCGGCACCTATGCCGATGCCCTCGCCGCCCTTGACAGTATCGGCAATGATCGTCTGAAAAACTTTTATGTCGAACTGATCGACAAAATGTCCAATCTGTCGGTTGGCGAGGAAAGCCTGCCCGAACTGCGCAAACGCGAAATTGCCGCCGCCGAGGAAAGCCAGCGCCTTGTGATCCAGAGCGGTGAATACGCCAACGCCATGCGTAACAGCGTTGCCGAACTGGTCGCAGCCCTGAACTCCGAAGTCGATGAAGCCGCCGCACAGGCCAAAGTCGTCGAAAAACAGAGCCTGACGGCATTGGCTGTTGTCGCCGCCGCCGCCATCCTGATTTCCCTGATCATTTATGTCGTCTATGTCCGAGGCAACCTTCTGCGCCGTCTGGCCGGTCTGCAAAAAACGATGGTCACGCTGGCCGATGGCAATCTGGATATCGACGTCCCGGTCAAGGGCAATGACGAAATCACCGCAATGGGTCGCGCGGTCGAGGTCTTCAAGGACAATGCCCTTAAGGTCCGCGAACTTCAGGCCGAAGAAGAACGCCTGAACCGTGAACGCAACGAGGCGCTCCGTGACGAGCTTCTCGGCCTTGCCGATACCCTGCAAAACGAAGTTGAAAGTGCCGTGGGTGAAATCGCCGCCCTCGCCGAACAGCTTCAGGGCGTCTCGGGCCAGATGAGCCAAAGTGCGGAATTCGTATCGGGTCAGACCGAAGACGTTGCATCCTCGGCACAGGAAGCCACCGGCAATGTGGAAACCGTTGCCGCCGCAACCGAACAGCTTTCGGCATCAAACGCGGAAATCAACCGCCAGATGGCGGAATCGACCCGTATCTCCAATGATGCCGCCAATCGCGCACAGGAAACCAACCAGCTTGTGGTCAGCCTGTCGCAATCGGCAAACCGCATTGGCGAGGTGATCGCGCTGATCACCGACATCGCCGAACAGACCAACCTGCTGGCCCTTAACGCCACCATCGAGGCGGCGCGCGCCGGCGATGCAGGCAAGGGCTTTGCGGTTGTCGCCGCCGAGGTCAAAAACCTTGCCAACCAGACCGAAAAGGCGACCGAGGAAATCTCCGGCCAGATTTCCGGCATTCAGAAAGCCACCGGAGAATCGGTCACCGCCATCGGAGACATCGGCAGGATCATCGAAAACATCAACGAAATTGCCACAACCATCTCGGCCGCAGTCGAGGAACAGGGTGCGGCAACCGACGAGATCACGCGTAACGTCCGCAGTGCGGCGGATCGCACCCGCACCGTCTCGGCCTCGATCAATGATGTCGCAAGTGAAACCGGCAAAACCGGCGAACTTTCCGGTCAGGTTCTGTCAACTGCACAGACTGCATCCGAAAAGGTCGAAAATCTGCGCTCGCGGATCAACAATATCCTCGAGGACCTGCGTCAGCAGGCGCGTGATCGCGCCTCCTGATCTGCCGAAATCTGCCAAACCTTCTTCTGTGCAAGGCCCGCCACCCGGCGGGCCTTTTCTATTAGTCAGAATGACCACAAGCTTTTGTACAAAGGACTTATCCAGATGGACAGGGCCGCCACATTAGAGAAACATTTGGGTTATTCTACACAGATGCCTGTGCTATAGAATTTCCCAACATAAGAAAAACAAGAACTTCCGCCTTCAATTATCCGCATCCTTATCGTTCCTAACCGATATCGCGGGTCTCCCCGAATGCGGAAACCACAGGAAGGTTCCATCCAGGAAAGCCAGACAGACGCGCGTTACCGGTATGACAGAAGCCGGGGCGCTGGTTATGCGTAATCGGGGTTAGGTGAGTAATGGGAAAGACTATCAAATCTGATGATCGCCAGAAGCCGGTCAAAAAGATCGCAAAAGGCTTCGGCGTTCAGGGGAAACTGGCGGCATCATTTGCACTTGTCGGCCTGATGGCCGTCGTGGCGGCTACCGTCGCCGTCATATCGTTTGGCAAATTCGGCACCGAACTTGCCAGCATCACGCATATAAAGCTGCCACCGATGTTTGCGGCACAACAACTGGCAACCGACAGCGCAAAGATCGTGGCCATCGCGCCAAGGATCATCGCATCGAAAACACCGGACGAAGAACAGGTTGTCAAAGCAGAACTCGATACGCTGCTCGCCGGGCTTGATGACAATGTCAGGCAATTGCGCGAAACGAATCTTCAATCCGAAATCCTGGATGGTATTGATACCAACAGTACCAATTTGCGCGAAGCCCTGGAAAATCTGCATGCAATAACGTTGAACCGGTTTGCCATCGCAGACGAGATTGCCGGAAAACTGAACAGGTTTCAGCAGCTAAGCGGCCGATACAGCAGCATGATCACCCCGCTTCTGTCCTTTACCCAGACAACCATTTCCGGGATCGACAGCACAGTCGAAGACCTGCGCAAATCGGGCGATCCCCTGCCCTATGAAGATCAGGTCCGCACAACCAAACTTCTTTATGAGCTTAATGATGCCGTCGCATCGCGCGGCCCGGTTCTTGAACTCAGCCGGATGGGAAGCGACATTGTCAACACGATCCTGACGTCAAGCTCGCTTGACGACCCGACCCGGCTCTCGGTCATCAGCATGCAGGTCCGCGGCAGCTTTACCTCGCTTCAAAAACTGGTCGAAGGGCTCGACAACGAAAAACTCAAAAAGTTCTACACCGGCATTGTCAATGACATGCGGGAACTCTCGATTGGCGACGCCAGCCTTCCTGCCTTGCGAATCAAGGATCTTGAAGCCGCCACCACCCAGCAACAAATTGTTGATCAAAGTGCCCTGTACGCCACCGACATGGACAGCAGCGTCAAGGCACTGGTCGATAGCCTGCAATCGGATGTCGACAAGGCCGCCGCATCGACCCAGACCCTGAATGCGCAAAGCTCGCAGATCATGTATGGCGTTGCGGGTGCAGCGATCCTGATTTCCCTGATCATTTATGTCGTCTATGTCCGTGGCAACCTTCTGCGCCGTCTGGCCGGTCTGCAAAAAACGATGGTCACGCTCGCTGATGGCAATCTGGATATCGACGTCCCGGTCAAGGGCAATGACGAAATCACCGCAATGGGTCGCGCGGTCGAGGTCTTCAAGGACAACGCCCTTAAGGTCCGCGAACTTCAGGCCGAAGAAGAACGCCTGAACCGTGAACGCAACGAGGCGCTCCGTGACGAGTTGCTCGGCCTTGCCGATACCCTGCAAAACGAAGTTGAAAGTGCCGTGGGTGAAATCGCCGCCCTCGCCGAACAGCTTCAGGGCGTCTCGGGCCAGATGAGCCAAAGTGCGGAATTCGTATCGGGTCAGACCGAAGACGTTGCATCCTCGGCACAGGAAGCCACCGGCAATGTGGAAACCGTTGCCGCCGCAACCGAACAGCTTTCGGCATCAAACGCGGAAATCAACCGCCAGATGGCGGAATCGACCCGTATCTCCAATGATGCCGCCAATCGCGCACAGGAAACCAACCAGCTTGTGGTCAGCCTGTCGCAATCGGCAAACCGCATTGGCGAGGTGATCGCGCTGATCACCGACATCGCCGAACAGACCAACCTTCTGGCCCTTAATGCCACCATCGAGGCGGCGCGCGCCGGCGATGCAGGCAAGGGCTTTGCGGTTGTCGCCGCCGAGGTCAAAAACCTCGCCAACCAGACCGAAAAGGCGACCGAGGAAATTGCCGGTCAGATTTCCGGCATCCAGAAGGCGACCGGGGAATCCGTTACCGCCATTGAGGATATCGGTCGCATCATCGAAAACATCAACGAGATCGCCACCACCATTTCGGCCGCAGTCGAGGAACAGGGTGCGGCAACCGACGAGATCACGCGCAACGTCCGCAGTGCAGCCGACCGCACCCGCACCGTTTCCGCCTCGATCAATGATGTGGCAAGTGAAACCGGCAAAACCGGTCAACTGTCGGGCGAAGTTCTGACAACCGCGCAGGATGCCTCACACAAGGTCGAAGCCTTGCGTGCCCGTATCAACGGCATCCTCGAAGACCTTCGCGAGCAGGCCCGCAATCGCGCAGCCTGATCACAACCGGCTGTCTTTTTGTGCTGAAAGGCCCGTCATCTGGCGGGCCTTTCATTTTTTTGCCGCCACGATCAATAAGAACGGGCAAGAAAACCGGAGGAATGGCTAATCCCTTTTCCCCGCGCGGCCTCTAACATCGACATGTCTTTTTCCCATCTGTCAGGAGCAAAGCATGCGATTGAATTTCATATCCCCAACGCTACCAGCAGCAGCATTCCTGTTTGGCATAATCGTCCCGGCCCATGCTGATCAACGAATGGACCGGGGCGAGGCGGTCATTGATACCCTGACCAACGGACAGGGCCAGCCCGCACTGGAAAACATGCGCCGCCATTTCCCGTTTCTTGCCGATGCGACAGTTGGATACGCTTTGGGCGATGTCTGGGGACGAAGCACGCTGGATCACCGCACCCGCCAGTTGGCAACGGTCGCCGCCTTCGCCGCAACCGGTCATATTCCCTACATGCAGATACATGCCCGATACGCGCTCAATATGGGGGCAACCCCCGACGAACTGCGCGAAATTGTCTATTTGACAACGGTCCATGCCGGTTTCCCCGCAGCCATCAACGCGGCATCCGGCCTGACCGAGCTTTTTGACGAGCTTGAAATCGACATGCCCGTTTCCGAGTAAGCGAAGGTCGTCCCGAAGAAAGCCTGCCCTCAAAGGTCCGCCACTGGCGGGCCTTTGGGGACAAAACACTGAATTCACGCACTGGTTTCGAGTTCCTTCGCCAATCTTTCCAGCAATCCCTGCCAGCCTTCTTCGCGGAATTCGGCCTTGTCGAAACCGTCAAGGAACGCCCCTTGTTCTGTGAATTTCAGGCGCGTTTTGCCATCCCCTTCGGGTTTCAGTTCCACCGTCGCGACCGAGGCGGAAATGCGTTTATCGTCCTGATCCATGGTGTAGGCAAAGATGATCCGGTTGTCCGGCACGATATCCTGATAAAGCGTATCGTTATAATAGAACACCTTGCCATCCTGGCTGAAACGGCCGCCTTCGCGACCCCCCACACGGAAGTCATGGGTATATTCGATGACGTCCCATCCTTCTTCGGTCACAAACCAGCGGTTATGTGCTTCGGGGTCGGAAAATGCCCTGAAAACGCGGGCAGGACTTGCATCATAAACCCGTTCAAGCGTGAACATGGCATGTGTTACAGAACGTGCGATCTTGTCATCGGTTTTGTTGGTGGCGGACGTCATTGTACTGCTCCTGCTGTTATGCCCGGCGCGATCCATGCATGACGGGCTATTCGTTTGGCGGTTCCGATTTCGCCAGGAATTCTCCCAATCGATCAAAACGGCGCCCCCACAGGGATCGCCGCTGATTGATCCAGATTTCCACCTGTGTCAGCTGTTCGGGTTCAAGTTCACAGGTGCGAACCCTGCCCTGTTTTGTACTGCGGACAAGCCCGCAGCTTTCAAGCACACGCAAATGCCCCATCACGGTCGGCAACGCCATATCAAGCGGCTCGGCAAGTTCGCTGACCGTTGCAGGGCCCTTGCACAGCCGGTCAACCATGCCACGGCGCGTGGCATCCGACAGGGCGTGAAACATCTGGTCGAGTTGTTCATTATTGTTAGGCATATGCCTAAGTAACAAATCCAGCCATCATACGCAAGAAATAGTTAGTAAAATTGCTAACTATTTTTCCAGAACAAAACCCCGCCCATGCAGGCAGGGTTTCAACATATTGAAAATGTTCGGATTTTACGCGCTCGGCCAACTGCCCTTAAGCCGTCCGCCAATACGCACCGGCTCGATCCGTTTGGCAAGGCCGGTGGCATCGTCGGTTTCAACATAAATGCCGCAAACCGTTGCCGGGCCGTCCGCCGGTTCGAACCGGCCGGTCGGCATTTTGGTGATGAATTTGCGGACCGAATTTTCCTTTTTCATCCCGATCACGGAATCAAAATCACCGCACATGCCGACATCGGTCTGATAGGCCGTACCGCCCGGCAATATCTGGGCGTCCGCCGTCGGAACATGGGTATGGGTTCCCAGGACAAGCGACGCCCGCCCGTCGCAATGATGGCCAAACGCCATCTTTTCCGACGTGGTTTCGGCATGGAAATCGATGATGATCGCATCGACATTCTTGCCCAGCCTGTGTTTGGCAAATAATTTGTTCGCCCCCTGGAACGGGCACGAAAGCGGGTCCATGAACAGCCGCCCCATCATGTTAACAACGCAAACTTTTTTGCCCGACCGGGTTTTGAAAACATAATCGCCCTTGCCCGGCGTGCCGTCGGGGAAGTTCCACGGACGCAGAAGTTTTTCATCCTCGTCGATATAGGCAACAATTTCGCGCTGGTCCCAGACATGGTTGCCTGTCGTCAGGACATCCGCTCCGGCATCATAGAATTCCTTGCAGATTTTGGCCGTGACACCAAAACCGTGCGCGGCGTTTTCCACATTCACCACGGCAACATCGACCGAAAGGCGATCACGCAGCATGGGTAATGCTTCAAGTGCTGCGGTACGACCCGATTGGCCAAGGACGTCGCCGAGATGGAGTAAGCGCATTGTAATTCCTGTTCCGTCTCATGCCCGAAATGCGGACATGACAATGAGTGATGCCCCTTAAAGACGCACCGCATGATGCATTACGCAATGTCGAAGGGATATGTTCAATAAATTAAGTGGGAGCCACCACTGCCGTTGGCCATTTGGTAATTCCTCGTGACCTGCGTGTGCAGGTGGGCGCCGTATAACGAGACCACGGCCTCGACAGGGACAGCTCCCTAGAGAAATGAGCATCGGCCCCGGGAATTAGCGAACCTGACGAACAGGGCAGCCCCCGAATTGCCGCTGTCCCCGATCGCCGCGAACGACGCATCGACAACAACCAGCGTCCGGAACTTAGTCCTGCGAAAGCTTTTGCGCAATAGCTTCGATGCGAACAGCCATGCTTTCCATGTTTTCGGCCATCGCGTCGCCTTCGGCAGCCGTGATGCTGCCGGGCTCCGGTGCGGCGGCCACCGCAGTCTTTCCGTTGCGCATTTTTTCATGCAGATCGCCCAGTTCGTCGGCGATCAAAAGACTGGTCATGACCAAAAGGCGCTGCTCGCCGATCTGCCCGACGGACCCGGCGATTTCGCGCACGCGCTCGTCAACATATTGCGCGAGGCTCATCAGGCGATCTTCCTGACCATCGTCGCAGGCGATATCATAGCTGCGCCCGTTAATTCGTACTGAAACCTGTGCCATGGAATTTATGCCTGCCTTTGTTCGCGATCATCATCAAGGACCAGACGCAACTGCCCGACCGCCCCGTCAAGACGGGCCGATACGGTCTGGGTTGCTGTTGCGAGCTTGTCATAATCCTGACGCAAGGCGGCCAACTGGCTTTTCAGGGTTTCGACTTCACCGGCCGCATCGGATTGGTTCCCGATGTCTCTGGCCATACGCGACTCCACGGCAGCATCAAGGCTGTCGATGGCCGCTTTAAGTCGGTTACTCGCTTCTAGCAAACGCGACATATTCAATATCCAGCTTTGTTAAACTACCCGGTCGGCACGGGCAAAACCCGTCCCTGATCGCAAGATCGGCCACCCTGCCAACCGACTTTGTCATGAAAAAGGCTGATTTGTTTCCGAACAAACCCGTGGCACCAAACAAAAGCCCGATGGATCAATGTCCGGAAATCGTATGAAAAAGCCCGCCATGACATGCCGCTCAATATCCGTCCTGCCCGATGAACCGACAGGACACAAAGAGCACAGGACCGACTGGCAACATAGGGGGCGGGATCGGGATGCGTCAACATGCACCGTGACCGCACAACATGTTTGTTGATTCTGTTAACTGCAATTAGGACAATGCGCGCAGTTTTTCGACAGAAGCGGTTGACGGATGCCCCCTGTGCGGGCATGTTCCGCGCGAATTCCGTTAACATGGAATACATATATCAAAAGTGTTTTCATCGCCCGACCGCGAAACCCCCAGGAACCGCATCCAATGACGACGCAAACAGAACACAACCGCATGGCCAATGCCATCCGCTTTCTTTCGGCCGACGCCGTCGAAAAAGCCAACTCCGGACATCCCGGCATGCCGATGGGCATGGCAGACGTCGCGACTGTTCTTTATACCAAATTCCTGAAATTTGATCCGAAGCACCCGCACTGGCCCGACCGCGACCGTTTTATCCTGTCCGCTGGTCACGGCTCAATGCTGCTTTATTCGCTTCTGCACCTGACCGGTTACGAAGATTTCGATCTGGATCAGATCAAGAATTTCCGTCAGATGGGTTCGCGTACTGCCGGTCACCCGGAATTCGGTCATGGTGCCGGTATCGAAACCACCACCGGCCCGCTGGGTCAGGGCATTGCAACCTCGGTCGGTTTCGCGCTTGGCGAACGCATCATGAATGCGCGCTTTGGCGATGATGTTGTCGATCACTACACCTATGTGATTGCCGGTGACGGTTGCCTGATGGAAGGCATTTCCCAGGAAGCCATTTCGATGGCCGGGCACATGAAACTGTCGAAACTGATCGTCCTGTTTGACGATAACGGCATTTCAATCGATGGCCCGACCTCGCTTTCGACGTCCGAAGATCACAAAAAACGTTTCGAAGCCGCCGGCTGGGACGTGCAGCAGATTGACGGCCACGATCCGGTCGCCATCGAAGCCGCGATTGCCAGGGCAAAAACCACCAGCACACCGTCGATGATCGCCTGCAAAACCGAAATCGGTTTTGGCGCCCCGACCAAGGGTGGCACCTCGGCAACGCACGGTTCCCCGCTTGGCGCGACCGAACTTGCCGGTGCGCGTGAAAAACTCGGCTGGACGGCGGAGCCGTTCGACATTCCCGCCGACATTCTTGATGCATGGCGTGCCGTCGGTGCGCGCGGCAATGCCGACTTTGGCGCATGGGGTGCGCGTTTCGAAAATCTCGAAGCCGCCCTCAAGGACGAATTCGAACGTCGCATCGAAGGCAAACTGCCGGAAAACTGGATTGACGCCTTCAACGACTACAAAAAGCAGATCACTGCCGAACTGCCGAAAGTCGCGACCCGCAAATCGTCCCAGAACGTGCTTGAAGTCCTGACCAAGGCGATCCCGGAAATGATCGGCGGTTCTGCCGACCTGACCGGCTCGAACAACACCAAAACCGGCGTTCAGGCCCCGATCACCGCTGATGGTGGCTATCATGGCGGCTATATCTATTACGGTATCCGTGAACACGGCATGGCGGCGGCCATGAATGGTCTGGCGCTGCATGGTGGCGTTCTGCCCTATGGCGGCACCTTCCTGGTCTTCACCGACTATTGCCGCCCGGCAATCCGTCTGTCGGCCCTGATGAACCAGCGCGTTGTCTATGTCATGACCCATGATTCCATCGGTCTTGGCGAAGACGGCCCGACTCACCAGCCGGTCGAACATGTCGCATCGCTGCGTGCAATGCCGAATGTGACCGTCATCCGTCCGGCCGATGCGGTTGAAACCGCCGAAGCATGGGCAATGGCGATCACCAACGAAACCGGCCCGACCGTCATGGCGCTGACCCGTCAGAACCTGCCGACCCTGCGCACCGAATACCGCGAAGACAACCTTGTCGCGCGCGGCGGTTACGTGATTTCCGATTGTGACGGTGATCGTCAGGTAACCCTGATCGCGACCGGCTCCGAAGTCGAAATTGCCGTGAACGCACAGGCGAAACTCAAAGCCGACGGCATCAATGCCGCCGTCGTCTCCCTGCCAAGCTGGGAACTGTTCGACGCGCAGTCGCCGGAATACCGCAAGGAAGTCCTGGGCGACAAACCGCGCATCGCCATCGAAGCCCTGTCGGTCTTCGGCTGGGAAAAATACGTTGGCGACAACGGCAAGGTCATTGGCATGCACGGCTTTGGTGCCTCGGCACCGGCCGAAGTCCTTTACGAGCATTTCGGCATCACCGCCGAGGCGCTGGTCAAGGCAGCCAAAGAACTCGTTTAATTCAAGGGGCCGGATCGGTAATATGCCGCTCCGGCCTTTTTTCTATGGGGTTAACCCCTAAGCCGTGATTGATACTCCCCAGGTACCAATCATCATAATTTTGGAGGGATGAATGGCTATTCGCGTAGCGATTAATGGTTTTGGTCGTATTGGCCGTCTGGTTCTGCGTGCCATCGTTGAAAGCGGCCGTACCGATGTTGAAGTCGTGGCCATCAACGACCTGGGTGACGTCGCCACCAACGCACATCTTCTGAAATACGATTCCGTTCATGGCGTTCTTGCCA
This sequence comes from Thalassospira australica, assembly GCF_044790785.1. Lineage (GTDB taxonomy): Bacteria > Pseudomonadota > Alphaproteobacteria > Rhodospirillales > Thalassospiraceae > Thalassospira > Thalassospira australica_A. The sequence continues at coordinate 1,506,698 of NZ_CP085258.1, read as the reverse complement.
ATGACGTCAAAGCCGAAGGCAACGATCTTGTCATCGACGGCAAGGCAATCAAGGTCTGCTCGGAACGCGATCCGGCGAACCTGCCGTGGAAAGCCCTGAATGTCGATATCGCATTCGAATGCACCGGTATCTTCCTTGACGAAGCGGGTGCAGGCAAACATCTGACCGCAGGCGCCAAACGCGTTCTGATTTCCGCCCCGGCAAAGGGCGACATCAAAACCGTCGTTTACGGCGTCAACAGCGACAGCCTGACCGCATCCGACATCATCGTTTCGAACGCATCCTGCACCACCAACTGCCTGGCACCGGTTGCAGACGTTCTGAACAAGACCGTTGGCATCACCAAGGGCTTCATGACCACCGTTCACGCCTTCACCGGCGACCAGAACACCGTCGACAGCCTGCACAAGGATCTGCGCCGCGCCCGTGCCGCATCGCTTTCGATGATCCCGACCTCGACCGGTGCGGCCAAGGCCGTCGGTCTGGTTCTGCCGGAACTCAAAGGCAAGCTTGACGGCACCGCCATCCGTGTCCCGACCCCGAACGTTTCGATGGTTGACCTGACCTTCGTTGCCGGTCGCGACACCACGGCTGATGAAATCAATGCCGCGATCAAGGACGCCGCAAACGGCCCGCTCAAAGGCGTTCTGGGCGTTTGCGATGCACCGCTGGTCTCGATTGACTTCAACCACAATCCGAATAGCTCGACCTTCGACGTCACCCAGACCCAGGTTATCGGCGGCAACTTCGTCCGTATCCTGTCCTGGTACGACAACGAGTGGGGCTTCTCGAACCGTATGTCCGATACCGCCGTTGCAATGGCGAAGTTCCTCTAGGTAACGCATACCGGATGCGATCAGGGGAAATAATCTGATCGCAGCACGGCCCGATATTTTGTGAAGTGCCCGAAGTATTCTATGCTTCGGGCACTTTGCATTTCAGCATCCTTGCCCCGCACAGGAGATAGCGTGAGCTTTTTATTCAAGGAACTCGATTACCGCCCGACACCGATGGGGGTGCTTAGTCTGCGCAGACGGCGCGAACTAAGCCTTGATATCGATGTTTATGAAATCAAGCTTGATGAAGAATATCTGATGTCGAGCCTGTTCACCGATGCCGAGATTGCCCTTGCCGATCTTGGCCTTGCCGAACTGGATCGTGATAATCTGAATGTTATCGTTGGCGGACTGGGCCTTGGTTACACCGCCAAGGCCGCACTGGATAATCCCAAAACCGGCAAGCTGACCGTACTGGATACCCTGCCCGAAATCATCGAATGGCATCGGAAAGGCCTGTTGCCATTGGGCGAACAACTTTCAAGCGATCCCCGTTGCGATCTGGTACATGGCGATTTTTTCAAGGCGGCCCTCTCCTCCGTCGCGGCGATGAACCCGGTTGAACCCGGCATCGGACATGACGCCATTCTTCTGGATGTCGATCATTCCCCGTCCAACGTCCTTCACCCGGATCACGCACAGCTTTATACCGAAAACGGCCTGAAACAATTGGCACGCCATCTGGTACCGGGCGGGGTCTTTACCCTTTGGTCGACGCAATTGCCCGAACCCTGGTTTGAAGCCAATCTTGCAGCCGTCTTTGACAACGTGCGGGCCGACGTGATCACCTTCAAACATCCTGTGATGGACCGCGAAGACATCAATACGGTTTATGTCGCGCGAACCCGGGCCTGATACGGACAGGAACATGACGGCACAATCCGAACCGATCATTCGTATTCATGGCATCGCCGGGGCAAGATCGTCCTGCCGGGTGATGGGGGCTGCACCCTTTGCCCTTTTATCCCCCGAACGGGCCGGGGCCATCCATGGCGCAATGTGGTTTTCAAGCCTGATCGCCGAAATTCGTCGCAAATTCCCAGCCGCCCGGTTCAGGGCAATCCTTGATTGCCGGGGACGGCCATCCGCCGCCCTTGCTGCCATGGAATTGGGCATCGAGGCGGTCCTGATTGACGATGGACTGTCGGGCGAAATGCAAAAACGCTTCGAAAATCTTGGGGCAAAAACAGGATGCACCATACTGACCTCCCTGCCCGACCCGGCCCGGATATATCAAACCGGTGACGATCACCTGCCCGACCCTGAACTTGATCGACGTCTTGTGGCATTTCTGGCTCTGTGATTGCCAAAAGTGCGATGAAACGTTACATGATACGCAGTTTTTGATCAGGAATGACCATTGTGAACGCAGACGACCAAACCGGCCTTTATCTTCTGACCCCGCCGAAAATCGATCTGGCCGTGTTTCCGGACCGGCTGAAATCCGTGCTTGATACCGGTGCGATTGATTGTTTGCAGCTTCGTCTCAAAGACGTTTCCGATGATGAAATCCGCAAGGCAATTGATGCGATCCTGCCGTTGTGTTCGGACCGTGACATTCCCCTGATCCTCAATGACCGCCCCGATATCGCCAAAAAATCGGGCGTTGATGGCGTTCATGTCGGCGAAGAAGACGCCAGCTACGACGAAGCCCGCGCCATCATGGGCGAAGAACATATTGTCGGCGTGTCCTGCTATGACAGCCGCCACCGCGCCATGGAACTTGGCGAAAAAGGGGCTGATTACGTTGCCTTCGGCGCGTTTTATCCGACACAGACCAAAGAAGCCAAAACCAGCGTCACCCCCGAAATCATCGAAATCTGGACGACCTTTACAACCGTCCCCTGTGTCGCGATTGGCGGTATCACGGCTGATAACCTTGGCCCGATTGTCGCAGCCGGGGCCGATTTCATTGCCGTCACCGGCGGCGTCTGGAACCATCCGGACGGCTCTGAGGCCGGGGCAAAGGCGATCAAGGCCGCGATAGCAGCGGCGAGCACCGAATAACGGCCGGTATTCCGGCCATAGTGCAAGAAGGTCCCGATCATGGATGCTTCCGATCTGCGTGTTTTTGAAGCGGTCGCCCGACTGGGCAGCATGAGCAAGGCCAGTGAAGAGCTTTGCACCGTGCAATCCAACGTCACAGCCCGCATCCGCAAACTCGAAGAAGAAGTCGGTGCCCCCCTGCTGCACAGAACGCATCGCGGCGTTACCCTGACGTCGGTTGGCAAACGGCTTTTCCCCTATTGCACCCGTGTCGAACAACTTCTTGATGATGCATTGCGGGCGACGATCGATGACGGAACGCCGCGTGGCCGATTGATGATCGGTTCACTTGAAACCACGGCGGCCATGCGCCTGTCACCGGTTCTGGCGACTTTTGGCATCAATCACCCTTCTGTTGATCTGACCCTGCGCACCGACACGACCGACGCCCTGATTGGCCGTGTGCTGGATGGCGAACTGGACGGTGCCTTTATCTGTGGCCCGGCCGATCATCCGGAACTTGATGAACAACATTGCTTTGAAGAAGACCTGGTTCTTCTGACCGATATAAACACCGCCTCGCCCGAGGTCGCCTTTGCCAGGACACCGATCAAGCTGATTGTCCTCAATACCGGCTGTTCCTATCGCAAGAAACTGGAACATATCCTGTCAAAGCACGGCCATATCGATTTGCAGGTTCTCGAATTCGGCACACTGGAATCCATTTTCAGCTGTGTCGCAGCCGGCCTTGGCATCACCCTGATGCCCGAAAGGCTGTTGGGATACATGCCGACCAATCATCCCCTGTCCCGGCACGACTTGCCCCGCGATGAAACCCGCGTTGCCACGGTATTTATCAGGCGCAAGGATAGCTACGCCTCAAGCGCTGAACGCGCCTTTGTCGCGCAGGCGCTGGCTTACTGGGCTGAAACGCAGTGACCATCACTAATAGTGATGGCAATCATCAAATTAATTCGTTAGCAGCGATACCATAATCATCCTATCTTTGGTCCTGTCACCTTTCGCCCGACAGGACAGATCATGCTTTCGGTTTTCCGCCCTGAATTTCGTGCCGTACTGGCCGCATGTTGTGCCATTCTCGTGGGTATAGGCCTTTCGCGTTTTGCCTATTCGCCGCTGGTTCCGGCCATGATCGATGCCAACTGGTTTTCCCCGCAGGCCGCGGCCTATCTCGGCGCGGCCAATCTGGCCGGGTATCTGGCCGGTGCCATTCTGGGCCGGGTGATCACACGGCAGTTCCGGCTGACAACCATTCTGCGCGGGGCGATGCTGCTTTCGGCCCTGTCCTTCATCACCTGTGCCGTGCCTGCATCTTTCTGGTGGTTTTTTCCGTGGCGGGTTCTTTCGGGCATTACGGGCGGTGTCCTGATGGTCCTCGCGGCTCCCGCTGTGCTGCCCGGCCTGCCGCAACGCCTTCGCGGACGTGCTGCCGGTGTCATCTTTGCCGGGGTCGGGATCGGTATTGTGCTTTCGGGGACGCTGGTACCACTGTTGCTTGAAATCAATCTGTCGGTGGTTTGGGTCACACTGGCGGTGATCAGCATGCTGCTGACACTGATGACATGGAATTTCTGGCCTGCGGAAAACCCGGCCGCGAAACCGGAAAACCGGGCGACGGCAACAAAACAGGCGAACGTTTCTGTGCCCCTGGCGGCCTATATCATCACCATTGCCTATGCCCTGATTGCCGTTTCCTTTGTACCGCATATGGTTTTGCTCAGTGACGTGATCGCCCGCAATCTCGGGCTTGGCATCGCTGCCGCAGCCAATAGCTGGATATTGTTCGGGATCGGGGCGATGATCGGGCCGGTTCTTGCCGGATGGCTGGCCGACCGGCTGACCTTTGGCCCGGCATTGCTGATTTTCATCGCCTTTGAAATACCGGCCATTGCCGCCCCGGCATTGATCGCATCCCCGCTGGCGCTGAATATTTCGGGCCTTCTGGTGGGTGCGGCCGTTCCCGGCGTGGTACCATTGGTTCTTGGCCGTGTCCACGAGATGATCGGGGATCAGGCAACCCGCCACAAAATCTGGAGCCTCGCGACAGTCACATTTGCCAGCGGGCAGGCCGCCGCCGGATATGGTTTTTCCTGGCTGTACACCCAACCCGATACCGGCTTTGGCATTTTATTCGAAGTCGCCGCCGCATCCCTGTTCTGCGCGCTTCTTTTCCTGCTCTGGCCGGTGCGAAAAATCCGCCAACCCGTTTGAACCAGCCTCGCCCAAACCGCCCAATGATATTCCAGCAATAAGGACCCGCCATGAAAATCTATTATAATGCCCCGTCTCCCTATGCCCGCAAGGTTGTGGTTAGTGCCCGTGAACTTGGCCTTGCCGACCGCATTTCATGGATCGCCACCAATCCATGGAGCGAGGAAAGCAATCTTCGCAAAATCAATCCGCTGTCCAGAATTCCCGCTCTTGTTACGGAAAATGGCCGCATGCTGTGCGAAAGCACCGCCATCTGCCAGTTTCTGGCGGATCATCGCGATGCACAGAATGGCGACAGGATTTCCGGTTCGACGGAGAAATTCGACATCATGGCCCGGACCGGTCTGGCACAAGGGCTGATTGATGCCGGATTTGGCATTGTTATCGAAGAACGCCGCCCCGAAAACCTGCAATCGACCGACTGGAAAGACCGCCTGCGTCACGCGATTGACAGTACCCTTGCCCATCTGGACACGCCCCCTGCCGGACGGTTTGATCTTGGCGATATTACGCTGGCCTGTGCCCTGGCCTATTTTGATTTTCGCCTGTCATTCATTTCATGGCGGGCAGAATATCCCAACCTTTCTGCGTGGCTCGATACCGTTTCAATCCGCCCGTCAATGCAGGCAAGCCGCCCCGAAAACGGCTAAGGCCCGCACGAAGCATAACCGGCTGTTTCATCAACTGATTGCCACCAGCCATGCGCGAATGATGGTTTGCCATGCGCCCCAATCCCGATCAATCTGCTTGCAGCAAATTCGCCAAACTGGTAGTTAAGCCCGACTTTAATGGGACGGGTGTCCCGCTTACATCGTGAATCTGTGATCTGAAAGAACGGTTGGTGCCATGAAAATCAACGGCAACGAAATCCGTCCGGGTAACCTTATCGAACATAAAGGTGCCCTGTGGCGTGCGGTAAAATGCCAGGCTGTGAAGCCGGGTAAAGGCGGTGCGTTTAACCAGGTTGAACTCAAAGACATTCGTACCGGCACCAAGCTGAACGAACGTTTCCGGGCTTCGGAAACCGTCGAAAAAGTTCGTCTGGAACAGAATGAATATACCTATCTGTTTGCCGATGGTGACATGATCACCTTCATGGACAGCGAAACTTTCGAACAGATCACAGTCAATGCGGAACTCGTCGGGGAACCGGCTGTATTCCTTCAGGACGGCATGGTTGTCACCATCGAATCCTTCGAGGGTGAGCCCCTTGCCGTGACCCTGCCCGAACATGTTGTCTGCCAGATCGTCGAAGCCGACGCGGTTGTCAAAGGGCAGACCCAGTCTTCTTCCTTCAAGCCGGCCGTTCTTGATAATGGCGTTCGCATTCTGGTGCCCCCGCATATTGAATCGGGTACGCGCGTTGTCGTGAACACGACCGAATGCACCTATCTCGAACGCGCCAAAGACTAGGGACGTGTCGTCCCTGGGCCTTTCTTTTTTACTTTCAAACACCGGGAGATGAGCCGTGCGTGGCGCCGCCCGTCGTTCAGCAAATATCAATGTCATGTTCAAGGCCGTCGAAAAGGCGGCCTATGGACTTAAACGCGACTTCGGTGAAGTCGAAAACCTTCAGGTATCGATGAAGGGCCCGGCAGATTTCGTATCTGCTGCCGATCATCGTGCCGAAAAACGCCTGCGCGAAGAACTCGAACGTGCGCGTCCGGGCTATGGTTTCCTTATGGAAGAAGGCGGCGAAATCAAGGGCTCCGATCCGGAGCACCGCTGGATCATCGATCCGCTTGATGGCACCACCAACTTCCTGCACGGCATTCCGCATTTTGCGATTTCCGTGGCCCTGCAAAAGGGTGACGAAATCATCGCCGGCATCATTTACGATGTCGCCAAGGATGAATTCTTCTGGGCCGAAAAAGGCGTTGGTGCCTATCTCGATAACCGTCGCCTGCGTGTTTCGGGCCGCCGTCGTCTGAACGAATGCGTTCTGGCATGTGGCGTTCCCCATATCGGGCACGGCGATCACGCTACCTTCGAAAAGCAGTTGCATTCGGTCATGGATCGTTGTGCCGGTGTGCGCCGCATGGGTGCCGCATCGCTTGATCTGGCCTATGTTGCCGCCGGTCGTTTTGACGGTTACTGGGAATCGCACCTTAACGCGTGGGATATTGCCGCAGGCCTTCTGATGATCACCGAGGCAGGCGGCTATGTCCGCGATGCCAAGGGTGGCACCAACATGCTTGGCACCGGCAGCGTCGTCGCCGCCAACGACTATATCCAGCCCGTGCTGGCCAAGACGCTGAAAAAGGCCGTTACCGAATAAGTACCGGCTTTTGTTACAGTTTTTTAAAAGGGCATCCCTGCTTTGGCACGGATGCCCTTTTTGCGTTCGGGGTCACGGGCCGGGTCAAAGCGGTTGTTCATCATCAAGCTCTAAGCTATGGTACTTGCCGTCTGATCATGGATTTATCGATGTGAACAGACCGGGGTGGCACAATGAAAGAAAACAATGTGCCAAAAGATCGACACAAAACTGTGCGTTATAAAAAAGCGTGTTCAAACACAGGGTAACAAGGGGCCTGCGATTTGATGATGGGGTATTCCAGGATTTCGGTGCTGGCTTTCATGGCAGCACTGGGCGGTAATGTGGTTGTCAGTGGCGGCGCATCCGCACAGCAATACACCCCCGTATCCGTTGACAGCAACGTACAGGTAAACTGGGATGTTGCCGACGGATTTGGCGGACAACCGACCGTACCGAATTATCTTTCACCCTCGGTTTCGCGCGACCATATTTCGATAGCCGGTAACGATCTGGTCTATCCGGAAACCCGCCCGCATTCGCAATTCCTGGCCGCAGAACGCTTTGCACAGGATACCGGTGGCGCGACATATGGCGACGGATTTGAAACCGTTGTCATTGACGGCGCCGGCAGCAACGATATTCCGACCCGGTCGCAGTTTTTTGGCGGCCCCGGCATTGCCGCCTCGTCATCCTTTAATGACGATGGCGCAAATCAGGTCATTGCCCTTGAACGCCCCGAACCGGCAGCTTCACCGCGCGCCAAACCCGCCGCACCTGCTGCTGCCCCTGCCGCGATGGCACAAAACACCGGCAGCGCACCGATACCGCTAAGCAAGCCGACACCGGCTGCCGAAGTCGCCCAGACACCGGAGGCAAAGCCCGAACCGGCACCGGAACAGGAACCCGCCCCCGAAGCACCCGAGGCTGAAACCAGACCGGCACCGATAGAACCGCCGAAAGCGCCGCCGCTTCCGACCGAGGAAACCGAACAGGCACCGCCGCCTCCGGCACCGGAACCGGAGCCGGTTGTTCCCGATGAATCGAACATTCCGGAACCGCCAAGCCCGTCGCCCGACACCACAACATCCCCCGAAGAAATGCTTGAACAGCGTTCCGCGACAGAGCCTTCTTCTCCCCCGGCTGCCGAAACGGCCGCTATTTCGCCTGCCCCCAACGACCCGGTGGCATCCGCCCCGGCAAGTGAGGGCGAATACAGCCTTGCGTTCGGTTCGGGCAGTTTCGAACTGAGCAACGCCGCCCGCAGCCAGCTTGACAGCATCGTCAGCAGCATGGGCAGCGACGATGCCATGCGCATTCAGCTTCAGGCCTATGCCGAAGGCGATTCCAACAACGCCAGCAAGGCGCGCCGCCTGTCGCTTTCGCGCGCCCTGCAGGTCCGTTCCTATCTGATCGACCAGGGTGTGCGGTCCACGCGCATCGATGTCCGTGCGCTGGGCGCCAATGTGCCGTCCGGTCCGGCTGATCGTGTCGATATCAAAACCGTTCAACGCTAGGATTGATCCGTCATGAGCAATAATTCGGCCAACGGCATGGCAACCCTTCCTGTCGTGACCAAACCGGGAAGCTACCTGACGCGAATGGGGATTTTCATCGCCATTATCGCCGCCGTCGGTGCTCTGCTGTTTCCGGCACTGTCCGATGCGTTCATGGCCAACGCCGTTCTGAACGGCTTGATCCTTGGCGTGTTTGCCGTCGGGGTGATCTATACCTTCCGCATGGTCGCAAGCCTGTCTTCCGAAGTCACCTGGATCGAGGATTTCCGCCGCAACCGTCCTGGCCTGACGTCACAGGTTCCGCCGAAACTGTTGCTGCCAATGGCGCGCATGATGGCCGAACAGCGTCGCGACCGCCCGCAATTGTCGACAATGGCGACGCGCACCATCCTGGACTCGATCCGCTCGCGTCTGGATGAAAGCCGCGAACTGTCGCGCTATGTTGTCGGTCTTCTGGTGTTCCTTGGTCTGCTCGGCACCTTCTGGGGCCTGCTTCAAACCGTCAACTCGGTCGCCAATGTCATCGGCGACGTCAATGTCGGCTCGGGCCAGAATATCGATCTGTGGTTCAACGAACTGAAAGAAGGCCTTGCCGAACCGCTTGGCGGCATGGGAACGGCGTTTTCGTCATCCCTGTTCGGTCTGGCTGGCTCACTGGCCCTTGGTCTGATCGACATGCAGGCCGGTCAGGCACAGAACCGCTTCTTTAACGAGCTTGAAGAATGGCTTTCGGGCTTTACCCGCCTGTCATCGGGCGGTCCGGTTTCGGACGGGGAACAATCGGTTCCGGCCTATCTCTCAGCCCTGATCGAACAGATGGCGGATAATATGGAAGGGTTGCAAAACTCGATCCAGAGATCCGAAAACTCACAGATCAAATCGCATAACACCCTGATCGATCTGGCTGACAAACTCTCGACCCTGACCGATCAGATGAAGGCCGAACAGCAGCTTATGGTCAAGCTGGCGGAAAATCAGATGCATCTGAAGCCGGTCCTTGATCAGCTTTCCGATTCCATGAAAATCGGCAGCTTCGGCATTGATGACAATACGCGGGCCCACATCCGCTCGCTCGACAACACTCTTTCGCGCGTTGGCGAGGAACTGACAATGGGCCGTCAGCAATCGACCCAGGAAATCAGAAGCGAGATCAAGCTTCTGGCCCGTACCATCGCCGCGATCGCCGAGGAGGGCTGATCGCATGATGGGGCTGTCACGCCGCCGCAACCGCGATACCAATACGTGGCCGGGTTTTGTCGATGCCCTGGCCACGCTGTTGATGGTGATCATCTTTCTTTTGATGATTTTCGTGGTTGCACAGGTTTATCTGGGGGCGGCCCTGTCGGGTCGCGATCAGGCCCTCAATGATTTGACCGCACAGGTTAATGAACTTACCAATCTTTTGTCGCTGGAACGCACCAACAATCAGCGCATGGAACTCGAACTGACCCAGCTCACGACCGAGCTTTCCAACACCAGCGACCAGCGCGACGAATTGCGTGACCGTGCCGCAGCCCTCGCAAGCCAGCTTTCGGCAGCCGAACTGTCCGCTGACGAGATGGAAAAGAAACTTCTCGCCGCCCTTGCCAATCTTGAAGACAAGGAAGCAGAACTGAGTGCGGCACGCGAAAGGGCCGACGAACAGATTTCCGATCAGGAAACGCGTATCGAAGAGCTTTCCGCCCTGCTGGCCTCGCGCGCAGCCGAACTCGAAGACGAGAAAAAAATCAGCACCGAGGCACAGGCACAGGTCGCGGCCCTGAACCAGCAAATGCTGGCCCTGCGTCAGCAACTTGCCCGGATCGAAGCCGCCCTTGAAGCGTCCGAACGCGAGAATGAAGACGCTCAGGCCCAGATCGTCAATCTTGGTGAGCGCCTGAATGCAGCCCTTGCCACCAAGGTTGCCGAATTGCAGCGTTATCGTTCCGAATTCTTTGGCCGCCTGCGTGAAGTTCTTGGCGACCGTCAGGATATCCGCGTGGTGGGTGACCGCTTTGTTTTCCAGTCCGAAGTCCTGTTCACATCCGGCTCCGCCGATCTGGGGCTTGAAGGTGAGGAACAACTGGCAAAACTTGGCGATACGTTGAAAACCATTTCGGCGGAAATCCCCGACGATCTTGACTGGGTCATGCGCGTTGATGGCCACACGGACAAGGTTCCGATCCGTAACCTGCAATTCGCATCGAACTGGGAACTGTCATCCGCGCGCGCGATTTCGGTGGTCAAGTTCCTCATCGAACACGGTGTCCCGCCAAACCGGCTGGTCGCTGCGGGCTTCGGCGAATATCAGCCGCTTGATAACCGCGACGACGAAATCGCCTATCGCCGCAATCGCCGTATCGAATTCAAGATCACCGAACGGTAAAACCGGCACCAGCACAATGATCAACGACACCCCATGCGGGTGTCGTTTTTGTTTTGACATCATTCCAACATATTGAAAAAATTGCGGAACCAATCGGCGCATCGGCACGTTGGTTAAACAGGGAGCCTTTCAGTAAAAGGAGGCCACGATGTCGATCTTCAGAACCCGCCGCGAAACCGTTGGTGTCTTTCACGACCTTTCCGGCCTGCAAAAAACAGCAGAAGATTTGGAAGCCGCCGGTTTCAGGCATTCCGACCTCAGCCTGCTTGCGACCGAACGCACCATCGAGGACAAACTGGGCCATATCTATCGCAAGGTCGAAGATATCGATAACGACCCGGATATGCCCCCGCTCGCCTATACCGCCCCCACCCCGATTGGCAATGCCGAGGGCGTTCTGGTCGGTGCCCCCATGTATGCCGCCGCCTTTGGTGCCGCAGGCGTCATGATTGCAGCCGGTGGCCCGATTGCGCTTACCATTGCTGCCATCGTCGGTGCAGGTGGCATCGGTGCTGCTGCGGGCGGTGTCGTTGCCGCCATGATCGGGAAAAGATATTCCGGTGAATTGCAGGACGAACTTGATGACGGCGGGTTGTTGCTATGGGTTCAGACACCCGATGAAACAACTGAAAACCGCGCCAAAGATATCCTCGCCCGCCATCAGGCCAAACTGATCGGCACCCACGAGGTGGCTGATCCGCACACCAAACGCGATATGCTTTGACCAGTCCATTCAGTCGGTATCGGTGCCTCTCTGAACATCGATCCAAACAAAGGAAGCCCCGGCAAATGCCTGCGGGGCTTTCTTTTTTTCTGGTCTGTATCGCACGATCCCACTAAATTCACCGGCGCTGCCACCGCATTTCCCATCCATCCGTTTTACCTGTTTGACGGAGCCACCATGCTGCGCGATATCTCGCCCCAAAATCTGTTCATGGGCCTTCTTGCCGCCTTTGTCGGATCGGCCAGTTCCTTTGCCGTCGTCCTTCAGGGGCTTGGTGCCGTTGGTGCAACACCCGATCAGGCCGCATCGGGCCTGATGGCGCTATCGGTCGCCATGGGGCTGTGTTCGATCTATCTGTCACTGCGCACCCGCATGCCGATCAGCATCGCATGGTCCACACCCGGCGCGGCATTGCTGGCAACATCCGGCGCGATTGACGGCGGTTTTGCCGTGGCGGTCGGGGCCTTTATCATTTGCGCGGTCCTGATCATCATCTGCGGCATCTGGAAACCGCTTGGCCGTGCGGTTGCCGCCATCCCCGCCCCACTTGCCAATGCCATGCTGGCCGGTGTGTTGCTGGGCCTGTGTCTGGCGCCGATCAAGGCGGTTGCGTTCAATCCGCTTCTGGGTCTGCCGATTGTGATTGCTTGGCTGGTGGTCGGGCGGATCAACCGTTTGTTTGCCGTACCTGCGGCCTTGCTGGCCTTTATCATTGTCATGGTGGTCGGTGTCGAGTTCCCGGAAAATACCCTTGGCAGCCTTGGCGGCGCCATTGTGCCGCCGGTCGAATTCGTCATGCCGGAATTCACACTGGCCGGTCTGGTCGGCATCGCCCTGCCCCTGTTTATCGTGACAATGGCGTCGCAAAACATTCCCGGCACGGCCGTCCTGCGCGCCAATAATTACGACACCCCACCCGGCCCGCTTTTTGCCACCACAGGTGTTTTTTCATTGCTGGCCGCCCCCTTTGGCGGGCATGCCGTCAACCTTGCCGCGATCATCGCCGCCCTGTGTGCGGGCGAAGACGCCCATCCCGATCCGAAAAAACGGTATTGGGCGGCGGCCTTTGGCGGGGTGTTTTACATCCTGTTCGGCTTGCTGGCCGGGCTTGTCACCGCCTTTGTCAGTCTGGCACCCTCGATCCTGATCGAAGCGGTCGCCGGTCTTGCCCTGATCGGGGCGTTTTCCGGATCGGTGGTTGCCGCCTTCAAGGATGATGACGCACGCGAATCTGCCGCCGTGACCTTCCTTGTCACGGCTGCCGGCCTATCCTTTTTCGGGGTTGCCGGGGCGTTCTGGGGATTGCTGGCCGGTGGCCTGATCTATTTCCTGACCCATCTGCGCAAAGCTAAATCCAGCTAAAACAAAAGGCCCTGCTGATAATCAGCAGGGCCTCTTTTAGTCGCGCAGTCAAAATCATTCCGGCTGCGGGATCGTCAGATTGCCATTGGCATCCAGTTCCCAGAACGGGTTATACGCCACTTCCCAGGCATGCCCGTCCGGATCGCGGAAATATCCCGAATACCCGCCCCAGAACACCTTTTCTGCCGGTTTCTGAATGACGGCACCGGCTTTCTTTGCCTCTGCCATCACCGCATCAACCTCGGCCTCATCCCGTGTGTTATAGGCAATCGTCAAACCGGCAAAACGGGCACCGGTATCATCCTCAAACTGCCCGTCCTTGATCAGGTCGTCCCGGCCAAACAGGCCAAGCGCCAGCCCGTTGGACAGTTGATAGAAAACCACCTGTCCCTCGACCATCTGCGTGACTTTCCAGCCAAGCCCGTCTTCATAAAACCGCCGCGAGCGGTCAAGGTCGGCCACGCCAAGCGTAATCAGCGATACACGCTGTTCCATCTTATGCTCCTGCTCAAAGAAGCACCCAAAACCCGACACGAGACTAACACCCCATTTTCAGATTGCCGAGCATGGACTCGATCACATCGGCAATTTCGCATCGCAGCATGCCCGCAATAAAATTGCGCGCAAATCGGTACCGGAATAAGTAAATATTAAGTTGACCCAGCGTCAACCAGTGCAATCAGGCGTTTTGCACATTGCAATGCGAGTTGATTTGAAAAAAGGTCAGCATTCATTACCATTATCCTGTCAGACAGCGATCCGTCCCGACCGGCGCGCTGGTGACGCAAAAGAGAATTTTACGGGCCATACCAAAACGCTGCGCGTAAACTTATATCAATAAAAGCAGCGCAACTGGCCCACACGACCCCGCAATCAGAGAGAGATCCCGAGGGAGACTGGTCATGGCACAATTGGCGGCAATTAGCCTTGATGACAAATATACGCTTGAAGAAGGCCGGGTCTATTTGACCGGTATTCAGGCGTTGGTTCGATTGCCCCTGATGCAGCGCCAGCTTGACGCGCGCGCAGGCCTCAATACCGCCGGATGTATTTCCGGTTATCGCGGATCACCGCTGGGCGGCCTTGATCAGCAGCTTTGGCGCGCCAAAAAATTCCTGACCAGACAGCAGATCGAATTTCAGCCCGGTGTCAACGAAGACCTCGCCGCCACCGTCATCTGGGGCAGCCAGCAGGTCAATATGTACAAGGACGCCAAATATGATGGCGTTTTTGGCATGTGGTACGGCAAGGGGCCGGGTGTTGACCGGTCGGGCGACGTTTTCAAACATGCCAACTATGCCGGTACGTCAAAACATGGCGGTGTTCTGGTTCTGGCCGGTGATGACCATTCCTGCAAATCATCCACCCTGCCCCATCAGACCGAATATGCCTTTATCGATGCGCAAATCCCGGTTCTGAACCCGTCTGGCGTGCAGGACATCCTTGATTTCGGTATTCATGGCTGGGCCATGAGCCGCTATTCCGGCTGCTGGGTCGCGATGAAAACCATCGCCGAAACGGTTGAAAGTTCGGCCGCGGTCGATGTCGCACCGGATCGCATCACGCCGATCATCCCCGATAATTTTGCCATGCCCGAAGGCGGGCTCCATATCCGTTGGCCCGACACGCCAAAGGATCAGGAACACCGCCTGATGAAATATAAACTCTATGCCGCCCTTGCCTATGCGCGCGCCAACAAGCTGAACAAAACCGTCATCGACAGCCCGAATGCACGGCTTGGCATCATCACCACGGGCAAGGCCTATCTTGATGTCATGCAGGCATTCGATGACCTTGGCATATCCGAAGCCGATGCCGCCAAAATCGGCATTCGCGTGCTGAAGGTCGGCATGAGCTGGCCGCTGAACCGTGACGATGTCCGCGAATTTGCCTTGGGGCTTGAGGAAATCATCGTCGTCGAAGAAAAACGCGCGGTGATGGAAAATCAGGTCAAGGAACAGCTTTATAACTGGCGCGAAGATGTCCGCCCGACCGTGATCGGCAAATTCGATGAAAAGGGCGAATGGATTCTGCCCTCGATGGATGAACTGACCCCGGCGCGCATCGCGGTTGTTCTGGCGCAGCGCATCAAGCGTTTCTATGACAGCCCGAAAATCCACGAACGCATCGACTGGCTGGAACAGAAGGAACGCGAAATCGCCGAACCGCGCCCGGATGTCGCGCGTATTCCGTGGTTCTGCCCCGGCTGCCCGCATAACAGCTCCACCAAGGTCCCCGACGGCAGCCGTGCCATGGCCGGGATCGGGTGCCATTACATGGTCAACTGGATGGACCGTTCGACCGAAACCTTCACCCATATGGGCGGCGAAGGCGTCACCTGGATCGGGCAGGCCCCCTTTACCAACACGAAACACGTCTTCCAGAATCTCGGTGACGGCACCTATTACCATTCCGGGTCGCTTGCGGTGCGTGCCGCCGTCGCCGCCGGTGTCAACATCACCTATAAAATCCTGTTTAACGACGCGGTTGCCATGACCGGCGGCCAACCGGTTGACGGCCCGCTGACCGTGCCGCAAATCACCCGCCAGATGGCCGATGAAGGGGTTAAACGCATCATCGTTCTGTCCGACGAGCCCGATAAATATCCGGTTCCGTCGCATTTCGCCGATGGCGTTGATATCCGCCACCGCGACGAACTGGACAACACCCAGAAAGAACTGCGCGAAATCGAAGGTGTGACCATCCTGATCTTTGATCAGACCTGTGCCGCCGAAAAACGCCGCCGTCGCAAACGCAAACTGATGGTTGATCCGCCCAAACGGGTTTTCATCAATGATCTGGTCTGCGAGGGTTGCGGCGATTGCGGTGAAAAATCCAACTGCCTGGCCGTCGTCCCGGTCGAAACCGAATTTGGCCGCAAGCGCGCCATTGACCAATCGGCCTGTAACAAGGATTTTTCCTGCCTGAACGGCTTCTGCCCAAGCTTTGTCACCATCGAAGGCGGATCGCTGCGCAAACCCGAAGCCGCCGCCAAAAGCGGCAATGCGGGCGATGCCATCTTCGCCAGCCTGCCGCGCCCGACCCTGCCCGACATCACCGATCCGTGGTCGGTTCTGATCACAGGTGTTGGTGGCACGGGTGTCGTGACCATCGGTGCCCTGCTTGGCATGGCCGCCCATATCGAGGGCAAGGGCATTGTCGGCCTTGATATGGCCGGGTTGGCGCAAAAAGGCGGTGCGGTTGTCAGCCATATCCGCTTTGCCGATACGCAGGACAAACTCCATGCCGCACGCATTCCGGCGGGCGAGGCCAATGTGGTGCTGGGCTGTGATCTTCTGGTCGCGGCAAGCTTCGAGGGCCTTGCCAAGATGCGCCGCAACTTTACCCATGCCGTGATCAACACCCATGAAACCGTCACCGGTGCCTTCACCCGTAACCCCGATTTCCAGCTAAAATCGAACGAGCATATGAAGGTCATTTCCGACGCGTGCGGCGCGGATGCGGTTCACTTCGTCGAAGGCAGCGATATCGCCACCCGCCTGATGGGCAATTCGATTGCCACCAACCTGTTCATGCTGGGTGTTGCGTGGCAGCGCGGCCTGATCCCGATCACCGAAGAAGCCCTGATGCAGGCGATTGACCTTAACGGTGTCGCGATTGATATGAACAAGCAATCCTTCTATTGGGGCCGCCTGTTTGCCCATGATCCGAAACGCGTCCTTGATGTCATCGGCCCGAACGAGGCCGAGGCACACCCGATTGCCACCACGCTTTCGGACATCGTCGCCAAACGCAAGGCCTTCCTGACCGATTATCAGAACGCGGCCTATGCCAACCGTTTTGTCGCACTGGTCGACAGGGTTGCGGCGGCTGAAAAACGCCTTGATGGTGGCGATGATCTGGCCCGGACGGCGGCGAAATATTACTTCAAACTGCTCGCCTACAAGGACGAGTATGAAGTGGCCCGCCTTTATACCGACCCGGCCTTCAAGGCCAAACTCGCCAGGAACTTCACCGGCGATTACAAAATCCGTTTCCATCTGGCCCCGCCGGCCTTCGCCGACAAGGACCCGGAAACCGGCCACCTGAAAAAGCAGGCCTTTGGCCCCTGGATGATGAACGCCTTTGGCATTCTTGCGAAATTCAAGTTCCTGCGCGGCACGGCACTCGACCCGTTCGGTCGCAGCCATGAACGCAAAATGGAACGTCAATTGATTGCCGATTACGAGGCACTGGTGGACGAGGTCATCAAGGGCCTTAACCATGACAATGCCCGGATTGCCAACGCCCTTCTGGCCCTGCCCGAACAGATCCGCGGCTATGGCCATATCAAGGATGGCAATATCGACAAGGTCAAAACCCGCGAGGCCGAACTGCTTGAACAGTTCCGCAACCCGCCGGAACATCTGAAAGCCGCCGAATAACGCGGCTTTCCAAAATCAAAGGGGCCGCATGATCAGCGGCCCCTTTTTTGATGATGTTACGCCAGTCTTGGCCGTGGCCCGCCCAGCGGAAAATGCAGATCGGGCAGAACCCGTGCCGCACGACGGCGCAGATCACTTACCGGATGTTCGCGAAGCTGCCGGCTGCGGTAACTTGCGATCATGTCATCGGTCGCCTGATAGCCGTCATCAATCCCGCGATCAAGGTTCTCCCACGTCCAGTCGTAATTGATATGGGGTGAAACCGGGATTTCGATGATGTCGATCTTCCGCCCGCTTTCGGCGACTTCGCGTTTGAAGGCCTTGACCGCATCCTCGCTTGCCGATGCGGCAAACAGCATGATCAGGTTGTTAAGCGCGTCATAAAGATTTTCCGGCTGACGCACCTGCTTCAGATCAAGAATACGGCTGACCCAGACTTCCTCGACATCGGGATGATGGCGCAGGAAATCAAAGAAATTGACCGTATCGACCGTCGCCCCCTCGCAATAGGTATCGCCGTTTATTTCAACCGGTTCCTCGATAAACGGCAGGGCCGAACAGGCACAAAGCGTCTGCGCATTCATCTGCGGCAGATTGTAATGATCGGGTTTGTTGGTAAACAGCTCCAACCGCTGCTGTGTCAGGTTATAGGCGTTATGGAAAAGTGCTGGTTTATCGGGCTGATACAACCGGTCGAAATCAAGCCGATCAAGGAACATGCTGTCAGGCGAATAGATTTTCGCCAATCCCTTGGTCTTGGTCTGATACATCGCGCCGACCATAAAGCGCGACAGCGGATTGACTGCCAGAATACCGTTCAACAGCACATCGTTAAGGTTATGGGGCGTCCAGTATTTCGGATTGCCCATGAAATGGCGGACATGCTCGGCGGCTTCGGCCATGGCTTCTGGCACGATCAGCCCCTGATAGCTGTCCGGGTTAAAGAAATAGGAAAGCCGGTTGGCGAAATCGGAAAAGAAATCCGGCGCAAAGGCCGATGCAATCGGAAAGCGGTCATAAACGCTTGCCGGTCGGAATATCTTGCGGAAAAACCCGATCGTCTGATCAAGTTCCTGCCCCTCGTCCGCCTGATGCCAGGCTACCGAAAGCCATGCACCGATGCAGGCAGACGACCAGATATCGAACGTAATATCGGGTTCCTGCTGAAGTCGTTTCAGAACCCCGATACTGAGCCCGACGGCAGGTCCCCCGCCGGACAAAAAGATTGCCCGTTTGATTTTTCTCACAGCTATCTCCCACTCATTTGCCGTTAAACGGCTGAACACCCGAACGCTGCGTTGGAATAACGCCGCAGTTGCCAGCGCTTCCACCCAGGAGATATCGGCCCGTCTTGCGCGAGCCTCTGAAGCTAAGAAGAATTATAACCTATTCAATATTTAAGATAATTTACCATTCGACATCAAACTTATGAAAGTTTGGAACAAATATAGACCATCGAATAGTGTGAAATGGCAAATGCCTATACCAGTAAAATGCTTCGTAACTTTTATTTCATTATTGATGTGACGGCCATCACAGGCAGAAATATACTTCCATGATCGCCAAAACCCTAAATACAGGAAGGTCGCCACTTGGGCGACCTTCTGTAATTCCGCGATTCGATGATCCGTTATTCGTAATAACCGACCATAAAGATTTTGCCGTCATGGGGTTTTACCCAGGTTTTCTTTTCGGCAAGTTTCTTGGTTTCCGGGTGGGTCCAGGTATAGTTGGACCAGCCGCCATCCGGGTTCGTCTTGCCAGTTTCCACCATGTCACGAACGATGAAATTGCTGTTCACATCCTGAAGGTCCCAGATTTTCGGATTGTTGATCAGCTTCGGATTGATCGCATGCGTCAGGAACGTGCCCTTTTCGCCATCGGCGACAATCACATAATATTCATCAAAAACATATTCGCCGTCCTTGTCGTTAAACGCGGTAAAGGACTGGTCCTGACCAACCTGATCGTAAAGTGCAATGGCCTTGTCGACCAGTGTCTGTGCGGTTGCCGCCTTGTCCTGGGCCTGTGCAAGGCCAGCAGTCAGGCAAAGTGCGGTCATGGCAGATACAAAAAGACGCATAAGTGTTTTCATCAGGTAATCCCCTTTGATGAACCTGTTGGAAGAAAAATGGAAAATGGATCAGACCGCCCGCAAACGGGCGACAAGCCCGTCCACGGAAGAACTCAAACCGGTCATCTGGCGGCCAAGCTCGCCGGTTGCCTGCCCGACGGAATCTGCTGACTCGCGTGTGGCACGGGCAATTTCACGTACATCGCCAATCCCGCCCGAAACGGTTTCGGCATACCCGGCGGCCTCGGAAATGCTGTTGCTGATCTGGCCGGTGGCCGTTCCCTGCTCCAGCACCGCATCGGCGATGGCTTTAAGGATACCGTTGACGTCATTGACACTGGCAACAATCGTCTGGATCGCCTCGACCGCAAGAACGGTTTCCGTACGGACATTGGCGATTTCCGTTGCGATTTCCTCGGTTGAACGTGCCGTCTGGCTGGCAAGGTTCTTGACCTCGTTGGCCACAACCGCAAAGCCCTTTCCGGCATCCCCGGCACGGGCTGATTCAATCGTCGCGTTAAGCGCTAAAAGGTTGGTCTGCTCGGCAATATTGCCGATCAATGCCGCCACATCCTCGATCCGGACACTGGCCTCTTCAAGCTTGCGGATTTTGGCATCCGCATCCAATGCCTGCTCGCTTGCCGCCTGTGCGCGTCGGCTGCTTTCCTGGATTTCGTTGCTGATCTGGGAAATGGCGGCGGCAAGGCTGTTGGCGGCCTCCGAAATCTCGCCCATATTGCGGCTTGATTTGCCCGACGCATCAAACGCATTCTCGCTTTGCTGATCGGTGCGTTCCGCATTGGTCAGCATCGCACTGGCCGATGCGCCAATCTGCTCGATCGCGGCACTGACCGCGGTTGCGGTTCCCTGTACCGATGTTTCGATCTCGGCGGCCAGTTCCTGCATGATCTGGCGTTTTTCCTCGGCGGCCTTTGCCTCGTCCTCAAGACGGGTGCGTTCGGCTTCCAAAAGGCTTTGCGCATTCTGGCGGAAAATTTCAACCGCGCCTGCCATACTGCCCATTTCATCGGTCCGCCCGGTAAAGGGCACGTCGATATCAGCACGACCATCGGCCAGTTCGCGCATCACCGCCGTCAACCGCTTGACCGGCACACCGATCACGCGCGTGATGGCAAAACTGATCAGCACCATCGCCAGAACGGCAACGACCGATGCAATGATCGTCTGGTTCCGGGCTGTCATGCCGGCTGCCATCGCATCCGAACTGGCTACATCCATGCGGGTTTCCGCTGTTTCACGAAGCTCGGCCAATGTCGCCATCAGGCTTTCGTAATCCGACTGTGCCGACCACGAAAAACTCAGCGCCCCGGTATACTCGATATCAAGCATCCCCAGAACCTGATCGATCTTGGCAAGGTAATCTTCGTAAAGCTTGGCCGCACCTTCCGCGATTTCGCGTTCCGGCCCCGGCAGGTTCTGATCACCCAGCATCTGGGTAAAGGCATCGCGTGCGGCTGCAATCTGTGACTGCAATTCCCCGTTCACGCTGCTCATGCGGTCTTCGTCAACGCCTGCCGCCGACCATGAAAGCAGGCGATAAACCGTCTGGTGAACCTTGGTGACATTACGGTCGATATTGCCGATATCGCGGACCTCCGGATAGGCCTCCGAGACGGCAAATTCCAGACCGTTGCTAAGTGATCCAATCGCGCGTCCCCCGATGACGCCCACAATGGCAATGGCGATAACCCCGATCAGCGGCAGGACCGCCAACTTGGTTCCGATATTCAGATTGACAAAAGTTTTCATTCTGTAACGTTCTAACCAATTGTAAATACAAGGATATCAGGCTGCTGCCCCAACAGCTTCCCGGAAGGCGGTGACTGTGGCGTCACCCTTGTTTTTGCGATGTCCCTTAACCACGTCATTGGCGACACAGCGATCATCCGCCCGCATCATTCCGCCATATGCGAAATGCACGCGCGACAAATGCCGACTGTTTGTTTTTATTGAAAATGTGATGATGTGATTGCCATGAACCGGCACGGATATATGTGCTGCCCCGCGCCGGATAAGGTTCGGACCGGCATACCGGATGTGACGCCCCCGCGTCCCGATACCATCCCCGAACACAAGCCCCAGGCTTGCGACTGCCGCCGCAATACGTCCCGTCCCCGCCATCGTACCCCCACGATCAGACAGGCGCGCAAAAATGCACCCCGTCATACAGGTTTCCGCGGCATGAGCCGATCTTGATCGTTTCCAGGGATATTTTTTTATCACCTTGCCGCGCGGCAGAGTTTAGTCATCGACCAACGACGCAACCAAGTGACATGTTTGTTAGGATATTAGTTCAAAAATAAGACAAGAAATACTACCCTACGGTATATTTTTCCTATCGTATCCACGTATAAGTATAAGATGATAAATACTTGTACATTTGCCGATTGTATCGGTTTTCGCCTTTGGATTTAAATCATTACGGAATAACGATATCGCCATCCGCCCCCGGAGTCAGTCGGGCCGCCGCCGTTCTTCCGAACGAAATCAATAACTTCTTTCGTCGTGCTGCCGACAGTTTCCGGTTCGGCTCCGGCGCGGGACGGACAATTGCCGCTTCAAACCGGTCGGCAACGATCAACCCGACATCAACCGGGATCAGGTCGCGCGGGAATTCCATCGGCACGGCAAAGAAAAACCGGTCACAATAATCAAGATAGCTTTCCCACTTCTGATCGACGCGAAAATCCTCGACCGATGATTTGACCTCGACCGCCCAAAGATCGCCCTTTTCCCCAAGGGCCAGCACATCAAGCCTGCGCCCGTTGCCAAGGCGAAGCTCGGTCAGGCACGCCATGCGATGATGATACAAAAGACGGCAAACGCCTTCTGTGACGTCGCTTGTGATTTGGGGGCGATTGCGTTCATTCATTGCCACAGGATACAAAAACAAAAGCCCGCTCGAAAGCGGGCTTTGCATCTTGGCGCGACACTCCTGACACAGCAGATCAGCTCATGCCAAGCGCACGTTTGTAAACCTCAAGGATTTCTTCCTGTTCGGTGCGCTCGTGATCTTCCATTTTGCGCAGACGGATAATCTGGCGCAGGATTTTCACGTCGTAACCAAGCGCCTTGGCTTCACCGTAAACTTCCTTGATGTCGGCCATCAGGTTGGCCTTTTCTTCTTCAAGGCGTTCGATACGTTCGACATAGCTCGCAAGCTGATCGGCTGCGATTCCACCGACTTCGGTCATTCCTGATATTCTCCGATCATGATTGCGCAGCGGAAACCGGTGCGCGGAATTTCAATGCGGCGCGACGATACTCAATGCGCTTTGCCATGACAAGACCCGTTAACCCGGCAAATCTCAGACTGCTGTCAAACCGCCGATTTTTCGCCAGGCACCGTTTGCACCATCAGGTGATCGGCCACCGCAAGCAACGCATCGCGCGGGCTGGCACCTTTTTCCACCGCATCGGTATAAATCTTGCGCTGGCGATGCGCGCTCGTCCCGCGTGCGATAATGGTGCGCGCATGTTCGACCTCGGCGACACAGCCGAAATGCTCCGCATCCGGGCGGATCAGTTCGATGATTTCTTCCAGAAGATCGGCATAGGGCACAATCTCCGCCCGGCCAAAATCGATCAGCCCGGCCTTGTCCCCGGCATCGCTGCCATACCGGCACGCCCGCCAGCGGTTTTCGCGCACCAGCATGTTGGAATAGATCCGCCACCGCTGGTTATTGCGCCGCAAACGATACAACATCCGCATCAGGCATCGCGTGATCGACGCGACACAGATCGCGTCTTCCAGATCGGTACAGACATCGGCAATCCGCATTTCAAGCGTCGGCCAACGGTCGCTGGGTCGCAAATCCCACCAAAGCTTGGTGCCATCCTCGATGACCCCCGCCTGGATCAGCATATCGACATGGCGGCGATATTCCGCCCATGATCCGAACACTTCGGGCAACCCGGTGCGCGGCAAATTGTCAAACACCGAAAGACGGAAGGTCTGAAGCCCGGTATCACGCCCGCGCCAGAACGGCGAACTGGTCGTCAGTGCCAGAAGATGCGGCAGGAAATAACTCGCCTGCGCCATCAATTCGATCCGCAGGTCATCATCCTCGATCCCGACATGCACATGCATCCCGCAAATCAGAAGCCGGTCGACAACCGTGCGAAGATCGCGCGCAATCGTGCTATACCGCTCGCCCTCGGTGTGTTTCTGGCTGTCCCATTGCGCAAAGGGGTGTGTCGATGCCGCCAGCAACGCCATGTCATAGCGTGCTGCAATATCGGCAAGCGTGCTGCGCATATGCGTCAGTTGGTCGCGCGCTTCGGCGGCACTGTTGCACACCTTGGTGCCGGTCTCGACCTGGCAGCGCATGAACTCGCTTGATACCTGATCGCCCAGTTCGGCCTTGCAGTCTTTCAGAAAATCCGCTGCCGGGTCCGTCGCCAGATCGCGACTTTCGCGGTCCACCAGCCAGAATTCTTCCTCGATCCCGATGGAAAAGCCCGGTTCACGCGAATGGGACACCGCCAAATCAGTCTCTCCTGATTTTATAAAGGTTCGGGTCGGCCAGGATGTCGACAAACGCATCGCCAAGGATTCTGGCCCATTTCTCACACCCTGCATCAGTATCGATCAGATCCTGCCGGATTTCAATCGACACACAGGGCAACCCACCCGCTTCGCCGTGATGATCGATGGTGTAATCGGCCATATGCTTCCCGGAATAGGGTTCATTATCGCCAATCGTCAAATCAGGATTCTGTTCGCGCAATTTCGCCAGCAACGGTACGGGAATACGGTCATCCTGATCCCAAAGAATGCCGATTTCCCACGGCCGTTCGAACCCCTGGAAAACGGGGGTAAAACTGTGAATGGCGATCAGGGCCGGGACGATTTTATGGGCATGGAAATTGGCAATGCGTTCCTCGATGGCCCCGTGATAGGGCAGGAAAATCTCGCGAATGCGCTGCATATGTTCAGACGGCGAAACGTTTTTATTTCCCGGCACCACCGTCTGATCGGCGATTTCGGGCATCCCGGTCGGGTCCCAAAGCTGCCGGTTGCAATCGATCACCAGCCGCGAATAACCGCCCAGAACCGCCGGGCAATCAAACCGCTCCACCAGAATTTCGGTCACCTTGCGCGCCCCGATATCCCAACCGATATGGCGTTTGCGTTCTTCTTCCGGCAGGCCCAGCGTACCAAGGCTTTTGGGGATTTCGCGCGACGCATGGTCACAGACAAAAAGCGAATGCCCCTTGCCGTTCTCGTTCAAAACCTCAAACGGTGCCGGATCATCATGGCCCAGCAGCGGCCCGGTATGGTGGCTCACGCGAATTCTCCTGAAATTGGGGCAGCTTGAAAATTTTCGGGTCCAAAACCGGCGCGAACCGGCATTTCGGACCCTGTTGAACTATCAATTTATGACCGGACTGACAAGCTCGCCCGCACGCCCCCTTTACAACAGTGCAACGGACACTTTGCAGCAACGCAAAACATCCCGTAAAGTGGTATGACCAATAAAACCAAACGCGTTGTCGACTGGTCTCGGTCGCTGCTGGAGTGTTCAAAACATGCCGCCTGTCAAACCTGCACAATCTTCCGACGGGGTTGACGCCAACCCGCCCAAAAGGATTGCCGATCAGGTTGCCGACAAACTTCTCGACATGATCACCGCAGGCATTTTCCTGCCCGGTGATCGTCTGCCGGGCGAACGCCAACTGGCCGAAAACATGAAAGTCAGCCGCGTTTCGGTACGTGCGGCCCTGCAAAAGCTCAAAACCCGCGGTTACCTGCGCGCGGTTCAGGGGGGCGGTACCGAAGTCCTGTCCTCGACCGGGGTCGAAATGGATACCGCGATGACCGATCTTGTGCGGGCATCGCTCGATAACCTGCGCGACCTTCAGGAAATCCGCTGCACATTGGAAACATGGGCCGCACGGCGGGCTGCCATCAATGCCAGTGACGAGGATATCGAACTGCTGCGCATCGCCTACCGGCAGGCCCACGATCCGCGTCGTGCGCCGAAATATCGTGCCGATGACGATCATCGCCTGCATATGATGATCGCACGCGCCAGCGGATCGATCATCTATTACCACGTCATGAAAATGCTCCATGATGTCTTGCAGGCGGCCCTGACCGAAATCCGCTTTAACAATCTGTCGGGCCCGTCCTTTGACCGGATGGTGCAGGAACATCATTATGCGATTGTCGAAGCCATCGCCGCGCGTGACCCGGATGCATCGGAAAAAGCCATGTCCGAACATTTACAGGCGGTCATCGAATATTTCAAACTGGCCACCGTGAACAAACCGAACTGAGCCGGAAAACCGGCCCCAATTAATCAAGAACACCCAATCCAGTCAGGGAACCCGATATGACAACCTCGCGCGACACGCTTTTGCAGTTGATGGATGCCGCCCTCAAGGCCGCCGATCCTGCGGTCCAGATCCCGCGCAACCTGCCTGCAAAACCCAAGGGCAAAACCATCGTCATCGGTGCGGGCAAGGCATCGGCCAATATGGCGCGCGCCTTTGAAAAGGCATGGGATGGCGATATTTCCGGTCTGGTCGTCACCCGCTATGGTCATGCCGTCCCGTGCGAGAAAATCGAAATTGTCGAGGCCTCCCACCCGGTCCCCGATGCCGCCGGGCAAAAGGCCGCCCAGCGCATTCTCGATATCGTCAAATCCGCCGGTCCCGATGATCTGGTGGTCTGCATGATTTCGGGCGGCGGATCGGCCCTGCTGGCCCTGCCCGGTCCGGGCCTGACACTCGAAGACAAACAGGCAATCAGCAAGGCCCTGCTCCATAGCGGCGCGACCATTTCCGAAATGAACTGTGTGCGCAAACACCTGTCCGCGATCAAGGGCGGCAGGCTGGCCGCCGCCTGTGCCCCCGCACGCATGGTGACCTATCTGGTCTCCGATGTGCCGGGCGACGATCCGGCAATCATCGCATCCGGTCCCACCGTTGCCGATCCGACAACCGGGCAGGATGCGCTTGATATCATCCGCCGTTACCGGATCGAAATCCCGCTTGCCGCGACCGAACTTTTAAACAACGACATCCATGAAACCGTCAAACCGGGCGACAAATGCTTTGACGGGCATGAAATCGTCATGCTGTCACGCCCGCAGGACAGTCTGGAGGCCGCAGCCAGGGTCGCCCGCGACCTTGGCATCAATCCGGTCATTCTGGGGGACGCCATCGAAGGCGAAGCCCGCGAGGTCGCCATCGTCCATGCCGGCATCGCCCATCAGGTCGCCAATCACGGCCAACCGGCCGCCAGACCCTGTGTGCTGCTATCGGGCGGTGAAACAACCGTCACGGTCCGCGCCAAGGGGGGGCGTGGTGGCCGCAACAGCGAATTTCTGCTCTCTCTCCTGATCCAGTTCCGCGATCACGCCGGGTTCAGCGCGCTCGCCATTGATACCGACGGCATCGACGGCAGCGAAGATAACGCCGGTGCCATCATCGACCCGACAAGCTGGCAAAAGGCGACATCGGCCGGGATCGACCTTCGGGAATATCTGGCCAATAACGACGCCTATAGCGCATTCGCCAAAATCGACGATCTCCTGATCACCGGCCCGACGCTGACCAACGTAAACGACTTCCGCGCCATCCTGATCGAATAGATTTGATCAGGATTTCGGCATCCACGGGCGGATCCAGTCAAGACCGGCATCAGTATCGCCGTGCGGCTTGTATTCACAGCCGATCCAGCCGTCATAACCGACCCGGTCAAGCATATAAAACAGGAACGGATAATTAAGCTCGCCGCTATCGGGTTCACGGCGGCCCGGCACACCGGCAATCTGGATATGGGCGGTTTTGTCCAGATGCTTGTCCAGACGTGCGGCGATATTCCCGCCGACAATCTGCGCATGATAAATATCGAATTGCAGCGCCAGATTGGGATGATCAAGCTGATCAAGGATCACGGCAGCCTGTTCGACGGAATTTAACAAATAACCCGGCATATCGACCGGATTGATCGGCTCGATCAGGATCTTGACCCCGGCCTGTTCGGCCAGATCGGCGGCATAAAGCAGATTGTCGCAATAAAGCCGCGCCAGTTCCCCGGCATCCTCGCCCTTGCCCATCACCCCCGCCATGCAATGCACCATCCTGCATCCGGTCGCGGCGGCGTAATCAAGCGCCTTGACCACGGAATCGCGAAACGCATCCTCGCGCCCAGGACGACAGGCAAGCCCGCGTTCACCCTTTTCCCAATCCCCGGTCGGCATATTGAACAAAACCTGCTCAAGGCCATTATCGCTCAGCAGCGATTTGACGCTTGCCATCGGCATGTCATAGGCGCCGACATATTCGACCCCGCCAAACCCGGCCGCCGCTGCCGCCGCAAAACGCTTCTCAAACGGTAGATCGGCAAACAGAAAGGAAAGATTGGCGCTGAAACGGGGCATTGGACACCTGACCGGAGCATTGTTTCGGGCCGTCATGGTTTCGCATCACCGCCGCCGCGTCAATGCCAAAGCAGGACGGCATCCCGGGCACCTTCATCACACGGCACCATCTTTGGCGATTTCGTCCGAAAGCCACGCGCCGAATGCCTCGACTTCCTTGATGTTCGCACTCCTGCCGGTATGGATCAGGTGATAATGATGCCCTTCCATCACCGGGCCGAATGGCTGCACCAGAAGCCCGGCGGCGATTTCCGAACGCACCATTTCCGAACTGGCCAGAACAACACCCTGCCCCGCAATCGCGGCCTGAATGGCGTGGGTATCGTCACTGAAACTAAGCCCGCTTGATAAATCGACATCATCCAGCCCGGCCCGCTTGCACCACCGCGCCCAGGTCGGCGTCGCCTCGTCCGGGCGCAGCCATTCCAGATGCAAAAAGGTCTGCCCGCGCAGGTCGTTGGGCTGTTGGATATTCAGCATCGGGCTGCAAACCGGCGCGAACCGGTCGGCAAACAGGGTTTGCACCACCATGCCCGGAAACGGCCCCTTGCCATATCGAACCGCCGCGTCAGCCATCCCGGAATGAAGGTCAACCGTCTCGGCCGATGTATGCAGGCGCAAATGAATATCGGGATGTGCCGCCTGAAAACCGCCAAGGCGCGGCAACAGCCACTTGGCCGCAAAGGATGCCAGCACCGATACCGTCAGCCCGCGTTGGGGTTTGCGCGCCTTGATCCGGTCAATGGCGGCGGCAAAACCGGCAAAGCCGTCGCGCAATGTGGGATAAAGTTCCTGCCCGGCGGCGGTCAGTGTCACCTGCCTTGGTTTGCGATCAAACAACCGCACACCAAGGGTTTCTTCAAGCAATCGCACCTGATGGCTGATCGCGGTTGGCGTCACGGCAAGTTCGGACGCCGCCCGCTTGAAACTAAGGTGTCGGGCGGCGGCCTCAAAAGCACGCAGGGTCGCAAGCGGGGGCAAGGGCATATGGATGAACTCAATTCATCTATTGGCTGAGATATTCGATTTTGATCAAAGCCTATATCCAAGTCAAATATGGGGCAATGCAAATCGAAACAGATGAACAAATATCATCATTAACGATCAAAGGTGCCCCATGACAACCATCCTTCATATCGACAGCAGTGCGCGCCCCGGCCGATCCGACACGCGCGCCCACGGCTCCCACTCGCGCCGCCTTACCGCCAAATTCATCGAACAATGGCGCGCCACCCGCCCGGATGACGAAATCATCTATCGCGATGTCGGCGCCAATCCGCCCAGCCCGGTAACGGGTGACTGGGTTCATGCGGCCTTCACCAAACCCGATCAGCGCGAAGACTGGATGCATCAAGCACTGGCTGAAAGCGACGAACTGCTTTCCGAATTGCTGCGCGCCGATGTGATCGTTGCCGGGGTGCCGATGTATAATTTCGGCATGCCCGCCCAGATGAAGGCATGGATCGAAAATATCGTCCGTGTCGGTGTCACCTTCGGCTTTGACCGGTCGCGTGATGGCGTCCCCTACTGGCCGATGCTGACGGGTGGCAAATCACTGGTGGTTTTATCCTCGCGCGGCGATTTCGGATATGATCCCGGCGGGCGCGTGGCCCATCTTAATCATGTCGAAGGCGGCGTCTTTGCCCCGCTGGAATATATCGGCATCACCGATCAGCACGGTGCCGCTATCGAATATGACGAATTCGGTGACGACCGCACCCAAAAATCCATCGCCGATGCCGAGGCAAAAGTCGCCGATATCGTCATGCAATTGCAGGCACGTCACACGCAGATTTCCGATATCGCAATGATGGCCTGAACGACCTGACGGCACCATCACCGGGGAATGGATCGCCCCCTCATTCCCCCGGTGGTGTTTTTGCCGGCTTTCCCGCCGGGCTTTGTGCCGGGTTTATTTGTTCCGATACCTCGCCCGACATCAGCCCGGTGATCAGGCGCGCGCCTTTTTTGCGGAACAGATAACTCCAGACCCACTGCACCATCACAAGGGCGGGCGCGCGCAGACCGATCAGGAAATAGATATGCGCAAGCCCCCAGAACCACCACGCCAGCCAGCCGCGCAGCTTGAACCCGTTCAGGTCAATCACCGCCCGATGACGGCCAATCGTCGCCAGATTTCCGGCATGGCGATAGGCAAATGGCGGTGTTTCGCGCTTCGCGATATGATCAAGGATACGCCCGCCAACATACTTGCCCTGGTGCTTGGCCGCGGGCGCAATACCCGGCACCGTCATGCCATCACGCCACGGCACATGCGCCGCATCACCGATGACAAAAACGTCCTCATAACCCGGCACCGAAAGGTCGGTATTGACCATCACCCGACCGCCCCGATCACATTCCCGCCCGGTCCAGTCGGCCAGATGATCAACCCGGACACCCGCGCCCCAGATCACATTCGCGCTCGGAATGAATTCATCGCCAATCTGCGCACCCATCGCGGTAATGTCGGAAACCTGCTGATTGACCCTGACTTCGACACCGATTTTTTCAAGCGATTTGCGGGTATATTCCGATAAATCCTCGGGAAATGTGCCCAGCAATCTGGGGCCGCCTTCGGCAAGGATGATGCGCGCATCGCGCGGATCAATCCGGCGAAAATCATGGGACAATGCCTGCTTGGCAAGCTCGGCAATCGCCCCGGCCATCTCGACCCCGGTCGGCCCGCCGCCAACCACGACAAAGTTCAGCAACCGCCGCCGTTCTTCCGGGTCTTCACTGTTTTCCGCCCGCTCAAACGCCAGAAGCAGACTTTTGCGAATATCGGTCGCCTCGGTAATGTTTTTAAGGCCCGGTGCGACCATCGCCCAGTGATCGTTACCGAAATAGGATGTCACCGCCCCGGTCGCGATCACCAGATAGTCATACGACAGGTCGCGATCCCCCGCGATGATCCGCTTGCCTGGCAAATCAAGCCCGGTGACTTCACCCATGAAAACGGAAACATTGGGATAGCGGCTGAAAATACTGCGGATCGGCCAGGCGATTTCGGCGGGCGACAGGTCGGCGGTCGCCACCTGATAAAGCAGCGGCTGAAACAGATGATGATTGCGCTTGTCGATCAGGATGACGTCAACCTCATCCCTGCCCGCAAGTTTCTTGGCGGCACTCATGCCGCCAAACCCTGCGCCAACGATTACCACCCGCTTTCTGTCCGTCATGCCGGTCATGCTCCTGTATCGCATTTGTCCGACCCCGGCCAGGGTCAGGACCTAGCTAGGCAGGAACGGCAATTATTGCAAGTTATTCAAAAACAACACTCGAACGGACAATTTTGTCCTCTTACCGGAACGCGCGACAAGCTATTGCGTTCCGTCTATAAGATTTCACTCTCATCTGTCCCCAGCCCCAAAGAGGCCCGCCATGATCGACGATTTCGCCCTTCATCCGCAACTTGCTGCCGACACCGATCTCGTTACCGACGGGCCGCTGTCCCATGTCCTGCTGATGAATGACGCCCGCTATCCGTGGCTGATCCTTGTGCCAAAACGCGCCAATCTGGTCGATTATGATGATCTGAGTGCGGATGAACGCAAATTGCTCGGCGATGAATGCGCGATTGTTTCTGCAACGCTTAAGCGCCGTTTCAACGCCGATAAAACCAATGTCGCGATGCTGGGCAACATGGTTCCGCAACTGCATTGTCATGTCATCGCCCGGTTCAAAAATGATGCCGCATGGCCCGGCCCGATCTGGGGTGTCGGCAAGGCCGAACCTTATGACGAGGAAACCGGCAATGAACGGCTGGCGATCCTGCGTGCCGATCTGATTTCAGCTTTCAAGCATCTGTAATTTCCCGCTTTGCCACTCCTTGACGCATATCAAGGAAGATGAATTTGGAATAATGCAAAAGACGGACAGAACGAATTTTCGGGATGTCCGTCATGCAACTCGCCCTTTACGAAAAATACGACCTGCGTCTGCCGCGCTATACCAGCTATCCGACCGCACCGCATTTCAGCGCGTCGGTGAATGGCAGGGTTTTCGAAAGCTGGCTGGGTGACCTTGATCCCGCACAACCCTTATCGCTGTATCTGCATATCCCGTGGTGCCGGGAAATGTGCTGGTTCTGCGGGTGCAACACCAAAATCACCAGGCAATATGACCCGGTTGGCAACTTCGTTTTGACCCTTCGGGCTGAAATCGAAAGCCTGCTGTCAAAGCTTGACCCTGCCCACCGTTTCAAGGTCTCGCATAT
Organism: Thalassospira australica; assembly: GCF_044790785.1. Taxonomy (GTDB): domain Bacteria; phylum Pseudomonadota; class Alphaproteobacteria; order Rhodospirillales; family Thalassospiraceae; genus Thalassospira; species Thalassospira australica_A. Next base: position 1,474,327 of record NZ_CP085258.1, on the reverse strand, counting down.
TCATTTTGGCGGCGGCAGCCCGACGGCACTTAAACCCGAAGACCTTCGCGCGATCATGGCCGATCTGACGGACCGCATCGATATCCTTGACGACGCCGAAGTCGCCCTTGAAATGGACCCGCGCACCGCCACCCCGGAATTTATCAATGCGATGGCCGATTGCGGTTTTACCCGTGCCAGCATCGGCATTCAGGATTTCAACCCGTTTGTGCAACGTGCGGTCAACCGCGTGCAATCCTTCGAACTGGTCGAAGATGTCATTGCCCGCCTGCGCGCGCACAGGATTTCGGGCATCAATGTTGATCTGATGTATGGCCTGCCGTTCCAGACGGTCGACAGCATCATCGAAACCGTTGATCAGACGGTCACGCTGAACCCGGACCGCCTGTCGGTATTCGGCTATGCCCATGTGCCATGGATGAAAAAACACCAGAACCTGATCCCGACCGAAGCCCTGCCCGACACCGCAGCCCGCTGGGCCCAGTACGAAGCCATCCAGACCCAACTGACCTCACATGGTTACAGCGCCATCGGCCTTGACCATTTCGCCCGCGATGACGATGCCATGGCCATCGCGCAGAAAAACGGCCTTCTGCACCGGAATTTTCAGGGTTACACCACCGACCGCGCCGAAGCATTGATCGGTTTTGGCCCCTCGGCCATTTCATCGCTGCCACAGGGCTATGCCCAGAACGACCCGGCCCTTGCCCGCTGGCAACGCGCGGTCGAGGCGGGCGAATGCGGCATTGAAAAGGGCATTGCAGTCAGCAACGAGGATCGCATCCGGCGCGACATCATCAACGAACTGATGTGCAACCTGACGGTCGATGTCGCCGCCATCTGTGCCGATCACGGCACATCCGTCGACCATTTCACATGGGAAATCGACCGGGTCCACGCCATGACACAGGATGGCATCGTCGAAGTTAACGGCACACACATCTACCTTACCGAAAGCGGCCGCCCGCTGGTCCGTGCGGTTTGTGCGGCATTTGATACCTATCTTGATCACGCCCACGGGCGGCATTCACAGGCGGTCTAAGCCATAAAAGGGCCGGATAACCCGGCCCTCAGATTGCTGACACAGCCCTCCCAATCCGATTGTCATTCCTAACCTGATCGGCATTCCCAACCTGATCGTCATTCCCGCGAAGGCGGGAATCCAGCTCTTTCAATGGGGCACAGATTCCGGGTCTGCGCTCCGCTGCGCCCGGAATGACGATTTGGTCAATCACCAAGCCAATCCAGCCATCCCGCAGCTCCCGGCATCGCCAAACGCCACCGACCAGACGGACCACGCCGCTCCGAAAAAAACACCCGTCGCTCTCGGTTGCCCCCAAAACGCACCTCACCCCAAGGGCCACAGCGTTGCCGCATGGCTGGCACAAATCCCGCCATCGATGACCGGCCTTTCGGCATCTCCGAACGCTCAATCGGCTCGCTGGCGACCAATCCCGGCAACCCGGCCAGCCGATCCAATCCGGACGCAATCCGGGCGCAATTCGGGCCCGCTGATTCTCGACATTTTCACGCTTCACCGACCGGACTGAACCGAACCGGACCAACTTCGCCTCGGCCCGAACCATTCTGCCGAACACCCTTGCCCCAAGGGCACATTTCTCCCGTCATGATAAACAACAGTTTTTCGCAAATATCCCGAGGCCTCACGGCCCAAGCGCACCACCGCCGTAATGGCTTTTCCATGCGCCAGTGACGTCCCTTTGGCGATACCACCCCCACCATGTCATCCCGTCAGATCGCTGTCGCATCATCGTCTCATTCCTGTTTTTGCCGCCCGAAACGCAAAAAACCCGCAAAAGCGAATCACGCTTTGCGGGTTTGTCTCCGGGCCCATTTGTCCCGTTGATTTTGCTCTTATGCCATAAACAAAAGAACAAATCAAGAACTTTTTCCAGAAAAACCGGAAAAAATTCTTATCCAAAGCTCAATGCGGCGATAAAGGTATATTTCTCAATACCTTGGGCAGAAAACTGCTCCGCCCGCCCTGCTGCTTCCTGAAAACAGCATCAGTCCCAATCGGGTGCCAGCCCGTCGGGGCTGACGATCCGGCCGTTTTTATCGGCCAGACCATGAATGGCCTGCATTTCCTCGCCGCTCAGTTCGAAATCAAAGATATCGAAGTTTTCCGCGACCCGGCTTTCGGTTGCGGTTTTCGACAGTGCGATGACATCATTCTGCTGCAACAGCCAGCGCAGAACCACCTGCGCGACCGACCTGTCATGCGATTTGGCGATCTCGGCAAGCTGCTCATTCTCCAGCACCTTGCCATCGGCCATCGCATAATAGGCGGTCAGCGCCATGCCATGTTTGCGCGCCCCGTCCATGACCTTGGTCTGATCAATAAATGGATGATATTCGACCTGATTGGTCACAAGCGGCGCCTCCGACAGGGCAACGGCTTCATCCATCAGGGCAATGTTGAAATTGCTGACCCCGATATGGCGCACCTTGCCGGCCTGCTTGACCTCGTTTAACGCCCCGATCTGATCGGCAAGCGACACATCCTTGTTCGGCCAATGCAAAAGCAGCAGATCGACATAATCGGTTTTAAGCTTTTCAAGGCTTTCATCGACCGATTTGACAAAGGCATCATGCCTGTAATTGCTGACCCAGACCTTGGTGGTCAGGAAGATGTCCTTGCGCGGAACACCGCTGTCAAGGATCGCCTGCCCGACGGCGGCTTCGTTGTCGTAAATCTGGGCGGTATCGATATGGCGAAAGCCGGTTTGGATCGCCTGTGGCACGATACGCAGAACGTCGGCTTCGGGCATGCGAAACGTGCCAAAGCCAAGAGCGGGGATCACCGCACCATTTGCAGATACATTAAACATCTGAATTCCTCATTGGAAATGTCGCGACTGTCTTCGCAACGGCTGCCGAACCCGAAGGTTCCGATAATTCCGGCACTCAGGCCGATTTGCGCACCGTCAGGATGACAATCCCGGTAATCACGACCAACCCGCCCAGCATCTGGGCCGGGCTGATCATCTGTTCCAGCACCACCCAGCCAAACAGCAGGGTGGCAATCGGTTCCATATTCATCACCGGCGCATTGCGCGCCATATTCAGCCGCGGCACCGAAATGAACAGGACGGAAAAGGCACCACCATAAAGCAGAACCAATGCACCAAGACCGAACCAGCCCGGTGTTGCGGATGGCAATGCCATTCCGCCCGGCACCAGTTCGGCGAAACCGGCAATGATCATCGATGCAAACACGATCACCATGGTGAACATGCTGCGCACCGATCCGCGCAATGCCGACAATTTGTGATCGGTCACCCAAAGAGCGACGGCAAAGGCCGTTGCCGCCCCCAGTGCAAAACCAATCCCCTGCCACCAGTTCGCACCGACATCGCCCTCCATCGCCAGAACACCGGGCACATCAAGCGCCAGGACAAGCCCCGACAGGATGAACAGCATCAGGGCCGCCGATTTCAGGGTCGGTCGTGCCCCGCCCAATGCCCAGGTGATCAGCGCCAGAATGATCGGGAAACTGTTGGCCGTCAAAAGGGCCAACGCGACCGGAATGCGGGCCACCGCCGAATACAGGCACAGGCTTTGGATCGTAATCAGAAGACCCAGCAACAATTGCCATTTGCGCGTCCCGGCCGGAAGCCGGATCGTCTGCCTTTGCCAGATCACAAGCGCAATCAGGATCGCCAGTGCCACCCCCGACCGGCACAGGATCGCCAGAAGCAACCCGGTGCCGTTTTCAAACGCCAGCCTTGCCGCCACATGGTTCCCGGCAAAGGAACAGGCAACAACAACAAGGATCAGAACCGCAATCTGGCGGGGGAAATGTTCAGGAACGGCAGCAGGCAGCGCAGTCGATATGGACATATCAAAACCGGTTTTGTGGGGCGAACAATCAGAAAACGCCAGAAAGGCCCTTAAAACAAGTCTTTCCGGTAAAGGGTGCCACATCCGGTGCACAGGATGCGGCAACCCCGATATCGCTTATGCGGTCTGAAGGGCGGTATCGGTCCGGCGATCCAGCACACCGCTGATCATGGTCAGACCAACCGCAAGCGCCACCAGAAGGGCCGCAACCCAAGGCGTTGCCGACAGGCCAAGCGAGGAGGAAACAACAATCCCGCCAACCCACGCGCCAATCGCGATGCCAAGGTTAAACGCCGCAATGTTCAGCGCCGATGCAACATCCACCCCGCCCGGACGGTGCAGCTTTGCCAGTTGCACGACATAAAGCTGAAGCCCCGGCACATTGGCAAATTGCAGGAAACCAAGGGCCGCCAGCGTGACAACGGCAAGGATCGGCGAAACGGCAGTAAAGGTAAAGATCACAAGTGTGACGGCCTGCAAGGCAAACAGGATGGTCAGCGCCCGGACCGGGTTCCGATCCGCAATACGTCCGCCCGCAAGGTTGCCAACCGCAATCGCAAGCCCATAGAACACAAGGATCAGACTGACACTGGATTCACTGAACCCCGTGATATCCTGAAGAACTGCGGACAGATAGGTAAAGGTGACAAACGTGCCGCCATAACCGAACGCCGTCATGCCAAACACCAGAAGCAACCGGCCACTGCCCAGTACGCGCACCTGATCAAGCAGGCGTGCGGGTTCCGCCCGGCTGAGGTTCGAGGGCAGCAATGCCGCAATCCCGACAAAGGCAATCACACCAAGAAGCGAAACACCCCAGAAAGTCGCCCGCCAGCCAAACATCTGACCGATATAGGTGCCAAGCGGCACACCGGTCACAATCGCAACCGTCAACCCCATGAACATCATCGCAATCGCTGATGCCCGACGGTTTTCCGGCACCAGATCGGCGGCAATCGTCGCCCCGATGGAGAAAAACACACCATGCGCAAAGGCCGAAATCACCCGCGCAACCAAAAGCATTTCATAGGTCGGGCTAAGTGCGGCGGCACTGTTGCCAACCACAAACACCCCCATCAGACCCAGCATCAGGGTCTTGCGATGCATCCGCCCGGTCAGGGCGGTTAAAACCGGCGCACCGAACGTGACGCCAAGGGCATAGACACTGACAATCAACCCGGCCATCGGCAGGGTCACCGAAAGATCGTTTGCCACGGTCGGCAGCAAGCCGACGACGACAAACTCCGTCGTGCCGATCGCATAGGCCGCGATCGTCAACGCAAATAAAGCAAGCGGCATTTCAATTCTCCGGCCCGCGCGCCATGCGTCTGCGGGCACAAATGGTTGGTGGGGCATCCCGCCCCGTTCATTGCCGCCCACTATGCCGATGGAATGCTTGCACGATAATCCGGATTGCGCGACAAACGCCTTTGAATTGAATTCAAAGCCGGAGGATCAGTTGGATAATCGCGCAGGGGAAATGGAAGTCTTCATCCGGGTCGCGGAACTCAGAAGCTTTTCCGAAGCCGGTCGGAAACTGCGCCTGTCGCCATCCGCTGTCAGCAAGCTTGTCACGCGGGTCGAAGACCGGCTGGCGACCCGCCTTCTGGTGCGATCCACGCGCGGATTGCAACTGACGCCCGAAGGCGAAATGTATCTGGCCCGCGCCCGGCGGGTACTTGATGAAATCGACGATGCCGAACGGGCGGTCGCCAGCGGCGGCAAGGCCGCCCCGCGTGGCCGGTTGCGCGTCAATGCCTCCATCGCGTTTGGTGTGATGTATGTTCAGCCGCTGATCCCCGCCTTTCTCGAACGCTATCCCGAGGTCGAACTGGATTTTTCCCTGACCGACGGGATTATTGATTTGCTTGAAGAACGGGCCGATATCGCCATCCGATCGGGATCATTGCCCGACTCATCGCTAAAGGCCCGCAAACTGATCGAAAGCAGCCGCACCATCGTCGCATCGCCGGAATATATTGCCAAACGCGGCCTGCCCGGCCATCCGGACGAACTGGACAGTCACAATTGCCTGCGATTCAACTTCCCGATCCCGATGAATGAATGGCCTTTCACCAATCCCGACACCGGCGAACGGTTTGGCCGGACGGTATCGGGCAATTTCCTGTGCGACAGCGGCCCGGCCATGCGCCGGTTATGCCTTTCGGGGCTGGGCATGGCGCGGCTTGGCCGGTTCCATGTTCAGGGCGATCTGAAGGCCGGAACGCTGGTTGAAATCCTGCCGGACTGGAACCCGAATGACGAACAGCTGATCCATGCGATTTTTGCCGGACATGAACATCTTGCCGCGCGTATTCGCGCCTTTATCGATTTTCTGGTCGACCATATCGACCCGTCCGGAAGCGGCGTCCGGCTTCCGTAACGATCACGACAGAAACAGGGGTTTCGGATCAAAAATTCCTACGAAACCGGGGCGTTCAGCAATTCAAGGCAGCGCTGTGCGACCATACGGGCCGGTTGCAGGGAGGGATGTTTGAACGGTACGATTTCGGTATTTGGCAACAACGGCCGGGCATAACCGCCGTCATACAATGCCTGATGCAAAAGCTGATGGCGCGGGTTTGCAATACCATCGGGGGCATAGATATAAACCCCGCCCGGCGCGGCGGCTGCCTCGCAACACATCGAAACAGAATCACCGGTAACGATGATGGTATCGGCCAGCGCGAGATAACCGAAATACGGGTTTTCGTCCTTTGAATTCCAGTCATGCAGGTGATATGGCAGCCCCGAATTACCCAGCATTTCGGCAATGATTTCCTCGTTTTCCGACCCGGTACGACGGCTTGTCGTCACCAGCAAACTGCCATCTACCGCCCTGGTCGCCTCGATCGCCCGCCCGGTCAGTTCGCGCGCCATATCGGCGGTAAAGACCGTGCTTTTGGTGCTGCCCCCGACAATCAATGCCACACGCGGTTTTGGCAGCCCCTTGAAATGCGGGCGCCAGGTATCGGCCTCGATCAGAAGTCTGGTTTCGGTTACGCGGTGCGGCGCACCGGGAATTTCCAGAACGTTTTCACGCATCGGCATCCGGTCATGGGCCGGGGCCGCGATCAGGTCAAACGCCCCCTCGCCCCCGTCCGGGCGCATGATCTGGCACAATTTTGTATGGCCGTTGCTTTGCTTTTTGATCCATCGCGCAATCGGCGCGGTGCGTCGCCCTGCGGCAATCACCAGATCGGGCCACGGTGCCACAAGCCTTGCACGCGAAGGGGTATCGATCCCCAAAAGGCTGGCACGGCGAATGACATTGGGCAGGCGCGCCAGACTGGTATAACCGATATCGACCCGTTTAAACGGCTGGGCAAGGGCTTCTGCCACACCGATGGCCTGATTGACGTTTCCGGCACGGTCATCGGCCAAAACCCAGATCAGGTGCGGATCGTTATCGGTCATTCAGGGTCTCATCCTTGTCGGATTATTGATTTCCCGTACAGGCAGGAAGCTATCGCCTGATCGTTCCTGATTGGTACAGACAGTCCGTGCTTTTATCAAGCACCTGACGTGCGCGACCTTTTTCGGCTATGCTTTGTTACCAATATGTCATCATAATCTACCGACATAATTCTGAAAAACGGTCTGACGGGAAATGCTCAAGACATCCATATCGGCAAAACGAAGTGCGCGGCTGGTTCTGGCCGGGCTGCTGATATTGTTGCCCGTCACCGTCTGGCTGACCACGGAACTGTGGCGCGAAACCCGCCTTGTCGAGATTGCAGAAGACGGGCGCAACAAGCTCGAACTGTATCGTTCCAACCTTCAGGGTGCCATCAAGGAACACGAATATCTTCCGATCACGCTGGCCAGTGACAAACGCATTCTTGACCTTGCCCTGCATTCAAGCCCGGCCGACGCCGCCGAGGTCAATGTCTATCTGGAAGAACTGGCCGCCGACAGCGGGGCGTCGGATATCTATTTCATGGCTGACGACGGCACAACAATCGCGGCCAGCAACTGGAACAGCGACGCCTCCTTTGTCGGGCGCAATTTTGCCTTTCGCCCCTATTTCAAACAGGCCGAAGCCGGACTGACCGGCCATTATTTCGCATTCGGCATCACATCCAATGTGCCGGGTTATTATATCTCGCATCCGGTGCGTCCAAACGGGGCGAAGTTTAAAGGGGCGATGGTCGTCAAAACCCATCTGGAAACTCTGGTTCAGAGATGGGCACGCGGTAGCGAAAACGTTCTGGTTACCGATGAAAACGGCATCGTTATCATTACATCGCGCCCGGAATGGCGGTTTCGCGATTTGGAAGGAATTTCCCCCGAAGATCGCCCTGCACTGATGTCATCACGCAAGTATGGCGACTATCCCCTTGATCCGATGCCGGTCGAACAGGGCGAATGGCCGCACGATGCAGGCATCGGCATTCTGTCGCTTGCCCCGACCGAAACCGTTACCCCCGAAGAACTTATTGCCTTCAGGATCACGGGCGAAGAAGCCGCCGGGGACGTGGAACAGTCGAAAAGCGATGCCAAACCCTATCTGGTGGTCAGCAGCCCCCTGCCCAAGCAGGGATGGAAAATGTACCTCCTGACCGACAAGTCGGTTCTCGACCAGTCGATCCTGACCGCGGGTTTCATTGGCGGGGCGGTCCATATCATCATCATGGGAACGCTGTTTGTTTTGCTGCAACGGCGCCGCGCGATGCTTGAACAAATCGAAATTCGCGACTGGTCGCAACGCGAACTGGAACGCCAGGTGCGGCTTCGCACCGCCGACCTCATGAGCACCAACCTGCGCCTTGCCGAGGAAATCAGCGAACGCCGCCGGACCGAGGATGCCCTGCGCACTGCACAGGCCGAACTGGTGCAGGCCGGCAAACTTGCCGCCCTTGGCCAGATGTCGGCCGGGATCGCACATGAAATCAACCAGCCGCTGACCGCCATTCGCAGCTATGCCGACAATGCGTTGAAATTCATTGCGCGCGGCAATGACGAAACCGCCAGCCGCAATCTGGGCCGGATTTCCGAACTGACCGAACGCATGGGCCGGATCACCAACCACCTGAAAACCTTTGCGCGCCGCCCGAAACATGACACGCACCCGGTAGCACTGGCGGGACCGCTGGAAAAGGCCATTGATCTGCTGCGTGAAACCGGGCGGGCCGGACTGGCCGACATACGGTATCGGACGGCCCAAAACGTGGCGCTGGTCACGGCCGAGGAAAACCAGCTTGAACAGGTCTTCCTGAATATCCTGAGCAACGCCGCCGATGCCTGCCGGGACGAAGAATTCCCGCAAATCGACGTGACACTTGAAGAAAAGGACAATCGCGTTCTCGTGTCCATCACCGATAATGGCCCCGGTATCCTCTCCGAAAACCTGTCCAAACTCTTTGATCCGTTCTTTACCACCAAGCCATTTGGCGATGGGTTGGGGCTTGGGCTTTCGATCTGTTATGGCATCATTCGCAGTTTCGGCGGCACCATTCGTGCGGAAAACCGCCCGACGCGCGGGGCCTGTTTCACGATTGAATTGCGATGTGCAGATCAGATGCCCGGGGGTGATACCACATCAACCTCGACGTCATCGCCCCTGCCTGATACAACATCCGGCCAAACCGCCGAAACAGAAGGCGTAGAAACGGATCTGATGGTACATCGCATGATCGCCCCCTGATCCGGAACGGATAAAAAGGGGAAGGCAATTGAACAACACGGCCCATTGCGTTCTGTTTGTCGATGACGACGAAGATGTGCGGGAAGCCGCACAGCAAACGCTGGAGCTTGCCGATATCGTCGTCGAATGTCATAGCGACGCCGGCAGTGCGCTGGAACGTATTCGCCGTGGCTGGCCCGGTATCCTTGTGACCGATATCCGCATGCCGCGCATGGATGGTATGGAACTGCTGTCCCGCATCAGCAAAATCGAACCGGAAATGCCCGTGATCCTTGTCACCGGACATGGCGACGTTGCCACCGCGGTGCGCGCCATCCGCGAAGGCGCGTTCGATTTCATCGAAAAACCGTTCGATCCCGATCACTTCATCGATGTGGCACGTCGCGCCATGGCCCATCGCCAGCTGATTCTTGAAAACAGGACGCTCAAGGCCGAACTGGCCCGTCACAGCAAGGAAGTATCGGGCCTGATCGGGCGCACGCCCGCGATGGAAAAGCTGCGCACCCTGATCGGCAACATTGCCGCGACCGATGCCCATGTCCTGATCAATGGCGAAACCGGTGCGGGCAAGGAAGTCGTTGCGCGTACCCTGCACGAGGCATCCGGTCGCCCCGGCCAGTTTGTGGCCGTCAATTGCGGCGCGATGCCCGAAAACCTGATTGAATCCGAACTGTTCGGCCACGAAGCAGGGGCCTTTACGGGCGCTGAAAACAAACGCATCGGCAAGTTCGAATTTGCCGACAAGGGCACCATGTTCCTTGATGAAATCGAAAGCATGCCGCTGTCGCTTCAGATCAAATTGCTGCGCGTTTTACAGGAACGCGCGTTGGAACGCCTGGGCTCGAACAAGTTGCAGCCGATTGATTTGCGCGTGGTTGCCGCGACCAAGGTCGATTTGCGCGAAGCATCATCGCGCGGGGCCTTCCGCGAGGATCTGTATTACCGGCTGAATGTCGTGCAGCTTCATATCCCGCCACTGCGCGAACGCAAGGACGACATCCCCCTTTTGTTCCAGTATTTCATGAAAGAGGCGCAAGAAAGATTTGGCCGGGATACAAGTCCCCTTGGCGGGGCAGAAATAACCCGCCTGACTATGTATGACTGGCCCGGCAATGTCCGTGAACTGCGCAATGCCGCCGAACGGCGGGTATTGGGACTTGATCCGTTTGCCGGGGACAGCGTGCAACCGGTCGAGAATATCCTGTCCCTGCCCCGTCAGGTCGAAGCGTTTGAAAAAGGCGTGATTTGCGAAGCGCTGCGCCAGCATGGCGGTCATGTGACAGCCACCGTCACCGCCCTTGGCGTACCACGTAAAACCTTCTACGACAAACTCGCCAAATACGGTATTCAACCCGAAAATTTTCGCAACAAGTGATAGGCATCCCACACATGTTGCACTGCCGTTATGTGCGGATAGCCACACACTCAAGATTTCGCCACCTTGTCAAATAATCAAATAACCACCTGAAATATATAAGTATTTTATATTTTTAGCCTTAAAAGCATAGTTGGCATCGTACTTGCGTTATTTTTGACGCAACGGCATTGAACCATTGAACCATAGGAACCAATTGTCTTATCGGACAATATCAGGGGACTGGAGGTCATTGTGATCATGCAGTTGGCCGAACAGGCGTCTGCCGGAGCTAAAGAAACCGCATCAGCGGACGCCGGTTAAAACTATGATGCAATTCCGTAGGGAGGAATGGACAGAATGTTTACCAACTTCATCAAGCATCATGCCAAAGTGGCAGGTGCGGTAACCGTCACCGCGGCCATGCTGGCTCTGGCACCGGCGGCACAGGCACAGGATCGCTCCGACTGGCCGGAATCGGTCAAGGTCGGCACCGCATCGCAGGGCGGCACCTACTTTATTTACGGCGCTGGCTGGGCCGGTCTGGTTCAGGAAATGCTTGGCGTTTCGGCATCGTCCGAAGTCACCGGTGGTCCGGTTGCCAACATGGCACTCGTCAACAGCGGCGAGCTCGACATGGGTATGGTCACCATGGGTCCGGCATATGAAGGCTGGGTTGGCGAAAGCGAACTGGCACCGGGCGTCACCATGCACAATGTGCGTGCGACCTTCCCTATGTATCCGACCCCGTTCCATTCCGTTGCGCTTGCCAATTCGGGCATCGACAATGTGGCGGATCTTGACGGCAAAACCGTCAATGTCGGTCCGCGTACCGGCACGGCAGCAACCTACTGGTCGCGTTTCTTTGAAACCCTTGGCCTTAACGTCAACTTGCAATATGGCGGTGCTGCCGACGCAGCCGGTCAGTTGCAGGACGGCCTGATCGACAGCTTCTCCTTTGCTGCCGGTATTCCGATTTCGGCCTTCAGCCAGATTCAGGCTGAAAACGATGCCAACATTTTCGGTTTTGACGACGAACAGATGATCGAAATCCTCGGCTCCTTCCCGTCGGTAACCGAATTCATCATTCCGGCTGGCACCTATGCCGGGGTTGAAGGCGATATCCGCACCGTGTCGATGGCCAACTTTGGCGTCGCGAACAAGGATCTTTCGGCCGACTTCGTCTATAACGTCATGAAAACGGTTCTTGATAACAATGACCGCATGATGCAGATCCACGGGGCAGCCAAAGATACCCTGGCTGAAAACTTCAACCAGAACGGCTTCATGTGGTTCCATCCGGGCGCGATCCGTTACTACAAGGAAAAAGGCTTTGACATTCCTGGCAACCTGTATCCGCCAGAATACGAAGAATAAGCCTTACGCCTTTGTATGATCCTTTTGTCCCGTCCGTTGCATATGCATTGCGCACCATCGGGCGGGACTATTATCACATCTGACTGCACGGAAAACCGCCATGGTCGATTCCAAAGCCGACACCGTCGAGCAGAAAGTGCTTGCCTCCGGTGTCGATGACGATCCCTCGTCGATGGGACGTCCCCTGCGCCGCTGGGAAACCGGATTTTTCTTTGCCTTTTGCGTTCTTTACACCGTATTTCACCTGATGGTGCTGAACGTGTTTCCGCTGGAAACCTGGGCGTTTCGCATCCTGCACGTTGCAGGTGGCCTGATGATCGGTTTTGGCCTTTACGCCTCGATCGCGCCGCGCGATGCAGCAACCGGCAAGACCGGAAACCTGATGGCCGAACGCGTTATCACGGCCATTGCCGGATTGCCTGCCCTGTTTGCCCTCGCCATTGCGCTCTATGGTGCTTATCAGGTGTTCGGTGCCGGGGCCAAATTCCCTGCCCCCGGGGCCTACACATATTTCGGTATCGCGGTTGCGGCCTCTACCATGGTCGCCATCGGTGCCGGCTGGCTGTTTCGTCCGAACGCGCAAGGTGCGCCGCTTTATGACTATGTCCTGCTGATCAACAGTTTTTCGGTTGCGGCCTATCTGATGGCCAACCTCGTCCCGTGGCAGTTCCGTGCAGGTGTCATGCCGACCCCGGTTGATGCATGGGTCGCGTTTTCGGGACTATTGTTGATCCTTGAAGTCACCCGCCGTGTGGCGGGTCTGGCCCTGATCATCATTGCCTCGATCTTTGTGATTTATGGCTTTGTCGGACCGTGGCTGCCGGGCTTCCTTCGTCACAGCGGCTATTCCTTCGACCGCCTGTTTACCTATATCTATACCGATAACGGCGTTCTCGGTGCGACGACGGCGGTTTCCTCTACCTATATCATGCTGTTCATCGCCTTTGCCGCCTTTCTTCAGGCATCCAGGGTCGGCGATTATTTCGTCAATTTCGCTTTTGCCGCTGCCGGTCACAAGCGTGGCGGGCCGGCCAAGGTTGCAGTATTTGCATCCGGCCTGATGGGGATGATCAATGGCACCTCTGCCGGTAACGTGGTTGCCACGGGGTCGCTGACCATTCCGCTGATGAAGCGCGTCGGCTACAAGCCTCAGGTCGCCGCCTCGGTCGAAGCCGCCGCCTCGTCGGGCGGGCAAATCATGCCCCCGATCATGGGCGCAGGTGCCTTCATCATGGCCGAAGTCACCGGAATTCCCTATACCGAGCTGATAGTCGCGGCCATCATTCCGGCTGTGCTGTATTTCGTATCCGTGTTCCTGATCGTCGATTTCGAAGCCCAGAAACACAATATGCGCGGTCTGCCGCGTTCCGAACTGCCGCAGTTTTCCGCCCTGATCAAACAGTTCTATCTGTTCCTGCCTGTCGTGATACTGGTGGGTGCGCTGTTCATGGGCTATTCCGTGATCCGTGCCGGTACGCTTGCCATGGCTTCGGCCTTTGTCGTTTCATGGCTGACACCTCATCGCATGGGACCAAAAGAGGTGCTGAAGGCACTTGACCTGTCCTCGCGCATGGCCATCCAGTTGATTGCCGTCTGTGCCTGTGCAGGGATCATTGTCGGCATCATCGGTTTGACTGGCGTGGGCTTGCGCTTCTCTTCGATGCTCCTTGCACTTGCCGAGCAAAGCCAGTTCATTGCGCTTTTGTTTGCCATGCTGATTTCGATCATGCTGGGTATGGGCATGCCGACCACAGCGGCCTATGCGGTCGCAGCGTCGGTGGTCGCTCCTGGTCTGATCCAGCTGGGGATTGATCCGCTGATCGCGCATTTCTTTGTGTTCTATTATGCGGTTCTGTCCGCAATCACCCCACCGGTCGCACTGGCATCCTATGCCGGGGCGGCACTTGCGGGGTCCGAACCGCTGCGCACATCGGTCACATCGTTCCGCATCGGTCTGTCGGCCTTTATCGTACCCTTCATGTTCTTCTACAGCCCGGGTCTGCTGATGCAGGGCGAATGGATGACGATCGGCGTAAATACGCTTACCGCACTGGTCGGCATCTACATGCTGTCTGGCGCGATTGTCAGCTACCTGTTCGGGGGCCGAATGAACATTCTGGTTCGTGCGATGGCTTTTGCCGCAGCATTGCTGATGATTTCGGGCGGCCTGACGACCGATGCCATCGGGATTGCCCTGATCGTTGCGGTATTCCTGCTACAACGCTTTACCGGCAAAACAACCTCAACGGAAAGTGCCGACGCGGACGCCTGATCGTTTCCGTCGTGACATCTTTGAAAACGGCATCCTTAGGGGTGCCGTTTTCTTTTGGGACCTGTATTCTTTTGCCGCCTCAACCGGTTATATGCATAGCTGATATTCAGCCCGTAAAAATCGCCGGGCTGGAAAAAACAAAATTTCCGTGGATAATGGCAGGACTTGAATCGTTTCAGGCTGCGATCCACCCGGCCCCGCCTCCCGTAATGGTGCGGCCTTCCAACGCCACCGCCACACCATAACCGGAATTTTCACCGCACCCGGTATCGGGATGCCGACGAATATGCCCTTGTTTCCGGTATTGCGGCTGATGGCCGGAAGTCCCGTTAAACACCGGCACTGGAAACCGGACGGATCACGCCCCACCTGCCACCATAAGAAACGGATACGGAAGACATGGCGAATAAAGATGCCAGCACCCCGATCAATACACAACGCCTTGCGATCCTGCTTGCCGCCCTGATCGCAACCGCGCCCTTTGCGATTGACACCTACCTGCCCGCCATTCCGGCGATGGCAGCCGATTTTGGTGCACCGACCCACAATGTCGAAGTTTCGATCAGCACCTTTCTGATCGGCTTTGCATTAGGGCAGCTGATCGGCGGGCCGCTCTCGGATCGTGTAGGTCGCCGCCCGGTCGCCCTTGTCGGGCTGGTGATTTACATCATCACCAGTGCGATGATCATCTTTGTCGACAGTTCTTTCTCGCTCAACGTCATGCGCTTTATCCAGGCGATTGGCGGCGGCTTTGCCCTTGTCATCGTCGGTGCATCGGTCCGCGACCTGTTTGACGGCAAGGAAGCCGCACGCATGTTTGCCCTGATCGCGGTGATCATGATGATTGCACCGCTGGTCGCACCCACGGTCGGCTCGGTCCTTCTGGCCTATTTCCAGTGGCAGGCAATTTTCGTTCTGCTGGTGATCTATGGCAGCATCATGCTGGTGGTTGTCTGGTTCAAGCTGCCCGAAACCACCAAACTGCGCCCGCGTTATGCCGGTCCGGCGCGCCGCGTCTGGTGGACCTATCTCGAAGTCATGCGCACGCGCAAGGCCGTCGGTTTCATGCTGGCCCATACCGGGGCGAGTGCGGTGATGTTCAGCTTCCTGACCGACAGCCCATTCATGTATATCGATTATTTCGGCGTATCACCCAGCCAGTTCCCCTATCTGTTTGGCGCCAATGTCATCGTTATTGTCATCTGCAACCGGCTGAACAATCCCATGCTTAAACGCATGGAATGTCATCAGATTCTGGCGGTTGGCACCGGGCTGCAGCTTGCGGCTGTCATCGGCCTGTTCATTGCGGTGAATTTCTTTGAACCGTCGCTTTATGCTGTGGTGCCGCTGGTGATGATTGCGGTTGGTACAATCGGCCTGACAGCACCCAATGCCACGGCATGCTTCATGCAGTATTTCCCGCATATCGGCGGGACGGCCACCGCCTTGATGGGGACGATCCAGTTTGCCACCGGCGCACTGGCAGGCACCATTATCGGACAGGTTCATGATGGCAGCCTTCTGCCTGTGACCGCATCAATGCTGGCCTTTGGCATTTTCGCCAATCTCATGGTCCATTTCGTGGCCGAGGCAAAGCAGATCGAACAACCCGCCCCGGCCCAAACCGACGACACCGTCGTCGTTGCCGCAGATTAAGTGCAGACCGATTAACGCCGAACAGGAGACCCGCCAAAATGGCAAAGATGAATTTCAACGATTACGGCCGTGCGATGGCCCGTTACAACATCTGGCAAAATGGCGTTCTGTACGATCTTTGCGAACAGATCGGTGACGAAGAACGCCGCCGCGACCGTGGCATGTTTTTCGGATCGATCCACGCAACCCTGAACCATCTGATGTATATTGATCACCGCATCCTCGGCATCCTGAAAACCGGGCAGGCCGAGCCGTTCAATGCGCGCACGATCATGGCCGATGATTTCGAAACGCTTCGCAAAATGCGCGTTGAAACCGACGCTGCAATTGCCGAATTCGTCGATGCCCCCGATCATGGCTGGCAGGATGACATTCGTGAATTGATGGGGCTGGATGGTGTGGTACGCAAATTGCCGCGTCAGCTTTTCCTGATGCAGCTTTTCAACCATCAAACCCATCACAGATCGCAAATCACAAGCGAGTTGCACAAGATGGGCGTCGATTACGGCATCACCGATGTGCCGCTAACCCCGGACCTGCCGATCTGATAGCTGTTTTAGGCGGTTACTTGCCTTCAAACACCGCTTTTCGCTTTTCGAGAAAGGCGGTGTAGCCTTCCTTGAAATCCGCACTGTCAAAGGCGCGGTATCCTTCGTCAAATTCCTTGGCACCGATGGCCCCGCCCTCTTTCAGGCGGTTGATCATTTTCTTGTGCAGGCGTTGCGTGATTGGTGCGCCCCCGGCAATGCGGACGGCGGTCGCATTGATTTCCGCCTCGAACGCATCAAGCGGCACATTGCGAGCAACAAAGCCGATTTCACATGCGCGTTTAACATCGAATACCTGCCCTTCAAGCAGGATTTCAAACAAAACCGCCTCGCCCAGAAGATCCAGCATGATCTGCAATTCCGGATAGCCCAGCGTCGCGCCAAGCTTCATCGGCGGCACGGCAAACTTGGCGTTATCGGCCGCAATCCGCAAATCACATGCGGCGGCCAGTACAAATGATGCCCCGATGCACGGCCCGTCAATCGCGGCAATGACCGGATGCTGGCAAACCCGAAGCGCCTGCAAGGCCTCGGCATGGAGCATCCCGTAATCGCGGGCCTTTTCAAAGCCGTCACGTTCACGGACGAATTCATGGATATCGGCCCCGGCCCCGAACCCGGACCCGCTGCCGCCCCGGATCACGACACAGCGCAGATGATTGTCCCCGCCAAGATCGCCGGCAATCCGGGCCAGTTCACCCCACATCGGCTTGGTCAGCGCGTTTTTACGCTCCGGTTGTGAAATGGTGATGGTCGCGATGCCGCCGTCATTGATATCGACGACAAGTCCGGTGTCCTGCGACATGGCCGTGCCTTTCGTTTTAATTTGGTATCGCAATACCAAATAAACCCAAAACCCGATTTTGCCAATGCCTGACAAGGGCTTGGGTTATTCTGGCAATCTGTGCGCCGTCCCGATCCGGGCCAAGTCCGACTGCGATCTATTATGCCGTAACGGCAGGCGCAGAATCTGCCCGATGTGCGCTCACCCGCCCGACCGCAGTTTCGATATCGGGTTCATAATGAACCATCGGCGGCTTGATGCCATGGGCGAACAATTCCCGCCGCAGATCATGTGACGTCCCGGTCAGGATCACCTCGATCCCGCGCCCGCGTGTTTTCATCGCCAGACTGGCAATGGTGTTGGCCGCGGTTGAATCGAGAAACGGCACGGCTACAAAATCAATGATCAGCGCCCTGTGCGTATCGCCGATCCGGTCCAGAACCGATCCGATTGATGCTGCTGCCCCGAAAAAGAATACACCCGAAATCCGGTAAATCATGATGTCGGGATCAGTCGTCGATGAAATATCCGATGCCCCGACCCCGCCGTTTGCCCGATCTGCCCGGTCTTCGGCCACAAACGGCGTATGGGTGGCAACCGCAGTCGTTTTCGACATGCGCTGGATAAACAAAACTGATCCCAGGGCAAAGCCAACGACAATCGCCTCAAGCAGATCGCGGAAAACCGTCAGCAAAAAGGTCGCCAGCAACACCGCCGCATCGCCGCGCGACGCCCGAAGCAGGGTGGCAAAAGCATGCTTTTCAATCATATTCCAAGCGACAATCGCCAACACACCCGCCAGACTTGCCAGCGGAATGAAACTTGCCAGCGGGGCCGCCACCAGAATGAACAACAGTAAAAACAATCCGTGCAGCACGCCTGCGACCGGGCCATGTGCACCGGCGCGCACATTGGTCGCCGTGCGCGCAATCGTACCCGTGACACAAATCCCGCCAAACAGGCCCGATGCCATATTGGCAACCCCTTGGGCCACCAGTTCACAGTTGGACCGGTGCCGCCGCCCGGTCATGCCATCGGCCACAACGGCGGACAAAAGCGATTCAATCGCGCCCAAAAGCGCAAAGGCAATCGCATTGGGCAAAACCGCCTGGACCTTGGCAAGGGTGAATTCCGGCAAGGCAGGCATGGGGAAATCACCGGGAATACCGCCAAAGACGCTGCCGATGGTCGATACCGGCAGATTGAACAACGCGGTCGCCAATGCGGCCCCGGCCACCGCAATCAGCATGCCCGGCCAATGCGGGCGCAGCCGTTTGACCCCGACAATCACAAGGATCGTCGCCCCCGACAGAGCAACTGTTACCGGATCAACCCCCGGTAACGCCGACCAGATCACCGGCAGTTTTTCCAAAATAGGCCCCGGTTCCGCCCCCGACAGGGTCAGCCCCAGCAAATCCTTGATCTGGCTTGCGAAAATAATCACCGCAATCCCGGCGGTAAAACCAACTGTCACCGGATAAGGAATGAATTTGATATAGGTGCCAAGCTTAAGCGCCCCGATGGCCAGCAACATCAATCCCGACAGCATGGTCGCGATGATCACCCCCTCCAGGCCATGCGCCTGTACCGTGCCCGCCACCAGAACGATAAACGCCCCCGCCGGTCCGCCGATCTGAAAACGGCTGCCACCCAGAAGTGACACCAGAATGCCCCCAACAATCGCGGTATAAAGCCCTTGTGCTGGGGAAACACCCGATGCAATCGCAATCGCCATCGATAACGGCAGGGCGACAATCGCCACCGTCAGACCGGCAATCGCATCCGCACGCAGTTCCCTAATCCCGTATCCCTCACGAAGGACGGTCACAAGTTTCGGGGTAAACAGGTCGGCATATCCAGGTTCGGATGCCTGATCAGTTTTCGAGGTTCTGGTTTCCATGGTCTCCGGCAGCCTTGCAAAAGGCGGCGGGATCGTCGGCATATGTCGGCGGTCGCCGTCGCAAAATCTATTGCGGTCGTTATTCTTCGACCTGTCCGTCTGGCAGACGCGGCCTCATTTCCGGTTCTTTCAGGCGCACACCGCGCCCGGTCCCGATGCTTGGAGCATGATCACCGATCAGCTCAATCCCTGCCCGGTCAAGTGCATCGACCACCTTGGCCAGCGTATCGACCACACCGCGTACATTACCCTTGCTGGCCTCCATCCGTTGGATGGTGGGCACCGAAATTCCGGCCATTTCAGCCAATGTTTTCTGATCAATGCCCAGCAACGCACGCGCTGCGCGCATTTGTCCTGCGGTAATCATGACGCAAACCCTTCATCCACGCATGTTCCGACCTTAACAAAAGCTATCTAGAACTGCAATTATGATATCTGAGATATCATTTGTGATACCTCAAACCGGGATTGTGGGATTTGCATGCCGCCCGTGATCGGGCAAATCACCCTCCGGCGTGATCACGTCTTCGATCCTGACCAGCCGGACAGCGGCTTTTCTTTGCGCTTTGCGTTCAAAAACGCTAAGACGTGCGCAAATATTCGATCCGGAAAAGGGTATAGTCGCCATGACCAACGAAACTTCGACCGCGCATTGCTCGTATGCTGCCAAAACCGTCGCAAAGATTTTGCTTGATATCGGGGCTGTGAATTTTCGCCCGGAAGAGGCCTATATCCTGACTTCAGGCTGGGCGAGCCCGGTCTATATCGATTGCCGCAAACTGATTTCCTTCCCGCGCGCACGCCGGAAGGTCATGGAACTTGCCGCCCGTCAGGTGTCGGATAAGGCCGGGTACGAGGCATTTGACGCGGTTGCCGGTGGTGAGACGGCGGGTATCCCCTATTCCGCGTGGCTGGCCGATGTTCTTGACCTGCCGATGCAGTATGTCCGCAAAAAGCCAAAGGGCTTTGGCCGCAAGGCGCGGATCGAGGGCGACATCCACGAAGGCCAACGCGTTCTTCTGGTCGAAGACCTTGCCACCGACGGCGCATCGAAAGTCAATTTCGTCAATGCGATCCGCGAAGCCGGTGCCGAATGCAAACATGCCTTTGTCGTGTTCTTCTATGGCGTGTTCCCCAACGCGCTTGAGGAACTGAAAAAGGATGATATCGAACTGCATTATCTGGCAACCTGGGCCGATATTCTGGCGGTTGCCGAAGAAGGCGAATATTTCCCCAAAGAAGCCATCGAAGGTGTTCGTGCCTTCCTTGCCGATCCGATCAGCTGGTCCAAAGCCAATGGCGGCAAGCACGACTAAGCCTGCAGCACATTGCCAAATTCAAACGCCCGCAGATTTTCCCTGCGGGCGTTTTGCTTTTGATGGCCGGTTTGCCGGGATTTATCCCGCCATATCCAGTTCAGGTTTCATCACTTTGGCCGGGATCGCGGCCCCGATCTTTCGCGCTTTTTTAAGGTGTTCCGCCGGATCGTTGCCATCAGCCAGCAGCATCAATTCCGATGTCGCAACTTCCACCCCGCAATAATCAAAAATGCCCTGATGGATTTGCAGTTTCATCGCCCCGAAATAGCCATGCCGGGCAAAAGTGCCAAGCCCTGCACCACCAATTGCGACAAGATGAACTTTCAGATGGTTCAGTTTTTTGATCACCTTTTCACCATCAATATCCTCATAGGCCCAGCCATTGGAAAATACCCGATCAATCCAGCCTTTCAGGATCGCGGGCATCGACCACCAATAAATCGGAAAAACCAGAACCAGCGTATCGGCATCATCAATCCGTTTCTGTTCGGCAAGCACATCATCGGGGAACGGGGCCCTCATCTCGAACGCGGCAATATCGTCCTGATTGAAACGCGGATCAAATCCCTCGGCCGACAGATCGGCAAGCTCGAAACTGTGTTCAGGACCGGCATCCTCGATCCCCTTGCCGATTTGGCTGGCAACCGCATGGCTGAACGAACCGGTGTTTGGGTGGGCAATAACGACAAGCGCACGCATTGCTAATCTCCTTGTCAACGGATTGCCGTTTAAGGGCAATCTCTATATACTATAAGTAAGTTACTTCTAGTAAGTTACGTTTGGTATATAGATATGTCAACTACTGCCCCCCAAGAATCCACCCGCAAACCGCGCAAACGGCTTGCACGGGAAGACCGTAACCGACAGCTTCTCGACGTTGCATGGCAGATGACCCATGACGAAGGCACGGAGGCACTCAGCCTTGGCTATCTCGCAGAGCGGGCCGGGGTAACGAAACCGGTGGTCTATGATCATTTCGGCAGCCGGTCGGGATTGCTGATCGCGCTATATCAGGATTACGACAGACGCCAGACCGCATTGATGGACGCCACACTCGAAGCCAGCAACCATACCCTCCAAGACAAAGCATGGGTCATTGCATCCTCCTATGTCGATTGCGTGCTGTCACAGGGGCGCGAAATATCTGGCGTGATTGCCGCCCTTGCCTGCTCGCCGGAACTTGAACAGGTCAAGCGCGACTATCATCTTCTGTTCATTGATAAATGCCGGACAATCCTGACACCGTTCAGCAATACCGGCCCCATCCCCATGCCCCGCCTCTGGGGGTTTCTGGGGGCTGCCGAAGCCCTTTCCTACGCCGCGACAACCGGCGAAATCACTGCAGAACAGGCAAAACAGGAACTTTTTGAAACCATCATCGCCATGGTTTCGCGCGACGCACAACGGACAAAAGACTGATCGCGCGGCAACTGTCACATGCCCTTTTCTGGACATCGCGTATAACTGGGTTCAATATATTCCCGAGCAAAAGCAAGGCCGTATGATAAATGGCACTGTCTGGTAAAGGGAACGGCCCGGCGCATATCGCTTTGCGGCCAAAGGAGCACGTCATGAGGATCAGAAACGCACGCCTCCTGTCCGGTATGGCTATATCGGCGGCCTTGCTGTCGGGCTGTGTTCAGCCCATAGCACAGAACAATTCCTCCGCCGACCAGCAGTCTGAAATCGTCACGCCATGGGGTAAAACAGTTGCCGCACCTTCATCGCAAGGCACCGCAAAACCCGGACAAAACGGCCAATCCGCGCTCGTGACAGCGCCCAAACCGGCGATCACCGATATGCAGCGCCAACAGATTGACGAAGCGCGCATTGCGCTCGACATTCTTGATCGTATGGCGCAGCGCTGCGTCCAGCAAAACGACCCGGCGGCGTGTAATACATTGCAGACAAACTGGCCGACACTATCGCAGCAATTGCATAAAAGTCTCGCGGTTATTACCGGCAACAACATGACCGGAATGTCATCATCGGGGGCACCGATGATGAACGATCCGATAATAAGCCCAGCGGCAAGCCCAGCCAAAAATCCACCACAAAACCCGGCGCAATCGAACACCATACCCGGCACCGGCGGTGCCCCGACCATGGAAAAGGTCATCCCGATGACTTCCCAGCCGTCCGACGGCTAGAAAAGATCAGGATCGCCGACAGCCATTTTCTCGCCACAGGGTCACGCGACACTCGATAAACGCGAGAGGTGTACTTTGAGATAGAACAAAGAATGCCACCACTGATCGCATTAGACTGCTTCTCATAACCAAGCGGCTGCCCTGTTTGCGGTAGCGCTGCCCGGAAAAGGAGACTGGCAGATGTATCGGGATATCCTTGTTCATATCGACAATTCGGTGCCGTGCGCCCAACGGCTTTCGGTTGCCCTGAAAGTTGCCAAAGCACACAAAGCCCATCTGACCGGGCTGTTTCTTCTGCCCTATGCCGACATTCCGCGTTTCATGGAAGTCCAGATTTCCCAGGAAATCATTGATCAGCAGCGCGCCACTATGGCCGAAACTGCCAAGGAAGCCAAACACGACTTCGCCAAGGCCTGCGAAGACGCCGGTGTCACGTTCAGTTGGCAGGAAGCCCCCTGTGTCGCGTCTGAAATTGCCGACACGGTGGCGATGTATGCACGTCATCATGACCTGACGGTTCTGGGCCAGCATGACCCGGATAGCGCCGATCCGTCCTCGACCTCGGACATGCCCGACAAGGCCATTCTGACCGCCGGCACCCCGGTTCTGGTTGTGCCCTATGCCGGTCGGTTCGAAACGATTGGCGACCGCGTCATGGTCGCGTGGAAGCCCTATCGCGAAGCCGTTCGTGCGGTGAATGACGGCATGGCGTTTCTTGAAAAAGCCAAATCCGCCCTTGTTCTTTGTGCCGATCCGAACAAAGGCGCACGTGATTCCATCCCGGTTCCTGGTGTTGATATCGGGTCGCGTCTTGAACGCCACGGGGTGAATGTCCGCAAGGAAAACATGAATGCGACGGGCATCAGTGTCGGCGATCTTCTGCTGTCGCGTGCCGCCGATGAAAGCATCGATCTGATTATCTGTGGTGCCTATGGCCGCCCGCGCCTGCGCGAACTGATGATGGGTGGTGTGACACAGCACCTTCTGCGCCACATGACGGTGCCGGTTCTGATGTCGCACTAAAGCATTCGTATATCACATTGTTTCCAGACCGGCCGGTGCCTTGCCCGGCCGGTTTTGTTTTTGGACCAACAAATGATTTTCAAGCCAAGGATTGCACCCTAAAGTGCTTGAAAGCATCAGGAAGTTTCCTGCACGAAACAGAGGTTATCATGACCACAGACGCCACCATCGTCCCGACTGCCCCATCGGCCAAAGGCAATTCCGCGGCCAGCCGCGATATCGCAAGCTATCTGCATCCCTATACCAACCTTGCCGCGCACGAAAAAACCGGGCCGCATATCATTTCAAAGGGTCACGGAATTTATGTGACCGATGACAATGGCCGCGATTTTATTGAAGGCATGGCAGGCCTTTGGTGTGCGTCACTGGGATTTGGCGAAAAGCGCCTTGTCGAAGCCGCGACAAAGCAGCTTGAAACCCTGCCCTATTACCATACATTCGCGTCGCGCAGCACCAACCCGGCGATTGATCTGGCCGAGAAATTGCTGGAACTCGTCCCCGTTCCGATGTCGAAGGTTTTCTTTGCAAATAGCGGCTCCGAAGCAACCGATTCCGCAGTCAAAATGGTCTGGTATTATCATAATGCGATTGGCCAGCCGGAAAAGAAAAAGATCATTTCGCGCAAGAAGGGCTATCACGGTGTAACGGTGGCTGCGGCCTCGATGACCGGGCTTCCGAACAATCACAAACTGTTCGATTTGCCGATTGATCGCATCATCCATACCGAAACCCCGCATTACTGGCGCGAAGCCCGGCCCGGTGAGGAAGAGGAGGATTTTGCAACCCGCCTTGCCGAACAGCTTGAAGACCTGATCCAGGCCGAAGGGCCGGAAACCATCGGGGCGTTCATTGCCGAACCGATTATGGGGGCCGGTGGCGTCATCGTGCCACCTCGCACCTATTTCGAAAAGGTGCAGGAAGTTCTGGACCGGTACGATATCCTGTTCATTGCCGATGAAGTCATTTGTGGTTTTGGTCGGACCGGGCGGATGTTTGCCACCGAAACCTTCCGGCTCAAACCCGACATGATCACGGTCGCCAAGCAGCTTTCATCGGCCTATCAGCCGATTTCAGCCCTGTTTATCAATGACAAGATTTATCAGGCGACGAAAAAGGCATCCGACGAGATTGGCACATTCGGCCATGGCTTTACCTATTCCGGCCATCCGGTCGCGGCTGCCGTTGCGCTCGAAACCCTTAAAATCTATGAGGATGACGGCATTATCGAGCATGTCCGCAATGTCATGTCGCCGTTCCAGAAGCGATTGAAAGAACTGAACAAGTTCGAGCATGTCGGCGAAACGCGCGGGCGTGGACTGATCGGAGCGTTCGAACTGGTCGATGACAAATGCCTGAAAACACCAATGCAGCCGGCCGGTTCGGCGGGTAAGGCGGTTTCGGAAAAATGCATGGAACATGGCGTGATCCTGCGCGCACTTGGCGATAGTGTTGCCTTCTGCCCGCCCCTGATCATTACCGAAACGCAGGTCCATGATATGTTCGACAAGGTCGAAGCTGCCCTTGGCGACTGGCACAAGGGCCTTGGCTGAACCTCATCAACATTGAACTAAATCGATTGAAAACAACACACTATCACTATATCCCGATGGATATAGTGATAGTAAAATAGCCCAAGACTTCCAAACAAATACATTTGATAGATTTTGCCACTTGCTTAAATCGATTTAATTGTAGGGCGGAAGTCCTTTCAAAACCTTGCCAAATACGTTTAATCGCGCCAAATTGGAAACGAGATGCTGCCCGGAATCGCCAAATGGTGGCGAGATCGACACACACTGAATGGAATGCCTTCTTTGACGGCATGGTTCGCAGTAAAGCTGTTGCAGAAACTGGAATCGCTTTAAAATTTTTGACAAGGGTCAATGCCGGATCGGAAGCCATGTCCGATAAGGAGTAATCAAGACCCGGTCAGACGGGACCATGCTGATCCGGAAATGCACGCATATCCGGCCAGGACCAGAGCTTTGCCAAGGGAGAGAGAACGGGTTGGGAAACCAGTCTGGACCGGCGGCAAAGAGACAGGCGAAAGACACAAAAGATGAATTATAACACCTTCTTTAAAGACGCGTTGTCCGGCCTCAAGGCCGAGGGGCGTTATCGCGTGTTCGCCAATCTTGAACGCATTGTCGGTGAATTTCCCAAGGCCCTTTATCACCCCGGCAACGGGGACGCGCCGCGCAAGATAACCGTCTGGTGTTCGAACGACTATCTTGGCATGGGACAGCATCCCAAGGTTCTTGAAGCCATGCAAAACGCCATCACTGGCCAGGGTGGCGGTGCGGGTGGTACGCGCAATATCTCCGGTTCCAACCATCTGCATGTCGCGCTTGAGAATGAACTCGCCGATCTGCATGGCAAGGAATCAGCCCTTCTGATGACGTCGGGCTATGTCGCCAACTGGACGACTTTGTCGACCCTTGGCTCGAAACTGCCGGACTGCGTGATCATTTCCGACTCGTTCAATCACAATTCCATGATCGAAGGCATGCGCCATTCAAAGGCCGAACGCCGGATATGGAAACACAACGATGTCGCACATCTTGAAGAAATCCTGCGCGATCTGGGGCCGAACCGCGCCAAGATCGTTGCGTTCGAGTCCGTTTATTCAATGGATGGCGATATCGCCCCGATTGGCGAAATCCTCGATCTTTGCGAAAAGTACAATGCGATTTCATATCTCGACGAAGTTCATGCGGTTGGGATGTATGGCCCGCACGGTGGTGGCGTTGCCGAACGCGACGGCGTGATGGATCGGGTCGATATCGTTCAGGGTACGCTTGCCAAAGCCTTTGGCGTTATTGGCGGCTATATCGCGGCCAAACATGAAATCGTCGATTTCGTACGCAGTTTTGGCAACGGCTTTATCTTTACCAGTTCCCACCCGCCCAGCATTGCGGCCGGTGCACTGGCATCCGTTCGTCACCTTAAAGACAGCAATACCGAACGCGAAGCCCAGAAGGAACGCGCCGAGACGTTGCGTGAACGCATGCGGGCAGCCGGTCTTCCGGTCATGGATGCGCCAAGCCATATCGTGCCGCTGATGGTGGGCGATGCCAGCATGTGTAAGGAAGCCAGCGACCGGTTGCTGTTTGATCACGACATCTATGTCCAGCCGATCAACTATCCCACCGTGCCGCGCGGCACCGAACGCCTGCGCTTTACGCCGGGGCCCCTTCATAATGATGAACTGATCGATCACCTGATCGACTCGCTTCTGGTTGTTTGGGGGCAGCTGGGAATTTCCAAGGCCGCATAAGGCTTGCGAAAATCGTGCTATATATGGCGGAATACAGAAGATCACGTCGAAGCCCGGATGCCATGTGCGCCGGGCTTTTTCTTTTGGAGTCACACGGAACACGCGGCACCATGGTCTCCGGTATCAATTTTTGGCAGGTGATGAATTCCGGGCTTGTCTGTTTGCGGCTTTGGGTTTGTGTTCTATATTAAGGTCGTCTAGGAAATATGCCTCAGAAATGAATATTTGCAATTAAGAACCGTTCGCGTTAATTTCGGTGTCTGCACTTTTACAGGGACCGTTCATGTATTCGGATAGAACCTTGCTGCCAAAAGAATGTCTGCGCCTTTGCGCACTTGGCACCCTTGCCCTTTCGAACAAACCGATCAGCTATGCCGATCTGGCCAATTCGGTGCGTCATTTTACCGCCCATATCATGGGACCGTCGCTTGATATGATGGGCAGTTCGCTTCAGCTTCTGAAGCTGGAAGGGCTTGTGCGCGAGGATTGCAATGACGGGTCGTATTCGGATGCGCAATTGTCGCTGACGAAAGCCGGGCATGACAAGTTTCATGAACTGATGCAAGGTACGCTGCGCGATACGTCGGGCGAGCTTTCACGCCTTGTCATGGCCCTTAAAATGCGGTTTTTGCATCTGCTGGATGAAGAAACGCGGCGCGACCAGATTGAAATCCTGCATGATGTTTGCGAACTGGAACTGGATCGCGTTCTGGCACTGCGTGAAGACCATGCAGATGAAGCCGCACCGTTCACCGGATGGCTCGATATGGAAGCCCGTCGGCTGGAACAAAAGCGCGACTGGCTGAAAAGCCTGTTGGACTAATTCAAATACCCGTTATAGTCGTAAGACAGATCCGCAGGTAGCGGATGCCAAGTCACAGGATGGGACGGGTCCGATCATGCTTATCCGCGATGAGACAGAGGCCGATATCCCGGCAATCCACGCATTGCTGGCAACCGCGTTTGCAACCGCACCGCATAGCCAGCAAACCGAACATCTGATTGTTGATACGCTACGCGAGAAAGGCAAGCTCAGCCTGTCGCTGGTCGCCATCGAGGACGATGAACTGGTCGGTTGTATCGCATTTTCGCCGGTTAAAATCGATGGCAGGGATATCGACTGGTTCGGGCTTGGCCCTGTCGCGGTCAATCCCGACCGTCAGGGTCTGGGCATCGGATCGGAACTGATCCAAGCGGGCATTGCCCGGTTGCGAACCCATGATGCAGCAGGATGTGTGGTGCTGGGCGAGCCCGAATATTACAGCCGGTTCGGCTTTGCCCCCCTGCCCGATCTGAAGCTGGACGGCGTTCCCGACCAGTATTTCATGGCCCGGCCGCTGGTGGATGCCATCCCGGCAGGAAAGGCGGAATATGATCCGGCGTTTTACATCCCCCCGCCAACACAGTCCTGAAAAAACAGCCATCAAATCCCGGCTGTTTTTTTTCAAACAGAACCCGCAAGTATTTCCAGAATCAGTAAAGATGCTGCCCACCGGTCACGAAGATTTCCGTGCCGGTGACATAACTGCTGTCCTCGCCGACCAGATAATGAACGGCGGCGGCCACGTCTTCGGGGGTGCCCATGCGGTTCATCGGGATGCGAGGCACGAGTGCCTCGTATTCCGGGGAAATCATTGCGGTTTTGATTTCGCCGGGGGCAACGGCATTGACCCGCACGCCCAGTTCGGCAAATTCCACCGCCATTTCACGGGTCAGGCCGGACAAAGCTGCCTTGGAGGTCGAATAGGCCGATCCGGCAAAGGGATGGACATAGTGGCCGGCGATAGAGGTAATGTTACATATCGCCCCCTTGCCCCGGTGCAGGGCCGCGGCAAAGCCACGCGACAGGGTCAGCGGGGTAAAGAAATTCAGTTCGAACACATCGCGCCAGGCATCAAGATCGCCATTAAGACAGCCCAGCCGTTCCTTATAGGGCGTTTTGGGCGATACCCCGGCATTGTTAACCAGCGCATGCACGGGATCGTCGCCAAGGATTTCGTTGGCCTGGCGGATGAAATTTTCGACATCGGCGGGTTTGGAAAGATCGGCTGCGATATGAATGCCTTGGGCGGGATCACGCGGACAACTGGGAGGCGGGGCTTCGCGCGAACAGCAAATCACCCGCCAGCCGCGCGCGGCGAAATAGCCGACCGTAACATGGCCGATCCCGCGACTTGCACCAGTCAAAACAACGGTTTTCGGGGCAGTGGCGTTCATTTGACAACTCTTTCAAATCCCGCGCCGAAATGGCGCGTTATATCGGCAATTCATATCCTTATAGCATTGCGGTGCACCGGATTGAAGAATGACGACCACCCTGTACAACGCATTGCCTATATAGGACGAAGGTTTTGCCAAAACCAGTCAAACGGCTATGATCATTATCAATTCAAAGACGGATCATCCGATGTGCAGCCAATATCAGCTTGTCAGCGACATGAACGCGTTTCAGACGCAACTTGCCATCGACCTTGGGGATATTATCCGCGAGAAGGCATCGGATTTTGCCGAGCGGCAGGACGACGAAAGCCTGAATGACGACGCGACGTTTGAAAACCTTTCGGGTATTCGTCACCCGACCGATCCGGTAATTGTTGTGCTGCCCGGTCAGAAACCTGCCCTGCGGCGCTGGGGGTTAAGCGTTTCGAGCCTGAATGCGCCATTGATCAATGCGCGAGCCGAGACGCTTGACCAAAAGCCGACATTCCGACCGTTGCTGGAAAGGCGCTGCCTGATCCCGGCGACAAGCTGGTTTGAATGGCGCAAGGAAGGAACAACCCGGCATAAAACCCGCATCACCCTGCCAGATCATCAGCCCGTGCTGTTTGCCGGGCTTGAAAACGGCAAGGAGGTCGTGATTATCACCTGCGCCCCCGCGCCCTCGATTGCCCATATCCATGACCGGATGCCCGCCGTGATCGGGCCGAACCATATTGCCGGATGGATTGATCCGGCCAACCGGTTTGATGCCGTGCGCCACATGCTGGGCCCGGTGCCCGATCATGTTCTGGAATGGTCAGAAGAAATGCCTGATCGGGCAAAGACCGCACAACAGGATGACGGCCAGATCACGCTGTTCTGACCAGTCGATCAGATTTTCAGGGACTTATTCGCCGTCCACATCATTGGCGGCACAGGGCTTTGCGTTGCAACTGCTAACAGCATTGCCAGCCATTGCAGCGTAGCCTGCGACGAAAGCGCCAAGATCGGGCAAACCGATATTCTGGCGGGAAAGTTCCTGTGCCAGATCCTCGGACATGGATGCGAAATCAATGACATCGCGAAGTGATAACATGGGATTTCCCCCTACCGGACGTTTCTTCCACTGTCTTCCATTATGCGAAACACCTCGTTTATCGGGGTTCCGTTTTGTAAGATTTCAGTAACGGTGGCGGGTTTTGTTCGCAGATGCAACAGAAAAAAGGCGCAGAAGACTGCGCCTTTAGCGGCATATACCAATGGTATGACAAATAACCGTCCCGATTACAGGAGGTTAGGATGACGCAGAGGTCAGTGCATTACCCATAACGGTAAAGTACATTTTGCCAGCATGTCCTGTGTAACCCCGCCAAGGATCATTTCCTTGAACCGCGAATGGCTGTAGGCCCCCAGCACGATGCTGTCGGCACCGACCTTTTCTGCCTCTGACATCAAGGCGTTGGCAACATGGGACTGGTCGGGCAGTTCGGACACCCGCGCCTCGACTCCGTGCCAACGGAACTGTTCGGCCAGGGCCTTGGCGCAGGCACGTCCATGGGGGACTTCGCCGACGCTGACGATGGTGACTTCTTTGGCTGTGCGCAAAAGCGGCATGGCCGAGGTCACAGCACGGGCGGCTTCGACCCCGCCATTCCAGGCGATCACAACTTTTTCTCCGACCGTTTCGGGCGTCTTTTCAGGTGCCACCAGCAACGGACGACCGGTTTCCATCAGGGCGGCATCGAATGTTAGCGAAGCAGCGGCCTCCCGCGGGTCGCGACCGATGACCACCAGATCGAACAGGCGCCCGCGCCGGGCGACCGTTTCATCCTCGCGCCCGTTATCGCGTCGCCAGGCGCAGGTGGCCTGTAGTTCGGGCGCGGGCAGGGTGGCCTCGGCCACACCGGCAGCGTCGCGGGCGGCTTCATAGGACGCGCGACCACGGGTTTCGCGGCGCTGGGTTTCGCTTTCGGCGGCACGCATCATTTCTTCGATGATCAGGCCCGACATGCCTTCGCCAACGATGGGAATGGCGTCCTGCGGCTCGGCCGCGACAAACAACGCTTCGAGATGTGCATCAAATCTTTTGGCCGTTCGAAACGCCAGATCCAATACACGCTGATCGATGTTTGAACCGGCCACCGGGGCCAGAATTGTTCTTACTGCCATCGCACTCACTCCCGAGATTGGTGTCTAGTGACACATATGCCTTGTTGCGATCAGATCAATGCGTCAAGGCCCAGAGTTGATCAGTCTGCAACCGACAAGCGCATTTTTCCTTGTTCAAGATCAAAACTTTTGCAAAACAACCCGTCCATTCATCCAGACAGGGCTTTACGCTACGATTTACTTATGTAGTGGCAAAAAGCAGTGTAACATTAAACCAATGCGTTGCCGAACTCCGAAGATTGAATAGATCATCCGGTTTGTCGGATATAACGCGCCAGAAAATAGCCCAACCGACTGCGAGAATGGAAGCCGTCCTGTATGAACTATAAAACCCTTCAGGAAAACGCGCATGAAGCCGCGGAGTTCCTGAAAACATTGGGAAATGAATGGCGTTTGATGGTTTTGTGTTCGCTGGGGACGACCGAGAAATCGGTCAGTACCCTTGAAGGCGAACTGGGCATCAAGCAATCGGCCCTGTCACAGCATCTCGCACGGTTGCGACGCGAGGGGCTGGTGAAAACACGGCGGGAATCGCAGACGATTTATTATTCGCTGGCCAATCCCGATACGCTCAAAATCATCCTTGTGTTGCAGGAAGTGTTCTGCCCGCCGGAAGAGCCATAACAACACCAATCATAAAGCCCATCATAATTCAGCATAAAAAACGCGCGAACCCGATGACCGCGCGTTTGTCTTTCGGGACTATGCCTGCCGCTCAGGGGAACAGCTTTTGCAGGTTCCAGCCCTTATCCTCGGCATCGCGGGTATAAAGTTGCCGGTCATGGAGACGAAACGTGCCTTCGGACCAGAATTCGATGCGATCCGGGATCAGGCGGAAGCCGCCCCAATGGTCGGGGCGCGGCACCTTGCCCAGCCCGAATTTGGCGGTAAATTCGGCCACCCGTTTTTCCAGATCGAACCGGCCGCTCATCGGGCGGGACTGGATCGATGCCCAGGCGCCAAGCTGGCTGCCGCGCGGGCGGGATGCGAAATATTCATCCGATTCCGCCCCGTCGACGCGTGTCACCGCGCCCTCGATCCGCACGCATTTTTCAAGCGACTTCCAGTGGAAGCACAGTGCGGCAAAGCTGTTTTCGGCAAGCTGAACGCCTTTGCGGCTTTCATAATTGGTATAAAAAACAAATCCCCGTTGATCGAACCCCTTAAGCAGGACAATCCGCGCAGAAGGCCGCCCTTGCGCATCTGCGGTCGCCAGTGTCATCGCATCGGGATACGGTTTTTCCTTGTTTTTTGCCTCGTTAAACCACACGTCAAACAGATCGAACGGAACCGCGTGGGCTTCATGCCCAATTTTTGGCGTATTTTTTTCGTCCATTGGGGTCAGGATTCCTTTGATAGTTCAAAATCCGCACCAAATTCGAAAGATACGGGTTTTGGATATACGTGAAACGACACAAGCAAGATCGTTCCGTAGATACAGAACATATCGGTTGGGACAGGAAAGACAAGGTAGGCAAATAAATATGAAATTCCGTCATATCGTAATCCCCGTCATGATGACCGCATTCATTGCCGGTTGCGCACAGGATCAGGGTCAGAAACAAACCGCAGGCGGCCTTTTGGGCGCGGTTGGCGGTGCCGTTGCCGGTGCGCAGTTCGGCAAAGGGTCCGGGCAGCTTGTCGGTGTGGCACTCGGCACGCTTGCCGGTGCCTTTATCGGCAGCGAGGTCGGCAAGTCGCTTGACAATGCCGACCGGGCCATCATGGCGCAAAATACCCAGCGCACGCTTGAAAGTGCGCCCACGGGGCAGACTTCGACCTGGAACAATCCTGATACGGGCGCACGCGGTACTGTTACCCCGGTCCGCACCTATCAGGAGCCGAAAACCCAGGACTACTGCCGTGAATACCAGCAAACCGTCACCATCGGCGGCCAGCAGGAAGAGGCCTATGGCACAGCATGCCGCAAGCCAGACGGCAGTTGGGAAGTTGTGAACTGATCTTCACGACATGACATTTTAAAAGCGGCGCGTTCCTTGCGAATGGCGCCGCTTTTTCATATCTGAGCCATGTCAAGGACAGTGATAAAAACAAATGCCTTTCTTGCAAGCCGTAAGACAGGCTTATAATACACATACAGAGTTTCCCATTATCCAACCGGTCAGGCGATGCAGGATCCCTACAAGACTTTGGGCGTTGCCAAAAACGCCACCCAGGACGAAATCAAGAAAGCCTATCGCAAACTTGCGCGCGAGCTTCACCCCGATGTCAATCCCGGCGACAGCAAGATCGAGGAACGGTTCAAGAAAGTTTCGGCCGCCTATCATCTTTTGGGGGATGCCGAACGTCGCAAGAAATATGACGCGGGCGAACTTGATGCCGACGGGCGCGAAACCGGGCCATTTGGCCGCGGTGGCGGTGCGCGTTATAGCGGTCAGGCCGGCGGCGACCCGTTCGGTTTTTCAGGTGCCAATGCCGAAGATATCTTTGACGAGATTTTCGGCAAAGGTGCACGTGGAAGCGGCGGCGGGTTCGGCGGCTTTGGCGGGCGTCGACAGGCTGAAAGGGTCAAGGGACCAAATATTTCCTATGAGCTGAGCCTTGATCTGCGTGAAGCGATCATCGGCACGACCAAACGCATCAACCTTGCGAGCGGCAAAAGCCTTGAAGTGCGCATTCCAGCTGGCAGCGAGGACGGACAGACCCTTCGCCTGAAAGGCCAGGGAATGGCCGGCATGAATGGCGGGGATGCGGGCGATGCACTGATCAAGCTGCATGTCCATCCTGACAAGGTATTTCGCCGCGAGGGCAATGACCTTCATTGCGATCTGGCAATCAGCCTTTCCGAAGCGGTGCTTGGCGGCTCGATCGAGGTGCCGACGATTGATGGCAAGGTCAGCATGAAACTGCCCGCCAATGCCAATAGCGGCACAAAACTGCGCCTGCGCGGTAAAGGTGCGGCTTATGACCGGGGCAACAAACGCGGCGACCAGTATGTGCACCTGACCGTCAAGCTGCCGGAAAATCGCGATGACGACCTGATTGATTTCGTGCGTGAATGGTCGGAAAAGCATCCCTATAAGGCACGATAAACCTTATATATCGACGTTGTGAAAAGCCGGGCGTAAATCCCGGCTTTTTGGGTTCAGGCGTCCCTTTGAATGCGCCCGACCATGATGATGTCCTTGTCCTGTGCTGCCCCGGCAAAGGCATCGAACTGGCGGCCGATCTTTTTGAACACCGCAAGGCATTGTTGAAGTTCCTCATCCGAAACATCGGCAAAAATCTGGGAGCGCACACCTTTGATCACCGATTGTATCTGGCGCAGTGCCGGTCCGGCCTTTTCGGTCAGATGAACGGTTTTTGCCCGCCTGTCATCGGGAACTTCGCGGCGTTCGATCAGTCCTTTTTCCTCCAGCCAGTCCAACGTCCGCACCAGTGTCGGGCCCTGTACCCCGGCAATGCGCGCCAGTTCCTTCTGAGTCAGATCATGGTCGGCGGTGCTGAGGCGAAACAGGATTATCCAGCGGGCTTCGGTCAGGATGAAAGGCGATAAACGCCGGTCGACCTCGGCGCGCCATTGCCGGGCGAGCATACCCAGCCAGAAACCAAACTGTTCGCGCGACGCATTGCTATCAACGGGATTTGTCATGGAGAAACACCTGCGGGAGGATTCACGAGACTCAAGATTTAGATAGATAGCTATCTATCGTCAAGGGAGTGCCCGAAGCAACCGTCAATAGGCGTTATACCATCCCTATCTCGCGTAAACGGTTTCGCGTTACCATATGAAATGAAAGGCTTTCCATTCGAAAGTATGAATAAAGGGGACATATGGAGCAATTCTGGAATCCCGACCAGCTTGTCGATTGGCTCGAACAGGTCGTTGTGTGGGTGGAAACCAATATCCTGCTGGTCCCGATCCTGTTGCAGGTTGTAGTCTGTCTGCTAGCCGTGATACCTGCCCTTTTGCTGCGCGCACCTCTGTCACATCAGCTTGGTCGTTTGCAGAACTGGCGGGCCCTTTTGCATTATGCCGGGTTCCGGCGGTTGCTGGCGGTGCTGCCCGACCTTGCCTTTCCGATCATTCTGGTTTTGCTGATCTGGTTTATCGATGCCGTTGCGATACAGGCGGGGTTGCACCACAACGTTTTGCGACTGGTCGCGAGCCTTCTGAATGCGTGGATCGTCATTCGTCTGGGCACTGCGGTGGTCAATGATCCGGTCTGGGCGCGCAGCATAGCCATTATCGCCTGGGGGTTGGCAGCCCTTAATATCGTCGGCTGGCTTGATCCAACAATCGATCTGCTCGATAGCCTGGCCCTTCATATCGGACAGTTCCGGATATCGGTATTCGGCATCCTCAAAGCGATGCTGTCTTTGTCGATCCTGCTGTGGGTGGCGTCCTTTGCCTCGCGCATTTTCGAACAGCGCATTCAGAAGACCCACCGGCTGACACCGTCGGTTCAGGTGCTGATGTCAAAGCTTCTGAAGCTTGTGTTACTGTCTATTGCGGTTTTGTTTGCCCTGTCGACCATCGGTGTCGATCTGACCGCCCTTACGGTATTTGGCGGTGCCATCGGTGTTGGCATCGGATTTGGTTTGCAACGCATTGTCGCCAACCTGATCAGCGGCGTGATCCTGCTTTTGGACCGGTCGATCAAGCCGGGTGACGTGATTGCGATTGGCGATACGTTTGGCTGGATACAGTCGCTTGGCGCGCGCTACACCGCGGTTCGGACCCGCGACGGCACCGAATTCCTGATCCCGAACGAGGACCTGATCACCAATCAGGTCGAAAACTGGAGTCATTCAGACGTTAAATTGCGCCTGAAGGTTCCGGTCGGCATTGCCTATCGCTGCGATCCGCATTTCGCGATCAAGCTTTGTAACGAGGCAGCGGCCAAATGCGAGCGTGTTCTCGAAAGCCCCGGCCCCAATACATTGTTGCGTGGCTTTGGCGACAATTCGGTCGACCTTGAAATCAGGTTCTGGATCAACGATCCGCAAGGCGGGCGCGGCAATATCATCAGCGAAGTTTTGCTGAATGTCTGGGACAGCTTCAAGGAACACGATATCGAAATCCCGTTCCCGCAGCGTGACTTGCATCTGCGCAGCAGCGATGGTGCTATCAGGATAGAAACGAACCGTGCCGACGACGAAACCGGGAACACAACCCCCGATAGCCGGGATTAATCGACAATCTGCGTCATGTCCTTGGGGCCGATCTCGCCGGATGATTCCGGATCGCGGTTTGGCTCCACCGTTTCGGGGACTTTGTCATCGGGTTTTGGCAGATCAAGAAGCGCACCGACCTCGACATCCAGGACCGATTGCCGGGTCTTTTCCAGTTCGACGAGACGTTCGCGCACCGCCACCGGCCAGCCGCCATCGGCATTGACCAGAAGCAGACGATCATAGTCCAGAAACAGGCCAAGTCGCGACATCAGATCGACCAAAGTAATCCGCGACAGATCGCCCGACAATATCCAGCGATGGCTTTCGGAACGTTCAATCAGCTTTTCACGACGAAGGGCGGCCAGCGCCCAGTTAAGATCCCGCCCGCCAAGTTTGGTTTCACGCAACATCCGGCGATAGGTCGGCGGTTTGGTCGCTTCGCGAAAACCATGTTGCAGATATTCCAGAACCCGCAATACCGCGATGATGCGTTCCATCTGGCCGGGCACGGCACCGCGTGGGTCGGGGATCAGCCCGGCCGCCCTTGCCGCGCGCCATTCGGACCGGGCAGCTGCGACCTGTGCCCCCAGCAGGACGACAATCCAGGTCAGATACATCCATAACAGGAAGATCGGCACAATCGCCACCGCGCCATAGATAGTCTGATAGGTCGGGAAATTAATGACGTAATACCCAAAGCCTTTTTTAAGCGCCTCGAACAATCCTGCCGCCACCAAGCCGCCCAAAATCCCGTCAACGATCACGACCGATCTGTTCGGCATGCCGATAAACAGAAGCGAAAAGGCAATCGCGGATAAAAGGAATGGAGCCAAAAACGTCAATTGCCCGATATGTTCGCCAAGCCCGTCAGCCCCGACCAAATAGCGCATGGCGAAAATATAGGATGCCACCGAAAGGCTCAGCCCCAGCAACATTGGCCCAACCGTCAGCAAGGTCCAGAAAACGACGAGTTTTGCCAACAGTTTGCGCGGTGTAGTCACGCGAAACACATCGTTCATCGCACCTTCGATGGCACCAAGCAACATGACCGCGGTCAAGGCCAGCACAATCGTTCCCACCGCCGTCATCTGGCCGGTATTCTGAAGGAAATTGCCAAGATAATCGGTGACCTGTTCGCCGGTTTCGGGCAGGAAATTGTTCAGGACCACGCCCATGATCTGGCCTTTCCATTGCTCGAACACCGGAAAGGCCGACAGGACCGTCAGGGCAACGGCAAGAAACGGAACCATGGCAAGAAGGGTTGTATATGACAGCCCTGCTGCACGCTGAACGGATTTATCATGGATAAAACGCATGACGGCATAACGCCAGAATCCGGTACGATCGTTCAGTATTTGCCCGATTGGAACCATTAAACACTTATCCCTGCGCCATTTCTGGTTATAGTGCAATTGATCAACAGGATAGCGTGCCGGCACAAGATAAAACAGGCCAGATTGACCTTGGCCTCGCTTTGTGTAGGATGCGCCCAATGTCAAATGCTTCCTGTGTGGGTCACAGCTTTGTTCCGCGCTGTATGCCTGCCAGAGAGAGATCGTGGGAACGAGAGGGAAAATGAGCTTTTCCGCAGAGAATATTTCCGGCCTGATGGCTGGCAAGCGTGGCCTGATCATGGGCGTCGCCAACGATAAATCCATCGCCTGGGGTATTGCACGCACTGTGGCTGCCGCCGGCGCCGAGGTTGCCTTTACCTTCCAGGGCGAAGCACTTGAAAAACGCGTGCGCCCATTGGCGGAGTCTGTCGGCAGCGATATCGTCCTGCCCTGCGACGTGACCGACGCCGCAAGCATTGATACCGTGTTCGAAACGCTGAAAGAAAAATGGGGCAAGCTGGACTTTGTCGTGCATGCCATCGGTTTTTCCGACAAAAACGAACTTCGTGGTCGCTATGTCGATACCTCGCCTGAAAACTTTGCGCTTTCAATGAACATCTCGGTCTATTCCTTTACCGCCGTTGCACAGCGCGCGGAAAAGCTGATGACCGATGGCGGTTCGCTTTTGACCCTGTCCTATTACGGGGCGGAAAAGGTGATGCCGCATTACAATGTCATGGGTGTTGCCAAGGCCGCACTGGAAGCCAGCGTGAAATATCTTGCCAATGATCTGGGTCCGGATCGCATCCGTGTGAATGCCATTTCGGCGGGTCCGATGAAGACCCTTGCCGCGTCGGGGATTGGCGATTTTCGCTATATCCTGAAATGGAACGAATATAATTCACCGATGCGCCGCAACGTCACCCTTGATGATGTTGGCGGGTCGGGTCTGTATTTCCTGTCAGACCTTTCGACCGGTGTTACCGGCGAAACCCATCATGTCGATTGCGGGTATCACACGGTCGGCATGAAGCAGGCAGACGCACCGGACATCAATGTTCAGAAAGCCTGATCTGAACATGATATGATCTTGCGGGCTGCCTTGCTGGCAGCCCGTTTTGTCTTCAAACACCTGAATTCTGGATATCGGAAATGGCTGGCAACAGTTTTGGCTCCCTGTTTCGCTTCACCACCTTTGGCGAAAGCCACGGCCCGGCAATCGGCTGCGTCGTTGACGGGGTGCCGCCGCTTCTTGACCTGACCGAAGAAGACATCCAGCTGTTTCTTGAAAAACGCAAACCGGGCCAGTCGCGCTTTACCACCCAGCGCCGCGAACCCGATCAGGTCAAAATCCTGTCCGGTG
Source organism: Thalassospira australica (assembly GCF_044790785.1). Lineage (GTDB taxonomy): Bacteria > Pseudomonadota > Alphaproteobacteria > Rhodospirillales > Thalassospiraceae > Thalassospira > Thalassospira australica_A. Next base: position 1,434,952 of record NZ_CP085258.1, on the reverse strand, counting down.
TGTTCGAAGGCAAAACCACCGGTACCCCGATTGGCCTTCTGATCGAAAATGTTGATCAGCGATCCAAGGATTACGGCGAGATTAAAAACCAGTTCCGCCCGGGCCATGCCGATTACACCTATTGGGAAAAATACGGCATACGTGATTACCGTGGCGGCGGGCGTTCATCGGCACGCGAGACCGCGATGCGGGTTGCCGCCGGGGCGATTGCGCGCAAAATCCTTGGTGATGACATCAAAATCCGCGGTGCCCTGATCAAGATGGGCACCAAGGAAATCAATCGCGACAACTGGAACTGGGACGAGGTTGATAACAATCCGTTCTTCTGCCCCGATGCAGCCGCCGTTCCGGTTTTCGAAGAATATCTTGATGGGCTACGCAAGGATGGATCATCCGTCGGTGCCGTAATCGAGGTTGTTTGTTCCGGTGTTCCAGTCGGGCTTGGCGATCCGGTCTATGACAAGCTGGATGCCGACATGGCCAAGGCGATGATGACGATCAATGCGGTCAAGGGTGTTGAAATCGGCAACGGTTTTGAGGCCGCCGAACTGACTGGCATCGAAAATGCCGATGAAATGCGCATGGGAGAAGATGGCAAGCCGGTCTTTGGCTCCAACCATGCGGGCGGCATTCTGGGCGGGATTTCTTCCGGTCAGGATGTTGTTGTGCGTTTTGCCGTCAAACCGACCAGTTCGATCCTGACACCGCGAAAAAGTGTCGATATTTACGGCAAGGATGTCGATGTCGTGACCAAGGGCCGCCATGACCCGTGCGTTGGCATTCGTGCTGTTCCGGTGGGTGAGGCCATGGCTGCCATCGTTCTGGCTGATCATTTGCTGCGCCATCGCGGCCAGTGTGATGGCTGGAACCGCAACAAGTAATTTCGGCGGCATTATTTTACTGAACTAGTCTGTCACAAGCGGGATTGTGCGCCGTCAATGGTGCATGAACCCGACATTGTACAAAGCCCTGATCATGCTTGCATCCAACAACAAACCGGCATCGGCCACAAAGCCCGCCGGGCGGGATGGCGGCTTGGGCAATCGCACCGTCCTTTATGCCGATGAACCGGTCGATTTGCCCGATTGGGGAATTGCGGCCCTGCCCTCGATGATCCTTGGCGCGGCCCCGCAAAGCTGCCTTTTCGTTAGTGACCTCACGGTTGAGGAACCCGAAGACGAAGCCGAAAACAGCACCGGGACGCCCGGAGACACGGACGCAACCCCGCCTGTGAAAGTATCCTTTTCGCTGACTGTCGACAGCGCGCCTGATGACAATTCCAAATTGATCCAGCGACAGATCACCTGGCGGCTTGCCATGCCGGTAAGCACCTTCCGGCAGATCACAACCAGCGCCAACAGCACCCCGGTGCGAGCCCCCGTGATCAGAACGAAGCTGGTCCTGCGCGATGTTGTCTGTGATGTTGAACTGGGATTGTTGGAAGTACCGGGCATTACCCAGCCGCTTCTGGTCGGGCGCGATACCCTGTCCGACCGCTTCCTGATCCGCCCTGATCATGATAAAGCCGCCCCGACCCCATCGCCGTCCGCAACGCTTTCGATCACGCCCGACGAGCCTGCCGCACCGGTTAAACCCGTTGATCCTGCTCCGACATCGTCAACAGCAACAGAACAGGGAAAAGCAACGGATACGAGCAACGCAGCCCCCCAATCCGCCGTATCCAGCACGGATATGGCACCGGTATCTGTGACGCCGGAAACTGCGGCGGCATCGGTAGCCACTCCAACACCCGCCCCGGCATCTGATACCACGGCCCCGGTCGCAACGGCATCCGTGCCCACAGCCGACACATCGGGCAGCGATGGTAACCTCACCCCACCCCCAGCACTGGCACCGCAACCCGACGCCCCAACACCCTCTGCGGATCAGAGGGGCGATGCTTCTGCCGCCCCGCAACCTGCCGAAGCCGACAAGCCAACACCAACAACGCCGGCCTGAATTTACCAGTCTCCTGTCATCACAAATCGGGCCGGGACGTTGATTTTTGGGTAAAAGCCGCTATCTCGACTTTATCGGACAGCCTGCATCCCAAGATGCAGACCGAGGCCAAAAGGCGATGAAAGGGGCAATATGCCATGCCGTTATCACGATCCGGGCAAAGTCACGCCATGCCAACCCGCCGCAGCCTGTTGCAAGGCTGGCTTGCCGCCAGCGCGACCGGCATTTCTGCGGGAATGTTTGCACCCACCTTACGCGCCCAGCCGGTAAATCGCGACATTACGCCATCCTGCGGCACCGATGATGAACCAACCCGCAGCAGCACCGAAGGCCCGTTTTATAGCCGCCAGCCTCCGGAAAAATCTGATTTTCGGGCCGATGCGGATGGTGCCCCGGTAACCCTGATCGGGTTTGTCCTGACCCGCGATTGCCAGCCGGTCAGCGGCGCAATCGTCGATCTTTGGCATGCCAATCGCGACGGTGAATATGACAATCGCGGTTTCCGGCTGCGCGGGTATCAGAAAACCGATGCCAAAGGCCGGTACTTTTTTGAAACCATCCGACCCGCCGAATATGGCAGCCGAACCCCGCATTATCACGTCAAGGTGCGAAACGGGGACGACCGGGTTCTGACCACACAGCTTTATTTCCCTGGCGAAGCCCGCAACGAGCGGGACTTTCTGTTTAACCCGGCACTGCTGATGGATGTTCAAAAAGCATCTGACGGCGACATCGCGCGGTTCGATTTTGTTCTGAGTTAATCACGCGTGAGACCGTAATCCCCGGACAATCCCGAAGCCGCAACTCGAGTTATTCCTCAAAAACAGGGTAGTCATCCAGCGTGATTCCATCACGAAAATGGCTATTCACTGGTTTGACTAAAGCAACACCAAAGTCAAAACCCTTCTTTGCTACCGGGGTCAAAACGATGATCGCACGACGAGTAAAACCAGACTCGTCGAACAGAATATATGAAACCGTTCCCGGTCGTTCCGGCGGAAGATCGATCTGTTTGATTCTTCCATCCAGTCCACTTTCCAGTGCACTTTTCATCGTATCGAAACCCTGTCCGGACATCAGCACAGTACACGTACGGTTTTCCGTTACAGACAATAACACAGAAACCTCGTCGTAAGACTTGTGCTCGTATTGCCACGCATAGGCCTTCCCTTCGGAGAAGGCGGCTTTCATGCGCTCGCCATCAATAAGGTAAGGGGCAATTTCCACATCATTGGCAAGCACTGAAAAGTCATCAACGTTAACGACACAGCGCTTATTGAATTCATCAAAGGCAAGTCCCGGCGGCACCTCAGAAGGCAGAAACGCCCAAAGCCTCTCACTCCCCACGATAACCAGCATCGCAGCGATGAAAAAAAGCCAAAACCGACGCCTTTCTTTAGGGAGTTCACCAAACATCTTCCCAACCTGCTGTACAGTTTCTCGCTATAGAAAACCCGAGAGCAACACCCTATTTTTAAAATCTTTTCATGTCGATCTGAAAGACAAAAACGGGCTTGCACATACTCGTCTAAGTCAGTAAAGTTAACGAAGTTAACATAAGAAAATCGAGATACGAGCCAATGGGGAAATATCACCACGGTGACGTCCGCAATGTCCTGCTGCAAAAAGCCGAAAACATCCTGAACGAAGAAGGTCCGAGCGGGCTTTCGCTGCGGCGGCTGGCGCGCATGACCGGTGTGTCGGAAGCAGCGCCCTATCGCCATTTTGACGGTAAGGATGGCATTTTGGCGGCAGTAGCGATTGATGCGTTTGAACGTTTTGCTGAGCGTCTGGAAAATGTCGCGGAAAATGTTGAAAACCATGAAGAACGAATCATGGCGCTGGGTGCGGCTTATGTGCATTTCGCGGTCGATTTCCCGCAGCATTTTCGCCTGATTTTTGGCCGCGAACGCCCGCCGCTCGATCAATATCCCGAATTGCGCGAGGCCGCCGATAACGCCTTTGACGTTTTGCAGCGCGCCGTTACATCGGTTGATCGCCGGGCCGACATGACCCTTAGCGATGCCGCACTGGCCTATAACCGTGCGCTGGCGGCATGGAGCCGCGCGCATGGCATCGCCATGCTGGTGATTGACGGCATGATCGTCCCGCCTGCCGATCAGGAGCTTGACGACTTTGTGCTGGGGCTTCTTGCCGAAGATCTGACAGCACCGGAAAAAAACCTGATCTGAAATTCCAGATCCTGATATCCCGCAATTCGAAGGCCATCAAAGATGGAATACACCACCGTCAAATTCATTCACCTTCTGGGTGCCGTGCTGTTTCTGGGCAATATCATCGTTACCGCAGTCTGGAAAAGCCTGGCCGACCGCAGCAAAAACCCGGTGATCATTGCCTTTGCCTGCCGGTTGGTGAATGTCACCGATCTGGCCTTTACCGCCTTTGGCGCGGCTTTGGTTGTGATTGGCGGTATCGGGCTGTTTCATGCCGGGGGCATCTCGCTTTCCGATAGCCCGCATCTGACGATTGGCATCAGTCTATTTGCCATGGCGGCGACCCTTTGGCTGGTCGGGCTTTTACCCTTGCAGCTTTATATGTCGCGGATCGCGGCCCAAACGGTTGCAGCGGGCGAAGCTGCCATGCCGGCAGCCTATGACAAATGCGTAAGGCTTTGGACGATGCTGGGTATTGTCGCCACCCTGATGCCGGTTGGAACCCTTTGGTTCATGATTGCCCGATAAGCTTAGAGAGTACGACGGCGACGGGTCGCGATCAGAAGTGCGACAACCACCGCCGTACTGCCCATGATATGCCACTGATTAAGCATCTCGCCCAAAATCACCGCCCCAAGGATCGAGGCGACAAAGGGCTGCAACAGCAGGATCATTGATCCGGTGGCCTCGTCAACGCGCTTCAGCCCGACCGACACCATCCCCTGCCCCAGAACATGCACCAGCACCGCAAGCCCGATCAGCGCCAGCCAGCCTGTCATATGTGGCGGCAGGACGAAATTGCCTTTGATCACCATCATGGCGCCAAGGGCGATCATGGTGGTCAGGGTGCTCCAGAACATGATTGATACCGCGCTGTGATTACGGCGCAGACGGCTGATGACAATCAGATAACCGGCATAGAAAAAGGCGGCCAGAACGGCAAAGGCATCGCCGCGCATGGATCCCGCGCCTGTTTCACTTGCGCGAAACAGGAAATAGCCGCCAATAACGGCAAACGGTACCCCGCACCAGAACATCACGCCGGGTTTGCGCGCAATGCCAAACAGACCAAGGAACCCGATAATCACCGGGGCAAGGTTGTTAAGTAAAATCGCATTGCCGACCGTCGTCATTTCAATCGCCATATGGCAGGCAACAAGATCAGCAGCAAATAAAAGACCGGCAAGGATCATCAAGCCCGTATCACCACGCTTGCGCGCAGAAACACCATTTCCGTTGGCCGGTTTTGATGATCCTGCCGGTATCAGAAAGACGGTTGCACCCAACAGGGGGGCGGCGAGTGCAACGCGCCAGAAAGCCGACGCATCAGGTGACACATCGCTAAACCGGACAAAAATCGGGCCAAGCCCCATCAGGATGGCAGCCACCACAAGGGCGATAATCGCCCAAAGGGATGATTGCACCATCGGGGTCAATCCTTCGTTACCCTGCGCGCTGTCCGTGGTGGCGGAGGGAGCAACAGAATTGCTTCCGGCATTGCGCAGGGTATCGGAAATGACATGGGGCATGGTCCGGTCTTTCGAAACGGCAGGCGATATGCGGTTTGTGCAAAATGCGCCGTGGCTGATAGCGATTATCTTGCAGCGATGCTATATCGATGTGAAATTGCTTCGTCTTATCGTCGGGATAAATTGCGCTTATGGCTCTTCTGAATGTCGATATCGATCTGCTCAGAACATTTCTGACGGTGCTGGATACGCAAAGTTTCACACGCACGGCCGAACGGCTTTTGCGCACGCAACCTGCCATCAGCCAGCAGATCAAAAAGCTTGAGGATACCGTTGGCGCGCCGCTGATCACGCGCGACCGAAATGCCATTACCCCGACCACAACCGGCCTTGTCGTCAAATCCTATGCCGAGGGGATCATCGGCCTGAATGACAAGATGCTGGCCGATCTTCTTGATGCCGCGCCCGCGATACTGCGCATCGGGCTTCCCGATGATTATGCCGCGATTTACCTGCCGGAAATCCTGCGGATTGCGGCACTGCGCCTGCCGGAAACGGAAATAAGCTGCCATGCCGATATCAGCCGCAACCTTGGTAAACGGGTTGCCAATGGCGATCTTGACCTTGCCATCCTGACGGCCGATCCCGAAACGCCGTCCTTGCATGTGACATCCGAACCATTGGTCTGGGTCGCCGATCCGCGGTTTGACCACAACGCCCGTCCCTTGCGCCTGTCGATGTTTCACGACGGATGCGTTATCCGCCGTTCGGTTACGGAAATTCTGTCGCGGCAAAAAATCGCCTTTCGCATCAGCCACAGCAGCGACTCCAATTCCATGATCATCACCGCGGTCGATGGCGGCCATGCGCTGGGTGCGATGCCGCGCTGCACGGCGGAATATGCCGGATTGCAGATTGTTGACGACCCGGCCCTGCCGGTCTTGCCAAATGTCGATATCGCCCTTCTGATACGTGAGCAGGCCAATCCGGCGGTTCGGGAACTTGCCCTTGGCGCGATAGCCGCCCTTGCGCCATCAATACCGGTCGGAAGCAACACCCGCGATCATGTGGAAACCGGTGGCATCGCCCTTGCTGCTTCCACCATGTGAAAAGACGTTTTATCCGGTTGATCACCCGATGACGCCGCCCCTAAGATGCCCCGGCAAGAAAAAGCCGTTTCATAACACCCTGCCGGAGACGCCCGATGCTGACCATCAAACGCCTGTCGATCGATGATGCCAAAATCCTGATCGAAGGTGCGCGCAATCGCGCCACCGAAATCGGCATTCCGATGTGCATCGCCATCACCGATGAGTCCGGTGTTCTGATTGCCTTTGAACGCATGGATGGCGGCAAGGTCACCAGCACCGCCATCGCCCAGGACAAGGCATTTACCGCTGCGGGTGCGCGCAAGGCCACCCACGAATATGCCGCCGCGGCCCAGCCGGGCATGGTGGCATTCGGTATCGATTCCGAATGCGGCGGGCGTCTGTCGATTGTGGCCGGGGGATTGCCGGTATTGGTTGACGGGGATGTTGTCGGCGGGATCGGGGTCAGTTCCGGCACCCCGCCGCAGGATCAGGATTGCGCCCAGGCCGGGATCGATCATTTCCTGAAAGTGATCGGCAAATAAGCCAGATGCTGTTGGCTGGAATCGGTATTGATTAAGCCGATTTCCGCCCGCCAATCAGAAATTCGACATTGCCTTCGGGTCCGGTGATCGGGCTTGTCGCGATGCCGAGCACCTGCCAGCCGGGTAGATTTGCCAGCCAGTCGGAAATGGTATCGCAGACTTCCTGATGCAGTTCCGGTTCACGGACCACACCCTTTTTGCCGACCCGTTCCTTGCCGACTTCGAATTGCGGCTTGATCAGTGCAATCAGCCAACCGCCCGGCTTGACCAGATCAAGGCTTGCGGGCAACACGGTGCGAAGGCCGATAAAGCTGGCGTCGCAGACGACGATATCAATGGGATCGGGGATTTGTTCTGACGTAATGTGACGCGCATTGGTCTTTTCCATCACAACAACCCGGTCGTCATTGCGCAGTTTCCAGTCAAGCTGCCCCTGCCCGACATCAACCGCAAAGACCTTGGCTGCGCCGTTTTGCAGCAAGACATCGGTAAAACCACCGGTCGAGGAGCCGACATCAATCGCGGTAAAACCGGTGACATCAACGCCGAACTCGGCAAGCCCCTTTTCAAGCTTGAGCCCACCGCGCGACACCCACGGATGGGGCTGCCCACGCAGGGTCAGTGACATGTCTTCCTTGCATTGCAGCCCCGGCTTATCGAGCCGTTGCTCGCCGCTAAAGACATTGCCTGCCATGATGAAAGCCTGCGCCTTGGACCGGGTTTCCACCAGTCCGCGTTCGACAAGCAATTGATCCAAACGTTTCTTTGCCATGCGCGGGTTTTAGCGCAAAGCAGCGCAAGCGTCTAGCTTGCCAATGGCTCCAGATAACCGCGCGGCACGATGGCAAGAAGATCGTTTAACGCCTCGCCCTGAACCGCGACATGCTGGTGCATGAGCTTGCCCGCCCGTTCGGCATCGCCGGTCGAAATCGCTTCGAGGATTTCGGAATGCTCGGCATTGGATTTTTTCACCCGTCCCGGCCGGTGCAACTGCAAACGGCGATAGGGTGCCAGACGGTTGCGCACATTTTTGGTCTGACGTTCAAGGAAGCTGTTGCGGCATCCGGCATAGATCACTTCGTGGAAATTGACGTTGGCCTCGTAATAGGCATCGGCGTCTGCATGTTCCTGAAGCATGCCGCATTCATCACCAAGTGCGATCAGTTTTTCGATGTCCGGACGCGCCATGCGCCGTGCGGCAAGGCGGGCGCACATGGCCTCCAGTTCGGCCATGACTTCGAACATTTCGATCAGATCGGCCACCGTGATCGAGGCAACAATGGTTCCGCGCCGTGGCATGGTCGCCACCAGCCCGGACCCGGCCAGCGTTTGCAGGGCCTCGCGCACCGGCGTGCGGGATACGCCGAACCGTTCGGACAGGCTGCGCTCGTCCAGCTTGTCGCCGGGTTTAAGAACCCCAGTGACAATATCGCGTTCAAGTTTCTGAACCAGATCGGTGGCGAGCTTGCCGTTCCGTGACATGGGAATCCTCATCCTTGCGCTGCAATCGTGGTATACCAGAACATATAAAATGGTACTGCGCAAAGCCTTTTCCGTGCTGCCCCGCACCCAAACCCTACTGCGACGCAAAAGTTAATTGGCAGAAAACCGGGAAAATGGCCGCGATCCTTATGCGTACATCTGTGGCACTGCAATACACATTTCTGGTATACAAAAACTCGTAGACAGAATGCCAGAAATCTGTAACGCTTTTTGATATTGCGAAAATCGCACCAATAAAAAGACGCGAAAACGCGTCAGGAATGCATCCAGAAACGCATGCTTCATCCGGGAGGAAAAGATGAAGATTTTCAAACGTACCCTGTCGGCGTCCGTCGCCGCCATCACCCTGTCCATCGCCACCTTCGGCATGTCTTCGACTGCCGATGCAACCTCGTTGAAACTGTCGCACCAGTTTTCGGGCAATGACATTCGCAACAAAGTCGCTGAAATTCTTGCCGAGGAAGTCAAGGCCGCCAATGTCGATCTGGAAATCCAGATTTTCCCGTCCAGTTCGCTGTTCAAAGCCAACGAGCAATGGACCCCGATGACCCGCGGGCAGCTTGACATGATCATTTATCCGCTGGCCTATGCCGGCGGTCGTCACCCGCAATTCAACCTGACCCTGATGCCCGCCTTGGTGAAAAACCACGAACATGCCCAGCGGCTCAATGAATCGCCGATGATGGACAAGATCGAAGAAATCCTGAATGGCGATCAGGTCGTTACCATCGTCAAGGGCTGGCTGGCGGGCGGCTTTGCCTCGACCAAGGGCTGCATCCTCAAACCGGAAGATGTAAAAGGCATGCAAATTCGTGCGGCAGGCAAGTCGTTCGAACAGATGCTTCAGGGTGCTGGCGCATCCATCGCTGCCATGCCAAGCTCGGAAATCTATCCGGCAATGCAGACCGGCATTCTTGATGCGACCAATACCAGCTCGTCGAGCTTTGTCTCCTATCGCCTGTACGAGCAGGTCAAGTGCTATACCCCTGCTGCCGAAAGTGCGTTGTGGTTCATGTATCAGCCGCTTCTGATGTCGAAACGCAGCTATGACGCGTTGAGCGACGAACAACGCGATGCCCTGCATGCCGCAGCGGAAAAAGCCGAGGCCTATTACTTCGCTGAAGGCAAGAAAGAGGACGAAACCAGCATCCAGGTATTCAAGGATGCCGGTGTTGAAATCGCCAATCTGACGCCTGAAGATTTCCAGGCATGGCAGGATCTGGCGAAGGAAACCTCCTATGCCAAATTTGTCGAAGAAACCCCGGGCGGCCAGGAACTGCTCGATATGGCTCTTTCCGTCGAATAATGGTGGCGTGGCACCGGATGCATGCTGTGCATGCCGGTGCCACCGCTTTTCCGCTTTTTTGCGACGACCTTGATCTTCAGGAGTCCCAGCGTGGCGAACGCAGTTTTTCCCAATTCCCTTCCGGTCGACCTGCCTGACGAAGGCAACCCGGCACCGCGTGCCCGATCGAACCATAACAGTTTCCCGCCGCCACCCGATGTCGAACCGCTGCCCGAAAACGGCGGCCCCGGCAATGGTGCGCGCCCTGCCCCGATGGCACCGCGCGGGCCGCTCGATCATGTGATCAATGTCGTTCACTTTCTTTCCAGGGCCTGCGGCGTTACCGCAGCAGCGATGTTCTTCATTGCCATGCTGCTGATCTGCCAACTGGTCTTTATCCGCTATATCCTGAATTCATCCACCGTCTGGCAGACCGAGGCCGTGATCTATCTGATGATCGGTGGCACCCTGATCGGCCTGCCTTATGTGCAGTTGCTGCGCGGGCATGTGAATGTCGATCTGTTGCCGATGTATCTGAAACGCGGTGCGCGCAGGCTGCTTGCGGTTGCGACCCTCCTGTGCGGGCTTGGCATCAGCGGGCTGTTTGCCTTTTACGGCATGGAGCTGGTCATCGAAGCCTATCAGGGCGGCTGGAAATCACCGACCATCTGGGCCGCCGAACTGTGGAAGCCATATCTGATGCTGCCGGTCGGTTTTGGCCTGCTGTTCCTGCAATTCATCGCCGATCTGATGTGCCTTCTGACCAACCGGTCGAAAGCCTTCCATATCGAAGATAACCCGTTTTAAGGAGCAGATGCAATGGATCCGCTTTCTCTTGCTGCGATCGTTGGCATTGCCACGACCCTGGTCCTGTTTTCCGGCATTCCGGTCGGTATCGGGCTTTTGATGGTCGGGGTCGGTTTTATCTGGATTTTCGATGGCGCAAGCGCCCTGCCGCTGCTGCCTGAAATCCTGTTTTCCAAACTCGAAAGTTTCGAAGTACTTGCGATCCCGATGTTCATCCTGATGGGGGCGGTTGTCGCGTCTTCGCGCGCCGGCGGGGATCTGTATTCCGTACTTGATCGCTGGTTAACGCGTGTGCCGGGGGGATTGGTGATTTCCAACCTTGGGGCTTGCGCGATCTTTTCCGCCCTGTCGGGATCATCCCCTGCAACCTGTGCCGCGATTGGCAAGATGGGCATTCCGGCCATGCGCGAACGCGGGTTTCCAAGTTCGGTCGCGGCCGGTTCGATTGCCGCGGGCGGTACGCTTGGCATTCTGATCCCGCCCAGTGTCACCATGATTGTTTATGGCATCTCGACCGATACCTCTATCGGGCGGCTGTTTTTGGCCGGTCTTCTGCCCGGTCTGATGTTAACGGTGTTCTTCATGGCGTGGTCGCTTTATTCGACCTGGCGTCAGGGCAATGCATCGGTTGCACTGGCATCGGTGACCTATAGCTGGAAGGAAAAGTTTGAAATCCTTCCGCGCGTTCTGCCGTTCATCGCGATCATCTGCGCGGTTCTGTTTGCGCTTTATGGCGGGGTGGCAACACCGTCGGAAACGGCGGGTGTCGGGGCGCTGTTCTGTCTGATCATGGCGATGATCATTTATCGCATGTGGCAGCCGGGCAAGCTTTGGAGCATCATGCGCGACACGACCAAAGAGTCGGTCATGATCCTTCTGATCATCGGGGCGGCCGGTCTGTTCAGCTATATGCTGTCGTCGCTGTTCATTACCCAGTCGATTGCGCAGTGGATTTCAGCCCTTGAGGTCAACCGCTGGGTCCTGATGGGCTTCATCAATGTGTTCCTGCTGATCTGCGGCTTCTTCCTGCCGCCGGTTGCCGTGATCCTGATGTCGGCCCCGATCCTGTTGCCGGTTATCGTCAATGCCGGGTTCGATCCCTACTGGTTTGCCGTGATCCTGACGATCAACATGGAGATCGGCCTGATCACACCACCCGTCGGACTGAACCTTTATGTGATTAACGGGATAGCACCCGATATCCGCCTGCAGACCATTCTTAAGGGTGCCATGCCCTATGTGCTGTGCATGGTGGTGGCCATTGTGGTCCTGTGCTTCTTCCCGGAAATCGCCACCTGGCTTCCCGAAACGGTTATAGGGGGACGCTAACATGTCGGGCATTTCCGTCAGAAGCTGGCTATCGAGTATTGCCGATCGCGGGCGAGAGCTTCTTGACCTGCCGCTTTCGACACCGCAGGACCCGTTTGCCCAGCTGACCGCCATGTGCAAGGACCTTGTGTCGCAAAAGGGCGAGGCCCGCGGAACGGCCGTTGCCCGCGAAGTGGTCCGCATGTGGGAAGCCCTGCCGGAACAGGATCATCTGCGATTTTTCGAAATGATCCAGAACGATTTCAGCGCCAACCGCACCGAAGTCAAAAAGGCGGCCGAGGCTTTTGCCAGCGATCCGTCCGAGGCCAATCTGGCGGTTCTGACCCATGCGTCAGAACCGGCCCGGCAGGAGCTTCTGCGCCGGATCAATATGGCACCGGGCGGCACGCGCGCGATTGTCGATATGCGTGAAACGCTTCTGGGCCTGATCAAGGATAACCGCCATCTTGAACCGCTGGATGCCGATATGCAGCACCTGCTGACAAGCTGGTTCAATCGTGGTTTTCTTGAACTGCGTCATATCGACTGGGATACATCGGCGGCCATCCTTGAAAAACTGATCCGCTATGAAGCGGTTCATGAAATTCAGGGATGGGACGATTTGCGCCGTCGTCTGGCGACGGATCGCAAATGTTTTGCCTTTTTCCACCCGGCCATCCCCGACGATCCGCTGATTTTTGTCGAGGTCGCACTGGTGCATGGTCTGGCCGATAGCGTTCAGGCGCTTCTGGCCCCGGAAATTGATGAAACCGCCCCGGAAAAAGCCAATACCGCGATCTTCTATTCGATCAGCAACTGCCAATCGGGCCTTAAGGGGATTTCGTTTGGCAACTTCCTGATCAAACAGGTGGTCGAGGAGCTTAAGCGCGAGTTCCCGAAACTCAGACAATTCGCCACCCTGTCGCCCATTCCGGGCTTTATGGGATGGCTGCGCACCCGTCAGAAAAGCAAATCCGACGACGCTGATATCGCCGCCACCGTTCTTGCCGCGATGAGCGACGATAGCTGGATTGATGACGCGGAGAAAGTCGCCGAACTTAAAAAGCCGGCAATGATGCTGTGCGCCCGTTATCTTGCGACCTGCAAGCGCGGCAAATCGCCGCTTGATCCCACCGCACGTTTCCATCTTGGCAATGGGGCACAGCTTGAACGCTTGAACTGGCTGGGCGATACGTCGCCCAAGGGGTTGCGTCAGGCGGGCGGGATGATGGTCAATTACGCCTATCACCTTGACGATATTGAACGAAACCACGAAGCGCTGATGAATGACGGCAAGATTGCCGTTTCGAAATCGGTCATGCAGCTTGCGGGAAACTAGGACAGAACCATGTCGGATAATCTTTTCAACGAATTTACCAAACGTTTCCCGGCGGACCGTTCGCGCACCTTTCTGATCGAACGCGACGGCACCGAACGCAGTTTTGCCTGGTTACTGGACCGTACCGCGCGTTATGCCACGGTTCTTGCCGATCATGGCGTGGTCAAGGGCGACCGTGTTGCCGCCCAGATCGATAAATCATCCGATGTGATCGCGCTTTATCTGGCCTGCCTTCAGCTTGGCGCCATTCACCTGCCGCTGAACACGGCCTATACCGGTGATGAAATCGCCTATTTCCTTGGTGATGCCGCCCCGCGCGTTTTTGTCTGCCGCCCGGCCCATATTGATGCCGCCAAAACCCTTGGCGCGCAGAACAATGTTGGTGCGGTCCTGTCGCTTGGCGACAAGGGCGATGGCACGCTAAATGATCTGGCCGCCAGTGCCAAACCGCATGGCGACGTCGCCGATGTGACCAAGGATGACATTGCCGCCATTCTGTATACGTCGGGTACCACCGGCCGGTCCAAGGGCGCGATGCTGACGCATGGCAACCTCGGCTCCAACGCGCTGACGCTGCACAAGGCATGGGGTTTCAAGCCGGGCGATACGCTTTTGCATGCCCTGCCGCTGTTCCATACGCATGGGCTGTTTGTTGCGATCAACATCATGCTGGTCAATGGCGGCAAGGTGATCCTGCTTCCGAAATTCGATGCCGATGACGTGGTTGAACGCCTGCCCAATGCCACGGTCATGATGGGGGTTCCGACCTTCTATACCCGCCTTCTGGCCCATCCGAAGTTTGATAAGGATCTGGTGGCCAATATGCGCCTGTTCGTGTCGGGTTCGGCCCCGCTTCTGGCGGAAACGCATGATGCGTTCTTTGATCGGACCGGGCACAAGATCCTTGAACGGTACGGCATGACGGAAACCTGCATGAACACGTCAAACCCGCTGGATGGCGAACGTCGTCCAGGGGCGGTCGGCCCGACCCTTCCGGGGATCGAGGCGCGGGTTTGCGACAAGGATGGCAATGTTTTGAAAGCCGGTGAAATCGGGGTGCTTGAAGTTCGCGGGCCCAACGTTTTCAAGGGTTACTGGCAGATGCCGGAAAAAACCGCATCGGAATTTCGCAAGGATGGATTCTTTATCACCGGCGATCTCGCAACCATCGGCGAGGACGGTTATGTCACCATTGTCGGGCGCGACAAGGATTTGATCATTTCGGGCGGTTTCAACGTCTATCCCAAGGAAGTCGAAGAAATCATCGCCGAATATGACGAGGTCGAGGAAGTCGCGATCTTTGGCCTGCCGCATCCCGATTTCGGCGAAGCGGTTGCCGGGGTGATCGTGCCCGCCAAGGGTGCCAAACCCGATGCCGAAGCCATCATCAAGCGCACCCAGGACAAGCTTGCGAAATTCAAGGTGCCCAAACGCATCTGGATGCTTGACGAATTGCCGCGCAACACGATGGGTAAAATCCAGAAGGCCCAGTTGCGCAAGAATTATGCCGATACCTTTGCAACCCCGTCCGGCAAAACTGCCAACGGGTAAAGGGTTTGCACACTCTGTTTCGTTTTCCCGTGTCTCCCTGCTGTCTTGCAGACAGCCAAACTCTCTCACCGGTCGGAAATTCTGGCCGGTGATTTTTTTTCTGACCTGACCTAAAAAGTTCTTGATTTGTTCTTTTTGTTATGGTAGAAAAGAAAAATCAACGGGACAAAAGCGCCCGGACCAAAAACCGCAAAGCGTGATTCGCTTTGCGGTTTTTTGCGTTTGGGGCCAGAGAAAGGAGAAGGTGAGATGATGACGATGATAATGCCGTCGCATGATGACAGACCGGGCCGACGGCGAAATCGCCGAACAGGGACTGGCGGGTGGAAAAGCCATTACGGCGGTTTTGCGCCCGTGTTCTAACCCGGCCAAAGGTCAAGACGGGAGAAGTGCGCCTTGTTGGCAGCGTTGTGGCGTGATTGCGATCAGGCCGCAACCGGCCATGGCGGATGGTGTTCGGGCAAAGTCCGGGTGACGTCTGGCAACAGCGGCCGATGATGGGTCAGGTGGTGATCGGTCGGCTTTGATGGTCCGGTGGAGCGGATGGCAGAAATCCGCCGGACGTCTGGTTTAGCGTGTTCATGGAAGAAGGAATATTTTGCGATCTGTCGGACGTGCCAAAGGGTGCCCGACATCCCGAATAGCCAAGAACCCGAGTGGCCAAACGCCCGAATTCCGTGCCCATGCGGCATGGGAGGATCAGGGCAGGCAACCTGTGATTTTGCGCCGGGAGGTGGCGAGAGGTGGTAGAACGACCAGAGGGGCGAGGAGCAGTTCGGCGAGGAACCTATGGCGAGGAGCCAAGCGCGCCGTTCGGAGGGCCGATGCCCGCCCAAGGCCCGGAACCGGTTCCGGTGGAGCATATCCTTTGGCAGGTTTGCGGATTGCCAGCCTGCCCTGCCGATGCTGCCCTGCCAGTTGGAAACCCTGTCTGGTGATTTTTGGGGGGCTCCGGTTGCAACCGCGTACTTGGAAAATGGTGCCAAAGCCATCATGATGCGACAAAGACGCGCAGGCTGTTGCATATCAGCCTGCCCGGTGTGCGGACAGGGATCGGGATAAAGGCAATCGCATGGTCATGGGGAAACTTGACGACGCAATCGACCGGATCACGAGTGATATTTCCCGAACCGGTGCGCTGACCGCAGAGGCATCACGCCGGTACGAGGAAATGTTTCCGGGCTTTCGCGCCGAACTGGCCCGTGTGCTTGAACAGGCCCCGACCATCACTGAGGCCGCGAAGGCGGCCATGATGCTGGTTGATGCGGCGTCGCGAAGCCTTCGGGACAGTTTCCCCCATCAACCCCATTGCGACTGCCGCGATGGATGCAGCGCGTGTTGCCACCTGTTTGTTGCGGTTCCGCCCGGTGTCACCAGCCTGATCGCCGGGCATATCCGCGAGGTGTTTACGCCAGACGAACAACAGGCATTGCGTGAACGGCTTGCCGATGCAGCACGGATCATTGAACAGGCAAAAACCACATCTGACGTAAGGGTGCGCTGCCCGCTTCTGGGGGCGGATGAAAGATGCACGATCTATGACGTTCGGCCGTTGACCTGCCGGGCCTTTACATCATCGAGTGCGCCGCGTTGCCAAAGCATGGTCTTTGGTGATGAACGGCAACGCATGGATCGGATTGATCAGAATCCCGGGCATTACCGCCTGCATCTTGAAGCGACCGAAGCCCTTCAGGATGCCGCCAAAGCCCGCGGGCTTGACGGGCGGCAAATGGGGTTCGTTCATGCGCTGCTTGATCAACTGGAAACGGCGGAAGACGAGACACAAGATTAAATTTCGGCTGATGCGTTGCATCGGACCGGAACAGGTCCATTTTCAATGCGTTGATAAAATTCACCAATTCCTTCCATCTTGATACGGGCACGGCAGCACATGAACAACATCCCTGATCCCAAGGTCGCCTTCGTCACCGGTGCCGCGCAGGGTTTGGGGCTGGGGATTGCGCAGCATCTTCTGTCGACGGGATGGAAGGTGATGATGTTTGATCTGGATGCCGATGCCGGGGATGAGGCCATCACCGCCCTTTGCGATGAACAGCGCGAACGTGCCCTGTTTTTCAAGGGCGACATTGCCAATGAGCAGGATGTTGCCATTGCGGTACAGCAAACCGTCGACCGGTTCGGGCGCATTGACGGGCTGGTCAATAATGCCGGGATTGCCGATCCGCATTCGGGATCGTTCGAATATCTGGATTGGGAAAGCTGGCAGCGGGTGATCAATGTCAATCTGGGCGGGGCGTTTCTGGCAGCAAAGCACGCGACACAGCATTTGCGCAAGAGCCGCGGGGCGATTGTCAATATCACATCGACCCGCGCGTTTCAGTCCGAAGCCAACACCGAAGCCTATGCCGCGTCAAAGGGCGGCATGGTGGCCTTGACCCATGCAATGGCGGTCAGCCTTTCGGGGGCGGTGCGGGTCAATGCCATTGCGCCGGGCTGGATCGAGGTTGGTGACTGGCAGAAATCATCCGCCCGCGAAGAACCGCAACACCGTGATATCGACCGCCAGCAACACCCGGCGGGCCGCATCGGAACCCCGGATGATATCGCAAAGATGGTCGCCTTCCTGCTTGATAACGAACAATCCGGCTTCATGACGGGCGAAACCATCCGCATTGATGGCGGCATGACCCATAAGATGATTTATGCCCCGTAAGTCGTCGCCAGCGACGGCCCACCGCACGCAAACGCACAGTTGAATAGCTGAGCAATTATATCGCAATTGATAATAATAATCATTTATGTTGAGATTGATTATCAATAGTGATAATCAGCACCCCATATCGATCCCGCCGGGGGCGGGGAAATTCGACCTTGGGGTTTTTCATGCCGATCACACCGATTTTCAAACGTCATACATTCAGTACGCTATTGCTGGCATCTGTCAGCATGTCTGCTGTTGTTGCCCTTCCCGCCCATGCGCAGGAAGCGACGCAAGACAGCAGCACCCAAACCGAAACCGACGATGCCATCAGGCTCGACCCGATCCGGGTCGAAGACCGGGCCGCGTCCCAGGCAGGCGATCCGACACCGCCGATCTATGCCGGTGGCCAGGTCGCAACTGGTGGCCGGGCCGGTGTTTTGGGCAACAAGGACAATCTGGATATCCCGGTCAGCATCACGGGTTACACCAGCGAGCTGATCAGGAACCAGCAGGCAGATACACTCGCCGATGTCGTTGATAACGATCCGGGTGTTTTGACATCCTACAGCTATGGCGGTTCGGGCGAACGATTCATGATCCGTGGTTTTGTTCTTGACGGTGATGACGTGATGCTGGACGGCCTTTATGGCACGGCACCGCGCCAGTTGATCGACATGTCGATGTATGACCGTGTTGAAGTTGTCAAAGGCGCATCGGCATTCATCAACGGCATGTCACCGGGCGGTACCGCCATTGGCGGCGGGATTAACCTTATCCCCAAACGCGCCACGGATGATCCGATTACCAGTGTCACAACAACCTATGAAATGAACAGCCAAACCGGCGGACATGTCGATTTCGGACGGCGTTTTGGCAAAGACAATCAATTCGGCATTCGCGCCAATCTGAAATACAGCGACGGCGAAACCGCCATCGATGACGAGGATCGCAACAGCCAGGTCGGGTCACTGTCATTCGATTATCGCGGTGAGGATACCCGGATCACGGTTGACGCCGGACATAATGAACAGAATACCGACCACGGCAGAACTTCCATAAATCTCGACAGCGCCCTTACCAGTATCCCGAATGCCCCGGATGCGAGCCATAACTATAATGCGGACGGGACATGGGCCGATTTCGAGGACAGCTTTGTTCAGGGACGGGTCGAGCATGATGTAAATGACCATGTGATGGCCTATGCCGCCGCAGGTACGCGCCATATGGAAGAATCCGGTATTTATTCCACACCGACAATTACCGGCACCGATGGCACGATGACCTATAGCAGTTCGAACATCGTTCGCGAGGATACGACCAATAGTGCCCTGACCGGTGCCCGCGTTAAATTTGAAACCGGCACCGTAAGCCACGAATTGAATGTCGGGGCATCTTTCCTTCAGAATAAGAGCCATCAAGCTTGGGCATTTGCGACCGGTTTTTCAACGTTCACCGGTAATCTTTACGGCGCGACGCCAGACAGCTATCCGGCAATCGGCACCCCGACAGGCAATCTGAACGATCCGGGCCTTCGCAATATCAACGAACTGACCAGCTATTTTCTGGCCGATACCGTCAGCTTCCTTGATGACCGGATCAGTGTCACGGGGGGCATTCGCCGTCAGTCGGTCAATACCAAACAGTTCGATCTGACCAGCGGCGCGCAATCAAGCAACTATGACGCGGACGAATATACGCCAATGGTCGGGATCGTCGGCAATGTGACCGATCAGGTATCCCTTTATGCCAACTATATGGAATCCCTGTCGCCGGGGGAAACAGCCGCCAGTGCGGCAAGTGATGCGACCCTTACCAACCCGAGCGAGCAGCTTGCGCCTTACACCTCCGAACAATATGAAATCGGGGCGAAGGCCGATTTCGGCAGCTTTGGCGGTAGTGTCGCGCTGTTTCAGATTTCCAAACCGTTCGCCTATAAAAATGCCAGCAACACCTTTGCCGCAGACGGCGAACAGCAGAATCGCGGCGTTGAGTTTCAGGTCTTTGGCGAACCTGTGACCGGCACCCGTGTTCTGGGCGGTATCACGGTTTATGATGCGGAACTGTCCGATACCCAGAACGGTACCAATGACGGCAACACGCCGATTGGCATTCCCGATTATGTTGCCAAGCTTGGCATTGAATATGACCTGCCGTTCCTTGAGGGCGCGACCATCAATGCGCGTGCGGTTCACACGGCATCGCAATATGTCAATGCGACCAATACCCTTTCCATTCCGTCATGGACGCGCCTTGACCTTGGCGCGCGGTACACGACCGAGGTGCACGAATACCCTGTCACCATCCGTGCCAATATCGAGAACGTCACGGATAATGATTACTGGGCGTCGGCCAATGGTGGTTACCTGACGATGGGGGCGCCGATGACGGCAAAAATTTCGCTGACGGCGAATTTCTGATCCCGGCAGATGATGAACCAAAGAAAACGCCGCCTTTTTCAGGGCGGCGTTTTGCGTTCAGTCTGGGCGTATCCGTATCAGGCGCGTGCCTTGGCTTCGGAAATGCCAAGCGCGCCAAGGGCGGTTTTGACGATGCTTTGCGCATCAAGGCCCGCCTTGGCGTATTGCACATCGGGCTTGTCGTGATCGATCAGGGTATCGGGCAGCGTCATCGTGCGGACCTTCAGCCCGTGATCGAGCAATCCCTGCCCTGCCATATGTTGCAGCACCATCGCGCCAAAGCCGCCAATCGATCCTTCTTCAATCGTGATCAGGACTTCGTGGTTGCGTGCCAGATCGGCAATCAGCGCATGATCAAGCGGTTTGGCAAAGCGGGCATCGGCAACCGTTGCCGGAAGGCCGCGTGCGGCGAGATCCTCGGCGGCCAGCATCGCCTCTGCCAGGCGGGTGCCATAGGACAGGATGGCGATCTTGCCGCCTTCGCGCAGGATACGCCCCTTGCCGATTTCAAGAACCTGTCCCTCGGCCGGCATTTCAACGCCGACACCCTCGCCGCGCGGATAGCGGAACGCACTGGGGCGGTCATCAATCGCCCATGCGGTCGTCGTCATATGCACCAGTTCAGCCTCGTCAGCAGCGGCCATCAGGACGATATTGGGCAAACAGCCAAGATAGGCAATGTCATAGGCCCCGGCATGGGTCGCGCCATCCGCCCCGACAAGCCCGGCACGGTCCATCGCGAAACGAACCGGCAGGTTCTGGATCACGACATCATGCACCACCTGATCATAGGCGCGTTGCAGGAAGGTGGAATATAGCGTGCAAAACGGTTTATATCCCTCGCACGCCATCCCGGCGGCAAAGGTCACGGCATGCTGTTCGGCGATGCCGACATCAAAGGCACGATCGGGGAACCGTTCGGCAAAGATATTGACCCCGGTGCCCGACGGCATGGCGGCGGTGATGGCGGTAATCTTGTCATCGGTTTCGGCAAGACGGGTCAGCGTTTCGCCGTAAACCTTGGTGTAGGACGGGGCGTTGGGCGTTGCCTTGGCCTGCTTGCCGGTGACGACGTCGAATTTTGCCACGCCATGATATTTGTCGGCGGCATTTTCGGCGGGGCCATAGCCCTTGCCCTTTTGGGTCACGACATGAACAAGGATCGGGCCATCGACATCCGCATCGCGCACGTTTTTAAGCACCGGCAGAAGATGATCCAGATTATGACCGTCAATCGGCCCGACATAGAAGAAACCCATTTCTTCAAACAGGGTCCCGCCGGTCACCATGCCACGGGTATATTCCTCGATCTTGCGGGCGGCTTCCTCGATCTGGCGGGGCAGATGCTTGGTCAGGCCCTTGGCCGCGTTGCGCAGGCCCTGATAGCCCTTGCCCGAAATCAGGCGCGACAGATAACCCGACATGGAACCCACCGGCGGGGCAATCGACATGTCGTTATCATTCAAGATCACGATCATGCGCTGATCGGCGGCGGCAGCATTGTTCATCGCCTCGTAGGCCATGCCGGCACTCATGGAGCCATCACCGATCACGGCAATGACGTTTTTGCGTTTATCGTCGGAAAGCTGATTGGCGACCGCCATGCCAAGCCCGGCCGAGATGGAGGTCGAGCTGTGCCCGGCACCGAACGGGTCATATTCGGACTCGGAGCGCTTGGTAAAGCCCGAAAGACCGCCGCCCTGCCGAAGGGTGCGAATACGATCACGCCGCCCGGTCAGGATTTTATGCGGATAGCATTGATGCCCGACATCCCAGATCAGCCGGTCATCCGGCGTATCAAACAGGTAATGGATCGCCACCGTCAGTTCGACCACGCCAAGCCCGGCCCCTAGATGCCCGCCGGTAACGGACACGGCATCAATCACCTCGGCGCGCAATTCATCTGCGACCTGCTTCATCTGCGCAGGCTGCAATGCGCGCAAGTCAGCCGGGGTGTTAATCGTGTCCAGAAGCGGGGTCTTGGAGGTCGTGCTCATACCGATCTCGATTTTCAGTTTTGTGTGGCGTTTTTTATATAGCGTTCAAACCAACAGGGTGACGTTTCCTAAGCCCTATTGCAAGCAGCGTAAAATAAACAGCTTCGCTGTAATTAGCGACCCTGAAAATCACCTGATTTGATGTCACCGAGGAACTTCAGCACCACCTGTTCAACAGTGCGGTGAATATCAACCCGTTCCCGCCCGAAATCCCGGCATAAATAACCAAAGTTTTCAGCAATATAAGGCGTGCAGGGTGGCAGAAATGAATAATGTCCGGCCCCCTTGACCTTCACGAATTTTGCCCGCCCGCGCAAAAGGGTGCGGAAATGGCTGGCATTGGCGGTTTCGGGCAGGATTTCATCGGTTTCGGCCTCGATAAACAGCATCGGCACCGTGACATCGGCAAAGCCCGCCCCGGTCGCGGCAACGCCAAAGGCCGGGGTTACGGCAATCACGCCCGCAATCCGATCATCGCGTGCGGAAACAACCGGGCCGCCATACCGATCATGCAACTCATCAATCAGGTCATCACCCGGTACATGCTGGCAAATCACGCGGTCCTGATCGGCATTAAGCGCGCAATAGCTTTGCCAGGCGGCGGCATCAAACCGCCAGCCCGCCATTTTAAGCACCGTCGCCCCGCCCGCCGAATGGCCGAGCGCGTAAATACGATCCGTATCAATGTGAGCAGCAATGCCGTCATGATCCAGCAACAGATCAAGAGCCAAGCGCATTTCGCGCGGACGGCGTTCGATGATCGTCAATTGCCGTGCATCGGACGGATCAAGGTAATTATCGCCATGATGCTGCGGGGCGGCGACGATATAGCCACGCCGCGCAAGATATTCCGCCAGCCAGAACTGATTGAAGCGATGCCCTTCGGAGCCGTGCGAAAACATCACCAGCGGATAGGGTCCGCCATCGGCGAAATCCGCATCGCGGGCCGCTGTCGAGGTCACGCCCATATGGCGCACAGGGCGTTCATCGGCGTGCGACGGATACCAGATCGCCAGCGGAAACGGGTCCTTGTCAAACAGCCGGTCGCGAAAACCGGCAGTATAAATGTTGGACAACTGCATAAAATCCCGTCTGCGCAACAATCTGCGTCAGTGAACGCTAAATAGAATCTCTCTCAATCAAACTATGCTTAACTTTTGACGATTGATGTAAGGTCAAACCCGAAAGCTTGCAGAATTACGACTACACCGGCAACCAAGCTGACTAACATCGGAATTATATAGAAAAAACCTGAAACGAACTTTCCAATACCAGACCCTTGAGCTCTATCACTGTCAAATCCAGCTTTCCCGATAAGCCAAAAGGGAATTTTGGATATCCATTCAAACAACTCGTTTATGTAAAAAAATGGATTTAGCGTACAAGCCCATAAGGCATGCGAACTATTTTCTTCATATATCCCAATAGCTCTATCGATATTATCGAAAACGTTTTCACGATGAATTTTATATTGGTGCAAATTGAACAGATCGTCAAAGAACGATACTTGAGCCTGTCTACCCGCCCCAGCCCAAATAACCCCGGTGGCGCAACCTGCGGCTTGGGTAATTTGTTGTACTAATCGCAGTTTGCGGTTGATTTCTGTTCGAGCAGCTTTAGCGTCTGGCCCCTCAACCATACCATCTACCATATAATCAGATTTCGCATCATCGAAGTATCGGACCAACAATAGCCGGTAATTTTTCAACTCGCAGATTCGCCGCTTGTTAACCCAAATGGGGATCCTCTTAAAATTGCGCAAAGTGTCGCCCTCAAAGTAGCAATTTTCTAACGCCCACGTTCGATCACGAAACGCGCCATCTCGCGCAGCGGTTCGGCTTCGCCGTCAAAGCAGTTCAGGTGGTTGATCGCCTGATCACAGAGCATTCTGGCCTGCTCGCGGGCCTGCTCAAGGCCCAGAAGCTTCACATAGGTCGATTTATCCTGATCGATATCCTTGCCTGCCGTTTTGCCCAGTTCCGCGCTGCTGGATTCCACATCCAGAAGGTCGTCCTTGATCTGGAAAGCCAGCCCCATGTCATGGGCATAGGATCGCAAGGCCATGCGCATGCTTTTGGGGGCCTTGCCCAGAATTGCCCCGGCTTCGCAGGCAAAGGCAAACATCCGGCCGGTTTTCAGCAGATGCAGATGGGTGACCTGCGCCTGATCAAGGCTTTGCCCCTCGCCCGCGAGATCGATCATCTGACCGCCAACCATGCCGTACGGCCCGGCCGCGCGGGCAAGGGCGCGGACAAGATCGGTACAGACACGCGGATCGGGATGGGTGCTTTCATCGGCGAGCACTTCGAAGGCCTGCGTCAGCAGCGCGTCACCGGCCAGAATGGCGGTCGCCTCGTCAAACTGTTTGTGGCAGCTTGGCTTGCCACGGCGAAGGTCATCATCATCCATGGCCGGCAGATCATCATGGATCAGCGAATAGCTATGCACCATTTCAACCGCAGCGGCGACTCGCAACGCGCATTGGCGCGATACCCGGAACAATCCGGCGGAGCTTAGCACCAGAAATGGACGCAGGCGTTTGCCCTCGCCCAGTGTCGAATAACGCATCGCCTGAAACAGGCGTTGCTCGATCTGGCCATTGGGGCGCGGCAGAATGCCATCAAGCGTTTCGCCAAGGTCAGCAGAAGCAGTACTCAGCTCAGCAAGCAGGTCGTAACTCACCATATTCTCCGCGAGAATTATTCGATTTCGGTCG
The DNA here is from genome assembly GCF_044790785.1 of Thalassospira australica. Classification (GTDB taxonomy): domain Bacteria; phylum Pseudomonadota; class Alphaproteobacteria; order Rhodospirillales; family Thalassospiraceae; genus Thalassospira; species Thalassospira australica_A. Next base: position 1,410,132 of record NZ_CP085258.1, on the reverse strand, counting down.
GGGTTGCGTTCGGACGGCCATCCGCACCCAGCGTGATTTTCTCGATGCGTTCCTCGGCCGCGCGCAGCTTGTCGGCACAATGACGTTTCAGCGCCGCACCGCGTTCATAGGATGCAATGGCATCATCAAGCCCCACCTGCCCCTGTTCGAGCTGCCGCACGAGGCTTTCAAGCTGGCCGAGGGCCTCTTCAAAGCTGAGTTTGGCGATATCGTCGGGGATTGCGGTAGAGGGGGTTGGCTTGGACATATCTGCTCCATTGATTTGATTGGCGCGGAGTTTACGCCGACCATCCCGGCAGGGCAACCGGCCAGAACGGAAATCACAGCGGAAACGGATGCGAAAACGGGTGGTTTATGCCGTCATCAGGGTTCTGACATGCGCCGCAACGCAACTTGCCAGCGACGGCAGGTCATAGCCGCCTTCAAGGACCGAGACGACGCGATTGTCGCAGACATCGCCCGCAAGGGCGAGGAGCTGTTGCGTCATCCAGACAAAGTCGCTTTCGACAAAGGCAAGGCCTGCCAGCGGGTCGTTGCGGTGCGCATCGAAACCGGCCGAAATGATCAGCAATTCCGGTTTGAAGGCCGCAATGCCGGGTAAAACCGACTGTTCGAAGGCCTGTTTGATTTCAGCCGTCCCGGCCCCGGCGGCCAGGCCGATATTGAGGATGTTGTTGGCACATCCGCGTTCATCGGGGGCACCGGTGCCGGGATAAAGCGGCCATTGATGGATTGAGCAATAAAACAGGTCGGGATCGTTATAGAAAAGATCCTGTGTGCCATTGCCATGATGAACATCAAAATCCATCACCGCGACACGTTTGATGCCGTATTTGTCGCGGGCATGGCGCGCGCCAACCGCGACATTGTTAAACAGGCAGAACCCCATCGCCCGGTCATATTCCGCATGATGGCCCGGCGGGCGCACGCCGACAAAGGCATTGCGTTCATGGCCGGCCATGACGGCATCAACCGCAACGCAAACACCGCCTGCCGCACGCAAAACCGCCTCGCCCGAGGCCGGGGAGACATAGGTATCGCCATCAAGGGCTTCATATCCGCTTTGCGGGATCATGGCCATCACCCGGTCGACATAGGAAGGATCATGGACCTTTTTGATCAGGTCAAGATCGGCCTTTGGCGCCTCTTCGCGATGCAGGAACATGAATTCCTCGGCTTCCAGCACCCGCTGGATCACGCGAAGGCGATCAGGCTGTTCCGGATGGCCCGGCCCCGTATCATGGTCGATGCAACTGTGATGAGTGACAAATAATGTCGCCATGTTTTCCGGAAACCTTCCTGAATAGATGCACGTCAGATATATCGAATCTTTACAGGCTGACTGGCCTTATTGACCACTGTCCTGATTATTATTATTTCATCGTAGCAGCCAAAGTTATCGGTTGCCTTGTTCCAGATCATCATAAATCAGTCAAAGACTGCAAGTTCTCAAATTGAATGACTGGTCCAAAATGACCACACGAACTGTCTATTGTATATTCGATGACTCAGAACGAAATATCGCCATAATCTATGTTCACAAGACAAAGAGTGTCTTGACAGTTTTATGTTATACTTGAGAATAGGAATCTTCCCATTCTTGGATTTCATTAATGGGCTTGAGGCACAAAGACCTCGTTGGTTGGAAAAAATCGGGGATATCCCATCGGAGATTATCACCACGAATGTGATACACCCGATGCCCCAGTTGGGACAAAGCCGAATACGGCCAGGCTAAAGGGAGCCAAATGGAACTTAACCATCTCGAGAAAAAGGCCGAGCAAGCGAGTGCGCTTCTGAAGGCCATGAGCAATCAGAGCAGACTGATGATTCTTTGCCAGCTTATCGAAGGCGAAAAATCGGTCGGTGAACTTGAACGTATTGTCGGGCTGAGCCAGTCTGCCCTGTCGCAGCATCTTGCAAGGTTGCGGCGTGACAAGCTGGTCAAAACCCGGCGCGAAGCACAGACGATCTTTTATTCGCTGCAAGGCGAAGAAGCCGTCACCGTTATCAAGACACTTTACAATCTGTATTGCCGCGACGACAGCAGCGCCGTCGCCGCCTAAGACTTTATGGAACTTCCCCCACAAAAAAGCCTGTCGGAAATCCGGCAGGCTTTTTTGCGTTATGGCGTTTCGGTATCTGTTCGGGTCTTAATCGCATTCTTCTTAATCGCATTCGGGGGCAGGCAGCCGGGTGACTTTCTGCAAATCGCCGCGCACACGGAAGGTGCCGTAATTCATGCGCAATTCGTGAGCCACGCCATTTTCACCGAAATCAACCGCGATTTCGGTCGACGGACCGTTTTCGGCAGCGCCAATCGGGTAATAGGCCAGATTAAGGCTGTGATACGGGCTATCGGCAATACCGTCGGCATCTTCGGCGTCGTTGACGGCCTGTTTCGCCCCTGAAATTACTGCGGCAATCCGGTTGGTAGGCGTATCGCCGCTACCGTCAAACACAAGGTCATTGGCAAATTTGTCGCCCTGAAGCGCACGCTTAAGCAGGGTTACGGAATGCTGGGTCGGGAACATGGTATCGGCCGGCAGTTCCTCGGTCACCTCGACCGGGACTTCATAGGTCACCAGAACCCTGTCCTTGTCGCGGACTGCATCACCGACAACCTCGTCCACCTGCACGCCGTCGAGATAATCGCGCATGCGGAACCGGTATTGCGATCCGTCAAAGTTTTCCCATTGGGTCATCGAATAGGCCGAATTGACCGAGCCGCCTTCGGCACTTTGCAGAACCATCAGGTGCTGCATTTCGGTGATCCAGCCATCGCAGACCTTTTCAAACCGATAGCCAAGCGCGCCCCGCACCCCGACAACGGAACTGCCGACATCGGATGACACCATCGAAAACCGGTATTCCGCCATATGGGGCACCAGTTCGGCCTGCCCGTCGGATGCATTCCGGATATTCGCGGAATCAAACCCGGTTGATCCGGCCTGACCACTGGCAAGGAATTGCCCCGCCTGCGCGGAACATCCCGCCAGAGCAACACAAAAGATCAGCGCTCCGAACACGGAACGCTGTCGATTTTCAGGACAAACCGTAATAACTGGCAAATCTACTCTCCGGCGGCGTCGATCCCGACAATCCAGGGATCTTTCACACCCTTTTTGGCAGCAAGATGGCGTAAATCTTTTGCATGCTCATGCGAAAGCGGACCAACAGCGATACGAAGATATTCGCGGCCCTTGACCGTCGCACCGATCAGGTGCGGCTGATATTCACGATAAAGCGACAGGGCATTTTGCGCACGCAATTGATCGGCAAAGCTTGCCAATATTACATAATCCCCCGGAAGCGGGTCTGCAACAAGCTTGTCCTGCTGCGGGTCCGCCGGGACCACAATGCCGGTGTCATCGGTCATGACATCCGTCTCGGTCAGGGCGGCTGTGCGGGTTTCAACAACCGGCTGAACGGGTTTGGCGGGGGTGACATATCCGGCCACCGCGGCATCGGCCTCGCCCTGCGGGTCAAGCGGGCCTTCATTGCGAAGCGCTGCCCGGTCATAGTCGGGTGTAAACTGTTCCCGGGCGCTGGCAATCTCGACCGGCGCAGTTTCGGCTTTTTCCTGGGCCGCGTCTTCATCGGTCGCTTTTTCATCTGCCACCGGGCGCGGCGGCAGATCGGTTTTGACAATCACGGCCGATGTGCGGGCACCGGCTTTGGGTTGTGACCAGTCTTCGCCGGGCGCGTTAACGGCATAGATTGCCGGTTCGGCATTGCGGATTTGCTGTTTGATCGATGGTGCGCCCGGCTCGGCCAGGGCAACTGCATCGTCAAGCAGGACATTATCCTGACAGACATCTTCTTCGAATAACGGGCGATGCAGGGCGCAATCGCGTTCGGCAACGGCTGAGACCGCATGATCCGTGGTGCTTTTGCCCGTGGTCACATAGCTGATCAGATCGCCTGCCAGCTTGGCAACCGTGAGTTCCACCGGACCACCGCACGCCGCCAGCGCCAAGGGTGCCACCACCACAAGTATCTTTTTCAAAACGTCATCCCCCGCAGGATATAAATTGTTCCACGGTGAATGTTGATTGTGGCGGGTTAAGATTACGTAAGCATTTAGGGTCAGGACTCATTCATTTGATTGAAATGGCAGGTATTATATTTGCGAAAGCCAAGGGAAAGATCGCCGTGCGGGTTGGCATCCCGGACAAGGGGGTTGACGCCGGAGTTCGCAAATATAACACCTGTCCTTCGGATCAATCGGATTTGCACGGGCTACTTTGTCGCAAAACCTTGAAAGATATGTATCTTCCTGCGGTTCTGCTCCGCGTATCCGCACAAATCTGATTGACCATTTCAATCAAATGAACAAGTCCTGACCCTGGACAAACAAAAACGGCCCGGAAAACCCGGACCGTTTTTTTTCATCTGCAAAAGACCGCAATCAGTCTTTTTTGATTTTCGGCGGAAGCTGCACCCGCAGATGCAGTTCCTTGAGCTGACGGTCATCGACCTCGGCCGGGGCGTTCATCATCAGATCCTGCGCCTGCTGGTTCAGCGGGAAGGCGATGACTTCGCGAATGTTCGGCTCGTCAGCCAGAAGCATGACAATACGGTCCACACCCGGGGCAGAACCACCATGCGGCGGCGCGCCGAATTTGAAGGCGTTGATCATGCCGCCAAAGCGGTCATCAACGACGTCCTTGCCATAACCGGCAATCTCGAACGCCTTATACATGATGTCCGGGCGGTGGTTACGAATGGCACCCGACGACAGTTCGATACCGTTACACACGATGTCATACTGCCACGCCTTGATATCAAGCGGGTTCATGCTTTCAAGGGCCTCAAGGCCGCCCTGCGGCATCGAGAACGGGTTGTGGCTGAATTCGATCTTGCCGTCGTCGTCTTCCTCATACATCGGGAAATCAACGATCCAGCAGAATTTGAACATGCCGTCTTCGCGAAGGCCCAGTTCATCGCAAACCTTGTCACGCGATTTGCCGGCAAATTTGGCGGCTGCCAGTTCCTTGTCACAGGCAAAGAAGACCGCATCGCCATTGGCAACGCCGGTGACTTCCTTGATTTTCGCGATGCGTTCGGCATCAAGGTTCTTGGCAATCGGGCCTTTGGCTTCGCCGTTTTCATCATAAACGATGTAACCAAGACCGGCGGCACCTTCTTCGCGGGCCCAGGCGTTGAGCTTGTCAAAGAAGCTGCGCGGGCGGCCAGCGGCCCCCGGTGCCGGAATGGCGCGAACCACCGAACCCTTTTCGATGTTCGAGGCAAAAATGCCGAAATTCGATCCCCGGAAGGCTTCGGTTACGTCCGAAAGGATGATCGGGTTGCGAAGGTCGGGCTTGTCGGAGCCGTATTTCGCCATCGATTCATCAAACGGAATGCGCGGGAACGGCAGCGGCGTAACGTCACGACCACCGCCGAATTCGACGAAGATGTCATGGAGAACCGGCTCGATCGCGTCGAACACGTCGTCCTGGGTGGCAAAGGCCATCTCGAAATCGAGCTGATAGAACTCGCCCGGCGAACGGTCGGCACGGGCGTCTTCATCGCGGAAGCAGGGTGCGATCTGGAAGTAACGGTCAAAGCCCGAAACCATCAGAAGCTGTTTGAACTGCTGCGGGGCTTGGGGCAGGGCATAGAACTTGCCCGGATGCATGCGCGACGGCACCAGGAAGTCGCGCGCGCCTTCGGGCGAGCTTGCCGTCAGGATCGGGGTCTGGATTTCAAGGAAGCCCTGTGCGGTCATTTTCTGACGCATCGCCGAAATCACACGCGAGCGCAGAACGATGTTCGAATGAACGCTTTCGCGGCGCAGGTCAAGGTAACGGTGACGCAGGCGGATTTCCTCGCCATATTCGGCATCGCCAAAGACCGGCATCGGCAGAACCTCGGCCGACGACTGGACTTCGATATTGGAGGCATACACCTCGATCTCGCCGGTCGGCAGGTTCGGGTTGACGGTTTCGGCGGTCCGTTTGACGACCTTGCCATCCACCGTGATCACACTTTCGGCGCGCGACTTTTCAAGAACCGCGAAAAGCGGGCTTGAAATGTCGATCACGATCTGGGTGATGCCGTAATGGTCGCGCAAATCGACAAACAGAAGGTTGCCGTGGTCGCGCTTGCGGTGGATCCAGCCGGACAGGCGCACTTCCGCATCGGCGTCAGAGGCGCGCAACGCATTACAATTGTGTGAGCGATAAGGATGCATGGTCTTTCCAGGTTGCTTGGTATGCTTGGTTTTTCGGGCCGCAAATTTGGCGCAAAGGTGCATGGCTGCACCGCGCTGTCAAACAAAAAAGCACCGCAAACCGACCGCCCCCGGCAAATCGGGACGGTCAAATCGGGTGATCTGTCTGTTTGCGCGACGCGGCGCTTGAAATTCTGCGGTATAAAACGCTGCCAAAGGCCCGGCGTCAAGTGCCCGTCGCAACGTCCTGTATTGCGGGCGGTAATTTCAGGTCAGCGGCGCACCGATGCCTTGCAAATCCTTGACCTTCACAAACCGGATCAGACGCCCGGTTTCCGAGGCGACATCGGCCCAGTGATCGACATCGAATTCATACTGGCAAAGGCCGCAGGTCGGAAATTTACGGTTCATTTCCAGCAATGCCTCGCCATCGCCGTCCCCGAACAATTGGGCGGCGAAATCCTCCATGCCCGGATTATGGCCGATCATCATCACGCAATCGGCCTCGTCATGGGTCTGGGCAAGGCAATCAAGCAACGCCTTTTCGCCCGCCATATAAAGGTCTTCGCTGTAAATTACGTCCGATGCGCTGGCAAAATCGCGCCCGAGCAGGGTCAATGTCTGTACCGCACGTTCCGCCGTTGAACACCATATCAGGTCGGGCACCAGTCCCTGATCATGCAGGTAACGTCCCATCACCGGGGCTGCCTTTGCCCCGCGACGGTTCAGTTCGCGGTCATGATCGGACCGGGATGGATCAGTCCAGCTTGACTTGGCATGCCTGAGCAGAAGCAGTGTCTTCATAAATCGGTATCCGGTGGCCTTCAGAAACGCAGACTTTTGCATGCCGGACCGGGCGCTGTGAAGCCATGATGAAAACTGACTTAAAAATTTAAGAAAATTGCACCCCGACAAGCAGTTATCCTATACTCCAATCGCAACCGGGACCTGTCGCTTTAATTCAAGGACACAAACCCACTTTCGCAGGAGGCACAGCGTGACCCACGCCGCCGTTATTCAGTCAAGCGCCATCACACTTGATTCGGACAAGCGCTTTATAAACCGCGAACTTTCGTGGCTGGCCTTTAACGGTCGCGTCCTTGAAGAGGCCCAGAACAAGCGGCATCCGTTGCTGGAACGCGTGCGGTTCCTGTCGATTTCCGCCAGCAACCTTGACGAATTTTACATGGTGCGCGTCGCCGGTCTTGTCGGGCAGTTGCGCGCGGGCATGACCAAGGTCAGCCAGGATGGCATGAGCCCGTCCGAGCAACTTCGTGCGATTACATACGACGCCAACCAGTTGATGCAGGATCAGCAGCGCATCTGGCAGCAGCTTAGCACCGAGATGGAAAAGCACGGCATTTCGGTGATTGGACCGGAAGATTTGACCCAGACGGACCGCAAATGGCTTGATGGCTATTTCATGCGCGAAATCTTCCCGACCCTGACACCGCTTGCCATTGATCCGTCCCATCCCTTCCCGTTCATACCGAACCTTGGCTTTGCCATTGTCATGCAGTTGTTTGACCCGGCGGATGGTCACAATATGCGCGGGCTGATCCCGGTGCCGCCGAAGATCGGCCGTTTCCTGCGCCTGCCGGGCCGGACGGAACGGTATCTGCCACTCGAACAGGCGATTGTCCTTTATCTCGACAAGCTGTTCCCCGGTTTCGATATGATCGAACATGGCCTGTTCCGTGTCATCCGTGACTCGGACGTTGAAATCGAAGAAGAAGCCGAAGATCTGGTGCGCGTTTTCAAGACCGCGCTGAAACGCCGTCGCCGCGGCAGCATCATCCGGCTTAAAGTCAATGCCAAGATGCCCGAAGACCTTCTGGATTTCGTGGTCGATGAACTTTCGGTAGCACCCGAGGAAGTCGTCAAGGTTGATGGCCTTCTGGGTGTTGTTGACGTCAAACAACTGATCGATTCCGATCTGCATCATGATCTGCTGTTCCCGCCTTATGGCGCGCGTTACCCGGAACGGGTGCGCGACTTTGGCGGCGATTGTTTTGCCGCGATTGGCAAAAAGGACATCGTCGTTCATCACCCGTTTGAGGATTTCGACGTCGTTGTGCAGTTCCTGTTGCAGGCCGCACGTGACCCGGATGTTGTCACGATCAAACAGACCCTTTATCGCACGTCGGAAAACAGCCCGATCGTCAAGGCCCTGATTGCGGCTGCCGAAGCCGGCAAATCGGTTACGGCGATGGTCGAGCTCAAGGCGCGCTTTGACGAGGAAGCCAACCTGCGCTGGGCGGCCGATCTTGAACGTGCCGGTTGTCAGGTGGTTTATGGCTTCCTTGACTGGAAAACGCACGCTAAGGTGTCGCTGGTGGTTCGCCGCGAAAGCCACGGGCTTCGGACCTATGTCCATTTCGGGACCGGCAACTATCACCCGATCACCGCAAAATTCTATACCGATATTTCGTTCTTCTCCTGCGATCCGGCATTGGGGCGCGATGCGGCCAGTATCTTTAATTTCATGACCGGCTATGCCACCCCGCGTTCGCTTGAGAAAATCGCCATTGCGCCGCATACATTGCGCCCGACCCTGCTTGCCCATATTGATCACGAGATCGAAAATTGTCAGGCAGGCAAACCATCGGGCATCTGGGCGAAAATGAACAGCCTGGTCGATCCGGTGGTGATCGATGCGCTTTACCGCGCCAGCCAGGCCGGGGTGCATATCGAACTGATCGTGCGCGGCATTTGCTGTTTGCGGCCGGGTGTGCCTGGCCTGTCAGAAAATATTCGCGTTAAGTCCATCGTCGGTCGGTTCCTTGAACATTCGCGCATTGTTGTCTTTGCAAACGGTGCAAAACTGCCGTCGCGCAAGGCCAAGGCGTTTATTTCGTCCGCCGACTGGATGCCGCGCAACCTGAACCGTCGTGTCGAAACGCTGGTCCCGGTGGAAAACCCCACTTGCCAACGCCAGATTGTCGAACAGATCATGATTGCAAATCTGAAAGATACGGCGCAGGCTTGGTATCTGCAGCCCGACGGGTCCTACGAGCGATGCGAAGCAGACGAAAACGCTTTTTCTTCTCATCAGTATTTCATGACCAACCCGTCACTTTCAGGCCGTGGCAGCGCACTGAGCGAGGAAGATCCCAATGTTCCCGTGCTGCAGCTTGATGACTAGACCAAATAAAGGCAGGTTCAACCAACCGCATGCTGACTGACCAAAGGGTTTCCAACCGTATCGCCATCATTGATGTTGGCTCGAACTCGGTGCGTCTTGTTGTGTTTGACGGCATGACACGCGCACCGGCCCCGATTTTCAACGAAAAGGTGATGTGCGGTCTGGGGCGCGACCCCGAAAACACCGGCCGTCTCAACCCCGAGGGGGTTGAAATGGCAACCGCCGCCCTGCGGCGATTTGCAGGTTTGCTGCGTGCGATGAAGGTCAGCCGTGTCGATATTCTCGCCACCGCAGCCGTTCGCGCGGCCAGCGACGGGAAGGCATTTTGTGATCGCGTCCATGCGGAAACCGGATTGACCGTCAAGGTGATTGACGGGCTTGAAGAAGCCCGTCTTTCGGCCTTTGGCGTTATTTCCGGTGATCGTCGTGCAACCGGGATCATGGGGGATATCGGTGGCGGGTCGCTTGAACTCGTCCTGCTTGACGAGGGCGAGATCAAAAAAAGTGTCAGCGTGCCCCTGGGCGCCATGCGCCTGCATGCGGTGTTTGGTGCGGATCGTGCCCGGCTGGAGGCAGAAGTCAAAACCCATCTTGATACGGTCGACTGGCTGCATGAGGGGGCGGACAAACCGCTGATTGCGGTTGGCGGTTCGTGGCGTTCGATTGCCAAGCTTTATATCGCGCAGGAAAACTATCCGATTTCGGTCGTGCATAATCTGACCATGCCACGTGCCGAAATCGCCGAACTGACGCATATCATATCCCAGCAAAGCCGTGTGTCGCTTGACAAGGTTGGCGGTGTTTCCAAACGCCGCATCGACAGCCTGCCCCATGCGGGCCTTGTCATGAACATGCTGCTTGATCGCATGAAGGCCAAGGAAGTTGTATTTTCCAGTCATGGCCTGCGCGAAGGCTGGATGTATGAAGCCCTGCCCGACGAATTACGCGAACGCGACCCGCTGCTTGACGCCTGCCTCAGCTTTGCCGAGGACGGCGAACGGTTCCATCAGCACGGCGAGGAACTGTTCCGCTGGTGCGCGCCGATCTTTCGCAACCAGCCGACAAATCTGGAACGGTTGCGCCTTGCGGCCTGCATCATCGGCGATGTCGGCTGGAACGAACACCCGGATTACCGCGCGATCCAGAGCTATAACCGCATTCTGCATCACCCCTATCTTGATCTGAACCATCATGACCGGGTGTTCCTCGCCTATACCATCGGGTCGCGCTATACCGGTAATTTCAAGGGTGACGAATCCAGTGACCGGTTGCTTGACGATGATACGCGCAATATCGGTCGTCTGTTTGGCCATGCCATTCGGCTGGGCCATACGCTTTCGGGCGGGGTCGAGGGGATTTTGCCCGGTACTGCCCTTGTCCTCGAAGACAGGACGCTGGTGCTTCAGATGCAGCGCGACTTTGCCGATCTTAACGGTGAAGTCGTCGAACAGCGTCTGTCAAAACTGGCCAAATTGATGGATTACGAAAGCCGGGTCATGATTGTCGATCAGCTTCCCAAACCCTGACCGTGCATGCTATGGTGCCTTTGCTTCCCGAAGCACCCCGTCCGCGGAAAGGGCTGCGCCCGATCTAATCGACATATGAACCACACGGTTTCCTTGCCTGTCTGGCGGACACAGGCCTATGCACAGGGGAATCGTATGTCTGCTTCACGCACATCGAAATCCGGAATCTTTGACGGCCGCCTTAACCTTGAACAGCAGCGAAAACGCGCCAAGGAACTGCTGAAATCCGCCCGCGCCCAACAGGGTGATGCCCAAACCCGGATTGCGGCCCACCTGCCCGGCAAAAGCATTGATGACCTGCAACTGGCCGATAGCCAGCTTGTCATTGCGCGCGAAAACGGCTTTGCCAGTTGGCCGAAACTGAAATCCCATATCGACCGGATTACCGAACATCAGCGCCAGATCGCATCGGGGCATCTGCCAACGCTTGATACCCCGCAAACCCTTCATTTGCGCTGTGGGTCGGAAATCAGACATGGCCTTGAACTGGCCGGGTTTGTTGGCCCGTTTATGGAATTTTCCGATCCGTTCTGTCAGGGACCGGTGCCGGATGTACCCCTGCCCGATTTTATCGAAACGCGGGCGCGCTTTATCGCATCGTCCTATCGCATTGATTTTCCCGATGCACTTTCCCGCCTGCAACGTGAATATGCCGGTCTTGCGACATTGGGCGATTATGATCATGTCGTGCTGTGGTTTGAACATGACAGCTACGATCAACTGATCTTGGCCTTCCTGCTTGATTTCATCGCGACACTTCGCCCGCAAACACGGCTTGATCTGATCTGTGTGGATCAGGTGCCCGGTGTCGAGCGTTTCGTCGGTCTTGGTCAATTGTCGCCCGAATTACTGATCTGGTGCTGGGAAAATGCCCGGCAACCCGTGACGCATGACATGCTGGCCTTTGGTCAAAAAGTCTGGCCCGCGATCCGTGCCTCAAAGCCCGATGCGCTGCGTACCATCATCAATCACCACCAATCGCCGATCCCCTGCATGATCGCGGCGCTTGATCGCCATCTGCGCGAATTGCCCGATCCCGAAAGCGGTCTTGGCCTGACGCAGGAACTGACGCTGCAAATCATCCGGGAGCACGGGCCGATCACGGCGGGCAAAATCTTTGGCCACCTGATGCGAAGTTATGACCCGCTGCCGTTTCTGGGCGATTTGATGTTTTGGGAAGTTCTTGCCGATATGGGTAGAGCCAGAATACCGCTTTTCACCAGCCGCGAAGATTTGGCACAAGCCCCGTGGCACGAACGGATATTGTCACTGACCGAAACCGGCCACGAAATCCTTTCCGGTAGCCAAAATTTCATGGAACTTTACACTGGCGAACGATGGGTTGGCGGCATTCGGATTAGCGGTGCAACGGGACCTTAAACCAGCTTTCGCGTTACCCTGAAAATCTCGCCCCGCAGCCATTTATGCGGGGCGCTGGCCGCATTGCGCACATGCCATGATTGGGCAAAGCTGTATTCAGGGAAATCAAGCGGGAAGGTACAATTGGCAAATCCGGCCATAACATTGCGTTCAAGCCGCGATGGCAGCGATGCGATCACGTCCGTTGCCCGGATCAGGCTTGCGATGCTGGCGAAGGTTGATGCCTGCAACACCGTGCGGCGCTTGCGCCCGATGGCGTGCAATGCCTCGTCCACCGCCGAATGATCGTTATTGCCGATGATCACGCGGGCATGGGGCACGGCGCAATAGCGATCCAGCGTATCGGGGGGCACGTCATGGCAATCGGCATCGTAAAAGCACGCCATATGTTCGCGAAACAGGGTCTGCTGCGCGATATCGCCGACATTTTCGGTCATATGCAGGCCAATCGCCAGATCAAGCTGACCGCTGCGCAGCCGGTCGATCACGTTGGTATCGCCATGGATCGGCAATATCCGAAGCCGGATATCGGCGGCATAACCGCGGATGATGCGAAACAGTTCGGGCATGATCACCGCAACCTCGTAATCATTGGTGCCGATCACAAAGCGGGCTGATTGCACCGGATCGTTCGGATCAAAGGCATCAACGCGGGCAAGGTTGCGCAAATCCTGCAACAGGATGCGCACCCGCCCGGCCATTTCATCGGCATGGGCGGTTGGCGTGATCCCCCGGCCCGACCGGACAAAAAGCGGATCGCCGACAATCTGGCGCAACCGGTCGAGCCCGTGGCTGACGGTGGGTTGCCCGACGCCAAGGCGATTGGCGGCTGCTGTTACCGATCCCTCGTCATAGATCGTCAGGAAAAGCCGTAGCAGACGATAATCAAGGTCCAATTCATCGATATTCATACATGAATACTATCACCTTGATCGAATTGATCATATGGGAAATCCGGTGCAGTTTCATTCCATTGACGGGCCAATGCCCACCCCCGATTACCGGAGAATGAAACCATGAAAATCCTTGTTACCGGCGCAACCGGCCAGCTCGGAAGTCTTGTTATCAAACATCTGCTGGACCGCGTCCCGGCTAGCCAGATTGCGGCCAGTGTGCGCAATGTTGCCAAGGCACAGGAAATGGCCACCAAAGGCATCGATGTCCGCCACGGCGATTTTGACGATCCTGCCCTGATGACCAATGCGTTCAGGGGTATTGATATCGCGCTGATCATTTCGGGTGAAACCGATGTTGAAACCCGCATCAAACAGCACCGGACCGCGGTTGATGCCGCCAAGGCCGCCGGTGTCAGACATCTGGTCTATACCAGCTTCATCGATGCGCGCCCCGAAAGCCCGTTTACCTATGCCGCGATCCATGCCGACACCGAAAGCTATATCAAGGCAAGCGGCCTGTCCTTCACGGTACTGCGCAACAGCTTCTATACCGACCTTCTGATGGCAGGCGTTCCGCATGCGCTTGAAACTGGCGATTTTGGTGCCCCTGCCGGGAATGGCAAGGTCAGCTACATTCCACGGAACGACCTTGCCGAAGCCGCCGCCGTCGTCCTGGCCAACCCGGCAGATCACGTCAACAAAACCTATGACCTTTCGGGCACGCCCATCGGCTTTGCCGATATCGCCGCCATCATTGCCGAGGCAACCGGCAAGGACATCCGTTATGTCGATCTGCCGCCCGAAGTCCATACCGGCATTCTGGCAAGCCTTGGCCTGCCCGATCATCTGGTTGAGGCGCTAAGCGGCATGTATGTCGGCACGCGCAATGGCGATTATGAACAGACCAGCGACGATTTCGCCAAGATTGTCGGTCGCGCACCGCAAAGCACGGCGGACTTTCTGAAAGAGGCGCTGAAATGAGCCGCGCCAAAACAATCCTTACTGCCACCCTGATCGCCATCGGCTTCGCCTTGCCCGCCCATGCGGGCGAGGTCGAAGACCGCAACACCGCCAATGTCGTCGCGTTTTATGACATGGTTTTCAATCAGCGCGATGTTGACGGCGCGATCACGAAATATATCGGCGATGAGTATATCCAGCATAACCCGTTCGTCGCCGACGGCATTGACGGCTTTCGCGCAGGGATCACCGGCTGGCTGAATTCTGACGCGTCGATCCATGCCGAAATCGTCCGTACTGTCGCCGAGGGCAATCTGGTGGTTACCCATGTCAGGTCCCTTTCGGCAGAAGGCGAAAGTGCGGTGATGGATATCTTCCGACTTGATGGTGCCGGCAAGATCATCGAACACTGGGACGTCGGCCAGCCGGTTCCGGCCGAACAGGCGCATGACAACACCATGTTCTAAAACCGGACTTCCTCACCTGTTGCAAAAATGAAAAACGGGCCAAAGCTGGCCCGTTTTTATTCTTCCATTCCGACCGTTTGCGACAGATCAGCCCATTCAATTCTGAAACGCTCTATTCTTCCTCAGCAGTCATCACATGCAACATCAAGCTGCCTTCTGGACTGGGATAGACTGGATATAAAATACTCCCTCCTCCATCCATGGCTTCAACGCTCGGAACCCCTGATGTGCTCAGGTCAACCTGCCCTTCAAACGTCTCTGCAATTCTGGAATTATCTGCTGCCACCAGCACATAATAGTCACCGGACTTGGCGGCAACGATAAATGTTCCGCCACCACCGCCCATGCCCTGCACGTCGCCTTCAAACGTATCGATCTGCTGATAATCAGGGTCAAAGAGGTACGCGTTAAATGGCATCACCTTTTTACGAAAACCAAGGCACTCGTAGCACAAGGTGCTGACATGTATCCAATATCTGTGATCGGCATCCAATGTTGCCCGACCAATTTTAAAGTTGTTCAGGCTATTGCCCTGCTGAATGGCCGGGTCGGTAATACGAACCCCAAAAGTCTCCCAATCATCAACCTCGACGAAAAACGTCTCTTCATTTTTCACCGCCTCAGAAAGCGACTGATATGTTTTGGGCGGATTATCAAGCAGCGCCTTGTAATCGGCAGAACCTGAACTGGAACAGGCACCGAGCAACAGGACTCCCATACCCCCCAAAATTCTAATGATTTTCATCCCAACAACTCTCTGGATTGTAAAACGTCAGATTCGTTTCTAGCGCGAATTAGTTACTTAAAATAGAGAAAGTTTTCAGCTTCCCCAAAACGAAAAACGGGCCAAAGCTGGCCCGTTTTTTCATGTCTTCGATTGGGTGAAAGGACTTGCTTAGTCCTTGGCTTCAAGCTCGACAAACACCACTTCGCCGTTCTTGAGCTTGAGCCCGATCTGTCCGTGTTTGAGTTGCAGGGCATATTGGCCGAACAGCTCGCGCCGCCAGCCATGCATTGCCGGAACGTCGGCATTGTCATCGGCTGCGATGTTCTGCAAATCGTCGCTGGATGCCACAAGGCGCTGGGCAACGCCCTTTTCCTCGGAACAGAGTTTGAGAAGAACTTTAAGCAGTTCCACGGTCGGGCCGATGCCCGATGGAAGGTCGGGGCGGAGTTTTGGCTGCGGCCAGTCTTCCTGCGGGCTGTCAAGGGCGGTCTGAATGGCTTCGATGATCGCCTGACCGGGTTTGCTGCTGCCGAAATTGCGGCCGACACCGCGCGTTTTATCAAGATCCTTGTCCGTCAATGGCTGACGGGCGGCGATATCAAGCAGGGTATCGTCGCGCAGAACGCGGTTGCGCGGCAGGTTTTTGCGCTGTGCCTCGGTCTCGCGCCATTCGCCAAGCGCGCGCGCCACCGCCAGAAATTTCGGGCTGTTGGAGCGGGTTTTAAGCCGAAGCCAGGCTTCCTTGGGATCGATCGTATAGATCGACGGATCGGTCAGGCGTTCCATTTCCTCGGCCAGCCAATAGGCCCGGCCATTGGCTTCGAGCCGTTCGTGGAAGGCTTCGTAAATCACGCGAAGATGCGTCACATCCGACAGCGCATAACTAAGCTGCTTGGTCGAAAGTGGTCGGTGCGACCAGTCGGTAAAGCGCATCGATTTATCGATATTCTTGCGCACCACCTTGTTGACCAGCGTTTCGTAGCCGACCTGATCGCCATAGCCAAGCACCATCGCCGCGACCTGGGTATCGAATACCGGGTGCGGGACCTTGCCGCTGAGATGGACGAAAATCTCGATATCCTGACGGGCGGCGTGAAACACCTTGATCACGCTTTCGTCCTGCATCAGATCAAACAGCGGACCAAGGTCAAGCCCGTCGGCCAGCGGATCAACCGCCGCACCATTATCCGACGGTTCGGGACTTGCAAGCTGCACAAGGCAAAGCTGCGGCCAATAGGTCGAATCGCGCATGAACTCGGTATCGACAGTGACATATTCGAACTGCCGGAGCTTTTCGCACAACGCGCGCAGTTCTTCTGTATTTGTAATTGGTTCCATAAACCTTGCTATAACATTGCCGGGCGCGATCCGCCAGTAGCTTCAATGTGGCAGCTATCATGCGTAAAAAGCACGGAAAACCCGCCGCCTCAGATGATTTCGTCCTCGTCGAGCAGCGGATCGGATTGCAGATGGGTTTCGATGGCATCCATGCGTTCCTGCAATTCCGATGACCGTTTGATCGCCGCCACATGGAAAAGCGCATCGCCCTGATTGACAATCGGCAGATTGGTCCGCCCGATGATCAATCCGGCATGTTTCGCCACGACCTCTGCATCGCGCAGGCCAAACGGATCGGAAACGGCCGCCACCACGTCGCCCTCGTTCACGAAATCACCGGCAAGCTTGAAGGTCCGCAGGATACCGCCGACCGGGGCGCGCAACCAGTGACTGCTGGATGATTTGAACGGTGGGACTTTGGGATCGCGGATCGATCTGCCCGATGTCATGCCAAGTTTGCGCATGACGCGCAACACGCCCGAAACACCGGCCCGGATCGACATTTCATCAAATCGCAGCCCCTCGCCCGCTTCATAGAGCAGGATCGGCACCCCGGCCTCCTTGCCGGTCTGACGCAGCGACCCTTCGCGTAGCGGACTGGTCAGGATGATCGGCGCGCCGAAGGCCTCGGCATAGGCCATAATGTCATGATCATCGTCATTGACCCTGATCTGGGGCAGGTTCACGCGGTTGACGGCTGCCGAATGAAGATCGATGCCGAAATCGGATTTTTCGACAATCTCGGTCAGGAAAAGATGGGCAAGCTGTGCGGCAAGGGAGCCCGCCGAATGACCGGGGAAGCAGCGGTTAAGGTCGCGGCGGTCGGGCAGATAGCGCGTATGGTTCAAAAAGCCGAACGCATTGACCACCGGAACCGCCAGCAACGTGCCGTGCATCCCGCGAAGAGCAGGCGATTTCAAAACGCGGCGGATGACCTCCACCCCGACGATTTCATCGCCATGCACGGCACCACTGACGAACAGGACCGGACCGGGCCGTTTGCCATGCACGACATTGACCGTCAGATTGACCGGCGTGTGATTGGATAAAAGCGAGATCGGAATATCAACGATCTGGCGTGTCCCGGCGGGGACTTTTTTGCCGCCAATCTCGAAGTCCGGGGTTCTGGCTACCTTTGCCGATTTGGCTTTGGATACTTTTTTCCCGATCTCGTTCACAGTTTATCCCTTGCCTTTGGTCCGCACCTTGCCGGGGCGGTAATCCTTTTCCATGAAATCGATAATCATCCCGGCAATGTCCTTGCCGGTTGCGCCCTCGATGCCTTCCAGACCAGGTGATGAGTTGACTTCCATCACTACCGGACCGTGGTTGGAGCGAAGAATATCGACACCACAGACATTTAGCCCCATCGCCTTGGCGGCTTCAACTGCTGTTGCGCGTTCCTGCGGAGTAATACGCACGGACCGCGCCGAACCGCCGCGATGAATGTTGGACCGGAAATCGCCCTCGGCCCCCTTGCGTTCCATGCTGGCAACCACCTTGCCGCCGATCACAAAGCAGCGAATATCGGTATTGCCCGCTTCCTTGATGAATTCCTGCACCATGATATCGACATTGGCACCGCGGAAGGCCTCGATCACGGATTTCGCCGATTTTTCGGTTTCGCCAAGAACCACGCCGATGCCCTGGGTGCCTTCCAGAAGCTTGATCACCACCGGTGCACCGCCAACGATGGAAAGAACCTCGTCGGTCTTTTTCGGATCATGGGCAAAGGCCGTCACCGGCAGACCGACACCGCGCCGCGACAGGATCTGCAACGAGCGCAGCTTGTCGCGCGACCGGCCAATCGCGACGGATTCGTTTAGCGGATAAACCCCCATCATTTCAAACTGGCGCAACACGGCCAGCCCGAAAAACGTCACCGAAACACCGATACGCGGAATGACTGCGTCATAACCGCTCAGTTTCTGGCCACCGTAATAGACTTCGGGTTTCAGGGAGGTGATGTTCATCGTGACGCGCAGGGTGTTGATGACATCAATTTCGTGCCCGCGACTTTCGGCCGCCTCGACCAGCCGTTTGTGGGAGTACAGATTAGGATTGCGCGCAAGCATTGCGATCTTCATGCAATGGACTCCCGTGGTCGAGCGTTACTGAATGTGTCGAAAGTTCAACGACAGCGTCGGATCATTGTTCCGAAACAGTGTCGGATTTCAGCGCCGTATAAACCTGTTCCGGTTTCCCCGCCAGATAAGATTTCGACGGTTGAACCAAAAATCTTCCTGCCTTCATCGCGGTCCGCCCCAACAGCATGGGAAAGCCCATCAATGAACGGTTTGCCAATGAAACCTCGACCCGGATTTTATGATGCCCGACGGCAATATGGGTCGAAATGACATAGCGTTCTTCGGCCTCGCCGTTGGAACTGCGAATCTCGCGTTTTTCCACAAGCGGCGCCGTGCACTCGATACGACCATGCCCGTCACCACGGTAATGCGGCAAGATGAATTTTACGAACTTTTGATTATCGCGATCAATGACACGCGGATTCAATGCATGCAGCGACGATGTCCGCGCCCCCGTATCGACCTTGGCCTTCATGAACGGCACATCAAAATCCGGCAATCCAATCCATTCGCGCCACCCCAAAACATGCCCGGACTGAACCAGTGCATCGGTCCTGGATTTAAGGGACGGTTTAACCTGGGTCTTGCGCGGGGTCACATGCACTATCCGGTAATTTGCAATCGGGCGAATATAACGCTTAACATCTTGTCTCGCCTATCAAAAATGCGCATGCCTGCGGCATCAATCCTGTTGGTCATCCATCACGGCGCGCACCAAGGGCAATGTCACCGCCCGCTTTTGCGCCAGTGCCTGCCGGTCAATCGCCGCGACAAGATCGGTCAGGGCGACAAAGCTGCGTTCGATGCGGGGCAGGATATAGGCAATGATCTGCGGGCTTGGTGCCATCTGCCGGTCGGCGAACAGCTTGATCAGAAGTCCGACCATCAGGTCGTCATCGGGCGGGGAAATCTCGCACACCAGTGCTGCGCCCAGCCGCGATTTCAAATCCGGCAAATCGACTTTCCAGCGCGCCGGGGGCTGCTGTGCGGTCAGCAACAGGTGGCCGCCGCGTTCCTTGAGCATGTTGTAAAGATGAAAGCACACCGTTTCGTCGAGGCCCAGATCGGCATCCTCGATCACAAGCCCGGTGGCATCGCCCAGAAGATCGTCAGGATTCGCCCCGCCGAGATCGCGCCCCGAAACGCTGAGCGCGGCGGAGCGTGCCCGCCAGACTTCGGCCAGATGGCTTTTGCCCGACCCGCGCGGCCCATAAAGGCACAATGCCGGAACCGGCCAGTCCGGCCAGTGATCGATCCATGAAACGGCTTCGCGGTTGCAATCCGCAACCATGAAATCGGCCCGCCCCAGCGCCGGACGCAGTTCCAGCGCGAGGGGCAATTGCTGCGGGATGGTATCCACCTCCCGCATCTCGGCGCTTGCGCTGGATGCCGTCTTTTTGGTTACACGGGTCACGGTAATCTCAATTCTCGGCGTCTTTCAAGGGATCATAGGCCGGGTGATCCGGTCCGTGATCGTATAAGCGACTGTTCAGATACTGCCTTAAGCCATAGCGCACAAGCACGCCGATCACAGCGGCCACCGGCACCGCCAGCATCACGCCCAGCAATCCGAAAACCGCCCCCCCGGCCAACAGGGCAAACATCACCCAGACCGCATGCAGGCCAACCTTGTCCCCGACAAGCTTCGGCGTCAGGAAATTGCCTTCCATCACCTGCCCCGCCCCGAAGACAAGGGCCACCAGCGCCAGATCGATACTGACCCCGAATTGCGCAAGCGCAACCCCCATGCCGACGGCAAAACCGGCAATCATCCCGACATAGGGCACAAAGGAGACAAGACCGGTCATCAACCCGATGACAAAACCGAATTCCAGTCCGACAAGGCTTAGTCCAATCGCATAGAAAAGGCCAAGCAGCATGCAGACCGTCGATTGACCGCGGACAAATCCGGCCAGCGTTTCATCGATTTCACGCGCACACTGGCGGATATCCTCTGCCGAGCGACGTGGCAGATAGCCATCGACCCTGGCAACGATCTTGTCCCAGTCGCGCAAAAGGTAAAATGCCACAACCGGGGTAATGAACAGCAAGCTCAGGAAATTCAGCAACGCCAACCCACCCGACAACACATTGGTCAGGATATTGCCAACCCACTTGATGGCATTGGCCGTCTGGCCCTTGGCCGAATCCGATATGTTTTCCAGCGTTTCCGGGGCAATCCGGTCAACGATATGCTGGATATGGGGCAGGATGGTATTGCGCAGCGTATCGATATAACCCGGTAACCTTTCAAGGAAACCGGCAAGCTGGTTGCCGATCATCGGGACCACAAGCAACAGCACAAAAATGAAAATCAGGAAAAACAGAACCGTAATGATCGTTGTGGCAAGCGTCCGGTTGATCCCGCGTGCTTCCAGCCGGTCGGCCAGCGGATCAAGGAAATAGGCAATCGCCATCCCGGCGACAAACGGCAACAGAATGCCGGAAAACAGCCAGATCAGAAGGAAAAAACCGACAATGAAAATCAGCCAGAAACGCGCCTGTTGCCGGATGGTCATGTCCGGTTACCCCCTGTTTCGCCCATGCCCGTCCCCGACGGTCGCAGAACATCCGATTGCGATAAATATACCCGGCGGGCGGTTCACCCGCCGACCGACAAGCCCTCCAAGCGATCCGAACCGGCGGGCTGGATAAACCAAAGATCGCCCATCTGACTCAGGCTAAGGTTCTGTTGCGCCAATGCGGTACGAAGCTGTTCGGGTGACCCGGCATATTCCACCGCAATCTGCACTTCGCGGCGCGACATTGCCACCACATGGCTGGATCGCACCACCGGAAGACCAACCAGCCGTTCCTCGATCCGGGCCCAGTCCTGCAAGCCGGTGATCGGGATGAACACCATCAATTGCCCGCCCGTATCGTAATTGATCAGATTGGCCTGTTTCCAGCTTTCCGATAACTGGTCCTGAACACTTTTGGCTGCCCGCACCAGCGTCTCGTTCAGGCTTTCGCCTTCCTGTGTCGTCTCGTTCACGCCAAAGATCTGCGGCTCACCGCCCGCGCCATAGCGCGTAACGGTCACATCGACGGTTTCCGCCCCGGTTTCACCCCGCACATCCGCACTGGCCACCACCGCAACATCCGCGCCATAGCGACGCGCCAGTTCGTTCAGACGCTCCATCGCACCATCTTCTGCCTGCTCGGCCGAAATGGTGCCGATATCCTGCAAATCGCCAATCGGAGCCTTGATCGGCACCAGACCGCCTGTGGCAAAATTCCGGTTCCAGATATCGCGCCACGGATTGGGATCGTCCCACAGGCTGGCGTAACCGCCCGAATGATACACCGGTACAATGATCACCGGTTTGGACTGCAATTCGGCAAAAGGTACATCGCGGAAACGCAGATAATTGCGAAGCTCGTTTTCCTTGAACCGCACCGTCATGTCCGCGATATAGCGCACCGAGGATGTTTTTTCGTTCGAAACCCCGAAATCGCGCACCATATTATTGATATCCGCCTGGCTGGGTTGGCCAAGGCCGGCACGGTCTTGGGGCAATGTCAGGCGCGCAACAATCTCGTCAAAGGCCTTGCGCTGCCCGATGGCAAGCGCCTGATCACGGGCGGCTGCGGCGGTTTCGGCACTTTCATCAACATGCACGCCCGATACCGTAAAGATATCCTGTGCAAATACCGGAAAGGATAAGGACGCCGAAAGACCGACGATTCCCGCCAACAGCCTGATATTCCTGAGTGTGGTAAGCACGTTTGCCTCTTTGCCCATTTTTCGATGGTTTGATGCTCTTTGTGGCACGAGTGAAGCATTCTGGAAAGAAAACTCTCCCATGCGCAGCTGATCATTGCATATTGCCCGCGTTTGAGTATTTTCGGCCCTGCGGAAATTATCAAGCCCGCGTTTTTTATCAGCACGACGCATATGCGTGGTTATCTATCTGATTAAAGGCGTCAGTATGGCGATATTTCCCGGGTATTTGGTGCGCCAACCCCGGAACATCGCGCAAATGACAATTTGAAGTCGGTTCGTACTGATGAAAAACGCGGGTTGCCCGCTTTGTTTTATCCATGCGCTTAAGCCGAGGATCACCCAATGACCGCCTCCAACGGCCTTACCTATAAGGACTCCGGTGTCGATATCGACGCTGGCAACGCCCTTGTCGATGCAATCAAACCGCTGGCCAAAGCAACCAGCAGAACCGGCGTTACCGGTGGTTTGGGGGGATTCGGCGCCTTGTTCGACCTCAAAGCCGCCGGTTATAACGACCCGGTTCTGGTTTCCTGCACCGATGGTGTCGGCACCAAGCTTAAAGTCGCCTTTCTGGCCGACAAACACGATACTGTTGGCATCGACCTTGTCGCCATGAGCGTCAATGACCTTGTGGTGCAGGGCGCGGAACCGCTTCTGTTCCTTGATTATTTTGCCACCGGCAAACTTGCCGTTGAAAAGGCAACCGATGTTGTCGCCGGCATTGCCGAGGGTTGCAAACAGGCAGGATGCGCTTTGATTGGCGGGGAAACAGCCGAAATGCCGGGCATGTATTCGGATGGCGAATATGATCTGGCCGGTTTTGCGGTCGGGGCGGCGGAACGCGGTGAGTTGCTGGACGGTTCCAACGTTGCCGAGGGCGATGTGATCCTTGGCCTGGCATCCAGCGGTGTGCATTCCAACGGTTATTCGCTGGTGCGCAAGGTTGTCGAGCTTGCCGGTCTTGGTTACGCCGACGATGCCCCGTTTGCACCGGGCAAGAATGTTGGCGAGGCGCTGCTTGAGCCGACCAAAATCTATGTCAAAAGCTGCCTTGCCGCGCACAAGGCCGGTCTGGTCAAGGCGCTTGCCCACATTACCGGTGGCGGCCTGACCGAGAACGTCCCGCGCGTTCTGCCGGAAAACCTGACGGCGGTGTTTGACGCCAGCACGTGGGAATTCCTGCCGATCTTCAAATGGCTGTCCAAACAGGGCGGCATTCCGTCGGTTGAAATGGCGCGAACCTTTAACTGCGGCATTGGCATGTGCGTTGTGGTTCCGGCCGACAAGGCCGATGAGGCCGAAGCATTGCTGCGCGAACACGGCGAAACCGTCAGCCAGATCGGTGTGATCGGGCCGCGTGCCGGTGATGGCCCGCAGGTCATCATCAAGAACATGGCTGCTGCATGGGAAAAGTAACGCCGCTAAAGCTCGCGGTTCTGGTTTCGGGCGGCGGGTCGAACCTTCAGGCGATCATCGATGCCTGCAAATCTGCCGACTATCCGGCGGAAATCGTTCTGGTGTTTTCCAATCAGCCTGACGCTGGCGGGCTTGAACGGGCGCGCCGTGCCGGTATCCGGGCCGAGGCGATATCGCACAAGGGGTTTGAAGGCGGTCGCGAGGCCTATGACAGCACGGTCAGCGGCCTGATTGAAGAATCCGGTGCCGATCTTGTGGTGCTGGCCGGTTATCTGCGTCTGGTCAGCGAGAGTTTCGTTACCCGCTGGCAGGGGCGTCTGATCAATATCCATCCGTCGCTTTTGCCGAGTTTCAAGGGCCTGCATGTCCATCAGGCTGCCCTTGATGCCGGGGTCAAATATTCCGGCTGTACGGTGCATTATGTGGTGCCCGAAGTCGACAGCGGCCCGATCATCGCGCAGGCCGTGGTGCCGGTCCTGCCCGGCGATGATGCGGGCAAACTGGCGCAACGTATCCTGAAACAGGAACACCGCATCTATCCGCAGGTGATCCGCTGGATCGCCGAAGGCCGCGTTTCGACCAATGATGCGGGAATTGTTACGGTTGCGGATGCGAATGCACCGGATTTCGCGCAAATCAATCCGGTGCTGGAACCGAACTGACTGCGCCCGTGGCGGGCGATCCGCAGATGGTTTATGGGGTGAACGAAAGTTCGCCCCTTTTTCTTTGGGCCGATATCGACACGCTCAGCATGAATACCCGTATCGGCTGCAACAAGATCATCGACTACAAATTATCGTTTACATCTTGCCAAGCTATTGTTGCAACCCAATAATCAATTATGGGTTTCCCCTCAACTCAATCTAAAAGAGCAAACAGTCCGGCGTCTTCGAAACTGCTTCCCGTCTTCACGAAGATTGGTGAAGGATGATGCAACCTTCTGTTGCGGCATCGAACGCTAGAAACCGGACACAAACAACGCCAGCGAACACCAGACGATGGCAAAAAAATCGAGCGGGAAATTCAAAGCTTCCTAAAAGGGAGCACGAGCACAGGGAGGCTTTGCCGCCCCGTTTCTAACGGACGAAAAGGGAGCTAGATGGCTATGCAATCGAAAATCATAGCAGGACTTATGGCCGCAGGTCTTGCCTGCACCACCCTGCCGGGCTTGTCATTTGCACAAAATGCGCAAAAACCGAACATCCTCTTTATTGTCTCGGACGATACCGGTTACGGCGATACCGGTCCATATCTGGGCGGCGAAGCCCGCGGCATGCCGACACCCAATATCGACAAACTGGCCGACGAAGGCATGATGTTCACATCCTTCTACGCCCAGCCAAGCTGCACACCGGGCCGGGCAGCCATGCAGACCGGTCGTATCCCAAACCGTTCAGGCATGACGACGGTGGCCTTTCAGGGACAGGGTGGCGGCCTTCCGGCAGCCGAATGGACGCTGGCCTCGGTGCTTAAAACCGGCGGTTACGATACCTATTTCACCGGTAAATGGCACCTGGGTGAAGACGACTATGCCCTTCCCAATGCCCAAGGCTACGACGTGATGAAATATGTCGGCCTTTACCACCTTAACGCTTACACCTACGCCGATCCGACCTGGTTCCCCGACATGCCCGACGATCTTCGCAAGATGTTTACCGAGGTGACAAAGGGTTCGCTTTCGGGCAAGGCTGGTGAAAAACCGACCGAAGATTTCAAAATCAACGGCCAGTATGTCGACACCCCGGACGAGGGTGTTGTCGGCATTCCCTATTTTGACGGCTATGTTGAAAAAGCCTCCATCGAGTTCCTGGAAGAAGCGGCAAAAAAACCCGACACCCCCTTCTTCATCAATGTCAACTTCATGAAGGTCCACCAGCCGAGTATGCCGCATCCCGATTTCGAACATAAATCGATTTCCAAATCGAAATATGCGGACTCTGTCGTCGAACTTGATGCCCGTATCGGAAACATCGTCAACAAGCTCGACGAGCTGGGGCTTAAGGATAAAACCATCGTCTTCTGGACGACCGATAATGGCGCATGGCAGGACGTTTACCCGGATGCGGGCTATACCCCGTTCCGCGGCACCAAGGGCACTGTTCGTGAAGGCGGCAACCGCGTCCCGGCCATTGTCCGCTGGCCCGGCCATGTCGAACCTGACACCAAAAGTGCCGCTATTGTCGGCGGTCTTGATCTGATGGCAACATTTGCATCCGTTGCTGGCATCGAACTGCCCAAAAATGACCGCGAAGGCGAACCGATCATCTTTGACAGCTACGACATGACCCCGGTCTGGGAAGGCAGCGGCTCATCGGAACGCGAAGCATGGTTCTATTTCACCGAAAACGAACTGACCCCGGGTGCGGCCCGCGTCGGTCACTACAAGGCTGTCTTCAACCTGCGTGGTGATAACGGTGTTGCCACCGGCGGCCTTGCGGTCGACACCAATCTTGGCTGGAAAGGCCCGGAAAGCTACGTCGCGGCTGTTCCGCAGATTTTTGATATTCTTCAGGATCCGCAGGAACGCTACGATATGTTCATGAACAATTTCACGGAACGCACCTGGTATCTGCCGGTGGTCAATCAGGAAGTGTCGGAACTGATGCAGACCTACATCAAGTACCCGCCGCGCAAGGCACAAAGCGAAGTCTATAACGGGCCGATCACACTCAGCCAGTATCAGCGCTTCAACTATGTGCGCGAATCCCTTGCAAAAGAAGGGTTCAATATCGGCCTTCCAAGCGGAAACTGATCCAGCAAAACCGAATGACCGCCCCGTTACAAAGCGGGGCGGTCATCACCGTGAAAATTGTTCCTGAAAGGACTTATCCCATGCGGTTCAAGTCAGTCTTTCATGTGTTCGGGGCCTGCCTCGTCACCGCCTGCCTGTCCGTTACCGGTGCGTTGGCACAGTCCGATCCGCTTCCTTCTTGGAATGACGGGGCAACAAAACAGGCAATTGTCGATTTCGTGACAGCCGTAACCACCGATGGTGGCACGGACTATGTCGCACCAGCCGACCGGATCGCAACGTTTGACAATGACGGCACCCTCTGGAGCGAGCAGCCGATGTATGTGCAGCTTGCCTTTGCGCTTGATCGCGTCAAACAGATGGCCCCCGACCACCCGGAATGGAAGGACACCGAACCCTATAAATCGGTCCTTGCCGGGGATATCAAGGGGCTTGCCGCAAGCGGTGAAAAGGGCGTGGTCGAACTGGTTGCCGTCACCCATGCCGGGATGACCAGCGATGAATTCACCAAAATCGCATCCGACTGGATCGCGACCGCAAAGCATCCAAAAACCGGCAAACTTTATACCGATATGGTCTATCAGCCGATGCTTGAACTGGTTGACTATCTTCATAGCAACGCCTTCAAAGTCTTCATCGTTTCGGGCGGCGGTATCGAGTTTATGCGCCCGTGGACAGAAAAAGTGTATGGCATTCCGTCTGAGCGGGTCGTCGGCTCGTCGATCAAAACCGAATACAAGGTCATTGACGGTGAACCGGTCATTGAACGCCTGCCTGCCGTCGACTTCATCGATGACAAGGAAGGCAAGCCAATTGGCATTCTGGGCCATATCGGCAAACGCCCGATTGCCGCTTTCGGCAATTCGGACGGCGATTTTCAGATGCTGCAATGGACGACTTCCGGGGACGGAAAACGGTTTGGCCTTATTATCCATCATGATGACAGTGACCGCGAAGTTGCCTATGACCGCAAATCGGTATTTGGCAAACTAGACAGGGCGCTCGACGAAGGCCCCGGAATGGGCTGGACAATCGTCAGCATGAAGAACGACTGGAAGCAAGTCTATCCCGGCCCATAAGCCGCGACAGGAAAAACCGTCGGCCCCGCAATTCTCGGAACCGGTCAGAAGTGCCGGTTCGAAAACATATCCTCTGGGAGCATACCCGTTGAAAAGACTCTATGCAGGTTCTGCACTGGCTGCTGTGTGTATACTGGGTACGGTAGCCATCTGGTTTTTCGGCAAGGACGACAGTTTTGTGCGCCTTGAAGGCGGCACCTTCAAGATGGGATCGGATCGCCACTATCAGGAAGAACGCGCTGTCCATCAGGTAACGGTCGGATCGTTTCAAATCAAAAAGACCGAGGTGACAAACGCCGAATTCGCCGAGTTCGTCGCTGAAACAAATTACGTCACCACCGCCGAAAACGACCTTGATCCGCAAAAATATCCGGGTGTGCCCGCCTACCTGCTACAGGCCGGCTCCATGGTCTTTGCCCAGCCGCCAAACCCGGCCGACAGCCGCGATTTTCGCAAATGGTGGCGTTACGTGGCCGGGGCGAACTGGCGTCATCCGCTTGGCTCCGAAAGCACGATTGACGGCCTTGAAAACCACCCCGTGGTTCAGATATCCCCCGAAGACGCAGCGGCCTATGCCAAATGGGCCGGTGGCCGCCTTCCAACCGAAGCGGAATGGGAATTTGCCGCGCGCGGTGGCCTTGATGGTGCCGATTACAGTTGGGGTGAAGGATACGATCCGTCCCAGGGCTGGAAAGCCAATACCTGGCAGGGTGAGTTTCCCAATACCGACACCGAAGATGACGGCTATCACGGTACCGCCCCAGTCGGATCGTTCGCCCCCAATGCCTATGGTCTTCTTGATATGGCGGGCAATGTCTGGGAACATGTGTCCGACTGGTGGGTACCGTTTCACCCCGCCGGAACGCAAGACAACCCGCAAGGTCCACCCAAGGCAATTGCCGCCACCTTTGCCGATCCTTCTTTCGGCCCTATGCATGTGGTAAAGGGTGGGTCGTGGCTCTGCGCCCCGTCCTATTGCCTGCGGTACCGTCCTGCCGCCCGCCAGCAGGCCGAAACCAGTCTCAGCACAAATCATATCGGTTTCAGAATTGTCAAAGATGTCCGTCAATAACCCGATGAAGGCGCATCAGCCATATTCCATCCGCATTTTGTTGTTTTGAATGCATTGCCCTGTTAACAGCATCAAAGACACCCGACACAATGCGGATCGCCCCAACACTCCTTGTCCTTGGCTTTATTGCATTTGCCCCGGCAACTTCGCACGCGAACGAAGCCCCGCCCGAACCCCTGAGCTGGCGCGAGAAAAAATGTGCCATGTATCAGGATATCCGCGCCGAAGTACTGCAATACATCCCCGCCGATGAAATCGGTCAGGACTTCCTTGACGCGGAAGAAAACTATATCGCAGGCGGATGTCGCGGGCGTGCCTATGCCTGCCCCGAAACCGTATCGCAACTTCAATATGCCGATGCCATGTCGCTGCGTGTGATGAGCGGCGGCATATCGGGGACTTTCCTGCCCTATGGCTGCGAAAGCGGAACGGCAACCACACCGGAATGATTCGCCAAGGGAGTGATATTAGCGGTTAATCTGCGTCTTGCGTTGCAACAACTTCACGGCTATACACTGGAGAAATTCCAAACGCAGGAGGCTGATTTGCAGGGTAAAGACTACGAACTCACCGACACCCACGTCACGATCTATAACGGTTACACCACCTTCATGAAGTGGGGCACCCTTTCGGTCATCGGTTTGCTGATCGTGATGGCGGCCTTCCTGATCTGATCGCAGGATCGCACGGCCTGAAAATCCAAAGCTGCCGAACCCGGCAGCTTTTTTTTGGCCGATAACCTGCCCCTGCACTAGGAATGAGTGTCCCGAAGCCGGGCGATATCGCGTGACGGCGGCAGACCGAAAAAGCGCGCATATTCGCGGCTGAACTGTGTCACGCTTTCATAACCCACGCTAAATGAAACACTGGTCGCATTGCCCGCGCCGGAAATCAGCATGGATCGCGCCTGAAGAAGGCGCATGCGCTTTTGATACTGAAGCGGGCTTAGTGCCGTTACCGCTTTGAAATGCCGGTGAAATGCCGAGACGCTCATCGCCGCCATTCCGGCCAAAGAATCAATACTCAGCCGTTCGGCAAAATTTTCGCGCAGCCACTGGATGGTCACGGCAATACGCGACAAGGCCGTATCAGGCATCGCAATATCGCGAAGCATCCAGCCAAGCGGCCCCTGCAAGACCCGAAAAAGAATTTCGCGCTCATATGCGGGCGCAAGTGCGGCTATTTCGTCGGGTTTATCCATCAGCCGCAGCATGCGAAGCCAGGCATCAAGCAATTCTGCCGTAACCGGTGCGACGGAAAAACCGGAACGATGAAGACCACTATCGGCAGGAACAGGCAAATCTGCGAGGAAATCCGCCACAACTGGCGGCGACAATGTCAGACTTATCGCAAGATAGGGTTCACCCTTTGCCGAGGAATGCACAGAACCGACCACAGGCAAGTCAACAGACATCACGAAATAAGTAGCCGGATCGTATTGGTAGGTTCGATCCCCGACTGTCATTGTTTTGGAACCGCACAGGATCAGGTTAATCATCGGTTCGTAGACAGCCGAAAGTTGGTGTTCCGGAATTTCACCCTGCACCATGGCGACCCGCGGAATACCTGTTTCGGTTCTTCGGTTTTCCGCCCGTGCGGCAAGCTGTCTGAGTTCTGTAAGCTGCATGTCCATCGCCGGACTTTAGCCACAAGGAATGACCGCGAACAAGATAAAAGCAGAAATAGGCAAGTTCCAGACAGGAACGGGTGAGCAGGCGCGACGGCTCCGTCATATGGTGTTTCTGCCAATCAAGACAAACCAGGGAGCCAATTATGAAGATTATTATCATCACCGGTGGAAGCCGAGGGATCGGGGCCGCAACCGCAACGGCCTGTGCAATGGCCGGATTGGGCGTGGTTCTTACCTATAACACCAATCCGCAAAAGGCCCAGGCCGTGGTTGATCTTATCCATGAAAAAGGCGGCAAAGCCATCACCCTCCCGCTTGATGTATCCAACAGCGCCACCTTCCCGGCCTTCCGTGACGCTGTCTCAAGCACACTGGCGGCAAACTGGGGCCGCACCGATTTCGATTATCTGGTCAATAATGCCGGTTACGGCCTCTATAACCTTATGGAAACCGTCACCGAAGAACAATTCGACGGACTGTTCCGCGTCCATCTGAAAGGTCCGTTCTTCCTGACCCAGACCTTGCTGCCCCTGATGACGGATGGCGGACATATCATCAATGTCACCAGTGCCACGTCGCGTGTCGCAACAGCCGGCGTTGCACCCTATGCCAGTTTCAAGGCCGCGCTTGAAACCCTGACCCGCTATCAGGCGAAAGAATTTGGCAACAGAGCTATTCGCGCAAATGCCGTTGCCCCCGGCCCGATCCGTACCGAACTGGGCGGTGGTCTGAACGAAGAATTCGAAACGCTGCTGTCCGGACAGACATCACTGGGCCGCGTTGGCGAACCCGAAGACGTCGGCGAAGCAATCGCCAGCCTGCTTTCGGCGCAGAACCGTTGGGTCAATGCACAAACCATCGAGATCAGCGGCGGCTACATGATCTGATCACCGTAAGGGATATCAATCGACATGCTTGACCACATTTTTCTAACTGTTTCGGACATGGCACGTTCCATCGCCTTTTATGAAGCGGTCCTGCCTGTACTCGGCATCACGGTGCGTCACAATTATGACGGAAAAGACGGCCCGGCAGGCCATCCCGATCTGAAAGGTTTCGGTGCCAACGGCCGTATCTTCTTCTGGCTTCGCCAAGGGGAGCCTTCCGAGGGGGCCCTCCATATAGGTTTCGTCGCGAATTCGACGGCAGAGGTCAATGCCGCCTTTGCCGCCGCTCTCGAAGCCGGTGCGACAGAGATACATTCCCCTGCACCGCAATTGCATTACGACCCTCGCTATTATGCCGCGCAGGTTCGCGACCCCGATGGATACAGTCTCGAATTCGTCTACAAGAACTGGCAACACGCATCATGAAACACCTGATGATCTATGGCGCTTCCGGTTATACGGGGCGGTTGACGGCAAAGGCAGCACTTTCTCTGGGACTTCCGCTGCTGCTTGCGGGACGTAGCGGGGAACCGCTCGATATACTTGCCAAAGAAATTGACGTCGCCAAACGGGTATTTGCCCTTGAAGATCCTACCGTCCTCGACACAGAACTGGCTGATTGTGCGGTGCTTTTGAACTGTGCCGGACCATATTTGCATACGGCAGAACCGCTGATGCATGCCGCCATTCGCAACGGCGTGCATTATCTTGATGTTGCCGCAGAGCTAGACAGTTATCGTCTTGCAGAACAGCTTGATGCATCTGCAGCGGCTGCAGGTGTAATGTTATTGCCCGGAAGCGGCGGCAGCGTCGCGATGCTGGGATCACTTGCGGGGCACGTGATCAAAGGCATGAAAAATCCCCGGAAGATTGCCATCGCGTTGCATGTTTCAGGCACAATGTCGCGCGGCTCGGCAATCAGTGCTGCCGAAAACATGACAGCCGAAACGCTGGTTCGCAAAGATGGCAAACTCCTGCCCCGATCATCTAGTCATGTACAAATGTTCGATTTCGGGAACGGGCCGGTATCGGGGATACCCGTGACATTGCCCGACCTCATTACCCTGTGGCAAACGACACGGATTCCCGACATCGAAACCTATGTCCATGTTTCGGGCGATGCCTTCCCGAATGGCGATCTTGCCACCCTGCCCGACGGTCCGTCGGAAACCGAACGACAGGCAAACCGATATCATGCCGCGGTCGAGATCACGGACGGCGATGGCTCCGTCCGTCGGGCGCGCCTCGATACGATCAATGGCTATTCTTTCACCCCGCTCGCCGCCGCCCAAGCCGCCAGACGCGTCCTGGCAGGCGAAGCCAAACCGGGCTTTCAGACACCGCTCGGATTGTTTGGCAGTGATTTCGCCGAAACGATTGCCGACACCCGCATCATCGATATCCAGGGTCGACATCAAAAGGAACGTGTCATGTTTTTGGACCACATCGAATTTGCCGTGACAAATGCCAACACATCCAGACGCTTTTATGAAAGCGCGCTGGGATCCCTTGGCGTCGAGTGTGTTATCAGCCAAAATGCCACCCAAACCCGGTCGGGCGGAACACGTCATGGCCTCGGCGCAGACGGCTATCCCAGACTATGGATTCATGACGACCAGCCTGTGAACAGCCCGATACATATTGCATTTTCGGTTCCCGAAAGAGCCATTGTCGATGCGTTTTATGCCGCCGCCCTTGCCGCAGGCGGCAAGGACAATGGTTCCCCCGGAATTCGAAACAACTATCACACCAATTATTATGCCGCTTTCGTGCTGGACCCGGACGGTAACAATGTTGAATGTGTTTGCCAGACAAATGACGGCAAAATGCAAACCGGTTGATCGCGCGCCCGGACAAACCAAATGCGTCATTTTCCAAATACAAATACACCCCTGAAATGTGTTACGCTGCATTTGGCCTTTCCCGCAAAGGGTCATGCCGCACCTGTAACAATTCAGGGAGGATACCATGCAAGGAAGCGATTACGACGACCGCCTGGTGCAGGACCATGAACACACCTGGCACGGCTTTGTTAAATTCATCATCTGGAATCTTGTTTCCATCGCCGTCCTTCTGATTCTGATGGCAGCATTCCTCGTTTAGGCTGATATCTGACATCGGGGAAGCATGTGACAGCCGCATTCATGATCGCGACGTCCATTCCTCTCCGGTGTCTCCTCCCTCCCGGTGCAACCGGTTTCCCGCTCCTGTAAGCCCGCACGTCAAGTCATGATCTATTGAAAAAGATCATCACGGCCCCATCTGCATCCCCACCAGCTTGGAACAGTTCAAGACCATTCGAAACCTCTGGTGGAGATTTCCTGATGATCAACAAGCTCAAAATTCGCACGCGCCTGCTTTTTGCCTTTGGCATGATGGCTCTTGTGACAGCGACCACCGGGGCTGCGGGTATTTTCTTTGCCAACGATATCGGTTCCGAAAGCGAACATGTGGCGGTCAATCTCGCACCACTGGGCGATGCCGCCATGGAAATCAAACTGTCGGCAACAAGCGCCCATCTGATTTTCGAGGAAATCATGGCCGGGGATAGCGGCGAAGACATTAACGAAGTCTGGGCCCTGCTTGACGAAAGCCGATGGTATGCCAATGCCATTCTGAATGGCGGCACCAATGACGAAGGCACATTTGTCGCCAGTCAAAACCCCGAAGTTCGCGAAAAAATGCAAAGCGTTCAGGACGCGATCGGGCAGTTCGTCCAAAGTGCCGAACAACGTTACGCCATGCTTGTCGGCAAGGAAGGCGTTGGCACCGGAGCCGATCAGGAATTCGATGCCCTTTACGAAAATCTGCAAACCAATCTGTCATCCCTGCTGCCTGCCATCCGACAAAGCGGCAATGCCGGAACAATTCCCGCGATAGAGGCCGTCGGCAATGCCAAGTTCCGGCTTGCCAATGGCCACCTGTTTCTTGAAGAACTCCTGAGCGGCGATGACGCAGTCAATTTTGAGGATGTCGCTGCCGATTTCAAATCTGCTGCCGATGATCTTGCCAAAATCGACATCGCACCGGTCACAAGCCAGATTACCCCGCTGATTGCCGATATCGGGAAACTGGCCACCACCGCGCGGTCCCGCGTTGACAGTACCGTCGGCAGCCTTGCGGCAGGCAGTCAAGCCGATCAGGATTTCGATGCCAGCTTCACCGCCTTCATCACCCTTGCCGACGAGGCCGAAAGCATCATCCATGACGACATGGATACCGGCGTGACGACAATGCGAAACGAGGTGGCTTCGTCACGCATCACCATGATCACCATCACCGGCGTCGGTTTTGCACTGGCAATTTTATTCACCTTCTGGGCCCGCAAAAGTGTTTCCGACAAAGTCACCATCCTTGCCGGTCACATGGAAGAACTTGCTGGCAACAAGCTTGACATCACCATCCCCTATGACGATACCAGCGATGAAATCGGCGATATGGCCCGCTCGGTCAAAGTCTTCCAGACCAACATGATCGCAAGCGAAAAACTGACCCAGGAAAAAGAACGCGAACAGGCGGAACGCAACCGCGTCAACCAGCAACGCGAAGCCGCCATCAAGGAATTCAACAACGAAATCGCCCAGCTGATTTCCGCCTTGTCATCATCGGTTTCCCGGATCGGCGACACGTCAAACGCCGTCACCCTTTCGGCGAACCAGAACGCCGGCAAGGCAGACGATGTTGCCAGTGCCTCGTCCAACGCCAACCGGGATGTGCAAACTGTTGCGTCTGCCGCCGAAGAACTCAGCGCGTCCATTCAGGAAATCCTCGGACAGGCCAGTTCTTCCTCGGAAATATCCCGTCAGGCCGTAGAACAGGCACAGCATACCAACGAACTGGTCGAAGGACTGGCGTCTTCTGCCACGCAGATCGGTGAGGTTCTGGGGCTGATTTCCGACATTGCCGATCAGACCAACCTTCTGGCCCTGAATGCCACCATTGAAGCCGCCCGCGCAGGCGAAGCGGGCAAAGGCTTTGCCGTCGTCGCGTCCGAGGTCAAGAATCTTGCCAACCAGACCGCGCGCGCCACCGATGAAATCAGCTCCCAGATCGGCGGCATTCAGCAGGCAACCCGGAACGCCGTTGATGCCATTCAGGAAATTTCGCGGATTATCAGCTCCATGAGCGAAGTTTCCTCGGCCATTGCATCGGCAATGGAGGAACAGGGTGCCGCCACACAGGAAATCGCATCAAGCGTTGTCAGCGCATCGCGCGGCACGACCGAGGCATCGGAAAGATCCGTTGAAATCAAAACCATTGCCAACGACAGCCAGCACCATGCACGCGAACTGGCCGAGGCCGCCCGTGAAATGACAAATTCGTCGCAATCCCTGCGAAGCTCGGTCGATCATTTCCTTGCGAAAGTCCGCAACTAGCTGATGCGGAATGATTTTAAGGCATAAAAGAACGCCCCGCATCTGCGGGGCGTTCTTTATCCGGCGAACCGGAAACCGTATCTCTGATCGCTTAGCCGACAATATCGGAAGCGACAGCCTTAACCAACGATGTCGGTCTGGGCGAAGAAATAGGAAATTTCGATTGCAGCATTTTCGAGCGAGTCCGAACCGTGGACCGAGTTCGCTTCGATGGATTCTGCAAACTGTTTGCGAATGGTGCCTTCCTCGGCATTGGCCGGGTTGGTAGCGCCCATTACTTCGCGGTATTTGGCAACTGCGTTTTCGCCTTCCAGCGCCTGGACGACGACCGGGCCGGAAACCATGAAGTCCACGAGTTCGCCAAAGAACGAACGTTCCTTGTGAACAGCGTAGAAGCCTTCGGCCTGTGCACGGGTCAGAGCGACACGCTTCTGCGCGACGATGCGAAGGCCTGCGTCTTCGATGACGGCATTGATTTTGCCCGTCAGGTTGCGGCGCGTTGCGTCCGGCTTGATGATCGAAAGAGTGCGTTCGATAGCCATTGGTTTCACCTAGCTACTTGTAAAAATTCGTTACCCCCAAGAAGGGACTGCGGAAGATAAAAAAGCCGACGACAAGGCTTCCTTATCATCCGCAGACCCTAAGGTTGGCGCTATATAAACGCCCTTGGTTCGCAACGCAACACATAGTTCGGTCCGCGCAATTCAGACCTGCGCCCCTTGCATCGGGGGTTGAAGAGGTGTGAAAAGCCGCCAAATCCTGTGAAACTGCGCGCCTTGCCGACAAATCACGCACGCCTTTTGTCCTGCTGGCCCTGTGATCGAGTGCTCATGACAGTTTCAAGAATCCTTGCGTCACGGCCCTCCCTGCCCTATTGAAAGCACAGATTTTCAAACGATTCCCGAACGCGGACCCGAAATGCTGCAAATTACCGACCTGACCTACCGCATTGGCGGCCGTATGATCCTTGATCACGTTACCCTGACCGTACCCGACGGGTACAAACTGGGCCTGATCGGACGTAACGGGGCTGGCAAATCCACGCTGTTGAAACTGATTTCCGGGGAAATCGCATCGGATGGCGGCGATGTATCGCTGTCTAACCGCACCCGCATGGGTGTGGTATCGCAGGAAGCCCCGGCAGGGTCACGATCCCTGCTTGATACGGTTCTGGATGCCGATACCGAACGTGCCGCCCTGCTGCATGAAGCCGAAAACGTTACCGATCCGAACCGGATCGCCGATATCTATACGCGGCTTGCCGATATCGATGCCCACACCGCCGAGGCGCGCGCAGCATCAATCCTGTCGGGGCTTGGTTTCGATGCCGAAGCCCAGCAACGCCCGTGTGATGATTTTTCCGGCGGCTGGCGGATGCGTGTGGCACTGGCGGCAACCCTGTTCCTGCAACCCGACCTGCTGCTGCTTGACGAGCCGACCAACCACCTTGATCTTGAAGCCACCATCTGGCTTGAAAACTATCTGATCAACTATCCCGGCACGATCATCCTGATCAGTCACGACCGCGATCTTCTGAACAAGGCGGTCAAACATATTGCCCATCTGAGCGATGGCAAGGTGACGATGTATGGCGGCAATTACGACAAGTTCGCCAAAACGCGCCGCGAACAGATGGAACTGGCGTCCAAGCATTACGAAAAACAGGTCGCCCAGCAAAAACACATCCAGTCCTTCATCGACCGGTTCCGCGCCAAGGCCAGCAAGGCCAAACAGGCGCAAAGCCGTATCAAGATGCTGGAAAAAATGGGACCGGCGATTGCCGTTGTCGAAGACCGCAGCATCACATTCGACTTCCCGAGCCCCAAGGAACTGCCGCCGCCGCTGATCAATATCCATAACGGCGATGTCGGATATGAACCCGGCAAACCGGTTTTGCGCAATATCAGCCTGCGCATTGATATGGATGACCGCATCGCGCTTCTGGGGGCCAACGGTAACGGCAAATCGACACTGGCAAAGCTGCTTGCCAACCGGCTTGAACTGATGGCGGGGGAAAAGGTTGCGTCGGGCAAACTGCGCATCGGTTATTTTGCACAGCACCAGACCGATGAGCTTCGCCCCGATGAAACCCCGTATCAGCATATGGCAGCCCTGATGCCTGATGTGATCGAACATAAGGTCCGTGCCCAGCTTGGCCGCTTTGCATTCGAGGGCCAGAAAGGCGACACCAAGGTCAAGGACCTTTCGGGTGGGGAAAAGGCGCGCCTGCTGTTTGCGTTGATGACGCTTGATGCGCCGCATATGCTGATCCTTGACGAACCGACCAACCATCTTGATATCGACAGCCGCGATGCGCTGAACCATGCGCTTAACGCCTATGAAGGTGCGGTGATCATCATCAGCCACGATCCCTATCTGATCGAAGCCTGTGCGGATCGGCTGATTCTGGTGGCCGATGGTGCGGTCACGGCCTTTGACGGCGACGTTGCCGAATATCGCCAGTATCTGCTGAACCGGGCGCGTGATGAACGCCGCGCGGACAAGGCAGAAGCCAACGAAAACGGCGAACCGGCCAAACCCGAAGACAAGGGCAACCGCAAGGCGCTCCGTCAACAGGCTGCCGAAAAGCGCAAGGCCGCCGCCCCCATCAAGCGCGAGATTGAAAATCTTGAAAAGCAGATGGAAAAGCTGACGGCGCGCCGTGACAAAATCAAGGACGAGATGGCCGATCCGGCCCTTTACGAGGCCGATAACGCGACCAGACTGACCACCCTGCAAAAAGACCTTGGCAAGATCGAAAACGAACTGGCCGAGATCGAAACCCGCTGGATGGAAAAGCAGGAAGAATACGAACAGAAGGTGGCGTAACCCGCCGCCTTCTGCCCGAATATCCCGCCCCTACCGGATCACAAGCCCGCCATCCACGCCAAACACCTGCCCGGTGATCCATGTGTGTGCCGGGTCCAGCAAATGCACGATTGACGGTGCCACATCCTCGGGCACGCCGCGCCGCCCCATCGGGATGGTTTCACTTTCCTGCTGTTTGACGGCGGCCTCCTGCTCGGCGGTCAGTTTCATCCGCTCGCGCAGAAATGCCGTTTCAACCGGCCCCGGTGCCACCGCATTGACCCGGATGCCCTTTGGCGCCAGTTCAAGCGCCCAGCACCGCGTCAGATGCTCGATCGCGGCCTTGCTGGCCCCGTAAAGGCCAAGATGGGCGGCGGCCTTGCTGCCGAATGTGCTCGACAGATTGACAATCGCACCCTTGCTTTGCGCCAGATACGGCAATGAAGCCGCCGCCAGAAGAACCGGCGCGCTGACATTGATGGTAAAAAGTTCGGCAATCCCGGACTGCGTTGCGCCTTCCAATGGCTGTACCACGCCACCGCCGGCATTATTTACCAGCCCGTCCAACCGGCCCCAGCGATCAATCGCGGTTTTTACGGTCCGCTCCGGCGCATCGGGTTCGGTCGCATCAATCACCAGCCCCGAAATCCCCGGCATCTCGCGCTCTGCCGCACGAAGCGGTTCCTCGCGCCGTCCGGTAATCAGGACATTGGCCCCGGATTGCGCCAGCAACCGTGCGGTTGCCAGTCCGATCCCCGCACCACCGCCGGTAATGATAAAAGCCTTTTTGGCAAATCTGCTCATGACAGTTCCTTGTGTTTGAAAATGGAAACTGTCCAATCCTGCCCCCCTGCCCCTAGTGTCAGGGTCAAGCGCAATTTATGCCAAAACGCACTGTGCCTTACGCTACCTGTTTTCTCCCGTCCTCCGCACGCAGGCTTTCAACCGCCGTTTTTCCGAAATTCGCAATCGCATGGCGCAACCGGTCGCGGCGCGTGTTCAAAACCGCAATCAGACCCTCGATTTCGGTCAGTTTTTCCAGATGCTGCTCATAGCCCAGCGGGCAGCTTTCCCGGTCGAAATTCGCCTGATCGACATAACAGGGCAGGAATTGCGCAATCTCGCGCGTGGCAAAGCCGCAACTTAAAAACAGGCGGATATATTGCACCCGTTCCGCACTATCGGCGCGAAACACCCGATATCCGTTTTCCGCACGCCGCGACGCCAGCAATCCCTGCTTTTCGTAATGGCGCAACGCCCGCACACTTACACCGGTTGCTTTCGCAAGTTCTCCGATCTGCATGGCACCTGATCCCTTGGCTGAATTTCATTTCTGCCGGAAAAAATGGGGTAAACCGCGCCAAACGCAATGCCCGACCCCGATAATCCCCCTGCCATCAAGTCGCCGAATTCTCCCCGCAGCTTTTCCCAAGGGCAAAGCAAACAATGCGGGAGACGGACCATGGTTGAACTCATCTATGGGACCGACGGCGCAGATGTGCTTGTCGGAACCGAACAGGACGACCATATTTTCGGGCGCGCGGGCGGTGACTATATTCGCGGGCTTGGCGGCAATGACCGCTTCTATGAAGTCGGGCCGGGCGACGATACGCTTGATGGCGGTGCCGGACATGATCATTTCCACGCCAGTATCGGTAACGATACGCTGCTCGGTGGTTCCGGCAATGACACGCTCGATGGCGGACCGGGTGCCGATGTCATCGATGGCGGCCCTGGCCGGGATGAAATTCAATTTTCCTATTCAAATGACGCGATCAAGGAAGGTGTCATTGTCAATCTTGCTACCGGCATCGGTTCGGGCGGTGATGCCGAAGGCGACCGTTACAGCAATATCGAAGATATCCGGGATTCACGCTATGGCGACATTCTGATCGGCAATGACGGCAACAACGCCTTTTACCAGAGCTATAACGGTGCAGGCGAAGGCGACATCATGATGGGCGGCGGGGGTGATGACAAATTCTACGCCAGCAGCAGTTCCGCCTTTTCCGAAGATCAGACCAGCTTTTTCATCGGCGGCGAAGGGTCTGATACCATCAGCTATATCGCCGGTTGGGGCAACGATGCGCCTTATGGGGAATATGGTCCGCAACCGGTGATCAATCTTGAAACCGGATCGGGGCGGACCGGCGATCATTTTTCCGGCATCGAAAATGTCGATGGCAGCAATCAAAGCGACCTGATCATCGGCGATGATAACGATAACCGCCTGATCGGCAACAAGGGCGGCGATACCATCTATGGCCGCGATGGCGACGATTTCATTGTCGGCGAAAACATCCATGGCGAAGCCGGAAATGATACGCTCACCGGCGAAGGATATGACGTCTCGCTGTATGGTGGCGATGGCCATGACACGCTTGATGCTGGTCCCATAGCCCATGAAGCCTTCTCCGACAACATACTTTCGGGTGGTGGCGGCAATGACTGGCTTCAGGGCAATATCGGCGACGATACTTTCGTCTTCGACGCCGAAGCCTCCAGCCGGGATCGTGTGGTTGATTTCGAAAGCGGCGACGATGGCGATACCCTGCTTCTCACCGCGGATCTTCAGGCCAGATCAGACATCACCGATTTCGACAGCCTGCTGGATCACGCCACCGAAACCGATGGCAGCGATCTTTATATCGATTTCAGCAATGGTGATCCCTGGACCTTTGGTGTGATTGTCGAGGACACGGCAAAGGCCGACCTGACCCCGGACAATGTCATGTTCGCCGAGGCCTGAGGCGTTGAGCAAAAGGCGGCGGCGGACATTTGAAAACCGCCGTCGTCACTTTACGCAACCATCGCCAAAATGTATAAACCATCCACACCACAACAACCTGAAATAAACGTCCGCCCCATGAGTAATGCCAGTCCGCCAAAGCTGCTTTCAAGCACCAACCCGCAAATCCCCAAGGGCGATGGCAACGAACCGGTGCAGGCCTATATCGCCGCCATGCCCGACTGGAAAAGCAACATCGGGCGGCGCATCGACGCCCTTGTTGATCAAACTTTCCCCACTGTCCGCAAGGCCGTCAAATGGAATACGCCGCTTTATGGCAAGGAAGACGGCTGGTTTCTGGCGATGTATTGCTACAAAAAATACGTCCAGATTACCTTCATGCAGGGCACGTCCCTGACCCCGGTGCCGCCGGTTACCTCCAAGGTCGAAGACATCCGCTACCTCAATATCCACGAGGATGATCAACTCGACGAAGCCCAACTCACCGACTGGATCAGACAGGCCAGCAAATTGCCGGGGAAAAAGCTTTGAGCCGGGTAAACAACCAACAAGGCATCCGTCCATGAGCATGACAGCAAGAAAACCCGTCAGCGTAGGTGAAATGCTCGTCGCCGAGTTCATGGAGCCGATGAACATCACTCAGACTGCCTTGGCCAAAGCCATGGGCGTCCCCCGCAAGCATGTCAACGAACTGTGCAACAACCGTCGCCGGATTACCGCCGATACCGCATTGATCCTTGCGCGCATCTTTGGCAACAGTGCTGAGTTCTGGATCAACATCCAGACCCGCAACGAACGAAACCGTAAACATCTAGGATTGTCGTAAGGGCGCCCTCACGGGCTTGCTATTCGTTATCACCATATAAGGTTGTAAAGAGTTACCTGAAGCGCACTGCCTTTAAATCCAGATACTCGCGGTCTAACGCTATCTTATCGACCACAAAATCGATCCATGCATCATTGTATGTGTAATCACCATGAGACGGGTGAAAGATGCAGAAGTCTTTGTCTGTCTGACTGCGGTCTTTCGCATCAGAAGATGGTCGTATTTTATAACGCCGCCAAGCCTGCGTATGATTATGAGAGGTAAACTCACGACCAGACTTCTCAGCTATTAGCTTAGCTGCTCTCGCAGGTTTATAGGGATACTGCTCATCTGCGATAACCCGTTTTTCCAAGATGCTGTGTATCTGCTTACCTTCATCTGACCCTGGCTGAATAAATTCAAAATGCGCCTTGCTTTTAGAAGTGTGGTCAAGCGTGTAAACAACGCGGAACCGATAATCCAAGTCACCTCTCTCTTCTTCTGTAAGCCGATTATGTAATTCAGCATTCAGGGTTTCTATGTGCTCTGGTATATCAAACTTCTGCAATTCTACCGTTTGAGTGAAGTCCAGCTTTGTGAATTGGAGGGCAATTGACAATTCATTTTGAAGCGATAGTCGCTCCCCAAAAAGTTCACAGATAGATTTGTCAAAATTCAAGCAGTTTGCTTGAAACAGTGAGAAAAAGTTTTTATCGGAACGCCGTAAAATCTTGTGCTCAACGTTATCGCGAATATCAATCATATCTCTGATATTATTGGCCACACCACGCGACAAGGGGAACTCACGGCGCTTTATCATTTGGGAGAGAAGTAATGAACGCCCATCCTTCCCTACAATTTTTCCTACTTTACGCTCAAAATATTCATGAAGAAGATAGGTCCATGCAATATTCGATTGCACGGCAAATTGCTCCGCTTTAAATCGAAGAACAGGGCTATTAAAGCTCTGAACCGCCAAAATCATGGCCTCTCTCGAGCGTATCAAACGTTCATCATCGTAAAAATTCAACCCTGTTACCGGGTCATATGCGTTCTTCTTAACAATAAAAAAATCAACCGCATCGTCGCTTGCTGGCTTTAATTCGCTATTCTTCTTAACTTCAGTTATCCTTGCACTATTAATGGTTGCAATTCTCTCTCGATTCAGTAAGTGCTGAATATCTTGATTCCGCCAACCACGTTTAAGCAAAGCTTTTACGATTGGTTTCTCCTCCGCAGTCAATGCGCCCTCTTTCTTCTTTTGCACCATTACCCCGGCCCCTTTTACTCTCCTGATCCCTCGGCATTCTAAGCCGTTATTTTTATTGAAGACAAGTAATCATGCTATTTAAAGCTGATATTCCGTCACCATCCACTATGTTAGAATAGGTTCAATATACTTGCCGTTTTTGGTAGAAACCTCACCGCGATCAGAACATAGAATCCCCGAACTATCCTGACATGAGCCTGTCAGGAGCGCCCTGCTAGTTTATCCCTGCCGATCAAGTCGTTCGGCTGATAAATTACGAGCGCCCCATGACATATGCTGAAAATCTCTGGCTGTTCTTTGTTCTGCTGTCAGGCATCATTATTGTGCCCGGCATGGATATGTTTTTCGTTATTGCCAATTCCCTGACCGGCGGCAAACGTGCCGGGCTGTCGGCCACCGCCGGGATCATGCTGGGCGGGGTGTATCACACGTTGCTGGGTGCCATCGGCATCAGCGCCCTTCTGGCGATTGCGCCCTGGCTTTTGAATGTCATGCTGTTTGCCGGGGCGGCCTATATGGTCTGGATCGGCATCACGCTGTTGCGCAGTGCCATCACGGTTGATCGCATCCGGGCGGCCAAGACCGCATCGCTTTGGGTCGCGTTTCGTCAGGGCATGATCACCTGCATGCTCAATCCCAAGGCCTATCTGTTCATTTTTGCGGTCTATCCGCAATTCATCCGCCCGCATTACGGGCCGCTTTGGTCGCAGGCGCTTGTCATGGGTATCATGACCGCTGCGGTTCAGATTGCGGTTTATGGCGCGCTGGCCCTTGCGGCCGGGACCAGCCGCAACCTGATTACCGGCAATCCGGTGGCAACGATTTTCATCGGGCGGGCGGCGGGTTTGCTGTTTATCGGTGTTGCCCTTCTGACCGCGTGGCAGGGCATGGTGACAACCGGGATCAACTTTTGATTGACAGGGTGGCGTGGCCTGATCAATACTTAACCTCATGGTTAAGTATCAAGAAGCCGAACTGAACGACATCTTTGCCGCCCTTGCCGATCCAACCCGCCGTGCGCTTCTGGCCCGGCTGGAGACGGAAGAAAACCTGTCGGTCAGTGAACTGGCGCGGCCGTTTCACGTTTCGTTGCCTGCGGTGATGAAACATCTGGATGTTCTGTCCGATGCCGGGCTGATTGCGCGGCAAAAGACCGGACGGACGGTCAATGTGCGCCTGAATGCCGAACCGATGGAGCACGCCATGGAATGGCTGGCCCGCTATCAGCGCTTCTGGTCGCACAAACTCGATCAGCTTGCCGCATTCCTTGAAGAAGAAGACGACGACGCCACCAAAACCGAAAAGAAGCAGGATTAGGGACTGATGCCCGATACAATGCCAGACAAGCCGAGCCTGATGATCCGGCGC
This sequence comes from Thalassospira australica, assembly GCF_044790785.1. Lineage (GTDB taxonomy): Bacteria > Pseudomonadota > Alphaproteobacteria > Rhodospirillales > Thalassospiraceae > Thalassospira > Thalassospira australica_A. Next base: position 1,365,489 of record NZ_CP085258.1, on the reverse strand, counting down.
CGGATTGCCGCCCCACCGGCAAAGGTTTACGCCGCCTGGACCGACCCGGAAAAACTCGCCAGATGGTGGGGTCCTGCGGGCTGCGAAATGATCGATGCCACAATTGATGCCCGGACCCGCGGCACCTTTCGCATCCGGTTCAAGGAAGCAGGTCCCGACGGTGAAATCCACGATGTCAGTGGCACTTATGACGCGGTGGAACCCGATGCAAAGCTGTCATTCAGTTGGCAGTGGATCACCATGCCCGAGCGCAAATCGCACGTGACCCTGACCTTTATGGCCGAGGATGACGGAGCGGCCACCATCTTAACCCTCCATCACACGCAGTTCTTTGACGAGGCTGCGCGTGATGGGCACCAGCAAGGATGGAGCAGCGCACTCGACAAGCTCGAAGTCTGTTGTACTTCGGAATGATTTTGCCCCGATTTCCGTCTTGACCTCAACCACGGTTAAGGTCGCAACATCGCCCCGACTGAAGATCGAAGCCACAAATCCCCGCGATTGGCCCCAACCCGTCGCGGTCTATGCCACCACAAGAAACACAGGAAACACGAGACATGAGCGCCCCGACACGTCCCGATGCCCCCCTTGCGTCACCTCATGCGTCACCGACCACCGATAACAAAGCCACCCGTCGCGAATGGATCGGCCTTCTGGTTCTGGCCCTGCCCTGCCTGCTGATCGCCATGGATATGACGGTCCTGCACCTTGCCGTGCCCCACCTGACCGCAAGCCTGAACCCGACAAGTGACCAGTTGCTGTGGATTGTTGATATCTATGGCTTTTTCATTGCCGGATCGCTGATCACCATGGGTACGCTTGGCGACCGGATCGGCCGGCGCAAGCTGTTGATGATCGGCGGTGGCTGTTTTGGTGCAGCCTCGATCCTTGCGGCCTTTTCCGACACGCCGGAAATGCTGATTTTTGCCCGTGGCGTGCTGGGCATTGCCGGGGCGACGCTTATGCCCTCTACCCTGTCGCTGATCCGGTCGATGTTCCACAATGACAAGGAACGGTCCTTTGCGATCGCCGCATGGATGACGACCTTTATGGTCGGCACGGCTGCCGGACCGCTTCTGGGCGGGCTTGTTCTCAGCTATTTCTGGTGGGGGGCTGTTTTCCTGCTCAATGTGCCGGTGATGGTGCTTTTGCTGATTGTCGCCCCGATCCTTCTGCCCGAACACAAGGCCGAAAGCTTTGGCCGGCTGGACCTGTTCAGTGCGGCGCTGTCGCTTGGCTCGGTTCTGGCGATCATTTACGGGGTCAAGGTCATTGCCGCTTATGGCTTTGGCAGTGATGCGTTTGCCGCACTCGTGTCAGGCCTGCTTGGCGCATGGGTTTTCATCCGCCGTCAACGCAAGCTTGCCGATCCGCTGCTGGATCTTGATCTGCTCAAACAGAAAACCATCTCTTTGCCGATTGTGATCCAGACTGCGGTGATCTTTGCCGGGATGGCCTATTTCCTGTTTCTGTCACAGGCCTTGCAACTGGTTATCGGCCTGACGCCGATTCAGGCCGGACTTTCGATGCTGCCCGCCACCGTCGCCGGGATTGTCGGCTCGATGGGGGCACCCGTCCTGATGGGCCGGTTCAAACCGGGACAGGTGATGACCGGTGCCCTGATCCTGACTGCGATTGGCTTTGGCATGCTGTCCTGGCCGGGCAGCGTCGTCAGCCTTTATGTCCTCGTGGCCGGTGCGACGATCTTCTCGCTTGGCATTACGCCGGTTGCGATGATCTGTACCGATATGGTGGTGGCATCGGCCCCATCGGATCGGGCCGGGTCGGCAGCGGCAATGTCGGAAACCAGTGCCGAGCTTGGCGGTGCGCTTGGCATTGCCATTCTGGGCAGTGTCGGCACCGCGATCTATCGCGATGTCATGATCGAGGCCGTGCCGACCGGGATCGAGGCCGAGGCCGCGAACGCCATCCGCAGCACATTGGGCGGGGCTGTCAACGCATTGCATGATCTTCCTGCGGCAATATCATCGGACATTTTGCCACTGGCACGCGCGGCCTTTACGGACGGTTTGCAGGTTATTTCGATTATTTGCACAATTTTGATGGTTTTATCGGCGATTGGCACCCTGATCGCATTGCGCGACGCGCGTTGTGACACAAATAACGATGACGGGGCGGACGGCGCAAAAAGCGATGCTGCGCTCGACCCGGCCCTGAAACAGGCAGCCTGTGTCACCGGAACTGTGGAGTAATCACAATGCGAAGTCCGGAACTCCCCCCAAGACTTGAAAGCAAGCGTTTCATCCTGCGCGATTTTACGCCCTCGGATCGGGCGGCATTCGTCGCCTATCAGATGGATGACCGTTATCGCGCCCTATACGGCCCCCCCGATAATGACCGCACGCGGGCCAGCAGCAATGCGCTGTTTGACCGTTTCCTTGCATGGCAGGAAGAACAGCCGCGGCGCAATTTCCAGGTCGGGATTTTTGATAAATCGTCCGGTGATCTTCTGGGCTGTGTCGGCCTGCGCGGCAAGGACCTGCCGGTGGATACCGCGATTTTCGGGATCGAGCTGTCGCCGAGCCATTGGGGGCGTTACCGCGCCGCCATCGAAGCCAGCACGATGATGATCGCCTTTGGTTTCCGCGAGCTTGATCTTGCGTCGATCATGGGCGTCACGGCCAGCGACAATAAACGCATTGCCCGTCTGGCCGACTGGTTCGGGGCCGAAGTCGTGGCGGAACGCCATGCGTCGGAAAATTCCCCCGAATGGACCACCGAATGCGGAACCGCAAAGGTCGACTGGTCGCTTAAACGCACGGTTTGGGACCACGGTACACCCGATGCGTCACGCAACGCTGACAATTTTGCCCACGCCAACTGCAATCTTAAAACCGGCACCGCTGCTGAGATGCAAAACCACGCCTGCACGGGAATGTAAACCGGGACCGGTCAGAAACCCGACCGGCCCCGACATGAACTTGAATGGCCCATCGACCTTCCCTGACGCGATCGTCCTTGCATCGCCTTTTGATCAGCGCCGCCACCCGATCAACAAGGAGGATATGATGAAACGCCCCGAAATCGTCTCTCGCGCAGAATGGCTCGATGCCCGCAAGGCGCATCTTGAACGGGAAAAGGCACATATGCGCGCCTATGACCGCCTGTGCGAGGAACGCCGCGCCCTGCCATGGGTCCGGGTCGACAAGGACTATGTCTTTGACACGCCCGACGGTGAAAAATCGCTTGCCGATCTGTTTGATGGCCGCAACCAGCTTATTGCCTATCACTTCATGTTCGGCCCCGGCTGGAAAGAAGGCTGTGTTGGCTGCTCGTTCCTTGCCGATCATTTTGACGGTGCCAATCTGCATCTCAAACATCACGATGTGACACTGATCGCGGTTTCGCGCGCGCCGCTTGCCGAATTTCAGGATTTCAAGAAACGCATGGGGTGGGATTTCCCGTGGGTTTCCTCGGCAGGGTCTGATTTCAATTACGATTTCGATGCCTCCTTCCGCCCTGATGACGTCAAGGCAGGCACCGCGACCTATAATTACGCGCCCTATACCGGCAAGATGGAAGACCTTCACGGTGAAAGCGTCTTTGTCCGCGATCCCGAAACCGGCGAGATTTTCCACACCTATTCAAGTTACGCCCGCGCGGGCGACGCCCTGATTGGCGCACACGCCTTTCTCGACCTGACGCCCTATGGCCGCAACGAGGACGGGGTGATGGACTGGGTCAAGCTGCACGATTTATATGAGGATTCCAAACCGGTGCATTCCTGCTGTCACTAAGCCGGTTTAACCATCCGGCATCATCATGAACCGAATCTTCCGAAGGGGACCATCATTGGTCCCCTTTGTTGCATAGTACATCATTAATTCCGCTCCGGACAATACAGGCAAGCCCCCCCCTTAAACACCGGAAGTGCGGTCGAAAAACATCATCAAAACAAACAATTCCCAATGATCTTGCGGATTTCCCCTATCGGGAAAGCGGCGATTTCGCACATCCTCCCTCGACCTTGTTGTTCTAAAAATTTACAACTCTCTTTACATCATACATAATATGTATTAACTATTTTAACAGAAACAGAAGATGAGTCGCCACCGCCGGGCACCTCAGCCTTGCAGTCAAAAGACTTTGCCGCTGCTTTCTCTAACGAATTAATCAAACAAGACCACCCCGCGCTAGACCGGGGAAGGGAGGAATTCCATGACGATCTCGAAAAATGCCCGGCGTTTTGCCGGTGCGTGCCTGATGACCTGCGCCAGCTTCGCACTGACCGGAACGGCTTCTGCCCAGACCACCATCAAGATGGCGATGTCATCGGTTGCCGATCTGGAAAACGACAATGGCATGACCGCCTGGATCATGCAGAACTATGTCAACAGCCATTCCGACAGCCTAAAATTTGAAGTGTACGGTTCCAGCGCCCTTGGCGGCGATCAGGACGTTTTACAGGCCATGCAGCTTGGTTCCGGTGCGACGATGAATGTTGGCGGGACTGCGGTTTACAACAATATCGTGCCCGCAGGCGGGGTGCTTGACCTGCCGTTCCTGTGGCAGGATTTCGATCATGTCGGTCGGGCGCTGGATGGCGAACTTGGGGACAAACTTGAAGAACGGTTCGAGGAATCCGGCTTCAAGGTTCTTGGCTGGGGATATAGCTGGGGCTATCGCAATGTCGTGACCAACGGCACGGCGATTGAAACCCCCGAAGATATCAAGGGGCTCAAGGTCCGCACCATTCAGTCGCCTGTCTATGTCGCGGCCCTGAACGCGATGGGGGCCAATGCAACCCCGATGGCATTCGGCGAAATCTATACCGCCCTTCAAACCGGCGTTCTGGACGGTTTCGAACATGCCGCCTCGATGGTGTTTTCCAGCAAACTCTATGAAGTCAGCGACCATATCGCCCTGACGCGCCACCTGTTCGGACCGACGGTCATCACCTATTCCCTGCCGCTGTGGAACCAGCTTTCCGAAAAGGACCAGAAAGTTCTGACCGACGCCGCCGACTTCGCGATCGAGGTCAACCGGGCGCTCGCCCCGGTGCGTGAACGCCAGGCGCTGCAACAGCTTGAAGATGTCGGCATGACAATCACCAATGTCGATACGACACAGTTCCAGAAAGATGCGGTTCCGCTTCAGGATGAACTGGCGGCCGAACTTGATGCGACCGATCTGCTGCAACTGATCCGCGACGCGAAATAACAATAAAATGGCCGGGCCGGTCCCCGTTTGCCGGGACCGGCCCGGCCAATTGTGCGCGGATTGATATATCGACTGATCGGAAAAGGCGGCAGCAACATGACACGGTTCTGGGCGGTCTTCGACCGTACAATCGAAATGATAATTTTTGTCATCTTCCTTGGCATTGTGATTGTCGGGACGATGCAGGTGTGCAACCGGTTCTTTCTGAACCTGTCGCTAAGCTGGAGCGAGGAACTTCAGCGATACGGCCAGATATGGATCGTATTTCTGGGCGTTCCCGTTGCCTACCGCCACTGTGCGCATATTGGGATGGAAACCCTGACGGATATCCTGTCCGAACGGGCCCGTGCGGTGTTTTTCGCGTTTGTCGATCTGTTGTGGATTGCGCTGGCCATTGCGCTGATCACCGGGACGGTTGAACTTTCGCAATTCCTGCAATTTCAGAAAAGCCCCGGCCTGCGTCTTCCGATGCATCTGGTCTATGCCGCCATCCCTGTCGGTTCGGCCTATATGATCATCGTCGCCCTGCGCCGGCTGTTTGCCTTCTTCAGACCCAATACCCGGCTTGACCCTCAAATTCGGAATTAACCAATGCTTATCGGTCTTTTCGTCGCTCTTCTCGTGATGATCTTTTTGGGAATTCCGGTCATCCTGTCGCTTGGCCTTGTCGGGCTTGCGGGGATTTTGATCGTGCCGGAACTGGCATTGCCGCTTTATCCGCAAAAGATGTTCTCCAGCCTCGACAGCTTCAGCCTGCTGGCGATGCCCTATTTCATCCTTGCCGGTGAATTGATGTCGCGTGGCGGTATCAGCCGCAAACTGGTCGATTTTGCCGAAACCGTCGTCGGCCATATGCGCGGCGGTCTGGCACAGGCCAATATCGTTTCCTCGATGATCTTTGCCGGTGTGTCGGGATCGTCAACCGCCGATACATCGGCGGTCGGGTCGGTCCTGATTCCGGCCATGAAGGAAAAGGGCTATCCGGCGGGTTACGCGGCCGCGATCACGGCCACCAGCAGCACCATCGGCGCAATCATCCCGCCCAGCATGACCATGATCGTCTATGGCGCCCTTGCCAGCGTTTCGGTCGGCGGTCTGTTCCTTGCCGGGATCATTCCTGGCATCCTGATCGGACTGGCGTTGATGACGGTGGTTTATCTGCATTCGCTTTCTCCCTCGCGTCACCCGGAATTGCAGAAATCCGGCCAGAAATTTTCCCTTAAACGCTGCCTGCGGTCGCTTGTCGATGTCTGGGCGGCTCTGGTTGCGCCGCTGATCATCATTACCGGCATTCTGGGCGGTGTCTTTACTGCCACGGAATCGGGCGTGGTCGCCTGTATCTTTGCCTTCCTCGTCAGCTTTTTCATCTATCGCACGATCAAGCTGCGCGACCTGCCGCAAATATTTGTTCAAGCCGCCGTCACCACATCCATGGTCCTTGGCATCATCGGTATCGCCAGCGGCTTTGGCTGGTTGCTGTCCTATCTTAATTTCAACCAGATGATCCTGTCGGCCATCATGGAAACCACGCAGAACCCGACGGCGGTTTTCCTCTTGCTTGTCGGTGTAATGCTGATCCTGACGATGTTTGTCGACAGCATGGCGGTGCTGATCATTACCGTGCCGATTGCGGTGCATATCGGCAATGCGGTTGGCATCAATGACCTGCAACTGGGCCTGGCGCTGGTTATGGCAACCCAGATCGGGTCAACCACACCACCGGTTGCCGTGCTGCTGTTTGTCGCCTCCAGCATTGCGAAGTGTCCTTACGCCGAAACCATGCGTTATTCATGGAGCTTCATCGCAGCCGAAATTGTCGCCCTGCTGCTTGTCGTGTTCTTCGAACCGCTGACCGTTGCGATACCGTCCTATGTGTTTAGCAGGTAAGCCAACGACCATTCTGAAAGACCATGATGTTTCGAATCTTTCTGACACACACCCCGGAAACCCTGCCCTTGCTGTTTCCTCCCCGGGCCCGCGCCGAACTGGCAAAGCATTGCGAGCTTGTCCTTAATCCGACAGGCGGCATTCTTGCCGGAGTGGATTTGGCGCGGGCCACGGCGGGATGCGATCTGGTGATTGCCGACCGGCAAACCGCGGTTGACCGGCATTTTTTCGATGCCGCAACCGATGTTCTTGCCGTCATGCGCTGTGCGGTTGATATCAGCACGATCGATGTCGATGCCGCATCGGCCAACGGTGTTCTGGTCACGCGGTCCATCCCGACCTTTGCCACGTCGGTTTCGGAACTTGCGATTGGCTATATGATTGACGGGGCACGCGGCATCAGCCGTTCGGTTTCGGCCTATCGCACCGGACAAAATCCCAGCCCCGGCATGGGGCAGCAGATATCGGGCAAAACGCTTGGCATTTGCGGATTTGGCGTCATCGGGCGGCAATTGGCCTCTTTGGGTCAGGCGCTTGGTATGACCGTGATCATTACCGATCCCGCCCCGGGCACCTTGCCGGTCGGGATCAGAAACGTGGCGTTCGACACCCTTGTTGCGACGTCTGATTTTGTCGTTTGCCTGGCCCCTTCCACGCCGCAAACCGCCGGGATGTTCGGGGCCGGGGCATTTTCCCGGATGAAACCCGATGCGATGTTCATCAATCTGGCGCGCGGCGAATTGGTTGACGAGGCCGCACTGGAACACGCGCTGGATACCCGACAGATCGCCTGCGCGGCGATGGATGTCGGCAGTGCGCCGGATCAACGCCCCGCATCGGCGCTTGCCGGGCGCGACGATGTCATTGCCACCCCCCATATCGGCGGGCAAACCCCGCAAGCCAGCGAAGGACAGGCAATGCATATTGCATCCCAGGTCATGCAGCTTGCCAACCGTGAAATCCCGCGCGAGGCGGTGAATGCCGCTGCCGCAACCCGCTTGCAGGCGCGTTTCGCCGCCGCAACCCCAACCAGCAGGAGCACAACATGACCCGCGATATTGTTGTCCCCCGGATGACTGTCCCGCACGGGGCCTGTGACACCCATATTCATGTCTATCGCAAGGGCGCACCGACAGTGCCCAATGCAATCGCCGCCCCCGAAGAGGAAGACGTGGCACGTTACCGTGCGATGCGCGACGATCTGGGACTGACCCGTGCGGTCATCGTCCAGCCGACCGCCTATGGCACCGATAACAGTGTTACCGCCGATGGCATCCGCTCACTTGGCCGTCGCGACACACGCGGTGTTGCGGTTGTCGACGATCAGGTCACCGACATCATGTTGCGCGATCTGAGTGATGCCGGGTTCTGTGGTGCGCGTTTTCAGATGCTGGCAGGCGGGATTATTCCTTGGGATCAGCTTGACCGGATTGCCGCCCGGGTCGATACATGCGGCTGGCACGTCCAGTTGCAGCTTGACGGGCACGACCTGCCGGATCGCGAAGCGCAGATACGCGCATGGCCCGGCCAGATCGTGATCGATCACATCGGCAAATTCCTTGAACCGGTGGCACCCGATCATCCTGCTTTTCGGTGCCTGTTGCGCCTGATCGATACCGGGCGTGTGTGGGTCAAGCTTTCGGCCCCTTATGAGGTTTCACGTGTCGGGCAACCGGGATATAATGATGTTTCGGCCCTTGCCTGTGCGCTTGTCGCACATGCGCCTGAACGGATGCTTTGGGCGTCGAACTGGCCGCATATCCAGACCACGCCGCGCCCCAATGACCGCAAGATGTTGCAATTACTGCAAGACTGGGCGCCCGATGCGTCCCTGCAACGACGCATCCTTTGCGAAAACCCGCAAAAGGTTTATGGATTTGAACCGGCCTTTACCGAGACCTGATCGGAAAAGCATAACTGCAACCAAAAGAAGTATCTGAATGCACGTGACAGAACAGCAAATCAGAACCCCCGTTCGCTCGCTTCATCAGGAAGCGGTCGAAGCGATTGCCAAATGGCTGACCAGCGGCCGCTATCCCGTTGGTACGATCCTGCCCAACGAGGCCGAAATAGGAGACGAACTTGGCATATCGCGCACCGTCGTGCGCGAAGCCGTCCGCACCCTTGTCGCCAAGGGGATGCTTCAGGTGCGCCGCAAAACCGGCACCATCGTGCGTCCACTTTCGGACTGGAGCCTGTTTGACCCCGAAGTTCTCGCCTGGCGATTCCGATACAGCCGCGATCCGCTTTTTGTCGAAGACATGGCCCGTTTTCGCGCCGCCATCGAAACCATTGCGGTTGAAATCTGTGCCTCGAACCCGGATTTCGATGCTGGCGTGCTGTATGACTGCTGCGATGCGATGGAAGCCGCCCTTGAAGGCCGGGGCGACTGGTTTGCGCCCGATCTGGCCTTTCACCGGCATCTTCTTGAAGGTACAGGAAACCAGTTTATCCTGCATATGCTGCCGATGCTCGACAATTTCTTTGATGCCATGCTCTCGCCGGAAGTTCTCCTGCCTGAAAACATGCGGATCACCCTGCCCTATCATCGGGCGATTGCCGATGCGATTGCCGCGGGCGATCCGGTACGCAGCCGCAAGGAAATGCTCCAGCTTGTCCAGAAGGGTCGTGAAGACATCCTCGCCCGGCTTGAAACCATGTCGAATTAGATAATAGGTGACGGGCTGAAAATTCCGGTTATGCACAGACATGAAAAAGCCCGCGCTCTGATCCGAACGCGGGCTTAACTTATTTTGAATAATCGCGGGGATTATTCAGAAATTTTGAAAACCGGCAGGACCGAGCCTTCATATTTGGTTTCGATGAATTCACGGATCGAATCATCGTGATAGGATTCAACCAGCGTTTTGACCCAAGGGGCGTCTTTGTCCTGGGTGCGGACAACGATCACGTTGGCATACGGGCTGTCATTGCCTTCAATCGCGATTGAATCCTTGATCGGGTTCAGACCGGCTTCAAGGGCGTAGTTGGTGTTGATCGCCGAGGCATCCAGATCGGCCAGCGAACGGGGAAGCTGTGCGGCGTCGAGTTCGACGAATTTGATGTTTTTCGGATTTTCGATGATATCAAGCGGGCTGACGACCAGACCTACATCCGGATCGACCTTGATCAGGCCCTCGGACTGAAGGACCAGAAGTGCACGGCCGCCATTGGTCGGATCGTTCGGAATGCCGACTTCGGCACCGTCTTTAAGCTCGCTGAGATCCTTGATCTTGTCGGAATAGATGCCCATCGGGGTCAGGATGTTATAGCCGACCACCGAAAGGTCATAACCGCGATCCTTGATCTGGTTATCAAGATAGGGCTTGTGCTGGAAGCTGTTGGCCTGCAGATCGCCATCATCAAGCGCCTGGTTGGGAATGACATAGTCCGAGAAGCTAACGATTTCGATATCAAGGCCCTTGGTCGCCGCCACTTTGACGACTTCTTCCATGACTTCTTCGTGCGCACCGGGGGTAACGCCGATCTTGATTTTCTCGTTCGCCAATGCCTGCCCGGTCAGGGCGGCGGTCAGAACGGCAGCAGCCGTCAGTTTAAGCAGAAACCGCATGGTAAAACTCCTTGTTTACTGTGGTGTTTTGCGGGAATTCAAAAAAGATTAAGAAACGAAAACAGCGATCAGATATTGCGCTTGTCCGCCTTGCGCGCCATCCAGTCGCCAAGGCTTTGCACCATCTGCACCACCACGATCAGGGTGATGACAACCGCCGCCATCACATCAGGGCGGAACCGCTGATAGCCATAGCGAATGCCAAGATCGCCAAGGCCACCGGCACCCACCGCGCCAACCATCGCCGAATAACCGATCAGGGTGACTGCGGTTAAGGTCAGTCCGTGAATGATGCCGGGCAGGGCTTCGGGCAGAAGTACCTTGGTCACCACCTGGAACGGGCGTGCGCCCATGGCCTGGGCGGCTTCGACCAAACCGCCGTCAACTTCGCGGATAGCGCCTTCGATGATGCGGGCAATGAATGGAATGGCCGCGACCGTAAGGGGCACGATCGCCGCCGACGTACCAATCGATGTACCGACAATCAGGCGGGTAAACGGAATGATCGCGACGGCCAGAATGATGAACGGGACAGATCGGGTCGCATTGACAATCGGGCCGATGGATTTCTGAAACAGCGGGGCTTCGAACAGTTCACCCCGACCAGACGTCGCCAGCAAAACGCCAAGCGGCAAACCGAACGCGGTGCCAAGTGCAAGAGCCGATATCACCATCGCAAAGGTTTCAAGCGTCGCCTGAAGCAGGATCGGTGCAAGTGTTGCAAACATGATTAAGCCTCCTGCCCGGTGGTCGCAGCAGTATTGTTCCGCGCCGGGTAATCCAGAAATTCATCGGCCAGAAGCGATTGCGTCGTGGCGTGGGTCGGATTGGCGAAAATACCGTCAACCTTGCCTTCCTCGACGATCACCCCGCCATCCATGACCGCCACGCGGTCACAAAGCTGTTTGACCACGGCCATTTCATGTGTGATCACCACCATGGTCAGGCCAAGGCGTTTATTGATGTCACGCAACAGGCTGAGGATCTGGCGGGTGGTTTCCGGGTCAAGGGCGGATGTGACCTCGTCACACAGAACGACCTTGGGGTTGCTTGACAGCGCGCGCGCAATGCCAACGCGCTGTTTCTGGCCACCGGAAAGCTCGGCAGGGTAACGGTCGCGCTTGTCTTCAAGCCCGACCAGCGGCAGCAACGGATCAACAGCCGCGGCAATATCGGCCTTGCTCGCCCCGGCCAGTTCAAGCGGCAGGGCGATATTGTCGTAAACCGTGCGCGATGACAGCAGATTGAAATGCTGGAACACCATGCCAAGCTGACGGCGAAACAGCGGCAGATCGCGTTTGGCCAGTTTCGTGACATCGGTGCCATCGACAATCACGCTGCCTGATGTCGGGACTTCCAGCAGGTTGATGCAGCGAATAAGCGTTGATTTACCCGCACCGGACCGACCGATCACCCCCACGATTTCACCGGCGGCGATATCAAGATTGATGCCGTGCAGCGCCTTGTGCGCCGGGCTTCCGCGCCGTGCGGGGTAGGTCTTCTGGACGTTCGAGAGCCTGATCATGGATCCCAACCTTTTCCGAACATAAAAAAACCGCCGCGGCGAAACCGAGGCGGTCGTACATGTCGGAGCGTGTACGCCCTCTCGCTTTAGCCGCATTTTTATCGCGCCCGCAAGCTGAGGAGCAAATCGGCGCGTTCGATATGACATGTATAGCGAACCGGACGTCATTCATCAATCCCGATGCGCATGCAATTTACGCATGGCTTGCATGAGATCAACATGATCAACAGGGAATATTTGTATTAATCCCACCCGTCACAAACCCCGCCTGCCTGCGTCATAGGACGTCTTCACCAAAGCGGGACCGGACAAATGGCCTATGCCGACAGGATCAGCGACCTTGCCCGAACACTGGCGCAATACCCGACCAGTGTGACCATCACCGGCAGCAAGATCGACATTCGCACCGCCAAGCAGCTTGAAAGCCTGAATGCGCAGATCGGCAATGATCAAAGCCTTGCGCGCGATGGTGATACCCTGATTGCAGCAGGCAGCGGCAAGGATGCCAAGGCATTGTCGCAACGCATTGCCGATGCCGCCCCGCAGGTTGGCAATCTTCTGGCGGCGTTTGGCGCACAGGATGCCGAACGGCTCAAGACGCTGAGCATCATGAGCAAACAGAAATTCGATGCGAGTGCAGCCAGCCGCCTTCAGGCCGAGAAACGCTTTGCCGACGAGGTGGCGAAACTGATGGTGGCAGAGGCCAGCAGCGTTGCCGCCCTGCCAGAGTCACCCTGTGGCCCCAAACCGCAACCCACACCAACACCGACGCCAACACCGACGCCAACACCGACGCCAACACCATCCCCCACCCCGTCACCGGTGCCGTCGCTTGACGATGTCATCGCATCGCTTCCCGGTTATTTGCAGATCACCATTCCCGATGCGGTTGCCCGATATGACGCCGACAGCCTGGCGGTTGCCAGCAAGGCCGCCGGAGATGCCGCGATCAGGCTTGGCGTCAAAACGCCGGACGGGATTACCGATTACGCCACCGTACAATTCACCGGCGGCCCTGACATCAGCAACCAGCCGTGGGCGAGTGCAATCCTGAAGGATGCCAGCCTTGGCACCATCGATGACCGGATCGCCATTCTGAACAACGCGCTTCAGGCACGGCTTTTGATCGCCGATGCGATGAATGACAGCCCATCACCCGCCCCTACCAGCCGCTGAGGACGTCATGGCAAATTACACCGTCCAGGTTACTGCCCCCGCCGGAGTTTATCCGTTCAACTCGGTGCGCATCTCGCTCACCAGCGATGCCCATCCGCAACAGACACAGGACTTGGTTCTGGCACCGAATGTCGCGGGTTCGCATGTTTTTGATATTGCGGATGGTACGTGGCGGCTGAAGGTTAGCGGTGCCGGTTTCGTCCCGGTGGACGAGCAGAATATTGTGGTGAATGGTGATGCCACCAATGCCAAAAATCTTGATGTTGTCTGGTATACGCTTCACACGGACCGCAATCGTGACGGCAATCTGGATGATGCCGGTATCCTTAATCAGGTAACACCACCCGCCATCACATATGGCGTGGGAGGTATTGGCGCGATCATTCCGGTTAACTGCAATCGTGATGGCAATAACACCGCTGTCGGCTATGCCGACAATCAGGATCAGCGGGTAAACGGGAACAATGACCTGGTGACCGGCACCTCCCGTCTTGAAATCCGGCGAAATGCACTTGGCCCGAATGCAGGTGCCCCTGTTGTACCCGGCGGTTGGGGTTTGGAACTGCGCGTTATCGGGGCTGGTGGTGAAAACCCGGCCCGGCAACATTTGCGGATATTCAATGGTATTCTGAATAACAGCACCGAAATCATTGGTCCCGAAACGACGGACATCGCAGCGATTACAACCGGCAATGTCGGCGCTTCCAAACTCTTTGCCCTTGAAGCCGTCCGGTTTGCCGGTACCGGGTTTACCTCTGGTCAAGTCCGCATCGTTTTGCATGTGATCCAGCCCGAGGTCACAGGAGCAGGCAACCCCAGCTATCTTTATGCAGACCGGGTTGTCGCAGCACGGTGGGTCGGCAATCACCATTTGCAAACAGTTGCCCGCATGTATGTCGCCAACGCAAACAATGCACAGTTTCGCGTTGATCTTGGTGCGGCTGCCGGTGCGGACAATCCGGTTATCCCGGTCACGGTAGGCGATCCCGCCGCAGCAACCCCAACAGGTGTTCCCTATCTGAACGGCAATACATGGGCAAACTATCGCGGGGGCACCGTTGCCGCCAGGGATGACCGCTGGATGCGCGACACCATTGTATCGGGTCACTGTTCATGGCCCGGTAACGGAACAGGTGTTGAAAACAAGGATGTTTTCATGAAAGCCCACCGCTGGCGGCCCCTGCAAAACTGGGTGTACGAGACATTGCTGAGTGCAAATGTCGGCATTTCCTATCCGGCAGCAGGAAGCGCAGATGCCATTACCTCGGCCAATTCGGGCGGAAATATTGCCGTAACGCCACCGGTTCAGAAAACGGCGAATGGCATCGTCACACCGTACAGGTACGGCCGGATTTATTACGGCCATAACCGGTATCACAGGGTCGATGCCAGCAGCCGCGACTTCATGGCCGCCCAGAATATGCAAACACCGATCATTCTTGATACGGACTGGCTACTGGTTGGTCATGTCGATGAAATGATGACCTTTGTACCCGACAACAATCCGGCCAGTGCCTTCAAAAAATGGAAGCTTCTGGTGGCAAGCCCGGCAGAGGCATACCGCCTGATGACCGCCGCCCAGGGTGCACATGGTGCCGCAAATGTGCTTAATCGTGCGGCATGGGATGGTGTTCATAATCGTTTTGATTATACCAGCCTGCAAATCAACGGGACCAATGTTGGCGCGACCATCAATGCCTTTCTGGGCAATGGCCCGGCACCCTTGACCAATCCACGCGATCACAGCAATTACACATACAAGCAACTGCGCGACTGGAACATTGGCGGGGTTGAAACAGTTATCGCCAGAAATGTCACACTCCTGAAAAATGCATTCGATCTGGTCGATACCGATATCATCAAGGTTCCGGTCATCTTCTTCCCGGAAGGCTATAATCCCGGTGACTTCACCTTTGCCGACAAGGTTTCTGGCTGGACAATCGGGCGGGACAACGGCTTTAACGTCTATCCGGGCAAACAGGGCGGTTTCCAGTGCGGTGCCCTGACCGGTGACATGCCAAACATGTTTGTCGGCAATCGTCGCCTGATGATCCCCAAACCTTTCGGGCCTTGGATCGAGGATCCGACAGATCACGTCAATCACGGATACGATCTTTTTGAACGTGATTTGAGTCAGAAAATCGCCGCGATTGGCGGCGGGCCGACATGCGATTTCATTGATGACTGGACCAATTACCATGTTCAACTGGGCGAGATTCACTGTGGCACCAACGAATTGCGCACGCCCTATGACGGTCAGACGGCGTTTGGCAATGTGCGCTATGCCAACTGGTGGACAGCGGTTGATGCGTGATATCGTGACATATGAAACGGGAGCTTTCCGATGACTGCACAAAGCGACTATCAACAGGCCCTGAAAGATATCGCCGCCCTTGCAACGCAGGAAGCAACCCGCGTGACCGGCCGCCCGGCCCCACAGGCGATTGACCAGATTTTCCGGCAATATGGCGGCACCATTGCCGCCCCGATGATCGATGACCTTAAAGCCGGCTCGTGGAAAAAGTGGGAAAGCTGGCAGTTGGGCGGGGCGATTGCCTATCTGTCGAGTTACGGCACATCGGCCGCCGTCGCCCCGTTGCGCAACATTGAACAGAATTACCCGGTGACGGATATTCAGATTCAGGCAAAGGCATTGGCCGATCTTCTGGCAACACTTGACGTTGCCGTGTCCGAGGCCAAACAAATCCCGCAGGTACAGGACGCGATCAAAAGCGGTGATACCGATCAGATGGCACGCGCAATGTTGCTGGGTCTGGCACAAATTGACCCGGACTGGCCGGTGCGGGCATCGGAAATCCAGACAAGCCTGTTTGCCCTGTCGGCGGACAGTTTCCCGGCGATCAATGAAATGGCGGACGGGAAATTAAGCCAGAATGACGTCACCAAGGCGCTGGTGGAAATCCTGTTTGAGGATGTCATGAGCACAGGTGGTACTGGCGGTACTGGCGGTACTGGCGGCAGCGGCACGCCTTAAATCCCCATCCGATCAGGCAGGCTGCCGGGTAAACAGCAGTTTGACGAAACTGCGCAGCAGCATGATCTGATTGGCGAGCATATGCGGGCGACCAAGCGCCTTTGACATCACGATGCCGCCCTCAACCACGGTTGAAACCATATCGGCAAGTTCATCAAGATCGACCGGTTCGTTAGGCGGATAAATTTCAACGATCCGATCCAGAATGGCGCGAAACCGGGTACGCCAGCCCAGCACCGCCTGCCGGTTCAAAAGCCGGACTTCATTGTCAAACAGCCGTTCCTGATAACAGTATACCGCAATCAGGCAGCCGGGGTGGCCTTGGGGCAAATCCTCGACCAGTTCGGCAAGGATTTTGAGCCCGATCAGGAATTGCTGTAGCGGGTCGTCAACCAGTTCCTGCCCGCGCGAAAATACCTGATTGAGGATGATTTCGTCCTGATCAATATGGCGTAGCAACAGGGCGCGCGCGAGTTCGTTCTTATCCCTGAAGTGATAGAAAAACCCGCTTTTGGTGATCCCGGCCTCGCAGATGATTTCCTCGATCGAGGTTGCGGCAAATCCCTTTGCCAGAACGGACTGTTCAGCGATCTCGAGAATACGGTCGCGGGTGCGTTCCCCCTTGCCCTTGAGCTGATCCGAAGTCGTATCGGTCGCCTGATCTGTCATCTGGTTCATCACATTACCCTACCGCAGGTACAGTTTTCCGTCGCACAGAATACCCCCGAATGCGTCAGAAATCCGCGCCAATTCCATATTCCATTGTTTTCAAACAACTTTATATCAGCCCGGAAACCGTACCGCGTGCCCACTAGATGCAAAACCCAACCGGGGCGAGACTTCGGCCCCTGCTCTTTCGCTGGCTTGAATAGCGTCCGGGTAGAATTTTTGAAACCCAAAATGTGAAATTCGAGATCATGAATACAATCCACCATCACCTGCCGCCCCTCGCGCCAACCAAATTCATCACCGACGGCGGGCTTGAAACGACCCTTATTTTTCACGACGGGATCGATATCCCGTGTTTCGCATCGTTCGATCTTTTGAAAACGACCGACGGCTATGACCGCGTTGCTGCCTATTATGTCCGCTACCTTGAAATCGCGCGCGAAGCCAGGGTCGGTTTCGTGCTTGAAAGCCCGACATGGCGCGCCAATGCCGACTGGGGTGTGCGCATGGGTTATGACGCTAGCGAACTGGCTGCGATCAATCACAAATCGATCCGTATGATGGTCGACCTGCGCGATCAGTATCAGACACCTGATACCCCGTGCCTGATCAGCGGCTGCATCGGTCCGCGCGGTGATGGCTATACCCCGACGGAACGCATGACGGCACAGCAGGCACGCGATTATCACGCGGTTCAGGTCCGGTCGTTTTCCGGAACGCCGGTCGATATGGTTTCGGCCTTCACCATGAATTATCCCGAAGAGGCGATTGGCATCGCTCAAGCCTGCAAGGATGCGGATATGCCTTGCGTGATTTCCTTTACGGTTGAAACCGATGGCTGTTTGCCAAGCGGGGAAACCATTGGCGATGTGATTGCCATGGTTGATGCGCAGACCGGGGCCTATCCGGTTTATTACATGATCAATTGCGCCCACCCGGACCATTTCCGCGACAAGCTTGAGCGCGATGGCGCGTGGAAAAACCGCATTTGCGGCATTCGGGCCAATGCATCGCGCCAAAGCCACGAGGAACTTGATGCCTGCGAACATCTTGACGACGGCAATCCGGACGAGCTTGGCCGCCTTTATCACGATCTGGCCAGGCTTCTGCCGAACCTTTCGGTGATTGGCGGCTGTTGCGGGACCGATCATCGTCATGTCCATGCGATGGCCGGACATGCCCTTGCGCAGCTTCGCAAAGCAGGCTGATCAGAAACAAAACCGGAATAACGGGACACGAGCAATGAATATGAGCTTCAAACCGGCGGCACAATCATTGGCACAACCGGATGTCGATCGCCCGACACCGCCGATGGATTTACGACGCGCCACTGTTAACGACGCCGATACCATGGCGAAACTGATCAATATCGCGGGCGAAGGCCTGCCAGTTTATCTGTGGCAGGACATGATTGAAGGCGACGAAACAGCATGGGATGTCGGGCGCAGACGGGCAAAGCGCGACGAAGGCGGTTTTTCCTATCGCAACACCACGCTTGGCGTTGGCGAATATCAGGTCATGGGCGCGCTGATTGACTATGCCCTGCCCGATGCGTTTGATCCGATTGATCCGACGGAAATACCGGCGATGTTTTTGCCGTTGCTTGAACTTGAAAGCCTGGCACCGGGAAGCTGGTACATCAACGTGCTGGCGGTGTTTCCGCCATTTCGCAATCGCGGGGTCGGGTCGGAGCTGATCCGGGCGGCCGAACGCAACGCGATGAATGCCGGAAAACAGACCATCAGCCTCATCGCATCAGACGGCAATCCCGGTGCCATCCGCCTTTATGAACGGCATGGCTATATCCAGCGCGCCAAGCGCGCGATGGTAAAGGAAGATTGGGAAAATCCCGGCAAGAACTGGATATTGCTGATCAAGCAGTTCTGATCAGAAACAAGAAACAAAGACAAAAGGCCGGACGCACTCAGCTTTCGGCCTTCTTTTCCCATGACCCTTGCGGGGTCTGCTGCCAGTAAGACAGCTTGTGCCCGGCTTCTTTCCAGTCTTTCCAGCGCGTGCGCGCCTCGGCCACGGCATCATGATCGCGGTCATCAAACAGCATGATGACACGTTCATAATCGGCGATCTTCTCGCTGATGGCGCGGTCAGTCAGGAACAGGAATTGTGCGCCGTTGGGATTTTCATCATCAGATGTCAGCCAGACCGGCTGCATTTCCGGATCGCCATCGGATTTCGATCCATGGGGCATCCAGCTTGCGGCGTCATAGGTCCAAAGCAGGGTATTGAGCGCTTCGATCCTCTCTTCGGTTCCGGTCATTACAATAGCACGTTTTTCCCGCTCCAATGTCTTGGACAGCAGGGTCGGCAATGCACGTTCCAGCGGGGACGCGGTCAGATGATAGAACCAGATGTCAGCCATGGTCGATTTCTACCCTGATCCGTCAGACCGGGCAAGTCAGTCCTCCTAACCCATCACGAAATAAGCTTGTCATCGTCAAACAGACTGACGTTACAGCATGGAGTTAAAACGGTTATGAAGTCTGGTCTTGTTTTAATCTATCTTAGCACTGCGATTGCTGCTTTGGGCTTGCCCCAAGCGGCAAATGCCCAGATCGCCTGCACCCTGCAAGCCGAGCAACGCGAAAGCAAGGAGACCCAGGTCAAGGGTGTCAATGTTGGCTACAAGGTGCACACCGCCAATGACAGTCAAATTGTTGCCTCGTTGTGTAAACGCATTACCGATCCCCTTGATCTATGGCGGTACGGCGATTACTACCCGCTTTATCAGGGGCAGGAAATCAAGGAAGGCAGCACGCAAATCGGACAGTACATCAGTTCCCGCGGGCACAAAAACCCGACAATGCAGCGCTATGTCTGCACGGCAAATGGTGCAAATGTCGGACTGTATGCCACCGAATGGCAACCGACACCCGGCAGCCAGAATATCGGTTCCATGGTCTTGCAGCTGGCCTGTGCCAACCCGCCGGGCCAAGGGGTCGGCCTGCAACTTCTCAATCAGGCGGCCGCAGATGCCTTTGGCAAGATTTCCCCGAACAACCCGGATGCTGGCAATCAATCCGTCACATTGAGTATAACGGCAACACCAGCCGCCGAAGCCTTCTATAACACGACATCGCTTTCCCAAAGTCAGGAGAGCATTTATCAGCAAACCTTCTATTTCCGGGACCGTACACAGTATGGTCAAGGATACGTTTTGTCACGAAACACAGCCCCGGCACCCGAGGGGTATTCAAGCTGCGTCAATGTCATCTATGACAAATATTACGACGTTGAGGCGTATGAGACGATCATGAACACATTGGACGTGAATCCCTGGATCTCAGCACGCGCCAGATGCCAGAACACTAATGCCGTAAGCCAGAACTTTGACGTCTGGGTTTCCGGCCAGAATAACGATCGCCAAGACCTTCAGGATGATGAGGACTGGAAGAAAGCCGTTGATCAGATCGGCGTAAAGTAAAAGGTATTTTCTAAAACCAAGGCCGGGAAAGCTCCCCGGCCTTGATGCGTTTTTGTTTGCAATATGCGTTTGATCTTTGATCAGGCTTCGTGGTTATCAGCAACGAAACGATCCAGCAGGCGCACGCCATAACCGGTGCCGCCTTTTGGCGTGACTTCGCTATCCTTTGTCGCCCAGGCCATCGCGGCGATGTCAAGATGCGCCCACGGGCGATCCTTGGTGATGAAGCGCTGCAGGAACTGGGCCGCCGTGATGGAACCGGCCGGACGGCCGCCAACGTTTTTCATATCGGCAATGTCGGATTTAAGCTGGCTGTCATAGGCCTTGGACAACGGCAGGCGCCAGACGGTTTCATTGACCGCAAGACCGGCATTGGTGATCTGGGCGGACAATTCATCATTGTTGGAAAACAGCCCGGCATTTTCATGACCCAGCGCAATGATAATCGCACCGGTCAGGGTCGCAAGATCGACGATCAGTTTCGGATCGTATTTTTCCTGCACATAGGTCAGCGCGTCACACAGGACAAGGCGGCCTTCGGCGTCGGTATTGATGACTTCGATGGTCTGACCCGACATCGAGGTCACAACATCACCCGGACGCTGTGCAGTGCTTGAGGGCATGTTTTCAACAAGGCCGATGACGCCAATCACGTTGGCCTTGGCCTTACGCCCGGCCAGGGCCTTCATCAGGCCGGAAACCACACCGGCCCCGCCCATATCGAATTTCATGTCTTCCATGCCTGCGGCCGGTTTGATCGAAATACCGCCGGTATCAAAGGTGACACCCTTGCCGACAAACGCAATCGGTGCGTCCTTTTTCTTGCCACCGTTCCAGCGCATGACAACCATATAGGGCTTGTGCGCCGAACCCTGTGCCACGCCCAGAAGCGCGCCCATGCCAAGCTTTTTCATTTCCTTTTCGTCGAGCACGTCGATCTCGATACCGAGTTTTTCAAGCGCACTGACTTCTTTCATGAAGCTTTCGGGATACAGCACATTGGCCGGTTCGGACACCAGATCGCGGGTGAAGAACACGCCTTCGACGACCTTTTTGGCACTGTCGAACTGTTTTTTGGCGTCCTTGTGATCGCGTGCGGCAATCGCGATGGATTTCAGGACCGGTTTGTCTTCCTTTGTCTCGGTCGTGCGGTATTTATCGAAACGATAATCGCGCAGCATCGCACCGGTGGCGAAATCACAGGCCATGCCTTCCATGTCGAACAGGACTGTAACCTCTTTTTCGCCGGTCGAAAGAGCGCGCACGGTGACATTGCCGCCAAGTTTCTGGGCGGCGATCACGTCAAATTCGGCTTCCTTGCCAATCCCGAACACGATAACGCGCGAAAGATCGGTATTGCCCGGTGCCAGAAGCTGCAGGCTTTGCCCTGCCTTCCCCTTGAAGGTCGATCCCTTGATCGCCTTGGCCAGTGCGCCGCCGGTCGCATCGTCCAGCGCAACCGCACTTGGCATCAGATCGCCGCCTTCGGTGGCAAAGGCGATCACAGCGCCCGAGGTCGGGATGGCGAGATCGGAAAACGTGATCTTCATGAGAAAAAGGCTCCTGTCATGTTTCGGGCATATGCGGGGTCTGCACCGGCAAGCCTGCCGATGCTTGAATGCTTTCCCTAATCTAGCGCGTTAAATGGCGAAGAAAAGGCTTATTGCTCAAAAA
Organism: Thalassospira australica; assembly: GCF_044790785.1. GTDB lineage: Bacteria > Pseudomonadota > Alphaproteobacteria > Rhodospirillales > Thalassospiraceae > Thalassospira > Thalassospira australica_A. The sequence continues at coordinate 1,343,369 of NZ_CP085258.1, read as the reverse complement.
CCTGCGGGATTTTACCGATATTGCAAAGAGGTGACAGCCGCCCGGACATTTTTCCCGAATTGCGCGATATCAAGGCGGCGGGATGGCAGGCCGCTATTATGACGCATTCAAACCTTTGCCCCGGGGCCATCATGAATGCCAAAACCACGCCGATTTCGATATCCGAACCTGCCCCCGCACCGCATCCTTTCTGGAGCGGCGCGTTTCGTCCGATGTTTCTGTTTGCCGGGCTGATTGCGGTGGTGGCCGTGGTCTGGTGGGTGGCGGGGATGGCGCATGGGGTGGCAACACCATCGCTTGGCAGTCCATCATTTTGGCACGGGCATGAAATGATTTTCGGCTTTGGCGGGGCGGCGATTGGCGGGTTCCTGCTGACCGCGATTGCCAACTGGACGGGGCGGCCCGGCGTTGCGGGTGGATTGCTGATGGGGCTTGCCGCGTGCTGGCTTATCGCGCGGCTGGCGCTTGGCTTTGGCGAGGCATTGCCGCCCGCCCTGACCATCATTGGCGGGCTTGGTTATTTCATCGCTCTTATCGTGATTGCCGGGCGGGAGCTTGTGCTGGGGCGGAATTATCGCAACCTTAAAATCCTTGGTATTCTCGGGCTGATTACCGCCTTTGACGGGGTGTTTGTCGCAAGTGCACTTGGCCTGATCGCGCTTGATGCGATGGTGATTTATCAAAGTGCGATTTTGCTGATCGTGCTTCTGATCGCGCTGATCGGCGGGCGGATCATTCCGGCCTTTACGCGCAACTGGCTGCAACGCGAACGCCCGAACGGTGCCATGCCGGTGATGTTTAACCGGTTTGACGGCGCGTGTCTGGCGGCTCTTGCCTTCACCATCGTGATCGGGATGGTGGATACGGGTGGCGTCATCTTTGGCGCGGCGTTGCTGATCACGGCCTGCTTGCACGGGTTTCGCATGGCGCGCTGGCGCGGGCATCTGACTCTGCGTGATCCGTTGGTGGCGATGTTGCATTTCGCCTATTTCTGGATACCTGCCGGATTGGCATTGTTTGGCATTGCCCATATCTGGCCGGATGTAATTGCGGCGCGTGATGCCCTGCATGGGCTTACCGGCGGGGCGATGGCGTGTATGATTATCGCGATTGGCGGGCGGGCCGCGCTTGGCCATACCGGGCGGGAATTGCGCGCAAGCCGGGCCTTGAATGCCGCATTCGGGTTGGTGTGGGTTTCAACCGTGCTGCGGCTTCTGGTCGGGCAGTTCCCGGATATTTATATCCCGGTTCTCGCGGTGGCAACCCTGTGCTGGCTTGCCGGGTGGCTGGCGTTTCTGATCGGCTATGCGCCGATCTTGCTGGGACCAAGCCAGAAAAAGACACGCGGCATTCCGGTGAAGTAAACGGCGTTAACCAAAATCAAACAGCGACAGGGTCGGGTTGGATTTGATGTATTCGACCTGCCCCTTGTCCGCATCGCCGGTGCAGTGCCAGCCATTGTTTTCATAAAAGCGGTGCGCACGGATTTTGGGATCGGCATCGGTGGTCAGCGATATATCGTTGCAGCCTTGGGCAAACAGCCATTCCTCGGCCACACGCAAAAGTGCGCGCCCCACCCCGCGGCCTTCGAAATCGGGATCAACGAACAGCGCCCATAATGTTGCTTCCTTCGGGATGGCGATGGCAAAGCCCGCCGCCGCGCCATCCAGATCGGCCACCCACATGCCATAGCCATCGGCAAGCCATTTGCCAAAGGCGGCCTTGGTAATGCCGCGTTCGGCAAGCTGATCGACGGACAGATGATTTTCGCGCACCCGGCTTCGGATGGCGAAAATGGCGCTGACGTCGGAAATGCTGGCTTTGCGGATTTTCATGGGGTGATTTTGGGTCCAAACGAAACTGGCGGCAATTTAGCCTGCTTTGCCCGAAATGGAAGCAAAAACACCATCAGGATGGTGGTACCGAACCCGCACTTGGCGCAACCAGACGCACCGGCTGGCGCTTTGGCCCCCATGTACCGGGGCGCGGTTGGAACACACCCGCACAATGGGTGCCGCAATGGGTGCAGGCCCCATGCGCATCAAGGTTCCAGTCCGAAAGCTGATACCAGTCCCGCCCGATCAGGATATGACCGCAATGATGGCAAAAGGTGCTTGATCCCGCCTTGTCATGGACATTGCCGACGTAAGGATAACGAATGCCGTTTTTCATCGCGATATCGCGCGCCCGGACCAGGGTTGCGGGCGGGGTGCGCGGATGATCCATCATTTTCCAGTCGGGATGAAAGGCGGTGAAATGCATCGGCACATCGGGGCCGAGTTCACGCTGCACCCACGATGTCATTTCGTCAAATTCGGCGTCGCTGTCATTCTCGCCGGGGATCACCAGATTGGTCAGTTCAAACCATACCCCGGTTTCATGTTTAAGATATTTCAGGGTTTCCAGAACATCGGCCAGATGGGCGGAACAGAGCTTGTGATAGAAATCCTCGGTAAAGCCCTTAAGGTCAACATTGGCCGCGTCCATATGGCGGAAGAATTCCTCGCGGGCTTTCTCGCCAATATAGCCCGCCGTGACGGCGACGGTGCGAATGCCGGCCTCCCGGCAGGCCTGCGCCACATCCACCGCATATTCCAGAAAAATCACCGGGTCGTTATAGGTAAAGGCGACTGCCGAGCAGCCATAGGCCTTGGCGGTTTGCGCGATCATTTCCGGGGTGGCAAGCGACCCCAGTTTGTCCATCTCTCGCGCCTTGGAAATCTCGTAATTCTGGCAGAACTTGCAGGTCAGATTGCAGCCCGCCGTGCCAAAGGACAGGATCGGCGTGCCGGGCAGGAAATGGTTCAGCGGCTTTTTCTCGATCGGATCAATGCAAAAGCCCGATGACCGGCCCCATGTGGTCAAAACCACCTGATCGCCTTCGCGTGCCCGGACAAAACACAAGCCCCGCTGCCCGTCCTTCAGCTTGCAAAAGCGCGGGCAGACATCGCACTGGATACGGCCATCGTCGAGATGGTGCCAGTAGCGGGCGGGAAGTGGGTTCATAACGAGACGAACAATCGCTCAAAGTTTGCTCAGTGCTTTCTGAGCAGCTTCTAGCTTGCTCGCCTTCTGCTTATTTTGCAAATCTTCCTCAAGAATGAAAAGCATCAGATCTCTTATCCCCGGAAAAATTTTTAAACACTCTTGCTCTTCGAGCTCATGTACCCCCTTACTCAATATGGAATAAACTTTGGTATTGTTGACCAAAATATCCGGCAGCCAACCCTCAAGCATTTTTATCTTCTCAGCGAATCTCGCTCCCTCGTATTGGGCACGATCAACAACCCCAGCAGAAATGGCGTTTTCTGCTCTAGTTGAAACCATTCTTTCAAGAACACGCCGAAGATACACAAATGCACCAACACCCACACCGTGCGCTGATAGGCCATTTGCTTTATAGAACTCGCTAGAGCTTTCTTTATCCAATACGATTCGATACTTGGATAAATCTCCAGAATGAAGATCGGCAATCGACGGGAACTGCCCGACCTTCACAAGAACTTCTCCATCATGGAGCATAAAAAATGAAGCTACATGCGAATGATCTCGCGAACAGACGAAATCAACTATAAAGTATTTAGCCTTATAGATCTGATGTGTTCCGCTACAATTGCGCGCATAGACAGTATCCCGAACAAAATATACTGTCTCACGATTACAGGAAGGACAGTATGCATCGAATTTTCCATTCCAATAGTAGAAACTAAAAACCTGTTCTCCTTCGCTCTCTCCAAACTTTATCTCCTCGTATAGCGGGTGACCAAAACATACCTCCGGCAACAGATTCTTATTAATCTTCGTTCTGTCTTCTTCATCAATATTGTCTTCAATAGAAGCACTGTATGAAATCGTCATCTTGGTTTCATATCCACATCACAATGAGCTAAAACAGGACATATATTTATAGTAGAATTTAGCGATGCAAACAAAATCAAAATCAGGCAATTCCTTAATGCCCCTCATCCGCCCACCCGCCATTGCCGGAACGTTTTATCCCGCAGCACCCGATATGTTGCGCAGCGAGATTGACGGGTTGATCCATGCGGCGGTCGAGAGCCAGACAGAGAATGATACGCCAATCCCCAAGGCAATCATTGTGCCCCATGCCGGGCTGATGTTTTCGGGCGCGATTGCCGGTCTGGGTTTTGCCACGGTTCGGGCGTTAAAGGGTACGGTCAAACGGATCGTGATCATTGGTCCGGCGCATCGCATGGCGTTTCAGGGGATTGCGATTGCCAGGGCGGACGGGTTTGCCACACCGATTGGCGATGTGCGTTGTGATCTGGCCGGGTTGCAGGCGGCCCTTGCATGGCCGCAGGTGCAGGTTCTGGACGAGGCGCATCGGCTTGAGCACGGGCTTGAAATCGAATTGCCGTTTATCCAGCGGTTGTTTGGTGAAGATGCCGATATCGGCATTGTGCCCCTGCTGGTCAGTCGATGCAGCGCATGGCAGGTGCATGAGGTGATCGAGGCCCTTTGGGGCGGGCCGGAAACCCTGATCGTGATTTCATCGGACCTGTCGCATTTTCATGATTACGATACCGCCAAACGCATTGACGACAATACGCGTGCAATGATCGAGCGGTTTGACGCCGAAAGCATCACAAGCGGGGATGCGTGCGGCGCGTTGCCGGTTGCGGGCATGTTGATGTCGGCCCGCAAGCGCGGCATGCGGATCAGGACACTTGGCATGTGTAATTCCGGCGATGTGACGGGCGATAAATCGCGCGTGGTCGGCTATGGCGCGTGGGCGGTTTATGCAGGATCAAAGGACATGTGCGAGGATGAAAAGACGAGCAAATCATCAGGCGACTTTGTTGGCGTGACCGAAAAGCTTCTGGCCGACCACGGGGTGACGATGATCGATCTTGCGCGGCAGTCGATCTGGCACGGGGTCACGCATGGCGGGCCGCTTCGTATTGATCCGGCATCGGTTTCCCCGGCCCTTCTGGCACCGGGCGCGTGCTTTGTGACATTAAAGAAATCAGGCCAGCTTCGCGGCTGCATCGGATCGGTGATGGCGCATCGGGATCTGGCGACGGATCTGTGTGAAAACGCGTTTAAGGCCGGATTTGGCGACCCGCGCTTTCCGGCCCTTCGCCAAGATGAACTGATCGACAATCTGGAATTATCCATCTCGGTCCTGTCGCCGCCGCGCGATTTTCCGTTTGAAAGCGAGGCCGATCTGATCGCGAAACTGACACCCTATGAGGATGGCATCATCCTGTCGGATGGCAATCATCGCGGATTGTTCCTGCCGCAGGTCTGGGAGCAATTGCCCGATCCGTCGAATTTCGTGGCACAGCTTAAACGCAAGGCCGGGCTTTCGACGGATCACTGGTCGGATCGCATGCGGGCACAACGGTTTGTGACGCGCGGCATATCGGGCAAGGACATCGCCCCCACGGGTTTCTGGCAGCAATCGACCCCGATGCCATGAGCATTGAAGGATCGGACAGCATCAATGCCCGTGATGCCCGCTATCGTTATTTCATTGAAAGCGTGATCGCGTGGGAAGGGGTTTGGGCGCTGTATGACAATGGTTGGCTACTTTGCCCCGATGCAAAGGGCACAGCTTATTGCCCGTTTTTCGCAAGCCGCGACCATGCCGAAGCATGGAACGAAACCGCGCAGACGCGATATGTCCCGACCGCGATCACACTGGTTGAGCTGACCGAAAATCTGTTGCCCGATCTTGCCCGAAACAGGATTGAACCCGGTATTTCGCCGACCGGCGATGACGGGCCGGTCCTGCCCGGTCATGCGGTATTGCATGACGATCTGATGGCGGCATTGAAACGACACATTCAGGGCACGTGAACGGGCCGCATGACAAATCCGCACAGCAGACTGGACGAGCTGCGCAAAATTCCCTATGCCCTTTGCACATATTGCACCTTAACCAGACGAGATTGCCATGACGATTGCCCTTCCGGCCGATGCCAGTGCCCTTGAAAACGGGCTGATTGAAATCGTGCGACGGGCCGGTGCCGCCATGATGAAAATCTATGACACCGATTTCGAAGTCCGGTCCAAGGATGATGCATCCCCCGTGACCGCGGCCGATGACGCCGCCGAGGCCGTGATCCTGCCCGGTCTTCGCGCCCTGACCCCGGATGTCAAAATCGTGTCCGAGGAAAGTGCGGCTGCGGGTGATATTCCCGATGTCAACGGGGATACCGATTTCTTCTGGCTGGTCGATCCGCTGGACGGGACCAAGGAATTCATCAAACGCAACGGCGAATTCACCGTCAACATCGCCCTGATTGCCAAGGGCACCCCGGTTCTGGGTGTGGTTTACGCCCCGGCCATCGAAAAACTTTATTACGGTGGACCGGATGGCGCGAAGCTGATTGAAGGCAGCGGCGATGGTAACGACAGTACGCGCGCCATCACCGTGCGCGACATGCCCGAAGACGGCGTTGTGGTTGTCGGATCGCGTTCGCATGGCGATCCCGAGGCGATGAAGGCGTTTCTGGGCGATCTTGCGGTCAAGGAACTGCGCCCGGCGGGAAGTTCGCTTAAACTTTGCCTTCTGGCCGAAGGGGTGGCCGACCTTTATCCGCGGCTTGGCCCGACCATGGAATGGGATATCGGGGCCGGTCATGCGGTTCTGGCGGCTGCCGGTGGCGTGGTCGAGAATATGGACGGGACTCGGTTTGCCTATGGCAAGGCCGATTTCCGCAATCCGTTCTTCATCGCACGCAGCTCATCCGTGCCGGTGACCTACCCGTCCTGATCTATCGCGAAGCGGTAGGCGTTCGGAATAACAGAACGATCATAGCGGCTTGTCTTTTGTGCGACGCATCAAAGGCAGTCCGCCTTGCATCTGGCGCATATCGCAATCTGCGTCACCCCGCAGAAACCTTGACATTTCCGGCGATTTGAATGATGATCGCGCCATCGCCACACCAAGTGTAGGTGACGTAAATAGCCGCCGGAATCACGGCGACGCGGTCCGGGTCACTGCCGCGGAGCGACTACCGGGCTAGAGCGTAAAATGGAGCCGCCATCTTGATGGCGGCTCTGCGCTGTTTAGGGTAAACGAAAAGTAAACATCTGAAATAACTTTGAAACCACCTAAACTCCTTGAAAATCTTCGGAGTCAATTAATCTTTTCTTGGAATTCTCTTCGCGAAGGCACTTTTGGAGAAGTCGCAAAGAGATGGCTACCAACAATCCCAAACTTAAACACCGCTTGCTCAATTGCCTATTTGCAGTGGTCACATTAGGCCTAGGTGAACTGGTGCGGCAGTTAGTTCGATTATTCTTCTGATCCAACCCTGAGCGCGGTCGCTCGGAACCACAATAGTCCGACGGAAACCAAGCCTATACCCATGACTAGAACCGGCAAAGCCCAGCTTCCGACCATCACCAGAAGCGACGTCCCCGCCGACGGGCCGACAATGGCCCCCAGCGTATAGCTTTGCGAGACGATCACCAGAACGCCGACTTGGTATCCCTGCCCCCGGCCGCTGGCCGCGATCAGGACGGCGGCGGTGTAAAGCCCGGCCACCGCAATCCCCAATGCGAACTGAATGATGGCGGCAAAGATGCCGTAACCCGCAAGCGCCATCGGCACAGCCCCGGCCAAAAGCAATCCGAAGCACAACCACGCCAGTTTGATCGGGCCGCTTTTATCGGAAACATAGCCGACAAGCGGCTGGCAGATCGTCCCGCCAAAAACAAAGATTGCCGCCATCCAGAGCCCGGCATCGGCAAGCCCGGTATCGCGCTGCGCCTGCAGGGGCAGGACAGATAAAAAGCAGATTTCAACAAACCCCGCGACAAAGGCAATCAGCACCAGATCCCAATGATCGATCCAGCGCCTGAACACAGCCCCGGCCCCCTTTTTGGTAGAGGCCATTTCAATGCGCGGCATGGCAAAGGCACAGAAAAGCGGAATGATGGCAGCGGCAAGTGCAATGCCCGACATGGCAAAGGCATCATCGCCAAACCAGCCAATCAGGATCGGCCCCAGAACAATGCCAAGCCCCATAAGGGTTTCATGAAAACCGACCACGCGCCCCATTTTATCGCGCGGCGCCAGTTGCACGATCAACCCGTCACACACCACCCACCGCAAAATCAGCCCCACCCCGGCAAACAGGGTTGCGGGCAGGACAAAAACCGATTGCGGCGCATACATCACCACGACAATCAGGGTGAAAAACGACAGGCCACTGATGACAAGCGGGATGACGGGATGGGTTTTGCGCAAAACCGCCGCGACAAAGAACCCGCCGATCAGATCGGCAATCCAGTAAAGCGACAGCATCATGCCGCCATGCCGTTCACCCAATCCGGCATTCGTCAGCGCCAGGGGCAAAAGCGTATCGATCACGCCAATCTGAATGATCTGCGACACAAAGGATGCCAGATTGACCAATGCCAGCGGGATGGCGATTTTTGGCGGAATGGATGGCATGTGCAAAGGCATGAAAGCGGCCCTCCTTGCGATGGGTTACACCGTTTCGAGGACCTGAGCGGGTGTTTGCAGCAGGCCGGATATCAGGGATGCAGGCTTTGACACGCACCACGTGCGAACCGGGATCAATCACCGGGCTCTTCCTGCGACCGACACCCTAAACCGGGACGATCATTCGATCAATGCAAACAGCGATAAAGTCGGTTCCAGCTTGTCATTAAGGCCCATCGTCGCTAGGTATTTCACAAGGCTATATTTTTTATGGAATGCTTGATGTCCCCGGCTTTGACCATCCGCCCCTATTCCGAAGGTGCCCTGACACAGGCCGCGGCCAAGTTGCGCGCGGGTGAACTTGTCGCGTTTCCGACGGAAACGGTTTACGGGCTGGGTGCGGATGCCACCAATGACGATGCGGTGGCAGGCATTTTTGCCGCCAAGCAACGGCCAAGTTTCAACCCGCTGATCAGCCATTTTCCCGACCGCGATGCTGCCGCCAGACATGCGATTTTCGATGCACGTGCGGGTAAACTCGCCGATGCATTCTGGCCCGGTGCCTTAACGCTTGTTTTGCCAAAGCGCGACGACAGCAACGTTTCGCAACTGACCACCGCCGGATTGCCGAGCATTGCGGTGCGTGTGCCCGCACATGACATGGCGCGCGCACTTTTGCGTGCCGTTGGCCGCCCGATTGCCGCCCCATCGGCCAACCGGTCGGGGCGGATCAGCCCGACCACGGCGGCGCATGTGGCGACATCCCTTGGCAATGCGGTTGGTATGATTTTGGATGGCGGGCCGTGCGGGGTTGGTCTTGAAAGCACAGTCATTGACCTGACGACCGACCGGGTCGTGATGCTGCGCCCCGGCGGGATTACGCGCGATCAGGTGGCAGAGGTTCTGGGCACCGACGTCGTGATGGCCGAAACGGATGACAACGCACCCAAAAGCCCCGGCATGCTGACCAGCCACTATGCGCCGGGATTGCCGGTGCGGCTGAATGCGACGGCAGCGGATCAGCAGAAATACGGCCATGAAATATTGCTGGCCTTTGGCCCGGAATGCGTGACCAAGGGTTTCGATAAAGTCCTGTGGCTTTCGAAAACCGGCGATGACCGCGAGGCCGCGGCCAACCTGTTTGCCAAGCTGCACGAAGCCGATCAGAAGCGGTTTGACGGGATTGCGATTGCACCGATCCCCGATACCGGTCTCGGGCTTGCGATCAATGACCGGATGAAACGCGCCAGTGCGCCGCGCGCCCTTCATCCCTCCCCGTAGTAACCCCCTCAAAACTCATCGGAGCGGAAAACAGCCCCATGTCCATCCTGCCCGCCAGCGCGATCAAGGAACTTCAGGATGCCCTTGGCCCGAAAGGCTGGAGCATGGCGGCCGATATTCTGACCACGCACAATGCCGAGGCGCGCGGCAAGTTTGCTGGCGATGCGGGCATGGTGCTTTATCCCGCCAATACCGACGAAGTCGCCAAATGTGTTGCGATCTGTGCAACGCATGGCATTGCGATTGTGCCTCAGGGCGGAAATACCGGGCGATGCGGCGGGGCGGTTGCCAATGCGGCAGAGGTCATTTTAAACCTTCGCCGGATGAACCGGATCATCGAAATCGATGCCCGCGATTTCACCGCAACGGTCGAGGCCGGTGCGATCCTGCAAACCGTGCAGGATGCCGCAGGTGACCGTGACCTTCTTTTCCCGCTAAGCCTTGGGTCGGAGGGTTCCTGCCAGATTGGCGGCAATCTTGCGACCAATGCGGGCGGGTTGAACGTGATCCGTTATGGCAATGCGCGCGATCTGGTGCTGGGGCTTGAGGTTGTTCTGCCCGATGGCAGTGTCTGGAACGGGCTTTCAAAATTGCGCAAGGATAATACCGGATATGACCTGCGCGATCTGTTTATCGGGGCCGAAGGAACGCTTGGCATTATCACCAAGGCGAGTTTGAAACTGTTTCCCAACCCCCGCCATGTCGCAACCGCGTGGGTCGCCGTCCCAAGCCCGGATGCGGCCCTTGACCTTCTGGCGCTTGCACGGCGCGAAAGCGGTGATGCGATTGCCGCGTTCGAACTGATCTGCGGCTTTGCCCATGATATGACGGTGGCACACCTGCCGGGACTATCCGCCCCGCTTGCCGCCCCTTCGGACTGGCATGTGATGATCGAGCTGACCTCGTCACGGCCCAAGGATGATCTGAACGCGGTTCTGAGTGACCTTCTCGAAAGCGCATTTGAGGCCCGGCTTGTCAGCGATGCGGCATTGGCACAGTCCGAAGCCCAGCGCGCCAATCTTTGGGCGATCCGCGAAGGCATCCCGGAGGCGCAAGGCTTTGAAGGCGGCAGCATCAAGCATGACGTTTCTGTCCCGGTTTCCAAGGTGCCGGAATTGCTGACACGTGGCATGGCGGCGGCCGGTGATTTCATCCCGGGTATTCGCCCCTGCCCGTTTGGCCATGTCGGCGATGGCAATATCCATTTCAACTTCACCCAGCCCCTGGAAATGGAAAAGCAGGCGTTTCTGGATTGCTGGGAAACGTTAAACCGCCTGATCCATGACATTGTGGCCGATCTTGGCGGCTCCATCAGTGCCGAACATGGCATTGGCAAGCTGAAGCTTGATGAACTGGCACGCTATGCCAGCCCGGAAAAGATGAAATTATTGCGCGCAATCAAGGATGCGATTGATCCCGATGGTATGCTCAACCCCGGCAAGATCGTGAAATAACGTTATGAAACAAGGGGCGCGCCAATCATGGCACGCCCCTTGTTTATCCATATGCGAAAGAGATTATTCTTTCGGGCCCGACCAGCTATTGAGCGCGTCAAGCTTGTCCTGACGGCGGGCTTCGGGGGATTTTTTCCAGTCATTGCCGAATGCCGCGGATTCCCAAGACCCATAGGTCGGGTTGGGCAGCATGAACCAGCGTTCCCCCCAATAGGTCGCGTATTTGTCCATGACCTCAAGGCGTTCTTCGATGGAACCGTCGATATCGTCGGTGAAATCGCCGAAGTTGTCGCCAAACATCATGATGACGCGGAAGTCAGCCGCCACCGCTTCGCGGCGGGTGGCCTTGGCGGAACCCCATTCCTCCTTTTCACCGCGCACCATCACATGGTCGGCATCGGCGAACGGGAAGCCGTATTCCTGAAGGTTTTTGATGGTCGCGGCTTCTTCGGCGGCCTTGCGGTTGGTCACATAGAAGACTTCAACGCCCTTGTCGGCGGCCGCCTTGGTCAGTTCCAGCGCACCCGGTGTCGGGGTTGAAATCGCATCTTCGACAAACGCCGCCCAGGTTTTGGAGCTGTAAGACGTATTGGCCGTCACAACCCATGACTGATAGGCCGAGTTATCCAGAACGGTTTCATCAACATCAAGGATGATTGCCGGCGGTTTGGCGGAATAATTGCCATCCTGTTCAAGGGCCGCAGTCCAGCCATGATCACCAATTGCCGCATCCAGAAGACGCTGTGCGCCAGCATAAACCGAAAGGGCCGTAGTTTTGTACTCGACCGAGGTCTGATACCACAGCGAGGCATTCAGACCGTCATTCTGTGCCGGTTCCTGTGTAGCCTCCTGGGCCTGCGCACCAAACGCGCAAAAGGCCGAGCCCGCCAGAAGAACAGCAACGCCAAATGATTTCGTCGTCAGTTTCATGTTTTATTCTCCCTGTTTGGTTCCCGATCCGGTCTGGGTACACCCGATGAGTTGAACAGCGATCTGACCAACCGGACAGGATTGCAAGAGCATGCCACCGCACTGCACCAAAGAAAAAGCCTTTTTCTGCATCGGGGCGGAAAAAGGCGTTGATCGCGGTTGGATAAAAGCGCCAATCCGGCGGCCCGGCAATCAGGCCGTCGGGCGTTTTTCAAATGTGGTGAAGCCGTCTTCAAGACCGGGTTCTTCATGCACGCGGGTGACATTCGCATGCGTCGGGCCATCATGGCAGGCCGCGATCATGGATTGAACGACCTTGACCGGTCCGCAAAACAGCGCCTCGACCGTGCCATCCGTGCGGTTACGTACCCAGCCGGTCAGGTCGCGCTTACGCGCTTCCTCGACCGTCCAGGCACGATACCACACGCCCTGCACCCGGCCTTCGATCCGGGCAAGGACGGAAATGTTTCCGGTGCCGGTTTGCGGATCGGGTTCGGTGGTGGTCATGACAACATCCTTTGATGTGATGTTTATTTCGCGCCGGGGATGTTGGCGTGCAGATGGGCGGTATCCTGAAACTTCTGTTTCTGTTCGGCTGTTGCCGGGGCCTGATGATTGTCTTTCCATTGATCGTATGTCATGCCATAGACCACCTCGCGCGCGCCGTCATAATCCATCGCAACATCGCGTTCGCGTGCGGCGGCCAGATACCATTTGGCAAGGCAGTTTCGGCAAAAACCGGCAAGGTTCATCAGATCGATATTCTGAACGTCCTTGCGGTCCTGAAGATGCTGCACAAGGCCGCGAAAGGCAGCGGCTTCAAGTTCCAGCTTTGTTTGCGGATCAAGATTTGCCGCGGGGCCATTGGCAAGGGATGCCTCGGTCGACATTTCCGAACCGGCGCAATCAGACATTTTCCATCCTCCCGACCTTGCCATAGGCAGGCAGGTCCTGTTCAAGTTTTTCGATATTTTCCGGGACCTCGGCAATGCTTTCGACCGTCACGAAATGATCATTGTCGATTTCGGTCTGATCGACCATTTCATGGACCCATGTGATTTCATAGGGAATGTGGATCGCTGCCCCGCCACACGCAAGGACTGGCAGAATATCGGACTTCAACGAATTGCCGATCATCACGGCTTCGGACGGCTCCACACCATAGCGACCAAAGATATTGCGATAGGTCAGCGGATCTTTTTCCGAAACGATCTCGACCCCGGCAAACAGGCTTTCGAGGCCGGAACGTTCGATCTTGAGCTGCTGGGCGATCAGGTCACCCTTGGTGATCAGGACGACCTTGCGTTCGGGATGGGCGGCATAATGGCGCAAAACGTCTTCGGCCCCGTCGATCAGGCGGGTCGGCGCGCGCAGCATGGATTTGCCAATTTCGGCCAGTTCATGAATGTCAGCCGCACTGATTTTCTTGTCGGAAAGTTCAATCGCGGTTTCGATCATCGACAGGGTAAAGCCGGTGATCCCGTAACCATAAATCGAAAGGTTCGCCAGTTCCGCCTGATAGAGGCGATCATTGACCGTATCAGCATCGACATAGTGGGAAAGCATTTCGCGCAGGCGGATATGGGCATCGCGAAACAGCGGTTCGTTGTGCCACAACGTATCGTCGCCATCAAAGGCAATCAGTTTATACATATTCACGCCTCGTTTCTTGTTCTTGGATAGCCTTGCAGAAGGCACCGGCCTCAATCCGCGACCATAAGTCAGCCGGAAATCCCCGTAAAGCCCCGTTTCCTGTATTTAATATGCGCGGCAACTATCCGAAAGGGGTTGCAAACCCGTCGGATCGAACAGGTATGAAACAAAAACGCCGGGGGAATGTTCCCCCGGCGCATTTCCCGGCCCTTTTCCCGGGCCTAGCTGACAAGGATACCGATCTTGCCGATATGCGATTTCGCAACGAATGCTTCCTGTGCCTTGGCGAGATCGCGAAGGTCGTAAACCTCCGCGACCACCGGGCGAATTTCACCCTTTTCGATATATTTCACCAGATCGGTGAAAACGCGATCTTCCTGATGGGTGCAACCATAAAGCGTCAGATCCCTGAGATAAAGCGTGCGCAAATCAAGCTCGACAATCGGCCCGGCGATTGCCCCGGCGGTGGCATAACGCCCGCCCGAAACAAGGGTTTCAAGCAGTTCGGGCCAGCGGGGACCGCCAACCAGATCGATCACGACATCAAAGCGGTTGCGCGGCAATTCATCTGCACGGTCAAGAACCTCATCCGCGCCAAGATCACGCAGGGCCTTGGCCTTTGACGCGCTTGACACCGCAACCACATAGGCCCCGCGCCGCTTGGCAAGCTGAATGGCCGCCGAACCGACACCGCCCGACGCCCCGGTGATAAGGATACGTTCCGCCCCAAGACCGGCGCGCTGGATAACCCCTTCGGCGGTTGAAAAGGCGCATGGGAAGGACGCAAGATCGGTATCTGAAAGGTCCGAATTGATGGCAACCGCGTTTTTATCCTCGACCACGGCATATTGCGCAAAGGCCCCGTTTGTCTCGCTGCCGAATGTTTCAACCCGGTGTGTTCCATCCTCGTTGGGAAAGGATTGCAGGGCGCGAACCAGAACACGCTGCCCAAGGCGCTTGGGGTCTACACCCTGCCCGACCGCGACAATCGTGCCGCAACAATCCGCCCCCTGAATATGGGGAAAGGCCAAAGTGCCCCCCGACCATGTTGCATCGGCAAGGGCATCTTCGCCAAAGCCGGCATCGCTGCCTTCGCTTGTTGCGCCACGGACGGCCTTTGAATACCAGGCAATGCGGGTATTGATATCGGTATTGTTGACCGAAGACGCCCCGACTTTGATCAGGACCTGCCCGGCATCTGGTGTTGGCGTTTCAAGGTCTTCGCGCCATTCAAGCTTATCAAGCCCGCCATGCCCGGTCAGGACGACGCCATGCATTTTCGTCGGAATATCGGTCATTGGTTTCTCCATGTAGAACGATTACTCTACTTGCAAAGGTAAAGGGATCGTTCTACATTTGTCAACATGAGTGATACAAAACTGAAAATCGCGGCTGGTCTTGAACGGGCCTTTGCCAGGGGCGGCTTTGCCGAACCCAGTGTTGACGACCTGCGCGAAGCCGCCGATGTCAGCCTGCGCACGCTGTATAAATACACACCATCGCGGGCCGACATGGTGCATCTGGCACTTGAACATCGCCATCAGCGTTACATTGATCTGCTGTTCACCGATTTGCCCGCGGCCCCCGACAAAGCCCTTTCGGAAATCATTGATCGTGTCGGCCAGTGGATGACAGAAGAAGCCAGCCACGGCTGCCTGTTCCATTCAGCCGTGGCCGCAGCACCAAGCGATCAGGTGCTGCGCGATTTGCTGGCACGCCACAAGACCGAGGTCGCCACCAAAGTCGCAACCACCACAGGACGGCAGGGATACGAGATAGAGCTTAACCTGATCCTTGAAGGATTAACGCAAAGCTTCACCCTGCATGGGGCACAAGCCATTGCCGCAGCAAAGCGACTGGCTGGCGGACTTCCGGCGACTTCCGACTTTCAGGGTTCCTGATTACAGACCCAAAGCCCATAAAAAAAGACGCTGGCCCAAAGACCAGCGCCCTTTATTTCACCCTTGAGGGACCGGGCGGCTTATTCGTCCTTCTCAAACTCGATGATGATCGCATCCACCGAAAGGTTCGCGCCCTGCTCGGCGTGGATTTTTTTGACCACGCCTTTGCTTTCGGCCTTCAGCACGTTTTCCATTTTCATGGCCTCGAGGATGCAAAGTTCCTCGCCCGGCTGGACGGTCTGGCCTTCGGTGACCGACACCTTGACCAGCAGCCCTGGCATCGGGGACAACAGGAAGTTTGACATATCCGGCGGCGCCTTGAACGGCATCAGTTTTTGCAATTCTGCCACGCGGGGCAGCATCACCTTGAAGCTGCGCTGGATGCCGTTGGCAGACAGGCGATAGCCGACACCCTCGACATCGATCTGCACGCAGACCGGCGCACCGTCAATTTCGCCGACAAACAGCGCATCACCGATTTTCCAGTCGGATGAAACGCCATAACTGCGGTCCCCGATGGCGACGATGTAGTCATTGTTAACACCGTCAATTTCGATATCGAACGCAGTGTGATCATCACCCGATACCGCGACCCAGCTTTCGGCAACCTGCAACGGATGATCGCTGACCTGTCCGGTCACGCGCGCATTGCGTTCCGCCACCCGCTGATTGAGGTAGGCGGCCACCACCACCAGCATCGCCGGATCATCATCGGGCAGATCATCGGCGGAAAAACCGTTGGGATATTCTTCGGCGATGAAATTGGTGGTGATATTGCCCGACTGGAACCGTTTATTGGCCATGACGGCGGCAACAAACGGAATATTGTGCGAAATGCCACGGATATAATAGGCATCAAGGGCCGCACGCATTTCCGCAATCGCATCATCACGGGTTGCGCCGTACGTCACCAGTTTTGCGACCATCGGGTCGTAATACATCGAAATCTCGCCGCCTTCATAGACACCGGTATCAACACGCACCGATGCGCTTTCGGCGGGCGGCTGATACCGCACCAGTCGCCCGGTGGAAGGCAGGAATTCGCGGAACGGGTCCTCGGCATAAATGCGGGTTTCCATCGCCCAGCCGGTCAGCTTGACGTCATCCTGCGTCAGGGTCAGTTTTTCGTCATTGGCGATGCGGATCATCCATTCCACAAGGTCCTCGCCCGTTACCAGTTCGGTCACCGGGTGTTCGACCTGAAGCCTTGTGTTCATTTCAAGGAAGTAGAAGTTCTTGTCCTTGTCGACGATGAATTCCACCGTCCCGGCGGAGCAGTAATTCACCGCATGAGCCAGTGCCACGGCCTGTTCGCCCATCGCCTTGCGGGTTTCGGGATCAATAAAGGGTGACGGCGCTTCTTCGACGACCTTTTGATGGCGACGCTGGATCGAACATTCGCGTTCGCCAAGGTAAATGCCGTGACCGTGTTTATCGCAAAGCACCTGAATTTCGATATGGCGCGGTTCTTCAACGAATTTTTCGATAAAGACGCGATCATCGCCAAAGGAGCTTGCGGCCTCCGACGTGGCACGCTCGAACCCTTCGCGGCATTCGGCATCGTTGCGCGCAATGCGCATGCCCTTGCCGCCACCGCCCGCCGATGCCTTTAACATCACAGGATAGCCGACATCATTGGCGATTTTGATCGCCTCGTCGGTGTCCTTGATCACACCCATATAGCCCGGCACGGTGGAAACACCGGCTTCTGCAGCGATTTTCTTGGATGTGATCTTATCGCCCATCGCGGCAATCGCACCCACCGGCGGGCCAATAAAGGCGATTTTGGCGGCATCAAGTGCCTTGGCAAAGGCCTGATTTTCAGAAAGAAAACCATAACCGGGATGGACGGCCTCCGCCCCCGTCGATTTGCAGGCATCGATGATTTTATCAATCACCAGATAGGACTGGTTGCTTGGTGCCGGGCCGATATGCACGGCTTCGTCGGCCATCTGCACATGCAGGGCATTTTTATCGGCGTCGGAATAAACCGCCACCGTGGCAATGCCCATTTTGCGGGCCGATTTGATCACGCGGCAGGCAATTTCACCGCGGTTGGCAATCAGGATTTTCTTGAACATATTGTTTGCTCCCAATTTGACGTCGCGGGTTAAAGCGGAATGTTGCCGTGTTTGCGGGCCGGGTTTTTGATGTCCTTGTTGCGCAACATCGCAAGCGACTTGCACACGCGCCTGCGCGTGCCATGCGGCATGATGACATCATCAATGAAGCCCTTGCGCCCCGCGACAAACGGGTTGGCAAATTTTTCGCGGTATTCTTCGGTGCGGGCCTCGATCTTTTCGGGATCGTTCATATCGGCACGGAAAATGATTTCCACCGCCCCCTTTGGTCCCATCACCGCGATCTCGGCGGTCGGCCAGGCATAGTTGACGTCACCGCGCAGATGTTTGGACGCCATCACGTCATAAGCCCCGCCATAAGCCTTGCGTGTGATGACGGTAACCTTTGGCACCGTCGCCTCGGCATAGGCATAAAGCAGTTTGGCACCGTGTTTGATGATGCCGCCATATTCCTGTGCGGTGCCCGGCATGAAGCCCGGCACATCGACAAAGGTGACAATCGGAATGTTATAGGCATCGCAGAACCGCACGAACCGCGCGGCCTTTTTCGAACTGGCGATATCAAGGCAACCCGCCAGAACCATCGGCTGATTGGCAACGATACCAACCGTGCGGCCATCCATGCGCGCCATGCCGATGATGATGTTTTTGGCATGATCGGGCTGAATTTCATAAAAATCGCCTTCATCGACGACCTTTGTGATCAGTTCCTTCATGTCATAGGGCATGTTGGGATTTTCAGGAACCAGCGTATCAAGCGAGAAATCATCGCGCATGATCGGGTCTTCACACAGGCGCGCGGGCGGCTTTTCCTTGTTACTCAGCGGCAGGAAGTCCATGAAACGGCGGGTCTGCAACAGCAGATCAACATCGTTTTCAAACGCCAGATCGGCCACACCGGAAATGCTGGTATGGGTCATCGCCCCGCCAAGTTCTTCGTGGGTGACTTCCTCGTGCGTCACGGTCTTGACCACGTCCGGGCCGGTCACGAACATATAGGAGCTGTCCTTGACCATGAAAATGAAGTCGGTCATGGCCGGGCTGTAAACCGCCCCACCTGCACATGGCCCCATGATCAGGGAAATCTGCGGGATCACACCGGATGCCTCGACATTGCGCTGGAACACATCGGCGTATCCGGCAAGGCTTTCGACCCCTTCCTGAATACGCGCCCCGCCGGAATCGTTAAGCCCGATCACCGGCGCGCCAACCTTCATCGCCTGATCCATGATCTTGCAGATCTTGCGCGCATGCGCACCTGAAAGTGCGCCACCAAACACGGTAAAATCCTGTGAAAAGACAAACACCAGACGGCCATTGATCGTGCCATGCCCGGTAACCACGCCATCGCCCGGAATGCGGTTTTCGGTCATGCCGAAATCAACGCAATCATGTTCGACAAACATGTCCCATTCCTCGAACGAGCCTTCGTCAAGAAGCACATCAAGCCGTTCGCGCGCCGTCAGCTTCCCCTTGGCATGCTGATTGTCGATGCGGCGCTGGCCGCCGCCCATGGCCGCCTCTGCGCGCTTGGCTTCGAGCTTGGCGATAATATCCTGCATATTGCGTGATCCTTATTTTGGGCCGCCCGGAATGCATTCATGACGATGGTCATACCGGTGATGCAATCTGAATGATGAATTGAAATAGCATTATTCGGTACTGGAATGCCAATTATTTTTCACAGTCTGGTATAAGAACAAAATGGCCCGCAAAGGCCTGATTTCCCTAACGTCATTGCGACATACAAGGACGGGCTGGACTAAAGTCTAGAATTCCATCGGGAAATACCGGCATTTCGAAACGGGCGGGCACCAAACGGCATCTGGCGCGTTAAGACCTTATGATATCCATCAGAACGGTCCTTTCATGAAGCTGTTTCGCATCCGCCCGCACGAGCCGAAATCCACCGGCGATGATCGCCCTGCGCAATCCTTATGGCGTTATATCTGGCTGATGAGCGGCCGGCACCAGATCGTTGTCTGCCTGATTGCCATATCGGTTGCCGTCCTTGGCATTGTGCCACTGGAACTGCAACGCAGGCTTGTCGATGATGCGATCAGCAAACAGGATATGTCGCTTCTGACCGTGCTGGCGGTGATCTATCTGGCGGTGGTGCTGGTGCAGTCGGCGGCCAAATTCATTTTGCGGATGTATGAAGGCTGGCTGAGTGAAAGTGCGATCCGTCATAACCGTCGCCATCTCAGCCGCCTTTACGCCGAGGACCGCACCGGCAATGGCGAGGCCGAAAACGGCCGGGTGGTATCGATCATCGGATCAGAAATCGAAAAACTGGGCGGATTTGTGGGCGATGGCCTCTCGCAGCCGGTCGTCAATGCCGGGATGCTGATTTTCGGGATCGGCTATATGGTCAGTGTCGAGCCGATCATTGGTCTGCTCGGCATTCTGGCCCTGATCCCGCAAATCGCGCTGGTGCCGGTCATTCAAAAACAGATCAACCGGCTGATTGAAAAGCGCGTGGAAAAAATGCGCGAAGTCAGCGACGAACTAAGCGAACTCCACCCCGGCGAAGATGACGATCACAAGGAACTTCTTGATCCGATCCATCGCGGCATCAGCTATCTTTATAACAACCGCATGTGGTTTTTTATCCTCAAATTCGGGATGAAAACCCTGATCAATCTGCTCAATGCCCTTGCCCCGCTTTGCGTGCTGGTCGTCGGTGGTTATCTTGCGATCAAGGGCGAAACATCGGTCGGGATTATTGTCGCATTCATTTCCGGGTTTGACCGGATGTCATCGCCAATGCGCGAATTGCTGTCCTATTACCGGATGGCGGCACAGGCAGCCGTTCAGCACAGAATGATCGCGAAATGGATGAATTGAAGAACGACAGCCCCGAAGGGAACGGCCCCTATTGCTGCCCGATCAGGTCCAGATAGCGACCAGCCGCAAGCAGTTCTGCCCGATGACGTTCGCGGCGTGCAACCGCTTCGGCGTCGGCACCCCAATGTTCGATGGAATAGTTTTCATCAAGCTGGGAAACTTCAAACGCCTGCTCGGCATTGATCCGGCCGCGCAGGGTTGCCAGACCGACAATCACCGATCCCGACACCGTGGTCAGGGTGTGAAGCGCGGTCAGGTAGTAATCATCAAGCGCCTCGATCTCGTCCTGAATGCGCAGAAGGGCTTCGTCTTCCTGCGTGATCGGCATGACGCCTTCGGTCACTTTCAGCGAAATACCCAATTCATGATGCGCCCAGTCAAGTAACGGCTGCCATGCTTCGGCCTGCTGGCGCACAAGATCATCGGGGAAAGACGCGCGATAACATAACAGGTCAGACCGGCCAAATCCGGTCAGCTCCGCAATCACCGCAAACCGGTGCGGGCGAACGCGGTCAATCGCGGTTGCGGCCAATTGCATGATCGGCATCGTGGTCGGCAGGACGTTTTCACCCTGCGCATCCCATTCGGCGGCAATTTCATGGGCCAGCTTTTCGGACGGCAGCAAAAATTCGGCCTTGGACGGCGATTTTATCGGCCTTCCATCCAGATGAATACGCCAGCCCTGCGCAGCATCATCGCGCACGGCTTCGGCTTTTTTGTAAAAACGTTTGATCGATTTTGTAAGCATGATGGCGATATGCCCAAATCCGTTTCCATGTGCAAGCGATTTGACTCTTTCGCGGTGCCCGAGTTCGATTATCAAGAATTTCTGTATAATTTTTGATCAATTTACCCCATTGACCATTTAATAAACAAACGTACTCTGCCCGTAACGGTCCCTTCATATCAGGAAAACCGGCAAAAAAGGGATTTGGCACAGGCATTGCTGTGCGATCAGGGGTATCATTCGGTCAATGGGTCGTCAAAAAGACCCGAAACAGGAGGCTTCATTAATGGTGAGACTTAAAGCGCGGTTACTTGGCGCGACCGTCGGCATTGCCGTTGCATTTGGTGCGCAATCGGCCATGGCCCAGATGGCGATCAAATTCACACTCGACTGGAAATTCGAAGGCCCGGCAGCCCCTTATGTTCTGGCCAAGAAAAAGGGTTATTTCGACGATGAAGGCCTTGATGTAACCATTGATTCCGGCAACGGCTCGGTCGGCGCGATCACGCGCGTTGCCAGCGGTGCCTATGATGTCGGCTTTGCCGATATCAACTCAATGCTGGAATTCAATGCATCCAACCCGGGCCTCGCGATGAAGTCGGTCTTTATGGTTTATGACCGTCCGCCATTTTCGCTGTTTATGCTGAAAAAAAGCGACATCACCAAGCCCGAAGACCTGATTGGCAAGACGCTTGGCGCACCGGTTTTCGATGCCTCGCGCAAGCTGTTCCCCGCCTTTGCTCAGGCGACCGGGCTTAAACTTGACGATGTCACATGGGAAAGCATGGACCCGCCGCTGCGTGAACCGATGCTGGTACGCGGTGACGTTGATGCGATCACCGGCCATTATTTCACCTCGATCCTGAACCTTGAGGCACAGGGCGTTTCCAAGGACGATCTGACCGTCTTCAAATATTTTGATTACGGCATGGATTTCTATGGCAATGCGATGATCGCATCGCCCGACATGATGGAAAACCACCCGGAAGAATTGCGTGGCTTCCTGCGCGCGGTCGTCAAGGGATGGCGCGATGCGATTGCCAACCCCGAAGAAGCGATTGCGGCGTTGAAGGAAGTCGATCCGCTGATCGATCCGGCCCTTGAAGTCCAGCGCCTTCAGATGACGATTGACGACAATGTCGTCACCGATGTGACGCTGAAAGAAGGCATGGGTCAGATCAAGACCGACCGCATGGAAAAGGCGATTGATCAGGTCAGCCTGGCATTCGGCATCGAAAACAAACCGACCGTTGGCGATATGTTCACCGACATTTTCATGCCCGGCGAAAAAGACCGGATGCTGAAATAATCAGCAAAGCCGCCTGAAAACGGGGCCGGTTTTGCCGGCCCCGATCCATAAGAAATCACAAATAATGATACGCAGGGGGAATGACTGCCGTGTCGAACAGTTTTGTCGAACTTAACAATGTCCGGCTTCGTTACAGCGAAGGTGACGATCTGGCATTGGAAACAACAAACATGAAGATCAGCAAGGGCGAGTTTATTGCCGTTGTCGGACCTTCGGGATGTGGCAAATCATCGCTGCTGAAACTGGTATCGGGACTGATGCCGCCCAGCGAAGGCACGGTTATCGTCGATAACAAGGAAGTTGCCGGGCCGCTTAAAATCGTCGGCATGGCGTTTCAGAACCCGACCCTTCTGCCGTGGCGCACCACCCTTGATAACGTTTTGCTGCCGATGGAAATCGTCAAACCGCATCGCAACCGCCTGCGCAAGCATCGCGCCGAATACGAAGACCGCGCACGGAAACTTCTGGCCAGTGTCGGCCTTGCCGGGCACGAAGACAAATATCCGTGGGAATTGTCGGGCGGAATGCAGCAGCGCGCGTCGCTGTGCCGGTCGCTGATCCATGAACCGGACCTTCTGATGCTGGACGAGCCGTTTGGCGCGCTTGATGCCTTCACCCGTGAAGAGCTTTGGGACATCCTGCAAAATCTTTGGATGGTGCGACCCTTTACCGTCATTCTGGTGACGCATGACCTGCGCGAGGCAGCCTATCTGGCCGATACGATTTATGTGATGTCGAAACGTCCCGGCTCGATCCTGGTACAGCGGGAAAATACCCTGCCCCGTCCGCGCGATCAGGAAACGACATTCACACAGCCTTTCACCGATCTGGTACACGAATTGCGCAGTCACATCCGTGACGTGCGCGCGGCATAACGGAAGGCTTAACAACATGGCCAAGAAGAAAGATTTTGCAAAAGCAACGCCGTGGCTAAGTGCGATCGGGCTTTTCGTTTTATGGGAACTGATCGTCCGGATTTTCAATATCCCGGTCTATGTCCTGCCAACCCCGTCCGAGAGCATCATGGTCGGCTGGGAATTTCGTGCTGCCATCTGGATGCACGCGGTGCAAACGCTTTACACTACGCTTGCGGGTTTTGCCATTGCGGTTGTCTTTGGCGTTGTTCTGGGCGCACTGGTGGGGTCCAGCAAGTCGGTTTATGACGCAGCCAATCCGCTTCTGGTCGGGTTTAACTCGGTGCCCAAGGTCGCACTGGTTCCGGTCCTTGTCATGTGGTTTGGCATCGGCACGGTGCCCGCCATCATCACCGCATTCCTGATTTCGTTTTTCCCGATTGTGGTCAATGTGGCGACCGGGCTTGCGACCCTTGAACCCGAATTGCGCGATGTGTTGCGGTCCCTTGGCGCGACCCGGCGCGACATTCTGGTCAAGGTCGGCTTCCCGCGCGCCATGCCGTATTTCTTTGCATCGCTCAAGGTCGCGATCACGCTGGCCTTTGTCGGTTCGGTGATTTCGGAAACCGTCGCATCGAACCTTGGCGTCGGATATCTGATGTTGTCGGCATCGTCGAAATTCAACATGCCGCTGGTCTTTGCCGGGTTGCTGGTAATCGCGGTGATGGGGATTGCGATGTACGAGCTGTTCAACATCATCGAACGGCGGTCGACCAAATGGGCCAATCGCGGCAATCCAACCAATTAAGGGCTTCGCCGCACCGCTTCGGCACGCAAAAGGCCGGGAAACCCCCGGCCTTTTGATGTTCTGGCGATTGATATAAAGCCTTAGGAAAGATGGGTATCAAAAAAGCCCATCGTGCGTTCCCATGCCAGCATCGCGTCCTCGGCGTCATAACGCCCACCGGTCGGATTGGCAAAGGCGTGATCGGCCTCGTACCAGAAAATCTGGTAATCGGTTTTTCCGGCTTCCTTAAGGGATTCCTCAAACCCGTCGACCATCGATTTGTTGATGCTTTTGTCAAGGGTGCCGAAATGCCCCATCAACGGCGCGTTCAGGGTCGACACCTGTTCGGCGGTCTTTTTGACATTCCCATAATAAACGACAGCCGCATCGACATCGGCGGCAAGCGCGGTATTAAGCGACCATCCACCGCCAAAGCACCAGCCAACCGTTCCGACCTTGCCGGTTGAGTCCTTGTGATTTTTCAGGAAGTTGACGGATTCCTGCAATTTTTCGGTGGCAACTGCCGGATCAACCGCCGACATCAGGGCCTTGGCCCCGTCCGGCGTGGTCGCCGCCGGTTTGCCATACAGATCAACCGCAAGCGCGATATAGCCCTGCTTGGCATATTCCGCCGCAACCGCACGGATCTGATCATTCAGGCCCCACCATTCATGGATCAGAATGACCGTCGGTGCCGGAAGGGTTGCCGGCATGGCGATTTCCGCCGTCATCTTTTCCCCGCCCGGCGTGGTGATTGTCACGGGGGACAATGTCGATCCGGCGGCATGGGCCAAAATCGGATCGGCCAGAATAACCGCAAGCGGCAAGGCAACCGCGCCTTTAAGGAACAGTCGGCGATCTTCGTCCGTGGCCTTGGGCGGCGGGCCGAGATGGTCGTTTACGCCACATCCGTCAAGCGTGCACATATTCAAGCCTCCTCTGTCTTGTTACGATCAAGCGTTTTGTCAGGTTGTATTTTACATGATGTTCTTCGCGTCATCATTTCGCAAGATGCGAGGGATTTGCAAATCACACTCGCGTCATAAATCCCTGTCGCCCTGATAAGTACGCCTTTAAACCCGTTACAGATCAACCCTTTGTACCGCCATCCCGGCAATTGTCATGCAAATGTCCCCTTGCCCTGTCTGCTGTTGCCTGCTTTAACAGCCAAACGCCGATCCCGTTCCCAATCATCCCGAGGAAATCATGCGTACTATCGAAACGGTTCTTTTTGATCTGGGCGGCGTTCTGGTCGATTGGGATCCAAGGCATCTGTATCGCAAGATTTTCAATGATGATGCCGAAATGGAACGCTTCCTGACAGAGATTTGTCATCCGCACTGGAATTTCCTGCATGACAAGGGCGCGCTTCGCTTTGCCAAATCGATCCCCGATCTGCAACACCGCTATCCGGAATATAGCGATCAGATCGCGGCATGGATGGACCGCTGGCCGGAAATGATGAAGGGGTCGATTGACCGCACGGTTCATATTCTTGAAGAATTGAAATCACGCGGCAATGTGCGTTTGTTTGCACTGACCAACTGGTCGGCGGATACTTGGCCGCATGCAATTGAACGGTTCGGTTTCTTAAGCCATTTCGAAGGCATTCTGGTATCGGGTCAGGAAAAGCTGGCCAAGCCCGATCCGCAGATTTTCGATCTTACGGCGGCGCGGTTCAAACTTGATCCGCGCGAAACCCTGTTTATCGATGACAGCGAAAAGAACATCCAGCAGGCGCGCGAAATGGGCTTTGCCACCCACTGGTTCCGCGACCCGATCCGCCTGCGCCGTGATTTGATGGAATATGGCCTGCTTTAGAAGATGTCAGTGCCGCTTGGCCGTCAGGTAATTGGCAAAGCACTGTTCGAAAACATATTTCCAGCCGCTTTCGTATCCGTCGCGGACCATCGGGGCGATTTCACCCAGATTTTTCCAGTCCCAGTGTTTGAGCCGGATCACACAGCGGCCAAAGGCATTCTGTTCGAACGTGACACTGATGCGGGTATAAACCCCTTCTTCCCAGCCGGGGTGCCAGGTAAAGGCAATGTGTTCGCCTGCCTGCCAGATATCGACACTGCCCCAGATCACCGGGTCACGGCCCTTGGCATGCTCGACAATCTTGCCGCCAAGGCCCGGATTGATTTCGACCGATTTGCAGTTTTCGCGCGCCAGTGAATGGCTGTCGGTCGGCCACCAGTTGCCAAAGCCATTGGTGAATGCCTCGAACGCGTCTTCGGGTTCCACCGGGACGGTGATTTCCACCCGGATTGGTTTCAGATCGTCATCTTTGTGATCGGCTTCAGGCAGCATCGCGGCCAGTCCCCCACATGGTTTCGAGCAATCCGGGCAACTGATCAAAATGGTCGATCACGGCATGCGCCCCGGCATTGTTCAGTGTTTCAACATCATGATAGCCCCAGCCAACACCAATCGCCAGCATCCCGGCCGCCCGGCCCATTTCGATATCATAAGCCGTATCGCCAATGATCACCGCATTGGGCGCATCAACGCCGGTTTCATCCATAGCCGCATGCAGCATCGACGGATGGGGCTTGGACGGATGATTGTCGCAGGTCTGAAGGGTAACGAACCGACCTTCAAGCGCGTTGCGCGCCAGCACGGCATCAAGCCCGCGGCGTGCCTTTCCGGTCGCAACACCAAGCAGCCAGTTGCGCGCATCAAGTTCGGCCAGCATTTCGCGTACACCGGGGAAAAGCGGCTCGTAAAAATCAGGGGTCTGGCGCAATTCAAAGAATGCCGCCTTATAGGCCGCAGTGACACCTTCGATGATCGTATCATCGAGCATGCCCGGTGCGGCAAGTTTGCGAATGGCTTCGGGCAGGCTCAGACCGATGATGGTGCGTGTCTTTTCAAGGCCGGGGCAATCAAGGTCATGTGCGGCAAAGGCATGGTCCATGCAATGCGCAATCGCATGCTGGCTATCGACCAGCGTGCCGTCACAATCAAATACCACAAGCCTGAGCGGATCATTCGCCATCAAAAGTCATCCAGTTCTGTTTATATCGGGCCGGAGATTATTCCAAACCACGACAAAGATCGAGTCTCTAGCCGATGCAATGCAGACGCATTTTTTGCTGTGCGGCAAGCAATGGAAACCAATGGTAAATTTCATCGCACTTTCGAACACCCTTGGGTCGGGATACGATATCGATGTTGGCACGCGAACTGCGGAGGCAAATATGCTCACGCTTCGGGACTGCATCGATTTCAGCGATCTGCGCGAAGAAGAAATTCTCGCGATTGCCGAGTGTGAACACATCCCCCTTCTTACCGCCCTTGAGGAAGGCGAAAGCATGGTGCACACACCACGTGGCCGTAAACGGATTGCGGTCATGATCAAAAGCCAGGCCGAAATCTGCGAACGCACGGGAAACACGGTACATGCCCAGCATTTACGCCGGGTTCACGACGCGTTCATCAACCGTTTCGGCAAAATGGTCGCGCGCCCTTAATCAGGACCATTTGTCATTAACGCCGTTGACAGGGACGAAAAAGCCGACGTACCGCGTCGGCTTTTCGCATTTCGGGAACGGCGCCGAACCGATTATCTTTTGCGCGTTCTGGACGGCTTTGCTTTCGGCTTTGGTTTGACTTCCTTTTCCCGATGGATTTCCGGGGTCAGGAATTTGGTCGGCGTCTTCGGGTCAAAGTTCAGCGCCTTGATGGTTGCGCTGAAATGCGCTGGCACCGGGGCCTCGATCACGACGCGATGGCCGGTCACCGGATGGGGAAAATCAATCGCACGTGCATGCAGATGCATCTGGTTTGACAAACCGTCAAGAAACGCTTTGGCACCGCCATATTTACCATCACCAAGGATCGGGCACCCCATCGCCTGTGAATGGGCGCGCAACTGGTGGGTACGCCCGGTCAGCGGTGACAGCGCAAGCCACGCCGCCCGACGTCCGGCGCGCGCCAACTGACGATAGATCGTCTGGGCCGATTTGCCTTCTTTTTCGTCGATGACCATCTTTTCACCGCCCTTGCCACCATGTTTGGCAAGCGGCGCATCAATCAGGCCCTCGCGCTCTTCCGGCGCACCGGTGACAATCGCCCAGTATAATTTACGCGTGGTTTTATCCTTGAATGCCTTGGTCAGGGCATTTGCCGCCGATGCCGAACGTGCCAGCAACAAGACACCACTGGTGTCCTTGTCCAGACGATGCACCAGTTTCGGGCGTTCCTTGCTATCAAGTTTCAGCGCATCAAGCATCCCGTCAACATGAAGGTCGGTATTGGTCCCGCCCTGCACTGCCAGACCGGCCGGCTTGTTGATCGCCAGAACCACTTCGTCATAGAAAATGACGGAATCGCGCAGCGCCTGAAGTTCTTCCTCGGTCGCATCCGATTTGGCCGGGCCGGATTTGGCATGCTGGGCCGCATGGGCCGCATCGTAATTGCCCTCCGCCCATGGCCCCAGTCCACCACCCGACATCACGGGCGCGGGCGGAACGCGGATTTCCTGACCCGGTTCAAGGCGCTGACCGGCCTTGGCACGTTTGCCATCGACACGGATCTGCCCGCCACGCAGGAACTTCTGAACCTGCCCGAAGGTGAATTCCGGGCAGTTCCGCTTGAACCAGCGATCAAGTCGCATTTCGGCTTCGTCATTCTTGACCTTGCGCAGAGTGACGCCACTCATTGCAGAACTCCCCTTACCAGCGCGATCGCGCCGAACAATGCTGCGATGCCAACGCAGACCGAAATCGCGATATACAGGGCCGAAAGGCCAAGGTTACCGCGTTCATACAAGGTCGCGACATCGAGCGAAAAAGTCGAAAACGTTGTAAACGCCCCCAAAAAGCCGGTCAGAAGAAAGGCCCGCATTTCCGGGCTCAGCGACAGTTTAAGCGCCGACAGCTCTATCAGAAGTCCCATGACAAAAGACCCGACGATATTGACCGTCAATGTCCCCCAGGGAAAACCGTGACCAAGCGTTGCGCCCATAAAGACCGAAACGCCATGCCGGGCAACCGCCCCGATAGCCCCGCCCAATGCGATGGATGCGATAAACAACGGTGAAAATTGCATGGCGCGGAACCTAGTCTTTCGGCTTTGAAAAGTCACGTGTGAAAACATCATAGGCGGGTCGCATAACGATACGCCAGGCCGCCGCCCCCTCAAACCCAAGAGGCACTCAGTTCTGCGGCGCAGCCTGTTGACCGATCAGGGCAACCGTTGCCGCCATCCAGGATTTCAGACGTTTTTCATTCTGGCCCAGATCGTCATTGCCATAGACCGACCGGGAATAGGCAAAGATGCGGCTGCCGCCCTGTGCGTTCGGGATGACTTTGACATCGACCCAGTCGGGAAAACGGAATACCGGTGTACGGGCAAGGAACCGCAATTCAAGCGACAAGCCATCACCTTCAACCAGCTTCATGTCCAACTCGCCCGCTGTTGCCTGCAAGGCGGTTGCGACGGTATCGGGGGCGGCATCAAATGCGGGGCTTTGCGCATTGCGATGTGTCGACGGACATGCCTCAAGCGGGCAGATTAGGAAATAGGTCGGGGTTTCGGGCAACGCCATATCCGGGCCAAAAACAACATCGGCCGGTTCGCCTTCCCACAGCATATTGTCAAGCAATCCGCTGAAACGGACCACTGCAAATGTCAGCCCTCCGACAAACAGAAGCCATGCCAATACAATTCCGACCCGTTTCACAAAAATTCCCCGTTTTCGTTGCATGGGCCTGCTGTAACGCAGAACTCCCTAAATACCGGTTAATTCATGTAATTCGTCAAGCCAACAAATGTAAAAATGCCCGAACGACCGTCTCGTTCGGGCATAATCAGGAAACCAACGGGCCACAACGCGGGGGGGAACGGTTCGCGCCTATCGATTTCCGGCAGGCTTCAGGGGCTGGTGGCGTTATGCCGCCTTCGGAAGCGGTGCGGCGGCCACATTGGCAATCGCACGTTCCATGGCTTCCTCGGCGTTTACGGCGAAACCGGATGCATCGATAACGTCAATATCGGAAATACCGACGAAACCAAGAACCTGTTTCAGATACGGGGTCGCAAAATCGACCGGGCTGTTGACCGGAACGCCGCCGGTGGCAACAACGAGATAGGCTTTCTTGCCTTCAAGCAGGCCTTTCGGGCCGTTTTCGGTATAGTTGAAGGTCACACCGACACGCGCGATCAGGTCAACCCATGCCTTAAGAGTCGACGGGACCGAGAAATTATACATCGGCGCACCGATGACAACGACGTCGGATGCCTGAAGTTCGGCAACCAGTTTGTCGGAAACGGCGATCACGTCTTTCTGTGCGCCGGTACGGTTTTCAGCCGGGGTATAGAACGCGCCGACAATCTCGCCGGTCAGGGCCGGGATCGATTTGTCGTTCAGGTCACGTTCAACAACATTGGCAGCCGAAGTTGCGGCAACAATACGTTCGATCAGCTTTGATGCGATCTGACGCGAATTGGAATTTTCGCCGTTAACCGAGGCATTGATATGCAGGATCGAAGTCATGAGAAATCTCCAAGTCCGGGATTGTTTCTGTTGCCCCGACTTTAACAGTTTCCATGACGATGATTATCCGGTGTATTTTCACCAGATTGTTGACCAAAAGAGAACAACACACCTGCCGGTTAGTCTTCCCCGCGCTGCTTTTGACGTTCCCGGCGCAATTTGTCGAAATAATCGACCCGCTTTTTCAAATCGCGTTCAAAACCGCGTTCGACCGGTTCGTAAAAATTCTGGCGGCGCATACCATCGGGGAAATAATTCTGTCCGGAAAAACCGTCTTCATGATCATGGTCATAGGCATAGCCGCTGCCATAACCGATATCCTTCATCAGCTTGGTCGGCGCATTGAGGATATGGGCCGGCGGCAGCAGCGACCCGGTATCGCGCGCGACCTTCAATGATCGTTTATAGGCCGCATAACCGGCGTTGGATTTGGGGGCCAGTGCCAGATAGATCACTGCCTGCGCCAGCGCCAGTTCACCCTCGGGGCTGCCAAGGCGCTCATAGGCTTCCCATGCACCAATACAAATCTGCTGCGCCTGCGGATCGGCAAGGCCGATATCCTCGACCGCCATGCGGGTGATCCGCCGCGCAACAAATTTCGGGTCCTCGCCCCCGGCCAGCATCCGGTTAAACCAGTAAAGCGCCGCGTCCGGGTCAGACCCGCGCACCGATTTATGCAGCGCACTGATCAGGTTGTAATGACTGTCATCGCCCTTGTCATAAAGCGGCATGCGCTTTTGCACGGTACGCGACAATTCGGCAACGCCAAGCGGCCCATCATCACTGGGCGGCAGCAAAAACAGTTCTTCGGCAAGGTTGAGCAAATAACGGCCATCCCCATCGGCCATGGCGCGCAACGTCACCCGTGCTTCGGGCGACAGGGGCAGCTCGAACCCCATTTCCTTTTCCGCACGCACCAGAAGCTCTTCAAGCCCCTGATCGTCAAGGCGTTTAAGCACCAGCACCTGACAACGCGACAGCAATGCCGCGTTCAGCTCGAACGACGGGTTTTCGGTCGTCGCCCCGATCAGGGTGATGGTGCCGTCCTCGACAAACGGCAGGAAGCTGTCCTGCTGTGCCTTGTTGAAACGGTGGATTTCATCAATGAACAACAGGGTTGACGCCCCGGTTGCCCGCCGCCCCTTAGCCCGATCAAACACCTTGCGCAGGTCCGCAACCCCGGAAAAAATCGCCGATAACGGTTCAAACGCCATATCGGCAACATCGGCCATTAGACGCGCCAGCGTCGTTTTGCCGCAGCCCGGCGGCCCCCACAGAATGACCGATGGGACACGCCCGGTGTTGATCATCCGCGTGATCGGTCCCTCATCCCCGAACAGATGCCCCTGCCCGACAACTTCATCCAGCTTGGCCGGACGCAGCCTGTCGGCCAAGGGCCGGGATGCCTGACTTTCAAACAGTGACGCCATATCGGGCAGATGTTCCTATTGTTATCTTGCAACCGGTTTTGCGCGGAACTTATCACGAACATCGACCGGTTTATAGCGATAAGGCAAGAATATTGACACCTCGACCATCGAGGTATAACGTTCACGCCGTCAAACCAGCCGGAAATACCGACGTGAAACAGATTGCCGATTATACTGACCGTTCCTATTGGCAGGGCACAATCAAAATGTCCTTGTCGAAGTTTTTCGTGCTGTGCGTTTTGCATCGCAAACCGATGCACGGTTACGAGGTCGTTCAGGCCGTCGAAAAAACCACCAATGGCTGCTGCTCTCCCTCCGAAGGAACCGTCTATCCGGTTTTGAACGAATTTGAAGCCGGCGGATATCTGACATCCCACCCCGAAGTCGTTCAGGGCCGCCAGCGCAAGGTTTACGAGCTGACCGACAAGGGGCGCGACGCATTCCGGGTCGCGACCGAGGCATGGATGGATGTGACCCGGCATATCCTTGCCAGCCGGGATGCGGTCCAGACCGGCACCGCACCTGCAACCACATCGGTTTCCCCGCAACAGGGAAAGGCATGCTGTGAGTAGTCCTTTTTTCAGATCAACATACCTCGATGATCGAGGTATCAAACCATGACCGCAACCCCCAAAAAATTGCCGATCATTATCGCGCTTGGCAGTGCGCAGACGCTGGGGTTCGGATCGACACTTTATCTGCCCGCCATTCTTTCCGCCCCAATGGCAGAGGAATTCGGCATTCCGACCGGGTGGGCGTTTGGTGCCTTTTCGCTGGCACTTGTGGTTGCGGCCCTTCTGGGCCCGATGGCAGGTGCGCGGATCGACCGGTTTGGCGGGCGCAATATCCTGACGGTTTCAAGCCTTGTTTTCGCGCTTGGCCTTGGTTTGCTTGGCCTGTCGAACGGCATGATCGCCATGTGCATGGCGTGGCTTGTCATCGGGGCGGGCATGGCGATGGGGCTTTACGAGGCGGCCTTTGCAACCCTTGCCGGGATCTTTGGGCGTGGTGCACGCGGGCCGATTACCGGCATCACATTGATTGCCGGATTTGCCAGCACGATCTGCTGGCCGATATCGGCCGGGCTTGAAATCGAATATGGCTGGCGTACCGCCTGCTTTTTCTGGGTTGCGATGCATTTGCTTGTCGGGCTGCCCTTAAACCGCCTGATCATCCCGGCCGGAAACGGCCAGCATGCCGCACCAGCCAAGCCCCCTGCCGACAACACCGACAATGTTAAACTTAAAGCAGCCCCCGCAGCAAAGCCGGGATATTTCACCGTACCGATGATCCTGCTGGCATTTATTTTCGCCGCAAGCTGGTTTATCGCAACCGCGATGGCCGCCCATTTACCGCGATTGTTGCAAATTTCGGGGATGGATACGGCGGATGCTATTATTGCCGCCTCGCTGGTCGGCCCGGCACAGGTGGCGGGACGATTGCTGGAATTCGGTGTGCTGCAACGCATGCATCCACTGATTTCGGCCCGGATGGCCGGATTCGCCCATCCGCTTGGCGCGACGCTTCTGCTGGTTTTTGCCGGTCCCGTCGGCATGATATTCACAAGCCTGCATGGGGCGGGCAATGGTATCCTGACCATCGCCAAGGGGACTTTGCCGCTTGCCCTGTTCGGACCGGTTGGCTATGGCCTGCGCCAGGGATTTCTGATGGCACCGTCGCGCTTTGCACAGGCCGCGGCCCCGTTCCTGTTCGGATTGCTGATCGACGGATACGGCATCGATGCCCTATTTATGACCGTCGGGCTGGGTTTACTTAGTTGTCTGGCGATGATGTTTCTTAAAACCGATAAGACCAAGAATGACCAAACCGATGACAAGACTGCGTAAAATCGACGATATCGACCATCTGCCGGCTCTTGACCCGGCCTATCTCTATTCCAACCCTGCCGACGGCCTTGCCAACCCGCTGGGCCATCCGCCACGCATCCTGTTGCTGTACGGGTCGCTGCGCGAACGATCCTATTCCCGGCTGGTGGTCGAGGAATGCGCACGCCTTCTGACCCTGTTTGGCGCCGAAGCACGGATATTTGATCCGCACGACCTGCCGCTGCCCGATCAGGTCGAAAATGACGACCACCCGGCGGTGCGCGAATTGCGCGATTTATCCATCTGGTCCGAAGGCCAGGTCTGGTGCAGCCCGGAACGGCACGGCCAGATCAGCGGCATCATGAAAAGCCAGATCGATCATCTGCCCCTTTCGATTGGCGGCATTCGCCCGACACAGGGCAGAACCCTTGCCGTGATGCAGGTTTCAGGCGGGTCGCAATCGTTCAATTCGGTCAACAGCCTGCGCATGCTTGGTCGCTGGATGCGGATGTTCACCATCCCCAACCAGTCAAGCGTTGCCAAGGCCTATCAGGAATTTGACGATGCCGGTCGCATGAAACCGTCATCCTATTACGACCGCATCGTCGATGTGATGGAAGAACTGGTGCGTTTCACCATCCTTCTGCGCCCGCATATCGACCAGATGACGGATCGTTATTCCGAACGCAAAGCCGCCAACAGGCCCATAGATATCAAAAACGACCTGTCGGCCATCGCGATTGGCAAGGACAAAAACGACAAGACCGGGGAATGATCCCCGGCCCTGTCTGTCTATCGGCTGACAAGGGTCAAAGCTGGAATTCAGCCGTCAGAACCTTGCCATCGCGCTTGACCGCAATCGACCAGTCTCGCCCGCGTTCACCGGCTTTCACAACATCCTTCAGACGGGCGACCGTATCAATCGGCACGCCATTGACCTCGACGATATAATCGCCGGGCTGGATGCGGGCCCGGCGCGCAAGGCTGTCACGCTGCACGGCAAGGACGATGACGCCATTACTCAGCGTATCGATGCCAATTTCATCGGCAAGGGCCGGGTTCACATTGGCGATTTTCGATCCGCTGAACGGATTGCGACCTTCGATTTCACTTTCTTCACGTGCAGGCCGTTCCGGGGCAACTTCAAGCGGCATGTTGAGAACAACTTCCTGCCCCTTGCGCAGCACCGAAAGCTTGGCATCGTGATCAAGTTCCAGCGTCGCGATGCGGAATTTAAGCTCGTTCGGGTTATCGACCGGCAGACCATTCACCGCAACCACCACGTCACCGGGCAGAAGCCCGCCGCGATTGGCCGGGCTGCCATCCCGGACTTCATTGATCAGAACACCGTGTGGACGATCCAGATCAAGCGACGATGCCAGATCGGCGGTTACCGACTGCCCCGCCGCCCCCAGCCACGGGCGGCGCAGATCGCCGCTGATCAGGCCGCGCATCACCACCTTGACCATATTGACCGGCACGGCAAAGCCGATGCCGTTCGATCCGCCCGATTTGGTAAAGATTGCCGAATTCACCCCGATCAGATTGCCATCGATATCGACAAGCGCGCCGCCGGAATTCCCCGGATTGATTGCCGCATCGGTCTGGATAAAGGATTGGTAATCCTGCCCGGTGACACCCGCGCGCGCCAATGCGGAAACGATGCCGCTGGTCACGGTCTGCCCGACCCCGAACGGGTTGCCGATGGCAAGCACAAGATCGCCGACCTCGACCGCGTCAGAATCGCCAAGCGTGATGGCCGGCAATTCGTCCTTCACATCAAGCAAACGCAGAACCGCAAGATCGGTGCGTTCGTCCGAACCGACCAGTTCGGCATCAAATTCACGATTGTCATGCAGGACGACACGAATTTCGCTGGCCCCTTCTATGACATGATGGTTGGTCACGATCGTACCGTCCGATGATACAATCACCCCGGAACCAAGCGACCGTTCAACCCGCTGGCGCGGTGCGCCGAATGCCCCGCCAAACCGCTCTCCGAAAAATTGCCGAAAGAACGGATCGTTGAAGAACGGGCTGCGTTGCTGGGTGGTAACGACTTTTTCGGTATAGATGTTGACCACGGCCGGTGCGGTTTGCTTTACCAGTGGCGACAGCGACATCTTTATCTCGGTCTGGCTTTCGGGCAGGTGCCGATCCTGTGCCGATGCCCCCTCAATCTGGCCAAACATGGCCCCCGATACAATCATGATCCCGGTCATGACAGTCGCAATCAATTGTGCCTGCACGTCGAATTCTCTCTTTTCTTCGTAAAGCGGGTCAGCGCGGAAAACAGTCTGGTTAGAGTCAGAACTCCAGATACCCGACAGAAAGTAGGGTGATCAGGATTTGCGCGCAACCTTGGCGGAAATATGATGAATTTTGAAATATTTCGCTGTTGCGATAACAGCAAAAGAAAACGGGCGGTACCATTGGCACCGCCCGTTTCTATCTTAAAGGCCGAAACGTTGCTTATTCAGCAGACGCTTCTTCGCCTTCGCCCTCTGCTTCAAGGCGAGCACGGTCTTCCGCGCCTTTGGCTTCCGGGTTGCGATCAACGAGTTCGATCACAGCAACCGGAGCAGCATCGCCATAACGGAAGCCAGCCTTGAGAACGCGGGTGTAACCACCCGAACGCTCTTTGTAGCGATCAGCGATTTCGCCGAACAGCTTGGCAACGACTTTCTCGTCACGCAGGATCGAAATGGCCTGACGGCGTGCATGCAGGTCGCCCCGCTTGCCCAGCGTAATCAGTTTTTCGACATACGGGCGAAGATCCTTGGCCTTCGGAAGAGTGGTTTTGATCTGCTCGTGGGTGAGCAGCGAAACCGCCATGTTAGAGAACATCGCCTTACGATGGGACGAAGTACGATTAAGCTTACGGCCTTGCATACCGTGACGCATAGGAACTCTCCTTATTGCCTTGGCTTCGCGCACGAAACCGATTGTGATACCGCGCCGCCACCCTGACTAAATCAGGTCATGCACGTGCGGTTTTGGGCACCAGCCCGCCAGAAATTCCGAATACCGGGTTTCTGGTTGGGGCAGAACGCCTGCCCCGGCAGTCAAAAGAAGCACCGACCCGAAGGCCGAAGCCCCGTTCTTAGAACGGGTCTTCGAACTTGCGTGCCAGTTCTTCGATGTTTTCCGGCGGCCAACCGCCGACTTCCATACCAAGATGCAGGCCCATCTGCGCCAGGACATCCTTGATTTCGTTCAGCGATTTACGACCAAAGTTCGGCGTGCGAAGCATTTCTGCTTCGGTTTTCTGAACCAGATCACCGATATAGATGATGTTGTCGTTCTTGAGGCAGTTTGCTGAACGGACCGAGAGCTCAAGCTCGTCGACCTTGCGCAGCAGATTGCGGTTGAACGGCAGTTCGTCTTCTTTCTTCTCTTCGACAACCGCTTCCGGCTCGTCGAAGTTGACGAACAGCGACAGCTGGTCCTGAAGGATACGAGCGGCAAGCGCCATTGCATCTTCCGGGGTGACCGAGCCGTTGGTTTCAACGGTCAGCGACAGCTTGTCATAATCGGTATCCTGACCAACACGGGTGTTTTCCACCTTGTAGGCCACTTTACGGATCGGGCTGAAGATTGCATCGATCGGAATAAGACCGATCGGCGCATCCGACGAACGATGCGAGGTCGCAGCAACATAGCCTTTACCGTTATCAACG
The DNA here is from genome assembly GCF_044790785.1 of Thalassospira australica. Taxonomy (GTDB): domain Bacteria; phylum Pseudomonadota; class Alphaproteobacteria; order Rhodospirillales; family Thalassospiraceae; genus Thalassospira; species Thalassospira australica_A. The sequence goes on along the minus strand of NZ_CP085258.1, from coordinate 1,305,685 downwards.
GTAAATTCGATGTTCAGCGTCGCACCATCATCAAGATGGCACAGCTCGAGATCCGGGTTAAGGATTTCGATATCGGCACCGGTTTCGATCTGACCCGCGGTGACAGCACCCGGACCAGTCGCTTTAAGCGCCATTTTCTTCGGACCTTCGGCATGCATGCGCACACCCATGGTCTTGATATTCAGGATGATGTCGGTGACATCTTCACGCACGCCCGGGATCGACGAAAATTCGTGCAATACACCGTCAATCTGGATCGCAGTAACCGCCGAACCCTGGAGCGACGACAGCAGAATGCGACGCAGCGCGTTACCCAGAGTCTGACCAAAACCGCGCTCCAGCGGTTCCGCCACGATCGTACCGATGCGGCTGGCATCCGTACCCGGAGTAACATCAAGCTTGGTCGGCTTAATCAGTTCCTGCCAGTTCTTTTGAATCACGAGACCCACCTTCGCAACTGGAGCCTATGGTAAGGGGGGCACAAAATTGGCCCCCGCGAGAAACGCGAAGAGGCCCGGTCGCCCGGGCCCAAACGCGGGGTCGTCCGCAGATCGGCGCGATTAGACGCGACGACGTTTACGCGGACGGCAACCGTTGTGCGGGATCGGCGTTACGTCTTTGATCGACGTAATGGTAAAACCAACCGCCTGAAGCGCACGAAGAGCAGATTCACGTCCCGAACCCGGGCCTTTAACCTGAACTTCAAGGGTTTTCATACCGTGTTCAGCAGCCTTTTTGGCAGCGTCTTCGGCAGCAACCTGTGCAGCATACGGGGTCGATTTACGCGAACCGCGGAAACCCATACCACCAGCGGTCGACCAGGAAATGGTGTTTCCCTGAACGTCGGTGATGGTAATCATGGTGTTGTTGAAGGTCGCATTTACGTGCGCGATACCGTTCGTAATGTTCTTCCGCTCGCGGCGACGTACGCGAGTCTGAGGAGCTTTTGCCATTGTCTGTCCCCTACCTTACTTCTTCTTGCCAGCGATCGGCTTAGCCGGGCCCTTGCGGGTGCGGGCGTTGGTGTGGGTACGCTGACCGCGTACCGGGAGACCGCGACGATGACGCAGACCGCGATAGCAGCCCAGATCCATCAGACGTTTAATGTTCATTGCGGTTTCACGACGAAGGTCGCCTTCGACGGTGTAATCAGCGTCGATGACTTCACGCACCTTGAGAACCTGGTCATCAGAGAGCTGATGAACGCGGGTTGCTGCTTCGATGCCAACCTTTGCGCAAATTTCTTTAGCTTTCGCCGGGCCAATGCCGGTGATGTAGGTAAGCGCAATCACGACACGCTTCGCGGTCGGGATATTTACGCCAGCAATACGAGCCACTGTGTGAGACTCCTGTTTCCTGTTAACAAACCCTGCGGCAGATCCGGTAGGACGGGGCGCTGCAAAAGCGGGCCAGCATACTGCCAACCCGCCAGCAAAAAAACGCCCTGCCCGGGAAATTACCCCAGGATGGCTTCTATCTCGCGCGTAACTTCGTCGATTTCGGCCATCCCGTCAACTGTTTTCAGCTTACCGGCATTCTCATAGTAGGGAATGATCGGTGCTGTCTGCTTGTGATAAGCTTCCAGTCGCGAGGTGACCGTGTCGGCATTGTCATCCGCACGGCGTTTGAATTCGGTGCTGCCACATACGTCGCAAACACCGTCCTGCTTGGGTTTCTGGAACTCGTCATGATAGCCCTGCCCGCATTTCGCGCAGGTGTAACGACCAACGATACGTGCCACAAGGGCCGCATCGTCAACCCGCAACTCAATCACATAATCAAGTGCCAGACCCTTGGTTTCCAGCATCTCGTCCAAAGCTTCCGCCTGGGCCGTGGTGCGTGGAAAACCATCCAGAATGAAACCGTTTTTGGTATCATCCTGTTCAAGTCGTTCAGAAATCAGACCGATCATCAGATCGTCGGAGACGAGCTTGCCCGCATCCATGACTTCCTTTGCCTTCTGCCCCAGCTCGGTTCCGGCCGCAACCGCTGCACGCAGCATGTCACCGGTCGAAAGCTGAATCATGCCGCGTCCCGTTTCAAGACGCTTTGCCTGGGTTCCTTTGCCAGCACCCGGAGGGCCAAGAAGGATAATGTTCATTGTCGTCCCCCTGAAGGTCTTCGTGGCGCCGCCTTAGCGACGGCGTCCACGCAATTTGGATTTCTTGATCAGGCCTTCATACTGGTGAGCCAGCATATGCGACTGGATCTGTGCTACGGTATCCATGGTTACCGTGACAACGATCAGCAAGCTAGTCCCACCAAAGTAGAACGGCACCGACCATTCGGCGATCAGCAATTCCGGCAGGATACAAACAAATGACAGATAAGCCGCACCGACGACCGTAAGACGGGTCAGGATGAAATCCAGATAGTTGGCGGTATTCTTGCCCGGGCGGATGCCCGGAATGAAGCCACCATGTTTTTTCAGGTTGTCTGCCGTATCTTCCGGGTTGAAAACAACCGCCGTGTAGAAGAAGGCAAAGAAGACGATCAACGCGATATACAGACCGATATAAAGCGGCTGGCCACGGCCAAGCAACGCGGTCACGGTGCTGAGCCACGCAGGCGCATCCACACCGGCAGTAAACTGCGCAACCGACAGCGGCATCAGCAGAAGAGAGCTTGCAAAGATCGGCGGGATCACACCGGCAGTATTGATCTTGAGCGGCAGATGCGAGCTCTGACCTTCCATGACCTTCATGCCGACCTGGCGTTTCGGATACTGGATCAGAACACGGCGCTGGGCACGTTCCACAAACACGATGAAGGCAATCACGGCAATCGCCAGCACGATGATCGTAACGATCACCAGTGCGGAAATCGCGCCGGTACGGCCCAGTTCAAGGGTGCCTGCGATCGCGGCGGGAAGGCCCGCAACAATACCGGCGAAAATGATCAGCGAAATGCCGTTACCGATACCGCGCTGGGTGATCTGTTCGCCCAGCCACATCAGGAACATGGTACCACCGACAAGGGTGATAACCGCGGTAAAGCGGAAGAACATGCCCGGATCGTGAACCGCAGAACCGGTCGAACCGCTCATGCTTTCAAGACCGACGGCAATGCCCCAGGCCTGGATCGTGGCGATCAGAACGGTAAGATAGCGCGTATATTGATTAATCTTTTTACGCCCCTGTTCGCCCTCTTTTTTCATAGCCTCAAGGCTTGGCGAAACAGTGGTCATCAACTGAATGATGATCGAGGCAGAGATATAAGGCATGATGTTCAGCGCGAAGATGGTCATGCGCCCGAGCGCACCACCAGCAAACATGTCGAACATGCCCAGGACGCCACCAGCATTCTGCTGGAAAATATCAGCAAGAATGGACGGGTCAACGCCGGGAATCGGGATATATGTTCCCAGACGGTAAACTATAAGCGCGCCCAACGTGAACCAGATGCGCTTTTTAAGCTCGGTTGCCTTAGAAAAAGACGACCAGTTCAGGTTCGCGGCAAGCTGCTCGGCGGCCGATGCCATGCACTTATCTCCCAATAGGCTAAAACTGGAGGGTCCGGTCCCGTAATCTTGGGAACCGGACCCTCACGTAGTCATAGAGGCTTATTCTGCGGTTTCTGCTGCGGCAACCGGAGCAAGAACCTTGACCGAGCCACCCGCTTTCTCGACGGCTTCGATAGCCGACTTGGAAGCACCGGTGATTTCGATGTTCAGTTTCGCTTTCAGTTCGCCTTTGGCGAGCAGACGCAGACCGTCTTTCTGCGGACGGGCCAGGCCTTTTTCGACCAGAACGTCGATGGTGACATTCGCACCTTCTTCAAGAACACCGTTATCAACGGCGGTCTGAAGGGTACCAAGGTTCACGACACCGAACAGTTTCCGGAACGGATTTTTAAAGCCGCGCTTCGGAAGACGACGGTAGATTGGCATCTGCCCGCCTTCGAAGCCATTGATCGCTACACCGGAACGGGACGTCTGACCCTTCTGACCTGCGCCAGAAGTTTTGCCTTTGCCCGAACCGATACCGCGACCGACGCGGGTGCGCGCCTTGCGGGCACCCGGGTTATCGGCAAGTTCGTTGAGTTTCATTAATCAACACCTTTTCGATCTGGTGGCCAATCAGGCCTCGTCCACGCGGACGAGGTGCTTGACCTTGGCGATCATACCGCGAACAGCCGGAGTATCTTCCAGCTCACGAGTCCGGTGCAGTTTGTTCAGGCCAAGACCCACAAGGGTCTGGCGCTGATCAGCCGGACGTCCGATCGGCGAACCCGTCTGGGTAACGCGTACGGTCGCTTTTTTCTTGGCAGCCATATCGAATTACTCCTTTTCGAGAACGGCGGCCGCAGCCGAACCGCTATCGCGACGGGCAACGATCTCGCCAACCTTCAGGCCGCGTTTTGCAGCGACCTGACGCGGTGAAGCACCGTTGACCAGAGCGTCAAGAGTTGCACGGATAACGTTGTGCGGGTTGTTCGAACCGGTGCATTTGGACACGACGTCCTGAACACCCATGGTTTCGAAAACCGCGCGCATCGCACCGCCAGCAATGATACCGGTACCAGCCGGCGCAGAACGGAGAATAACCCGGCCTGCACCAAAATGGCCCTGCACATCGTGGTGAAGGGTACGGCCTTCACGCAACGGAACGCGGATCATGTTGCGCTTGGCTGCTTCGGTAGCCTTGCGGATCGCTTCCGGAACTTCACGGGCTTTGCCCGTGCCGTATCCGACGCGACCGCGCTGGTCACCGACGACAACCATTGCGGAGAAAGCAAAGCGACGACCGCCCTTAACGACTTTCGCGACGCGGTTGATACCAACCAGCTTGTCGACGAGTTCGTTTTCTTCACGGGCTTTCGGCGCCTGCTGCTGCTGTTGTGTATTCTGATTACGTGCCATGGTCGTGCTCCTTAGAAGTCCAGACCGCCCTCACGGGCGGCATCGGCCAGAGCTTTCACCCGGCCATGGAACAAATACCCGCCACGATCGAATACGACCGTTTTCACACCAGCGGCAACGGCACGTTCGGCAATAGCTTTACCGACCAGCACAGCTGCATCGGCATTGCTGCCTTTGCCACCGAGATCTTTCTCGGCCGACGATGCGCAGACAAGAGTCTTGCCTGCCAGATCGTCGATGATCTGTGCATAGATATGCGCGTTGGAACGGTGCACGCTGAGGCGCGGGCGACCGGCCGCTTTCTGGCGGATCGCAAAACGAACGCGGCGTTTGCGGCGCTCGAAGAGGTTTCTCGCGTTTTTCATCGTGCCAGTCCTTACTTCTTCTTGCCTTCTTTGCGCAAGATATACTCGCCTTCGTAACGGACACCTTTGCCTTTGTAAGGCTCCGGACCGCGCCAGCCGCGTGCATTTGCAGCGAACTGACCAACGAGCTGTTTATCTGCGCCAGAGATGGCGATAAGGGTCGGCTTTTCTGCGACGACGTTAAGACCCGCGGGGATCTCCATTTCCACGTCATGAGAGAAGCCAAGCTGCAGAACCAGTTTATTGCCCTGGACCTGCGCACGGTAACCAACACCGGTGATTTCCAGTTTCTTGGTGAAGCCGTCCGAAACCCCGGTTACGAGGTTTGCGATATTGGCACGCGTGGTACCCCAGAGGGCACGTGCGCGCTTCGTATCGTTGGCCGGTTTCACGGTGATCTGGTTGTCATCCTGTGAAACAGTTACGTCCGAGGTCAGCGGCAGACGAAGCTCACCGAGCTTGCCTTTTGCACTGATCTGTTCTTCGGTCAGGGTGATGGTAACGCCGCTAGGCACGACCACCGGGTTTTTTCCTACTCGCGACATCGTTGGCCCTCCTTAGAATACCTTGCAGAGGATTTCGCCGCCGACATTCTGCTCGCGAGCCTCCTGATCCGACAGAACCCCTTTCGGAGTGGATAGGACTGCGATGCCCAGACCGTTGTATACTTTCGGAAGATCTTTGATCTTCGAATACACACGACGACCCGGGGTCGAGACGCGGTCGATCTGCTTAATCACGCCTTCGCCCTCAAAATATTTGAGTTCGATGTTGATTTCGCTGACGCCCTTGCGAATTTCATTAATGCTGTAACCGCGGATGTAGCCTTCGCGCTGGAGAACATCCAGCACACCGGTACGCAGTTTTGAAGCCGGCGAAGCAACGCTGGATTTACCAACGCGCTGACCGTTGCGGATACGCGTGAGCATATCGCCTACGGGATCAGTCATCGACATGTGATGTCCTCCTTACCAGCTCGACTTCACCATGCCCGGGATCTGACCACGCGAAGCAAGTTCGCGAAGGGCGATACGGGACAGGCGGAATTTGCGATAGACACCGCGCGGACGACCGGAAACCTGGCAGCGGATACGCTGACGGATACGGGCCGAGTTACGCGGCAGCTGGGCGAGTTTGATCACAGCCGCGATACGATCCTCGGGGGACGTCTCGCGATTGCTGATGACCGCTTTAAGGGCGGCACGCTTGGCAGCATGCTGCTTAGCCAGGCGCTCACGTTTAAGTTCGCGCTGAACGGCGCTTTTCTTGGCCATGGGCCAACCTCCAGTTAGTTTCCGAACGGAAGATCAAAGCCCTTGAGAAGGGCGAGAGCTTCGGCGTCGGACTTTGCCGTGGTGCAAATGATGATGTCCATCCCGCGAACCGAGTCGACTTTGTCGTACTCGACTTCAGGAAAGACGAACTGTTCCTTGAGGCCCATGGCAAAGTTGCCACGACCATCGAAGGATTTTTTGTTCAGGCCGCGGAAGTCACGAACGCGCGGAAGCGCGACAGTGACCAGACGGTCCAGGAACTCGTACATACGGTCGCGACGCAGGGTCACTTTACAACCGATGTTCATGCCTTCACGAAGCTTGAAAGCCGCTACCGACTTTTTCGCTTTGGTGAAGATAGGCTTCTGACCGGTGATGGCAGCGAGATCCGCAGCCGCACCTTCCAGCTTTTTGCGATCCTGGGTGGCGTCGCCGACACCCATATTGATCACGATCTTCTCGAGGCGCGGAACCTCCATGGAGTTCACATAGGAGAACTCCTTCTGGAGTGCGTCACGCACCACTTCTTTGTAATGTTCGCGCAGGCGCGTCATTTTTCCGTCCCTCAGTTGTCGATGACTTCGCCGCTGAGCTTCGCTACGCGAACCTTGCGACCATCATCGAGGGTCTTGAAACCGACGCGGGTCGGCTTGTTTTCTTTCGGGTCGACAATCGCCACGTTGGAAACGTTGATTTTCGCTTCCTTCTCGACGATGCCGCCAGCATCAGCACCGGTCGGGCGCTGGTGACGTTTCACCAGGTTGATGCCCGAAACCAGAACCTTGTTCTCGGTTGGGAAAGCGGCGATAACTTCGCCGGTTTTCCCTTTGTCTTTACCCGTCAGAACAATGACGCGATCACCCTTTTTAATCTTGGCAGCCATTACAGCACCTCCGGGGCAAGCGAAATGATCTTCATGTAACCGCGCGAACGAAGTTCACGGGTTACCGGGCCGAAAATACGCGTACCGATAGGCTCGCCGTTCGCATTGATAAGAACGGCCGCATTACGGTCAAAGCGGATCGCCGATCCATCGGAACGACGAATTTCCTTTGCGGTCCGAACGATGACAGCTTTGTGTACTGCACCCTTCTTAACACGACCGCGCGGAATGGCTTCCTTGACGGAAACCACGATAACATCACCGACATTAGCGGTTTTGCGCTTCGAGCCGCCCAGCACCTTGATGCACTGAACACGGCGAGCGCCGCTATTATCGGCAACGTCCAGATTGGACTGCATCTGGATCATGGGTTTACCCCTTGACTATGGTTGGGCTGAGGACTCACTCCTCGACCACTACTTCCCAAGACTTCAATTTCGAGATCGGCCGGCATTCGCGAATACGAACGACGTCACCCGTCTTGAAGCGGTTCTCTTCATCATGCGCGTGGAATTTCTTCGACTTGCGCACATACTTTTTATACAGCGGGTGCATGACCTGGCGTTCCACACGGACCACCACAGTCTTGTCGTTTTTTGTCGAAACGACTGTCCCCTGCAATACACGCCTCGGCATGTGTCTTAACTCCTATGCGTGTCCAGTTAGGCCGCAGTAGCACCCTTCTCGTTTCCGAGAAGGGTTTTGATGCGGGCGATATCACGGCGGACCTTACGGACCTGCGCAGTGTTCTCGAACTGACCGGAAGCCTGCTGGAAACGCATATTGAACGATTCCTTACGCAGGTCGAGCAGCATCTGTTTTAGTTCATCAGCGCTTTTCGCGCGGAGATCAGCAATTTTCATCACTAATTACTCCCCTTCACCAAGACGCGTGACAAACTTGGTCTTGATCGGCAATTTTGCCGCTGCGAGCTCAAAGGCCCGACGTGCAAGATCCAGCGGAACACCGTCAAGTTCAAACATAATCCGACCCGGTTTCACACGTGCCGCCCAATATTCAACAGAGCCCTTGCCTTTACCCTGACGGACTTCAGCAGGCTTCTGAGATACCGGGAGATCCGGGAAAACGCGGATCCACACACGGCCCTGACGGCGCATGTGGCGGGTGATCGCGCGGCGGGCCGCTTCGATCTGACGCGCCGTTATACGCTCCGGCTCCAAGGCTTTCAAGCCATAAGCGCCGAAATTAAGTTCCGTACCACCTTTGGCCTCACCTTTAAGGCGGCCTTTGTGTGCTTTACGGAACTTTGTACGTTTTGGAGAAAGCATCTCTCTATCTCCTTACTTACGACCTGAACCAGCCGACTCGAGCGCTTTACGCTCGGAAGCCAACGGATCGTGAGCCATGATTTCGCCCTTGAAGATCCAGACCTTCAGACCGCAAACACCATAGGTGGTGTGTGCTTCCGAAGTGCCGTAATCAACGTCCGCACGCAGAGTGTGCAGCGGAACGCGACCTTCACGGTACCATTCGGTACGAGCGATTTCAGCACCACCAAGACGACCGGCAGCATTAATACGAATGCCACCAGCACCGAGACGGATTGCGTTCTGAACCGAGCGCTTCATAGCGCGACGGAACGAAACACGGCGCTCAAGCTGCTGGGCGATGTTGTCAGCGACCAGCTTGGCATCGATTTCCGGTTTACGGATTTCGATGATGTTAACCTGCACTTCCGACTTGGTCAGTTTCTGCAGATCGTTCTTGAGCTTCTCGATGTCCTGGCCTTTTTTCCCGATAACAACGCCCGGACGGGCAGAGTGGATCGAGATACGGGCTTTTTTCGCCGGACGTTCGATAATCACCTTCGATACACCCGCCTGTTTCAGACGGTCGAAGATGTATTGACGGATCGCCAGGTCTTCATGAAGAAGGCCAGCGAAATCGGCCTTGTTGGCGTACCAGCGGGAATCCCACGTACGGTTGATGCCAACGCGCAGACCGATCGGATTTACTTTCTGACCCATTACTCGGCCTCCTCACGTTCGCAGACGACGATGCGCATGTTGGAGAACGGCTTGATGATCTTGCCGACGCGACCGCGTGCGCGGGCCCGCCAACGTTTCATCACGAATGCCTTACCAACAGTCGCCTCTTTGATAAAGAGACGGTCGACATCAAGCTGGTGATTGTTCTCGGCATTAGCGATTGCCGATTCCAGCAGCTTTTTGACGTCCTGCGAAATGCGTTTGTTGGAGAAGGTGAGCTCTGCCAAAGCAGCCTCTGCCTTCATACCACGGATCGACTCGGCGACGAGGTTGAGCTTACGCGGGGAAATGCGTACTGCCCGGAGCGAAGCCGCAGCCTCGTTGTCCGCCAGCCGACGGATGTCAGCTTTTTTACCCATCGTTACTTCCTCTTCGCCTTCTTGTCGGCCGCGTGACCATAGTAGGTACGGGTCGGCGAAAACTCGCCGAACTTATGACCGATCATATCTTCGTTCACAAGTACCGGCAGAAACTTCTGGCCATTGTAAACCCCAAAGGTGAGGCCTACGAATTGCGGCAAAATCGTCGAGCGCCGCGACCAGGTCTTGATTACCTCATTCCGGCCTGAAGCACGGACTGTTTCGGCTTTCTTAAGAAGGTATCCGTCTACAAACGGACCCTTCCAAACGGAACGCGCCATAGTCTAGCCTCCTCCGTTAGCTCTTATGACGACGGCGCATGATGAGCGCGTCAGTCTTTTTGTTCGAGCGGGTACGTTTGCCCTTGGTAGGCTTGCCCCACGGCGTAACCGGGTGACGACCACCCGAAGTGCGACCTTCACCACCACCATGCGGGTGATCGATCGGGTTCATGGCAACACCACGAACCGAAGGACGCTTGCCAAGCCAGCGATTGCGGCCTGCTTTACCAAGGTTTGTGTTCTGCTGGTCCTGGTTGGACACGGCACCGATGGTAGCCATGCATTCACCACGAACCAAACGTACCTCACCGGAGGACAGCTTAAGCTGGGCGTAACCCTGGTCCTTGCCGACAAGCTGCACATAGGTGCCTGCCGAACGTGCGATCTGACCACCTTTACCGGCTTTCAGTTCGACGTTATGGACGATGGTACCGACCGGAATATTCTTCAGCGGTGCGGCATTGCCCGGCTTAATATCTACGCGTTCGGCTGCAACAATGTTGTCGCCGACAGCAAGACGCTGCGGTGCGAGGATGTAGGCCAACTCGTCATCGGAATAACGAACCAGGGCGATAAACGCCGTGCGGTTCGGATCATATTCCAGACGTTCGACCGTACCAACGACATCAAACTTGGTACGTTTGAAGTCGATAATGCGGTAACGACGCTTGTGACCACCACCAATACGGCGGGCGGTGATACGACCAGAGTTGTTACGGCCACCTTTCTTGCGAAGACCTTCGGTCAACGCTTTGATCGGCTTGCCCTTGTGGAGATCGGAACGATCGACAAGAACCAGCTGACGGCGACCAGGAGAGGTTGGTTTAAACTTCTTCAAAGCCATGTCTTAGATTCCCGTCGTCACGTCGATGGACTGACCCTCTTCGAGGGTAACCATCGCTTTCTTGAAATCGCTCCGGCGACCGACAGTACCGCGAAAACGCTTGGTCTTGCCTTTTACCACAGAGGTATTGACCGCCTTGACCTTCACCCCGAACAGACCTTCCACAGCAGCCTTGATCTCCGGCTTGGTGGCGTCGATCGCAACTTTGAACGCAACGGCATTGTGTTCAGAAATCAGCGTCGACTTTTCAGTGATATGCGGGGCGCGGATGACTTCGTACATCCGCTCTTTGCTGATGATCGTCATTTGAGACGTGCCTCCAACGCTTCGACCGCACCCTTGGTCAGCACCAGGGTGTCACGGCGCAGGATGTCATAGACGTTAGCACCAATCTCGGGCAGCACATCAATCTGCGGGATGTTGCGCGCAGCACGTGCAAAGCCCTCATTGACCTGCGAACCGTCGATGATCAGTGCAGATTTCCAGCCGAGCTTAGCGAAAACTGCGACCAGATTCTTGGTTTTGGCGTCCGAGAATTCCGCATTATCAAGAACGATAAGCTTACCGTCCTTTGCTTTGGCCGACAGAGCGGTTTTCAGCGCGAGCTTACGGAATTTCTTGGTCAGATCGTGCGAATGATCGCGAACACGCGGACCATGCGCCACACCACCACCACGGAACTGTACGGCTTTGCGGGAACCGTGACGTGCACCGCCACTACCCTTCTGACGTACGAACTTTTTCGTGGTCGCAGAGATCTCGCTCTTTTCCTTGACCTTGTGGGTCCCGGCGCGACGTTTTGCCAGCTGCCAGTTCACCATGCGGTGAAGGATGTCACGACGAACGTCCAGACCAAAGATCTCTTCTGCGAGATCGATGTTACCTGCCTTGGACGCGTCAAGTTTCAGAATATCGTGCTTCATGATGCTTATTCCTTATCCTCGGCGGCAGCTTCTTCAGCAGCCGGGGCAGCAGCACCCTTAAGCGCGGCCGGGAACGGCAGACCTTCCGGTGCAGCACGTTTCACAGCATCCTTGACAAGGACATACGCACCAGCATGACCCGGAACAGCACCGTGAACCAGAACAAGACCCTTGTCAGCGTCGGTAGAGACGATTTTCAGGGACTGAACGGTAACGCGAGCCGCACCCATGTGACCAGCCATCTTCTTACCTTTGAAGACGCGGCCCGGATCCTGGCACTGACCGGTGGAACCATGCGAACGGTGCGATACAGACACACCGTGCGACGCACGCAGACCACCGAAGTTATGGCGCTTCATCGCACCGGCAAAACCTTTACCGATGGAGGTGCCGATAACGTCAACGAACTGGCCTTCGACAAAGTGGGCAGCCGAAAGTTCGGCACCGACTTCGATTAGGGCATCTTCGCTAACGCGGAATTCAGCAAGTTTGGCTTTCGGCTCGACCTTGGCTTTTGCGAAGTGACCGCGCATCGGCTTCGATACGTTTTTCACTTTTGCTTTGCCATAGCCAAGCTGAACAGCAACGTAACCGTCGGTGTCGCTGGTACGATTAGCAACGACCTGAAGGTTATCGACTTTCAGAACGGTGACAGGAAGGTGCACGCCTTCGTCCGTGAAGACGCGAGTCATGCCAACCTTCTGGGTAATAAGTCCACTACGCATTGCGGCTTACTCCCGATTAAAGTTTGATCTCGACGTCGACGCCTGCAGCCAGGTCGAGCTTCATCAGAGCATCAACGGTCTGGGGAGTCGGGTCGACAATGTCGAGAAGACGCTTATGCGTACGGATTTCGAACTGTTCACGCGATTTCTTATCGATGTGCGGAGACCGCAGAACAGTGTATTTCTCAATGCGGGTCGGCAGCGGAATCGGGCCGCGGACCTCTGCGCCAGTGCGCTTCGCCGTATTGACGATCTCGCGCGTGGACTGATCCAGCACGCGATGGTCAAACGCCTTCAGGCGAATGCGAATGTTCTGACTATCCATGTAATTATGTACCGGAGCCCTCAAAAGGACACCGGCCCCTCAACTGGAGTTGACGATTGCCGCAAAAGTGTTGCGGGCGGCTTACATAGCCGCCCGCTTCACAAAGATCAAGAGAAAATTACTCGATGATCTTGGCAACAACGCCCGCGCCGACGGTACGACCGCCTTCACGGATTGCGAAACGCAGACCTTCGTCCATTGCAATCGGTGCAATGAGGGTCGCGGTCATCTGGACGTTGTCGCCCGGCATAACCATTTCCGTGCCTGCCGGCAGCTCGATCGAGCCGGTGACGTCAGTGGTACGGAAGTAGAACTGCGGACGGTAGTTTGAGAAGAACGGCGTGTGACGGCCACCTTCATCCTTGGTCAGGATGTAGGCTTCTGCAGTGAACTTGGTGTGCGGCTTGATCGAGCCGACATGTGCCAGAACCTGGCCACGCTCGACGTCTTCACGTTTGGTGCCGCGCAGCAGCGCGCCGATATTGTCGCCAGCTTCACCCTGATCGAGCAGCTTGCGGAACATTTCAACGCCGGTGACGATCGTTTTGACGGTATCTTTGATACCGACGATTTCGACTTCTTCACCAACCTTGACGATACCGGTTTCAACACGGCCGGTCACAACCGTACCACGACCCGAAATCGAGAACACGTCCTCGATCGGCATCAGGAACGGACGGTCTTTCGGACGTTCCGGTGCCGGGATGTAGCTGTCAACAGCTTCCATCAGCTTCAGGATCGCTTCTTTGCCAATCGCGTCATCACGACCTTCAAGGGCTGCCAGAGCCGAACCTTTAACGATCGGAATGTCGTCGCCCGGGAAGTCGTAGGACGACAGAAGTTCACGGATTTCCATTTCGACGAGTTCGAGGAGTTCCTCGTCATCGACCTGGTCAACCTTGTTCATGAACACGACGAGGGCCGGAACGCCAACCTGACGCGCAAGCAGGATGTGCTCGCGGGTCTGCGGCATCGGGCCGTCTGCTGCCGAAACAACCAGGATGCCGCCGTCCATCTGTGCCGCACCGGTGATCATGTTCTTGACATAGTCAGCGTGGCCCGGGCAGTCGACGTGCGCATAGTGGCGGTTCGCCGTTTCATATTCGACGTGCGCGGTCGAGATCGTGATACCACGAGCTTTCTCTTCCGGTGCCTTGTCGATCATGCTGTAGTCCTGGAACGATGCCCCGCCGCTCTCTGCGAGAACTTTGGTGATCGCTGCGGTCAGCGTGGTTTTACCGTGGTCAACGTGGCCGATGGTGCCGACGTTCACGTGCGGTTTTGTACGGGCAAATTTTTCTTTAGCCATTTCTAACTCCGTTTATTCTGGCTTCGCCTTAGCCGGCCGACTTGGCCTTGACTTCGTCCGCAACTGCCTGCGGGACATCGGCGTAATGATCGAACTGCATCACGAACTGGGCACGGCCCTGGGACATGGAACGCAGTGTATTGACGTAACCGAACATGTTCGCCAGCGGGACAAACGCGCTAACAACGCGTGCAATACCACGGGAATCCATGTCACGGACCTGACCACGGCGACTGTTAAGGTCACCAATGATGTCGCCCATGTATTCTTCCGGCGTCACAACTTCGACACTCATGATCGGCTCAAGAAGCTTCGGACGAGCTTTCGAGAGACCTTCACGGAAGGCAGCACGTGCTGCGATTTCGAAGGCCATCACGCTCGAGTCAACGTCGTGATATGCACCGTCGGTCAGGGTGACCGAGAAGTCGGTAACCGGGAAGCCGGCGATCACACCGTTGTTAAGCGAGGTTTCAAGGCCTTTCTGAACGCCCGGAATGTATTCCTTCGGAACGTTACCGCCAACGACGGTATCCTTGAAGGAGAACCCGCTGCCCGGTTCACCCGGGGTGAAGGTCAACTTGATACGTGCGAACTGACCCGAACCACCCGACTGTTTCTTGTGGGTGTAATCGATGTCGACTTCCTGGGAAATCGTCTCACGATAAGCAACCTGCGGCGCGCCGACATTTGCTTCGACTTTGAATTCACGCTTCATGCGATCGACGATGATGTCGAGGTGAAGCTCGCCCATACCGGAAATGATGGTCTGGCCGGATTCGTGGTCGGTTTTCACGCGGAACGACGGATCTTCCTGTGCAAGACGTGCAAGGGCGAGACCCATTTTCTCCTGGTCGGCTTTCGATTTCGGCTCTACAGCGATCTCGATAACCGGATCCGGGAATTCCATACGCTCAAGGATGATCGGCTTGGCAGTGTCGCAAAGGGTGTCACCGGTGGTGGTATCCTTCAGACCGACCAGAGCAACGATGTCGCCCGAGCAAGCGTATTTGATTTCTTCGCGGTTGTTTGAATGCATAAGCAGCATACGGCCGATACGTTCTTTCTTCTCTTTGACAGAGTTCAGAACATACGAACCGGCTTCAAGCATACCGGAATAAATACGAACGAAGGTCAGCGAGCCAACGAACGGGTCGCTCATGATCTTGAATGCAAGACCGGAGAACGGTGCTTCGTCGTTCAGCGGACGTGAGTCCGGCTCGTCTTCGGTGCCCGGCTTGATGCCGCGCACGTCTTCGATGTCGTCCGGTGCCGGCATGTAATCGATGACGGCATCAAGAAGCGGCTGAACGCCTTTGTTCTTGAACGCAGTACCGCAAAGGACCGGAACCAGTTCGCCTTTCAGCGTACCTTTACGGATACACTTCTTGAGAACTTCCTCGGATGGCATTTCGCCTTCGAGGTAAGCCTCCATGGCAGCTTCGTCACACTCAACAGCCTGTTCGATCAGAGCTTCACGGTACTCTTCAGCCTGGTCTTTGAGCGAATCGCGGATGTCGCGATATTCGAATTCAGCGCCGAGGCTTTCGTCTTTCCAGACGATTTCCTGGTTTTTAACCAGATCGACAACGCCTTCGAATTCCATTTCGGAACCAATCGGCAACTGCATGACAGCGGCATTGGCACCGAGACGGTCTTTGATCATTTTGACGCAGCGGAAGAAGTCCGCACCGGTACGGTCCATTTTGTTGACAAAGCACATACGCGGAACGCGGTACTTGTCAGCCTGGCGCCATACGGTTTCGGTCTGCGGTTCAACACCGGAAACGGCATCGAAAACAGCGCATGCACCATCGAGAACACGAAGCGAACGTTCAACTTCAATCGTGAAGTCAACGTGGCCCGGGGTATCAATGATATTGATGCGGTTGTCTTTCCAGAAGCAGGTCGTCGCGGCAGACGTAATCGTGATGCCGCGTTCCTGTTCCTGTTCCATCCAGTCCATGGTCGCGGCGCCGTCGTGGACTTCGCCGATCTTGTAGGACTTGCCGGTGTAGAAAAGAATTCGCTCGGTGGTCGTCGTTTTACCAGCATCGATGTGTGCCATGATGCCAATATTGCGATACCGAGAGATCGGAGTGCGTTGTACCATAATCGACTCTTGATCCTGAGGTCTGGATTACCAGCGGTAATGAGCGAAAGCCTTGTTGGCTTCGGCCATCCGGTGGGTGTCTTCGCGCTTCTTGACGGCCGAGCCACGGTTGTTGGCAGCGTCCATCAGTTCCCCGGCGAGACGACCAACCATGGTCGTTTCGGAACGTTTGCGGGCAGCGTCAACCAGCCAGCGAATGGCCAGTGCCTGACGGCGCTCGGAACGAACTTCAACCGGAACCTGATAGGTAGCACCACCGACACGGCGCGAACGAACTTCGACGTTCGGCTTTACGTTGTCCATGGCTTCATGGAACTGGGCTACCGGATCGGCACCCTTGCCTTCCATGACTTCCAGTGCGCCATAAACGATCTTCTCGGCGGCGGATTTTTTACCGTCGAGCATCAGACCGTTCATGAATTTGGTCAGAACCTTATCGCCATATTTGGCGTCAGGCAAAACTTCGCGCTTTTCAGCAGCGTGACGACGTGACATCTGAGCTGCTCCTTATTTCGGGCGTTTCGCGCCGTATTTCGAACGACGCTGTTTACGGTCTTTGACACCCTGCGTATCGAGGGTACCGCGAATGATGTGGTAACGCACACCCGGCAAATCCTTTACGCGGCCGCCACGGATCATGACGACAGAGTGTTCCTGCAGGTTGTGACCTTCACCCGGAATGTAGCTGGTGACTTCGTAGCCGTTGGTCAAACGGACACGGGCAACCTTACGAAGTGCCGAGTTCGGCTTCTTCGGGGTCGTGGTGTAGACACGGGTGCATACGCCGCGTTTCTGCGGGCAGGCTTCCAGTGCCGGAACCATGTCGCGCTGGGTGCGCGGAGTCCGCGATTTGCGGATCAACTGGTTGATAGTGGGCATTAACTTTCCCTTTGTACTTTAACGGACGCCACAAGGGCGCTGCTCTATCGACGCACGACGAACGACCGCATGCGTTTGCAAATTCTGCAAACGCAAATACGGACCGCCCATTACGCAGGATCATCCTGCCCTCGACGGCCGTTAGAGTCGCACTCAAGCGACGGGGGGCAAAACCGCCCGCTGCCAAGCGATTTGGCACCGGCACAGCTACACCCCCCGAGATTCGGTGGGCGCATACTAGTGACGGCCCCATTTCGCGTCAAGCAAAACCCTTTGGGCCTTCGAGTTGGCGCTTCAAACGCCGAGGCGAACCGGTGCATCGATAGATAATTCCCGGTTCGCCTCTGATTCTTTAACAAGCTTGCGCGGCGATTTTACTCGCCGGCCGGCAAGGACGGGGACTCGGCATCGGACTGAGGTCCGAAATTGTCGCCGATTTCCTCTTCTGCCTCGATCTGTACGTTCTTGTCGCGTTCGGCGGCAAGGGCGCGGAAGCGGTTCATCACCGCACCGGTACCTGCCGGGATCAGACGACCCACGATCACGTTTTCTTTCAGACCGATCAGGGTATCGGTTTTGCCCGACACGGCTGCTTCGGTAAGAACGCGCGTGGTTTCCTGGAACGATGCGGCCGAGATGAAGGAATGCGTCTGGAGCGAAGCTTTGGTGATCCCCTGAAGGACCGGTGCAGCTTCGGCCAGTTCGCCACCTTCTTTGACGGCACGTTCGTTTTCGGCATCGAAATCGACACGGTCGATGATTTCGCCAACCAGAAGCGTGGTGTCACCGGTTTTGGTCACTTCCACTTTCTGAAGCATCTGACGAACGATGACTTCGATGTGCTTGTCGTTAATCTTCACGCCCTGCAAACGGTAGACTTCCTGAATCTCGTTGACCAGGTAGTCGGCCAGTGCCGGAACGCCCATGACGCGCAGGATATCGTGCGGGACCGGCGAACCGTCAAGCAACTGGTCGCCCTTCTCCACGAAGTCCCCTTCCTGAACGGCAAGATGCTTGCCTTTCGGGATCATGTATTCAACCGGTTCGGTCAGACCACTGTCTTCAAGCGGATGCACGATGACACGACGCTTGTTCTTGTAGTCCTTGCCGAATTCGACACGGCCGGCGATGTCGGCGATGATGGCGTGGTCCTTGGGCTTGCGCGCCTCGAACAATTCAGCCACACGCGGCAGACCACCGGTGATGTCACGGGTCTTCGAACCTTCGCGCGGAATACGTGCAAGCACGTCACCGGCGTTGACTTTCTGACCGTTCTCGACCGAGAGAATGGCATCAACCGACAGGAAGTAACGGGCTTCAAGGCCGTTATCCAGGTTGATGACCTCGCCGTCTTCGTTACGGAGCGTAACGCGCGGCTTGAGGTCGGATGCCTTGGGCATGCTCTTCCAGTCGATAACCGTTTTCGAGGCGATACCGGTCGCTTCGTCATAGACTTCGCGAATGGTTACGTTCTCGAGAAGGTCGACATAGTTCACATAACCTTCTTTCTCGGTGATGATCGGCAGGGTGTACGGATCCCATTCGGCCAGTTTCTGGCCACGCGTGATCTGGTCACCGTCATCGGCAAGAAGTTTCGCACCATACGGAACGCGGTATTTCGCACGTTCGCGGCCGGTCTTGTCGATCAGCAGAATTTCAAGGTTACGCGCCATGACGATCATGACACCGCTTGAATTCGTAACGACGGCACGGTTCTTCAGTTTCACGGTTGCATCGAAGTTGGCTTCGACACCGGAAACTTCCGCACCACGCTGTGCCGCACCACCAATGTGGAACGTACGCATCGTAAGCTGCGTGCCCGGCTCGCCGATCGACTGTGCGGCAATAACACCGACAGCTTCACCAATGTTCACCGTGGTACCGCGTGCCAGGTCACGACCATAGCAATGACCGCAAACGCCGGTTTCGGCATCACAGGTCAGAACCGAACGGATACGCGCGGTTTCAACACCGGCTTTTTCGATCAGGTCAAGGTGATCTTCGACAACCATTTCGTTCTTCGGCACGATGACTTCGCCGGTTGACGGATTGACAATCTCGTCAGCGGTGAAACGACCGAGGATACGATCAGACAGCGTCTCGATAACTTCGCCGGAATCGACAACCGCAGCAATATCGAGGCCGCGTTCGGTACCGCAATCATGCTGGGTGATGATGCTGTCCTGTGCGACGTCGACGAGACGACGGGTCAGATAACCCGAGTTCGCCGTTTTCAATGCGGTATCGGCCAGACCTTTACGGGCACCGTGGGTGGAGTTGAAGTACTCCTGCACGGTCAGGCCTTCTTTGAAGTTCGAGATAATCGGAGTCTCGATGATCGAGCCGTCCGGCTTTGCCATCAGGCCGCGCATCGCTGCGAGCTGACGCATCTGGGCGGCAGAACCACGGGCACCGGAGTGCGCCATCATGTAAACCGAGTTCACATTGTCACCTTCTGCCGTTGCCGAGATGACTTTCATCATCGCTTCGGAAACGTCATCGGTGCATTGCGACCAGGCGTCGACGACCTTGTTGTATTTCTCACCACGCGTGATCAGACCGTCCTGGTACTGCTGCTCGTATTCCTTGACCTTGTCATGGGTCGCACCAACCAGGGTTTCCTTGGCTTCCGGAATGATCATGTCATCCTTGCCAAACGAAATACCGGCTTTGCATGCCCAGTTAAAGCCAAGAGCCATCATGCGGTCAGCAAAGATAACGGTCTCTTTCTGGCCACAGTGACGATAGACGACATCGATAACGTTCGAGACGTCTTTCTTGGTCAGCAGCTTGTTGATGGTCGCGAACGGAATGCGCGGATGACGCGGCAGCAGTTCGGACAGCAACATGCGACCCGCCGTGGTCTGAACACGGATGGTGATCGGCTCGTTGTTTTCATCAACCGTTTTGTAACGTGCATTGATTTTCGAATGCAGGGTCACAACACCGGCATCAAGAGCCTGTTCGATTTCAGCGATATTGACAAAGGACATGCCCTCGCCCGGCTGACCGTCGCGTTCCATCGAGATGTAGTAAAGACCAAGGACAATATCCTGCGACGGCACGATGATCGGTTTACCCGAAGCCGGCGAAAGGATGTTGTTGGTCGACATCATCAGGGTACGTGCTTCAAGCTGCGCTTCAAGCGACAGCGGCACGTGAACGGCCATCTGGTCACCGTCGAAGTCGGCGTTGAAAGCCGTACAAACGAGCGGATGCAGCTGGATTGCCTTACCTTCGATCAGGGTCGGCTCGAACGCCTGGATACCAAGACGGTGAAGGGTCGGCGCACGGTTAAGCATGACCGGATGTTCACGGATAACCTGCTCAAGGATATCCCAGACTTCGGCACGCTCTTTTTCCACCATACGCTTTGCAGCCTTGATGGTGGTTGCCATCCCGTACAGTTCAAGCTTCGCATAGACGAACGGCTTGAACAGTTCGAGCGCCATTTTCTTCGGCAGGCCGCACTGATGCAGTTTCAGGTTCGGACCAACCGTGATAACCGAACGACCGGAATAGTCGACGCGTTTACCCAGAAGGTTCTGACGGAAACGACCCTGCTTGCCTTTAAGCATGTCCGACATCGATTTGAGCGGACGCTTGTTGGCACCGGTGATCGGACGACCGCGACGGCCGTTGTCAAACAGCGCGTCAACCGATTCCTGAAGCATACGTTTTTCGTTACGCACGATGATATCGGGCGCACGAAGCTCGATCAGGCGCTTCAGACGGTTGTTACGGTTGATCACACGACGGTAAAGGTCGTTCAGATCGGACGTTGCGAAACGGCCGCCATCCAGCGGAACCAGCGGACGCAGTTCTGGCGGAATGACCGGAATCACTTCAAGAATCATCCATTCCGGACGCGCACCGGACTCCTGGAAAGCTTCGATCAGCTTCAGGCGTTTGACCAGCTTCTTGCGCTTGGCTTCGGAATTGGTTTCCTTGAGGTCGATTTTCGCGGTTTCGCGTTCGTCATCAAGATCGATCGCTGCAAGCATGTCGCGGATCGCTTCGGCGCCGATACCGGCACGGAAGCTGTCTTCGCCATACTCTTCCTGTGCGGTCATGTACTGATCTTCAGAAAGAAGCTCACCCATCTTGAGCGGGGTCAGACCCGGCTCGATGACCACATAGTTTTCGAAATACAGAATGCGCTCAAGATCCTTGAGCGTCATGTCCAGCAGCAGACCAAGGCGGCTCGGCAGCGACTTCATGAACCAGATATGGGCAACCGGTGCCGCCAGTTCGATGTGGCCCATACGCTCGCGACGTACTTTGGCCAGAGTCACTTCGACGCCGCACTTCTCACAGATAATGCCGCGATATTTCATACGCTTGTACTTGCCGCACAAGCATTCGTAATCCTTCACCGGACCAAAAATGCGCGCACAGAACAGGCCGTCGCGCTCCGGTTTAAAGGTCCGGTAGTTGATGGTCTCCGGTTTCTTGATCTCGCCGAACGACCAGGAGCGGATACGCTCCGGGCTGGCAATCTGAATCCGGATCTGATCGAAGCTCTGGGTGCCCTGCGGCTGCCCGAAGATCTTCATCAACTCGTTCATAAAGGCTCTCCCGCTATGCCCGGTCTCGCCGGGTTTCGCCAATTTTCAGGCCGAAAGATGCTTGATGGCGGACGGGACACCCGAATGGTACCCGCCCGCCAAGCTATTAAAGGTCGTCTTGCTCGAGCTCGACATTGAGACCCAGCGACCGAAGTTCTTTAACGAGAACGTTAAAGGATTCCGGAATGCCCGCCTCGAAGGTGTCTTCGCCACGAACGATCGCCTCATAGACCTTGGTACGGCCCGAAACATCGTCCGACTTGACAGTAAGCATTTCCTGGAGGGTGTAGGCAGCACCGTAAGCTTCGAGTGCCCACACTTCCATCTCCCCGAAACGCTGGCCACCGAACTGTGCCTTACCACCCAGCGGCTGCTGGGTAACAAGCGAGTACGGACCAATCGAACGGGCGTGGATCTTGTCGTCGACCAGGTGATGCAGCTTGAGCATGTAGATGTAGCCCACGGTCACCTTGCGATGGAATTTCTCGCCGGTACGACCATCATACAGGTCGACCTGGCCAGAACCATCAAGGCCGGCTTTTTCGAGCATGCGAACCACATCAGGTTCACGTGCACCGTCAAAGACCGGGGTTGCCATCGGCACACCACGACGCAGGTTGTTACCAAGCTCGATAACATCGCCATCGCTCAGCTCTTTGATGCCGGTGACGTATTGCTCGTCCTCGTACACTTCATTGAGCTTGCCACGCAGGCTGTCCATCTCGGCACGACCATCGGCAACAGCATCGACAAGCTCGCCGATCTGTTCACCCAGACCACGTGACGCCCAACCAAGGTGGGTTTCAAGGATCTGGCCGACGTTCATACGCGACGGAACACCAAGCGGGTTCAGAACGATATCGACAGGCGTACCGTCTTCGAGATGCGGCATGTCTTCCATCGGCATGATGCGCGATACGACACCCTTGTTCCCGTGACGGCCGGCCATCTTGTCGCCCGGCTGCATCTTGCGCTTAACTGCAACGAAGACTTTGACCATCTTCATCACGCCCGGCGGCAGTTCGTCACCAGCCTGAAGCTTGTCGACCTTGTCGTCGAAACGAGCCTGCAGAACAGCAATCGATTCCTCGAACTGTTTCTTCAGGGCTTCGATGTCGGACATGACATTGTCATCGGCAACGGCAATCTGACGCCACAGACCACGAGCAACACCCGAAAGGGCGTCTTCGGTGATCTCGCCATTCAGACCTTTCGGTCCGTCAACCAGGGTCTGGCCAAGCAGCAGGTTTTTCAGACGACCATAGAAGTTGCGTTCCAGGATCGCACGTTCATCATCACGGTCTTTTGCAAGACGTTCGATTTCGGAACGTTCGATTGCCAGGGCACGTTCGTCCTTGTCAACGCCACGACGCGAGAACACGCGGACTTCAACAACGGTACCGAACTGTCCCGGAGGGACACGCAGCGACGTATCACGGACGTCGGATGCTTTTTCACCGAAGATGGCGCGCAGAAGTTTTTCTTCCGGCGTCATCGGGCTTTCGCCCTTCGGCGTCACTTTACCGACAAGGATATCGCCCGGTTTGATTTCCGCACCGATGTAAACGATGCCCGCCTCGTCGAGGTTTTTAAGGGCTTCTTCACCGACGTTCGGAATGTCACGGGTGATCTCTTCCTGACCCAGCTTGGTATCGCGGGCCATGACTTCGAATTCCTCGATATGGATCGAGGTATAAACGTCATCACGTGCGATACGCTCGGACAGAAGGATGGAATCCTCGAAGTTGTAACCGTTCCAGGGCATAAACGCGACCAGCACGTTACGACCCAGGGCCAGTTCACCCATATCGGTACACGGACCATCCGAGATGATGTCGCCCTTCTGGACAACATCGCCCACCTTCACCAGCGGACGCTGGTTGATGCAGCTACCCTGGTTGGAACGCTGGTATTTCAGCAGGGTGTAAATATCGACACCCGATTCCGAGGCGGCAATGTCACCGGTTGCGCGGATAACCATACGGGTCGCGTCAACGGATTCAACAACACCGTCACGGCGTGCGATCAGGGTTGCCCCCGAATCACGTGCCACCGGAACTTCCATACCGGTCCCGACATACGGCGCTTCGGAGCGGATCAGCGGAACCGCCTGACGCTGCATGTTCGAGCCCATCAGTGCGCGGTTCGCGTCATCGTTCTCAAGGAACGGAATGAGCGCGGATGCGACCGATACAAGCTGCTTCGGCGAGACGTCCATAAGGTCGATCTCTTCGGAGCGGGCCATATAGTGGTCACCGGCCTTACGGGTGTTGATCAGTTCGTTTTCGAAGCCGAATTCCTTGGTCAGCGGTTCGTTCGCCTGTGCAATGACATAGCGACCTTCCTCGATGGCCGAAAGATAGATGACTTCGGAGGTAACCACGCCATCGACAACCTTGCGGTACGGGCTTTCGATGAAGCCGTACTGGTTGACGCGGGCAAAGGTCGCCAGCGAGTTGATCAGACCGATGTTCGGACCTTCCGGCGTTTCAACCGGGCAGATACGACCATAGTGGGTCGGATGAACGTCACGAACTTCGAAACCTGCACGCTCACGGGTCAAACCGCCCGGTCCAAGTGCCGAAAGACGACGCTTGTGGGTGATTTCCGAAAGCGGGTTGGTCTGGTCCATGAACTGCGACAGCTGCGAGGAGCCGAAGAATTCACGAACAGCAGCCGCAACCGGCTTCGCATTGATCAGGTCATGCGGCATGACGTTGTCGATCTCGACCGAGCTCATACGCTCGCGGATCGCACGTTCCATACGCAGCAGGCCAACACGGAACTGGTTTTCCATCAGCTCGCCGACCGAACGCAGACGACGGTTGCCAAGATGGTCAATATCGTCGATTTCGCCACGACCGTCTTTCAGGTCGATCAGAACGCGGACGACTTCCAGAATGTCTTCACGACGCAGAACACGAACCGTATCCGGGCATTCCAGATTAAGGCGCGCATTCATTTTCACACGGCCAACAGCCGAGAGGTCGTAACGCTCTGCATCAAAGAACAGACCCTTGAACATGGCTTCCGCACCCTCGATGGTGGGCGGCTCGCCAGGGCGCATGACGCGATAGATGTCCACAAGGGCTTCTTCGCGGTTGCTGTTCTTGTCCAGTGCAATGGTGTTGCGCAGATACGCACCGACATTGTTGTGATCGATCATCAGCAGACGAATGGTGTCGACACCCCATTCTTTCAGCTGCTCGAACACACCTTCGGTCAGTTCGTGGCCTGCTTCGGCCAGAATTTCACCGGTTTCGCCGTCGATCTGGTCTTCTGCCATGAACCAGCCGTTAAGCTGTTCTTCGGGCACCAGGATGTGTTTGACACCCTGCTCGACGATCTTGGCAGCCGAACGCTTGGTGATCTTGCTGCCGGCGGCGGCAACAACTTCACCGCTGTCGGCGTCAAGCAGGTCAAAGACCAGCTTCTGACCGATATAGCGATCTGCATTGAAATCGGTAACCCAACCATCCTTGGTGCGGCGGTATTCTGCCGACTCGTAGTAATAGTTGAGGATTTCTTCCGGCGTCAGGCCTTCGATTTCCGACGGATCGACAGAGCGGCCTTCTTCGGCACGCTGTGCACGCAGGGCCTCGGACTCTTCATTTTCAAGAGCCATAAGCAGCGTGGTCGCCGGCAGTTTGCGGCGACGGTCGATACGGACATACAGGATGTCTTTCGCGTCGAACTCGAAATCGAGCCACGAACCACGATACGGGATCACGCGCGCAGCAAACAGGTACTTGCCCGAGCTGTGGCTTTTGCCCTTGTCGTGGTCAAAGAAGACGCCCGGCGAACGGTGCATCTGCGAGACGATCACACGCTCGGTGCCGTTCACGATAAAGGTACCGTGTTCGGTCATGAGCGGCATGTCGCCCATATACACGTCCTGTTCCTTGATATCGCGGATCGAACGTGCACCGGTATCTTCGTCAATATCCCAGACAACCAGACGCAGTGTCACGCGCAGCGGCGCGGCAAAGGTCATGCCACGCTGACGGCACTCCTCGGTATCGTATTTGGGCTGCTCCAGCTCATACGAAACAAATTCGAGGGTTGCGCGCTCTGAGAAATCTTTAATCGGAAAGACGCTCTTGAACACTTCCTGGAGGCCGGCATCGTCCCGCTGCTCCTGCGGGGTACCAGTCTGCAAAAACTTGTCGTAAGAATTCTTTTGAACCTCAATCAGGTTCGGGAGCGGAGCGACTTCGCTGATCCGTCCAAAGCTCTTGCGGATGCGCTTTCGACCGGTAAAGGACTTATCCATCATCGTTCCTTTAATCGCGCCTCCCCACACCGTCGTAACTCGTTCGTCCCCGTGCCACTATGCAAAAAGCATACAGCACAACGACGCCCGAGCCCCGTACGGGGCGGGCGTTCACTTGATTATGACCGTGGATGTTATGTGACATCCAACATGAATGAGATCACTGATCCCTCGGCTGTCGACGCCGTCAAAGATAACCTCTGACCTAAACGGCCTTACGTTATGTACGATTACCTTTGGCAGCGTCAACCGTAAATTTCCTTTTCGCGTCCCGACAGGCCGGACACCCATTGCCCGAAATGCAGAGACGGATAGGCCGGCGCCCCGAAAGGACGCCGACCCAAACCTTGGCAAGAAGCCGTCGATTACTTGAGTTCGACGGTTGCGCCAGCTTCTTCAAGCTGTTTCTTGATCGCTTCGGCTTCGTCTTTCGACGCGCCTTCTTTAACAGCTTTCGGTGCGCCTTCGACCAGGTCTTTGGCTTCTTTCAGGCCAAGACCGGTGATTGCGCGAACTTCTTTGATGACGTTGATTTTCTTGTCACCAGCAGAAGCCAGGATAACGTCGAATTCGGTTTTTTCTTCGGCAGCAGCAGCACCGGCAGCAGCGCCACCAGCAGCAGCAACAGCAACCGGAGCAGCAGCGGAAACGCCCCACTCTTCTTCGAGAAGTTTGGAAAGCTCTGCAGCTTCAAGAACGGTGAGCTTCGAAAGCTCTTCAACGAGTGCCTTAAGATCGGCCATTTGTATAAACTCCTAGGCTTGAACTTGGATAAGTTGGTAAATTGGGTTACGCGGCTTCGCCTTTTTCGGCGTATGCCTTCAGCACCTGGGCAATCTGGGCCGCCGGCTTGGAGGTCAGCGTAGCGATACGCTGTGCCGGGGTCTGGATCATACCCACCAGTTTCGCACGCAGTTCGTCCAGCGACGGCAGTTCTGCCAGAGCTTTGACGCCCTGTTCGTCCAGAATCTGTTCACCGATGGCGCCAGCAACAAGAACGAGCTTGTCATTGGCTTTTGCGAACGTTGAGGCCACTTTCGCGACCGACGCGGGATCAGCCGAGTAGGCGATCGCGGTCGGGCCGGTGAAGTGGTCTGCAAGACCGGCAAATTTGGTGCCTTCCAGAGCAAGTCGCGTAAGCCGGTTTTTGGTGACCTTGAAGCCCGCACCAGCATCACGCATCTGCGCACGAAGAGCGGTGATTTCCGCAACCGTCAACCCTTTGTACTGGGTAACGATCACGCCTTCCGCACCTTCGAACACTTCGCGCATGTCTGCTACGAACTGTGTTTTATCATCGCGGTTCACTTTAAGTCTCCGACATTGCTTATTGCCCTGAACCCCATGGGGGGTTCACAGACGTGACCAGTCCTTTCGAACCGGTCTGTGACGCCCGTCCGTTTTGCCAGATGTCCAAGCCTTTTGTGATGCCCCGTAACCGGGGAAAACTAAAAACCGGAACCTCTGCCTATGCAGGAGATTAAGAACGGCAAATACCGTCCACCTGCAGTCTGGGACAGACAGGTAGAGAGAACCTTGCGATCCTCTCCGGTCCTGACCGGCCGCATGCGACCGGTCAGAATTCTTGAATTACTTCGACGCGATATCCGCAATCGACAGTTTCACGCCAGCGCCCATGGTCGAGCTGATGGCGGCGCGCTGCAGGTATACACCTTTTGCGCCCGTCGGTTTTGCTTTGACGATCGCGCTGACAAATGCCTTGGCATTTTCAACAAGCTGTTCTTCGCTGAACGAAGCCTTGCCGATACCGGCATGGACAATACCGTTCTTTTCAGCGCGGAACTGAACCTGGCCGGCTTTGGCATCGGAAACAGCCTGGGCAACATCCATGGTCACGGTGCCGAGTTTCGGGTTCGGCATCAGGCCGCGCGGGCCCAGAACCTTACCGAGACGGCCGACAACAGCCATCATGTCCGGGGTTGCAATAACGCGATCATAGTTCAGATCGCCTTTCTGCATTGCTTCCATCAGGTCTTCGGCGCCAACAGCGTCCGCACCAGCTTTCTGGGCTTCTTCTGCTTTGGCGTCTTTTGCGAAGACGGCGACGCGCATGGTTTTACCGGTACCATGCGGAAGCGAAACAACACCACGGACCATCTGGTCTGCGTGACGCGGATCAACACCAAGGTTCATTGCGATTTCAACGGTTTCGTCGAATTTCGCTTTTGCACCGTCCTTGACGAGCTTGACCGCGGCGGTCAGTTCGTACTGGGTGTTACGATCGATGCCCTCATAAGCCTGGGCAAGGCGCTTACCAGTCTTGGCCATCGTCTTACTCCACAACCTCGAGGCCCATAGCACGGGCAGAACCTTCGATCATCGCCATCGCGCCTTCAACGTCAAATGCGTTGAGGTCAGCCATTTTGGCTTCCGCGATTTCCTTGACCTGTGCTTTGGTCACTTTACCGATGTAACCTTTACCGGTCGTACCGGAACCCTTCGGAATGCCCGCTGCCTTTTTCAGGAAGTAGGATGCCGGCGGGGTTTTGGTGACAAAGCTGAAGGAACGGTCGGAATAAACGGTGATGACGACCGGAATCGGCATACCGGGTTCCATCTGCTGGGTCGCCGCGTTGAACGCCTTGCAGAATTCCATGATGTTCACGCCGCGCTGACCAAGAGCCGGGCCGACAGGCGGCGACGGGTTGGCTTTGCCGGCGGGAATCTGCAGCTTGATATAGCCGTCGATTTTCTTCGCCATTAGAGTACCTCATTACAGAAGCGCGCGGTACGGTCATGGCTGACCTCCCGCGCTTTAAAAACTGCCTGCATCACGCAGACAGAAACTTCACTTGATAAGCTCGTTAAAGCTTTTCGACCTGGGTATATTCCAGCTCGACCGGGGTTGAACGACCGAAGATCGAGACCGACACCTTAAGGCGCGAACGTTCTTCATCAACCCCTTCGACGACACCGTTAAACGATGCAAACGGGCCGTCGGAAACACGGACTTCCTCGCCAACCTCGAACGAAATGGTCGGCTTCGGACGCTCGACACCTTCCTGCACCTGATGCAGGATGTGCTGGGCTTCCTTTTCGGAAATCGGCATCGGCTTGCCACGGCTGCCAAGGAAATCGGTGACCTTGGCGGTGTTCTTGACCAGATGCCAGCTCTCGTCCGTCAGATCCATCTTCAAAAGGACATAGCCCGGGAAGAACTTCCGCTCGGCATTGACCTTTGCACCACGACGGACCTCGACAGTCTCTTCGGTCGGAACCAGGACCTCGACGATTTCGCCCTCAAGACCTTTCTTGATGGACTGTTCGCGGATCGACTGGGCGACCTTTTTCTCGAAACCCGAATGGACGTGAAGCACGTACCAGCGATGCGCCATGACCTAGCTCCCGACACCAAAGACCAGCTGAACGCCCCAGGCGAGAAGCTGATCGACAACAAAAAAGAAAACAGACGCCAAAGCCACCATAATGAAAACCATGATGGTCGAAACGGTCGTTTCCTTGCGGGACGGCCACGAGACCTTTTTGGCCTCGGTGCGAACCTGCTGTACGAATTGTGCCGGCGACGTTTTAGCCATTGTCGGGGTTACACCGCTTTCAAAAATTCAATTCCAGGACCCGGGTAAATGGCAGGAGCGGAGGGACTCGAACCCACGGCCCTCGGTTTTGGAGACCGATGCTCTACCAACTGAGCTACACTCCTACAAGCAAATCAGAAAGTTGAATTTCTTCAGCTCTTTCCGACGCAACCCCGCCCGGGCGGCAGGGTGTGCGGGCGGCTTATATCCGCCCGCACCTCAAAGATCAAGCACCCAATGGTGCAAATCTTCAAAAATTATTCAATGATTTTCGCAACGACACCCGCGCCGACGGTACGACCGCCTTCACGGATTGCGAAACGCAGACCTTCGTCCATTGCGATCGGTGCAATGAGGGTCGCGGTCATTTGGACGTTGTCGCCCGGCATAACCATTTCCGTGCCTGCCGGCAGCTCGATCGAGCCGGTGACGTCAGTGGTACGGAAGTAGAACTGCGGACGGTAGTTCGAGAAGAACGGCGTGTGACGGCCTCCTTCATCCTTGGTCAGGATGTAGGCTTCTGCAGTGAAC
This sequence comes from Thalassospira australica, assembly GCF_044790785.1. Lineage (GTDB taxonomy): Bacteria > Pseudomonadota > Alphaproteobacteria > Rhodospirillales > Thalassospiraceae > Thalassospira > Thalassospira australica_A. Next base: position 1,275,609 of record NZ_CP085258.1, on the reverse strand, counting down.
TTGGTGTGCGGCTTGATCGAGCCGACATGCGCCAGAACCTGGCCACGCTCGACGTCTTCACGTTTGGTGCCGCGCAGCAGCGCGCCAATGTTGTCGCCAGCTTCACCCTGATCGAGCAGCTTGCGGAACATTTCAACGCCGGTGACGATCGTTTTGACGGTGTCTTTGATACCGACGATTTCGACTTCTTCACCAACCTTGACGATACCGGTTTCAACACGGCCGGTCACAACCGTACCACGACCCGAAATCGAGAACACGTCCTCGATCGGCATCAGGAACGGACGGTCTTTCGGACGTTCCGGGGCCGGGATGTAGCTGTCAACAGCTTCCATCAGCTTCAGGATCGCTTCTTTGCCAATCGCGTCATCACGACCTTCAAGGGCTGCCAGAGCCGAACCCTTGACGATCGGAATGTCGTCGCCCGGGAAGTCGTAGGACGACAGAAGTTCGCGGATTTCCATTTCGACGAGTTCGAGGAGTTCCTCGTCATCGACCTGGTCAACCTTGTTCATGAACACGACGAGGGCCGGAACGCCAACCTGACGCGCAAGCAGGATGTGCTCGCGGGTCTGCGGCATCGGGCCGTCAGCTGCCGAAACAACCAGGATGCCGCCGTCCATCTGTGCCGCACCGGTGATCATGTTCTTGACATAGTCAGCGTGGCCCGGGCAGTCGACGTGCGCATAGTGGCGGTTCGCCGTTTCATATTCGACGTGCGCGGTCGAGATCGTGATACCACGAGCTTTCTCTTCCGGGGCCTTGTCGATCATGCTGTAGTCCTGGAACGATGCCCCGCCGCTCTCTGCGAGAACTTTGGTGATCGCTGCGGTCAGCGTGGTTTTACCGTGGTCAACGTGGCCGATGGTGCCGACGTTCACGTGCGGTTTTGTACGCGCAAACTTTTCTTTAGCCATTACACTCAGATCCTAATCCGAACCAAAAAAAACACGTAAGAACCCACCGCACGAGCCGACGGGATCATATAAAATCTGGAGCGGGTGAAGGGAATCGAACCCTCGTCGTAAGCTTGGAAGGCTTCTGCTCTACCATTGAGCTACACCCGCATATTTCTCATTGCGAGCTCTCGCGAGGGCGAGAGAATGGTGGAGGGGGCAGGATTCGAACCTGCGTAGACTAAGTCGGCGGATTTACAGTCCGCTGCATTTGACCGCTCTGCCACCCCTCCATCAGGGTCAAAACGTTGTCGGGGTTGCCCCCGGCTTCGTTCGGCGAGGGAGGGAATACGTTGCAGGGCCCTGCCTTGTCAACAGCAAAAAAAACACGAAATCGCATTTCCTTTCCTATATGTTCCCCATGCTTTCGTTCCAAAGCGAAACAAACCGCATTCACATCCTTACCGCCCGGAGGTTTCCGCTATTATGTCGCGTCGCAACAATTCCCGTTCAGCCAACCGTTCCAGCGGAACCGGTCCGGGCGACAGCTTCCCGCAAGACGATGATAAACGTGACGGCAATTCGCGTCGCGGACGAAAACGCGGCCGCGACGGCGGCAATGCGAGCAGCGCTTCGCGCCTGATTCTTTTCGGTCGTCACCCGGTTCTGAACGCGATTTACAATCCGCAACGCACGATTCACAAAATCTGGGCGTCCGAGGCCGTGCGCGATGAAATTGTCGCCGCCCTCGCCGATACCGAACGCACCGATGTCCAGCTCGACGCCGCCGGGCGCACCGATCTGGATGAAATGCTGCCGCCGGGCACGGTCCATCAGGGCATGGCGATGCATTGCGCCCCCCTGCCCCAGATTTCGGTCGAAGAACTGATTACCGACACCAGGGACGAGGAACAATGCACGGTCCTGATCCTTGATCAGGTCACCGACCCGCACAATGTCGGCGCGATTCTCCGCAGTGCGGCCGCCTTTGGTGCCGCGGCCGTCATCGTGCCCGACCGTCACGCCCCGCCCGAAACCGGCGTTCTCGCCAAATCGGCCAGCGGCGCGCTTGAAACCGTGCCCTATATCCATGCCGGCAATCTCAGCCAGACCATCGAGAAACTCAAAGCCGCCCACTTCTGGCTGGCCGGTATGGATGGCTATGCCGAACAAACGCTGGCCGAAGCCAAGCTCAAGGGCCGGGTCGGCATCATCATGGGCTCCGAGGGCGAAGGCCTGCGCCGCCTGACCCGCGAAAATTGCGACTTCCTCGTCAAACTGCCGATGTCGGACCGCATCGAAAGCCTCAATGTGTCCAACGCGGCCGCGGTTGCCCTTTACGAACTGTACCGGACACGCGGCTGAAAACCTTTGGCGAATCCCGTGATGCCAAACCGGCATCACGGCGGGCCCGCATCCGCGACAGGACCGTGATTTTCAGGGATGCAATTTTCTGATCTTTTCCCTGTTTCAAAGTCTTGCATTCGCGAACGGCCCGGATTATGTTTCGCGCCGCTTGGCCGGCATAGCTATAATTGGTAGAGCAGCGGATTTGTAATCCGAAGGTTGGGAGTTCGAGTCTCTCTGCCGGCACCATTAAAAGAAAACCCCGCACGCCTTTTGGGCTGCGGGGTTTTCTTTATCCGATACGGGATATCGCCAGCCTCTTTTGACCGGCAATATCCCGATTTGAAATCATCCCGAATACATTCCGGAACGGCTTATTCTTAACGACCTGCTGCTTTAAGGATCAAATCGGCAATCTCCTGCGGATGAGAGACCATCGGAAGGTGCCCTGCATCCAGCGTGACGGTCTGAGCCCCCATCCTTTTAGCAAGAAATCGTTCGAATTCGGGCGAGATCGTCATATCGTTTGCCGACACGGCATAAAAGCTCGGCTTGTTTTTCCAGGCCGTATGCGTTGTCTTTTCGGAAAACAACGACGCCGCCGTCGGCTGTTGTACCGCGTAATAAACCTTGGCTTCGTCTTCAGGGATGCCATTGGCGAAGTATTTCAGAAACGCGTCTTTGGAAACGGTTGTGTAGCCATCCGCGTTTTTGACCCCCGCCCTTACCGGCGTATCCGGGAATGTCTTCTGAAGTGCGACAAAATCCTCACCGGCCTCCGGGGCGCGTGCTGCTACGTAAACAAGCGCCGATACATTCTTGGCATCACCAACATCACTGATCGCAGTGCCACTCCACGAATGTCCGGCAAGAACGGTGGGACCGTCCTGCTGCGCAAGAATCCGACGGACGTCTTCGTTCGAATCTTCAAGTGTCGTCAGACGGTTCTGGACCGCTGTAACTTTCAGCCCTGCCTTCTGAAGGATTGGAATCACCTTCGCCCAGCTTGAACCGTCTGCCCACGCACCATGCACCAGAACAACATTCTCGGCCTTGATCGGGGCCGGGGTTATTGCATCAATCGCGTCTTGCGCAAATGCACTGCCTGTCACAAGGAAACCGGCAATAACCGCCGCAGCAATTTTAATCATCATGGATTTCATCTTCATACCTTACATTTATCGAAGCGTCCCAAATGCGCTTCCTATAAGTTTTCGGATGTGTAACCCTTGGTGAAACACGGGCAGCGTTCACAAGCGATCACGAAACCGCGAACCCGCCGTTCCGATTTCCATTGCATTGGGTAATGTTCTTTGGATCACAGTAAAACCGGTTGGGAAGAAGCGATGCTTGCCGAACGTCGGGGCGATGCCAAGGCGTACAGCAACTTGCTTGGGGAAATTGCCCGCAGTCTTCGCCGTTCCATCCCCGGCAAGCTGAAACGCATGGGAATTGACCCGCAGGAAACCGAAGACATTGTGCAGGAAATCCTGATTGGTCTGCATAACAAGCGTCATACATGGGATTCCACCCGCCCGTTCAAACCTTGGCTTGCAGGTGTCGTTCGCTACAAACTGACCGATGCTGTGCGACGATTATCTCGCGAAAGAGCAAAACATGCCGATATCGAAATCGAGGAACTGGCGGAAATGATCGGCACACTATCTGATCCCTCAAGGGCGATTGACGCCGAACGCAACCTTGCAAAATTACCGCCCCAACAGCACGAGGTTGTCAAAGCGCTCGCAATTGAAGGGCAAAGTGTCCGTACAACGGCAGAAAAACTTGATCGTAGCGAAGCCGCAGTCCGCGTCACTTTCAGTCGCGCCCTAAGTCGGCTTTTTACTTTCTCGCGCTCGAACTAGGACGAAAAGGTATGGTTCATGGAAACGGCTAAAACAGATTTGCTGATTGACTCTCTTGCGAAACAGGCAGGCCAATCTGTTCACCCCTCACCCCGCCAACTTCGCCTTATGCTCGTGCTCGGTTCGATCATCAGTACCGCAATTCTGTTTGCCGTAATTCTGTTGTTGCTCGGTGCCCGAAACGATTTATCAACGGCATTCCACGAACCAGCGACATATTTCAAACTTGCAGCCATGATCAGCCTCGCTGTTGCAGCACTTTATATGGCCTGTCGCGTGATTTCGCCTGATCGTAAAAGTGCGGCATGGATGCCGATTGCCCCGACCTTGGCAATCTTTGTTCTGCGGGCCGCAACGGATCAATCCGGCGCGTCGTGGCTGGGGGCTTCTGAATATGCCGTCATATCGTGTGTGACGACCATCATGATCACCGCACTGCTGCCGCTGGTGCTTCTTTTGGGCTTGTTACGGCTTGGCGCCCCTGTTGCACCGGGGCGGGCAGGTGCGATTGCTGGCATGTTGTCCGGGGCGCTTGCCGCGACGGCTTATACGATTACCTGCCGAAATGATGCAGGCCTGTTTTTGCTGATCTGGTATCCCTTCGCCATTGCCCTCGTATCGGCAACCGGTGCTGCCGTTGGTCGGCGGTTCCTTGCCTGGTAATATGAACAAACCAAAAATCGTTTTGTTCAATTCGCGATCAACCGCCCGCCCAGCAAAACAAACGCTGTCCCCATCACCCCCTGAATGGCGCGATAGGCGCGGCGATAAACGCGCATGACGGCCTCGGTCGAAAAGAACCACGCCAGCGCCAAATGCCAGCCAAATGAAAACGTCGTCGTGCCCAGAACAATCGCAAGCCCGACCCAGCCCGGCGCATCGGGCCGAAGCACAATCGACATGATCGAAAACCAGAACAGCGCGGCCTTGGGATTGCTCATCTGCACCAGAAGTCCGCGCCGCACATAGCGCCACAACGGGCGATCCGCCTTCGCATCCGACACCGGAACCTCCAGCCCCTGCCCCCGGCTTTTATAGGCACTGCGAAGCGCCATGAACCCCATATAGATCAGATACCCACCGCCGATCCAGCGCAGGGCAATCGCCACTTCCTCGGACGCGGCAAGGATCGCGGTCAGCCCAAGCACAGTCATCGTCGACCAACAGATCGTGCCCGTACCGATGCCAAGTGCAATGCCCAATCCCGCACGGCGCGACACCGTCATCGAGGCACTTGTCACCGCCAGAAAATTCGGGCCGGGCGACATCACCGCCATGGCAAAAATCGCATAGGCGGTCAGAAGATAGGGGACATATTCCATCACGTCCTCGAAACTTGTGGCGGCTGGCAGTTGGGCCCGTCATGCGGGATTTGTACGATAGTGCCAGTTTTCTAGCGAAACCGGAACGGGAATCCCGTGCGCTCTCTGCCTGCCCCGACACCGAACCTGCGGCACCATAGACTCCCGCTTCCGCAGGAGTGACGGGCAGATTTTTAAGGCCCCAAAACGTCATGCCTGCGAAGGCAGGCATCCAGTCAGCGGTACGGCAAACTCAATACGATGGTGTTATCGACTTACTGCCAAGGGACACTATCGTTTCTCGACCAGAAACCCCTCGGCCATCAGGCTGAAGGCATCAACCGCCTTGGGCAAGGCAGACTTCGGATCATCACTGTCTGCGACCCACAAGGCCGCATTAAGGGCGGCGCCGCAAAGAAGACGCGCAGCGGCATCGGTATCGACGGGCTTCATAACCCCGTCGGCAATCAGCCTCTCGACCGCTTCTTTCGTCGCCTCAAGGCAGGCATTCTGGCTCGGCCAATGCGACGGATCGCCAAGAATGGCAGGCCCGTCAAGCAGCACAATCCTACGCACCTCGGCATCCAGCGCCATCGCGATATAGGCCGCCCCCTCCGCCAGAAGCTGTTGCCACCCGTCCCCGGCACTGGCACTTGCCGCCCGCGCACGCGCGGCCATCTCGCCATCGACCTGTGCAACAACGGCGGCAAGCAACCCCTTCTTGTCGCCGAAATTGTGATAAAGCGCGCCCCGCGTCAGGCCAACCGATGCCGTCAGTTCATCCATCGAAGCCGCGGCAAACCCTTGCGTTCCGAACGCCTTTCGCCCTGCCGAAATAAGCTTTTCGCGGTTTTCTTCCATCATTTCCTGGCGACGTCTTACAGCCATGGCAAACCTCCTTGGTCAATTTCCCGACATATACCATTTCACATACGCGACGTATATAAAACTTGACATACGCAATGTATCTGAGTTTTATATACGCATCGTATGTGAAATTGCACGCCGGACACAACGCCGTCGGCAGCATTTTTCAGACACACATAAAAGGAGAAATCCAAATGGCACAGCGTAACGCCATTTTCCCCGCCGGTCGGCATGACCTGTACGAAAAGCAAACCTATTCCGCCGCGATCCAATCGGGCGATCTTCTGTTCGTTTCCGGTCAGGTCGGCAGCCGTTCTGACGGTTCACCCGAACCGGATTTCGAGGCACAGGTGCGTCTGGCATTCGCCAACCTTGAAGCAACGCTCAAAGCAGGTGGCGCCACGCTTGACGATATCGTCGATGTCACGACCTTCCACACCGATCCCGAAAATCAGTTCGGAACGATCATGAAGGTAAAGGGCGAAGTTTTCCCCGAAGCCCCTTATCCGAACTGGACGGCAATCGGCGTCAATTGGCTGGCCGGGTATGACTTTGAAATCAAGGTCATTGCCCGCATTCCGGGCTGAAGACCTGAACCGGTCCAAACCGGCATCAACATTTTCCAGACACACACCAGACCCACACAAAGGATAATCCACATGACACAGCGTAACGCCATTTTCCCCGCCAACCGGCACGCCCTTTATGCCGAACACGGCTATTCCGCCGCGATCAAGTCAGGCGATCTTCTGTTCGTTTCCGGGCAGGTCGGCAGCCGCACCGACGGTTCGCCTGAACCGGATTTCGAGGCACAGGTGCGTCTGGCATTCGCCAACCTTGAAGCAACGCTTAAGGCTGGCGGCGCCACGCTTGACGATATCGTCGATGTGACAACCTTCCACACCGATCCCGAAAACCAGTTTGAAACGATCATGAAGGTGAAGGGTGACGTTTTCCCCGAAGCCCCCTATCCGAACTGGACGGCAATCGGGGTCAACTGGCTGGCAGGGTTTGATTTCGAAATCAAGGTCATCGCCCGCATTCCGGACTAAAATGCAAAACGGCGCGCGAGAAGCCCCTCGCGCGCCGTTTGACCGACGATCAGATGAACGCTTGCCCCTACCCGCGTTTCGAGGTCGCGTAACGTTCAGATTCCTCGTAATAGGCATCAAAGCCGATGCGATTGCGCAACTGGCCCCAATCCATCAGCATATCGGTACGCGGCTTGCCCGCCTTCATCAATTGCAGGGTTTCGACCATCGCCTTCATCGCGGCGGCCATCAATGACAACGGATAGGCCGCAATCTGATAGCCGATATCACTCAGTTCATCGGGTGTCAGATCGGGGGTTTCCCCGCCTTCGACGATATTGGCCATTTTCGGCCCCGGCAGGGCCGCACACAATTCGCGCATTTCCGCGACCGTTTTCGGGGCTTCGACAAACAATATGTCAGCCCCCAGTTCGGCAAATTTCGCGGCCCGGTCAATCGCCTCGCTCAAACCATGCTGATGCCGGGCATCGGTACGCGCAAGGATCAGGATATCCGCCCCGGCCTCGCGGGCGTCAACGGCGGCCTTGATACGATCAAATGCCTCGTCCCGGCCGACAACTTCCTTGCCCTTGGTATGGCCGCAACGCTTCGGCGCAAGCTGATCCTCGATCATCACCGCGGCACAGCCGGCCTTGGCAAAACCCGCCACGGTGCGCCGCACATTCATCGCATTGCCATAGCCGGTGTCGCCATCACCGATTACCGGGATCGAAACCGCATCAGTAATGTTGCGCGCCTGATCAAGAACTTCGCCATAAGACATCAGGCCAAGATCGGGTTCGCCGATCCGCGAAGCCGATGCCGAAAAGCCCGACATGAAGGTCAGGCCAAAGCCTTCCTGTTCGATCAGCTTGGCCGAAAGCGCATCAAAGCAGCATGGCATGGTGATCAGATCACCCGTTGCCAGAAGCGCACGGAGTTTATCGGCAGGAGAGATTTGTTTGGTCATAAGCGTCACATTTTAAAGGGTATATAAAGGGCAAGATCATGCCAGACATACAGAATGGCCGCCGTCAGGAACATCAGAAGCAGGAACGGCAAAACGCCACGCGCCACTTCGCCCAATCGCGTTTTCGCCACCGACTGAATGACATAAAGGTTGAGCCCCACGGGCGGCGTGATCAGCGCGCATTCAACCATGATCACCATATAGACCCCGAACCAGATCGGATCAAAGCCAAGTGCCAGAGCCGCCGGCAACAGAACCGGCGTCATGATCAGCACCATTGAAAGTGCCTCAAACACCAGCCCCATGATCAGCAACACGACCGTCACCACGAGGATAAAGCCAAGTTCGGTATCGATCCCCTGACTGATCATCATCGAGATATCCTGCGGGATACGATACAGCGTGATTGCCTTGCCGAATATCTTGGCCCCGGCAATGATCAGGATGATCGCAACCGTGGTCGCCATCGTATCGAAAATCGCAAGCTTCAACGCCTTCCAGGTCAGAACCCGCATCGCTGCCGTAATCAGAAGGGCAGCGGCAAAACCGATGGCCGCGGCCTCGGTCGGGGTAAAGGCCCCGGAATAGATCCCCGAAATGATCAGCACCGCCAGAAGCACGGCAGGCAGGGCCTTTAACGTGGCACGCTTGCGCTCCTCCCAGCCGCGTTTTGGTTCGCGTTCCTGCCCGCCGAAACGGGCATAGATCATCGAATAGACGATAAACAGCAACAGCAACGCAATCCCCGGCCCGACCCCGGCCAGAAACAGCGCGATCACCGATTCCTCGGTCACAAAGCCGTAAATGATCATCGGAATCGATGGCGGGATCAGGATGCCAAGTGTGCCCCCCGCCGCCATCAGGCCATAGACGAAACGCTTGTTATAGCCGCGCTGGATCATTTCCGGGATGGCGACCGTGCCAATCGTGGCTGCGGTTGCCACCGACGACCCCGAAATCGCGGCAAACACGCCACACGACAGAATGGTCGCCACCGCAAGTCCGCCCGGCCAATGCCCGACCCACGCACTGACCGCAGCAAACAGGTCATTGCCGACCCCGGCACGCAACAGGATGTTGGACATCAAAAGGAACAACGGCACCGACAGCAGAATAAAACCATCCAAAGTCGACAGGATCGCCTGGGGGGCCATCAGGGGCGAAAAGCCGCCAAGGATCAGCATGGCAAGGCCAAGCCCGCCCAGCGCAAAGGCCACCGGCACACGTATCAGCAGCAAGGCGAACATTGCCGCAAGGGTCAGGATAATGGTCATTCGTGCGCCCCTTCCGGAATATCCTTGCCGCGAATCACGCCAACAATTTCGATGACGGCCTGAACGGCCAGAAGCGCAAAACCGATCACGACCGGGATTTCCGCAACCCACGCCGGAAGGTCAAGCATCGTGCCGCTGGTGCGGCCCCACTCGAAGCTTTCAAGGAAAATGTCCCATCCCTTGACCGTCACCATCACGGAAAACACCAGAACCACCGCCATCGCGATGATTTCAAGCACACGGCGCATCCCCGGTTTGCACAGCCGGGTCACGGCATCAACGGCAATATGCCGCCGTGCCGCCAATGCCCAGGGCATGCCAAGCAACGATCCCCAGATCAGGCAAAGCTGCGAAAGCTCTGCCGCCCAGATGGTCGGACGGATAAAGAAATAACGGGCCACAACCTCATAGGTCAGCATCACACCGGCTGCGACAAACAGCAGGGCCGCGATCCAGGCCAGCAAAAGCATCAAACGATCAAACATGATAAAAATCCTGGCCGTGCCGGAAATATGCGCCCCGGTCGCGACCGCCTCCTAAAAAGAGAGACAGATGGATAGACGGAAAGACATCACCGCAATCGCCGGGTGGCCGAAATTGCGGTGATGTCATTTTATCGGGCAAAGTTTAAAGCCCGAACTTAAAGCTTGCTGGCCGCGTCAAAGACCTGCTTGCCCAGATCGCCGGAATGTTCAAGGAATTTATCATAGACCGGCTTGGCAACGGCGCGCCATGCCGCCATTTCATCGTCCGTCGGGGTATAGATGGTCATGCCGTTGGCCTTGGCTTCTTCATAAGCTGCGGCTTCGATGGATGCCATGCGATCACGCACGTCTTTTTCCGCGTTCATGGCTGCGGTCGAAATGATGTCGCGCTGCGCATCCGAAAGACCGTTCCAGAAATCGGTATTGATCACGACGATGAATTCAACATCGGCATCGTTGGTGGCGGTCACGGTATCCATGACTTCCCAAAGCTGGCGGGATTTGACGCCCGACATGCCGGTCATGCCGACATCGACCGTGCCGCGCTGATAGGCGATATACTGTTCCGACCCGGAAATAAGGGTCGGCGCACCGCCAGCCGCTGAAATGAAATCGCCCTGGGTTTTGGAAAACACGCGGACTTTCTGGCCTTTAAGACCTTCCGGGCCTTTGATCGGCCCACCGTTCGACAGCATGATCGATCCGCCATATGCCTGCCACCACAGGACGGTCGCGCCGGTATCGGCAATCGCCTCGTCAAGCGGGCCACGCACCGGCGATCCCTTGGCAACCGCGGCACGGACTTTCTCTTCGGAATCAAGCAGGAACGGCTGATAGAACACATCGACCGCCGGAACATCACCGACATAACGGGTCAGCGATGCCACACCCATTTCAATCGCCCCGGAACCGACGGCGGCGGGAACTTCCTTGTCCTTGTAAAGCTGCGCGCTGTCATAAATCTCGACCGCGATATCGCCGTTCGATTTTTCCTCGACCTCGTTCTTGAACATCAAAAGGTTCTGACCAAGGTGGCTTTTCATCGGCAGTTGCAGCGAAATCCGCAATGTCAGATCGGCTGCAATGGCACTATGGGTCATGCCGGTAAAACCAACGGCAGCCATCAGGGCCGCCGCAAGGGCAAATTTCTTCATGACGAACGTCCTCCGGGGTTTTTTATTTTATACAAAAGCTTTCAGGCGCAAAGATGCGCTCAACCCGGTTTCGCATTCAAGATGTTTTGGTCATACCACTGTCACACGCATTAACCCTTAGTGCGCCGCACAGCAGCATGAAGCTGTGATGTACCGGGGGAAAATACCCTGCCAGCCGACGACATGCTGCAATGCAAAAAGTGAATAATCGGGCTGATTATTCACTTTTACTGCGCAATCTGGCATGCCAGTAAACCGGTTTTGAATACAGAATACGGGAATCGTCCACCAGCGTGTTACACAGCAAGCCGCTTATACATCACGGTGGTTGCGCTCAGCTTTTCGGAAAACGGATCACGGGCATAGGCCGGGATCACGCCCGCCGTTTCAAAACCGAGCGAGGCATAAAGCGGCTCTGCACTGTCACCCGTTCTCGTATCAAGTGTCAGCAGATGACGTGCCTTCGCAAACGCCCGTTTTTCCAGCGCTTCCATCAGTTTTCGCGCAATGCCCATGCGGCGATATTGCGGATGCACCATCAGTTTGCAGACCTCGCCACGATGGACCTGATTGGGCATGGTGGCGCAATCAAGCTGCACGGTTCCGACCACCTTGCTGCCGCCCATCAGGGCCACAAACAGATCGCGCCTGCCGTCCCGCATGGCGGGCAGGACCATATCGCGCCAGAAGCCAATTGCGGCGGCGGCATCAAACGGTTCGATAAATCCGATGCTGGCCCCGTCATGCACGCAGGCATGCAGCATCTCGCCAAACGCCTCCAGGTGGCTTTCAAGCTGATCGGCATCAAAGCTTGCGATGGTGATCTGGTCGCTCATTTTTTTAGGGGCCTCATACTTTCATACGATGAAAAGGTGATAGATCGCGCCTTTATCGGCGGGGGCTTCAAAGCTGCTGGGGCCTGAAAGCCGGTATCGCAGGCAATCCCCGACATTCAGCACATAGGCCTTGCCCTCCACCGTGATATGCAGTTGCCCTGCCAGCATCACCAGATGATGTTCAAGCCCCGGGCGTGGCGTTCCCTCGTATTCGATCCGTGCACCGGGATCGAGTTCGCATTCGATGACTTCCGCCATCAACCCCTGCGCGGGTGGTGAAACCGTCCGTCGGAAAAAGCCGGTTTCCAGGTCGGCCCAGGTGCGCTGCAAACCGCGATAAACAAGCGGTTTGAACTCGTCCTCGACCATCTGCATCAGGCGTGACATCGGCAGGCCATAGGCGGCACACAGCTTGCCCAGAACATGCGCCGTCGGACTGACCTCGCCATTCTCAAGCCGCGACAGGCTGGCCCGGCTGACGTCACTGCGTGCGGCCAGCTCCTCCAGCGACCAGCCCCGCTCCGCCCGCAGCGCCCCCAATCGCTCCGCAATCCTCCGATCCATCATCCCATCACCTCAAATTCCACTATCAGGGAATTAATCCCATATATGAGAAATCGTCAACGAGAATCGATGTGGTTGTTGGAGGAGGTGGCGTATGGAGCGGGAGTGGGGGACGAGAGCGAGAACGAAAACGAGGACAAGAGCAAGGACAAGGAAGGGAGAATACGAGGAAGGGATGAGGATGAGGAAGGGAGAGGGTCTGTGGGTAGGCGTGTTGGCCTAGAGGACCTGTTCCAGTTTGGTTTGCGATTCTTGGTGTTTGGGTTGTGGATGCGAGGGCGGATAGAGGGAAAGGCGTGTGGCGTGTTTGTTAGGCTTGGGTTAGGTCAAATCCGTCGCGGGTCCAGCTTTGCAGGCCGCCTTTGAGGTTCATTACCTGACAGTCAAGGTGGGGGAGAACGGCGTTGGCGGCGCCGAAAGATCGCTGTCCGACGGCACAAATGAAGACCAGATCCGTCTCTGTATCGTCGGCAAGGTCGACAAGTGCCGGAATGTCGAAATTCGAGGTCGGCATATTGATCGCCCCGCTGATATGGCCGGACTTGAATTCGTCGGGTTCGCGGACATCAATCAGGGTCACATTGCCCTGTGCGATCAGGTGATCGAGTTCACCACTTTCGACGAAAGTCACACTACCATCGGTCATTCGTTACTTCCCTTCGGGGCAGGTTTGGCGCACAGTGGACGATACTGGACTGATATAATTTTGCAGCCTGACTGTGCAATTGCAAAACGGGTGCGGCGGATGTTTTCGTCGGCCGGCCAAGCTATTCCCGATGTCGGGGCCGGTCACTTTGAAGTGATCGTTTCGCATGCGTTTTTACCAACAATATTCGTAAGTTGGCCATTGCGGAATGAAACCGGAAGCCCCACGTCAAAGGGACAAGGTTACAGGAGCAGACCCTATCCGGGTGTATTCACCGGTAAAGTTTGCCCGCAACAAAAAGTGACTTTGGGCTGCCGCGTGCCGGGGCCGCAAAATTTCCATCATCGGTTGCAAATATTGCAAGCCATTCTAAAAAGTCATCAAAGCCGTTTTCTTTGCCAATATCTGGCAGACCTTTAAACGAACCTTAAATAAAGTTCATTAGTTTATTTACTCACCGCCCGACTAAACGAGATGTTTATTTCGGGCGCAGACAGAATGAACGGCGGCTATTTTCAATGCCACCGCAGTGCAGCAAACCCGCTGCATTCTTGCAACAGGATCGGGCCCGCCGCCCCCATCAGGCCGGTTAAGCCCCAAGATCAAAAGAACACAGGAAACGACATCTGACAGAAGTGCGATAACGTTGGAAAGGAGACCGCGCCATGGCTGAAGACAAGGACATCTTCGAGCTGTATGCGGAAGGCTATGACGGAAAACGCGAAACCGAACTAACCATCCGGGACTATCTTAATCTATGTCGCGATGATCCATCGGCCTACGCATCCGCAGCCGAGCGGATGATCAAGGCAATCGGCGAACCCGAAATGATCGACACCTCGACCGATTCCCGTCTCGGCCGAATTTTCCTGAACCGCACCATCAAGCGATATCCCGCCTTCGAGGATTTCTTCGGCATGGAAGAAACCATCGAACGCATCGTCGGCTTCTTCAAATATGCCGCCCAGGGTCTGGAAGAACGCAAACAGGTTCTTTATCTGCTGGGTCCGGTTGGCGGCGGCAAAAGCTCGCTTGCCGAACGGCTGAAGGAACTGATGGAAGTCGAGCCGATCTATGTGCTGAAAGCAGGCGATCAGATCAGCCCGGTTTTCGAAAGTCCGCTTGGCCTGTTTAACCCGGCCAAGATGGGTGATGCGATCGAAGACAAATACGGCATTCCCAAACGCCGCCTGACCGGGCTTATGTCACCATGGGCGGTAAAACGGCTTGATGAATTTAACGGCGATCTTTCGAAATTCTCGGTCGTTAAACTGATCCCGTCGCGCCTGCGTCAGATTGCGATTGCCAAAACCGAACCGGGCGATGAAAACAATCAGGACATTTCGTCGCTGGTCGGCAAGGTCGATATCCGCAAACTTGAATATTACAGCCAGAACGACCCGGATGCGTACAGCTATTCCGGCGGGCTTAACCGCGCCAATCAGGGACTTCTTGAATTTGTCGAGATGTTCAAGGCCCCGATCAAGATGCTGCATCCGTTGCTGACGGCAACTCAGGAAAGCAACTATATCGGCACCGAAAACCTTGGTGCGATCCCGTTCCAGGGCCTTATTCTGGCGCATTCGAACGAGGCGGAGTGGCAGACCTTCAAGGCCAACAAAAACAACGAAGCCTTTATCGACCGTATCAGCGTGATCAAGGTCCCCTATTGCCTGCGGGTGACAGAGGAAACCCAGATTTACGACAAGCTGTTGCAGGGGTCCGAACTGGAACAGGGGGCATGTGCGCCCGGTACGCTTAAGATGCTGGCGCAGTTTTCGGTCCTATCGCGTTTGCAGGAACACGAGAATTCAAACCTGTATTCCAAGATGCGTGTCTATGACGGCGAGACATTGAAGGATGTCGACCCCAAAGCAAAATCGATGCAGGAATATCGTGATACCGCGAGTGTCGACGAAGGCATGGACGGCATTTCGACACGGTTTGCCTTCAAGGTGCTTTCGGAAACCTTCAACCACGACACCCACGAGGTTGCGGCCGACCCGGTCCATCTTATGTATGTGCTGGAACAGGCAATCCGGCGCGAACAATATCCGGAGGAACGCGAGAAGGATTATATGGATTTCATCAAATCCGAACTGGCCCCGCGCTATGCGGAGTTCATCGGGGCGGAAATCCAGAAGGCCTATCTCGAAAGTTATTCCGATTACGGCCAGAACCTGTTTGACCGTTATGTCGCCTATGCCGATGCATGGATCGAGGATCAGGACTTCAAGGACCCCGATACCGGTCAGTTGCTGGATCGCAAGATCATCGATCAGGAACTGTCCAAGATCGAAAAACCGGCGGGTATCGCCAATCCGAAGGATTTCCGCAACGAGGTCGTCAAGTTCGCCCTGCGTGCACGTGCCAATAACAAGGGCAAGAACCCGGCATGGACGTCTTATGAAAAACTGCGCGAAGTCATCGAAAAACGCATGTTCAGCCAGGTCGAAGACCTGCTGCCGGTGATTTCCTTCGGGTCGAAAAAAGACAGCGACACCGAGAAGAAGCATAACGAGTTCGTCAAACGCATGATTGATCGTAACTATACCGAACGTCAGACCCGTCGTCTGGTCGAGTGGTATATGCGTGTGAACAAGGCCGGTTAAGCCCAAGCTGCGGCTTTGCCGACCCGCACCGGGCGGTTTGTCCCCTTGTCCGCCCGGTGCACCGAGTTCCCGGCCGACGGTTTTCCAACGAGCGTCGGCCGGGGTTCTCGAAACGATACGTGCGCAAGCAAGGATATGATGGCCCATGCTTTATATCGTCGACCGCCGCAAGAACCCGAAAGGCAAAAGCCTTGGCAACCGGCAGCGCTTTATGCGGCGTGCAAAGGCACAGATCAAAAAGGCGGTAGAAGACACCATCCGCACCCGCGGCATTACCGATATCAATAGCGGCGATTCCATCACCATTCCGGGAAAGACCCTGCATGAACCGGGTTTCCATCACGCACGCCGCGGCGGGGATCGCAATTATGTCCTGCCCGGCAATAAAAAGTTTGTGCCTGGCGACCGGATTGCCCGCCCGCAAAGCGGCGATGGTGGTGTCGGCGGGTCACAGGCCAGCCCTGACGGCGAGGGCGAGGACGAATTTCAGTTCAGTCTGACGCGTGACGAGTTTCTGGATATCTTTTTCGAAGATCTGGAACTGCCCGACCTTTTGAAAAAAAGTCTGAAACAGACCACCGCCTATCGTACGGCGCGGGCCGGTTTTTCGGTCGAGGGTACGCCATCGAACCTCAGCCTTGTGCGCACCATGCGCAATTCGCTGGCGCGCCGGATCGGTTTGCGACGCCCGAAAACGGCACAGGTTCGTGACCTTGAAGAAAGGATCGCCGCCCTTCAGGCCAAGGCGGAAAAACGCCCATCCGGCAAACTGACCAAGACGGATGAAGACACGCTTCACATTCTTTTGGCCGAACTTGAGGAAGCCAAGCGCCGCATGAAGGCGATCCCCTTCATCGACCCCATCGACACACGGTTCAACCAGTTCCAGCAAATCCCCGATCCGAACACGCAGGCCGTCATGTTCTGTCTGATGGATGTGTCCGGGTCGATGTCCGAACAGATGAAGGAACTGGCCAAACGATTCTTCATGCTGCTGCACCTGTTTTTGCATCGCCGGTACGAACATGTCGATGTGGTGTTCATCCGCCATACATCGCGCGCCGCCGAAGTGGATGAAGAAACGTTTTTCTATTCGCGTGAAACCGGCGGCACCATTGTTTCCACAGCGTTAGAGGAAATGAAACGTGTGCTGAAGGATCGTTACCCGACCGATCAGTGGAACATCTATGCCGCCCAGGCATCGGACGGGGACAATTATTCCAATGACGGTGCGAAATGCACGGCGTTGCTGGCCGAGGACCTTTTGCCGAAATGCCAGTATTACGCCTATATCGAAATCACCGACGAGCGCGAGGCCGAAATTTTCTCCTCTGCCGAAGGCGAAACCGCCCTGTGGAAGGCCTATGCCCCGATTGCCCGCACCAATGCGCGATTTGCCCTTAAACGGGTGACAAAAGCCGCCGACATCTTCCCGGTCTTCCGGGAACTGTTTGCCAAGAACCGTGCCGAAAAACTGAGCGGGGTCAAAGGATGACCAAAAAGACCGAGCCAGCCACCGCCCCCGAATTTCTGTTTTCAGGTGCCGACTGGGATTTCAACACGCTTAAAGCCACCTATGACGCGATCGAGGATATCGCGATCAACGAGCTAAAACTGAATGTCTATCCCAATCAGGTCGAGGTGATTACATCCGAGCAGATGCTGGATGCCTATTCATCCATCGGCATGCCGTTGATGTATCATCACTGGTCGTTCGGCAAACGGTTCGTGCGCGACGATGTGATGTATCGCAAGGGATATCAGGGTCTTGCCTATGAGATCGTGATCAATTCCAACCCCTGCATTTCCTATGTGATGGAAGAAAACACCATCGTCATGCAGGCATTGGTGATAGCCCATGCGGCATTTGGCCATAACCATTTTTTCAAAAACAATTACCTGTTCAAGCAATGGACCGATGCGGAAGGCATTCTGGACTACCTGCAATTTGCCAAACGCTATATCGCCAAGTGCGAGGACCGGTATGGCTTTGATGCGGTCGAGCGGGTTCTGGATGCGGCACATGCCCTGATGGAACAGGGAGTGAACCGGTATTCACACCCGGAAAAACCCAATCTGGCCGAGGAACTTGAACGCGAACGCGAACGTGCGAAATACGAGGACGAAACCTATAACGATCTGTGGCGTACCCTGCCCCAGGCCGAAAAGGACGACGAAGACCTTGATGAAATGCGCCGGAAAATGCGGATGGAAGAACGCCGGGCGCAATTCGGCCTGCCGGAAGAAAACCTGCTTTATTTCCTGGAGAAAAATGCCCCGTCCATGCAGTTGTGGGAACGCGAGATTTTGCGGATCGTGCGCAATATCGGGCAGTATTTCTATCCGCAGAAACAGACCAAGATGATGAATGAAGGCTGCGCGTGTTATGTGCATTACGCGATCATGAACAGCCTGTATGACAAGGGCCTGATATCCGAAGGTGCGATGATGGAATTCATCGATTACCATTCGCGCGTGGTGTTTCAGGCCGAATATGATGATCCGCGCTATTCCGGGTTCAACCCCTATGCCCTTGGCTTTGCCATGATGCAGGACATTCACCGCATCTGTGTCGACCCGACCGAGGAAGACCGTAAATGGTTCCCCGATATTGCAGGCAATAATGAACCGGTCGAAACGCTGAAAGAAGCATGGGCACATTACCGCGATGAAAGTTTCATCCTGCAATTCCTGTCGCCCAAGCTGATGCGCGATATGCGGATGTTCCTGATCGACGATCTGAGTTCCAGCCCGCATCTGGAAGTCGCCGCCATCCATGACGACAATGGATATCGCAAGGTGCGCCGCGCCTTGGCAAGGATGCATGACATTTCGGTCCGTGAACCGGACATGCAGGTGGTGGATGTCGATATTCGTGGCAACCGGCAGCTTTACATCCAGCATACCGAACATGACGGTATCCGGCTTGATAAGTCCGAAGCAGAAATGACGCTGGGCTATATCGGGCAATTGTGGGGATATGGCGTGACATTACAGGCAGTCGACCATGAAACCGGCGAAATCCTGCATGAAATGGACTACACCCCCGAAGACCTTGCCAACACCTGATCGGGCTTTATCCAGATACCGATAAACACAAAGCCGCCCGAACGTTTGGTTGCGGGCGGCTTTGTTTATGCAGCAGTCGGGTCAATTATTTCACCGCAGTCAGATCAACTCCGAACCATTTTTCCGAAAGGGCGCTTAGCGTTCCGTCAGCCCGCATGGCATCGACGATTTCGGTGATCTTGGCGTTGAATTCCGCATCCCCCTTGTCGGTTGCGATGGCAAGCGGCTCATAAACCAGCGGCTCGCCCACCATGCGGAACGGCATGCCGTTTTCAATTGCGGCTGTTGCTGTCGGCACGTTGGACAGAACCGCGTCGATACGCACACCATCGCCCAGACGCAGATCATCAAAAGCCATGCCATCCGACTCATAGGTCTGGATACGGCCCGGTGTGACTTCGTAGTCAAAGGGCGGTACACCCTCGACATCCATCACAAGGTTCTTGCGCAGGTAATCTTCATACGAACAGGCGGCACAGGCCCCGACCACCTTGCCATCCAGATCGGATGCGGATTGATAGGTTGTGTTGTCCTTGTGCACGACCAGAATTGCCGGGGTATAGTAATAGATCGCCGGGAAATCGAGGACTTCGGCGCGCGCTGTTGTCGGGGTCATCGAACCGACCGCGATATCCCACCGCCCGGCCCAGCGTCCGGCAACCTGTGCCTCCCAGGCGGGCGTCACCGGTTTGAATTCCGCGCCAAGCCGTTTGGCGATTTCACGCGCGACTTCGACGTCAAAACCGGTCAGCTCATTGTTTTCATCGGTAAAGGCAACGGGCGGATAGCCATCGGCGGTCGCACCGACCAGCGTTTTGGTTTCCATCACGCGATCAAGGGTTTCGCCCGCCATCCCGTTGGCAAGCGGCATGATCGCAAATGTGATCCCTGCCAGAAGCATCCCGGTTTTGTGAAAGCCCATTTCCTAAAACTCTCTTTTTGTGTAGTTCTGACGCAGTTTTATACAATTTCATGAAAATGTCAGCGCCGATGATCCCGCCCCTGCCCGAAAACGCATCCCGCCCCCGAACGAATACCAGCCCCGGCTGGCCGCTTGGGCTGTTTTCGGGGATTTGCGGCGTGATCCTGCTGGCGGCCCAACCGGGCATCTGGATTGGCGTGGATAACATGATTGGCGATGTCATCGTTGCCGTCGTACTGGGTACCGTGATTTGGCTGCATTTTAGGATGCTGCATAATCTGTCGTTCCGGGTACAGACCATCATCGTCTGGATGGAATTTCTTTTGGGCTTTGCCCTGTTCTTTTACAGCTTTGACCTCAGCTTTGATTTCATCGGCTCGCGCCTGCCCTTCCTGCTGGGCCTCAAACTTGAAGGGGAATTTCTTCAGGGTGCGGTGCTGACACTTTTCATCTCGCTGGTGTCGATCTTTTGCGCGACTTTGCTGGCCCTGGCGGCAGCACTTGGGCGTTTATCGGCGAACGGCGTGTTTTATGGCATTTCGACCTTTTACACATCGTTCTTTCGTGGAACACCACTGTTACTTCAAGTCATGCTGATTTATCTGGGCCTGCCGCAGGTTGGCATTGTCCTGTCTGCTGTCCCGGCCGGGATCATCGCCCTGTCGCTATGTTACGGGGCCTATATGGCCGAGATTTTCCGGGCGGGTATCGAAGGCGTTCCCGAAGGCCAGACCGAGGCCGCGCTGTCGCTTGGGCTTAAACCCAGTCAGGTCATGCGTCTGGTGATCCTGCCACAAGCCTTGCGGCTGGTGATCCCGCCAACCGGTAACCAGTTCATTTCGATGCTGAAAGATTCGTCCCTGGTCTCCGTGATGGGCGTATGGGAGCTGATGTATCTGGCGCGGACCCATGGCCGGTCCGAGTTCAAATATATGGAAATGCTGATTTCAGCAGCACTGATTTACTGGGCGCTTTCGGGGATTTTCGAATTCATCCAAAGCCGGATCGAGAAAAAGCTCGGCAAGGGTGTGCGGGTCTGATCGCGCCGACCCGATTATATCATTTCCTTTCCCCAACGGTAATTTCACGCCGAAATCCGCCAGAAATCCGCATTCAACTACGGATGCGGATTTTTCGTTACGGATGCGAAACTCTCTTATCAGGATCAAATAAAAACCCCTATTAGGCTCAAATTACCAAACCCGGATCATGCGTGGATTTATCGCTTGACGAAACGTTATGATATAACATAACAAATAACACCTCACCAATTGCTCCTTCCCTGTTTCGAACCGGATTGATGCCATGCCCATTTCTGCCCTTCGTCGCGCCCTGCTTGCCCTGCCGTTGCTTGCCCTGCCCTATGGGGTGCAGGCAGCCGAAAATCCGTCGGTCGTTGTATCGATCAAACCGATCCACGGCATTGCCAGTGCAATTATGGAAGGGGTTGGTAAACCGGTTCTTCTGATTGATGGCGCGTCATCACCCCATGCCTATTCGCTGCGCCCCAGCGAAGCCCGATCGCTTCAGGAAGCCGATCTGGTGATTTATGTGGCCCATGCTCTTGAAGGGTTCCTTGAAAAGCCGCTGGCGACACTTTCGGGCGATGCGCATCAGCTTGAACTGGCCGATATTGACGGCCTGACCGTCAGGGCAATGCGCGAAGGTGGTGCATGGGAAACGCACAGCCATGATCACGAAGGTCATGATCACGAAGACCATGACGAGGAACATCATGACGAGCATGGTCACGATGAGCACGCCCATGCCGAAGAGCACGATCACGATCACGATCACGATCATGATCACGAACATGATCATGCCCACGAGGGTGAAGAAGATCACCACCATGATGAAGGTGGTATTGATGCCCATCTTTGGCTTGATCCGGCCAATGGTGCGTCTATCGCAAAGGCGATTGCCACCGAACTCGGTGAAATCGACCCAGATCACGCAGGCACCTATCAGGACAATCTGAAAAAGTTCCTTGCAAGCCTTGATGCACTTGGGAATGATCTGAACACCCAGCTCGCGCCGGTTCGCGAAAAGCCGTTCGTCGTTTTCCATGATGCCTATCAGTATCTCGAAGCGGGATTTGGCCTAAACGCGGTCGGCTCGATCACTGTTTCACCGGAACAGAAGCCCGGAGCAAAGCGCCTGCATGAGATCGAAGACAAAATCCGCGACAGCAACGCTGTCTGCGTCTTTGCCGAACCGCAATTCCGCCCGGCCATCGTCGAGGCCGTGGTTGCCGATACGGGCGCGCATATCGGAACGCTTGACCCGCTGGGCGCAGACCTTCCGGCGGGGCCGGATGCCTATCAGAACATCCTGCGCCAGAATGTGGGCGCGCTGGTTGACTGCCTGTCGCAATCCTAAAAACCTTGCCGCCGGTATGCTCGCATCCGTCCTGTGGATCGGATCGAACATGCCGGCATCGGCCCATCCGCATGTCTGGATCGATGCCGACGCGCAGATGATTTTTGAAGACGACAAAATCACCGCAATCCGGCTGCATTGGGTGTTTGACGATCTGTTCAGCATGACACTGATCGACCAGTTCGACAAAAATCGCGATTTGCGATTCTTTGACGAAGAAAACACCGACATTCACGATAATGCGTTTGCGCTTCTTTCCGAAGTTTCCTGGCTGACACATCTGCGCCGGAACGAGGAACTTGTGAGCTTTACCGGGGCAACGGACTTCAAGGCCGATATCACCGATGACCGCCGGGTAAGTTACGATTTCACCCTGACGCTCAAAGAGCCGCTTGATCCGATGAAAGACGCCGTTGCCCTGTCGGTGTATGACGCGGAATTCTATATTGATGTTGCCTTCACCCAGGTCGATCCGATCCTGTTCAAGGGCACCCGCCATCTCAAATGCCACTATGAAATGAGCGAAGATGAAAAGAACCGCATCTATTTCGATCTGGTTTCGCCGATCCGCGCCGACCTTGCCTGTGAAAAACAGGTTGCGGATGCCGGTTCTGATCATGGCCTTTCTGCTGGCGATTTCGTCTCTGCCGAGTAATCCGGCGTTTGCACAGGCCAGCAACCTTCTGGGCCGTGGCACAAGCAGCGAACAAGCCCCGAATACCCCTGATCAGGCGGCACAAAATGATGGCGAAAGCCTGATCAGTCTGCCGGGCTGGCTATCGGATATTGTCGGGCAGGTGATGGTGATCCAGACGCAGCTTAACCGGCAAATGACCGCAACGCTGCGCGACGCCAAAACCGGTGATGCGTGGTGGCCGGGATTGACCATCATTGCCCTGTCATTTGCCTATGGCGTGTTTCACGCTGCGGGGCCGGGTCACGGCAAGATGATTACCACGACCTATTTCCTGTCGCGTGATGCCGGATGGAAACAGGGCGTTGCCATGGGCAGCCTGATTGCAGCCGTTCAGGCGGTGACGGCCATCGTGCTTGTCGGGTCGCTGACCCTGATCCTTAATCTTGGTCCGGCGACGATCACGCAGAACGGACTGGTACTTGAGGCGATATCCTATGCCCTGATTGCCGGGCTGGGCGGAGTGATGTGTTTAAGGATTTTGCAGGGGCGTGATGATTGCTGCGATCACGGCGGGCATGATCACAGCCACGATCATCATCACCATGATCACTCAGATGACCATCATCACGGGCATCAACATGATCACAATCATACCGCTATCCCGATCACATCCCGCTGGCAAATGATCGCAAGCGGTGTCGTGGTCGGCCTGCGACCCTGTACCGGATCGATACTGGTGTTGCTGTTTACACTGGCGAACGGGCTGTTTCTGATCGGGGTTGCATCGGCCTTTGCGATGGCGGTCGGGGTGGCGCTGACCATCAGCCTGATCGGGTTGGCCGCCATCGGCATTCGCACCGGCACGCAGCATCTTTTCAGCGTGTCGGAAACGACATCCGGCTGGCTTCGTCGCGGGGTTGGCCTGACAGGGGCCGCCCTGATTACCCTGTTTGGCCTGTTGCTGCTGCTTTCGGCAGCCCGGCAGCTTGGCTGGCTGTAAAAGGTAACGGCCCGCAAGGTTGCCTGCGGGCCGTTTGATTTAAAGGGTGACCCAATTATTCTGCGGTCACGACCTTCATCACCAGTTTACCATCCGGCTTGATCGGGCCGTCTTCCTTGGCACCCAGCGTATATTCAAAGTAGCCGGTTTTCATGCCACCCTGTTCGGAATGCACCATCAGCATCAGCATCTCACCGGATTTGACCGGTTCCTGCAGAATGGCGGTAACATCCATGTTCTCGCCCTTTTTAAGCGGCGCATAACCAACAACCGGGCCCGGCTTCATCGCGGAATCGGTGCGATGCACCACCAGCCAGCCATTTTCACCGGCCATGATTTTAGATGCGCTGACGGTTCCGCCCGAAACATCCTGATCCATCGCCTCGACCATCGGCCCCATGGCGTTGGCCGCCGTCGGAATGGCGGCGGTCAGGGCACCGGCCATCAGCGCCCCGCCGAGAATACCGAACATCTTTTTGGTCACCAGCATTTGAAGTCTCCTTGTCTGTTAATCCGGGACGGGCTGTTTGTCTGCCGTCCGCTCGTGTCGCGCTTTGTTGCGCGCATCGAAGCTACGCGGGCCAGACCGGCCGGGTTTCAGATCGGGAAACTTTTTTTGAAATCAGTGTTCGACCGGGATCAGACGGCCATGAATGGCAGGACCCGTCGGACGCCCTGTTGGCGATCCGCCTTCGGGCTCCAGACTGATGCCAAAGGTCGCATTGCGCAGCAGGGCCGGATCAAATTCCCCCAGCGACCGGGTTGTTGGCGCGGATGCGCTTTCAAGCAGCCCCAGCGATTTTGGTGCCGGCCCCAGCTGATCGGATGCGATCCATAGCTGATAGGTTTTGCCTTCGGGCAATGTTGCCGAAACCGGACGGATGATCACCGCACGGGTATCAAGATCGATGCTCATGACAAAGGCGGGTTGGGTATCGTCACGGTGAAACACGGCGACAAATTGCCGATCCTGAACCGGGCTGGTAAAATCCGATACCAGAACCGCCACCATCAGACTTGCCGCCAGTGCACCGGTGGCAAATGTCCCGATCCGCCACCGGGCGAGTTTGCGTTTAAGCAGATCGATCTCGACAATATTGTCCGCCTGCGCGCGTGCGCCTTCAATACGGGCTCGAATGGCAGAGAACAGGTCGCGCGACGGCATTTCATCGCGGTAATGCCCGTTTAATGGCGACAGGCGTTTTTCCCAATCAGCAATCGCGGCATTCAGTTCCGCCTCATTTGTCCGGCGCACATCGACAGCACGGCGCATATCGGGATCAAGCGTTCCCAACACATATTCCGCCGCCAGCATGTCGATATCTTCCCGGTCGGTCATGATCCGAGGCATTCCTTCAATTGTTTCAGGCTGCGATGCAGCCATGTCTTGATCGTGCCGACCGGCTGGGCAAACCGTTCTGCCAGTTCGGCACGCGAAAATCCGTCAAGATAGGCCAGCCTGACCATTGTACGGCGATCATCATCCAGCCCGCCAAGGCAGAATTCAAGCTGGCGCAGATCATCATTGCGTTCGGCATCATCGGCAACCGACAGATCGTCATGATCGGCCAGTTGATCGATATCGAAATCATCCACCACCGCGTCATGGCGTTTGTCACGGCGCAGCGCATCAATCGCCCTATTCCGCGCAATCGTTGCCATCCAGGTGATGATCGACGCACGGCCCGGTTCGAAATCCCCGGCACGTTCCCAGACCCGCACATAGATTTCCTGCAGGATATCCTCGCTTTGGGCCCTGTTTTTCAAGATACGCAGGACAATGCCGAAAAGTTTCGCCGATGTCGCATGATAAAGATGCCCGAAGGCGTCCATATCGCCGTCGGCCGCACGTGCCAGAAACTGTTCCAGATCCCGGGTTGATATCCCCATGCCATCCGCCAATTGACGTCCGCCGCAACCCTGCGACGAACCAATGTACCATTTTCCGGGAAGTTTGATCCCGAGCCATCAATTGATACGTGCAGATTGGCAAGCTTGATCAGTTATCCGGTCAGAAAAACCTGTATCCATCAGCATTTATACTGGTCGGGGATGGCGTCGGTTGCCTTGATCAGGGCATCCATCACCATCCGCACCGCGGGTGAGCGGCGAATATCGGGATGCACGACCAGCCAGACCGGCTTGCTGAGTTCATTGGTCACGTCATCGGTGACAAGTTCCAGCCTGTCATCCTCGTCCGCCAGATAACGCGGCAGAAGGCCAAGCCCGTATCCCGCAGCAACAAAGGCCAGCACGGTCTGGGTATCGTCGGATTTGACCCGCATCGGCAATTTACGTTTAAGCTGTTCCCATACCCAGCCCTGCTGATAATCGCCAAAGCTATTGCGCCCGTCGGCACAAAATTCCCAATCCTTTTCCGGCACATTGGCGGTGTAACCGCGCACCGCATAAACCGCATATCGGATATCGGTCAGCTTGCGTGCGATCAGCCCGCTTTGATCCGGGGTTGCCATGCGCACCGCCACGTCGGCCTCGCGCCTTGCCAGATTGGCAATGACGCTGGAGCCAAGGATTTCATATTCCAGATGACGCTGATCTTTCAGAAGTTCGGCAAGGCGCGGTGCAAACAATATTCGACCTGCCACTGGCGGCACGGCAATGCGTACCACACCGTGCGCGGTTTCATCCCCACGCGCCTGACGTTCAAACGCAAGCACATCTTCCTCGATCTTTGCGGCAACCGGCACAAGATTTTCACCGGCATCGGTCAGCGACCATCCCGTCCCAAGCCGGTCAAACAGCCGCGCCCCGACATCCTGTTCAAGGGCCTCGATCCGCCTTGCAACCGTGGTGTGATCCTTGCCGAGCTTTCGGGCGGCACCGGAAAGCGTGCCTTCACCTGCCAGTACGACAAAATATCGCAGATCGTTCCAGTTCATGGTGGCCCATCCCGGGTTGCGCAAATTTGCACAATCATAGCGCATTTTATCGGAATTACATGAGATTTATGCGCATGTCATGATCAGGCCATATCAAACGAGCCCCAAAACAAGGAGATTTCGACATGACCGTCTCCCATCATATCGAATGCGATGCCAGTGTCCGGCTGAACCGCCCCTCGCGCCCCACCGTGTCGCAAATTGTGACAACTGCGATTGATGCCCTGCTGGCCGCTTATAAACGCCATCAAAGCCGCGCGGCACTTCATCGGCTATCAAATCATCAACTGTGCGATATCGGGCTGGAACGCAGCGAAAGCGGGTATGTGCCCCGCGACAATTATTAAAAGAATCAAGGCGGTGCCTGATCGGGGTTCCTGACCCTTTCATTCTGGCAATCGACACGCCTTGATATGCCTCCCTCAGGCAAAAGAGATCCCGCGCAGATACACAGCACGGGGTCTCTTTTTGTTTTTCACACCTGAAATTCTGCCGAAATGCTGTCGGCGGCCTTGATCAGGGCATCCATGACAAGACGGACACCGGGAGAGCGGCGCATATCGGGATGCACAACCAGCCATGCGGTTTCGCGGCTTTCGCCCGCCGTATCGGCCCGGATCAGTTCAAGCCGTTCGTCCCCGTCCGCCAAATAGCGTGGCAAAACCCCGACCCCGTGCCCGGCGGCGATGAATTGCCGCACCGATTCCGTATCATCCGCCCGAAACCGGCAGGGCAATTCCCGCCCCATGATATTGCGCACCCATTCCTTTTTGGCTGCTCCATAGGACGTGTCCTCGTACCCGCAGAATTCCCAATCCTGTTCGGGAACGCGGTCACGATATCCTCGGGCGGCATAAAGACCGACGCCCAGCTCGACCAGCTTGCGCGTGATCAGGCCCGGCTCACGCGGGGTGACCATGCGCACCGCCAGATCGGCCTCTCGCCGGGCCAGATTGACGACATTGGACGCACCGATAATTTCAAATTCCAGCCCCTTATGCGCGGTCAGCAATTGCGCCAGACGGGGCGCAAACAAAACCCGCCCGGCAACCGGAGGCACAGATATGCGCACCACACCGTGGGCGGCTTCATCGCCCTTGGCCTGCCGTTCAAAACCAAGGGCCTCGGCCTCCACACGCTCGGCCACCGGCACAAGGTTCTGCCCCGCAGCCGTCAATTGCCAGCCGCGCGGTAGACGGTCAAACAGCTTGGTTCCCACCGCCTCTTCAAGCGCCTCGATACGCCGCGCAACAGTCGTGTGTTCCTTGCGCAACCGTCGGGCCGCCCCGGAAAGACTGCCTTCTTCGGCAAGGATCAGAAAATAACGCAGGTCGTTCCAGTTCATGGCTTAACCAGTCCCTATGATCGGGGCCATCAGTTCCGTTTATTTTTGCACATTAAATCTGCAAAACAACCAAATTCCCGTTTTATTTTGCATATGAGAGGATCAGGTCATCAACAGAACACGACCTTTTGGAAAATCAGGAGGATATCATGGCCTATCATACTCCGACCAAAGCACAGGACTTCGACATCCGCACCGACCCCATCGCCAACCGCGTCCCGTTTGGCCGTCTGATCAACAAGATCGCCAATTATTCGGCCGAAGCCCGCAAACGCAAAAACGAACGCGAAGTGATGGCACATCTGAATGACGATCAGCTTCGCGATGTCGGGCTGCAACGCACATTTGATGGCAACCAGTGGCGCGTCACGCGCATTGTCTGATTAACATCCCCCGCACCACCAATGAAAAAGGAGCCCGTTATGGGCTCCTTTTTTTGCTGTCGTCTATCAGGATCGATCAGCCGCGCAATTTGGCAACCTTGTCGGTCGCTTCCTGTGCCAGGCGGGTGATGGTGGCCCAGTCACCAGCCTTGACCGCATCCTTGGGGGCCACCCATGAACCACCCACGGTAATGATGTTTGGCAGGGCCAGATAATCGCCAAGATTTGCCAGCGACACACCACCCGTCGGGCAGAATTTCACTTGCGGCAGCGGCCCCGAAAGGGCTTTGAGCATCGAAACACCGCCCTGCTGTTCGGCGGGGAAGAATTTCAGCATGTCATAGCCATGATCGATCAGGTTCATGATTTCCGACGGCGTGCCCGCACCGGGCAACAACGGCACGCCGGTATCCTTTGCGGCCTTCAGAAGACCGTCGGTATGACCGGGCGAAACAGCAAAGGCACAGCCGATTTCAGCCATGCGTTCCATCTGTTTGGCATTGATCACGGTGCCCGCACCGGTAATCGCGTCTGGCACTTCGGCGATGATGCGTTTGATGCTTTCTTCGGCTGCGGCACTGCGCAGCGTGATTTCAAGCACCGGCAGACCACCGGCAACCAGCGCCCTTGCAAGCGGCACGGCATCATTGACGTCTTCGATCACCAGAACCGGCACGACCGGTGCCTTGGACAGAATTTCGCGTGACGAAAGGCTCATTGGGTATCCTCCAGTTTTCGGTCAGGCCGTCAAAATTCTAGCGCAACCGATCAGGGCCGGGTATTTCGCCGTCATCAGGCGCACCGGCACATCATTCATCAAATCATGGAAACGGCCCTTGGCGATCATACGATCCTTAAGGCCGCTTTGTTTCATAAAACCGGCAATACGCGGACCAATACCGCCACCGATAAATACGCCATCAAATGCGCCAAGCGTCAGAACCAGATCACCGGCCACCCCGCCCATGAACAGACAGAACCGATCCAGCACCTTAAGGCAAAGCGGATCGTTTTTCTGCATGGCATTTTCAACGATTTCAGCCGCACTTAGCGGTGTGACATCAATCCCGTCAATGGCAGAAAGCGCACGATAAAGGTTTTCAAGCCCCATGCCCGACAGGATACGTTCCGCCGACACACGGCCCAGTTCAGCCGTCAGGAATTTGACAATTTCATAATCAAGATCATCCACGGCGGGCAGAGACACATGGCCGCCTTCGCCCTGAATCGGAATCCAGTGACCGTCATGGCGCAGAAGCCCCGAAACACCAAGCCCGGTCCCCGCCCCGATCACCGCCAAGGGCAATCCCGGACGGCCCGGACCATCAAACAGTGTGATCAGGTCTTCGTCGCCAAGATAGGGCACGGACATCGCAAGACCGGTAAAGTCATTGACCACCACAAGACGATCAAGACCAAATTCGGCCTTCAGCGCATCCTTGGAAAACACCCACGGGTTGTTGGTGAATTTGATGATGTCTGCGGATGCCGGGCACGCCACGGCAACCGCAAATTCATTCAGACCCGCACAATCGGTTTTCACCATGAAATCCCGCATGGCATCGCCGATGGTCGCATAATCGCGGACCGGCAATGTCATCGGTGATTGCGGATCGCCATTTTCGTCAATCCAGGCAAAACGGGCGTTGGTACCGCCGATATCACCAACCAGCCGCATTATGCCACCTCGACCTCGGCTGCCCCCGGAAGAACCGCACTGGCCCCCATTTCGGCCAGTCCGACATGTTCACGGAACACACCGAATAATTCACGTCCGAAACCGGTCTGATGTTCGGCCTTGTTATCAAAGGTCGCGAAATCGCGGTTGGCCAGTTCGGCCTCGGTCACGTTCAGGATCAGTTCGCCGGTTTCGGCATCCAGACGCACGATATCGCCGTCTTTGACCTTGGCAATCGGACCGTTCATCATGGCTTCGGGGGTGACGTGGATTGCCGCCGGGACCTTGCCCGATGCGCCCGACATGCGGCCATCGGTGACAAGGGCGACCTTGTAACCAAGGTCCTGCAACACGCCAAGCGGCGGGGTCAGTTTGTGCAGTTCCGGCATGCCATTGGCCTTGGCCCCCTGGAAACGGACAACACAGACAACGTCACGATGCAGTTTGCCGTCCTTGAACGCCTGCATCATTTCTTCCTGCGAGGTAAAGACCGCAGCCGGGGCCTCGATCACGCGGTTTTCCGGCTTCACCGCCGATACCTTGATCACCGAACGGCCAAGATTCCCCGACAGCATCCGCAGACCGCCATCGGTGCTGAACGCCTTTTCGGTCGGGCGCAGGATTTCCTCGTCATGGCTGGTGGCCGGGGCATCACGCCACGACAATTTGCCATTATCCAGATACGGCTCGGTCCCGTAGGCCGCCATGCCGCCGGTATGGATGGTCTGAAGATCGGGATGCAGAAGACCGTTTTTCAAAAGATCGCTGATCACAAAGCCCATGCCGCCCGCGGCGTGGAAATGGTTCACATCGGCCTGCCCGTTCGGATAAACGCGGCACAGCAATGGCACAAGTTTCGACAATTCATCGAAATCCTCCCAACGAAGTTCGATGCCCGCCGCACGGGCCATTGCGGGAAGATGCAGGGTGTGGTTGGTCGACCCACCGGTCGCAAGCAAACCGATGATACCGTTCACAAATGCCTTTTCATCCAGGATTTTGCCAACCGGACGGTAATCATTGCCAAGCTTGGTGATCTGAAGCGCACGACGGGCGGCTTCTTCGGTCAGGGCATCACGCAGATCGGTGTTCGGATTGACGAACGCCGCGCCGGGCAAATGCAGACCCATGATTTCCATCAGCATCTGGTTGGAGTTCGCCGTACCATAGAAGGTACAGGTCCCCGGGCTGTGATAGGACGCGGTTTCGGCTTCGAGCAGTTCCTTGCGACCGACCTTGCCCTGGGCGTAAAGCTGCCGGATGCGGGCCTTTTCATTGTTGGGCAAACCGGACGGCATTGGACCGGCCGGGACAAACACCGCCGGAATATGGCCATAGGCAAGTGCGCCCATCACCAGACCCGGTACGATTTTATCACAGACACCAAGATAAAGGGCGGCATCAAACACATCATGCGACAGCGATACCGCCGTCGACATCGCGATCACGTCGCGCGAAAACAGGGACAGTTCCATCCCCGGGCGGCCCTGTGTCACGCCATCGCACATGGCGGGCACACCACCGGCAACCTGTGCGGTTGCGCCGGCTTCGAACACGGCCTTTTTGATGCGGTCGGGATAAACGCCCAATGGCTGATGAGCCGACAGCATATCGTTATAGGATGTCACGATGCCCAGATTGGCACCTTCGTCACCATTGATGCGTTCCTTGTCCGCCGCACTGCAACCCGCAGACGCATGGGCAAGGTTGCCGCATGACAGGGATGATCTGTGCGGGCGGTCGGACGCGGCGGCTTCGATGCGTTCCAGATAGGCCTCGCGGGTGGGCTTGGAACGTTCGATGATGCGTTTGGTAATCTGTTCTAATTCACGTTTCATGGGGTTCAGCCTTTCGGGTTCTCGGCGCTCCACCACAGATCGACGGGGATGTCAGTCTGCTGCAAGATTGCGCGAACCGGCATTTCTTCGATCTCGGTGCCGTTTTTCGCGGTTTCAAAGGTCGACCATTTGGATTGTCCGGTAATATGGATGCCAATATACCGGGCATTAAGGATAGCGGGCAAAGTCATGCTGATGCGCGGAACCGGGGATACGGTCGGGCGCGCGGCGGCAACCAGTTCGCCATGGGCGGGATAAAGTCCCTTTTGCAGGGCATCGGGCGCGGATGACGGGAACAAGGATGCCGTATGACCATCATCACCCATGCCCAGATACACGATATCAAGCGGCCAGTTCAGATCGGTGCGAAGGCGGCTTGAAACCGTAGAAATTGCGTCTTCGGGATTGGCATCGCCGGTTTTCAGCGACACAAAACGCGCATGCTGGGCTTCGTTGATCAGGAAATGATCGCGAACCAGCTTTTCGTTTGACTGATCGTCATCCAGCCCCACCCAGCGATCATCGCCAAGGGTGACGGTGACTTTCGACCAATCCAGTTTGACGGTCGAGAGTTTTTCAAAAAGCGGTTTGGGAAAACGGCCACCGGCCACCGCCATGCTGGCATGGCCGCGGGTGGCAATGGCGAATTCAAGGCGTTCCACGGTTTCCTTGACCATGGCCGCAAGCATGTCATCGCCGCTTTGAAAAATGCGTTCGTTTGTCATGTCTTCGTCCAGAAAATTGGGAACCGGTTCATCGTCACGCAAGGCCGCCCCACCAAAAGGTGTTGCGACCCGCATGTCATCAGAACCCGGCTTCTTCGTTCCAGGTACGACCGTCACGCTCGATCAGCGCAATGGCCGACGAAGGCCCCCACGTGCCCGAGGTATACCCCTTGGGCGTGATGTGATTGCTTTGCCATGCTTCCTGAATGGCATCGACCCACTGCCAGGCGATATCCTGTTCATCGCGACGGACGAACAGCGTGTTATTGCCATCAATCGCATCGAGCAAAAGGCGTTCATAGGCATCCGGGCTGCGTCCGCCGAACGCCTCGGCAAAGGACAGATTAAGCGCGGTCGGACGCAGACGAACCAGCCCCGGCCCCGGGTTCTTGGTATTCAGAACCAGATGGATGCCGTCATCAGGCTGCAAACGCAGAACAAGGCGGTTGGCCTGATAATTGGTCATTGATTTTGCCAGCGGGAAAATCTGGTGCGGCACATCGCGGAACTGGATGACAATTTCCGAATGACGTTTCGGCAAGCGTTTACCGGTCCGCAGATAGAACGGCACCCCGGCCCAGCGCCAGTTGTTCAGTTCGGCCCGGATGGCAACAAAGGTTTCGGTGGTGCTATCGATATTGGCACCTTCTTCTTCAAGATAGCCCGGGACTTCCTTGCCACCGACGGCACCGTTGCGGTACTGGCCGCGCACGGTGGCACTGTCGATATTGGAATCATTGATCGGTTTCAGCGCCTTGAGCACCTTGACCTTTTCATCGCGCACCGCGTCCTGATCGAGAACATGCGGGGCTTCCATCGCGACAAGGCAGAGAAGCTGCAACATATGGTTCTGGACCATATCGCGCATCGCGCCGGCATCGTCATAATAGGACCAGCGCCCTTCGACACCGACTTCCTCGCCGACCGTGATCTGCACATGGTCGATATGCGCGCTGTTCCACAGCGGTTCGAACATGGCATTGGCAAAGCGCAGGATCAAAAGGTTCTGCACCGTTTCCTTGCCAAGATAATGGTCGATACGGAAAATCTGGTGTTCTTCGAAAACTTCACCGATCTGGCCGTTGATTTCACGGCAGCTTTCAAGATCGTGGCCCAGAGGCTTTTCAAGCACAACGCGCGAATTCGGCGTTACCAGACCGGCATTCTTAAGGTTAAAGGCCATATCGGCAAACAGCGACGGGCTGGTCGAGAAATAATAAACACGGTCCCGATCCGGCTGATCGGAAAGTTTTTCATGCAGGATTTTAAACCCGGTTTCATCCCCGGCGGAAACCTGAACATAGGCGATGCGCGCGGCAAACTTTTTCCAGACCTTGGCGTCAAATTCCCCTTTGGGAATGTACTTTTTTCCGGCTTCTTCCAGCTTGGCGCGGAAATCTTCATCGGAATGTTCGCTACGCGATGCACCGAAAATGCGTGTGGTATCATCGAAACGCCCGGTACGTTCCATTTCGTAAAGTGCGGGGAAAAGTTTGCGTAACGCCAAATCTCCGGTCCCACCGAAAATCACGATATCAGCGATACGATGCTTCAGCCGTTGGCGCTGCGTCGTCGTTTGTGTCATCTTGCCCTAAGCCTTCCAAGCGAACTGCTCTCACTCGTTTCCTCCCCGTCGTAAAGGTGGGATCCCGAACCCGAAGGGCTCTGGCAAACGACCGGGCCACGGTATTTACCGTGTTGGCAGGCGACGGGTTTCCTCCGCCACCGCCTATCCTGTTGCCAGCTGGGCTCTGAGCGGTTCGTTATCCACATCAAGGCGCCGTCTGGCTTGTCCGTTCTGATCGAACAGATAGCAATCTTCCACCCGGGCATGAATGCCGATGGGTGATCCTGTTACAATTGCCGTATCACCTGTGACACGGGCAACAAACAGTTCATCGCCATCAGCCTGCACATAGACGAGACCCGCCTCGCCCAGATGTTCAACCACTTCAACCGTTCCTGACAGCAATGCCGTGTCCTGATCGGCAAGGCTGCAATGTTCCGGTCTGATGCCCACTGTTACACGATCTCCGGCGTCAAGACCACTGCCATCAACAGGTAGCGTCACCTCTTTACCGGAATTCAGTTTAACCGTAACAGTTTGTTGCGAAACCTCCGTCACAACCGCCGGAACAAAGTTCATTTTAGGCGAGCCGATGAAGCCCGCAACAAATTGATTTTGCGGGTGATGATAGAGTTCAAGCGGGGTCCCGACCTGCTCGACCGAACCGGCCCGCAAAACCACGATCTTGTCAGCCATTGTCATGGCTTCGACCTGATCATGCGTCACATAAATCATCGTGGACTTCAATTTTTCATGAAGTTTTGTCAATTCGATGCGCATTTGCACGCGCAAACCGGCATCAAGGTTCGACAGCGGTTCATCAAACAGGAATACTTTCGGCTTGCGCACAATCGCCCGGCCAATGGCGACGCGCTGACGCTGCCCGCCCGAAAGTTCCTTTGGCTTGCGGTCCAGCAATTCTTCAAGTTGCAGTACCCTGGCCGCTGCCATCACGCGGTCGCGTTGTTCGTCCTTGCTTCGTTTCGCAAGATCAAGGCCGAACGCCATGTTTTCATAGACCGTCATATGCGGATAAAGCGCGTAGGACTGAAAGACCATGGCAACACCACGATCCTTCGGCGCCTTGTCATTGACGACCTCGCCGCCGATGGAAAGTTCGCCGTCGCTGATATCTTCCAGCCCGGCAATCAGGCGCAGCAAGGTCGACTTGCCACATCCTGAAGGGCCGACAAACACACAAAACTCGCCATCGCGGATGTTCAGATCGACACCATGAATGGTCTCGATCGGACCGAAACGTTTTTTAACCTGCTTAAGAACCACTTCCGACATGCGGGTTCCTCCCTCGACTTGTCGATTTATATCGTTCCGAAATAAAAGCCCCAGCCCGGCAGCGAAAGCTGATTGCCGGTAACCGATCCGCTGTTAAGCGCGAAATTCGCATCCGAGCGCCCGGGCAAGGTCACGGTCCGGGCATCGGGTGTCGTGTTGAACACGCAGATGGTCCGCACCACACCCGCCATCCGGGCATAGGCGATGACGTTGTCGTTGATATCGAGCATCTCGATATCGCCATCGATGATTTCCGGATGGGTTTTGCGCCATGCCAGAAGATCACGATAGAAACTGCGCAACGAATTGGGATCATCCATCTGTTCGGCAACCGCAAGTCCGCTGTGATCCTGGGGGACCGGAAGCCACGGCGTATCGCTTGTGGTGAAACCGCCATGCGGGATATTGGCATTCATCCATGGCATTGGAGTCCGGCACCCATCGCGCCCCTTGAATTCCGGCCACATTTCAATCCCGTAGGGGTCTTGCAGCAATTCGAAGGGCACGACGGCTTCTTCAAGGCCAAGTTCCTCCCCCTGATAGATGCAGGGCGTGCCGCGTAATGTGGTGTAAAGGGCCGGGATCATGCGAAGGCGCGCATCATTATCCCCGCCCATATCCTTGCCCCAGCGGGTCGCAACCCGGACAAAATCATGGTTTGACACCGCCCAGCACGGCCAACCATCGCCAAGAACGTCAAACACATTGCGCAACATTCCGCGGATCAGCGACGTTTCAAGCGGGCTTTCCAGCAGATTGATCGTATAGGCCATGTGAAGCTTGTCGCCCCCGGCGGTATATTCCGCCATCGTCGCCAGCGAATTGTCCGACCCGATTTCACCGACCGTCGTGGCACCGGGATATTTATCGAGTACCGCACGCAGTTTTTGCAGGAACGCGATATTTTCCGGGCGTGTCTTGTCATAGACATGCATCTGACGGGTATAGGGGTTTTCCTTTGGCGCGCCTTCGGGCCGGTGGGTGCCGGGAACCCAAGGCGGGTTGTCCCGCAGTTCCGCGTCATGAACATAGAAATTCGCGGTATCAAGCCGGAAACCATCCACCCCGCGACGCAGCCAGAATTCCACATCGTCAAGCAACTGGGCCTGTACATCCGGGTTATGGAAATTCAGGTCCGGCTGACTGACCAGAAAATTGTGCATGTAATATTGCTGTCGGGTGGTATCGAACTTCCATGCCGAGCCACCAAAGATCGACAGCCAGTTATTGGGCGGCGTGCCATCGGGTTTGGGATCGGCCCATACATACCAGTCGGCCTTGGGGTTATCGCGTGATGACCGGCTTTCTTTGAACCAGGCATGCTGATCGGAACTGTGCGACAGGACCTGATCAATGGTGACGCGCAGGCCAAGCGAATGCGCCTTTTCAACCAGATGGTCGAAATCGGCCAATGTCCCGAACATCGGATCGACATCGCGGTAATCCGACACGTCATAGCCGAAATCCTTCATCGGCGAGGTAAAGAATGGCGACAGCCAGATGCCATCAACACCCAGATCGGCAATGTAATCCAGTTTCTGGGTAATCCCGGGCAGATCACCAATGCCATCGCCGTTGGAATCAAAGAAACTGCGCGGATAGATTTGATACAGGACGCCACCGCGCCACCAGTCAGGATTTCCGGCCAAAGCCATTTAAGTCACCTTAAAGTCATGTGGGACGAGAAGCCGCATCAGCCTTTGACAGCCCCGGCGGTCAGGCCGGACACGATGCGACGCTGGAAAATCAGAACCAGAACAATCAACGGAACCGTCACGATCACCGATGCCGCCATGATATTGCCCCACGGCATTTCAAACTGGCTGGCCCCGGAAATCAGGGCGATAGCAACCGGTACGGTGCGCTGTTCATTCGTCAGGGTGAAGGTCAGGGCAAACAGGAATTCGTTCCATGCCATGATGAAGGCCAGAAGCCCGGTGGTGACCATCGCCGGCCACATGACCGGCAGGAACACCCGCGTGATCACGGTCCACGGGCTTGCCCCGTCCATCACGGCGGCTTCTTCAAGTTCGCGGGGCAGTTCGCGCATGAAGGCGGTCAGTATCCAGACCGTGAATGGCAGGGTCAGCATCATGTATGAAATCGCCAGCCCGAACATCGAATTATAAAGCCCGACCGCCCGGATCAATTCGAACATTCCCGACAGCACGGCAACCTGCGGGAACATCGATACCGACAGGATCGTCACCAGCAACAATCCCCGCCCGGCGAATTTAACCCGCGCAAGCGCATAGGATGCCGTTACCCCCATCAAAAGCGACAGGGCCACAACCATCACACTGACAAAGATCGAATTGAAAATATTGCGACCGAATGGCTGTCCTTCAAACACTGACAGATAGTTCGAGAAGCTGAAACTTTCGGGCAGGTAATTGACGTCAAACAGCGCCGACCCGGTTTCGAACGCGGTCAGGATCGCATAGTAAAACGGGAAAACGGCAAAGATCACGATCACCGCCACCAGAAGATAGAACCCTGCCTTCATCATCAGGGATTTGACATTGCGGTTCATGTTAATGTCCCCCCTCGTCAAGCCGGACCCGACCGATCATCATGTAGGCCATGATCGAAAAGGCGATGACCAGAAACAGCAGTGTTGATGCCGCCGAGCCATATCCGACTTCCTGAAAATCGACCAGAAGCTGCCGGGCATAGACCGACATGGTCATGGTGTTCGGGTTATTCGGTGTCAGAACATAAATCACGTCAAAGACACGCAATGCATCAAGGGCCCGGAAAATCACGGCCACCATCAAGGCCGGTTTGATCAGAGGCAATGTCACCTTGAAAAACACCCGGACGGGATGAATGCCGTCCACACGTGCGGCCTCGTAACAGTCACTTGGCAGCATCTGAAGGGCGGCCAGCGTCAGAAGCGCCATAAACGGTGTTGTTTTCCAGACATCGACCATGATCACCGCGGCCATGGCCGTATCAGGATTGGCTGTCCAGGCAATCGGTGCTGCAATCAGGCCTAGCGACATAAAAAGATCATTGAGGATGCCGAACTGGTCATGCAGCATCCAGTGCCACATCTTGGCCGACACGATCGTCGGGATCGCCCACGGGATCAACACCGCCGCCCGCACCAATCCGCGTCCCTTGAATTCCTGATTAAGGACAAGGGCCACAATGATACCCAGCACCGTTTCAAGCGAGACTGAAATCAGGGTAAAATAGATCGTGTTCCAGACCGCTTGCCACCATTCCGGATCGGCCAGAAGGCCGAATGTCTCGCCGTCATAAACGGCATAGAAGTTTTCAAAGCCGATAAAGCCATAATTGCCAAGATCGGACAGATTGGCATCCGTAAAGCCAAAGATGAAAGTTCGAAGCAGTGGCCAACCGGCCACGCAAGTAAGAATGACCAGCATCGGCATTAAAAAAAGCCATGCCGAACGCCGTCTTGTACGCGTCAGGGACGAAACTTGCGCCATGGGAACCGCTCTTGATTTTGAAGGGGGATGGTCGGCGATGACCGCCATCCGTCAAACCGGTCAAAGCAAACCGATACGGGAACAGCATTGGTGCACCACCGGGCACCCCATTGTCCGGTGGTGCTGTCCCTGCCTACCAGCCGGAACGCTTGACGCGTTTCAGGTTGCGATCAAGCCCGGAAATTGCCTGATCTACGGTTTGCGATCCCGACAGCGACGCATGCACCGCCTGCCAGAATTCGCTTGATACCTGATTGTATTTTGAACCGGTTACGGTTGACGGGCGCGGTGCCGCGCTGGTGAATGTCTCGTACAGATCGCCAAAGAACGGATTCGCGGAAAGGACTTCCTCATCCTTGTAAAGATCGGCAATCGTCGGGTTATAGGACCCATTGATCGCACGGCGTTTCTGTTCTTCGTATGACGTCAGAAATTTCACAAGATCGGCGGCAAGTTCGGGATTTTCCGAATATTTCGAAACCGACAACTGCCAGCCGCCAAGGGCAGCCGCCGAACGGCCGTCTTCATCCCCCTTGGGAAGGGCGGCAACACCGACTTTGCCCTTGACCGGGCTGTCTGCGGAATTGGCCAGTGCCCAGGCATAGGGCCAGTTGCGCATGAATACCGAATTTCCCGACTGGAACACACCGCGTGCTTCTTCCTCGGCATAGCCAAGGACACCTTCGGGGGAAATGGTACCGATCCAGCTTGAAGCAGTTTCAATCGCCTTTTTTGCCTGATCGTTATTGATCGAAATATCGCCGTCCGGCTCGACCACCGAACCGCCGTTAAACGAAACCACCCATTCCAGTGCGTTACAGGTCAGGCCTTCATAGGCACGGCCCTGAAACACATGGCCCCACATTTTGTCATTGCCGGCCTTGCGTTCACCTTCCTGGATTTTCTGCGCGGTTTTTGTCAGTTGTTCCCAGGTTTCGGGAACGCTTTCGCCGTACTTTTCCAGCAAATCCTTGCGGTAATAAAGGACGCCCGCATCCGTGAACCACGGCATGGCAACCAGACGGTTATCAAACGTGTTGTTGGTGACGATGGCCTCAAAATGCTTTTTGGCTTCGTCTGCCATATATTCACCAAGGTCGATGAAATGATTGCCAAGGATCCCCGGCCAAATCACATCAATCTGGAACACATCGATGTCAGAAGACCCGGCGGCAAGAATTTGCTGATACAGCGCCAGTCGTTCGGTGGTTGAATTCGGGGTAGAAATCACCGCGACTTCGTTACCGGTTTGCTTTGCCCATGCATCGACACCTTCCTGGCAAAGCGCAAGCTCCTGCCCGACGGCACCACAGGAAATGGAAATTTTTGCGGCATTGGCCGATCCGGCCATTGCGAAAGCTGCGCCAAGAACGCCCGCAGTTGCGAGCAGTTTTTTCATCAAGGTCATTTAGACCTCCCTAGGATGTTATCGGTTTTCCCATGCAGCTTTAAGCAGCTGCTATTGTTGCTTTTGCGTGGTTATCTTTCCGGGTCGAATGCTTGTTACGGAACCGCCCGATTGAAAAAGGATACGCCTGATCGTACCTTTTCAAAGTGTCATATCCTTCAAAGGATGATACTATTCTGCAAATTCGTAACAATCATGACACGAATAGTAGGACGATATGCGGATCATCCAGGAACGCATCACCAATCCACCGGGATATAGCTGGGGCTATTTTCACTATGTCTGGGATGATTTTCGCTGCAACTGGCACCAGCATCCCGAATATGAAATGACTCTGACGCTGAATGCCAAAGGGTCCCGCCTGATCGGCGATCACCGGCAGGATTTTGACCGGCTGGATTTTGCCATGGTCGGCCCCAACCTGCCGCATCTTTGGGAATGCAAACGCATCGACCCTTCCCGCCCGATCGAGGTTTATGTGCTTTGGCTGTCGCAGGAATGGGTGGAAAACCTGACGCGGGATTTTGTCGAGTTTGCCGATTTCCATGAGTTGTTTGCCCGCGCGCGTCGCGGTCTTTCCTTTACCGACGAAGCCGTCGCGCACGTTCAGGAAATCTGTCCGCATCTTGACGATGCCAAACCAAGGCGGCGCTTTATCCTGATGATCGAACTGCTTGAAGCCCTGCTTGTCGGGATCGACAAACCATTGGCATCGGCCAATTTTGGCGGGGAAGCCGGGAAAAACAGTGAATCTCTTCGGGTGGATCGCGCGCTGGCATTCATTCACGCCCATTATGCAGAACCGCTTCGGGTTTCATCGCTTGCCGATGTTGCCGGGGTCAGTGAAAGCAGTTTTTACCGGCTGTTCAAACGCTATACCGGGCGCAGTGTTGTCGAATATCTGAACGAATATCGTATTTCGCGGGCCTGTGTGCAGTTATCGCGCACCGATCTTCCGATCTATCAGATCGCCGAAAATAACGGTTTTAGCAATCTGTCGAACTTCAACCGGCGTTTTCGCCAGTATCGTGGAAAATCAGCCAGCGACTATCGCGAGAACATTCGCATTCACGGCCAGTTCCCCGATCACCCGCCAATGCCCGATGCCCGCATCGGTGCCGTTCCGGCCCGTCCGCTGCCAAGCGAGGTAGACGGTGTTCCGGACCGACGCACCGCCATTCCGGCATCCGCTGCCGAATAGTCCACCGATGTCGCACGACAGAACATCGGGGATGCAATGATGTTCTGTTTTCCATTCCCCTATGGTCCATCATCCCGTAAGACTCGCGCAAAAGCATTGTTTTCTGCGGGTTTCATTCAACCTTATACCGGCCCTGCACCATCAATGTTCTCATTTTCCTCCGAAAAACGAGAACATTGAGACCATATAAATTTCATTAAAAATCAATATCTTAAATATTTTATCGGCTTTTGTTCTAATTTTGTTCTTGTGAGAACAAAACAGGATCAGTATGGTTTCCTCAGACAGATTGAGGAGGACATCGCCATGATGAAGTTGCTTGAAAATCCGCACCGCCTGAACGAGCTTTGCAGCACGGTTGCCGTGGTCGGAAGCACCGGATTTTTCCTGTTCGTTATCGGACTGGGCATGGCCCAAACCCTTCGCGGTCTGGTCTGATCAAAGCTCATACCTTTTACGAGATCCGGATGGACTTCCCATCCAGGATGACGACCGGCAGGCAACCCCGCACCCATACCCTGTCCCGTTTGCCGGTCGTCTCTCATCCATCGATCCGGATCCCGTGAATTGTAACTTGCATATTACCTTCGCTATTCCGCGCTACTTGACGCTGCTGTTTCCCCGACAGCAGCGCTTTTCTTTGCTGGCCGAGTCTCAGAAAAACTAGACCTCCGTATAGGTGCAGATGGAAATCACCCGCCTTTCAGGCAAAAACTATTGTTGCAACGCAACAGTTTGCGCTGCACC
Organism: Thalassospira australica; assembly: GCF_044790785.1. Classification (GTDB taxonomy): domain Bacteria; phylum Pseudomonadota; class Alphaproteobacteria; order Rhodospirillales; family Thalassospiraceae; genus Thalassospira; species Thalassospira australica_A. Next base: position 1,233,211 of record NZ_CP085258.1, on the reverse strand, counting down.
GCAAAATTTAACTCGACAGACGGGCAAATGTTGGTTTGAATCAAGATGAAACACGAAAGTTTGGAAATTCATCATACTTTTAGGTTATTGATTGAAACCTGAAGTATCGTAGGGTTCTGATGAATTGCAGGATTTCTGTTTATCGTGATGTTGCATGGCCTTGGCCCGCAACAACCGGTTAACCTGATGGTCGCCCGCATAAGTGATCTGAAGTTTGATTGGGAATTTACGAAAAACAGAAGGCCTGCCTACCGGAAATCCTTTCGGAAAGAAGCAGCCGGGGACCAATACGGTCGATGCACCCCACCACCGAACCTTTTTGCATCGCCGGGGAGTGAGAGATAATGCTGTACCATCTCTATGAATTGCAGCACGCCACCATCAGTCCGTTAAGGATGGCGGCAGATGCGAGCAAGAAGTGGCTGCGCAATCCGGTCAACCCGCTTGCCTATACCCATCAGGGGCGTGCGACCGCGGCCGCGTTCGATGTGTTTACCCATATCACGCACCGTTATGGCAAACCGGAATTCGGCCTTGATACCACGGTCATCAATGGTGAAACCGTCGCCGTGACCGAGGAAATCGTCCACAGCGAGCCGTTCTGCAATCTTTTGCATTTCAAACGCGAAACCGATCACCTTAAAAATCAGCCCGATGATCCGCGCCTGCTGATCGTCGCCCCGCTGTCGGGGCACTTTTCAACGCTGCTGCGCGGTACGGTCGAGGCATTGCTGCCCGATCACGATGTTTACATCACCGACTGGATCGATGCCCGAATGGTTCCCGTGCATCAGGGTCATTTCGACCTTGATAGCTATATCGACTATGTCATGCAGTTCCTGCGCAAGCTTGGTCCCAACACCCACCTGATGGCGGTTTGCCAGCCATCCGTTCCGGTGGTTGCCGCTGTATCGCTGATGGCCGCAGGCAACGAGCCCTGCCAGCCGGCATCGATGACCCTGATGGGCGGCCCGGTCGATACGCGCGAAAACCCGACCGAGGTCAATAATTTTGCCAAACAGCACAGCCTCGACTGGTTTGAACGCCATGTGATTTCGCATGTGCCGCTACCCCATGCCGGGGTGATGCGCCGCGTGTATCCGGGCTTCATGCAGCTTGCCGGTTTCATGAGCATGAACTGGGACAAACACGTTTCTGCCCATTACGAGATGTATACCCATCTTGTCGAGGGCGACGGCGAAAGTGCGGATGCCAAGCGCAATTTCTATCACGAATATCTGGCCGTCATGGATATGAGTGCGGAATTCTATCTGCAAACACTGAAGGTCGTGTTCCACGAACACCAGCTGCCCGAAGGCACGATGCTCTGGCAGGGTGTGCCGGTCGAACCGGCCGCCATCACCAAGACCGCCCTTCTGACGGTCGAAGGCGAACGCGACGATATCACCGGCGAAGGCCAGACCCGCGCAGCCCACAAGCTTTGCGCCAACCTGCCCGATAATATGCGCATGCATCATTATCAGAAATCGGTCGGCCATTACGGCGTATTCAACGGCCGCCGCTGGCGTGAACAGATCAGCCCGCGGATCAAGGATTTCATCCGCCGCCACGACCAGCATGGCAAAGGCCGCAAAAGTGCCCCCGACATGACCCGGATCGAAGCAGCCGAATAATCCTCATACACATAAAAACACCAAAAGCCGCCTCATTTCGGGGCGGCTTTTGCTTTTGAGTGTGACGGCTACATATATTGGCCTGCACCCGATCAATTCATCAGACTATTGAAAACTAATAGCGCGGCTGAATCCGGCCATTAACGATTTCACCGCCATAGGTACCATCGCCATAGGCATATTGTTCAACCGGGTGCAGTGTATCGACCAGATGCTGATAGACAGCAGACGCCGATGCTTCCCATGCACTGATCGATCCGATCACGACAGGATAGGCCCCACCATCCAGCAATCCGATTGCCGTATCGATATCGGCATTGGTCACCGCGTTATTCCCATCGCGCAGTGGCAGATGCACACCGATGACCTGATTGTCCTTGATTGCCATGATCCCGATGCAGGACGAAAAGCCGGTAAACATGATCTCGGCAGCCTTACCCCATTCACATTCGGCAATGGCTTCGGTATTGGCGGCCTGGGTAAAAACATATGGCATTGAATTGTTCCTGATTTGCGAAAAATGAACGACGCACATCAGACGGGCGCTATCCATCGCTGTGACAATCAACAAACCATCACGGTCATACCTGCGTAGAACAGGCAGAATAAAAAACCAGACAGGGATCAGACCATGCCGGTAACGCCCGTACCCAAACTGCAAAGCTTTGATGCTGCTGGCATCGCAATCGTCATCGGATCGACCGGCGGCATCGGGCAGGCCTTTGTGCATCACCTTCGCGATTGTGGCCGGTTTGATAGTGTGATCGAATTATCGCGCAGCACCGAACCGGCCATTGATTTCACCGATCCCGGCAGCATCGAAAACGCCGCCGCCTTTGTTCGTGATCAGGCATCTGCCAAGAATCAATCCGTTCGCCTGGTCATCGATGCCACCGGTTATCTGCATGACGAGATATTTCAGCCGGAAAAATCTTTGCGCCAGATCGATGCCGATTACATGGCGAAATCGTTTCTGATCAATGCCATCGGTCCGGCCTTGCTAATGAAGTATTTCACGCCCCTATTGCCGCGTGTCGGCAAGTCGGTCTTTGCCACCCTGTCGGCCAAAGTCGGCAGCATTGGCGACAACCGCATGGGCGGCTGGTACAGTTACCGGGCGGCAAAAGCCGCATTGAACCAGTTGGTAAAATGCACCGCCATCGAGCTTGCACGCAGCAAACGCCACGCGATCTGTATCGCCCTGCATCCCGGCACGGTCGATACCGGCCTTTCGGACCCATTTGCCAAATCGGGGCTGAATGTGCAAAGCCCCGATCAGGCAACGGCAAATATGCTGATGGTGATCGACGGATTGCAGCCATCGAAAAGCGGCGGTTTCTTTGCCTATGATGGCAGCGAATTGCCGTGGTGAGATATTAAAGAGGCCGGGCCTTGAGCCACATGAATAAGGGCACGCGTGACCATTGTTTGAGCTGGTCGCGGTCGGCCTGATCCGGGGTCGGCTCGCGCATCGCCGATACGCCAAACCTGGCCTTGCCCAGCGCATTGATGTAATATTCAAGCGGCCGCGACCATCCGGCAAAATGCATGGTCAGGCCATCGCGTTCTTCGCTACCTTCAAACCGGCGTTCTCCGAAATAGCTGCCTGCCAAGACGAATGGCGCATCGGGGGCCGCCCCGTCAAACCGGCCACGGTCCCGGAACGGATGCACAATCGAAATCACCAGTTGCCCGTCCTTGCGCAGGACACGCCGCATTTCATCCAGCGTACCCGAAAGATCATCCACGTCCATCAGGACGTTATAGGCCAGCACAAGATCGAAGCTTTCATTTTCAAACGGCACATCATTGCCCGGCGCGATGTGATAGGACGATTTGGCATCGCTATCGGCTTCACGCGCCGCCAGAATAAAATCCGCAACCGGATCAACGCCGGTTACGTCATAGCCAAGCTCGGTCAGAAGCCTTGAACCGCGTCCCTCGCCACAGCCAACATCAAGCGCATTACCCGTTCCAGAACCAACAAAGTCGGCAAAACTTTTGCGGAATTGCCAGAATGCATCATGGCCGGGCTTACGCGCCCAGGCGATCCAGTTTTGTGCAATATCGGACCAGTGGGCGTGATCCTTGCGAAAGCCGGACATTGGCTTCTCCTTTGGCTTCACCGAACTTCAGTCAAACAGACCATTTAACATGGCATGCTGTAACAGAATGACCGTTTTGGCATCCCTGATCCGGCCATCCGATATCATGGCCAGTGCATCCGTGAACGGCACTTCAAGAACGTGGATATCCTCGCCCTCTTCATGCAAACCGCCGCCCTCGCCCGCGCGGTGATCGCTTGTGACTTCGGCCACGAACAGGTGCAGGCGTTCTGTGACCGAACCGGGGCTCATGAACAGATCAAATATTTTTTGCGGTTTTCCGATCTTGTAGCCGGTTTCTTCTTCGACTTCGGCAACCACGGCGGATGCCGGATCACGATCATCAAGCAAGCCAGCCGGAACTTCGATCAGCATGCCGGTTTCATTACCATTGATAAAAGACGGCAGGCGAAATTGCCGTGTCAGGATCACGGTGCCAGCAACACGGTTATAAAGCAGGATGCCCGCCCCGTTGCCACGGTCATAGGCTTCACGTTGCTGATGTTGCCATTCGCCGTTACTGCGGCGCAGATCAAAACTTACACGGTACAGATGATACCAGTTGTCCGACAGGCATTCGACATTCTGAACACGGATATCGTCGTTTTCCGGCAAGTTCCAACCTTTGGGATGCTCGGTCATGTCAAAATATCCGTTAGCGGTTCAGAAATGCAGACAGGGTCAGCAATACCGCATCGGGTTTTTCGGCATGAACCCAATGACCAGCCCCCTTGATGCTGGTAAAGGCGGCCTTGGGAAACAGCGACTTGATGTAATCGCGGTCCTTGGGATCGACATAATGCGAATTTGCCCCGGATATGAACAGCACATCGCGATCAAAACTGCCATTTGCCGTTTGGGGCCAGCCGGTAATGTCGGAAAGGTGGTTGGCCATGGCATCGATATTGACCTGCCATGACATTTTGCCGGTTTCCTTGTCGGTCGCGACATTCTGGGCCAGAAACTGACGCACGCCCTTTTCCGAGACGCCACCGGCAAGTGCATCTTCGACTTCGGCACGCCGCGAAACCGCATCGAAATCCACTGACTTCATGGCACTGATATAGCCGGTATAGTCATGATCATAGGTCACAGGTGCGATATCAACCACAACCAGATCGGCGACCAGATCAGCATCCTGTGACAGGGCCAGAACCATCGATGCCTTGCCCCCCATCGAATGCCCGATCAGATGCACCGGTCCATCGGCGACATCGCCAATCAGTTCGGCAATGTCAGATGCCATCGCCGGGTAGGTCATGTTCATATCCCAGCCAGACCGGCCATGATTGCGAAGATCCGCCGTTACCACGTGGTATTTTTCCGCCAGACGACGTGCGATGGCGGTCCAGTTGCGCGCCTGCCCGAAAAGCCCATGCAGGATCACAAGCGTGCCATTGTCTCGGTTCTCTTCGCCAAAGGCATAATAGGCAAGTTTCATCAGGCAGGCTCCGCAATCGGGTTATCAGATTATCCCTTTAATAGCGGGACGGGAGGGTGGCGTGAAGCCCTGCGATGGGGACTGGAATCAAAACACCCCCGCACGGGAGGAATGCGAGGGTGTTTTTTGGGTCATTCGACCCGGTATTCATCGACAAGCGTTAAGCTTAGGCACCGGCCGGACGGCCACCCGGCAGGCGGTTACCGCCGAACAGGGAAGCAACTTTGCGGGCCAAAGCAACAACGGCTTTGCGGATCGCCTGAGCACGGAGTTTTTCGGCTTCGCGCTGCAGCGTGGTCAGATCGTAATCACCATAACGACGCATGGCTTTATCCTTTCCATAACAGGCGGAGCTATGTGCGCTCCGGTTTCGCGTTGGTTTGTTCTGAAGCCGGTGTACGCCTGTTTATTCAATCCTACGAGACGAGTTTTTTCAGCTCACCCATGCGTTTGGCGCATACTCAGACACACGTCTGTCACAATCATTTCATGCGAAAGGCGCATGATTGTTTCATGACAAATAAGTCGTTCAACTTGAACGAAATTTTTTCCAACCTGTTTTACACAGTCCCAACACAATCTGGACAGGCGGGATCAATTAGACCTCTATCCTTTGGAAATAAAGGGATTGAGGCAGATCAAACAGGGCGCTTTTGAGGCTTCAAACAGGGTCAAACATGACAATTTGCCGACAAATCGGTTTTAAATTACAGACTCGATTCCCGGAATCACACACCGTTCAATTTTGCATGGCTGATTAAGAAATCGGAGAGCGGCAATTGCCGATAATGCAATTGCCGTTCTCCGATCTTTAAAATTGCCGGGATCAGGCCTGTCAGCCCAAAGCATAATTCAGATATTTGGCTTCCAGATATTCTTCGAGGCCCCAATGGCCGCCTTCGCGCCCCTGGCCACTTTCCTTTACACCACCGAACGGGGCGCCTTCGTGGGATGTTGTGCCATCATTAATCCCCACCACCCCGGTTTCAAGCCCGTCGGCAATTCGCTGGATACGTCCGATATCGCGACTGAAAAGATAGGATGACAGACCGGCCCGGACCCGGTTGGAAAGTTCGATTACCTCGGCCTCGGTCGTGAAGCGATAGATCGGGGCGACCGGGGCAAACAGTTCCTCGTTAAAGCATTCGGCATCAAACGGCACATCGGTCATCACCAGCGGCCGGATGAAATGGCCGTCTTCGGGGCGGTCAGCACCGTAATGCAGTGTCGCGCCACGTTTTTTTGCATCATCGATCAATCGTTCAACTTTCGCCACCGCCTGACGGTTGATCAGCGGGCCAATATCCGTGCCGGGTGCAAAACCGTTACCGATGGTCTGTGCCTGCATTGCCGCGATAAATTTTTCGACAAAACCGTCATACACACCGTCCTGTACGAAAATCCGGTTGGCACAGACACAGGTCTGACCGCTGTTGCGGAATTTTGAAATCATCGCCCCGGCCACGGCAGCATCTATATCGGCATCATCCATGACGATAAAGGGCGCGTTGCCGCCAAGCTCAAGCGACAGTTTCTTGACCGTTGGCGCGCATTGCACCATCAGGCGTTTGCCGACCTCGATCGAGCCGGTGAAGGACAGCATCCGCACACGCGGATCCCCGGTCAGGGCCTCGCCAATCGGCATCGGCAGGCCGGTCACAACATTGAAAACACCCGCGGGGAAACCCGCCATTTCGGCAAGCCTGGCCACGGCCAGAGCCGAAATCGGGGTATCTTCGGCTGGTTTGACAACAATTGTACAGCCCGCCGCCAATGCAGGCGCGCATTTGCGCACCACCATGGTCAACGGGAAGTTCCATGGCGTGATGGCTGCAACCACACCCACGGGATGCTTTTGCACGACAACACGCCGGTCCCGTTGGGTCGCGGGCATGGTCTGGCCATAGGCGCGCTTGGCTTCCTCTCCATACCATTCGGCATAGGCGATTGCCCCAACCACTTCGCGCAATGCCTGATCATACGGCTTACCCTGTTCAAGCGTGATCAGGGCGGCCAGATCATCCTGATACTGTTCCAGCAGATCGCGCCAGCGTTTGAGGTATCCGGAACGGTCCTTTGCCAGCAGACGCGACCATGCCGGAAACGCCGCATCGGCGGCATCAATCGCGCGCCTTGCCTCGGAGGTGCGCATGAAGGGCACGTCGCCGAGAACCTTGCCGGTCGCCGGATCATACACATCAATGGCTTCGCGCGAATCAGCACGTACCCATTCGCCATTGATAAAGGCCTTATCAAGGTTCCAGTCTGCGATCAGCCTGCGGGCACGCGACCTGCCCTCGCGAATGGCGGTTTGGCTGGCATCTGGGGCGGCGTTGGACACAGCGGACATTTGGGGCGTTTCCTTGTGCACGTCAGTTACAATAATTTATTCGGTGATCACGCGGTTGTGATTCCGGATTTCGGGGCGCAATTGGGAGACTAAGCGCACCGACAAGTCATAGGCAACAATGCTTATGACCTTAATATAAGAAATAAAAGAACCGGGGCCGCTCGCAATGCCCCGATCCGTCAGAGAGTTTCAGAGAAACAACCAACGAGAGAGCCATGAAGCATATTGTGACCGCAGGTTTGATGACTGCATCCCTCGCCCTTGGTCTGGGGACATTTGGCAGCGCGCAGGCCGATGAGGCCATGGATAACGAAACTGTTCAAACCCGTCAGATGCTGATGGATGGCATCGGTGGTGCCATGGGAACACTTGGCTGCTACATGAAGGACGAATGCGACCTTCCCGACGGTGTGATCCGAAACCTTGCCAACGGGATCGCGTTTTCGGCCTCTGCCGCACCGGCTGCGTTCGAGCCGAATACGACCGATGCATCGGTAAAAACCACCGCCAAGCCCGACGTCTGGACCAACTGGGACGATTTTTCAGGCCGGTTCCCCGTGCTGCAAGAAGCCGCCATGAACCTTGCCGCGGCTGCCGGTGACAAGGGTGCCATGGGGGCAGCCCTTGGCGAACTTGGCAAATCCTGCAAGGGCTGCCACGACGAATACCGCACGAAATAAAAGACGAAATTGCAAATTCCGGGCACGAGCAAGCTCGGACGCCCCCGAAAGGCCCTGTCACCCCCCTGCTGTATCCTCCCCCAACAGCAAGACAGGGATGCCTTTCGGGGAATTCTTTATGTGACCCTGATCCGGCCTAGAAATACAGGGTCATCGTGATGTCCTGATCATGATCGCCAAACCCGCGGCCAAAGATATTGACCCCGCCCGGGTTTCTGGCGTTGTCATCAACCCCGATCCGGAAGCGGATAGAATGATGATCCATGATTTCCAGCGTATGAATGGTCTGATCGGAAATCTTCTGTCCATCGATCCAGGTACCGGTTTCATCGATCACCCAAGTTTTAAGCTGTCCGTATTGCGATCCTTCCAGCTTCCACCAGCCTGGTGAATACAACCCGCGACGGTCGCCGAAATCCCCCGGCGATGTCCAGATCCCGACATTGAAACCGTTGATCCAGATTGAAATGTCCGATGGCCATTCCGCATTGGTTTCCGGGGTTTCGGAACTGATCTCGGCCGTGATCTCGATCCGCTTTGGCAGTCTCCCGGTGACCTTGGCATTGTTGGGAAACTTGTATTCGACATGGCCACGCGTAAACCACAACAATGCTGCCTGCATGCGTTGCGGGTCCAGAAACACATTGGGCACATCCAGCACGCCAATAATCCGTTCGACCGAACACATGCCACAAGGCGGCCCGACATCAAATTCGGTAAACAGACCAATCGGCATGCTGACGACAACCCGGTCGTCGTCCGAACTGGTTTTGTCGTCATCAAAGCGGATATAGATTTCGCTATAAGCCGCCGAACAGATTTTCTGATTGCCCTTTTTGGCCTTCATGGTCTGGGTTTCAACCAATCCGGCCTTTTCAAGCGTCTTGATATTGGTTGCCACGGTCGATTGCGGCAGCCCCATCATATCGGCAATTTCATTGACGTTCTGCGGACCGTGCTTGCGCAGGAGATAAAGAATGTCGATCCTGGTTTTGGAGGCCAGTCCCTGAACGACATCGGCATCTTTTACCGGATCGACCGTCAGTAATTTTGTCTGCATGACTTTTTATTATTCCCTCAGCTTTCCCGGTCCGTCGCCCGTTGCAATATTACAGTGTCACATACCGGCATCGACTTATCCCTTGATCCCGGACGACAACATGATCGCCTGCGTCACGCGACGCTGGAAAACCAGATATGCCACTGCAACAGGCATCGCCGCCATCACGGCAACCGCCATGTCACGCGCATACTGGACGCCAAATGAATCACCAACCTGCGTGATCCCGACAGTAACCGTCATCATTTCTTCAGAAGTCGTGACAAGGAAAGGCCACAGGAAGTTATTCCATGACATGATAAAGGTGATGATCGAAAGTGCTGCTGTAATCCCCCAATTCAACGGCAGATACAGCTTGAACAGAATCTGGAACTCGCCGCAACCGTCAAGTTTGGCGGCCTCGCGCAATTCACGGGGGACTGAGTCGAAAAACTGCTTATAGACGATCACAACCACCGGAATGATCACCTGCGGCAGGATGATCCCACCCCACGTATTGACCATACCAAACTTGTGCATCAACACAAATTGCGACACCACAAGTGCCTGTGACGGCACCATGAAACTTGCCAGCACCACAAGAAACAGCATCTTCCGGCCGGGAAAGACCAGTTGCGACAAGGCATAACCGCACATCATGCTGATCATGATGACGATGCCTGTAATCAGAACCGACGTCCCGATGGAATTGATGTACCAGCGCACCAGATTGGTATCGAACAGCGCAAAGACATAGGATGAAATATCAAATGTCTTCGGCCAGAACGATAGGCTTCCGACAACTTCCGGCTCCGGCTTCAGTGATGTAACAATCGCCCAGTAAAGCGGGAACGCCCATGCACAGGCCGCAATCAGGGTAAAGGTCAGCAACAGGATATTGCTTGGCGAAATGCGTCCCATCGTCATCTCCCCCGCGCTTTAAGCAACTGATATTGCAGGATCGAAACTGCAACGATGATGACAAACAGCGCCACCGCAACGGCCGAAGCATAACCGCCCTGATTGCGCCCGAACGCCTCGCGATAGACAAGCTGCAACAACACATAGGTCGAATTGAACGGCCCGCCCTGTGTCATCAGATAGATCTGATCGAAAATCTTAAGCTGCATGATCAGTTGCAGGGTAAGAACCAGTGCGGTTACCGGCCACAGCAGCGGCCATGTGATGCGCCTGAATTTCTGCAAACGGCTTGCACCGTCAAGGGATGCGGCTTCGTAATAATCATCGGGAATGTTGCGAAGGGCCGAAATGAACAGCAATACATTGAACCCGTTGGTCCACCAGATGGTCACAAGGGCCACCATCGGCATTGCCCATACTGGATCGCGGAACACGCTGATGCGTCGACCGATCAGGTCTTCGATCATAGGCTGAACAACCCCGAACTGCTGATCAAGAATCCATTGCCAGATTTGTGTTACGACCGTCACCGGCAGGATATAGGGCATGAAAAACAGCACCAGAATACCGGCCTGTATCCAGCCTTTGAGCCGCACGATCAACATCGCAATGCCAAGACCGATCAGGGTATTGGGCACCACCGTCAGCAACACGAAATACAGCGTGTTATAAACCGAGGTGTAAAACAGCTTGTGTTCGAACATGCGGATATAATTGTCGAACCCGATCCATTCGCCTTCACCGATCAAGGGTGCGTCGGTAAAGCTCATCGCAAACATTTTATAGACGGGATAGGCAAACACCACGAGATAGCAGATCACGAAAGGCGCAATCAGCAGCAATGCTGTTACTGTTCTGTTTCCGGTTTTCAATCGCATGGACGATGCCCCATAGCCATAAAAATCAAACACGGGATCACCCGATAGCGATGACCGGCAAAGGGAGGAATGCCAGCCATCGCCATCACCGGTGATCAGTTAAGTTCCAGGCCCTGAAGTTCGTCACGCACCATGTCCAGCGCCTCTTCGGGATCAAGCTGCCCGTTCAGTGCAGGAACGATGAAATTCTGCGTGGCTTCGTAAATCGGCCCGGCAACACCGGCAATCGAGACTTCGGGATCGAAAACAGCGGTTTCGGCAAGTGCCGAATAGGTCACATTCGGTTCCATTTTTTTAAATTCGTCGCTCTCGGCAACCGCCTTGAAAGCCGGAATATGCCCGGCCTCGGCCCAGGAAAGGCTGTGCTCATTCATCCATGCAATGATCTGCATGACGATCTTGACCTTTTCAGCCGAAATCGGATTGGCTTCGCTGTGCGGGATGGCAAAGGCATGGGAATCTGCCCATGTCGCTTTCTGATCCATCAGGACGGGGATCTGGATTGCACCCCATTCAAAACCAAGATCGCCATTCTTGGCTAGATCCTTCATTGTCGGGACTTCCCACACACCATTGATATGCATCGCAGCACGGCCCGATGTGAACAGCGCAATCGACGCTTCGTAAGAAATCAGTTCCGGGGAATAACCCGATGCAACCCAGTTGGTCATTGCGTCAAGTGCCCGAAGGCCCGCATCACCGGGCAGGACTTCACCATCTTCGACAAACGGGGCCCCCTGTTGTGCCAGCAACGTATAGAATACGCGCCACATCGACCCGCCTTCATCCGTATGCAGCGACAGCGGGACCTCGACCCCGGCCTCCTCAAGCTTTGCCAACGCGGCATTGAAGTTTTCAAGCCCGTCCAGCCCCTTGGGCTTGCCATTTTCGCCAAGCAGTCCGGCCTTATCCAGCGCGTCCTTATTGTAATAAAGAACGATGGAATGGATATCGAACGGCAGACCGTAAAGCTGATCGCCAACCTTGGCGGCGTTGAAGCTCGACGGGAAATAATCATCGGGTGACAATCCGGCCTCAGCCAATTCATCATCGCTGATCGGGCGCAGCTGCCCTTGGGGCACGGCCAGCGGGAAACGCGACAGATGATAGGTCATGATATCGGGTTGCTGACCCACCGCCGTTGCGGTTTGAACCTTGGTATAGAACGGAACGCCCCATTCCAGTGTGGTTGAATTGATATTGATATCAGGGTGGGTTTCGTTGAATTCCTTGATAAGTGCTTTCATACGCACGCCATCGCCACCTTCAAGAAAATCCCACCAGGTAATCTGGGTCTGGGCGCTGGCGACGGCAGAGCCGCCTATCAGGATAGCGGCCGAAAGGCCGGCCTTGATGAAATGTTTCACGACGTTTCCTCCTCGTTCGCCGGGTGATAAGACCCGGCCTGAAATGCCCTGACAGGTTTGTTATTATGATTGCATCCCGTTTCGGGCGACTATGGTCCGGTCGGCTGCGGCGCTATCGTAGGCGCGCACCGTTGGCATCGAACAGAAACAGGTGGCGCGCTGGTAAACGGGCCGATATGTGATCCTGTGCGATATGATTGCGATCCGACCGGCGTTCGATGGTGATGCGCACGCCACTTTCCGTCAGGGTATGGACGTAACTGACCCCACCGAGTTCTTCGGTAAATTCGGTTTTCAGCAACAATTCGGCAGTACCTTCATGGGCTTCCGCCTTATCGCCGGTCACGATATTTTCGGGCCGAATGCCGAGTGTGACCGCTGCCCCCGGTTCTGGCTTTGGCCCGGAAACCGCCACGGAAACAATGCTGTTGGGGGTCTCGTGCAGTTCCACTTGCACCATTCCGGATGTATCATCCCTGTCCGGCAGGACCTTGCCCGTCAGAAAGTTCATTTTCGGCGACCCGATAAAACCGGCGACGAACCGGTTATCGGGATTGTCGTATAGCTCAAGCGGCGATCCGATCTGCTGCACCACACCGGATTTCAGCACCACGATCTTGTCGGCAAGCGTCATGGCTTCGACCTGATCGTGGGTAACGTATATCATCGTTGCCCCGATCTGATTGTGCAGCCGGGCAATTTCCATGCGCATCTGGACGCGCAATTCGGCATCAAGGTTGGATAAGGGTTCGTCGAATAAAAAGACTTTTGGCTGGCGCACAATGGCCCGCCCGATGGCAACACGCTGGCGCTGCCCACCCGAAAGCTGAGATGGTTTTCGATCCAGATGCTCGTGAAGTTGCAGGATGCGTGCGGCTTCTTCGACCTTTTCCCGGATCTCATCCTTTGGTCGACGGGCGATTTGCAGGCTGAACGCCATGTTATCGAAAACCGTCAGATGCGGATAAAGCGCATAAGACTGAAACACCATCGAAACGCCGCGCTTGGCGGCTTCCAGATGGGTGACATCCTGTCCTTCGATATCGATGACACCGCCTGTCGTTTCCTCCAGCCCGGCAATCATCCGAAGCAGCGTGGATTTGCCACAACCCGACGGACCGACAAAGACGACAAACTCGCCCTGTTTGATCGAGATATTCACATCATGGATAACTTCGATCGGCCCAAAGGCCTTTTTGATATTGCTAAGCGTAACACCGGACATTTCCATAATCCTCCCAAGTCTGAACCCGATATGACAACAGGCTGGCTGGGGTTTCCGGCCAGCCCGTAACAATCAGGCAGATGCATCAAGAGAAATGCGGATCATGTGATAGGACAGCGGCTTAAGCACCCCGGCAAGCTTGCCATCCTCAAGCTCGATACCGCTGCCTTTTTTCGGGGTTACAGTATCGGGCGCGTCGATCGAATTGCGGTCGTCGAGTTTGTGACCCGAAAGTTCGACATGCTCAATCACCTGCGTCTTGCCAAATCCTTCAAGCGACAGATCAAGGGCAAGGTCGCTGTCGAGGTGACGGTTAATCAGGAAGATCGCGACGGATTTTCCATCCTCTGCCTGCACTGCCGATGCATCCAGATACGGCACATCCTGTGACACATCACAATCGTAGCATGGGACATCAACACTGACGTTCAGCGCCGTTCCACGGCCATGTTTCGACGCGAATTGCAGTGGATAATAAATCGTCTGCGCCCATGCCGGGCCGCCTTCGCGCGTCAGGATCGGGGCGATGACATTCACAAGCTGCGCCATGCAGGCGATCTTGACCCGGTCAGCCCGGCGGATGAACACGTTCAGCAGGCTTGCGATCAAAAGGGCATCTTCGAAGTTATAGACTTCTTCAAGCAGGGCGGGTGCCACCGGCCAGTCCCATTCCTTGATCCGCTGATCATCGGTTTTGCGGTCGTGATACCAGACATTCCATTCGTCAAAGCAGATTTTGACATCCTTTTTGGACCGTTTCTTGGCCTTGATGTAATCGATCACGCCGCCGATGGTGACGATATAGCGATCCAGTTCCTCTGCACGGCCGAAATAGTTCAGCGTGTCCTTTTCCTCGTTGCCGAAATATTTATGCAACGAGATGTAATCGACACTGTCATAGCTTTCTTCAAGGACCGTGGCTTCCCAGTCGGGATAGGTTTTCATTTTATCATTCGATGACCCGCAAACCACGGTTTCAAGCGACTGATCGAAATATTTGAAGGCCTTGGAAACCTCGTTGGCAAGATGGCCGTAATCGCGTGCTGTCTTGTGACCAACCTGCCATGGGCCATCCATTTCATTGCCAAGGCACCAGATGCGGACATCATGTGGATCGGCATAACCATGGGATTTGCGCAGGTCCGACCAGTATGTGCCACCGGGATGATTGCAATATTCAAGAAAGTTGCGCGCATCTTCGAGCCCGCGTGATCCAAGGTTCATCGCCAGCATCATTTCGGTATTGGCAAGTTTGGCCCAATCGGCGAACTCGTTCACCCCCATCTGGTTGGTTTCGCGCGTCCGCCACGCCAGATCAAGACGTGTCGGGCGTTGATCGCGTGGGCCGATGCCATCTTCCCAGTTATAGGCCGAAACGAAGTTGCCGCCCGGATAGCGCACAATCGGCACATCAAGCCCGCGAACCAGTTCCAGCGTATCCTGCCGGAAACCGTTTTTATCGGCGGTTTCATGACCGGGTTCGTAAATGCCGGTATAAACCGCACGCCCCATATGTTCGAGAAACGAGCCATAAACCCGCTTGTCGACAGTTGCGATTGTGAAGTCCCTGTGAATGGTGGCACGTGCCCGCATGACTGTTTCCTCATCTGTCTTTTGTTCTTTGATGAGGTCAGCCTAGGAATACGAAATTTATATATCAAGTAATTTGTTTTATATCAAAATTACTGATACATAAATTTCGGTATATATCGCTTTTTCTGTTTTTGTTGAACTTGGAATTCTGCTTCCCAGCTCAGCAACTTACCGCAACGCAACACGTTTTCATGTTTAGTCTGATGATATGATAAAATATTTTACCCACCTCTGGCAATGGTCACCATTCCCCACACCGTCAAACCGCAAACCACGAGAATCGCAATTCCCAGAACCGGCGAGGCAAAGCGGATCTGCATGAAACCGCTTGCAACGCTCTCGGGGACCTTGCGTGCGCCGGTGATCATTGCACCGATCAGGTTTTCGCGTTTGATCATCAGATAGAAAATCGCCGCCAGAACATGAAGTGCCACCGCGCCATAGATCAGATTGATATTGGTGTGATGAATAAAATTCATCGTGCTGGCGAAATCGGAACTGACATAGGCAACCAGCGGCCCGTCAAAGAACAGGAAGGTATCCTCGCTGGTGAAAAGGCCGCTTATCGCCTGAACTGCGACAAGCGCGATCAGCACCACAACCATCCAGCCCCCCGCCGGGTTATGCCCCGGATAGGTCAGGTCGCGGGCCGAACCGTTTGGAAGTTTGCGCATATAGCCGATCACCTTGCGCGGTCCGGCGACAAAACCGGTAAAGCGCGCGTTCGAGCTGCCCACAAAGCCCCAGATGATGCGAAAAAGCACCAGTGCGAGCACGCTGTACCCGGAAATCGCATGGATATCGATCATCACTTCCTGATTGGACCACCAGGATGTCGCAATCGCAATCACCAGCGCCCAGTGAAACAGGCGCACGGGAAAATCCCAAAGCCGGACGGTTTTTTGCGGTTCGGTCTGGTCGCTCATACGCAGGTCCCCTTTTCTGCTTCTGCGTGAAGCATGATGCCCTGATCCGGGCAAAAGTGCAGGTCAAATTCCGGTTATCACAGTAAAAAATGTGGGAATCTGATTATTAAGATATTTCAAGTTTGCAAATCATTATCATAAGCAGTAACTATTATGCGGAAGCATTAATGGGCTATGCCCTTGGCTCACCTTCAGGGACAGATGGGAACTCCTATGAAACTCGTTAAAATTCTCGGGATGGCTGCGCTGGCATCCACCCTTGGCGCGCAGGCCTATGCCGCGCCGGGCGCAAAAGACGTTCTGACCACCTATGCCGATATCGCACATGCCGGTTACGAAGACTCGGTGACCACTGCCAAGCAGCTTCAGTCTGCTGTCAACACGCTGGTTTCTGATCCGTCGCAGGCAACTTTCGATGCAGCGAAATCCGCATGGCTGGCGTCGCGCGTACCCTATCAGCAGACCGAAGTTTACCGTTTCGGCAACGCGATTGTTGATGACTGGGAAGGCAAGGTTAACGCATGGCCGCTGGACGAAGGTCTGATCGACTATGTCGAAACCGACCTTTACGGCGAAGAAAACGAAGAAAACCCAGCTTATACCGCCAATGTTGTTGCCAATCCGAGCCTGAGCATTTCCGGTGAAACTATCGATGCATCAACCATTGACGGGGCACTGATCGAAAGCCTGCATGAGATTGACGATGTCGAGGCCAACGTTGCCACCGGCTACCACACCATTGAATTCCTGCTTTGGGGGCAGGACCTGAACGGGACCGAAGCCGGTGCCGGTGCGCGCGCATGGACCGATTATGCCAAGGGTGAAGCCTGTACCAACGGCAATTGCGACCGTCGCGGTGCGTATCTTCAGGCCGCAACCGATCTTCTGGTTTCGGACCTTGAATGGATGACCGCACAGTGGGCCGACGGTGGTGAGGCACGCGCCACGGTTCTGGAAGGTGATGGCGTTCCGGGCCTGACCGCGATTGTGACCGGCATGGGTTCGCTTTCTTATGGTGAACTGGCGGGCGAGCGCACCAAACTTGGCCTGTTGCTACATGATCCGGAAGAAGAGCATGACTGCTTCTCGGACAATACCCACAATTCGCACTACTATGACGCGCTGGGCATCCAGAACGTTTATCTTGGCCGCTATACCCGTGTTGACGGGTCGGTTGTCGAAGGTGCGTCGCTTTCGGACATGGTTGCCGCCAAGGATGAAGGCCTTGATACCGAACTGCGCGCCAAACTGGCGACATCGGTTCTGGCGGGTAAAGCCATGGTCAGCCGCGCACAGGCGGGCGAGCATTTCGACCAGCTGATCGCGATGGACAATGAAGACGGCAATGCCGTTGTTCAGACCTTTGTCGATGCGCTTGTCGATCAGACCAAATCAATCGAACAGATCGTTGCCGCGATTGGTGTTGACGGGATCGCGTTCGAAGGTTCGGACAGCCTTGACAATCCGACCTCGATCAATTGATCAGATACGATCCGCATTCGGGGGCATACC
This sequence comes from Thalassospira australica, assembly GCF_044790785.1. GTDB lineage: Bacteria > Pseudomonadota > Alphaproteobacteria > Rhodospirillales > Thalassospiraceae > Thalassospira > Thalassospira australica_A. The sequence goes on along the minus strand of NZ_CP085258.1, from coordinate 1,215,540 downwards.
CCAAATGAGTCCGACGGCGGGGGAAGTTTTCTCCCGCCGTTTCGCTTTACGATTAGAAGAATTCCATGCAGCTTCCCGCGATGCGCCTTTCCCGTTTCATGATTGCGACCACCCTTGTTTTCGGGGCAATCACACCGGCATTTGCCGACGAAACATTGCCCGCCGATGCCCTGCCGGGCGGGGCGACGACATGGCAAAAGAAAACCGGACGGATGGCATTCACCCATCATTCGGCCAATATGACCTTTGAAAAGCGGCTTGATTTCAAGCTGGGCGAGGCCCTTTTTCAAAGGCTTTGGGTAACCGCCCCGACGCGCACCAAAGCAGCAGACGGTTTAGGACCGCTGTTTAATTCGCGCGCGTGCAACGGGTGCCATATCCGCAATGGCCGCGGCCATCCGGTCGATGAAAATGATCCATCCGTCAGGGCAACATCCATGTTGCTGCGCCTGTCGATCCCGCCACAGAATGAAGTGGATCGGGAATTGCTGGCATCGGGTCACGCATCCACCCTGCCCGATCCGGTCTATGGTGGACAGTTTCAGGATTTTTCAATCCCGTCCGTCCCAGCCGAAGGAAAGGTGACAGTCCGTTATGATACCCAGACCATCGAGCTTGCCGATGGCAGCATGGTCGAGTTGCGTCACCCGACCTATGGCATGGATGATCTGGCCTATGGGCCGTTGCATGATGATGTAATGATTTCACCGCGCATTGCCCCGCCAATGATCGGGCTTGGATTGCTGGAAGCCATTCCAGATGAAGTACTGCTTGCCAACGCCGATCCGCAGGATCTCAACGGGAACGGCATATCGGGCCGGGTCAACCGGGTTTGGGATATTGCAAAGGACGAGGTCGCCATCGGGCGGTTTGGCTGGAAGGCCGGAATGCCAAGCCTTGATCAGCAAAACCAGAATGCATTCCAGTTCGATATCGGCCTTTCAACCCCGCTTTATCCGAACGCATACAGCGACTGCACCGAAGCCCAGAGCCTTTGTCGCGGTGCGCCGGATGGCAACGATCCCGAGTTCGATAATCTTGAGGCCCATGACCAGATTACCGACCTTGTGCTTTATTACGCGCGTAACATCGCCCCTCCCATGCGACAAAACGCATCCGATCCGGATGTCATGGCCGGGCGCGAAATTTTCAATTCAATCGGATGCGCATCCTGCCACACGCCAAGCTATCAATTGCCAGCACGTGCCGATATGCCGGAACAATCCGGGCAGGTGATCTGGCCCTATACCGACCTTCTGCTGCACGATATGGGAGACGGGCTTGCCGATCATCGCCCCGAAGCCGAGGCGAGCGGGACGGAATGGCGGACACCGCCGCTTTGGGGACTGGGCCGGGCACAGGAAATCGATCCGCGTGCCGGTTACTTGCATGACGGGCGGGCGCGCAGCATTCTGGAAGCCGTATTATGGCACGGGGGCGAGGCAAAACCCTCCCGCGATGCCGTCACATTCTTGACATCATCAGATCGCAGCAAGTTGCTCGCATTTCTGAAGTCTTTGTAAGCCTTGTTTTAGACGCCTTACTGTTCGGGGGATATCATGCCTTTCCTGTGTCACACTCGCAAAGCCGCCCTTTGGGGGGCAACTGCCTTGCTGACGGTGGGGCTGGCACCGCCCGGCGCACGCGCCGATATCCCCGATGAAAATTACCGCCCGGTACTGGAACACCTTCTGACGGTGGTGGTACCACCGAAACTTGATGCCCTGCATGATGCAACCACCAATCTTTCGGGCGAAATGGATGATTTCTGTGCCGAGCCCGATCAGGAAGGTCTTGATGAAGTGCGCGAGGATTTCCACGTCGCGATGGATATCTGGCAGGAGGTCCAACCCTGGAGGATGGGACCGCTGGTGGCGAATGGGCGCGACCAGCATATCGAATACTGGCCTGACAAACACGGCACCGCGACACGGCAGTTCCGCAAGTTGATGTTTGAAAAGCCGACCGCTTATACCGACCGCAAAAAAATCGCCGATACCAGCGCGGCCTTGCAGGGCTTCCCGGCCCTTGAAGAAGTGCTTTTCGATGCCAAGCGTTCCGAAAGCCTTTTGATGGCGGATGAGGACGGTATGTTTCTGTGCGGCTATGGCGGGGCGGTTGCCGCCAATCTGGACCGCATGACCGGTGAACTGGTGAAGGAGTGGCCGGAATTTGCCAAAAATATGGTCGAGGCAGGCCCCGACAACATGGATTACCCGGATGCCAAATTTGCTGCGACCGACCTTTATCGCGCGCTTCACGAAGGGCTTTTGATCATTGCGAGCCAAAAACTCGGCCGTCCGCTTGGCGACGGACCAAAGGACGGCAAAGCCAGCCGGGCCGAAAGCCCGACATCCAAACGATCCTTGCGCAATATCGAACATAACCTGACCGGGCTGTTTGCGATTTATGACAGCAAATGGGGCGATACCGGCAAGGAAGGCAAAGGCCTCTCGGCCCTGATCGACAGCAGCCTTCTGGATCGGTCGTTCCGGCTGAACTGGCAGACGATGACCGATACACTTGATGAGCTGCCGCCATCGATTGTCGAATTGCTCGACCAGCCGGACGGGTATCAGAAACTGGCCGATTTTGCCGGTCAGGTCGCATTTGTCACAACACTGGTCGAAGGCGATGTTGGCGGCACGACACAGTTGGGCGGCGGGTTTAACGCGCTTGACGGCGATTGACAGGACGGAGGTTTGCGATGAAACAGCAACGGCGCGCGTTTTTGAAACTTCTGGGTCTTGGCGGGGCGGTGACCCTGCTGCCGGTCGATGTCCTGCGTGCGGCAACACCCAGTGCGGTCGAAGATCGCGCGGTCTATCTTTCGACCAGCGGCGGGGATAATCACGATTATTATTTCAGCGCCTTTAACGCCATGGGCAAGGTTCTGTATGAACAGCCCCTGCCCGGTCGCGGTCATGACCTTGGCCTGCGCCCCAATCATGTCGATGTAGCCGCAGTTGAACGCCGACCGGGTCTTTACGGACTGATCTTTGATCGCCATAGCGGCGAGGTCCGCGCCAAGCTTCATTGCCCGGAAGATCGCCGGTTTTACGGCCATGCAGTTTATTCCAATGACGGGCGGTATCTTTATGTCACCGAAAACGATTTCGAACATGCCCGCGGGGTTGTTTCCGTCTGGGATGCCGATGACGGATATCGCCGGATTGCCGAGTTTGACAGCTTTGGCACCGGGCCGCATGAATTGCACCTGATGCCCGATGGCGAACGGCTTGCGATTGCCAATGGCGGCCTGCATACCCATCCGGACCGCGATGGCCGTGCACCGCTTAACCTTGACTCGATGGAACCCAATCTGTCGATTATCGACCGGCGCAGCGGCAAGCTTCTGCATCAGGCGGCACTCAAGGCTGACTGGCATCAGCTTTCGATCCGTCATCTCGATATTGCTGCCAACGGCACCATTGCCACCTGTTTCCAGTATCAGGGCGCGCTTAACGATCAGGTGCCGCTAGTCGGATTGTGGCAGCCCGGCAAGGAAATCCGCGTGATCGAGGCACCGGACAATGTGCAATACCGCATGCGGCAATATTGCGGTTCGGTGCGGTTTGACGCATCGGGACAGGTATTTGGTGTTTCCTGCCCGCGCGGCGGGCTGATTACATTCTGGGATGTCAAAAACCTTGATTTCCTGACCCATATTCCCGTGCCCGATGGCTGCGGCATTGCCGCCACCGACCGGCCCGGTGAATTTGTCGGCACCAGCGGGGTTGGCAGCGGCTGGCGGATGGATGCGATTCGGCGCAAACGTGTCGAATTACCTGACGATTCGCTTAAAAAACTGCATTGGGATCATCATTTGCGGCGTATTTCGGCATAATGATCACGGCTTGAACCCGATGGAAAAGGCCGCATCATTTGTGCGGCCTTTTGTGATTTTTAATGCTGTAATCCGTAGTAAACCAAGGCATTAACCAATTGTTTTGGTCGGGTTCGGAGCAGCATAAAGCGCTCAACCAAAAATTTTATGCAAATGAGAACGATTTTCACTTGCGCAGTATTTTTTCCTGACCTATAACGGCTCTCGACACAGCCCGCGAATGCAACCCATTCGCACTTGTCCCCAAAAGGCTTGTCTCTCACCTGCGGGTGCTCTCTCCCCGCAGGCCTCTCAAGGTGGAACAGCGGTGGTTATCAATGCGGGAAACGATAACCGCCGCTTTCTCTTTTCAGCACAAAGAAACCTGTCTTGGTCCACGCAAAGGCTTAATGTGCGGACGGACAAGACATCAGACGCTGTGGGATAGCTTGTCGCCAGCGGATTTCAGCGCGTCACGATATTGCGCATAGTTTTTGCGGGCATCGTCCTTTGGCGCGACAATACATACCGTTGCGACACACACACCGTTCTGATCGCGGATCGGGGCGGCAAAGCAATGGGTGAAGGTATCGACAATGCTGTCGAAGGAAAAGAAACCATCTTTTGCCGCCTGCCGGATTTCGGCGATATAGGCGTCAAAATCGGTATGACTGCCATCGGGCAGGACAAAATCATCCGCCGGAATCAGATCGCGGATTTCATCATCGGAAAAATGGCCCAACAACAACCGTCCGGATGCCGTCCACGGAATCGGGGTGCGTTCCCCGACATCGGCACTGATACGAAACGGACGGCTGCCTTCGCGTTGCAGGGCGACGGTATATTTATTGCCGTCCAGCATGCAGAACTGCGATGTTTCCTTGGTGGTGGCGGTGATTTCATCCAGCACCACACCGGCTTCGCGGGTCAGATCGAAATATTCGCGATATGCCAGTCCAAGGAAATAAACACGACGCCCAAGGAACACCGATCCGTTGGCATCGGTAACCTCGAGCATACCATGTTCCAGCAGGACACTGATCAGATCATAAATCGTTGAGGTCGGCGCGCCGAGCGCCTGGGCGATCTCGGCAGGCCGTTGCGAGACTTTGACAGAGCGCAAATGATCAAGAATATCAAACGCCCGATCAATACCGCGCGCCCGTTTCCGTATTTGCCCTTCTTTCATAAGCCCCCTCTTCGCTGGCGATCAATTCTTTGGACAGAGGTCCTTATGCCTTGCGAAAGGCAATGCAGTCGACCTCAACCTTGCAATCCACCACCATTGAAGACTGAACGCAAGCGCGCGCAGGCGGATGGTCACCGAAATATTCCTGAAAGACGCCGTTGAAGCTCCAGAAATCGCGGGCATCATCAAGCCAGACGCCGATGCGCATGATATCGCTTGCGCTATATCCGGCATCCTCGACGATTTTCAGCATGTTTTCGATAGCAATACGGGACTGTTCGACAATCCCGTTTCCAACAACTTCGCCATCACGCATCGGCGTTTGTCCGGACACGTAAAGCCATCCATCGGCTTCCGTGGCCTTTGCAAAAGGCAGTGCCTTCTGACCGTTTCCTTTTGCTTCACCGACACCGTGTCTTTTGATGGTCATTCAATATCTCCTGGTCTTCAATCACATTTCAGAATTTGCAAGAAAGCCCCGCAACCGGTCTGTTTCCGGTGCGCCGAAAATCTGTTCGGGGGGGCCTTCTTCGTGGATACGGCCGTGATGCATGAACACGACCTTACTTGAAACATCGCGGGCAAAGCGCATTTCGTGGGTGACAAGCAGCATGGTCATGCCGTCATCGGCAAGATTGCGGACAACGGCCAGAACTTCCTTGACCAATTCCGGATCAAGGGCGGATGTCACTTCGTCAAACAGCATGATGCGCGGGTTCATCGCAATCGCGCGCGCAATCGCGACACGCTGCTGCTGTCCGCCGGACAACTGATCGGGGAAATGATCGCGCCGTTCAATCATGCCGACCCGTTCAAGCCATTTTTCGGCAATGGCATAGGCTTCGTCCTTTGCCATTTTCTTGGTCTTAGTCAGGCCAAGCATGACATTGCGAATGGCGGTCATGTGCGGGAACAGGTTGAACTGCTGAAACGCCATGCCGGTCATGGCGCGTTGACGCGCAATATGACGTTCGGAAAGACGGCGGCGTTCACCACCGTCGTGTCTGTAGCCGATGGCTTCGCCGTCCAGTTCGATGGCACCGCGTTCGAAATCTTCAAGCAGGTTCACACAGCGCAACAGGGTTGTCTTGCCCGAACCCGATGATCCGATCAGCGAGACGACGTCACCCTTTTGCATGGTCATATCGATGCCCTTGAGGACTTCGAGATCACCAAAGCTTTTGTGAAGATCGGTAATTGTCAGAATGGGGGACATGGCTGCCTCATTATGGGATCGAGATGCGGCGTTCGACAGCACGGCCGGCCTGTTCGATCAGGAAGTTCAGAATGAAATAGACGAAACCAACGAACAGATAGAATTCGAGGCTGAGATAGGTCCGCGAAATGACCTGCTGGGTTGCCAGCAGCAATTCAACCACACCAATGATCGAAAGCAGCGTCGATGCCTTGACGATTTCGGTCGCGGTATTGACCCAGGTTGGCAATATCTGACGCAGGGCCTGGGGCAACAGGACATAGGCAAAGGTCTGCCCGAAAGTCAGCCCGATTGATTTGGCGGCTTCGGTCTGCCCGGCCGGGATCGCCTTTAACGCACCACGGACAATTTCACCGACATGCGACGAACAGAACATCGTCAGCGCAAGCACACCAGCCTGAAACGCACTAAGATCCAGACCGACAACCGAAAGAATATAAAAACAGGCAAGGATCAGAACGAAGACCGGGGTTCCGCGCAGGAAGTCGATATAGACGCGCACCCCGAACTGGGTCGGCTTGTTGCCATATGTCATCGCAAGACCGACGAAAACGCCAAGGAACGTTCCAAGCAGCACAGACGTGACAGAAATCAGAACCGTATCGCCAAGCCCGGCCAATAGGTTCATCCGGGCGTTCCACAATTCTGACAGGAAAAGAGAAAAATTCATGTGAAAGCCTTTCAGCGCGGAACCGCAAGTCGTTGTTCAAGCTGGCGCAGGAACCACGCGATGACATAGCAGGCCACCACGTAAATCAGTGAGGCCACCATCCATGTTTCAATCACGCGGAAACTTTCGACATTGATTTTGCGCGCATAAAACGTCAGTTCGGGAACCGCGATGGCAGCCGCCAGAGACGTATCCTTGAACAGCGAAATGAAGTTGTTCGATAGCGACGGCAACACATTGCGCAACATCACCGGAATGATGATGTGGATTTTGATTTTCAGTTCCGTCAGACCGATGGCAAGCCCGGCTTCGCGCAGGCCCTTTGGCAATGCCACAAGGCCCGAACGGAAAACTTCGGCCAGATAGGCACCGGCATAAATCGACAGTGTGAAAATAAAGGACGGTATCTTGTCGAGCGCAATGCCAAGCTGGGGCAATGCGAAATAGCAAAACAGGATCAGGACAAGGATCGGGGTATTGCGGATCGCAGAGACATAAGCCACTGCGATCCAGCGCAAAACCCGGTGACGGGACAGCATCCCGAAAGCCGCCAGAAGTCCGATCCCGCAGCCGATTGCAATCGAAACAAGGGCAAGGAACAAGCCAAGGCCCAGACCTTGCGCCAGCAGCTCCCAATTGCGCCAGATAACGCTGAAATTGAAATCGTAGTTCAAAGCGGTTCTTCCCGGATGCTGCTAGGTTATTTGTATTCGACGGGGAAGCCGATCTGCGGCACCGACAGTTCTGTACCGAACCAGGTTTTGAAGCTGTCGGCATAGAACGGGAATTCAACACCGGTCATGCCTTCGTGCAGAACCGTGTTTACAAAGTTCAGCCAACGCTGATCACCCGGCTTCACACCACAGGAATAGCTTTGCGGGTTCCAGCCATATCCGGCGTCATGATAACGGCCCGGGTTTTTGACCATGAACCAGCGAAGAGCCGACTGATCGGTTGCGGCGGCATCAGCACGCCCGGAATTAAGTGCCTGATACATCAGATCGACGCTGTCGTACTGGTCAACTTCTGCCTCTGGCAGGGCGGCGTGGACCATTTCTTCGGCATAAACGTTCTGAAGAACGGCAACGGTAACGTCCGATCCGGCAGCTTTGAGCGCCTCGTAATCGGCGTAGTCACCACCTTCCATCTGCAACAGACCAACGCCTTCACGGTAATAGGGGATCGTGAATTCGATCTGCTGGGCGCGTTCGGCGGTCACCGTCATGAACTGGCAGGCCAGATCGACCTTGTCGGTCACAAGGTTCGGAATGCGGGCATCGCCGGACTGCTGGACATATTCGATCTTGTCGGGATCGCCAAACAGGGCCTTGGCGACAAGGCGGCCCATATCAACATCAAAGCCCTTGAGCTTGTTATCTGCGTCAATGAAATGCCATGGCGGGTTGGTCGAACCGGTTCCCAAGATCAGGTAACCGCGGTCAAGCACCTCTTGAAGCTTGCTGGCTTCCTGTGCAATGGCCGATCCGGCAGTTGCGGTCATAAGAGCCGCGACTGCGATTGTCTTTAAGAAGGTCATGTTTGTCTCCGCTGATGAAAAGAGCCAACCGTTTTTGATGAGTCCCGGTTAATTCCGCTATACCGGAATCAATATCGTTGTTGCGGATTTAATTTGAAACCAAAATCTAGCCATGTCAATTCGCTTTTGCGAAACCCGCAGCTTCCCTTGGTTTTCGAAGTGTAGTGATTTTGTTGTCCGGTCGTTCTGATGAGCGGATTTTCAGGGAAGTCATGACCTGCACGTCCTGTCAGAACAGACAGTTTTCCGCCTGTTTCTGCGTGAAACGAAGCATATGAACACGGGGAAGACCGGGAGTCGCGGCATGGAAGGTAGTAAAAACAAATCGGCCACTATCACGAGATGCAATAGTGGCCGATATTCTATAGATTTCTGGTGCAGTTTCCCCGTGATGGGGATCAGCGGTTGCGTAGTGCAATCAGCAACCGCAGACTGTTAAGCGTCACCAGAACGGTTGCGCCGGTATCGGCCATCACCGCCAGCCAAAGCCCCGTCAGGCCGGTGATGCTGGTGACCAGAAAGACGGCCTTAAGTCCCAGCGCCAGAGCGATATTTTCGCGGATCACGCGACGTGTGGTGCGTGACAGCTTCACCAGATTAACGACATCCGACAGCCGGTCCTTGACCGCCACCGCATCGGCGGCCTCAAGCGCAATATCCGTACCCCCGCCAATTGCGATACCAACATCGGCCGATTTCAGCGCCGGGGCATCATTGATGCCATCGCCCACCATGGCAATCGGCCCCTTTCGCGCCGGATCATTACGCAAATCGGCCAGCACGTTCAGCTTGTCTTCGGGCAGAAGCTGCGCACGGTAATCCATGCCAAGTTCGCCCGCCATGCGTTTGGCAACACGTTCGGCATCACCGGTCAGCATCACCGGGCTGATACCCAAGGCGTTCAGTTTGGCAAGCGCGTCCACGGCATCGGCGCGTGCAGTATCACGCAATGCAAGGGCGCCGATGACATCCCCATCACGCAGGATGACAACCGCTGTGCTGCCGGCATCTTCCTGTGCGGCAAGCCAGTCGGCAATTTCGGGTGCGGGATCGATATCAAGGCGTTTGGCCGCCCCGACACGATAGAGAACATTATCAATCCGGGCTTCGACCCCGGCACCGGCAATGGTTCGCGCATCAGTGATTTCAGGCAGATCAAGTTTCTTGTCCGTCGCCGCATTGACCACCGCCTTTGCCAGCGGGTGGGAAGTCACGGTTTCAAGGGCGGCAGCAATGGCAAGCAGCCGGTCCTCGTCCATATCGCCCACCGACATCATTGCCGTCAGCTTCGGCTTGCCTTCGGTCAGCGTGCCGGTTTTATCAAACGCCATGGTGCGAACCGCCCCGATGGCCTCAAGTGCTGCACCACCCTTGACCAGCAGGCCGATCCTGGATGCACGGGCAAGGGCCGACGTCACCGCCGCCGGGGTGGAGATCACCAAGGCACAGGGGCAGCCGATCAGAAGCAGGGCCAGCCCGCGATAAATCCATTCTTCCCAGCCCTGCCCGAACAGAACCGGCGGAATGACGACCGTAAGGGCCGCAAGCGCCATGATGATTGGCGTATAGATACGGGCAAATTTGGCCACAAAACGCTCGACCGGTGCCTTGTGCTTTTCGCTTTGTTCGACCAGCTCGATCACGCGATCAAGCATGGTTTGCCCGGCCGCACGGGTCACGCGCAGGCGTACCGGCCGATCCGTGACGATGGCACCAGCAAAAACCTCGTCCCCCGGTTCGGACGGGACAGGAACGGATTCACCCGTCAGGTGACTGTTATCGATTTCAGCCGAACCTTCCGTCAGGATACCATCCGCCGGGATGCGTTCACCGGGGCGGACTTCGACGATGTCGTCAAGCGCAAGCGCGGAGGGCGCAACCGTATCAAAGCCGCCACCAGATGGCGAAACCCGCCGCGCAGTTTCAGGGGCCAGTTTCATCAGCGATTTAACCCCGCTGCGCGCCCGTCCCGCGGCGACACCCTCAAGGCTTTCGCCAATTGCAAACAGCAGCACAACCATCCCGGCCTCAAGGCTTTCGCCAATCGCGACCGCACCAAGCACCGCGACACTCATCAACAGTTCGATGGAAAAGAATGCGCCGCTTGCCGCCAGACGGAACGCCGTTCTCATCACCGGCAATGCCGCAATGACCGATGCAACCGACATGGCATAAGCATCGGTGGCCGGAACCAGCCAGCCGACCAACCCGCCCAGAACAAGCCAGACCGCTGCCCATGCAATTTCGTCCCCGGCTTCAGGCCAGGGGGCCAACTTGCGCAGCAGGGATTTGTCATCGGCATCGGTATCTTCCGACGCAGCATTATCCGTCGCAGTCTGGCTGACAGAACCACAGGAGCCGCCAGCGCAGCAAGCGGCTTCGGATGATTTCTCCGCCCCCGGAATTGCCTTTTCCTTTGCCGAATAACCCAGTTTGGTCAGCATGCTGCTGATATCAGAACGCGTTTCGGCACTATCATTGCTAAGACCCAGCGTCACCGTTTCGCGCATCATCGACACATCAACACATTGCACGCCATCACGCTTGGAAAGCGCGGTTTCGATTTTGGCAACACAGGACCCGCAATCCATGCCCGATACGACCCAATGACGATGCGAAATGCCGTCACGATGGCGGGCCAGCACATCATCAACGGCGCCCTGTTCCTTCCCACTCAGCTCGGATTGCGCGTACAGGCCATCGGCGGCGGCAACAAAGCTTTGCCCGGGCACAGCGTCGTTCAGAGCCGCAATCAGCGATGACTTGCAGCTTTCACAATTTCCAATGGCCGGGAATTGATCCCATTTTGCGATGACGGACATTCTGGACCTTGCCAACATTCAAATTTGTATTCATGCGTTATATTCAAATAACAATTCATATGTCATGAAGTCAAGAACATTCAAATCATAATTTGAATGTTATCACACGCAATGCCAGACGCCCCGAAAAAGTTGATGAATTACGCCAGCACTGCGGCCATAGTGAACATCCAATTTAAGAACCAAAGTCAATCGCCCGATGCCCCGTATTGTCATTTGTAAAACCTGCCAGCCAGCACCCGATACTGATCCAACCCCAAAAGCGGATTTTGTCGATGTGGATGGTTTTGCGCGGCAGTTAGGCACGGCACTTGATCAGGCGGAATTGCCCGAAACGTTTGAAATCACACAGGTTGACTGCATGGGATCATGCAGCGACCCGATATCGGTTGCGCTTCAGGGAGCCGGACGGGCAAGTTATCTTTTTGCCGGATTATCGGCGCGTCACGACATTGACGATATCATTACCACCTGCCGGACGTATCTGAGCGCCCCGGATGGATGGATCGAAGACGCACGCGGCTGCGGACGCCTTCGATTTTGCCTTAAGGCCCGTATTCCCGCCCTTTGATTAAGGCGCAACCGAAACAGTCATTGTCTGACGCAGCGGCTTATCGCCGACGGCAAGCTGGCTGTGATCATTGGCCGTCAGCGTTACCGTGACCTCGTTATCACCCGCCGGAAGGTCTGGGATATGAAGCCACGGGCCGTAAAGGCGGGCGATCTTGGTGCCGTTAACATAGACATGGGCATGCCCCTCGCCCGGGATATGGGGACTGCTGGCATGTTCGGGTGCAAAACGGAAATTCTGCACCAAGAGATGCAGGTTCCAGCCACTGACAGGATCGGGCGTGATGGCAACATCAAGGCTTGGCGCATCAACAGCATCGGGCAGCGAAATGATGACATCATGGCTGGCATGGGCACCGGTCATATTCATCGCGCCATGTGCGTCACCATGCGTACTTCCCCCGTGCTCCTGCGGATCAGAATGGTCATGGCCATCAAGGGTGATGCCATTTCCCGCCGCCACCAGAAAACCAATCCCGCCGCCAAAAACAAGCCCGATCCCGAAAAGGGCAAGTGAACGTGACATTTCGTTTATCCAGAAAAATCCATGAAAGAAAACAGGCGCGGAATATACCGCGCCTGATCAATGTGATTGCGTTTACGCTTCCCGGTCGGCTTCACGCCGCCAGAAATACCCGGCAAACAATCCGGTCAATACCCAGGCCACCGCCCCGATGCCAAAGGCACGCGCAGCAAACAGCGCGCCAAGTTCGGTTGGCACGGGGCCGGTGAACTGATCGGGCTCCGGGGCACCGATAACATGCGGTGCCAGAAGCAGAACAACCGCCGCCGCCCACGCCAGCCAGTTCCGGTCAAAGGCGATCAGCCAAACTGCAAGGGCCGCAGTCGCCACAGTCGCAAACCACCAGATTTGCCTTTCGTAAACATCGGCCGCAGCAACACCGGGCACCTCTGGCGCCAAGGTGAAGCCCGGTGCGAAATGCACGATGACAAATCCGGCAATGCCCCAGATGATGCCGTTGCGCGCCGTCACCAAATGACCACGATTTTCGGCAAAGGCCATGGCCGCAATCAGGATCAGCGCATAGCCGGTATAGACCAGCATGGTAAACAGGACGCTTAGCCCGTCACGCAACAGATCAATCCGGCCGACATCCTGATGCGCGCTAACCGCGTCACCGCCAAAATGCACAAGGGTTCCACTTTCATACAGTTCCGCATGCAGCAAAACGGGCTGCACAAAATAAAGCTGTAGCAGGGCCGCAATAAGCCCCGCAGCAGCACCAGCGAACAACGCGCTGGTCACTATGCGTGTGAACATGACTTAGTGGCAGGGGAAGCCGGTCGCGTGGCGCACATCGTGTGCCGCATCATGAAGCAGGTCCGCCTGAACGTGGCCGGTCACAAAGACAATCGCCATGCCGAAAACGGCACAGGCAAGGATCGGCAGAAGAACGGATTTTTTCGAAACGGCAAATGCCGCAGTCTGCGTAGTCATCGAAATCTCCTTTGCTGTCACACCCGACAGTCGGTTCGGGTCCATGCCTGGCAGGTCTCCTGGCTTGCGGGTCTTCATGCGTCGCCGACCTTCCCTGCTTTCGCAAGTGGTATGATGGCGGGCACTCGTCGCATACAGTCGCGGGGGCGGCTTTGGCTTTGACCGTCAAACAGACGGCTTTCCAAATTCCCTCTTCGTTTCCCAACCCCGAGCAGAGCGGGAAAAACCAAGCCATTCGTTTATGACGGTAATTTGGCGCAAGTGCAATGTGAAAACCACGCAGGCGGAATGATCATTCGTCGAACATATTCGCCCGATTGTCGATCTGCGACCGGAATGCCCACAAAGATCAGTGCGGGGTGGCTTAGTCGTGTGTGACATGGGCAAAGACATCCCGAACAACGCGGGAAATATGTTCGTCATCAATCTGATAGAATATGTGACGCCCGTTGCGCTCGGATGCCAGAATGCGCTGATCGCGCAATTGGCGCAGATGATGGCTGGTAAGCGACTGCGACATGCCCGATGCCTCGGCCAGTTCGCTAACGGTTTGCGGTTTTTCCATGCAGCGCAGAACAAGCTGCAACCGCCCGGCATCTCCCAGAAGCGCAAAGATTTTTGCCGCCGCCTCGATATCGGGCAGCGACAGGTTATGACCGGTGGCGCGCGATGCATCGCGTGTAACGGCCTCGCCCTGTTCGGTGGAAAGCCCAAGGCGTGCGGCGGTATCGCATTCCTGACAATCGTCACCATTACTGGCACTGACCACAACCGGGCGGGCCGGTGCGATTTCGACTTTGCGGGATTTGGCTTTGCTTTGTGACATGTCCCTATTTTCCACGCCCTGCATCGCTTGGCAAGGGGACTTGATGTTTGAGCGCATGGAACTCCGCCCCGCAGGGAGCGTTACGGGTATAGCACATCATCGAAAGTGCCCACCAGAACAAGGAGACACACCGATGCAAGAGCAAACAGCACTCGATATTTTTAATCTGCGCCAGTCTCGCGATAGCTGGGAACGGAATGTTGCCGGTTACTGCGCGAAAAACGACATGCAGGTCGGCAACCTGCCCAAAGAGGTTACCGGCCCCTATAACGAGATGAATGAGGCGTGGGAAAAGCTTAAGGCCGAAGGCGATGCCGCAAGCAACGCCACGGCCGAGCAGTTCCACAAGGCGACCGAAAAGCTTGAAAAAGCGTGGAACAAAATGACAGGCGACAAGGGTTAAAAGTCCCGGACCTGAAATGCCTCAAAATCGCCTTTTCATTGCCAATCAATGACATGATTGCTCCCCAGATTGAAACTGTCTGGAAAAGCAAAAGGAGGCTCCCATGACAGCCCGTCCCCTTCCGGAGCACGCGAAGCTCCATCAGGAATTCAAGGACTGGGAATTCGGCCTTGCGGCCCACTGCAAGGAATCCGAAGCCGGGCTTGAACAATTGCCAAGCGAGGTTGTTCAGGCGTGGGATGACATGGATGCCGCCTGGAGCGAGATCAAGGATCATAGCGGTGATATCCCGCAAGAAGCCCTGCAGCGTTTTCGTGAAGCCAAACAACGTTTGCAGGTTGCGTGGGACGCGATGATTTATTCCAAACGGCATTAAAGACGCCGCGCAGGAAGCAACCAGACTTTTTCGTCTCCCTCTTTCCTCCAAAGGGCGGGTCAGTCTCCCCTTCCGCTCTTACCTTTTACAGCCGGGGCCATACTTTCCCGGCTGTTTTTTTGTCTGCATCGCGGTCGCAAGCCGTGCGGTGTGAAAAGTTTTTGGTGATCTCCTGGTAATCGAGTTTGGCTGATACGGCAGCGAACGCGAAATTGCCGAGGTGATTGTCGCCGATGGCGGGTTTGAAACAGCCGGGGTCGGGTTTCCAGCCTTGCCCGAGGCTCGTCGAAGGATAAGCCTTCGGAGTGATCACATTCACCAATGCGCACAAGCCCCGCCGCGCAAAGTGTGATCGCCCGCCCTTCTTCCTGCGTAAGGCATGGAAACACCAGCACCAAAAGGTATTTCCGTGACCATCGAACTTGCCCTTCTCGTTTTTAACGCCCTTTTCTGCCTTGTGTTTCCAAGGGTTTACAACTGGTCCTATGGCAAGCAGGTCGGTGGCAAACGCCTGATGGGAAATCGTGACAATCTGCCTGAACGGCAGGGGCTGGCCGCACGTGGCCTGCGCGCCCATCAGAACCACCTGGAAAATCTGGTGCCGTTTGCGATCATTGCTCTGGTCGGACATGCAATCGGCATTTCGAACACTGTCACTGTGGCTTGCGCGATTGTTTTTACCCTCGCCCGTGTCGCACATGCCGGGTTCTATTTTGCTGGCATCACGCGCCTTCCGGGGATCAATGGCGTGCGGTCAATTGCCTATTTTGTCAGCCTGTTTGCGATGCTGATCTTTGCCTCGCAGTTATTTGGGACTTAAATATCGGCGCAACCTCTCGACAATCGGGAATTCGGGCGTTACGAGATAGACGGCCAAACCGAAACGGTGGGTCTTTCAAAGCTTTTACCCAAGGATTTGCCGTGAGCACGTTGCCCCCCTGCCCGAAATGCCAGTCGCCCTATACCTACGAAGATGGCGAATTGCTGATTTGCCCGGAATGCGCCCATGAATGGTCGCTGCAAACCGCAACGGGCGGAGACGAAACCGAATACAAGGATGCCAATGGCAATGTGCTTGCCGATGGCGATACTGTTTCGATCATCAAGGATCTGAAGGTCAAGGGTGCGTCACAACCGCTTAAGGTCGGCACCAAGGTCAAGAATATCCGCCTTGTCGAAGGCGATCACAATATCGATTGCAAGATCGACGGATTTGGCCCGATGAAGCTTAAATCCGAATTCGTCAAAAAGATCTGATTGCGGGCTTCGCCGTGTAAACCCTGTGCCGACGACATTGCGACCGGGTTCTGGTACAATGTCGTCGTCTGATACCGGCTTGAACCATCCAAAGGAAACGGGGGCCACCATGCGCCACCTCGCCTTTATCGCCGCAATCGTCGCGACCCTGTCGCTATCCTCCTGCCTGACCTTCAACTGGCAGCGCAGTGTTCAGCAGGTGCTATCGAATGCGTGTAATTCGACAGGTGATTGCGGATCGGATGGGCCGGGTTATTAGAACACCCCAAACAAAACGGCGCGCCCAATGGACGCGCCGTTTGTTGTTTCCGATGACCGGAAAACTTATTCCCACTCAATCGTTCCCGGTGGTTTCGAGGTGTAGTCATAGGTGACACGGTTGATGCCGTTGACCTCATTGATAATCCGGTTGGCGATGCGGCCAAGCAGTTCCGGCGGGAAGGCGAAGAAGTCGGCGGTCATGCCGTCGGTCGAGGTAACCGCGCGCAGCGCACAGGCATAGTCATAGGTACGACCATCGCCCATCACGCCAACGGTACGGACCGGCAGCAGAACCGCGAAAGCCTGCCAGATGGCGTCATAAAGACCGGCATTACGGATTTCTTCGAGATAGATGGCATCGGCCTTGCGCAGGATATCGAGCTTTTCGCGCGTGATCGGCTGGCCAGGGATGCGGATGGCAAGCCCCGGACCGGGGAACGGATGACGACCAACAAAGCTGTCTGGCAACCCCAGTTCACGACCAAGGTCACGGACTTCGTCCTTGAACAATTCACGCAGCGGTTCGACCAGCTGCATATTCATGCGTTCCGGAAGGCCGCCAACATTGTGGTGTGACTTGATGGTGACCGACGGGCCACCAGTGAAAGACACGCTTTCGATGACATCCGGATAAAGGGTCCCCTGTGCGAGGAAATCAGCACCACCGATTTTCTTGGCTTCTTCTTCGAACACTTCGATGAACAGGCGGCCAATGGTTTTGCGTTTGGTCTCCGGATCGATTTCGCCTTCGATCGCACCAATGAAGGTTTCCGACGCATCCACATGGACAAGCGGAATGTTGTAATGGTCGCGGAACAGGGTGACGACCTGATCGGCCTCGCCCGAGCGCATGAAACCATGATCGACAAACACACAGGTCAGCTGGTCGCCAATCGCTTCGTGGATCAGGACCGCGGTGACAGAGCTGTCAACTCCCCCCGAAAGGCCACAAATGACCTTGCCATCGCCAACCTGTTTACGGACTTTGGCAATGGCGTCGTCTTTATAGGCGTTCATCGTCCAGTCGCCAGAGCAACCCGCAACACCGTGGGTGAAGTTTTTAAGCAGCTGTGCGCCATGCGGGGTGTGAACCACCTCGGGGTGGAACTGCACCGCGTAGAATTTCTTGTCATCATTGGCGATGGCGGCAAACGGGGCGCCTTCGGATTTGCCGACAACGCGGAACCCGTCAGGAAGGGCATCGACACGATCGCCGTGGCTCATCCAGACCTGTTCGCGCGCACCTTCGGCCCAGATGCCGGTGAACAGTGCGCAGTCTTCGATCACATCGACAAAGGCACGACCGAATTCACGGTGATCGGACGTTGCGACCTTGCCGCCAAGCTGGTTGACCATGGTCTGCTGACCATAGCAGATGCCAAGCACCGGCACGCCAAGCTCAAACACTTTTGCCGGGGCAGACGGCGCTTTGTCCCAATGGACCGATGCCGGGCCACCTGACAGGATCACGGCCTTGGGCGCGTATTCGTCAAGGAAAGCATCCGAGACATTGTTGAAGGGGTGGATTTCGCTATAGACACCGCTTTCGCGCACGCGGCGTGCAATCAGCTGGGTGACCTGCGATCCAAAATCAATAATCAGCACGCGATCTGTCATCGGGCCGTATCTCCGTCGAGTATGGGGTTGCGCCGTACATACGCCAAACCATCCGTCTCGGCAACCCGGCGCAAACGGTTACCTTGGGATGCATTCATGAAATTCTGATGCCGAATTCCGGCATTTGGGGACAATTGCGGCCTTTTCCTGCCGGAACGCCCCCGAAAAAAGCACAATTGGTCCCTTTTTCCTGCGCAATGCGTCTGTAACTTGGCTTCCAACGGAGCACGGAGATAACCGCGTCCGACAGAATTAGAAATCATGAGCAAATCAAGTTTGACCATGCAAAGGGACACAGACAAATGACACAGAATAAAGGCAGTAAAATCGCGCTTGCCGTCGCTGGCCTTCTTCTGGTCGCCGGTGCGGCAACGGCCATTGCGATGACGCAGTCCGAAACCGACAATCCGGCTTCGCTGTTTGGCAGCGATACCGGTACTGAAAAAAGCGATACCATGACCCCGGCACCGGATGCGCCTGCGGCCGAAACCGGTGAAGCCCCCAAAGGCACCATGCCGGAAGGGACGGATCAGGAAGTCCCTGGCATGAAGGGTCTTGATGGCAGCGCTGGTGAGGATAGCAGCCCGACGGAACTGATGCCCCAGGATGATGGCGGCATCACCGGCGACGGAACGCCCCCCAAAGCCGAATAAAAAAACGACCGGGTAAACTGTGGAAGATCCGCTCTTCACAAAGCGTTCACGGTAAAATGCACTTGTGAAAAAATGTGGCCCTGCCCCAATACGGAGCAGGGCCATTTTTCTTGGCAAAATTTTGCAGTTTCCAAGCAGACCAAGGGCAGCGTCGGACATCGGGTTGTTTGCGATGACCATAGCTGCCATTGTCATTATTTCACCTTGCCTTTGGCTGTGCGTTCAAACACCGCAACAAAGAAACCATCGGTACCGTGCACATTCGGCGACAGGCGAAGCCAAGGCTTGTCCTTGCCGCCGGGTACCGGGACGGATTTTGGTGCGTCGGGCCAGATTTCACTGATCGGAACCGGTTTGAAATCCTTGCGATCACGCATGAAGGTTTCGATCAGACGTTCATTTTCTTCGGGCATGATCGAACAGGTCGCGTAAATCAGACGCCCACCCTTGGTGACCTTTGCCGCACCGGCCTTCAAAATCTTGCTTTGATTTGCCATCAGGGTGCGAATATCGCGCTGCCCGATGCGCCAGCGCAGCGCCGGGTTACGGCGCAGGGTGCCAAGCCCCGAACAGGGAACATCAAGCAGCACGCGATCAAAGAAACCGGATTTGTTGCGAAGCCAGCTGTCACGTTCATCGGAAATGATGCGCTGCTGAATGCAGTCACCGGCACCGGCACGTTTGGCACGTTTGCGCGAATTATCCAGACGACCGCCATGGGTATCGCAGGCAAGGATACGGCCCTTGCCACGCATATCGGATGCCATGCCAAGCGTCTTGCCGCCACCGCCCGCACACATATCAAGGATATGCATGCCCGGCTTGGCATCGACCAGGCGCACGCAGATCTGCGATGCTTCGTCCTGGATTTCGATCAAACCATCCTTGTAGGCCGCCGTGACCAGCATATTGACGCCAAGCGGCAACCGCAGTCCATTGGGCGCATAAGGAAGCTTTTCGATATTATGGATACCATCGGCCTGAAGCGATTTGATGGCGTCCTCGACCGTGCCACGCAGGCGATTGACGCGCAGATCAAGCTTGGCGGGCTGATTATAGGCCGCCATTTCCGCCGGCAGGTTTTCGTGATGGAGCTTTAGCAGTTCGGCATAAAGCCATTTCGGCAATTCGGTTTTGACGGCACCGGGTTGTCCGTCATGGTCAAGCGTCTTTCCGGTCAGCTTGTTGATCAGATGCTTTTCCGCCGGATGCAGCGGGTTCGGGCAGAACTCGTCACCATTGAACATGCCGGAAATGTCATCGGCACTGCGGTTATCCTGCAAAACCAGTTCGGCAATCATACGCGCACGACCGTCCTGGAATTCGTATCCGCATTCGGCAAGCCACCAGCCCAGACGCGCCTGATGACGGATCAGGTTATAGAAACGTTCGCTGATTTCGCGACGATCGCCACCACCGATATAACGGCGATTGCCAAAATAGCCGGAAATAACGCGGTCTGCGTCGTCTCTGGTCTGGGTCCAGCCGTCATAAAGTTCAATGACAGCCGCGATACGTGCACCGGGTTTCAAAACGAATGTCCAACCTGTCTGAGTGTGATGTTCCTGTCCCGATATGGGAATTTAAGCGAACACCATACGATAAAAAAGGCGATGACGGCAGGATTGCCTGCCGCCACCTGAAATTTGTGCCCGCTGATATCACGGGTTGGGCCATTCGCCAACAGCGACAAGCGCAAGGCTGCCCAGCCAATTGATCAGCGGATACCGCGTCAGTTAGCCACCATCAGTTACCAGGGCGGTAATTCGGGGCCTCGCGGGTGATGGTCACGTCATGGGCATGGCTTTCGCGAAGGCCTGCATTGGTGATGCGGACAAACTGGGCGCGTTCACGGAAATCGGCAAGCGTTGCCGAACCGGTATAGCCCATCGATGCCTTGAGCCCGCCCACCATCTGATGGATGATCTGGCCTGCCGGACCTTTATACGGGACGCGGCCTTCGATGCCCTCTGGGACGAGTTTCAGGTTATCCTGAACGTCCTGCTGGAAGTAACGGTCGGCCGACCCGCGCGCCATGGCACCGACCGAGCCCATCCCGCGATACGATTTGTAGGAACGGCCCTGATACAGGATGACTTCGCCGGGTGCCTCGTCAGTACCGGCCAGAAGCGAGCCAACCATGCAGGTGCTGGCACCCGCAGCCATTGCCTTGGCAATATCGCCCGAAAACTTGATGCCGCCATCGGCGATGATCGGAACGTCAAGCTTGTGACCGATTTCCGCACATTCAAGAATTGCCGTCAATTGCGGGACACCGACACCGGCAACAATACGGGTCGTGCAGATCGACCCCGGACCGATGCCGACCTTGACCGCATCCGCACCGGCTTCGGCCAGTGCCTTGACGGCTTCGGGGGTGGCAACGTTACCGGCGATGATCTGGGTATTGCCGATCTTTGATTTGATATATTCGACAGCCTTGATCACACCGGCCGAATGGCCGTGCGCGGTATCGATGACCAGAACGTCAACACCGGCTTCAACCAGTGCCATTGCACGTTCATAGCCGCTTTCGCCAACGCCGGTGGCGGCGGCAACGCGCAGGCGACCGCTTTCATCCTTGCACGCATTCGGGTGCAATTTGGCTTTTTCGATGTCCTTGACCGTGATCAGGCCGGTACAGCGATAGGCTTCGTCAACCACAAGCAACTTTTCAATACGGTGCTGATGCAGAAGTTTTTTGGCTTCTTCGGTTTCGACGTTTTCCGTCACCGTGACCAGGTTTTCATGGGTCATCAGTTCGGAAACCGGCTGCGAACGGTTCGATGCAAAACGCACATCACGGTTGGTCAGAATGCCGACCAGCTTGTTGCTAGCGCGTTCGACGACCGGAATACCTGAAATATGGTTGATGTCCATCAGATCCAGCGCATCGGCCAGCGTCTGATCCGGGTGAATGGTGATCGGGTTGACGACCATACCGGATTCAAATTTCTTTACGCGGCGAACTTCTTCGGCCTGCTGTGCGATATCGAGGTTCTTGTGAATGACCCCCATACCACCATGCTGCGCCATAACAATCGCCATCGGGCTTTCGGTCACTGTGTCCATTGCGGACGACAGAAGCGGAATGCGCAGGTCGATATTTTTGGTAATGCGGGTGTTGGTCTGCACCTGTGCCGGCAGCACTTCGCTGGCGGCGGGTTTGATCAAAACGTCGTCAAACGTCAGGGCTTCTGCAATGCGGGTCATACGGGGCCACCTCGTTAATCTGAGTTGGCGCGGAACTTATACACGTTATGGCCTTTATGCCAAGTTTTCTGCGCCCATAGCAGCCCTGTTATTTTATTGCTGCATTATCCGGGCCATTCCGTTAGAAACTGGTAGATGGGGCTGCTAACTGGTGCAGCCCCTTTTTTGTGCCCGGATTCTGCAAGACAGACAAAGAGTTTGCCGCAGTCGCGAAAATGCCTGCACCAACGGTTTACGCGGGCGCAGCATCCGGAACGTTCAGCACCTTGTCGATAAACCGGCGCACATCGCCATCAAGTGAATCGGCCTGCCCCAGAAGATTTGTCACCTCGCTATGAAGTTGCAGGACGACAGAACCGGACTCGGTCGTGCCGCTGGCAAGGTCGGCGAGGATGGCCGCAATGGTTTGCATGCGTCGCACCGCCTGATCGATCCGGTCACTGATTGCACCGACGACTTCGGTCTGTTCACGGGCGGCCTCGGCAACCAGTCGGGCACCATTATCAATCTCGCTGATCTTTTCATTGATCTCGCGCACCGATGAAACGGCCTCGCGGGTCATGGCCTGCATTTCGCCGATTTCACCGATCACCTGTTCGGCAGCACGGGATGTCTGGGACGCCAGGTTTTTGACCTCGGTCGCGACCACGGCAAACCCCTTGCCTGCTTCACCCGCACGGGCGGCCTCGATGGTGGCGTTCAGAGCCAGAAGATTGGTTTGATCGGCAACATCGGTGATCAGTTCAACCACCTTGGTCACACGAAGCGCCATGTCATCAAGGCGCGTGATGTGGTCATCTGCAACACGGGCCCGGCTGACCGCGGCCTCGGCCAGTTCGGCAGAACCATTGATCTGCGCACCGATCTGACGGATGGATGCACTGAATTGTTCAGTGGCAACCGCGATACCATTCAGGGCCTCGGTGCTGTCATCGGCTGCAAGACGCATATCGTTGGCCTGTTCGGCAATGCGGCGGACCTGCCGGGTCAGGAAATCAGAACTGTCGCTTAGCTGTTTTGCGCTGTTCGAGACCGAACCGACGACCGACTGAATATCATCACCGATACGCCCGGCGCTGTAGCTGAAGTTTCTGGTCTTTTCATGCATGGCATCAAGGGCCGCATTGACCGTCCCGGCATAGCCGATGAGATCACCGCGCAGTCCCCTTGGCAGGATCTTACGATAATAGGACCCGCGGGACGCGTGGCCCATGGCCCCTGCGGCTTCCTTGGCGAACGCCTCGGTCAGGTCAAGCAACTGGTTCACCGCATTTTGCAAGGGGGCAAGATAACCGTGCGTTTGACGATTATTGACCCTGACACCCATTTTTCCATCAGCAGCGTCATGGACGATATCGTGCAGTTCATCAATGATCCGCTTGTGGCGGGTAATGGCAATCGTGCCAATCAAAGACAGAACCAGAAGACCGATAATCGCAATCGCGGAAACAAGCGGTGCATGGTTTGGTGCCGACAGAAGGGCGCCGATCAACCCAAAGGCCAGCACCAGTCCAGAAATCAAAATCCGTCGCAGATTAGAGAGTGAAAACAAACTGATCATAGTCGATGCCTGCCTGCCCCAGGAGGTTGCCAAGTTTTTGTGTACTGCGCGCCATGCCGTCCTTGCGATTGCGTTCGCGTTCTTCTTCTGCACGAAGATCGGCATAAAGCGGAATAACCTGTTCGACCGCGTCCC
The DNA here is from genome assembly GCF_044790785.1 of Thalassospira australica. Taxonomy (GTDB): domain Bacteria; phylum Pseudomonadota; class Alphaproteobacteria; order Rhodospirillales; family Thalassospiraceae; genus Thalassospira; species Thalassospira australica_A. The sequence goes on along the minus strand of NZ_CP085258.1, from coordinate 1,191,949 downwards.
GGCGCGGCACCCGACGGTTTGAATGATAGCCAATGATGTTACCGTTTGGCCCGAAGGTCGGCGTGACATTGGCCAGAACCCAGTAATGATCCCCATTTGCCGAACGGTTGATCACATAGGCAAAAATCTCGCGCCCCTTGGAAATCGTGTCCCACAGCAAGGCGAACACGCAGCGCGGCATGTCGGGATGGCGAATAATGCTGTGCGGCTGGCCCAGAATATCCTTTTCACGATATCCTGCGACCCGCAGAAAGACGTCATTTGCGTAGGTAATACGCCCTTTGGTGTCGGTCTTGCTGACAATGATTTCATCATCGCCAAAATGACGTTCAACACCGGTCAGAAAAAGCTGATCCTGTTTCATGAATTGCACCCCGTTTGCGGATCAATGGTCCCACAACCGATCCTGACATAGCGAAACCCCGCCCGGGTCGCGCAATTCTGCGTCAGTTTCATCCGGTGCGGAGACTATTTGCTAGACCAATGTATAGATTATGCCAGCGGCGTACTTCTTGACTTAGCGCAATCGGGTTCATGAATATTTCGCAGCCGACACAACCCCGACGGTATGGATATGAATTTTTGAAAATAAAAAAGCGCGCCGATCCTGTGGCGCGCTTTGTATTTTACATTCCGGTATTTTATTCGACCGGCGACCAGCCGTCATCTTTTCGCAACTCTGCATTGGCAATTTCATCGGCGGCATTGTTCTGCCCGCGGAATCCGGTGGCGATCAGATAGGCTTCCGGGCTTTCCGGGCGCGATGCCGGCGGTTTGGCATGTTTGGACACGCGGAAATTCTTTTTAACCCGGTTCAAAAGGTCATTTTCCGTGCCGCCCTTGAACACCTTGGCGATGAAAATTCCGCCCGGAGCAAGGACTTCTTCGGCAAACAGCAGGGCATGTTCGACCAGATCGATAATACGAATATGGTCGGTCTGGCGATGGCCGGTGGTTTCGGGCGACATATCGGAAATCACGGCATCAACTGGCCCGTCAAGGGCCTGCTTGATCATGTCAGGTGCCGCCGGATCAAGGAAGTCGGCCTGCAAACAGGTTGCACCGGAAAGACCTTCCCATTCCAGAATATCGAGCCCGACAACTTGCCCCCGCCCCTGTTTTGAACCGACCATATCAACCGCAACCTGCGTCCAGCCGCCCGGTGCAGCGCCAAGGTCGACAATGCGCATGCCCGGACGCAGCAGATCAAACTGGTTGTTGATTTCAATCAGCTTGAAGGCCGCACGCGACCTATAGCCAAGGCGCTTGGCTTCCTGCACATAGGGATCGTTCAGTTGCCGGTCGAGCCAGCGGGTCGAGGAAATCTTGCGCCCCTTGGCACTTTTGACGCGCGTCCGCAGCCCGCGCCGGGCGCCGGTATCAATCGCGGCAATGGCTGAACCCTTGCGGCGGCGCGTCCCGCCTTTTCCGCTGTTATTGTCGGTCATGTTCTTTACCTGAACTGAAACGTGTTAAAGGCCAGTACGATCCGTCGACGTGATGCCGATCATGGATTGGCCGGAATATGAGGCACTGTATGACGTCGCGTTTCGCACGGGTCAATAGCATGACCATCTGCGCGCATCAAATCGACCAATATTCCCTCGCGCAGGCCCCGATCAGCAACTTTTAGCGTCGCCAGCGGCCAGATATCACGAATCGCGGCAAAGATCGCTGCTCCCGCATCCATCAGCTCGGCCCGCTGGTTCCCGATGCAGGGGTGGCCTTTGCGTTTGTCGGCTTCCATGCGCAGCAGCAATTCGGTGACGCGTTCCGCATCATCGAACCGCAAATCCGATCCATCAACCTTGTGACGTTCGTACCGTTCAAGGCCAAGCGCAATACCGCAGAATGTGGTCACGGTGCCCGATGTACCAACCATCTGCACCTTGCCATCGTCAAGAATATCCGAGCAGCTATTGCGGCTGGCAAAATCACGCAGACGGTCACGGATTTCGGTGCGCATCGCTTCGAACCGTTCACGACGCTGCTCGATCCCGGCATAACGTTCGGTCAGGCACAGAACCCCGCAGGGCATCGAAAGCGTTTCGATGCACTGGGTCTGGCCCATCTTATCGACCTTGATCCAGCAGATTTCCGTGCTGCCGCCACCAATGTCAAACACCACCGCATAGGGGCGTTCATCAAGCAGCGCCGAACAGGCCTGCAAAGCCAGACGGCTTTCCTCATCCGGATTGATGATTTGAAGCTCGATCCCGGTTTCATCAAAAACCTGACGAACGAATTCATCGCGATTTTCAGCAGTTCGGCAGGCCTCGGTCGCCACCGCATGCAATTTTGCACCGGGATGCTTGCGCAGTTTTTTCGAACAGACCTTTAGCGCGTCAATCGCGCGGTCCATGGCTGCCTGACAAAGATACCCCTTTTCACGCACACCTTCGCCAAGGCGCACAACACGTGAAAAGGCATCGATCACCTTGAATCCGTCATTGCACGGGCGGGCCACCAGCAAACGGCAGTTCGAACTTCCCAGATCAATGGCGGCATACAGTGGTGGATGACTGGTCGCAGCAGTTACAGGACGTTCGGCAACCAGACTGTCACCAGACAGGCCTGAAGATGCCGCCGCAGACGGCGCATCCATTACGGTACTTCCGACCATGGCAGCACTGCCGTCAGGGCGGATGGCCCTGTGCATGTCGCTATGGGGAGATACCTGTTTCACCTTTATAAACCTGCCTTGTCTGTTACATACCAATTCAATGATCACATCAAGACGACATTTATATGACGGTCTTGCGAATCACCCATATGAGTTTACCGACAATGTTGCACAAGGCAAATCCCGTATGCATTTAACACATAGGCATGTGCATCTGACCACATGGCGGGGAAAAAAGGTCTTGCCAAAGTGCCACCGGTTTTATAAATAGCGCCCCACGCCACACGGCGTTCAAGGCTCTGTTGGGGAATAGGTTAACGGTAGACCTACGGACTCTGACTCCGTCAGTCCTGGTTCGAATCCAGGTTCCCCAGCCAGCCTTCACCTGCTTTGCAGACTTTGGTGAACTTCGGTCCAATAATTTTGTACCGAACAAAAATCACCCCTTACATAGCCCTGCTGGGGAATAGGTTAATGGTAGACCCGCGGACTCTGACTCCGCTAGTCCTGGTTCGAGTCCAGGTTCCCCAGCCATCTTTGTCCTTCGCCAATCCAAAGATTTTTGATTTATCGCGTTTGGCAAAACAGTCATTTTCCGATATCGGCAGTCTCCGATCGGCCAAGAAGATATTTTGCCATTAAGGGGAACCAGCCACCGTGTTTTACGTTGGTGGTCATACGATCTGTGACAAATCACAGGCAGCAAATGCACATTTGGCAACAAAGGAGCATGAGATGCTTACCGATATGTACCGATCCCGTCACTGTTCCCGTCCGACAATCATCGACCGTGTTGATCCGGTAATCTGGTCTGATCAAGGCCATTGCCCGATGATCTCGGCCGAGGATGAGAAATTTTACGAAAAGAACGGCTTTCTGTTTCTGAAGAATGTTTTCAGCGATAGTGAAATCGCGCAGCTGCGGCGCGAGGCCGATCTTGTGGAAAATTCGGACCCTGCCGACGAGGAGGTTATCTCCGAGCCAGGTAGTGACGAAGTGCGTAGCGTTTTCCGCGTTCATGATAAAAGCGACGTGTTTTCCCGCCTTGTATCCGATGACAGACTTGTTGCGATTGCCGAACATTTCCTTGATGACGACGTTTACATTCATCAATCGCGCGTCAATTACAAACCGGCTTTCAAGGGCAAGGAATTCTTCTGGCATTCGGATTTTGAAACATGGCACACGGAAGACGGCATGCCGCGCATGCGCGCGCTTTCGATGTCAATCACATTGACCGATAATTCGACCCATAACGGCCCGCTGATGCTGATCCCCGGATCGCATAAAAAGTTCATTTCCTGCGTCGGGGAAACTCCCGATCAGAACTACAAAAACTCGCTCAAGATACAGGAAATCGGCACTCCTGATCAGAAAAACCTCTCGAAAATGGTTGATGAGTGCGGGATTGTCGCACCTGTCGGCCCCGCCGGGTCGGTTCTGATTTTCGAATGCAATACGCTGCACGGGTCGGGCAACAACATCACCCCCTATCCGCGGTCGAACATGTTTTTCGTTTATAATGCGATGTCGAACCGGCTGGTCGCGCCCTTTGGCGGAACAAAACCACGCCCGAACTTTCTGGCAACGCGCGAGGATATCGTTCCGGTGCGTACCGGCCGCCACAAAATACGAGCCGCCGAATAACCCGGTCAGGAAGACAGAAAACAGGGCGGTGACGATCCTTCCGCCCTGTAGGTATCGCCGATTGCCTTTTCGGTGACGGGGTACATGCCCGCCTCGGTCAGGATGATATCGACCGGAATGTCATATTCATGGGGAAAGATATCATCCAGACGCGTTGCCTCGAACCCGACACCAACCACAAGCGGACGAACCGCCAAGCTTGCAAGCGTCCGGTCGAAAAAGCCCCCGCCATATCCCAACCGGTAACCTCGCCCGTCAAACCCGACCAGCGGCGCGATCATGACATGGATCGGCACGGCTTTGGTCCCGACCGGTTCGGGAATGCGTGCAAAGCCCGGAACCATTTCGGCTTGCGGTGTCCAATCATGAAAAATCATCGGCTGAGCCTTAGTCGGCACGACTGGCAAGGCAGCCTTCCCGCCGCGCGCGATATGATCGACAATTACCGGCCGCAGATCGATTTCGTTCTGGATCGGCCAGTAAAAGCCGACCGTCGCCTTTGGCCGTTCGGCAAGAATGGCCATCATCCCATTGCAAACGGATACGGACCATTGCCCGTGGGTCGCCGGATCGATGCTGCCGCGCCATGCCAGCAATTCCTTGCGCACATTCTTGCGCCAGTCAGATATTGCGGCATCGTCTGAAACATTAGGCGGAGCTGGCAAGCTGATCGGGGGCATGGTGCTTAACCTGATGGCGATGTCGGAAACGGGCGTGATAGACAAGTTTAACGCAAAAAGGCCCTGAAACGAATAACGCGCCGGAGACCGGCGCGTTAACGGTTGTCAGCAAAAGCTGCAATCCAAAATCAAATTACATGATGGAGAGTTCTTCTGCCGACATGCGGCCGTTACGACCTTCAATCAGCTCGAATTGAACCTTCTGACCCTCATCAAGTCCCTGCAGACCAGCGCGCTGAACAGCGGTGATGTGCACGAATGCATCCTTGCCGCCTTCGTCCGGGGTGATGAAGCCATAACCCTTGGTCGCATTGAACCACTTAACCGTTCCGGTAGCCATATCCGTAGTCGTCCTTAGTTTTGGTAATCGCATTTCCCAAGCGCGGAAAATGCTTAAGTTACGTCCCTGCAGAAAGTCTTCTGACAGGCATGGGAACCTCAACCATAAGGCAACCATCTACATCAAAGACATACTGCATCGTTTCAACAATTACGCGAATTTCGGGTATCGTGCAATGGATTCATGTATGAAGTTCTTTATTCAAAGCGGGTGCTTAGCTACCTTTTCACGAATATTTCTTTCTGATCGAGTGAATGAATTCAGCCACAACCTGGCCGCACGAATGCGCAGGATCGATTTCAGCGGATTGTTCCAAAATGCACGCGACGTAACACCAGATGGCCCCCGACCGGACAGAATGAACCCGCATCCCCATACCGGAATGCAAGTATTTCTCCGCTTTTGACGAAATATGCGACTGCAACGGTTAATCAGGCAAATCGCCTGCTTGGCAGAACATCTTTTCCGGTAGCAAAAAATGATTGCTGTATGGCCCCTGGCATCACCCGCCAATCTGACAATCATTCAAACAAACCAAATGACAGGTCCTTTGAATAGCGATCCGGAACTGTGAACATTTTCACATGTTTGCATTCCAGAGGGCCCAAAACCGGCATTTATATTATGCCCACAAATATCAGCCTCAATCGATTCTATCCTGACCTGAAGGTGATCAAAAGGAGGCCGTTATGTTGCCAACCGGCGACGATATTCCTTCGCCGCGCCGGGTTGTGGCCCGGATTGATTGAACTTTCTTGTCAAATTCCGCGACAAGCTGTCTGGCCCGGGCCGTATCGTGGCATACGAGGCTCAGTTCGACATGCAATACCGGCGGCAAAGGCGCCCGGGTCAGGCCCGGCACATGATCCAGTCGTCCTGAATGCGTAATCACCGCATCAATTCGCCCCTGGAGCAGCAATTGCTGCCCCTGCTCGATTGTGCGCATGCCATAAAACTCTGTTCCGGTTTCATAGGGGACCGTGATGGGCGGCAAATTTGCCAGATGGCCGACAACAATTTTGCGACGCTTTTCCGGACTATCCCCCCGGCGGATGTATAGGATCAGGTCGAAAGGGACTTCTTCCTGTGCCAACACTTTTCCCGGCATCGGCTCAAGCAGGCGCACAATCACACAATCAAGGTCGCGCGCCTCAAACAATTCCATCATCCGGTTATACGGAATACCGTCGGCCATCCTGAATTCCGGTTCTGCCTGCAAGGCAGCAAAGAACGGGATTTGTGTCGCGTCAAGAGACTGGTCCCAGTTTTCACCAAGCGTAACCGATATGCCGATGACGAGGGCTTCGTCGTCGGAATTTGCCTTGGCGACCGGGGATGAGAAAAAGACGATTACGGCAACACAGCAGGCAAGAAAACAGCAAACGGGACGTTTCATAAGCCCCCGCACAGAAATGTCGTCAAGACCGGGTCATCCCGGATTACCATTGTCGCGATATGGCCCTGTTACGCCCCGCCTTCAAGACCGGAATATCCGGATACGCAATCATCCGTATCAAAACAGCAATGGCAATCCGGTGAACATATCGGACGCATGGCCAAACCCGTTTCCAACCGCCGCGGACAACCGCCTGAAGAGGTTGGGATTCTCAAGCTGTTTCAGCAGCAAAATTGCGATTGCCTGATTTTGTCATATTGCAGAAGGTGGTTTCGCGTGACAATTGCCTGCAAATCGGTTGAAGATGGATTTAAATGCATGCCACACGGCAGCATATATATAACAATATAAAACGAGCAAACCGGGAATCCCGGACGGATTGGGACACAAGCAGTTAAATAAGGTCAGGCCGAAGATCAGATCGGAACGCATAAAGTGACTGCAACGACAAAGATCGCCAATCCACGCGACATTGCGCACAATGTCATGACGCTGATAACGGAATTGAACCTGCAACCGACACCGCAGGTTTATCACGTATTCTATAGCTATTTGACCGACGAGATCCCCGAACTCAGTCAAATCGTCAAGGTCCTGATACGAAACACACAGGAACTCGACGAGGAAACCGTCTTTCGGATTTATCACAAGTTCCTCGGCACGCACGCCCTGCAGCAACGACTGAATATGGGCGTCGAAGGCTTGCAGGCCGCTGTCGAGCGGGTTGAAGAAGCCGTACATTGCGTGATTCGCGAGACAGAAGGTTTCTGCGAGCAGCTGGACAATGCGTCCGACCGCCTGAATTCCGACGATATCACCCTTGAGGTCGCACGCGATGTGACGCGCGGGCTTTCAAGCGCAACACGCGACGCCCATGGCAAATACAGCGAATTCAACGGGTGCCTTGACGATTATCATAACGAAGTTCGCAGGGTTCGAAGCGAACTGGAACTGGTACGGCGGGATGCCCTGACCGATACCCTGACCGGGATCGCCAACCGCAAGAATTTTGATGCATCGCTTCGTGATGCCGTGACCACAACCATGGAAACTGGTGCACCGCTTAGCCTACTAATGATCGATATCGATCATTTCAAAAATTTCAACGACAGTCACGGCCACCGTGCCGGGGATGGTGTCCTTAAGGCTGTCGCGCGCGTTTTGGTCAATTCGACCAAGGGGGCAGATACGGTTGCCCGTTACGGCGGCGAGGAATTTGCCGTCATTCTGCCCGATACCATGGTGGAAAATGCCGAAAAGCTTGCCAACAAGCTGCGCGACAATGTTTCGGGGCAGCGGATCGTCAACAAGAAAACCGGCAAGGATTTCGGTAAGTTAACCGTTTCAATCGGCTTGACGTGTTACAAGCTTGGCGAGAATATACTGGAGTTTGTTGACCGGGCGGATGAAGCCCTCTATCAGGCAAAGCAGGAAGGACGAAACACCTGCACTATGATACGATGACATATCTGCTGCGACGATGTGCCGGGAACGGCATGTATCGTCTGCAACAATATGAAAATATGGACACCAGCCCCGGCTTCTTCTCTGCGATAATTGATATGCCACCCTTTCATTTGGAAGGCAAAGGCCATAAATCAAACTTGCAGCGCTTGTCCGGGCGGAGCAAATAAATGAACAAACCGATGCGCGAACGCAAACTCGACCTTGAACACAAGGTTTTCAAATCGTTCGAAGATTGCCATTTCCAAAAGTCCGATCTTTCGGACGAGGCGCTTTTTGTCCTGAAAATGGCAGAAGGATCGGTTGTTTCACTGCCGCTTAAAGCCATTTGCAAGGAATTCGGGATTGATCCTGACTCAAACGATGGTGAACTGATCGGACTTGTCGACAAGTCGCTGGACTTCGTCAATGTGTTGCGCCCCGGCGATGATTTACCGCTGGAGGTCCTGACCGGCGAAGCATCCTGGGAAGTCGATGAAGATCACCGCGCGATCGCCTATAACCGGCTGACCATGCAGCTTGTCACATGGATGTCCGGGAACGAGGAACTGATCACCGATCCTGAACAGCTCATGCAGATTGCCGAGGATCCCGCTACCAAGAAAAAGATCAATCAGGCCTTTGACGAAGTCGCTGATAAACTTAATATCGGCCGCGAGAATCGTGAGGAAGTTGTCAATCTGGTTCATCAGGTGGCCGAAGAACTTTCCTATGTCGAGACACTTCGCGACAAGTATCGCAACGTTAAAAAGATCGACAGAAAGCTTCAGGAACTGCGCCGTATCTATGCCCATGAAAAAGGCGTCCTGGAAACAGTCACGCAGGTTATTCGCCTGATTGATGATGCGATGAAGAAGTTCGAAAACAGCTTTGACGAGATCGACGCCAATACCGGTGAAATCATGTCGGTCCTGCGCAACTTTACCACCCAACGGCAATATATCCGCACCACGCGCGATGATCTTTATCGGCGTCTGCGCGCGTGGGAACCGCTTTTTGAGCGCTGGGACACCATGGAACTTGAACGCGGCGCCCCAGCGGTACGGCTGGTGCGCGACACCTATCAATTCCTTGCACCGCGTTTCATGAAGGTTAAGGAATGGCTGATGATGACCAAGGTGCAGGACGGAATCGCATCGGGTCAAAGCTTCAAGAACGAAGATGAGCGCATGGGCGCACTTAAAGGCAAGATGATGCAGTGGTAACGCTGATCCGGCCTTGATCGCCCTGCCCTGAATTGCAAAAGCGCTGCAAATGCCGCGCTTTTTCTTTTGGGCGTCGAAGTCGTCGCTATTGCTTCATGATCTTTAGCGCCACATGGCCATCAATCATGGTAATCGATTTTTTCGAAGATGCCGGTACCGGCACGCGCACATCAATACAATAGGCAATCAGTGCTGCCGCCAGTTCTGCACCTGCTGCCGGAACAATTATCGGGTCACCATGATCGGCTATGATATTGAGCCGGGCCGCAATTTCAGGCGATTTCTCAATTTCGAGCTTGCCGATCTGGCCGGGCGGCAGCGGCTTTCCCGTGCGACGGCGATAGCCGACCAGTGCCTTGATCAGTTCGCTTTCCTCGAAAATGATACAGCGCAATTCGCGCATAATGGCTCTTCCTGCAAATGCATCTATACATCGATATAAGGCAGGATAATCCGATTTAAAGAGGTTTTACAAACAAATAGGGCCCTAGCTTGAGGCCAGCCATATCCCGACCGCGATCATCAGCGTTCCGGCAATCCGGTTGAGGATACGGACATTCCCGCTTTTTTCCAGGAAATGACGCAAGGACCGCCCACCGGTAGCATAAAGCGTCAGGCAAATCAGTTCTGTCACCAAAATAATTGCCACCAGCACGGAAAGCTGTGGCGCGATAGCATGGTCAAGACTGATAAAGGGCGGCAATAACGCCACCATGAACGCCCAGCCCTTCGGATTGGCAATCGCAGTCACAAATCCCTGGGAGGCAAGAGCAACCGGCGTTGCCGGACGAGCAGCATCAAGCTCGGCGCTGAGTGCCATGCGCCCGCGCGAACGCCACATCTGGATACCAAGCCACGCCAGATAAGCCCCACCCACATATTTGAACACTGCAAAGACCGCAGGATATTCAAGCATCACCGTCGCAACACCAAGGGCCGACGCCACGACCACGATCCCCACGCCGACAAGTTCTCCCATCATCATCCAGACAGTACGACGCACACCGATCGTCATTCCCATGGTCAGCGCAAGCGTCATGCACATCCCCGGCGTGATCGAGACAAAGAAAGCCGTCGGAATAAAGGCTCCGATCAGAGAGAGGCTTAACATCGTGAAAATCCGTAATCTGGTGGCGGCACATGATACGAAACTTTGTTGGGGCATTTCGTATCGGTTACACAACAGATAACCGAGAATTTTCTCGCCTCAAACTCAATCTTTGGCATAGGAGATCTGCAATCGGCACTTCTCATATTTTGCAGGCCAATTTGGAGGCCTGAGCTCTGCCAGAGGCCCCTCGCGCTGCCACCATGCGCTAAATTCCACCCTAAAAAGCACACCAAAGATACAAAAATTGCTTGACCTTGGCGCACGGTCCAACGAAATTGGGGACGTCGCCAGCACAGTCTGGCACTTCGATGCCACTAGATGAAGACCGATGACCGCAGACATTTGCAACATTCCTGCAATTGCCGATCGCACCGAAGCCGATGCTTCGGATGCTTTTGTGGTGTCTGCTCTAAACCTAAATCTCGGTCTCCTTGGTCTCGCAGCGCTCGGGTCGCTACGACTTACCCGCCCCTGAGCGTACAAAGACGGTTCGGATTGCCACACAGGTCGATCCATTTACCGCAGCTCAGGGGAACAAGTCGCGCCACAAGGCCCGCACTCTTTCCAAAATGAAGTTTTAAAATTCGGGCAGAGTCCCGCTTGATCAGGAATTACTGTAATGGCTAGTGCTAACGACAATCGCGTCATCATTTTCGACACCACCCTGCGTGACGGCGAACAGTCCCCGGGGGCGTCGATGACGCTTGATGAAAAACTGCGTGTGGCACACGCTTTGGCAGAAATGAAAGTCGACATCATCGAGGCAGGCTTTGCCATCGCATCGAACGGTGACTTCCGCTCGGTCAATGAAATCGCCAAACAAATCAAAGGCCCGACCATCTGTTCTTTGGCACGCGCAGCCAAAGGCGACATCGAACGGGCCGCCGAAGCATTGGAACCGGCAGAAAACAAACGCATCCATACCTTCATTTCCACAAGTCCCCTGCATATGAAATACAAGTTGCAGATGGAACCGGAACGCGTTCTGGAAAAAGTGATTGAAAGTGTCACACTGGCGCGCAAATTCACCGATGATGTTGAATGGTCGGCCGAGGACGGATCACGTACCGAGCATGACTTCCTGTGCCGTTGTGTCGAAGCCGCGATTGATGCGGGCGCAACCACCATCAACATTCCGGACACCGTCGGTTACACGACCCCGACCGAATATGCCGATCTGATGACCATGCTGTTTAACCGTGTACCCAATATCGACAAGGCCATCCTGTCGGTTCATTGCCATAACGATTTGGGCATGGCGGTTGCCAACTCGCTGGCGGCTGTTCATGCCGGTGCGCGTCAGATCGAATGCACGATCAACGGCTTGGGCGAACGTGCCGGCAACGCGGCACTCGAAGAAATCGTCATGGCGCTGAAAACGCGCAACGATGCTTTCCCGTATGAAACCGGGATTGATTCGACCAAAATCATGAATGCATCGCGTCTAGTGTCGGCGGTTTCGGGCTTCGTCGTACAACCGAACAAGGCAATCGTTGGTGCCAATGCCTTCGCCCATGAAAGCGGCATTCATCAGGACGGCTTCCTGAAAAATTCCGAAACCTATGAAATCATGAAACCGGAAAGCATCGGCCTGAACAAATCCAGCCTGGTGATGGGTAAGCATTCCGGCCGTCATGCCTTCAAGGAAAAGCTCAAGGAACTGGGCTTTGCCGATCTGGGTAACAATGCCATCGAAGATGCATTTTCCCGTTTCAAGGAACTGGCCGACAAGAAGAAAGAAGTCTATGACGACGATATCGTTGCCTTGGTCGATGACGGCATGCGTGACAACGAACATATCAAGTTCGTATCACTGGCTGTGACCTGTGGCTCCAAGGGGCCGCAGACGGCCGAACTGGAACTGAATGTGAACGGCGAAACCCGAACGGCCAAAACCACCGGCGATGGCCCGATTGACGCGACCTTTAACGCGATCAAGGCAATCTATCCGCATGACTGGAAACTGAAACTCTATCAGGTTCATGCTGTTACCGAGGGCACGGACGCACAGGGTACGGTTACCGTCAAGCTGGATGGCGAAGACCGCACCGTGGTTGGCAATGCATCGGATACCGATACCGTTGTTGCATCCTGCGTGGCCTATGTCACCGCGGTTAACAAGCTGATCGAGAAAAGCCAGAAAACCGCGCCGGACGCCATGGCATCCTGATTGCCGTATTCCGGTTGAGAAGATAAAGGGGTGGCATTTTGCCGCCTCTTTTCTATTCAGATGCCACATTCCGTCACCATACTGCAACGATCCGGCCTGATTTCTGTGAATACGGGTATTCTGTGCTATAATGTGTCTCTTATGCGGAGGGGACAGATGATGCGCAAACATCCCGTTCTTCAGTTTCGCCGCCTTGTCCTTTGTGCTGCAGTATTTGGGGCGATATCAGCCCCCGCAGATGCCGTCACCATCGACAATGCCACGAATGTCGACATTCCCGCCCAACCCTATCCGCTGAGCGGATTGCGACAGCGTTTGATGGATGCAGGCAAAGAAATCCCCAAAGTCGATAACAGCCTGCAATCCGATATTCCGGGTACCTATTATCCGCCCGCGAACAACGATGTCAAAACAGCGGCGGTTATTGTCGTACCCGATTGTGATGACCGTTTCCCGCAAGAATGGATTTCTGTGCTGCATGACACGGGACTTGCCGTGCTTCGTATTTCACCGGGAAAAGCGCATCCATCGCAAAGCTATTGCACAGCCGGCACGCTGGATAATCCCAAACATGGCGTTGCCTATTGGGCGTTCGACGCGTTAAGCGCGCTTGACTATCTCGCCCGCCAACCCGGCATTGATCCCGGCCGGATCGCGATTTTCGGTTATGGTTACGGGGCAGCCGCGGCACAGCTTGCGGTTTATCGTCATGGCCATGCCAAACGGTTTGATGAACGGTTCGGAGCGATGATCGGGTTGCGGGCGCAATGCATGTCGGAAATGGATAATTTCGTCCCCGCCCTTCTGGTGACCATCAAGGACGATCCGCTAAACCCGCCGGCATGGTGTCAATGGCGGATGGATCGCGACACGCGTGCTGACCGTGTGCCGGTAACGTTTGAAATGCTTCAAAGCAGCGCAAAACCTGAAAAACAAACGACTCGCAGTTTCCTGCAAATTGAAACAGCCCCCGGTACAACTGCCTTGATTATGGATTTCTTGCGTAAAACTGGAATAATTATCAAGGGTGATAAACCTTGAATGAAAACGCCAACACCATATGGCGGATCATCTTTTTGCATCTTATTTCACGTCTTCTGCGGCGTCTTAATTATTCCTCAATTCCCTGAGCAGATTATTCGTGCATCGACTGACGCGTTACGCTATCAAAGCCGTTACATTCGTATTCAAGATTTTACTATTAACCGGGGCATAGGGCAGGAATGTTTTCCAAGCTTCTTGGGGTTTTATCCTCCGACATGGCGGTGGATTTGGGCACCGCCAACACACTGGTTTACGTTAAAGGGCGTGGCATTGTCCTGAACGAACCATCCGTGGTAGCCATCACCGACGAAAAGGGCAAGAAACAGGTACTTGCCGTCGGGGAAGAAGCCAAGCAGATGCTAGGCCGTACACCCGGTTATATTCAGGCCATTCGCCCGTTGCGCGATGGCGTGATTGCCGAATTCCACATCGCCGAAGAGATGATCAAACACTTCATCCGTAAAGTGCATGGTCGTCGCAACTTCGCGAGCCCGGAAGTCATTATCTGCGTGCCGTCTGGTTCGACCGCCGTTGAACGCCGTGCCATTCAGGAAAGTGCTGAAAGTGCCGGCGCCCGCAAGGTCTGGCTGATTGACGAGCCGATGGCAGCCGCCATTGGTGCGGGCCTTCCGGTCACCGAACCGACCGGTTCGATGGTTGTCGATATCGGCGGTGGCACCACCGAGGTTGCCGTCCTGTCGCTTGGCGGTATCGTTTATGCCCGTTCGGTACGTGTTGGTGGCGACAAGATGGACGAGGCGATCATCGCCTATATCCGTCGCACCCATAACCTGCTGGTCGGCGAAAGCACGGCAGAACGCATCAAAAAAGAAATCGGTTCGGCCTGCGCACCGGATGACGGTGATGGTGCAACGGTTGAAATCCGTGGTCGCGACCTTATGAACGGCGTTCCGAAGGAATTGATCATTTCCGAACGCCAGATTGCAGAAAGCCTTGCAGAACCGGTTTCGGCAATTATCGAGGCGGTAAAAGTCGCCCTTGAACAGACCCCGCCGGAACTGGCAGCCGACATCGTCGACAAAGGTATCGTTCTGACCGGCGGCGGTGCGATGCTTGGCAACCTGGATTATGTTCTGCGTCATGCGACCGGCCTTCCGGTTTCGATTGCAGACGATCCTCTTTCCTGTGTTGCACTGGGTACCGGTCGCGCACTCGAAGAAAAAAAGATGCTGCGCAACGTGCTGCATACTGCCTACTAAGGCAAAATGGCAAAAAACATTTCACCGGGTCATGTCCTGACTGGACGCGACTCGGTGATTTCGTTAAGGTTGAATATCCCACCGGGATTTCGGGACAACTTTTCTGATCTAATGCGGGGAATATAGTGGCTCAGCATGGCGGTCCGCAGCAGCGTATCTTTTCGCCGTTACGTACGGCGCTTCATCGCTTCGCTTTTATCCTTCTGATCGTTTCGGCATTCGGCCTGATGCTTCTGGGCAAGGCCGATACGGTTTTGATCGAACGGATACGTGCCGCTTCGGCAGATCTTGTGTCGCCGATCATGAATGTCGTTTCCCGCCCGGCCGCCAGCATCAACGAGCTGACCGAACAAGCCACCAATATCTTTAATCTGTACGAACAGAATGAACGCCTGCGTCGCGAAAATCAGGCACTGCTGGCATGGCAGCAGGTTGCGCGCAATCTGGCGCATGAAAATGCCCGCCTGCGCGATCTTGCCGATTACACAAGCCCGCCACCGCTGCGTCTTGTCACAACACGTGTGATTGCCGATATGGGCGGTGCCTATGCGCATAGCCTGATGGTATCCGCCGGTTCACGTGATGGTGTCACCAAGGGACAGGCGGTTATGTCTGACGAGGGGCTTGTCGGTCGCATTGCAGAAGCCGGTTATCAGGCATCGCGTGTTCTGCTGATTACCGACATCAACTCGCGCGTGCCGGTGATTGTTGAAAATTCGCGTGACCGTGCGTTTCTGTCGGGCGACAATACGGACCGTCCGCTTCTGACCTTCCTGACGGCGGATGCTGCAGTTGCCCCTGGCGACCGTATTCTGACATCCGGTCATGGCGGTGCCTTCCCGCCCGGCATTCCGGTCGGTGTTGTGTCGTCCGTTTCGGAAAATGCCGTACGTGTCGCCCCTCTGTTCCGCCGTCACCAGCTTGAATATCTGCGTGTTGCCGATTACGGGCTGCAAGGAATTCTGGGCGATCAGGCGATGCGCCGCAATCAGGTCCTTGATGACGGGGTCATTCCAAACGGGGTCGGTATTGTTCCAAATGATGGCACGAATGCCGAAATGGATCAGCCGATCATCGAACCGGCAAAACCGACGGATCGACTTCCGTGAAGCCCGGTGTCTGGCACAGGCTGGATATCATCGCACGTGGTTTGTTTCCGGCATTCAGCGTTTTTATTCTGCTGCTGATCAACCTGTTGCCGATCAGTGTGCCGTTGCTGAGCACCGCATCGCCAGCCCTGCCCTTGATGGCGGTCTTTTACTGGTCGGTAAACCGGCCGGATTTGCTGACCGCGCTGACGGCATTTTTTTTGGGACTGTTGCAGGATTTGCTAACCGGGTTGCCGCTGGGCGTCAGTTCGCTTGTTTTGCTGCTGGTCCAAACCGGATCGGCCAGTCAGGGTCGTTTTTTCCATAACAAGTCTTTCAACGTGATGTGGTGGGGCTTTGCGCTGGTGGCGGTGCCAGCGTTGCTGGTTCAGTGGCTTTTGAGTTCGGCCCTGATCGGGGCCTTCTTGCCGATCAAGGCGACACTGATTAGCTATGTATTGACAGCGGTGCTTTTCCCGCTGGTGGCGTGGGTTCTGGCACGGGCGCAAAATACGCTTTTGCGCCATATCTAGAACCAGACCCGGCGGGTCAAAATTGATGTTTTGGCAATAGCTATCGGCTATGCTTGAAAGACAGTTCTCAACATGCTTCGCACAGGATAAAACGGGCCTACAAATTTCCCGAATTCTGGCGGGGCACCACGATCAACAGGTTTGACGACGCCTATGTGGCACCGTGATTCAGACAGATTTCGCACTTTTACCCGCCGCGCCCTGATACTCGGCGCGGGGCAGGGTGTGCTGCTGACCGGTCTTGCCGCGCGCATGTATTATCTGCAGGTGATGGAAAGCAACCGGTACAGCGTCCTTGCCGACGAGAACCGGATATCGCACCGGCTTTTGCCACCACCACGCGGTCTGATTACCGACCGTTTCGGCACACCGGTCGCGGTCAATCGCCAGAATTACCATATCATGATTGTTCGCGAACAGGCGCAGGACGTTCGCCGTACTCTGGAAATCCTGAACCAGATCATCGAACTTGGTCCTGATACCATCGAACGGGTTGAACGTGATGTCGCCCGCAGGCGATCTTTTGTGCCGGTCACGGTCCGCGACAATCTAAGCTGGGAAGAAGTTGCGCGTGTCGGCGTCAATGCCCCTGATCTGCCCGGTTTGATCATTGATGCCGGTCGTTCGCGCGATTACCCCGAAGGACCGCATCTGGCCCATACACTGGGTTATGTTGCTGCCGTTTCAGAAAAGGAACTAACCGGCGACCCGTTGCTTGAACTGCCAGGTTTCCGGATCGGTAAAAACGGCATTGAAAAAGTTTACGATCTGGCGCTTCGCGGCAGTGCCGGCACCAGTCAGGTCGAGGTCAACGCGCTGGGTCGGGTCATTCGCGAACTTGACCGCGAGGAAGGCAACAGCGGCAATACCGTTGTCATGACCCTTGATCTTGAATTGCAGCGCTATACCAATCAGCGCCTGTCGCGCAAGGAAAGTGCATCTGCCGTTGTAATGGACATCCATAATGGCGAAGTGCTTGCGATGGCATCACATCCGACCTATGACCCGAATGCCTTTACCAATGGCATTTCGCACAAGCTGTGGAACAGTCTGGTCAATAATGAATACTCGCCTCTGTCCAACAAGACGGTTACGGGTACATACGCACCGGGTTCGACATTCAAAATGTGCGTCGCCCTTGCCGGACTTGAAGCCGGTGTGATTACGGCCAATCAGCGTTTCTTCTGCCCCGGTCATCTTGATCTTGGTAATGCGCGGTTCCATTGCTGGAAACGCGGCGGCCATGGCTGGGTCGATATGCATGACTCGATGAAGCATTCCTGCGATGTTTATTATTATGAAATCTCGCAGAAGATCGGCATCGACCGCATTGCCGCCATGGCCAACAAACTTGGTCTTGGCGAATTGACCGGTATTGACCTTCCCAACGAACGTTCCGGTCTGATCCCGACCAAGGACTGGAAAGAAATCCAGCTTGGCAAACGCTGGCAAGGTGGTGAAACCCTGATTTCGTCAATCGGTCAGGGCTATGTGCTGACAACGCCGTTGCAACTGGCCACCATGGTTGCACGTATCGCATCGGGCAAGGCTGTCAAACCCCACCTGACCCGTGATCACGTGACACCGGAAGGCATTACCAGCCGGGCGAGCGAGGAATTCCCGGAATTACAGGTCAACCGTGCCCATCTGGCGCGCATTCGTGACGGCATGAATGGTGTGACCAACGAATTGCGCGGCACAGCCCATCGGTCCCGCATCGATATCAAGGGCATGGAAATGGCCGGCAAGACGGGCACAAGCCAGGTGCGCCGCATTACCATGCGCGAACGACAGACCACCGGGGTTCTCGACAACGATGAATTGCCGTGGAAATATCGCGACCACGCCCTGTTTGTCGCCTTCGCCCCGGTCGATAATCCACGTTATGCCTGTGCGGTTGTTGTCGATCATGGCGGATCGGGTTCCGGCATTGCAGCCCCGATTGCCCGAGACATTCTGATCAAGGCGCAGGAATTGAAATCCGCCCGCCCGGGCATTTCGGCGGCCAATATCACATCGACTGCACAATTGCGGCATCCGGCACAGCCCGACCGCGGCGAAAAAGAAGGCTAGAAACATGGCATCGCGCAGATATCGCATCGGCGAGGACCCGGATTACGTGCCGATCGGCCGCCGTCTTCTGATGCTGAACTGGACGTTGGTGCTGCTGATTGCCGCCTTGGCCGGGATCGGTTTTGCCATGCTGTACTCTGCGGCAAACGGATCGGTCGAACCATGGGCAGAACGGCAGATGATGCGCTTTGCCGTCGGTGCGGTTTTGATGATCGCGATTGCGGTTACCGATATCCGGATATGGTTGAAACTTGCCTATTTTTCCTATTTCGGCGCCTTGATCCTATTGATCGGTGTCGAGATCAAGGGGGATATCGGCATGGGGGCGCAACGCTGGATCAATCTTGGTTTCTTCCAGCTTCAACCGTCCGAATTGATGAAAATCTCGCTCGTGCTGGCGCTTGCGCGTTATTTCCATGGTCTGACCGTCGAAGAAGCCGGTCGCATACCGCTTTTGATACCTCCACTTTTGATGGTCCTGGCACCAGCAGCGCTGGTTTTGCGCCAGCCCGATCTTGGTACCGCTCTGTTGCTCGTTGCCGGTGGCGGCGTGATATTCTGGCTGGCCGGGGTGCGGGTCTGGAAATTTGCCCTGATACTTGGCACCGTTTTGGCCGTTATTCCCATCGGCTGGCAATTTTTACGCGATTATCAGAAAAACCGTGTTCTGACTTTCCTTAACCCGGAAAATGATCCTCTTGGTGCGGGTTACCATATCACCCAGTCAAAAATCGCACTGGGGTCAGGTGGCGTGTTTGGCAAGGGTTATATGCTGGGATCGCAAAGCCATTTGAACTTCCTGCCCGAAAAGCAGACCGACTTTATCTTTACCATGCTTGGCGAAGAATTCGGTCTGGTGGGCGGGATGGCGTTGCTGCTCCTTTATACCGTGGTGATCATGTATGGCTATGTGATTGCACTCCGCTGTCGCAATCAGTTCGGCCGACTGGTCGCCATCGGCATCACGTCAACATTCTTCCTGTATGTCTTTATCAACATTGCGATGGTGATGGGACTGATCCCGGTCGTGGGTGTACCTTTGCCGCTGGTGTCCTATGGCGGCACGGTGATGATGACAATTCTGGTCAGTTTTGGCCTGCTGATGAGCGTTTCAGTCCACCGTGATATTCGTATTTCACGGCAAGGTAACGATGACGGGCGGAACTGAACAGCCATGGCATAGCCATCTTGCGGCAGGTCTCAGGCATTCATCTGTTCGGCAATATCTGTCAAATCTGCAGATACACAGCGATTACGTCCTGCTTCCTTGGCCCGGTAAAGTGCAGCGTCCACCATTGAATAAAGAATATCGGCAAGATCCGTGTTTTCGCGCGACTTCAACATCGCCATGTTTTCGGCAACCTCGGCATCCATTTCCGCGATCCGAGTTTGCGTCGGCAACGATATCACGCCAAAACTCGACGTGCAGTTCAAATGCCTGCCACCAAACGCAACAGCTTCCTGTTCAATCGCCATGCGAAGGCGTTCAGCCAGGATCAGGGCCCCTTCCAGTTCTTCCCCCGGAAGCAGTATCGCAAATTCCTCGCCTCCCAGACGGGCAGGCAAGTCGATATCACGCAAGCTGTCTTTTAAAAGTTTTGACAGCGATACCAGAACAGCATCCCCAGCCTGATGGCCGTATGTATCGTTCAAAAGCTTGAACCTGTCGATATCAAGCAACAGGATACTCACCGGTATATCGCGACGTTTCCAGACCGACAGGTTTTCTTCCAGACGCGTCATAAAAACCCGCCTATTGGCAAGCCCGGTCAAGGGGTCGGTCGATGCCAGCACCTCCAGCTTGCCCATTGCTTCATTAAGTTCCCGCGTACGCATTTCAACCCGCGCTTCGAGATTGACATTGGCATCAAGCAAATCGTCACGCGCGCGTTGTAACTGCCCGATTTGCTCCCGGATCATGCCAAACAGTCCGACCGTGACCGAACCCAGTAACTGTATCTCGTCATCATGACGGTGCATTGGCGGCATTTCGAACGAACGTTTGGCATCTGTCGGATCGGCTTTGACGATATAATGCGCAAGCTTTACCAACGGCTTTGATGAAACAAAGTAACTCAGCGTGGCAAAAACCCCAGCCATGGCAACAGCGAATACCATGTTGGCCAAAAATGACCAGGCCGACCGGGACATAAAGATGGTCACGAATACCTGCGGATTCAATTCGATAACCATCGCGCCAATTTTCTCGGAGGACGGCAGAGCCGAGTTGTGCAACGGAATTTCAAGCCTTTGTAAACCGCCAAACAACTGTTTTGCCCATCGGGATGTCGCAATTTGACCATCCGGTCGTTTCTGTTGATACAGAACAGCCCCATCCTGATACCTGATTTCGACACGCGATACGGACCGTTGCAACATCATGCCATGGACCATCACCTCGGCCAGTGCAGCGTCGTTTTTTAATACGGCCTCGGCCGCAACGGGCATACTACTGTCAACCACACGCTGATTGGATTGACGATAAACATCGCCAATCCAGCGATAATCACTGCCAATCTGAAAAACCGTAATGGCAAGGCCAAGCAACGTAGCGGCAAACAGGGAATATTTAAGCTGCCTTGCGGCGACCGAACTGCCAAGCTTCAGCGCAGACAGGTCCTGGTAATCATCTCTTCCTGTCTTGGACACGCTCTCCCTTTCATTCCTGTTATTCCACTTCGGCGGACCGGCTTTCTATCCCGAACTGATAGTCTCTTTGTTGCGGTTTGCCGACAAGGCTGAATTGTGAAAAATCAATTTGATCCCAGTCACGACTTCCCAAAACCTTTTTGTAGGTTTCGATATTGTCCGGCGTTATCGACTGCATTCTGAAGGATATTTCGGGATTTTTTCTTAATCTTTCAACACCTTGCAGATAATCCTTCAGCACAACCATAATCCATGCTCCGGCCAGAAAATGTCCGCCGTGCGTCATGGTCATCTTGCCATTCCCGACGTTTTCAAGCCCCTCGGCCGACCAGTTCAGTCCTCCGACAAAGACATCCTTTCCGGCAACCATTCCAGCCTCTTCAATCGCCTTGACGGCACCAAGAGCAATCGCATCATTCGCCGCCCAGACAGCACCCAGACATCCGCCTTTAGCTATCCAGTCCGCTGTACGCCGATATGCCTCATCAAACGACCAGTTTACAACAAGTCGACGCTGTTCTTTGAGAACCCGATAGCGTTGAAGCGCAAGGTCAAGCCCGTCCAAGCGTTGCAAGGATGCAGGTGTCAGGCTGTCTCCTGCCAGCGACAACAAACAGATGTTTCCGGGCCTCCGTCCATGTTTTGCATCTCGCGCGGCGGAAACAAGGGACCGGGCAATTTCGAACCCCGCCCGTTCGTTATCGGGTGTCAGGGTTGCAATCCATTGTGTCAGCTCCTTGCCGGGGCGGCCATATCGCTGCTTTTGCGCTTCTGTCAGATCGTTCAGAAGCATAAGGATCGGAATGCCATGTTCCTGCGCCTCAAGCACAATCCGCGTACCCTGCTGATGTTCATTAACCGCGATGATGTAATCGGGGGCGGGATCCATTGCAAAAACACGATTGGCATTTTCCGCCATTCGCGCCCAGTCCCGGTCGCTGTCAAAAATCGTCAGGCCAAAACCGAACTGATCGGCCGCCGCCTGCATCGTATCGCTGACATCTTTCCAGAACCCGCTGTCACCGTAACCGGGATTGATAAAGGCAATGTGCGGTTTGACTCTGTTATCTGCTTCAGCCGCATTCGCGCTTACTGCTGCTGAAAAAAGTATACAAAGCCAAACGAACCAAATTCCAAGCTTCAAAGACCGTCCCCCGACACCGATCACAGATTTTTCTGCTGCACGTCGTGCAACCTTACCTGTTTGCGTTCAGTGTCGCCGCAATACCGAATTATACCCGGCAGGTCAAATTAACTCGGCCCATACTTAAGGGTGGTCAGGAGGTCAGCCCTGCTCCGTCAAAACGCAGAAGAACTTCCTGCTGGACCGCCCGAAACAGGGCCGCATAGTCCAGATTTACATAGTCGATCTGCCATTCGACGAGTTTGGCAAATAGCTCGGCATTGGGGGTATCGATGAAAATCATCGTTTCAAGGCCGCGGCTTTTTGCCGCCATTATCGCGTCATGCGTCACATTGTCTTCAAGAAATTCGAAGATATGTGCCTGTTCATGATGAGTGGCCTGTTCAAGCGATCCGGCCACATGAAGCTGTACATTGCGTTTCAGATCCGGTGCAATCCGTCGCAGGTCATTGCGAATGTCGGCTGAAAACGAGCTGACGAACACATCGTCACCAAACGCAAAATGGTCAAGCATATCAACAACTTTGGCGGCATCAGCCTGCTTGATCTCGCAATAGATTTTAACCCGTCCCTTTAACCGGCGCAGAAAGTCTTCAAGTCGGGGAACCGGTTCACCGGCAAAGGCGGAATTAAACCAGGATCCCGCATCCAGCCGATCGATTTCAGCACTGGTCATTTCCGCAATCGCACCGGTGCCATCCGTCGTCCGGTCAACTGTTTCATCATGCATGACATACAGAACACCGTCTGCCGATTGATGCACATCGAACTCGATATAATCGGCTCCGGCAATGATCGCGCATTCCGCACTGGCAAAGGTATTTTCCGGCGCGTTAAGGCTATCGCCACGATGATAGACAAGTTGTACTGGCTTCATGGGGCCCCTCCTTACAGCATGTTGGCCGCATGAAAGGTAGGCTCCCCGCCCTGCAACCGGCAAGCATACGGGACAAATTTAACCGGACTGTTACCTAGCCGGTATCCTGCAGATTCATCTCCGTGAAGATAGCAGACACACAACAACCCACGTATCCCCGCGTATCGTCGCACTGGCAGGATACTGTAATTACAGGGAAATACGTGTATCTACCCGATATCGCGCAAGGCGCGCGCCAATTCGTCGGTCGACATGTTCGCCCGGTTCTCTATCCCGTGCTCCATCGCAAGGTAATACAGATCATCGCGCCGCCATTTCTCATAAGGCGGCCTGAATTGTCTGTCCCGCGGTGAAGTTCCCGGCACGTTTCTGTCAGATGGTTTATGGTAGCTAGCCACTTTTGCCTCCTGATAGGGATGGTCTTAAGCGGAACTGGCAGAGAGCTGTTTCAGCATCCTTTGTGACACTGCCATTATATTTGATGTGGGACCCAATGACAGAATGTCTATATTGACCGGTAAAAATTCCTGATTTTCCCGCAAGATTCTGATCTTGAACAGCTATTTCCCTTAACTCGCATCCAATCAATCGCGATTTATCAATAAAATATCACCGGATCGTAATTTTTACTATTTCCCGCCCACGGAGTTTGTTAGCGTCTTTTCCAAATCAACAATCACAATCAGGGAATACGCCAATGGCATTGCATTTTGAACGTGCCGAACTGGCTGCACGCCGTGCAAAAACGGTCGCTAGCCTCGAAGCCGCCGGGCTTGATGGCCTTCTTATGTTCCGTCAGGAAAGCATGTTCTATCTCACCGGGTATGACACGTTCGGTTATGTGTTTTTCCAGTGTCTGTATCTTGGTGCCGATGGACGGGTTGCCCTGATTACCCGTGCACCCGATCTGCGTCAGGCCCAACACACATCCGATATCGATGACATTCGGATATGGGTTGACGGCCCGGATGTTAACCCTGCCCTGCAACTGCGTGACATGCTGGCCGAATTCGGCTGTGGCGGCAAAAAACTTGGTGTCGAATACGATGCCTACGGCCTGACTGCTGCCAATGGGAAAAAGCTTGACACGGCACTTGACGGTTTTTGTACACTTGATGACGCATCACGTCTGGTATCGGAACTGCGCGTTGTCAAAAGCCCGGCCGAACTTGACTATATCCGCACCGCCGCCAGCCTTGCCGACGATGCGTGGGATGCGGCCTTGGAAACCGTTCATGCCGGTGCGTTTGAAGGCGATATTCTGGCCGCCATGCAAGGCGCCATTTTCAAAGGTGGCGGGGATTATCCCGGTAACGAATTCATCATTGGTGCCGGTCGCGATGCATTGCTGTGCCGCTATTTTACCGGACGAAAACATTTGGGCGAAACCGATCAGATCACGCTGGAATGGGCAGGCGCCTACCGCCACTATCATGCCGCGATGATGCGCACCATTCCCGTTGGCAAGGTAACATCGCGCCATGTCGAAATGCACAAGGTGGCGACCGAGGCCATGGAAGCCTGTCGCGCGGCACTTAAACCGGGCGAACCAATCGGGAATGTTTTCGATGCCTATGCCCGCGTTTGCGATGCAGGCGGAATGCGGGCACACCGCCTGAATGCCTGCGGCTATTCGATGGGCACAACCTTTGCGCCGAACTGGATGGACTGGCCGATGTTCTATCATGGCAATCCGGTGATTGCCGAACCGGGTATGGTGTATTTTCTGCACATGATCCTGATGGACAGCGACAGCGGCATTGCCATGTGTCCCGGTCATTCGGTCATTGTCACCCAAACCGGTAACGAGACGGTTTCGCGCCATCAGCTTGATCTGGTCAGCCGTTAAAACGAAACCGGCCCAATCTTGGTGTGGCCTGGCTCCCCCTCAGAACAGTCGGCACATCGGTCCGGTTTCAAACCCGAAGCATCTTGCGCATGGCATCTGCAGTGTCCTGCGCAAGACGATCTAGTTTCACAATCCGGTCATCGATTGTACTGTCAAGTTCGCCTTCATAAAGCTCAAGCGCGCGGGCATCCGCCGCCAGCTTTACCGCCGCCAGATTCGATGCCATGCCCTTGATCGTATGGGCCGCCGTGCGAATACTTTCGCGGTCACCGTTGGCTATTGCAGCAACAATCTTTGCGCGTTCTTCCTGATAGGATGCCGGCAGCATATCGACCAGACGGGCCATATCGCCTGTTCCCAACATACTGCTCATTTCTTTGAAACGAGCCGTATCGATCAGTTCTGCCCTTTCTTCCGTTCGGGTAGCACGGCCTTCTGGCAGGGATTTGACGACAAGTTCGGCCCCGCTTTCCTCTTCGGTCTGCTGGGTAAGCGAAACCCGGCTTGCCCCGGACAAGGCCAGTTGTCCGTTTTCACCGCTCTCGACCCGTATTGATGTCGGCTTTCGGGGTTCATCAACAACAGCACGACCTTCGCCGACACGATTGCGGTTTCGCAGGAAACGAAGAAGAACGCTGTATAGCCTGCGCTCCTCTATCGGTTTTGTCATAACCTCGTCCATACCGGCAGCCAGAAAATCGCGATGCCGGTCATTGAATGCCTCCGCCGTTACGCAAATGATGGGGATGCGGCCCCCACGCGTCACGCGTTCAAGTTCGCGGATATGGCGGGTCGCCCCCTCGCCGTCCAGAACCGGCATATGTGCATCCATCAGGATTGCATCATAACCGCCGCCCTGAAACGCATGCACGGCCTCTCGACCGTTGGGAACGATATCGACCATCAAACCATGACGTTGCAACAATCCGCCAATAACATTGGCATTGATTTCATTATCCTCGGCAACCAGGATGCGATACCCTGAAAGCACGCTATCCCCAACGATAGCAACGGCGTGCTGCCCGGCAGCCCGATCATGAATATCGGTTTTTTGCGCCTCGAACGGCAACCAGAAATCAAATCGCGTACCCTGTCCCTCGACGCTTTCAAAACTGATCGTCCCACCCATCAGTTCGATCAGGCTATGAGCAATCGAAAGCCCTAGCCCGGTGCCGCCAAACTGGCGTGTTGTCGAATTGTCGCCCTGACTGAACGGTGAAAATATCTGCCCTTGCCGTTCCGGCGCGATGCCGATCCCGGTATCGATAACCGTAAAATGAAACAGCTCTTCCCCATCCGCCGGTGCACGCATTTGTTCGGGTACATCCACACTGGATTTCACTTCGAGCCGCACTGCCCCCTTGCGGGTAAATTTCACCGCATTCGATAACAGGTTCCAGAGGATCTGGCGAAACCGCACCTCGTCCCCGACAAAAATGCGATCCGTCAGTGCAGCATCATCACATCGCAGTAAAAGGTTCTTTTCCCGTGCCGTATCGCCGATTGCACGAAAAATGTCATATGTGATGTCAGACGGATAAAACGGTCGCTTTTCAAGTTCTACGCGTCCGGCCTCGATCTTGCTCATATCGAGAATATCGTTCAAAAGCGCCATCAATGCCCGCCCCGATGAGAGGATCGCGCCGACACGCTCCTTTTGGGCAGCGTCTAGCTCGCTTTGCTGCAGCAGTTGCGCCATGCCTAGGACCCCGTTCAACGGTGTTCTGATTTCGTGGCTCATGGTGGCAAGGAACTGACTTTTCGCCGAACTTGCCTCAAATGACTGACGATAGTGATCGCGCAATTCAAGCAACATGAACAGCATCGCACAGGTATAGCTAAGCAACCGCGACGGAATGATAAAACGCGCCACCATATCGGCATTATCCGGCCCAAAAGTAAACAGAGCCAGATGGTTGAAGCATCCGATCAGAAACGCGACGGTCAACAGGCATTCCGAAAGCCTGAACTGGAAATAGCACCGGACCAGATACCCGGCTGCGGCCGTGACGAGCATGATCATGGTCGGAAACAGGATCAGAGTGCTGACATTTTCCAATACACCGGCAAAGTCGCTTGAAAATTCCGGCACCAGCCAGATCAGGAAAACCTGAACGACAAGACCCATGGCAAAGATGCCCGGAACCATTCCCCATGCCAGATCATTTCCCGGCCGATTTTCCGATTTGTTGGCGATATACCAGCTCAGAACCAGAAAAGAAAACGATCCAAACCGCAGAACCAGAATCAACAATCCGGTAAAAGTCCCAAGGGCCTGTTCGCCTCCGATCACTGGGCGGGTTTCGAACAGTTTGGGCATTCCCAGCAAATCGCTGATCAACAAAAGCCCCATCGAGGCCGCGATATAAAGGATCTGCCTGCGTTTGGTAATATCGAAAACGATACCGCCCAGACACATGGACAGCAGGGCGATGAATTCGACAACCACGATGATCGCAATGGTAACACTGCCGACCTGTTCATCGGACAGGGATGTGAAATAGATGAAAGCAGGGGCAATTGCACAAAAGGCAAAAAACGAGATACCGGACAGGCTCAGTATCTTGGGCATATTCGCATCGACCCCGGTTTTGCTCTTTTTCACCGTTTCTTGCATGCCGGCAATGCACGGAAGCGATCAAACCCCGCCACCGTTACATTTCCCTGCAATTGCCAAGAATATCCTTGGCCCATTTCAGGGTCCGGTCATCCATCGATTGCATATGCCGGTACTTTTCAAACTGCTGCACAATCAGTTCAAGCCGTTCGCGAAAAACCGGCGGGCGGTCCAGATCAAGCAACCGGTCCGCCAGCGGATCGAATGCTGCATTCTGGAATTCAAGCGACAGGCTGATCCTTGGCTCCGTGGCAAAGGCGCTTGCCCGCCCCCCCCAATGATACAAATCCTGTCGCCAGCCCATTACACTTCCCGGTCTGGCGGGTAATGCCCGAACATCCTGTAAAACAACATCTTCCGGTTTAGCAACTGGTCGAGGATAACACTTTTCGAATGAATACGGCAAT
Organism: Thalassospira australica; assembly: GCF_044790785.1. Classification (GTDB taxonomy): domain Bacteria; phylum Pseudomonadota; class Alphaproteobacteria; order Rhodospirillales; family Thalassospiraceae; genus Thalassospira; species Thalassospira australica_A. The sequence goes on along the minus strand of NZ_CP085258.1, from coordinate 1,163,812 downwards.
ACGTACATACAACCGTTATCAGGGCTTGCAACACTCAGCGGCACCCAAAGCGACAAGCTGATCAGCATATCGTCGTCAATCACGCTTTCACCCTGATAATCGCGATGCGGGGGCCATCCGCGCCCGTCCTCGGCGGGATTGACATGCCATGCCCAGAAATGCGGAAGCAGTTTTACCCGATCCCCCAGAAAATGGTTCAAAAGCGGGCGAAGCCGCATGAATACCTGCCATGCCTCGTCATACAGATAGATCATCGCAGGCGGCAAACCGTTGGTCACCAGCTCCTCGAGCCCGGCACGCAAATCGTTTAACCCATCAACAGGCAAAAGATCGTCAATCAGGAAATAGCCATCTTGCCAGAACCGATCCGAATGCGTCGAACCCTCAAATCCGTCACAATCTGCACCAACCGGCGGCACGTCAGAAATCCTTGCCTCGTCAGTGGAGATGGTCAGTTGTGGATTGATCGAAAGCCAGCTCTCGCGTTGGCAGGCTTGTAATGCGGTCATCATGGCGGAAAATCCAAAGCAGAGTTTGGCGGCAAAGTGTGGGGACGATACGAAGTCGCCCTTAACTGCGCAAGTCCGACTTGCGCCCGTTATGCTCACGCGTTACGCAGGTAGCATTCAGTTTCACGGTTCTGTATCGGCATTCCGGGCCAAAGGCACATTTATGATCCCGCAAACCCTATCCCACGGCGGTGCCATCGACAAGGCCGCCGAAAAATACGGCATCCCGCCTCAGGACTGGCTTGATCTGTCGACCGGGATCAATGCCACTGCCTGGCCGATCCCGGCAATTGATCCGATCCATTGGCAACGCCTGCCGCTGGTAAGTGAATTGACCGATCTGAAACAGGCCGCCGCCGACTATTATGGCATTGCTGCTCCTGCTCGTATCGTCTGTGCCCCTGGTACACAGGCACTTATCCAAACCATTCCTTTCTGGTTTGCCGATCAGGGGATGCAGGGCAAGGCACATATTATCGGCCCGACTTACGGCGAACATGCCGTCGGCTGGAAACGCGCCGGGTTCAATATGGAAACCATTGTGACAACGCCGGACAACCGCGCGCGTCGCATTGCCGATATCCTGCAAATACCGGGCGGAATCAACGATATCGTCATTCTGGTAAACCCCAACAATCCCGACGGTGGTTTGATTGACAGCAACGCCCTGACCCAACTGGCCCGGATGGCTGCCGATCATGGCAAATGGCTTCTGATCGACGAGGCATTCATGGATTGCAATCCGGAATGCAGCATCTGTCCGCAGTGCCACGAACTCGACCGCCTGATCGTCTTGCGTTCGTTTGGCAAATTTTTTGGACTTGCAGGTTTACGGCTGGGATGTGCGGTCATGGCCCCCGATCTGGCTACAAGCCTGACAGACCGGATCGGGCCATGGGCAATCGCCGGCCCGGCGCTAAGCGTCGCCCGCACGGCATTCAATGATCGTCAATGGCAGTCCGACATGCGTGACCGATTGTCCAGAGATACCAAACGCCTTGATGCCCTGATTGATGCCCGTTGCGATCTGGATTTGATCGGCGGAACAACACTGTTCCGACTGTATCACGGCACCACCGTCATAAGACTTGCAGATCATCTGGGATCATCGGGTATTCTGGTTCGATTGTTTGATGACGATGCAAATCGCGTCCGATTTGGCCTTCCTGGTCAGGAAAAGGATTGGCACCGGTTGGAAAGGGCACTGGCTGTTTTCAAAAACTAGCCGATCTATTTCGTCTCGTTTTCTTCCCAAGCCTGCTTTTTGCGGTAAATCGTCGACGGGCTGACGCCAAGCGCATCGGCCGCACGCGGGATCGAGCCTCCGCATCTGGCAATCGCCTCTTCTATCGCCTGTTTTTCCACCTGCCAAAGCGGCCTGATCCCGGAATAACCCTGATCAGATGGCAAACGTTCCGCCAGCGGAAAGCCTGGACCGGCATCCATACCGGCCATCGCAGGGGCATGACCCATTTCCTCTCGCATTCGCTGGGCACCGGCCAGAAAGGCCAATGCATCCGGATCGCCTTCCCAGAACCGCCCTGCATCTTCAAGCCCGTTTGACACCACGGGATGGGGGGGCGGGGCTTCAATGGTCGCCGATCCGAATTGTTCGTCTCCCGTGCCGCTATTGACCGGTCGGGGTACCATCGACATGGTGACTTCGGTGCCGTTATTAAGCACGACAATATTGCGGATGATGTTCTGGAGCTGGCGAATATTTCCCGGCCAGGCATAACGCGCAAACAATGCCGCCACATCCGGGCTGAACCGCTGAAAATCACGCCCTTCTTCGCGGGTGAAGCGTTGCAGATAAAAATTGGCAATCTGCAGGATATCGTCATCGCGATCACGCAATGGCGGCATATGCAACGGGATCACATGCAGGCGATAATACAAATCCTCGCGGAAACGCCCGGCGCGCACTTCTTCAAGTGGATCGCGGTTGGTTGCACAGACAAAACGAACATCGACACTTTCAATCGTGCTGCCGCCAACCTTCTGGAAGGTGCCGGTCTGGATGAACCGCAAAAGTTTGGTCTGTAAATCCAGATCCATTTCGCAAATTTCATCCAGAAACAGGGTTCCGCCCGCCGCCCGGTGTGCCGCCCCTTCGCGGTCGATGACCGCACCGGTAAATGCCCCTTTGACATGCCCGAAAATCTCGCTTTCCATCAAATCCTTGGGGATTGCCCCGCAGTTCAGCGGAATGAACGGCTCGTTGACGCGTTCCGACCGGCGATGGATTGCTTCTGCCGCCAGCTCCTTGCCGGTACCGGACTCGCCCGTAATGAAAACGGTCGCCCGGCTTGGCGCGGCATTTTCGATGATACGATAAATATCGTGCATCGTGTCCGAACCGCCGATGATGTCAAAATACATCTCGTCAGTGGGGCCTTCGTCGCTGGTATCGTTCCTTGCATCCACCCGCATGGAACGTCCTTCCAGCGCATCACTGACCGTCACGCGAAGCTTGTCGGCGGTAAAGGGTTTCAGCAAAAAGTCCCACGCCCCGTCGCGCATGGCTTCCACCGCAATATTGACCGAACCATGCGCCGTGATCACGACAACCTTGCACTCGGGGGCGGCCTGACGGGCAGCGCGCAAAACTTCGCGCCCGTCCATATCGGGCAGGATAAGATCAAGAACCAGAACATCGGGCGGGTTGCTGCGCAATCGTTTGATGGCATCACGACCATTAACGACATGCTCGACCATGTGGCCATCCGCACGCAGATAGTCCTGATACACCCGCGCAAGCGAAAGTGTATCCTCGACAACCACGATGCGTGCCTGGTCTGGCATTTTTTGTTCGTATCCCGATCCAACCGTCTATCGGCAAGCATACCGATAGTGACATTACATTCTCAACTGCTAACCTGTGGATAGCTGATTCGTTATCCCATACAAATCAGCTTTTGGTTAAGAAAGGCATAGTTTCAGTAACATTGCGCGCATCCGGGAGTATGAGGGTTTGAATTACACCACCGAACAATCCGGCGACACGATCAAAGTCGAACTGAATGGCCGATTTACATTTGGGGACCATTCCGGTTTTCGCAAACTGATTGACGAAATCCGCAGCCAATCTGCCGAAGTCCAGATTCTGGACCTGTCCGGGGTCGAGTTCATCGATTCCGCCGGACTTGGCATGTTGTTGCTGGCCCGCGACGAAGGCGAAAAAGCCCGTGCCACTGTTATCCTGAAAGGGGCACAGGGACAGGTTAAGCGCATGCTCGAAGTTGCCCGGTTCGATACATTATTCAAACTGGAAGACTGACATGCTTTCCGTCGGCGAGGTTAACCTGCGCCCGAAGGTTGCCGTTGCCCAACCGCTTGATCACAATCGGGCGGCACGGGTTTTAAGCGGCCCGCATATCTTTGGCGAGGGGGCCAACACCGACGTCGAACTGTTTTTCGGCCGCAGCCCCGAAGATTTTGCTCGCAGCAATCGCTATCAGATGTGCCTGATTCCGCCAGAAACCGGTCGGGAATGGCTGGGTGCGCTGGTGCGTCTGAACTGCAATTACTTCGTCGAATGCTATGACGGGCTTGATCTTGGCGACCTTGGTCCGCTCCGAACGGCGAAACGCGGAGCGGCTTGGGATCTCCTGGTCTGCATGTCGACACAAAGCGCCTATCAGTTGCCAATGGCGCGCAAATTTGTCACCGCCCTTCGCCATCGCGGCATTATCCACGATACCATCGCCCCGACAATCGAAATGGCCGTACAGGAAGCTTTCGCCAATTCGATGATCCACGGCAATCTGGAAATGAGCACGGCTGGCCATTTGTCAATGGACCGCTTCAATGCCTTGAGCGAGGAAACCGCACGCAGACTTGCCGCCTCGTTTGGCAATCGGGTGATCATGCTGACCGCCAAAAAACGCCGCAATGGCCATGTCGAGATTACCATAAACGATCAGGGCGGCGGCTTTACGCCTCCCCCCGCAACAGCTGAAACGAAACTGCCCGGCGCAGAATCCACTTTTGGCCGCGGACTGCCTTTGATTCGCAGTCTGTGTCAGAATGTCAGTTTTGATCGGGGCGGTCGAACCATTCGTCTGACTTTTATTCCCGAAGCAATTTCCCCCCTGCCGCTTGATACCGATTATGTTGCCGGACTGGACGATACCGGACGGTGGGAAAGTGACACCGATTTGCGTAACCCGCGCGATGCCACCATCCTGATTGCCGATGATACGATGATTTCACGCGAAATCATCTCGTCCTATTTGCGTTCGGACGGCTTTACCAACCTGGTCTTTGCCAAGGATGGCGAGGATGTTCTGGCACAGGTGCAAAAACACAATCCCGATCTGATCATCCTTGATATTATCATGCCCAAGCTGGATGGTTACGATGTCTGCAAAACATTACGCGCCGACCCGGCCTTTGCCGAAACACCGATCATTGCCCAGACAGCCCTTGAAGAAAACGAAGGTCGCACCCGGATTTTCGAAGACGGTGCAACCGACCTGATCCTTAAACCTTTAAACAAGGCGGAAATGATCGCGCGTGCGCGCATTCACCTTGAAAACCGCCTTCTGGTCAAACAGCTTCAAGCCTATCGGGAACGTACCCGATCCGAACTGGAACTGGCGCGCGACATGCAGGAAATGCTGATCCCTAAAGCCGAACAATATCGCGGTGTCGGGCTTGATTACGGCATGACCATCAGTGCCAGTTTTCAGATGTCATCGGAACTGGGCGGCGATATGTGGGGACTGGCCCCGATCGATGAAAACCGGCTTGCCGTTTATATCGTCGATTTTGCGGGTCACGGGCTTGGGGCTGCGCTCAATACCTTTCGACTGCATTCCCTGATCTGGTCGGATGACAAGCGGGATGACGATCCGGGTGCATATCTTGGTGAACTCAATCGCCATCTCAAGGGGCTTTTGCCCGTAGGGCAATATGCAACCATGCTTTATGGCGTGATCAACCGCACCGATGAAACTTTCCGTTATGCCAGTGCTGCCTGTACGTCCCCGGTTCTCGGAAACGTCCAAACCGGATCGACAGCCTTTCTTGACGGCTCGGGCGTTCCGCTTGGTGTGATTCGTGACGCACGCTATGAAACCCGCGAGATACCTTTTGGTGTCGACAATTTCCTGCTGCTTTACAGCGATGCCCTGATTGAAACCGTTCTGAATGACGGGGGATTTCTGGAAGGTGAACGTCTGTTGAACGAGGTCCGCAACATCATCGCTGAATCAGGCGGCATGATAGATCTGGCGTCGCATCTGGCCGATCAGTTTATGGATCGCGCCCCCGCCAGATTGCATGATGATTTTACCGTGGTATCGCTACAGCCGAACCGGACGCCGGTTTCGTAATTGATCTGCCCCGGAACCCTAATTCAGGAACCATGGTTGTGGCGGGGAAAGTTCTTGTGCCGGCATATGATCGCGAAGGTCCCAGATATGGCCCCTCTCGCCTGCCTGCCCTGCCTTTTCCGCGTTGCCTTCCTGAATACGGCTGCTGATCACAGAGCGGATCAATGCTGCCAGCCCCTTGCGGGCGCCGGCATGATCAGGGTCCGCCGACAGCACCGTACCCAATTGGTCAAAAGCACGCATCCGGTCACGACAACCGACAAGGTCCGCCGCAACCACCCGCAATTCTCCCGCATCGGGCCGCAGGCTGATCGCGATTTCCAGATGTTCAAGGGCGGCTTCGCGGGACCCGTTTTGCAAATATGTTCTGGTCAGGCCCAAATGGGTCGCCGGATCAAGATCATCAAGCAACAGGGCCCGGCCAAATGCATCAAGAGCAAGACTGCCAAACCCCATATCGAGCAAAACATGCCCCATCACCCGCAATCGGGCAGGTTGATCGGGCAGCGTATCGATAAGATTTCGAAGGCGGGTGCGAATTTCAGGCGCCAGATCAATGCCGTCAATCGTGACCGCCGCGACGTGGGATGAAATATGTGTCTGGCCTGACATCTGTCCGAAGCCCTGTTCCCGCCTGAGATGACGAATCCTAACGACTCGCCGAAATCCTTGCAATAGCCAATAAAAACAACGAGTCGTTTCAATCGTTTAGATCGGCAGCAAAACTTTCGCCCGGTCCTTTTTCCATGCGACACGGTCAAATCGCTGATCGGACCGCATCGAACAACCGGAATAATACCCTGATCGGGTTGCGGGAAGATTAACCGGGAACCTGGCATCAATAGGGCATATTCCCGACAGCTTTTGCCATATTCGGGATGCCAGCTGGCCGATCTGTCGGTTAAACGGGATCGGTACTTTTGGCCATGACCGCACGGGCCATATTGGGCAGGGTATTCCAGTCAATCTTCGCCATTGGGCGGGCAAAAAAGTATCCCTGTGCCAGATGCCCGCCCAGACGCAGAACCTCATCTCGCTGCTCGGCTGTTTCCACGCCCTCGATCACGCAGTCCGCACCTAGATTGTCGCACATGTCGATCACGGTCTTGACGATCCGCTGACTGCGCGCGCTGGTCACAATCGGCTCGATAAAACTGCGATCAACCTTCAGACAATCGAATTCCAGTTCATGGACATAACGCAGACTGGAATAACCGATACCAAAATCATCAAGCGCCACCTTCGCCCCGTGTCGGCGCAAATAACGAATGCTCGCACGGGCAGAAACGAAATCACGCAACAGGGCGGTTTCCGTGACTTCAAAAGTCAGGCGCCCCGGATCAATGCCAAAAAATTTGATCTGATCAATCAGCCAGTGCGCCATATCGGTCAGCACAATGTCACGCGCCGACAAATTGAATGACAGCACCACATTATCCGGCCAGATCGCCATGGATTTCAGCGCCTTTTGAAACAGGATGGTCGACAGCGTTCCGACCAGTCCGGTTTTCTCGGCGACCGGGAAAAACATTTCCGGCGAAACCCGCCCCATCACGTCATTGTCCCAGCGCGCAAGAACCTCGACCGAATGCAATATCCCGCTACGCAAATCAAAGACCGGCTGATAATGGATCGACAGTTCGCTTTCCAGATCGGCCTTGCGCAACGCCTGTTCAATCTGGCTGTCATGGCGGATCAGTGTTTCATGATGGGCGGCAAACAGGACCGGATGGCCCGGCATGTTTTTCTTGGCGTAATACAATGCAAAATCGGCACGCTCAAACAGGGCATTGGTTTCGCGCGCCACCGCCGGATAGGTCGCAAAACCAAGCGACGCCGAAAGCTGTACTGTGCCCCCGCCAACCTCGAACGGATCGTTCAATGTTTCGCACAGCTCACGCCCGATCCAGATCAGCTCTGCTGCATCCGACACGCTGTCAAGGATCACGCCGAACTCGTCACCGCCCAATCGCGCCAAAAGGACGTCAGGCCCCAGTACATCGCGTAGTCGGGCGCTGGCCTGAATCAGGACATCATCGCCTGCCGGATGACCATGAACATCATTGACCGGCTTGAACCCGTCCAGATCAATCATGGCAATGGCAAAACGTCCATTATTATCTTTTGCGCGCGCCACTGCCTCATCCAGATGGAAGAAAAATGCACGCCGGTTTGAAAGCCCGGTCAGCGCATCGCAAAAGGCCAGTTCGCGGTTCTGGTCGGAAAGTTCGATGGTTTTGGCGTGCTGCTTTTCCAGATCAATCTGCGATTCCACCAGCCCGGAAAACGCCGCGTAATAGCTTCGGATGATCTGGATGATCATCAATGACACCATCGCCATATTGGCCGCAATCGCGACATAAACCTCGTTCCCGGTCGACCCGAAGTGCAGGATGAAAGACCCCAGAACGATAATCACAACCAAAAGGGCCGCAGGCGGGAAATGCAGCAGACAGAAAATACATCCAACCACGGTGATCGAGATGAAATAGGCGACATGCCCCTGTTGATAGGCATCACCATAGCCAAACATCTTGATCGCCCAGGCAGTGAAAACAACACTGATCACGACAGCCAGAATACGGATGCGCCGCAGATGCCGCACCGAACTGGCAAAGTCATTTGCCGTTTCGCGCAAGCGCCTCCATGCAAGCCCGCGCATCAGGCAGACAGCCCCCAAAACCGCAGGAATATAAACCGTCATCCAGTCGGGGGCGGTTCCATAATGGGTAAAGGCCAATGCAACTGCATTGGCAAAAAGAAGGATGTATAGCAGCGGGATTTGACGGGAAAGGGCCTTGACCTGTGCGCGGACCAGTTCGGGTTGGTCTTCCCGAACCCGGAATGTTCCGACAATGTTTCGGCACAGATCTGTTAGCGTCACAGCAATGCGCTTTCCCTGTTGTTTTCTTACTACAGGGAAATCTTATACGAGAAGTTGTACCAAATGCATCCCTTTCAATACACCACCAAGAGAAATTCGTTATCGACCGATGCCATTCAGGATTTCCCCCTCTACCCCTTCGGAAATCAGGTAATCGCGCAATGTCCGTCCCGGTGTCGGCCTGAAATGATCGGTGGTGATCTGCATATTCTTGATTCGGTCCGCCCGAAAAACACGGAAGGCCTGCCGCAATTCGCACCAGCTTGCCAAAAGCCAGATCGTTCCGAAAAACAGCATCCCCAATGGCCAGACACGCCGGTTGGTGTCATCCCCCTTGGCATCGGTGTAATCAATATTGATCAGATGCCGTTCGCGGATGGCACGCCGCAAATCGGGCATCGAAATTGCAATCGGGGCCTGGGCGATTTCGGCAATCGCAATCGGCACCCCGCCAATAAGACCCCGCATTTTTTCCGGCAATACCGCCTCGATCTTGGTCAGGGCATCTCCGGCTGCACGCGCCATTTGCGGATCGGTCCAGCTTTGCACCATGCGCGCGGCCACCACCAGTGCCTCGATCTCGTCGGCATCAAACATCAATGGCGGCAAGTCGTACCCGTCACGCAGGATATACCCCACTCCCGCCTCGCCTTCGACCGGAACACCGGACGCAGCAAGATCGCGAATATCGCGGTAAATCGTGCGTTCGGAAACTTCCAGTTCCTCGGCAAGTTCGCGCGCACGGCACAGTTTGCGACGGCGCAAAATCTGCACAAGACGGAAAAGTCGGTCGGCCCTTCTCATGTTCGCTCCTTTCTCAGCATGACCGAGAATTTATCATAACGCTCCTGACAGGCTCCTGTCAGGAGGCATGTGCAAACATGACAATTATCGGGAACAGGGTTTCAACATTCGTCAGGAGTAAACCAATGAAAGTCACCAGCGCCTTTCCGATTATCGTCACCGAAAAGCTGACCGAAAGCCGTGCCTTTTACGAAGAACTTGGCTTTGCCGCCGTCTTTGCCGGAGACTGGTATATTCACCTTGTCTGGCCCGACTGCATGGAAGTCCAGGTCGGCCTGATGCAGCCTGATCACCCGACACAGCCGCCCCTGTTTCACGGCCGCACCATGGGCGACAGCAGCATCTTTGGCATCAGCGTCGAAGACGCCAAAACTGCTGCCGACGATCTCCGTGCCAAGGGTTTCGAATTCGCCCTCGAACTGCGGGATGAGCCATGGGGCCAACGTCACTTCACCCTGCTTGACCCCAATGGTGTGAGGATTGATATCGCCAGTCAGGACGCCGCAATCAGCGACGATTATGCCAAGGATTTCCTTATGCCGGTCGAAAGCATTTCCGCCTGATCCCCGTCGCGTCACCACCAATCGATGCTTTTCCCTCAAACATTTTAAAAGCGGGATGGTGCAGTCATTGCATCATCCCGTTGTCTTGATGAAGTCATCAATCGCCACAACCGCCCCGGCAATATTACCGGCCTGTGTATGGCCCGATTTCTTGCGCGCATCAAAATCATGATCACCGTCAGAAACCCAGTGCAGTGACACAGTATCTGCCAGAGCATAACCTGCCACCTCTTCCGGGCTGCCAAACGGGTCGCGCGTTCCGTGACAAATCAGGGTCGGTGTTTTCATCGTCTTTAGATGTGCTGTCCGCAGGTTTTCGGGCTTCCCCGGCGGATGGAACGGATAGCCAAGGCACACGACACCGCACACGCCAAGATCATCGGCGACCATGCTGGCGATCCGCCCGCCCATCGATTTGCCGCCGATCACAAGGCTTTCAGGCGTGCCAAGCTGTGCGACAACCTGCCCGAATGTCTCGATCAGAACCGGGGCCCGATCCGGTCCGCGTTTTTTCCCATCCAGTCGGCGTTTCGCCATATAAGGAAATTCAAACCGCACCACGCGATGGCCACATACCGCCAAACCGGCTGCCATTTCATTCATAAACGGGCTGTCCATCGCCGCCCCCGCCCCGTGCGCCAGAACAATGGTCAGCTTGGCATCATCAGGTCCGTCAAAGACAAAATCGATGGTCATGACAATCGGGTTTCCCTGTTCTTGTGGCTTTCAAAAACATATGCCATCGCGATTGCCGGGGCCAAGCGACAATCCCCCACCTGCCCGCTGTTTCCCCGCTATTCATCCGAAAAACTCGCCATATCAGGATGTTTCGGTTTATCATGTCACTCTTCAAAGCAGCGCGCCAACCGCAAACGGCGTCACCATCTGCTCCGATCCGATACCTTGCTCCAATCAGGTGTTCCCATGTCCAAAGATCAAACCCTGCTGGACCCGGCGCGTACCGCCCTTGTCATGATCGATCTGCAAAACGGCATTCTGGCACAACCCCTGCACCCGCGAAGCGGTGATGAGGTGCTTGAAAATGCTCGCGGCCTGATTGCCAAATGCCGCGCGACAAAGGCCCCAATTGTTCTGGTCCGCGTGTACTGGTCTTCTGCCATGGCCGATGCGCCGCACCAAATGGTCGATCTGCCATCCCTGCCGCCGAAATGCCCGCCCGAAGATTGGGGGACCCTTGTGGATGGCTTGGTACAACCCGGCGATATCGTCATTACCAAACATCAATGGGGTGCATTTTATGGTACCGAGCTTGACCTGCAATTGCGCCGTCGCGGGGTCGATACAATCATCCTTGGCGGTGTCGTGACAAATTTCGGCGTTGAATCCACGGCGAGGTCCGCATGGGAACATGGCTATAACATCGTGATTGCCGAAGATACCACCGCCACCAAATCGGTTGAAATGCACCAGTTTTCAATCACCGAAATCCTGCCGCGCATTGCGCGCATCCGCCACTCAACCGAACTGACCTTTGCCACCCCATAACCCTGCCGCCCCGAACAAAGGCTTTCCCGTGCCAGATACCTCGCCCCACGTGCCCAAGCCCCCAAAATCCGAACCGCCCTCAGATCGGGAAAAGCTCGGCAAAATGCCACATCTCCTGCAATGGGGATTGCTGATCGGTGTTTCGCTTGTCCTGTCCGTGATCCTGCATGATGCCGATATCCCCGCCGCCCTTTTGCTCGGCCCGATGATTGTCGGTATTGTCATGGGCACCAATGGTGCCACCATTGCCATGCCAAAACCGATCTATCTAGGCGCGCAATCCGTCCTTGGCTGCATGGTCGGCGGATCGATGACCGCCGGGATCATCACATCTTTCATGCATGACTGGCCGCTGGTTCTGGGCGTCACGGCACTGACATTGATTGCCAGCAGCTTTCTGGGCTGGATATTGTGCATCAAGCAGGTCCTGCCGGGAACGGCGGGCATCTGGGGATCGTCACCGGGTGCGGCCTCGGCCATGGTCATCATGGCCGAGGCCTTTGGCGCCGACGCCAGACTGGTTGCCTTCATGCAATATGTCCGGGTGGTGATTGTGGTTGCCGTGGCCTCAAGTGTCGCCAATTTCTGGGTCGATCCGGCACTTGCCGCGGCCAATCCGCATCAATGGTTTACCCCGTTCGATATCGGCGATTTTGGCATCACACTGGCAATGGCCGTAATCCTGTGCGTTGTCGGGGCAAAGTCGCGCCTGCCGTCCGGACCGCTTCTGGTACCGATGATCGTTGTGATGATCTTGAACATTGCCGGCGTGATCGATGTCGTCTTGCCCGAATGGTTTCTGGGCCTGACCTATGCCGTAATCGGCTGGATGATCGGGTTGAAATTCACCCCTGCGGTATTGCGCCACGCGGCCCATGCCCTGCCGAAAATTCTGATTTCGATTTTCGTTCTGATCGGCTTTTGTGCCGGGATTTCGGTTTTGCTGGTAATCTTCATGGATGTTGATCCGCTGACCGCCTACCTCGCCACCAGCCCCGGCGGGCTTGACTCGGTCGCCATTATCGCGGCCAGCACCAATGTCGACCTGTCCTTCATTTTGGTGTTACAGGCAACGCGGTTTTTCATGGTGTTGCTGTTTGGTCCACCCTTGGCCCGGATGGTGGCAAAGCGCACGTCTGAATTCCCCGACCGGATAGTGTAATCCTTACATCGCAAGGATCTGGGCGACAAAGCCCTCGACCCGATGGCTGAGTTCTGCCCCTTGCGTTTCAAGGTTCCGCGCCGCATCGGAAAGTTCGCCTGCGACCTGCCCGTTATGGGAAATCGCGCCTGCGATATCCCTGACACGCGCCCCCACCAACTTCGCCTGGTTCAGCGCATCAAGCGCATCCCCCGCCACCGTGCGGCAAATTTCAACCTGCCCGCCGGTTTGATCTGCGGTGATTTCAGCGCGCGCCTGCAAATCGCCCATCGCATAGGAAATCCGATCAATATCTCCACCAGCCTTTGAAATCGCCCCCGTGACACCATCCATCCATTGGGCTATTTCGGCGGTTGCAGTTTCGGATTGCCCCGCCAGCGCCTTGACTTCCTTGGCGACAATGGCAAATCCCTTGCCTGCTTCGCCAACGCGAGCCGCCTCGATCGAGGCATTCAGCCCCAGCAATTTGATCTGGCTGGCGATGGCCGAAATCGTTGATAGCATCTTGCCCGCATCGGCTGCACGGGCCTGCAATTTGGCAAATTCATCGCGCATGTCACGTGCCTGCGCGCCCAATGCACGGGTGGTTTCAACATTCGCCCCGGCATCGTCGCCAATCGTGGTCAACGCAGCCTGAAGGGCATCCATCTGCCCGTTAACATTTTCAATCCGGGAAAGGGCGGCATGTGCGGCCTGATCAATCCCCTTGCCACATTCGTCCGTCCGCCGGTTGCTATCGCCCAGCACATCAAGCGCACTACGCATCTGGCTGACTGCGGCACCCAGCATCCCAACCGTGCCCTGCACCTGGCTTTCAAAATCCGATGCCAGTTTTTCGCGCGTGGCCAGTGCCCCATCACGTTCGAGCACGCGCGCGACCTGCCCGCCAACAAAGCCAAGCAATTCAAGCATCTCGTCATCAAGACGGGCGATATCACGGCTGAAAAATTCGATGACGGCCACCACTTTGCCAGCCATTTTGACCGGCAGCGCGAAACAGCCCTGCAACCCGTTCCGGGCAGCCCCGCTGGCGCGCAGGAAGCCGTCCTTAGTAACAACGTTTTCGATGCAGACAGGTTCCCCCGTCTTTGCAACCGACCCGATCAAGCCCTGCCCGATGGTGAAAACCGTGGCCTCCGACTGCGCACGAAAATCGGTCAGATCAGTTGGCGAAACACCCCGCCCGATCGACCAGATTTTGGCCGAAGACAGCGCATTGTCTTCGCGAAGCAGATAGGCATGTCCGACTGGCCAGTGGCAATAATCGCAGACCGCATCAAGAATACCGGCAATCGCCGCGTCCCTTTGCCGTGCTTCATCGGCAATCGTCCCAACCGTGCGCAACAGGCGTAAAATATCGCCAAGCCCGGCCTCGCGGCCCTGTTTTGAACGGCAGTCTTCATCGGGGGAAACGGAACGCAAGAAACCGGCAAACATTGAACTTCTCCGAGGCATGGGACATCTGAAACCGACCGGGTATAACGCCATCCGATCGCGCGATTGTCTTGCAAGCCTCGTTGCCTGCCGATTGCTGGTGACTGCGCCTTTGCAATCACGAACATGATGCTAACGTGATTTTGCACCTGCGAAAAGAATTTTCTGTGTGCATCGGCAGAACTGCGCATCGCGAAGAAAAAGGCACCGGCAGCGGGCTGAATTATCCCGCCACCGGTGCCTTGAAACATATCCTTGGTAACAAACGCCTAACGCAAAACTTTCCGGAAAACGCCCGATGCAACCATCACACCGAAAATCACCAGTGCCACCGCAATCGCCAGCGCAAGATTGCCTTCCTCACCCAGCAGGAACACACCACCCAACGCGGTCAATGCCGGTGTCATCGCGCCAAAAGCCGATGCACCGGTCGATCCGATGTGACGCACCGCAAGACCATAGGTCACGACCGCAACGCATCCCGCCAGCAAGCCTTGTGTCACAAGCAACAGCAACACATCATCCATCGGCGCATCGGGGATATGGCTTCCGGTAAACAGCGCCACCACCGCCATGATCACAAACGACCAGAAGCCGACAAATGCCGCCGCTTCCAGCGCGCCAAGGCCGCTTTGGCGCATCGCATGGGTATAACACGCCCACATGAATGCCCCGGCCGATACAAGCCCATAGCCATAAAGGATCGTGCCGCCAGTCGAATGCCCGGGCTTAAGCACCGCCAACAGGACGATACCGGTAATCACCGTGGCATAGCCCGCCAGCCGGAGCCAGCCCGGCCGTTCGCCAAACATCACAACCGCAATCAGAACCGCCCAGACCGCCATCACACCGGGCAGCAGAATACCGACATGACTTGCCGGGACATATTGCAGGGCACTGGCAACCAGAAGCGTATAAAACGCCCCCGACCCCACCAGCATGATCAGGCCACTGGCAATCGAAAGCCCCTTGGGCCAGATACCGCGTTTAAGCCAAATCGGGGCCAGCAACACAAACGGCACGACAAAGCGCAAAAACCCGATATCGACCGCGGTAAAATCGGATGTCATGGCATAGCGCGTGACAATCAGCCACGCCGCCCAGATCAGAACGGTCGCAAGGGCAGAAGACACCCCGATCAGGCGGCTTTCCGTCGCGCTGATGGTGGTGGCGACAGCGGAATCATCGGGCATGGAACGGCTTTCACATTGGGAAATAATGAATGGATTTTATGCAAAAAATCACGCCCGCCAGGAAATCGCAAGTCCGCTGATGCCGATTTTTGACTACCAGTCAATCCTTTGGGTCAAAGCGTAGTACTGCCGCACACCAGAACGTCGCACGGTGCGCTGGCAAGAACATGCTGTGTGACACTGCCAAGAAGCCATTCCTCAATCATGCCGCGCCCGTGTTTGCCAATTGCGACCAGATCGGCATTTTCATCGCCTGTCACTGCCAAAATGGATGAAGCAACGTCGCCATTGACAGTCCGCAGGCTAATTTTATTGTCCTTATCTCCGATTTCAGTCCGAAGTATCGCAAGTTCTGCCTCGGCCTTTCTGTGTTCCTGTTCGCGGTGTTGCTCAATTTCCGCGTCCGTTACCCCGGCGTGGCGTAATTGCGGCTCGTAACTGAGCGATACGACATGCAGCAACACCACGTCCGCATCGGGCAGCAATTTGCGTATGACCCGAAGTGACGTCTCCGACCAGTCGGAAAAGTCCACTGGCAACAAAACCTTGCGATAAGGTTGATCCGTCGGGTAATTGACCACCAATGTCGGACGCGTTGTCTGGCGCAACAATCGTTCGGCGGTCGATCCGGTCGCCAGATCACGCAATGTTCCGGCCCCGTGCCCGCCTATCACCTGCAAACGCGCGCCAACCGCAGTCGCGCATTCGATTATTTCGCGCGTGACCGGGCCGGTACGCAGTTCGGTTGTCACCTTGACGGACGATGTTTCTTCCACTTCACGCGCAATTCCCCCCAAATCGGCGAAAAGCTGATCATGAAGCGGGTCATGATCATGCCCGCGGCGCAATCCGATCAGTTCGGCCAGCCCAGACAAAATATCCTGCTCCATCACATGCAGCAAATGCACCCCCGCCTTTCGGGATCTGGCAATCTGAGCGGCCCGCATCAACGCAAGATGCGCGGTATCGGAAAAATCGGTCGCGACAAGTACGGGGGCAACCATGATCCTCAATCCTTCCTTTCGGATGACGGGCTATGCGGGGCTGTAAATATGCCCACAGCATAGTTGGCCGCATCTTCAAACAGGTTAAAAACCCTGTCACACCCCATATCCGCGAGCATCCTGCCATGTGTTCTGTCACGAACAACCCCGGCAATCTTTCCAGAAAACCCGGATGCACGAATAGCATGCATGAGCCCGGTATTGGCTTCCACCAGTGGTAACGTCGTCACCACCCAACGCGCTTTCGAAAGCGGCAATCCATCGACAAACGTGTCGTCCTCGCCGTCTCCAAACTGTACCGGTAGATTGTCTTTCCTAAGATGTTTGACTGTTTCCGGGTCAAAATCAATGCCCAGAACCGGCATACCGTTTTTATGCAGCTCTGCCAGAAGCCGCCTGCCATACCGACCCAGCCCGAAAATCACCACTTCAGGGCGTTCGTCGATCACCACCTGTTGCTCCACCGCGATTTCGCGAAACGGGCGCTTGCGCTCGAACACTGATAACAGCGGAGAGATCCGGCTAAACAAGGGATGCGAATACAAAATCATATAGGTCGAAAGCGTGATCGTTACGAGGCCCACCAGCGTCGTCAACCCCAGCGCCTCAATTCCGACATGGCCAAGTGTGATCCCCATCGCAACGAAAACGATGGAGAATTCACTGATCTGCGCCACCGTCAAACCGGCCAGAAACCCGGTACGCTTGCGATATCCCATATATCCCATGATCGTCATAACAATCAACGGATTGCCGATCAGGACAAAAAGCGACAGCACAATCGCCGGAACCACTTCATCGCCCAACGTGGAAAAATCCAGCTTTGATCCCAGATCAATAAAGAAAAACAGCAAGAGAAAATCGCGAATACCCGTCAATCGTGCATTGATTGCTTCGCGATAGCCCGTCGACGCCAGAGAGAATCCCGCCAGAAACGCCCCCGCCTCATGGCTGAATCCAGCCCACTCGCCAAACGCCGCCAATGCCGTTCCCCATGCAATCGCAAAAATCAGTAGCAATTCGCTTGATTGCGCCATCATCGCAATGACGCGCGGCAGGATATAGCGCATGGCAACAAACAAAAGCACACCCGCCGCCGCGATCCTCCCGACAAGCGATGCTATCACATTGATCACTGCCGCATCTTCGGCTCCACGCATGGCACTCATGGCCATCATCGCGATCACCACAGCCACATCCTGGACAATCAGAAACCCGATTGCGATGCGGCCATGCAAAGTATCGATCTCACGTTTGTCCGCCAGAAGTTTGACGATGATGATGGTGCTTGAAAATGTCAGGGCGACGGCAACATAAAGCGCCTCCATCATACCCTTGCCCAGCAACATAACGATGCCAAACCCGATGATGATGGTAAAGGCAAGCTGCCCCAACCCGGTCGCCAGTGCCACCGGCCCGATATGGCGCACGTGGCTGATATCGAGCTTGAGCCCGACCACAAACAGTAAAACTGCCACACCGACCTTGGCCAGCAATTCAATCGGCTCATGCGCAGTGACAAGGCCCAGAAAAGCTGGTCCCACCACCACGCCGACCACGATATAGGCAATCAGAGCCGGCTGGCGCAGCTTGACAAACAGCCCGCCAATCACCGCACAGATCAGCAACAAAAGTGATATTTCGGCAAAGGAGGTCTCAGGCATTCAGGCAACCTGTTTTTGCTTCGATGTGCAATTTACTATGCCAAACCTGCCCGAAAAAGAACAGGCGCGACCAATGGCGCGCCTGTGATCCCGGTTACAAGCTTCGGTTTGGAACATCTCCAGATTGTGCTGAACGGTCCCCCGAAGGGTAACCGGCCCAGGCCTTAAATGCCAAACTCGGCAAAGAAGTCATTGCCCTTGTCATCGATCACGATGAAGGCCGGAAAATCTTCGACCTCGATCTTCCAGACGGCTTCCATGCCCAGTTCCGGATATTCAAGAACTTCGACCTTCTTGATGCAATCCTGCGCAAGGCGTGCAGCCGGACCACCGATGGATCCCAGATAGAAACCACCGTGGTTTTTGCAGGCATCCTTGACCTGTTTCGAACGGTTGCCTTTGGCAAGCATGACGAACGAACCGCCTGCAGCCTGGAACTGTTCGACATAGGCATCCATGCGCCCCGCCGTGGTCGGGCCGAACGAACCGGACGGCATGCCTTCCGGGGTTTTGGCCGGTCCTGCGTAATAGACCGGATGGTTTTTCATGTAGTCGGGCATGCCTTCACCGGCATCAAGGCGTTCCTTGATCTTGGCATGCGCGATATCGCGCGCCACGATCACGGTCCCGGTCAGTGCCAGACGCGTCTTGACCGCATATTGCGAAAGCTGCTTGCGGATTTCATCCATCGGACGGTTCAGGTCAACCTTGACCACATTGTCATCCAGATGCTCGTCCGACACTTCCGGAAGGTATTTTGCCGGGTTGTGTTCAAGGTCCTCGATGAAAATGCCGTCCTTGGTGATCTTGCCCAGAACCTGACGGTCGGCAGAGCACGAAACGCCGATGGCAACCGGGCAGCTTGCCCCGTGACGCGGCAGGCGGACAACACGCACGTCGTGGCAGAAATACTTGCCGCCAAACTGTGCGCCAATACCCATTTCGCGCGTCATTTCTAGGACCTTCTGTTCCCATTCAAGATCGCGATAGGCCTGACCATGCACCCCGCCTTCAGTCGGCAGGTTATCGTAATAACGTGCGGATGCCATTTTAACGGTCTTAAGCGCCGCCTCGGCCGACGTCCCGCCAATCACGATGGCAAGGTGATAGGGTGGGCAGGCCGACGTGCCCAGCGTTCTGATTTTTTCATCCAGAAACTTGCGCAGGCTTTCCGGGTTCAGAAGCGCCTTGGTCTGCTGATATAAAAACGTCTTGTTGGCCGAACCGCCGCCCTTTGCCATGAACATGAATTTGTATTCATCGCCCGGTGTCGCATACAGATCGATCTGAGCCGGAAGGTTCGAACCGGTGTTCTTTTCTTCGAACATATTGACCGGCGACACCTGCGAATAACGCAGGTTATGTTCCTGATAGGCGCGCCAGATACCCTTCGACAGCGCCTCTTCATCGGCACCATTGGTGATGACCTTGCCGCCGCGCTTGCCCATGACAATTGCCGTACCGGTATCCTGACACATTGGCAAAACGCCGCCCGATGCGATATTGGCGTTTTTCAGCAAATCCATCGCGACGAATTTGTCGTTCGGCGTTGCTTCCGGATCATCAAGGATTTTGCGCAACTGTTCGAGGTGGCCCGGGCGCAGCAAATGCGAACAATCAAAAAACGCCTGAAGGGTCAGCTTTTCAATCGCCTCGGGTTCGACTTTCAAAAACGTCTCGCCATTGACTTCAACGGTCGAAACGCCTTCATCGCCGATTTTGCGGTAAGGGGTCGTGTCCTTGCCCTGCTCGAACATGGGTTTATAGACAAAATCACTCATGGGAAGGTTCTCGTCTCTCTCAAAAACAAGGTGGGTTTGTTTTAATTTGTGCCGTTCTTAACGCCAAACGCGGCAAATTTCCACGATACATTAGATGAACAGGCAATTGCCGATCCGCGGGGAAAGAATCGGTACATGCGGAAAAGAAAAAGGGCGAGCCAAATGCCCGCCCTTCTGGAATTCATTTTTTACGAAACGCATCAAGAGCAATGACTTCGCCGCTTTCACCCTGTTCAGCCGGCTTTTTCTTTTTGCGTTTGGCCGGTTCGGTCACCAGTTGCGGGGTGGTATCCTCGTCACCATCAACCAGATCGGCATCAAGGTCATCATCTTCGTCGTAATCGAAATCTGCATCGTCCATTTCTTCTTCGACGCTGAAGGTCAGCATGAAGTTGGCGGACGGGTCGACAAAGGCCAGCATGGCATCAAACGGAACAACCACCGTGGTTGGCATGCCATCAAAGCTCATACCGACTGAAAAATGATCGTCTTCCGCTTTCAGGTCCCAGAACCGGTGCTGCAATACAACGGTGATGTTATCCGGGTGTGCTTTCCGCTGTCCTTCAGGCAAAGCAACGCCGGGATGGTTGGTCTGGAACGTGATGTAATAGTGATGCTCGCCGAAAAGGCCTTCTTCGGCCACGCGCGAAAGGATCTGCTTCACCACGCCGCGCAGCGCCTGATCGACCATAAGGTCGTAACGGAATTCTTCCGGTTCCTGCATCGATAATCCTGTGTCTGGCGGGTTCCCTGACGTTTTCAGGGCATGCCCGTCATTTATATATGGCACCTGATCGCGTCATTTGCAGATGACGCAATTGAATTGCTTCTATTCATAACGGAGAGGGGGAAAAATACAAGAGCGGGGCGTTCTGTTGCTAGGTGCCCCATCCCCCACCAGACTACCGCTCCCGGCAATCGGAATTTCGCTTTGGTGCTAGTACCGCTTAGGCGGCAACAGCAACCGGAGCATTGTTGTCGTTTGCGTTTACAAACATTAGCCCGATAACGGTGGTACCATGCCGAGCGCCAACAGAGGCTTTTACTACACACGTCGATCCTATTTCGGCCCCAACATCTTCGCCTGAGTCGGACGAAGTCAGATAGATGAAAGTTGGTGGAGCCGCCGGGTACCGCCCCCGGGTCCGTAATGTCTATTCTGCCAAGTCGTGTAACGCCATAGTCGGGTTGCCCCGACAGCCCCTATATAGGGCAAACGGGTCTGCTTTCGCAAGGGAATTGGCAAAAACTTTCACCAGTTCGACCTTTAAGCCGACAAAGCCAACGAACGCCTCCCTGCCACATAGCACCCAAGTCCTGATACCGTCATCGGGCGACTTGCCGCCCCATGCATTGCCAACTATGCTGCCCCAAACACGATTCCGAACAACAGGATGCGGCATGCAGCAATATCTCGATCTGATGCGTTTGGTGCGCGATACCGGCGCGCACAAGGAAGATCGCACCGGCACTGGCACGGTATCGGTCTTTGGTCACCAGATGCGGTTTGACCTGTCAAAGGGCTTTCCGATGGTCACCACCAAAAAGCTGCATCTGAAATCGATCATTCATGAATTGCTGTGGTTCCTGGCCGGTGACACCAATGTCAAATATCTTCAAGAAAATGGTGTACGCATCTGGAACGAATGGGCCGATGAAAACGGCGAACTTGGCCCGGTTTACGGTGGCCAGTGGCGGTCATGGCGCGGGGCAAACGGCGAAACCATCGACCAGATCACCGGCCTGATCGAGCAGATCAAAACCAATCCCGACAGCCGCCGCCTGATCGTTTCGGCATGGAATGTCGCCGATGTGCCGAGCATGGCGCTGCCGCCATGCCACTGCCTGTTCCAGTTTTATGTCGCGGATGGCAAACTGTCCTGCCAGCTTTATCAGCGCAGTGCCGATATCTTTCTGGGCGTGCCGTTCAATATCGCGTCCTATGCATTGCTGACCATGATGGTCGCGCAGGTTTGCGACCTTGGCGTGGGTGACTTCATCCATACACTTGGGGACGCACATCTTTACACCAACCATCTTGAACAGGTCGAATTGCAGCTATCGCGCGAACCGCGTCCGCTTCCGGAAATGAAAATCAATCCGGCAGTCAAATCGATCTTTGATTTCAAATATGACGATTTCGAACTGACCGGCTATGACCCGCATCCGCATATCGCGGGCAAGGTGGCCGTCTGATGCCCGCCAACAATAACGACCGGATCGAACGGGTTGCCGTGGTTGCCGCCGCCCAAAACGGCGCGATTGGCAAGGATGGCTGGATGCCCTGGCACCTGCCCGAAGATCTTAAACGGTTCAAGGCGCTCACCCTTGGCAAGCCGATGATCATGGGCCGTGTGACGTTCGAGGCAATTGGCAAACCGCTTCCCAAGCGTACCACCATTGTGGTGACGCGCGATACCGACTGGACGTTTGATCATGAAAATGTCCGGGTCTGCCATGACATCGAAAGTGCAATCAAACTGGCCGATCAGATCGCTGCACAGGATGATGTTAACGAGGTCATCATTGCCGGCGGGGCGCAGATTTACAAACTCGCCCTGCCTTACACTACGCGGTACGAACTAACCGAAGTCCATGATGATATTGACGGGGACGCCTTTCTTGCCCCACTGCCCGCCGATAAATGGCAGGAAACCGGACGCACCACCATCAACAATCCCGATGGACCGGATTACAGCTTTGTCACGTTAAATCGCGTCCGGGTCACTGGCTGATCGGATACGTTTCCGCAACCAAACAAAACAATTCCTGTTTTCGCATTTCAATTCTAAAGTTTTTTATCGGCAGGGCATCAAACCGCCTGTCCGATAAAACCAAGAATGAAAGAGGACAGGTAAACATGTTTGAAGAATTCAAGAAGTTTGCCCTGCGCGGCAATGTTGTCGATCTGGCAATCGGTGTGATCATCGGAGCGGCATTCGGGCGGATCGTCACATCGCTTGTCGGGGACGTCATCATGCCGGTGATCGGTTATGTTTTTGGCGGGCTCGATTTTTCCAACTATTTCATTGCCCTGTCGGACGCAGTGACGGCAACAAACTACATTGATGCCAAGGCACAGGGTGCCGTGATCGGCTATGGCGCGTTTATCACCATCGCGCTTAACTTCGCTATTATTGCCTGGGTGTTGTTCCTTGTCGTCAAGGCGATCAACAGGGCCAAGAAAAAAGAAGACGAAAAAGTTGGGGAAGCACCGCCGCCCGCAACGCCCGAGGATGTTGCCCTTCTGCGTGAAATCCGCGACCTTCTGGCAGTGCGCAAGGAACAATAGCTCCATTGGTGTTCACATATCGGGGATGCGTGTAATATTGGCTGATTACTGACATTCTCAGTTGATATCTCGCGCCTCCCCTTATATTTAGGTATAAGTTTCAGAACATTCATTCCAGTTACTGGAACAAGGAAGGATTGCCGATGGCCCGCCCCCGTGCGTTTGACGAAGAAAGCGTTCTTGATAACGCCATGAACATCTTCTGGAACAAGGGTTTCGAGGCAACCTCGGTGCAGGACCTTGTCGACGAAACCGGCCTTAACCGTGCCAGCATGTATTCGAGCTTCGGCGATAAAAAAGCCCTCTTCCTGCGTGTTCTTGATCATTACAGCCAGAAAATCAGTACCACCCGATTTGCCAAGCTGCGCGAAATGGCCGATGGCCGCGAGGCGATCATTGCGACCTTTCACGATGCCTGTCGCCTCGGGTGCGGCGAAGGCCGCCACAAGGGTTGCCTGATCGTCAATTCCGGCATGGAACTGGCCCCGCACGATCCCGAAACCGCCGCAATTGCGCAGGCGTCATTCCGCCGGGTTGAAGATATGTTTGCCCGCGCACTTCACCGCGGTGTTGAACAGGGCACCATCGGCAAGGATAAAAATATCCGCTCCTTCTCGCGATTTCTGGCGGGCTCTATTCAGGGCGTGCATCTGATGGCCCGCCGTGGTGCGGACAAGGATACACTTGACGATTACGTCAATACCATCCTGTCCACGCTCGACTGATCCCCGATCTCGGCAAAATATCACCCTGCTCCCAACGGGTGAATTCACATTCACCCGTTTTGCGTGTATATCCATCGCGGGTCACGGAACCATACACGGGGATTGCATGGACCAAGACACAAAATTCTGGGACAAGGCAGCAGCGAAATATGCCCGAAAGCCCGTTAGAAACCAGACGGCTTATGCCGAAACCCTGGATCGTACCCGTCATTACCTGACTCCGGATCAAAATGTTCTTGAAATCGGATGTGGTACCGGCTCGACAGCTCTGTTGCTTGCCCCGTCGGTCGGACATCTTACCGCAACCGACCTTTCCCCTGCCATGATCGCCATTGCGCAGGACAAGCTCGCCGATGGGAACCATCCGAATGTTCACTTTCAGGCGGCCCGCCTGTCCGATGGCAATCTTGCCGATCAGGTATTTGATGCGATTCTGGCGTTTAATGTCCTGCATCTTGTCCGAGATATTCCCGCTGAAATCCGCACAATTCATCGCTTGCTTAAACCCGGCGGGCTGTTCATTTCAAAAACCGGCTGTATTGGTGAAGCGGGTCGCTTGCTTGCCATTTTGATTGCCGTCATGCGCAAGCTTGGCTTTGCGCCATTTGTCAATTCCCTACGCTATGGCGAGCTTGACACCATGATTGCCTGCGAGGGCTTCGAAATCATCGAAACCGGCCTTTATCCTCCGTCCGACCATGCCCGGTTTGTCGTTGCCCGCAAACTTTGATCGCCGACCAGCCTTCATCACAGTTCAGTGATAGGACGATTTGTTGATTGTTGTTCCGGAATGATCGTTCCATATTTATTCTCATTCAGTCAGATAACAGTCACGAGGAACGAAATGTCCGCGATTACGCCCCTGATGCCGCGCCAGAAAGTCCCGTCCCTGTCGGTTCCCCTCATCGGCGGCGGCACATGGTCGCTTGCCGATCAGACGCCGGAAAACTTCACCATGGTCGTGTTCTATCGCGGCCTGCATTGCCCGATTTGTGGCAAATACCTCAAAGACCTTGATAACAAGCTGGCCGACTTCGCCAAACGAGGTGTCAATGTGATTGTCCTGTCATCGGATATACAGGACCGCGCCGAAACGGCCAGGGAAAAATGGGCCCTTGAAAACCTTGATCTCGGTTATGGCCTCAGCCTCGAAAAAGCCCGCGAATGGGGCCTGTATATTTCGTCAAGCAACGGCGTGACCTCGTCCGGGTTCGAAGAACCGGCCCTGTTTTCCGAACCGGGCCTGTTCCTTGTCCGGCCCGATGGCACGCTTTATTTTGGCACCGTTCAAACCATGCCGTTCGCCCGCCCGGCCTTTGCCGAAATCCTTGGCGGGCTTGATTTCGTCATTGCCAAAAATTATCCGGCTCGCGGCGAAGTCATTGACCATACCGATCCCTGATCACTGCGCGGCGACATTTTGAATCGGAAGATCGCGGGAATTTTGACGGTCAAATGGTGCCAGCGATCATCCTATTACGGGTCGCTGTCATCATCCTTGTTGCGCCTTGGACGCAACACAATCCAGGCCGCCACCAGCGTCAGGACCGCCATGCCAAACC
Source organism: Thalassospira australica (assembly GCF_044790785.1). GTDB lineage: Bacteria > Pseudomonadota > Alphaproteobacteria > Rhodospirillales > Thalassospiraceae > Thalassospira > Thalassospira australica_A. The sequence continues at coordinate 1,138,390 of NZ_CP085258.1, read as the reverse complement.
ATGTGATGGCATACATCAGATGATTGTTGGGGAAACTGATCCGCGTCAGGCCTCCAACCGGCAGTTTCCCGGGGTTGCTGGTGTCGTCCGCATCAATGAAATAGGGCGCAACATCATAGGGGTTCAGCCCGCGTTTTGCCGCCATCGCGCGAACATCGCGTGAATACCAGCGGTCTTCGCCCGGCACGTTATCACGAATAAAGGTTCCGCCCGGCTCGTCCATCCGCAAAAGACCGGTTACGCGTGCCTCACCGTCAATCATGCTGTCAGCGCGCGTATCAGGTTCCCGGCGATCTGTCGGGACAAAACCGCGATTGATCATGATGATGGTGCCATCCACCCGTTCGAACGGCGTGATCACCCAGTATCCTGCGCCATAATCCGTGGCGGCATAAACGTGACTTTCCAGATCATTCCGATACTTTCCCAGCAATGTGACCTTGCGGTATTCGTCGCGTTCGCGGGTGACATTTTCCCAATCCGCCCGGTCCGGTGCGGTTAACGGGTCGCCATGAACGCGGGCATCCACCCGTTCAATCAGATCAAGCTTCCACGCCCGGCGTTCCACCTGCCAGACACCAAGGGCCGAGAACCCCGAAAACAGGATTGCTGCCAGAATGCAAACCACGATGTGGGTTCTGATCGGCGGGTTTTTACCGGTGGACATATCCGTATCAGCCATAATCTTCATGACCTTCAAAACATCATCGGAACAAAAAAGGGCGCGATACCGGTGAAAGTATCGCGCCCCCGATTACATCTGCAAAACCTAGCCGAAGCTTCGGATCATTTCATGATCCATCTGCGGCATCATATTGGTATTCAGGTGATACATCACCCACAGCGAACCGGCGATGGCAATCGCCACGATCACAAGGGTAAAGATCAGCGCCAGCATGTTCCAGCCGCCTTCGGACTTGGTGTTCATGTGCAGGAAGCAGACCATATGGACGACAATCTGCACGACACCAAGGCCCATGATCCAGGCCGCGGTCGCAACTTTGCTGTCAAGAACCCCGTGCATCACCAGCCAGAACGGGATGGCGGTCAGGATTACCGACAGGATGAAACCGATCAGATAGCTGTTGAAGGTGCCGTGGCTGGCACCGTCAGCATGATCGTGACCGTGATGGTCATCATGTGCATGAGAATGCGTGCTCATCCCAGAACTCCCAACAGGTAAACAACGGAAAAGACGCCGATCCAGATCACGTCAAGGAAATGCCAGAACAGCGAAAGGCACATCAGGCGACGCTTGTTTTCGACGATCAAACCACGCTTGCCAACCTGAACCATCAGGGTGACCAGCCAGAAGATGCCAAACGTCACGTGAAGCCCGTGCGTCGCAACCAGCGTATAGAACGACGACAGGAATCCGCTGCGCATCGGGGTGGCACCGATACTCCACAGGTGATGGAACTCATAAAGTTCCAACCCGACGAAGGCGACACCGAACAGGCCGGTAATTGCCAGCCACATCTGGGTTCCCTTGATGCTGCCCTTTTCCATCGCCAGCATGGCAAAGCCATAGGTGATCGATGAAAACAGCAGCATGGAGGTGTTGATCGCCACCAGTTCCAGATCGAACAGATCCACCGGGGCCGGCCCGGCCGCATAATTGCGGCCGAGAACGCCATGGGTTGCAAACAGGATCGCAAAGATGAGGCAGTCGCTCATCAGATAGAGCCAGAAGCCAAGCATCGTCCCGTTCTGGGGATGATGCTCTTCCTTCAGGTAAAAGACCGGCGCTTCGGTCTGAGAGGCAGTTGTATTCGCCATTGTCATTCCCTTACGCCTGCTGCTTTGCCAAAAGGGCGGTACGTTCGTCTTCGGTTGCAACAACTTCGCTGGCCGGGATGTGGTAATCACGGTTGTAGTTGAAGGTGTGCGCAATCGCGGTGCCGATCAGGGCGATAAAGCTGACGGCGACAAGCCACCAGATATGCCAGATCAGCCCGAAACCAAGGACAAGCGACATAGCCGCAAGGATCGCACCGGCACCGGTGTTTTTCGGCATGTGAATGTCGAGGAACCCGGAAGTCGGACGGACATAGCCGCGTTTCTTCATATCAGCCCAGGCATCAAGATCGTGAACGACCGGGGTGAAGGCAAAGTTGTAGGCCGGGGGCGGCGACGAGGTCGACCATTCCAGCGTACGGCCATCCCACGGATCGCCCGTTTCATCTCGCAGTTCTTCGCGCTTGATGAAGGACACGACCAGCGACATCAGGAACGATGCAATACCGATCGCAATCAGAACCGCGCCAAAGGCGGCAATGATGAACCAGATTTGCAGCGAACCGTCATCGAAATGGCTCATGCGGCGGGTAACCCCCATCAGGCCCAGAACATAAAGCGGCATGAAGGCGAAATAGAACCCGACCAGCCAGAACCAGAAGGACATTTTGCCCCAGAACGGATCAAGTTTGTAACCGAACGCCTTAGGGAACCAGTAAACGATACCGGCAAACATCCCGAACACCACGCCACCGATGATGACATTGTGGAAATGCGCAATCAGGAACAGGCTGTTATGCAGCACGAAGTCCGCAGGCGGAACCGCTAGCATCACACCGGTCATGCCACCGATCACAAAGGTCAGCATAAAGCCCATCGTCCACAGCATCGGAACGTCAAAGCTGATACGGCCCTTATACATGGTGAACAGCCAGTTGAAGATCTTCGCCCCCGTCGGGATCGAGATGATCATCGTCGTGATGCCAAAGAAGGCGTTCACACTGGCACCCGACCCCATGGTGAAGAAGTGATGCAACCAGACCAGATAGGACAGGATCGTGATCACGATGGTCGCGTAAACCATCGAGCTGTAACCAAACAGGCGTTTGCGGCAGAAGGTCGAAACCACTTCCGAAAATACACCGAATGCCGGCAGGATCAGGATGTAAACTTCCGGGTGACCCCAGATCCAGATCAGGTTGATATACATCATGGCGTTGCCGCCAAGATCGTTGGTGAAGAAGTTCATGTCGGCATAACGGTCAAGCGACAGCAAAACCAGAACCGCAGTCAGAACAGGGAAGGCCGCAACGATCAGGATGTTGGTGCAAAGCGAGGTCCAGGTGAAGACCGGCATTTTCATCATAGACATGCCCGGTGCGCGCATCTTGACGATGGTCACAATCAGGTTCACACCCGACAACAATGTGCCGACACCCGCAATCTGCAAGGCCCAGATATAGTAATCAACCCCAACCCCCGGACTGTAAACAATGTCCGAAAGCGGCGGATAGGCCAGCCAGCCGGTTTTGGCAAACTCGCCAACAAACAGCGAGATCATCACCGTGATCGCACCGGCCGTCGTCATCCAGAAGCTGAAATTGTTCAGGAACGGGAAAGCAACGTCGCGCGCGCCAATCTGAAGCGGCACGACGAAGTTCATAAGCCCCGTCACCAGCGGCATCGCCACAAAGAAGATCATGATCACGCCGTGGGCGGTAAAGATCTGGTCGTAGTGATCAGGCGGCAAATACCCTGCAACATCGCCAAAGGCAATCGCCTGCTGGGCACGCATCATGATCGCATCGGCAAAGCCACGCAGAAGCATGATCAGCGCCAGAATGATATACATGATACCGATCTTCTTATGATCGATAGACGTGATCCACTCGTGCCAGAGATATCCCCAAAGCTTGAAATAGGTCAGCGCGCCGACAACGACGAGACCACCCAGAACAACCGCCACGAATGTCACAGCCAGGATCGGCTCGTGGAACATCGGGAAGGAGTCGAGTGAAAGCCGGCCAAATATAAAATGCAAAAGGTCCGGATTTGAAAACATCGGATTACTCTTCTTTTCGATGCGATAACGCACCGGCAAGGCCGGTGCGCAAACCGCGAAGGGCCGGTCGATTTACATCAACCGGCACTGCTTCAGAACCCTGTCGACACGCTGGCAGGAACGGGGCTGAACCGGCTGTCTTCCATTCCGTTGTCAAACAGCGGGATCGAAGAAATTTCCTGGCTCAGACCGCCTGTCGGCGTCGTGCAAAGCGTTGCCACAAAGGATTTGGTCGACGGCAAAGGCTGGCTGCCACGTTCACGCGGGGCATCGTATGTCAACGACATAACGTTGTAGATACCCGCAAGACCGCCACCGCCCTTTTCGTCGATATGCATCATTTCGTTCATGCACATTTTCGACTGGTCGACGCACATATTCAGGATTGCCTGATACAGCTCCGGATCGACATCGCCGAAGTAATGAACCGGTTCCGCAATGCTCGGCTTTTCGAGTTCCAGATATTCCGAACGGCCAAGAGTGCGGCTGTCGGATTTGACCTTGGCAACCCAGTCGTCAAAGTCTGCGTCGCTCAGCCCGTGGAACTTGAAGCGCATATGCGAGAAACCCTCGCCGCTATAGTTCGCCGAAAATCCGTCATAAACGCCTTCTTCGTTGATCACGGCATGGAGCTTGGTTTCCATCCCGGCCATCGAATAAATCATTCCGGCCAGTGCCGGAATATAGAAGGAGTTCATGATCCCCGAAGAGGTGATTTTGAACTGGATCGGGGTGTCGATGGGTGCCGCCAGCTCGTTGATGGTCGCAATGCCCTGTTCGGGATACAGGAACAGCCATTTCCAATCGAGGGAAACGACTTCTACCACCATCGGCTTGTGATCTTTTTCCAGCGGACGTTCCGCATCAATACGATCAAGCGGGCGGTATGGGTCCAGGGTGTGCGTACTGACCCAGGTGATCGCACCCAGCGCGATAATGATCGCAAGCGGGGCAGACCAGATGACAATTTCCAGCTTGGTGGAATGGTGCCATTCGGGATCGTACTCGGCATCCTTGTTCGATTGACGGTATTTCCAGGCAAAGAACACAGTCAGCGCCATCACCGGAAGGATGATGATCAGCATCAGGATCGTGGAAACAACGATGAGGTCGGCTTGCTGTGACGCAATATCGCCAGACGGATCCATCACGACCAGATTACATCCGGTCAGTAACGTGAACACAGAAGCAATTGCGACGCCGCGTGCAAGTTTTGAAAGCATGCGCTTGATACTTTGTCAGTCTCTGGAAGATGTTCTCACAAACAACCATATGCTTGCGAGCCGCATAACCAGCCCACCGGACCGGCACGCGTCGTACCCCAACCGTAGCGGCATATAGGAATTAAAATTCCAAACTTCCACGGAAGAGACACAAATTCGGCGAACTTTTTTCATAAATTCACCGGCAGGAAATTTCGCTCACTTGCTATAGCTGCGCCGCAACAATGTCAAGTAAGCCGCCATGCATGGGCCTATGTTTATGACAATTATCAAAAACTTGTAAACCATGCGTTGTGCAACGCAACACAATAATTGACACTGACGTTTGCAATTCACATGTCTATAATTAGACTCGATCCAATCAAGATGGCCAATCAAGACGGGTCCAATGAGAAGCAATGAAGTCAGATAATTAGGGAGACAGGCGTGACCCAATCCACTCATACCTTAGCGACCTCCACCTCCTCGGGTCTGGAACGCGACGCACGCCAACATTCGGCTGGCACAGTCAACGATCCCGGCCAGATCGCCCTTGGGGTGATTATCGGCCGGTCGTCGGAATTTTTCGATTTCTTCGTTTATTGCATCGCATCGGTGCTGGTGTTCCCTCAACTTCTGTTCCCTGGCGAAAGCGCAATCGTCGGTACCATCCATTCCTTCTTTATATTCTCGCTGGCTTTCATCGCCCGCCCGATCGGATCCCTCGTCTTCATGACGGTCGACCGTCGTTATGGCCGCGGCACAAAGCTGACGGTCGCAATGTTCCTGCTGGGCGGTTCAACCGCCGCGATGGCCTTTTTGCCAAGCTTTGACAGCGCGGGCATGTTTGCGATCTATCTGCTGTGCGTGCTTCGCTTTACGCAGGGACTGGCACTTGGCGGTGCATGGGATGGTCTTGCCTCCCTGCTTGCGCTCAATGCGCCCGACAACCGCAAGGGCTGGTATGCCATGATGCCCCAGCTTGGCGCACCGCTTGGCTTCATTCTGGCATCGTCGCTGTTTGCCTATCTGATCCTCACACTCAGTGCCGAAGACTTCCTCGCATTCGGCTGGCGTTATGCCTTCTTCGTTGCCTTTGCGATCAACGTGGTGGCGCTGTTTGCCCGTCTGCGTCTGGTGGCAACGTCGGAATTCGGAAGCCTGCTTGAAAAGAACGAACTGCAGGCCGTCCGTGTCCGCGACACCATCCGCCATCACGGTCGCACCGTGCTTCTTGGTGCGCTCGTACCGCTGGTCAGCTACGCGCTGTTCCATCTGGTCACTGTCTTCGCACTAAGCTGGGTCGTACTTTATACCCCGGCCAATCCGGGACAGTTCCTGTTGACCCAGGGTGTCGGTGCGGTGCTGTGCGCACTTGGCATTATCGCATCTGGCTTCATCGCCGATCAGATCGGCCGTCGTCGCCTGCTGGGGTATTCGGCAGCCATCATTGCGGCCGGTGCCCTTTTGACCCCGCTTCTTTACGCCTACAACATCATCAATGAAGGCATGATCGTTCTGGGCGGTTTTGCAGTTCTGGGTCTGTGCTTTGGTCAGGCGGCCGGCACCTTGGCATCGAACTTCAAACGCGAATTCCGCTATACCGGTTCGGCTCTGACATCGGACCTTGCATGGCTGCTCGGTGCCGGCTTCGCCCCGTTGATCGCCCTTCTGCTCTGCGTGGCTTATGGCCCGATTGGCGTTGGGGCGTATCTGCTATCGGGGGCGGCGGTTACCCTGCTCGTCCTGCATTTCAACAAGCAGTTCGGACAGAAAAACACCGACTGATTGATCTTTCCGGATTTCAGATAAAACACCCCCGGCAGTCACGCGCCGGGGGTGTTTTGTTCGACGGCTTGCAATCCCTTCCGTCCGGTGGTCCAATTTCATTGCCCCCAACAACATGACAGGGATTTTGAAATGGACGCCACCATTACCTTGATCAGTGTTTTCGCGATCTTCATCCCCGCCCTGATGCTGCCCGGCCCGGATTTTGTCGCTGTTGTCAGGTCATCCATGACGCGCGGCGCAAAGGCCGGACTGAAAACGACACTCGGCGTTTCCGTCGGCCTCGGCCTTTACGCAACGCTTAGCCTTCTGGGCCTTTCGACTCTTCTGGTCGAATATCAATGGCTGACCTGGACCGTTCGGGTACTGGGCGGATGCTATCTGATTTATCTCGGCATAAAGCTGATCCGCGCCCGGCCAAAGACGGATGATTTTGCCATTGCTTCTGACAACGCAGGCACGAAACAGCTTGGCAAGCCGGTCCTTTTTGGCTTTCTGGTTACCATGACCAACCCCAAGGCCATCGTCCTGTTCGCCAGCGTCTTTGCTACCGCCGTCACCGCTCAAACGCCCGGCTGGCTGATGGTTTTGATGATCGGGCTTGTCATCCTAAGCGCACTGATCTGGTATACGATCATCAGCCTGTTCATGTCCTCTGCCCCGGTCATGAAACGCTTTACCCATGCCCAACACTGGATCGAACGTGTCGCCGGTGTCTGTTTCATTGCCATTGGCGGCCGCATTCTGGCCGATGCCCGCAATCCGGTTTCGCCCTGATGGTCATTAACTTGGCCGTCAGGCAATAACACCGATGCCCCCTGTTTTCAAAGCGGGGGGTCTTAGGCCTCGTGATTGGCAGATACCGCGGGATTTTTCCCCGTCGGTCTTTCGACCCCGACGATCCCCGGCATGCAATCGCGCATGACATCAAGGAACTTTCGCAGGCGCGCAGGGTAATAGGTCGCATAGGGATAAACCAGATAAACCGGAAGCGCATTGGCCTGCCATTCCGGGAACAGATTGACCAGACGACCGGACCGGATATCGTCTTGCACAATCCAGCTGGAAACAATGGCAGCCCCGACACCATTCAGCGCACCGCCGCGCACGGCAAAAAGGCTGCTTGAAATCAGGCGTGGTGAAATCGGGAACCGGCAGGTTTTTGCCGTTTGCCCATGATGCAGGGCAACTTCATGCCGATAAAATGTATCAAGCGAAATCCATGGCAGTGCTGCCATATCGGCAACATCGGACATGTCGGGATGGTTCTGCAAAAGATCGGGGGACGCGACAACAATCCGCGGAATTTCTACCAGCAGAACGCAAACATGCGATGGCTCGGTAACACCCCCGACGTGAATGGCGCAATCAAGATTGTCGGAAATGAAATCAGGCGGCTGATCGTTCAGAACCCAGTTTACATTGATCTGTGGATACTTTTTCAGAAATGCCGATAACGGCCCAATCAACTGATCCTGCCCGAAGGCATGCGGTGCCTTGACCCTAAGGGTGCCAAACGGTTCGGCAGAGGCGCCTTTGATATCCTCCTCAAGAGATGACCATGCCTCGATCACGGCCTTGGCGCGGGTGTAACACCGTTCCCCGTCATCGGTCAGCTTGATTGCATGCGTGCTGCGCAAAAGCAGTTCGACCCCAAGCAAGCTTTCAAGCGACCGCAAACGTCGGCTGATGGTCGGCTGGCTCGTGCCAAGTTGCAGGGCCGCCGCCGAAAGGTTGCCGCTTTCGACGATGCGCACAAATGTCCGCATCAGGGATATACGATCAATGATCGCCATACTCATACCATCATACGTTAAACGTATAACAGTTTTACCCGACAGCCATCTACCACGCCAGAATGAAATCGATAGTTTTGCCCCATCAATTCTTGCAAACATTCTGGATTACGGCGATGACAGCTCTTCAATCTGTTCGTGCAACCGGCGCGGATGCTTATAAGACGACCGACTCAGCAGAACCCTCACGGTTGCTGGTTCTGTGCCTTGCCATCGGGGCCGGTTCTGCAGTTGCATCAATCTATTATGCCCAACCGGTTCTCAATCTGATTGGTGGGGAACTTGGCATCGGTGCAGGCTCAACCGGGTTGATCCCGACCCTTACCCAAATCGGCTATGCGCTTGGCATTCTGTTTTTGCTGCCGCTTGGCGACCGGTTTGATCGCAGGTTGCTGATCGTGATCAAAAGCCTGGCTCTGGCACTGGTTCTTGGCGTTTCAAGTTTCTCGCAAAACCTTGATCAACTTCTGATCACAAGCCTTCTGATCGGCATACTGGCAACGATTGCGCAGGATATCGTGCCTGCTGCGGCGATTTTGTCCCCCGAAAAAAGCCACGGTAAAACCATCGGCACTGTGATGACCGGCCTTTTGACCGGTATCCTGCTTTCGCGGACGGTAAGCGGGGTGATCGGGGAATATTTCGGATGGCGTGTTGTCATGCAACTTGCCGCGGTTGAAATCCTGATTGTCGGTCTGATGCTACGTAAAATGCTGCCCCGCTTTACCACACATTCCGATCTGGGTTATTTCGCATTGCTGAAATCGCTGATGCATCTTTGGGCTCAGCACCCAACATTGCGCCGTGCAGCCATTGCTCAGGCTCTTCTTGCCGTTGCCTTCAGCGCATTCTGGTCGACACTGGCCCTGATCCTTGCGGATAGATACGGGTATGGCAGCGATGTAGCCGGTGCATTTGGCCTGCTGGGAGCTGCCGGGGCGCTGATGGCCCGCTATGCCGGGGCACTCTCAGACAAACATGGGCCGCACTTTGTTACCCGGATTGGTGCGGCACTGGTGGTTGTCTTCTTTGCCCTGATGGGGACGGTTTCGGTCCTGCCGATCACGGGTCAACTGGTGGTACTGGCGATTGCTACGATCGGATTTGATCTTGGTTTCCAGACGTCGCTGGTTGCCCATCAGTCGCTTGTCTATCGCATAGCACCCGAAGCCCGAAGTCGCCTGAATGCCATCTTGTTTTCGGTTATTTTTATCGGCATGGCCGCAGGATCAACCATTGGCACCCAATTTCTAAGCTTCTTCGGGTTCTATGGTGTGGTCGGATTGTGTGTCCTTGCCGGAAGCGCAAGCCTTTTGATCCGTCTTTATGACGGCCGTGCCCGGTAAATTTCGGCCCCTCAAACAAAGGTCCCGCCGCAATCGCGACGGGACCTTTTCATTCAATCCATTCGCTTGTCCGGATTTAACTGTAATTCGACGGGAACAGCGCACGTTTGGCAATGTCATCCATTTCCGATTTGAAAGCATGGTCGCTGCCGACCTTGCGCGCGCGTTCCACCGCCGGGCGGGCACAAATCCCCTGATACCATTTTTTCAGGTTAGGATAGGGGTCAAGCGGTGCATCATTTTTCATGACGAATGCCGCGCGCTCGATCCAGCCCCAAAGCGACATATCGACAATGGTAAAGCTGTCACCGACGACAAATTCGCGATGGGCCAAGTGATCGTCCATCACCCTGTAATGGCGTTCGATTTCCTTGCGATACCGGTTTACACCGTAATCGTTGCCCGCCGGTGCCACATGCTGAAAATGCACCGCCTGCCCGGAAAACGGGCCAAGGCCCGATGCAATGAACATCAACCAGGACAGCAATTCACCGCGATCTTCCACCGTACCAAGGAACTTGCCGGTCTTTTCTGCCAGATAAAGCAGGATGGCGTTTGAATCAAAAACCCGGATTTCCTTGCCGCCCGCCCCGTCCGTATCAACAATCGCCGGAACCTTGCCATTCGGGTTGATCGCAAGGAATTCCGGGCTGTGCTGTTCGCCCTTTTTGGTGTCGACCGGCACGATTTCATAAGGCAGACCGGCTTCCTCAAGGAAAAGCGAAATCTTGGCCGGGTTCGGGGTCGGGTGGAAGTAAAAGCGGATCATCGGGGTCTCCTGATTAAGGGGGCGAAACCGTATTTTTCGCCTGCCCTTGAATTATGGAACGATCAGTTTAAATTGACGGATCAGGAACGTGTTGGCAAGGTCATAGTTTGAGATGAGCCACACATCATGAAAGTCAAAGGAGGCTTCGCCCCATGATCGATCTGTATTACTGGCCGACCCCGAACGGCCACAAAATTACGCTTTTCCTTGAAGAAGCCGGACTTGAATACAAAATCCATCCGGTCAATATCGGTGCCGGGGATCAGTTCAAACCGGAATTCCTCGCCTTTTCGCCCAATAACCGCATGCCCGCGATCATCGATCAGACCCCGGCAGATGGCGGCGATCCGATTACGGTTTTTGAATCCGGTGCGATCCTGCAATATCTGGCGGAAAAAACCGGCAAGTTCCTGCCAACCGATGTTCGCGGCAAAAAGACCGTGATGGAATGGCTGTTCTGGCAGATGGGCGGACTTGGCCCGATGGCAGGCCAGAACCATCATTTCAGCGGCTATGCCCCGGAAAAAATCCCCTACGCCATCACACGTTATGTCAACGAAACCAACCGCCTTTACGGTGTGCTGAACAAGCGCCTTGAGGGTCGCACCTTTATCGCCGGTGACGATTATTCGATTGCCGATATGGCCTGCTATCCGTGGATCGTCAGCCATGAAAAACAGCAGCAGGACCTCAACGACTTCCCGAACCTCAAACGCTGGTTTGAAAACATCAAAGCCCGTCCGGCAACCATAGCGGCTTATAAGGCCGGCGAAGGACTTCGCAAGGAAGACGGACTGAGTGAAGAGGACAAGAAAGTCCTGTTTGGCCAAACGGCAAAAACCACCAAAAACAACTGATCCCCAAACATCAGCAATCGGCATCCCCCGTCAGTCAAATGGCGGGGGATCAAGGGGTGATCGCGAATTCGACATAATTGACTTACAGTCAAAAACAACTTTAAACTGATCCACAAATCATTGAAAACGTAAGCGTTCACGTTAGCCAACGCACTATCCGACCAATTGGGCCGGAGGGTGCGGTTATAACTCTCTGTCCGATGGCACGAACAAACATTGATGGAGGGTTCATGCTTCCCCGCCTTTGTCTGCTGGTTTCCTGTCTTGCACTGATTGCGTCATGCGCAGCCCCCCCGGATTCACCACGCTTTGAGCCTTCCGCGGATCTGCCGCCCTTTGATCAGGGCAGTTTTGCGGATTATGTGCGCGAAAACCGCGCATGGATTTCCAAATACCGCGCCTTCATTAGCGACGACCACGATCTTGAAATCGATATGAATGCGCCCTTTGAAATGCGTCCGGAAACCGCGCCCAAACGCGGCATTCTGTTTGTGCACGGGCTTGGTTCCAGCCCGTGGTATCTCAGCGATATCGCAACAGCCATGGCAAAGGACGGATGGCTTGTCCGGTCAATCCTGTTGCCCGGCCACGGGACGAAATCCGCCGATCTGATGTTGCCGAATATCGAGGATTGGGAAAAGGCCATTGCCCATCACGCAGCATTGCTGAAAAACGAGGTTGATGACGTTTGGCTGGGCGGGTTTTCAACCGGCGGAAATCTGGTAACCAGCTATGCTGCGCATGATCCCGACGTGAACGGTCTTTTGCTGTTTTCGCCCGGGTTTTATCCGTCAAACGGGTATCTATTTCTCGCCCCGGCAATTTCATGTCTGTGGGACTGGGTTGATATCGATACTGAAGACAATATTCCCAATTACCAATCCCTGCCCTCGCACGGTGCCAGCCTTTATTACCAGACCGTCCGAAAGGTACAGGGCGATCTGACCCGTGCCGATTTTGATCGCCCCGTTCTGATCACCATGAGCCAGCATGACAGCGTCCTTGACGCCACCGCCACACTTGATGCCTTCCAACGGCGTTTCACCAATCCAGAGTCGCACTTTGTCTGGTACGGCGAAACGCCGTCAAACCTTGATGATCCCCGTGTCACCATACTTTCCAGCAATCTGCTCGATGACCGGATCAGCACCTTTTCACATATGAATGTGCTGTTTGCGCCCGATAATCCCTATTACGGGCGAGGGGGCAGTCACATCATGTTTGAAAACGGTCAGGAAGGCATCCCCGTGCCCGAAGATACCGAAACGCTCTGGTTTGGCGCATGGGGGCAGATGATACCGGGAAAATATCACGCCCGGCTGACATGGAACCCGTATTTCAATGCCCTTCTTGCCGATATCCGCACGGTTACCGGCCAGCCATGATTGTTTTTGTCATGCCCGGTTATTACGGGCATGACGATGACACCTGCCCGGCATTGATCCCCGCGAAACGTTTTCATTATTGCCCTGTCCCATAAAACCCGATAAATGTTACGTTATAACATAACATTTAAAAGGGGCCGCCATGCAATGCCTTCCCGTTACGGTTCTGTCCGGGTTTCTCGGTGCGGGCAAAACCACCCTGCTTAATCATGTGCTGAACAATCGCGACGGGCTTAAGGTCGCCGTGATCGTTAATGACATGAGCGAGGTCAATATCGATGCCGACCTGATCCGCAATAGTGGGGCGGAACTTTCAACACTTGATGAAAAGCTGGTCGAAATGACCAATGGCTGCATCTGCTGCACACTGCGCGATGATCTTCTGGTCGAAGTTCGTCGTCTGGCCGAAGAAGGCCGGTTTGATTATCTGCTGATCGAATCAACCGGCATATCCGAACCCCTTCCGGTTGCCGCGACATTTGATTTCCGCGATGAAAATGGCCAGTCGCTGGGCGATATTGCCCGGCTTGATGCCATGGTAACCGTCGTCGATGCCGCGCGCATGATCGCCGATTACAGCAGCACCGATTTCCTTAATGACCGGGGCGAAAGCCTTGGCGACGATGATGACCGCAGCATCGTCGATCTTCTGGTTGATCAGATCGAATTTGCCGATGTGATTGTACTCAACAAGATCGACCTGATTGGCACCGATGAACGCAAAACGGTGCTGGGCATCATCCGTGCACTGAATGCCGATGCCAAAATCATTGAAACCGATCATGGCCGGATTGATCTGCGTGAAATCCTCAATACCGGGCTGTTTGATTTCGACCGCGCACAGGATCATCCGCTATGGGCCAAGGAACTATACGGCTTTGCCGATCATGTGCCCGAAACCGAAGAATACGGCATCAAAAGCTTTACCTTCCGCACGCCTTTGCCGTTTCACCCCAAACGGTTTTACGATTTCATCCATTCCGAATGGCCGGGCATCGTGCGCGCCAAGGGGCATTTCTGGATCGCCACCCGCCCGAACTGGGTTGGCGAAATCAGTCAGGCCGGAGCCGCGGTAAAGCACGAGGCCCTTGGCACATGGTGGTGTGCTGTGCCGCGTGATCGTTGGCCCGATAACAATGAATGGCGGGATCGGGTGCTGTCGAACTGGGACCCGGCCTTTGGCGACCGTCGGCAGGAAATCGTCTTTATCGGCCTTTCCGATCAGATGAACGAAGCAACCCTTCGCACCCGCCTTGCCGCCTGCCTGATTGACGAGGACGCGGCATTGGAGGGCGGAAGGTTTGAACCCGCCCGCTATCAATCCCTGCCCGATCCGTTCCCGGTCTGGGGCAGAAAAGCAGCAGCCTGATAAAAAACCGCCAGCCTTTTACAAGGCTGGCGGCAAAAGCACTGGGTCCGGATCAGGCCCTTAGGCGCTACGAACCTCGGACAGGAAGGCTTCGACGGCTTCGTTCAGAACCGCCGCCTGACGGCCAAGCCCCTCGGCAAGGCCAAGCACCTCGTTCGAAAGTTTTTCGGCATCGTCCGCTGCCGACGAAACACCCGTGATATTTTCCGAAACATCGCGGGTGCCGTGGGCTGCCTGTTCGACATTGCGCGCGATTTCCTGGGTTGCCGCCCCCTGTTCTTCAACAGCAGCCGCAATCGTGGTTGTCGCACCGTCAAGACGGCGGATGGTTTCGGCAATTTCGGCAATTGCCGTCACCGCATTGGATGTTGCGACCTGAATATCGCCAACCTGGGACCGGATATCCTCGGTCGCGCGTGCCGTCTGGTTGGCAAGGTTTTTGACCTCGTTGGCGACAACGGCAAAGCCTTTGCCCGCATCACCGGCGCGTGCCGCCTCGATGGTCGCGTTCAGCGCCAGCAGGTTGGTCTGTTCGGCAATGTCGGTAATCAGCGAAACGACCTCGCCAATCTGATTTGCCGCCTCGGCCAGCAGTTCGATCTTCTGATGGGTATCTTCGGATGTCCGGACCGCACCATTGGCAATGCTTGACGATTGCGCGACCTGATTGCTGATTTCCGCGATCGAGGCACTTAATTCCTCGGCAGCCGAGGCAACGGTTTCCACATTGCTCGACATTTCCTGCGAGGCTGCGGAAACAACCGTCGAACGCTGTCCGACCTGCTTGGACGTATCGGTCATGGCATTGGCCGATGTCTGCATATTGCCCGATGCCTGAATGACCTGGGCTACAACCTGTCCGACGCTGGCTTCGAAATTGTCCGCCATTTTATTAAGCGCCGCACGCTTTTCGGCTTCGGCACGGCGGTCCTGCTCTTCACGCTGGGTGCGCATTTCTTCCATTTCGATGGTTTTGGACTTGAAGATATCCATCGCACGCGCCAGATCGCCGATCTCGCTTTTCTGATCGGTATATTTGACCTCGATCTTGTGATCACCCTGCGACAGACGCAGCATGTTCTCCGCAATCGCATACAGCGGACGGGTAATACCACGGCTGATCATCAGCGATACACCGACAACCGCGCACAGAACCGCCAACGCCACCAGCCCCATGACCAGCATGCTTTGCATAAAGACCGCGTTCACATCATCAATATAAATCCCGGTGGCAACCACCCAGCCCCAAGGCTCGAACGCCTTGACGAAGGAAAGTTTCGGGCGGAGCTTGTCGGAATTGGGCACCTGATAGGTGTAATCGACAAAGCCCTGACCGTCTTCTTTGGCAACACGGGCAAATTCGCGGTAATGGTGTTTTCCCGATCCGTCGACAGAATTGCTCATATCCTTGCCGACAAGGTCGGGCTTGATGTCATGGATCAGGACGACTGGCGTAAAATCGAACACAAAGAAATAGTTGGTTTCATCATATCGTAGGGCACCTACCGCCGCCTTCGCGGCATTCTGTGCCTGTTCGGTCGTCAGTTCGCCAGACTGTTCCATCGCCTGATAATGCCCAAGCAGGCTGATTGTCGACTCAACCAGATTTTGGGTTTTCACCTTACGATCTTCGAGCATGTTGCTGCGCAGTTCGGTGAGCCCGAATGCCCCGACCAGCAACGCCGCAAGGATTGCTCCCGCGACGATGATCAGCATACGCGTGCCGATCTTCATTGAATTCAGATTGAACATTTCCATCCCCATGTACCAGTGCCGGGCCATAGCCGACATGTTGGCAACGTTTTATTCTTTTCAAGGATTCCCCTCCCGCAATGACACCAAGAATTGCATCAGGATGCATCCGGGAATAGTCAGACTATAATACGGCATATTATATTTACACATGTTTCGACTGTGATTTTAGTCACTACTGCAACTTAATTTATCGCGGATTATATGGCATAATCACAAACGGACAGGGTTGAACGCATCGATGGAAACGGAGCCATTGCCATGACCGACCCGCATTCTGCAAAAGCATCGAATACCCACGGGGTTGTGATTCCCGCCCTGCACTATGATGACGCCAGAGCCGCCATCGAATTTCTGTGCCGTGCCTTCGGCTTTGAAAAACACGCGATCTATCAAAACGAGGACGGCATTGTCGAACATGCCGAACTGGCTTTCGGCAACGGACTGATCATGCTGGGTCAGGCCCGCGACAGCGTATATGGCAAACTGACCCGCCGCCCTAACGATATCGGCGGGGTTACCCAAAGCATCTATATCATCGTGCCCGATGCCGATCTTCACTATGCCCGCGCCGTCGCCGCCAGTACCGAAATCATCATGCCACTCGAAGAACAGGATTACGGCGGCAAGGTGTATTCCGCACGCGACCCCGAAGGCCATATCTGGAGCTTCGGGACCTATGATCCGTTTAGTTGACTGGCGTTAGGCACCATTAATTGTACCCCTTGCGAAAAATCGTTTGCGACCAATCTATTGGAAGTCAATTGGCAATCAAGGGCATCAGATGATCGACAGAGCCGAAACCGTCTTCCGGCCCAATCACCGCACGCGCGTTTTCGCGCTGATTGCGTTTATGGTATTGTGCCTTATCATCTCGGCGGCAGGCGGGGCTGTAACGGCGACCAGCGTCAATGACTGGTACCCGACATTGCAAAAACCGTTTTTCAATCCGCCCAACTGGCTGTTCGGCCCGGCATGGAGCCTGATTTATTTCCTGATTGCCTTTAGCGGCTGGCGCGTCTGGCTCAAACGCGGGATTGACGGCGCAAAGGGACCATTTGCGATCTACGCCGCCCAACTGACCCTGAACCTTCTGTGGTCATTTCTGTTTTTCGGGGCGCAATCGCCATTTTTGGGGTTGGTCGATATCATCCCGCTTCTGATCCTGATCATCATCAATTGCGCAATGTTCTGGCGGATTGATCAATTGGCCGGGATGCTTCTGGTGCCCTATGCATTGTGGGTTGGCTTCGCCACATTGCTGAACGGATCGATTTATTTTCTGAACCCCTGAAACACTCCTGAAACCAAAGGGCTTTTGAAATTCGACCGAAATCCGCCATTGCGAAATGGCGGTCGAAATCCTACGTCGGGCACATCTTGCCGTGCATAAAACCGATCCAGGAGGCCCCGATGAGCATCGCAGCAAAGGAAATCCACCTTTTACACTACCCTGATGGCGTTCCCGCCAATGACGACTTCGCGGTAAGGGACACTGTGCTGCCAAGTCCGGTTACCGGGGAAGTGCTGATTGAAAATATCTGGATGTCGGTCGATCCCTATATGCGCGGTCGCATGACCAAACGCAAAAGCTATATCCCGCCCTTCGAACTGAATGCCCCGCTTGAAGGCCACGCGATAGGCCGCGTCATACAAAGCCGCGATCCGCGCTTTGCCGAAGGATCGCTTGTTACCTCAATGACCGGCTGGCGCAGCCACGCACTGCTTGAAAGCGACTATCTGCATCCCGTTCCCGATATGCCCGATATTGCACCGGAAAAGTTTCTCGGTGTGCTTGGCATGCCCGGCATGACCGCCTGGGTGGGATTGAACCGGATTGCCAATTGCAAGGCAGACGATACCGTCTTTGTTTCCGCCGCCGCCGGGGCGGTCGGGTCTGTGGTTTGCCAACTCGCCAAAGCCAAGGGATGCCGGGTTATCGGATCGACCGGTGACAGGGACAAGGCAAAATGGCTGCGCAATGAATTGAACGTTGATGCGGTAGTAAATTACCGCGATACCGACGACCTTTCAGGAAGCCTTGGCGAAGTCGCCCCGCAGGGCATTGACGTTTATTACGAAAATGTCGGGGGCGCGCATCTCGAAGCCGCCCTTGATCATATCAATACTGGCGGGCGGATTGCCGTGTGCGGCATGATTTCGCATTATAATGACAAATCCCCGCAACCCGGACCACGCAACCTGTTCAGACTGACGACACAGCGTGCGCGGATGGAAGGCTTCATCGTCAGCGACCATTGGGGCAGCTACCCCGATTTCGTGCGCGAAGGTGCTGATCTTGTTCGCAACGGCCAACTCAAAAGCCGCGAAACCGTGATCAGGGGACTGGAAAACGCCCCCAAGGCCTTTATCGATCTGTTCAAAGGCAAGAATACCGGCAAAATGCTGGTAAAACTGGCCGATTGATCTATTTACAGACAAATATTAGGGGGAATTAATCCCCCTTTCGCCTGGCAATAGCGCCCCCCGTTGGCAAGATCAGGATCGCCACCCCGGCCAGCACACAGAATACGGCACCAGCAACGAATGTCATATCCGATCCGACAAATTCCCAAAACACACCTGCCATAATATTACCGATCAGAAGCGCGCCACCGCAGACCAGACTGAACATGCCGAACGCAGAACCGCGCAATTCGGCCGGGGCATGATCGGCAATCAGGGTCGCAAGCAATCCTTGCGACATACCCATATGCATCCCCCAAAGAACAATCCCCAAAAGATACCCGCCCATTCCCGGCAAAAATGCAATTGCAAGATCGGCCATGGCAAGCACACCGATACTGCCCGCCAGAAGCCCGCGTCGTCCGGTCCAGTCGGATAAAACACCCACCGGATAGGCACACAGGCCATAGATCCCATGCATCAACACCATCACCAGCGGCACAAGGCTGATGGCAATTCCGGCCTGTTCGGCACGCAAAAGCAAAAATGCCTCGCTAAACCGTGCCAGCATCAGGATGGCCGCCACAATCATTACCATCCAGCAACCCCGGTTAAGCTTTGTCACCTGACGCAGGATCGCCGGGCGTGATTTCGCCACATAGGGTTTCTGCGGTTCGCGGATACCGAAAATCAGCAATCCGATCGCCGCCGATGCGGGAATAACCGCCAGCCAGAAAACCAGCGCGAAATCGGCCCCGGAAATCAGCATCACACCAACCGCAATCAGCGGCCCGATAAAGCCGCCCATTGTATCAAGCGACTTTCGCAAACCGAAACTGGCACCTCGGGCTTCGGGCGGTGCGGCATCCGCAATCAGCGCGTCACGCGGCGCACTTCGAATGCCCTTGCCGATACGGTCAATAAATTTGGCGGCAACAATATGCCCCACCCCGTCAGCCAACGGAAAGATCGGGCGCGACAATGCGGCAAGTCCATAACCCGCCACCGCAAGCCATTTGCGGCTTGCCAACATGTCGGACAAAACACCCGCAAACAGCTTGGTAACGGTTGCGGTTGCCACTGCAATCGCCTCTATCATGCCAATCGCAAGGGCGGATGCGCCCAAACCGCTGACCAGATAAAGCGGCAGCAGGGTCTGGACCATTTCCGAAGACACATCCATCAACAGGCTGACAAAGCCAAGAATCCAGACTGTTTTCGGGACTGATTGCAACGGGATGCGGGAAAGAACAGACATGAATGCGCCCGGCTTGTGGTGAAATACACCACAAGCCAATACGCGATTGATTGTCATCTGCAAACAGATAAATCGGCCAGACCGCTGTTCTGACTAGCTGCTTGGCTCTGCTGCTACGGCCTGACCGCCGGTTTCCTCGGCGGCCTCAAGCGGCTTCACATCGCCCACTGGCGCAACATTATCCATCCCCAACCGTCCGACAGACGGCAGGCGCAGGGCCGGACGATTGAAATCAATGCCTAGGTTA
Organism: Thalassospira australica; assembly: GCF_044790785.1. Classification (GTDB taxonomy): domain Bacteria; phylum Pseudomonadota; class Alphaproteobacteria; order Rhodospirillales; family Thalassospiraceae; genus Thalassospira; species Thalassospira australica_A. Next base: position 1,118,416 of record NZ_CP085258.1, on the reverse strand, counting down.
AGCCCCAGCAGGTTCAACTCGATCCCTTCTTCAAGACCGATGGAAAAGCCAAGCAACCCTAACAGATTGGCCTGCACACCCTGTCCGCTGGGCGACAGCCCGACCGGATCGGTAATGGCGCGGAAATCCTTGCCAATTGCATTGGCCGGCATATCAAGATCAAGGTCGGGCACCTTGCGCCCGATATGGGCAACAAAGGTATTGCTGTTCGGCCCCGGATAGCTGCGATACTGATCCGGATAGGGATAGGTATCAATCGCGGCTTCGATCTGATCGATCAGGTCATCGACACCCTCGCCGCGATGATCGGCCAGAATTTGTGGCTCGGACCCGAACCACAACCCATCGGGCAAGGCATAGTTTTTACGCACGACATTGCCGCCGCCCCAGCCAACCACGTCATAACGCGTATAGCTGGTTTCACCGGCCCGTTTGTAAATGATCCACGGATGAACCGCGAAATAACCACGCCAGCCATAAGTATGGGCGGCCATGACCTGCACAACCGCAATATCGGCATTCGCCACCGGATCGGCGGCAACCCCCGATGAATGGCGTGGTGCAGTGCGCCAAGTCTGTCGCTTTTCCGCCTTTTCGGCGGGCGGGTCCTGCGCAAGACTGATGCCAAACGGCAGCACAAGCAGCGCCAGAAGGCCCAGAATGAAATTTCTGCCTTTTTTCACCAAAAAATCCTGTCAGATGTCATATTTCACTAATGTTACGATGTGATCCGACAAATAAGATCAAAAAATGGCAATCGATTTGCAAAGCAGCATCAAAACTCTGTGAGGCCTTGCGACAATTTTGCGACATTTGCCGTGAATACCCTCATGGCCATGCGGCAAATGTATTGTCGTGCACCCGTTCCCCGGCCCGGCGCAGGCGGCGATAGGCGCCCGGTGCCTCGCCCATATAACGTTTGAAAAACCGGCTGAAATAGGCCGGATCTCGAAAACCAAGCCCATAGGCAATCTGCGCCACCGCCAGCGGGCTCTGCTCCAGCCGCAGGCAGGCTTCGCGAATAACCCGTTCATGCACAAGCGTCAGGGGCGGCTTGCCCGTTGCCCGCATCACTGCCGACCCCAGCCGCCGCTCGCTAATGCCCAGGGCCGTTGCGTAATCGGCAATGTTCCAGTGTTCGCGAAAATGCAGCTCCAGCGCCTGTAAAAACCGCTGGAACGTGATTGAACCGGGGCGATGATGATCGTGTTGTTCCATCCGCCCCTCGGTCAGACGCAAAACCATCGTCAGAATGATCTGAAGATGCGCACCAACCACCATCCCCGTGCCAAGCGCATTTTGCATCAACTCCCCCCGGATCGCATCAAAGCTGCGCGCAAGTAACGCCAGATTATTGCTGCCCTCCGCCGGGGTGACATTATGAACCGTATCGGCGGCAAACCGTAACGGCAGCCCCCCACCCGGCAATGGTGGCGCGGATGTGCCGGTTGAACTACCCCCGCAATGACGCGCCACCAGATCGTCCGCCACCGATAACAGATATCCGTCCGCCCCGGCATTGACTGATATCGCCTGCGTTTCGCCAAGCGGCAACCACACAAGTGCAGGGGCATGACAATCAATCGTGCCCTGACGCAACCGGATATACGCCCGCCCCGACAGCATCAAAACCGCATGGCACCGGTCCCGGCGCCCCGGGTCATTCATCACCCAGTCCTGGGACGACAATGCATGATCAAAACGGTACATCACTGCCTGTGTCGTGACCGGCACCGGATCATCGAACGGTTGGATGCCAAACGCTTCCGGGCGTTGATTTTTTGCACTCACCGGCGAAACCATGCCTTTTTGATCCTGAAACATTCCAAATTGTTATATGTAAAATAGTACAATTTTTCGTCTTAAAATGTCAATTTGACCACCTTTACATTGGAAGCATTCCAGCGCCTACTAATATCGCGATCAATTAAACCGCCAAAAACAACAAGACATATCGAACAATGCGTTTCCGTTATTTTGCACATGCGAGTAAACGGACAGGAGGATACGTCACATTTTTACTTTGAACATCAAAGTAGATAACAGATTTTCTGTATCCATCTTCCTGAGGTAACGCCAAAGCGGAAAAGCCGGAATCACTGCCCAAAGACCTTTACGGGTCTTGCTCGGCGCAAAGCTGCCTTTCGCTGCCGCACAGCAGAACACAAAGAAGAAATCAGGAGAAACGTCGTGAACGATGCCAAGCTATTGATCAACAACGAAGCCGTGAATGCCACCAGCAACCGGACATTCGAACGCAAGAACCCGGTCACCGGCAAGATCGCCACCATTGCGGCCGCCGCAAGCCCCGCCGATGCGCGCAAGGCCGCCGATGCCGCCGCCGCCGCATTTCCGGAATGGTCGAAAATGGGTCCGGGCGCACGACGCAAGATTTTGCTTAAAGCCGCCGACATCATGGAAGCCAAAGGCGACGAGTTTGGTCGTCTCGTCCTTGAAGAAACCGGCAGCACCCGCATGTGGGGAGGCTTCAACGCCCATCTGGCGGCCAATATGCTGCGCGAAGCCGGTGCGATGACAACCCGGATTCAGGGTGACCTGATCCCGTCCGACACGCCCGGCCTTATGGCCATGGGCCTTCGCCAGCCGGTTGGCGTGGTTCTGGGCATTGCGCCGTGGAATGCGCCGGTCATCCTCGGCACACGTGCAATTGCCATGCCGCTTGCCTGTGGCAACACGGTGGTGCTCAAGGCATCCGAACTGTGCCCCGCCCTGCATCGCCTGATCGGCGAATGTCTGGTCGAAGCCGGCGCCCCGGCCGGTGTCATCAATGTCGTGACCAACGCCCCCGAAGACGCCCCGGAAATCGTCGAAACCCTGATCGCCCATCCCGCGGTGCGCCGTATCAACTTTACCGGCTCCACCCGGGTCGGTCGCATCATCGCCAAACTGGGGGCCGAACATCTTAAACCGGTGCTGCTTGAACTGGGTGGCAAGGCACCGTTCCTTGTGCTGGACGATGCCGACATTGACGAAGCCGTCAATGGTGCCGCATTCGGGGCCTATATGAATCAGGGCCAGATTTGCATGTCGACCGAACGCCTGATCGTTGACAATGCGGTTGCCGATGATTTCGTCGCTAAACTGGCGGCCAAGGCCAAAACGCTGACCGCCGGTGACCCGGCAAAGGCCGAACATATTCTGGGCGGCGTCGTGAATGTCGAGGCCGTCAACCGGATCGAGGAACTGGTCGAAGACGCGGTCTCCAAGGGGGCCAAACTGGTCGCCGGTTCCGGCAAGGCACGCGATGGCGTGCTGATGGATGCCACCCTGCTCGATCACGTCACCCCCGCCATGCGGATTTATGCCGAGGAAAGCTTTGGCCCGGTCTGTGTCGTCATCCGTGCCGGTAACGAGGACGAAGCTGTTCGCATCGCCAATGACAGCGAATATGGCCTGTCATCGGCGGTCTTTTCGACCAACATCCCGCGCGCAATGGAAGTCGCCAAACGGATCGAAAGCGGCATCTGTCACATCAACAGCCCGACCGTTCAGGACGAAGCCCAGATGCCGTTTGGCGGTGTAAAAGCCAGCGGCTATGGCCGGTTCGGATCGCAGGCATCCATTGATGAATTCACCGAAATGCGCTGGATCACCATCCAAAGCGGCAAACGCCACTATCCGTTCTAAAAACATCAGGTTCCGCAGGGGGGAAGCCCGGTCGCCCTCCCTCAGATGATCGACCGGGACCTGTGGCAGGCCGCCTTGCGTTTAACCGCGCAAGGCGGCCTGTATCGTGACTTCCAGCATATTGGAAAAACGCGACCGGTCCTTTTGGGTAAAGCCGGCATTCCGGCCCTGCTCGCCGGTGACTTCGCGCATATGGGCGGCAATTTCACGCCCCGCCAGCGCATTGCCGATATTCGCCTCGGTAAATTCCTGGCCATTCGGGCGCAAAACACGCGCGCCTATTTCAAGCCCACGGGACGCCAACGGAATATCGTTGGTCACGATCACGTCGTTCTTGACGGCATTTTCAGCAATCCAGTCATCAGCCGCGTCAGGTTCCGGCGGGACAATCACGATCCGCACCAACGGATTGCGCGACGGGCGAATGCCACCGTTTGATACCATGATCATTTCCAGACGATGGCGTTCTGCCACGCGTTCACATTCCGCCTTCACCGGGCAGGCATCGGCATCGACAAGGATGCGCGGCCGCATCGCCGCTTTATTGGGTGTATTTTCAGACATGGCGCGATAATCGTCACACAACCGACAAAGTCAAGCCATCAGGCGATTGATGGCGTTTCATGTGCGACCTTGGCATCCTTCATCACCATCAATATCACCCCGCCAACCAGCGCAAACCCACCCGCCACCAGTACAGTTGCCTGGAACGAATACCACGTCGCGATAAAGCCGGTTGCAAGATTGGCGATAAGCCCACCAACGAAAAGGGTGCTGACATAATAACTGGTCGCAACACCGGGGCGGTCGGGGGCGAAGTTTTGCACGAACGTCATGCTGATCCCGGCAAAGATGCCATAATAAATCCCGTCAAGCGTCGCCAGAACCAGCACATCGGCAAGGCTGGTTGCGTTATAGATCAACCCGAAGAATATCGCGGCAAGCACGGCGGCAATGATCATCCCGCCGCGCTCCCCGACCTTTCTGATCAGATGCGCGCAGTAATAAATCACTACCACCTCGACAAAGCATTTCACCGTCAGGGCAAAGCCCGCCGCCGATGCGATCAGGCCAAGTTCCGTCGTGAAATAAAGCGGCATGGCGGTTACGAACACGACATTGCCCGCCCCGATGAAAAACACCGGCACACAGGCCAGAAGCAGGCCAAAGTTGAATGGAATTTTCTTACCCGTCACAAGCGAACCGGGATGGTGGGTTTTGAACGCTGCCGGGACGATAAACAAACACACGACAAACCACACCGCCCCAAGGATCGCGATGCTGTAAAAGGTCACCGTAAAGCCGAACGCACCAAATACCGATAATGACGCCGCCGGGCCAATCATCCAGCCAAGCGATGTCTGCATCCTCAGAAACCCGTTGAATTTGACAACGTCGCGCCCGGTCTGTTCGGCAAACAGACGCCCGAATGAATACATCACCGAAAGCGCGCCAGACCCGATACCAAGCAGGATCGCGGCAAAGCAAAGATAGACCCAGTAAATCTGAAATGTCGCAAGCATCGCCATGCCGCTGGCAAAACAGACAATACTGGTGATCAGAAGCGCCTTGATCGGCACCGCCCGGTCAATCGCGCGGCCAAATGCCCGATTGGTCAGAAGTGTGACAACAACCTGAACAATCGCCACCATACTGACTTTCCATGGCGGCTCCCCCATGCCTTCGATGATATAAAGCCCGCCAAGCGGTGCTGCCGAAGACGACGTAAACGCGCCCATCAAAAGCAGCCCCAGCACCAGAAAAGGATAGCGATCCAGAAAGGCGGTCACGCCAGATATCGGCCGAAGATTTCCGCTTTCAGGATGTCCGTCATCCTGTGCCGTGCCGGTCTGATCGCGCAATTTCGTGCCCCCACCCTCGTCATAAACCCAAGGCACGTTTTAGATGATCAACTATCAACAGGAAATACCCACAATTGCAAACCTGTGAAATTGTCACAATCCCGGCACGACGCGGCTAGGCAAGCCCGCCGACAAAGCTGGCAAGTTCCGGGGTTTTCGGATTGGCAAAAACGTCTTCGGGGGCACCGCTTTCATGAATGCGGCCCTGATGCATGAAAACCAGTTTGTCGCACACCTCGCGCGCGAAACGCATTTCGTGCGTTACCATCACCAATGTCATGCCTTCCTCGGCAAGCTGGCGCACGACGGCCAGAACCTCGTTCACCAGTTCGGGATCAAGCGCCGATGTCACCTCGTCACACAGCAACACACGCGGCTTCATGGCAAGGGCACGCGCAATCGCCACGCGCTGCTGCTGCCCGCCTGAAAGCTGATCGGGGTAATGCATCATCTTGTCGGCAAGCCCGACCTTGGCCAGCATTTCCTCGGCCACTTTTTTCGCCTCGGCCTTTGACTGCTTTTTCACGACCTGCGGCGACAGCATCACGTTTTCAAGCGCCGTATAATGCGGGAACAGATTGAACTGCTGAAACACCATGCCGACATTAAGCCGCAGCGTAAGCACATCTGTATCGCGATCCCCGACCTTCTTGCCCGCCACCATGATCGTGCCGTCATTGATGGTCTCAAGGCCGTTGATGGTGCGCAAAAGCGTGCTTTTGCCCGATCCGCTTTTCCCGATCAGGGCAATCACCTGCCCTTCTTCGATCTTAAGATCAATGCCTTTGAGGACTTCGAGCTCGCCAAAGCTTTTATGGATAGCGTGCAGTTCAACGAGCGACATGACGAAGTTTTCCTTCCAGATGGCGGGCATAAAGCGAAAGCGGGAAACAGATCAGGAAATACATCACCGCCACACAGCCATAGACCGTAAACGGCGCATAGGTCGCGTTGGTGATCATGGTCCCGGCCTTGGTCAGTTCGACAAAACCAATGATCGAGGCAACCGCCGTTCCCTTGACCACCTGCACCGAAAAACCGACTGTCGGCGGCACCGCAATACGAAGCGCCTGCGGCAGAATGATATAGCGCATCTGCTGGCGGAAATTCATGCCAAGGCTTGCCGATGCTTCCCATTGGCCAAGCCCGATGGATTCAACGCACCCCCGCCAGATTTCGGTCAGAAACGCACTGGTAAACAGCGTTAACCCCAACATCGCTGCGATCCAGGGCGACACATCAATCCCGATCAGCGGCAGACCGAAGAACACGATGAATAGCTGCATCAAAAGCGGCGTGCCCTGAAACAGTTCCACATAGCCGCGCACCAGTCGCATCACCCACGGATTGCCGGCGGTCCGAACCATCAAAAGCAAAAGCCCGACAATCCCGCCCAGCACAAAAGCGGTCAGCGACAACAATACCGTCCAGCGTGCAGCCAGCAGCAGATTATAAACAATATCCCAAAGGGTAAATTCAGACATGACTGCGCCGCTCAAACAGGAAGTTGCCGAATATCTTCAAAATCCAGCGCAGCAGAACCGACATCACCAGATAAAGCGCGGTCGCCACGAAATAGACCTCGAAGGCGCGGAAATTGACGGCCTGGATATAGTTCGCCGCAAAGGTCAGTTCCTCGGCCGCGATCTGCGAACAGACCGACGATCCCAACATGACAATCACGATCTGGCTTGAAAGTGCCGGCCAGATTTTCTTGAGCGCCGGTCGGATAATGACATACCGGAAAATCTGCACCCGGTTCATCGCAAGGCTTTGGGCCGCCTCGATCTGCCCCTTGGGGATCGCAAGGATACCGGCCCGGATGATTTCGGTCGAATAGGCCCCAAGATTGACAATCATCGCCAGAAGGGCGGCCTGAAATTCACTAAGCTTCATGCCAAGTGCCGGAAGCCCGAAAAAGATAAAGAACAACTGCACCAGAAACGGCGTATTGCGGATCAGTTCCACATATATGCCGACGATCTGGCTGATGACGGGGGCACGCGATGCGCGCGCCCACGCCCCCAAAGTTCCCAGACTGACGCCAACCACAGCCCCGATGACGGTCAGTTCGGTTGTCAGAACAACCCCGTCAAGCAGCAATTGCCAATGCGGGACAATTGCACCGAAATCGAATTCATAAGCCATCGAAACCAAGCAATCCGGTCAGGGGTGAAGCCATCCGTCAACCAACACGAAAGATCAGAGTTTTTCCGGCAGCGGAATGCCAAGCCATTTTTCGGCAATCGCATTCAGACGACCATCGGCAATCGATGCCGCAATGATCTCGTTGACCTTGGCTTTGAATGCATCCTCTTCCTTGTTCAGCCCCACATAGCAGGGAGAGTTCTTGATCAGGAATTTCGGTTCCGGCTTGCGCGGCGGGTTGCGCTCGATAATCGCCGCTGCTGTGACGTTCCCCGTCGCAATCAGGTCAACCTGGCCCGAAAGGAAGGCCGAAATCGTGCCGTTATTATCCTCATAACGTTTGATTTCCAGATCCGCCGGGGCAATCTTGGTCAGCTCCAGATCCTCAATCGCACCACGCGTCACGCCAACCGAATGCCCCGCAAGGTCTTCGGCATCCTTGACGTCGATATCAGCCGGGCCAAAAACGCCGTTATAGAACGGTGCATAAGCATCGGTGAAATCAATCACCTTTTCACGGTCAGGGTTTTTGCCAAGGCTGGAAATCACCAGATCGACCTTGCCGGTGGTCAGATACGGGATGCGGTTGCTGGACGCGACCGGCACCAGTTCAAGCTTCACACCAAGGTCTTCTGCAATCAGGGCCGCCATGTCGATGTCATAACCCTTGGGCTGCATGTCCGCCCCCACGGTGCCAAACGGCGGAAAGTCCTGCGGTACGGCGACCTTCAAAACACCGGCTTCCTTGATGGTATCAAGCGCACCTGCCGATGCACCAGCCAGCGGGGCCGCAATCATGGCAATCGCGGCGATGGTTGATTTCAGAAATTTGTTCATTGGCCTCTACCTGTATGAAAGTGGATTTTTCGACTTATTTTTAATCTGTCTAAAATATCTGCATAAAATTTATGCTAATGTCTATGAATAAATTTCGCACTTGCGAAAAATCACAAGCTGATTAAAGCTATAACCCTTAAATATATTGGATTTCTGCGCCGGATAAATTTTGATACCACTGGTCAGACCAGTTATGGAAAACGCATGATACGCACTGAAACTGCCCCGGAACGCGCCGCGCGCGCCATTCGCAATCTGATTAAAAGCAACGGCTTAGGCCCCGGCGACTCTTTACCGGCCCAGCGCGAACTGGCCGCCACCCTCGGCATCAGCCGCGCCAGCCTGCGCGAAGCTCTGGCAACACTCGAAGCCATGGGGCTGATCCGGGTTCAGGCCGGCAAGGGTGCCTATGTCGCCGATCCGCATGATGGATTACCACGCGATGACAATCAGAAACGCCAGGCCGCACAGGTCTATCAGTTCCGCCTTGCGATCGAACCCTATGTCGCGGGCCTTGCCGCACAGGCCCGCACGCGCGATCATCTGATTACCCTTCAACGCAGCATCGATGACATGCAAACCGCGTTCGAGGCAGACGACCTGATCACGGCCGCCAATGCCGATACCGAATTTCATGAAATCCTGCTGTCCGCATCGGGCAATCCGTTATTTGCCGCCGCGATCTTTCCGGCAGCGCAAACCATCCATGAAAACCAGATGCTGCCCTTTGCCAATGCGGCCGCGATCAAGGCCCCGCTTCGCGAACATGAACAAATCCTGCGCTATGTGCGCGACCGTAATCCGTCGGGCGCACGCGATGCCATGCATTTTCATGTGCTCAGTGCGGCGACCCGGGCCAATATCGCCTTCCTGCGCCCGTAAAAAAGCAGACCCGTAAAACAAAACCCCCACCCGGTTACCCGGATGGGGGTTTCGTAAATCAGCGCCTTCGCAAGCGAAGGCAAGCCGAATTAGGCAGCGGTCAGATCGTCAGCCGAAACGCGGCCCGAACGGGAGTCGGTGCGCAGTTCGTAGTTGATCTTGTCGCCTTCCTGCGGATGGTTCATACCAGCGCGTTCAACGGCGCTGATGTGCAGGAATACGTCATTTCCGCCTTCGTCCGGCTGAATGAAACCAAAGCCTTTGGTTGCGTTGAACCATTTAACGGTACCAGTTGCCATCTTTAAATCTCCTTTAGAGTGTCGATTGGCGTTACGGTGCATCCCGCGTGGATGCACCAATCAGTTTGGAAAGCTGCCTCAGGCGGTTTCGCGCCTGCTGCGGTTTCCGGAATTGTTTTCAGAACGGCGTTCGCCATTCGGGCGTGCGCCCGGACGACCACCAACCGGCTTGCCGGGGCGCGCGCGACCCGGACGTCCGTTGCGGGCTGCCGGTTTACCATTTGCAGTCGCACCGTTGCCGGTTGTGCGGCGCTCGTCCGAGCTGCCAAGGAATGAAAGGTTGGATGCAATGCGGTTGTCACCGCCGCCCGTCCCGTTCGAAGTCACCTTTTTCGGTGTCCGAACCCGGCTATCACCATTGGCGCCGCGGGTATCACGGTTATCACGACCGTCACGACGCGCGCCGTCGCGGGCCTGCGGACGGGCCGTTGCGCGCTCAGAACGCTCATTATTGCGATCATTGCGTTCGTTGCGATCCGCACCACCTTTGATACCGCCCTTGTAACGGCCGGAATTTTCCGATCCGCTGGCGACATCGCGCGTGGTTTCTTCGGTGCGACGACGATCATTGCTCCGGTCATTGCGATCATTACGACCACGGGCGTCATTGCGCCCCTGACCGTTACGGCCACCTGCACCCGGACGACCACCGCCATTCCGGCCACGTCCGTTACTGTTACCATTGCTGGCACGGCGATCCGGATTGGCATCGCGTTCGGCTTTTGAAATCGCGTCCTGCTCGGCGGCGGCCTTGGCATCGCGACGATCAATCACCGGGATCGACTGACGGGTGGTTTTTTCGATATCACGCAGAAGACCGCGTTCTTCCTCGTCACAGAATGCAATCGCCGAACCGCTGGCCCCACCGCGTGCGGTACGACCGATACGGTGAACATAGCTTTCCGGGACATTCGGCAATTCGAAATTCACAACGTGGGTCACACCGTCGACATCGATGCCGCGCGCGGCAATGTCGGTTGCGACCAGAACGCCGATCTGACCATCCTTGAACGCGTTCAATGCCCGTTCGCGCTGATTCTGGCTTTTATTGCCATGAATAGCGGCAGCACTGATCTTGCAGCTTTCAAGATGACGCGCCACACGATCCGCCCCGCGCTTGGTGCGGGTAAAGACCAGGGTACGTTTGAAAAGCGGGTTATCAAGCAATTCCGCCAGAAGCTGACGCTTGCGGTTTTTCTCGATCATATAGACCGACTGCTCGACACGTTCCTGGGTCGTGGCAACCGGGGTCACCGAAACCTTGACCGGATCGGAAAGCATATCACCGGCAAGCTGCCCGATCTGCGACGGCATGGTGGCCGAGAAGAACAGGTTCTGACGATCACGCGGCAGCATCTTGATGATGCGTTTGATCGGCGGCAGGAAGCCAAGATCAAGCATGTGATCGGCCTCGTCGAGCACGACGACATCGACATTGTTAAGTTTCAGCTTGCCCGCATCAATGTGATCAAGCAAACGCCCCGGTGTTGCGACAAGAACGTCAACACCCGGCGTAATCGCCTTGATCTGCGGGCCATGCGCAACCCCGCCGACAACAACAGCAACCGAAACATTCATGAAACGGCCATAGGCACGGAAGCTGTCGCCAATCTGGGCGGCCAGTTCGCGCGTCGGCGCAAGCACAAGCACACGGCATGATTTGGCCGGGGTGCGGGTTTCATTTTTGGAAAGACGGTGCAGGATCGGCAGCGCAAAAGCAGCAGTCTTGCCGGTGCCGGTCTGTGCGATCCCCAGAAGGTCTTTGCCTTCGAGGAGAGATGGGATGGCCTGCGCCTGGATCGGCGTGGGCACATCATACCCTTCATGCTTGAGAGCGCGAAGGACGGGCTCGGCCAGGCCGAGATCCGAAAATTGGGTCAAATAAAAGTATCTCTTGGTATTGCGGCAGCAGAGGGAAGGGAATCGGCCCTTGAATGTATTACGTCAGCTCTGCGCCTTGCATATTCTTTCGGAAAAGCCCGCGTAGTAGGGCCCTTCAATGCGGTTTTCCGGTAGATCACTCAACAGGCGAGGCCAATAAAGTCCCCTCTACGCTTCTGGAGCGATCAAATAACAAGGGCACCATGCGCAGAGTTTCATGCGCTTGTCAAATGGGTTGTTTACGACCAAAGGCGGGAACTTTTTTTGAAAACGTATTTTCTCGGTGCCAGTCAATCGCCTCAAGCGAAGGCATATAGCGGAAAGGCTTGTGAATCTCGGCCCCATCGAAGCGCAAAAACCATGCTTCAATCATTGGATCATGGTGTGCAAATTTTTCAAGTTGCGGATCAACTTCAACACGCAATTCATGATTGAGTGTCCAATAACCCTCATCAAATGCTGTGTGATGATTCCGGCATAACGACAAACCATTGTCAGGACGCAATCGATATGTCTCGTCCTCTTTGTGCGGCTTGATATGGGACGCCTCAAGCAATCGATGAAGCTGCCCGCCACAAACACAACATTGGAAGCGATAACCTGAAATCACGGCGCGACGAAAAAAACCCTGATTGAGCCGCTCCTTACGAGTGCGCAAAACTTCAGTGGGGCGACCAGATACATCAAAAAAGACATTGCTCCGTCCGCCATCCCCTGACGTTGCTCTACAGGACGGATAGTTTGCGAAACTTCAATGTTATGAAGATTTAAGCTGTCTGTCGCACGCTCGATTTCATCGACCACCCGTTGGGGGTGGTTATGGAACCGCATCATAAGTTCGCGATCCGCGGCACTCACTCCCTTTAACCCGACACGATGTAGTGTCGGATCAAGGCTGGCAAAGTTACCGAGTTTCATCGCCACCGAACTTGGTGTTCGTCCGAGCGCTTCCGCAAGAGCGATAATCTGCCTGTTCTTACTATGAAACTGGCCAAATTCGAGTTCGAAATACAGCTTAAGCGCCGCATACCTCTCTCGATCTGTCCAATCCCTACGCGCCATTACCACAGTCCCCTGCCTCACCCCATCAAAAACTATCCTTTTCCAATGGGTTGTGAAACAGAAAACGTTAGTTGGCAGCGCAAGGGCTCCCAGCCCCGCAAGGATTGGTCGCAGCACACGGGTTCATATATTCGTGGCGCGGATTTACCGGTGCGCAGGGAGCCTGGGCATATCCGGCGCCACAGGGCGAAGCCGCGCAAGGGTTCCCGACCCCGCATGGATTGTAGGCGCCGCACGGATTTGCTGCGCAGGGGCTGGCACTGCACGGCGCTGCGGCACAGGGATTTGCCCCACAGGGATTATATCCTGCGCAAGGATTGGCGGCACACGGATTGGCAGAACAGGGGTTCGCCGAGCAAGGGTTTGCGCCACACGGATTACCCGCACATGGGTTGCCCCCCGTCGCCGGATTGTTGACCGGGTTGGATATTGCGGGCGGATTGACTGGTGCCTTGGTGTGATTGAAATGATCAAACGCCACCGCACCGCTGGCCGCAAGGAACACCGCGCCAAACAGGATTGTATTTTTTTCACTCATGACTTTTTAAATCCGTCCATGCCAAATACCGGGCGTAGCGCAATCCCGATCCAGCTTCCGGCAAAGGCCATCACAAACCAGAGCCAGCCATGCACGCTGCCCGAGGCGATACCGCTAAACAATGCACCGATATTGCAGCCAAACGCCAGACGCGCCCCGTAGCCCATCAATATCCCGCCAACAGCCGCCGCCAGAAGGGATGCAAACGGTACCTTGACCTTGGGCGCGAACTTACCCGCAAGGCTTGCCGCCAATGCCGCCCCGATCACGATGCCGAAATTCATCACCGACGTATTATCCGCCAGCACCGAATTTGAAAGTGCCTTGGCCGGACCGGCCCAGTTCCAGAATTCCCACGTCTCGACCGGAATACCGATGCCTTGCGCGATCTTCGCCCCCCAAAGCCCGAACCCGAACGTGATCGACCACGGATGCCCCGCACTCAGAAGCGTTGCAACGTTAAGCCCGGCCAGAAGGATACCCGTCCCGACCAACGGCCACGGACCATGCAGCAACCGGGCAAAGCCCGCACGTGGTGCCACCGGTGCGGTTTCAATCGAACCATGCGCACGCTTTTCAACCCAGATCGTGATCAACGCCACCAGCACCAGACCGGCAAAGGTCACCCCCAATCCGCCCCAGATGCCAAATTCGGTTCCAAGGCTCATGGGGGGAAGCGATGGCAGTTCAAGCCACATCGGCAAATGCGCGGTGCCGATCACAGCGCCCAGGATAAAGAACACAAGGGTCAGCAACATGCGCGCACTGCCGCCGCCAACCGTAAACAGCGTTCCCGATCCGCATCCGCCGCCAAGCTGCATGCCAAGGCCGAACATGAACGCACCGACCAGAACCGAAACACCAACCGGGGCCACCGCGCCGACAATCGGGGTGCCAAGTGGTGCGCCAATCGCCAGCAACGGAATAAACGCCGCCGTGGCAACGCCAATCATCAAAAGCTGGGCCCGCATCGCGCGGCCACGCTTTTCGACCGAAAACCGCCTCCAGCCGCCGGTAAAACCGAATGACGCATGATAAAGGGCAATGCCCAGCAACCCGCCAAGGCCATAAAGCACGGCCTGATGGATATCGACCGCCTGCGCAATCAGCACCGCGACAATCACAAACAGGATGGCCGTGACGGCTGCGGGCCCTTTGTCAAAACTAAAGCCCGAAGCACGGACATTAAGGGTCGTTTCAGACATGGTGGTGACGCTCTATCTGACTGGAAACCTGAAAACGAACGGAACCGGGCAACCCGGTTCCGTCAAAACATCGCGTATTATAGGGGCGTTACGCCGTATTTCCGAATTATTCCGGAACAACCACTTCGCGCGACGGATCAGCCGCCCATTCGGCCATGGAGCCATCATACATGCGGGTGTTTTTGTTTCCCATCACTTCCGAAAGGCCAAACCACGCAACCGATGCCCAATGGCCGGTATTGCAATAGGTGATTTCATCACCGTCTTTCGACACACCGGCATTTTCAACAAGGCCACTGATCACATCGGATGCAACAAACTGGCCTTTCTGATCGTCATAAAAGGCCGACTGTTCGATATTGACCGCACCGGGGATCGCACCGGCACGCGCCACGACGGGGCTGGTCTGTTCGCCGCGGAACTGTGCCGACGGACGCGCATCGACCAGCGCAACACCGTTTTCACGCGCCTTGGCAACATCATCGGCGGACGCCAGAAGCTCCGGTCGGAAATTGGCATTGAAAGCCACGGCTTGCGGGGCAACCGCATCGGTTGAAACCGGCTTGCCCGCTGCTTCCCATGCACGCTGCCCGCCATCAAGGATGGTCACCGCATCATGGCCCAGCACCTTGAAGGTCCAATATACACGGGTTGCCGAACCGAAATCCGAACTGTTCTGACCGGCCGGCACGACAACAACCTGTTTGTCATTATCAATGCCAAGGCTGCCGATCCGGGCCGAAATCACATCAACCGGCGGCAACTGGCCGACAACATCGCCCACCTTGGCCCGCCAGCCGAACTTGCCATAAGGCGCAAACACCGCCCCCGGAAT
This sequence comes from Thalassospira australica, assembly GCF_044790785.1. Taxonomy (GTDB): domain Bacteria; phylum Pseudomonadota; class Alphaproteobacteria; order Rhodospirillales; family Thalassospiraceae; genus Thalassospira; species Thalassospira australica_A. The sequence goes on along the minus strand of NZ_CP085258.1, from coordinate 1,103,219 downwards.
ATGCCCGGCATCATAGGGGCTGCCTTCCTTGGTCAGCGACCGGATATCGACAACCACCAATGACGGGTTATCAAGATTATCCGAAAGCCACGCCGCATCAACCAGCGGCTTTTCGGTCAGGCGCTCGGCCTGTGCGGCAGAACCCGCAAAGACAATCGCCACTGCCGCAACGGCAGAAAGAATAAGAGAACGCATGGGGCCTGTCTCCGATTTGGTGAATTAGAAATCTGTGAAACTTATATAATCACCATGCATTAAATGTCAATTAATCTGTAATAACAGTTATTTTTTGTTATAATTTGCAACACCGTTAATTGAGCCCCCCTTGCCGCCTTTAAACGCTAGGGCCGCAACCCGTTCAGATACCGCGCATATTCCCGCGCAAACGCATCATGGGTTTCACTGTTGCGCAAGGCGGGCGGGCGGGTCAGGAACCCATGCAATATGGCAATGATGAATTCCGCAACCGATGACGGTTCGATATCGGTGCGAATGGTTTTATTGAACTGCCCGTGGCCCAGATGAAGCGCCAGTCCGCGCCGCCAATACCGGTAAACCCCATCAATCCGCTTGCGCAGATTTTCATCAAGTTCCGCTGCCCCCGATGCCAGCCGCGCCAAAGGACAACCGCCTTCAAGCAGTTTCGGCGCATCTTTGGTGCCAAGGCTATCGACCTGCCCCATCATGACCGGCAGAATATCTTCCTCGCCATCAAGCGGCTTGAGCCAGACATCATCGATATATTGCGGCAAACATTCCTCGATCACCGCATGAACCAGTTTCGCCTTGCCGGGGAAGTGGTGATACAGCGCCCCCTTGGTTGTGCCGGTCCGCTCCAGTATCTGATTGATCGATGCCCCGGCAAACCCGGCCATGCGGATCTCATAAAATGCCGCGTCAAGGATCAGCTTGCGGGTTGCCTGCGGATTGCGGGGTTGGCGTGTCGTCGCCACCGCATTTTGCGAATGTTCGGCAAGCGCGTTTTCAATCGCCCTCTCATCCACCGGATCATCCGGATGGGAAATCCGGGCCAGTGCGGCGGTAATGCTAAAGGGCGACTTGCTCATGATTTTATATCTTGTGCCATGGATAAAAAGGCTGCCCAAGGTTCCTCTGTTTTTGTCCCGAGGTCAATATAAGAGCACGCAGTGCCAGGCGTGACCCTGCGCACATCATCCCGACCCGTTTCATCATCCAGCCCCTTGCAATTCAATGCAAACCGGTCTCTATTACGGGATTGCGGGGCCGTGATCCGGCCCCCATATCCGGGCCGGAGGCAGGCCGGAAGCACGTGCCGGAAAACACGCGTCAAAGCCTACCTTACGTCCAAGCCCAACGCCACCCTGACACGATTATGGTGGCATGCGATGACAGGATCGCATTCGATCGGAAAGCAGATGCATATTCATTCCATCGCCTTTGTCGCAGCCGACACCAAAATTGCCCAGGACGCGATGTACCGGTTAAAGCATCGCTATGGCCATGTTTCGCCCGACATCGCCGATGTCATTGTCGCCCTTGGCGGCGATGGTTTCATGCTGGAAACCCTGCATCGCTATATGGGCCGCAAGGTGCCGATCTATGGCATGAACCGGGGCACTGTCGGCTTCCTGATGAACGAGTTCCGCGAAATCGACCTGCCCGAACGCATCGCAGAGGCCCAGACGGTTGAACTGCACCCGCTCCAGATGGAAGCCCACACCATGCAGGGCGAAAGCCTGTGTGCGCTGGCGATTAACGAGGTATCACTTCTGCGCGAAACCCGGCAGGCCGCAAAACTGCGCATCAAGATCGACGGGGTTGAACGGCTGGCCGAACTGGTGTGCGATGGCGCACTGGTCTGCACGCCTGCCGGAAGTACCGCCTATAACCTGTCGGCACACGGTCCGATCCTGCCGATGGGAAGCGGTCTTATGGCCCTGACCCCGATCAGCCCGTTTCGCCCGCGTCGCTGGCGCGGTGCGCTTTTGCCGCACGGGGCCGAAGTCGTTTTTGATGTGCAGGACCCGCAAAAACGCCCGGTTTCCGCCGTGGCCGATTATACCGAGGTTCGCGATGTCTCGCGCGTGATGATCCGCGAAGACAGCAACATGAAAATCAAATTGCTGTTCGATCCCGAACACAATCTCGAAGAACGTATTCTTAAGGAACAATTCGTCGAATGAGTGCCGCCAACACCACCGCAATGCCGTCTGCTGCAACCCTTGACTGGCTTGCCAAGCTGATCAGCCATCCCAGCGTCAGCCTGACCCCGAACCTTGCCCTGATCGAACAGGCGCAAAGCTATCTGGAAGATCTCGGCTATCTGTGTGCGGTCGTGTTTGACGAAACCAAAAGCAAGGCCAACCTTTATGCCACCATCGGCCCGGCGGTTGACGGTGGCGTGATCCTGTCAGGCCACAGCGACGTGGTCCCGGTCGAAGGCCAGAACTGGGCATCCGATCCCTTCACCACCGATATCCGTGGCGACAGGCTTTATGGCCGCGGGGCATGTGACATGAAAGGCTTTCTGGCATGCCTTCTGGCCAAGGCCGAAGCCTTCAAAAATGCCGATCTGCGCGTGCCGATCCATCTGGCCTTCACCTATGACGAGGAAGTCGGCTGCCTTGGCGTGCCCAGCCTGGTCGAGGCGATCAATGCCCTGCCCCATAAACCCGCCATGTGCATTGTGGGCGAACCCACCAACATGCAGGTCATCACCCAGCATAAAGGCAAATATTCCGCCCGTGCGCATTTCACCGGCTGGTCGGGTCATTCATCGCTTCCGGGCGAAGGTGTCAATGCGGTTGAATATGCCGCCGAATTTGTCGTTTTCCTGCGCCGCCTTGGCCAAAAATTCCGCGATGAAGGCCCGCATGACGATGAATTCGTGCCCAATCACACGACCTTCCACAGCGGCGTGATCCATGGCGGCACGCAGCTCAACATCATTCCGCAGGATTGCTATGTCGATTTCGAATTCCGCAATCTGCCCAATCATGACCGCAACGAACTTAAGGGCCTGATTTTCGATTATCTCGACAACACCCTGATCCCGCAAATGCGCGAAATTTACGACGATGTCGGGGTCGAAATCGAAGTCGTCTCCGACATGCCCGGCCTCGCTACCGGCGATGACGAGGAAGTCACCAGACTGGTCATGGAACTGACCGGGGCCAACACCACCGGCAAGGTCAGCTTCGGCACCGAAGCCGGCGTTTTCTCGGCGATGGGCGATATCCCCACCGTCGTCTGCGGCCCTGGAAGCATCGAACAGGCCCACAAACCCGACGAATTCATCGAACTCGACCAGCTCGCCCGCTGCGAAAAGTTCCTTGATAAACTGCTGGCGGTACTGGTGCGGAAATAAATTTCCACACCAGACGGCCTCCTGATTAATCAGCTATCGAACTCGATTTTCAACACATCGCGATCAATCATGTCTGACAAGGCATCCCCATTGCGGGATGCCTGTTTTCCAAGGCTGCCAATGCCGCCAAACATAAGCTCGAATGCAGCAGCTCCAATATCTTCAAACGGTGTCGGATATTGCGGTTCATAGGCAAGCGTCAAAGTTCCCCCGGATGCATCGAGTATTGATCTGGTCACCCTGGCCATATCATTCTCGAACCGGCTTTTAGGCGGATTTTCCGAAATTTGATGATCCAGCTTGCGGAAAAGCTCCTTGCGATAGGCTGCCCCGTCAAGCGCTGCACCGTTTTTCACACTGACATATTCGGCGATCCGGTCTTTAAGCCCCCGATCCCTCAAACGCAGAGAAACCGAATTCAGATCAGCCTTGCCCATGTCATCAAGCATCTGCCCCATCGCATTAAAGCCACGCACGGAAAAACGCTCGACCGGGGGAGCCGTAAAACGGCTGATGCTGACGTCGAACTCGCTATCAAACAAATCCGGCATGTAAATATCCAGTGATGCCGACACATCCCCTTTGGCAATATCGTATTCATATTCAATGCCAATGTCGCCGCGCACGGCATCCATCCCGATCAGAAACGGAGATGGTGCGCCAAACAGCCCGAACGAACTCGCTGCAATTGGAAAATCAACGTCCTCCAGAGCAAAATCAACACTTCGCAACTGCCCGCTACGCTCATCAAGATCGTAGTTCGAAACGGTCAAAGCCCCGACTGTGCCCTCTGCGCCCTGCAAACTCAGTCGCACATTATGCAATGTCACGCTTTGCCCGATAAGGGACGCATCGATGTCCCGATAGCGGATATCGCGATCAAGTTCGTTTTCACGCAGAAACCGGGCAATCTCGATTTCGGCTTCATCTGCGATATGACTTTGAAAGCCGAAATATCCCCCCGCGAGGACCAAAACCGCAACGACACCTGCAATCAATCCGATTTTTTTACGGCCTTTTCGGGAAGGCTCGGACACATGATTGTTACTCTGTTCCATATCCACACCTATTCCCCTGCACCTGACCATTTCGGATATTGAGACCGTACATAGGCCGCCACATCATCGTTGTTCATGCAAATCCGGTCCGCACATTTCGTCGCCCTATCAACTGATATAACGCTATAAAGCGCTCTATCGATCTTCTGGCCGTCCCCCATGCCGGAAACAAAATACCAATCACCTTCTTCTAGCCCCTCCCCCGTCAGATAGACACGCGATGGCCATTTGGCGCGATAACCGACACTGTCGCGCTCTCCGACCTCGACAAAAGCCCGAACCGGAAATTTCTGGCCGCGAGAAAAGGCGCTGGCGGCAATATCATAGGGATTGTCAAAAGACGGATTGCCATCGTGATACAGGGCCGCAAGCTTGGCCGGAACGACACCATCTCCGGCAAGACTGTCATAAAGCTTTTGCGCTTGCGCATCCTCGCGTTCCTGCTGAACACGGCGCAACTCTTCTTCGTGGCTGCGCTGGGCGGCAAGACGTTCTTCCTCGGCCCGACGCTGTTCTTCTGCGGCCTTCCTCACTTCGGCCATATGCTGTTCACGCGCGGCAATAAACTTGGCTTCATCATGATGGACCAGCAGATAGTCGAGCTTCTCGCCAGTAAAGATTTTAACGTCAATAAATTCCGCCTGAAGCTTGTAGTACTTTGCCCAATCTTTATCTTCCAAGCCATCATCTTTCAGCCGAGCCAGATAAGTAACGCGGATTTTGTTATCCGCTTTCTCTAACCGGTCCACCGCGCTGCGCCCCAGATCACCGGGCAAATAGATTTCATGATTGAAACTGTCCGGAAGGCTTTCAAAGCTGACCTGAACCTCGCCACCGATGGTATTCTTGGCGAAATTCCCGCTACGGTATGAGCAGGAAGTCTCGAACTTTCGATTGTTCGGTGTAAAACCACCGATATCCAGCATCGAACTCTCAAAGTCGTAGTTGCGGTCCACCCAGAAATCAAAGGAAAATTCGAAAACATTCACCGCAGATTGCGGCATTGACATTACTTCTGGCCGGATTTTCTCACGCCAGTCACGCAGATCAAACTCGTTGCTCCATACCTCATCGTACTGCTTGCAACTTTGCAGCGTAGCAATTTGATAAATGAACAAATCGTCTTGCAGCGCTTCAGGGTAATATTTTGCCACCAGGAGAAATACATTAGCAGTAGTTAGAGCTACCGGCTTTACATCCGGCTGCTTCTCCTTAACAACAACCGGCTTTTCCTGCTTTGCAACAGTCGGCGCTGGCGGCGCTTCAGCTGTTTCTCTGTTCGCGACATCGGCTTTCGGCGTCACATTCTCCGTAGTTTTCTGAGCAGGATCACCCACCGTAGCCTCAGGTGCAATAGCCCACCCACTGGCCTTCGCAATTCGGAAGTTGCGTGTCAGAGTCCCGGCACTGTCGGTTACCTCGATCCTCGCGGTTTCCATCTGCGGGCATTCCGCGTCAAATACCTTTGCGATTGTCGGAAAAAGGGTTTCTTCCTTATCGACCAAAGGACTGTCGGCGTTGCGTGCAAGCTTCAAATGCGCATCCGCTTTGCACCAATTATCGCCCCCGACGCCAAACAGCTCGATGCCAAGCTTCGAGGACCGCGCGATCTGCTTTGTTTCTGCCGCTTCAACGTCAAACGGCAATGACAAAGCCACCGCTGATATCATCAGCGGTGCCAAAATAAAACGCCGATATCCCATCAACCCAGCTCCCAGACACCATCCGGCGACTTGCAGGCCGAATAGTTTTTCTGCTCGCTCTCGCTGCCGTCACTGACGGTCATCGAAACATCGCGGCAGGTCGTTTGCACGATCAATGTCTCGGTCTCGAACTCTGCATCAAGGTCAATGACGTCGCTATCGCGCTCGATAACCTCTTCCTCCGCAATTTTCGCTGCTTCGGAATCTTGTGTCATATCTGCTGCAGTCATCTGTATATCGGGAGCCGCGTTCGGCTCTGCCAAAAGCGTGTGATACACATATCCAATGGCCTTGCCATCACGCCCGACCAAATACCAGTTGCCGTTGGCAACACTACCAACCGCGTTGATACGGTCCCCCGCCCGCAACCCTGTCAGGACATCTGAATCCGTCGAAGGCGCGGAACGGACATTGGCCCCTTTGGTGATCACACGCTCTTCACCCACAATCGTCATGCCCACTGGGCTAGCCACGACTTTCGGACGCTGTACATCCACCTTGGCGGCCACCTGCCGGGTATTGGTCGGGACGATTTCGGCACTTGCCCCGGTATCAGGGTTATTCCAGGTAACTGTTTCACCGTCATTTCCGGCATTCAGGGTCTGAGTGGTGGTCTGCTGCACGGCTTCGGCATCTTTGGGATCAAGCATTCCACCGACCCAGTCACCAATCATATAGCCCGCCGTCGCCCCGATGGCGGTTGCGACAAGCTGACCGGTTCCGCTACCGAACTGCGCGCCCAGCAGTGTCCCCCCGACCACCCCTACGATGGAGCCGACGGTCTGCCCCGTCGTTTTATTACATCCGCCAAGTGCGAGTACAGACATCAGAACCAGCGCGGTCGTGCCGCGCAAAACAGCTTTATTCATAAAAAAATACCCCTTTGGTTTCAAACCTGAAGACTGTCCCTAATAAAGATTTATCGAACTAAACTTTTAGATGTCAATGCACGTCGAACACACGCAAAAGCAATTAAATTGCTTGAAAAAAATCACTATCAATGAAACAGAAATCAACATATTCGCCTTCCGATACAAAGGGATAGCGCCTGCAAGTTGAAAACCGCCCAAATGGATGGGGAAAATTCACAACTTGACGTCAAGCCCATCAGCAGACAAAACAAAGGGCCGGTGCATTGCACCAGCCCTTCTTACGCACGCGCAACGGCGGGGTCGGGGGACTAAGCAGACAAGTCTGCAACCGTCGCGAGCGCGCCGACAAAGCCGGTCTGTTAACTCAGACCGGCTTTGCTTTTGGTTTATTCCGCCGGATGTTCGTGGGCCGCCTTCACATCACCGCGTTTCGAACGGTTCTTGGCAAAGGCACCGACAATCAGCACGAAGAACAGCGGCACGAAGAAGATCGCAAGGATCGTGGCCGCAATCATGCCGCCCATCACCCCGGTCCCCACCGCAACACGCGCCCCCGCACCGGCACCGGTACTGATCGCAAGCGGCAGAACGCCCAGCGTAAACGCCATCGAGGTCATGATGATCGGACGCAGACGCTGGCGTGCAGCCTCGACCGTTGCCTCAAGCAGCCCCATCCCCTGATCATAAAGTTCACGTGCGAACTCGACGATCAGAATGGCGTTCTTGGCCGAAAGCCCGATGGTGGTCAGGATCGCCACCTGGAAGTAAACGTCATCGGGAAGACCGCGCAGCAAGGCTGCAATCACGGCACCCAAAACGCCCAGCGGCACAACCATCATCACCGAAACCGGAATCGCCCAGCTTTCATACAGTGCCGCAAGACACAGGAAGACCACGATCATCGACAGGGCATAAAGGGCCGGGCCCTGCTCGCCTGCTTCGCGTTCCTCATAGGAAAGCCCCTGCCATTCAAGGCCGATACCGCCCGGAAGCTTGGCAACGATTTCTTCCATCGCCCTCATCGCATCACCCGATGCAACGCCCGGTGCCGCCTGACCCTGGATATTGACAGACGAAAGACCGTTAAAGCGCTCCAGACGTGGCGAACCAAAGGTCCACTCCGTGGTCGAGAAGGCCGAAATCGGCACCATCTCGTCATGGCTATTGCGAACATACCAGTGATCAAGGTCTTCGGGCATCATGCGATATTTTGCATCTGCCTGCATATAGACCCGCTTCACACGGCCCTTTTCGATGAAGTCGTTGACATAGCTCGACCCCCAGGCAGTTGCCAGCGTGCGGTTGATGTCGGAAATGTCGACCCCCAGCGCACTGGCCTTTTCCTGATCGATATTGATGTCAAACTGCGGCGTATCATCCAGGCCGTTCGGACGGACACCGACCAGACGCGGGTCCTGTGCCGCCATGCCAAGCAACTGGTTGCGTGCCGCCATCAGGGCGTCATGCCCTGAACCGCCACGATCCACCAACTGCATGTCAAAGCCGTTCGCCGTGCCCAGCTCGATAATCGCAGGCGGGGCAAAGGCAAAGACCATGGCATCGCGGATCTGGGCAAAGGCACCATAGGCCCGCCCGATCACCCCTTCAACCGACTGTCCCGGTTCGGTACGTTCCGACCAGTCTTTAAGGTTGACGAAGGCAATACCCGCATTCTGACCACTCCCGGCAAACGAGAAGCCAGCAACGGTAAAGATACCGTTCACCACGTCCTTCTCGGCTTCCATAAAGTGGGTCTCGATCTCTTTGAGCACTTCCACGGTCCGCTCCTGCGAGGCACCGGCCGGCAGTTGCACCATCGAGAACATGATCCCCTGATCCTCATCCGGCAGGAATGACCCCGGCAGACGCACGAACAGGAAGGCCAGAGCGCCGACAAGAATGCCATACACGAACAGATAGCGCCATTTGCGGTTCACCACATGGCCGACACTGCCCTGATAGAAATTGTTGGTCTTATCGAACCCGCGGTTGAACCAGCCAAAGAACCCCCGCTTGGAATGCGGATCGGTTTTGGACGGTTTGAGCATGGTCGCACAAAGGGCCGGTGTCAGGACAATCGCCACAATCACCGACAGCACCATCGCCGAAACGATCGTGATCGAAAACTGTCGGTAAATCGCCCCGGTCGACCCGGCAAAGAACGCCATCGGCACAAACACGGCTGAAAGAACCAACGCAATACCGACAAGTGCGCCGGTAATCTGGCTCATGGATTTTCGTGTCGCTTCACGTGGTGGCAAACCGTCTTCATGCATCACGCGTTCGACGTTCTCGACCACAACGATGGCGTCATCGACCAGAAGGCCAATCGCCAGCACCATGCCAAACATGGTCAGCGTGTTGATCGAATAGCCAAACGCCGCCAGCACGCCAAACGTACCAAGCAAAACCACCGGCACCGCAATCGTCGGGATCAGGGTCGCACGCCAGTTCTGCAGGAACACGAACATCACGACGAAAACAAGCGCGATGGCTTCAAACAGGGTCCGGACCACTTCCTCGATCGAAACTTCGACGAACGGGGTCGTATCGTAAGGATAAACGACCTCAAGCCCCTGCGGGAAGAACGGCTCAAGCTCCGCAAGACGCGCCTTGACGGCCTCGGCGGTATCAAGCGCGTTGGCCCCGGTTGCAAGGTTGATACCGATACCGGTTGCGGCCTGTGCATTATAACGCGCAACCACGTCATAGCTTTCGCCGCCAATCTCGATGCGGGCAACATCGCCCAGACGGATCTGCGATCCGTCGGTATTCACGCGCAGCAGAATGTTGGCAAACTCGTCAACCGTCTGCAGCTTGCTTTGGGCGGTAATGGTCGCGTTGATCTGCTGGCCCGGCACCGAAGGCGCCCCGCCGATCTGACCGGCGGTGACTTCGGTATTCTGGGCTTCAATCGCCGAACTGACATCGGCAACTGTCAGGTTATAGGAAACCAGCTTGTTCGGATCGAGCCAGATGCGCATCGCATGCTGCGCCCCAAACACCTGTACCGAACCGACACCATTCACACGTGCAATCGGGTCTTCGATGGTCGAAACCACGAAATCCGAAAGGTCTTCGGCATTCATCGATCCATCAGACGACACAAAGCCCGCCACCATCAGGAACGAGCCGCTCGATTTTGAAACCGTGATGCCCTGCTGCTGAACTTCGGTCGGCAGGCGCGACATCGCAGACTGCAATTTGTTCTGCACCTGAACCTGCGCGATATCGGGATCGGCTTCGGGTTCGAATGTCAGCGTAATGGATGCACTGCCGGTCGCGCCACTGTTCGAAGACATATAGCGCAGGTAATCCAGCCCGTTCATTTCCTGCTCGATAACCTGCGTCACCGTGCTTTCCACGGTTTCGGCCGAGGCCCCCGGATAGGTCGCCTCGATCTGCACCGACGGCGGCGCAATCGATGGATATTGTTCGATCGGCAGCTGCAAAATGGACAGCCCGCCCGCCAGCATGATCACCAGGGCCACAACCCAGGCGAAGACGGGGCGATCAATAAAAAACTTTGCCATTAGAAATCGTCCTTAATCGGCAGCTTACTGGGCTGTTTCCTGGGCATTATCCTGGGCGTTGCCTTGGGCGGCATCCTGGCCACCACCCTGATCGGCATTCGCCGCTTCGACGGGTTGCGGCGCAACCGGCGCACCCGGCCCGATACGCTGGAGACCGTCGACAATCAGCTGTTCGCCATTTTCGACACCACCGGTAACCAGCCAGTTTTCACCCTGCGACTGTTCGATTTCGATATCCTTGGAAACAGCCTTGCCGTCACCCACCGTATAGACATAGGCCGAGCCATCCGGACGACGCATCACCGCTTTCTGGGGGATAAGGAATGCCCCTTCAAGTCTGCCCTGACGCACCTGCCCGCGCACGAACATGCCCGGCAGCAAGACCCCGTCCGGGTTCGGGAAAACCGCCCGCAGACGAACCGTACCGGTGGTTTCATTCACCGTCACATCGGAAAACTGCAATGTCCCGGTATGGGGATATTCAACACCCGTCGCATCAATGATCAGCGAAACCTCGATCTTGCCGTCCTCGACGCCCTTGATCCGGCCATTCTGGATCGCCTGCCTGATCTTGAGCAAACGGCCACCGGCCTGCGTCACATCGACATAGATCGGGTCAAGCTGCGTGATCGTGGTCAGTGCTTCGGCCTGGTTGGCCGTGACAAGCGCACCTTCGGTCACATCCGATGAACTGATCTGGCCCGAAATCGGGGCTGTCACCGTGGTGTATTCCACATTGATGCGCGCCTGGTCGACCTGCGCGCGCGCGGCCGCAACCGATGCCTTCGCCTGCGCCTCTGCCGAAATTGCATCGTCAAAGGTCTGTTCGGACACCGCCTGCGTTTTCACAAGGCTTTCATAACGCTTGCGGGTTTTGGTCGTTTGGTCAAGGGTCGCACGCTGGCGGGCAAGTTCCGCCTGGGCGGCGTCAAGTTCCGCCATATAGACGTCCTGATCGATCATATAAAGCTGCTGACCGGCTTCAACGAGCGCCCCTTCGGTAAAGTTGCGTTCCTTGATGATGCCATCGACCTGCGGGCGCACGGCAGCCTTGCGAAACGCAACGGTACGGCCGGGCATTTCCTCGATCAGACCAACGGTCTGCGTCTCAAGCGTAATGGTGCCGACCGGCGTTGCCTGCGGCTGCTGCTGTGCGCTGGCATCCGACTGCTGCGCCTCTTTTTGCTCGTCGCAGGCTGCAACCATCAATGCAAGCGCGGCCATACCGGCAAATTTCAAACAAGATCGCATCGACAAAATTATTTTCCTTCTCACGGTCCTAATAAGCAAAGCTGCCTTGGTCGGGGTCAAATCAGGCCGGATCAAGAGGCAGCTTTACCATTGAATTCTTAAATACTGTACGGTACAGTACACATTGTGCGCTGCACGATCAAGAGCCAAAAACAAACAAATCACGAAGATCGAAAAACAATGAGTGAAACGCCAGAAACCCAGGAAAAACAACCCGGTCGCGGAACCGCACGGAGACGTGCGATGATGGATGCTGCATGGCAGCTTCTGCTGGAGAAAGGCTTTTCTGGCGTTACGCTAAATGACGTTATTTCCCGATCCGGTGGCTCACGCACAACACTCTACGAGGCATTTGGCGGAAAAGACGGGTTGCTCGCAGCCGTCATGACAGAACGCTGCATGGAATTTTCCGCGGAATTGCATATTTCGCTGGAATCCAATCTCCCTCCCCGTGACGCCCTGACAGACTTCGCCCTCAAACTATCGAACAAGATACTAACCGAGGAGGCCGTCCGCTTCACGCAGATTCTGTTCTCCGAAGGACAGCATTTTATACCAATGGTTGAGAAATTCCTTGAAGTCGGCCCCGAAAGCACGCGAAAACGTCTTGCAAACTACCTGAAACGCCAGAACGATCTGGGCAATCTTGCCATTGACGACCCCGATCACTACGCCGAAATCTTTGACGCGATGATCGTCGGCGACTGGCAGCATCAGATCATGAAAATGGTTTCCCCGCCCAAATACAGCGATGAACAGATCAAAAAACGCGTCTCGCGCGCTGTCGATGTATTTCTGTGTGGCGTTGCGGTTGACGGCAAACGCGGCACGCTTGGCTGCGCCCCGGCGGATCAGTAACCCCTGAAATACAGGTCGGGCCCGGCGGCTTCGCCCCCTGTGATCCGTTTCACACCGGCGTATTTTCGCACCGGCTGGCACCCCCTTGCAACAATCCCTGCCCCATCTTCACCAAATTTGATGTAAAGAATGCAATCGTTCTAATCACGATCCGCTAATCATTCGAGGGGCCTTCGATCATGCCTGTACGCCGTATTGTCATCGGCATTGGTATTTCACTGATTTCCGTTTGTGCCGCTGGCGCAAATGCCTTTGCGCTTGAAACACAGAAAGCGCGCGAAATCATGGATGCCATTCTGATGCAGAACGGCATCTCCGCGACCGAAACCTCGGCCGAAAGCAGCGATGGTGCGGTCAACTTCACCTATGACGATGTCCGCCTTGATCTCAGCGGTTACAGCTCGGCCCGCGAACTTGCCCTTGAAGGTGTCAGGGTGACACTCAACGATACCGATGCTGCCAATCAGGTCGATATCGATATTGCCCTGCCCGAACGCGGTAAAATGCTGGCCGACGCCACCAGCGACCAGCGCGACCTGACCATGCGGGCCGCCCGCGGCAGCCTGCGCTGGGATTATGTCACCGGCGTTCCGGTCGATTTCACCGGGGCGGCTGATTTCCTGATCGGTGATGAACCGGTCACGCGCAAACACTGGCTGATGAACGGTCTTCTCCTGCGCTGGATGCCCGATGAAGCCCGTATTTCATGGCAGGCAGCGGAATGGACCGGCCCGAACCGGGAAAAACGCGGCTCGGTCAAATCGACCAGTTTCCTGCTTTACCCCGGTGAAAATGGCGAAACCCACCTTGATTACACCCATGACGGCCTCTGGCTGCCAAACCTTGTGCAGCCACGCACGGTCCGGATCAAAAGCAGCAGCACCGGCCTGCCCTGGTCCGAAGCCCGCCCGATCCTGCAAAAGGGTTTTAACGATATGATGACCGGCCTGGCCCCGCGCGCCGCCCGCCGCCAGATCGCCAACGATCTGTGGCAGAAGGCCGCCGATAACGGTGCCCCGGTCAAGATTGATGAAATTTACGTCGAAGGCCGCGGCCTCGAAGCACTTGGCAAGGGTGAATTTATCGCCCAGCAGGCAGCACGTTACGGTTTTGCAGGCCAGCTTGACATCGACCTGATCGGGCGTGAACACCTGCAGGATCTGATCGGCACGCCTGAAAGCCCGACCCTGCTTGGTGCCCTTGTTCCCTTCGCCGTTGACGGCCTGGCCGCCGGTGAACCCGGCAAACAGGGCACGACGAATTATGACGTGGAACTATTGCGCGACGGCCGGATTGTCGTCAACGGCATCACCGTGTTCAGTGGCACAAGCGGCAGTTGATCGTACAGGTTATTGATGTCCGCCCGATCCATGAGGCCGACGGCTATCAATTCGCCAATATGAAAGACCCGTCCGGAAATTCGGTTTCGATTTCCAGCCGGGCCTTTGCAATCCGTTCCTGACCGGGCTCAGATACCCTGCCCGCCGGAAACCTCGATCCGCTGGGCATTGACCCAACGATTGTCTTCCGACAGCAAACTGGCAATCATCGGCCCGATATCATCGGGCACGCCAACCCGGCCAAGCGCCGTCATTTCGGCAAACACCTTGTTCAGGTCCGGGGTATCGCGCACTGCCCCGCCAAGGAAGTCGGTTTCAATCGCGCCCGGTGCGACCGTATTGACCGCAATGCCGCGCACACCAAGTTCCTTGGCCATATAAAGGCTCAGCACCTCAACCGCGCCCTTGACCGCCGCATAGGCCGAAAATCCGGGGAATGCCCCCTTGGTCAGCCCGGATGACAGGTTCACGATCCGCCCGCCATCGGCAATCAACGGCAACAGGGCCTGTGTCAGGAAGAAAACCCCCTTGAAATGCACATCAACCAGCTTGTCGAACTGTGCCTCGGTGGTTTCGGCAATCGATGCCATGTCACCATGACCGGCATTATTGACAAGATGGTCAAACGTTTCCCGGCCCCAGATATCGCGCAATCCGGTGCGCAGGTTTTCGGCAAATCCGGCAAATCCGGAAATATCGGCAACGTCAAGTTTCAGGGCCAAGGCCTTCCGCCCCATTGCCTTAATCTCCGAAACCACTGCATCGGCATCGTCAGATCGGCTGTGATAGGTCACGATCACATCCCCGCCGTGCCGCGCGATGGCAAGGGCGGTATTGCGGCCAAGGCCACGACTGGAACCGGTTACAATTGAAATCCTGGTCATCGGACAACTCCTTGGTTTGGTGATGTTGGATAGTGTCGGTTGATGTCGTCCGTTATACTGTCGCCCTTCTCACCCGTCGTTGCCGGAACCTCGGCATACTTAGCCTAATCCTCCAAACTGTATTTACGACGATATCAATCGGGATTAGGATCGCGGCATGACAAACGCGCTTCTCACCTCGGTCCGGTCCTGGCTTGATAGCCTTGCCATCGACAGCGGACTGGCCCAGACACCCGTTCCCGGCCTGACGACCATCCGGTCCGTCACGCCAAGCGGGCTGGATTATGCGATCTCGCGCCCGCTGGTGTGCCTGATCCTTCAGGGCTGCAAACAGGTTGCCCTTGGCGACCGGACTTTCACCCTTCGCCCCGGCAACACGCTTCTGATTACCGCCGATGTCCCGACCGTCAGCCAGATCACCGATGCCAGCCCCGATGCGCCTTATATGTCGCTGGTGCTTGATCTTGATCCATCGGTGATTGCCGACCTGTCATTGCAGATGGGCACCCCGCCGCAAAGCGATGATGCTGCCGTCATTGTCGCCCCCACCGATGACAATGTCGCTGATACCGCCCTTCGCCTGATGCGCTTGCTGGATCGTCCCGATGCCGTTCCCATGCTCCATCAATCGCTGATCCGCGAATTGCATTACTGGCTTCTGACCAGCTCGCATGGGGCCGCCATCCGCCAACTTGGCTGGCCCGACAGCCACACGCAGCGCGTGGCACGCGCGGTCGCCATCCTGCGCAAAGAATTCAGTAAACCTCTGCCGGTGGACCGACTTGCCGCCACTGCGGGCATGAGCCCGTCCTCCTTTTACCAGCATTTCAAAACCGTCACCTCGCTGTCCCCGCGACAGTTCCAGAAACAGCTCCGCCTGATCGAGGCCCGCCGCCTGATCATGGCCGAAGGCATGACCGCAAGCAGTGCGGCCTATAATGTCGGTTATGAAAGCGTGTCACAGTTTACCCGCGAATATCGCCGCATGTTCGGCATGCCGCCCGCCACCGACCGGGATATGGCGCGGGAACAATCCCCCGCATCGCAGGCCGCCGAATAACAACATTCCCTTTCCCTGATAATTGTACATCCGATCATGTGACATCCTGTTGACGGGCAGTGCTGAACTTCGCATGATCCGTTGGCAGGGTCGGTCTGCCACATACCGGCCTGATAAATCAGGGAGCTTCGTAAAAAATGAAAATCTTCAAATCCGGGCCGCTTTCGGGCCTTCTGATTGCTGGCGCGATGCTGGGTGCCATCGGCACTGCATCTGCCGAACCGATCAGGGTCGGCATTGCCAATTTCGGCGAACATCCGCAGTTGAATGCCGCTATCGCCGGTTTCAAGGAAGGTATGGCAAGCGGCGGTTTTGCCGAGGGAACCGACGTTGTCTATTCCGAAAGCCACACCAATTTTGATGCGTCTCTGGTACCCCAGATGATCGCCAAATTGCAGGCGGAAAATCCCAAACTGATCTTTACCGTCACCACCCCGGTTTCCCAGATCGCCAAAAAAGCCCTGGCCGGATCGGGCATTCCGATTGTGTTTTCCGCCGTGACCGACCCGATCGCTGCCAAGCTGGTCCCGTCTTGGGAAGCCGGTGATGAAGGCATGACCGGCGCATCGGATTTGCAGGATATCGACGCGGTTCTGGAATTTACCAAACTGCTGTTGCCCGATGCCAAACGCCTTGCCCTGCCCTATAACCCGGGCGAAGCCAATGACGTGGCCCTGCTTGAAAAGGTGCAGGAACTGGCCCCGGCACACTTCCTTGAAGTCGTCCCGGTCGGCATTGATAACGTCAACGACATCCAGCAGCGCATCACGTCGGTCGCTGGCAAAGCCGATGTCATCTATACCCCGGCATCAAACCTGATCCAGCCGGCAATTGCCGCGGTTTCGGCGGCTGCGCGCCAGATCGGCGTTCCGATTGTCAATTCCGATAGTTCGGCCGTTGCCAATGGCACCGTGCCGGCCAGCTTCTCGGTCGATTATGCGCAGGTCGGTTTAAGTGCCGGCATCATTGCGGCGGAAATCCTCAACGGCAAGGACCCGGCATCCATCGCACCGTCCAAACCGTCCTATGTCAATCACGAGCCACTGATTTCGAAAAAAGCCGCCGATGCCTTTGGCATCACCATTCCCGAGGCACTCGCCAATTGCGGCTGCGTCGTCGAATAATCTGATCCGGCCTCACATGACATTTGGCGCCCCGCATTCCGGCATCACCGGGGGGCGCCAATGTTGCTTTACGGAGGATACGGATGCTTGAAATCCGTTCTGCACGAAAAACCTTTTACAAAGGCCAGCCCGACGAAAAGATCGCGCTGGACGACCTGTCGCTTACTCTCCAAACCGGCGAATTCGGTGTTGTCATCGGCTCCAACGGGGCGGGCAAAAGCACGATGCTAAACGCCGTTTCCGGTGCAATGCCCCTTGATCACGGTCAAATCCTGATCAATGGCGATGATGTCACTAATATGCCCGTCCATAAACGCGCCATGCGCATTGCCCGCGTGTTTCAGGACCCGATGCTGGGTACTGCTGCCAGCATGACGGTTGCCGAAAACATGCTTCTGGCCGAACTGCGCAGCAAAAGCCGCACATTTGCCCGTGGGCTTAATCCCAAACGCCTGTCGGATTACAAGGAACGACTGTCAATCCTGGGTCTTGGCCTTGAAAACCGGCTTGATACCCGTGTTGAACTGCTATCGGGCGGGCAACGTCAATCGCTCTCCCTCATCATGGCGGTCGGCGGATCGCCCGATCTGCTGTTGCTTGATGAACATACCGCCGCCCTTGATCCGCGCACCGCCGATCTTGTCATGGGGGCGACGGTGCGTGCAGTTGACGCCCTTAAACTCACCACCCTGATGGTCACCCATAACATGCAGCACGCGGTTGATTACGGCCATCGCGTCATCATGCTGGATGCCGGAAAGGTCAAACTGGAAATCGGCGGCGAAGAAAAGGCCGGTATTACGGTGGCAAAGCTGATCGATCATTTTGCGGTCAAATCCGATGCCATGTTGCTCGGCGCATAGGTAGAACCATGATGGAATTTTTGTCTGCCACCTTCACAAGCTATATGGCGCTGGTGCCCGTGACATTGGCCCAAAGCCTGATCCTGGCTTTTGTCGTCATGGGCATCATGATCCCGTTCCGAACCCTGCATTTCCCCGACCTCACCAGCGAAGGCGCCTATCCGCTGGGCGGCTGTGTTGCCGGGGTTCTGATTGCTGCCGGGGTCAATCCGGCACTCACCATCATCGCGGCCCTTCTGTGCGGTTTTGCTGCTGGTTGCTGTACCGCCCTGATCCATCTTCGGTTTCGCATTCACACGCTTCTGGCCGGTATCCTGATGATGACGATGCTTTACAGCATCAATCTGCGCATCATGGGCAAATCGAACCTGTCGATCTTTGGCACCGGTTCGGTGTTTGACTGGGCCCCGTTCGTCACGCCGGGCTTCCCGGCGGCCAAGATCATCATTGCCGGGATCATCGGGGCGGCGGTGTTTGTGGCCCTCAACTGGTTTTTCAAAACCGAAAAGGGCACGGCCATGCGCGCGGTCGGCGCCAACCCGGCGATGGCCGAGGCCCAAGGCATTTCCGTCTGGGTTTCGACCATCGGCGGTGTTGGCCTTGCCAGCGCCTTTTCAGCCACCAGCGGTGCATTGATGGTCCAGTCACAGGGCTTTGCCGATGTGAATATGGGCCTTGGTATCCTGATCAATGGTCTGGCCGCACTCATGATCGGCGAGGCCATCGTTGGCAAACACAGCGTCTTTCGCCAGCTCCTCGCCCCGTTTGTCGGCGCGATCATCTATTATCAGCTGGTATCGCTCTGTCTGGCCGCCGGTATGCCGCCGCCCGATCTGAAACTGGCAACCGGGCTTTTCGTGCTCGCCATGCTGGCCCTGCCCAGCCTCAAACGTGGCCGCGGCGGCACTCCCGCCCGCGAAAAGTTCCGCGAATGAAAAACAAAGGGCGGGGTCACATGATCCCGCCCTTTCCATGTCGTCAGAAATCAAACGCGCTGCAAAAACAGTACGATATCCATCACTTCAGCAACCTGACCATCCGGCCCGGTGACAGTGCGCGTCGCGTACCCGGCCTTGTGCAAAATCCACTCACCGGGTCCAAGATCAAGCCCGTCGAGCTCTTCCTGAAGGGTCGGGAACTGATGTTCGCCATTTCCCTTGCGCCACGGCGGGGCCGATGCGTGCGCGATACACAGGAAATATCCGCCCGGCACCAGCTTTGCCATCGCACGCCGAAGGATGTCGGCCCGCGCAAGCGCGACCGGTGACTGAAAATAGGACGCGGTCACCAAATCATATTTCCCGTCCGGCATTTCGCGTTCCAGATCGCAGGCAACGAACAGCACCCGCCCGGCAAGGTCACTCCCCACCAGACGCTTCTGCGCCCGCTCGATCGCGGTTTGCGAAATATCCGCCCCCGTCACGTCCCAACCCCGCCCGGCCAGCCAAAGCGCATCATCCCCATGCGAACAGCCGATATCCAATGCCCGCCCCGGCGTCAGATCGGCGACATACCGCACCAGCAATTCCCCCGGATTGCCGGAATAATCGGTCTTTTTTGTCCGGTAATGATCTTCCCAGAATTCAACCGGGTTTTCCGGCCGTTCGGTTGCGTTTTGCATCGGAAATGCCCCTTCATCACAAGTCATATCGAATCACGTAACTTATGATGTATCGTAAAAGCTGTTCCCGTCAAGCACTCACCGAAACCAAAACAGCCCGGCGGAATAGTGACCACCGGGCTGTCGATGAATGTGCGGGCCAGAACCCAGAACGCGCCTAGCTCAGATATTTATTGAACCACGCAATCGTGCGGTCCCACGCCAGCTTGGCCTGTTCCTCGTCATAGCGGGGGGTTGAATCATTATGGAACCCGTGATTGGCCCCCGGATAGATATAGGCCTCATAGACCTTGTTGTGTTCCTTCAATGCCGCCTCATAAGCCGGCCATCCTTCATTGATCCGCGTGTCAAGCTCGCCAAAATGCAGCAGCAACGGCGCCTGAATGCGCGGTACGTCGGCCACGTCCGCCTGGCGGCCATAAAACGGCACGGCAGCACCAAGTTCCGGATAGGCCACCGCCGCCGCATTCGACACCCCCCCGCCATAACAAAAGCCGGTAATGCCGATCTTGCCGGTGGTCGCCTCATGCGCGGTCAGGAATTCGATGGCGGCAAAGAAATCGTTCATCAATTTGGTCGGGTCGACCTGCTGCTGCAATTCACGCCCCTTGTCATCATTGCCGGGATATCCCCCCACCGATGTCAGCCCATCCGGGGCAAGGGCGATGAAACCGGCCTTGGCCACCCTTCGCGCGACATCCTCGATATAGGGATTAAGCCCGCGATTTTCGTGCACCACCACCACACCGGGCAGCTTGCCGGTCGCATTGGCCGGTTTGACGAAATAGCCGCGCACCTCGCCGTGGCCGTTGGGCGACGGATACATGATATATTCGGCGACAATATCGGGATCGGTAAACTCGACCTGTGTCGCAAGCGCATAATCCGGGCTAAGCGACGCCAGAACCGACATCGCCGTCACCCCGCCGACGGTATATTTCGCGGCCCGGTCAAGAAATTCGCGCCGTGAAATGATCCCGTGCGCATAAAAATCATAAAGTTCAAGCAATTGCGGCGAGAAATCTTTGGCCGTCAAACGGTTCATCATAGGCTCCCTTCGGTATTAACCGGGGCGGAAATCATGAGTTTGGTGGCAAGAATGCGGAAAGTTTTCGGCAATCCGCATCGGCAGGCAAATCACAAATCCGCTATCGGTGAACCAGTTCACCTCATGGCCGATCACCTCATGACCTCACCGTGTGGTGCAGCTTAACCCGCCATCGACCACAAGCTCGATCCCCGTGACATATTTTGCCCCATCCGATGCCAGAAACAAAACCGCCTCCGCCACGTCCCACGCATCACCCATATGCCCCATCGGCACCTGCGCATTGCGGGTTTCAAGGATGCGGTTGATCTCCGCCCCGTCATAAAGCCGTGCCAATGATGCCTCGACCAGCGGGGTGTGAATAAGCCCCGGCACCACCGCATTGACCCGCACATGATAGGGCGCATATTCCACCGCAAGCGATTTGGTAAACTGCACAACGGCGGCCTTGGCTGCGGCATAGGCCGGATAATCAATGCCCATCTGCCGCGCCCCGCTGACCGATCCGATATTGACCACCGATCCGCTTTTATGTTTGCGCATCGCGGGCATTACCGCCTGACAGCTATGGAAAAATCCGGTGACATTGGTCTCGAACGCGCTGTGCCAGTCTTCGGTATCAAGCCGCTCAAGCCCGCCACCAACCACCCTGCCGACATTATTGACCAGAACATCAATCTCGCCCAGCGACGCGCGCGCGGTCGAAACCGCAATATCGACCTGATCGCGCTTGGTGATGTCGGCGGTCAATGCAATGACCTCGCCGCCTTCTTCCTCGATCAGAGATGCGGTTTCCTCGGCGGCGGTCTTGTTGATATCAACCACCGCCACCTTCGCCCCGGCCCGGGCCAGCAACACCGACGTCGCCTTGCCATTGCCCCATCCCGGCGCACAGCAGCCACCACCAAATACCAGAACCGTTTTACCCAAAAGACGCTGATCCATTTTCGCCCTCCCGGAGTTACCCGATCCTACCAGAGCTTTCATCTCCCGGCCCGAAAATTCGCAAAGCAAAAACGGCCGCCCCGATGGGACGACCGTCTTTTGCAAAGCGAAAGGTGCGATAAAGCGCCTTGGCTTACCAGCTATATTTCAACGTCGCCAGAACCGTACGGCCATCGCCGTAATAACGGCTGCCGAACGTGTTGGACGCGACATATTCCCGGTCAAACAGATTGGTCGCATTGACCGCAAGGCTGACATTGTCCGTCACCATGTAATTCACCATCGCATCAACCACCGTATGCGATCCCAGCAGATCGGCATTGGCATCGTTGTTATAACGTGACCCAACAAAACGGACACCACCACCAAAGGTCAGATCGCCAAACGCGCCATGCTCGGGAATGGTGTAATCCAGCCATGCCGATGCGGCATGTTCGGGCACGTTTGACGGACGGTTGCCGACATTGGCCGTCACCACATCGTCTTTGATTTCGGCATCAAGATAGGTATAGGCCAGCGTCAGGTTGGTCCGCTCGTCAAGGGACATCTTGCCCTCAAGCTCAAGCCCGCGCGAATTGATCTCGCCAACCTGTTGATAGATTCCCGACGTCGCGTTCCACTGCGAAACGTTTTCCTGCGTCAGGTCAAACAGGGCCGCGGTGAACATCGCATCAATCGTGGTCGGCTGATATTTGATACCAACCTCGTACTGCGTGCCTTCCTGCGGTGCGGTTCCATCCGGGCGGGATGCGGTGCTGCCATAAACCGGCTGGAAGGATTCCGAATAGTTCCCGTAAACCGAAACCTCGTCCGTCGCCTTATAGGTCAGGCCGAAGCGCGAGGTGAATTTATGATCGTCACGTTCGTCAAGCGTACCGCTGCTGATCGTGTCCGTATCACTTTGGACATAATCGAAACGTCCACCCACGGTCGCGATCCAGTCATCGGCAATCGTGAGCTGTTCCTGCGCATAAAACCCATAGGCCGCCTGCGTGATTTCCGTGTCCGAATTGCTGGTAAAGTTGATGCATGAAAGCCCGCAATAAGACGGGTTATAGGGATCAATCGGCGATGCTGTCCCGTCATAGCGTTGTTCACGGTTCTGATCGCGATTGTAGTCAAACCCCACCAGCGTCTTGCTGTCGAGATTGTCGTTAATCGCCGTGTCATACTGCATCTGGTTGTCGATGGCAAAACGGTCAAGTTCGCCATAAATCGCAAAAGCCCAACGGTCACCAAGCGGCGTGGTGTCGTTCAGATAAACCGTCTCGTAATCCAGATCGACATGGGTATATCGCGCATTCTGGCGGAATTGCAGCTTGTCGGTAATCTGGTGCGACAGCTCGTAACCGATATTGGTTTCTTCGGTATCGAAAGTGTTGAAATCCGGTTCACCGAAAAACGCATTGCGGCTGGTTTCGATCCCGGTCGGGAAGCCGTAACCCAGATTGCTTTCACGGTTGCTGTAACTGGTCAGGATCGTCAGTTCGGTTCCCGCCTTCGGCTTATAGGTAAAGGCCGGCGCAACATAAATACGGTCATCCTGCGAATAATCCTGTTCGCGTTCCGCATCCTGCCAAAGCCCGGTCAGGCGATAGGACCAGTTGCTGTCTTCCGCAACCGGGCCGGTAACGTCCCCGCCACCGCGCACATGATTTTCGCCAAGGGTCGTGAAAACCTCGCCACCGGCTTCCTCCTGCGGGCGCTTGGTAATCAAATTCACCAGCCCCCCCGGCCCGTTCATGCCAAACAGGCTCGATGTCGATCCTTTCAGGATATCAACCTGCTGAAGGCCATAGGGTTCCTGGCGTGCCGTTACGAAGTTATAGGTCCGCGACGACAATCCATCGCGATAGGTCGACAGCGACGAATAAAATCCCCGGATACGCACATAATCATAACGCACATCCGATCCGTATTCGCCCGCCTGCACGCCCGCGCTATAGGCCACCGCCTGCTGCACATCCTGCACATTGCGCGTTTCCATTTCCTTCTGCGTCACGACCGACACGGCGGCGGAATCATCCAAAATCGGCGTATCGGTTTTCGATGCCGTGCGCGACCGGCTGGCAACAACGCTGTCGCGTGTCGGGCCCATCGGGCCATAGGCCCCCTCTGCATTGCCCTCCACCCGGATCGGGTCAAGAACCTCGCCTTCGGCCGCCCCACCGGTTGCGATCTGTTCGACCACCACGGTCCCATCATCGGCAATATTGTAACTCAGGCCACTTCCGGCAAACAGCCGATCCAGCGCCTGCTGCGATGTCATGCTGCCGCTGACGGCAGGCGCATCAATACCCCGCACAAGCGCCCCATCGACCGTAATCTGAAGCCCCGACTGCTGCCCGAACTGCGTCAGCGCCGCGGTCATCGACTGTGCCGGGATATCGAACGCATGTGACGCGCCAAGGATCCCCGTCCCGCTTTGTGCCACCTGTTGCTGTGCCATCGCCGGTGCCGCGACCAATACCGGCACCAATGCGCTTGTTACCAAAAGCGCGCCTGCGAAAACCGTCTGTCTGCTGCGGTTCCGCATACCCGCCTTACCCCCTGTGGTCATTCCGTGATCTCCGTTCTGCGTCATATTCATGATCGCAAATGAGAATAAAAACGCTTCTCATTTGCGCATAAACCACAAAACGCGCCTCAGGGGATTTTTTTCAAAAAAACTTCGGGAAATTTTTCAGATGCCCGGATCAGGATGCCGAAACCAGCAAAATCCACGGCGTTACCTGCCGCACCACCGCATCCTGTGCGCGTGCAATTCCGCGAAGGGCTGCCAGCGGATCGGCAAGGTTATAAACCCCCGTCACCGTCCGGGCTGCCAGCGCATCATCGGTAATAATGATCCGGCCCGGATAATAACGCCGCAGCCCGTCAATCACGGTCCCCAACGGCTGATCCTGCGCAATCAGCTGGTTCTGTCGCCAGCTCGCGATCTGCCCGGCCGGAAGGCTGCCGCGTGCCACCGCCCCCTGCCATGTCACACTCGCACTTTGTCCGGCTGCCAGCCTCTCATCGACCGGCGGGTTAATCGCATCAAATCCGACCCGCACCAATCCATGTTCGACCGCAACCAGCGTACCGGCATCATTGCGCCGCACGTCAAACCCGGTGCCCAGCACCGTCACATCGACATCATCCGACGATACCCGAAATGGCCGTTTTGGATCGGGCGTCACGTCAAAAAACGCTTCCCCCCCCAAAAGCGCGACATGGCGCTCCCCCGCCTCAAATCGCACCCGGATCGCACTTTCCGGTGCCATCGTCACCGTGCTGGCATCGGCAAGGGTGATGGTGCGCATCTCGGCGGTATCGGTCACATAATCGGCCTGCCAGCCGGTCACGGCACGGGCAACGATCCCCGGCCCGACCACGGCGGCAAAAAGCGATGCGGCAATCGCCATCCCGCCCCCAAGCAGCATCTTCCGCCGCCCGAACGCCGGGCGCACAACATTGTCTTTACGCGATGATGATGAAACCGGCGATCCGTTACTCCCCGCCCGCATCTCATGCACAAACGGCTGCCATCGGGCGGCATGTTCGGGCGCACCTGCCGCCATTACATCGGCTGCGCGCCGCGTGGCATCCCATGCCTGCATATGGGCCGGGTCGGCATCGCACCATTGCGCGAATGCACGCAGAATATCCTGATCGTCCGGCTCTTCCTGCAACAGGATCAGCCAGTCGGTCGCCTCCCGTGAGGCCTGCGGCGGGATCGCATCTGTGTTCGCTGCCATTCTCGTCTCTATCCCTGACCGGTCTCGCAAATTGCGGGTGCGTACCGGCCTGCCCCGGAAAAAACCAAAGCCAAAATCCCTGCAACTACTAAACGCATTTGCGGAACTTTTTTCTATAAATATTGTGAAATCGGCTCATGCCTGATCCAGCCGCTGTTTGCAATGCTCGATCCCGTCCGCCACCAGCTTGTGCGCAAGCGGCACGGATATTTCAAGGAAGGCGGCAATTTCCCTAAGCTTCGCGCCGCCAAACCGGTGCATTTCGCACGCAATGCGGGTGCGTTCGGGCAATTCATCCATCGCCGCCATCACAATCGCATATTCATCCTTGTAAAGCGCGACGGTTTCCGGGTCCGGGGTGACATCGGGCGATGTGCGGGCGGCCTCGTCAAAGTCCCCGGCACAGGTCACACGGCTTTCGCGCACCAGCCTGCGTTTGCTATCCAGCGCCAGGTTGCGCACGATCCGGTAAAGATACCCCGTCGCATCCTCGATCAGCCGCCCGTCCGATGCCGCATCAAACCGCAACCACGCTTCCTGCACCAGGTCTTCGGCCTGTACGCGATTGCCCGTGATACTGCTGGCATAATTCACCAGCGCCGGGCGATGCAACATGAACAGAACAAGGGCATTGGGGTTCGCGGACAAAGCCGTATTTCCTCGGGACCGGCACAAACAACGATGCTTCAGGCACCGAATATGTCACTAGCAGATATTAAGACTGATTATCAATATCTTTCGCAATCTTCCCCGCGACATTCGAAAACGTTCCTTTACCAAATGGCGCTATACTCCGCGCAAGCAAGAAAGGGGGAAACCGCCATGAAGATCAAAACCCGCAAAAGCAGCCTCGTCATCCTGATCACCGGGGCGGCTGCCGCCACCGCCGCCTTCCTGCTGATCGGCAACCAGCTCGACCATCGCGGCGAGGAACGGGGCGATATCGCACGCGGCAAGGCCATTGCAGAACAGGCCTGCCTGCGCTGCCATATGGAATTTGCCGGTGATCCCTATCCCGACCCGGCCATCACCACCGCCCCGCCGCTCGCAAGCTTCGGCCAACGCTGGCCGATTGAAAACCTCGAAGAGGCGCTCGCCGAGGGCATCACCGTGTCGCACGATCAACTGACCATGCCGGAATTCACCTTCACGCCAGAAACCATCGCCGATCTTCTCGCCTATATGGATGATCTCTCCCAACGGGCCGATGCCAGACCGGCGAACTGATCCCGAATGATCCGGCCCGGCGGATGATCTTTTTATCTTTTAAAAACCTGTCAAATATCCACTTTGCGCAACCCGATATCCAGATTGCGCAGAATAAAGCCTAAGGCCCCAGATAGCGGGTTGTCCCCTTGGCAAAAGTCGCCCAAAGGATTGGGAAATCATCATTTCTCATGACCAAAGGCGTGCTTTCATATGGGCCTGCATCAACCATCCCGGCGGGCACGTCAATTCTCCTGCTGGCGCGGTATCTTTGCGCATGCCCGATACGGCCTTGTCGCCCTGATCCTGTCATGCGCCGCACCAGCAGGATCGGCACAGGCCGCAACTTTCAATGTGACCAACACCGCCGATAGCGGTGCCGGTTCGCTGCGTCAGGCGATTTTTGATGCCAACGCCGCGGGCGGTACCAACACCATCGAGGTCCAGAACAGCCTTGGCACCATCACGCTGACCAGCGGCGATCTGAACGCGCTTAACAGCAACATCACGCTGAACGGCAATGGCAATACACTCAGTGGCAATAACGCGTTTCGCGGCCTGCTTGTCTATTCCGGCACCGTGGCAATCAACGACCTGACCATCGAGAATGCGGTTGCATCTGGTGGCGATGCCGGTCAGGCCGCAGGCGGCGGCGCCGGACTTGGCGGGGCCCTGTTTGTCAAGGACGGAGCCAATGTCACCATCAGCAATCTTGTCGCCCAGAACAACGCCGCAACCGGCGGTGATGGCGGTGCGCAAACCACAGGGGGGATCACCGGCGGGGGTGGCGGTATGGGGGGCGATGGCGGCGTTGCTGCCGGTGGCATTTCCGGCGGCGGCGGCGGCCTTGGCAGCGGGGCAACCGGTGGATCAAACGGGGGCAATGGCGGTGACGGGATCGCCCAGGGCGAAGGTGCCGGTGGGGATGGCGCCGATTCCGGCGGCGGGGGTGGTACGGGCGGCAACAATGGCGGCGGCGGTGGTTCCAGCGATGAATCGGTCGGCGGCGGCGGTGTCAACGGCACCGATGGCTCGTTTCTCGACGACCCTGATGGCGGTTTTGGCGGCGGCGGTGGCAATTCTGGCACTGGCGGTTTTGGCGGCGGGGGCGGCGCATTCCGGGGTGATGGTGGTTTTGGTGGCGGGGGTGGCGGCGGCGGCCTTGGCAGCACCGCCAATGTCGGTCAGGGCGGATTTGGCGCTGGCGACGGTGTATCAAGCGGCACCGTCGCTCAGGCTGCCGGGGGCGGTGGCCTTGGTGCCGGGGGCGCAATCTTTGTCATGGATGGCGCAACCCTGACCATTGCCGGAACCTTGACCGTCAATAACAACACCGTCACCGGGGGAACCGGCGGAACCGGCGCGGCAGGCACGGCCCAGGACGGATCGGCCTTTGGCGATGGTGTTTTCCTGCAAGGCAACGGTACCCTGACCTTCAATCCTGATACCGGCAACACGCAAACCCTTGCCAATACCATCACCGATCAGGCCGGATCGGGCGGCACCGGAAGCTGGGCACTGACCAAAAACGGCGCAGGCACCCTGACACTCAGTGCCGCCAACACCTATACCGGCGCAACAAACCTTTCGGCGGGCACATTATCCCTGTCAGGATCGGGAACACTTGGCAATGCCGCAGGAGTACTTAACCTGACCGGCGGCACGCTTGATCTTGGCACGACAACACAAACCCGCACCGGCACCATCACGGTTAATGGCGCAACCGTGTCAAACGGCACATTGTCGTCATCGGGAACCTTCGATACCCAGTCGGGCACCATCAGCGCCGTTCTGGCCGGGACCGGGGCGCTAACCAAAACCGGCAC
Source organism: Thalassospira australica (assembly GCF_044790785.1). GTDB lineage: Bacteria > Pseudomonadota > Alphaproteobacteria > Rhodospirillales > Thalassospiraceae > Thalassospira > Thalassospira australica_A. Next base: position 1,074,938 of record NZ_CP085258.1, on the reverse strand, counting down.
CGGCACCGTCACATTAAGTGCGGCCAACACTTATACTGGTGCAACAAATCTTTCGGCGGGCACATTATCCCTGTCAGGATCGGGAACACTCGGAAATGCCGCCGGGGCGCTTAATCTGACCGGTGGAACGCTTGATCTCGGCACGACGACACAGACCCGGACCGGCACCATCACGCTCAATGGTGCAACCGTGTCAAACGGCACATTGTCATCATCGGGCACTTTCGCGACCCAATCAGGCACCATCAGCGCCGTTCTGGCCGGGACCGGGGCACTTGCCAAAACCGGCACCGGCACCGTCACACTCAGCGGGGCCAACACCTATTCCGGCACCACGACCGTCTCTGCGGGCCGCCTTGCGGTCAATGGATCAATTGCCTCTGCCGTCACGGTCGCGAACGGTGCCACCCTTGGCGGCACGGGAACCGTCGGGGCAACCAACATTTCGTCAGGCGGCATTCATGCGCCGGGCAATTCCATCGGGACACAAACCGTCAATGGTGCCTATGTCCTCAATGCCGGTTCCATCCTCGAGATCGAGGTGGACGATGCCGGCAATTCCGACAAGGTCATCGTGACGGGCACGGTCGATATCACCGGCTCGACCCTGCGGGTCAAAGGCGTATCGGATAACAGTTTTTCCGGTCAGACCACCTATAGTTACGTGATCATCGAAAATGATGGCGTTGATGCGATTACCGGCGATTTTGCAACAATTGACAATCAGCTCGCCTTTTATGAAGCCGCCCGTTCAACCATCGGCGGCACCGGCAATGATGTCTCCCTGACACTGACCCGCAACGCCAGCAGCTTCACCGACATTGCCACAACCCCCAATCAAAAAGCCGTCGCTGGCCAGATTGGCAACCTTTCGGGCACGGACGGCACCACCATCAGCAACACCATTCTTGGCCTGACGAATGCTGGGGCACAGCACGCCTATCAACAGCTCTCGGGCGATATCTTTGCCGCCGCCCCCGCCATGAATGACCGCATCACCCATCAAGCCACCGGCCAGATCGGCGCACGCCTTGCTGATCTGAACCGCAGCCGCACCATTGCCCAAACCACGAGCGGGTCCCTTGTCGCCGCCAACACCCTGTCCCCCGCCGAACTTACCGGCTTTGCCCGTTCCGGCCCGATGGCAAGTGACAGTGAAATATATGCCAGTGACGTAAACATGCTGTCGCTGGGCACTGAAAATACGCCACAGGCCGCATCCGCCATCTGGTTTCAGGCCATCGGCGCAGCCGGTCGGATTGACGGCGATGGTAATGCCGACACCACCGATTACCAATGGACCGGCATGATCGGTGGCTATGACACCCGCCTTTCGGATGCCACCACGATTGGCATCTATTTCGGCTATGCCGACGGCAACAGCCGCCAAAGTGGCCGCGACGCCACCCTTGATTCCGCCAATCTCATGGCCGGGGTCTATGGTACGCATGATCTCGGCGATGACTGGCGCATGTCCGGGAAGGCCGGATGGACCCGCATTGGCATCGACAGCAGCCGCAACCTTGATTTCGGCAGCATCGACCGCACCGCAACCGCGGACTATACCGACAATGCGCTCAGCGCCGATATCGAACTGGCAAAGGGATTTGACGTGGCCCGCAACTGGCGCGCCGAACCCTATGGCGGGCTTGGCGTGATCTGGAACCGCTATGGCAGCTTTTCCGAAACCGGCGCCGGATCGGCCAATATCTCGCGCGCGTCCGATGACGATCTTTCTGGCACCGCAAGCCTTGGCGTGCGTTTCGCCGGCATGATCAATACCGGCGATGGCAAAACCCTGATCCCGCAATTCCGTCTGGGATGGGATCATCATATCGGCCCGGTTTCCAACACCACCACGCTCGCCTTTGCCGGAACCCCGTCCTTCACCGTCTCGGGCAGCGAAACCGACCGCGACCGGCTGGTCGGCAATCTCGGCTTTGCCCTTGCCGATGACGATGGCTGGACGCTGTATACCGATTACCAACCCTCAATCTCCGAAAACAACCGTGAACATGCCTTCGGGGCCGGCTTCAGGATGAAGTTCTGAGCCCCACCGCACCACGAACGCCCATGCCCTCCCCGTCATTCCCGCGCAGGCGGGAATCCAGTCCTCCGTGCCGCATCCTCTAAATCACCCGTCAAGCCCGCTGCACCATGGACTCCCGCTTTCGCGGGAATGACGGCGGGTGTGTGCTCTCTCCCTTAAAACCCGTTACCAAACCCGCCCCGCCACGATCAAGGCCGCCACAATACCGACCTCACACTCATGTGATCTCACGTGATTAAATCGCACACGATTTAATATTGCACGATCATAAAATCACGGCTACAAGCATGTCATCGAAACAACGTTTGGCCGGTCATCGGCGAAACCGGGAAAAGGAAGATGAAAATGCTGAATGTGAAAAACCTGCTCAAGGCGACCGCCTTTGCCTTCGGTCTGATGGCCACGCAATCTCCGGCCTTTGCCGCCGATACTGCTGCGACCGCCGCCGCCAACACCAAACCGACCATCCTGCTGGTTCATGGTGCCTTTGCCGCCTCTGACAGCTGGGACGGTGTCGCGCCGATCCTGCAGGACGAAGGATATCGCGTGATCAGCGTTGCCAACCCGCTGCGCAGTGTATCAGGCGATGCCGCCTATACCCGGTCGCTTATCGACAGCATTCCGGGTGACGTGGTTCTGGTCGGTCATTCCTACGGCGGGCCGGTCATCACCAACGCGGCCAACGGTGCGGCCAATGTGAAATCGCTGGTTTATGTCGCCTCTTTCGCCCCGGAAAAGGGTGAAACCATTGCCGAACTGGCCGCAAAATTCCCCGGCGGCACCTTGGGCGAGGCCCTGGCCGCCCCGGTTCCCCTCGGCAACGGTGTGAATGACCTTTATATCGACCCGGCAAAATTCCACGCGCAATTTGCCGCTGACGTTCCGGCGGATAAAGCCCGCCTGATGGCGATCGCCCAGCGCCCGGTCACCGACTTTGCCCTGAACGAACCGTCCGGCGATGCCACATGGAAGGACCTGCCGTCCTACCATATCTATGGCACGGCCGATAAAAACATCCCGCCCGCGGCGATGGAATTCATGGCGAAACGCGCCAATTCACAGGAAACCGTCGTGATTGACGGCGCATCCCACGTCGTCATGGTTTCCCACCCCAAGGAAGTTGCCGACCTGATCCTCAAGGCCGCCAGCGCCAACTGATCTTTTAACGCCTGCCTCCCTCAACATCTGCCCCAACTTCACGCGCCGCATCCCCTGCGGCGCGTTTTTTTGTGCCATGCCCGATCAGGCCGCCATCACCCCGCGGATTGCAGGGCTGATGATCTGCGGATGGTTTGCGGCGGCTGACCAAAGGCACGAATGAAGGCGCGTCGCATCCGGTCCCGGTCGGCAAATCCGGTTTCGCGCGCAACCATATCAATCGTGTGATGGGTGTCCTCCATCATCCCCCTTGCGACTTCAAGCCGCATGTTCTCAACCGCCTTGGCCGGGGATTGGCCGGTTTCCGCCTGAAAGGCACGGCTGAACTGACGCGGGCTCAGATTGGCAACCCCCGCCAGTTCCTCCACACTCAGCCGATTGGCAAGATTACGCCGCGCATAGGTCAGAACCTTCTGAATGCGATCCGACGTCGGCTCAAGCTCAAGCAAGGTGGAAAACTGCGACTGCCCCCCGGCCCGGCGATGATAAACCACCAGCTTGCGCGCCACCGCACGGGCAAGATCGGCCCCGAAATCATCTTCGATAAACGCCAGAACCAGATCAATCCCCGCCGTCATCCCGGCAGATGTCCAGACCGGCCCGTCACGGATGAAAATGCGGTCTTCCTCGACCCGGATTTTCGGAAACCGTTGCTGCAATTCGCGGGCCCGCGCCCAATGGGTTGTCGCCCGTCGCCCGTCAAGCAATCCGGCCTCAGCCAAAAGAAACGCCCCGACGCAGGTCGCAGCCACCCGTCGGCTGATATCGGGCAAATGACGCACGAAATCGATCACGTCTGGCCCGCCCTCGTCCATGCCACCGCCGATGATCACCAGATCAAAATACCGCCCCGAAACCGTCTGGCTATTCACCTGCAATCCCATGCTGCCATGCACCACACCACCATTTGGCGACAGCAGGGTGACATCATAAAGCTTTTCCCGTGCATGCAGGTTCGCAACCTCGAACGCCGACAAAACCGAAAGCCCCATCGGCGAAAACCCGGGATGCAGAACAAAACCGACTGAAATCATCACCCGTCACCTGAATGTCCTAAAACGACGTTAATATGACATTTAAGACACCACCCCTCAAGGTTATTATCGGTTCATCAACAAGCTTCACATTTCCAAGGACCGAAACCATGACTGCAATCACCACAAAGGGCACCGCACTCATCACCGGCGCATCGTCGGGTATCGGGGCGATCTATGCCGACCGTCTGGCCAAACGCGGCTATGACCTGATCCTGGTTGCGCGTAATCAGGATGCGCTTGACGATGTTGCCAAAGCCATCCGCACCGAAACCGGCCGGACTGTCGAAACCCTTGCCGCCGACCTTTCCCGTCACGGCGATCTCGCCCGGGTTGAAAGCCGCCTTCGCAGCGATAAATCAATCACCCTGCTGATCAATAATGCCGGGTTTGGTTCGGTCGCCCCGCTGCTCGAAGCCGATATCGACAAAATGGAATACATGATCGGCCTGAATGTCACCGCCCTGACCCGGTTAACCTATGCCGTCGCCCCGGCCTTTGTCGAACGGGCCAATGGCACGATCATCAATATTGCCTCCGTCGTTGCCATCGGGCCGGAAATCCTCAATGGCGTGTATGGCGCGTCCAAGGCCTATGTCCTTGCCCTGAGCCAGTCGCTGCACCATGAACTGGCCGACAAGGGTGTCCGTGTTCAGGCCGTCCTGCCCGGTGCCACCGCCACCGGTTTCTGGGAAGCTTCGGGCATGCATTACGACAATCTGCCTGCCGAATGGGTCATGACCACCGATGTCATGGTCGATGCCGCCCTTGCCGGTCTTGATATGGGCGAAACTGTCACCATCCCGCCGCTTCAGGACGGCAAGGAATGGGACACATACGAAGCCATGCGCCGGGATATCTCGACCCGGCTCAGCTACCACCTGCCCGGCGAACGCTACCGCACGGCAAAGCCTGAAAATGCCTGATGTCCGGCACCTCTGAATGACTGCCCCAACTTTGCGCGCCGCATTCCCCCTGCGGCGCGTTTTTATCAAAGGATTTATCAGCTCAGATATAGGCCCACCAGCATGCTGGAAAGTAATTATACGTTAGTGGATTCCGTGAAAGCGGATTTAAGTCAAATGAACTAGGTCGACTAATCAGATTGCCGATTTAGTAAATTTAGCCGCTCTTCAATGTAACCCGCTATTTCATTTGGCGTGAACTTATTAGCATCTATATAGCCATCTGTACTCAAAACGCCCTCAACTGCCCCATCATCGATACGAACATACATCACTTTGTTGTGCTCACGTTCAAATATCGCCGCTCTGATTGCCCGGAACTCAACGCCACACCAATTCTTTTTCTGATAATCAGCGCCAATAAAAACCACAACAAGCTTAGCTCTCTTATAAATGTCCTGAAGCAAGATATCTAAAGAGGGTTGTGCTAGTTGAGATACGTAATTGTTGTCATAGAAGTATGAGTTCGGCCCTAATTTTCCTTCCAATTCTTTCACAACATCTTCAACGAGGTCTCTAGTTTCCCCAGGAAATGAAAGAGCCACATCGAATATATGAGATGATATATCTACGGAATTTTTAACATCTCGAAGTGATTTAGGTATATTAATCCCACGCAAATGAAGTTCTTTTGGAAGATTAATTTCTTTTACAGCCCAATGGGTACGGAATAACTCCAATTTTCCGATATCCAACTCGATAGACATTTCTTCTAGTTGTTCATCAGTCAGAAATGGAGAAATATCGTGAGTTTCATATTCAATGCGAACCCCATTCTGACTAAGGGTTATATTCTTAATGTAACCAAATTTAGGGGATTTATTTTTTCCGGATTCGTAAGCGAATATGCAGGGAAAACGCTTGAGCTCTTCAATGTTATCTGCACTAAGAGAAGCATATTTCTTAGCAATATGACCCGCTGTATATTCTCGTATGCACCTTGAAGCTTCAAGATTAAAAGGTCTCCCCTCCCAGTCATTTTGATTGCTTGATACGAAAAGATTATAAGATGGGCCAAGAGGTACTGAAGGTATTTCAGTCGCACTCGCCCCCAGCATCAGCACCTCAGTAAATACACTGTCGAATATCTCTTTCTGCTGAGGCCAAACCATATCATAGGGATTTCTAATTTTATCTAAATTGAAAATGTTTACCTGATTGCAATTGCTCAATGCTTGAAATTCTTTAGCAATCTCATTGTACCTTCGGGCAAATCCTTTAACATTTGTCCACTTTGAGTGATCAGGAGTCCCGCCATTCATTACTGTTTGCATTGCCTCTTTGAGGGCTGCAATTTTCAATCTAACTATCTGCAGTTCATCACTATTACTCATTTATCCCCCCCTAAATTGATATGCGTTATAAACTGGCCCCAGAATTTTATCCGAGTTCTTTCACAACTTCTATTAGAACAGCGATCTCAATATTTGTTCGTTGAGTAGCCTAATGTTGTAGCTGCCTCACCGACTCCCCACCTTGCACACGCCGATTAACGGAATTTCCCAGTCAAACGCCCCCGGATCATCCGAATTTGCAGCGCACCATAAACACCACATCGATCACGGCCAACTGACTGAAAACCCGCATATTTCCCCATCCGCAAGTGCAAAACATCATCGTCTTTTTCATTTCCGCTTGACTTGAACCGATTCAATTCCAAAATTGGTCTGACGTCTGATGGCTGACCACATAACCGGTCGCCGGGGCGAGGTGAAAATCAGATAAAGGTGTGAAGTGTCGCAATCGGCAGGTGCCACTATCCGACCCATACAAACATCGGGGCGTCGCGATGCGATCCTTGGATCCTTAACACAGTTCATCGTGCAGTCGGACCTGAAACCCGGCGATCAATTGCCGCCCGAACGCGAACTGATGGCGGGCCTTCAGGTCGGCCGGTCCAGCATCCGCGAGGCAATCGGCCATATGCAGGCCCTTGGCATTGTCGAAATCAAACGCGGATCGGGTACTTACCTGAAACGTCCGGTCAGCGAACAGACCCTGTTCATGCCGCTTTCCATCGCCACCCAGCGTGACGGGTTGCTGCAAACCCTCGAAGTCCGCCGCGGCCTTGAAGTCGAAGCCAGCATGCTGGCCGCCAAACGCGCAAGCGAAGATGACATTGCGCAAATGCGCGCCGCCCTTGAGGCAATGGAAGCCGAACATCTGGAATTTGGCACCGCCGGCCAGGCCGACCTTGTCTATCACCTCTCGATCTACAAGGCGTCGGGCAACCCGCTGTTTGAACAGTTGCTGGGTCAAATGCGCGAAGCCTTCGAAAGCTTCTTTGCCCAGCCGTTCAACCGCCCGGACTTCGCCAAGGAATCCTTTGAATTTCACCGCATGCTGTTTGACGCGATTGTCGCGCGCGACCCCGAAGCCGCCCGCCAGCACACGCTTGCCATCCTTGAAATTGTCGAAAACGACATCGTGAGAATGTCCAATGAACAACAATAATTCCGATAAACCGGCAAATGACGGAACGATGGACGATGCCCTGTCCCCCGCCACCCGGCTGGCCTATGACGAAAACCATTTCGCCAATGCGGTCGTGCCGCCGATTTTCCAGAACTCGCTTTTCGTGTTCGAAAACTTCGCCGAAATGGTCGAAACCTATGCCGGGCGCAAAACCCGCCCGGTCTATTCGCGCGGCCTCAACCCGACCGTCCGCGCGTTCGAGGAAAAAATCGCCGCCCTTGAAAAAACCGAGGACGCATTGGGCACCGCCAGCGGCATGGCCGCGATTTCATCCGCCGTCCTGTCGGTGGTCCGCCCCGGGGATCGGATCGTTGCCGTCGAACATCTTTATCCCGATGCCTTCCGCTTTTTCGAGATGTTCCTGCGCGATATGAATGTCACGGTCGACTATGTCGATGGCCGCGATATCGATGCGGTGCGCGCCGCCATTCCCGGTGCCAGGATACTTTATCTCGAAAGCCCGACAAGCTGGACCTTCCACACCCACGATATCAAAACCCTTTGCGATATCGCCCGCACCGCCGGGGCGGTATCGATCATTGATAATAGCTGGGCATCGCCGATCTTTTGCCAGCCCGCGACCCTTGGCTGCGATATCGTGGTTCATTCCGCATCCAAATATCTTGGCGGGCATAGCGACGTGGTCGCAGGCGTGATTGCCGGATCGTCCGAATTCATCGGCAATGTCCGGTCCACCATCCTGCCCTATCTGGGGGCCAAGCTTTCGGCCTTTGACGGCTGGCTTTTGCTGCGCGGGCTTCGCACCTTGTCGGCCCGCATGCATGAACATGAAAGATCGGGGCTGGCCATTGCCGGTTTCCTTGCCGACCACCCCGAAGTCATCGCGGTTCACCATCCGCGTCTGGGCGGGCAAACGCCCCCCGGTCTGACCGGATCATCCGGTCTGTTTTCGTTCGAGTTCACCCCGAATGTCGATATCCCGAAATTTGTCGATGCGCTGCGCATCTTCAAGATCGGCGTGTCATGGGGCGGGCACGAAAGCCTGATTGTGCCTGCGCTGGTGACGCGCGCACAAGTCGGCGGACCCAATTCCGCACTGCGCTTTGGCGTACCGGAAAATCTGGTCCGCCTGCATATCGGCCTCGAAAGCCCGGAAGACCTCCGGGCCGACCTGACACAGGCGATCGGGGCAAGCCTGAAGTAAGAATACTCTTTAAAACAGGGAACTTCACAATGAACTGGAAAACAACATTACTGGCAGGTGTGACCTCTCTCGTTCTGACAAGTCAGGCCCATGCCGATACCACGCTGAAACTTGTCGAAGTCATCACAAGCCCGGAACGCACCGAAACCCTCAAAAGCCTGGTTGCGGAATACGAGGCGGCAAATCCCGGTGTGACCGTCGAAATCACCTCCCTTCCATGGGGGCAGGCGTTTGAAAAATTCGCCACCATGGTCTCGGCCGGGCAAACCCCCGACATCGTTGAAATGCCTGATACGTGGCTAACCCTTTATGCCAATAACGGCGCGCTCGAAAGTCTCGAACCTTACATCAAGGAATGGGACGGGGCGAAAACGCTCAATGACCGGGCCATCGAATTTGCCCGTTCTGCCAACAACACCGCCTATATGCTGCCTTATGGCTTCTATCTGCGCGCGATGTTCTATAACAAAAAGCTGTTCGAAGAAGCCGGTGTAACCGATGTACCGGTAACGCTGGATGATTTCCGCGCAGCCGCCGAAAAGGTATCCGCCCTTCCCGGCAAATATGGTTACTGCATGCGCGGCGGGCCCGGCGGGCTGAATGGCTGGGTGATGTTTGGCGCGACCGCCGCCGGATCGAACGAATTTTTCACCGAAGACGGCCAAAGCACCTTTGCGTCTGAGGGCTGGACCGACGGTCTTGAATATCTGATCGATCTCTACAAGGACGGGCTCGCCCCCAAGGACAGCCTGAACTGGGGCTTTAACGAAATCGTCGCCGGGTTCTATTCCGGCACCTGTGCGATGCTTGATCAGGACCCGGACGCCCTGATCGCGATTTCAAGCCGCATGAACGAAGAGGATTTCGGCGTCACCACCATGCCAAAGGGCCCGTCGGGCAAGGCCTTCCCGACCATCGGCTATGCCGGCTGGTCAATGTTTGCCAACAGCGAACACAAGGACGAGGCATGGAACCTGATCGCCCATCTTGAATCCAAGGAAAGCAACCTTGCCTGGAACAAGCGCATCGGGGCGTTGCCGATCCATAATGGTGCCGAAAGCGATCCGTTCTTTGCCAGTCCGCAATTCGAAGGCTGGTTCAACGAACTGTCCGATCCCGACGTGCATCCGACCGTCATGCCGACCCATCTTGAAGAATTCGCCTTCTTCAAGGACAGCCTCGTGATCCGCACCAGTCAGGAAGCCCTGCTTGGCCGGATCACGCCCGAAGAACTGGCAGAACAATGGGCCGAATACCTGACCCCGGCACAGAAAAAATGGATGGCGGCAAATCAGTGACCACTGCAATGCAGGCCGGAAAACTCCCCGTCGAAAGGCGGGGGGTGATCTCCAGAAGACTGTCCGGCATCCTTGAACCCTATCTTTATGTTTCCCCCGCCCTGATCCTGATCATCGCGGTGATGCTGATGCCCCTTGTTCTCGGGCTAAGCTACGCCTTTCGCGATATCCGTATCCTCAATCCGTTCAGCGGCGGCTTTGTCGGCACGGCCCATTTCCAGACCATGATCACCGACGATGCGTTTCTTGGCGCATTGGTCAATACCGCGTGGTGGACTTTCGGCTCCCTGTTATTCCAGTTCACGCTTGGCCTGATCCTTGCCCTGTTGCTCAACCGGGATTTCCTTGGACGTCGGCTGGTTCAGGCGCTGGTCTTCCTCCCGTGGGCTGTGCCGACCTTTTTGTCGGGCCTGAACTGGGCCTGGATGTTCAATCCCGTTGTCGGGCCGCTGCCCCACTGGTTTACCGCCCTTGGCCTGATGGACGCACCGTTTAACATCCTGTCCGATCCGGACCTTGCGATGTGGGGGCCGATTGTGGCCAATATCTGGTTTGGCATTCCGTTCTTTGCCATCACCCTGCTGGCCGCCCTGCAATCCATCCCCAAGGAATTGTACGAGGCCGCCGCCATCGATGGCGCGACCACCCGTCAGCAATTCCTCAGCATCACCCTGCCGTTTTTGGCACCCACCATTGCGATCACGCTGATGCTGCGCACCATCTGGATTGCCAATTTCGCCGATCTGATTGTCGTCATGACCAATGGCGGCCCGGCCGATTCAACCCAGATCGTCGCCTCCTACATCTTCACCCAGGCCTTCCGCCGCCTTGATTTCGGCTATGCCTCGGCGGTTGCAGCCGTCCTTCTGGTTCTGCTGCTGGCCTATGCGCTGGGTGTGATTGCGCTTCGCCGCGCCATGACGCACGCCGACAGCTAGGGCAAGGGATCAAAGAACATGAACGTTTCCGGAAATTCACCCGCCCGCAAACTGGTCTATTGGGGCAGCCATTATCTGATGATCGGGGCCTTTGTCGTCTTTGCCCTGTTCCCGCTTTACTGGCTGCTCAAGGTTTCCGTCACACCCAACGACATCCTTTATACCGAAGGGGTGCGGATGTGGCCGTCACGCACGACGTGGGAAAACTATTTCTTCGTCCTGACACAAAGCAACTTTCCCCATTATTTCCTCAATTCCGTGATCGTTGCGGGCACCACCGCGATTGTGACCACACTGGTCGCCGCCGTCACCGGTTATTCCTTCTCGCGCTTTGCCTTTCGCGGCAAGGTGATCATCGTCGCCCTGATGCTGATCACCCAGATGTTCCCGCTGGTCATGCTGATTGCGCCGATCTTCAAAATTCTGGCCCCGCTTGGCCTGACCGACAGCCTGACCGGGCTGATCATCGTCTATACCGCGTTCAATGTGCCGTTCGCGACCTTCCTGATGCAGTCCTTCTTTGACGGCATCCCCAAGGATCTCGAAGAAGCCGCGATGATCGATGGCAATACCCGCTTTCAGGCCTTCCGCCGCATCATCCTGCCGCTTACCCTGCCCGGTGTAGCCGCCACTCTCGGCTTTGTTTTCACCGCCGCCTGGAGCGAGCTTCTGTTCGCCCTGATGCTGGTCAGCAGCGAAAGTGCCTCGACCTTCCCGGTCGGTCTGCTGTCATTCGTTTCAAAATTCAGCGTCGATTTCGGCCAGATGATGGCCGCCGGTGTGCTGGCCTTGATCCCGGCCTGCGCGTTCTTCCTGCTGATCCAGCGTTATCTGGTGCAGGGGCTCACCGCTGGCGCTGTGAAAGGATAAGAGGACCCAAATGGCTTCCATCGAAATTTCAAATGCCGTCAAAAGCTATGGCGCGGTCGATGTCCTGCACGGGATCGACCTTGATATCCGGGACGGCGAATTCATCGTTCTGGTCGGCCCGTCGGGCTGTGGCAAATCGACCCTGCTTCGCATGATTGCCGGGCTGGAGGACATTACATCGGGCGCGATTTCCATCGGCGGCACGGTCGTCAATGAATTGCAGCCCAAGGACCGCGACATCGCCATGGTGTTTCAATCCTATGCGCTTTATCCCCACATGTCGGTCGCCGAAAATATGAGCTACGCGCTCACACTGCGCAAAACCGCAAAGGAAAAAATCACCGATGCGATCACCAATGTCGCCGAAATCCTTGGCCTGACCGCCCTTCTGGAACGGCGGCCAAAGGCCCTTTCGGGCGGGCAACGTCAACGTGTTGCCATGGGCCGCGCCATTGTCCGCAAACCGCAGGCATTCCTTTTTGACGAACCGCTGTCAAATCTGGATGCCCGCCTGCGCGAACAGATGCGCACCGAAATCCGCAAACTGCACCGCCGCCTTGGTGCCACCTCGGTCTATGTCACCCATGACCAGATCGAAGCCATGACAATGGCCGACCGGATCGTTGCCATGCATGACGGCATCATCCAGCAGGTCGGAAGCCCGGTCGAAATCTATGACCGCCCCGCCAACATCTTCGTCGCAAGCTTCATCGGGTCACCGGCGATGAACTTCCTCAAAGGGGCCTATGAAATCTTGCCAAACGGCAATGCCGGTATCCGGCTGACCGACGGGGCACTGGTGCCCGTCCTGCCCGCCCGCGGGGCAACGGCCAATCAGGCCGTCACCCTTGGCGCGCGGCCCGAACATATCACCATTCTTGCCGATGAAACGGGTGACAATGGCAGCATTCCCGCCCGGGTCGAACTGATCGAACCGATGGGGCTTTCAACCCTTGTCCATGTGTCACTCGCGGGCAATCCGGTCAAAATCTTTACCCTTGATCGCCCGGATTTTGCCGTCGACAGCTTCATCCATATCGCGTTCGACATGGAAAAAATCCATGTCTTTGACACAAAAACCGAATTGCGCCTGCCCCCGGAAATCGAGCCTCTCACGGCCCGATCCGCTTGAACGTCGGCACCCCGATACCTCCCGCGCCGTTTGCACCCTTCTAACCACGGCGCATCTGCTCAAAGGCCGCAGCTCTCCCTCTGCGGCCTTTGGCTTTTGCGTGTCTCCCCCCTGCAAAGTCCTTTTGCCCGACCCATATACAACAAAACACACGGTTGAATTGCGGTCCCCAAAGAACACCGCAACCAATCGCCCGGGGCACCGGGAAAAGGACACGGATGACATTTTTTCGCGAAATCGGGCTCGCAGCCGCGCTTTTGCTGTTCGCTCAGACGCACGCCAACGCGCATGAACTGCCACCGGTACATGCTGGTGAAACGCTGGTGATCGTCACCAACGATTACCCGCCCTATGCACGCGCCAATGCCCCGCAAAGCTTCCTGCCCGATCTGTTTGATGCCATCGGGCGGGAAATGAATGTCCATTTCGAATTTGATTTCAAGCCGTGGAAACGCGGCGAACAGGATGTTGAAAATCTCGAAGCATGGGGCACGCTACCCTATCGCCGCACCGAAGAACGCACGCGAAAATTCAATTTCTCCGACGCCCTCTATATCGAAGATTCCCCGTTTTTCGCCTATAACGCACAGGGTGCGAAGCCAGAAATCCGATATGAAACCCTGGCCGATCTGCATTCCTACCGCCTGGGCGGGATACAGGGATATTATTATCAGCCGTGGTTTGATGAAGCCGGGCTAAACGTCGAATACGCCCTGTCCGAAGAACAGAATTTCAGAATGCTGCACATGGGCCGGATCGACCTGTTTTCCACCGCGCGCTCGGTCGGCTGGCATGTGATCCGACGCCTGTTCCCGCCCGAAGAAGCCGAAAAATTCTATACAATCGAAAAACCGCTGCTCGAAGGGGCGGGTCTTTACCTGATGACGTCAAAAGACTATCCGAACGGCGATGAACTGCTCGAACACTTCAATGCCGCCCTCGCCAAAGTCAAACAGAACGGCACATTCGAAAGCCTGATGAACCGGCATGGATTGGCAGTGAACTACTAAAGCATGCAAAAGGGCCGCAGCATTCCGCCACGGCCCCTGATCCTTTCTCGTTTCGCGACGTCACCCCTGCTTGCGCACGGCTTCCGCACGGGCGATCACATCCTCAAGGTAACGCCGCCACGACGGGTCAACGCTGATGCCGAAAATATCGCTCAATGTCTGCTCGACATCACCAACCGACAGGTGATGCTCCTCCTCCTCGCCGGTCCGCAACCGGATGGTCAGGCGGTTGTTTAATAACGTGAACCTTGCATGCGGCGCACTGCGCGCCACCATCAGGACATCGGCAAAACCGCTTTCGGGATGGGTGCTGGCATAGAAATTCATCACCTCGTAATCGATATCCTCGACCGGGACGATATCGACCTCATGCACCGGCTTCCACACGCCATCGCGTTCAAGCTCCGTCAGGTAACGGCCATTGCGTTCCCGCACCCGGAAGGTATCATGCGGGGTGACCTGCGGCACCGAAACGCCCAGCAAAAGCGGCGCGGTCGGCACACATCCGCCCAAGCCCACATCAACCAGCCACGCCTCACCATCGAGTGTGACGCGCATCGCCATGTGGCAGCGCGGCCGCGGGCCATCATCGGGGTTGTGCCCCCACAATACCCGCCCGGCAAGGCTTTCGACCTCAAAGCCAAGGCTTTGCAAAACCCGGCGGAACAGGCCGTTCTGCTCGAAACAATATCCGCCACGCCCCTCGAAAATGATCTTGCGGTCAACATCATCGGGCTTAAGGCTCACACCCTTGCGACACAGCACATTGATCGCCTCGAACGGGATATGCGCCGGGTGCAGCGCATGCAGATCGCGCAAAACCTCAAGGCTCGCCTCGCGCGGACCGTCATAGCCGATCCGGGCAAAATAGGCATCCAGATCGACCTGCGGTTCCGGCAGGTTAAAGGGCTTGGCCCAGCTTGCATCAATCGCGCTTTGCACGCTTGCATCATCGAATTCGGGGGCATTCATCGGCAGATGATTATTCATCGGGTGGCTCCGTGTCTTGTCCGTTTGGGGCGGTATTTCTAAGGACTTCCGTATCCGAAGCAGGACCATAGGACCTCAAGTTAAGTTCAGGTCAAACACTAATTTCAAAAGATTTTCATCGAATGTTCTGCGGTCCTGATCTCTTGGCCGTCTGGCGAGGGTGTCTTGAACAATCCCTCGCCGTATCCTGGTCAGACGGCCAAAAAATCCAAACCTGCCGAACTCTTATTTTTTACCTAGGTTTGCACGCAGCCAGCGTTCAACACCGGTTGTCGGGATATTGTTGGCAGCGTTAAACGTTTTGGCCTTATCCCAATGCATGCCATCCCCCTGTGCAAAAGCCGCGCGATATTTGCCCATGACATCATTCGGATTACGTTTCAGAAATTCCCCAAGAACCTCGTGGGTCAGTTCCGTCTTTCGGAATACCTCGCCAGTCACGGCTTCGACAATCGCAGCAAGCTGGCCATAGGAAACGGTGTCACCCGCCACAAAAACAACTTCATTGGCAAAAGGCGGCTTTGCCAGAATGATTTTGGTGGTCAATATGCCGATATCTTCCGGTGTTGTGACCGTGACCTTTGTCTCCCAGCTCCCCAGCGCATTTATCGTTTTCTCGTCAAGATTTACGACATCAAAGCTTGGCTCGAATAGAAAGCTCGTGAACATACCGGTCGAAATAATAACCCATTCGGTTTTGTTCTGGGCGCGAAGCAACAACCGAACATCATATTGCTCGTCAAAAACATCCTGCGGGCTGCCACGCCCGACGATGTCGTAATCAACACCGAACTGCCACGGGAAATATCGTGTCACACCGGCATCAAGAGCCGCATTGGTAATTCTAAGCTGCGTGCCCTTGCCGCCGACGAAACCGGTACAGCTAACGACCGTATGGAACGACCGAAACCGGTCCGCCAGATCACTAACCGATACAGTGCGCAAATCAACCTCGATAACCTCCGCCCCCCATTGGTTTAATTGCGCGACAATTTCACGGTCCATTTCCTTTTCCGAGCGGGTCATCCCCGGCGCAACCAGCACGGACAAAGGCTGTTTTTCCGGATCAAGTTGCGATGCCAGTTCGCGCAAAACCGAAAATCCAAGCTGACCTGCACCAAGCACAAGTATGGGTTCTTTTTGTGCTGCATTCTTGTCTGTCATATCCATTTCCTTTTCAAACAACCGGGATCATCCCGATAACTGATAGGTGCTGGATACGCAGCTTTACCGCCATTGACTATGAAGCAATCCTGCGCAGTTAATTCTCAAAAATGGAATAATCAAAAATTATAAAATCCGGATGCCACCATAAATATTTGATATAAAATACTTATTTTAATACCAATTTTTTCACCTCTGAAAATCACGCCATATTTATCCATATGACGCAATTATTGTGATACCTGTACGCCCTCCGCTGAACCTCTCTTATGACCGGGGAAAGAATGAACCGTTTGAAAGCGATGGAAATATTTGTTCGCATTGTTCAGGCTGGGGGATTTGGCAAGGCCGCCGAAACATTGTCCCTTCCTCCCTCGACGGTGACACGCGCGATCAAGGAACTGGAAGACTATCTTGGCGTATCCCTGTTAAACCGAACCACACGGAAACTCAGCCTGACCGTCGATGGTGCGTCCTATTTTACCGATTGCCAGCGCGTCCTTCATGAAATTGAACTCGTCGAGGCGTCCTTCCCCGGTCGTGCAGGGCGTGCACAGGGCATTCTTCGGGTTGATACAACGGCATCAATCGCCCGACATTTTATCGTGCCGCGATTGCAGGATTTTCAGGAAAGCTATCCCGACGTTAAGCTGTTTCTGACGACGCGCGATAATGTCGTTGATCTGTTTCAGGACGGCATTGATTGCGTTATTCGCACCGGCATTCCCGCAGACACGACCAGCCTGATAACCCGCCGCCTTCATTCTTTTCGTTGGGTTGTTTGCGCCGCCCCGTCCTATCTCGAAAAATACGGTCGCCCCTCAAACCTTGATGATCTGCAAAAACATCACCTGGTGGGATATGTCGCCAGCGCGACGGGACGTCCGATTGACTGGACCTTCGAAATCAACAGGCAGCAACGCCACATCCCCGCAAATGACCGTCTGATCGTCAACGACACCGATGCATACATATCCTGTGCGCTTGCCGGTCTTGGCCTTATTCGTGCCGCCAGCTATATCGTTGATCCACTTATGCAAAGCGGCGCATTGTGCGAGGTACTGCCCGAAAACACCGCTCCGCCAGAACCTGTTTCAATCATGTATCCGCATAACCGTCATATTTCCCCAACGGTTCGCGCCTTCATAGATTGGAGCATTCAAACCTTTTCCGCACACAAGCCTCCAAGCTGATCGCGACGAGATAAACATCGCCCCCACATCAGAACCACCGAATTTTATTCGAAAATCACAGCAAAATCCGCCCGCTGCCACGATATAACCGCCAGAATTGGCACCACCAAAGCAACATTTCACCTTTTACACGCAACAATCAAAGCGTGGCACGACAAAGCCAGCCGAGCTATGATATTTCCTTAAGGTATATTTTATCTCCCGTGAATGGCCCCGCACGGAAACCGGATTTCCGGCATCGCCTTTCGACGGTTCCCGAACAGACAGGAAGATGACATGCGTACTGTTTATGTGAACGGCGACTATCTGCCGGAAAATGAAGCCAGGATTTCGATCTTTGACCGTTCCTTCCTGTTTGCCGACGGCGTGTATGAAGTCACCTCGGTACTCGATGGCAAGCTGATCGATTTCAACGGTCACATGAACCGTCTGGCGCGTTCGCTCTCCGAACTGGGCTTCACCTACAAACCCGATATCGACGAACTGCTTGAAATCCATCGCGAACTGGTCAAACGCAACGACATCACCGAGGGACTGGTTTACCTGCAAGTCTCGCGCGGGTCGGCCGGTGATCGTGATTTCGCGATCAAGGATGACACCCCGGCAACCGTCGTTCTGTTCACGCAGTCCAAATCCCTGATCAAATCGCCACTCGCCGAACGCGGCCAGAAAATCCTGACCTACCCGGATGTCCGCTGGCGCCGATCCGACATCAAAACCGTGCAGCTTCTTTATGCGTCGCTTCTCAAAACCGAAGCCGCCGCCAAGGGGGCTGATGATGCGTGGATGGTGCTGGATGGCTATGTCACCGAAGGCTCGTCGAACAACGCCTATATCGTGACCCAGGATAACGTCATCGTCACCCGGCAGCTTTCCAACGACATCCTGCACGGCATCACCCGCAAGGCCGTCCTGAAATGTGCCGAGGAATTGCAGCTCAAGGTCGAAGAACGCCTGTTCACGGTCGATGAAGTCTATGCCGCCAAGGAAGCCTTCTCGACCTCGGCCTCGGCCTTTGTCTGCCCGGTCGCCGAAGTCGATGGCAAAAAAATCGGCGACGGCACGCCGGGCCCGATCGCCAAGCGGCTGCGCGAAATCTATATCGAAGCCAACCGCGCCACCGCGATCTGACCACTCAGCATCTCGCGTCCCAAACGCAAAACGCCGCCTTTCCCGGGCGGCGTTTTTTTCTGTCTGAAATAGCCCGGGCCCCACCACAGAACCCACCGCCCCATGGACTCCCGCTTTCGCGGGAGTGACGATGAAGTTGCGCACAGCCCTCCCCCCAAACCGTCATTCCCGCGCAGGCGGGAATCCAGTCCTTCGTGCCACAACCTCAAACTCTGCTGCCACCCCGAAGCCCCACCGGGCGCTTTCTTTGCTGGCCTCATCCGGCACTTTGCCCTAACACTCGAAGACAGATGGCAAAACGCCCCAACAGAAAAGCCATCGCAGGGAAGTGTCACAGGGAAGTGTCACAGGGAAGCGTCACAGGGAAAGCGCCACGAACCATGAATGCACAACAGCCCCAGCACAATCTGACCGGCATCGTTTTAATGTGTGCCGGCGTCGCCCTGCTGTGTGTCAATGATGCCCTGGCCAAGGGATTGATGGATCATTATTCACCGATCCAGATCATCTTTTTGCGCAATTCGATTGCCCTGCCCTTTGCCGCCCTGCTGGCCATAAAAATGGTCGGGTTTGGCGGCCTGCGGTCCAATCGGATCGGCGTGCATTTCATGCGCACCGTCATCTGGATCACGGCAACCATCATGTTCTTCACCAGCATCCATCTGATGGGACTGGCCGAAGCCACCGCGCTTGCCTTTGTCGCCCCGCTCTTCATCACCGCGATTTCATCACTGCTGATTGCGCGGGTCGGCTGGCGGCGCTGGGTTGCCGTGATGGTCGGTTTTCTCGGCGTTCTGGTGATTGTGCGCCCCGGTGCGGCAACCTTTGAGCCCGTCTCGCTCTTGCCGGTGGCGACCGCCTTTACCTATGCGCTTCTGATGCTAAGTGCGCGCCTGCTCGATCCCCGCGAAAGCATGTGGACGCTTTTGTTTTACCTCAGCTTCACCAGCACCCTGCTCAGCGCCTCTGCCGTCTGGTATTTCTGGACCCCGATCCGGGCAGAGGATATCGGACTTTTCATCGCCATCGCCCTTGTCGGCACCAGCGGCATGACCCTGATCACCCAGGCCTTCCGGGTTGCCGACGCGCCGACCGTCGCCCCGTTTGATTACACCGCCCTCGTCTGGGCCACCGGGCTTGGCTGGTTTTTCTGGGGCGAAACGCCCGATCTTCTGACCTTTGTCGGTGCCGCCATCATCACCGGAAGCGGCATTTTCATCATCTTCCGCGAAAAGCGCGTGGCCGAAAGCTGATGCTCCTCCAAACCGTCATTCCCGCGAACGCGGGAATCCAGTCAGCGGTGCCGCATCCTCAAACGCCAAAGGACGAAGGGCCTAATCCAACGGCCTCACCCCATAACTCGCCATCGCCCCGGCCCGCATGTCGGCTTCGTTAACATCGGCCTTGAACCGATAACTCGGCGCAATAATCTCGCGCGCCTGATCGATTGCCACATCAATCACCATGCCGACCTTGAACGCTTCACCCGCCATGCCTTGCAAAACCACCTGCCGCTCGGCAAAGCCGTCATCACCGTTTTTCAGAAGCACGGCCTGCCCATAAAGCTGCCAGCCCTTCTGCGAAAACACATCAACAAAACTCACACAGACACGCGGGTCATGGCGGATATTCTTGACCGATTGCGGTGATGCGATATTGGCGATGATGATGCGATCCTCGCCATAACAGGCAAAGATTTCCTTGGGGCTGACCGACGGCCCGTCTTCGGACACGCTCGCCAGCCAGCACAAAACCGACCGCCCGGCATAATCGCGAATGTCATCTGTCAGAAGCATGGTTTTTCCGGTTTGTTGGCACCGCAATCACTCTGCCACCGCAAACCCGAAACCACAAAAACAAAACCCGCCTTCCAACGGGAAAGGCGGGTGCAAAACGACGGTTACAACCGATCAGTAATTGGCTTTAAAAGGCGGCTTTTCACCGCGCGCCGCTGCCGCCTCAGCAATATTGCGCAGCAGGTCGCGTTTGCTTTGGGTACGGTATTTCCCGGAATTGCGCGCAACATAATCCGTTCCGGAATAGCCAAGCTCGGCCTTCCGTAGGTCCAATTGCTTTGACAAGTCTGAAAGAGCTATCCTGTTCATGTAAAAATCCATTCACATATACTTGCTTGATCAGGATGACACTAAAATGGCTTCAGCAAAAGACTTTGCACCTGATGCAGTGTTACAAATCCTAGCAGACTCTAATCCCAAGAGGATCGGAACTATCGCTTGGCATCAGTTCGACTTTCTTCAGAAAAACGAAGGAAAGACACTCGAACAATTACGTGAGATCGCCAAATTTGCGGCAACAGAACATCCAGAAAAATTCAGGGGTCCTCACTGGCTAATTCCCGAGATTAACTGGTGCCTAGCCCAGAAACGCAACTTCATCACGTTTCAATATTCCCTGACTCCTCTTTCATCTCCGACACTACTGTCAGGTCCCACGTCTGAAGTGGGTGAGCGTTTGCCAACCTACTACAAAACCTTGGCAAGACCAGATCAATCCAAATTCAGAGAATTGCTTTTGGGATACTATCGACATTCCTGCGCAATTACCGGATGCCAAACTATATATGCGTTGGAAGCCGCACACGTACAACCGTTCTCAACTGGCGGAAGTGACACTATTGGAAACGGTATTTTACTGCGCGCCGACCTTCATCGTTTATTTGACGCAAACCAGATCGCCATAGATCCCGATACGATGAAAGTTAAGTTTGGCCCAAATTGCCACTCAGATTATGCCAGCCTTGACGGAAAACCGGTTTCAATTCCCAAAGATGGACCTACGAAATCCAATTTCATAACGAGATGGACAATATTCCAGTCTCAATTCCGCTAACCAAAAACGATCTTACACTACCAACAAAAATCCCCAACCGCATAGGTAATGCTTCGCCCGGTCGCGTTCAGCAGCGCATCAAGCCTGCCCTTTTCCGGCAACGTCCCACGCGGCGCGCCAAGTTCCTCGGCATGGATGCCACCGGTCACCAGTGCCACATCAAGCCCGGCATTGTTTGATCCGGCCACGTCGGTCGAAAGGCTGTCGCCCACCACCAGAAGCTTCGCATCCGGGCCCTTGTCAAACAGTTGCAGGCAGAAATCATAGGCACTCGCCAGCGGCTTGCCTTCCCAGCGGACATTGCCGCCAATCACCTCGTAACGTGCGGCAATCGCACCGGCACAGATGATGCGATCCCCGCCGCGGATCACTTCGCGGTCCGGGTTCGGGCACAGCATCGGCAGATCCCGCGCCTTGGCGGCATGCAGCAGATCCTCATAAACCGATACCGCGTCATAATCGTCATTCGGCCCGGTCACCAGAAGCCAGTCGGCATCCGCGACATTCTTGACGATCTCGATATCCTGCCCTTCAAACATCGACATGTCGCGCACCGGGCCGACACTCATCACCTTGCGGCCAAGCTTGGCGTACCACGGATCAGAACGCGCCAGAAGCTGGCTATAGGCGATCTCGCCCGATGCGACCGCCGGGCCATAAAGGTCGCGCGCAATGCCCATCTCTTCCATGCGTGCGACCACGACGCTTGACCGGCGTGGCGCGTTCGACAGAAGGGCGACCGGCACACCGGCCTTTTTAAGCGCCTCCATCGCCGGGATGGAGCTTGGATAGGGTGTGACCCCGTCATGCACCACGCCCCAAAGATCAAGGATCACGGCATCGTACTGTTCGATCACTTCCGACAGGCCGTTGATCATCTGATAGCTGGTGCCAACCGTCATTCACGCATTCCACTTCATGTTAAAATCGTCATCGCACATGCAGCAAGATGGACTCCCGCGTTCGCGGGAGTGACGGTTTTCGGGCTGAGCGTTCGTTTTCCACTCCCCGTCATTCCCGCGAACGCGGGAATCCATGGTGCCACAAATCAATCTGTCGCCGAACCGCCCTTTGGTGCCGTCTTGCTTTTCGCCGCCGGTTTCTTGGTCGCTGGCTTCTTGGCGGTCGCCTTCGCTGCGGTCGCCGGTTTGGCCTCATCTGCCTTGGCGGGTTCCGCCTTCGCCGTCACCGCCGCCTTGGCCGCGCGCGCCTCATCCACCGGGGCACTGCGCCCGGAAATCTCCGGATAGGCCGCACCGACCGCGTCCGCCACGCTGGTAAAACCATCCTTGCGCAGGCGTCTGGCCAAATCTTCCTTGATCTCGGTGACAAGCTCCAGCCCGTGATAGACAAGGGCGGAATAAAGCTGCACCAGCGACGCCCCATTGAGGATCTTCTCATAGGCATCCTTGCCCGATGCAATCCCGCCGACCCCGATCAACGGGATTTTACCCCCGGTCAGGCGATAAAAATCGGCAAGAACCTTGGTGGACGGCTCCATCAAAGGCGGGCCGGAAAGACCACCCTTTTCATCCTGATCATAGGAATTAAGCCCGACCGGCCGGTCAATCGTGGTGTTTGAAACAATCATGCCATCAAGCCGGAGTTTTAACACCACGGCGGCAATATCGGCCTTGTCTTCCTCCGTCAGGTCCGGTGCCACCTTAAGCAGCACCGGCACCCCCTTGGCATGGCTATCGCGTGCTTTTAAAACCGACGTCAGAAGCGTCTCAAGCGGCCCCCGCCCCTGCAATGCCCGCAAACCGGGCGTATTGGGCGAGGATACATTGACCACCAGATAATCGGCATAGGGACCAAGGGCCGCAACCCCCTTCACATAATCCGCCGCCGCATCTTCGGAATATTTGTTTTTGCCCAGATTGGCACCCAAAATGCCCTTGCGCGCGCGCTTGCGCAGGCGATCAGCCACCACTTGCGCACCCTCGTTGTTAAAGCCCATGCGGTTGATCACCGCCCGGTCGGAATAAAGCCGGAAAAGCCGGGGCTTGGGGTTGCCCGGTTGCGGTTCGGGCGTCACCGATCCGATTTCAACAAAACCGAACCCGTGGCGAAGCATCTGATTGGGCACCTTGGCATTTTTGTCAAACCCGGCGGCAAGCCCGACCGGATTGGCAAATTTGCGCCCGAACACCTCGGTCTCAAGGATCGGCGTTGCATCCGTCGCATCATCATCGCGCGGCACCAGATTGTTTTTCAGTGCGCAAATCGCAAGACCATGCGCGGTCTCCGCATCGATCCACCGCACAACCGGCAAAACCAGTGACTTGTACCACCCCACGCGACCTGCTCCGTGCTTGTAAATACCTGCCCTGTTCTTACGCTGTGTAAGGGGACGGGGCAAGGATCAATGGCGTTAAAGCCACCTGCCACGCCCCGCATCCACCATCAGATGTCAGCTATATCTTACTTTGAAGGGGAAAATGCCGAAACTGACGGTTTTGTCAGTTATTTCTGACATTTGCGGTTTTCCTGTCAGGCAAGAAAACCCGCGACAGCTTCGTCGCACAGGGCGGCGGCTGGGGCATGGGGTCCTAAACCCGCTCCTCCATCCGCGCATCAAATTCTGCCCGCGCCTTTTCCACTTCGTCGTAATGATCGCGCGTCCACAGATAAAGCGCCCTGAACGGCCCGACCAGCGACCGGCCAAGTTCGGTGATTTCATATTCGACCGCGACCGGCGATGTCGCAATCACGTGGCGCGCAACAATGCCGTTGCGTTCCAGCTTGCGCAGCGTCTGCGTCAATGCCTTTTGCGTGATGCCCTCAAGCCCGCGCTTGATCGCGTTAAACCGTAACGGCCCATGAGACAGCACCGCCAGGATCATCATCGACCATTTATCGACGATCTGGTCAAAAAGCTCCCGGCTCGGGCACATCGCGCGAAACATCTCGACCGGGCATTCTTTCATTTCCATGGCATTTCCACCCCATTTCCTCCGGCGCGAGCGCCACGCAGGTTTCCTCAAGTATACCTGGTACCCTCAAGGTGCCTGATTGACAGTAGGTATACAGCGTATATCTAGTAGCCATCATACACCCATTTCCAATCGGAGGATACCCGATGTCAAATGCCGACATTCTTTTTCAACCCTTCAAGCTGAAAACCCTTGAGCTTCCCAACCGCATCGTCATGGCCCCGATGACCCGTTCGCACGCCGTTGACGGCATCCCCGGCCCGGCCAATGCGGAATATTACCGCAAACGCGCCGAAGGCGGTGTCGGCCTGATCCTGTCGGAGGGCACGGTGATCAACCGCCCGGCATCGCGCAACGATCCGGGCATTCCGTTCTTCCATGGCCGCGATGCCCTTTCGGGCTGGAAAAACGTCATTGATGCCGTGCATGGCGCGGGCGGCAAAATGGGGCCGCAGCTTTGGCATACCGGATCGGTCAAAAGTTTTCAGACCGAATGGGTGGCGGATGCCCCGGTCGAAAGCCCGTCGGGCCTTGTCGCGCCCGACGAGCCGCGCGGCAACACCATGTCTGATGCCGATATAGCCGACACCATCGCCGCCTTCGCCCAGGCCGCCCTTGATGCCAAGAATGCCGGGTTTGATACCTTTGAAATTCACGGTGCGCATGGCTACCTGATCGATCAGTTCTTCTGGTCGGGCACCAATCTGCGCACCGATCGCTTTGGCGGCAAAACCATCCGGGAACGTGCGACATTTGCGCGCGAAGTCGTCGCCGCCATGCGTGCTGCCGTCGGCCCGGATTTCCCGATCATCCTGCGCGTCAGCCAATGGAAACAGCAGGACTTCGCCGCCCGTCTGGCAACAACGCCTGATGAAATGACCGACTGGCTCGGCCCGCTGGTCGATGCCGGGGTGGATATCATTCATGCGTCCCAACGCCGTTTCTGGGAACCGGAATTCCCCGAACTGGACGGTGAAAAGGGCCTGAACTTTGCCGGATGGGCCAAAAAACTGACCGGGGCGGCGACGATTTCGGTTGGTTCGGTCGGGCTTTCCGGTGATTTCATGGCTGCCTTCGCCGGCGAAGCTGCTGCCACCGCCGGGCTTGATGAACTGGTCAGCCGCATGGAACGCGGCGATTTCGATCTGATCGCGGTCGGCCGCGCGCTGATCACCGATGCGGCCTGGACGGCCAAGGTGCGCGACAATCAAACCGATGCCCTGCTCGGCTTTGATCCGGCAACGCTGGGCGAACTGGTCTGATCCTGCCGATCTCGAAGGCAAAAGGGCGGTGCCATCCCGGCATCGCCCTTTCTTTATGCCCGCCTGAAAACTACCTGAAGCAAAGCCACATACAAAAAAGGAGGCCCGCAATGGAGCCCCTCATGGATTCTCAGGAAATCACCCGACTGCAAAACCGCATCGCCGCCCGCAATCCCGGTACATTTCACTTCCCGGAAATCTACGGCCCCGGCTGGGACCGGCTCTATATCGGGGACAAGGTCAAAATCGGGCGGGAATTTCTCAATGCGGTCCGGGCCGGTAAATTCCCCACGGTCGAGGATACCGGCCAAAAGCACGGCGGCGGGCGCGTCTATCGCCGGGTGTGACTATCCTTTGCGCATATAGTCGGGGCGCAGATCCTCGGGCAGGATGTGAACCTCGTTATCATCAAGCTTGAGGTCATCGACCCGTGCGACATGCTCGACCAGAAGTTCATCATAAAGATGCGGAAACAGCGTGCCACCGCGCGCCGGTTCCCATTTCAGCTTGTCATCGACCGCCTCGACCGGCACATGCAAAAGCCGCAGGCCCCCGCGTTTCGGGTAATGCAGCGCAAGCGTCTCCGCCAGCGTATCGATGGTCGAAAAATGGATAAAACCGTCCGCAATATCATACGGTGCCCCGGCATAATGCCCGGTCGCAAGTGCTTCGGCCCATTCGTCCGACCCCAATACGCGGTAAATCATGGTGTGTGATGTATTTGTCATCCGGGGAATGTAGGGCGCGTCCCCGCTTTGCGCAATATGGCATCAATCGAACACTGCGAACTATAGCAGAACTGCCATAAATCCCGTCATCGCCGCCACCGTGATGATGATCGCCGCCAGCATCAGCGCCCCGTCGCGCACAAGGATCGCCAGCCCGAAGGCGGCAATCGCGCTCATCGGCGCAATCCCGGCAAACGGCACCATTTCAAAAAACGGCACGCACACTGCCAGCAACACACTCATCACCGCCGCCACCCGCACCCCATGCCGCCCGGTCAGGCCCGGCAACCGCCCGTAAAACCAGCGATCAAGCTTCCCCGCCACCGGTTCGATCCGCGCCATCGCATCTGCGACCTTCGCCCCGTCAAACGACCGGCGAGCAAGGATACCCGGCAACCATAAATGCGACCGGCCCAGAACGATCTGAATGGCAAAAACCGCCACAATCACCGCAAGGATCGCGGGCACCATCGGAATCCCCGATAACGGCGTGATCCCGATCAGGCCGGGCACAAACAGAAACGGCCCGTAACTCCGCCGCCCCAGAACCGTCACCATATCCTCAACCGAAACCGTCCGCTGCCCCGCCACCGCCCGATCCCGTATCCGCGCGACAATCTCGCCCACGGAAACCGGTTCTGCGTCCGTCATGCCAAATCCTTTTTGCCTGTGTGCCAAATGAAACCCTGTCCTTCTAACGCGGGGGCGACGGGTTTGTTTCAGGGTGATCCGGCAGGATGCAAATGCACGCAGGGATACAAGGGGCACATTCGTTACCCCGTTATCTTTGCCCGAATGGCTTTTGCCTTTTCCGGATATGACCCCTTCCATAAATCCAGCGCCTCAAGCACCGATTTCCGGCAAACCGGGTTTTCAAGCATCGCAATCTTCTCCAGCACATCAAGAAAAGCCTGATCCTGCTCTGTCGGCGCAGCCCCATTGCCGTTTGGCGCAAACGGGGCCACGCTCCAGAAAACTGCACAGATACTGTGAAGCTTCCGCGCCCCCTTCGCCCGGCTGCATTGCGGATCAAAAAGCCCCTGATAAAGTGCTGCAATACTGGCAATGCCGTCTGCCCGCTTCGCAAACGGTATGGCCGGATTTGTTAACACAAACATATGGCTTGATCCCGACGGGTCGATCAGAAACCAAAGCCCCTGCCCGATATGTGCCATGCTGAAATCATCCGGCAACAGGTTTGCCTCGCCAAACAGCTTCGTTATCCACAAAAGCGCCTTTTCCACATCCGCTTCCGGGTCAAACGCCATGTCTCCGCCCGCGAAATACCACGGGCGTTCACCTTCGCCCGCAACCGGATGATCAAACACCCATCGCCGCCAGCTCTCATAATCCGAAACCATGACCATCCTCCTTCCTCTCTGGTGCAGGACAGGAACGGGGCCATGCCCCGTTCCCGAACGTTAAATCACATGCGCTCGCACTTAGCCGCCAAGTGCAGCCTGGCAATTATCGATGGCATTCTGAACACCGGTGATGGCCTCGTTATGGCCAGAATCCGGAGCACTGAAGCACGCCTGAACATTCTGACGCGCCGCAAGGCAGGCCTGGTTCACAGCCAAACGACGCTGCAATTCGGCTTGATCCGTAATACCATTGCAGGAACGCGGCTGATCACAGGTCGGATGAACCCGCGACTGGCGCGTATTGCATTCCTGTTCTGTGCACCGGTCTGCATCGCTGCACGCGGCATAAGCCGGTGCAGGCGACAGGGCGGCAAATGCCCCAAGGGCAAACACCGCCATTGCAATTCGTCCGATCATACTCATCACTTTTCTCCTTTGATGTGATCATTGGACAAAATCGGACCGGCCAGAAAGAAAAGACCCTTTCCGGATACCGATCCGTTCAATGACGTTGATCAAGGAAAGAAGTGATGAGCCCTGCCCTGCCTACCGTCCCCGTCCCGCACGCTAGTCCCACCGGGAATTTTATCGCACCACGCGGAAAAAAATGCTAAATTCGCATTCAATTCGATGCTTTAAAGGTGCAAATATGGATATCACCAAGGATATTCGCCCGCTGACCGAATTCAAACGCGATACGGCGACCTTCACCAAACGCCTGCGTGAAACGCAGCAACCCGCGATCCTGACCGTCAATGGCAAGGCATCTGTGGTGGTGATGGATGCCAAGGCGTGGCAGGACATGCAAAATCGTCTGGAATATAACGAGACGGTTGCGGGCATCCGCACAGGGCTGAACCAGATTGCAGACGGTCAGGGTCAGGACGCGGAAAGCTTCTTTAACGACCTCTCCACCCGGCATAAATGAAGCATTACCGGATCGTCATATCGCCCAAGGCAATGGCGGATATCATCGCGGCCTATGACTGGCTACATGCCGAAAACCCGCTCTATGCCAATCAGTGGCGGGATGGTTTGCAAGAAGCCGTAACGAACCTGAAAACCTTCCCCTTTGCCCACGCAATTGCCCCGGAAAGTGACGCCTTTGATATTGAAATCCGGCAATTGCTCTATGGGCGCGGAGCACCTTGGCGAGTGTTTTATTCTGTCGAGGAAGATCAGGTTTCAATCCTGCATGTTCGGCATGGGCGGCAGGATTATTGGCAAGCTGAAGAAGATTAACTAAACAGATAACTTATCCCGCCTCTTCGATGCCAAATTGATAGATATCGTCTTATTCAGTGCAAAAAATTGCACCCAGTTTCAAAAAAAAGCCCCACTCGTAAAGTGGGGCCTTACTCCGTAACTACAGCCTTTACGCAGCGCGTTTGAGTTCTTCTTCTGAAAACTCATATCGCCAATTGCGGAAAAGATACGACATGTTCGCAAGCTCATCGCTGCGCTCAGCTGCCGCTTTTTCAAAAGCTTCTTTAATCGCAAGGTCAAACTGTTCAAAGGTCATATTAACCCTCCATGAAGCAAAGGACATATCCCAAAACACTATATCGACGATATTGTCAATTATTTGTTCATTCCGCCTTTAACGTATCAAGACCCTTTATATGTAGCCAGCTCCCAATAATTTCAACAGTCAGCAAGCCGTCTCGAAGTTTTAATGTAGACGCGAAACTAGAAGCAAAATTGCGGGAAAAAGCGTCAGGCAGGTACATTTTTAAGGCAGGAGACTTCCATTCCCCTTGACGCGCTAATCGGACAAACTGTGACAGCAATTTTGCAAAAATTTCTGCTATACTGATCTGCATATGTTCTCGGTCATCAAATCGCGGAGCCAAGTAAATGTTCACGACTCGCAATTCACACTTAGTGAAAGCATGATTTATATAGCACATGGCATCATATGTCGTGCTCCCACCTTCCTCTGAAACCAAAACGAACATCCCTTTGTCATCAGGAATATTTTTTGAGCTGCTGATACGCTTCGCCTGATTGAAATAGACTTCCAATTGCTCGACAGGCATTCCCTCATCGTCGTTGATTTGGCTTACCCAGTCAGCTTTTACTGTCTCTAACAATTGGTTTGATGATAACATTCGGTTTAAAGAAAATGACAACTTACCCCCCTCAAACATTAGAAATTTCAGTCTTTACGCTATCACGAGGAAAAACAACTATCCTAAAGAGTGGGACAAGCTTTTTCCTGAGGAAAGTAAATCCCTTCTACCCCAACCTCTTATCCGCACTCCGCTTCACCACACTCACCCCCAGAACGCCCAGCGCAATGCCCCAGATCGGGCTGGTATTCACCAATGCCGCAATAATCGCCGGGGCCTGAAGCGGCGTTAAGATAATCGCCGCCGCAATCGATCCCATCGTCATGATCCAGGTGAGTGCGACCGCATAGCCAAAGCTCGGTCGCCAGCGGCGCACAAACGCATCCTCGCTTTGCACCTCGGCCCGGATGGTGCGGTTGATGGTCGCCAGTATCTGGCTATCGCGCGAAAGCTCGATTTCCGCCATGCGTTCGGAATGACGGTTGGCCTCGATGATCTGGGCCGGGGTGACATCCCCTTTTGTCACCGCATCGCCCACCTGTTTAAGCCCCTCGGCCGCCGTTTTCGCGACCGGATGATCTATATTGTCAAGCCCCGCACCCACCGCCTTCATCAAAAGCGGCAGGCCGATTTGCGCCAGTAATGCTGGTATCACGTGATACCTCCTTCCTTGAAAATGCGTATTTTGCCAGCCGATTTCCCACCGGTTTCCTCCCCCGCCCGACACAACCCTGAATAAATTGACGTGCGGATAAAAAACCAATAGATTTATTAATTAATCCTAATGTTCACGTTTGACTGCATGGGATATCAGGGGGCAGCCATGAAAAGATTTCTTGCCGCAATGCTACTGTTTCTGGGGATGGATCAGGCCACCGCGCAGCAACTCCCGCCGCCGATTGACCTTGGCATTGTCAATATCCCGCAACAGACACAGGTCTGGTGCTGGGTCGCCGTGGTCGAACAGATCGCCCACTGGAAAAGCCAGACACATCCCAATTCATCCCCGCATCAGTGCGAACTTGTTTCCCGCGCAAACGGCATGTCACAGCCGCTTTGCTGCGATGCTGCGGCGGTGAATGCCAATCCGATGCTGGCACAGCAATGCGTGCGCACCGGGCAGGACCCCGAAATCATGCAGTTGCTAAGCCTGGTCAGCAACAATGCCGCCGGTTACGGCATGCCCGCCCATCCGATGGTGCTTTACAACACCCTTGCATCGGGCCGCGCCATCATCCTGAAACTGCAAAACACCCCCTATTCCGGGCATGTTGTGGTTCTGCGCGGCATGGCATGGGTGCAAACCCCGATGGGGCCGACAGCAGTCCTTTATATCAATGATCCGCTGTCCTATTTCACCCAGCCCGTCCCGTTCCAGAACATCGTCCATATGTGGTCCGGGGCCTATATCGCCAATTGATGCAGGGCTTTACGTTCACCCGATGTTTTTGAAAAACACATGCCCGCCAATCTCGGCCACCGGTACCTGCCCGCGCGCCCAATAGGGATCAACCGCACGGGTATGATAATGCGTCGCCCCCTGGGTCATGTCGCCAATCTCCCCGGCAAGGGCGCGGGTCGCCACCCGTTTGCACAGCCGGTATGCCGGGTCGCGCGCACTGAGCTTAAGCAACTTCACCCGGTTCGGGTCCCCGGCGTTCCAGCACGAAAACTGCCCCGGCTTCAGGCACACTTGCGCCACAGTACTGCCCCACCAATACCGCCCGCGCGATTGCGCAAACGCCACCCGGTTCAGGATCACGCAGGCCACCGCCTCGATCCCCGGCAATCCCTCGCCGCGCGCCTCGCCATAAAGTGTGCGTGCCAGCACCTCGCCCACCGGCAATGCGTGCGGGTCGGTGATCGCATCCATCGTCAGAACATCATTCATCGCTGTTTCCTTTCATGCCTTGCGCCCGGCCTCACGCCGCCGGCGCGTTATGATCAAGCTTCGCCTCGATCCGCAGCAGATGCGCGGTCAGGCGTTTTTCAATATCTTTAAGGTACGGGATCGAAACATAATTTCGCGCCACATCGAGCTTGAAGTCCGCCAAGCCATCGCGAAGCGCGATCATCTCCGCGTCATGGCTCGCG
Source organism: Thalassospira australica (assembly GCF_044790785.1). Classification (GTDB taxonomy): domain Bacteria; phylum Pseudomonadota; class Alphaproteobacteria; order Rhodospirillales; family Thalassospiraceae; genus Thalassospira; species Thalassospira australica_A. The sequence continues at coordinate 1,043,059 of NZ_CP085258.1, read as the reverse complement.
CGCATGGCCTCAAGCCGCTCGGAAAACTCGCCGCGCATCCGCCAGGTCAGCCAGAAAAGCCCCGCCACCGCCGGGATTTCCACCGCCGTAATCCACCAGATCAGATCAACCGGTCCCCCCATCACATCCTCCTGCCCCTTTGCATAAATCGCGCATGAAAAAGGCCCGCATCGCTGTCACGCAATGCGGGCCGGGTTGTTATTTCGGTGCTGCCGGGTTTGGCTCAGGCCCCGGCCTCCCTGATCAGGTGGCGCAACCGGCTGGCAATCGCCACCGCCATAAGCCCGCCGATCACCGTGATATGTTCAAGCACAAAGAACATCGAAATCTGTGCCTTCGGCCCCTCCATGTTCCAGAAACTGTGCACGACCAGAATGGTCAGAACCAGAAACACCGAAAGCGCCCCGCTCGCCAGCCACACCGCCCGATCCAGCAGCACCAGAACCGCACTGATCAAAAGCGTTGCCACCACCAGAATGTTAAACAGCCATGCGGGCGAAAGCCCGGCGGCGGCCATTTCCGCCACCCCGCCGTCAAAATCAATCAGCTTGGCCGTCCCCGACGCGGCAAAAACAAACACCATGCAGATCCGCGCAATCAGCCAAAGCCACCCGCTTTGCAATATCGCGTCAATCACACGCGGCGGCGCGGTACGCTTTCGCGTGACAAAAACCTGTTCCATAAATTTCCTTTCACCGATGGGTAAAGCCCGTCGCCGGACGATATCGTCACACTAGGACTTGAACCTATATTGAGGTCAACACGAAAAAGAACTTTATTTTCAAAAGTTTAACAAATACCTCACCCGTCATTCCCGAACCCGCAGCCCGATGGACTCCCGCCTGCGCGGGAGTGACGGCATGGGGAACATCGCCCGTCTCTACCTCCGTCATTCCCGCGCAGGCGGGAATCCAGTCCTTGGTGCCGCATCCTCCACCTTGCCGCCCGGCCACAAAAAAGACCCGCAAACCGAAAGGCTTGCGGATCAGTCAAGGAGGTCACTCGTCGCAATCATCGTCACGGTCTCATCCCGGCCACCGTCTTGGCCGGTATCCCGCAACAGGCCGCACCATGCACATTCAAAACGTCGCGCAGTATTACCGCACTACGGGTTCAGGCATGCGGTCCGCTGATCTTTACCTCAAGCTCCTGCCACGCCTCGCCGGATGCCACAAGGCAGCTTGCCCCGTTGGGCGATGTAAACAGGATGGTCCATGTTTTGCCGTCGGGGGCTTTCAGCACCTCGATCACGCCGCCATTGGCGGTCACACCAACCGCGACCGGTTCCTCGGCATATTTGGCACTCAGGCTGTCAAGCACCTTGGTGCGGTCCCCGCAAACCGGGGACGCGGCATTGGCAGGCATGGCAAGCAGGGTGGCGACCGCAATCGCGCCTGCCGTCACGGCGATGAGTTTTGTCATTCTCCTCATGGTCAGGCCCTCCTTCAAGGGATCACAGACGGCGCGCTTCGGTTGAAGTCCGAAGCAACTTGTAAACCGATCTATAAATTGACCAACGCCGCAAAGCGGAAATAGGTCCGGCCCGATGGCACCGGCAGGCAGATTATGTCGTCGAATATACGCCTTTGGTATAGATAAATTACCCCAAAACTATGCCTTCATATAGTTAAGGTAATCATGAAAGTTGAATTTTCCATGAATATCGCGCTTTTGTGATCGACGATGTGCATAAGCATTTGTGAATTCACGAAATGTTTTACGGCACAAACGCCTTTTCCACCGCAAATGCCGTGCCCGATGGCCGCCAGTCGCCCCCGGACCGGACTTTTTCCACCCGCGGCAGGCGCACCGGCTCATGGATCAGGCACCCCGCCACCGCATCAAGCCCGTCATCATGCTGCCCTGCTTTGCTCCTTCCCCGCCCCCGTCCCTCGCCGGGGCGCCATTCGCGCATTTCACGGATGAACGGCGTTTGCCAGATACGCGCATGCGCATGCAAAAGCCCCGCACTCAACGCCGCGCCAAATGCATCCTCGATCCGCGCGTCCTTGTTTTTCGCCTCGTGATGCTCCACCACACTTGCCGCCCAGTCGGCCTGCTTTAAGGCGCGACGCAGGATATTGGGCAAAAACCGCCCGACCCCGTTGGTCTCGACCCGAACGGACGGCAGATGGTTCTGCCGGATGAATGCGGCTGCCTTGGCGCAAATCTGGCTGGCTTCATCGGCTTCGTGCAGGCGCGTCGCATCAAATGTCAGCCACGCCATATCATGCAGCCAGTATTCCCCGCGCTCGCAGACATAAACGCACGCAATCACCGCGCCATCGCCCCCCTTTGCGCTCCCATATGCGCCACCAGGTACGCCCCCGCTGGCCCCAAAGCTCGGATCAAAATGGCACGCCCCCGCCACCATCCGCCGCCCCGCAATCGACAGGCGCAGCGCCCCGTTGGCCTGCTCGATCACCGCATCATCGCCATAACGGTGCAACCGCGCGGGGTCGAGGATGCCGTCACTGGGGGCCAGCATCTCCAGCATCATCTGGCTGGCAAATTTCCGCTCCCCGGTATGGGTCCGGATTTCCTCGATCCTGGCGGCTGAAAACCGGTCTGGCCAGTTCGATTGCCCCTGTTCATCCAAAATCGGCAGGCAGAACCGCTCAAACCCCGCCAGAAACGGGGCGGCCTCTCCGGTTTCGGCCCGGATTTCATCGGCATAGATCGAATAATAGCTATGCGGCGTACCGACATAAATCTGCGTGCCATCGGGCGACAGGACATAGGCAATCTCGCCCAGCTTCTCGCGCAGTTCGGCGCGTTTATGGGCCGTGTCGCTGTTTTTGGGCACCTCGACATCATCGCAAATCACCACATCGGCCCGCGATCCGGTGATATTGGCGCCAATACCGGCCGCCTGCATCGACGGATCACGCAACACACCCGGCCGCTCGACCGTAAAACGCTCAGTCCCCCAATCAGTACGCTTTTCGGGCAAAAGCCCCGCCAGCAACGGATGGCGTTCGATCACGCGCTTGACATTGCGCACCATCTTTTTCGCCAGTCCCAGATCGGCCGCCAGAACCAGAATACGCAAATCCGCATCACGATACAAAAGCCACGCGCAAAACAGCCCGACCAGTGTGGACTTGCCCGAATTGCGAAACGCCATCAGCAAAAGCTGCCCCTTCCCCGCCTTCCAGCAATCCTCAAGCCACGCCGCCATATCGCGATGATGCCCCGGCAACCCAAACCCCATCATCGCATTCCAGATCCAGACAAACTCGCCAAACCCGGCACACCTCGCCCGCCCCCGATCAATCACCTGCGCCATGCCCGCTTCCCTCACCATCCAATCTGCTGCACCCTGGACTCCCGCTTTCGCGGGAGTGACGAATGTGTCGAAAGCCCATCCCCAAAGCCGTCATTCCCGCGCACGCGGGAATCCAGTCCTTGCGGGCCACGTCCTCTACCCCAACCACCGAACCCTCAGCACGATGGACTCCCGCCTTCGCGGGAGTGACGAATGTGTCGAAAGCCCATCCCCGAAACCGTCATTCCCGCGCACGCGGGAATCCAGTCCTTCGCGCCGCAACCTCAAACCCGGCAACCAGAACCACCCATCGGCATCACCAAAAGCTCCGCCATCCGGCCAAATCCTGCTATCCTTCCACGATGAAACAGCCCTGCGTCTATATCCTTGCCAGCGACCGCAACGGCACGCTTTACATCGGCGTCACCGCCGATCTGCGTGCCCGCATCTGGCAACACCGCACAGCCACGGATAAGGGCTTCACCCAGCGTTACAATGTCGGGCAACTCGTGCATTTTGAACTGCATGACAGCATGGAAAACGCCATCCTGCGCGAAAAGCGCCTTAAAAAATGGCGCCGCGCCTGGAAGCTCGACCTGATCGAAAAACACAATCCCGACTGGAACGACCTGTTCGACAGCCTGAACGCATAAGCGTCGATAAACTCTCTTCCGTCATTCCCGCGAACGCGGGAATCCAGTCCTTCGCGCCACAGCCTCAAAACCATCCACCGAACCCGCAAGCCCCATGGACTCCCGCTTCCGCAGAGTGACGAACGGGTGGAAACCTTGTCCCAATAAACCGTCATTCCCGCGAACGCGGGAATCCAGCCCTTCGTGCCACAGCCTCAAAACCATCCACCGAACCCGCAAGCCCCATGGACTCCCGCTTTCGCGGGAGTGACGAACGGGCGGAAACCTTATCCCAATAAACCGTCATTCCCGCGAACGCGGGAATCCAGCCCTTCGTGCCGCAGCCTCAAAACCATCCACCGAACCCGCAAGCCCGATGGACTCCCGCTTCCGCAGAGTGACGAACGGGCGGAAACCTTGTCCCAATAAACCGTCATTCTCGCGAACGCGGGAATCCAGTCCTTCGTGCCACAGCCTCAAAACCATCCACCGAACCCGCAAGCCCGATGGACTCCAGCTTCCGCGAAGTGACGAACGGGCGGAAACCTTATCCCAATAAACCGTCATTCCCGCGAACGCGGGAATCCAGTCCTTCGTGCCACAGCCTCAAAACCATCCACCGAACCCGCAAGCCCCATGGACTCCCGCCTGCGCGGGAGTGACGACAGAGTGGAAAAGCTCTTCGCGCAAAACCGAAGACCTCCGCCTCTACCGCCCCGCCTTCACCGCGCCAAACCGCAAGCCATCCACCAGAAGCTCCACCATGCTGCGCGTATGCGCCGCCCCCGCTTCATCGCCAACACCGGCGACCGAAAGGTTGCCAATCGCGCGCAAAAGGTCATAGGCGGCAATATCGCGCCGCACCTCGCCCGCTGCCGCCGCGGCTTCCAGAAGCGACATCAGAACCGGCTCGAACTTCGCGCGAAAATAATCAGGCAGCGCATCAAACGCCGGATCACCGGAATGCAATGCCGCCGCCAGCCCCTTTTTGGTCGCGATAAAATCGGTATAGCGATTAAGCCAGCGCACCAGCGCCTCGCCCGGCGGATAATCCGCCGCAAGCGTTGCCGCCGTCGCGGCACAGGCATCAACCTCCCGCCTGAAAACCGCCGCCACAAGGTCGGACCGGGTCGGAAAACGGCGATACAGCGTCCCCACGCCAACCCCGGCCCTGGCGGCAATTTCGCGCACCGGCGCATCCACGCCAGCCGTCGCAAAAACCGCCTTGGCCGCCTCAAGCACCGCATCCTCGTTCCGCTTGGCATCGGCCCGCACGCGCCGTTTCGGTGTGCCGTCCTCACCGTCAAAGTCACGTTTTGTCACGTCATCCGCCACGCAAATCTTCCCTGCTGCCGCCGGTCCAAAGACCCCGCACGCAATTACCCTTGATATACGGAACAACGTTCCGTATATACACTTCATCAAGTGGAACAAAGTTCCGTTTATTATCGGATCAACGTTCCGTTTTTCTATATAGGCGAAGCCCCCGACCTTCGCCAAGCAAAACAAGGCACCAAGTCATGAACAATCTGCTTACCGATGCCCGCCATATCCCGACCGGCCCGTCCTTTCCGACCCTGTGCATCAATCCGGTCACCCTTCCGGCCCCGGATCGCGGGTTGCCGCTTGAACTGCGCATCACCGCCCCTCTCACCCCGCCCTCGAATGATCGGGATCTTCCGATCCTTCTGCTCTCGCACGGGCATGGGCCGTCGCTGTATATCCCGTCGAAGGATGGTTATGGGCCGCTTGCGAATTTCTATGCCGCGCACGGCTTTGTCGTGATCCAGCCGACACACGGCAATTCCAGGGTCGCGGGTCTTCCGGCCGATGCACCGGGCGCACCGTTTTTCTGGCGTTCGCGCGTGCTGGATATGAAGCTCATCCTTGATCAGCTTGACGCGATAGAGGACCAGTTTCCCGCCATCGCCGGGCGGCTCGACCGCTCCAAAATCGCCGCCATCGGCCATTCGCTGGGCGGGCAGACGGTCGGCATGCTGCTTGGCGCGCGTCTGACCGATATCAACGACCCGGATGCACAGAATGTCGATCTGATCGAACCGCGCATCAGGGCCGGTGTGCTGCTGGCCGCCCCCGGCAAGGGCGGGGATAGCCTCAGCGACTTTGCGCGCGCAAACTACACATCGCTCAACCCCGATTTCAGCCACCTGACGACAAAAACCCTGGTCGTTGCCGGCGATGCCGATGACAACCCGCACCTGACGACCCGTGGCCCCGCCTGGCACACCGACCCGTTCCATCACAGCCCCGGTGCCGATGCCCTGCTGACCCTGATTGGCGGCAAACACGGCCTTGGCGGCATTGCCGGTTATGATGCGAAGGAAACCGACGACGAAGACCCCGACCGCCTTGCCATCACTCAACGCATGACGCTGGCCTACCTCAAATCCGCGCTTGATCCGGCTGATACGTCATGGGCGAACGCCGCCAAAGCCCTTGCCGATCACGCCCCGTCACATGCCCATGTCACACTCAAATAACGCCTGAAACCCGGTGGCTGCATCGCACCCAAGGTGCAGCCACCGCGCCCGCCGCGCCATGGACTCCCGCTTTCGCGGGAGTGACGAGGAAGGGAAATATCATCGTAAACTTCCGTCATTCCCGCGCACGCGGGAATCCAGTCCTCCGCGCCGCATCCTCACAACCATCCGGCTTTACAAAACCCGCCCCTAAAAAACCCGCCAAGTCTCCCCACTGGCAAGATTGCGAACATAATCGACCGCCTCCCCGTTCCAGTGATAGGAAAAATGATCCCCCTGCACCGGGATCGGCACCACATCGGGCCAGAACGCCGCAATGCACTGCCCGCCGTCAAACCGCACACTGGGCCAGTATATCCCGTCCGATCCCGCTGCCCGCCGTTCCGCCCCAAATTTCTGCGATGCGCTATAATCATCGGGGTCCAGCAGATCGGGTTGATCGCTCACGTCATCAAACACATGCTCGATCCGCCCGACCAGCTCGCGAAACTGCGATGTCCAGCCCGGCTCCTCCTCGGTCGCCCGCATCATCCGCGCATGGTGATGCACGGTTTCGGCAATCGCCACCGCCCGGCCATCCCCCGCATAATAAAGCCCGTATGTGCCATCGGAAAACCGGCCGGGGCGATAGAGCGAACAATGAACAAACGGCGCCATCACGTAACTCGCCCCCGGTCCCGATACCCGGCGTTCGACCGGCACCTTGGCCAGATTGCCGATGCTGTCACGAATGCGCGGGTTCATCTTGGCCTCGGCCGATGCCAGGGCCTCCCAATCGGCGGGATCGGCGATATCTTCAAACAGGTCAATCGGCGGATAGATCGACCGGATGATCCGCACGCATTGCGGCCACGCAACATGCCTGCTCCTGCTCACCAGCCACCGCGCTCCGCATCAAGGTAACTTCGGATATCGGCGATATCCATGATCTCGCCGCGCAACATGATCTCAAGCGCACTCTGCCCGCCAAACGCCGCATTGGGCTTGCGGACCCAGGCATAACCCCGTGCCGGTTCACGAAACAGATATCGCAACCCTTTGTGAATCCCGATCAGCATCGCCATGCGCGTACGCAAATCACGATCAATCCGCCCGATATCTTTCTTCTTCCACCGTGCCCATGTGCGCGCGGGCATATCGCCCAGCAACACACGCGCTTCCTGATCGCTCAGATCCCAGACACCAAACAGATTAACAGTGGCGCGCGCCAGCGCCGCCGCCTCATCCTCGGTAATCACCGCCCGATCCGGCCGCGCCCCGGTCGGCTCCACAATCGCGAATTCCATCACACACCTCCATTTGGCATCAATATAGCATTTTTATGCCAAATGGCAAATAACGGAATAACAAAACCACCCACCGAGCCCGCCGCCCCATGGACTCCCGCCTGCGCGGGAGTGACGAACGGATGGAAAGGCCTTACCCCAAAAAACCCGTCATTCCCGCGAACGCGGGAATCCAGTCAGCCGTGCCGCAGCCTCAAAACCTACCCGCCAATCCGATGCAAATGAAACCAGCTCATCGCCGCTATAGGCCGCATCTTCACTCCTTCCCCGACCCAAACCACGACCAAGTGCCACATCCCGAAACCCCCGCCCGGTATCAACCCGCAACTGTTCGGTCTGCTGCACCCGGAATGTCACCGACACAAGCCGCAGCGCATTGCCCCCATGTGCACGCCTGCCATCCGATCCGGCGGGTGGCAAAGCGGCAATTTCATGGGTAAACGGCAATCCGGCCACGACCTTTGAAACCGCATCGGCCAAGCTTATCGTACCGCCCGAAACCATGATATCGCGGTAAAGCACACCATCGGCCCAGACGACCAGAGTCACACCTTCCAGATCATCAAACCCGCCCCAATGGCGGCGTGGTTCCTCGCCCTCGGTCAATTGCGCGGTGATCGAAAGATCAAGCCCGCAACCCTCATCAAACCGGCCAAGGTAAAATTTCCCGTCCCGCTCAAGGCAAAGGTAAACCTGCCCGCCCGCCACCGCGACGGCCCGAAACGCCGCACCCTCAACACTTTGCGACGACCAGGCGGTGATCGCCTCGCTCCGATAAAGCGTCAGGGTGCCAAGGCTGCCATCGCCCATCACCACATGCAAAAGCCGATGATCGGCATCAAACGCCTGATCAACCGGGCCCTGCACCAGATGGCGCGATAAAAGGGCCAAGTCCGCCGCCCCATAGGCCTGCTCGACATCGGTAAACAGAAATTCGCGCAATTCCCGGCCGCTGCGCGCGGCAAAGATCGTTGCCCCATCAACATTGACCAGCGGCACCGTCCGGTCCGCCCGGCTGCCGATCCGGGTCTGTCGCGTGACCTGGATATTGGCCGGCGTCAACGGGTCCCCCGTCACCATCCATTCCGATCCGCTGGTGAAAACCTGCAAATGGCGACCGGCGAAAATGCCGGTAATCGCATTGACCTGATCGGCCAGAAGGGCAAACTCAATCGCCTCGTCATCCAGCCCCTCGCCCAGATCGAAATTAAACAGATCCCCCGATTTCGACATCCACAACCGGTTGGGCAAATCCCGCGATCCGCCAATCACCATCCGGTCCTGATGAAAGGTCACGCTGCGCGGCCAGCCACGAACCGGCGAAAACACCTGTTCTTCAAAATCCTGTGTCGTGCTGGCATCGGGCAGGGCCTCTTTCAAGGTAATGGTTGCCAGTGTCGCACTCGAAACCCCGGCAATCTCCCCCTCGATCCCCTGTATGCGCCAGCGCGTGCCGACATGCCCGGCCTGAAAAATTGCACTGCTTGCCGAAAGGCTGACCGTACCACTGCTGCCCGATGGCGTGATCGAAACCGCCGGATCGCCGAATTTATAATAGGGCTGAAACCGCTTTTTCGCCGTTTCGCGCCACGCCCAGTTGGTCATCTCCCACGTCCCCGCCCCGTCGTCTGATCCTTTGCGCGTCAGGCGCATCGGCTCGACCTCCGGGTGGGTGACAAGCAGCGTATCGGCACTTTGCGTCCAGTTCAGAAGCGCATGGTGCATCACCCCGAACGGCGTTTCAAACCCGACAATCGCCACCCCGTCGCGATACACCGTGCCCTGATAATCGCCAAACACCAGCAGATAGGTTTGCTCTGTATTGAACTCGAACGGGATCAGCCGCACCGGGCCGGACAACGCATCAATCAACGCAATACCCGGCCTGCGCCGCACCCCGCCGCTCGGTTCAATGAACACATTGCGCAACCGTGCCGCCCCATTGCCATAGGCATTAAGATCCGACCGCCCCCACAATTCCGGGGCCAGTTCACCGGTCGAAAATGTCGTCTTTTCCAGAACCCTGCGCGCCATATCCCGTCCCCTCCCCGTTGGTCAAAACCCTTATCCCCGCGCCCCGATCAGGGTGAAATCCCCAATCGCCCGCGGGGTCGATTGCTGCGCATCGGCCAGCCTCGCAGCGCGAAACTGGTCTTCGGCGCGTTTAAACAGATATTCCGCCCGCGTGGTACTTTCGGTCAGCGGCACACAGAACTCCGCCGCAAGGCGTGTGATCAGTGCCAGATCGAAAAACGCCGGAAACGCCCCCTCCGCCATCCGCCCGACATAACGCAGATACGCCCGATCCGCCGCGCACCTCACAGCCCCCTGCACCAGCTCAAACTCCGGCACCGCCCCGCCCTCGGTCTCAAGCGACAGCAGCCGGATAAAATCACCGGGCAGAACAAACCGCCCCTCTCCCGCATCAGGCGCATCATCCCCGCCTTCACCACTCCCGGTCCTCCGCGCCAGCCACGCGCCACGCGCGGCAAACCGCCACGGATACGCCGCCAGCACCCCGTCGCGAATGGCCGGATAAAGCATCCCCGCCACCTCGGCCTCGGCGGTGTCATCCTCGAACGAAACAATCGGCGCCGCCCCGATCATCACCAATGCACGCGCACAAAGTGCGATGTCGCCAAGTGCCATGAAACCTCCTGCCTTGTGCGTAAAACCGGAACCAGCCAATCCCCGAAATCACCATCTCCGCCTGCACGGAAATGACGATTGAAACAAAGGATCTGCACCCTCTCCGTCACTCCCGCGAACGCGGGAGTCCATCGTGCCACATGCAAAAGCGGGGCCCGGAAACCCGAACCCCGCCCATCATTCATCCGTCAGATATCAGGCCGAAGCCGCCACCGGATAAAACGCCTTGATCGCATAGGTCATGGCGATGTTCCGTGGGCGGGTTTCGGAGCCACCAAAATCACCCGTTTTACCAGCGGCAAAAGTACCCGAACCAGCAATAGCTACTCGATACGGGTACAGGTCACCGTGCGAGTTAATAGGACCGGTTTGCCCATTGTTCGAATGCGAATGTGCTTCGACCTCCCCAATCTGCCCAGATGCAAACACACGATCCACATCGACACCACGCCCGGCATCAAAACCACGAATGAACTCGCCGCGAAGGTCCGGCAGGTTAAAGGTGGCAATCTGGTCACCATCGCCCCAGACGGTCCCAATCGCGGCATAAAGATCGGCATAGTCGGTCCGCGAAACTGCCGAACCATCACAGACCAGCCAGCCTTCCGGCGGGGTCGGCATGGCAAAGGCCGTGACAGAGCCGATTTCGGCACCAAAACCACCGCCATTTCCACCCGAACCACCATTGGCAATCAGCGTATTGATCGCCTGCAAAAGCTGGGTGTCATCCTGCCGATCCGGCGCGATATTGGCCGCCAGAACAACGTTCAGTACTTCGCTGGCAACCGGGGTATTACACTGCATGGATATTCTCCGTTTCAGTCAAAAGAAAACCCGGCAGCGGAAAGCTGCCGGGTCGAGGGAAAAAGTTAACGCCGTAAAATCAGACCTTGATGATGTAGTTCAGCACCACGAAAGGCTGCATGTTGTTGTGCGGCTGATCGCCGCCGGTCGAGCGGGTTTGCAAAGAAGTGCTTTCCGAGTTGGCCGCTCTCATTTGATTACCATTATCAACACCTGCGAGATTTGATCGATAGTCTATTCCATGACTGTGCGACGGCATCTCATCAACAGTAAGCTGATGGCTCTCTGCCCCGGCCATCGCCCCCAGAACCCGATCACTCAGATCAACACCCTGACCGGCCCCAACCGCCGCACGACCTCGCAAGTCCGGCAGCTTAAAGCTGCCCGGTGCGGCACCTTCGCCATAAACAGTCCCGATCACGGCAAACAGATCAGCATGGTCGCTGGCGAGAAGCTCGGTGCCATCGCACAGCATGAAACCCTCCGGCGCCGTAGCACCGGCAAAGGGCAGCACCGTGCCAAGCGGGGTCGCACCACCGCCACCACCATTGCCGCCACCCGAAATAAGCGTATTGATCGCCTGCAAAAGCTGCGTCTTGTCATCGCAGTCCGGCCAGATACCGGCCGCCTGGATAACGTTAAGCACTTCGCATTCGACCGGTTTGGAACCCTGCATGGACATTCTCCTTGCTTGAACATAAAAAAAACCGCTCCTGCCGGGGCAGAAACGGGTCGAGGGAAAGATCAAATCTGTGGGTAAAATCGCGGCGTGCGCCGGACGGGATCAGTCCGTATTCGAACTGCCAATCGCCGTCATATCGCGGACATCAACACCTGCCGCTCCCGAACTCGCCACGACGAAAAACCCGCCGGACATCGTGGCATCGCGGTTGGTATTGGCGATGATGATGTCACCAACCCGCAGCATGTCGCGTGCGTCCTGGAAATAGCCCGCCGTATCGACATCGGCGGCGAAATCCGGGGTGATGTAATGCCAAAGCGTAAAGCCGTTGGCATAGGCCAGAACACTGAGGTTTCTGGCTTTAAAACCTTCTGCCATTTTGGTCTCCGTTATTTGTATGGAAAATCTTCAAAAAGCCGCGCTCTGTCGCGGCTTATTCCTTGGCCCGGATGCAGCTCACCCCGGCATCATCAACAAGCACAGCACCCTGGCTCATGGAATTGTTGACGAAATGCGCCGCATGGTCGCCGTGCCAGGTAATGTCAGACTGCACATCCGCCCCGATCGCATGGCCAATCGCCGTTCTGTGATACCAGAAGCACGACCGGATGCCGTCCGCCACCGGAAGCCCCGAATGCGGCATCCAGAGCGTACCAAGCCAGCGCTTCGCCTGCGTTCCCTTCCACGGAAGGTCATCATCGCCGACATAATCGGCATTGGAAAATTCGTTGATCTGCAAAAGCTGCGACCATTGTTTCCAGCCGACAATCGCATAACGCTGCCCGTCATCGGGCACATCGCGGTTGCCCATGCCTTCAAACGCCGTCATCACCTTGCCAAGCGTAAACCCCGTATCATTGTGATCAATAAGCTCCTCGCCGCTTGCCAGCGCATTGATGATCAGATCATCGGTCTTGCGGCCAAGGGCATAAGCCCCGGCATTGGCCAGAACCATCTTTTCGTCGTGATTGACCTTAAGCTCGTCCAGTGCATCGACCCAGTCACCGGCATAATAATCGCGAAGGTCACAGCGCACCGCCTCGTGTTCGGCATTCATCACCGGCACCTTGCCGTGGCGCGCCTTGGTGGTGGCCGTGCCCTTGCCGACTTTCTGAAAAACCGTGCTGGCCCCCTTCACGCTGTTTTTGACCCGCACCGTATTGCGAAGCTTCGATCCCATCCGCTGATAGGCCTGATGCACATCGGCCTGGAAATGATCCACAAAGCTTTTATCGATTGTCACGCTCATCGGTTTATATCCTTCTGCCCATAAACAATTTTCCGACCACAAAGGCGATGAAACGGCCCCGAAGGGCGGCAAATCAGGCGATTTCGCCTTATTTGCACCCCGAACCGGTCATCTTGCGGTCATGGTTGAGTGGTTTTGTGTTGTGGTTCGGAACCCCGCCTGCTCGGCCGGTTTCGAACATCTGTCCGGTTTGGCCGGACCTGTTGCAAAATTGATGATCTGGAGTTTGCGTTGCGCGCAAAACTGTTTGCCACCATCGCCCTGATCGGGATTGGGGCAGCGGGGTATACCCTGCTGCCCTATACCCCTGTTCCCGGCTATTTCAACGATTTCACCAGCCGGGTTTCGTCCCTTGCCGGGTTTGGCGCGGAAAATATCCGCGACCGGGTTCTGCCCGATCTCGAAGCCGAACTGTCCAACGCCGACCTTTCGATTGGCGCGCCGGTTTTCGTGCGCGTATTCAATGCGGATCGCGATGTCGAAATCTGGCTCAAGGCAAACAACCGTTACCGCCTGTTTACCCGCTATAATTTCTGCGATGCCGATGCCATCACCCATGCCGATAACGCCGCCAGCAGCACAACCGATGCGTCTGGTGCCGCCATCGGCAATACCGCCGAACTTGGCGTTTATCATGTCACGCGCGACGACCTTGCCCCCAACAGCCCCCATCACCTTGAAATCGCCCTGACCCCGCTCACATCGGGCGCCCCCGAAGAAATGGCAGAACAGGCCCAAACCGCCCGCCCCGCCCTTCGTGGCAAGTGCGAGGGCACGGGCGGCATTGCCCTTGAAAACGGCGATATCGAACCGGTCTATATGCTGATCGATACAGCCCTTCGCGCCGGTCAGGCACGGGTGCCCGTCCACGTCTTTGAAAAACGCCAGAACATGAATGATGCCGTAACCCTTACCGAAGACGCCTTCGCCAGCGTCCCCGCACCGGGGCTTTATGACGTTTATGCCGCGTTCGAGCGCACCCGCATTCCCCCCGAAGTCCACAAAACCGATGGCCGCTATCAGGTGAACTAGGAAATACCATGCAGGCGGTCAAAACCCGCCTGCACCTCGGCCACAATCGCCGGATCACGGTCGCGCCAGTATCGCGGATCATTCATTTTGGACCGGATATCGGCGCGCAGATCACCCGCGCCATCCGCGCCCGTTCCCGCCGCCAATCCCGGTTCCGCCCCGCCACTCATCAACCGGTGAATGCTGCGCACCCCATCAGCCGTTTGGCACAAAACCTCAAACGCCACGTCGGGCAGGTTTTCGCGCCCCCATTTTTCAATGCGCGGAGCCAGTCGCTTCCAGTTTTCCGCCCCGCCAAACTCGGCCGCCAGTGCCGCCCGATCCGTGGCACGTCGGCTTGCCACCTCAACCTCGCCGATTAACGGCCCGATCACCTCCGCCGCCAGATCATAAACAAGCTGGGCCTGCGCCCCGTTAAATCCCGCCGCATGCAAGCGCGCATTCAACGCCGGATCCACCGCGCCCAACACCTCATCAACCGCAATCTCGTATCCGTCCGGCGTTTCGGGAATGCTGGCCGGGTCAATGACCGCGATGGCTTCACCGGCCTCAACCTCACCTTCCGGCAAAGCCCCGGCTTCCAAAACCCCGCCCTCGGCCACATCTTCCGCCGCCTCAGTCACGCCGCCCGCCACATCGGCCGGACGCAACAGATTATCCCCTGCCCCCTGTCCGGCTTCTGGCCGTGTCGGATTCTGCTCAATCGTCATGATGCACTCTCCCCTCTCCGGGCAGCCTCTCTGCTGCCGGATTGCTGTTCATAAATTTGGGTTTTGTCCTGATTAACACTGAGCGGGGCAGCGAAGTCTGGACGGTCAGGCAAATGACGCCGTTACTCCCTCGCGCCGCGCGCTCCCCATCGTCGATGTGGCACCAAGTCTGGATTCCCGCGTTCGCGGGAATGACGGTTGGGGAGAATGATACCGCCCCAACCTCTCCCGTCACCACACCCTCCCCGTCACTCCCGCGAACGCGGGAGTCCATCGTGCCGCAGGCTCCTCAACAACATTGATCTCCGCCAAGGCAAAGGCCTGTCATCCATTATTATCCGCCGCGCCTCCGTTTACGCTGCCCCGTGCAAGTCGCATCATCTGCAAAACCAGCGCCCGCTGCCCTTCCCGCATCCAGATCGCCCGATCCGGGCTGTGCGGACCAAATGCGGTTTTGATGATGCTGCGTTCAAGCTCCGCCAGAACCTTCTGCCCCGCGTGCGTGCCAAAGCATTGCTGCCAATGCACCCGATCCGCTTCATCCGTTTCGTCGGCGGCTGCCACCCCCTCAAACCAGTCCCAGCCACTCATACCGCATCCTCCAAAACGCCCGCCTCAAGTGATGGCTCGACCGGCGGCAAAACCGGCCTGAGCAAATGATCCGGCACGCCAAACTGATCGGCAAGCCAGCGGACCATCTGCGGCATATCGACCTCGCCCAGCGCCTCCGGCCCCAGCGTCGCAATCCTTGATAACCAATCCATCGCCTGCCCGGCCTGCACCCGTTTGGGCAATTGGGCCAGCGGCGCGCTATGGCGCAACTGCACCACATCACCGTCAAGCGGCATGTCGGGAAGCTCCCCACGCCGCACCAGAATATGGATTGCACGCCGGATCAGCGGATAAAGCAGTTCCGCCTGCAACCGTCCATAAGTCGCCCCCAGCAACCGGGCATTTTCCGATGCCCGTTCCAGAACCTCGGTCGCGGTCATGCCCGGCTGGTCACTTTGCCCCAGCCGGTCGGCCAGCAAGCTCCGCCGGATGCGATCACGCAGATCGGACAGCACCAGATCGGAAACATCAAACCGCCCCGGCGCATCAAGTGGTGTTAACCCCGCCGATCCGACCGCCTTGGGGATGATACAGCCGGGCACAAGCCGGATGGTCGCCGGGTTCAAAACCCCGTCATCATCGGCCTGCCAGATGCCGGTCACCGCGATGGAGGCATTCTTAAGCACCAGCTCCACCACCTTGTTCGCGGTCTTGATATCGGGCAGCGCCTTCATCACCGGCGACCTGCCATAAACCTCGCCCGGTGCCTTCATCCAGCGAAACGCGATATACGGCGACACATCAAACCGGTCGCGGTGAAGGACGCCGTCTGCGTCCCCCACATCACCAGAAACCTGCCCGCCATCCTCAAAAAACACGCAAAGCTGATAGCCCCCCGAAATCCCCGGATCGGGCAAAACCGCCTCGACCACCGCGTATCGTTTCGGGTTCTCGCCCGCATCCCGATCCCTATCCGGCAATGTCGCATCCGGCCATTGCCGGGCGATCTCGTCCCGGCTCAGCGACAGCTTGCGAAACACTGCATCCATTCTGCCGTCACTGCGTTCCTCGAACGCCAGTTCACGCAGCGGCACCGCGCCAAACCGGAACGCCGACGGGCTTAAAAAATCATCTGCTTCAAGCCGAAGGCACGCCGTCCCCGCCGTCACCAGATCCAGAAACGCCTGATGCATCTCGACTGCGAAATTGGACCGGTCAAAATGCCCCTGCAAAATGCTCGCGGCCCGCGCCAGCCGTGCGGTCAGAATGTCGCGATCCGCATCCGCCACATTGCCGCCCGGCTCGAACGTGAACCAGCCACCCGTCGGCGGGGTAATTTCCGCCATCAGGCTGGCCGCAAGCTGTTCGACCGCATCCGGGGCCGTGGCATCAAACACCCGATCAAATTTCTTGGCCCCGCCCGATGCACCACCAGACGCACCACCAGATGCCCCCGGCTGCTCGCTTGCCCCGTTGCGTTGCGGCAGGGCGAATTCATAACATTCCTGCCAATGCCGGAGCCAGCCGCGCTTCTGCCCCATCGCCGCCCGGAATCGGGCCCGCAAATCGGCAATCGCAATCGCACCGGTTTTGGCCCCGGTCCCGGCATTGCTGCCTGTTCCCGCACCGGCACCAGCACCACGGCGGCCCACCGGCTCCTTCGCCATGCGGCCAAATCTCGCCAACCGCGGATCTGCTCCCGACAGGCTGGCATCCCCCGGCCTGGCATCACCCGGCCCGGTCGCATTCCGACCGGCAGCACGCTGCGTTCCAGTCCGTCCGTTGCCCGCCGCACCCACCTTCCGGGCCGGGCGCGCTTTGCGGTTCTGCCGTTCTGTCATCGCCTAATCCCCCAAAAGATTTTTGCCACCCGCCGCACGGTCGATCCGGTCCGATAGCAACCCGCGAAACCCCGTGCCGATCAGACCGGCTCTGCCATAGCGTCGCCGCTCCAGCGCCTCGGTCCGCGCACGTCGTGCCGCTTCTGCCGCACTTTCCCCGTCATCGACGGACGCCGGATTTGCGGGCGTACTGGCAATCGGTGGGGGTGCCGCTGGCGCGGATGGTTTTGGTGTCGAAAACAGACTGCCCATGATGCCCCTTGTGCCTCCCCCTGTTCCGCCCCGAAACGGGGCCCGAAAACAAAAAAGCCCCAAACCGGGGCTAGAAACAGAAACGCCCGCAACGCGATGAAGCGATGCGGGCGCAGTTCTGGTGTTGATTTGTCTCTTATGGCACAGAAAAAAGAACAAATCAAGAACATTTTTCAGAAAAAAACACCGACCCGTGATAAGCCTTTGTTTCCGCACGTTTTATCGCGCAAAAAAGCTGATGCGGTGTCACGATCCAGAACCCGGAAATGCCCAGCAACCGCTTGACGAACTCGACACAGGTAAACGCGCCCAACCGCACCCGCCTTGGCACTTCCGCCGGATAACTGACCCAGATGCAGTCAAATCCGCGCGCCCGGTAATGGGCTTCGGGGTCGAACAGAACCGAATACTGCCAGACATCGCACGCGATCCTGTGGCTTTGCGGATCAAGGCAGATCCACTCCCCGGCACGAAGCCCCGACATCAGCACGAAACAATGCCGGAAACCGGGTTTCAAACACCGCAAAAGCCGCTTTTCCGGTGCATCGGCAAACACGACAAGCACATCGCGCATGACCGGCATTTCCGAATCCCCATCGGACATGGTCCGGGCCGGGGATTTTTCCACCCTTCGGGGGGCTGGATTCGCCTCACGAATCAAAGCCTGCATGGCGGCAATTCCCCCGTCATTTTAATCATCTTTTCGGGATGGTGAAAGGCATCCTCGGCACCGGGCAGGACGATATCGCGCGCGATCAGCGCATCCTGCAAGACCGCCATCGCATCGCACCAAAGATCATATTTCGGTCGCTCCCGCCCATCACGCGGATCGGGCGTGCGTTCCACCAGACCGTAATATTCGATCACCTGCAAATGCCGGTCATCCAGCACATTTTCACGCCTGAGCCGCATGACCGCGTTATAAATATCATCCGGGTCGCACGGGCGCACAACATCGCTGGCATCGGCCACCACACGCGCCCCTTCAATCCGGGCCGCCTGGCACCGCACGAACCAGAACCACGCCTGCATGGCGCTGGAAAACGGGGTCGTCACGCGGTCCGCTATCGGCTTGGGAAAAAGTCTTTGCTCACTCATTCTACCCTCCTGCTGAACTGCCTGTCTCGCATCAACACCCCCGAAAAAAAGCGTACAAATCTCCCCTTTTGCGCATCATCGACTGCGCAAAACCGCCTGTTGCCGGATATGTAAAGATTGCCAACGTGATACGTGCAAAACCCGGCTTACATGCCGTTTTCCGCCATTCTGACCGCATCAAAGCTATTTCCGGATGCACTTCCGGTGTTGATCCACAAGCTATAATCCCTTTTTGTTCTCATTGTAAAGGATTAATTTCCTAATTATATACTTAACGTACCAAGAATCGAGAACGTATCATGCCAGAGCGTGACAGGCCGGTTCAAAACGACGAGATTGTCGTTACTGATGATATGGTCGAGGCGGCAACCAAGGAGCTTTTTAAAACGACACTTGTCGAGTTCCCGAGTGTTACGCCGGCCAAGGCGTTAAATTCATATGAGGCTCTAGAGATCAGGAAAGTTTTGGAAGCTGCGCTCCGTGCTCGGTGAGCCCGCCGATAAATCGGTCAATTCTTTTTGCGGTGCTCTCAAATCTGTTCAATTTTGCCTCCAATGATTTGACGTCAAATTTCCTAACCCCATTAGGGATTTTTGCTTTCCCTTTCATCGCCTGAAGAGCGGTTACATGAGAAAATATCTGAAAATATGGGCATACAAAGTATGTTGTTGAGCCGTCTTTGTTGTCGTTAGGCGCTATTCTAAAATGAGCAAGTCTATTGCGATCTTGTGAGTCTTCTTTGATGATTCTGCACAGCGCGTTCCATTCAGATTCAAGTGTGTTTCTGGATTGATGTTGGGGCAATGACGATATCCATAGACGAACAACGGAGTTCGTCGCATCTAGTCGGTAATGAAATTCTCGGATTTCGTCATGTGTGCGAAAAGCTGTTTCTATTAATGGGATGCCAGCAGCGGTTCCAAACAAGACGGCTAGACTTTCTTCTATTCTAGAAAAAACGCTGAGACACATGCCGACCCACTGACATAGTTCCCCATATGCGATAATATCTTCGTCAGACCATTTGTATTCTCTAGGATTTGACATGCAAGGTAACTCTCAACAAGAACATGATGGCGATGAAGTTCTCCGGCGAATGCTCAGAACGCCGCCAAAACCGAACAAGGATAAACCCAACCCTGAGAAGGAAGAAACCCCGGACAAGTGATCCGGGGTTTTGTTTGGAGGTTTTATGAAAGTCAGAATTATCGATCTAATTGCGAAAGCGCTTGGTATTTCAGTCAAGGTAGAAGGAATATCGTATGGAGCGATAACTAAAGTCAGCGAGATGGAGGATTCTTGCTAATCCAATCGTTGGTTCCACCTATAGCGTTTTTGTAGTAATGATTTGTTGTAAGTTCCGACACCCACAAACGATCATCAGAATCAATATATGACTTTAAATGATTGTGCAGTTCTATTGCTGTGTTACTGACGCTGACAAGCCAGTATGAGTCCGCTGTTCTGTGTGCATTGAGACGTTCCAACTCATCCCACAACGTCTGATAATCTTTTCGTTTCCGCAGATCATATGTGACTGTATAGGTTGTCATAATCATTCCCCCAGTTTCTATTTTGAACTAGATAAATGATGCAACCAACACAACCCAGAGTCAACGACCCTGAAAAGCCCTAGACTTCACCAATCCGCCAATAGGTAAGGCGTTTGCCTCGGATTGCTTGGAGAAGTTGCTCGGCGCGCTCTGCATCGGAAACCTTGAGTGCAGCGCGGCGGTTGTAACGGAAATCAAATTCCGAGAGATAGCGGTGCAGATGCTTTTCGGCACAATGCTGATAAATGCCACGCATGCCGCGCTTGAACACGGAGAACACGTTTTCGATGGTATTGGTATGAACCGTGCCACGGGCATATTCACCGGCTGAATGCTTTACCGTTTCATGGCTGGCGTATTCCTTGCCGGTCTTGGTGTAGAGGCGGGATTCGTCGGTATAAAGGTTTGTCTCGCGGGAAACGTTGCGAACCAGAACGTCACGGATGGACTCGCGGGTCGCGTGCTTTACATGGAAGGTGCGAACTTTACCGCCACGTTCGACAAGGCCGACAACAGTGCGCTTTGAAGCTGCACCGGCTTTGCCAGACTTCACGGCATTAGGGTTAGGCTTCCAGCCTTCTTTCTTACCGATATAGGTTTCGTCGGCTTCTACGGTTTTGCCGGGGCCACCCATCGGGCCGGAGGTGTCGTTATCTTCTGCCATTGCTTCGCGGATACGGTGAGACATGAACCACGCAGTCTTGTAGGTGACGCCAAGCATACGGTGAAGCTGATGCGCGGACATGCCTTTCTTGGATGATGCCATAAGGTGTGTTGCCAGAACCCACTTGTTCAAGGGAACTTTGGAACGCTCGAACACAGTACCAACCGTTACCGAGAACGGGGAACGGCAGGCATTGCACTTGTAAACACCGGGGCGGGTCGATTTACCGGCCAGCTTGGTAATGGCTTTCTGATCGCAGTTACCACAATGCGGGCACTCAGGACCGTCGGGCCACTGGATGGATTCCAGATGCTCACGGGCTTTGTCTGCGTCCTGATAGATAGGATTGGTTATGTCAAACATGGTCAGCGCTCTTTCGTCGGATCGACAACGTGTTTTTGAAGTGAAGCCGCTAGTTTCAGAAGACTTTGGTGGTCAGCAACAACCGCAAATTCCGCCGAATCTGTCCGAAGAATTAGCGTGTATGCGTCAAAGCCCTTTGGTGTCGGAAGAATTTCGTATCCCGTCAGACGATCAAGCGGTGTTCCTGATACAGAAGACATCTTTCGGCTCCTATGTCCTTCGTTGTTTGGAACAATAGGATAACACCTTTGGTACGTCAAGTATATAATTAGGATTAATTTCCTATAACGTGAACGCCCGCAAAAATCCTCGACTTGCAGGCCCACGAATGAATAATGGCCGTCCAACTATCCACAACCAGACAAGAGACTCCCATGAGCTGGGCCAGCATCAAAATGACGCAACAGGAAGCAATGGGAATATCGACCGACTTTATCGATGCGTTTGAAAAGCTGTTCATTGCCGCCAAAAAACCGCGCGATGCCGCCCTTTTCTGCTCCCGCGAACTGGGGCCGGATGATGCGTTTTTCCTCTCGCCCGGCGCGCAGAAAATCGCCGCGTCCCTGCTCACGCTGCGTCCGGCCACGAAATGCAAGGCACCATCGAAAAAGGATGTGATCCTGCTGGCAGGCCACGATGACGGGATTGCGCTTCTGCGCTAATCACCGCCGGCCCGTTTGTCACAAAACCCTTCCTGAACTGTCTTCATGGACGCCCCATCGGGCAATTTTCCATAACTGGCGCATGCCGATCCACTGACATTCAGGAGTCTCCCATGGCAAATCCCCCGTCCCCGCGTTACGAGCTTTACAAGGACAAAAAAGGCGAATGGCGCTGGACCTATATCGCGCGCAACGGCCTTAAAATCGCCATGAGCAGCGAGGGCTACAAAGCCAAATCCGACTGCACGCACAGCATCGATCTGCTGAAATCATCCAGGGACGTTCCGGTACACGAAGCCGGTGCATGACGCCACCGCCTGAAGCGTCCCCGAAACACAAAACCCCGGCGCAATCCGGCCCGGGGTTTTGATTTTCTTTCGCTGTCCCAAACCGTCCGTTTACGGCAGATTTTCCTTGACCACGACCTGCATGGTAAGGTCCGCCACCCCCTGCATCGGAGCGGCGCCATTGCGGATATTGTCAAATATTTTCAAGGTGTTCTGCACGATAATATCCGGGCTTTGGGTGATCACGATATCCATGATGTCCTCAAGCAGGAATTTGCGCGTATCGGGTGTTAATCCATGCCCGATAAAAACAATATCCCGTCCCCGGTCACTTTCGCGAAGGGCCCGTGCAATCCCGTCCGATGACCCGCCGACATTGTAAATCCCTATCAGGTCGGGATATTCTGCCAGAAGCGATACCGTATGGTGGTAATTTTCCGCACGATTGTCATGGCCTTCGCGCGCGGCAATCACCGAAATCCCGGGAAAACTCTCATCCATCAGGCCAAGGAACCCCATTTCGCGTTCCTCATGGGCGCGATAGGTGCGGCTGGCGGTGATCAGGGCGACCTTGCCACTTGCCTGCCGGGTCAACCGGCCCAGAAGATAGCCCGCCGTCCGCCCGACCGCCCGGTTATCAAGCCCGACATAGGCCGAATGACGCACCCCGGCAATATCGGATACCAATGTCACCACATGCTTCCCCTGGGCTTGCAAATCCGAAACCGTTTCACGCACCAGCGGATGATCAATCGCCATAAATGCAATGCCATCGGCGGTTTTGCCGTGCTGGCGCATGGCATCCGAAAGCAGTTTGGGATTGAAACTGTCGATAAAAAAACACCGCGCGCGGATGTTATAGCCCGATGGCTGTTCGGCGGCGGCCTTGATGGTTTCGCCCAAAAGACCAAGATAGGGATTGGTCCCCGCCGGCAAAAGGAAAACAACCTTCATCGGGCGCGGGCGCAATGTTTCCTGCATATCGGATTCGGGCAGATAACCAAGCTCCGCAGCCGCCGATAAAACCCGCTTTGCCGTCATTTCGCGCACGCCGGGGCGTTTGTTCAAAACCCGGTCCACCGTTGCGGGCGAAACCCCTGAAAGCGTTGCAATATCCTTGATTACCGGGCCTGTCGTCTTTGGCATTCTTCCCTCAAAACCATCAAAAAACATCAATTAATGATGTTTGATGAGGGATAAACTTTCACCTACCATCATTTTATTCAAGGGAAAAACAACAATAGCCCTTCATATTCGGCCATAACGGCCTGCGGACCATCTCGGGAGGATACAATGGTCATTCACGGAAAATTCCGTCATTTCGTCGCATCCGTTGCGACGGTTGCCACTTGCGGCCTGTTTGCCCTTGGCGCACAGGCACAGGAATACGAACTCAATTACGGTCACATGAATTCCCCCACCAGCATCACCGGCCTTCAGGCCGACTGGCTGGCCGAGGAAGTCGCCAAAAACACCAATGGCGCAGTCAAGATCGCCGTTTACCCCTCGTCCCAGCTTGGCAAGATTCAGGAACTGGCCGAAGGCGTTTCGACCGGCGCGATTGCCCTGTCCCATAACACCGCTGGCGCGATAAGCTCGCTGTATGAAGATTTCGGCGTGCTTGATACGCCCTATCTTTACCGCGACTATGATCATCTGATGAAGGTCGTTGATATTCATTCCCCCGTGATGGAAGAACTGAATAATGGCTTGATCGAAAACACCAATATGCGCGTTCTTTATGCGTTTTATTTCGGCACCCGCCAGTTGACGGCCGATCGCCCGGTTAAAACCCCGGCCGATCTTTCGGGTGTCAAAATCCGTGCGATCCCGTCGCCTGTTTACCTGACTGCCGTCGAAGGGCTTGGTGCCGCACCGGTTCCGGTTGACTGGTCCGAAGTCCCGACCGCCCTTGCCACCGGCATCGTCCAGGGCCAGGAAAACCCGGTCAATGTGGTGCTCGATCACAAACTTTATGACGTGCAATCGCACATGATGCTGACCGGCCATATTTCGGCCGCTGAAATCGTCGTGATCAACGAAGACACTTGGCAAAGCTTCCCCGATGACGTCAAGGCAGGCATTGAAAAAGCCGCCGAAACCGTGCGTCAGAAAGCGTCAAAAATGATCCTCGATCAGGAAACAGAAGAGCTTCAGGCGCTGAAAGATGCCGGCATGACCGTGATCGGACCCGATGACGGGCTTGACGTTGCCGCCTTCCGAAGCGGCGTTGAAAAACTCGTCCATGAACGCTTTGACGAGAAATACGGCGCCTATTACGAAAAGATTTCTGCTGTAAAGTAATCGCTTTTCGGGCGGTCCGGCCCTGATCATTCCAACCGGGCCGCCCTGAACTTCGCCCTTTTTCCTGTTTTTCCGTTTCTTGTCCGGGGTTTGTCATGCCGAACCGGAATTCTCCGATCTATCGGGGGCTCAATCATATCTGCCGGGTTCTGACACTGCTTGCGATGCTGATGCTGGCATTGATGACGGTGCTGGTGGTGGGCCAGGTGATCCTGCGCAATTTCTTTGATCTTGGCCTGCCGTGGGCCGATGAATTGTCGCGTATTTCCAATATTGCGCTGGTGTTTTTCGTCGCTCCGGCTCTGATGCTCCATAACCGCCATATCGCGATTGACCTGCTCTACAGCGCGCTTCGCCCGCGTGGCAAGGCAATCTTGCGGGTGGCCAATTACATCCTGATTACCGCCTTTTCCGGCGTATTTCTGTTTTCGCTTTATACGTTTTTGCTGCGCGCGGGCAAATTTTCAACCCCGTCGATGGGGTTATCGAACCTTGTGGTTTATGCCCCGGCGGTGATCGGCATCGTGTTGCTGACCGCAGTTGCGATTTATCGCCTTGTCACCGACAGCGAACCCGCCGCCCATCATGAAGAAGCCGACAGCCCCGACGATACCGATAACGCCGCCACGTTTGCCGCATCCCGCGAGGAACCCCGCCCATGATGAGCGCGACCCTTCTTGTCCTGTTTCTGGTTCTGATGCTGATCCGGCTGCCGATTGCCATCTGCCTTGGCCTGTCTTCGGCTGTTGTCATGATCCTGTTTAACCTGCCGATGACGGTCCTGGCGCAACGCACGATCAATGCGCTGGATTCAACGCCGCTTCTGGCCGTGCCGCTGTTTATTTTCGCGGCAAGTCTACTGAGTACCTCAGGTGTCACCAACCATCTGTTTGAACTGGTGCGCATGATGGTCGGCTGGATCCGGGGCGGCACCGCACAGGTAAGCGTTCTGGTCAGCCTGATCTTTTCCGGCGTGTCTGGTGCGGCCCTTGCCGATATCGGCGCACTTGGTTCAATCCAGATCAAGATGATGCGCAAACAGGGTTACAGTGCCGAATTTGCGTCGGGCATCACTATGGCGGCTGCCACCATCGGCCCGATTTTCCCGCCCAGCATCCCGATCATCATCTTTGCCTCTGTCACCAATATCTCCGCCGTCCAACTGCTGATTGCCGGGATCGTGCCCGCCATCCTGATCACCGCACTTCTGATGTTGCAGGTCGGCGTGATGGCCCGGATTTACAAACTGCCACGTGACGATGTCAAATTTGACTGGGCTGCGTTTGGCCGTAAATTCGTGGTCTCCCTGCCCGCGCTGGCCGCCCCGGTGCTTCTGATCGGCGGTCTGATTTCGGGCTATTTCGGCCCAACAGAGGTCGCCGGAGTAACGGTCGCCTATGCGCTGTTTATCGGCAAATTCATCTATCGCGAACTTGATGTCAAACGCATCATTGCCGCCGCCCGCGATACAGTCGATGCCACCGGCAGTGTCCTGTTCATCGTGGCCACGGCGGCCCTGTTTGCCTGGGTTCTGACGATGGACCGGCTGCCCGCCACCGCCAGTGCGTTTCTCCTCGACCTGTCGGACAACCCGTTGATCTTGCTGTTCATCGTCAATGTGTTGCTGCTGGTCGTCGGCATGTTTCTGGAATCAATTGCCGCCATCCTGATCATTGCACCGATCATCACCCCGGCCCTGACGGCTGCTGGCGTTGATCCGCTGCAACTGGGGATCGTTTTTGTCCTGAACCTGATGATCGGGCTTCTGACCCCGCCGGTCGGGATGAGCCTCTATATGGTCAGCATCATCGCAAAGATGCCGCTTCATCGGGTCATACGCGGCGCGTTGCCCTTCCTGATCCCGCTGTTTTTATCGCTTCTGGCGGTGACCTGCATACCGGCAATCTCGACCTGGTTGCCAAACCTTCTTGGATAAGTGAGGAATTATGAGCAAGTTTTTGGGCGAAATCCGCCAGCTCGGCTATGTCGTGCCCGATATCGAGGCCGCA
The DNA here is from genome assembly GCF_044790785.1 of Thalassospira australica. Classification (GTDB taxonomy): domain Bacteria; phylum Pseudomonadota; class Alphaproteobacteria; order Rhodospirillales; family Thalassospiraceae; genus Thalassospira; species Thalassospira australica_A. The sequence continues at coordinate 1,016,661 of NZ_CP085258.1, read as the reverse complement.
ATGGAATATTGGGCAACCACCATGGGCGTCGGCCCCTGGTATTATAACCCCAAGGTCCCGATCGAAGATTACCGCTACGACGGCAAACCTTACGAGGTTCACAATTCCGTCGCCCTTGCCAATTCGGGCTTTGTGCAGGTCGAACTGATCCAGACGCGCAATGATGCGCCGTCGATGTATCGCGATTTCCAGGAAGCAGGCCATACCGGCCTTCAGCATGTCGCCTACTGGACGCAGGATTTTGACAATGATCTGGCGCTTATGGAAGCACAGGGCTTCAAGGTCAAAATGAGCGGCACGGTCGGCGAAAATGGCCGCTTTGTCTATTTTGACAAGGAAGACCATCCCGGCACCGTGATCGAACTTTCCGAGGTCGTCGGCCCCAAAGGACGCCTGTTCAAAACCATTTACGAGGCATCCGTCGGCTGGAACGGCGATGATCCCGTGCGTCCCTTCCCGTCGCTTTCGGAAATCTGAACCATGGACCTGATCGAAGCCCGTTACCTGATCGAAACCCCGATGAACCCGGCCAAAATCGCCGCCATCATCGCGGGCGAACAAAGCAGCGGCACATTTGTGCGCGTCGCCGGGGAAACCGACGAACTGCGCGAACGCTGTGCGGCACGTGTCCTGTCGGTGACCGAACTTGATGCCGCCACCGAACCCAGCCTGCAAAGTGCCTATTTGCAGGCCAAGGGCATCGGTGGACCCTATCGCCGAGCCGAAGTCCGGGTCGGTTTCCCGACCGGCAATATCGGGCGCAATCTGGCGACACTGGCCTCCACGGTTTCGGGCAATCTTTTTGATCTGGGCGAAATCACCGGGTTGAAGCTTTTGGATGTCAAACTGCCTGTATCCTATCGCGATCTGTATGACCGCCCGGTTGCCGGAACCCATGGCACACGCAGCCGCATGAAGGTCGAAGGCCGCCCGTTCTTTGGCACGATCATCAAACCAAACGTCGGTCTTCGCACCGATGACATCGCTGATCTGGTCGAACAGCTATGCGAGGCCGGCGTTGATTTCATCAAGGATGACGAGGTCTGCGCAAACCCCGCATCCGCCCCGCTTGCCGACCGTATTCCCGCGGTCATGGAACGGGTGCGCAAATATCGTGACCGCACCGGGCGCGATGTGATGATTGCCTTTAACATCACCGATGAAACCGATGCGATGTGCCGCCATGCCGACCTGATCGAAAACGAAGGCGGTTCCTGCGCGATGGTCAGCATGAACTGGGTCGGGCTTTCGGCCATGCAGACCCTGCGCGCATCAACACCGCTGGTCCTGCACGGGCATCGCAACGGCTTTGGTGCCTTGTCGCGCCATCCGCTTCTGGGCATGGCCTTCCCCGCCTATCAGACGCTGTATCGCCTGACCGGCGTGGATCACATGCATGTGCATGGCATGGGCGGCAAATTCTGTGATGACGACGCCGAAGTCACCGAAAGTGCCCGCCTTTGCGGGCAGCCGCTATGTACCGGCGACACCGATGATACCGTCCTTCCGGTCTTTTCATCCGGTCAATGGGCCGGTACCGTCCCGGCCACTGTTGATGCCGTCGGATCGGCTGATTTCATGTTCCTTGCCGGGGGCGGCATTCTTGCCCATCCGTCGGGACCAGCCGCCGGGGTGCGCAGCCTGCAAGACGCCTGGGACGCCTGCGCATCGGGACAAAGCCTTGACGCTCAGGCCAAAACCAGCCCGGCTTTGGCTGCGGCCCTGACCTTCTACGGCAACAAGGCCTGACCGCGATGGCCGATATCGTTTTCTGCGCGGATGATTTCACCGGGGCGTCCGATACGCTGGCTACCTTGGCGCGCGGCGGCAAATCCGCCCGCCTTTATCTAAGCCCGCCCCGAATATCGGATCACCCGGAAATCGCTGGCCTCGATGCGATTGGCGTTGCCACCTCGCTTCGCGCCGAAACTGTTGAAAATGGTATCAGACATATGGATGATCTTGTCGCTGGCCTTGGCACGATGGGCGGCAAAATCCATCATTTCAAAATCTGCTCAACCTTCGACAGCTCCCCAAAAACTGGCAATATTGCAAAGGTCGCCGACCATTTCGCCAAGGGGGTAAATGCCAATTGGGTGGCGATCATCGGCGGACAGCCTTCCCTTGGCCGATATTGCCTGTTTGGCAATCTTTTTGCCGCCGCGGGCGATGGCAACATCCACCGCATCGACCGCCATCCCGTGATGCGCGATCATCCGGTGACCCCGATGAAAGAAGCCGACCTTCGCCGCCATCTGGGCGCACAGGGCTGGCCAAATATCGGCCTGATTGATGTCTCCATGATCCGGCGCGGGTTGCTTTTCCTGACCAGCGAAATCCGCAAACGGCTGGCGGCGGGGGAAAAACAGACATTGTTTGATGTCGGCGACCCTCATGATATTGAAATCATCGGTCTGGCATTTCGCGCGATTGCAAACGACACCAATATCCTGTGTGTGGGTGCGAGCAGCGTCGCGCAGATTCTAACCGCAACCAACGGCAAAAACGCCCTGAAACCAACGGATCCCGGCGTGCCTCAAACCCGCCGCAACGGCCCGGTTTTCGCCTTTGCCGGCAGCCGCTCATCGCTGACTGCGCAGCAGGTTGCCGCCACCCGATTGTTTGAAAAAATCGAAATCAAACCGGCCGATCTGATCAATGAAACCCGCTTTGCCCACAAGGCTGAAATCTGCCGCGATATGCTTTTGGGCAATCGCCATGTTCTGGCAACCCTTGGCGATGATGCGACACATGGCATTGGTGGCCATGAACTGGCCCGGGCCAGTGCCCGGTTCATTGCCGCTGTTTTATCGCAGGCACCGGTCGGTTTCCTCGCGATTGCGGGCGGGGATACATCAAGCCTTGCGGTGCTCGAGCTGCCGATAGACAGCCTGTCCTTCGTCACCGATTTTGATCGCGGTGTGCCGGTGATCCGCGCACACAGCACCAACCCACAGCTTGACGGGATCGAAATGATCCTGAAAGGCGGGCAGATGGGCAGTGCCGATGTTTTTGACCGGGTCGTTTCACGCATGGAAAACCCGCATCGTTCCTGACACCGTTTGCCAAAGCCGAAATTAATTCCGTTTCCGAAGCAATAACAGGCTGCTAGGATGACGTATGATCCGGCAAGAACAGATATGGGGCGCACTCGACAAGATCGCCGAAGATAACGGGCTGTCCCCCTCCGGACTGGCCCGCTTGGCGCAGCTTGACCCCACCACATTCAACCGGTCCAAACGCACGACAAATCAGGGAAAGCCGCGCTGGCCCTCGACCGAAAGCATTTCAAAGGTGCTCTCGGTCGCCAATGTCACCTTTCAGGAATTCGCCCAGCTTGTCGATGGCAACGGGGCCGGGCGCGTACCGGTCATCGGCTTTGCCCAGGCCGGGAATCGCGGCTTTTTTGATGATGCCGGTTATCCGGTCGGCGGCGCGTGGGAAGACATCACCTTTCCCGCCCTGCATGATCCGACCGCCTACGGGCTCCGGATTGCCGGGGATTCGATGGCCCCGGTATTTCGCGATGGTGATCTGATTGTCGTATCCCCGGCATCAAACATCCGCCCGCAGGATCGCGTGGTCGTCAAAACCACATCGGGCGAAGTCATGGCCAAGGAACTGGTGCGTCGCGGTGCGATGGGGGTGGAACTCAAATCGCTGAATCCGGCCTATGACGACCGGTATATCGCAGCCGAGGATATCGACTGGATCGCGCGCGTGCTTTGGGTCAGTCAGTAGTGAAGGACGCGGCCCGATCCCGCCGAGCGGTTCTTCGAACCGGCAGGGCGGGATAAGGGGCCCCGATCGTCGATCATCACCTAGCTTTTGGAGATGGTCGACAGCGTTTCAATCGCCGGACGCACAGCCGAACTTTGCACGGCAAAATCGCCAAGAGCAACGATGCCGACAAGGCGCTTGTCCCTGTTGATCACCGGCATACGGCGGATTTGATGCTTTTGCATGATCTTTGCCGCTTCTTCGGTGCTGGCATCTTCATAGGCCCAGCGGACTTCGCCGGTCATCACATCCTTAAGTTTGGTTGATTTCGGATCGTGGCCGTTGGCACAACACCGCACCGTCACATCGCGGTCGGTCACCATCCCGACAAGGCGATCATTCTCGCCAACGGGAAGCACGCCAAAATTGCCGTCTCTCATCAGGCCCGCGGCCACCTGAATGCTCATGTCGGGAGTTGCAAGTTTCACATCACGGCTCATGACTTCACTGAGCTGCATAACTGCCTCCTTCTGGCTTAAGTCAGGTTTTGTAAGGTTACTTCGTCACCATCAATGATCCGGGATTTTCATCCTGTCTGATTGACAGTTACCCGCCCAACGAAGCCAGAAGGTTTTTGTTCCGGATCTTCTCGTCCCGGCAAATTCGCGATGAAGATTGCCGTTATTTTATCCCGGTCATTTCTTTCAGATGATGCGCCACATGCGGCCCCGCAGCCAGGATCGGCCCGCCATTTTCAAGCACATCGGGCAGATCAAGAAAATCATTGCACCAGCCGCCTGCCTCGCGGATCAGGACAATCCCCGCCATGCAATCCCACGCATTGATATGCGGCTCATAATAACCGATCAACCGCCCGGCACTGACATAAGCCATCATAAGCGCGCATGACCCGTTGCGGATGAACATGCCTTCCTCGTCCAGCAACTGGCCGATCACCGGCACGATCGAGCTACTGGGCAGGCGATGCGACATGCCGATCCCCATCACACCATCGCTGACACGTTTGGCATTGCTGGCCCTGGCCGGCTCGCCATTCACACGCGCCCCGTCGCCGATCACCGCACTGAAAAGCTCGTCATTGCACGGATGATAAATCAGGCCGATGACCGCTTCTTTGCCGACCATAAGGGCCACCGAAATGCACCAGGTCGGCATCTGATTGACAAAACAGGCCGTGCCATCAATCGGGTCAATCACCCAAAGGCAATCATTATCGCCCTTTTCGATGCCCATTTCCTCACCCAGGAACCCGTCCTCGGGAAAGGCATCGCCGATCCGGTCGCGGATAATCGCCTCGACGTTTTTGTCCGCAATGCTGACCATATCAAGCGCGTTGGTTTTGGTTTCAATCGCAAGGTCGGCGGCGTCGCCTTCATAATATTCCATGGCGCGTTTGCCCGCTTCGCGGATCACGTCGCGCGCATGTTCCAACCGTGCTTCGATATCAATTCCCGAAAATGCTTTTTCCACTTTGTCCCTGCCTGAAACAGTTATGTCATTGCTCAATTATTGTGCCGAAACCACGGCCATACCGCGTTCGGAAAAGCCGATGGCAACCTGTTCACCGGCGATGATCGGTGTATCGATCCGGTGATCGATCACAAACAGCTCGCCAATCGGGGTTGCCACGGAATACTGCATCTGACTACCAAGATAGGCTGCATGCGTAATGTGACCTTTTAGCGACGTTTCAATGACACGCGCATCGCCCGTTATCGCCGCCAATCCGGTCAGTTGCACCGCATCGGGCCGCACCGCCACCCGGACCGGTCCCTTTGCCTGCCCGCGATGACGCAAATTGCATTGCGCACCCCCGATATCGACGCGGGCGTGATTGCCATCAATGCTGATGATTTCCCCGTCAACCAGATTGGCATCACCGATAAAGTCGGCGATAAATTCCGATTGCGGCTGTTCATACAATTCGCGTGGCGTGCCCTGCTGCGCGATCACCGCGCGGTTCATCACGATGATCCGGTCCGACACGGCCAGGGCTTCTTCCTGATCATGGGTCACATAAACCGCCGTCAAACCAAGTTTCTGCTGCAAATCGCGGATTTCAGTCCGCACATGACGGCGAAGCTTGGCATCAAGGTTCGACAACGGCTCGTCCAGCAACAGAACCTCGGGCTCCAGCACCAGCGCACGCGCCACTGCCACCCTTTGCTGCTGCCCGCCCGAAAGCTCGGACGGCAGGCGACTGCCATAACCGCCCAATCCGACAAGGTTAAGCCCCTCTTCGGCCTTTTCCCTGGCCTCGGCCTTGGCAACGCCGGTCACACTCAGCCCATAGGCAACGTTTTCGGCCACCGTCATATGCGGAAACAGCGCATAGGACTGAAACACCATGCTGACATCGCGATCCGTCGCCGGAAGCTGTGTAACATCCTTGCCCCCGATCAGGATCTTGCCCGTGGTTGCATGTTCAAGCCCGGCAATCATCCTAAGGGTCGTGGTCTTGCCACAGCCGCTTGGCCCCAGAAGGGTCACAAGCTCGCCCGGATTGATGGTGAAAGATACATTGTCGATCGCGGTAACTGCCCCGTGACCATAGGTCTTGGTGACATTGTCGAATACGACCGAACCCGCACGCGTTTTCAGTTTCATGAATGCTTCTCTCTCAGATTACGTGCCTCTGTCTTGTCCGGTGTTGCCTCAACCCGGTCCTCGCGGCGCAGGCGCCGTTGCCCGATCAGGCCGTTCACAACAAGGATCGCGGTCAGCATGACAAGGATCAGGACACTGCAATAGGCAATCGCAACGCCGTATCGCCCGTTTTCCACAAGCCCGATGATATAGGATGTCGCCATATTGTGATCCGCACTGACCAGAAAGATCACCGCACTGACCGACGTGATCGCACGCACAAAACTGTAAACCAGTGCGGCAACAATCGCCGGGCGCAACAGCGGCAGGATCACACGCCGGAACGTGGTAAAGCTGTTGGCACCAAGCGTCAGGGATGCTTCATCAAGGCTTTTGTCAAGCTGGCTCATGGCGGCAATCCCGCCGCGAACACCCACCGGCATATTGCGGAAGATAAAGCAGATCACAAGGATCACACCCGTCCCGGTCAATTCGAACGGCGGCACATTGAATGCCAGAATATAACTGACACCGATCACCGTGCCCGGAATGGCAAAGCTTAACATCGTGCCAAATTCAAAGGCACTTTTGCCCCGGAAGTTTTGCCGCACCAGCAGATAGGCCGTCGTCAGACCAACCGCCGCCGTCAGGGGTGCGGCAATCGCCGAGATGTTTAACGTTGTCCAGAAACTGTCCCATGCCGCCCCGGCCCAGACGATGCCATGATCGCCCCAGCCGATGCCAAATGCATCGCTGTAGTTATCGAACGTCAGGCTGTTATCAAAGCCCCAGCGTTTGACGAAACTGCCATAGAAAATCATGCCATACAGCACGACCGTAAAGATCGCCCACGGAATGGCGGTGAAATAGCACGCCAAACGCATACCGGGATTAAGCCCGACATGGGCCCCGTTATCGGCCTTGCCCGATACCGTGGCATAGGATTTCTTGCCCAGCCAGAACCGCTGTGCGGCAAAGGCCGAAAGCGTGAAGAACAAAAGAATCATCGCAAGCACGGCGGCCCGTCCGGCATCGTTTTGTGCGCCGACAATGGCAAAGAATATCTCGGTCGACAGCACTTCGTAATTGCCACCCAGAACCATCGGGTTGCCGAAATCGGCCATGCTTTCGATGAAGGCGAGCAGGAAGGCATTGGCCAAACCGGGGCGCATCAAAGGCAGCGACACATTGACAAACGTCTTCCACCGTCCGGCCCGCAAGGTTTGCGATGCTTCTTCCATCGACGGGCTGACACCCTCGACCACACCGATCAGCACCAGAAAAGAAATCGGGGTGAAGGACAGGGTCTGTGCCAGCCAGATTCCAGGGAGGCCATAAAGCCAGCGCCCTGCCTCCACCCCGAGCAGATCAGCAAAGAACTGCGTTACAGCCCCCGATCTGCCAAAAAGAAGGATCAATGCCAAACCGATCACAAAAGGCGGGGTAATGATCGGCAACACCGTCAAAACCCGCAGCGGCTTTTTGAACCGGAACCCGGTCCGCGTCACCACAAGCGCAAATGAAAGCCCAAGCAGCGTGGTCGAAATAGCGGTCAGAACCGCCAGAAACGCCGTATTCCAGGCAACCCCGCAGACACCCCCGGCAAAACAGCCCAGCCCCCAGATGCTGTCATCAAGGAAATTGCGGATAAAGGCCACGCCCGAAAGATTGCCATCAATATCAACAAACGATCCGATGAAAATGCGCGCCACCGGAAAGAAGACAAACAACCCGACAAGCGCAATAACCGTCCCGATGGCGGAGGTAACAAACACATCACCGCGCATCGCCCCCGCCGCGGCAAGACCGGAGCAAAGCATCACAAGCAGGCTGGCCGCAACAAACATCGCGCCATAGCCAAGCCCGTATTGCCGGACGTCAAGCGGGCCGAACATCGCCTCAAGCCAGCCAAATCCCCAGCCGGAAATGCCGACAAAAAAGCCCTGCCCGACCAGATAGACCAGGCCGCCCAGCCCGCATGAAATCAGGATACGGGCATAATGCGGATGATCCCGCCCGGCCCGGATCAGTACCAGCGGTGCCAGCAGAAAGGCCGCAATCGGCAAAAGCCAGAATTTTTGATGGATAATCGTTTGAAGGATCGCAGGCGAATAATCGCCATACATCGGATAGCCGTCATACAGCCATTCCAGGGTCCAGAACCCGTATTCCTGCTGATACCAGGGTAAAATTGCAAAACCGATCCAGCCGATCACCAGCCAGAACCAAAGCATCCGGTTCACCGAAACTCTCCTGCACGCCGAATTGGGAAGTCTGGCCCTGTCCGCCCGATGATCAAACCGGACGGACAGAACCGTTAAGGCAGATCGCGCTTATTGCGGCGCGGTTTTGACTTCGTCATCCCAACGCGACAGAAGATGACGGCGGGTTTCCGCATCCCCGTATTTCGCGAAGTCATAATCGATCAGTTTCAAGTCCGACAGACGCGGCGCGCCGTCGGGAATTTTGGACTCTTTGTTGGATGGCACCTGATAGCTGTGTGCATCCTCGGCAATCGACTGGGTCCGCGGATCAAGCGCGAATTCGTACCAGATTTTCGCATTTTCAAGGTTACGCGCACCTTTGATGATGCTCATCGAACCAACCTCGTAACCGGTCCCTTCGCAGGGCGATACAACCGTCAGCTTCGCCCCCTGTTTGATCTGGGCGACCATGTCATGCATGAAGGTGATGCCGATGGTGGTTTCACCAACGGCTGCGGCCTTGATCGGGGCGGAACCCGATTTGGTGTACTGGTTGACGTTCTTGTGCATTTCTTTCAGCAGGTCAAACGCCTCTTCCTCGCCAAAAATCTGCACAAGGGTCGCAAGTGCGGTATAGGAAGTGCCCGATGAATTCGGGTTGGCCATCTGGATTTCGCCCTTATAGGCCGGGTCTTTCAGATCTTCCCAGCATTTTGGCGCCGGAAGCCCCTTTTCCGCCAGAAGATCATTGTTGTAACCAATGCCGAGCGCACCGGCATAAACCCCAACCGTCCGGTTACCGGAATTTTTCGCCTGCCGCACGGCCCAGTCATTCAGATTTTCAATCTGCGGCGATTCATATTCCTCGGTCAGGCCTTCGGCGGCAGCCTGAAGATGGGGATCGCCGGTCCCGGCCCACCAGACATCCAGTTTCGGATTGGCTGCTTCGGCGCGAACCTGCGCATAAGCCTCGCCCGAACTTTTGCGAACCATCGATACATCAATGTCATGTTCAAGCTCGAACGCGGTTTCCATCATCTCGCACCACTCATTATCGGCCGAGCAGATGACATTAAGCCGACCGGCCGCATTGGCCGAACCGGCGGTCGCAACAGCCAAAAGGCCTGAAATCGCGACAGTCGAAAAAAGAGAATTTCTGATCGTCATTTTGGGGTTCCTCCCGGTTTGCATTTCGTTGAATGCACACGTGTGCATTACCATTGCGCAAATCACGTGCTGGAATGATTTAATCATAAATTCCAATAAATGACAGAAAAATTCTATTTTTAAGTCGGGAATATCCATTTAATCACGATAAACATATGATTCTAAATGTAATTTTCTCGACCACAAAACCAACCCTTGCAAACCCGCAAGTTGTTTCACACCGAATTCTCAACCGGGATTTAAACGCACACGTGTGCGCATAATTCGCAGAAATACCGCGAGTCAGCGGATTTTGATCAAAAATCGAAGAAAACGAACCGGAAGACCAATGCCAAAAGCGGCTCAAACCGTCCGGCGGCGTGTCATTTCCACCGGCAGGATCAGCCGCTGATCCGTCAGGGCATCGCCCCGGATGCGCTGACGCAACCGATCCACCGTCATTTCGGCCAGTCTGGTCGCACTTTGGCGTACGGTCGTCAATTGATAGGCCCCCTGCCGGGCGGCGGCAATATCGTCAAACCCGACCACGGCAATATCTTCGGGGATGCGCAGGCCCAGTTCAAACCGCGCCGCATCCAGAAGCCCCAACGCAATATGATCCTTGGCACAGAAAATCGCGTTTGGCGCGGTTTCCGGCGTTGCCAGGAATTTAAGCGCCGCGTTAAAGCCACCATCATAATCGGCACTGTCACAAACCAGCGGGGTAAAGCTGATATCGCCGTTCGCAAGGCGCGGTGCGATCCGCGAAACAAAGGTTTCCCCGCGCACATTGCCGCTGAATGTACCGCCCCTGACATTCAGGAACCCGAACCGGGTTTTACCGGTTTCAAGCAACAGGTCGGCCGCCATTTCACCGCCGCGCACATTGTCGCAATTGATCACGTCCGCGCCCTCCAGCCGTCCGGCGCGATTGACCAGAACGACGGGGACATTGCGTTTCAGGAAATGCACACCCACCTCGGGCGGCGGGCTTCCTGATGTCACGACCACACCGGCTACCTGATATTGCAACAGATGCATCATCGATGTCCCCATCTGGGCCGGATCGGAAACATCAATCACCAGCGGGCGATAACCCGACTGCTGAATGGCGAAAATCAGTTTATCCAGGAACTCGACCCTAAACGGGTCGGACAGGCCCGATGTCACCAGCCCGATCAGATCGCTTTTGCGCGTATTCATCGACCGGGCGATTTTATTGACGTGATAACCAAGCCGGTTGGCGGTTTCCTGTACCCGTTTGCGGGTCGCATCCGATATCCGCCGGTCGCCTGATAAACAGCGCGATACGGTGGACCTTGAAACACCGGCTTCGCGCGCAACATCGGCCGAGGTCACGATATGCTGCAAATCGCGGCCCGGTTCGGCCCCGTCACCATTTGCAGGCGTGTGTTTCCCCTCGGTCATGCGCGCAATTTCCCTGTTTACGCCGTCTGGCCGTGCCTGTTTTCAGTCTTGCAGCACGGTCACACACATATCACAGGCCTTTCGATCCGCCAACGCACACGTGTGCATGATACGGGATATTTCACAGAACCGTCATTTATCGCAACTTCCTTAAAAACGGCATCAAACCGGCATTCCTCCTGTCAGTTTTCTTTGACCATGATCGCGCAAAGACCCTATTCTGGATGCCTTGCATCGCCCCGCGACATGCAAACGCCACCCGAATTTTGATCAGGAGCAAGAAGAATGGGTCACGCCACTACCGCAGACACCAACGCCGTCACGACATGGACCTGGTACAAGGGCGAATGGCACGCAGGCAACCCGATGATTATCGGCCCGCAGACCCACGGCATGTGGATGGCCTCCACGGTGTTTGACGGCGCGCGCCGCATCAATGGCAAAATGCCCGACCTCGTGCCCCATTGCGCCCGTGTGCTGCGCTCGGCCGAACTGATGGGCCTTGCCCCGAAAATCACCACCGATGAAATCGTGTCGCTGGTGCGCGAAGGTGTTCAGAAATTCGATCCGGCGCTGGCGCTTTATATCAAACCGATTGTTTATGGCGGCGAGGGCTTCCTTGCCCCGACAGCCGAAAGCGCGCAATTTGTACTGTGCATTTCGGTATCCGACCTGCCCGACGCGATCAAAACCGGCTTTACCGCCCGGAAATCAAGTTTCCGCCGCCCCTCGCCCGAAAGTGCCCCGACCGAGGCCAAGGCATCCTGCCTCTATCCCAATGTCGGCCGCGCTGTTTCCGAGGCCACAAAGGACGGTTTTGACACTGGCGTGATGCTTGACCCGATCGGTAATGTCGCGGAATTTTCCTATGCCAACCTGTTCTACGCCAAGGATGGCAAGGTGTTTACCCCCGTGATCAACGGCACGTTCTTAAACGGCCTGACCCGCCAGCGCGTGATCAAACTGCTCCGCGAAGACGGCATAGATGTCACCGAAAAAACCGTGACCTATACCGAACTTGAAAATGCCGACGAAATCTTTGGCACCGGCAACTATTACAAGGTCGCCCCCTGCGTCAAACTCGACGACCGCAACCTGCAACCCGGCCCGATGACCAAACGCGCACAGGAACTTTACTGGGCGTTTGCCGAACAAAGCTAAGATAAAGCCATCCCCCAGACCGGAGCGGGATCATCTCATCTGACCCGCTCCCACTCGATGGCAATCCTAAGTCCACTGGGCCGGCTAAAGCTCTCGATCATCCGATCCCCCTCAACCCGAAGCTGAAGCTGCTCGGTCGTACGAACGCTACCTTCCCAGTTCGGAAAAGTAGAACCAAGAACGGTATTGCCGCTGAACACGCCGTTTTCATCGACCGTATATGTCCCGAAAAAGCCAATGCTACCTGCCATTGCAGCGGCATTTTCTGCTGCAGTTCCTTCTCCACGTATATCGGATGCAAAATCGGGCACGCGCGGATCAAGAAGGACCGCGACAAACTCCATCTCCCGGGTAAAAACCAGCCTTCCCTTAGGTTCGGGACCATAAGGCTGATTTACCTGTCCGTTTGTGTCTGTCAGTTCTGCTGACACAATCCGCCAGATGCCCTCAACCTCATTTTTCTTAACGGTCTCTGCGCGCGCCGCCGAAATTGCACTAAATGAAAAGGCGACAATTAACTCCAAAAACAGCATCCCCGCTGCGAGCGCCGCCAGCATCCATCGCCGCAACAAGACCGCATTAGCCGATACAGCCCGTTCACCTGTTCGCTTAACGCCAGTTTCCCGCATCAGAAAGCTCCTGTCACAATTCTTGGATCATCGCAGTCGCGGCTCGGCTGCCGCGCTGCTTTATGAGCAGGAAAACCTATATCTCTCTACGTACCCTGATAAGGGTAGTTCTGATGCATAAGGCGGTTAGAAATTCTAACTAATCCGCTTGATGTCAAACGGGCCGGATCATATATCCGGCCCGTTCCCTATCCAAACCGGCTAAACCCGGCCCTACTGCGCTGCAGGCATCACCGGAACACTGCTGCCTGCGACATAGGGATATTTGCCAAAGATCGCGGCCACGGCCTTGCGCACGCCTTGATTCGGATTGTTGCGAAACTCGCTGTCGATGCGCCCGATGGCCGTGCCTTCCCAGATCATCTGGTCTGTCCGGCGGTCTACCATATCGACCGAAATCGTGCCTTCGGTATAATTATCAACATATCCCGGCTCGACATAACCCGGCCAGCCGACATACATCCCGCTGCGATAACCATAATATCCGCCATAATAGACCGGCGGCGATGTCCGGGTCTTTTCCTCGGTCTTGAGGTGATAGTTGATCAGAATATCGGGATTGTTGATATCAACACTGTATCCCCGCGCCTCAAGCGCAGCACTGACAGCATCCTCGATCCGCTGGCCGTGCAGGGTGGCGTATTTTTCAGCCGACTTTCCCGCGGACTCATAAAAGGCAAAGGTCCGATAGCGTGAAAAATCCGCCGCCGGATCGGCATCGGTATAGACGCGCGGGCCGGTCGAGCAGGCCGCCAGCAGCATCGCCATTGCCCCCGCCATCATGATCTTGACCCTATTCATGCGGTCATCCTTTCGATGTTTGCCCGTTGATATTGACTATCATTTACCTGCATTCTACCGGTGAAACCGGTGAATGGAAATTCCTGATCTCGTTTGAAATTCAATTCTATCATTCTGGCAACCCAATGGCAGATCAGCATCTTTAACGATTAAACCCGGATCGCAACAGCAGGCCAAGATTTCGCGGATTTTCCCCGACACGCCGCCACGCATAAGCCCACCAGTCTTCCCCGAACGGCGCATAAAGCCGCAACCGGTAACCACGCGAAACAAGATCGCGCTGCAAAGGCTGATTGACGCCATAAAGCATCTCAAATTCAAACCCGTCACGCGACCAGCCACGCACATCTGCAAGGGCCGCGATTTTTTCCACCAGTTCGCGATGATGAGATCCGAACACCGGCAAAAATCCGCTGGCGTGTGCCGCATCCGATAGCATCATATCGGCCAGTTTCAGGTAATTGGCATCGATATCGGAACGTTTGGTATAGGCTACGCTGGCCGGTGGGGCCATCGCCCCCTTGACCAGACGCACCATCGCCCCTTGTTCGATCTTGCGCGTCAAATCGGCCTCGGTGCGGAACAAACGGGCCTGCAAGGTCTGGGCAACCGGATGGCCGATATCACGCAAACGATCATGTAGCGCCAGCGTATCATCGATCATGGCGAAATCTTCCATGTCGATCATTAACCGATGGCACCGCGCGTCACTTTGCACCTCTGCGGCTTCGCCGATCAATGCCGCGAGCTTCAATGCATTATCCCACAACATCGCCGGGTCCTGCATGTAACCAAGCTGCGACGGATCGATGGAAACATGCACATCAAGCCCGGCAGCATTAAGCTCCGGGATCAGATCGGCCAACTGGTCGACCGTGCGCGTCACCTGTGCCGGATCGGTGACATATTCGCCCAGATAAAAACTGGAAACGCTGATGCCCTGCCCGTTCAGATCGCGCGCCCGTGTCACATGACCGGCAATGTCATCACCGCTGACAAACTGTGCCGCCAACCCGGTTTTCCGCCCGACCGCCTCGCCCATGCGGCGCAACGGTTTGCTGCACGCCACCGCGATCATCGTCTTTTGCCAGAACCCCATCCATCAACTCCGTTTTGGTCAAACGCAAAAGAACAACCATCGGCGATAAGCCGCCAAACTTATTGAAGGAAATGACACCGGATCAAACAAAAAGCGACCCGCCTGGTGACGGGTCGCCTTGTATTACCGAAATCGGGAAAAGACCGAACGCTTACGCGCCGAGGTCTTCACCGGCAATCGCGCGGTCGATCAGCTTCACACTTTCATCGATACCATAAAGCGCGATGAACGACCCCATGCGCGGGCCCTGTTCCTGCCCCAGCAGGACTTCGTACTGTGCCCTGAACCAGTCGCGCAGGTTTTCGTAATTGTGCTTTTTGCCGACTTCGAAAATCTGGGTCTGAATGTCGCCGCCATCCGTACCGGGCTCAAGGGTTTTCAGCATATCGCGCAGATCGGCAAAGGCTGCTTTTTCCGCCTCGGTCGGCAGGCGGTATTTCTTCGCCGGTTTGACGAAGTCGCTGTAATAATTGATTGCGTAACCCACCAGCTTGTCGAGATAGGGCGCGTTTTCCGGCGTTGCGCCCTTGGCATAACGCGAAATAAACGCCCACAAAAGATCCCGATCAGCCGTGTTACAGACCGAAACAAGGTTCAGAAGAATACCAAACGACAGCGGAATTTCACGTTCCGGTGCCTTGCCTTCATGGATGTGCCATGCCGGGTTCTGCAAAAGCTTTTCCGGATCGGTTTCGGTTTTCAGCTTGTCGGCAAAGGTCAGATATTCATCCACCGTTTTCGGGATGACATCAAAATACAGGCGTTTTGCTGTTTTCGGTTTCTGGAACATGAACAGTGACAGGCTGTCTTCCGGCGCATATTTCAGCCAGTCTTCCATCGAAATGCCGTTACCCTTGGATTTCGAGATTTTCTGTGCGTTCTCGTCAAGGAACAGCTCGTAATTGAAGCCCTCCGGCGGGGTGCCGCCAAGCGCCTTGACGATCTTGTTGCCCAGTTCGACCGACGGAATAAGGTCCTTGCCCGCCATCTCGTAATCAACGCCAAGCGCAAACCAGCGCATTGCCCAGTCGGGCTTCCACTGCAATTTGCAACGCCCGCCCGTAACCGGGGTTTCCACCAGCTTGCCGGTTTCGGGATGTTCGTAAACGATGGTTCCGGCTTCAACGTTAAGCTCGGTAACCTTTGCCATCAGGACCTTGTTGGTGCCTTCTTCGACCGGCATGAACGGGCTGTATGTCGCGCGCCGTTCTTCACCAAGGGTCGGCAGCATGATTTTCTGGATCGCGTCATACCGCTCCAGAAGACGCAGAAGGGCTGCATCGAACATGCCCGAACGATAACATTCGGTCGAGGATTTGAATTCGTAATCAAAACCGAAACTGTCGAGGAAATCGCACAGACGCGCATTGTTGTGATGCGCAAAGCTTTCGTGGGTGCCAAACGGGTCCGGCACGCTGGTCAAGGCCTTGCCAAGATGCTGGGCGACCATGTCCTTGTTCGGGATATTGTCGGGCACCTTGCGAAGGCCGTCCATATCGTCCGAGAAGCAGAACAGTTTGGTCGGAATATCGGACATCAGCTCGAACGCGCGGCGCACATAGGTCGTGCGCGCAACTTCGCCAAACGTCCCGATATGGGGCAGGCCTGACGGGCCATAACCGGTTTCAAACAGCACATAACCCTTTTCAGGCTTCTTCTGTTTATACCGCTCGACCAGCTTGCGGGCTTCCTGGAAAGCCCAGACGTTGCTGTTAAAGGCGGCATCACGAAGATCGGCTGTCATTTTTGAAACCTTGTTTGTCAGTTGGATCGTTGAATTATCTGGAAATCCGGCCACGCATGAAATCACCCGGATTTCGCGCGTGCGCGAAGCTATCCCCGCCGGCCTGCAAGATCAAGTCCGGATCGGGCATGGCCGGGCTGCGAAGTATGATTTCACGGGCGCGACGCATCATCTCCCCACCCTGACAGAGAGGACGGACAAAGTGATGCGCAAAATTCGCGCATCAGATCATCAGGCTACAGCAAATATAAGAAAAAATGCAAACCTACACCGACGGATGGTTGAAACCGGCTTGCCGAACGCTGATATGACGTGTTGGATACCTGTCCGTGCAGTCAGGGACCATAAAACAGCCGGGAGTGGGTGAAAAATCTGGCGACGATCAGGTGGGGTTTCCTGCCTTTTCAGGCGGAAAACCGTCTTGCACGGGAGAAAAATGATTGACCGAAACGTCAGACATGGAAGATTTGTCGGCGTCGCGTACCGATGGCTCGGGCAGTACGATGACCGCACCGCATGTCGCATTCGATGAAGATCACCGGTTCCGGCGTGTTGTTGAATACGCGCCAAATGCGATGATTCTTGTCGATGCCAAGGGCCTTATTGAAATGGTCAATGCCGAAACCGAAAAGGTGTTCGGTTATACCCGTAATGAATTACTGGGCCAGCCGGTGGATATTTTGGTGCCCGACCGGTTCCGCCATCATCATGCGGGTTTGCGCGCAAGCTTTATTGCATCCCCCGGCCCGCGCCCGATGGGACCGGGGCGCGATCTTTATGCGTTGCGCAAGGATGGCAGCGAGTTCCCTGTTGAAATCGGCCTCAATCCCATATCCGAGGGCGACCGGGTGCAGGTTCTGGCCGCAATTGTCGATATTTCGGATCGAAAATCCCGTCAGGAAAGCCTGGAAAAGTCGCTGCAGGAAAAGGAAATCCTGCTGTCGGAAGTCCATCACCGGGTCAAAAACAATCTGCAGATCGTTCATAGCCTGCTTGATATGCAAACGGCGAATGTGAAGGATGAACTGGCGCGTGAAATCCTCCGCGACAGTTGCAACCGTGTGCGATCCATGGCGCAAATTCACCAGACGCTTTATCAGAACGAGGATGTATCACGGGTTGATTTCAACTATTTCTGCGACGCGCTGATCAATTCGCTGCTGGTCACATTCAATACCGATCCCGAACGGATCGAATTCAACCGTGATCTGGGATCGGTTTCGCTTCCGATCGGAACCGCCGTGCCCTGTGGCCTGATTGCCAACGAACTTGTGACCAATGCGCTGAAACACGCCTTTCCGGGGGATCGCAAGGGTATCATCAGCCTGATCGCGCATCAGATTTCCCCCAACCAGATCGAACTTAGCCTGACCGATAACGGGGCGGGATTCCCGGATGATTTCAGCATCGACGACAGCAGCGGGCTCGGCCTGCAACTGGTCGAACTTCTGACCGAACAACTGGGCGGCACGCTTGAGGTGCATACAAGTAACCCGACCCGTATCACCATTCGCTTTCCGGTAAAGGATTGAGGACCGCTATGCGCAAACCGATCCATGTCATGATTGTCGAAGACGAACGGATCGTCGCACTTCATCTGCGCCAGCAGCTTGCACGGCTGGGCTATGACAGAACATCGGTGCATAGTGCCGGGGTCAATGCACTTAATGCGATTGAAAATGACGCACCCGACATCATTTTGATGGATATCCATATTGACGGCGATATGGACGGGATCGAAACCGCAGCGGGCATTCCCCAACATCTGATGATCCCGATCATCTATCTGTCGGCCTATTCCGAGGACACAACCCTTGAACGGGCACGCAAAACGCGCCCTTACGGCTTTCTGTTAAAGCCGTTCTCCGAACGCGAATTGCACGCCACCATCCAGATGGCGCTGGAACGGCGCGAGGTCGAACTGGCCCTACGCGAAAGCCAGGAACGCCTGTCGCTTGCCATGCATGCCGCCCGCATGAGCTGCTGGGAAGTCGATGTCGATACCCGCAAAATGCACAGTACCGGATTGGCGCAATTTTTACCGGGCGAAAGCCAGAATACCGAAACCATTACCGAAAACTGGGAAGACTTCCTGCGTCGTGTGGCATCCGAAGACCGCGACATGGTTCGCAAGGCATTCGAATATGCCGTTCTGAATGGCGAATTTTACGATATCGTTTTTCGCGGCGAGCATACCAAGGGCGCGCAAAGCTGGTTCCGCGCACGCGGCAAGTCCTATGTCAATGATCGCAAGGGGACGCTCCGCATCATCGGTGTGATGCAGGACATCACCGATCAGCGCATCACCAATGAAAAGCTTCGTCAGGCGATGACGGTGTTTGAAACCACCCAGGACGGCATCCTGATCCTTGACCCGGATCTGAACATCACCAGCGCCAACCGCGCCTATTGCCAGATTACCGGTGCCGATCCGGAAAATGTGAATGGCAAGCCGCCTTATATGATCGTACCCGAAGCCTTCCCGCCCGCCTTCTATCAGGAACTGTTTCATACCCTGCGTACGCGCCGCCACTGGCATCGCGAAATTGACACGCGCGATATGTCGGGCAATCCGATTTCAATCGTGATGCAGATCATCGCAGTCGAGGATGACGACGGCCAACTGACCCATTTCGTTGCCATGATTTCGGATCGTACCGCAATCCGTCAGGCCGAACAGGAACTGCATTATCTGGCACAATATGACGGTCTCACAGGCCTTCCCAACCGGCTGCTGGCGACCGACCGCCTTAACCGCGCGATTGAACGCTGCGAACGAACCGGTGCGGTTGTCGCCTGTCTGTTTCTGGACCTCGATGATTTCAAGAATATCAACGATACGCTGGGCCACGCGGCGGGTGATCAGGTTTTACAGATTGTCTCGACCCGGATCAAGGCCGTGACGGATCGCACCGATACCATCGCGCGCCTTGGCGGCGATGAATTCATGATCGTCCGTGAAAACATGCATAGCGAGGTCGCCGCAGGCAATCTGGCCAGCCAGATCATTCATGAACTGCAAAAGCCGTTCTATATTGTCGGCCACGAACTGACATTGTCAGCCAGTATCGGGATCGCCCTTTATCCCGAAAACGCCCATTCGCCACAGGACCTGATCCGTCTGGCCGATACCGCGATGTACGCCGCCAAGGATCAGGGACGACGTACCTATGCCTTCTATAAATCGGCAATGACCGAAAATGCCACCCATTATATGACCCGCAGCCTGGAACTCAGACGCGGCCTGGAAAAGGGTGAACTGGCCCTTTATTACCAGCCGCAGATGGATGCGCAGACCGGTCAGATGACCGGGGCCGAGGCCCTGATCCGCTGGCATCATCCGAAAAGCGGTTTGCTTGGCCCGGCCGAAATCATCCCGGTGGCCGAACAAAGCGGCCTGATCGTTGAAATAGGCCAGTGGGTATTGAACGAGGCCTGTGCACAATCGCGCCGCTGGCAGGATGAAGGCCATCCCCCCATCCGCATGGCGGTCAATGCATCTGTAAGACAGATGCGATCGCCGGGCTTTGCCGGAACCGTGCAAAAAGCCCTGTCCGAAAACGGTTTGTCGCCGGAATGGCTGGAAATCGAGGTCACCGAAAGCATGATCCAGGACGAAGTCATCATGATCGATACGCTGCATGAATTGCGTGCGGTCGGGGTATCGCTCGCGATTGACGATTTCGGTACCGGTTATTCCTGCCTGCGTTCGATCAAAAACCTGCCGCTCAAACGCATCAAGATCGACCGTGCCTTTATCAATGGCATTCCGCAAAATGCCGACGATGCCGCCCTTGCCGTGGCCATCATTGCGATGGCCCGCACCCTTGGGCTTACGGTTACGGCCGAAGGGGTCGAAACGGTCGAACAACGTGATTTCCTGCGCGAACAGGGCTGCACCGAATTACAGGGCTTCCTGTTCAGCAAGCCGGTTCCGGCCGCACAGCTTTTTGAAACGGTCTACCGGAATGCGAAAATTTCATAAAACAATCCCACCTTTTATTGTCCTCTGAACAGATAATTCCCACTTACCTAAAGTATAGTCTGCGTGGTAAAATCTCCCGATCAAAGCCGCCAAATCCTTGAATAAGGCGGCACAGGGCAGGACCGTCAGGCTTACTTCAGAGGTATAGGCTTATCTGAGGGGGACCCTTAATGCGATTTTCCAACCTGTCTCTTGGCGCCAAGCTCACCTGCGTCAGTGCGCTCGCCATCGCCTTCTGCCTGATCGTTGGCATCTTCCTTCAAACCGTCCAGACAAGTAAAACAACCGAAGACCTGACCGTGGGCGAAGCCCGTGCCGTTGGCCAGTTCCACGCCGAACAGGCCAGCCGGGTGCTGAATGGCGGGATGCTGGTTGCCAAAAACCTTGCCGGGGCGTTTCGCGCGCTTCGCGAACAGGGTGGCGTAGACCGCAAGGCCTATAACGAAATCCTCAATCGCACACTGATCGACAACCCGTCGCTTGCCGGGGCATGGTCCGGCTTTGAACCCGATGCGCTTGACGGCAAGGATGCCGATTACAAGGACGAGGGCGAGCCGTTCGGCAACGGTTCGGGCCGTTATATTACCTATTATTACAATTTCGGCGACGGGATCGTTCCCTATCACCTGACCGGCCTCGACGATACATCGGTCAATGAATATTACACCGAACCCAAACGCACCAATAACCCCTACCTGACCGATGCCATCACCTATGACATTCAGGGGCGCGATGTGGTTCTGACATCGTTTGTCTATCCGGTGCAGGACAGTGGCGGCAAATTCCTTGGCGTCATGGGCGTCGATCTTGAACTGAATGCGCTGTCCGAACGGTTTGCCCAACTGGGCCCGTTTGGCACCGGCACAGTCAACCTTGTCTCTGCTCAGGGCACATGGGTCGCCCATGAAAATCCCGATATTCGCGGCACCAAACTTGATGCCGCCAATCCAACCGACGCAGCCATTCTTGATGCAATGAAATCGGGCCAGTCCGGTCAGATTGACGACGACGAATTCATGCATCTGATTGTTCCGGTCGCCATCGAAGGCTATGCCAACCAGTGGGGCGTGGTCGTCAATGTGCCGCTTGCCACCGTTTATGCCCCGGCCAATGACCTGCGCGATGCGACCCTGATCGGCGGTGTGGTGCTGTTGATCGTGGTGATTGCAGTGATTCTGCTGTCGACCAACGGTATGGTCGCCCGCCCGATGACACGGGTTGCCGGGGTGATTTCCGATCTGGAAAAAGGCAATTTCAGTGTCACCGTCCCCTATCATGACCGCTCCGACGAAATCGGTGCGATTGCCAAGGCGTTGGAAGCGTTCAAGAAAGCATCTGCCGGCATGCAGCAGGCTGAACGCGACAAGCGTGAAGCCGAACATCGCGCCAGCGAGGAACGCAACCGCACCCGTCTTCAAATGGCAGACGAGTTTGAAAAATCGGTCGGCTCCATCGTCGTCAATGTGACGGATAGCGCGGGCGATATGGAAAAGGTGTCGCGCCAGATGCGCCGTGCGGCTGATGAAAGCTCCGAACAGGCAACCGTGGTCGCCGCTGCCGCCGATGAGGCCAGCGCAAATGTTCAAACCGTCGCCTCGGCGAGCGAGGAACTTTCCGCCTCCATCCAGGAAATCAGTTCGCAGGTTGCCCGATCATCGGAAATCGCCAACAACGCGGTCGAGGAGGCATCGCGTGCCAATGCCATGGTCACCGGTTTGGCCGAGGCCGCCGATCGTATCGGTCAGGTCGTCAGTCTGATCAACGATATCGCGTCCCAGACCAACCTTCTTGCGCTTAACGCAACCATCGAGGCCGCCCGCGCAGGCGAAGCGGGCAAGGGATTTGCCGTGGTTGCAAGCGAGGTCAAAAACCTTGCCAACCAGACCGCCAAGGCGACCGAGGATATCGCCCAGCAGATCGGATCGATCCAGTCCGAAACCCACAATACCGTCGGCGCGATTGAAAAGATCACCGAAACGATTTCCAACATCAACGAGATCACCAGTGCGATTGCCGCCGCAGTCGAACAACAGGGTGCTGCCACAGCCGAAATTTCAGGCAATGTGCAGCAGGCAGCAGCAGGCACGAACGAGGTATCATCTTCCATCGGAATTGTGCGCAATACATCACAACAAACCGGTGATGCCGCATCCAACGTTCAGGCCGGCGCAACCGAACTGGCAGAACAGGCGCGCAACCTCGACACTCAGGTCAAAAGCTTCCTTGACCGGTTGCGTCATATCTAAGGGTCCGGATACCGGACTTTGACCCGGAAACCGTCGCGTGATTTCAGTCGCTTGTGAATGTCTGGTTTGTGATGACGCAAATCAGAAGCACAAGATCGGGACTGAAATCACCGACGCGGGTTTCAAATGCCTGCACATCGGCGGTCAGACATTTCGCGAGCTTCCCTGCGGCCATGATCCGCAGGGTTAATGTGTCTGAAGACTGCCCGCCGCAGCATTGCCAAACCCTGACGAACAACTTTCACCCGTTCGATCCGCCCCTGTTGGCGGATTTGGTGAAGGGATTCTTGATCCGCGCCAAAAGCAGAAACCGGATGACAGGAAACATCCTTGGCATAACTCTCAGAAAAACTGCGTGACATGTTGACTTCTCCTTCGTCTTTCGATGCCATAAATCTAGCATTTCAAGGCATTTGAAGCTTGTCAGAAAAGCTGCGTATCTGTTAGTTTTTCTATCATTATGAAGTCAAACAACATCGCTTGGTTACCGTTAAATTCCCTGCGTGCTTTCGCTGCGGTCCATGAAACCGGCTCTGTAGGGGCGGCTGCGGAAATGCTGAGCGTGACGCATGGCGCCGTAAGCCAGCATCTGCGCAGCCTTGAAGACCGGTTGCAGCGCAAATTGTTTACCCGGTCGGGCAACCGCCTGGTCATGCTGCCCGAAGCCGCGGGTCTGGCAGAAAATCTGCTTCGGAATTTCAGGGCGATTGCCGGTGATATCGACCAATATCGACGTGACGACAATATCCTCAACATCACCGTCACACCGCATTTCGCCCAATATTGGCTGTTACCGCGCCTTGGCGGATTTCTGCAACATCACCCGGAAATCGACCTTCGCATCAATGCCGATGCGACCGTGCATGACCTTGAACACGGCGATTTCGATGCTGCTGTCCGGCATGGTGACGGCAACTGGCCGGGACTGAACTGCGAAAGGCTTCTTGAAAGCAGGGATGTCGTCGTGGCGGCACCTGCGGTTCTGGAGGCTGTTTCCGTTCAAACACCTCAGGATCTGATCAGGCTGCCATGGATATTGGACGAGGACCGGGACATTGAAATGTCCAACTGGTTCGATGATCATGGTGTTGCTCACCAAGCGCATAAACGAATTACCCGACTGCCCAGCGCGCTAACGCTTGTCGCGGCACTGGACGGATATGGCGTGGCATGGTTGCCTCATGTTTATGCGGCACCTTATTTGACCAGCGGGCGTCTGGTGCAATTATTCAGCGACGACAGCTTTCCTGCCCAAAATACACGCCACTATTACCTGTGCTGGGCAGACAGCAAGAACCGCCCGGCTTTCAGAACGTTTCGGCAATGGATAAGGCAGCAACTTCAGGGATAGTCGGGTAACAAGGCCGGTTTCAGTGATTGTCCGACACGCAAAAGGCGACGGGAATCCGCCGCCTTTTCTTTTGTTCCGGCATAACACGCAGGATCAGTTGCCTGACTGATTGCGTAATTTTTCGGCTTCGGCGTAAAACTTCTTTTCCCACTTGTTGTGATTATCCAGCCCTTCCTTGATGAAAGGAGTAAAAATTGCAAGATTCATCAGGCACCAGTTCACCAGTCGGGCGGGAAACTTCATCGGCTTGACGAAATCGACAAACAGCACGACCCGCGTCTGATCGGTATGGTTCCATGCTTCATGTTCATAGGAATCATCAAAAATCAGAACCTTGCCTTCTTCCCAGTGGCATGTCCGGTTTCCCACCCGAATACCCAGCTTGTCGGGCTGTTCCGGGACAATCAGACCAAGATGCATCCGCAACACACCGTTATAAGGTCCGCGATGCGGCGGCAGGTGTTTTCCCGGTTCGAATATTGAAAACATGACCGTCGTCAGGCCGGGGATCTTGTTCATGATCCGCCAGGTTTCCGGGCAAGCCCGGATGTTTTGCTCGGACTTCAAACCGAATCCCAGCAGGAAGAAGGTTTTCCAATCCGCATCGCTGGAAATCTCTTTGACGTCCGTCGAAATATCGTGAAACGACGGCAGTTCATCCTTGCGCAGCAAAATTTGGTCAAGTTCCTTACGGATGACAGGCCATTCTTTTTCGATGTCGGCCGCCCAGGGGAAGGTTGCATTGTCATAGACCGGCGGATTGCCGAACCTGGCGTATTTCCGGTTCAACCGTTCTGCACGGGAAACGATCCCCATGAAAAACCGGGTGATGCGACTTGGCCGATCCATCGGACGGATACCGTCCGTTCCGAAACGATGTTCGGGTTCCTGACCGACCGCGTGCGGGATGCTCGTGTCGTAATTATGCAATTTTGCCCTCTTTGTTATACAGCAGACTGAGCATTCGAAGGAAATGCCGGAAATGACAGACAATCATGGCAATATATTGCCATCGCAAATTGTCGGCAAAGCTTTCATCCCGGATAAAACGTGTTCGCATTCGTGTGGTTCCAGAAATCTGGACAGAATCGGAACGCTTTTTATCCATTCAGCCCCTTGCTTGACCTCCCGTCACACCAGAACCCGCCCGAAACCGGCAAAATGAAATCTGAAAAAACTCTAATCTGCCCATAATGACAAAGCCTTGGTTTGCGATTTTGTATCATGTCAATAATCATACTTTTTCAGCTTGTATTTTCCCCTGACATACTCTTGTAATCAAAAATAGAATTAGCACATGCTACTAAACTGAATGAGTGCATTTTCCTTGCAACAATCCCCCAATAGTTATGACTTTCAAGGGTCGCCCGATCATGTTCAGAAATTTTCGCATCACCCATCGCCTGGCCGGACTGGCGACCATACTTCTGGCATTCAGTTGCCTGATCGGATCGGTCGGGATTTATAAAATGACCGTAATCGGCAACGAGCTTGAACAGGTTGCCGCACGCGACCTGCCCTTGACGCTGATGCTTGAAAAAATAACGCAGCATCAGTTGCAGCAAGCCATCCTGATGGAAAAAGCCCTGCGCTATCGCAATATTGACGCCCATGACGCTACCGAAACAGAGGCCGACATCCGGCACCATTTCGAAGAACTGGCAAAACAGACCGACACCGAACTCGCCGCCGCACACCAGATGGTCAATAGCTATCTGAAGGATGCAATCAGTGACGAGGCCCGCACAGAATTTTCCGGGGTCGAAACCGCCCTTGGCCGGATCGAAACCGATCACCGTACTTACGAAGCACAGGTCAACGATATTTTCAAAGCCCTCGATGACGGCGCAAGTGCGCCGGATGTTGCGGATGCCGTGATTGCGACCGAAGCACTGCAAGACAATCTTGATACTGCCATTGAAAACCTTGTCGCCGAAGTTGCGGCTTATACACAGGCATCGATGAATACCGCCCTTGCTGATGAACGCATGGGCAAGACGCTGATTACCGTTTTGTCCGGTCTTGTGTTGATATCGGGTGTTGCACTGGCGTGGTTGCTGGGCCGGTCGATCACATTGCCGTTGCGTCGCTTGACCAGTGCGCTTGTCGATCTGTCTAAGGGCAAGCTCGATACAGCCGTACCGGCTTCCAAATTCCGCGACGAAGTCGGCGAAATGGCCGATGCGATGCGGATTTTTCAGGCCGACATGATCAAGGCCCGCGAACTGGAAGCCGCCCAGAAAACCCAACGTGCGCGGGATGAAAAACGCCGGACCGAAACCGACCGGCTGGTAAAGGAATTCTGCGACACGCTTGTCGAAACCTTTGCCGATATCGTCAAAAGTGCCAAAGATGTTCTCGCACGTGCCGAAATGATGCAAACTCAAAGCTCTCAGGCCGGATCGCTTGCCGGGTCGGTTGCGACCGAGGCAGAAGAATCATCGGCCAGTGCGCAGTCGCTAAGTGCCGCGACCGAAGAAATGGTCGCGGCCATCGATGAGATATCATCCCGGATCACCCAGTTTTCCGGGGTAGCACGCGAGGCAGTGGATCACTCCACCGCCTCGCAGACGGAAATGCGCAATTTGCAGGAAGTCGCCGACGAAGTCGGTCAGGTCGTACAACTGATTACCCAGATTGCCGAACAAACCAATCTGCTGGCGCTGAACGCTACGATCGAGGCCGCGCGAGCCGGCGATGCTGGTAAGGGCTTTGCCGTCGTCGCGGGCGAAGTGAAGAACCTTGCCAGCCAGACCGCCAAGGCGACCGAGGAAATCACCCGCAAGATCGACCGCATTCAAACCGTTTCGCGCAATTCGACCGAGGCCATCAATAATATCGGCACCGTGATCGGCAGCATCGATGATTATGTCACCGCTATTGTCGGTGCCGTCGAGGAACAAAACGTTACGACCCGCGAAATCGCCCGAAATGTCGATTTCGTATCGGAAAGTGCCAAACGCGTTTCGGAAAATGTCACCACAATCCAAAGCAGCGTCGCCGATGTCGGCAGCAGTGCGGTGACCGTACATGACAATGCTGACCGCACGGCCCATCAGGCCGATTTCCTGAATGGCAAAATCGGCGAGTTCATCACCGCCATGAAACGCGCCCAGAATGACGATCCGGGCAAGGAAGTCCGCAATCCCACCATGTTGCGGGCAGCCGAGTAGCACATTATTCGCAAAGACATGATCATCACACAGACAGGCCGGGGAAATCTCCGGCCTGTTTTTTTACCCCGGGTGTCATTCCGGGTTAACGCAGCCCTTGCACCACCCCTGCCAATCAGGCAAAGCTGTTCATTCACAATGCAATAAAGGACCACAGCCATGCTGCCGATCCCTGTAACCGTTTGCCTGACAGGTATTTTTGCCTTGATGCTGGTTGCGCTTAGCCTGAATGTTTCCCTGCGGCGGCGCGATCTTAAACTCGCGCTTGGCGATGGCGGGGACATGGTTCTGCTACGCCGGATCCGGGCACATGGCAACTTTGCCGAAAATGCCCCGTTCTGTATTCTGGTTATCCTGGCACTTGAAGCCGTTCTGGCAACATCGGGCATCATCTGGCTGATTGCGGCGGCCTTTGTCGTCGCCCGCATTCTGCACGCCTGGGGAACGCTGACCGGCACCCTTGCCCTGATTGCGCCCGCGATGGTCATACAGCATGTCGTGTTGGGCTGTGCCGCGATCTGGCTTCTGATCCAGTCTGTCTGATGACATCCCGCCCCTTTTCGCCGCCCGACCTTGACGCCAAATTTGCCAGCTATCCCGATGATGCCGGTAAAGCATTAAGGACGATCCGCGAATGGATTTTCGACCTGGCAGCTACCGACCCGGCAATTGGCCAGATCACCGAGGCCTTTAAATGGGGCGAACCCGCATGGCTGACTCCGTCCGGGTCGGGCACGACCATTCGTGCCGACTGGAAATCAAAGACCCCCGGTCAGATCGCCATCTATGTCAATTGCCAGACGGATCTGATCGACCGGATACGCAGCCATTTTGACGGTATTCTGCAATGTGACGGCAACCGGGCGGTCATCCTGCCGCTGGATCGCCCGCTCCCCGAAGAGCCGGTTAAAACCGTGCTTGTCTGGGCGCTGACCTATCATCTGGACAGGCGCAAACCAACCCGCAAACGCTAGTCACCGCTTGCCTGAACGTTTTCATCGCTACTTCCGCAATGCATTTGCCTCAAGATTGTCACGCAACTGGCCCAGATCGTCGATCAGGCGTTTGATTGTCGAAAGATCAAGTTCCGCCACCTCGCCAACACAGCGTGGCACATCAAGCGCCTTTTGCCGCAATTCCCTGCCCGCCACCGTCAGGGTGATGCGCACGGACCGTTCATCCTTCGGGTCGCGGGTTCGTTTGACCAGCCCTGCCGCCTCAAGCCTTTTTAACAACGGTGTCAGCGTGCTGGATTCCAGGAACAGCTTTTCACCAATGCTGCGCACCGGCTGATCATCCTGCTCCCACAAGGTCACCATCACCAGATATTGCGGATAGGTAAGCTCAAGCGCGTCAAGCAGCGGCTTATAGATACGGTTAAACGCATGACTGGCAGCATAGACCGAAAAGCACAGAAAGTTTTCGAGCCTGAGCGGGTCGTTATCATGATCGTCCATGGTGGCATTCTCCTTTGTCCTATCGGGCCGGTCCGGCTGACAGTCACTGGGGCTGCTCTAAAGCCCGGAATACGGCTGATTTGAAATCAAACCCTCATCAATATATCGCACGCGATTTAATTACAAGCGATTTAATTGCATAGCTCGTATTCTCAAATTTATATCGCACACGATTAAATCGTGCGCTATAACAAAATCATCGAAACGGAAAACGCCGCACAGCGGCACCAAACAGACAGCTCAAAGGAACAAGATCATGAACACATTCAAAACGACTGTTGCCTCCGCTGCAATTGCTCTGGCAACCACCCTGACAGCCACGACCGCTTTGGCCGATCCGGTTCTCGAAAACAACACCCAGAACTTTATCAATGCCCTGACCGCTTCGGGTGGTGCGCCAATCTACACGCTCAGCCCCGCTGATGCCCGCAATGTTCTGGCCGGTGCACAGGCAGGCCCGATTGCAAAACGCGCCGCCGACGTTACCGACACCGTCTTGCCGGTTGGCCCGACCGGCGAAACCCGGGTCCGGATCGTCCGCCCCGAAGGCAACACCGACCGCCTGCCGGTTGTCGTTTACTTCCACGGTGGTGGCTGGGTCTTGGGCGATAAGGAAACCCACGACCGTCTGATCCGCGAAATCGCCGTACAGTCAAATGCTGCCGTCGTCTTCGTTGATTACGAACGTTCGCCCGAAGCCAAATACCCGATCGCGATCGAACAGGATTATGCCGTCACCAAATATGTCGCCGAGCACAGCGAACAGCTTAACGTTGACCCGACCCGTCTGGCGATTGCAGGTGACAGTGTCGGTGGCAATATGACCGCGGTTGTTTCCCTGCTGGCCGAGCAGCGCAAAGGCCCTGAAATCATCGCTCAGGTCCTGTTCTATCCGGTGACCGACGCGAATTTTGAAAACGGATCCTATACCGAATTTGCCAATGGCCCGTGGTTGACCAAGGCAGCAATGGAATGGTTCTGGAACCAGTACCTGCCCGAAGGAACTGATCGTACCGATCCGAAAGTAACGCCGATCCACGCCCCACAGGATTTGCTGGCCGGTCAGGCACCTGCCCTGATCATCACAGATGAAAATGACGTGCTGCGTGACGAGGGCGAAGCCTATGCCCGCAAACTCAGCCAGGCCGGGGTGGATGTCACCACGGTTCGCTACAACGGCACGATCCATGATTTCGTCATGCTCAATGCCGTTGCCGATACCCCGGCTGCCAAGGCTGCAACCGCCCAGGCCAGCCAGTTTTTGAAGAACGCCTTTTACGGCGAATAACCTGAACTTTCTGCAACTTCTTTCGGGGGCGCGGTTGCGCCCCCACCCGACCGGCAACATATCACTTGGGTCACCAACCGAACCAACGCCCTGATCAGCCGGGTTATCGAAACCTTCGAACCATCACGTTCAAACAAAGGAAGAAACCATGTCTGTAGATGTCAAATATCGTGCAACAGCAAGTGCAACCGGTGGCCGCGACGGCCGTGCGAAAACCGAAGACGGCAGCCTCGATGTCAAACTGACCACGCCAAAAGAACTCGGCGGTGCTGGCGGTGAAGGCAACAACCCTGAACAGCTTTTCGCGATGGGTTATTCGGCCTGCTTCATCGGCGCGATGAAATTCGTCTCCTCCCAGGGCGGCCCGAAAGTTCCGTCTGATGTTTCGGTCAAGGCTGTTGTCGGCATCGGCCCGCGTGCGGCTGGCGGTTTCGGTCTTGCGGTTGACCTGCATGTTTCGCTGCCGGGCCTTGATAAGGCCGATGCTGAAAAGCTGGTCGAAGAAGCCCACAAAATCTGCCCTTACTCCAACTCGGTCCGCGGCAATGTCGAAGTAACCTCGCACATCGCCTGATCGAAAGCCTCCCCCTCTTCGGCAGGGACCTCCCCCGATCCACAACTGCCGAAGCCAAGCCCGGTGCTCTCCCCGCACCGGGCTTTTATCTTTCACCGGTAATTTAACGGTTGCCCGATCCGGCACCTGCCACGATGATCCAGACCAATCAAAACGCCATAGAAATCCGACAGGAAACATTCATGTCCCAACAACTTACTGTTCTTGCCATTGCACGTGCCAAACCGGGCAAGGAAACCGAACTTGGCGAACGTCTTCTCGCACTTGTCGAACCCTCGCGCGCCGAAGAAGGCTGCATCAGTTACGACATTCACCAGTCCAACGACGATCCGGCAATCTGGATGGCGTATGAAAACTGGCGCTCTGACGAAGACCTCGCCCTTCATTTCGAAACACCATATCTGCGCGCCTTTGGCACCCTTGGTGATGAATTGCTGGCAGAACCGGTCAGCGTTCAGAAATTCACTGTCAAATCCTGAAGCCTGACCTTGTTCCTGCCTTCGCCTCATCCGGCCCATTTGACCTGAACGGGATCTTAATCCTTGCTTTTCGCCCTGTTCCTGTCGGCTCTGACATCCGCCACCATCCTGCCCGGCACGTCCGAGGCGGCCTTGGCCGCGCTTGTCGCATCGGGCGATCATGCGGTGTGGTGGCTGGTTCTCGTCGCGACGGCGGGGAATGTTCTGGGCTCGTGCGTCAACTGGGCCCTCGGGCTTTATATCGACCATTTCAAGGATCGGCGCTGGTTCCCGGTATCGCCAGATGCCCTTGATCGTGCGTCACACTGGTTTGGAAAATACGGACTTTGGGCGCTTCTGCTAGCCTGGCTGCCAATTATCGGGGACCCACTGACCCTGTTTGCCGGTGTGATGCGCGTGCGTTTTTTGCCCTTCATCGTGCTGATCACGATTGGCAAGGCGGCACGTTATACAATGATTGCCGGTGGCACCGGCTGGATCGCCAGCCTACTTGGATATTCATAATATTCGTCAAAATAAACTACAAAATAAAATCGAAACGCGCGAATTATCGAAAACACAATAGCCACGTGAATTATATAAAAATATAGTTCATTTGCTAATATTATGCTCTCGTGATTTCATTGAGTGAAATAAAAAACGAAAAACTGTTTATAAATTTCACAAAATAAATGGGAGTATATTATGAATATGGAAATTCCAGTCTGGGTCAAACCCGCAATCTGGGGCGGTGTTATCGGTGCCGTTGCCATCACGATCATCGGCTTTAGCGCAAGCTGGGTCGTTTCGGGCAGCACCGCAGCCGAAATGGCCAACACTCAAAGCAAGGATGCGGTCATTACTGCCCTTGCCCCGATTTGTGTTGCGCAGTTCAAAACCCAGACCCCCAGCAATCAGACCATGCAGCTTGCCGCCCTTAAAGAGGAAAGCTCCTACAAGCGCGATGATTTCGTCGCAGCTCAAGGCTGGGCCACCATGCCCGGCAATGATGCCCCGACCACGGAAATCGCCGACGCCTGTGCAAGTCAGTTGATGAAACTGACAGAAAACTAAGCGGATCACCTCCCCCGAGGTAATTGATCCGTCCAAAACGGCATCCGGGCCAACTCCCGGATGCCGTTTTTTATGGGCGATCACAACAGGCAGGGCAATATCGTTCAATAAACCCCAAGACCTGCGGCGCATTGTTGCATTCAGCAAAATCATCAAAAGGATCGCCACCCCATGCTTGCCGCCGCCCCAAGCCTTTATCTGTCGATGGCTGCCTTCGCGCTTGCCGCCTCGATCACGCCAGGCCCGGTCAATATCCTGATCCTGAGCTCCGGTGTGCATTACGGCTTTCGCCCAAGCCTTCGCCTTGTGTTCGGCGCGACCAGCGGCTTTTGCCTGTTATTGCTTCTGATCGGGTTGGGCCTGCATGAATTGCTGGTGATTTTCCCGAACCTGACCACGATAATCCAATGGGCCGGGGTCGCCTTTTTGCTATTCATGGCCTTCAAACTTGCCACCGCATCGGGTGAACTTGGCAAAACCCGCGCGGAAAAAGGCCCATCCATGATGACCGGCGCATTGCTGCAATGGGTTAACCCCAAGGCATGGCTTGCCGCCATTGCCGGTATGGGGGCCTATGCCGCCAATGGTGCCCCGGCACTGGTCTGGGAATTCACCGTGCTTTATTTCGCGGTCTGTTTTGCCTCGGTCGCCTGCTGGGCCTATGCCGGGGCGTTTCTGGGCCGGTTTTTAGACGATGCCGCCCATATCCGTCTGTTTAACCGGATCATGGCATTGCTGCTTGTGGCAAGTGCAGCCTATCTGATCGTCACCTGATCGCCCTCAGGCGACATGCGCCATTGCATAATGGCGCGGCGTGGTTGCCATCAGGCGTTTGAAAACCCGTTGAAAATGCGCCTGATCGGCAAAGCCGCAATCAAGGGCAACGTCAACAATCCGCTCCCCGCGCTTGAGCGCATGGCGTGCCTTCTGCACCCGACAATTGATCAGATAGGCATAGGGCGTCATGCCATGTGCCTTTTTGAACGCGCGCACCAGATAGGATCGTGAAACGCCAATCACCCCGGCAAGATCATCCAGATTGACGTCTTCGGCGCAATAGGTCCGGATATAATCCGCAACCCTGTCCATTTTGCTTTTATCCGTCACATAGCTAACCCCACGCAAGATACCGCGCCGGTCAAGCGCCACATGCAGATCGGCAAAGAACGACACCATCGTGCTTTCCTTCGCCAAACGGTCACAATCAGGGTCGATCAATGTATCGGCAAGGCTTTGCAGGCCGGAATACAGCATTGGACTATGGCTTATGGTGTCGGAAAACATCGCAAACCGCCCGGCGGCATCGGCATCGATTTCAACCTGCAAATCCAGAAGCCATGCCGGATCGACAAACAGCATGTCATAACACCATCCCCCACCCGGCACCGGGTTGCAACCATGGACATCCTCGGGATTGAGCACAACAACCGATCCCTTGCCGGTTTCATGGACCTTGCCCCGGTTCCAATAGGTGCTGCGCCCGCCCTTGACGATGCCGATTGAAAACGTGTCGTGGCTGTGGCGTTCATAGCAAACACCCCGCCCGTCATCGACCCGGCGCAGTTCGACAAACGGCAAACCGGCATCGCGCCAGAAACACTGGTTATCTGATTTTGCCTTGCCCATTGAAACGCCCGCACCATCTTTGGGAATGAAAACGCGAAAATCCGAAGATAGGATAATTTCCCCGGTGGCACCAGTGGCCGGACCTGATTATAGTCCCCCAAATGTTCGATGATCGTTCTGATCCCACGCCGAAATTCATGCCGCCCGACGCACCCATCATGGTCGTCGGATTGCGTCATGCTGTTTTCCTGTCGCCCGACGGGGAAATAGAAGAATTGCCGCATGGGGCGGCGGCCAAACGGGCGCGATCCCAACGCCCGATATTGGTTCATACCCCGGCATCTGCACGGCGGATGAAATCCGATCCGTTTCCGGCCCATGACCTTTTGGAACTTTTTGCCTTTGTCCGCCCGGCGCAATTTTGCGTCCCCACACCACGCGGGCTTGCCATGGCGACCGGGCAACGGGCGTGCGACGATCTGATCGGACAGGCCGAAGCCCTGGCCGAGGCGATGAAACGATTGTTGCAGGAACTTGCCACCCTGCCGCGTGAAAAACGCGCACGTGCATTATCCATAGCATGGCCGATGGCGCGCGGGCATTGGATGTGGGGCGTACCGGTTCTGGCCGCCCTTGGTGCCGATGGCGACGGGCCGCATAAATTTGCCGTCTATGAAGGACTTAAAGTCTGGAAGAAAATGGGCGAATGGGCCGAACATGCCCCGCCACCGCCACCCGGCAACAATCCGGTCGATCCCAAGGATGCCCGCGAACGGCTGAAAAATCTTCTGGGTGAAGGGGCCGAAGAACGCCCGCAACAGGCCGATTATGCGTCCGCCGTCTGTTCGGCCTTCGCGCCGCGAACCGCCGAAGGCACGCCCAATATCGTCCTGGCCGAGGCCGGGACCGGAACGGGAAAGACGCTGGGCTATGTTGCCCCGGCATCGATCTGGGCGCAAAAGAATGACGGGGCGGTATGGATTTCAACCTATACCCGCAACCTGCAACGTCAGATCGATCAGGAACTGAACCGTCTTTATAACGATCCCAAGGACAAACGCCTTAAGGTGGTTGTCCGCAAGGGCCGCGAAAATTATCTGTGCCTCCTGAATTTCGAAGAAGCCCAAAGACCATTGGCGCAACAACCCCATCAGGCGATCCCGCTGGGGCTGATGGCGCGCTGGGCGTCGCAGACGCGCGATGGCGATATGGTCGGCGGTGATTTCCCGGCATGGCTGACCGAACTGATCGGCAATCGTTTTACCGGTGCATTGGCCGATCAGCGCGGCGAATGCATTTATGCCGCCTGCCCGCATTATTCGCGCTGCTTTGTTGAAAAAACCGTGCGCCGGGCGCGGTCGGCCGAAATCGTGGTCGCCAATCATGCACTGGTGATGGTGCAGGCTGCCCTTGGCGGGCTTGACGACGCATCGATGCCCACACGTTATGTCTTTGACGAGGGACATCACCTTTTTGACGCGGCGGATAAAGCCTTTTCCGCACATTTGACCGGGCAGGAAGGCGCAGAATTGCGCCGCTGGTTGCTGGGTGCGGAAAACAAGGGCCAGTCGCGCGCACGCGGGCT
The DNA here is from genome assembly GCF_044790785.1 of Thalassospira australica. GTDB lineage: Bacteria > Pseudomonadota > Alphaproteobacteria > Rhodospirillales > Thalassospiraceae > Thalassospira > Thalassospira australica_A. The sequence goes on along the minus strand of NZ_CP085258.1, from coordinate 981,365 downwards.
TAAACAACGGCTTGAAACCCTGATCATGGATCGGGACGAACTTCGCGATGCCGTCAATGCGGTGATTGTCGCCGCCCAATGCCTGCCCGATCAGGGCTGGCTGATGCGCATTCATGACGGGGCCGAACATGCCAAGGGCCCGGCGGAATTATTCCTTGCCCATGTCCGGGCACAGGTGATGGCGCGTGCCGCTGAAGGCGACCGGGGTTATTCGATTGAAACCGATTGCAAACCGGCGATTGATCCGGTTCTGGCCAGTGCAGCCGATCTTGACCGTGCCTTGGCCGCCCTTGAAAAACCGGCCAAGGCCCTGATCAAAATCATCGCCCATATGCTTGATGAAAAAGCCGACGAGCTTGAAAGTGCCGAGCGCCAACGCCTTGATGCCGCGATCCGTTCCCTTGAACGGCGTGCAATCATGCAGGTTGCCGCATGGCGCGCAATGCTTGAAAGCCTTGTCGATGCCACCCCGCCGGAATTTGTCGACTGGTTTGCCATCGAACGGCAGTTTGGCCGCGATTTCGATGTTGGCATGCACCGCCATCATATCGACCCGACGCTCCCCCTGACTGCGGCTCTTGCCCCCTCTGCCCACGGGCTTGTGATCACGTCAGCCACCCTGCGCGATGGCACGGGCGATGAAATGTTTGACTGGGGTGTGGCCGAGGATCGCACCGGGGCATCGCACATGCCGATGCCCGCGGTCCGGGCGGCGATGAAAAGCCCCTATGACTATGCCAAACAGACCAAGGTTTTCATCATCAATGACCTTGGCCGTGATAACCCCGATCATGTGGCGGCGGCCTATCGCGAATTGTTTCTGGCGTCCGGCGGCGGTGCACTTGGCCTGTTTACCGCAATCAACCGTTTGCGTGCGGTTTACGAACGTCTGACCGGGCCGCTTGACGATGCCGGGTTGCAGCTTCTGGCACAGCATATTGACGGTATGGATGTGTCAACCCTGATCGATATTTTCCGGGTGGAACGCGATGCCTGTCTGCTTGGAACCGATGCGGTGCGCGACGGGGTTGATGTGCCGGGTGACAGCCTTCGCCTGATCGTGTTTGATCGCGTGCCATGGCCCCGCCCCGATATCCTGCACCGGGCGCGCAAGGCGGCATTTCATGGTGCGCGGTACGACGACATGCTGACTCGCCTTCGGATGAAGCAGGCCTTTGGCCGCCTTGTCCGCGGCGCCGAAGATCGCGGGGTGTTTGTCCTGCTGGATAACCGGATGCCATCGCGATTGCTGGGTGCCTTCCCCGACGATGTCAATGTGCAACGGGTCGGCATGCGCGAAGCGATTGAACAGACACGAGCGTTTTTGCGTCCCAATCAGGATTGAGTGCCGAATTGCCTCCCCTGGCAGCTCTCTAACAATTCAAGTCAATGGGCAAAGTGCGTTTGACCAACGCACCCTTTCACCCCATATCCGAAAGGCACGATCCGCACGATACATAAAAGGATAAACCGATGTCCCGTCCGACCCTGAAGGATGCCGTGGAACATTGCCGGGCCGAAGTCATGGCGGCGTCGGGTGTGGTTGGCGTTGCTGCCGGTGTGTCGCGCACCCATCCCGACCGGCATTGCATTCATGTTTATGTGTCCTGCCCCGGTTGGCCGGACGGCGTTCCCCATGATGTTGACGGCTACGACGTAGAGTTGATCCCGAGCAAAGGATTTGCAGCCTTCTGAGTGCCATAAACCCCTGCCATGCTGAACAAAACCGGCGATAAAATCCGGGGCAAAACCGTGATAACAGCAATAGGGAATCCCAACCATGACACGGGCAAATTTTGCACAATATCGGGACTTCATCCGTCAGACCAACCAGTTCGATCCGCTGCTGGAACGTGGCGAAATCAACGGCTATTCGCTGGGCCGGAAAACCGTCAAGGGGGTTGATACCGGCGAGCTTGCCATCGTTATTTTCGTAAACCGGAAAATCGCGGCAAGCCAGCTTGCGCTGTCGCACCGCATCCCCAATCTGTTGCAACACCCCGCGAGCAGCGGCGGCACCGTCGATTTCATTACCGATGTCCAGGAAGCAAGTTTTTCGCGCCGTCCGCTCACCGCCCGCGAACGACCGGCCACCAGCGGTATCAGCATCGGCCACGTCGATATCACAGCCGGAACACTGGGCGGGTTGATGCGCGACCGGCGTAGCGGCGCGGTTGTGATCCTGTCGAACAATCATGTTCTGGCCAATTCCAACGACGCCCGGTCAGGCGATGCGATCCTCCAACCGGGTATTGCCGATGGCGGCCATGATCCGGATGATGTGATTGCCGGTCTGGCCCGGTTTGTGCCGATTGATTTTCGCGACAATGCCGAAAACCGCATGGATGCGGCGACTGCCACGCCGCTTGAACCCGCGTCCGAATATGTCCGCTGGCACACGCAGAATATCGGGCCGGAAACACCTGGGAAAACGCGCAGTCTTGGCGATGGCGACCTCGGCACAGCGGTACATAAAACCGGGCGCACCACCGGCCATACGAAAGGATCGATACAAGGCCTTTATGCCACCGTTCAGGTCAGTTACGGCGAAGCCGGAAATGCGGTTTTCGTCGATCAGGTGATCATTTCCCAACCGCTGGGTCAGGAGGATTTTTCACGCGGCGGCGATTCCGGGTCGTTGGTTTATGACGATGACAATGTCTGCGTCGGGTTGCTGTTTGCCGGGTCGGAAAGCACGGCGCGCGATCCGGGCACAACCATCATCACCCCGATCGAGGTCGTGATGAAGGAACTTGACCTTGAACTGATCACGCCGGGCGCCTTTCCACATGATCCGTGACAGGCAGTCGTTAGCGGACGGAAACCTTGCCCATCGCCATCGACACCATCAGGTAACTGAAACCCGATGACAGCAGATTGAGGCCCAGTAAAAGCCCGATGGCCCATGTGGCAGAACTTGGCAGTTCGGCAAAGATCAGGATACCGGCAAGCATCGCGATACCGCCGGAAAATACCATCCATTTCCAGCCGGGAAACTGGCTGAGCCGGAACGCCATGGCAAGTTCAAGCAGACCTTGCAGGATAAAGGCAATCGCAAGCAAAACGGTCAGGGTCACAATCCCGGTCAACGGAAAAAATGCCAGCCACCCGCCGACAAGCCCGAACAGAACGCCTTGCACCACATCGATCCAGCGGCGCGTTGGCGTATCGGCATTCCACGCGCCGTAAAAATGCCCGATGGCCCCAATGATAAACAGCCAGCCGATCACGGTTTTAAAGGCAATCGTGGTGGCAAACGGGAAGGCAACGGCAAGAATTCCCAGCAAAAGCAGGATAATCCCGACAGTCCGAAGCCGTTTGCGCCCCTTTTCGAGAAGTGCGCGCATTTCCGGCGTGCCGTCATTTACAACAAGTGTCATGTCCCCATCCTCCCGCTTTTTATTACTCCGGGCAACAATCCGGAATTTCACAATCAAGAGTAGCCGAAATCATTTGCCCCGAAAATCAAAAGTTCCTGTTCTTCAAGGGGCTGGCAGCCATGCCTGCACCAGGAAAAACCAAGACCCTGCAACGGATTTTAATTATGACAGGAACGATTATAAATAATCGGCGATAAGTGGTTCACACCAAGAGGTTTTGACACCCCGCCTTCAAGGGATTATTGAAGGCAGGTATCTTTCCTTGATGGATTGAAAGCCGTGGTCAAAACCTGCCAGATATATTCGGCATTCAGACACAGCCTGTCGGTTGCGGTTGCGTGCTTTTTGCTGGCAAATGCCCTGATGTTCGGCTTCATGCATACACCTGTCGCGCTTGCCAATACACCGGTTGCCACGGGCGAGCCTACGGATCAAAGCTTTATTCCGCTGATCATTTGTACTGCCAACGGCATCAAGACGATATCCGTCCCCGCCGATGCGGCAAAAGAAGGCGGACCATCCCCCCATTCCAGCGCCTATGAAGGTTTCCAGTGCGCGATTTGCGGGCTAGGCAATCATGCGGTCGGCCTACCGGTCGAGCCGGAATTGCCCCTGATCCATCGCGTTCGCCTGTCCAATTCGGTTACGGCACTTCATATCACCGCGCGCCTGCATGATTTCTGCCCGATTGCGGCATCGCCCCGCGCCCCGCCCTTTCCCGTCTGACCCTTTCCCGGCCCTGATGCATTCCGGTTGCCTTTGATGTCACCGGGATCGACGCTTATGGCCGTTTTCAGATTGTTCTTAATTCCGGGTACGGTTTGCAGGCCTTCTGGCATTTGCATTCGCCATACCCGCGAATGAACGGGGATATCGCGATGTCAAACGCATCGGCACATGCCAAAGCCGCGCCAAAAGGGACAAGCAGCCTTTATCGTGCTGTCTGGCGCTGGCATTTCTATGCCGGACTTTTTGTCCTGCCTTTCATGATCCTGCTGGCCGTGACCGGCGGGGCCTATCTTTTCCGTGACGAGATTGATGACTGGGTCTATTCCGACCTGAAATTTGTCGAGGTTCTGAACGTTCCGCCACTGCCGATCAGCACGCAGGTTGATGCTGTACGCTATTTTGTCGGCGATAAACCGGCCAAGATCGTCATGCCTTCGGCCTCTGACCGCAGCACGGAAATTGTCATTGCCACATCGGGCGGTGATCGCCGGTCGGTTTATGTCGATCCCTATACCGGAATGGTTTTGGGATCGATGCCTGATCGTGGCACGATCATGTGGCTGGTGCGCCGCATTCACAGCCTGGCCGAATTTGGCACCGCCACCAATTACATCATCGAGATTGTCGGCGGGTGGACCATCCTTCTGGTCGCAACCGGGCTCTACCTTTGGTGGCCCCGTACCGGGCAGAAGGGCGGCATCGTCACTTTGCGCGACACCCCCGGGAAACGAAGCTGGTGGCGCGATGGCCATGCGGTGACCGGCCTGTTTGCCGGGTTCTTTATCATCTTCCTTGCGACATCGGGCATGCCATGGTCGGTGTTCTGGGGCAAATATGCCAACCAGTTCGCCAATGGCACACCGACCGGTTATCCGTCGGGTGTGCGCGTCGATGTGCCGCTGTCGACCGTGCCGATGATCGATGCGTTCGGCGAAACCGGCTGGACAACGGAAAATGCGCCATTGCCCGCCTCAGTCGATGGCGGATTGTCCTCCGCACAGGCAGCACCGACTGCCATCGGTATTGATGCCGCCGTTGCCCGGTTTGACGACCTTGGCATTGCGCCGGGTTATGCCATCAATCTGCCGCACGGCGAAACCGGGGTTTACAGCGCCTCGATCTATCCTGACGACCTTGACCAGCAACGTGTCATTCATCTGGACCAATATTCCGGCAGGGCCCTGATCGATATGGGGTACCGCGATTACGGGCCGGTCGGGCGCGTGCTGGAATGGGCGATCAATATTCACCTTGGGCAGGAATTCGGCACGATCAACCAGATCGTTCTGCTGCTGGTCTGCATTGCCATCGTTTTCATGTCGGCTTCGGCCGGGGTGATGTGGTGGAAACGCCGTCCCGCGGGATCGGTCGGGGTGCCACCCCTGCCGCGTGATCGCAAAAGTCTTTTGGGGGTAACGGCGATCCTTGCGATTGGCGGGGTGATTTTCCCGCTGGTCGGGGCATCGATGATTGTGATCTGGCTGCTGGACTGGCTGTTTATTGCCCGGCCGGCCAGTGCAATCCGCACGGCCTGACCAACAGGACACCGGCCATCAGGCCGCCATCAAAGATCTGGTGTCGATACGCGGCACCCCGCAATGTGCCGCGTATCTCCCTTGTGCCATCGGGAGATTCCCATGAACAACGAAGACGCCCTGAAACATCTTGAGAAACTTGCTGAAAACCCGGCCCTTGATATCGGGGCCAATACCGCCATCGGGCATCATGACGAGGATGGAAAATACATTTACCGCATCCTGTCAGGCCTTGTGATGCAGTGCCACTATGCCGAGGACGGCGAACGACAGGTCTGCCGCGTGTTCCGTCCCGGCGATCTGATCGGGCTTGAGACGGTAGCCGAACCGGGTCTGGCATTGATCAGCGAAACCCTGACGCCGACGGTCCTGATGCGCATTCCGGTTGCCCGCATCCGCATGGCCCAGAAAACCAATCCCGAACTGCAACAGGCAATCCTCCGCCTGCTCGCGCGCGAGGTTGTCGATGGCTATAACTGGAAGGTCAATCTGGGAACCGGATCGGCAATGCGCCGGATTTGCCGCTTCCTGCTCTGGAGTGCCAAGGACGAATATTGTCCGCTGCCGACACGCGACAAGCTGGGCAGCATCATCGCCACTACTACCGAAACCGCCAGCCGTATGATCGCTGATCTTCGTCGTCAGGGGGTCTTGCGCAAAAGCCGGTCACGTCCGGCAACGGTCGTGATAGACCGGGATCGTGTGCGCCAGAAGGCTGGCGATTTCTGGGATCATCACGCCGCCTGATCGCTGGCACGCCATATTGAAAACCGGGAATGCGGCCGCAGATCTTGATCAATGCGGCCGCGCGTTCCCGCCAAAGGAGACATCGAACGGCATGGTCACGTTCGATTTCAGCAACAATTCAAAATCGGTGGCCGGGATCGGTTTGCTGAAATAGAAGCCCTGTACCTCATCGACCCCTTCGGAAACGATGCGTTCAAGCTGCATTTCGGTTTCAATCCCCTCGACATTCACCGCCATGCCAAAAGACCGCGCCAGGAACACCACCGCGCGCACGATGGCCGCATTGCCGTCCCGACTGTCAAGATCGATGATAAACGACCGGTCGATCTTGATCTTGTCCACCGGGAACCGTTTCAGATAGGCCAGCGAGGAATAGCCCGTCCCGAAATCGTCAATCGCAATGCGGATACCCTGATTGCGTAAAATGCCCAGCGTGATCGCCGCCTCGCGCGGGTTGTCCATCACCGCACTTTCGGTAACCTCGAATTGAAGTTGATTGGGGTTCAGCCGCGAGCGGTCCAGAACATCGCCGACACTTTCAATCAGGTCTTCGTGCCGTGCAAGTTCAAGCGGCGACAGATTGACCGAAATCGTCAGTTCTCCGTACCCGGCGTCAACCCATTCGCGCGTCTGTTTACAGGCCTGATTGAGTACCCATTTGCCGACATCGGCAATGATGCCCATGCGTTCGGCCACGGGAATGAAATCGACCGGGCTGACCTGCCCGCGCGACGGATGGAACCAGCGCACCAGCGCCTCCATGCCGATGATCTTGTGGTTCGCAATATCGATGATCGGCTGATAGAAAAGCTCCAGTTCGTCATTTTCAATCGCGTGGCTAAGGTCACGTTCAAGCGCCTTGCGTTCCTGCACTTCAACATGGAGCCTCGGCTCGAAAAAGTGATAGCGGTTGCGCCCTTCGGCCTTGGAACAGTAAAGCGCCAGATCGACATTGCGAAACAGGTCTTTTTCATCGCGCCCGTCCTGCGGGAACATGCAGATACCGACCGATGTTGATGCCTGTACCTCGTTCCCGTCCAGCATGAATCGTTCCGAAACCCGCTCTATCAGGCGCTGGGCAACAAGGGTAACTTCCTCAATTGTGCCCGGATCATGGATCAGAACGGCAAATTCATCCCCGCCAAGACGTGCGACAACATCCTCATTACGCAGGCAGACACGCATGCGTTCCCCAACCCCCTGCAAGAGCAGGTCGCCGATGGGATGCCCAAGCGTATCGTTGATATCCTTGAAGTTATCAAGATCGAACAACATCAGCACAAAGCTGCGTTTTTCATACTTTCCGCGCTTGACCGCAGCCGCAAGGCGTTCCTGAAACAGAGTGCGGTTGGGAAGCCCGGTCAGACCGTCATGATGGGCAAGGAACTGGATGCGCGCTTCGCTGCGTTTGCGGTCCGTGATGTCGGTGATCGATCCTTCGATCAGAACCGGCAAACCCTTGTCGTCGCGGATCAGTCTTGCATTTTCCTCGACCCAGATGATCTTGCCATCGCGGCGACGCATTTCGGCCTCGAACCCCTGAACCACCCCGTCGCGCAAAAGCTTGCCCGTAAGACGCATGCGATTGGTCGGGTTAAGGTAACATTGCGAGAAGCCTGCCTGGGGTACCAGCAATTCATCGGCACTGTCATAACCCAGGATCGAAACAAAGGCCGGATTGGCCGACAATATATCACCAAGCGGCCGGCTCTGATAAAGCCCTTCGGCGGAATTTTCGAAAATACCGCGATATTTTTCCTCTGCCCGGCGAAGGGCCCGTTCGACCGAGAGTTTTTCGGTCACATCCTGCCCGATGCAGATCACGCCTGACACATCGCCATCTTCCCCGAAATGCGCACGCGCATTCCATTGCAGGAGACGAACCTCGCCATCACGGCGGCGGAAGGAAATCACCTCGTCCTTGATGATTTCCCCGGAAATCAGGCGTTTGATTGCCTGGCGCACCTGATCGCGTTCCCCATCAAGCAACAGGAAATCAAAGAAGTTCTGACCGGCTGCCTCCATCCAGGAATAGCCGAATGTCCATTCGCATTCCCGGTTATATTCCAGAATGCGGCCTTCGCTATCCAGAAACAGAATGACACTGCCTGCTGTCTGGACCAGCGCGCGATAGCGTTCCTGACGTCGGCGCAAATCATATTCGGCCTGACGGCTTTTGGTAATGTCGGTAACCGTGACGCTGTAACCCAGAAGTGATCCGCCCTCGCCGCGGATTTCGGTCGCATTGACCCGCACCCAAAGCTGACTGCCATCCTGACGACGCATTTCGACATCGCGCGCCTGTATCCCGTTGCCCGATATCAAATCGCGGCGCAAATCGCGCAGGTCATCTGTACGGGCATAAAATTTTTCACTGTTGGCAAGATAGGCTTGGCGAAGTTCACGCACATTGTCATAGCCAAACAACGATGCGGCTTCTTCATTGACGCTGGTCAATGTACCGTCCGCGGCCAGATCGATAATGCCATGCACCGCATGTTCAAGCGCGCGGCGATAGCTTTCCTCGCGCGTGCGTTCCTGTCCGAACAGCGCAATCGCATCCTGCGTCGGCAATGGCATCCGCTGCCACTGATAAATCCGCTGCCCGTAATGTACGGTGCGTATTTCATCCCAGTCGGCGATATTCTCGCCCTTTTCGATAAGGGCGCGCTGGCCGGTCGGCCTGGTCAGGGACAACGCCCCGGTCAATCCCATTTCAAGGGCGGCCTGCTCGGCCGCCTTGTTGGAGAATCGCAAACTGCCGTCACGCTCGACCACAAGAACCGGTTGCGGCGAAATCAGGACCCCGGTGCCGGTCGTCGCATCGGCATCCTGAAGGGCGATGATGCGCACAAAGTCCTGATCGGAAAATGAAAGCTGCCAGGCGAAAAACTGCACATCGCGTCCGTCGATCTTGTCGACGCGCGAAAAATAGCCAACCGCATTCAGCGCTTCGGCGCTAATTTCACGAATGTTTCGGGCGATTTCGGGATGGGCATCGATTTTGTGCCAGATATCTTCGGCAAGATCGGGCGAGATTGTTTTCGCCCATGGCGCATTGACAAGAAGGCGCTCGCCGATGGGATCATAGACCCCCGACGGGACACGAAGGTGCCCAATCAACGCCGCAAGAGTCCCCGCAGCATTGCTTGAAATGATAACTCCCATACCCGGCTTGTTCGTCATTTTTGTTATCGCTGCGAGACCATAACTTTATACTCCATGCGCTGCAAAGGCCTATTTTCTTCCCAAGAGTGTATGCGAAGCAAACCCACGCTAACATGTTGTATTTTTTTAAGCATCCCCTGCGGTTCACAGCCCCTACGCATGAATGCGTAGCAAGCCCCCCCTGTGTTCCGACATTCAAAGGATGCCCCACATTTCACTACGCAATCATTAAAATCGTGAAGATTTAAACGGTTAACTGTTGCCGGGGATCAAATACCGTCTTAGGCTCTATGTCCATCGGAGTTGTCACACGCCCCCGTCCGGGGCGTCACCGTTTGGCGGAAATAACCGTTAACGGCCTGTCACCCGGCAAAGGAGTAACCAACGTGATATCGCATCAGGACGCCTTGATTTACACAATGGTTATGGTTTCCGCCTCTGATAACGACATCACCGATGCGGAACTATCCGCAATGGGGCGTCGGGTTCGCTATCTTCCGATTTTTGCCGGCTTTGACAATGACGGTGTCACTGCGGTCGCGCGCGATTGCGCCAAATTGCTTGCCGAAGAAGACGGCCTGGACAGCACGCTTGACATGATCCGCGAAGCCCTGCCGCGCAAATTGCGCGAAACCGCTTATGTTTTTGCCTGTGAAATTGTCCTGTCCGACAGTGAAATCAGCCAGGAAGAACTTCGCATTCTCGAACTGATACGTCACCGCCTTGATATCGACCGCCTTGTGGGTGCCGCCATTGAACGTGCGATGGCCGCGCGTTATGTCCGCCCCGGCGAGTTTTAAGTAAAGCGAAGACGGCACAGAACGACCATATAATTTCCATTCCGACGACATAGCGTCGGCTGATAACAACGGAAACCGAACGAAACGCGCATAAAATCGGGCAAACGCCTTGAATTGCTGCTTTCTTTGTCAGACCGCTATGTTATGGCCGTGCTTGCATTTTTACTGCCGCCCGCCCGGTTCCTTGAACCGGGACGGCTTTGATCGTCTGATCGCCTTTATTGACCGTCACATCGAAGGCCCGCACGCGGGCCCAAACGAAGGAACACCGTCATGACCGCACTTGCCGGGGAAAATATCGCATTCATCGGTTTGGGACTGATGGGCCGCCCCATGGCGCTCAACCTTGAAAAGGCCGGGGCGATCCTGACCGTCAATACCCGCAATCCCGAAACGCTCAACGCTTTTGAGGATCTGGGCGTTGCCACCGCCCCGACACCGGCCGATGCGGCGGCAGAGGCCGATATCGTCATCATCTGTGTGGCCAATACCGAGGCACTCGAAAATGTGCTACTCGGCGAAGATGGCGTAATTGACGGCATGGAAGAAGACACGATTGTTGTCGACATGGGCACAACCGCAATCGATGCGACGCGACGCTTTGCCGATGCAGTCGAAGAAGCCGGCGGTCACTGGATCGATGCCCCGGTATCAGGTGGCACCCACGGGGCCGAAAATGGCACGCTCACCATCATGGTCGGCGCCGAGGAAGAAGATTTTCAACGTGTGCAGCGCGTCTTTGCCGTTCTGGGATCACGCGTCACCCATGTCGGGGAAATCGGATCGGGCCAGATCGCCAAGGCTGCCAACCAGATGATCGTTGGCATAACCATCGGCGCAATCGCCGAAGCCTTTTCCATGGCCGACGAAGCCGGGGTCGATCTGGGCAAATTGCGATCCGCGCTCACTGGCGGCTTTGCCGATTCCGCGATCCTGCAAAAACACGGCGAACGCATGATCGAACGCAATTTCGAACCGGGCGGCAAGGTCGTGACCCAGCGCAAGGACCTTTATCAGGCGCTTGAATTTTCCGAAGGCGAACTTGGTCTTGAACTGCCCTTCTCGCGCCTCGCACTCGAACTTTACGAAGAACTGATCGAAATGGGCGGCGGTGAACTGGACCATTCCGCTCTGATCAAGATTTACGAAGAAGAATAACGCCGAAAAGCAGGGTCGTCCATAGCGGCCCTGCTTTATTTTACGAGCCGTGCCTCGCCTCATCCTGGCAGATGTGATCCTATCCGGTACAGATAAAGCATATCCGACCCCGACTGCATCGGGATTTCCCCGAAGGCCTGCCAACCCGGAATGGCAAAAGCGCGTGAAATCACAATCCCGCCCGGTGCCATGCGCTGGTTTAAAACATCACCGACATCGGCCATCACGCGCGGGTCAAGGAAACAGACCACAACATCCCCCGGATCGCGATCGATCTTCCTGAAATCAGCCCGGATCAGGAACAGGTTTTCCAACTGGTTGATGCGCGCACGAATGCGGCTGACCGCATAAGGCAACGGCGATAATTCAATCCCGGTCACCGTGATATCGGGCCGGGCGCGCGCGATACTGATCACCAGATCCCCCCAACCCGATCCGAAATCCGTCACTCGGCAGGCTTCCCTGGGCAGATAGGATATGATTTCGTTGCGTGCCTTGCGCCCGCATGGCACAGGCACCACACGCAGCCGAACGGCATAAATCAGGATCAGGGCGATGATGACGCCAAGAATGACAAGGACGGATAATTCGCTCACAGGTCGGCTAACCAATCCTGGCAAGATGTGATAGGGTCGGTCCTTACTCCTGCCACATGGTGGAGGGTAGAACAAGTTTCCATCAGACATCCAGAGCAATTCGCCAATATGAGCCAGCAAGATCCCGATACCCGTATCAATGAACTTGAAGTCCATATCGCCCATCTCGAAAGCGCGATACATGACATGTCCGACATGATCAAATCGCAGTGGGACCGGATCGACCTGCTGGAACGGCGCAATAAATTAATGGCCGAAGATATTAAACGGCTTGTCGATTTCCTGCGTACATCGCCGGAAGACGATGCGCCGCCGCCGCATTACTGAGTCCGAGGCGCAAGCAGACCGCACCCTGAAATTTGCGAGGATGCCCGTGACCAACCCCTATCTCGACATCCCGGCTTTCGACGATTTCACCAAAGTGCTTGATCCATCAGTTTACCACGCCCTCCCCGATGACTGGTGGGTCGGCACGTCCGATATCGTCGGATCGACCAAGGCGGTTGAAGCAGGCCGTTACAAGGAAGTCAACATGGTCGGTGCGTCGATCATTGCGGCAACCACCAATGCCATCGGGCATTCCGATTTTCCGTTTATCTTTGGCGGGGACGGTGCAGCAATCGTTTGCCCGCCCGACAAGGTTCCCGACGTCCGTAATGCCCTTGCCGCAACCGCAATCTGGGCAAAGGAAGAACTTGGCTTCGATTTGCGCATTGCATTGATCCGGATAAACGACATCCGCAAAGGCGGCCACGATGTTCGGGTCGCACGTTTTCTGGCATCGAAAAAGCTGGCTTATGCGGTGTTTTCCGGGCGTGGTATTTCCTGGGCCGAAGACCAGATGAAACAGGGCCATAACCTGATTGCCCCGGCACCGTCTGGCACGCAGCCCGACCTGACCGGGCTTTCGTGCCGATGGTCCCCGATTTCGGCTGAGGATGGCTGTAAAATCCTGTCGCTGATCATGTTGCCGCGCGATGACCGGCACCGTTTTGACCTTTGCGCAACCGCCCTGTTTGGCATCCTTGAACAGGATCGTCGCGACAGCAACCCGGTGCCGGAAACCGGCCCCGATTTCCGGCTTGGCTGGGAGAGCCTTCGCCTCGAAGCACTGGCAACTCAGGGAACCGAAGGATCAAAACTGCGCGCATGGTGCAAGGCGCTTTTTATCTCGTGCGTTGCCCTGTTCCTGTTTAAAACCGGCCGAAAGCTTGGTGATTTCGACCCGCTGCATTATCGCCACCAAACCCGGCTTAATACCGATTTCCGCCGCTTTGGCGATGGCATCTGGCTCACCGTCAATTGCAATGCGGAACAGACAGAACAAATCGAAACACTGCTGTCGAATGCAGAAAATAACGGCGATATCTGGTTCGGAATCAAGCAGCAGGACGAAGCCCTGATGACCTGCATCGTTCCCGATATTGCATCGGACTCCCACCTGCATTTTCTTGATGGTGCCGATGGCGGCTATACCGCGGCGGCAAGCGTGTGCAAAGCCAAGATGAAAAAGACCGCCACACAGCCACTTCATGCAGAACCCGCATCAACATGATACTTCCAATGCACTTCTTGCATTAAACATCTGTTTGCGCGATCCTGAACCATCTCTTGCGATAACAGGTGACCGCCATGGATACCCGCGAACTTCAGGCATTGATTGCCGTTGCCGATGAAAAATCCTTTCACGGGGCCGCCGCCTACCTTGGCCTGACGCAGCCTGCCATCACGCGCCGTATCCAGCGTCTTGAAGAGCGCATTGGCGCACAGCTCTTTGACCGGTCATTGAAACCATTGCAACCGACCTCCGCCGGGCATCGTGCATTGGCCGAAGCCCGCGATCTTTTGCGCCGCCTGGACGGTTTCTCCGAAAGCATCACCGGCAACAATACCGCAATCGGCCCGTTCCGCCTTGGCGTCAGTCATGGGGCTGCTCCGCTTCTGGCGGCACGTGAACTGCGCGACCTGCACACACGTTTTCCTGACATGTCCCTTACGATCAAAAGCGGCTGGTCAAGCGAGCTGTTGCCGCTGATGCGGCGGGGTGAAATTGATGCCATGCTGTCGCTGGATGGTCCGCATGGCACAGTCGGCGGGATCGATGTCCGCGATATACCGGCAAGTCTACGCGCGCAAAAGCTTCTTGATGACCAGATCGTTGCCATCGGGCCACGATCAGCGAAACACCACCCGAAGAACATTGCCGAACTGGCTGAACATCCAATGGTCCTGATGCCGGAGGGCTGCACTTTCCGGGCACTTGGCAATGCGTGGGCGCGCCAGAACGGAGTGCAGTTCAAATCCGTGCTCGAAGTTTCCGCACTTGAATTGCAGATCGAAATGGTCGCCGCCGGGGCAGGATACGGCATCATGGCGCGGCGTTTCTGCATGCACAGTCCTGCGGCAAACCGCATCCGCATCCTTGATATTCCCGGCATGAACTGGGATATGGGGATCATGCTGATCCGCCGTCAAGCCAATACTGATCTTGATGATATCATTGATGCTGTTGGCAAAATTGTCGTCAAAGCCGGAGCAATATCCGACCCTCTGTCAGAAGATAATGCACAAATGTTATCAGCATAATAATCCGAATGAATTGGACGCATTACACCACCGCGTTCAAAATTGGAACAATTGTTGAAATCCGCTCCGGAGTAGACCGATGAGCCCCACTCTCCGTTCCGCCAGGTGGTTTCCCTGGCTTGTTCTTGTCGCTGGCTGTCTTGTCCTGGCAGTCAATCTTGGCATTCGCCCGTCGCTCAGCCTGTTTATCCCCGATATGCTGACTGCCACCGGCTGGAGTGCTTCCACGTTTGGACTGGCCTTTGCCATTCAGAACCTGATGTGGGGCGTTGCCGCCCCGATTGCCGGTGCCCTTGCTGATCGCTATGGCACAACCCGCACCTTGATCGGTGGCGCGGCGTTTTATGCGCTGGGCCTGTATCTGATGGGCACCTCGACCTCACCACTGGAACTGCATCTGACATCAGGCTTCCTGATCGGGGCAGGTGTCGGCGCGACCAGCTTCCCGGTCATTCTGGCTGCAATCAGTCGTGCCTTCCCGCCGAACAAACGAAGCTTCGCCCTTGGTCTGGCATCCGCCGGTGGATCGGTCGGCCAGTTCGTCATGGCCCCGACAACCCAGTTTCTTAATGACGGTTATGGCTATGTCACCGCCCTTGCCATCCTTGCCGTGATGTCGATGATCATCGTGCCATTCGCCTTTGCCCTGACCGGCAAGGCCGAGGCGCATGGCCCCAATTCAGATGGTGCCGACCTTGGCCCCGACGGGCTGATCGCCGCCTTCCACGAAGCCCGCAAACATCGCGGTTTTCTGCTGCTCAATGCCGGTTTCTTTGTTTGCGGCTTCCATATCGCGGTGATCGCAACCCACCTGCCGACCTTTACCCAGCTTTGCGGGTTGCCCGGTTCGGTCGCGGCCCAAGGGTTGGCGCTTGTCGGACTGTTTAATATTGTCGGTACCCTGACCGCTGGTTGGGCGGGTGGCAAATGGCGCAAGAAATGGGGCCTGTCATTTATTTACGGCATGCGGGCCCTCGTCATTCTCATTTTCATGATCGCCCCCAAGACCGCCGAAACCATCTGGCTGTTCTCGGCCGTGATGGGGGCCTTGTGGCTGTCGACCGTGCCGCTGACGAGTGGCATCATCGTGCAAGTTTTCGGCCCGCGCTATATGGCAACCCTGTTTGGCATTGTGATGCTTTCCCATCAGATCGGCGCGTTCTTTGGCGCGTGGATGGGCGGGATCATCTTTGATCTGACCGGCAGTTTCGATGGCGTCTGGATTACCTCCATCGCGCTGGGCATCTTTGCCGCCCTCGTCCATATGCCGATTGACGACAAAGCCCTCCGGGTTCAAGCCAACGCCTAACCGTTACCTATCCGAATAAAGCCGTGACACAAACAGTTTGTGTCACGGCTTTCCCATATCAGACCATCGTCACAATGATCTTGCCGTGCGCACGACCTGATGATTGCCGCTCAAAAGCATCGGCAAACTGATCAAGCGGCACGGTCCTGTCGATCAGGACACGCACATTGTTATCGGCCACCGCCGAAACGACCCGTGCCAACCGTTCCCCGTCAGACATATGAAACACAAACTGCGCATTTACATTGTGCGCATGTGCCAATGCCTCGTCCGGCGGGGCAACAAGCGATAGCAGCCTGCCGCCGCTTCGCAGAACACCAAACGATTTTTGCTGTGTTTCGCCGCCAATGGTGTCAATCACCAGATCAATATCCGAAAGCATTTCCGCAAAATCGGCGTGGCGATAATTGATCACCTGATCCGCACCCAGTGTCCGGGCAATGTCGACCCCGTCCGCAGATGCCGTTGCAATCACGCGCGCGCCTGCCGCGCGGGCAAACTGGATGGCAAAGCTACCCACCCCACCGGCCCCGGCATGGATCAGAACTGTCTGACCGACACCAAGATCGCCCAGCTCAAACAGCGCCTGCCACGCTGTTCCCGCCGCCGTCGGGATGCCTGCCGCTATCTCAAGCGGCATGTTGTCTGGCACCTTCACCAGATAACTCGCTGGAACACAGGCAAACCCGGCAAACGCCCCGCCCGCAACCGGATCAAGCCGGGCAATAACCTTGTCACCCTTGTGCCAGCCGGTCACATTTGCCCCGACATCCTCGATCATCCCGGCAAGGTCGGACCCGACCGTGTATCGGAATTCCAGCGGGAAATAACCCTGCAACACGCCACTTTGCAATTTGACGTCCAGCGGATTAAGAGCCGCTGCCCCGACCCGGACCAGAACATCATCCGGACTGATTTCCGGTGTCGCAATATCGCGGATGACAGGTGTGGTGCTGTAATCATCCAGTCTGACGGCTTTCATTGCGCGGCCTCCTGATCAATGCTCGGCCATGCGCCCACCTGATACAACCAGCCAAACCAGTCTTCCAGATGCCATGTGTGGCTTACCTTGCCATTTTCGACATAATGAAATTCGTGGATCGGCATGCGAAAAGCCTTACCTGTCGGCGTAATCCCAAACCACTCACCTGAATGCGTGCCGGTAATTTCCGCACGCACGGCAACCCGGCCGGGCCCGCCAATCATTTCATGGATGATGATTCTCACATCCGGAAAGGCCGCCTGAAACGCCTTTATCAGCGGCTTCATGCCATCGCGTCCCGGTGCCTGCCCGGGGGCAAGCGGGATATCCTGCCAGTCGTTGGTAACCGCCTCATCCAAAAGGTCGGCACCTTCGCTAAAAGCCCGATAGAGTACCTCGATGGCCTTGCGATCCGGGTCTGATACCCCGGTAATCACAGGCTTATTGATTTGATCCGTCATTTTCATTTCCCATTCAGGATTGTTGGATATGGGGAAATGCTATCGATCCTCTCGATATACTTGAAATCGATATAAAATATATGACAACATCCATTTCATGGATTTACATGGTATAGACCTTAACCTTCTGGTGGCCTTCGACGCGCTGATGAAAGAACGCAGCGTCACGCGCGCGGGTATCCGCATTGGCCGCACCCAACCGGCCATGAGTGCCGCACTATCGCGGCTGCGCGGATTGCTTAATGATGAACTTTTCATCCGAAGCCCTGCGGGCTTACAGCCAACCCCGCGTGCCCTTGATCTTGCCGAACCACTCGGGCATGCGCTGGCCGAAATTCAGCGCACGCTTGATTTCACCCAGACGTTTGATCCGACGACGTCCACCGCGACCTTTTCCATCGCACTTTCGGATCATCCGACCTTCAAAGTCCTTCCGATACTGCTTGATGCTCTGCGTCAGAAGGCACCGGGCATCACGCTACGGATCGCCAATTTCACCGCCCGGGATGATGCCATTACCCTGCTTGACGCGGGGGAGGCCGACCTGACGATTGGCGTGCCACCTTCTGAAACCGGTCGCATCCTGACTCAACCGCTTTTTGCGGAAAACTTTGTCTGCGTCATGCGTCGCGACCATCCGGCAGCCAAGGCACCGCTCGACATTCCGGCGTTTCTATCGCTGTCACATTTGCTGGTATCACCGGAAAATGACCGTTTTGGTCTGGTGGATATGGCACTGGCAAAAATGGGCCATAAACGCCGCCTTGCCGTAACCCTGCCCACGATGTATGCCGCCCCGCTTCTGATTGCACGCTCAGATCTGATCGCGACGCTTATGGCGGGCGTCATTCCAGCCTCGGGTCAGACCGACGCGCTTGCCATCCGCCCGCTTCCCTTCGATCTTGATCCGATCGGCTTCACCATGTCCTGGCATCGCCGCAATGATGTCCATCCGGCACAGCGCTGGTTGCGCGATTTTGTCGCGGGCCTGCCGCTTGATGAATAACAAGACGCCCGGTATATGCTACACCGCCGATCCAAATCGCCTCTTTCCCGCGACACGGCGTTAGGCTAAAACCCGCTCATGGACAGACCGATTTACATGACTCCCGAAGGGCTCATAGCCCTTCGGGCTGAACTTGATCACCTGTGGAAAAAGGAACGGCCCGAAACCGTTGCCGTGGTTTCATGGGCGGCAGGTAATGGCGACCGGTCGGAAAATGGCGATTATATATATGGCAAGAAACGCCTGCGCGAAATTGATCGCCGGGTGCGCTACCTGCGCAAACGGATCGAGGATGCGGTGGTCGTCGATCCGCGCGAACAACCCGATCACAGCCGGGTCTTCTTTGGCGCCACGGTCACCTATGTGAATGCCCGTGACGAAGAAGTCACCATCCGCATCGTGGGCGAGGACGAGGCCGAAAGCCTGCAAGGCAAAATAAGCTGGATCTCCCCCGTCGCCCGCGCCCTGATGAAGGCCGGTGTCGGCGATGTGGTCACACTGCGCACTCCTGCTGGCGAGGACGAACTTGAAGTCCTGAAAATCAGCTACCCGACTGCGTAACCATTGGGTCCTGTCACCGCAATTTCATATCCGTCCGGATCACGAACAAAGAACTGATGCGTGCCGTCCTCAAGCTCCGTCACCGGTTCGGGTTTGAACCCGGCATCGTTTAGCGCGTCGAACATGCCCGCAACATCATCGGATTCCAGATACCAGACCAGCCCTGCAAAGGATGGCCGCATCCGGCGTTCTTCATGGGAAACCCCGCCGTGTACGGCCAGCATCAAACGGATTTTGCTATCTCCGTCGCCTGCTTGCAGCATCGCCCATACCGGCTCGTCATCCAGATCGGATAATGTCCGCACCACCACCTCAAACCCCAGAAACCGGTAAAACCCGATACTGCGGTTGATCTCGGCAACATTCAGAAGCGGTGTGGCGGCTGTGATCATCATGATCCTGTTAAACGCAAAATCGCGGCTCGATTATGCCTGCCTGTGCAAAATGCGTATAGCCCTGCCGTTACGGGGACCGCTCGAAACAGAATAGCCAGCAAACTCAGACTAGAGCACAGCGCCAAACAAATTGCCGATCATCGCAGTCAGCACCATCGCAAACGCGCCCCAGAATGTTACCCGCACCGATCCACGCAGCACATTCGCCCCGCCCGCCTTCGCACCAAGCGCGCCCAGAATGCTAAGCGCAATCAGGGCCGCAACGGCAACCGCCGGAATAATTGTACCAACCGGAGCAACCAGAACCATCAGAAGCGGCAAAAAAGCACCCAGCGCAAAGGTCAGCGCCGATGTCGCCGCCGCCTGTATCGGGCGTGCGGTCATCACATCGGATATGCCAAGCTCGTCACGGGTATGGGCGGCCAGAGCATCGCGCGCCATCAACTGACGTGCGACTTGATGGGCAAGGTCATCGGAAAGCCCACGACTGCGATAAATATCGGCAAGTTCTTCAAGCTCGCCCACCGGGTCTTCTAGTTGCTCGCGCTTTTCGCGTGCAATATCGGCTTGTTCGGTGTCCGATTGGGAACTGACGGAAACATATTCCCCCGCCGCCATCGACATGGCACCTGCCACAAGCCCCGCCACCCCGGCAATCAGGATATCGGACCGCGCAATATCGGCCGCCGCAACGCCGACCAGAAGACTTGCAATCGAAACAATTCCGTCATTGGCACCCATGATGGCTGCACGCAACCAGCCAATACGATTGACATGATGTATGACCGGATGGCGACGATGTTCCATCGGACTTCCTTTAAAATGCGGTTACATCCGGCTTTTAACCCGATTGGTCGGTTCGGCCTGCAACGGGTCGTCGGGCCAGTAATGTTTGGGGTACCGTCCCTTCATCTCGGCCTTGACCTGCGCATAGGAGCCGTTCCAGAACCCCACAAGATCGGACGTCACCTGAAGCGGCCTTTGCGCGGGCGACAGCAGGTGCAACGTTACCGCCACCTTGCCCCCTGCGATTTTCGGTGTTTCGGTCGCGCCGAACATTTCCTGCAACCGGACCGGAAGGGCGGGTGTTTCACCACTATAATCAATACGGATATGGGACCCGGTCGGCACGATCCAATGGGTCGGGGCCTGCCGGTCAAGCTCTTGGCGCCTGTTCCAGTCAATGCCCGATATCAAAGCCTCCGCCAGATTGATCTGTCTAAGCTGGCTGCGTTTATTGATCCCGCCAAGATATGGCATCAACCAATCCTCAAGCCCGCCCAAAAGCGCATCATCGCTCATATCGGGCCAGTTCCCCGGATCGACCCGGTGCAGAAACGCCATCCGTTCGCGCAATCCTTCTGCCGCCTTGTCCCACGGCAGGCAATGCAGGCCAAGACGACGAATACCTTCGATCATCGCCGCTGCAATCGCATCCGGTCCGGCTTCGTCACGGGTGGCTTTTTCATCAAGCACCAGCGCACCGATCCTCCGTTGCCATCGCGCCTGCACCGCATCGCTTTGCGCATCCCAGAAGACCTCTGTCCCCTCGGAAATCTGATCGCCAAAATGGGTTTCAAGGCTTGCCCGAGACAAAGGGGCCGCAAGGTAAATCCGTGCCTCGCGTGCCTGCCCGTCAAGCTCCGCCACTACGATATAGGGTTCGTTCGCCAACGCATCGTCATTGGCCAGTATCCCGCCACGCCCGCCCGACAGGCGATAACGCGCATCCGTACCCTTGCGCCGCTCGCCAATCCGGTCGGGATAGGCAAAGGCCAGAAGTAACCCGACCTGATCGACATGATCAACAAGGACGGCGGGGTTATGACTGCCCGCGTTACTGGCCTCTTTCTTTGTGACCTCCGCCAGTCGGCGCGAGAGCTGCCTTACCGCTTCAATCATCATTTTCGGGGCCTTGCGGGCCAAAATCGCCTCGACCCGAAGCCGCAAATCTGCCCCGCGCCCGCGCATGAAATCCCGATCCGACAAAAGTGCTGCCATCGCACAGGCAACCTCGCCAAGTCCAAGGCGCGCCCCGCGCAACATCATATGCGCCAAGCGCGGATGCACCGGCAATGCGGCCATCGCGGTGCCCATCGGCGTGATCCGGTTGGCATCGTCAATCGCCTCAAGCCGCCGTAACACATCGCGCGCCTGATCGATTTTTGCCCCATCAGGTTGGTCCAGCCACGGCAAGCTTGCCGGATCAGCCACACCCCAACGTGCAAGCTCCAGTGTCAGCGGCGCCAGATCCGCATCGGCAATTTCCGGTGCGGTAAACGGGGGACGGGCGCGATGTTCGGCCTCTGCCCAAAGGCGATAACACACGCCTGGCTCTAATCGGCCGGCACGACCACGACGTTGTTCGGCACTGGCCTGCGATGATTTGACCGTCACCAGTCGCGTCATGCCCGATGCCGGATCAAACCGTGGCAAACGCTGCAACCCGCAATCCACCACCACCCGGATGCCATCAATCGTCAATGACGTTTCGGCAATCGCAGTCGCCAGCACCACCTTGCGCATGCCTTCTGGGGCGGGCTCAATCGCAATGTCCTGTGCCCTGGTTTCCATCGCGCCATAAAGCGGTGCAATAATCACCGTTGGATCAAGCCCGTCTTTCAACGCCGCCTCAACCCGCGTGATTTCGCTCTGTCCCGGCAGAAAGGCCAGGATCGACCCGCTTTCCTCGCGAAGTGCCAACTGGATCGCCGCCGTCATTTCCCGGTCAATCCACACATCGGGTCGGATCGGGATATATTTTGTTTCAACCGGGAAAGCGCGGCCTTCGCTGGTGATCACCGGGCAACCGCCCATCAGAGCCGCAATCGGATCACCATCAAGGGTTGCCGACATCACGACAATGCGCAAATCATCGCGAAGGGCGGCCTGCGTTTCCAAAGCCAATGCCAATCCCAGATCGGCATCAAGCGACCTTTCGTGAAATTCGTCAAAAATCACACAACTGATGCCTGAAAGTTCCGGGTCATCCTGGATCATGCGAACCAGAATACCTTCGGTCACGACCTCGATCCGGGTTCTGGCAGAAACCTTGCTGTCAAACCGAACACGATAACCGACCATCTCGCCCACGCTTTCGCCCAACAACTGCGCCATCCGGCGCGCCGCCGCCCGCGCGGCCAGCCGCCGGGGCTCCAGCATCACGATCTTCTGATCATTGCGCCATGCACTTTCCAGTAATGCCAAGGGCACCTTCGTTGTTTTCCCTGCCCCTGGCGGGGCCTGCAGAACCGCATTGGTAGCGGTTTCGAGCACGGCACAAAGGTCGGGCAGAACGGCATCAATCGGAAGGACGGGAAAGGCTTTGGGCATGAACGACTTTCTGATTTCTCGTTTGAGGGCCGGTATTTGTCCCGGTTATTTCCCAAAATGTACAAACGGGCAAGGTTACGTGTCTCTGGTACTCGCCTCAATCCGCCGCGCATTCAGGACAATCCCCCGCTCCCCACCAATCCGTTGCAGGGTTTTAAGGCCGCGCGTCAGCCCGTAAAGCGCTTCCATACCTCCGCTGCTTCGCATTTTCTGTGCCTCGATCCGGGTGATTTTGAAAAGATCGCGAAACGCCTGCTCCGAAAGCGCACGAAGTGCATCCTCCTTTTCCGCACGGGTCGGATCAGGATGCTCAAAAACCAATGGGCGGGCGGGGTTGAATGCTTCTGTCATCGCGGTCTTTTCTATCACAATCGATAGGGCCCAGACCATCCATGCCTGTGTCCAGCGCATATAATTGCGCCGATCCACGCCAAACCGCCCAAGACCGGCATAAAAAACACCGCGCTTTGCATCAAACAATGCTTCATACGCCCAATCCGCAATCTTCTGTGCTGCTTCAAGCTCGTCAAACCGGCAAAGTGTCGCGATAGCTTGTGCCACCGCATGACAATCAACATACCTGTCCCGCCCGGCAAAGCTGCGCGGGCGGCCATTCACGTCAAAACATTCCGCACGGTAAAACGCATAGCCACGCATGATCGCGTCATCCAACCCGACCATCCCCGATGTCCGGAACCGATCCAGCACATCAAGAATGTAACCGGTATGAAAGCCATCAACAAAACGATGATGCGACCGCGTGCCATATTCCCACGCCCCATCGGAACGCTGTGCGGCCAGAACCTGCGCAACCGCCTTCCGGCTTATCTCATTGCCCGGATCAATGCGATGTAAGGCCCAGGCGCCCCAAAGGCTGGCATTGTGGATTTCGCCATCCCCCTGCCCGACATAGGCAAAATACCCATTCCGCCAAAGCCCGCGCAAAAATCCCGCCGCCCGTTGCAATACCGGGTCGCTTGATGCCATACCGCCTGCCATCAACCCATCCACCGCAAAGCTTGTGACAATTGCATTGGACGCACCGTGCGGCACATAAAAGGCGCGTGCCTGCCAAGCAAACGGATATCCCCAGCCACCGTCCTTGTTTTGCATCTGGCAAAGCCTGCCCGCCACATTGCAAAGCCGCACCCCATCAGCCGCCCCCAAAAGCAACGCTAGTGTTTTCGGGTTTTGCAATGCTGGTATCATCGCGATGTGACGCAATAGCCGCGGCCCGCGCTTTATCGCCTGCAACCATGCCAGCCGCGCCATACGAAACCGCCCCAAACCGGTTGCCCGGAACATTCGGCTTTCGAGCCCATCAAACGGATCCGTCCCGGCAAAGTCGGCGTGAACAATTCCCGCGAGAACACGATCACGCACCGCAATCAGATCATTGCCTTGCATCGGCATTCTCCCGCATGGCAATCCCCGCCGCCATCCCGCAACAAATCAGATAATGCCCGTATGACAATGTATTGTCCGTCACCATCGTCACCGCGACCGATGCAAGAATACAGATCGCCAACCGCGCCCCCCGCGCACACCAGATCAGCATCCCCCAACCGACCAACCAAAATAATGCGCCGATCAATCCCGTCTCGAACAGGATGCGGAAATGATCGTTGTGCAATGCTCCAAAAGCCGCCGCAGACGGCAAATCCTGCAAAACCGCCTCGACACTCCCCGCACCAAAGCCAAGCCATTGCCGCGCGTCGGATGCCGTTTGCCAATCATCCCAGAACATCCGCCAGAATGCCAATCGCCCGCTCCCATGCGTCATCAACAGTCGCGGCAGCCACATGGTCGCGATGATCCCCGCCGCAATCAACACCGGCAATCCGCAAAGCCATGTCACCGCGCGCGAAAAGCGAACCCGCCCGACAAAGACGATCACAAGCGCCAAAACCGCGATCCGCGTCTGGCTCAAGGCAACGGCGATCGCCGCACCCCCGCCAATCCATCCGCGCGCATGCCCCCGCATCGTGCACGTCAATGCAAACAACCCCAGAAACAGAAACGGATGATTAAGCCGCCATCCTTCATGGGTGATCTGAAAAACGCTTGCCATCGGCAGATACAAAATCAATGCCGGCACCATCACCCACAAACAATCCCGCCCCAGCCATAGGCCGCATATCAGGCCAAGCGGCAGGATCAAAAGATTGCCGATCAGCCGGACTTTCTCATCCGTCCCGGCATCGCCAAGCCCAATAACCCCGACCAACCCGGCCAGCAAAAGCACGGCGACCAATCCATCCCCCGTCAATCGGGCCTGCAAAACTGCAGGAAATACACAAATCCCCCAAAACCCGATCAGGATAAGCTTCGCCACCATCCCACCAAACCCGATCAGCCAAAGGGAAACCAGCATTGCCACAATGCCCGGCAAGATAACGGATATAGAAATTCCCGTTGCAGGTACGGCCCCGCCCGATTTCAAATCCGGTTCCGTCATAAACATCCCCGCACGGACACCGCCGCGCCACGACACCACGGGACAAACCGGCAAAACTCCGCTATCGTGATCGCATTGTAATTACGGATATTTTCGGGATGCCGATGCCGCGACTGGCGCAATTCTGTCTGATATCGCAAATCGTTCTGGCACCGCTTCTGCTGGGCGGGGCCCGACCATGGGCGATGGCAATGCTGACCATCCTGACCGGTATCGGCCTGATCGTCACCGGATGGCGCGGCAGAATGGTACTCGTACCCTCCACCTTGCAAATTGTCCTTGCCGGGACGCTTGTTTCCTTTTGGCTGGTATTGCAGGCTGCACCATTCTGGCCAATGCAGCCCCTGCCCTTCGACGCCCCTCGTATCGCCCTGTATCCGCATGCATGGCAATCCACAATCGGCAATATCGTCTGGCTGGTCGGCACCTGTATTCTGGTCGGACAGAACGCCCAGAACCAAGGCAGGGCTTTCATGCGCCATATCGCCATCGCCGTGGTGATTTCTGCATCCATTCAGGCTGTCCTTGCGGCCTTTGCCGATGTGATGGCACTTGAAACCACCTACTGGTTTGCCAAGCAGGCCCATCTTGGCGACTGGACAGGTACTTTCGCCAACCGCAATGCCTTTGGCGGGTTGATGGCGATTGCCACCTTGTGCTGCCTGTATCTGTTCTGCCGCAAAAGTGCCGCAACAACCGGACAGAGGATCGACCATGCAGGCGGCTGGATCGCCCTGGCCCTGATTTTCACCGCCGCCCTGATCGAAAGCCATTCGCGCAGTGCCGCTGTGGCCCTTGCCATCGCAATCGCGGGTTTCGCAATCCTTTATCGTCCGCCCCGTTTCCGGACCGGAATTTGGCGCACCACCTATCCCTTCCTGATTATCCTTAGCACGCTGGCGATCCTGAAAATTATTGCCGCGATGGCCCCCGGCCTCGGTAATCGTTTCGCCGAACTGGCACGACTTGACCTGATCCAGCGTGACGATGCTTGGCAAACCGCATTCATCGCCATTACCCACCGGCCCCTTGCCGGTTTTGGCCCGGACAGTATCGCATTGGTGATGGATCATTTTGCCACCGATGGCCTGAACCGCAATGCTGCATGGTTCAGCAGCCATAACCTTTGGTTCGATGCCGCCCTGATTTTTGGCCCCCCCATCACGCTACTGCTTGTCGGTTTCATTCTGTACCGATTAAGTCGGACGATCCTCAATACCGCAAGCAGAGCGGACCGTACCCTGCTGATTAATCTCGCCATTCTGACCGGCATCATGGCAAGTGTCGGCTGGGTTGCCTCCCTCCCCGCCCTCATTCTTCCGTTCCTGTCGGTTTTGTGCGGTCTTGAAGCAGCGCAGACAACGCAACCTGCCGAAGGGTTTCAATATCGGGGTGGTCGCCTGCAATCAGCACCGCCCGATCAAGTTCCTCGGCAATCGCATGTGGATTGACGTCCACCCCCTTTGCCCGCGCAACCGACCGAAGCGACAGCAAAACCGGATCAAACGGCGCATCGGAAAGCCCCACCGTTGCGAGTTCGTCCAAGGCAATCCAGTCGCCGGACCGAAATGCCGCGCTGATGGCTTTCCCTATCGCAGCACTGGCAAAACCATCACCATCACGCAGTGCGAACGCAATATCGGCATCCCGATCAAACGCAAATACCTCGCCACCAAGGCGAAACGCTCCGACCAGGATCAAAACCAAGCCAACAGCAGAAATAATCAGACGAGGATATGTCATACCGCCCCAGTCGCAATGGCACCCGTGCGGCCATAGGCCGGTTTGACTTTTGCCGCACTCAGAACAAGCCCGTCGGGTTGCAGTCCCGCGGCCTGTAGCTGGCTGATCGCATCGCCGACATCGCGACGCTTGCTGTATCCACGGCGCAAGACCAGCAAACGCGCATCGGACGCCCCCATCAACAACACGGCATCCGCCACCGATAAAATCGGCGGACTATCGATCACGATGCGTTCATAATGGCCCCCTAATCCCATAAGGACAGCTTCAAGCCCGGTTTCGAGCAACCCGGTCGCCAGACTGCCTGGTACAGATGCCCGTGCGCCAAGATAGTCAAACACCAACCCGTCTTCCGCACGCAAAATGGCGTCGTCCGGTGCAGCATCCCCGGCCAGAGTCGCCGTCAGATCGGCCGCCCCCGCCCCACCATGAACCTTTCCCAAACCTGCCGGATGACGCAAATCTCCGTCCAGAAGCAGGGTTTTTAACCCCGCCATCGCGAAACCAGTGGCAAGGTCATGGGCCAGTCTGCTTTTGCCCTCGCCCGCCACCGCCGACCCGATACAGGTAATGTGGGGTCTGCCCGGTTCCCCGCGCGTTTTGACAAGGATATTGATGAGAACGACCAGATGACCGACGGCTTCCTCCATTGCAATTGACTGATTATCCGGATGATCAATCTGCGGCGTTCTGGTAAAAAGCGGGACGCCAAACTGATCCTCGATACTTCCGTCATCATGAATGGACTGATCGAAATAGTGCCGTAGCATCCCGGCACCGGTGGCGGCAAAAAACGCAATCAAAACCCCAGCGATCCACAAATCCCGCCTTGCCGGAAACTCCGCCACTTCGGGCAGGGTTGCGGCCTGCATCACTGTCACATCGCTTTGAAACGCAGCAAGGGCGATGCGCAATTCCTGTTCCTGCGTACTCAGCTTGTCAGCTTCGCTGCGCGCCAACTCGACCGCGCGTAAAAGCGTGGCCTGCCCTTGAGCCCTGTCATGACGTCCGGACAGTTTTATCTGCCAGGCATCACGCTGGCTTTTGGTCAGTTCGTATTGTTTTTGTACCTGCTGCAAATCAAGTTCCACCTGACGTGCGGCAAGCATGACAGCTTCGTTCAGATGGGCCTGCACGGTTTCGAGTTCACCCGTAATAGCAATCATCGCCGGGTGTTTCGGGCCATAACGCTGATCCATGGCGGTATGGTTTCGCCGCACATCGTCATATTGCCCGGCAAGCTTGCGTACCATTTCATGATTGGCAACCGGCGGCAACGCCAGAAGTTCGTCAATCGATTGCGCTTTTGCCTTGGCCTCTGCCATCAGACGGGTGCGCTCCAGATCACGCCGGGCCTGTTCAAGCGCCCCATTAAGCTCGTATATGCGGTCGAGCATCAACCGGCTTTCATCGCCCTCGACAAACCCCGCCGCCTGTTGCCAGTCGGCAAGGGCGGCTTCTGCCGCCTCAAGCCTCATATTGGCCGCCATCAACTGGTCCGACGTTTCCGAAAGCCTTGCACGGAGCCCCTGTTTTCGTGCGCTTTCACGCTGCCAGAGATAACTGTCGATAACAGCCGAAAGGATTTTTTGGCTGCGAACCGGATCGGCATCACGCGCACTGACCTCAATCACCGATGCATTGCCAATCCGCGCAACCCTGATCGTTGATCGCAAAATACCAAGGGCGCGTTCCTCACCAGCCGGGATATCCAAACCATCGGGCACAACAGAAACACCCTCGCCGCGCAGGACCGACAGGGCGCTTTCCAGAACCTCGTTGCCGCGAAGCTCGGCCATTCGGGTTTCCAGATGCTGCGCAATACCAATACCATCCAAAGGCGTTCCATCGCCGCCGGTCACAAAACCGATTTCCGCCACTGACCGATATGTCGGCATCCAGTGCGGAATGATCAGAGCCGCCACAATCAGCACGGCAGCAAATGCCAGTGCGACCATTCCCCGTCTCTGCCACAGTACCGGCAAAAGATCGATCAGCGCCAAATCGAACCCGTCGCGGTTTTGCGAATTTCCGGAATGCCTCATCGCGGGCTCACCGATGGTTGTTCAATCCAGTCGGATTGATCCGTGTCTGCCCATTTTTCCGTGATTGTCGTGTTCCAGCTTTGCGTTGCCGCCGGATCCCAATGCGCATAGTGATTGCTGAAACGAACGGGTAAAAATGGCTCTGCTGCCTTTGGTGCTGTCACGGAACCAGGTACGTCGGCTACCGCCGTCACTTCTGTCTGGACAGAATATCCACCATCAAAAAACCGGCGGGATATTTCAGGAAAATATTCCTCTGTCATTACGTCGCGCACAATGGGGTCGGGATACATTGCAACAACCCGAAGCACCGTCTTCATAACGATCAGCTCCATCAAAAAACTCCCTGTCCCGCCCGGCACAAACATCCTCGTCAACATCAAAACCCGGTCCAGGATTCGCAAAATCGCCCTGAAATCTTCGATCATCAGGTTGCCTTCGTCTGCCGCTACATCCCCCGCGAGCAATTTTGCGATCAGGCTATCGACGATACCGTCAATTTCCACCGTTCTGTCTTCCGACACCTGCCGGGTCAAAAACTGCATCAGTTCCGTTGCCTGCGTGTCCGCAATTGCCATGTCCTGTTGCGATAGCACCTCCTGACTTGATGCATCGACCGGCGACAACACCAGCCAGATCGCGCCGATAAGCACGGCTGCCAAACCCGCCACGCGATAGAACAAACGCCGCCTTGCCCGCAAGATGGCCGGGGTCACCACGCACGCAAACCGCGCAAGCCCGCGAACATAACGCGGTACCATAACCCCGGGGGCTGCGGCGATACGCCACGCAAATTCCAGCCCGCATCTTTGTAACATTACCGGCGCACGTTTGATGTCGCCTGCCAGCACATCAAACGCCCCGCCAACCCCCATGACAAAACGGCAACCGGTTTCCGGCCCGTAATCGACCACAAACGCATCCTTGCGAGGGCTGGGTAGCGCGACAAATAGAACATCAGCCCCGCTTATACGTACTATTTCGGCCAGTTTGGCATCATCCGGGTCATACCCATGATGGGCTCCTGCAATGACAAGACCGGGGAAACGAATGGAAAACCGTTCTTGCAACCGCTCAAGAACACCGATCCGCGCGCCAAGCAAAAAAACCGAACGCCCGTCCGCCTCAAAACGCGGCAAAAGGCTTTCCATCAGATCAATGCCCGTTACCCGCTCCGGCACATTGATCCCCAGCAACCACGCAGCCCAGACAATACCCATGCCGTCGGCTGACAGGCAGTCCGCACGGCTCAACATTCTGTGGATATTCCGATCCCGACGCGAAAGTGCAAATTTGACGGCATTTAACGACAGATGACAAAAACAGCTGCGCCAATCCATATCCATCCGCGCGCAAATATCGTCAGCCAGCTCGGTCCGCCGCCGCATGTCAAGTGGCAACCCGAAAAAATCCCGTCGGTCACTGGTCATCCCCGCCGATATCTCCCCCAATTTCTGCCTATGCGATGGCTGTAATTGTTAGCTCCCCGACAACCAACTGACAAATCATTGAATTTAAAAGTAACTTATGATTGTCTTGTCATCAAGATAAACACCGGATGGTGATCGCGCGTGAAGATTGTTCTGGTCACGAATATCGTTCCGCCCTATCGGCAGGCTGCCTATGGCATGCTTGCACACCGCGTTCGCACCTGTGATTCAGAGGGCGAGTTTCGCATCATCTGTACTCATCATCACGAACCGCAACGCTCCTGGCCGCTCCTGACCGGCGAATTTGCCCAAACGATCCTGCCCCGTGCGAAAATCCCGCTTGGCGAAAACCGCACGATTGCGATCAATTTCGGGCTGGATCGCGCCCTTGATCATGCCCGGCCTGATGCTTTGATCCTTGCCGGTTTCGGCCCGACACAGTGGCAGGCGCATCTTTATGCCCGCAGGCATAATATCCCGACCATCGTGCAATTCGATGGCTGGGCTGCATCCGATGCGGCGTATCAAAACCCGCTGCGCGAAAACATCCGGCGCAGGATGATCGCGCGCGCCAGCATCTGCATCGCTGCGGGCGAAAACGGTCGCGACTGGTTTGTCCGTTTTGGCAAGGCCGGAACCGACATCCTGATCGCACCTATCCCGCCCGCCTTCACACCCCCCGATCATCGGTCGGGTTTTAATGATCGCCCGGTTGATCTTCTGTGGTGCGGGCGACCGACACGATCCAAGGGCTTTGATACCTTCCTTGAAATCGCAAGCCAGCTTCATCGCAATGGGATTGCCAAAAACATCCGGATCGTCGGCGCGAACCATCACAATGATATTGCGGACCGGCTGCCCCGCATGGGCTTAAGCACGGTTACCGAACTTGTGGAAAATGTCGCGCCATCGAAACTTCCTGCTCTTTACCAACAGGCCAAGCTCTGCCTTCTGCCCAGCCGCAACGATGCCTATGGCGTCACCGTGATTGAGGCGATTGCATGTGGCTCGGTCGCACTGGCAACCAATCGGGTCGGCTGCACCCGTGATATGTTGAGCTCGCCCGAAATCCTGCCTAGCAACATTGTGCCCGCATGGATTGATGCTTGTAGCAGACTGCTTTGCGATCAGGCAGCATGGCGGAAAACACAAATTACACAACATTCGCGCATCACCCATAACAATCCGGTCCATCATACCGAAACACTCTGGCAGGCCTGCCTTATGGCGACGAACCGGATGGAGGCCGCCTGATGCATCAACACCTTACGCGCAGCAATGCCCCTGTGTGGATGATTGGCCGCAATGACCAGTTCCGCATTCTCGCCGCCCATCTCGCACACCATAACCGGCTGATCCGCTGGGACAGTTTCTGGCGTCATGACGGCAATGGCCTGATCACGCCACCGGCGCGTCTCATCGATCCGGCGCTTGCCTCTATTCCCGGTCGTCACCTTCTGCCTGATCTGTTGGGCAAGGCCGCCAAAAAGCTGCGCCTGCCTGCCCACAACCTTTATTCCGATCTACCGCTGTCATGGCTGGCACGTGCCCATATGCCCGATGCCCGCATCCTGCACGGACAAGGCAATTACAGCCTGCCTGCCATGCGAGCCGCCCGCGAACATGGCATGGTAATAATTTCCGATGTTACCGGCCAGCTTGCCCCGATTCGCCACCGCCAGCTTTCCGATGAATATCGCCATCACGGTTTGCGCTATCGCGAAATATCGAACTTCCTCGCCCGCCGCCGGATCGCCGAAGCCCGCTTTGCCGATGGGGTCTTTGCACCCTCCGATGCGGTCGCCGCCGGGCTTGAGGAATGCGGTATCGATCCCGCCCGTATTCATCTGGTGCCCTTTGCCTCCAGCCTGTGCGCGCAGCTTTTAAACGGCAAACGCCCTGCACGAAAACACAGAATCATCCGTCTGCTTTATGTCGGCAACATCGCGATTGCCAAGGGCATCCGGATTTTGATCGAAGCCTTTCGAACCCTTCGCACCCGGCTTGGCCCGACCATAACGCTTGATCTGATCGGCCCGGCCCAGTCTTGTGCCCTTGCCTACCTTGCCAAACTGCCGCAGGGCTCCGTCTGGCACGGTCCGCTCCCGCAAACAGAACTATCCCGTCATTTGGCTACCGCCGATGTCTTTGTATTTCCCAGCCTGTCAGAAGGCAGCAGCCTCGCCCTGCTCGAAGCCATGGCAGCCGGATGTGCCGTGATCACAACCCCGGATGCCGGAAGCCCGATCAAACATGACCAAACCGGCATCCTGATCCCGCCACGCAATAGCGAGGCGCTTGCCGATGCCATCCACGAGCTGCAGGCAAATCCCGCCAAACGCAAATCCCTTGGCAAAGCTGCCCGTCACCTGATCGCAACCGACATCACGCAAGGCTATGGCAAACGTATCGAGGCCGCCTATGACAGGGTTTTTGCCCACCATGCATAGGCTGTACTCGCACCTTTATCCCCTCTGGCTGGTAATCGCCAATCTGGTCGCACGTCTGGGTGGCATGATCACTCTGCTTTTGGTCGGTCATCACTTTGCCCCGGATCAGCTTGCTGGTTATTTCACTGCCCTTGCCACCATCGGACTTGCGGTAACCATCGCGCAGGCCGGGTGTGGCCCGCTCCTGATCCGGCTTTATCAAACGAGCCAGATCAAGGTGATCGTTACCATTTGCGCCCTGCGCGTGACTTTGGCGCTTGCAGCAACCGCATTCGTCATCACCACCACCGATATCCCCCTGTCACCGATCCTGCTGATGCCACTTGCCGCGGCACTTGCCCCGGACTGGATCATCACCGGACGCGGACAGCTTTCCCAAATCGCCCTGATTGCCGTTTTTGGCCAGATCGCGGGGATAATCACCGCCGTCATCGCCATTGCAACCAACAGCAATCTGACCCTCTTTGCCATCGCCCCCGCTATCTCATTGGCAAGCCTGATCGCGGGCTTCCTGTTGGCCCTACGCGAACAAGCCACTCAGCAAGCCGTTGCCCGCAAACTTACCGGCAACCATGCGATCAACCTGATCGGGTTCATCCTGCTCGCCGGGGCGCTACCCAATCTGGATTTCGTATTGCTCGGTCAAAACCTGCCCGACGCAGCGCACGACAATCTGATGCTGGGTCAACGCATTTTCCTGATCACATCGGCCATCATTGCCAGCATTTCGACGGCATTATTTGCCAAACGACAGTCCGGGTTGCTCCGTGATATCTGGCTTATCACACCGCCGCTTGCCACAACTGCGATACTGTTGTTCATCCCCGAAACGCTTGCCCTGCTATTTTACGGCACGACCAATGCCGACCTCGTTACCTTACTGCGCACAGGTGCCTTCTGGCCCGCACTTCTCGCCATGATCTCGCGTCAGATCCTGATTTCGCAGGAAACGGAAAACCGCTTGTTCCCCGGTTGGCTTTGCCTTGCTCTTCTGGTCGTCTCCGGCCTGCTTCTGCCGGCTTTTCCCCATGAAACCGATGCCCTGATCGTTATGCAGCTTCGTCTGACTATTTGCCTGTTCCTGATGCTGATCTGTCACCGCAGTCCAATTTTGCGGAACAAACCGGCATGAAGAAATTGCAAGCCGAAATCATCAATAGCCGGCTTGTCACAGGTCAGTATGGCGATATCCGTTTCGGACCATGGGGTTTTGAATACTCTGACCGGCATTCTTTTGTCAGCCTCACCGATCAATGCCGTAATGCGCGCCAGACTGGTGATCACTGGCAGCTTGCCGAAGGAGAGTGGGCTCTTGATTATCACACCCTTCAAACAGATCAGAACAGGCTGCACATTCGGGCGGCACTCACCGCGCGTTGCGATGGGTTGTTACAGGATGCCGTCATCCGGCTGGTCTTTGACAAATCCAATATTCAAACCGGTGAAATTGCCGGTCGCCAATATCGCCACACCGACAGTGACAGATACCGCCTTTATCCGGTCCGTACTGCCCACTTGACCGGGACCGGTGACACAATCATTTCCGTCACCCTTGATCGTTATGATGGGGCCGGTCGCTTTGCGCCCTATCTTTATCTGCGCGATAGCTGCGATCATTGGATCATTCACGCCCGTCTGCTGCCAATTGATCCGGTCGATCACGTCTGGCTGCGCTGGGCCAATCGCCTTTTCACCCTGTCCACTCCGGACTGGCTCGCGCGTATGATCTGGAACTGCCCGGGCGGCAGGGCCATCTTCTGGCGCCTGCGCGAACGGCTTGGCCGGCACTGCCCCGAAATACAGGCCGTGCCACTCAATAACCTGAAATCCGGTCAGTCCCTGCTGCTGGAGGTCACATGCAGGTTCCGGTAGACCCTTCCAATCTGCAGGAACGCTGCCTTCGCCTCGCCCGGCTGATCGCCGATCAACTGGCTGATCAGCAAGGCGAAGACGGCAACTTCGCCCAGCACAGCTTTTACGCCAAGGCCTATGCCCTCGCCCTTTGGCAAAATCTGGGTGATACCTGCTATCTCCCGAAAAGCATCGTGGCGATAAACGTCCTGAAAATCGAAAAGCAGGACCAACTCTATCACCGTGAATTCATCGAATACGCACTGCAAAGCTGCCCGGACGTAAACGTCGAAACCCGTAACGCCATCTTGCGAAACGCCCCGTATCAAACACCCAAGGTCGCAAACTGGCTCATGCTTGCTATGCGCATCCGCCAATCCGGTTCATGGTGGGATAAACTGCGCGCCAAACTCAACTGGTTGTATATCCGCATCCGCTTCTGGCGCATGCCCGCTTTCATGGATCGCCCCGGCAGCTTTTCAGCCCAGTATCATGCCTTCTGCGCAGCCTTGCTGACCGATAGCCCCATCCAAGCCCAACGCGAAATCGCGACATATGCCACCAGCCTGATCGCCCGGCTTTGCAGGACGACGGGCATCCCCAATCCTGTCGGACGCGGTGCCGGACAAAGCTTTGGCGTGGCAACCGCCCTTTACGCTCTGCTCAAACACGGTTATCGCGCGGAAGGCGAAGCCATTCTGTTTCGCCTTGAACAGATACTGTTGCTAACCGAAACATTGCCGCTGAACCTGCTTGCACCCAATCCCTTGCCAGAAGCCCCCGGTCCGGATAATTCACAAACACCGGGCTGGTATAGCTATAACCGGCATTACGATTATCTGGCTTTCACCGGTTTCTGGCTGCTGCGCACGGCAATGAATAACATCCCCGAATCTGCACCAACCAATCCGGCCACCGCCACGCCCGATTTCCTTATGATCAAGGATACACGCCATTATCATGCCCGCATGTGCCTGCGCGGAAAGACGTCTTATGACGTCACATCATCACCGGTTCTGATCACGAACGGCCACATTTTCCTGCCGCCCACCAGCGGCGAAGAAGACTTTCCAAGCCTTTACTGCCCGGCATCCCAGCCTCTTCCCGCCTTTGCCGGTCACGAGTCTTTCGGGGCATTCACATCGGGCACCGTCAAAGATACCAACGTGAATATCGCATTCAGGCTGGCGGGGTTGCGGGGGCAGCGGAGCATCACATTCCACGAGGACGAAATTGTCATCTATGATCAGGTCCGGACAGACAGTCCATCGGGCCTGCATCTGTTCCGCCTGCTGATTCCCGCCGGTTTTACCATTGGAAGACCAGATAAAACCCGGATTGACGTCCCCGAATTGAACCTGCACCTGATCGCCGATCATCCGCTTCACATTGCCGATGACGGCCTGTTTGCCGTGACCGGCCCGGTCAAAACGATCTTTGTGCCAAACCAAAACACCGCAACACTTCGCATTGTCTGGAACCCGTCATGAACCAGAATGATGCCATCACCGTGATCACCACGGTTCGAAATGGCGATGCCTTTCTGGATCGCTATTTTGCCAATCTGTCGGATATTCTACGCCCGCAGGATTGTGCCGTAATCGTTGATGATGGCTCGACCAATCCTATCATCCTTCCCGATGGATTAAAGCAGGCCCTACTTATTCGAAGCAATCCGATTGGCAGGGGGGGCTGCGCTCAATCTTGCCATTTCACATGCCAGCACCAGCCTGATTGCCATTCAGGATATCGACGATCTTTCCCACCCCGACCGACTGCCGATACAAGCCAGTATTTTGCGCAACCATCCCCATGTCCTAGCCTTCACCAAAGGACAAGAAGCACAAGTAAAAACCGGCAGAGATCAATGGCATGAAATGCCCGCCGTACGGCTTTATCGCAGCAATCCGCTACATCATTCGTCTCTGGCTTTCCATCGCTATATCTGGCAACAGGCGGGCGGATACGACCCAGACTTGCCCTGCTGCATCGATCTTGATTTTTACCTGCGGGCTGTCCGGTATGGCGGGACTGCAATCTGGCGGTTGGATCGGCCATTGATCACGCGAAATACCGATCCCGCAACCCGCCACTTTGCGTCCATCCAGACCACAATATATCGCGACACATTGCACAATGTTCTGGCCCGCCATCGCAAAGGCATAGCCCCTCCGGTCTGGATGCGCCTCTTTGATCTCAAACGCGCAATGGGGATCGGCATATGACCAAACCCCCGCGGATTATCGCCATGCTGCAACTGCCCCCGCCGATGCACGGGGCTGCTGCCATGAATGAAAGGGCGCTGGCCGCATTGCGGAAAATCTGTGATGTGACCCTGCTTGAAATGCGTTTTGCCAAGCATCCGCGCGACATTGCCAGACCGACAATTGGCAAACTGGTCACGGCATTTTACCTGTTGCTCAGACTGCTCTTCGAACTTTGGCGAAAACCCGATGCGCTTTACATCAATTTTGCCCCGTCCGGCGGCGCGTTTTATCGCGATGGCATTTACGTCCTTATATCAAAACTGTTTGGCATCCCGACGATCCTGCATCTGCATGGACAGGGCCTGCAAGCAGGTCGCGAAAACAGGTTCGCGAGCTGGCTGCAACACCAGGTCTTTGCAGGGCAAACCGCTATTATTCTAGGCGATGCCTTGCGCCACGAACTTTCAGGCCTTGATTGCCAATCAACAACCATTGCCAATTGTCTACCCGACGAGGCCTTCCAAATCACACGGCCCCGATCCGATGACACCACACCACGCCTGCTTTATCTGTCGAACCTGTTTCGCAACAAGGGCATTGACGTTGTGCTGGCGGCCTGCGCGATCCTTCGACAGCGCAATATTGATTTCGCACTTGATATCGCCGGGGCAGAGGGTGACATTTCAGCCACCGAACTTGTACGATTGATCGGCACTTTCGACCTCGAAAATCACTGCCAATATCATGGCCCGGTCGATGCCGGTTTCCGCACAAAGCTTCTATCCAACGCCAACCTTTTCCTGTTTCCCACACGCTATCCGAACGAAGCCCAGCCGCTTGTCGTGCTGGAGGCTATGGCCGCCGGGGTTCCCGTCATCACCAGCAATATCGGCACATTGGGCGATATCGTTCGAAACGGTGAAACCGGGCGCATCTGCCAACCGGGTAATCCCGAAATACTGGCTGACCAGATATCCAATGCTTTGATTCAAACGGATGAAACACGCGATATGGCAAATGCCGCACAGGCCTTTTGCCGCAAGCATTTCAGCAAGGACCGCTTTGATCGCGACTTGCAGCAACTCATCGTCAAAATCGTTTCTTGATCTCCATATGATGGCAACGCCAGAATATCCGGACAGCTTTTGATCAGGAAAGAAGCCCCGCATGACCCGTGACGAATTTAACGCATTTTGCAAATCGCTGCCCGTGACAACGTATGTCGTGCAATGGGGCGGTGCCGATGTCTGGAAGGTCGGTGGCAAGGTCTTTGCGATTGGCGGCTGGACCAAGGGCAATACGCTTGGCATTACCTTCAAGGTTTCCGATATTGCCTACGAGGTTTTAAAGGAACAGCCCGGTTTGCGACCTGCCCCTTATCTCGCATCGCGCGGCATGAAATGGATCCAGCATTATGACGTGCCGGGACTGGATGATGCCGACCTGCGCGATCATTTGGCAGAATCACACAAAATCGTTGCACGCGGCCTGACCCAAAAGATGCAGCGCGAGCTTAATCTGTATCAGGAATAAGCGGTGCCGCCTTTACAACCGCCAAAGCTCGATGCCAACGGGAACCTCGTCACGCGGCAGAATGGCACGCACGTCGGCGACAAAGCCGGTGCCATCCTTCAAAAGCCCCTGCACCAGCGGCCAGCCCTTGGCAACATATTCGCGGTGTGACACCGCCAGCACGACGGCATCGGCGGGCTTCAGATCACCGTCACCACACAGTTTCAGACCTGCGAATTCATGCACAACTTCCTCTGCATCGGCATGATGATCATGGACCTGAACAATGATCCCGGCATCCTCAAGTGATCGGATGATATCGATCACGCGCGTATTGCGGATATCGGGCACATCTTCCTTGAAAGTCAGGCCAAGGACCGTAACAGTCGGGTTCTTGGTCGCCCCATCGCGCAGCAACGCCCGGATCACCTTGTTGGCAACAACTTCGCCCATACTGTCATTGACCCGCCGACCAGCCAGAACCACCTGCGGGTAATAGCCAAGTTCCTCTGATTTGTGGGTCAGGTAATAGGGATCTACCCCGATGCAATGCCCGCCGACAAGACCCGGCGTAAAGCGCAGGAAGTTCCATTTGGTCCCGGCGGCATCCAGAACATCACGGGTATCAATCCCGGCGCGATCAAAGATCAGCGAAAGCTCGTTCATCAACGCGATATTCAGATCGCGCTGGGTATTTTCAATTACCTTCGCTGCCTCGGCCGCCTTGATGGTCGGTGCCTTGTGAATACCGGCCTTGACGACCGCTCCATAAACAGCCGCAACGATTTCAAGCGTTTCCGGCGTCTGGCCTGACACAACCTTGGTTATGGTGGTAAAGCGATGTTCGCGGTCGCCCGGATTGATGCGTTCGGGCGAATAGCCGACCGTGAAATCAGTCCCGGCTTTCAATCCTGAAAGCTGTTCAAGGATCGGCACGCATTCTTCCTCGGTCGCCCCGGGATAAACCGTGCTTTCATAGACAACGATGTCACCCCTTTTAAGAATCTTGCCAACGGTTTTCGATGCGGATCGCAACGGTGACAGGTCGGGGCGGTTTGACCTGTCAATCGGGGTCGGCACGGTCACGATATGGAAATCGGCCTGACGCAAGTCTTCCAGATTGTCGCTCAGAAGCAAATCTGCCGCTGCAAGCTCGTGATCATCAACCTCGCCAGTCGCGTCATGCCCCGCCTTAAGCTGGGCAATACGCGTCTTGTTGATATCAAATGCCACGACACGACCGGTTTCGGTCCCAAACGCCACCGCGACCGGCAAACCGACATATCCCAGACCGATAACCGAAATCTTGCGCCCGTGGCTCATTGCTCAACCCTTGAAATTTAATTCTGCCTGTCTTCTAGCCAGCACTTGCACAACCGTCAATAATCGAGGTCAAATATAGACAAGGCATTCGTTTAAGAATGCACTTTCTGCGCGAAACCTGTCGTGATCCGGCTTAACCCTTGACTACGATATTGATCAGTTTGGGGGTCGGCTTGGCGATATAAATCACCTTGACGATCTGCATGCCTTCAAGATGGCGCGCAACATTTTCGTCGGCCTTTGCCATTGCCTCGACCGTTGCCTGATCGGCATCGACCGCCACCATGATCGAGCCGCGCTTTTTGCCATTGACCTGAACCGGGACTTCAAATTCGTCGTCCTTGGCTTTTTCGGCATCAAATACCGGCCAGTCAAACTTGATCACCGATTTTTTGGAACCAAATTCGGCTTCTGCCATACGGCTCATAAGCTCTTCGCCCAGATGCGGCGCAAAGGGTGCCACCATCAGGGCAAGGGCACGAACATGATCGTCATGCACCGCATTCTGGCGGGTCATGGCGTTGGTCAGTTCGATCAATGCCGCAATCGCGGTATTCAGGCGCAATTCGGCGATGTCGTTGGTCACCTTGGCGATGGTCTTATGCACAAGCGTTTCGATCTTTCCATCAACGTCGCTGGTACGTTCCATCTGGGTTGCAACCTTCCAGACGTTCGACAGGAAGCGCATCATGCCAACAATCGCGTCAGACTGCCACGGTTTGGAGCTGTCAAGCGGCCCCATATACATCTCGTAAGTCCGGAAGGTATCGATTGTATACTGATCGCAAATTTCTTCCGGCGGGATGCCGTTTTTATACCGCTTGCCCATCTTGCCCGGAACGGTGATCAGCGCCTCGTCCGTCTTGGCATTGAACGGCTGCTTTTTGCCGTCGACATCGCGCATTTCAACATCATGGATGTCGACATAAACACCGCGCGCGTCGGTATAGGCATCGGCCGTGATCATGCCCTGGTTGAACAGTTTCTGGAACGGTTCGGGCGTTGCAACATAGCCAAGATCAAACAGGACCTTGTGCCAGAAACGCGAATACAAAAGATGCAGCACCGCATGTTCCGCCCCGCCGACATAAAGGTCGACCGCACCGGGCTTGGCATTACCATTCTCGTCGGTGGTGTTGGCCCAATAGGCCGCCGCCGCATCCGATGCAAAGGCCTGATCGTTCTTTGCATCGAAATAACGCAGATAATACCAGCACGAACCGGCCCAGTTCGGCATCGAGTTCGCATCACGACGGAACGAACGCACTTCGTAATCCGCACCGGCATGGCTGTGGGTCGATCCCACCGCCGCATCCACCGGCAGGACCGAACCATCCCCCAATACAATCCCGGTGACTTCCATCCATTCCTTGGCACGCGCCAAAGGCGGTTCGGGTTCCGAATTCGGGTCTTCGTTCGATTGCGGTTTGAAATCGGTCATTTCCGGCAGGACAACAGGCAGGGCCGCCTCGGCCACGCCATGCACCTGACCGGTTTCCTGATCAAACAGCACAGGGAACGGCTCGCCCCAATAACGCTGACGCGAAAACAGCCAGTCGCGCAGCTTATACTGCACCCGACCGCGGCCAATGTTCTTGGTTTCCAGCCATTCAATGATTTTCGCCTTCGCATCCGGGGTCGAAAGCCCGTTCAGGCTGACCTCGTCATTGGCGGAATTGATCGTATCACCCACATCGGTCTGCGCGATTTTGAAATCGCCCGGTGCGGTTTCATAGCGCGCCAGCAAGGCCGCATCGTCAAGATCGGCCGCATCATCCGGTGCATTGGCCCGAAGCCAGCTTTCCGACGGTTTGGTGGTCGCGACAATCGGCAGGCCGAATTTATGGGCAAATTCGAAATCGCGCTGATCGCCGGCCGGCACCGCCATGATCGCGCCGGTGCCATAGCCCATCAGGACATAATCGGCAATCCAGACAGGGATCTGCTGCCCATTGGCCGGGTTGGTGGCATAGGCCCCGATAAACACGCCGGTCTTTTCGCGGTTGGCTTCGTCCTTGGACGATACCGGACCGGCCAGTTTGACCTCGGCGCGATAGGCCGCAACCGCATCCTTCTGATCGGCTGTCGTCAGAGCATCAACCAGCGGATGTTCGGGGGCCAGCACCATATATGTCGCGCCGAAAATCGTATCAGGCCGCGTGGTATAGACCGCGATCTTGTCCTTGCCGCCACCGGCAAGAGTTACCGGGAAATTGACCCGCGCGCCGACCGAACGGCCGATCCAGCCTTTCTGCATCTCGACAACGCCGTTGGGCCAATCAAGCCCTTCAAGGTCGCCCACCAGCCGATCGGCATAATCGGTAATGCGCAACATCCACTGTTTCAGCGGACGCTTGTAAACCGGGTAATCACCGCGTTCGGACTTGCCTTCGTTGGTGACTTCCTCGTTCGACAGAACCGTGCCCAGCATCGGGCACCAGTTGACCGGAACCTCATCGACATAGGCCAGACGCCCACGATCAATCGCGCGGTCGATTTCCTTGCCTTCTGCCTTCGTGCCCTCGCCAATGACGGATTTCGGCTGCGGCACACCGTCCTCGTCCAACAACCATTCCCCGCTTTCAAGGAGCCCACGAAGCTCGGCAATCGGGCGGGCGCGCCCGGTAATGG
This sequence comes from Thalassospira australica, assembly GCF_044790785.1. GTDB lineage: Bacteria > Pseudomonadota > Alphaproteobacteria > Rhodospirillales > Thalassospiraceae > Thalassospira > Thalassospira australica_A. Next base: position 938,969 of record NZ_CP085258.1, on the reverse strand, counting down.
TCTGCCCCTGCGGGCCTTTCCATTCGACAGTCGGGTCATAGAAGCTGTTGAAAAGCTGAAGGAAAATCCACTGCGTCCATTTGTAATAATCGACATCGGTCGAGGCAAAGCGACGATGCGGATCATGGCCAAGGCCGATCACCTGCAACTGGCGCAGCATGTTTTCGATATTGGCTTCGGTGGTGATGCGCGGATGCTGGCCGGTCTGGATCGCGAACTGTTCGGCTGGCAGGCCAAAGGCATCAAAACCCATCGAATGCAGCACGTTAAAGCCGCGCATGCGTTCAAACCGTGCCTTGACGTCGGTTGCGATATAGCCCAGCGGATGACCGATATGAAGACCAACCCCGCTTGGATAGGGGAACATATCGAGGATGACTTTTTTCTTTTTGGCGGCGTCGAAATCGGCATCGCCCGGATTGGGGGTACGATAGGTATCGTTTTCCCGCCAGTAATCCTGCCAGCGCTTTTCAAATTCGCGCGCACTTTCCTGATAGTTCGCCACCGTCAAACAGCTCCCAAGCTCAAAATACCGGATGCGGAGAAATCCTCGACACGTCCCGGGCAAGAAATTCTTGCAACATAACTCGCATAAACCCTGTTCAATAATCGGGCTTGGTCCCCGTTGCAATATCAGAATGCAGGATATCTGCGCCAATCCCCAACCATACCTCTATAACCGGCTATGGCTTTTTCGCGCCGATTATGCCATATTGACCGCTGAAAATGATTCACCGGCATGCGATACGGCCCATGAGGGAGCCCGCATGCTCCTTGTGTTATCAAGCCCGATCAAGGGCTTGGCCACAAGCAACCCGCGTCCAGGGAGGACGGCATGGATATCACTATCGGCGGATTGACATCGCAGGCGACCAACGGCTCAAGCCGCAGCGCGCAGTCTTACCTGCCCGGTAATGACGACTCGAAATCCGGGTCAAACACATCCGTTTCCCCGTTTGATAACGCAACCTCGGTCTCGCTTTCCCCGCAATCGGCCAATCTTTTGTCCGCCGATCAGATCGTCTCGGCAATCAATGAAAGCCTGGCCTCGACCGGTCTTTCGGTCGAGGGTGTCGATCCCACCGATTACACCCCCGAAGCGGTTGCTGATCGCATTCTGGCCCGCGTTGGCGACCTGATCGCCTCGAACGCCGATAGCGAGGAAGAAGCCCGCGAGATTTTCGATCAGGCCAGCGAAGGCATCGCTAGGGGCCTTGATCAGGCGCGTGAATTCCTTGACGGGATCAATGCCCTGAACGACACGATCAACGGCAATATCAACGAAACCGAGGACCGCCTGAATGAAGGCCTGAAATCCATCGAAGCCCGCCTGACCGAACTGTTTGAATACAGCCCGGCCAAGGAAGCCGCCGATACAACCCCGGAACGTGATGAGCAGGTCCTTCAGTCGCAGGTCACCCAAACGGCGCAGGCAAGCCAGGCCTATGCCGAGGCCGGCAGCAATGCGCAGCGTAACGCCCCGCGCTATGGCACCTCGGCCATCTGATCTTCGCGATCATAGCCTCATCCATCCAAACCGGCAGGCATCCCCTGCCGGTTTTGTTTTGCGCCCTCACAACCCCGCCGGTCCCGGCCCGTCATCACTGCCGACACGAAACAGTTTCCGTCCGGCATCCTGTATCTTGTTAAACGCATCCTCGGCCATGAAGCCCGACACAAACGCCATGAAGGTCAGAAGAAACGCGCTGATTTCGATATTGCCTGATCCGTCCGGGCCGCCTTGGGTCACCATCAGCATCCCGGCCTCGGTAAACAGAAAAATCGCGATTGCTGCTGCAATCCCCTCCCCGGTCATCACCATCAAATGCCCTGCAGCGGCGAAACCGGTTTCCGGCATCTCCACCGCTGCCTGTTCATCCTCATCCGTCTCCACCGCGTCCGCCATCCCAACCCGGCGATAACGGCGGGTAAAGCTGACAACAGAGCCAAGGCCGCCCGCCGCCACCGTCACCAGAAGCGTCAGCACGATCCCCGGCATCTGCAACAGAAGCGACAATACCCCGCCAAGCGGCTGCTGAAACAGGGCGACCAGGGACCTGCGCCCCTCGTCGCCCGTCGCATCCTCGTCCGCCCAAAGGGCTGCATGTTCCTCGCGCAGGTCGGCAAGCTCCGCGCTCAGGCTGGCGCGTAGCCGGTCGGCCTGTGCCTGTTCGGCGGTGATATTGGCCCAGGCCACCTGGGCACGCGCCGCCTTCTCGCCAAAGCTCATCACCGCATTGCGGATCGCGTCGACCCGGCTGCGGATATCGGTAGCAAAAGCCTCGCTCCCGCCGGGGGCCAGCGCCATATGCGACAGGGCCGTGTCAAGGTTGGCAATCACCTCCCTGCCCTCGCCGGTGCGCGCAGTGTCGGGCGATGGTCGCCCGTCTTCGGCACTGAAATCACTTTGCGCCAGAAAGGCGAATGCCTGATTAAGGGCGGCAAGGTAGGCCGTGCGAAAATCCGGGTCGAACCTGCCCGGTTGTTCGACCACCACAGCACCCAGCCCGGCATAAAGATCAAACGCCGCCCGCCATGCGGCAATCGCCTCCTGACGCAGGGCCAAACCATGCCGGGCGGCGGTAAGGCCACTTGCATCAAGCATCCGGATATCGGTACGCATCGCATGGATATCGCCCTTAAGCTGCGCCTCGTGATAGCCCTGAAACACCAGCCGTTCCAGATCACCGGGCGAGCTTAGCTCAAGCTCGCGGCTCAGAAGCTCGCGCTGGATATCGGCGGTAAATCCAGCAAACAGGGTCACGACAAACCCGACATACAAAACCACCACCAGCGCGATCAGCATGACAGAGCCCAGAATCGCCGCCCCGCGAACATATAAAACCCGGCCAAACAGCACATGCCGGATCAGATCGCCCCATTCAAATCTACCGGGACTTGTATTGCCCGACCGCGCCGCATTGCCCGAAGATCGCCGGTCATTCTCCTCTGTCATGGTCTGTGCCCTGCACTCCGCCTGATTGCGCCGTGATCACGACGCCACGCGCCGCCTCAAACCTGACGCCACCAGACCCGCCCTTGTGACAGGGGCCGTCTCGCGCTCCACACTCCCACCCCGGCCCGGACCCATCCCCCCATAAAATCGCCCCAAACCCCGCCAACACTTAAAACGACCAAGATTTTACGGAACAAAACCCGTCCGCACCGGTTTTAGGAAAACAGGTTTTTCAAAAACGGCTCGAACCGCAAAGGTCACGCATCGCTAACAGGATCGCCGACAGGACCGCCACAACAGCAGAGGATTTCCCATGTTCCATCGCGAAAACATCTGCCACCCCAAATCACGTACTGCCGCCATCCCCACCACGACGACCGATGCCAACGACACGCGCCGCTCGGCACTGGCAACCGCCACCATGGCGGCCCTGCTTGCCCTTGGTGCTGCGATGGCGCTTGTGCCCGGTCATGCCAAGGCGGGCGAGGAAGCCAAATCAAACTTTATCAATACGGATGGTACGGAAATCGGGACGCTGACGGTCAATGGCGTGCCGGATACTGCGATCCTGAAGATCGCACTTAACGACCTCCCGCCCGGTCAGTGGGTGGCGTTTCATATCCATGAAAACGGCGAATGCGATGCGCAGGGCGGCTTCAAATCCGCCGGCAGCCATTTCAACCCGATGCAAAAATCCCACGGCCACGAATTTGCCGACGGCCCGCATGCGGGCGACATGATGAACCAGTATGTCAATGACAAGGGCGAACTTTACGCCCAAATCCTCAATAACGCCGTACGCTTTGAAGACGGCAGCGGCGAAACCGACATCCACGGCAAAGCCGTCATCATCCATGCCGGTGCGGACGACTATAAATCCCAGCCCTCAGGTGATGCCGGGGACCGGATTGCTTGTGCGGTGATTGAGTAAGGTAACTTCGAGCCAAGCCATATAGCATAGATTCCAAAACTATTGCAGTAAATCCAGTCGCCAGCAAATGAAAATTTGCTGGCTTTTTCAATAGCTTAACCACTCCCTCAAAGAACCATAAGGTTGATATATTCAATGAAATAAAAACCAATTGATTCATTAAACTTGACATTGTCAGATATTTTAAATGATAATTCTGACACTGGAGGATCAGCCATGAGCGATGGACCACATAGAAGCCTACCACTGAAGAGACACTGGAAGCGATTTGCCCAAAAGGCAGCAAACGGAGCGTACTCTATTGAAGAAGTGCAGGAAGAACTCGAACGAGCTCTGAGCAAAGAACTGAAAGACGCGCGGCTAGATTTGCTAGAGCGTATTTTTCTTGAAGAAGAGCAAGGTCAACTGTTCGAAGATGAGAAGCTCGAAAGAGCGAACAGACTGCTCGAATCAGTGGAAGGCTCTACAGTTTTTCTCACTGCGGCCGAGAGCGCCATCGAAACCATCATGGAGAACAAACATGGCGAGGAAGCGATTAAACACGTGCTCAGAAGCGTAGCCGACGAGATTTTCCAAAAGCATGCCCGCAGTATAGAAGAACACTGGCAACGAGAGGCCGGGTATCGCGGAATTCGAACGATACGTAATCGTCTTAATTGGCTCCGAAGCAATTTCAGCTACAGAAAAACTTCTCAACCGAGGTCGGACGCTTCTTCCACAATTAACCGACGGAACAGAAATGTATCTAGAACCGGTCTTGATGAGGGGCCTGCGCTCTAATGGCAGCTAACTTGGACAACTATCCCTTTCGAAAAATAATTGCGTCGGATCGTCCTAGACGAGCCTCAAATGCATTTACCTTCGACCTTACAACAGACCTCAAATTCTCGCCAAAAGACTTCATTTCCTATTATCTCCCTGACTGGACCGAAACAGTCTACGACGCAATGATAGTAGCAGCATCAATTGAGTTTTCGGATAGAGCGATCATGCGACGTACATCCGTTTGGGGCAGAACTATAGATTTAGAAATTTCGGTTCATGACCCAAAACATTGGAACTCCAAATTGGTATCAGAACCGTTGCATCGCGCTTTGAATTTTTTAACCGGTGATGTTTGGCAAATATCGTTCGTCGCGAGAAAAAATGCCCATTCCTTCGGCAACGAACCATTCTTTGATTTTCAACAACCAACAAAAGCCATCTTGGCTTATAGCAATGGAATGGACTCAAATGCGGTGAGAGGTATCACTGAAGCAGAGATTGGAACGGAGTTAGTTTGCGTTAGGGTAGGTGGAAAGGATGAAAGCAAGAGGGAAAAAAAGAAGCGCCCCTTCACCAATTTTCCATATGACGTCAGAATATCATCAATACACAATAAAGAACCAAGCGCCCGGAGCCGAGGTTTCAAGTTCGCAACAATTAGCTCTATTGCAGCTTATTTGACCAATGCAGAAAAAATTTTAATACCAGAAAGCGGTCAAGGCGCAATCGGACCATCATTGGTCACTGTAGGAAATATCTATCCTGATTTTCGTAATCACCCTCGCTTTACGAAAATGATGAGTGATTTCATCTCTGCACTTTTCGGCAGAAACATAACCTTCGATTACCCTCGTCTTTGGAGCACCAAAGGCGAAACACTTAAAAAATTTTCTGAGTTACCAAACGGAAATGAATGGTCGAAAACTCTGTCTTGCTGGCGGGGAAACAACTGGTCATCGGTTAATGGAAAATACCGTCAATGCGGCGCGTGCGCAGCCTGCATGCTTAGACGACTTAGCGTACATGCAGCCGGGTTAAAAGAAAGTGCCGAAACCTATGTAGCAATAGACATGAGCAGCGAGAGTTTTGAAAACGCCCTGCATCCTGATTTTAAACGCAAGGGGCGCGCCTTTACGGAATATGCAATTGCCGGTGTGTTGCACATGCAACACCTCGCTGATATGTCAAAGCCGGAGTATGAACGTACTCTAAAGAGACACGCTCTGCATCTTGCTTTGGCATTGGAGAGCCCGGTCGAACAAGTTCTGAAAAATCTGACTGATCTGATCAAAAGACACTCTAATGAGTGGGACCAATACCTCAATGAGTTGGGAGAGCGCTCGTTTGTCTGGAACTGGGCGCGCAATTAAAAAATCATGACCCCTAGTAAAGATATTTCTCAAGACCCCTTAATTGGAGAACGTCTTAGAATTGTGCGAGAAGCTGCCAAAATCACGCAAGCAGCTGCCGCCGAAAAAATAGGTGCGGCACGAACCACACTCATCGCAATCGAACAGGGTAAACGGAAGATCAAGCTTGAAGAAATTCAACTGCTCGCCGCACTATACAAAACGTCGGTGAATGCTTTGCTACGTCAAGAATCAATACATCTTGATATGACGCCACAATTTAGAAAACTAGCAGAGACCGATCATTCCTCAATTACGGATGCGGCAATATTATTAAACAAATTGGTTCAGGCCGAAGTTGAACTGGAAAACTGTCTTGGAGTTGTTCGGCCAAAGAATTATCCTCCTGAACGCCCATTGCTCCCAGGAAATGTAGCGACTCAAGCCGAGACTGACGCTCAGGATTTAAGAAACTGGCTTAGCCTAGGTTCAGGGCCAGTAGGCGATATGGTTTCAATACTGAGTTTGCAAATCGGCATGAGAGTTTATTTACGCAAACTCAGCGGAAATATATCCGGTTTATTTTCTTACCACGAAAACGTGGGGGCATGTGTTCTAGTGAATGCCCACCATCCAATTGAACGCATCCAACAAACTTGTGCGCATGAACTTGCTCATTTTATAGCTACGCGCAACCAACCAGAAGCCCTAACTATCAATGAAACTTTCTCTTCTCGAGAGGAAAGATATGCCAATATTTTTCAACGAAGTTTCTTAACTCCCGCCCGTGCTGTTCAACAAAAGTTTGCCGACATTACCGCCGGCCATACTCATTTGACGAGACGTCATATAATTCTGCTTGCACACGCCTTTCAAGTATCTCGGGAAGCAATAACTCGTCGGCTTGAAGAACTCAATCTTGCCAAGACGGGGACTTGGGACTGGTTTAAAGACAATGGCGGGATTACTGACGAACAAGCAAAACAAGTACTCGGCGACAAACACCCCCCTCAGCCCAATCTAAGCGAGGGGAAATACCTTTTACCGTCCCGTTTGGCACTATTAGCGAGAGAAGCTTGGAAGCGTGATCTTTTCAGCGAAGGGCAGTTGTCAAAATTGTTAATGCTCGACCGACATCAAGTTCGGGAAGTTTTGGATGGTGTAGAAATGGAGGAAAACGAGGCAAATGATCTCGTCAAACTCCCCAACTAAGTCGTCCGAGAGCATTACTCTCGATGCTAGCGTCGTGATAAATCTCAATGCAACGAAAGACTTCGCAAAAATATTGTCACTGTTACCCTATACCGTGAACGTGACAAATCATGTCGTGGATGAACTTCGAAATGGTGAATCCCTCAGAGGACACAGCGACTTTTCTCAACTGATCAGCTTGGTTAATGAAGGCCTCGTAAAGATAGTTTCGCTAGAACCTTATGCTGCCTCAATCTATCTTTCTCTTGTAAATGGTTCCGCATTTGAGACACTTGACGATGGAGAGGCTTCAACTATCAGCTTCGCTCTGCAAACAAATTGCATCGCAGCAATTGATGAACGGAAGGCCCTACACTTATGCACGCGGAAATTTTCTCAGTTACAGACATGCAATAGCTTGGACTTAATTCTGCATCCAAATGTCGCACGAGAATTCAGTGACGACACAATGTCAGATCTTGTATTCAACGCTTTGTCAGGAGCACGAATGCGCGTTCCCAGCAATTATATCGCGCAAGTCATTGATCTTATAGGTGACGAAAGAACTCGTGTTTGCCCAAGCCTTTCCAACCAGAAAACATCACGATGACCTCTTGGCATCACCTCTCTTCAGACTGGCTGAACTGGGCGGATCAACTCGCGCCCGCAGCACAGAAGATCAACCGGCATCTGATCGACGCACTTGATCTGCCGACTTTGGCGCGTGCCGCCGACGGGCGGGGATTGGCCGTGCTTGATCTGGCGTCCGGGGTCGGGGAACCGGCCTTCGGGATTGCGCGGATGCTGGCAGACAACAACGACGCCGATGAAGCCCTGCGCGGCCAAGTGATTGCATCCGATATCGTGCCGGGCATGTGTGCCGGTTTGGCGGAGCGCGCCGGGGCCGAGGAGATCGGCAATCTGTCGGTGGTTGCGGCTGATATGGAAAAGCTGCCCTTTGGCACGGGCACGATGGATGCGATTTCGTGCCGGTTTGGCGTGATGTTCTGCCATGATCCCGATGCCGCCCTTGGCGAAGCCAACCAGGTGTTGCGTACAGGTGGCCGGGCGGCTTTCATGTTGTGGGCACCGCTGGTGGATAATCCCTTATTTAGCGCCATGGATGCGGTTCTGGGCAATATCCTTGGGACCGGGTTTGCCGATGCGGGGCTTGACCTGTTTGGCTTTGCCGATCCGGCGTCGGCGACCGCGCGCATGGCACGCGCCGGGTTTGGTGATGTCACAATCACCACCCATAACCCCGCCGGGCGCATCCCGGAACGTGCAGCATTCTGGAAGCCGCAGATGGAAATGCTGTTTGGGCCGCAATTGCGTGCCGCCACGGATGCGGAACGCGGGGCGATTGATGCCGCAATGTTCGAAGCCCTTCGCCCTTATGTGACGGACGGGCATTTTCAGGTTCCGATTTGTTTTCATGTACTTGCCGGGGTGAAGGGGTAAGCCCCTACGCAAAGCGGCGTTTTTCCCTTGATTTCCGTACTCCTTCGTGTCAAACCGCGCGCCTTGGAAGGGATGTTTCCTTCCCCTGTCGTAGCACCAGGTTAAAAACACGAAAGACATGACATATGAAGACGATTGTCGTCTGCTCTGGCGGGCTGGATTCCGTCACGCTGGCCCATAAGGTCGCGGCCGAGCATAAACTGCATTCCCTGATTTCGTTCGATTATGGCCAGCGCCATAAAAAGGAACTTGATTACGCCGCACGTGCCGCACGCGATCTTGGCGTCAAACATCACATTGTCGATCTGACGCCGGTTGGCGCACTGCTGACCGGGTCGTCATTGACATCTGATGATATCGCTGTGCCCGACGGCCACTATGCCGAGGAAACCATGCGCATCACCGTGGTCCCCAACCGCAATGCCATCATGCTTGCCGTGGCGTTCGGGGCGGCGGCCTCCGCCGGGGCCGATGCGGTGGCAGCCGCCGTTCATGGCGGGGATCATTTCATCTATCCCGATTGCCGTCCCGATTTCATCAAATCGTTCCAGACCATGCAGAACCACGCCCTTGAAGGCGTGCGCGACGTGTCGCTTTATACGCCGTTCCTTCACGGGTCGAAGGCCGATATCGCCGCCGAGGCCGGGCGTCTTGGGGTTCCGATTGATCGCACATGGTCGTGCTACAAGGGCGGTGAAACCCATTGCGGGCGGTGCGGCACATGCGTGGAGCGGCGCGAGGCGCTTGAACTTGCCCGTGTGCCCGATCCGACGGTTTACGTGGATCGCGATTACTGGAAACAGGCACGGGCCGAACATATGGCGCGCAGCCTTGGGGCAGAGGCGGAAGTACAACCTTCCGGAGACTAAAAGCCGCTGGACCGAGCATGGGGCACTATGGATGCCCGCCTTCGCGGGCATGACGAAGGTAAGGTCATAACCCCCAAAACCGTCACCCCCGCGCAGGCGGGAGTCCAGTCTTTCGGACCGCAGACTCACAGACACAACCCGGCCGCAAGCCCTCCGCCGCATCGCGGGCACGGGCGCGCCGTATCGAAAGCCATTATGATGTTTACCATCACCAAACAATTCGCCTTTTCCGCCAGCCACCAGTTGGCCGGGCTTGATGCCGATCACCCCTGTGCCCGCCTGCACGGGCATAATTACATTGTCGAGGTCGAGCTTCGCGGTGCGGAGCTTGATGCGCGTGGCTTTGTCCGCGATTACCGCGAACTCGCCCCGCTGAAACAAATGATTGATGACGAATTTGATCACCGCCACCTGAACGAGGTCCTTGACCATGATCACGCCACCGCCGAACGGCTTGCCCTGTTCTTTTACGACTGGGCGCATGATCGCTGGCCTGAAGTCAGTGCGGTGCGCGTTTCCGAAACGCCGAAAACATGGGCGGAATACCGGCCATGAGCGGGACCGAACTTGCACCAGAGCTTGTGACGGATAAAATCCGTATCTCGGAAATTTTCGGACCGACCGTGCAGGGCGAAGGGGCGCTGATCGGCATGCCGACGGTGTTTGTCCGCACCGGGGGGTGTGATTTTCGCTGTTCATGGTGCGATACGCTTTATGCCGTCGATCCGGCCTTTCGCGCCGACTGGAAACCGCACAGCGCCCACGAGGTCATGGACCGGGTCCGCACCCTTTCGGGTGGTCGGCCGATCCTTGTGACCCTTTCGGGCGGCAACCCGGCGATCCAGCCCTTGGGCGGCCTGATTGCGCTTGGCAAACGCAATGGTTTTACCTTTGCCATCGAAACCCAGGGCAGCATCGCACGCGACTGGTTTGCCGATCTTGATTACCTGACATTAAGCCCCAAACCGCCAAGCAGCAGCACCGATTTTGACCCGCGCGCCCTTGCCGCCTGCATCAACGCCGCGCGCGCCAATGGCGTGCTTGATGGCCCGGTAATTACGCTTAAATTCCCGGTGCGCGATGAGGCCGATCTGATGTTTGCCGACCATGTCCGCAAACGCCATCCCGATATCCCGGTCTGTTTGCAACCGGTCAACACCACCCCCGCCGAACCGCACCCGGATGGCGCAAATGGCGTTGATATCGATGGCCTGACCGAACGCTATCGCTGGCTGGTCGATCAGGTATCACAACGCCGCTGGTTCGATGTGCGGGTTTTGCCGCAATGGCACGTCCATGTCTGGGGCAATCTGCGCGGGGTGTGATTTTCCGTTGTCGTTTTATGGATGTGGCGGAGGTTCTGCCCCTAATTACCCGCCGTGCGCCCTTTACCGTCCGCCGCCCTTCCCGCCAATTGCGAAATCGCGGATCACTCACCATATTTAGGGAAGAAAGCTGGTTTGATTTCTCGCGCAGGGCGCGCGCAAAGACCGGCAATCATGCTGTTTTGGGGCGAGCAGGAGCGGATCAAAATCCGTCCGTCACACGGTCGCGCGAAACTCCCGGAAATCTGGCCTTTTGGCCCTTTCCGGAAGCCCAAAGGAGCCATGATCATGACGATTACCCGCACCACGCATCGCAGTGTTACCTTCTATCACCCGTTCCGGCTGGCCGGGCACGATCGGCTGTTTCCGCCCGGTATTTACGAGGTCGAAACCACCGAGGAGCTGGACGCAATGGCCGCCACCAGGACCTATAAAAAGATCGAGTGCCGCATGCCGGTTCTGGTCGAAGGCAGCCGCGACATGGAGGAAGAAACCCTGATTGTCGATCCCGCCGCCCTTGATGCCGCACTGGTTCTGGATGCCGACCCGCTGCGCGAGAAAGAACGCGAAGCCCTGCTCGGCAGGCCGGACACCCCCGCCAAACCGCCGATTGCCAATGGCGGCGCAAGCCAACATTAAGGCAAATACACCAGCGGCGTGATCCAGCCCTGTTCCTGCATGACTTTCACCCCTTCCAACACCGGCCCGGCGATCAGGAACCAGCAGCCATCGCGAATGGTGCGCAGGAAGAGCGGCGGCTGACAGACCAGCGGGTTTTCATCGCGCCAGCGGAACGTGGCCGGACGAAACCGCGGCACCGTAATCAGGTAACGGTAATATCGCGGGCCGAAGCTCTGCTTTAACACCGCCTCCTCACGCAGGGTTACCTCGCGCAGGACAAGCCAGCAGGCAATGGCAAACAGTCCGGCAATCACAAGGCTGCCGCTTTGTGCCCCCGCGCCGAATGCACCTATCATCGAAAACAGATAAAGCGGATTGCGGCACAGCGAATAGGGCCCGGTCATTACAAGCTCGGTCTTTTTGCGCCCGCCGATATAAAGCGCGCACCAGCCCCGCCCGACGATGCTGATCATGATGGCGATAATTCCGGTCGCCTCGATCACATCATGGATGTTTGTCGTGCGCTGCCAGCTTGCCTGTGCCAGCATCACCAGTAAAAGCATCAACAGGCAGCCAATCCGCAAGGTCCGCTTGCGGATACGCTGCACATTCCGAAGGCCATCATCATGGTTCTTAGCGGCGTTTGTGAAGGTGCCGTCTCGAACGACCGTGTTTCGGTCATTATTTTCGCAGGGTTTGCTAACGGTATTATGGCCGGGCTTTGTGCCGGGCTTGAAATGTTCTTTCGCGCGGATCATGTCGGCAGGTTCCTGTTGTGAAATCCTGCCAACCCTGCCCTATTGCGCCGCGTCCGGCGTCCGGCCCTGCCCATCCGGCCTGCCCCGGGGCGGTTCGGACGGCGGGTTTGTTGCCGCCGCGCGCGCCAGGGCCCGCACCGCACTTGGCGTATCCCCGGTCAGTTTCTTGAACGCCAGATTAAAGGTCGATTTAGAGTTGAATCCCACACTTAACGCCACATCCAGGATGGTACGGTCCGGCTCCGCAATCAGCACCGCACGGGCCTCCTCGATCCTGGCTCCGTTGACATAATCAAAGAAATTCTGTCCGACATGATGGTTTAAAACATAGGAAAGCTGGTTGGGCGAAACTCCCACCGACCGGGCAAGTTTTGGCAGGGAAACCAACGGGTCGAGCAGCAAATCACCACGTTTTCGGATCTCGTCAAGCCGCCTTCGCGCCAACGCGACCCCGTCATCATCAAGCAACGGCCGCGAGATCGATTCCGTACTGCCAGCGGATGCATCAGACGCGCCGGAAGTTCCCGAAGCCGAAACTCCGCTGTTTTCCGCGATTTCTGCCGGTTTGGCCAGGTCTTCATCATCCTCGTCTGCCTCACCTTCGCCCGGCCAATCAGGCATGACAAACAAAACCGGCTGGGTCGCGATTTCATAACTGAGCGCGAACAGCAGCAGCACAAATGCCACCCCGGTTCCCGACATAGCCAGGTCTTCCACAAAGAAAAATGCGGCAATCTTACCGATCAGGGTTGTCAGGAAGATCAGGCTAACCCCACCAAGAATGACGCCCATCCAGCGGCGCATCGCATTGCGATCCACGCCGAGTTGTTCCTGTGCCTGACGGAAATACCGATGCGCCACCTTCCAGATCAGCAAAACATAAGTTCCCGCCTGCGCGAAAATCGCAAACCAGCAGAAACTGCTGATGGCGGCAGGAACAGTAAAACTATGTTGGAAATTATCAGAAATGGGCATGCCATTGGTGATCGACCATGCCATCAGATTCAGGATCACACCAGCCAGCACAAAATGCACCCAAGGCTGACGTGACGGCACGCCCGAAACTTCACGGAAGTAAAGATAAACAGCCGGGGCAATCAGGAAATTGGCCGGAATGAATATCATTTCGACAACCTGATAGCTTTGCGGGGAAAAGAATACCTCGGCGATATCTTCGAACAGATTGAACGCCACGGCAGCCAGGAAAAGCATCATCCAGCGATTGGCGCGCAACGCGCGCGCGCCTTCGGACCGCAACAGCAGACAAAGGAATGCTGCCTGCGCGATGCCGGCTACGGCCACAATCAGATCAAGATAGTCATATATATCGTTCATAAATGCGCTTTATCCCGTGTGATCGGAACCCGGCATTGCCCCCTTGCCGGGATGAAGAAGTATCGTCCTATATCGTTTCAATATGCACAAACAAACACAATCGGCGTCCGACAATGCACAGCCGGACGCCCGAACAGGCGAAATCAGACAGTTTGTTTCTTAGACCAGCATGACTGCCCAAACGAATGATGAAACATTCGTCAGTTTTGTAACAAACCACCTGCATCAATCGTCATGAAACTACAGCGCGTATTAAATTGACTATATCAGTTCGATATACTAAGAATTGATATATATCGAACTGATATAGTCATTCCGGCACCTTCCCCCCGCCGGAATGATAATCGGATCGAGATGCATAACAGGATGGATACCGAACAGAATATGGATGTACGCACTTTGTGCCTTGGTGCCCTGATGGGTGGTGAAGCAACCGGATACGAGATTCGCAAGATGTTTGAAGATGGCACTTTCAGCCATTTTCAGATCGCGTCTCTTGGTTCGATCTATCCGGCCCTGACCAAGCTGACCCAAGACGGGATGGTGACCTTTGTCGAGCGCGAACAGGAAAATCGCCCCGACAAAAAGGTTTACCAATTGACCAGCGACGGCCGCCGGACGTTCCTGCGCACATTGTTACAAACGCGCCCGGGCGAGGATCGTTACCGGTCCGACATCCTGTTCATGCTGACCTTTGCCGAGGAACTGCCGATCGAGCTGACCGAGGCCCTGATCGACGAGTTTGCTGCCCGTCATGAGATGATGAAAAGTGATATCGATCCGGACAATCCGAAGAAAGACGACTGTCCGCTGGCCCATGGCCGCGATGAAGACGGCAAACCGACCCCCGGCTGCCGTTTTGTCGCCGGACTTGGACAGGCGATGTGCGAGGCGACGCTTGGTTTCATCCGCCAGAACAAGGCCGGACTGATCGAGGAATTGCGATCGCGCAAAGACAAAAAAGCCTGATCTGCAACAAGACCAAAACAATAACAGGAACCGCAAGGTCCACCAAAACGCGCCACTGTATTCAAGTGCCACACGCATTCCGTTTGGGCATATCTGAGGGAATTGAACCATGAATGCTTCACGCCTTGTCGCCATCGTATTGGCCCTTGGGGCTGTACTTTGGGTTGGATCGGGATTGTTTGCCGGGGATGCCCCCACTGAAACGGCAGAGACGACGGAAACATCCACATCGGACACAGACGAAAATGCCGCCCCGATCCCGACAGAATCGCCATCAGCCGCGCACGCCCCACGTGCGTCGGTTCGCGTCATATCCAGCGAGGCCGTCGAACATGTCGACACAGTGCGCATTTCCGGTCGTACCGAAGCCGTGATTTCGGTTGAAATCCGAGCCCAGATCGATGCGATGGTCGAACAGATCGGAGCGGCCAAAGGCCAGCGCGTGAACAAGGGCGACCTTCTGGTCAAGCTGGCGGTCGAAGACCGGATGGCACGCGTTGAAAAAGCACGCGCCCTTGTCGCCCAGCGCGAACTTGAAAACAGTGCTGCCAAAAGCCTTGCCGAAAAAAATTACCGCTCGAAAACCGGTGTGGCCGAAACCAAGGCACTTCTGGAAGAAGCACGTGCGGATTTGAAACTGGCGCAAATCGAACTGACCCATACTGAAATTCATGCGCCGTTTGACGGCGTGGTTGAAACCCGTCCGGCAGAAATCGGCGATTTATTGTCGGTTGGCGACCCGGTTGCGACCCTGATCCAGGTCGACCCGATACTGGTCGTGGCCCATGTTCCCGAACATTCAATCGGCGAAGTCCAAAACGGCCAGTTGGCGCATATCACCCTTTTTGACGGGCGCGAAGCCGATGGCGTGGTGCGTTATGTGTCGCGCGTATCGGACAATTCAACGCGCACTTACCGGGTCGAGGTCGAAATCGATAATACCGATCTGACCATTCCTGACGGCATGACCGCCGAACTGGAAATCCCGGTCGGCACCAAAATGGCACACCGGGTTGCGCCGTCCGTCCTGACGCTGAATGACGAAGGACAGGTTGGCGTACGCGGGATTGTCAATGAAAACAAGGTTGCGTTTTATCCGGTCGATCTTCAGGGCGGCAATCGTGAGGGCATCTGGATCGGCGGATTGCCCGAAAAGATCGACCTGATCGTTGTCGGCCATGACTGGGTCAGGGAAGGTGCAACTGTCGATATCAGCCGACTGGAGGCGGAAAATACACCCGAAGGCACAAAAGACGTAAGCAGCACCCCCAAGGAAACGGTCGCGCGTTAAGCGTGGCATGAGGAACCGGAGACAGAAACATGTCCCTGATTGATCTTGCGCTTGAACGTTCGCGCACCGTTATCCTGACCCTGATCCTTTTGCTGGTGACCGGTTGGGTGGGTTATAACGCGATCCCCAAAGAAGCCGACCCGGATGTGCAAATCCCGGTCCTCTATGTGTCGATGCATCATGACGGTATTTCGCCCGAAGATGCCGAACGGCTTTTGCTGCGTCCGATGGAACAGGAACTTCGCACCATCGAAGGTGTGAAGGAAATGACGTCGCAATCCTATCAGGACGGCGCATCGGTCACGCTTGAATTCTATTCCGATGTCGATATCGACGAGGCCCTGGCCGATGTACGCGAACGGGTCGATATTGCCAAATCCGAACTGCCCGATGAAACCGATGACCCCGAAGTCCACGAGGTCAATCTGTCGCTGTTCCCGGTTCTGGTCGTGACCCTGTCGGGCGACGTGCCAGAACGCACAATGCTGCGCCTTGCGCGTAATCTGAAAGACAATATCGAGGGCATCCCGGCGGTGCTGGAAGCCAATCTGGCAGGCAACCGCGAGGAACTGGTCGAGTTCATCATCGATCCGATGAAGATCGAGGCCTATCGCCTGAACGGGGTGGATATCGTATCGCTGGTGCAAAATTCGAACGCACTGGTGGCGGCCGGTGCCATCGATACCGGATCGGGTCGGTTCAATATCAAGGTCCCCGGCCTGTTTGAAACGGTCAATGACATTCTTGACATGCCGCTTCTGGTCGACGGGGATTCCGTCATCCGGTTCCGCGATATCGGCGAGGTACGCCGCACCTTCAAGGATGCCGAAAGCTTTGCCCGTCTGAACGGTCAACCGGCAATCGCCATCGAGGTTTCCAAACGTGTCGGCGAAAACATCATTGATGTGATTGATGGCATCAAGGCGGTTACGGCGGATACCGCCCAATCCTTCCCGCCCAATGTCACGGTCAGCTATTCACAGGACAAATCGTCCGATATCCGCACCATGCTGACGGACCTTCAGAATAGTGTGATCCTGGCGATCCTGCTGGTGATGATCGTGGTGATCTGGTCGCTGGGCTGGCGGTCGGGGCTTTTGGTCGGTCTTGCCATTCCGGGCTCGTTCCTGACGGCGATCCTGATCCTTTGGTCGCTGGGCATGACGGTAAATATCGTCGTTCTGTTCAGTCTGATCCTGGCGGTCGGGATGTTGGTGGATGGTGCGATTGTTGTTACCGAATATGCCGACCGCAAAATGCTGGACGGTTTGCCGCGCAAACAGGCCTATCCGCTGGCGGCCAAACGCATGGCAATGCCGATCATTGCATCGACCGCGACAACACTTGCCGCGTTCCTGCCGCTGGCTTTCTGGCCCGATATTGTCGGCGAGTTCATGAAATTCCTGCCGATTACGGTTCTGTTTACCCTGTCGGCGTCGCTTGCCATGGCATTGATCTTTGTGCCGACCGTGGGTGCATGGTTTGGCAAGCCGGGCGCGGAATCAAGCGAGGCGCTCGACGCGGTTGCCGCGGGCCGGATGGACCGGTTGCGCGACCTTAAGGGCGGAACAGGTTTCTATGTCCGTCTGCTTAAAGGCGCGCTTCGGTTCCATTGGCTGGTTGTACCGATGGCGTTTGTCATCCTGATCGGGGTGTGGGCGGCATTTGGCGTGTTCGGTCGCGGGGTGGAATTTTTCCCCGCAGTCGAACCCGAAGTCGCCGCCGTTCAGGTGCGCGCACGTGGCAATATGTCCTATTATGAACAGGATGCATTGCTCAAGGAAGTCGAGGATCGCATTTTGGGTCTTGATGCAAGGCATGAAGGCGAACACTGGTTTGATACCGTCTATGCCCGTTCGGGTCGCAGCGCGAGCAGCGGCGGCACCGACACCCCCGAAGACGTGATCGGTGTTATCCAGCTTGAATATGCCGACTGGCAGAAACGCCCGAAGGCGACCGAGATCGAACATCGCATCCTTGAAGAAACCGCTGATCTGGCTGGATTGCAGATTGAAATCCGCGCCGCCGAAGCAGGCCCGCCGCAAGGCAAGGATATCCAGATTCAGTTGCGGTCGCTTTATCCCGATGTTCTGGATGAAACCGCGACCAAAATCATGACCGGGTTGCAGGAGATGGGCGGCCTTTACAATTTCGAAGACGGCAAATCACCTCCCGGCATTGACTGGGAATACAGTGTCGACCGGGCGCAGGCATTGAAATTTGGCGCGGACATCACGCAGATCGGCAATGTGATCAAGCTGGTGACCAATGGCATCAATTTTTCGACCTATCGCCCAGATGATTCGACCGAGGAAATCGACATTGTCGGTCGTTATCCCGCCGAACACAGGTCGCTTGAGGAATTGCAAAGCCTTCAGATTGTAACCGACAAGGGTCTGGTGCCGCTGGCGAATTTCGTCACGCGCACGCCAAAACCCAAAACCGGGACATTGTCGCGCGTTGACAGCCGCCGAGCCCTTACCGTCAAGGCCGACGTTGCCGAAGGCGTTCTGGTCGATACCAAGCTGGACGAAGTCAAGGAATGGATGAAAACCCTTGATATCGATCCGCGTGTTTCGGTCGAATTCAAGGGGCAGGATGAAGAACAGCAAAAGTCGGCAGACTTCCTGAAAAATGCGTTTTCGGTCGCGCTATTCATCATGTTTGTCATTCTGGTTACCCAGTTCAACAGCATATCCAGTTCAATTCTGATCATGGTGGCCATCATCATGTCCACGGCCGGTGTGTTCCTTGGCCTGATGATTACCGGACAGGCATTTTCCATCGTCATGACCGGGATCGGGATCGTTGCGCTTGCCGGGATTGTGGTGAACAACAATATCGTTCTCATCGATACGTTCGACCGGCTCAAACACAGTGCGGACAGTATCGAAACCGCGATCCTGCAAACCGGTGCGCAGCGTTTGCGCCCGGTGATGCTGACCACTGTTACCACCATCCTGGGTCTGGTGCCGATGGTGTTGCAGATCAATATCGACTTTGCCGAACGCGCCATGTCGATCGGCGCACCTTCGACCCAGTGGTGGGTGCAGCTTTCGACATCCATCGCATTCGGTCTGGCTTTTGCCACCGTGCTGACACTGGTCTTTACCCCCTGTGCGCTGATGATGCGCCACCGGGTGGGCATTGGCTGGCGGAAATTGAAGGCACGCATGTCGGACAAATTTGGCAAGAGCGACACACCGCAAGCCGCCGATCAAGGGACATAAGTCCCGCGGTCCACGACAGCACAGAAAAACCGCGCGACATTCCCCCCGACCCCGCCGCGCGGTTTGACCGGCCCCCAGCTACGCAAGTGGGGGCCGGTCTTTTTTGGGAAACAGACGGAAAACAGGCCTAAAACATACAGGACAATCAGTTGGACAGTGCACCGTCGGGCAAGGATTCCGCCCATATCCTTTGATAGCCGCCGCTCTGTTTCAACTCGTCCAGGGCATCTGCCAATCGGGTGACAATATCCGGATCGGTTAACCGGTTGGCCGCAAGATAAAGTTCGGTGGAAAGTTCGGGTATTTCGGCAGCGACCTGCAAAATATCGACATTGTATTGCAGGCTTTGGACCCGGTACGGCAGCGACAGTGCATCCCCCGCCACCAGATCGGCACGTCCGGCATAAAGCAGGCGCAAGGTTGCCTCTGCCGAGGGGACAAAATCAACGTCAAAGCCGTGATTTTGCAGGAATTCCGCCTTAACGTCCTTAAGCTGTCCGGCAACGCGGAAGGTTCTTAGCGCATCCCAGTTGGTCCCCAACGGGACCGTGCTGCCGCGCAGTGAAAACAGCCGCACGTGATAGGGGGAAACCGTGCCGACCCATTGAAACAGCCCTTCGCGATCAGGACGGCGTGCGATGCTGAAAATCAGGGTGCCGGGCTTATTTTGGGCGTCGGCATAGGCGCGCGCCCATGGTTGGGCGGAAATTCTGCATTCGATATCGGCATTTTCGCAAATCCGGCGCACAACATCGACGGCTGGACCGGAAACAAAATCGCTGTCTTCGCTGGCGACGACATAGGGTGGAAAGGGTGTTGTCACGATATCGACAACCTGCGCACCGGCGCGTGCAGCCCACCCCGAAAGACCGCAGAACACGACCACCGCCACCATCAGCCGGATGACCGGGATGCACAACATAGTGCGATGCCACGGCAGGCGTCTTTCAAAGGTCATTACCGCCTCATAGCGATGAAAGCCGTCTGATAATATTAGTCTTTTAGTTTATGTACTTACCGATATCGTAACGGAAAAATCGTAATTGCAAAACAGCAATCCGTGTTGGTCCCGCTTCAATTCCGTTACGAAAGTCCAATGCCTTATTTCCACATGAGGCAATTCGGGGTCTTTTCAAACGGCCTGACGGACCAAACATAATGACAGGGGATGCCCCCCGTTCGGATAGGGCGATTTACATAATTTGCTAATCAGTAGGGCGTTATTCTGATTACAAAACAACGAATATCCCTGTGGGTTCGGGAACAATAAATGGGATTACGGATGAAACTCTGGCCCGGTTGTGTGACTCTGTCGTGCCTGATCGGCCTTGTTGCACTGCCGTTTATGCTCGGATCGGCGGGTGCAGCCGGGGCGGATAAAGTAGGCACGGTGACATGGACCGTGCCACCCTT
This sequence comes from Thalassospira australica, assembly GCF_044790785.1. Classification (GTDB taxonomy): domain Bacteria; phylum Pseudomonadota; class Alphaproteobacteria; order Rhodospirillales; family Thalassospiraceae; genus Thalassospira; species Thalassospira australica_A. Next base: position 918,505 of record NZ_CP085258.1, on the reverse strand, counting down.
TCCCCCTGCCTTCATTTCGGAAAACGGTACTCTTTCGGGCTATGCCGCCGATACCCAGAACTGGTTTGCAGAACAGCTTGACGATTATGATCATGAGGTTCTTGAAGTGCCATTGGCGCGGCTTCTGGCGGAAATGCGCAACGGGAACAATGAAGCCGGACATGCCGACGATATCCGGTGCAGCACCACCCTGATCCCGACCGACGAGCGGCGCGAATATATCAGCTTTGCCAAAACCATTTTGCTGCATCTGCCGATTTCAGTGGTCATCCGGGCGGCGGACACGGCAAAATTCAAGCCGTTCCTTGATGACGAAGATCATATCCGCCTTGGCCCGCTGATCGCTTCGGGCAACATGACCACGGCGGTTCGCATCGGGCGATCCTATGGCACCCTGATCGACCGTTTTGTGGAACGCTATCACAATGCGCCACAGGTCATGACGGTGGCCGATGACGGCAAACTTTTAAAGCTGCTTGAACTTGGCCGGATCGACTGGGTATTTTATTTCCCGTCCGAAGCAGAATATTTCCGCCGCCAGATCACCCCCGATCAGGCGATCAAATCCCTCCCGATCCGGGGCAATACCGCCCTGCTAGAGGCGACCATCGGATGCGCCAAAACACCAACCGGGCAAAAGGCGGTTGCCCGGATCAACCAGATCGTCGATGCCCATCCCGATATGCCCTGGACCGATTTTTATGCCGCATGGCTATCGCCGGGTGATCATGCATGGTTCACCACCGCACGCGCACAATATATCGCTCCCAAACAGTTCGAGGCCCTGCTGGTGCCCGGCAAATGAACATAAAACAACAAAGCGGGCAGTCAGAAATCCCCTGATCCCTATCCGAAAGTTATTATCCCCGGCAGGATCAAAAGCGGACCGGGCTTTAGTCAGGAAGTTCATCAAACCGCACAAATTAACGAAATATTTTGTGTCTGACGCCCGTTAGTTCCGACTTTTCTATTATATAACTATTGATATCGCACGACGACCCACCACTTTTGGATAAGTAAAATTGCAACACGGACCGGCAGGAAATCGCGGCCGGACATTTTGGTATGCGTAAACGACGTTCAAGTTGCCTGATGATAACCGGGATATCGGCGTTTCTCGCCTTTGACATTGGCATGTCCGGGATTGCGGGCGCGCAGGAACAGCGCCCGGATAACGAGGGCGCGGATACCCGCCCCAAAATTGTCTGGGCCGTGGATGCCATTACACCTGGCTTTATCAAGGTCGAAGGACGGGTGAACGGGTATGGTGCGCAAATGCTGGACTGGTTTATTGCCCGAATGCCCGGACATGATCATCTGATCGAAATATTGCCGCGACGCAGCGCCTTTGACGCCATGCGCATGGCGACCGAAACCGGCGAGACCGGCGAAACCGTTTGCATCCCCGGTTTATTACGATCCCCGGAACGCGAGCGCGATTTTGCCATGAGCCGCACCGTGGCACCGTTATTGCCGCTTTCGGTGGTGGTATCGCGCAGTGCGCGCAGTTCCTTCCGGCCCTATATGGCCGGCGATGGCACAATTGACCTTGAAGCGTTGCTTGGCGATACGTCGCGCTATACCGCATTGGCAAAATCGCGATCCTATGGCCCGCAAATCGACAGCATTCTGGCCCGGGCGATCAACGCGCCCAATGTGCTGCGTACCGACAATCAGTCAAGTTTCCTGTCGATGCTGGAAATGGGGCGGATCGACTGGATGCTGGCCTATCCGGTTGAAATCGAGTTTCGCCGCCGCGCAACCAATTCCATCCCCGATATCGTCTCCCTGCCGATCTCGGGGATGCCGGAACTTCTGGATATCGGGATTGCATGCAGCCGGTCGCAAAACGGCATGGTGGCGGTTGAAAAATTCGATACCATCCTTGCCGCCCATCCCGATATGCCATGGCTTGAATATTATGTCGAATATCTTGCCCCCCAAGATCGCGACCGTTTCAGGGAAGCGCTTGAACATTTCAAAAAGTCGCAAATGCTTCCGGTGGGGCAATAAGCTGCAGAGCAAAACAGGCACCGTTTCAAGGGTGCCTGTCTGCAATCATGTATCGGATGTAACCGGAAATCAGTTCTGATGGACCCGGTTCAATCCCTCGTCGGGATCGTCATCGGGTTCGCCGTCATCGTCTTCTTCATCCGCGCGCTCTTCTTCCTGCTGGTTTTCAACCCCCATGCGGCGGTACGAGCGATAGGATAGCGGGAAGGTCGCGAAATAGACTGCGGCAATCACCGACAGGGTCAGCCACGGCGAAGATACCAGAAACGCCACCGACGCGCCGAATGCCAGCATCAACGGCAAAACCCATGCGCGGGGGACTTTGACCTTTTTAAACGAATAGGTCGGCATCCGCGAAACCATCAAGGCCGCAATCAGAACGCCATAGGGTGCCACGAGATAGGGGCTGTCAAACACACCGCGACCAAACTGGAAGGTCAGGACAATTGGCCACATCGCCAATGCCGCCGCCGCCGGAGCCGGGACGCCGGTGAAAAAGCGATAGGCCCATGTCGGCAATTCCGGTTCGCCCAGCATCTGGGTGTTGAACCGTGCCAGACGCAACGCCATGCAAACCGCAAACAGAAGCGACAGCGCCCAACCGATCGAGCCCAGTTCATGCAGCGACCAGAAATACAGCATCATCGCCGGTGCCACGCCAAAGCAGACGAAGTCCGACAGGCTGTCGAGTTCCGCGCCAAAGCGACTTGAGGCGTTCAGCATCCGGGCCAGCCGACCATCAAGGCCATCGATGATCCCGGCGATCAGGATGGCGGCAACCGCGGCTTCCCAGCGATCCTGCATGGCAAAGCGGATCGAGGTCAGACCGGCACACAGCCCCATCAGGGTCGCCACATTGGGCGCCAGACGGCTTAGTGACAAGGCCCTGAACCGCCTTGGCCGTTGGTGGGGGCCATCTTGACGGATGCCGCCTGCCATTAGCGAATCTCCCCGATTGCGGCGTCCTTGCCCGTGACCGAGACATCGGCAAGGACGGTTTCACCGGCAATCGTGGTCTGGCCGACAATGACGTTCGGCTCCACCCCTTCGGGCAGGTAAACATCAACGCGCGAACCGAAACGGATCAGCCCAAAACGCTCGCCCGCTTTCAGTTGCGACCCGCGGCCAACATCGCACAGGATACGGCGCGCAACAAGACCGGCAATCTGGACGACGCCAAATTCGCGACCTTGCTTGTCCCGGACCAGAAGAATCTGACGTTCGTTGTTTTCCGATGCCTTGTCGAGTTCAGCATTAACGAATTTGCCGGGAACGTAAGCCTCGCCCACAACTTCGCCATTGACCGGGCAGCGGTTCACATGGACGTTGAACACATTCATGAAGATTGAAACGCGCGTGCGCGGCGTTTTATCTTCCAGTTCGAGTTCCTTGGGCAGTGCCGCCTTGGAAATCATGCAAACACGGCCATCCGCCGGGGAAATGACGAGGTTTTCGTCAACCGGGGTAATACGGTCCGGATCGCGGAAGAAATAGGCACACCAGAGTGTCAGGATCACACCGATCCAGCCCAGCGGTTCGGCAATCAGAAACAGAACCACAGTGATCGCGGCAAAAATCGCAACGAATTTCCAGCCTTCGGGATTGATCGGCACAAGAACGGATTTCAAAGTCTTTATTCCCTGGTTGCCATGGGTATGGGCATAACAATTCCGGCAATGATTACCGGTCGGCCGCGTTACTACCATCTAGTGATGACAAAGAGCAACGCAACCTGCAAATAAAAAGGGGCAAAACACCATTACCATGTGTTCTGCCCCTCGCAAAGAATAGCAATTACTGCCGGGCGGTTTCGCCTTCCGGCAGCGTAAATATCTGGCCCGGATAAATCAGGTCGGGATCGCGGATCTGTTTGCGGTTCTGGTTATAGATCACCCAGTATTGCAGGCCGTCGCCATAGGTCCGGCGTGCAATGCGCCACAGGCTGTTGCCCGGCTGTACGACATAACGTGTCCCCGGTTCCAGAATCTGGTCCGGGCGGGCGCGTTCAAACGGCAGCTCGACGCGTGCCGTTACCTTTTCGGACGGATCGAGCTGATCGGCGCGAAGCTGATACTGGCCCGGTTCGATCGGCTCATCAATCGTCAGCGCCCAGTTGCCCTCGCCCCCGGTCGTTGCACTACCGACAAACCTGTTATCGAGATAAACCCGGACACTGGTATCCTCGTCTGCCTTGCCAGACATGGCAACCCGGCCCTGTTCGTCATAATCGACAATATCAATCGACAGACGTGGCATGGCGGCAGCGGGCTGCTCGGCTGTTGCACCGGGCATTTCAGAGCCTTGCGGCATGGCCTGAGCCAGTTCGCGGGTGGTGTCCTCGCTCATATCTTCGGGAGCCGGTCCCTGCAGAACGGTGGAAGCACCGCCTTCCTTGGGTACACGCATGGCGATGATCGGCTGTTCGGTCTTGTCACCGTCTTTGGTGGTGTCATCACCCGATGACTGATCGGCGGTTACCGGTTTTTCCGGGATCAGGACAACGACATTGTCCTCGCCTGCAAGAATTTCACCGGCACTGTCTTCGGATTCAAGCGACAGTTCGCGATCACCGCTTGCCAGCGGCTTTTCAGGCAGAACCACCCATTCACCCCGTTCATCGGCGGTTGCCTGCCCGATGACTTCGTCCCCCTCGCGGATGCGAACGGTGCTGTTGGGGGCGGCACGCCCGGCGATCACGGCATTGCCATCCGGACCGATGCGTACGACATCGAAGCTCGGATTGCGAACTTCGGGTGCGGTATCAGCCGGGTCCGGTGCGTTCTGTGCGGCAGTATCGTTCTCGTTGGGTGTCACGGCAGGCGGCGCTGTGGTTTGCGCCGGTGCGTCCTCTTCGTTGACCGACCGGGTCAGCATGTAATTCAACGAGATCGCGGCAACAATCAGCAAAACGCCAATGATGACGAGGATATAAGGTCTTTTCACCGGTAATATCCTTGAACGGTGGTTATGATTATTACGGGTGGCGTCGAAACCTTGTAACTGGCAGTCATTGAGTCCCCCAAACGCCCCGCCCGACACGTTAATTTGAAACTTGTACTACTTTCGGCACACAGTTTCCATAACGTAACAAACCGAGATTACAGTGCAACAGTTAGGCAAAGATGAATAGAATCAGCGCTTTTGGTCAAGCTTTGCCCATGGTTTCTTATGGAGTTGCCTGCATTGTGGCCCCGATATAAGCCACAAGTGCGGCAACCAGCACCGGCAGGGCCAGAACGGATAACCGCACCAGCATCGCCAGAACCGCACCGCCCGCCCCGGCATTCGCACCGATATCTGCTGGCAAAAGTGCCGCAATCCGCGCCGCACCCGATCCGGCAAACACCACCAGCACCAGAACCGCCATCGCAACCGCCGATGCCGGTGCCGCCAGCATCACACCCGATGCACTTGCCATTAGTGCGGTACTGACTGCCAGCCACAATGCCGCACGATATTGCGGGGCGGCCTTTTCAGAAATCAGCGCCACCACCAGGGCAACAGAAAGACCGGCCTGAAACACCACATGATCATGCAGACCGAACTGGGCGGCGATAATTCCCTGCCCGATGGCAAGCGCCACAAAAGTCGCTACCGGGGCCGGTTTTGCGGCATCATCGTCATTCTTAGCAGCCGATTTTGTCGATGTTTTGGCGGATTTTGTCGATGTTCCGTTCTTTCTGCCCCTGCCTTTGGGGGGCATATGGTCTTTGTCCTCGTTAAAATCGGGGCGCGTCACCCACAGGAACGATGCCCCAATCAGGATATAGGTCATCCACACTAGCGTCACCAACCCGCCCGAATGGTGCAAAAGCCCGGTAATCGGGGCCGCCAGAACCAGCCAGCCCCCCAGTAACATCAATAAGGCTGCGACAATCGCGCAAACGCGCGCGCGCAAATGCGCGAAATCCAGAATCGCCCCGCAAACCCCGCCCAGCACCAGCATCAGAAGTGCTGCCCCCACACCGCCGCGGGCGGTTGCAGGCAAACCGATGGCCGCCGGAACGGCAACTGCCACCGCCGGAATAACCGCAGCCAGCACCATGCGCCGCGCAAGGGCCCGGTCAAGGCCCAGCCAAAGGGCAAGCATCAAGACCGTGGCAATAACACCGGACACCAGAATGGCGAGCCAAAAGGGACTGTCGACAAACACGTTGGGCGATCCTGCCTTCTTGTTGTTTCGTTTTCAAACCTGCGAGCGGAACGGCATTGCGCGCGCAGGCGCTGATATCCATCCCACAATCAGGTTCAGAACCTGTTAACCATCGGCGAAAAATTCGCCCCGGCTTATCGCGCCCGATCATGCCGATTGCCAAGGCAAAAATGCGGCAAGGATTGCATGCGATCAATATCTGGCTGTCACAGGATCTTCGCGAAGGAAACTGTTGACCGGGTTACCGCGCAATGGGCTATGCTTGATCAGTAGACGGGCCATCTCGCCGGACGCCACCCGTGTCGCGATCCGGCGAAAGTCACCTGCGAGATAACAACAAAGAGGCAGGTTGCCATGACAAGAGTTAAATCGATCTGTGTTTTTTGCGGCGCTTCGAACGGCAAAAATCCCCAGCACATGGAAAATGCCATTGCGTTCGGCAAAATGATGGCCGACCGCGGCATCGCACTGGTATATGGCGGCGGTCGCATCGGCCTTATGGGGGCGGTTGCCGACGCGGTCATGAAAAATGGCGGCAAGGTGATCGGCATCATTCCGGCCCATCTTGACGATATCGAAGTCGGCCATAAGGGGCTGACCGAACTGATTGTTTGCAAATCCATGTATGAGCGCAAGGTCGAGATGTTCAAACGTTCAGATGCGTTTGTCACTCTGGCTGGCGGCCTTGGCAGCCTTGACGAAGCGTTCGAGGCACTCACGCTCCGCCAGCTTGGCATTCACGACAAGCCGTTGGTGTTCCTTAATGCGCTGGGATACTGGGACAAGTGCCTTGATATGATCGACGGCATCATCGAAGACGGTTTTGCGCGCGAAAGCAACCGCAACCTGTTCACGGTTGCCGAAACGCTTGATCAGGTTTTCGAACAGCTTGCAGCCGAACCGGCCCCGAAATTCGACCCGCGCGAGAAGCTTCTGTAAGCACGTTTTTCAGCCAACACATCAAATCCGCAAGATATCGCGTCTTGCGGATTTTTCTTTGTCTAATTCAAAACAACCAATTGAAGAAACGTTTATTTTAGAACTTTGACATACATCAGCGTGGCTGTATTTACCGCCTGCTTTACTCCCCGGACTGCCATCATTTGGGAGAGAGCAAATGAAATCCTATCGTGCGTTAATGGGCACCCTGATTTCCGGGACTGCCATGCTGGGGATCGTCGGAAACCTTCATGCAGCGGAAACGCCATCGCCAGCCGATCTGCGCGAAGCCGCCCTTGAATATTTCGAAGTCATTCCGTCGATGGTGCCTTCTGTCAAGGACAACGCCGTCACACGCGAAAAGGTCGAACTGGGCAAAATGCTGTTTTTCGATCCGCGCCTGTCGTCCAGTGCGCTGATTTCGTGCAATACCTGCCATAACCTTGGCATGGGTGGGGACGACAATCTTGAAACATCCATCGGCCATGGCTGGCAGAAAGGCCCGCGCAACGCCCCGACCGTTTTGAATGCCGTGTTTAACGAAGCGCAATTCTGGGACGGTCGCGCCGAAGACCTTAAAGCACAGGCCAAGGGCCCGGTTCAGGCCGGGGTTGAAATGGCCAGCACCCCCGAACGTGTTGTCGAAGTGCTGAAAAGCATGGGCGACTACGTGCAGAAATTTGCCCATGCCTTCCCGGGCGAAGCCGACCCGGTAACGTTCGACAACATGGCCAAGGCAATCGAGGCGTTCGAAGCAACCCTGATCACCCCGGCATCGCGGTTTGACCAGTTTCTGGAAGGCAATGACGCCATCCTGACCCAGACCGAAATGGCGGGGCTTGAACTGTTCATCGATACCGGTTGTGCATCCTGCCACAACGGGGTGAATGTCGGCGGTACGGGCTATTATCCGTTCGGTGTTGTCGAACAGCCGGGTGCGGAAATTCTGCCCCCCGACGACAAGGGCCGCTTTACCGTGACCCAGACAGCAACAGATGACTATGTGTTCCGCGCAGGCCCGCTCCGCAATATCGAACTGACCGCGCCCTATTTCCATTCCGGCAAGGTCTGGAACCTTGAGCAGGCTGTCGCGATCATGAGCTCAAGCCAGCTTGGCGCTGAACTTGGCGACAGCCAGATCAAGGCGATTACCGCCTTCCTGATGACCCTGACCGGGGAAGCCCCGCGTGTGGAATATCCTATCCTGCCGGTCAGCAGCAAAACCACACCAAAACCGGCCGCGATGGTCGCAAACTGATCCCACAGGGGTGTGGAAAAGCAGAAAGTATCCGCAAAGGTGCGAACCCCGACACGCTCTTTGCGAACCTGCCACCCGACACAACCCGGGCGGCATTTCTTTTGCCTATTTCAGTTCCATTCCCTCGCCGCCAGAGGCCCGTGCACCTGATAACTGCATCATCCGGCGTTTATACATATCGGCAACCCAGTTGGTGGCCTGCTTGATACCTTCCGCGGCCCGCAGATCGCGATGAACAATCAGCCAGATATCAGAATCCAGCGTCTCTATCGGGCGCGAAACCCGGGCCAGTGCCGGATCGCTGTCCCCCAGAAAGCAGGGCAAAATCCCCGCTCCGATCCCGGTGCGCAATGCATTTTGCAGCATCGCGGTATTGCCCGCGCGAAATAGCGGTTTGTTACTGTCAATACGGGCCAGCAGCCAGCGCTGGCTCTCATACAGATCGAATTCCTCGGAAAAGCAGATCCACGGTGCCTCGGCGAAAATCCGGTCCGTACCGAGCGCGCGCAAGTCTACCGCAAGCTTTTCGGATGCATAAACCCCGCACGAAATGGTGCCAAGCCGCTTGGTGATAAAATCACCGGTCAAGGGCAAGCCGTGCCGAACGGCGAAATCCGCCTCGCGCTTGGTCAACAATTGCGTATCATCCGATTGCCGGATTTCAAGGTAAAGCCCATCGGGCCTGCTATTAATCTGGCTTGCCAGAAACAGGGCCGACCACGCGCTGGCGGTCAGGCGAACCTGCCGGTCGCGAAGGCCCGATATCGCATCGCCCTGCCGGTGAAAGGCAAAGGCGGCTTCTTCCATGGCCTCGGCGCGCGGGCGCAAATCACGCCCGGCCTCGGTCATGCGCAATCCTTCTGGCAGGCGATCAAACAGTACCACGCCGACAACATCTTCAAGGGCGGATAAATGCCGCCCCAATGTCGGCTGGCTGACGCCAAGCTCCTGCGAGGCGGCCCTGAGACTGCCGGTGCGCGCAAGTGCCAGAAACACGCGAATATGATCCCAATCGGGTTTTTTGGTCGTCATCGGGGCCTCGGTTGGTGGTGGCGCGATACAGGATTGAATAACAGGTCACCAAACAACCCCGCTGTTATTCATTATTGGATCACCACCGATCCCGCAAGTATTTGCAAGGTCTGGTTATTCGGTATCGAGGGGCCGGGGAAGATGTTCGAAAATGCTGCCGGGGCCTGTCCATTTGCCATCGGGTTCGGTTGGCCAGCGTTGATCCACATCGGCTGCCAAGTCAGCCAGCGTAACCGACGCAAACCGTTCAAGCAGAAGTTGCTCGGCGGCGTCAAACGAACTGCCTAGCGCCGCATTCACCGCCTGTTCGACCAGGCATTCGGGATGTTCGACAGCAACCCCCATGGCAAAGATCGACGGATTGCCAAGCGCGTTATGGATATCAAGAAACGTGATTTCCGAAAGTGGACGAATGATCACCCATCCGCCACCATGGCCCTTTTCGGACCGCACATAACCGGCATCACGCAAACCCGCCATGGTCCGCCTGACCACAACCGGATTGGTATCAAGCATCCGGGCAATCATATCGGATGTCATCGCCCCGCCAAACCGGTCCATGTGGATCAGGACATGCAACATGCGGGAAAGGCGGCTGTCACGGCGCATCAACGGTTTCCTTGGGGCTGGCATTCATCATATCCCAGACTATCGGGCTTTGGCGCATATTCGCAACACCAAAAGTTTCAAGATGCTTGACTCCAGAAAGTTACGACACTTATAAAGTTACATGATTGATTTTAAGGTGTCACAGGAGTTCCGATCATGTCTAACGCCGCCCCCGCCCTGCCCCCTGCCGAGCCGGTTTCGATGCCTGATTCCAAAAAACTTTATGACGTGATCATCATCGGGGCCGGTTTTGCTGGCCTGTCGGCAGCCATGCAGCTGGCGCGCGCCCGCAAACAGATTTGCATCATTGATGCAGGACTGCCGCGCAACCGCTTTGCCGCGGCCTCGCACGGATTTTTCGGCCTCGATGGCAAAAGCCCGGATGAAATTTCGCGCCTTGCGATGGGCCAGATCAGGGCCTATCCCACCGTCAGCATCGCGCATGGCATGGCAAAAGCGGCGAGCCGACTGGAACCGGATGCCGCCGGAACTGGAAACGAAGACAGCAACCGTTTCAAAGTATCGCTTGATGATGGCCGCCGCTTTCAGGCCCGTCGCCTGATCCTTGCCACCGGGGTTGTCGATACCCTGCCCGATATTCCCGGCCTGATGCCGCGTTGGGGCAAAACGGTACTGCATTGTCCCTATTGTCATGGCTATGAAGTGCGCGACCGCGCCCTTGGCGTGCTGGCAACCGGGCCGATGTCCACCCATCAGGCAATGATGATCCCCGACTGGGGCACCACGACCTTTTTCACCCAAGGGAAATACGAACCGGAACCCGAAATCCGTGCCCAGATGGATGCACGCGGAATCACGATTGAACAAAGCCCGATTATTGAACTGATCGGCAATATCCCCGACCTTAATGCCGTTAAACTGGCTGACGGGCGCAGCATGCCCATTCAGGCCTTGTTTGCCGGACCAACTGTTTCCATGACCAATCCACTTGCCGAAATGCTCGGCTGCGCGTTCGAAGAAGGATTTGCCGGGCCGTTCATCAAAGTCGATGCATCACAGGAAACCAGTATCCCCGGCGTCTTTGCCGCAGGCGATGCTGCCACCGCACGGCATAATGCGACGCTGGCATCCGCAGCCGGTGTTCTGGCCGGGGTTGGTGCGCATCAGTCGCTGATTTTTAGCTGATCATAAGGCCGGTAAGGCCGCCGCCTGTGGAAATCCGCACGGCTGGCGGCAGCCTGCCTAGCGATACAAATATGAATAGCACCCCTTAAATATCGGGCATGGCTATTCATTCCTGAATCCAAGAGACTGTCATTGTTCATAACTTTTAAAGTTTTTTCATATGCCGATTCTGATCCTGCTTGTCAGCACGACTGTCGTCTGGGCGATGCTTCTGGTGTGCAACCGGATCGCATTGACGGCGTTTGATGTCGATGTCTATGCCATGACGTGCTGGCAACTGGTCTTTGGCGGGCTGGCGCTGGTGATGCTTGCCCCCGGTCGGACCATTCCGTGGCGACAATTCACGTTGCGCATCAACTGGGCCTATGGAATTTTGCGCGTCCTGACCGGGGTCAGCTGGACCGCGGCACTGGTTTATATCAGCTCGCCTGAAAGCGGGATTTTGTCACAAACCGGCATGCCGATGGCTGCCCTTGCTGCGGCCTTTATCCTTGGCCGCGTACCGGGCAAATCGGAATGGTTCGGCCATGCGATCCTGCTTGCCGGGGCAGGCTTCCTTGCGTGGCATCTACCCGACGGCTTTGCCAATCCGGCGGTGTGGCTGATGCTGGCATCCGAGGTTACGGCGATTTCATCATCGGTTCTGGCGGAAAAACACCCCGATAACCAGATCAGGGATGCATGGTCGCATTTGCGTTTTACCGGGGTTTTGCTGCTGATTACCGCCTCGGTGTTTCTGATCTTCCCACCGCTGATCGGCGCCATCAGCCCGGTTCCGATCCCCTATACCTCGCTTGACGGGTTCTTCGGGATCGAAACCATATTGGCCGGTCTGATCCTTGGCACGCTGTTGCGCGGTCCTGCCATGGTCCTGACATTGCGGTCCATCAAGACAGCCGGGATGGAGAAATACATTCTGGCAACAAGCATCCTGCCCTTTATCCTGCTGGGGCTCGAAATGCTTGCCGCGCGGTTTGCCCTGACGCCGGCCCCGACCCATGACAGCGTTTTCTGGATTTCCGCCCTTCTGGTGATGCTGGGCATCATACAGATCACCTATTCGAAACGCCGCCATGCCAAGCGGCTCAGGTCACCTGGCACAACCGATCCGGCCCCGGCCTGAGACGAATAGAAGACCAAACAAAACGCGTCCCCTCGCGCCACCAATGCAGGGTCGCCTACGCCCCCAACGAGCCCCCTCTCGTAAGGGCACATACCAAACGGCCAGCCTCCCAAAAAATTGGCCGTCCGACCCTGTTTCCATCCGGTTAGTCTCCCTTCCGGATGGACCGAAACGCCCGGTTTCCCCAACCGGGCGTTTTCTGTCTGTGACCCTGTTACTGGGCCGGAAAGTGCCACGCAAAAGTTAATCAAGCTGGTTGGCCAAAAGAAAACCGGTCCCCGAGGGAACGGGAACCGGTCAGGCCGCACTCAAGCTTTCGCTTACGGGGTCGGGGGAGAGATGTGCGGCCTTTTCTGTCTGGTGGATGAATATCCTGTTTTCAGTGTGCGTCGGCGGATGGTTTGCCCGGTCTTGCCGGACGCGCCAGCGGCAGAAGCAGCAAAGCCAGAACAAAGATGCCCGCCATGGCAAGCTGCACGTCGTTAAATGAAATCATGCTGGCTTCGCGCGTGACGATATTGACGATGGATTTCATCGCACTGGCCTGCGGATCAGGAAGGCCCATCGCGCTATATCGTGCTGTCATGGTCTCCAGATAGTTCTGAAACGCCGTGCTGGAGGTGCTGATATGTTCGGCCAGATGCGCGAAATGCAGATCAGTGCGTTTATCAAGCATGGTGTTAATCGCAGCCAAGCCTATCGCCCCGCCAAGATTACGCATGAGGTTATAAAGGCCGCTGGCGTTCTTGATCTTTTCCGGTGGCAAGGTGCCAAGCGCCAGATTGGTGATCGGCAACATACAGAACATCAGGGCAAAACCGCGAACGGCCTGTGGAAGAATCAGTTCGTGGAACGATACCTGACTGTTCTGAAAACCGTTTAGGGCAACCCCGACCGCAAACAGCGCCAGGCCAAAGCCCAGCACAACGCGCGCGGGCAATCTGGCCGTCAGTTTCCCGGCAATCGGGGCCGATATGAACTGGCAGATGCCGGTGACCGCCATGATGGTGCCGATTTCCAGACTGTCATAGCCGCGCACACGGCTCAGCAACAGCGGCAGAATATAGACACTGCCATAAAGCCCGATGCCAAGTGTAAAGCTGAAGATGCAGCCCATGGCAAAGTTGCGATCCCTGAACGAGCGCAGATCGACAATCGGATGGTCATAGGTGAACATGCGCCGGAAGAAATAGAGCCCCGAAATCACGCAGATAACAGCGCCATAAACAATGGCGCGTTCATCAAACCAGTCGTCTTTTGGTCCCTCGTCCAAAACATATTCCAGACTGCCGAGAAACGCCGCCATCGCAATCAATCCGCGCAGATCGAAACCGCGCAGCAATGACCGGTCACCGCGATCCACATCAAGCGTTACAGCCACCACAAGCGCAATCAGCATCCCCGGCAAAACATTGATCAAAAACAGCCAGTGCCACGAAAACGACTGCGTCAGATACCCGCCCAAAGTCGGCCCCACGGTCGGCGCCATGGTCGCAATCAGACCGATCATGACCGAGGCGGTATTCCGTTTATCCGCCGGGAAAATAATATAGGTCGTGGCAAACACGGTCGGGATCATCGCCCCGCCAAGGAACCCTTGCGCGGCGCGAAACCAGATCATGCTTTCGATTGACCAGGCAAAGGCCGAGGCGATGCTGAAGATTGTGAAGCCGATGGCCGAGAAGACAAACAGCCAGCGCGTCGAGATCAGGCGCGACAGAAAACCGGAAAGCGGGATCATCACGACTTCGGCAATCAGGTAACTGGTCTGAACCCAGCCGATTTCATCAGGACTTGCCGAAAGACCGGCCTGAATGTTTTCAAGCGAGCTTGCGACGATCTGGATATCGAGGATCGCCAGAAACATGCCGACCACCATCGCGACCCAGCCGATAAACTTGGTGGTATCGACATGCTGCACCGGATCATCGGGCCGGGCTATGGAACCGGGGCTGGTGGCGGCATTGCTCATTTCAGTTGCGCTCCGACAGTTCCGGGGTCGGCGTTACGACACTGGCAAGGCCGGTACCGGCGGCATGCTCGTCCCCATCATCATCACGCACATCGACATTCACAACAGCCGACAGGCCGGGGCGCAAAGCCTTGGCAAGCTCGCTGTTATCAAGGGCAATACGCACGGGGACGCGCTGGGTGATTTTGGTGAAGTTGCCGGTGGCATTTTCGGGCGGCAACAAACTGAATTGCGCACCGGTGGCAGGGGCAAAGCTTTCGACCCGGCCGGTGATATCGGCATCGGGGAAGGCATCGACCTCGATCCGGACCTTCTGGCCCGGTGCCATATGGCCGATCTGGGTTTCCTTGAAATTGGCCACAACATAGACACCCGGAAGCGGCACAAGCACGAGCAACTGTTCGCCGGGCTGCACCAGCGCGCCGGTTTGAACCGACCTGTTGCCTATCACACCGTCAAAGGGGGCATAGATACGCGTGTCATCAAGCGCCTGCTGGGCGATATCGCGCGCGGCCTCGGCCTGTGACACGGCACGTTCGGCTTCGACTTTTTGCGCCCGCAGGACACCTATCCGCCCTTCCTCGACCGCAAGGGTCGCATTGGCAGCGGCGACCTGTGCCTGTGCGGTCTGGAGATCCGCCTTGGCGTAATCGAATTTCTGGCGGCTGGCCGCGCCCTTTTTCACCAGATCCTCGTAACGCGCGTAATCCTCGGACGTGCGATCCAGATCGACTTTGGCGATGCGCAGATTGGCTTTCGCCTGATCGATGGCTGCCATCTGAAGGGTGATCTGTTCATCCATGGTTCGAACCGCGGCACGGCGCGCCTCAAGGGCGGCATCTGCCTGCTTCAGTTCGGCCCGGTAATCTTCGTCCTTGATCGTCAGCATCAGCTCGCCCTTCCGGACGGGCTGGTTTTCGGCAACCCGAAGGTCACCGACATAGCCCGAAACCTTGGGCGAAATCGCGACTTCGTCGGCCTGCAGATAGGCATTGTCGGTGGATTCGTGGTACTGACCTTCGGTCACCCAATAGAACCCGTAATAACCACCGCCACCGATAATCGCCGCAGCGATCAAGGGCAGTATGACCTTTTTCACATTCATCGTCCGTTTGATCCTTTTGGTATTGATCAGTACCATTTGCCTCTTTATGGTACTAGGCAGTACCAAGCGTCAAGTGCAGAATTGGAACAGTTGCTTGTCCGAAACGCGAAATATCGATCCAAGAACCATGAAGCGCCGCGAAGCTCTTATCGATGCGGCCCGTGAACTTTTTTGTGAGCATGGCCTTTCGGGCACGACACTTGAAATGATCACCGCCGAAGCTGGCGGTTCGCGACGAACCATTTACGAACTGTTTGGCAACAAGGACGGTGTATTCGAAGCGGTGATTCGCGATTGCACGGGGCGTGTGGTTGCGGTCATGGCCGATCTGGAATTGTCACAGATGCCGCTGCGCGCGGCCCTGATCCATTTTGGCGAAACGCTGATGACGCTTCTGACCACACCGGAAACCATTCGTTATATGCGGTTGTTCCTGTCGGAAGTTCCGCGGTTCCCGCATCTGGGCAAGGTATTTTATGAAAGCGGCCTGATGAGCGGCCGCCGGATCATCACATCCTATTTCGAACGCCAGATGAACGAGGGCACCTTCCCCAAGGGCGATCCGAAACAGGCCGCTGTATTTTTCACAAGCCTGCTTAAGGCCGATTATGATTTTCGGCAGATGACCTATGTTGGCTGGGAACCACATGCAAAGGATTTGCATGCCCATGTGATCGCGGCAGTCGATATGTTCTTGCGCGGATATGGAATAGACCCGGCAACCGTCGATCAGGAAGTTCCGGTACAGTCATAACCATGCCGTCCCGGGGATGGTTTCCCGGTTCAGAACATGATCAGCAGCCGATAGGCAATTGGCCCCATCATTGTGATCACCCCGATCCAGATAAGGGCAAGGCCCAAGTTCCGGTCGCGGAAACTGAACCCGACGGCCAAAAGGCAAAAGCCGACAATACACAATGCAATGATGATGTTGGTTTCATAAGGCAGGTTCATGGAATCCCCCATGTGGTTCCGGTTTGGCGTCGCCGGAGTCTTCCCCCTTAAACCCGACAAATGCGAGTTTGACCCATTCCACAACTGTTTTCTTTGATCAGGATCATGTGCCGTCACAGGGCATGCCCCCTGCCCGCATGATGCACATTAATTCAGGTAATGGTGTAAATATCGGGCAAACCAGCGTTTTTCCGGGTCAACTCGTAACAGGTCAAAGCGCAAAAACTCGCCAGTTTCCGCCTTGCGCGAAAGTCTTAACAAGGATGTTGCGCCGCCCTCTTTGATTTTCTGATTTCATCCTGTATGTTGCGGGCTCCCGACGCGGCCAGGGCGCTCCCTCGCGCGCCGGATGAAATGTCAAATGGCAGCCGCGCTGTATCCTGGCCGCGGCCAGAAAGGGAGTATTCCATGAGCAAGATTCAAGTGAAGAACCCCGTCGTCGAGCTCGACGGCGACGAAATGACCCGGATCATCTGGGACTTCATTAAAACCAAACTGATCCTGCCGTATCTCGACATTGATCTTAAATATTACGATCTGTCGGTTCAGAAACGCGACGAGACCAACGACCAGATCACCATTGATGCGGCAAATGCCATCAAGGAACACCGTGTTGGCGTGAAATGCGCGACCATCACGCCTGACGAACAGCGCGTCGAGGAATTCGGCCTGAAGAAAATGTGGAAGTCGCCGAACGGCACCATCCGCAACATCATCGGCGGTACCGTTTTCCGCCAGCCGATCATCTGTTCGAACGTTCCGCGTCTGGTTCCGGGCTGGACCCAGCCGATTGTTATCGGTCGTCATGCTTTTGGTGATCAGTACCGTGCGACCGACTTCAAGGTTCCAGGTGCAGGCAAACTGACGATTAAATTCCAGCCGGCAGACGGTGGCGAGCCTATCGAGCACGAAGTCTTCGACTTCCCGTCTTCGGGCGTTGCCATGTCGATGTACAACCTTGATGACAGCATCATCGGGTTTGCACGTGCCTGCATGAACTATGGCCTTGCTCTTGGCTGGCCGGTTTACCTGTCGACCAAGAACACGATCATGAAAGCCTATGACGGCCGCTTCAAGGATCTGTTCGAGGAAGTCTTCCAGAACGAATTTGCCGACAAATTCAAGGCTGCTGGCATCACCTATGAACACCGCCTGATCGATGACATGGTTGCATGCGCGATGAAGTGGAATGGTGGTTTCGTCTGGGCTTGTAAAAACTATGACGGCGACGTTCAGTCCGACACCGTCGCACAGGGCTTTGGCTCGCTTGGTCTGATGACCTCTGTTCTGATGACGCCGGACGGGCAGACCGTAGAAGCAGAAGCAGCACACGGCACCGTCACCCGCCACTATCGTCAGCACCAGCAGGGCAAAGAAACCTCGACCAACCCGATTGCGTCGATCTTTGCCTGGACGCAGGGCCTTAAGTACCGTGGCGAGTTCGATAACACCCCGGACGTTGTGAAATTTGCTGAAACCCTTGAAAAAGTCTGTGTCGACACCGTCGAAGCCGGCTTCATGACCAAGGATCTAGCGCTGCTGATCGGTCCGAACCAGAAGTGGCTGACCACCACGCAGTTCCTCGACAAACTTGACGAAGGCCTGAAAGTTGCCATGGGCTGATTGCCCGGCATCTTGCCAGAATGATGAAACCCCGCCGGTGCAAACTGGGCGGGGTTTTGTTTTGCCCGAGATCAGCACGGTTGGAACGACAAAAAAGCCCCGCCGGAAGGGACCAGCGGGGATAAGTTTGCTGCGTGTCCCAACCAAAGAACGTACAGCAGAAAGCAGGATCAGCTGCTTTTGAGGTCAGGTTGCGTCGGTTGTTGTATCGTCGCCACCTGTATCACCGGTATCAGTGGTATCGTCCGTGTCGCCACCACTGTCACCGGTGTCGCCGGTGTCACCTGTATCGTCTCCCGAATCTCCGGTATCACCAGTATCGCCAGTGTCGCCAGCATCCCCGGTGTCACCCGGATCAGGTTCACCGTCGTCCGGAGTATCGACATCGTCATCCGGGCGGGTCAGTTCTTTCCAGCCATGAACGATAATGTCCTGTTCAATGTCCGGGTCGATATCCGGCCCGGTCGGAGCCCCAAAGACCCTTTGAATTCCCGGCGGAAGCGCGCCAGCCAGCCCGGGAGCACGCCCGATACCCGGCGGCATGCCGCGTTCTACATCCTCACCCTCTACTCCCGCCGGGCCCGGCCCGCTGCGTCCGAAGGCTTTGCCTTTCGACTGTAGGCCGAGGTCCTGTGCTTTTGATTTTGCGGCGGCACTATTGCCCGGGCCATCGGAAGCATCAGCATTTCTACCATTGCCGTTTCCATTACCACCGGCATTGCTGCTGTTGCCCGGGCCATCGGGACCGCCAGGCCCGCCATCGCCGCCAGCACCATTGCCATTGCCGTTTCCACCACCGTTCCCGCCGCCGTTCCCGCCAGCGTTCCCGTTCCCCCCGCCATTGCCACCACCGTTGCCGTTACCCCCGCCATTCCCGTTGCCGCCACCATTACCATTTCCCTGGGCAATTGCGGTTTTGGCCGAGAAGTCCAGTTTGCCGAAATCAATCGATACCGGCGCGCCGATCAAGGCAAAGGTGCCGGCACCCAAAATTGCGGCTGTACAGATGCGGTTACGCATGATTGTTTTTTTTCCGCTTTTCATTTTTTCGTCCCCACCTATGAGGTCCAACCTTGTGGATGTTTTCATCCGGTGATTTGCAAGGACAACGCGCAGGCTTTCCATTTTCATCCCGCTGGTTGAACTTTTTTTTCGGATTTTTTTGAACTGTGATGGAAGAAACAGACGCTCGCGCGCGTTATCTGCGTAACAAGACCCCAGATTTAAAAAGATGATCACGGTCGGGAGTTCGGTTTGGAACCGGCAATACGCGCAGAAATGACTGAATTGCTGCCCCGCATCCTGCGATTTGCAAGATCGCTGACCCGTGATGCCACCGCAGCAGAGGATCTCGTTCAGACCGCCTATATTAAAGCGGTCGAGCGGATCGATCAGTATGAGCGCGGCACACGTCTGGACAGCTGGATGTTCCGGATTGTCCAGACCAGTTGGATTGATGAAAAACGGCGCGAGCAACGCCGTGGTGTCGTGATTTCGTTTGAGGACGCGCGTGAGATCACCATGCCCTCGCATGGGCATGGCGGCACAGACCGCATGTTCCTTCAAAAGGCGCTTGGCAGCCTGCCCGAAGAACAGCGCGCTGCCCTGACACTGGTTTTGTTTGAGGGTTACACCTATCGCGAGGCAGGCGGCATTCTGGATATTCCGCACGGAACGGTGATGAGCAGGGTGGCCCGTGCGCGTACCTATCTGGCCCGTCTTCATGACGAGGACGGCACCGAAAATGACGATGAAGACATTCAGCGAGGATCATCATGAGTAATAGTTTGTCAGAACAGGATTATGCCTTGCTGTCTGCCTATGTCGATGGTGAGCTTGGTCCGACGGATTGCCGCAAGGTGGAAGACCGGATCGGCAATTGCCCGAGGATGCGACGGCAATTCGAAATCATTGCCCGACAGTCGGTTATGTTACGCAGCCAGTCCGAACGCCTTTTGAGCGATACGGTATATCCCGACCTGTCAAAACGGATCGCCGGTATCCTTGACGGGCAATCCTCAACGGCATCATCCATGACCAATGACGCGCCGTCTGTTGCGATTCCCAAAGCGGCAAACTCCAATACGCGCACGGCCATTTTCACCGGTATCGGTGCGGCGGCTGCAGTCCTTCTGGCCTTTGTTGGTGGTAACTGGTTTTCGCAAAATCTTGCGCCGAATGGCACCAATGCACAGCTTGCGGAATATTCACCGGTCAACAACCCGGTTCTGGATGCTCAGATCAGTGAAACGCTGGAAAACACACTAAGCGGCACGATCCGCAAGGTATCGCTCCGCAAAACCGATATTGGTGAAAGCGAAACCCTGATCGAACCGCTGCGAACCTTCCAGCAGAACGGCTTGTATTGCCGTGAATATCAGGTGACCTTCCCGTCAGCCGCCACCGAAGCCAATGCCTTCTTCGGCCGGGCCTGCCGAACCGGTTCCGGCGTTTGGGAAACGGTTTATCGGCTGATACCGGGCGCTATGGATATGGAAAACCTGTCCAAGGCGCCAGAACAGAAGCTTTAATCAACAATGTACGTTGCGACCGCTTCTCAGGTCGCAACGCCCTTATGGTCAACAGGCCCAAAATCAAAAGAACGCTTGATAAAAAGAACACGAGGATCAGGATCGATGTGCTGCTTGACCGCTTCGCGATATGCGATGGCGATTTTTCCCTTTCTGGCGATGGCCGCAACCGCCGGTTGTCAGGTGACCAATACACTCGACAGCTTTTCCCAATCCCTGAATGAACTCAATGACGGCATGTCTGCCTATGCCACAGAACGGACCAATGATGGTCCGGATATGGGATCGGCGAATTTGCCGAAATTCGGAACCGGGGATGCTTTTGTCTTTGACAGTGGCCGGGCGGTGTACGTGACCAAAACGTCAGGGGAAAAAATCTTCTGGAATGGCGGCGGCGATTACAGTTTCGTCACGACGGACGATTTTACCCTGCCCAATCTTGAATGGTCCTATACCGATAAGGAAGGTCAAAAACGATCAGGCACGGCATCCCTTCGCGACGGATCAGAGAGCATTTGGCCGCTGTCATTTGACAAGCAGGTGCGGATTTATACCACGTCGCAAAATATCGATCCCGAAACCGGCAAGCCCGATCAGTATAAACAATGGCTGACCTGCAGCGTACCCGCAACGGAAACCGTGACGGTAGAAGCCGGGACCTTTGATACCTATATCGTTGAATGTGCACGTTACTGGCAGCAATGGTGGATGCAAACCACGAAATGGTGGTACGCGCCCGAAATCGGTTATTACGTCAAACGCGAACGCAACTGGAAATCGGGTCAGGACCATAGCGAGGAACTGATTACCTTTGGCCCGGCACCGACCAAAATCCCGGCAGCAGATCGCAAACGCCTTGCAGCATTGGTTCAGGCAACACTGGAAGATACGCTTTCAGGTAAAACCATGACCAGCAAGGGTAACATTACGATTGCGGTCACCCCGCTTAAAACGCTGCAAACCGACAAGGGCGCTTGGTGCCGCACCTATAGGCAATCCCTGAGCGCACACAACCGCACCAGCAGCCAAATAAAAACCGCGTGCCGTACGGAAAAAGGCTGGATTGTCGAGGATGATGTTGCCGGAAAATCATGATTCTGGCGGATATTCCGTTCCGGTCAGGTGATCAGTATTGCGCGCGGTTCAGCAACCGGGCCAGCTCGCCACTGTCGCGTAATTCCAGAAGGGCTGTATTGAAATCCTGCATGATTTTGCCAGCCTTGGGATGGTTCAGGCCGATCACGAAATGCAATGGCATGGTCGAAAGCGGTTCATCAATATTGCCGAAATGATCCAGTTCCAGTCCGGCGGCGCGTATGGAATCGTGGGCTTCTGACCGTGGGGCAACCACAATATCGACCCGCCCGGCTTCCAGAAGTTTGAAACAGGTACGCATATCGGGCGGTGCATGGCGGGTTGCCCGCCCGGTTGCCAGCATCTGACTTGTCCTGCCCAGTTCGGCATAGCCCAGCGGCAGGCAAAGTGCTGTACCGTTCAAATCATCGATGGTTTCAAAATTCTGGCGAGATTTCGCATACCAGCCAAAAGCCGACAGGCTGGCAACTGGTTCGGAAAACAGGACTGCGCGCGCACGAAACGGAGTATAGGCATAGGGGAAAGTACCTTCGACCTCCCCCTTGACCGTCATGTCATAGCCCTGACGCCAGGACCGCCAGATAATTTCGGCATGATCATACCCGGCAATCTCGAATGCGCGCCGGACAATCTCGGTCATGATACCACCGTCGGGCAGATCACGGCCTGTAAAGGGGGCAAAGTAATCCCCCGTCACGATCCGGACATGATCGGCCTTTGCCTGCGCCGCCATCATCAGCAACGCGGCTAACACCAGCATCATGACCCATTGTTTTTTCATTCCCGACCCACTCCGCAGGGCATTCCTGCCCCCTGCATCTTATAGGTTAGGGGGGCGGGTGTTTCTTTCAAGCCGTGCAAGACTTCGAACCTGCCCACATCACAATATCGCCCGATACCCGCAAAAGAAAAACCCCGCCAAAAGTTTGACGGGGTTTCTGGAACTTTATGAATGTCTTTTTCAGGAAACAGCCGCCGCACGGACAAACCGGCCACGCTGATAATCGTCGAAGGCCTGCATCAGTTCCTGTTTGCTGCTCATGACGAACGGGCCATAGCGAACAACCGGTTCATGCAGCGGACGGGCCGCAATCAAAAGCATCCGACCACCTTCGGGGCCGCCTTTAAGCGTGATGCTATCGCCATCATCCAGAACGGCCAGATGATGCGTGGTGATCGCCTTATCAGCAACAATCGCGTCCCCGATAAAGACATAAACCATCGCGGCATGGCCTCTGGACACCGGCAGGGTCACCTCGCGACCAGCCGCCAGTTTGGCATCAATAAAGACCGGCTTGGTAGCAATGCCATTGACCGGCCCGGTTTTACCCATGAAATCACCGGCGACAAGACGCAGATCGACACCGTCTTCGGGGCTGAGTTCGACGACGTCGCTGCCTTCGATATTCTGGTAACGCGGGGTTACCATTTTATCCTTGGCCGGAAGGTTGATCCAAAGTTGGAAGCCCTGCAAAAGACCATCTTCCTGCTCCGGGCTTTCGGAATGCAAAATCCCGCTGCCTGCGGTCATCCACTGCACACCACCCGAACGCAGAACACCTTCATTGCCCATGCTGTCCTTGTGACGCATGGCTCCCTCGACCATATAGGTCACCGTTTCAAAGCCGCGATGGGGATGTTCGGGGAAACCGGCAATGTATTCGTCGGCATTGTCGGTTGAAATGGAATCCAGCATCAGAAACGGGTCGAGCATATCAAGCTGCGGCGATCCGACGGACCGTTTCAGCGACACACCGGCCCCGTCGGATGTATCCATCGCACGGATAACACGGGCAACACCGCGCGGTTTTTTAACATGATCAGACATGAACAGTCCTTTCGTTAAAACATCATTCTCTGCCCTTCAATCTGGCAGAAAACTGTCGCGAAACAATGATCAATCACGCATCGGATTGTTTCCCGCAACAATCCAATCACATAAAGAAAAGGCCACACGACAGATTGCCGCGCGGCCTGAAAACCGATGGAAAACCGTTTAAACGGCCAGCTTGGCGGCCAGTTCGGCAACGTGTTTGCCCTGGAATTTGGCGATATCAAGCTCGTTCTTTGACGGCTGACGCGAACCGTCTGCACCGGCCAGCGTTGACGCACCGTAAGGCGACCCGCCGGTGATTTCATCCATATTGGTCAGGCCCGCACAGCTATAAGGCACGCCGACAATGACCATGCCATGATGCAGTAGTGTCGTATGGGTCGAGGTAATGGTGGTTTCCTGGCCGCCATGCTGGGTTCCGGTCGAGGCAAATACCGAACCGATCTTGCCGATCAATGCGCCCTTGGCCCACAGGCCACCGGTCTGATCAAGGAAATTGCGCATCTGGGCCGACATGTTGCCAAAACGGGTCGGGACACCAAAGATGATTGCATCATATTCCGGAAGATCCGAAACCGCGGCAATCGGGGCAACCTGGTCAAGCTTTGCACCGGCAGCCTTGGCAACATCTTCGGGCATGATTTCCGGCACGCGTTTAACATCAACATGCGTACCCGCAACCCCGCGCGCGCCTTCGGCCACGGCATTTGCCATGGTTTCGATATGTCCGTACATCGAATAATAAAGAACCAGAACCTTGGCCAATTTTGCCTCCTTGAGTTGAAAATCGATCTTTATCAGAATGCGGCAACTGCCGCCTGACGGATACAGTCAGATTGGAAACAGTCTATTTCGTTTAGCCTACCCGGACCAGAACGCGCGTATCCCGGAACTGTTCCAGACCGCAACACGCGAGCGTAATCAGTCCTGCTGCGGTCGCACCGCCAGATATTCGACAACCTGATCGGGGAAGTCGGTAAAGATGCCATTGATTGCGGCATCATCAAAAATCGCCTTAAGCGCGATATCCATGTCGCCTGCCCATTTCGGCAACTGATCGGCACGCAGGGTATAGGGATGGACTTCCAACTGCGCACGCTGGGCTGCAATCAGCGTTGGCGTCATGATCGCCGTGCCATCGGCACTAAGCCCTTCGATGACCTGAGGCAGCCACGGGCCAATCCCGTCGACCACAGTTGCCATTTCGGCCACACCATCATCGGTTTTCAGATAATCGTAATCCGTGCCCTCGGGGGCGCCCCATCTGTTTTCACCCAGCAACTGAACCAGCTTGCCCTGATATTTCAGGTCGTTGCGGATACGCTTGGTTTCTTCCCAGTCAAAACACTGGACATAGGAATTGGATTCCGGCGTGCCATACCCCCAATGTTCCATGACCTTGATGACCGCGGCGGTCACATCCTGCCCTTCGGCCTTGTGCCATGCCGGGTCCTTGATTTCCGGATAGATGCCGACATCACGCCCGGTTGATTTGTTAAGCCCCCGGATCATGGCAATTTCTTCTTCCAGTGTGGGAATTTTAAAAATCGCGTATTCGCCGGGGAAGCGGTTCGGGTAAACCTGATCCCCGGTATCGGCCTTGAACCGTTCGGTGACATTCAGGCTTTTGAGTTCTTCCAACGTGAAATCAATCGCGTAGTAACGGCCATCTTCGCGTTTGCGGTCGGGGAATTTTTTGGCAACGTCGGTCGTGGTATCGACATGGATGTCATGCAGGACAACCGGCACACCGTCCTTGGACATCACCACATCCTGTTCGATGAAATCTGCCCCCATGCTATATGCCAGCGCCTTTGCCGGCAGGGTATGTTCGGGCAGATAGCCCGATGCCCCGCGATGGGCGATCACCACCCTTTCAAGGGTACTGTCCTGTGCCATTGCCGGTGTGATCGACAGTGGCAGAACAGCAAGTGCCGTTCCCAGAATGGCGGCGCGCGCAGATTTCATCAGCATCCCATAACTCCTTATTTCCGCATAAGTTTTGCCCAGCATAGTGACGAAACGATGCGGCAGGAACAAGGCAGAAGGCAAGAACTCAAAGTTTCATGCAACTGTTACGCTTGTCCGTCTTCCGTGGATTGCTTTGCCAATGATAGTGATCAGCCCAAAAGCTCTCCCGCGATTTCGGCCAGAAAATCGGGCAGCACATGATAGGCGTAGGGCGCATAAAGCCGTTCATGACGTTGATGATATTCCCGCCCCCACGGACCGATATTGACCACAGGATAGGTCAGAACATCATCAACCGGGCGATCCACCAGTTCCTCTATCGGGGTGCTGGCGGCGATGGTTTCTGTGTCACGGGTATCGGTCACATGTCCGAAAAAACTCATATCCGAGATGCCCATGAAATAACCGCGATCACAAATCTGCGTTTTGTGGCGGGCCTCTATCGTGGTGCGGGCCCGGTCAATCGCATCCAGAAACTGACGGTCCATATCCTTTGCGCGATCAACATGAACAGCCGGATAATGCAAACCGGCCAGACCGGTCACTACGGCCGGGCCGCGCAGATGTGCCTCGGCCAGCATGGCCCTAACCATAATGCGGGTACGGTTGAGCGGATTGTTATCCCGTGCCGTTTCAATGGCCACCGCATTGATCTGGTCAAGCGCATCGCTGCCGCCCGATGCAAAGGCCATGTCACGCAATTGGGCAATTGTGACCATGCGCAAGGATGGCAAAGGTGCGGGAGCAGCCTGACCGCAGGCCTTGGCATAGCGGGCCGCGTGGACGGCAAACCGTTCAAGTGCACGGTTTCCGGCATCCTTTACGATGGCGGTGAAATCGCCCATAAGTTCGGCACAGCTTTTCCCCATCACCAGCCAGTTAAACGCCATCCAGACATGTTCTGGTGTGGTGACTTCGTAGTTATCGCGCACATCGCGGGCCTCAAGACAGACCGGGGGCGGTGCGGTTTCACGCATGCCGCGATCACACAGATTACTATTGGCCTCGATCGCCTGCATGATTTCCGATGCGATCACATGGGCGGAAACACCATCAAACGGATAACCGACATGGGTTGGCAAACCCACCACCAAGGCAAAGGGCAAAAGCTTCCCGACCGAGCCATGGAAAATTGCGCGCCCGGCCTCGCCATTGCCGGGGTCGCTGCTGGCATCCAGATTGACCCCGCCGACAATATCGAGGTTCCATCGCCCGGCCAATTCCGGCAACGCATTGCGCAGGCTGCGCATACCGCATGAATTGCGTTCTTCATCAGGTGTCAGGAACAGGATGACATTGCCCTTCCGGTCCGGCTGCTGGCTGAAATGTTCAAGAAATGCAATGCCCGCCGCATCGCCGCTTTTCATATCAAGCAATCCGCGCCCCGGGATGAAATCACCGGTCTGAAAATCGCGAAGAGCAAGTGCCTCGGCATCGCTAAGATTTTCCCGACTGGACAGATCGGCAATCAGGGCCTCGCACAGCGCATCGGGTTCAAAAGCCAGATGTTTCAGATCATGATAGTTTTCAATCGACACCACATCAAAATGTCCGGCCATTGCCATTGTCTTGCGCCCGGTTCCCCGCACCAGTGCGGCAACACTTTTTGCCATCCGGCTGCCCCCCGCCACCGGATGGCTGTCGATCACGGCGATATTGTCGGGGTTATCCTGAAAATAAGGAATTTCACGCAAAATATCGACGATCAGCCCTGTGATATCGGCTTCCCCTGCGCTGCCGGTAACACTGCCAAAACGGGTCAGGCGGTCGGCGATTTCAGCAGTACGGGCATAAGGTGCCCATTGTTTTTCCGGCATGGCCATGTGTTTGCTCCCTGATGACGAGACAACAGGATATGCTTTGCCGAAAACAGTTAAAATGCCAGTTTGATACAATTTTCGATTGGAAATTGATTATTTCATCAGGATAATTGACGAAACCATCAAACCGGAACGAAATTATGGATGATCTTGACCGCCGCCTTCTTGCCGAATTGCGCATCAATGCGCGTGCATCCGTCCCGAAACTGGCGCAGCTTTTGGGGGTTGCAGCCGGAACGGTTAAAACCCGAATGGATCGCCTGATCAATCAGGGGGTGATTGCCGGATTTACCGTGCGCCTGCGCGATGATGCGTCGGACGGTACCATTCGGGGTGTGATGATGATCGAGCTATCGGGCAAGAATGTAAAAACGCTGGTCGCGAGCCTTCGCAAAAACCTTGGCTTTGCCGCCCTTCACACCACCAATGGCGAATGGGACCTGATCGCGGAAATTCAGGTGCCTGCCCTTTCGGATTTTCATCAGGTGGTCACGACCGTGCGCACCATGGAAGGTATCGCCAAAACCGAAAGCTATCTGTTTCTGGGGCCGGCATGATCGGAATGGGTTGGTTTCACTCCATCAATCTGACGCGCAAAGCCTCATCGCGCAGCGCACACATATCCGTCCGGCCAAATATCCTGTAACGGTTTCGCGCCACCCATCGATAAAGCCCGTCCTGCAATGACCGCGGCAAAATCCTGAGCGGTTGAAACAGCCATCCGGTGCCCCCTACCCGTGCACCGGCGCGAATGATACCGTCAAGCGCACTATAAGCCCGACCATCCACGATATAGAGCCAGCTTTCGGGTTTTTGCGCATCAATACCATAATGGTGCAGAAGCGCCGTCCCCAGTTCCGTCTGCGAACGGCAGATGCCAAATTCTCCGGCTTTGTCGGCATGCGCCATCCAGCGGGCCGTCATGGCACACAGGCCGCACTGCCCATCCATCACAATCACCGGACGGGAATCGTCAAAGTCCGGCACCGTGTTGTCGTCGCGGTATGAATAGGGCGGTTTGGAAATGCGCAGGTTCATATCGATAGACCACGGGGATATATTGATCAGGTCCAGAGGCGGTTTCTTACCCGGCGATATCATCGGACTTGTGAGCGGATACGGCCATGTCAACCTTCCGATCAGTTTCCTGACACCGATATCAGCGGTTCAATTCCCCGGTCATCCGATCAAGCCCCTCAAGGGTTAGCGGATACATCCGACCATCCATCAGTTTGTGAATGATCTGGATCGAGCCGTGATATTGCCACCAGTTTTCCGCCTGCGGATTGATCCAGGCGGCATGTTCGAAATGATCGAGCAAACGTTGCATCCAGACCGCCCCGGCTTCCTCGTTCCAATGTTCGACCGAGCCGCCGGGATAGGTGATTTCATAGGGACTCATGGTGGCATCGCCAACAATCACCAGCTTGTAATCTGCACCATAGGTCCGGATCACATCCCATGTTGAAACCTGATCGGTGCGGCGGCGCGCATTGTCCTTCCACAGCCCTTCATAGGGACAATTATGGAAGTAATAATATTCCAGATGCTTGAATTCGGTTTTGACCGCCGAAAACAGCTCCTCGCACACCTTGATATGGTCATCCATCGACCCGCCGATATCAAACAGCATAAGCACCTTGACCGCATTGTGCCGTTCAGGGCGCATCTGCACATCGAGCCAGCCCTGACGGGCGGTTGATGAAATGGTACCGGGCAGATCAAGTTCATCTGCCGCCCCGGTCCGCGCCCATTTCCGCAAACGCCGCAGGGCCACCTTGATATTGCGCGTGCCGATTTCGACACTGTCATCAAGGTTTTTAAACTCGCGTTTGTCCCAGACCTTGACCGCACGACGATGACGGGATTTGTCCTGCCCGATCCGCACCCCTTCGGGGTTATAGCCATAGGCGCCAAAGGGCGATGTTCCGGCGGTGCCGATCCATTTATTGCCGCCCTGGTGACGGCCTTTCTGTTCCTCAAGCCGCTGTTTAAGGGTTTCCATCAGCTTTTCCCAACCACCCAGCGCCTCGATCTCGGCCTTTTCCGCGTCGGTCAGGAATTTTTCGGCAAGCTTGCGCAGCCATTCTTCGGGAATGTCGACCTTGGCAACTTCATCCATGCCGTCAGCCAGATCAACCACGCCCTTGAAATGGGCACCAAAGACCTGATCGAACCGGTCAAGATGGCGTTCATCCTTCACTAGTGCTGCACGCGCCAGGTAATAGAAATCCTCGACCGCGTGGTTCGCAAGGCCCTTTTCGACGGCCTCAAGCAGCGTCAGATATTCGCGCAGACTGACGGGAACGCGGGCTTCTTTCAGCTTGTAGAAAAAGCCGGTGAACATGATGGTCTAACGCCCTTCGCGCCGCGCCATAAAGGCAAGACGTTCGAACAGGTAAACATCCTGCTCGTTTTTCAACAGCGCCCCATGAAGTGGCGGCACGGCGGTTTTGGCGTCCCTGGCCCGCAATGCTTCGGGCGGCAAATCTTCGGCCATCAGAAGCTTTAGCCAATCAAGCAGTTCCGATGTTGACGGCTTTTTCTTAAGCCCGCCAACATCGCGCATGTCGTAAAACAGGTTCAGGGCCTCCGACACCAGACGTTTCTGGATATCGGGGAAATGGACCGCAACGATTTCGGCCATGGTTTCGGCATCCGGGAAGCGGATATAATGGAAAAAGCACCGTCGCAGGAACGCGTCGGGCAGTTCCTTTTCATTGTTCGATGTGATGATCACGATCGGGCGATTGGCCGCCTTGATGGTTTCCTGTGTCTCATAGACAAAGAATTCCATCCGGTCGAGTTCCTGAAGCAAATCATTGGGGAACTCGATATCGGCCTTGTCGATTTCGTCAATCAGCAGAACCGGTGCACTTTCATCCTCGAATGCTTCCCAAAGCTTGCCCTTGACGATGTAATTGGCAATGTCGTGCACGCGCGCATCACCCAACTGGCTGTCACGCAGGCGCGAAACAGCGTCATATTCATAAAGACCCTGCTGCGCACGTGTGGTTGATTTGATCGACCAGGTAATCAGCTTCTTGCCAAGCGATTTGGCAATTTCCTCGGCCAGGACGGTTTTGCCTGTTCCCGGCTCGCCCTTGACCAGAAGCGGCCGCTGCAAGGTAATCGCGGCATTGACCGCCACCATCAGATCTTCGGTCGCGACGTAATTTTCCGTACCCTGAAACTTCATTTTCGCCCTGCAACATAAGTTGACGTTTGCGTCAAGGTAAGGGCAAGAATAGCTGCGGACAAGGGCTGATTCGCCCGCGTCCCTATTGGCAGGGATTTTATAGGGCTGGAGAAAACCTGCTGTGCTCTTCCCCTAAACATAGATCAGGGGTGGAAATGACCGTTCTACCGCCTATAATCCCATCGAAATACGATAAATCCGATAGGTCGGATAACGGGATGATACCAAGGTTGGGAGAATTTGCATGACCACTATGTCCTTTGCGGATATGGGGCTTGCCGCACTTCAAAGACGCCAATATGACGCTGCAATCAATATGTTACGCCAGGCACTGGGCGAGGATGAGGATAATCTTGAAGCCCGGTTCGGGCTTGCCCGGGCCCTTCATGAAAAAGGTTTACTAACCGAAGCACTCGGCGAATATCGCACCGTATTGCAATCTGATGAAGGTCACGAGAAATGCCTTCATCACATTGCACGCGCCCTGCTTGAGAACGGCGATGCCAGATCCGCCCTTAACCATGTCGATATTGTTCTGCGCAATCATCCGATTGATCCGGAATTGCTGGTATTGCGCGGGCAGGCCTTGCTGGAACTTGAACAGCCTGATCGCGCACTTGGCGCGTTTCAAAATGCAGCCCATCACAAACCGGGAAATGCCGCCATCCACCGCCTGATTGCCCGTGCGCATCGCGCCAATGACGATATCGATAGCGAACGCCGCGCGATCGAGCAATTGTTGCGAATTGATCCCGCATCCTTGATCGCATCGAACGATCTGGGCGTTATCAATCTGCGCGAAGGGCATCTGATTGCGGCGTTTGAGGCGTTCGAGCTGATCCTGAGCCATGATCCCGAGAATGCCGAAGCCGCCCTTAACCGGGCGATCACCCTGACCGTTATGGGCGGCATGGATGACACGGCGATCTGGGACCGGGTGATGGAAATCAGTGCCGACCTCGACGGGATCAAGGAAACCCGCGAACTTGCCGATGAGCTTGTCAAACTGCCGGGCAAGGACCGCAAAGGCAGCGACAGGGCGGCCGAACTGATTGCGCGGGCCGCCCATGCACCGATTGATATCTGAAAATGTGGTGAGCTTAAGCCACCGGAACGTCTGCAGTTGCCTGCCGTATGCGCAGCCAGCCCAGAATACCGATCACACAAAGCATCGCGGCAACAAAGCCAAGGAAGAAGGGCGCATAACTGGCGACCCCGGCCAAAACCCCGCCGATCAGCACGGCTGCGGCTTCGGCAAGCACGTGGACGGAACGATAAACGCCCAATGCCTGCCCCTGTTCATGCGATCCGGCAGCGTTGGAAATAAACAGGCTGGTTGTCACCTCACACCAGGCAATACCAAACGCCGCCAGACACATGGGCACAAATATCCACACCAGCCCATCGGGGATCAGGAATGTGATCAGGCCGATCCCCAAAAACAGATGCCCGAGTGTGCCAACACCGATCAGACCGCAAATCTTCTGCGCGCGATCAACCGTCAATCCGGCAAGTATTAGCGGGATCGAAATGATTGCCGAACACATGCCAAGGAAGCTGCTGGTGACGTCGTAATTCTGCACCAGATAGACCCCGAAAAAGGCAAAGAAGATATAAACCGCGATATAGCTGAAAAACGAAATCACATAACCGGGCAAAAGGTCCGGATCCTTGATCGTCGCCCAAACGGTGCGCGTGGCCGGTGGTGTCATGCCCTTTGGCGTGCCGCGACGACGCGCATATTCGGGGATACGCAGGATCACGAACACCACCAACAGGTTAAAGGCATACATGCCCGCGGCAAAATAGAACGGCCAGGAAACGTTAAAGGACGGATGAATGGTCGGGTCGGAGAAAAAGCCGCCCATCAATGGCCCGATGATCCAGCCAACATTGATCGCCACCGTAATCAGGCCAAAATTACGCACCTTGGTTTCCGGGCGGCTGATATCCGATGCAATCGATTGTGCAATCGCCATATTGCCCTCGCACAGGCCGGACACGAACCTCCCGGCCAAAACCAGCGGCAAATTCGCGCTGGCGACCCCATACGCCGTCACAAGATAACCAAGTGCCGCCCCCAAAAGCGACGCCATCAGAACCGGTCGACGGCCAAGCTTGTCCGACACCCGCCCCAGCCACGGGGCACCGATAAACTGCCCGATGGGATAAAGCGCCATGGCGACACCCAAAAGCATCGTGCGGTATTCCGTCGGCACGGATGGGTCAAGAAAGCCCAGTTCGGGTTTCAGAAACATCGGGCTGAAAACCGGATAAGGCAGACTGAACCCGGCAAAACCGAACAGTACGGTCAAAAAGACCGCAGTCATGGTTTTGGTTTCCTGGGACATGGGGCGAATACTCCTTGGGCGTTTTTTGGTGGCAGCGGTTTATGGAAATCGTGGGTGGCGACTATGTCGCATCTTCGGGCAGATCGGCATAACGTGCGGCAAGGTCGCGCACGATCTGGCGGGCGTCATCAACATGCCATCCCGCCCCGGCCAGAAGATCGGCCAGGCTGTCGCAGAAAATATCAATCGCATTGCCACGCAGTTCCGTGCCGTAATGACGGTCGGTTATTTCCGACATTGCAAGGGCATTCATGCCAAATGAAAGCCCCCAACTGCCAAGATTGAGGTTACGTGTTCGCGCAATCACATCATGCGAAATGCCAAGTTCATCGGCTGCCGCCGACAGAAAGCTTTGAAACATCTCGGTAATCCGGCCGACCTCCGCCAACTGGCTTTGATGATGTGATGGCGTCGCGCGCGTCCAGATCGAAGGTGCCAACGCAAGATATTCCGCCTCGAACCATTCGGGATGTTCAAGGGAAAAGCGGATATCAAGCAGACTGGCGACAATGAACTTTTCCATCGCACTGCCATCATGGGCGCGCGCATGATCAAAAAACCGCGCACGTTTCTGTCCGGCTGTAATGGCAAGCCCCAGCAGAAGGTCTTCCTTGCTGGCGAAATGGGCGTAAAGCGTGCCGACCGAAATTTCGCAAGCCCGTGCAAGGTCGGACATTTTCAGTTCGAAAAATCCGTATTGCGCAATCAGTTCTCCCGCGCGCTGAACAATCAGCTCTTCGCGCTGCTGGCGCTTTTCTGTGCGGTTCGCCCGTTGCTTTACGGGTGATTTTTCCGGGATGTCCTGCCGGTTCATCGCGATGCCTGTATGATTAAATGACGCAAAATCGAATTTGGTTCATTTTTTAAAACCCGGCAACCGCCAAATTTGCATAGGTGGCATCCGGCTTGGGCGACCGCATTGAAATTTCCGTGATATGCTATGGCATGAATTCCCGTCATCGGCCGGGAACCGGCTTTGCAGGTCGAGCGTTCATATGATGATCGCTGTCCCGGTGCTGGCTTTGCCGACGGGCGGCATATGTCGCCACGCAAAGCACATGACACGAACTGGGGTCTCTGAAAAATGTTTCATCGCTTTATCCGGCTCTGGGAAATCATAAGCCACAGCCTGTGGTTTACCCCGCTTCTGTATGCGATTGGCGGTGCCATTTTCGCCCTGCTGACCATCCGGCTGCCGGGCACGGAAATGATCAGAAGCCTTCCGGATTTCTGGCCACGTTTTGGCACGATTGAAACCGTGCAGGACCTGACATCGACCCTGCTGGCGACATTGGTGACGATGACCACCTTTGCCCTTTCGGTGACCATGGTGGTCCTGACTTTGGCCGCCGGGTCACTTGGGCCGCGTACCATCCGCAATTTCATGGGCGACCCGAAAACCCAGAATTCACTTGGCAGTTTTGTCGGATCGATCCTGTTTCTGATCACAACCCTTGTCATCTCGGGCGGACAGGGTGAAAACGACCAGATACCGCAAATTGCCGCGATGGCGGGCATTGCGCTTTTTGTCATCAGCCTGTTCGTACTGATCCTGTTTGTACATCATCTTGGCCGATCCATCGTTGCCGATCAGGTGATTCACAATGTCGGGGCCAATCTGGAAACCACCATTGCCGCATCGCTTGAAACCCTTGAAAAGCCGATCAAGCGGGCGGCGGGGATTGACTGCGTGCTGCCCGACGTGGCCTCGATCCAGCCCGGGCAGGTCCTCAGGGCGACCAAATCGGGATATGTTCAGGGAATTGCCTATGACGATCTGCTTGAACTTGCCATCCGCACCGACATCAAAATCGCCCTGACGATCCGCGCCGGGCAGCATGTGATTGCCGGTGACATTATCGGCGAAATCAGCCCCTATCCGCCCGCACCCGACAAAAGCAGCGACATCGATACCGACAAAATCCGCGATGACATTGACCACGAAATCATGATCGGCAATCAGCGCACGGCCCTGCTTGATATCGAATTTGCCCTGCGCCAACTGGTCGAAATTGCCTTGCGCGCCCTGTCGCCCGGGATCAACGACCCGTTTACCGCCATTGCCGTGATCTATCGTCTGGGCCGTGCGTTGCCAAAAGCGATGAGCTTCCATTATCCGCTTGGGCTCTGGCAGGATGATCAGGGCAAAGAACGTATCTGCGCCAATCTTTCTGATTTCGGCGGCATGCTGGACGCTGCATTCGATCAGATTCGCCAATCGGCTGCTGGCAAGCCCGATGTGCTTCTGCCGATGGCAGAGGTCCTTGAAAGTCTCGTTGGCCTTGCCCGCCACCCCGGACAGCAGGAAATCCTTCGCGAACATGCCCGTCTCATCGGACGCGCAGCCGCACGTGACGTCTCCGATGCGACGGATCGAAGGGCGGTTGAACGGGCCGTTAACCGCGTCCTGCGAAAGCAACAGGCCAAGGATGATTATTCGGCGGCCTGATCCCGACCTGCCGGGTCAAACTATTGGCAAGCCGGGTTACCGGGCCACCACGGATCAGAACCGGTGAAAAGGCAAGCGAAGCGCCGACGACGCCGCTTGCTAAGACGAACGCATAACCGGTGGCGGCATCCGTCGTTCAACCGATTTTGATTTCACAATTGATGTATTGGTTTCGGCCTTATCGACAATCCGGTCCAGCAATGTATCAAGTTCCCCCATCGAACGGACATAAAGCCGCGCGATATAGCAATCATCACCCGTAACCTTGTCACATTCACCAAATTCGGGGATTTCTTCGATCATTTGCTGAACGATGTGCAATTTGCCAGGCAGTGGGCGAATGCGCACGATCGCCTGCAGGGGATAACCAAGAGCCTCTGGATTTACATCAATGGTGAAACCACGAATGATCCCGCGTTCTTCCAAACGCCGGACCCGCTCCGCCACGCCGGGGGATGACAATCCGACACGGGCAGCCAGTTCCTTTTGCGAGACGCGCGAATCATCAATCAGGATTTTCAATATCTTCTGGTCGATTTCGTCGATCACTTTACTTTTTCCATAAATCTGCCACCTCAACTTTATATAATTAATCAAATAACCGATATTTTCAATCTCAAGCCATGGAACGAGGCCGAAAAAAGGCGCAAATTTCATCCATAAAATCAGTTTAACGGAGCATTCCGATGGATGAAAAACTGCGCGGCACGGTCGAAATGACCGCAGCCATGACGATTCTGGGCACAATTGGCTGGTTCGTCGTTATGTCGGGGCAATCCGCCCTTGATGTTGTTTTCTGGCGGTGCGTATTCGGGGCGGGTGCCCTGTTTGTCGTCTGCGCTGGCATGGGATTGTTACGTGGACTTTTGAACCTGCGGACATTGGGCTGGGCAGCGCTTGGCGGCGTTGCCATCGTGACCAACTGGTTTCTGCTGTTCCAGTCCTATTCGATGGCCTCTATTTCGGTTTCAACGGCAGTCTACAACACTCAACCCTTCATACTGGTGATGTTCGGCGCATTGCTGTTTGGTGAAAAGCTGACAGCAAATAAATTCGCATGGCTTGCCATTGCGTTTGGCGGTCTGCTTTTGATCATATCGGACAAACCCGATGGCGGTTTTACCGGCACCAATTATGCCGGCGGCATCGCGATGGCACTGGTCGCAGCCTTTTTCTGGGCGGTTGCCGCGATCATCACCAAAAAGCTTAAAGGCACCCCGCCGCATCTGATCGCGCTAATACAGGTTTGTATCGGTATCCTGATGCTGGCCCCCTTTGCGAATCTGGATAACCTGCCCGATGATCCGTCAAGCTGGGGCGCGCTTGTCACGGTTGGCGTGGTTCATACGGGGATCATGTATGTGCTGATGTATGGCGCGGTTCAGAAACTACCCACCCATTTGCAAGGGTCGCTGTCCTTCATCTATCCGGTTGTTGCAATTCTGGTCGACCTGATCGCGTTCGGCTATCGCCCGGATACCGCCCAGATCATCGGGGCAGTGGCGATTGTGATTGCCGCAACCGGCATGAATCTTGGCTGGCAGCTCTGGCGTACTGGAAAACGCAACCCGGCAAGAAATGCCGCCATCCAGAAATGACCACGCGACGGTCAAATCCAACGGCACGCAGATGAACGGGTGGTCTGATTATTGCTTGCAACTTTTCAGGGTAAAACTTTTGGAAAACACTGCATGACCAGCATTAATCCGTCCCAGTTCAATGTTGCATCGTTTCAAAAGCTGGGGATCAACGTTGCGAACAAACAAGTCCCCGAAGAAACCATCGCCTTCATGCGCCAAAGGCAGGGAGACGATGCCAGCTCAGGCAGAGCCGCGCCGCTATCGGATACTCCGTCTTTTGACCCGCTTGCTGCAAATGCAAGTGCCAAGTCACGAACAGAAGCCCAACTGATCGGCCAGCAGGCTGAAGCCTCCAAATCCACGCTGCCAACATCGGCAGAGGAGCTTCTGACAGTAAACGAAGATGAAGAAACGACGGACGAGGAAAAGCAGCAGAAACTTGCACAACTGAACAAACAGATGCTGCAAGACTGAAACTCATCACAGCATATAAAAAAGGCCCTATTTCGGGGCCTTTTTTAATCGAATTGCGATGGGGTCAATTGTCCATCGCGAAATCTTCTGCTTCGTCTTCCAGCGCATCAACACTGACATCAACTGCCTCGTCCCTTTCGCTTTTGATACGTGGAGCAGCTTTTCGCCACGCAACAAGATTTTGACCAACAGTGCGATAGAACTCGGGAACGATTGCTTCCAGATCAGAGATAAAATTGACGTTCTGCGTAAATCGCGCCCCTAAACGACGAGACAAAAAGACGTGAAATCCCAGAACCTGAAGACTGTTTTTGTCAGTTTCAGCAATTGCCGGATCTTCTCTAAGGGCCTCAAGTGAATAGTGCGTTGCCTCGCTACTGCCGGGCCACATCAAACGCACGTGAATGTCGGGTGTAGCTACGCTCTTTAACTGACGCAGTAACCATGTCATCCGGGCTTTGGTCGATTTTCGATCTTCAGGTGCCCGCAGAAACATTTCGACAGAAACCGTCCGGCTGAGAATATTCGCGTAGATTTCGACAGGCGATGCTGCATCTGGAATGGACAAGATAGCCTGCAATCTTCCTGTTTCTCTCAGCAGTGCAAACTCTTCTTTCAACCGCAAACCAGGGTCCTGAAGATGTTTTCTCGGCAGCTTTTCATTTACTACAGTTTCCGTTTGTCGGCTCAAAATCAGAGAAAGGTCACGCGTTTCCTGGTGCCAAGCTTCAAGCACAGCCAATGCTTCCGACGATTTGGCAGGAATACCGCCAACAGCCGAAACCTGCTTATTAAGCTCGCTCCATTCAGGAGGCATCCGGTCAAAACCTTTAACCCCGGCACTTTCATGTGTCAGAAACCGTTTTAGCTCATTAAGCAAAAACATCTGATCTGTGTCTTCAATTTGCTCGTTGTTTATCAACAAATCAGCGGAAGTAAGAATGAACATCCATGACCAATGATAAACAGGTATCTTCGAGCGGCTTTTCCGAACCGACTGAAGAGGATGATTTTCCGGACGTGAAGAGAACTGATTTGAGACGGTAATTACGCAATTGATGTTATGATCTTTTGCAATACCCCTGTATCGCTCGATCTGCTCCTCATTAAGATCACTGGCACCGACTTTGGTTTCAATAAGCGCCCGCCATTCCTTTTTCCCGGTCTTGACAACCAGCAAGCCGTCAGGACGATCCTTCTCTTTTTCTTTACCCGCGCTGAAGACAACCTCTGTATAGGCTTCTATAACGGCCTTCTTTCCCGTCTTGACGCCCACAGATTTCAATAGCTCTTTGCCAAATTCATCTACATTGGCAATACAACTCAGAACGATGGAGGTTGTTCTCCCTTCCTTTGAAGTCGTCGCCAACACTGGAAATAATCGGGCAACTTCGCCTTGTACCAAATAATCCGGTCTCAAATCACATCCCCCTGCTAGAATTGCAACTTCAGGTTAAACCCCAACATTCAAATGCTGCAATCAAAAGCTTTATTAGGATGTAATAATTTCCACCAATTTTATAATCTCGTAGTCAGCCTAAAACAAAAGGGGCACCCATATGGATACCCCTTTCAAACATTCGGCTTTGCAGACGATCAGGCAGCAATCGTTGCCTCAATCGCAGCAAGTGCCGCGTCGGCCTGATCGGCATCGGGCCCACCGCCCTGTGCCATATCCGGGCGACCACCGCCGCCTTTGCCGCCGAGTTTTTCGACACCGACACGGACCAGATCGACTGCGCTGAACTTACCCGCAAGGTCTTCGGTCAGGCCGACAACGATTGATGCCTTGCCGCCGTCCGTCGAAATCAGGGCAACAACACCCGATCCCATCTGATCGCGCAATTCATCAACCATGCCCTTGAGTTCCTTGGCCGGGATACCGTCCAGAACACGCAGGGCCAGTTTGATACCGTTGACTTCCTTGAACGCATCCGCACCCGATGCCCCGCCCGAACCGGCGGTCGCCAGTTTCTTGCGCAGGTCGGAAACCTCGCGTTCAAGCTTGCGGCGTTCATCCTGCAAGGCTTTGACACGTGCCGGAACATCTTCGGGAACGGCTTTAAGATCGGCCGAAATGGTTTGCAGAAGCTGATCCCGAGCCGCCATGTAGCTTGCGGCATCCGAACCGGTCAAGGCTTCGATACGGCGGACACCGCTTGAAACCGCACCTTCGGATACGATCTTGAACATACCGATATCACCGGTGCGTTTGACATGGGTGCCACCGCACAGTTCAAGCGAATAGGCATGTTCGTTTGCTTCGGGCAGGCCCATCGATACAACGCGGACTTCATCGCCGTATTTTTCGCCAAACAGCGCCATCGCACCCAGTTCAATCGCCTCGTCCGGGGTCATCAGACGGGTGGTGACTTCGCTGTTTTCGCGGATCAGACGGTTGACGTCGAATTCGATCACAGCGGCTTCTTCGGCGGTAATCGGCTTGGGATGCGATACGTCGAAACGCAGGCGATCCTTGGCCACCAGCGATCCCTTCTGGGTCACGTGATCGCCCAGATGCTTGCGCATGACCGCATGCAGAAGATGGGTCGCCGAATGGTTGGCGCGCAGGGCCGAACGGCGGGTATGATCGACACGGAATTCGGCAGCATCACCAACCGAAACATCACCTTCGACAATTTTGCCAAGATGCACATGAAGCGCACCGAGTTTTTTCTGGGTGTCGGTGATTTCAATCACGGCACCCTTTTCGGTTTTGATCACACCGGCATCGCCCTGCTGACCACCGGACTCCCCGAAGAACGGGGTCTGGTTGGCAACAATCGCAACCTCGTCGCCCTTGGTC
Organism: Thalassospira australica; assembly: GCF_044790785.1. Lineage (GTDB taxonomy): Bacteria > Pseudomonadota > Alphaproteobacteria > Rhodospirillales > Thalassospiraceae > Thalassospira > Thalassospira australica_A. The sequence goes on along the minus strand of NZ_CP085258.1, from coordinate 878,468 downwards.
GCGGTTTTGGCCTCGGCACCATCCTTGATCAGGGCCGTGATAACGCCTTCGGCATTTTCGGTTTCGTAGCCGAGGAATTCGGTCGCGCCATCACGGTCATTGATGTCAAACCAGACTTCCTCGGTCGCGGCTTCGCCGGAACCCGACCATGCGGCACGGGCCTTGGCTTTCTGTTCTTCCATGGCGGACGTAAAACCGCTTTCATCAATGCCGATCTTGCGCGGTTTAAGCGCATCTGCCGTCAGATCAAGCGGGAAGCCGTAAGTATCATAAAGCTTGAAGGCAACATCACCCGAGAGGATTGCGCCCTCCGCCATGCCATCGGTCGCGTCATCAAGCATCTTGAGGCCGCGGTCCAGCATGGTTTTAAAGCCCTGCTCTTCGAGCTTCAGGGTTTCCTCGATCAATGCCTGTGCCCGAACCAGTTCCGGGAAGGCACCGCCCATTTTGCGCACCAGTGCCGGAACCAGTTTATACATCACCGGGTCCTGGGTGCCGATCATGTGCAGGTGACGCATGGCGCGGCGCATGATACGGCGCAGCACGTTTCCACGTCCGGCATTGGACGGCAGAACACCATCGGCAATCAGGAAACTGGTCGAACGCAGATGGTCGGCAACCACGCGGTGCGACACATTATGCGGTCCATCGGGATCGGTGCTGGTGGCGTCCGCCGATGCTTCGATCAGGGCGCGCATCAGGTCGATATCATAGTTATCGTGCTTGCCCTGAAGCACAGCCGCGATACGTTCAAGGCCCATACCCGTGTCAATCGACGGCTTTGGCAGATTGACGCGTTCGCCATTTGCCATCTGCTCGTACTGCATGAAGACGAGGTTCCAGATTTCGATGAACCGGTCGCCGTCTTCGTCGGCACTGCCCGGAGGACCGCCCCAGATTTTATCGCCATGGTCAAAGAAGATTTCCGAACACGGACCACAAGGACCGGTATCGCCCATCGACCAGAAGTTATCCGAGGTCGTAATGCGAATGATGCGATCATCGGAAAGACCGGCGATCTTTTTCCAAAGACCATGGGCCTCGTCATCGGTGTGATAGACGGTAACCAGCAGCTTTTCTGCCGGGAGGCCGTATTCCCTGGTGATCAGGTTCCAAGCGAATTCAATCGCGTTTTCCTTGAAATAGTCGCCGAACGAAAAGTTGCCGAGCATTTCAAAGAAGGTATGGTGACGGGCCGTATGACCGACATTTTCAAGATCGTTATGCTTGCCACCGGCACGCACGCATTTCTGCGAGGTGGTCGCACGCGAATAATCGCGCTGTTCCTGACCGGTGAAAACGTTTTTGAACTGCACCATCCCTGCGTTGGTGAACATCAGGGTCGGGTCATTGCGCGGAACCAGCGGGCTGGAAGACACGACCTCGTGGCCGTTCTTTCGGAAGAATTCCAGAAACGTGGTGCGGATATCGTTAACGGTCTGCATCTCTCTCCAACCCGGAAAACGCGGAACAATCGCTGCCGCAAACTTGCGGCGCGACTGCCCTATTTAGCGGCTCGTCCCTGTGCTGTCCAGTCGGGGAAAGGCTTTGCGGTGTTTAAGTGATGATTTCTGCATCTGGCACCGTACCGGCAACGCCGCAACGCCATGATCAGATATGCCGACCTACTCAAGAACCGGGCGCATGAAACTGCGCTCGTAACTGATGATGCTGCGGTTGCGTTTTTCAAGTTCGAGTGTCGCAACACACTCATCATCATCGGCCATGCGGTTGCGATAATCTTCGTAAGCCGCAAGGCTCGGGAAACTGAACAGGGCATAGGCAATGTTGCTGGCCCCTTCATGTGGCAGGAAATAGCCGTGATGATCGCCGCCCATCCGGTTGACGATGGGAATCCAGCGGCGTGCATACTCCTCGAATTCGGGGATTTTATGCATGTCGACAACATATTTCAAATAGCAGGTGATCAAGGCAGAAACCTTTTGGATATGCCAAACGCTGACAGGTTACTCGTTAACGCCTTCCTGAATCTGTTCGCCAAGTTTTTCGACATCACGTCCAAATCCGGCGGCGGTTTCACACGCGGCCAGCGACATGCCAAAACCAGCGACCAGGGTCAGTGCCAGAATACGTTTTACAAGAATAGACATCGTTTGATTGCTCCTGCCTTTAACGACATGTTGATTTTGAAGGCGGCCGCGGCCCGCTTCTGACGCAAGGCATATGGCTTCCGAAATCGGTTGCTATCTTGTCGGGGTCACGACCGGCTGGCAACTCTTTCCTGCATGGATGATTTAAAAGCCACGCAGAAAAACGGGCGCGCCGCAGCACGCCCGTTTCCGTTTGCTCGTATTATTGTCGATATCGCGATCAGATCGGAGGACGACGACCACGCAGTGCGTTGACCAGAAGCGAAACAACGAACAGTACGAGGAAGACAAAGAACAGGATCTTTGCAATCCCGACAAACGTACCTGCCAAGCCGCCAAAACCAAGGACGGCGGCGACAAGCGCCAGAATGAGACAAAAGACTGCCCAACCCAACATGATGTTATCTCCTTTTCGGTTTTGGCCGCTGGCGGATCACCGGGATCAAGCCCGGTGCCCGTCAGGCATCAGAGAAGCCGCACGGCAATGTTGTTATTCAGCTTCTTCCTGAATGGACTCACCCGCATTTTCCATGTCTTTGCCAAAGCCTTCGGCGGTCTCGCAGGCAGCAAGGCCAAGACCCATGCCGGAAATCATTGCAACGGCGAAAAGCTTTTTCAGAAAGTCAGACATTTCGGTTTCTCCTGTTTGCTCGACGTGATTTTGTTCACATTCCTCATAACGGAGCCGGAAAGACAAAGTTCCCTGTGCGGTTGCCAAGTGTCTGATCTGACGCAATTAAGGCAGAGCCGATGTCTTTGTTTTTGCGGGTTGCAGCCAATCTTGATCATTTTGGGGCAATTGCGGATTTGCCTACCTCGCAACAAAAAACGGGCCCCGAAGGACCCGTTTGATGCATTTGGCGAAAATCGGTAGTCAGCAATCACGCATCATCGTCATTTGACGGTTCATCATCGCTCATGCTGGTCATTGCCTCAGCAATCAGGCCGGCACTTTCGCGGATGCTGCGTTCGATCTCGGCGGTCATTTCCGGATTTTCACGCAGGAAGGTCTTGGCATTCTCGCGGCCCTGACCGATACGGGTCGAATTGTACGAGAACCAGGAACCGGATTTCTCGACGATGCCTGCCTTGACGCCAAGATCAAGGATTTCACCCATCTTGGAAATGCCTTCGCCATACATGATATCGAATTCGACCTGCTTGAACGGCGGGGCCATCTTGTTTTTGACAACCTTCACGCGGGTCTGGTTACCCACGACTTCGTCACGATCCTTGATCTGGCCGATACGGCGAATATCGAGACGGACAGACGCATAGAATTTAAGCGCGTTACCACCCGTGGTGGTTTCCGGACTACCGAACATCACACCGATCTTCATACGGATCTGGTTGATGAAGATGACCATGCAGTTGGAACGCGAGACCGAACTGGTCAGTTTGCGCAATGCCTGGCTCATCAGGCGGGCCTGCAGGCCAACGTGGGTATCGCCCATTTCGCCTTCAAGTTCCGCACGTGGTACGAGGGCGGCAACCGAATCGACGACCAGAACATCAATCGCACCGGAACGCACTAGCGTATCGGCGATTTCAAGCGCCTGTTCACCGGCGTCAGGCTGCGAAATCAGGAGTTCGTCGGTATTCACACCCAGCTTGCGGGCATAACCCGGATCAAGCGCGTGCTCGGCATCGACAAAAGCACAGGTGCCGCCCAGTTTCTGGGCCTCGGCAATGGTGTGCAGGGCCAGTGTGGTTTTACCCGAACTTTCCGGGCCGTAAATTTCGACGATGCGGCCACGCGGCAGACCACCAATGCCAAGCCCAATATCAAGGCCAAGCGATCCGGTCGAAATGGCTGAAATATCAACCGCACTATCGCGCTGGCCGAGCTTCATGATCGAGCCCTTGCCAAATGCGCGTTCGATCTGCCCAAGGGCGGCTTCGAGTGCCTTCTGCTTATCCATCGTATCCTTATCCACCAAATGCAGTGCGGTCTGAATCATTTTTCGAACTCTCTTATTCCACAGGGCCGGGTAGGATGCAACGCAGGCGGTTCCCCGGTCCAGAATGCGGAACGCCACCGCTAGGTGCCCCGCCGGATGATTGGCAATCCCGCCAGCTCATTTCGGCAAACGCATTGAGAACATAATGCGAACACTCTCATAAAAAAATGAATGTTGCAAGTTTGTTCTCATTTATCGGTGGAAGAGTTCCTGCCTTTCCTCTGAGTGAAGCGGTCCTGCAGCCCACAAGCTGTTGGAATGGTTCTGTTGCGGCACGATTTCAGGTCGTGATTTTCAGATGTTCGTGACGATGCGCGTGACCATGTTCGTCGTCCCCGTGATGATGGGCTTCGACATGCAGTTCACCGGGCACGGAATAAAGCTGCCCGTGACGGACACCCGGCTGTGCCAGGACCTGATCGGCGAATCTGCGAATATCGGCAAGCTTGCCACGCAGGGTCACGCTTTCCAGACAGGTATCATGATCAATATGGAAATGGACGGTCGACACGGTCAGGTCATGATGTTCGTGCTGGGCACTCATAAGTCGCGACGCCAGCATGCGCTCTTCATGGTCATAAACATAATTCAGAACCGCGATACCAACGCCGCCGGTATCTTCGTCAAGCTTGGTATTCTGAAGCTTTTCCCGGATCAGGTCACGAAAACCTTCTGACCGGTTGGTGTAGCCGCGATGCTCAAGGAAGGCATCAAAGGCCTCCATCAAATCGTCTTCGATCGATACGGTCACGCGGGTCATACGAATTCCCTTTCAGAATCATCAGCTTGACTCGTATGAACAATTTTGAAAAGTTCATACCGCCTTTCAACTCCCCTAATCTCCCAAAGGATAGCAGATGTTTCAATCAAAGTTCACAACCCCGCTTGCAATTACCGCGCTGGGTTGCCTGATCGGCTATGGTGCAACAGCCCACGAATTCATCGCCAGCAGTGACATCATCACCGATAGCGGCAAGAACAATGCTGTCTTCACCCTCGATTCGACCCATGTTTTCGGTGTTCCCGAAGAAGCCGAAGCCCCGCAACATGTAACCGCACAATTGATTACCCCCTCGGTCACCACCGATCTTGAAATTACCGAAAATGAAGATACCCCGAACCTGAAGGGCACTTTTACCCTTCCGGACAGCGCCGCATGGCTCGTCAGTCATCGCCTGCCGGTGATCTGGTCCCAGACGCCGGATGGCTGGAAGGAAGGCGGACCGGATGTGAACCCGGATGCGATTGCATCCTCGCGCTTTGAAAAGTTTTCCAAAAACCTGACCGGTGGTGATGGAAATGCCGAGTTTGTTTCCATACCACTCGGGCACAAGCTTGAAATCGTGCCGTTAAGCGATCCGCGCACAGCAAGCATCGACGATGATATTGATGTTCAGGTTCTGCTGGATGGGCAACCCTATTCGACCAGTGTTCTGGCAACCTATGCGGGCTTCACCGATACGCCGTCTTCCTATGCCTATTATACCGAAACCATGAGCGATAATCGCGGTAGCGGCATTGCCAAAATCCGTATCAGTGCGCCGGGTCTATGGGTGGTGCGCGTTGCCGCCGATCTTCCCGATGCCCAGGAAGGTGTGCGTGTACACAATCTGCGCGCCACGATGACTTTTGACATTGCGGAATAGTATTCCGTCATGATGGCATTTCTTCGCTCAACAAATCTGGCTTTGGCCCTGCTACTGGCGGGACCTCTGCCTGCACTGGCACATGGTGCCGGATGGCAAATCGATCAAAGTCAATCCGCCACCGTCTATCAGTTCGGATATACCGACGGCACGGCAATGATGTTTGCCGAAGTCACGATAACCGGTCCGGATGGCAATATCTGGCAAAAGGGCCGGACGGATCGCGCCGGGCATTTTGCTGTGGCGACGCCTTCCTTGTCGCGTGACGGGGAAACCGGCGCGCATTGGCGAATCATGGTATCGGACGGTATGGGCCATCAGGTCATCCTGACCCATTCGCCTGATACGCCAGACATGACAGGTGTATCAAAACCACCCGAACCGGCCACGCCCGGCCTTCGCGGCACAGGTGCCTTGGTCAATCTTCCGATCTGGGTATCCATCCTGTTCGGGATCAGCCTGATTGCCAATCTGGCATTCATCCCGGTCTGGCTCAGACGGCGTCAGAAACACCGATCAATGCAGGAATAAAAGGGCAACCCCGCCAAAAGCCATGCAGGTCCCGATGATGGCCTGCGGGCCGACCGGGCGGCGAAGAACCACACCTTCATAGACAATCAGCAAAACCGGCGGCAACGCCATCAGCGTCGATGCGATACCGACATTGGCATTCTGAACCGCCACCATCGAAAGCCATACACCAAGCGCCGGGCCGATAAAGGCACCAAGGAACAGCCACCGCCCGACATCCGGCGCACTGCACGCCACAATCGTACGCCGGGCTCGTCCCATCGCAACCGCAATTCCCCACATGATCACAACCGCGACAAAGGTTCTGATCCATGTTGCCGACAGCGCGGAATAACCGCCAATCAGTGCATATTTCGCCGTCACCAGATTGGAAACCTGCCCGATGGCACCGCCAAGTCCAAACAGGATACCGACCAGATAATTGCGTCCCTCCAACCCGACAGGACGTCCCTTTTTCATCATGATGACCAAAAGGATGCCGCCAATGCCAAGTGCGATACCCGACATTTCCTGAAGGCTGAGAACTTCGTCAAACAACACCCAGCCCAGAACCGCCCCCATGATCGGCACGGTCGACATCATCAGCATCGATAGCCGCGCCCCCAGGGTAACGAAGGCCTGAAACAGCATGGCATCGCCAATCACAAGCCCAAGGATCGAAGATAGTGAAAGCCAGCCAAGCTGTTCCCATGTTACGGCATTCGGCCAAGGCTGCCCTTCAAGCAGCCAATGCAGCAACGTCAGACAGGTGATCGAGCATGCCAGACGCCCGCGATTGACCGTCTGCGCGCCCACCTTGCCGCCGATATTGGAAAAAATCATGCTCGACGTCGCCCAGGCCATCGCGGCAGTAAAGGCGGCAGCTTCACCGAAGAACGGGATCATGCGGGGCTCTTGCTTGGATATTGTTTTGGTTGTTGACCGGGATGTGGCGCAACCGGTTCGGGAAGATAAGCGCGACTTTGCCCTTTTTGGCAACTGTAAAAATCACAGATTATCGCGGTAAAACAACGAATAGTACCAAAGCAAACCCTTCACCCGCTTGCGAAATTCTGATCGCGCCGTATGTTGAACCGATTGCTTGAAACAGGACGACATACATGAGCCGGAAAAACGAGACCGCCGCGGAAACCAAACCGTTCAAGGGCATCCGCCGCCATCTGCATGATGGCGAGGTGGTGATCATGGATCTGCCGATTTCGCCTGTATCGATCCTTGTCCCCGGTATCATCAAGATCATCTGGATTGCGGTTCTGATCTACGCGTCCTATCACTGGCGCGCGATATACGATTTCTTGATGCCGCAGGCACGCGCCCTTCTGACCGGCCCCGAAGCCTTTGCCGCACTGGATCGGGTTTGGGAAGAATATGAATTCGTGTTTTCAATTGCCCTGTTCGGGCTGATCATCGCGCTGATTTCGATTGTCTGGAAGCTGTTGAAACGTGCCCTTGGCGTTTCAACACGTGCTGCACGCGACAGCATTCTTTTGCCCCTGACCGCTATTCGCGATCTGTTTTTCTTTGAGCGCGTCATAACCAATAACCGGATCGTCACGCGCAGCGGTGTCTTGCGCAAGGATCAGGATGATCGCGGGTTCGAGTCCATCAAAAGCACACAGATCAGCAAAAGCGTGATCGGGAATATTTTCGATTATGGCGACCTTCATGTCACCGACCGGCTGGGGCACAGCTTTACGCTGCGTCAGGTCACGGGACCTGAAACCGTCGCAAAGGAACTGTCCGATTTCTTTGGCCGTGTCCGCCCCGACACCCGCCAGGGCGAGCCGATTGACATTACACATCGCGCCCGTGAAGAAGCAATTGAACACAACGAAAACAAGCCGCTGGCACGTCCGGAAGGGGAAGTGTTTTAACTTTCGCAAAATCAGGGAACATGACGGCACCCGACGCGTCATAAAGGGCAGGTAAAGCCGCCCCGGTGCAAATGCGGCCAGATCCGAACAAAAGATGTTTCGATGCTGCCTGCAATTGCCAGCCTGCCGCTTTGGTCCATAGTCGGACTGTTTTCGATTTGTGCACTGATCATCGGTTTTGCCGGGACGCGGCTGGCAACGATTGCTGTCAAACTGGCCGAACGAACCGGCATGGGACAAATCATTGCCGGTGCGGTTTTTGTCGGTATGTCAACCAGCCTGCCCGGAAGTGTGCTTTCGGTGACGACAGCATGGCAGGGACATACTGACCTTGCCATTGGCAATGCGCTAGGCGGCATTGCAGCCCAGACAACCTTTCTGGGAATTGCCGACTTTCTGTATCGCAAGGGCAATCTGGAACATGCCGCCGCCAGCGCCACCGGACTGGCGCAGGCGACCCTGCTGGTCAGCATGCTTGCCCTACCGCTTCTGGCCTATGCCGGGCCGGACTGGACAATATTGCATATCCACCCGGTATCGATCCTGTTGTTCATTCTGTATGGCTTTGGCCTGTCTCTACTTGCCGAAATCCGCCATCAACCGATGTGGCGGCCCCGCAAAACCGACCTGACCGACGAGGATGCCAAGGAAGATGATGCAGATTATCATCCGGAAAGTTCGCTACGTCTGTGGTCAGCGTTTCTGGCCTTTGCCGCGATAACAGCAATCGCCGGTTACACTATTGGTGAAAGCGGGTTGGCGATCGTCGAGAAAACCGGCATCAGCGAAACGGCTGTTGGCACATTCCTGACCGCGATTGCGACATCGTTGCCCGAACTTGTTTCGGCAATTGCAGCTGTCCGCATGGGAGCAGTCAATCTGGCAGTTGGGGATATTATCGGCGGCAATGCGTTTGACGTTCTGTTTCTGGCGGCATCGGACTTCGCCTATCGCGACGGGTCGATTTACGCCGCATTCAGTCCGCAGCACCTGTTCACCATCGCCCTTGTCATTCTGATGACCGGCATACTTCTGTTGGGGATGCTGAACCGCGAACGCAGAGGGCTTGTCAATATCGGCTGGGAAAGCGTTTCGATCTTATGCCTTTATGGCGGTTCGATTTTCTATCTGACAGGATAGAGCAACAACTTACAGGACTTCTTTGACCTTGGTCGCAAGGTCCTTGAGCGAGAAGGGCTTGGGCAGGAAATGCACGCCGTTTTCTTCGTCAAGTTCATCACGATAGGTATCTTCGGCATAGCCCGAGATAAAGATGACCCGCAAATCCGGGCGCTTTTCACGCAACATGCGGATCAGGGTCGGACCATCAATACCTGGCATCACCACGTCGGAAATAACCAGATCAATGGTCTTGTCGGTTTTCGCCAGAACCTCAAGCGCGTTATCGCCATTATTGGCTTCAAGCACGTCATAGCCTTTGCCGCGAAGAGCACGCGCACCGAATGTCCGAACCGCGTCCTCGTCCTCGACCAAAAGGATCGCACCTGTACCGGTCAGATCGCGTGACGGGGCTTCTTCGGCCACCGCACGGGTTTCGGCCAGTTCTTCCTCAGTCGCTTCGTAGTGAGGGAGATAAATCGTAAAAGTCGTGCCTACACCGGGTTCGGATTGAACGGCAACGAAACCGCCGGTCTGTTTGACAATCCCGTAAACGGTCGACAGGCCAAGGCCCGTGCCCTCGCCCCGCTGCTTGGTCGAGAAGAAGGGTTCGAAAATGCGTGTCAGGTTATCCTTGGGAATGCCGATACCGGTATCGGAAACCTCGATCCGTATATAATCCCCTGGCGGGATCAGTTCGGTGCCAGTATTGCGTGCCTCATCCACAATCTCGGTGCCGGTCTGAACCGTAAGCGTCCCGCCATTGGCCGCCATGGCATCGCGTGCATTGACCACAAGGTTGATAATCACCTGATCAAGCTGCCCCGGATCAACCTTCACCAGACCGATATCGCGACCATGACTGACCTTCAGATCGATCTTTTCACCAATCAAACGGCGCAACAGGTTCGACATTTCCGCCAATGCATCGGTGATGTTGATGATTTTGGGCTGTAATGTCTGACGACGCGAAAACGCCAAAAGCTGCCGGACAAGATTGGCTGCACGATTGGCATTCTGTTTGATCTGCATGATATCGGCAAAGCTGGGGTCGCCTGGCCCGTGCCGCGACAGCAACAAATCGCAGAAGCCGATCATCGCGGTCAGCAGGTTGTTAAAATCATGTGCAACCCCGCCGGCAAGCTGTCCGACCGCCTGCATTTTCTGCGACTGGGCAAATTGTTCCTCAAGATTCTTCTGTTCGGTCGTATCAAGGAAGTTTAGCAGAAGCGCACCTGCTTCTCCCGAACGTCCCGCGACACGTTGCAGGTAAATCTGTGCGGCGACCCCGCGCGAACCCTGCAGACGGGCTTCGATCTGGCCGCCCTTGCCCATACCCATGACAGCCTTGGACAGATAGCGGGCAACTTCGTCGCGGTCTTCCGGCAGGATCAGTTCAAGAATGGATCTACCAATCACCCGTTCATGTCGTTGCCCCGCCGTTTCAATAAAGGCGCGGTTGGCATCGGTAACCGTGCCCGACATATCGGCCAGAACAATCGAAAGCGGACTGTCGTCAAAGAACCAGCGTACCCGGCGTTCCGTTTCGGCAAGCGCATGTTCCCATTCATGGGCTGGCATCGGATCGGGGAAGACCACCGCCTGGCTTCGGATCGGACCAGTGCCGGGTGCGTTGATCGAATGGGTGACAAAGCATTTGATCGGCTCGCCGCCCTTGACCTTGAGCTTCACCTCGCCATTCATGCCGTCGCCGACAATCAGATCGGCCAGTTCCAGCGTACCGGTGGCGAAATCTTCGGGTTCACCGCCAAGCCAGCTTGCCAGACGCCGGTTCAGGTAAAGAATGCGGCCTTCTTCATCCAGACCGCAAACGCCAACGGGCAGGCGTTCGACCATCTGATCGGCCTGTTCGCTTCCCGCACCATCTGCCATCCGCGACGCGACACCGCCAACCGTCATTTCATCATCCGAACCGGTGACAAACGCCCCAAAGGCAGCAGACTGTTCAGCAACAACAAGTGAACGCCCCGCTTCGGGCATCGCAGACGGATCGATACCGTCAACCGTCCAAAGCATCTGGCCTGCGCGGGCATTTGCCGCAGTCACCGAAATTCGAAGACAGGCCGTACCGGCTTCGTAAATTTCTTCGGCAATGTCGTCTGGCGGTGTTTCGTCATTCCCGGTTGCATCATCGTCCGCAGCCCCGGCAGGAGCAGCAAGTGCGAGTTGCCCGGTTTTTCTGGCTTGTGAAAAATCGACGTAAATTTCGCCAGCTTCGCCGCGCATCGCGCGTGTCCGCAAATCGGCCAGCTCGGAACTGCCGACATCAAGAAAGCTTAGCCGTGCTTCAAGGGCGGCAAGCATGTCCTCGCCCGGTTCGATACCGAGTTTGCGTGGAAAGGCAGGGTTGGCATAAAGCGTGCGGCCATAGGCATCAATCAGGGCAACACCAATATCGGAATGCGCCAAACCGTTTAACAATGGCGCAATGTCACGATCACCGGCAGATCGCCACCGTGCAGACAGTGACAGGGCGGCCACCGCGACGATCGCCACCCCCGTTACCATGGACCCGATAATCCACATGATACGCACATCAAGGCCAGCCTTTGCCATGACCTGTAACAGGGCATAGACAAAAGCGACAAATGCGACACTTACAGCAAGGATAATTCCCCGAAACAGCACGCGACCGCCTTTAACGCCAATAACTTACAATATTGCCCCATACTTTTAGCTGCTATTGGGCTGACTGGCTACCGGCAAGTTTTACATTAGCGGGAGCACATTCTGCTTCCTGTTTCGGGGACAGAGTTCTACTGCATGACAGCGGCAGAAATTTCCTGCCCGATATCTGCAATCGCTGCGTTGCGTTCTTCCATCGATGCGGATGTCTGTGTGATATAGACTGCAGCTATCACCGGCTTTTGTTCCGGTGGCCAGATTACCGCAACAATGGCACGCGATCCAAATCCGCCAGCCCCGGTTCTGTCTGCAATCTTCCAGTCATCGGGTAAACCGGCCCGCAGCAACGGGCCACCGACCTGATTACCCGTCAGCCAGTCTTCAAGCTGCTGGCGCAATTCCGGGGACAGTGCATCGCCGAGCAACAGATAGGCAAGAGTTGCACGCATGGCATCGGGGGTTGTGGTATCGCGCGGGTCGCCCGGTGTTGCGGCATTCAATTCGGGTTCTATCCGGTCAAGGCGGGTCACATCATCGCCAATATCGCGCAAGTAAGCATTAAGGGCATCGGGGCCACCCAGCACATCAAGGATAAGGTTGGCCGCCGTATTATCGCTCAGATGCAAGGTGGCCTCGCACAATTCGCCAATCGTCATACCGCCATCAACATGCTTTTCCGTTACCGGCGAATAGGTCACCAGATCATCCGCCCCAAAAGTGATACGGCGATCAAGCGTTTCGTCCCCACGGTCAACCTTGTGCAGCACCGCAGCACAAGCGAGCAGCTTGAACGTGCTGGTCATCGGAAAACGTTCATCTGCGCGATATTGCCATTCCCGTCCGTTTTCAACGTTCAGGATACTGACGCCGATTCGCCCGTTCAGCCGGGTTTCGATCGCGCGGATAGCATTGATCAGACGGTCATTCGCCGACGCAGACACCGGTATCATGACAGAAACAAGCAGGGACAGGATGGTGGCAGTTGCCAGAACTGTTCTTTTGAAGGCAGGCATGTTTTACGGACTTCCCGGAAACAGAAACAAGTCAGGCTGCTTGTTACCGGGATTAACGGCTGAATTTTGGCGCAATAATGTCGAAAGACCGGACTTGCGAACTTGGCAGGACAGCCTGCAATCAGCCCAGCTTCTTGCCGCGCTGGCGGAACACGAACGAGATGATCTCGGCAACTGCCTTATAATGTTCAGGCGGGATTTCCTGATCGACTTCGACAGTTGCGAACAGGGCGCGGGCGACCGGCGGGTTTTCCATGATGGTAACATTGTTTTCTTCGGCCACCTCGCGGATTTTAAGCGCGATATTATCCTGTCCCTTCGCAACACACATCGGGGCTTCCATCGCATTGATGTCGTATTTAAGCGCCACGGCATAATGGGTCGGGTTGGTGATGACGACGTCGGCACTGGGTACATTTTGCATCATGCGCTGCTGGGCACGTTGCATCCTGATCTGGCGGACCTTGGCCTTGATTTCGGGGCTGCCTTCGGTCTGCTTGTATTCGTCCTTGATCTCCTGCTTGGACATCTTCATCTGCTTGTTGAATTCGTAACGCTGATAGGCGAAATCGAGCCCGGCAATCACGGCTGTCAGTGAAATGGCTGCGATCATCAGAATGATGATCATATCGTAAAGCCGTTCCAGGGCCATTTCGACCGGCATCTGGGGATAGAGTTCAACATCCATCAGTTCAGGAACGATCACAAAGCCCAGGACCGCACCGACCAGAGCAATCTTGAAAACATTTTTGACGAACTCGACCATGTTCTTCATCGAGAACAGGTTCTTCGCCCCAGTCAGCGGATTAAGCTTATCCGGTTTGGGGGAAATGCGTTCAACCGCGACCACAAGGCCATTCTGCAACAAATGCCCGGCGGCGGCAAAAAACATCAAAAGGACAAAGGGAATGCCCAACACATAAAGCATTCCTACCAGCACATCCTTCATCAGCACCGGCAAGCTTGCCCGGCTGACATCATACATGTGCGGATGTTCGATAAAGCCAACCGAAATATCCCGCACGGATTGCGCCATGCCGGGTGCCATCATGGTCATCACCAGACCGCCGCCAAATAACAGCATGAAGTTGCCAACTTCCTTGGAGACTGCCACCTGCCCTTTCTTTCGGGCATCCTCAAGCTTTTTACTTGTGGGGTCTTCTGTCTTTTGGCTGTCGTCTTCTTCGGCCATTCCCGCACCATCATTCCGGGCTGCCCGGCACTATGCCGTAAGGTTGCCAGCCCCTAGGGGTTGACGAAACTTTCCAACCCGTTTTCGTAATATTCCAGAAATACCATCATCATGGTTGGCAACGCCAGTGCCAGAAGCACAAAAGCCAGTCCGATCTGAACCGGCATGGCCACAAAAAACACCGGCAATTGCGGCATCAGCTTGTTCAAAATACCCAGCGCCACCTGCATCACGATAGCAACGATCAGGAACGGGGCCGAGATTTTCATCGCGATGATAAAGCTTTCATTGATCGCGCGCGCGAAAAATTCGCTCATGTCACCAACCGGCAAGGCACCACCTGGCGGAAACAATGAATAGCTCTCAAACACCGCCTGTATCATCAAATGGTCAAGACCGGTTACAAAAATCAGAATCATGCCGATCTGTGTGAGGAAATTGCCTGTCACCGCACTTTGCGCCCCGGAAAGGGCATCACCGCTAAAGGCGTTCGCCAACGAGGATGTATAGGCAATAATCGACCCTGCTGTCTGAAGTCCGGCCATCATTACCTGACCAAACAAGCCAAAAAACGCACCAACTGTCAGTTCATACGCCAAATGCACAAAAAGCGTTGGCGCATCGGCAGGCTGTTCCGGTATCAGCGGGCCCGCCAGCGGCGAAATCACCACCGCCACCCAAAAAGCAAAAACCAGTCGAGCCCGCGCGGGTACAACCCTTGAACCGATTCCCGGCATAAAGGCAAAGGCCGCCCCGACCCTGGCAAAGCTCATCAGGACCACATAGACATTGAGTGTCAGAAGATCATCGAGATTCATCTTCTTTCAGGATGTCCTGTTATTGGGTTCGTTTTGCTAGTTCGGCAGACCAATAAAATGATCGACCATTCGTCCCATGAATTCGGTCATTTCCGTCATCATGAAAGGCAAAAGCACCAGAAGCGCGATAAAAATCACGAGGATTTTGGGTACAAAAGTCAGAGTCATTTCTTGAATCTGGGTCAAAGCCTGAAACAGAGCGATGACCAAACCCACCCCCAATGCAATCAGCATCAAGGGTGTACTGACCTTCAGAAGAGTCCATACGGCATCATAGGCCACATCCATAATTTCGGCTTGATCCATCGGCCTTCCTGTTTCGTCGTCCGCACGTCAGATTATTCATACAGGATAAGGCCGGTCATCGGCCATGATTTCCTGCAATTTCAATTTGATCGCCCGAAAACAAAAAACCGCACGATGATCGTGCGGTTTGTCCAAAAGCATCCGTCCAACAATTCAACCAACCGTCAGATCGGCATGCTCAATACACTTTGATAGGCTTCGACAGCCTTGTCGCGAACGCTGACGACGGTACGAAGCGTGACTTCGGCTGCCGAAACCGCGGTCACCACTTCATGCAGTTCCGCATCGCCAACGATTGCTTTCTGGGTCATCTGTTCGCTATTCACCATGGTCGCACGGGCATCAATTGCCGCCCCCTTGACCATATCGGCAAAACTTTCCCCCGGATTGACCGTCTGACCGTTACCGCCCACACGTTCGGCAACGCTTGCAGTTTGACCGCTTGCTGCATTCCGGTAGGCAGAAATGGCATCATTGAAGCTGGCAACCATTGGTTCGCATCCTTAACAGGTATCGATTTCCAACCTGATACTTCGGGGGTTATTGCAGAATATCAAGTGTCTTGAGCAGCATGCTGCGCGAAGATTGTATCACATTGAGGTTGGCTTCATAGCTTCTCTGTGCTTCGCGCAAGTCCATCATCTCGACCAGCGTTTCGACGTTCGGGGTCTGAACATAGCCCTGATCGTTGGCGGCCGGATGGCTCGGTTCATACTTCATACCAAAATCGGACTTGTCGGTCATGACTTTATTGACCTTGACGAGTTCAACGCCCACTTCGCGGTCCATGACGTTTTTAAATGTCAGCAACTTCCGACGATACGGGTCCTGCCCCGGCGCGGTCGGCAGACTATCGGCGTTGGCAACGTTTTCGGCCGCGATACGCAGTCGGGTTCCCTGCGCGCGCATACCGGAAGCGGAAATTTTGAAAGCTTTATAAAGTTCCATGATCGCTTATTCCTTCAACGCTGCTTATGCGCGGCCCAGTGCCGAAATCATCATCGATTTATGCTTTGCATAAAGGCGGGTCATGGTCTGATAATCGACCTGGTTTTCGTTCATCTTGACCATCTGCTCTTCGAGAATGACGGCGTTTTTGCCAGGCGCCACTTCATAGTTCTTGCGAACTTCCTCGTCCTTGAAGTTCTGCGGTTTGTGCAGTCCCTGACTGTGACCCGGCGTCGTCGCCTGCATCGCCAGAATAAATTGGCGGTCACGACCGATATTCTTCGGATCGAATTCCTTAAGGTCGTTGGCGCGATAGCTTGGCGTATCGGAGTTGGCAATATTCTGTGCGATGACTTCCTGACGCTGTGTCAGCCAGTCCATCTTTTCTTTCAGATTGGCGAACATGCCAAGTTTGCCGATATCCATTGCCTGCTCCTGTTATCCCGACCCCAGTATTGGGCGATCCGGTAAAGCCGAAGTTAACGCGGTGGCCTGATCGTAACCGGGGTCTTGCGGAAGGCGGAATTTGCCGCCCAAATCAATCCTGCAAACTACTGTGCACATGCCATGCCAGAAGTCAGAAAATCCTTAAATTACAATATGGCTCCGGGTTGTTATCGGCGACACTGGACCGCGAAGGACAAAGCGGGCATATTGTGTCGCGTCTGGCGAATTTCTTTCGCCATCTATCGAAACCGGGACATTTCATGCTCTATCTCACACGAAAAGTTGGCGACTCCGTTGTTATTGACGACAACATCGAAGTCACCGTCGTTGAGGTTCGCGGCAAAACCGTGAAGCTGGGCTTCACCTTTCCCGAAGATGTGCAGGTCCTGCGTCGCGAACTTTATGATCGCATTCAGGAAGAAAACCGTTCGGCTGCGGCCAGCGCGGATCTTGTACGTCAGTTGGGCCAGGTGGCCAATTCGGTTGCCGACAAGATGAAAAACAGTCCTGAAACCGACGAAAAAGACGGTAAAGACTGATTTTCCTGTCGCGCGATCCCCGGCACGGGCCTGAGACGCGAGACAACCGACAAACGACAGGCAACATCGTCATCGTCCTGGCAGGTAGCCGGGAACTTGACTACTTCCCCGACCGTGTGTTCACGCCCACGCGCCACATTTAATCGTCTGAAAATGGTTGCAACGATTTGTTGACCATCTTCTGGCTATGGTCGAGGCTTGTGATTGGCGCTCCACGCAGCGCAAGACGATGGAATATGACGAAATGGGCAGGAATGACCGGTAACCGACCCAAAGTCGACATCACCGATCCGCGCGAAACCCGCACGGAAAATCTTGCCGCGCCCGGTTCCGGCGATCAGAAGGCCGTTGCACTGCGCTATGCTCATGGCCGCGACAACGCGCCGATACTAAGCGCAAAGGGCGAAGGCAGCGTTGCGGAACAGATATTGCAACTGGCCTTTGCCAACGGGGTCAAAGTCCGTAAAGACAGCGATCTTGCGGAAATTCTGATGGCGGTCGATGTGGATAGCGAAATTCCGCTCGAAGCATTTGCCGCCGTCGCCGAGATTTTAAACTATATCTACCGTATCAACCGGATTTACGGTGATTCGGCGAAGAAACAACCGGCATCAACAAACATTGATCCGGTGTCGACAACCCATTTTGAAGATCGCAACCGGGAAGGCCAAAATGAGCCCTGAACAATTCAAGCCTGATCAGTTCAAGAAAGATCTCAAGCGTGTATTGTCCCTGATCACTGCCAGCCAGCGATTTGTCGATGAAGGCAAGGTGGTTGAACTCAATACACTGGAAACCAAGATTTCCGATCTTTGTGTCCAGGCCAGTGTGATGAATGGCGAGCAACGCCGCGAAGTTGCACCGCTTCTGGCTGCTTTGACCGATGATCTGGCGCGTCTGGAAACGACCATGCACAAGGAATATTCCGAATTGCAACGTCAGTTGCGCGGACTTAGCAATAACGCACAGGCAACCAATGCCTATGCCCATGCGGCACGCACAACGCGCTAGACAGGCCCTTGCTGGAAATCCCGATGGCATCTTGCCTGTGCGGGCCGCGCACGGTAAACAGAACGGGTTCGTCATATTAGGGGCGAGCCAAACAACAGGTCCGTCGCGGGGAAGGTAACCTGATGGAATTTAGCGCTTATTTCCGGTTTGTCGCCGCCCTTGTATTTGTATTGGGTATGATCGGGGTATTGGCTCTGGTTGCACGGCGCTTTATTCCCGGTGCGCGTAATATCAACCGTCGGCACAAGGAACGCCGCCTTTCGATTGTCGAAGTCGTTCCTGTCGATACCAAGCGACGTCTGGTTCTCTTAAAACGGGACGATACCGAACATCTTGTCTTGCTGGGTCCATCCGGGGATAGCGTCATAGAACGCAACATCGGCACGCATTTCTCCGAAGTCCTCAGTGACGATATGCGCATTCATGGCGATGATGACGTGCCCGATGCGACAGCGCTGCCGAAGTCTGACAAAAATCAGACAAAGACCAACGGGAAACAACCCGCATGATGATCGCACCCGCCCCGTATCCCCGACAGGATCAAGCCGGCCAACCGGTGCATACCAACACAGGCCGCGTCCCACGCTGGCTGACGCTAGCTGCAATCTGGTCACTGGTACCCCTGATCGCCATAGGATTTGGCGGTGATACCGTTCACGCCCAGACATTCAATTTTGATTTGGGTGATGGCCCCGGTGTGACGTCGTCCGGCCGCATGATCCAGTTGATCGGTTTGATTACGGTCCTAAGCCTTGCCCCGGCCATCCTGATGATGGTGACATCTTTTACCCGTATCGTTGTGGTCCTCAGCCTTTTACGGACCGCCATCGGCATTCAGCAATCACCGCCAAACCAGGTCATGGTCAGCTTGGCGCTGTTTCTGACTTTGTTCATTATGATGCCAACGATGGAGCGCGTCTGGGACGAAGGCCTACAGCCCATGATCAATGGCGATATCGATGAATTCGAAGGCATGGAGAGGTCCGTCCGACCGGTTCATGATTTCATGATGACACAAGTGCGCGACCGCGATCTGGAACTGTTCGTCAATCTGGCGAATGTCGAGGTCACCGGCCCCGAAACCATTCCGCTACGCGCCCTGATCCCGGCTTTCATGATCAGTGAACTGCGCCGCGCATTTGAAATCGGCTTTTTGCTGTTTATCCCGTTTCTGATCATCGACATGGTGGTTGCCAGTATCCTGATGTCGATGGGGATGATGATGCTGCCCCCTGTCATCATCTCGTTGCCCTTCAAGCTGATTTTCTTTGTCATGGTCGATGGCTGGTATCTGATATCGGGATCGCTGGTCGAAAGTTTCGGCGGTTAGCCGTACCCAACGGGAATTTCCAAAACAAAAGCCGCCTTGCACAAGCAGACGGCTTTTTGATTATTAGATCATCCGGATCAGACCGAACGTTTTCCTGTTTTAAAAACGTTCTTTTCGAGCGGTTTCAGACCAAAACTGCCGCGACGCGGGGCCGGGTTTTCGGTAACATAGCGATCCGCCTGCTGGCGTTCACGATCATTCATTCTTGTCCGCACGGCTTCCATTTCACGATAAGCCTGACTTCCGGCCGAGGGGGCCGACATCCGCAGCCAGTAATAGGCCATGATATTGTCCTGATCGACGCCGCTGCCGATCGCATAAAGCCGCCCCAAGGCCGCCTGACCGTTTGCCGAACCCTTGCGCGCGGCACGCTCGTACCAGCTTGCCGAACGGGCCATGTCAACCGGCACACCAAGGCCATGCTCATACATCACCCCGATCAGATGATAACCGCCAGGATGACCCAGTTCTGCCAAATCCATAGCCAGATCAAGGGCTGCGGCATAGTCGGGCTCGCGATGTGCAACGCCAAAGATCAATATCTGCGTCATCTGGTATTTGGCTGAAATATCGCCCTGATCGCAGGCATTCATCAGCATCGTCCAGCCGCGATTGAACAGCTTCAAATCAGAAGAATGGCAGAAATACATGGCCAGATTGGCCTGGGCATAGGTATCACCCTCGTTCGCGGCCATTTCGAACCAGCTGATGCTTTCGGCGATATTGCGCTCCGCCCCAAGACCAACACCAAGCGCATAACCAAGCGCAGAGGCAGCTTCGACACTGCCTGCGCGGGCAGCGCGCAAATTGTATTCAAACGATTTGGACGGGTCGCGCTTTACACCGCGCCCCTCAAGATAAAGATAGGCCAACACACTTGCTGCCGAGGGGTCATTTGCCTCACTCGCGCGACGCAGATATTCCACGGCAGTCTCATCATTCTGGTCTACACCCCATCCGTTAAGATAACAGACCCCAAGATTGTAAAGAGCCGCGATTGAACCGTTTTCAGATGCCTGTTCAAACCATTCAGCAGCAGTTTCCGGGTTTTCCGGAACTCCGAGTCCCTTGGCATAGAGATATCCGAGATTGTTGGCCGAAATGCCCTGCCCGCCAATTGCCTCCTCGCGGAACCAATAGGCTGCTTCGCGGTACCACTGATCGCCCTCGCCCTGATCCTCGGCAACGCCTATTCCCTTGGAACGCATGAAGCCATAGCAGATGGCGGCAAAGGCACGGCTTTGCCGATGTATCTGGTCAAGAATTTTCCGGGTAGCGCCCTCGTCGCGGGGCATGCCGACACCACGAAAATGTCTGAGCGCAAGCGAAAGCTGAGCGAAGATGTCACGTTCGACCTTCGCGTCATCGTAATAGACCATTTTAAGTGCACGATCCATCACAGCACTGCTTTCACAAATAGAACAAGACCGGCCCTCCGCACCTTACAGATGCAATGACCCGACCAAAACATAAATACGATTATTAGTTTATAGCACTAAGCTGTGACTTTTCCAACTGGTCACGATAATTGGTCAAGAAACCCTGGAAACTCTCAACTTCATCAACTCTATTCGCCAATGTACGGTAATCGATCAAGCCCTGCGTCGGAGATGATGTAATCAGGCTGAAAGCTTCGGCATAAGGGCTTTGCGCCATCACAATTCCATAGCGACGTTTGAGCATATTCAACGTGCGCTCCTGCCCGCCCATCGCCAGATTGACTGCCCAGTTCAAAACATAGCGGGCCCGCTCATCGCCGAAATTCTCGACCATATTGCCCTCGTCATCCCCGACCAACCGCTGGAAAGTTTCGGCAGCAGACATGTAATCCCGCGTTTCCCGATAATAGTCGACCCGGAGCAATTCGGCATCCTTGGACAAATCCCCTTCAAGGGATGCCATTGCTTCGGCCCCGCGATCTGTATCCAGCAGAGCACGCGCCCGCAAATGGCGGCGTTGGCTTTCGAGTTCCGGTGTCAGCCCAGCGACCTCGCTGTTATCAAGAACCCGTATCGATTCATCTGGCTTGCCATCAAGCAGATAAACGAGCGCCAGCCTTGCGCCGACCCGTGCTTTTTCTGTTCCCGTCAGGCGGAAATCAACCTGATGTTCCAAAAGCGCCTCGGCCCGGTCGAACAATTCGACATCGACCATTCGGTCAGCAAGACGCCGGATCAGTTCATCACCCTTTTCACCAGCCGGTGTCAGTTCGCGGAATTCGTCATACAGTGCAACAGCCTTGATCGCCGAAATATTATTGATCTCGTCGCCCAGATAAATGGACTCGAACGTATTGTGCATCATATCGGTAACATCGGCCGCAGACGGGCTGTTGGGGAAGAAGATCGCCGCCTGACGCAGGGTATTTAGACCTTCGCGATATTGCTTGTTCCGGATCTGCAGTTCACCGAGCCGACGCAACAATGCCATTTCGAAATTGTCCCCGCGCCATGCGAAACGCAATTTCTCCAGTTGTTCGATTGCATCATCAAGGGTCAAACGCTCAAGCCGCATCAGAAGTTCGGTGCGATCAAAGATCGCATGCGCGCGTGCCTTGCGATTATCACCTTCGGCAACCTCGTCCCATGTCGAGACAGCCTGCTCAAATTCACCTGCCTCTTCCTCGAAAATACCTTTCAGATACTCGACATCCTTGATTTTGCTGTCGCTCATCCCCTTGGTAACCAGCATCTTTTCAATTATGTCCATGCCGGCATCAGGGTTACCGACAATCAATGCCTGCTCGGCCGCAAGCGGGCCAAGACGCGATAGCAATTCAGGCGGATAGTTATCAAGGATATGCACACTTTCGAGAAGATCACGCGCCCCTTCGTTCGGACGTCCGCGAGCCGCAAAAGTCACCGCACGCCACAACTGCATTTCCGGGATAGCCCGCAGGCGTTCATCTTCAAGTAAACGGGATGCTTCGTCATATTCGCGATCAAGAAACTTGACGGCCGCTTTCAGGGCACGAAACTGCAATTTCTGGGCAATCAGCGGATCGTCATCTTCCATGGCCGAGACAACCGCATCCGCCTCGGGACCAAGACCGTTGGCCATATAGTATTGCGCGAGTTCAAGCCGGGCCTTGTTACGGTGTTCGTCTCCACTTGCAATCAATTCCTGACGCAGGGCATACATTGCGTTGTTGTAATTCTCCAACCCGCCACGTCGCCAGTCTTCCAGTTCGAAAATCAGACCTTCGCGGCCATCACCGGCACGCGCACGCACGCCGGTTGCGGATGCCAGCAGCCGCGCCCCTTCCGGTGAAATATTAAGTCCGTCGGCAGCCGTCACCACCACTGCCTGTCCATCATCACGATTGGTGACTTGTACGGTTTCATTGATCGGCGCGACCACGACCCCCTGAACCGAGGGAAGAACTTCGAAGTCCGGATAACGCAATGCCGTTTCAATGCCATAGCCCATTTGGCGAGTTGGCACGACACGAAGCTGATCACCGACCTCGGGATCTTCAATCGGTATGGTCGGACTGATATCGCCAAGCGGCACAACGAGGCGGGCCCGGGTCTGATTATCCAGTTCAATTGACGGGCCAAGCCGCTCGATCGGTTGCATGGTCCCCTGCTGCAAGGTGACGTCCCAGTCGCCATTTTCAGCAGGCGTTGCATAAAGCCCCACCCCTTCGGGAATGGTCATACGCAGTACTGTGGCATAAGGACTGTCAAGCTGCTCGACCACCCCGACAATCTGTGCAGCATCCTGCCTGACAGCATCAAGGTTCAGATTGGCACGAACGTCAAACACCATCCAAAGGAAACCGGCACGAGACCAGATCGCCATTCCGCCCGGTCGCCCGAATGGAAAGCCAAGGACAAGTTTTGTCGGATCCTGAGTTACGGATACATCAAGGTCGCCAATACTTTCGCGTTCAGGTGCAACCGCTTCCGATATAATAGGCACATCCGGCTGTTGCGACAAAGAACTCGCAATCGGATCATCTGTCGAGGCGGCAGGTGTTTCTGCCTCCAGTGAAGTTTCTCCTGCGGTTGGCGCAGGAGGAGATTGCCGTGCGGCTTGCGATGGTACGGGTGCCGCGGGGGCGGGTGCCGTATTACGGGCTGCCGGTGTCCCAGCAACGGCATCGGATGGTGTTCCCTGTACTCCCATCAGGTCGACAACAACTTTGTTGCCGGACCGGAAATGGCGCAGTGCCCGTGGCGGATCGGTTTCGATCCCTACAGACAACGGATCAGTTGCACTTTGACGAAGGGTAACCCCCTCGGGCAGGCGACGTGTCACACCCGTCGCATCAATGCGGGCCGGGTTGCTGAAAGCCAAAGTCTGGTTCCCCTGATCGCCGTTCAGTGTGTAATCGGTACGGTTCGGCCAATCAAAAACCAGACGATAGAATGTCGGATGCCGCCCGACCCTGATATCAAGTTCAGGAGTTGCGGCAGCCGGGGTGGTATTCCCCTCCGGGGACGGCGATGTTGCCGGGCGTGTCTGCGGTGTTGGCAGCGGTTCGGATGCTATTTCGGCGGGGGAATCTGGCGCGGGCCTCGGCGGGGTTGGCTCGGGGGATGCGGGCAAGGCCGGAGGCGGTGCAGGCTTATCGAGAATATCGAGCACCACATTGGTCCCGACATTAAAAACACGTGCCTCGAAATCATCACGCAAGACAAACGCAACCGTGCGTCCATCCGGATCAAAAAAACCGTCGCTGACATAATCGGAAATCGGATCAAGAACGCCACGCATAGAAGCGACAAGCGGCCGATCAAAACGCACGACAAGTTGATCACCGATGATCTCAGCGGTGTAGTCGACAGGCTTGTCCCATTGCAGAACAATACGTCCATAACCACTATGTGCGCCCGAGCGAATGATCACCTGATCTGTCGCCTGAGCGAGTGCGGGGCGCGCTCCCATTACCGGCAATGCTGCCAGACCGGCTACCATAACCACAGTAGCCAGCAGGAGACGCGCGACGGCCAAAAGCATTCTTACGAACCTCCGATCCCGCTTCCGCTATGGGGTTCAATAACAATGTCGACCCGACGAGCCATTGTAAAACGCGCCTGCTCGTCCGCCATTACCGGAAGCTGGTCGTATCTTGATGCCGCAAATCCGTAAATATTTATGTAATCTGTATAACCGGATCTTTTAAGTTCGTTGGCAACGGCTGCAGCACGGGCAAGGGAAAGTTCCCAATTCGACGCATAAAGCCCGCGTCCACTGACAGGGCGGGGGTCGGTATGCCCCTGTACACCGATCCGGTTCCCGATGTTTCGAAGGACACCGCCAAGGACGAACAGCGCCTGACGCGCCCTGTCCGTCATTTCAGAACTGCCACTGATAAACAGAATATCGCCCGGCAGGGAAATAACAAGCTTGTCCGCATCACGGTTCAGCGTGGCATCGCCAAGAACGTCGTTATCATCAATGGCATCATCAATCACCGCACTAAGGTAATCAAGGTTCATTGCCGGCTTGCGATAAACCCGTGGTATATTTAGCTGCGCGACCGGTTCATCCGTTTCTTCGACCGGGGACGGCTTGATCGCCTGTGACAAAGAATCAACAACCTCGTCCCAGCGGTCGATCTTGACCTTGGACATTGCAAACAGCATCACGAAGAACGTCAGCAGCAACGAGATCAGATCCGCAAGACTGAGCATCCATGGCGGCGGCCCTTTGGGACCGTTATCGCGCTTTGGTTCATCCATCAGCCGTCGCCCCCTTGAGGTCCCAGTGGAATGGGCGCGTTGATACTTGGCTGGCTGGCTCCCGGCACCGGGATCAGCATTGGACCATTATTTGCGTTGCCGGTCCCATTCGATCCCGGTGCCGGAATTGCACCATTGCCGGAACCGTTATTGGCATTTGTTGGTGTCACCACAGGAGCAGGCGGTTCTTTCGGGCCGAAATCCCAGAAAAAGCGGAAGGTCACGATGAACGGATCAGCTCCCGGGTCGATACCGACATAAACGTTTTTTTCCGGTGCGCCGCGGTCGATAAGGTCTCTGGCAAACGCGCCCGCACGACCGATTTGAAGATTGTTTTCAATCTCGACCGTGCCTTTTGATCCCAACTCGCTACCCATGACCATTTCCATTTGATAGGACGCATAACCACTTTCATCGGCCAGCACCTCGGCGAGCTGGTCCATGAGTTCATCCTGTCGTTCACGAATAAGGATTGAATTGGGATCGAATAATTGATCGACATGCATGATGACTTCCATCAGCGTGCCGGGCTGAAGCACCTGCACCCGAACGACCTTGATTGCCGTCTGGAACAAGGAACCGAGTTTGTCCTGGGTATCCTCGGCGGCAACCACCGGCCCTTCAATCGAGGTAACGGTTTGCAGACTGGTGGTCGGCGGCAGAATGGCAGCAAAGGCGGAAGACAGGCTTTCCTGAACTTCCCGGGTTTTGACTTCCTCGAACGTTGAAATGGTGTTTAGCAGAATAAAGAATGCCAAAAGCAGGAGATAGAGAGCGAGGAACAGCGCGACCGCCGCATTTGTGGGCGGGCTTGGTGGTCTTGGTCCGTCGTCCTCTATTTCCGCCATAACCGTCCCATTTAGCTAAACATCGCGTCGATGTCAGCCTGCGAAACACCCTTGCCATCAAGTTGCGGCCCGTTCAGCAAGGCTTCTTCACCTTCGGGTTCTTTTTTCTTCCGGGGATTGGACGCGGCATATTTGGCAATTTCATCACCAAATGCCTTAACCAGTCCCTCGACCCGTTCCTCAATCGATTTCAGGGCCTTGATCACCTTGGTCGTACGCTGGCCGGTGATGTCCTGGAAGTTACAGGCCTCGTAAACGCGCATGGTCGCACTGGTTACGATTTCAGCCTGTTCAGGGGGAAGATTTGCAGCTAGTTCCTCAAGCGTATCCATCGCATCAAGGATTTCATGCGTTGCCCCGGCTGTTGCATCGACAATTGCGTCAAGCTCGTCGGTGGCATTGGGGATATATTCTGCCTTGATATCGTCCGGTCGCAATGATGCGATCTCGGATTTCATCTTGCGAATGATGCCCGAAAGCTCATCCAGTTCGCCAAACAGGCGTTTCTGGTCGTCTGATGGCTTGTCACCTTCCGAAACAAAGCGCGAAAGCTGATCCATCAGATCAGACAATTGTTCAACCTTCAGATCATCGCCGTCAAGGCGCGCCTTGAGGTCCAGCAACAACTGTCGAAGTTCGTCTTTGGACGTTTTGGACATCACGGTATCGCGGGACTATCGTCCCGCGCCCCTAATCAGAACTCACCGATAACAGTGGTGAGTTTGCCTTTCAACGTCTCGGCGTTGAACGGCTTGACGATGTAGTTAGACACACCGGCCTTTTTCGCCATCACGACGTTTTCGGTTTTCGCCTCGGCGGTGATCATGATGAAGGGCAGATCCTTCAGCTTTGTATCAGCCCGGACTTCTTTCAGAAGCTGGAGCCCGGTCATCGGCTCCATATTCCAGTCGGAAATCACAAGGCTGAACGGCTTTTCACGCAGTTTGCGCAATGCCATGCTGCCATCCGTCGCTTCTTCGATATTGGTAAAGTTCAACTGCCGCAGGAGATTGCGGATGATACGCAACATGGTTTTGTAGTCATCCACAATCAGGATCGGCATATTCGGATCGACGGCCATTCACCACTCCATCATGCTATCAAATCTCTCACCCTTACCCCATGAACCCCTGTGCATAAGAGTAAGGCCCCTATAATCGTGATGTACCTATTTAACAATGGTTAATCAAGGCTTTTCACAATTTCCGAATAACGGCCATCATGTTGATGATACTTGAATAATCAGCCGACCGGCAGCCATTTTATACAGACCAAATTTCTGCAAAGCTTGCCTGTCTCCTGCATTATTGAAGCGGCAACATGTTTATATCCTGCTTGTAGGCAAGTTCGGTTGTCAGCGCACGGGCCCGATCTGCCGTCATTTCGGCCAGAACCGCTGCAGTATTTGCTTCTCGCATGCCAAGTGCCACCTGCAACAGAATATCCATATCCAGATCGTTCCAGATGCGCGCAGCATCCTTTGGCTTCATTTTTTCATAAACGCTGATCAGCTTGGTGATCCGTTCATTTTCCTGTTCTTCCTTGGTCTCGACCAGACCTTCAATCGCCGTTTTCAGCGACTTCATTTCCTCGATCTTGGCATCGATCCGGGCTTCAGCAGCCGCCAAAAGGCTCTCACGCTCGTCAAGACGTTGCTCTTTACGGTCCAGTTCGGAACGGCGCACCGACAGGTTCTGCAAAAGATCAATTTCTTCCTGGGTAAACAAGGTTGGATCACCGCCCAGCATCGGCGGGGTATCACCGGACCCGTTCGGCATACCGTCAACAGCCCCTGTCCCGTCGTCTTCCATCATCCCGAGCGGATCATCAAGCCCCGGTTCGCCAGCCGGCGTTTCAGGTGTCGCCGCATCAGGTGCAGCAGCCGGTTGTTCCTGTGCCTGCGCACGTGCAAGCTGAACGACACTGACGCCAGATGTCGCGGCTGCATCTTCTCCTTTTGGAGAGTCCGAAAACAGTCCCACGATCTTGACCGTCAAAACGACAAGACCGACCAGAACCACCAACGGCAGAATACGCACAGAAGACATTCATTCACCCGGAACACGGGACGCTTGCACGCCCATATTGAATTTCAAATCATATACTAACAAATAGGGATCAGATTTGTCCAAAAAAGACGCCTTTCCCGATTTTCACCATCCACGACAATTCGGCACCGTCCGACCAAATCGCAGTCGCGGCCTAGCGAACAGAACGCAGTGCGGCAAGAAGTTCCCGTTCGGCTTCGGAACGTCCGGCGTCTTCATCCTGTTCATAAGGATCAGAAACCGGTTCGGAGGCACCAGAAGAAGCGCCTGTTCGTGACGATGAAGAAAACCCGCCTCCCGACGCATCACCCGACCGGGAAGAAACCGGAGGCGTTCCACGCTCGACATCGCGCATCAGACGTGCAGCAAGTTCTTCGGCACGGGTTTCAACTCCCTGACGATCATCCTCGATATCTTTGCGATCAGGCCCCGTAGCATTTCCGGTCCCGGCAAAACTTGCCGTACTACCGCCACGGCGGGTCGCATTGGCATCACTTGCAGCCTTTTCCAGACGGTTGGCAATGCTTTCGCCACGGTCAACCATAAAGGAAAGATCTTCGTTGAGCGCGCTGGCCTTTTCGATATCCTCGCGCAGTTTCTCGCCCGATTGTTCTGCCATGTCTTTCAGCGCCCTGATTGATATTTCGGCGCGTTCGTTTGCAGCATTGAAAGCGGTCAGAAAGTTTTGCATTTCTTCCCGGTTGCGCCGAAATGCCGCCAGACGGCGACTCAGGATCACGGCATAAATAATGGTCGCAATCAGCAACGCGATCATCACCAGATCAAGATAGATGGCATAATCCATCAACTGTCTTCCTCGTTATGCCGCGCACGGTCACGAACCTGAATAGCGATCCTGTCCCCCTTGCGCCCCATCATCCCCTTGAACAGGGGAACATCCCCGCACCTAACCTCGACAGGCGAGGTCGGACTGGTATTAAGAACCAAACGGTTGCCAACTTCCAGATTAATCACATCCCCAAGTGACATGATCTGTTCATCCAGTACGGCAAGAAGGTTCACATGGGTTTGCCATAACTCGTTTGCCAGGTGGTTTTCCCAAATCGAGTCACGACCGAACTTTTCCCCCATGAACATCTGAAGCAGCAGCTCACGAACCGGCTCCAGTGTTGCATATGGGATCAGCAGTTCGAGACGACCACCGCGATCTTCCATATCAATGCGCAACTTTGCGACGATGGCAGCATTGGCATGACGGGCAATGGTCGCAAAACGCGGGTTGGTTTCAAGGCGCTCGAACCGGAAGGTCACCGGGCTTAGCGGATCAAAGGCCGCAGAAAGATCGCCAAGAACCACATGGATCATGCGTTCGACAAGATTGCGTTCGATCGTGGTATAGGGACGACCCTCAATACGCATCGCCGCCGTACCGCGTCGCCCGCCCAGCAATACGTCCACGATGGAATAAATCAGCGCGGAGTCAACCGTCAGCAGTCCGTAGTTATCCCACTCCTCAGCCTTGAAAACACCAAGCATGGCGGGCAGAGGGATCGAGTTCAGGTAATCCCCGAAACGCAACGACAGGATGTTATCAAGCGATACTTCAACGTTGTCGGATGTAAAGTTACGCAGCGACGTTGACATCATGCGCACCAACCGGTCGAAGACAACTTCGAGCATCGGCAGACGCTCATAAGCCACCATCGACGAGTTGATGATAGCCTGAATGCCCGATTGATCGCCCGCACCCGACCCGTCATCGAAACCCAGAAGACTGTCGATTTCGTCCTGGTTCAGAACACGCGCAGATCCAGGGCCTACATCCTCGTCTTCGCCGCCGCCATCCTCGTCGCCAAGCATGGATTCCCATTCGGCTGCCATATCCTCGCCGCCGTCGTCTCCATCCTCGTCACCGCCTGCCATGGCTTCCCATTCAGCGGCAAGTGCGTCATCATCATCTTCATCTGCCATCGGCGATTTGTCCCTGGGTCTTTGGCCCGTTACCTTCTTGATGGTAGCTCTGGCATTGTCGCCGGAGCCCTATTGTACCAGCATTTCCTTGAACAGAACGTCGTTAATTTTTGCCGGTTTTGCCGCAGCACTCACACGGATCAGCAATTCCTCGCGCAGGCGGAACATACCCTCGGACCCGGCGAGGTCCTCGGGCCTCAATTCGCGAAGATAAACCTGAAAGTTGTCGACAATACGCGGCATCATCTGTTCGATCTGCGGCAGCATCGTCTGATCGGCGACTTCCAGACTGACACGTATTTTAAGATAGCTTTGCTTGCCGCCACCGGCATTAAGATTGACCAGAATCTCCGGCAGGTCGACAAAACCGACATTCTCGGGTACGCCGGGGGCTTCTTCGATTGCACTCTCGGAAATCACTTCCTCGGTCTGCAAACCATTCCCGCCCCCCGTCAGCATATCAATCACCGGCTGCAACAACCCGGTGAAATATGCTGCGGCGGCACCGCCCAGCAACAACAGCACCAGCAAGACAACAACGACCAGCAATTTCTTGCTGCGCCCACCGCCATCCATTTCTATTTCGTCGACGTCATCACCCATTGGCCCGCACTATCCCGCATTCAAAAACGATATCCCGTCTTCCGAGCAAACACTATGCCGGAATGATGAGGCATAACGCCTTGACGTTAAAATTCCGTTTCCCGCCGGGCGATATAACGGATTTGCCTCTGTAATCTAATACATGAAAATCCACTTGCCACCCGCCTTGCTGGTCACTCGGCAAAATCGGACGGCAATTTCTACCAGAACCTTTCTGGAACATTCCCGGGAACCACAGCGGGTCATAATTTTATCATTTAACTTCATGTAGTTAACACATTTGGCACGCTGTTCGCAACTGACCTGTCCAGAACACCGACCCGATTTGGGAAGTAGAATATGGAAAACGTTACCTACATCGCTTTGTCGCGCCAAAAAGCGCTTCGCAGCATGATGAACAACATCTCCCAGAACCTGGCGAACATGAACACGACCGGGTACAAGGAAGAAAAGATGATGTTCACCGACTGGATAGCGAAGAACAAGGATGCACCGTTTCGTGGCGAGCGCGAGATATCCCTTGTTCAGGACATCGCGCAGTTCCGCGATACGCGTGTGGGAAATATAGAACACACCGAACGACCGCTTGACGTTGCCCTGAGCCAGCCGGACACGTTCTTTGCAGTCGAAACGCCCACCGGCATTCAATATACCCGCAATGGTAACTTTAGCCTCGACCCTGGCGGTCAGCTGATTACCAATGAAGGCTATCCGGTGATGAGCGATGCCGACCAGCCGATTTTCTTTAACGAAGCCGACGGCCAGATCGAAATCAAGGGTGATGGTACAGTATCAACCGATATCGGTCAGGTCGGAAGGCTGCAGGTCGTTACCTTCGACAACGTTCAGGAAATGAATGTAACCGGCAGTTCGCTTTACAGCGTGGTCAAAGAAAATCCGGAAGATCCTGACGGCGCACAACCGGTGGACAATCCCGGCGTGGTTCAGGGTGCATTGGAAAAATCCAACGTCAACCCGATCGGCTCGATGACGCAAATGATTGATGTGTTGCGCACCTATCAATCGGTGTCGCGAACCCTCGAAAGCGAAAACGAGCGCCAGCGCAATATGATCAGCAAGCTGGGCGACATTCGCGCCTGATGAACCAGGGACTTAAGTCCCGCTACATAAAGAATCAGAATGCGCCGCCGGCGCAGACCCAGGAGACAGAAGATGCGGTCACTTGATATCGGAGCCCTTGGCATGCAGGCACAATCCACCAACGTGGATGTGACCTCGCACAACATCGCCAACATGACCACCACCGGCTACAAACGCCAGCGCGCGGAATTTCAGGATCTGCTTTATCAGGATTTACGCCGTGCCGGTTCTCCGTCATCAGATACCGGAACAATCGTTCCTGTTGGCGTGCAGGTTGGCTTGGGCGTGAAAACCGCAGCCATCGGTCGTTATATGGGACAGGGTACCTTGACCCTGACGGAAAACGAGCTTGATGTTGCCATTCAGGGTCGCGGCTATTTGCAGATCGATATGCCAAGCGGCGAAACAGCTTATACCCGAGACGGAACGCTGAAACTCGACGCAGACGGCCAGCTTGTGACAAAAGATGGCTTTGCCGTACAGCCGGGCATCACCGTGCCCGATAACGCAACATCTGTCACAATCAACACTTCTGGCGAAGTATTTGCTGAAATTGACGGTCAGGTGGCCCTTCAGAACCTTGGCCAGATCCAGCTTGCCACCTTCATCAATCCGGCAGGACTTGATGCCCTTGGCGACAACCTCTTCCTTGAAACCGAGGCCTCGGGCAATGCCGCTGCCGGGGTACCTGGCGGTGTTGGTTTTGGTACTATTCAGCAAGGTTATCTGGAAGCATCGAATGTCAACGTGGTTCAGGAAATCACCAACCTGATCAAAGCCCAACGTGCATACGAGATGAATTCCAAATCAATCTCGACCACAGATGAAATGATGAGCGCAGTCAGCAACCTGCGTTAATTTCGTTCCGGTCTGAACTGACAGAAGCATCTGGAAAATAATTGCGCGGGCAACCGGGGAACAAAGCGGTTGCCCGCGCAAAGTGTATTTACGCGATCTATACAGTTCCATGCTATAGTTACACCATGCAGATACAGAAAATATTCCTCGCCCTTATCCTGTTGCTTACGGCTCTCCTGACCGATCAGGCTCAGGGATATGCTCAGTCGTCCTCCGGTTCGCAGACAATCGATACGAATATCTTGTTGCGCCCGGATGCTGTTGTTGAGGGACAATATGTAACTCTCGGGGATATTTTCAGCGGCGTTGATCCTGAACTGGCCGATATTCCGGTCGCTCATGCCCCGCAGCCGGGGCGGCAAACAGTTCTCGATTATCGATGGCTCTACGGGATTGCCCAGCGACAGAAATTGCAGTGGCGACCGCGCACAACAGCGGACCAGATTGTCATCACACGCGCCAGCCAGACTATATCCATGGATGAAATCGCTGACGAGATCCAAAATGCCCTGATCGACCAGGGCATCAAACCGCCTTTCAGTATCGACCTTTCAGGGGAAACCTTCCAGATTCACTTGCCGGTGGATGTCCCGCCTGCAGTCGAAATTACCGGGATCGATATCAATCAGCGCACCAACCGTTTTATTGCCAACGTTACGACCGGTGCCCAGACAGCCCAACAGCGCACTTACCGCATGAGTGGAAGATATTTCCCCTTGGCACAAGTCCCTGTCGTGGTTGAGCCGATCCAGCGTGGCGCAGTCGTTCGTCCCGATCAGGTTGAATATCGCAATATCCGTTCAGAACGGGTTCCGGCCGGCACCATCAACGATATTAACAATGTCATTGGCAAAGAAGCGTTACGCCCGATCAAACCTGACGAACCACTGATGTTTCGTGACTTTTCCAACCCGATCCTTGTCCGGCGCGGTTCACTTGTGATCATCCGGCTGATAACGGAAAATATGTCACTTACCGCGCGTGGCAAGGCACTTGAAGACGGTGCAAAGGGATCGGTCATCCGTGTCATGAACATGTCCAGCAACAAAACCATCCAGGTGGAAGTTGTTGCCGAGAACGAAGTTCGTGCTCTGCCTGCAATGTCGCAGTAATCCTTACACCTCTGGTAATTTTCGTTCAAAGACAAAGGCTTGCCCACCCGGCACGCTTTGCCCTTTACGAAATCGTATTCTGGCACGAGGATTGCGTAAATACCGGCAGGAATCCCAGGAGGAATAAATGCCCGGTAATCATTTCCAGATTTCAATGCGCCGCTTGGCGCTTGTGACCAGCCTGATCGGCGCAGCAGCACTGCTTTCAGGCTGCAACGCGATGAAACGCCTTTCGGAAGTCGGCGAAGCACCAAAGCTGTCGGCAATAGATAACCCGACCCAGGCAGAAGCCTATCGCCCGGTCAGCCTGCCAATGCCCGCCCCGCAAGTTGCGGAACGCAATCCCAACTCGCTGTGGCGTTCCGGGGCACGCTCGTTCTTCAAGGATCAGCGCGCCAGTCAGGTAGGCGATATCCTGACAGTCGTTGTTGACATGCAAGATAGTGCCGCACTGGCCAATACCACCCAACGATCCCGCACCAACAGCGAAGACCTCGCTGTGCCGAACCTGTTCGGACTGGAATCGGAATTCACCAAGGTATTGCCCGAAACCATCAACCCGTCTTCCATGTTTGATATGGATAGTGCCACATCAAACCGGGGCAGCGGGTCGCTTGATCGTAACGAAGCCATCGATTTGCGGGTCGCGGCGATCGTGATCCAGATATTGCCAAATGGTAACTATGTGATTCATGGCCGTCAGGAAATCCGGGTAAACAGCGAAGTCAGGGAAGTGCAGATCGCTGGCGTCATCCGCGCGGCCGATATCACTTCGGCTAACGAAGTCGGATATGACAAGATCGCCGAAGCCCGGATTTCCTATGGCGGCCGCGGCACGATCTCTGACGTGCAGCAACCCCGCTATGGCAGCGAGATCATGGATGTAATCCTGCCCTTCTGATCGAAAATGCACACCTGCCCTTTCCGGGATTCCGACAGGTGGTTGTCATTTATCAAAAACCGGCCCTTTGTCTGGCCGGTTTTTTGTTTTTCCCGAAATCTTTAATTCGGCATAAAAAAGGCCCGGTCGCAGATAGCAACCGGGCCTTGATTTTGGTTATCCCTAACCAGTATTCCCCCACAGAGCCTTGGCTTTTGCCATTTGGCCGGATCGATGCTTACTACACGATCCTTATTCATTCCCGACGCGATCAGTCGTCGCGGCGAGTGCGCTCCATCCGTTCGTGGCGTTCCTGGGCTTCAATGCTCAGGGTCGCAATCGGACGTGCTTCAAGTCTTTTCAGGCTGATCGGCTCGTCGGTTTCTTCACAGTAACCATATGATCCGTCTTCAATTCGACGCAAAGCAGCATCAATTTTTGAAATCAGCTTACGCGCCCTGTCACGGGTGCGAAGTTCCAGTGCCCGATCTGTTTCGGCCGATGCACGGTCGGTCAGATCCGGTTCCTGAAGTCCCCCGCCATCCTGCAGGCTCGCTAATGTTTCCGAAGATTCTTGCAGCAATTCAGCCCGCCAGGCCAAAAGCTTCTGCCGGAAATATTCCCGCTGGCGCGGGTTCATGAACTCTTCGTCCTCAGCGGGACGATAGTCTGGTGGTAGCGTGATAGTCATGTACGCCCTCTATACAGGACTCATCGAACGCGCGGCAATATAGAGGGCGCGCGCAATGGGTGCAAGCTGATTGAACAAATAATTCTGAATTAGCCTGAAAGCCTTCATAACCTTGGGTTTCACAACCAAAGTCATTATCGAAACCTCGAATTCAGGCCAGTCCCGAAACTTCAAGCTTTGCCAGTTCGACCTGCGCACGCAGATCAATCTCGTCAAGCACCGACGAAAGGGCAGGATCGGAAATATTTTCGCGCTGCTGATCCAGCAACGCGACAAGCTGGTGCAAACGCGTAGCTGGCATGGAACCGCTCAGCAAGGCATCTCGCACCCCTTCAAGCTGCTCAAGAAGGCTTTCCGCTCGTAAAAGAGCATGTTTTTCAGGAGAATCGAGGGCATCGCCGCTCTGTTGCAATGCCAGCAGGGCATCAAGCGCACTGACAGTTCCCGCGCTATGGACACCTCCTGCACCGCTTGCCCCGCCCGCGGAATCGAGCGAACGAATGGCATCGGCAAATCCGCCCCCACCGGTGCTGCCGGATGACTTCTTTCGCGCCGTACTGTTTGCACCTGTCGCCTTGGAACCGCTAACCTTCATTTTTCACTTCCGCCTGCTGTGGTAAGCTTTCCGAACTGCCCGGCACAAGCTGGCCGAAACGGGCCCGCCAGATTTCCGGGGCGACCCACCCTGCCCGATGGCACTGATTAAGATGGCCGAGTCTCGCCCAAACCGGGAATTGGTGCAACGGGAAAAAAATGCCGGGTCGGCACACTACCTTTGCGGCACGGGCTCTTTGACTGTTGAAAACATACCGGCTTTCCAGCAACCACGCCTGCCAAAGATACAAAGCCGCAGGTTTCTGCCATTTGGCACGATTTTCGCAGAAGTGGTTTCGTATTGTGTTGGATGGCTTGACCGTCCCCGAAAGCGGAATAAAGAATATGATCAAAGGTCTAGGCAAATATGGAGTGAAGGCAGCAGCACTTGTCATGCTGGGCATGATTGTCCTGACACAGGCTGCACCCGCGAATGCCCAGTCACGCATCAAGGATATCGCTGATTTCGAAGGCGTTCGTGACAACATGCTGGTCGGCTATGGCCTTGTTGTTGGCCTGAACGGCTCGGGCGATGATCTTGACGATGCCGACTTCACACGCCAAAGCCTTGTCGCCATGCTGGAACGCTTGGGCATAAATGTCCGCGATCAGATTGGCGATCTTGATTCCGATAATATCGCAGCAGTCATGGTGACCGCCACTCTGCCACCCTTCTCGCGTCAGGGCTCGCGCCTTGATGTCTCGATCAGTGCAATCGGCACTGCCGAAAGCCTTCAGGGTGGTACACTTCTGGTAACTCCGATGGTTGGTGCGGACGGTGAAGTTTACGCCGTGGCCCAGGGCAACCTTGCCGTTGGCGGCTTCTCTGCCGCGGGCAATGCCCAGACAGTGGTCAAGGGTGTTCCGACATCCGCGCGCATCGCCAATGGCGGTATCGTTGAACGCGAAATCGATTTTAACCTGAACTCCATGCAGGATATGTCCGTTGTTTTGCGCAACCCGGACTTCACAACAGCAAGACGTATTGCCGAGGCGGTCAATGCCTATATCGGCGAAGTTGTGGCTCGTCCGAGCGACCCGGGCACGGTTCGCATAAACATTCCCGAACGTTACAATCAGGATGTTGTCGCCCTGCTGACCGATATTGAACAACTTCGGGTCGAACCCGATCAGATCGCGCGTGTTGTTATTGACGAAAATACCGGCACGATCGTGATGGGTGAAAATGTCCGCATCAACCGTGTCGCAATCGCCCAGGGCAACCTGACGATCCGCGTAACCGAAACACCGCAGGTTTCGCAACCTTCACCCTTCTCGCAAACCGGCGATACCGAAGTCGTCGACCGTACCGATATCGAGATTGACGAAGGCGAAGGCAATCAGCTTGGCGTTCTTAGCAGTGGCGTCAGCCTGCAGGAACTCGTCAATGGGCTGAACAGCCTTGGCGTTGGACCGCGTGACATGATCACCATCCTTCAGGCGATCAAAACATCCGGTGCGCTTCAGGCCGAAATCGAGGTGATGTAATGATGATCGACAGCACCAACGCCCTGATGGCGCAAGCCCAGGCCTCTGCTCAGTATGGTACCCAGAACACGGTGACAAACCGCGCAAGCCAGTTGACGGACGGACATATCAAAACCGAGGCCGGGGCCC
Organism: Thalassospira australica; assembly: GCF_044790785.1. Classification (GTDB taxonomy): domain Bacteria; phylum Pseudomonadota; class Alphaproteobacteria; order Rhodospirillales; family Thalassospiraceae; genus Thalassospira; species Thalassospira australica_A. The sequence goes on along the minus strand of NZ_CP085258.1, from coordinate 841,002 downwards.
GCAAAGCCGGCGAAGAATTTGAATCGATGTTTCTCGGCCAGATGCTGAGCCACATGTTCGCAGGCATTGAAACCAACGAAATGTTTGGCGGCGGTCACGGCGAAACCATGATGCGGTCCCTGCTGGTTGATGAATACGCCAAAGAAATGACCCGCGCAGGTGGCATCGGAATTGCAGATGCCGTTACACGCGAAATCCTAAAGGTGCAGGAAGGATAATGACCATGACCACCGAACAGATGGTTATCGAGCTTAAAAGCGTCACTTATGACCTGATTTCCCTGCTGGAGCGTGAAACCCAGGGACTGCGCAAGCTCGAAATTGCCGAGTACGAGCAGTTCGTGTCGGAAAAATCTGCCCTGTCGATGCAGTATGAACAGCTGGTCGTCAAGTTGCGCGCACGCGGTTCCGAGCTGCGCCAACTGGCCGAGAATGACAAGGCCGAGCTTCGCGACCTCCAGGCCGAATTCCAGCAGGCGGCACGCCGCAATATGACGGCCCTTCAGGCGGCCAAAGCCACCAACGAACGCATGGTCAATGCCATCGTGCGCGCGGTGAATGACAAGGCCAAGGAAGACTGCACGACCTACAACCGTTCCGGCCAGACCGGCAAGGCATCCATCGGCGGTTATGGCCGCCCGACCAGCAAACCCGGCACATCTTACAGCGTTAACGAAACGCTCTAGGGGTAAAGGCAAAGACCATGTCACTGACCCAGGCACTCAATAGCGCAATTTCCGGCCTCAATACCGCACAGGCCCGTATTTCCATCACGTCATCGAACATCTCGAACGTGAATACCCCCGGCTATTCCAAAAAGATTGCCGGGCAGGAAACTTTGATACTCGATGGCGTCGGTGTCGGCTCACAGATTGGTGACATTTACCGCAACGTCAATGAAGGCCTTGTACGTGAAATGCGCGGCGAGCTTGGTAAAGCCGGTCGTGAAGAAGTGCGCTTCGAGTTCTTTCAGCGCATCCAGACCCTGTTTGGCACGCCGCAATCAGATGCCGCAATCAGTCAGCGCATCAGCGACATGGCCGATGCCTTCGAGCAACTGGGCAATACGCCAGAACAAAATTCGCCAAAGGTAGAAGTCATCGAAAGTGCTATCCAGGTCATGGATTCTTTCGAAAACCTGTCGCGACAGATCCAGGATATGCGCGATGACATCGACAAGAACATTGCCGATGAGGTCGAACGCGCAAATGCACTTCTGAATGAAATTGCCGAACTCAATACCGACGTCGTACGTCAGAGAAACCTTGATCAACCGACGACAGAGCTTGAGGACCAGCGCGACCAGAAAATTAACGAACTGTCCAAAATCATGAACGTCACCACCTATAATCGCGGTGACGGATCCATGGTCCTGTTTACAGCCGGGGGCAACCGGACCCTGTTGGACAGAACACCGGCCACCCTTGCCTTTTCCCCGACGGCCGGCTTTGAACCCGGCACGGGCGGATCGGGCATCACGCTGGATGGAGAGGATATCACCGATATCATGCAGACCGGTACGATCAAGGGTCTGCTTGAAATGCGTGATCAGGAATTGCCGCGCCTGAATGATCAGATCAACGAACTGGCCGGTGAATTACGCGATGCCATCAACGAAGAACACAACAAGGGTACGGCTTTTCCCCCGCCGACCAACCTGTCGGGCAACCGCATGGTCGCGGGATCGGACCCGCTGACTGCATCCGGTACATTTCGGATCGCGGCATTAACTGCCAATGGTGAATTATCTGCAGACGACAGTTGGGCCGACATCACCTTGCCAACAGTCCCTGCGACAGTGCAGGGACTTATTGATGAGATCAACGCATCCGATGCGGGTGGCTACCTGACTGCATCGCTGGTTGATGGCCAGATGGTCATAGAGGGCATCGATGGCAGCCGCATTTCAATCAATGAAATGACCAGCGCCATCACCACCAGCGACGGTCGCGAACAGGGATTTTCCCACTATTTCGGCCTGAACGACTTTGTTGCCACGACAAAACGCTCCGATACCATGACGTCGTCCCCGCTGGACAGTGCGACCGAAGCGTTGAACGTCACGGCGAACTCAATGGTAATCAGTGCCGGTAGCGGTGTTCTGACAACACCGGGTATTACCGTCAACTATGCGGCAACCGACAGCCTCACCGATGTGCGCGATGCCATCCGCACCGCCCTGGAGGGGGCCGGCATGACGGCAGAAGATGCCGCCGAAATGGCATATATTGTCGACGACGGTGATCGTTCTCGTCTGGTACTCAGCTACACGGCGAACATGACAATCACCGATAATGGCGATATGGCGGAAACAATCGGCATGACAGAAGACATGCCGACACTGGCTGGCAACATGGATGTTGACAGTGCGATCAAAAACGATCCGGCACGCATCGTGCGCGGACAGATGAATGCCGATGTCTATGAAACCGCGAATGCCGTTGTCGATTCTTCGGCAGCAATCCCCAATCTCGGCCCACTGGTACCGCCGCCGCTAAACTATACCCTGACTGTCAGCGGCCCGTTTTCCGACGTGGATATCGATTATGACAGTGGTTCGTCACTGGATGATATTGCAAACGCCATCAATAACAGCGCTATCCTGTCCGACAATAATATCACGGCCGAAGTTATCTATGACAGCAGCATCGGCGGTTATAAATTGCAGGTAACCGATGCCGATGGCGACCCGTTCTTTTTCCAGGATAGCGGCCTTCCTGCGGCAGACAGCCTGACAAGTGTTCTGGGGTTGGGTATCAATTACGGTGTCCATGAAGGTGACAATAGTGCTGCTCTTGCCCTTAGCAACACGTTCGAACGCACCGATATCAATTTCGAATCTGCGGGCGGTCTCTCTGCCGAACGGACGTCACTGACCGATTTTGCCGCCGGAATTATTGCCACTTCTGCGACCAAGGCTTCGGTCGCTGCAAGCAACTACGAGTTCCAGTCCTCTCTGGTAGAGGATCTCGATACCCGTATCCAGAACGAGGCCGGGGTCAACCTTGACGAAGAAATGTCCGATTTGATTATTTTCCAGCGTGCTTACAGCGCATCCGCACGGGTTATTTCGACCGTGGATGAATTGTTTGATACGCTGTTGAATGCGGTCTAAACTGCCGCATAAAATGGAGACGGTAAGATGGTAACGCGCGTTGCAACTTACACAAGCCACACATTGCTTTCGAACCTGGCGTTGAAAAACGCGTCAAAGGTCGCCGATTTGAATACCCAAGCGTCGAGCGGTTATAAATCGCGCGAATATTCGGGTATTGCGGAAAGCACTCAGCGTTTGCTGAATCTCGAAGCGGAATATACCCGCACCGAGCAATATCTTCGCAACACGACCCAGGCCAAACTGCGTCTGCAATCGATGGAAACAGCCGTCGATGAAATGACTTCTATTGCCGTCAAGATGAAATCCCTGCTGATCCAGGCGCTCAGTGCAGAGCAATCCGACGATGTCAATCTTGACAACGAAGCCTCTCAGGCAATGCAACAGATTGCCGGTCTGCTCAACACCAATCTGGATGGACGCTTTCTCTTTGCAGGTGGGCGATCCGACCAACCAGCAGTCGATATCGAAAAAATCTATCCTGCCGATAACTATGCCAGCGGCGACACAGCGATCAGTGCAACCGATACGCTTGCCTCGCTGGGAGTTACCGACGGCACGATCGAAATTGTCAGTTCCGATAGCGATGGCAATACGGTTACGACAAATATCAACTATGCCCCGGTGGCAACAACGACCATTGGCGACTTGGTTGATGCCATTAACGGCAATACCGCAAATGGTGCGACGTCAAGCATCCGCCCGATTTCTTCTGGTGGATCGCCCCGGCTGAATATCGAAAATGTCGGTAACGGCTCGATTACACTTAACGAAACTGGTGGCGGCAACATACTGGAAGCCCTTGGACTGACCAAAATTCCGAATCCGCGAAACGATACGGCCTACTATGCCGGTGACCAGCAGGTTCTGAATACCCGCGTCGACAAGGATTACGATATTTCATACGGGATTCTTGCTGACGCCCCCGCATTCCAAAGCCTCATTCAGGGGCTGGGCATTGCCGCAGGTACAACCGATCAGGAAGCACTCGGCCAGGCACTTGATCATATCAATGATGCGATCGAAAACCTGCCCAATGTCCAGGGTGAAATCGGTCTCGATATTGCCAATCTTGAACGCTTCGAAAGCAACCATGCCGATTTCAAGGTTTTCGCGAGTCAGGCCATTGCGGATATCGAAGGTGTTGATATTCCGCTCACCCTTGTCGAACTGGCCCAGTACGAGACCGCTTTAAACGCGAGCTTCATGACGATCTCCCGTTCATCCGACCTAAGTCTGGTAAACTATCTGAGATAATTTGCGAAAAGCCTTCTTGTATTCAGCCTTTCAAAGGCACACACATACCATTAATTAACCCTCAGCGCGCCGGAGTTAGAATGCCAATGGACCCCGAAAAGGCCACCGACAAGACCGTACCCGAGTCCGTGGTTGTTGAAACCCGGTTTGGCAATATCGAGTTTAGCTGGGACAAGGGCATCTATATGCCGATTGGCCTTCTGGGCTTTCCTGACCATCACGTCTTTGGTCTGGCGAACATTCCCAATACCAACCTTGACCAGTTCAAGCTTTACCAAAGCCTGACTGATGCAAATCTGTCGTTTATCGTGGCGCCGTACAATATGGATAGCCAGATGATTGATCAAAAGGACATTGATCTTGCGCTGTCCAGCCTCGCGATTGAGGCAAAAAATCTGGCGATTCTGATGGTTGTCACGGTACGCAGTGCGCCGGATGGCAAAGGCATCACCATGTCGACCAATCTGCGGGCACCGGTATTCATCGACACCGAACGCCAGATTGCCTGGCAGCACATTATCCCTAACGACAAATATTCCGTTCAGCACGACCTTTAAAACCGGAAGTTGCCCACCCGCCCGGCAGATCTTGCCGGGCAATCTTTTATTTCCCGCCGAATCACAGCCTGAAACTGGCACGCTCGTTGCTTAATACTTGGTATTCAGGCTCTCGAGCATACGAAACACACGATATCCGTGATGGGACACGGGCTTCGAGAGCATTTTTTCAGACTACACAGGCTCCGATGGGGCCATCCATGTAGGAGGGAAGTATGGCTCTTAATATTATCTCGAACTATGCGGCAAACGTTGCACACCGCAACTTGCAAGAATCCGACACCATGGCGACCCGGTCGCTTTCAAAACTGTCGTCGGGTACCCGTGTTGTTTCGGCCCGCGATGATGCCGCTTCGATGGCCATCGGTGCCCGTCTGAACGCAACCACCCAGGCCCTTAAAACAGCAACCGTCAACGTTGGCCAGGCCAATTCGATGCTGCAGATTGCCGATGGTGCGATGGCAACCATTGATGATGTCCTCGTTCGCATGAAAACGCTGGCGACGCAGGCAGCCTCCGGCAACCTGTCAGATACCGAACGCGGCTTCCTCGACGATGAATTCCAGCTTCTGAAAGACGAGATTGATCGTATCGCATCATCAACCAACTTCAACGGCGTTCAATTGCTTGGCGATGGTGGCGATGTGGACATCAACTTCCAGAACATTCTGGATGGTGGCGCTGGTGACGGTCTTGCTTCTGACGCAACCGATCTCAGCAATGCCAATGGTTTCTCGGGCTTTGCGATCACCGATAACAACTTCTGGGCTCAAAACTTCTCCGGCACGCTGGATGTGGATGGTAACCCTGTCGTCACGGATAACAGCTTTGCTGTTGACATTGCCGCTGGCCCCGGCAACTCGGTTATTATGACCGTTTCGGCAACGGTTGATGATGATGGCGGTCCGACCACTTACACCCAAAGCATTGATCTCACCAGCTATCAGACCGGTGGTGCCAATGAAGTTGGCGTTGGTGAACAGGCATCACTCAACTTTGATGAAGTTGGTCTGTCGATCACAATCAATGCCGGTCTGACGGCTACCGTTGACGCCGCTGTTGGTGGTGCTGACTGGGGCGCTGCAAACGGTGAAAACACAACCGTCACCATGCTTTCAGACAATGGTCAGGCCTTCCAGGCCGATGTCAATTTCCAGATCGGCGCAAATAACACTGCTGCCGACCGTCTTTCGGTTAGCCTGACGCGGGTGGACCTTGATACTCTTGATCTCGCGAATACAGTAATTGGCGATCAGGCAGGAGCACAGGCAGGTATCGAAAGTGTTAACTCTGCAATTGATACCCTGCAGGCTGCCCGTGCGTCGATCGGTACGTTCCAGAACCGTCTCGACTTTGCCGGTCAGAACCTGTCAACCACAACGGAAAATACCGAATCTGCCCGGTCCGTTCTGCTCGACCTTGATGTCGCGTCTGAAATGACCAACTTCACCTCGAAGCAGATTCTGGTGCAGTCCGGTGTCGCCATGCTGGCACAGGCAAACCAGATGCCGCAGAACCTGCTGCGTCTGCTGCAGCAGTAACATCTGCACGGCAATCTACCACCCGCAAAAGGTGCGACCTTTTCAAAGGCGCACCTTTTTCTTTGGTAAAATTCAGGTATTTTCGATTCGAATCGATTCGCGCTTTTCAGCGATTTCTGAGCGTAAACGCTATTATCACAGCGCAAAAACAACTTCAAATATTCAAAGTATCGACAGTATAGTTAATCTATCGCTTTGATTTAAAACATGTTTCTATCATTCAACAAACTACTGGACATACACATCATCCATAGGTATATTTCGTCGTACAAAGTTTTGCTTTTGGTGATCAGGAAGAACATTAAAAGCATATCTGGCAATGTTGCCAGGTTCCAGAACGGCACGACGCCGTTTGAGCTATCCATGTAGGAGATATAAAATGGCTCTCAATATTATTTCCAACTATGCTGCCAACGTTGCACACCGTAACCTGACCAACTCGGACGAGATGGCAACCCGTTCCCTGTCGAAACTGTCGTCGGGTACCCGTGTTGTTTCGGCCCGCGATGATGCCGCTTCGATGGCCATCGGTGCCCGTCTGAACGCAACCACCCAGGCCCTTAAAACAGCAACCGTCAACGTTGGTCAGGCCAACGCGATGCTGCAGATTGCCGATGGCTCGATGGCAACGGTTGATGACGTTCTCGTTCGTATGAAAACGCTGGCGACGCAGGCTGCTTCCGGCAACCTGTCGGATACCGAGCGCGGCTTCCTTGACGATGAATTCCAGCTTCTGAAAGACGAGATTGACCGCGTTTCATCCTCGACCAACTTCAACGGCATTCAGTTGCTTGGCGACGGTGGCGATGTGGACATCAACTTCCAGAACATTCTGGATGGTGGCGCTGGTGACGGTCTTGCTTCTGACGCAACCGATCTCAGCAATGCCAATGGTTTCTCGGGCTTTGCGATCACCGATAACAACTTCTGGGCTCAAAACTTCTCCGGCACGCTGGATGTGGATGGTAACCCTGTCGTCACGGATAACAGCTTTGCTGTTGACATTACCGCTGGCCCCGGCAACTCGGTTATTATGACTGTTTCGGCAACGGTTGATGATGATGGCGGTCCGACCACCTATACCCAGAGCATCGATATCACCAGCTATCAGACTGACGGTGCCAACGAAGTTGGCGTTGGCGAACAGGCATCACTCAACTTTGATGAAGTTGGTCTGTCGATCTCGATCAACTCCGGTCTGACGGCTACCGTTGACGCCGCTGTTGGTGGCGCTGACTGGGGTGCTGCAAACGGTGAAAACGCAACCGTTACGATGCTTTCCGATAGCGGACAGGCCTTCCAGGCCGATGTCAATTTCCAGATTGGTTCGAACAACACTGCTGCCGACCGTCTTTCGGTAACGCTGAGCCGTGTTGACCTGACCAGCCTTGGCATTGATGCCGACGCTATCAGCACTCAGGCCGGTGCACAGACTGCAATCGAAAACGTCAACTCGGCGATCGATACCCTGCAGGCTGCCCGTGCATCGATCGGTACGTTCCAGAACCGTCTCGACTTCGCTGGCCAGAACCTGGCAACCACCCAGGAAAACACCGAATCTGCCCGGTCCGTTCTGCTCGACCTTGATGTCGCGTCTGAAATGACCAACTTCACCTCGAAGCAGATCCTTGTGCAGTCCGGTGTCGCCATGCTGGCACAGGCAAACCAGATGCCGCAGAACCTGCTGCGTCTGCTGCAGTAATCCGGATATCCGAGGAAGGATGGGAGTTAACCTCCCATCCTTCATCCGGATTATCCTTTGCCGCACAGGTGGCATAGGAGGGTCAGATGGAAATCGTAATCGGCGCATATCAATCCCAGCGTTCCTCCGGCTCTTCGTCGGGTTCTGCTCTTTCTGCGTCACACAATGCGACGGGCCAATCTGCATCAGCAAAAAGTGCGGCCAAATCTTCTGACGCAAATCATCCTCAGGCCGATGCGGGGAACAGACTTCAACAGGCACTGGCCAAGCTCGACATTCCCGAGCTGTCCGACCAGAATTCGCGTATCGAACTGAACTTCAATCAGGATACCGGTCGGGTTATCGCCAAGGTTACGGATCGTCACAGCGGCGAAGTTCTTCGGGAAATTCCGTCCAAGGAACTGCAACATCTTTTCGCGCAAATTCGCGAATATCTTGGCAGTGTCGTGGACGAAGCAATCTGATTTAGCATTTGGGCCTTGCGGAAAAGGCACGCTTCTTGCGTAAAAGATCGTGTACAGGCAAGACGTGTAAAAGTTGCCGACCGACGAAGCCCAGGGAGCAAGACAAATGAGCGGCGTGAACCTTAACAATATCTATGTCGGAGAAAACGGTCGAATTCAGCTTTCGGGCGGTTCATCGAACATCGATTTTGTCGATGTTGTCGACAAAATGATTGCGGCACGTCGCATACCCGCAGATTCCCTTGAAAAACGCGTCGAAGCCAACGACGAAAAACTCACCGCGCTAAAAGAATTGCAGACCCTTGTCGGCACGCTCAAGGATGCGATGGCCAACCTTTACGGGGCCACAAGCTTCGATAAATCGAAAAACATCTTCGAAGCCAAACAGATTTTTGCATCCGCCTCGAACGGCTCCGGTACGTCCTCCCCCGTCGGACAATTGATGGGCGTAACGGCCAAAAATGCAGCGGCGGCTGGTACTTATAGTTTCGAGATCAGTCAGGTCGCATCAAAGCACAAGATCGCCAGCAACACCCAGGCCGTGAACCCGACCGACGATGCGCCTGTTGGCGCAGGAACTTTCAATATCTCAACCGCAACCGGGGATGCCGATATCACGGTTGCTGCCGATGACTCGCTGCTTGATATCCGCGATAAAATTAACGCGGTGACATCGAATACCGGCGTTCAGGCATCGGTTGTCAAAGTTGCCGATGGTCAGTCTACGCTGATCTTCACCTCGACCGCAGAAGGCGAAGACAACCGTATGACCCTGACCGATGTCAGCGGTACGGTACTCACCGATCTTGGCGCAAATGAAATTGATCAGGGTAACAATGCCGAGTTTACCCTTGATGGTATTGCGGTTTCGCGGTCATCAAACGAAATTTCCGATCTGATTGATGGACTGAGCATCAGCCTTTATGACGCCGAACCGGGCACAACAATCAAGATCGAAGTCGAACAGGACCTTAACCAGGCCAAATCCGCCATTGTCGGATTTGTCGAGGCCTATAACGCTGTTCAGACATTTGTAAACGAAAAGACGTTCGTTGATCCGATAACCGGGGAAAAATCCGAAGATGCCATTTTGCTTGGCAATTCGGCTGTCAAGAATATCGAATCGTCCCTGCAACAGATTGCCGGTTCGTTTGCCAAAAACGTTACCGATCGCGCCGGCGAGACAGATTATTCTGTTCTGGCCGAGATTGGTATCGACTTCGTTCCTTATGGTACATCTGAAGATCCGCTGTTGAATAAAACGCTGGAGCTTGATGAAACCAAGCTTGATGAGGCGCTTCTCAATGAATCGACCGAAGTCATGGAGTTATTCAACTTCCAGGCAAAAACGGATAACGCCAACCTGACCATGACCGGCTTTAACGGTAAAACCGAAGGCGGTCAGTATGATTTTACCATTGATGCATCTGGCGGCGTCATCAACAGCGTAACCTATGACATTACGGTCGATGGTGTTACCACCAGCGGAAAAAATGCAACTGTGTCGGGCAACACTATTACAACCGCGGACGGGTTGCGCCTGATTTACAGCGGCGACGGAACTGCTGTTGAAAACGCAACGATAAATACCAGTGTCGGTCTCGGCACCCAGTTTTATTTTGAACTTGATAGCTTCCTTGACGAAGATGAAGGCGTTCTTTCACAGGAAATCGAGTCCATTGAAACACAGAATGCATCCTATCAGGACAAGGTTGATCGCATTGACGAACGCCTTGTGCGGCAGCGCGAAAATCTGATGGATCGCTTCATTTCAATGGAAGCGGCCCTTGCCAGAATGAAAAATATCCAGAGTTCTCTCGATGAATTGATGGCCGCAGGCAAAGATAATAATTAACATTTTACACTCATACATGCACACTGACAGGACGCCTAGCAGACCAAGGAGTGTAGCGTGAACGAGCATGCAGCACACATATACAGAAACCAGCAAGTCAATACAGCCTCGCCGGCCAAGATGGTCTTCATGCTGTACGAAAAGACGCTATCCTGCTTGCAGGAGGCCCTGCGAGCAATTGATGCCAGGGATATCCAAAGCCGCTGCAACGCCAATTGTCGTGCTATTGACCTGATTGCCCATCTTTCCAATACGCTTGATATGGATCAGGGTGGCGAAATCGCGACCAATCTGGAACGGCTTTATACCCATTGCATGCTGCGGTTAATGGATGTTGATCGCCATAATGATCCCCAGGCCGCACTTGATGTTATCAAGCTTTTAACACCTCTTCGCGATTCTTGGGCAACCCTTGCCGAAAGAAGTGAAAACGAAATGCGGCAGGCAATCCTTGCGGCACAACAGAGCCAACAGCCTCGTGCGCAATCTTATCCGCAATCAGATCGACAAGACACGAAAGACGAGGAACAACGTCCCAAATCCGGTCTTTCGATTTCTGCCTGAACCATCAGTTGGCAAGACCAAAGCTCCCGCCTTTTCTGACGGGAGCTTTTTTCATGCTGTATCGGCATGAAAGGCCCGGCAAAAAATGCCTTTGCCTGCAACCGGCGATTAAGTTGCTGATTCTTTATACGAATTCCTGACATTCAAAACTGGCCCGCCTTTTGCAGATGTTCTGGCACTGTTTTAAGAAGGACCACGTCATGAACAGCTCTGCGATTATCAGATCGGCATCACCAACCATATCCATTCCGGGCCAGACCGGGTCTGTCAGCAGCGATGTGTCCTTTGGCGACGTCATGGATCAGGTCACAGACAGTTGGGCAGAACGCAACGCCCAAATTCGTCATGACGCGGCAAAAACTGCCCAGACACAAATCCGTGAAGACATTGACGCGAAACGTAGCGACAATTCCGCACGCGACGATTATCGAAAACCCGAAGTCAATCGAGCCGACGGTTTGACGAATGATGATAATCGCGAACATTATGATGATGTCGACACACATCGCCCGCGCGAAGAAACAAACACCACCGAAAATTCGAAACCGGAAGACATTGACCATGATCTTGCCGAAACCGGCAATCATGACCGCGACAATGTAACCGAACACGAAACCGCCGAAACGGATACGCCGCCGAAATCATCCAAACCCGCCGATGAAACACCGGAAACGGCTTTGAATGTGACCCCAGCAACTGGCGAAACCATTCCGGCAGAAAATACTACTGCGCAACCATCCGACCCTGTAGTTGATCCGAATATGGCCGCTATCCCGGCAGTATCCCCGGCAACAGTACAGGTTACGGATCAAAATGCTGTCCAGACTGCAGGAACCAACATCCCGGCCTCTTCCACTCAGTCCGGGAATGGCGCGCAGATCCCGGCTCAAAGTGGAAATGTCGAAGGAACAACCGACGGCCTTATGAGCTCCACTGCCCTCTCCCAACCGGCGGCGGGTGCAGCGGCAAAATCGGCATTGAACGGTATTGACGGCAGCACCGAAATCGCCAGGGATAATGACAGTTTCCTCTCGAAAATCGTCGACGCCATGAGTGGTGAACGCACCGTTAAATCGGGTAGCGAAGCCGCACAGGCTACGAACGGTAACAACACTGCGAATGCCAATTCAGGTGCTGGCACCCAGACTGCAGCGAATGCCACCCCTGCAAACACAACCGGTCAGGCGGCCCAACAGGCCATGGCCGGTGCAGCCAATCTGCAGAACATGCCGCCAGTTGCCCAGCCCCAAACAGCAACCACCAGCAATGCAACCTCCACCGTCAGCGCAACCGGCGCGACCGATGGCACAGTACAGGCTGGCAATGGTCAGCTTTCAGGCAACAGCAACTTGACCCAGGGCAATGCCTCCGGCCAGGCCGCGCATACAGCACGCAGTGCCCCGGCGCAGCAGGTTCAGCAGCAAGTCGCAGTTCATATTCGCAATGCCGCCAGCGATGGCGTGGAGAAAATTTCGGTTCAGCTTCGCCCCGAGCATCTCGGTCGGGTAGACGTGAAACTGGAAATCAGCCATGACGGCCGCGTGCAAGGAGTCATTCAGGCAGATACCCGTGAAACGCTTGATATGCTGCGCCAGGACTCACGCGCTTTGCAACAGGCACTCAAGGATGCAGGCCTGAATGCAGACAGTCAAAGCTTCACCTTCGAACATCGAAACGAAGGCGGCCAAAGCCAGGAAGGCAACGGCCAATCCCGCATGGCAAACAATTCCGGCAGCACGCCTGATGAAGGCGATGTCATGTCTGGTGCCGAACTCGCAGAACATGTTGCCATCGGCTACGGGATCAATCCCAACGGCCTCGTCGATATCCGGATTTAGGAAAGGTAGGGGAACAAAATCATGACCATTTCTTCAACTACCAATGTTAATGTCGCAGGAAGCAACACGAACGCGGCATCAAGCAATTCGGCAAGCCAGCTGGCACAGAACTTCGACACGTTCCTGACATTGCTGACCACCCAGCTCAAGAATCAGGATCCGACTTCGCCGATGGAAAGTGACAAATTCACCGACCAGCTGAGCCAGTTCGCCCAGGTCGAGCAAGGGATCCAGAGCAACAAGAACCTTGAGAACCTGCTTGCGATGCAAAGCCAGCAACGTCAGCTTTCCGCCCTGTCCTATGTCGGGGCAGAGATTGAAGCGGTTGGCGACACCAACTGGCTCGATGAAGGTGGCGAGCTCAAATACAAATACAACATCTCCCCCGAAGTCCCGCGTCTGCAATTGCAGATACAGGATCAGAGCGGCAAGACAATATATTCCGAAGAACTTACCGAAGTTTCCGGCCTTCAGGACTTTACCTGGGATGGCAAGAATAATAGCGGCGTCGCACAGGCTGAGGGTGCCTATACCCTCGTGCTCAAACCGATGGCTGCCAACGGTGACACCTTCAAGGATGAAAAAGGCAAACCCGCCTCAATGGCGATTGGCATCATTGGCAATGTCGACAGTGTCGATATTGGTGATGACGATATTTATCTGCGTATCGGTGACGTTTCCGTACCGTTCGCCACCCTGACGAACGTCAAGCTTGGTGCGAATGGAACGGATACCTCCAACGGTGGTGACACCGGTGGCTCCGATGGCGACGACTCCTCCGGAAATGACGAACAGGACGAAGCAGCCTGAAGGCTCTCATCCGGATTTTGATCAACACCCTGTAAGTGCAGGAGAATAAAAATGAGCCTTTTTGGTGCTATGATTTCCGGTGTATCCGGCCTTAATGCCCAGTCGCAAAACCTGGGCGTCATTTCGGATAACATCTCGAACCTGAACACGGTCGGTTACAAGGGTACCATCGGGCGTTTCTCGACGCTTGTCACGGAATCCGCAACCGATACCCGTTACACCCCCGGCGGTGTACGGTTCCACCCGACGGCTTTGATCAGCAAGCAGGGCTTGCTGCAGGCAACCTCGTCAAATACAGCCGCAGCAATTTCCGGCGATGGCTTTTTTGTCGTCCGCGACACAAACTCCCCCGGGTCGGACAACGAGATATTCTTCACACGTGCAGGTGATTTCAAACCTGACGATGACGGCTTTTTGCGCAACACCGCCGGGTATTACGTTCAGGGCTGGGCAACTGACCGTAACGGTGTCCTTCTTGACCCGACAGGAACGCCGACAACATCGAACAGTTCCGCGATCTCCGATCTTCAGGTTCTTGATATCAACTCGATCCTGACGGCAGCAGCATCAACCACAACCATCGAATTTGGTGCCAACCTCAACGCCAATGAAACGCCGTTGACAGGCGGTTCGGATGTTTCCACCACATTGGGTATTGACGGCACCATCGCCCTCGCTGGTCAGGCCGGTATCGCAGCCGGTGATTCGTTTGACATCGAGTATCCTGCCGGCACAGTTACGACCATCACCATCAACGCTGGTGAAACGCTTGCTGATATAGCAGCGGAAATCAGCGCGGTTACCGGCGTGACTGCAACTGCAACATCGACCGGCACTGACGATACCCTGACCATTACCGGCTCTTTTGCCGATCAGGATGTTGTCATTACCAACAACAACAACACGCCGCTGACGGCCCTTGGCTTTACCGGACCTTTCCCGGCAACGTTGGCAGCGACCTATACCGGTGGTGATCTGGCCGACGGTACTGTTGATGAAAACAACACCATGCCGGTAACAATTTATGATTCCCTTGGTACGGCGCACGTTGTCCAGTTGCAGGTCGTCAAGCTGGGCCAGAATCGCTGGGGATTTGAACTGACGGGCAGTACGGCAACAGGTGAGCTTGATGCAACCCAGCATCCAGACGGATTGATCCAGTCCGGTATCATTACCTTTAACGGTGACGGCAGCCTGCGGACCTTTACCGACAACGCCGGTACGGACTTGCTTGATGAGGAAATCACCGCGAACTGGACCAACGGGTCGAATCCAAACGAAATTACTCTTGACCTGGGCACTGTTGGCCTGACGAACGGCATTACCCAGTTTGGCGCAGGTTCGGATGCCAATGGCAACCTTGTCGAATACGACACCCGCTTCATCAACCAGAACGGCGCGCAAGCAGGTTCAATGGTGAACTATGGCTTTACCGAGGAAGGTTTCCTTCAGGTCGAGTTCGCCAACGGTGTGAAACGCCCGATCTATAAACTGGCAATCGCAACCTTCGAAGCACCTGATGAAATGGAAAACTATAGCGGTAACGTTTATCGCCAGACCCGTGAATCGGGTGACTATCTGTTGCGTGAACCGGGCCTGAACGGTGCGGGTAACGTCGTGGCGTCCGCACTTGAATCGTCGAACGTTGATCTTGCTGAAGAATTCACCAACATGATCGTCACCCAGCGTGCCTATTCGGCGAACACCAAGACGATCACCACGACCGATGAAATGCTTGACGAACTGATCCGAATCAAACGGTAACTGATTTGAGCCATCGGGGCGGGAATCCTGCCCCGATGCACTGCATGTTTACAGGGACTCGCCCGGCTTTTGCAGCCGGGCTTCTTTTTTCTGGTATAACTACCTACATAAAGGGCAGCATATTGTTATCGCCAAAGATGCAAATGATTCAAATCACTGGCGAATTTTGAACACATTACTGGGCAATAATTGCCGGTTGTTAACCTGTTCTTCAATATGCGCTTCTATTCGTAGATGATACCGGTAGCGATTGTGCGGACATCTGCCGGTCTTGGGGACAGTGATAACAATCGATCCGGAGCAGACAAACGTGGGCGGTTTATTACAAACGCTTAAAGGTCTTGGACCGACACGCCTGATGGCCATCAGTGGCGTCGGGGTGTTGCTGCTTGTATTTTTTGCATTCCTTATTATGCGTGTATCAGCACCGAATATGGAATTGCTGTATCGCGATCTTAATCCCGCGGATGCCAGCCAGATCGTTAACCGGCTCGAAGAACAGCAGGTTTCCTATCAGTTGCTCAATAATGGTACCGAAATCCTTGTCCCTGCCGATCAGGTCAATCGCATGCGTCTGTCGATGGCGGAAAGCGGCCTGCCGACCGGCGGTTCTGTCGGCTATGAAGTTTTCGACAGTGGCAGTGGCCTTGGCGCGACCAGCTTCGAACAAAATATCAACCATGTTCGCGCACTTGAAGGTGAACTGGCCCGTACCATTATCGCGATCCAGTCGATCCAGCAGGCCCGTGTGCATCTGGTTTTGCCCAAACGCCAAATGTTTTCACGCGAAACGCAGGAAGCCAGTGCATCAATTGCAGTAAAAATGTCGGGCGGCGAATTGAAACCCGAACAGGTCATTGCCATCCAGCATCTTGTCGCCGCAGCAGTACCGCAACTGACACCAGGCAAGGTCTCAATCATTGATGAACGCGGTCGCCTTCTGGCCCGTGGCGATGGCGAGGAACAATCTTCAACCTTCCTGACCCAGACCGCCGATGAAATGCGCATCCGCAACGAAAGCCGCCTGCGCAATACGATCGAAGATCTTCTGTCGCGTTCGCTCGGCTACGGCGAAGTTCGTGCCGAAGTTTCCGTCGAAATGGATTTCAACAAGGTCACGACGGCAGATGAACGCTTTAACCCTGACGAGCAGGTCGTGCGTTCCAGCCAGACGATCGAAGAGAACTCGACCAATAGCGAAACCGAAGGCACCGATCCGGTAACGCTGCAAAACAACTTGCCTGACGCCGACTTTGGTGGTGGACAAGGAGCAGGCACCAGCAGCCAGGAAGAACGCACCGAAGAAACCGTCAATTACGAAATTTCCAAAACCACCACCACCAAGGTCAAGGAAATTGGCGAAATTTCGCGTGTGACGGTTGCAGTACTGGTCGATGGCACCTACACAACAGACGAGAACGGGGAAAGGCTTTATCAGGAACGCAGCCCCGAAGAACTGGAAAAAATCGCCGCCCTGGTACGCAGTACAATTGGCTATGACCCGGCGCGAAGCGACCAGGTCGAAGTGATCAACATGCAATTCGCCGACACGGCAGACCTGTTCCCGGATGAAGATGTCGAAACATTCCTTGGCCTCGACAAGGCCGAGATTTTCCGCATCGCCGAGATGCTGGTACTGGCCATTGTCGCAATTCTGGTCATCCTTCTGGTGGTTCGTCCTCTTCTGACCCGAGCGTTCGAGACCCTGCCAAGTGCTGCCGACATGGCCCAACGCCAGTTGCTCGCCGATGACATGACAGCAGAAGGCACCCCGGCCCTGACAGGACCATCGCCGGTGCCGATGGCCCCCGGGATGGAAGACAGCGAGGAACTGATCAACCTTTCGATGGTTGAGGGTCGTGTCAAAGCGTCCTCGGTCAAGAAAATCGGCGAGATTGTCGAAAAACATCCGGAAGAAGCTTTGGCGATCATTCGCAACTGGCTGTATCAGGAAACCTGATATGCCTGACGGTCCAATCATGGGCAGGGTGGCATAACGCCACCGGCCTGCTTGTCGCACAAACCAAACTGGCGGTTCGATATGACGGCCATTGAAAAATTCAAGTTTTCGCTCAGTTTCGATGATGCCGATAACGTCATTCGGTCATCCGGCGCGGATGACGAGCATTATTCTGTTGGCAAAAAGAAAAAAAAGCCCGAAGACGAAACACCGCCTCCGCCGCCGCTGGTTTACACCGAAGAACAGGCCGCAGAGATGATCGCCGCGGCTGAAACTGCCGCACGCGAAGCCGCCGACGCCGAAGGTTTTTCCAGGGGGCTTGAACAGGGCCGGACGGAAATACGAACGTCGCTGGAACAAGCCATGACCGAGGCGGCAGCAAGGATTGCCGATGCCCTTGCCCGGATTGATGAACAACAAAAACGCGCCAATGCCCGTATCAACGAGGATGCCATTCATGTCGCGGTTGGCATCATGCGTAAAATCGCCCCGGCCTGGTCAAAACAGTTTGAACTGACCGAAATTGAAAGCATCGTCCGCCAATGTCTCGCAAATCTGTTCGATGCCCCCAAGGTGATCGTTCAGGTGCATCCCGATATTGCCGATATGGTTTCGGAAAATGTCGAAAAAATCGCGCAGTCCCGCGGCTTTTCCGGCAAAGTCGGGGTTGTCGGGGAATCCGATGTCGACCTTGGTGACTGTCATGTCTCCTGGGGCGACGGCACGGCGGTTCGCGATACCAAGCGCATCTGGGCAGAAATCAACGATATTGTTGAACGCGCCCTTGAGGCACACGGCGAAGAGCACGAGCTCGAAGACAGTGACATGGGCGATCCCGCTGTTCAAAATACCACCCGTGCCGACCTTCCGCCCCAGCAGCCTCCGACCCGGTCTGAACCGCCATTGACCGCAGACATTCCGGTTTCGGCAGCAGAATCAGGGGTAACGAACGCGGCACCAGATGCCCCCGGGATACCGGCATCTCCAACATTAGACGATCAGATCGGTGATAGTGGAACCGGATCACACTCTACCCGTGTATCAACTGACCAGATTGAAGAAGGTCATGGTACAGAACAGGTTATTATGCCAACATCCCCCCGGGATGATGCGTCGCACACTCGAACCCGGATTGACGAGAAAAATGATCAGCTACAACAGGATGGGAACCCGTTGCAGACCGGTCACAAGCCCGAAGCCCAGCCCGAAACGAAAATCGACGTGACGCAGGAAGCCAAAGGATCAGGAGACGAAAATGGCCGATGATGACGATCTTGAACTCTCGGAACTCGACAACAATGATGATATCGAGTTAGAGGGCGAAGGCACCGAACTTCTGGCCGCCGCCGAGATCGGCAGCGATGCCATGAAGACGTCCAAGGATCTTGAAGCGGTATACGACATTCCCGTTCAGGTTTCAGCGGTCCTTGGAAAAGCAACCATGCAGGTAAGCCAGTTGCTGAAACTGGGGCGTGGTGCCGTTGTAGAGCTTGACCGCAAGGTTGGGGAAGCTATTGATATCTATGTAAACAACCGTCTGGTCGCTCGCGGCGAAGTGGTGGTTGTCGAAGACCGTCTGGGGGTAACCATGACGGAAATCATCAAGTCCGAGAAAAACTAGTCTTTTGAGAGGATGAGCGGGTATGGCGGACGGGGGGACTAAAACGTCGTTTGATATCGCGACGGTCGCGGGGTTGGCTATTGGCTTCGCGCTTGTTATTGCGGCGATTGTATTGGGGGGATCGCCCGGGGCATTTATCGATATTCCGTCCGTCCTGATCGTGATCGGTGGGACGGCCTCGATTACCGCTGTCTGTTTTGCTCTTGGCGAGTTTCTGGGCGTTGGCAAAATTCTGATGCGCACGATTTTTCACAAATCGCGCAACCCGGCCGACGCTGCCCTGCAAATCCTCCAACTGGCTGAAATCGCCCGCAAGGGCGGGGTTCTGTCATTGCAGGGCCATCTCGACAGCCTGCAAAGCGAAGAATATCTTTGGAAGGGGTTATCGCTGGTCGTTGACGGCACACCACCCGAAGAAGTCGAAGCCATCATGCGCAAGGACATGAACGCCACCATCGGACGACACCAGAAAGGTGCCAATATTATGAAAAAGGCTGGCGATATCGCGCCAGCCATGGGCCTGATCGGCACGCTGATCGGTCTGGTCCAGATGCTTGGCAACCTTGATGATCCATCCTCGATCGGGCCGTCCATGGCCGTTGCCCTTCTCACGACTTTCTATGGTGCTGTGCTGGCAAACATGGTGTTTATGCCGCTTGCCGCCAAACTAGAACGCAACTCGGGCGAAGAAGAACTTTTGAATTCGGTTTACATGGTGGGGGCCGTTTCCATCGGACGGCAGGAAAACCCCCGTCGACTGGAAATGCTGATCAACTCCATCCTGCCCCCGTCAAAGCGGGTCAGCTATTTCGATTGATCGGTATGATCCGCCAATTGAAACTGCCACTGGAAACGAAGCGGAAAGAGATGAGACTATGCAGGTATTGATCGTTGGTGGACTGGGCGGTCAGATCGGCGCAGCCAGCAAGATCGCGATGGCACGCGGCGCAACAGTCCAGTTGGCCGAAAGTGTCACAACATCGCTGAATATCCTGCGCGCAGGCAACCGTATCGATCTGGTTATGGCCGACATCGCCCTTGATGTTGCGGCCCTGATCGAAGCGATGCATCGTGAACGCATCAATGTCCCGGTTGTGGCCTGCGGTATCGGCAATGATATCAATGGTGCGGTTAACGCGATCAAGGCCGGGGCACAGGAATTCATTCCCCTGCCGCCCGAAGCAGCCCTGATCGCGGCAATCTTTGAGGCCGTTACCGAAGAAAGCCATGCCCTGATCCATCGCGATGCCCGCATGGCGGAAACCCTTCGTCTGGCAACCCAGGTCGCCAACAGTTCCGCCTCCATTCTGATCACCGGGGAAAGCGGCACCGGCAAGGAAATCATCTCGCGCTTTGTTCATCGCAAATCCAACCGGGCGGACAAGCCGTTCGTAGCTGTGAACTGTGCCGCGATCCCCGACAACCTTCTGGAATCCGAACTGTTCGGGCATGAAAAGGGCGCATTTACCGGCGCACAGGCCCGGCGCATCGGCAAGTTCGAAGAAGCCAATGGCGGCACACTTTTGCTTGATGAAATCAGCGAAATGGATGTCCGCCTGCAGGCAAAACTGCTGCGTGCCATTCAGGAAAAGGAAATCGACCGTCTGGGTGGCAAAAGCCCGGTCAAGGTCGATGTCCGCATTCTCGCGACCTCGAACCGCAATCTTGAGGCCGAAGTCAATGCCGGCAACTTCCGCGAAGATTTGTATTTCCGTCTGAACGTCGTCAATCTCGATATTCCTTCGCTGCGTGAACGGCCTGACGATATTCCGGTTCTGGCGGAATTCTTTGTTAAAAAATACTCAGATGCCAACGATGTTCCGATCCGCCCGATCAGCCCGCTTGCCATAGCACGACTGCGCAGCCATCACTGGCGCGGCAACGTTCGTGAACTGGAAAACACCATGCATCGTGCGGTTCTGATCGCCGGGCCAACAGAAATCGGCCCTGAAGCCATCATGCTGTCAGGCGCTGGCAGCACCGAGCCGGGATGGCAATCCGCCCCGGCCCCTGAAGCTGTCTCCGCAGCGCCAACACCGGGACCGGGCCCCGCAAACCCCGCACCAAGCGCCCCGTCACGCGCGAGTTCGGCCTATGCCAATGCCAACGCAGCCTATGGCGGTGCAGCCTATCGTGCGGCCAGCCCGACGCCACAGGCACCCGCACCGCAAACATCTGCCCCCCGGGAAGATGAATATGATGATTATACATCCCCATCGGCCGAACCCGGCAATTATGAAGCAGATACCCCCCATGATGATTCTTCGGTCACCGCCGCACTTGTCGGTCGCACTGTCGCCGATGTCGAACGCGATCTGATCATCGATACGCTAAAACATTGTTTCGGCAACCGGACCCATGCGGCCAACATTCTGGGAATTTCGATCCGCACGTTGCGTAACAAACTGCGTCAATATACCGACGAAGGACTTATCGTGCCGCAACCCGGCAATGTTCAGGACTGATTATTACAAAACAACCGGCGCACCCCATATCAGGAAGGGGGTGCATTCCCGGGACCAGCAACACAGGGTAACCAGCAGGCAATATGGCCGACGGTCGAGACATCACACCGGCAGGATCTGACGGATCGCAAGGACCCGGCGGCGCAGGCGGCCTGAACATGGCGGGCATCCAGTCACGCCTGCGTTCGGCGATGAGACGTGGCGATATCGCCATGGCGCTCGGCTTTATCCTGATCCTTGCGGTCATGATGTTTCCGATGCCACCATGGCTGCTCGATTTCCTGCTGGCATTATCGATCAGTTTCTCGGTGCTGATCCTGATGACCGCCCTGTTCATCCAGAAACCGCTGGAATTCAACTCTTTCCCTATGATCCTGCTGGTGGCGACGTCACTTCGGCTGGCGCTGAATATTGCAACAACGCGGCTTATTCTTGGACACGGGCACGAAGGCACCCATGCCGCCGGGGCCGTGATCGAGGCGTTTGGCAGTTTCCTGATCTCGGGAAATTTCGTGATCGGGATCATTGTTTTTGCAATCCTTGTGATCATCAACTTTGTGGTTATCACCAAGGGTTCGGGTCGTATCGCCGAAGTCGCCGCCCGTTTCACCCTTGATGCCATGCCCGGCAAACAGATGGCGATTGACGCCGATCTGTCGTCCGGCCTGATCAACGAGACACAGGCAAAGGCACGCCGCAAGGAACTGGAAGACGAAAGCTCGTTCTTCGGTTCCATGGATGGTGCATCGAAATTCGTGCGAGGCGATGCTGTCGCCGGTATCCTGATCACCTTTATCAACGTGATTGGCGGCATCATCATCGGCACGGCCCAGATGGGATTGTCACTTGCCGAAGCCACCGAAACTTACACGATCCTGACGGTCGGTGACGGTCTGGTATCGCAAATCCCCGCCCTGATCGTATCGACCGCCGCCGGTCTTCTGGTGACCAAAGGCGGCCTTGACGGTGCGACGGAAAAGGCCGTTTTCGGGCAGGTCAGCAACTACCCCGCCGCCCTCGGCGTCGCCGCGGCCATGATGGCAGGCATGTCACTTTTGCCCGGTATTCCGATGATCTGGTTCCTTGGTCTGGCGATTGTGCTGGGTTATCTTGCATGGCATCTGGGCAAAAAGCAGAAAGAGGCTGCCGCCAGCGCCCAGATGGAAGAAGCCCAGACTGCAGCCGATGCCGCAGGCCCGCCGCCAGAAGAACCGATCGCCAATGCGCTTCGCATGGATTATGTGCGGCTTGAGCTCGGTTATGGCCTGCTGTCGCTGATCAGCACCGAACGCGGCCAGAAACTGACCGATCAGATCAAGGCACTGCGCCGTCAGCTTGCCACCGATATGGGTTTTGTCATGCCCAGTGTGCGCATTCAGGACAATATGCAATTGCCTGCCAACACCTATGTACTTCGCGTCAAGGAGATCGAGGCAGGCCGTGGCGACCTTCGTCCCAATATGCTGCTGGTCATGGACCCGAGGGGCGAGGAAATCACCCTTGCCGGTGAAAAGACCATGGAACCGACCTTCAACCTGCCGGCCATGTGGATTGAGCAGGGCATGAAGGAAGAGGCCATGTTCCGTGGCTATACCGTTGTCGATCCCCAAACTGTGATCACCACCCACATTACAGAGGTGATCAAGGATCATATGCCCGAACTTCTGTCCTATGCCGAAACGCAAAAGCTTCTGGATGAACTCGATGAGGACCAGAAAAAACTGGTCGAGGATATCGTACCGAGTCAGGTTTCCGTTGGCGGGGTTCAGCGCGTTCTGCAAAACCTTCTGACCGAACGCATTTCGATCCGCGATCTGCCAACCATCCTCGAAGGGATCGCGGAATCAACCGCCTTTACCCGAAACCCGACCTTTATGACCGAGCATGTCAGATCCCGTCTTGCCCGTCAGTTGTCGGATGTGAATACCAACCATGATGGCGTGATCCCGCTGGTAACCCTGTCCCCGCAGTGGGAACAGATATTTGCCGAAAGTCTGGTTGGCTCCGGCGAGGAAAAGCAATTGTCAATCCCGCCAAGCCAGCTTCAGGAATTCATCAACAAGGTTCGCACCACGTTCGAACGACTTGGCATGATGGGCGAAAGCCCGGTTCTTTTGACCAGTCCCGGCATTCGTCCCTATGTCCGATCCATCGTCGAACGGTTCCGTCCAACCACCGTTGTCATGTCGCAGAACGAAATCCATCCCAAGGCCCAACTCAAAACCATGGGGCAGATATGATGATCCGTTGCGAGGGGACAGCATATGCGCCTTAAGACGTTCAGCGCCCCGACCATGACCGAGGCAATGGCACTGGTCAAAGACCATATGGGATCGGATGCCATCATCGTATCGACCCAGGATATTCCGGGGACAGGCGTGCGCCTGACGGCTGCTCTGGATCGCGATCCCGACCTTGATTTTGATATCGCCGATCAGGGACCGCCGGGCCATCAGGAACTGCTTGATCACGCCGAAGAGGCATTGCTGCGCCATAATCTGCCCGAACGGCTGCGCCTGCGGCTGTTCGACCTGATGGGCCGCGAAAGTGGGGCGACCAATGCACAGCAACTTCTGGCTTCAGCACTGGACGAAATTTTCGATTTCTCTCCCCTCCCGGAAAAGAACACGCCGCGCGCGCTTGCTTTTGTCGGGCCGCCCGGTTGTGGAAAAACACTGGCCGTCGCCAAAACAGCGGCACGCGCCGTCATGAAAAAGCGTAAAGTCGCGGTTCTGACCACCGATTACAAACGTGCAGGCGGTGTTGCCCAACTCGAAGCCTTTACCCGTATTCTGAACATCAAGCTGACGCTGGTCAGGACCCCTGAAGAGTTCAAATCGCAATTTGCCCGTGTTCGGGATGCCGATATGGTTCTGGTCGACACGGCAAGCTGCAATCCCTATGTCGATACCGATATCAAGGCACTGGGCGGTTTCATGTCCGTGGTGCCCAGCGAACCGGTCCTGGTTAATCCCGCCGGGCTTGATGCCGACGAATGTGCCGATATCGCAAATGCCTTTGCCGATTGCGGTGTTTCGCGCATGGTGATTTCCAGACTGGATGTTGCATCGCGCCTTGGCGGCGCGCTATACGGTGCGGATTCAGGAAATCTTTCCCTTTGCAATGTCAGTATGACCGCTCAGGTTGCAGACGGCCTGACCGCAATAAGCCCCGTCGCCCTGGCCAAACTTCTGATACCGTCCCATCGCGCCGAGAACGCGAAACCGAGTTTCTCCGAGGTCGTGAAATGACTGCCAAGTCTGATGAAGTATCCAAAACCGCTCCGCGCGCCAAAGGCCGCAACGTCCTTGCCATTGCATCTGGCAAGGGTGGTGTGGGCAAGACCTGGTTTGCCATTACTCTGACCCATTCGCTGGTGCGCGAAGGTAAAAAGGCCCTGCTGTTTGATGGTGATCTTGGTCTTGCCAATATCGATATTCAGCTTGGCCTGATGCCCAAACATGATCTGGGCGGGGTTATTTCCGGACGGATCGGTTTGCGCGATGCGGTCACCCATTTCCCCGATGGCGGGTTCGACATCATTGCAGGGCGTAGCGGATCTGGCAGTCTTGCCAATCTGCCGGCCACCCGCCTTCAGGCCCTGTCAGACGATCTGATCCAGACAGGCAAAAGCTATGACAAGGTCCTGATCGACCTTGGCGCGGGTGTTGATCAGGGTGTGCGTCAGATGACAAGTCTTGCCAACACGGTAATTGTCATCACCAACGGTGACCCGACCTCTCTTACCGATGCCTATGCCTTTATCAAGGTCACCCATATGGCGCGCCCCAAAACCGATATCCGGGTCGTGGTCAATATGGCCAAGGACCGCAAGGAAGGCGAAGCGATCTACAACAAGCTTCTTAAAGCCTGCGAAGGTTTCCTGAAAATCAGTCCGCCACTTCTGGGCGTTATACGTACCGATACGCGTGTTTCCGAATGTATCCGTTCGCAAACCCCGCTTCTGATGCGTCATCCCAATTGCGATGCCGCGCACGACATGGAAGCCATCACGCAAAAATTGCTGGAGGGCTGATGCCATGACGATCCCGCCCCAGGCCATTCCTCCCGGCACCACTGTTGGTGGTCAAGGTGGTGCGGCTTCGGGGGGACCAGGTGCGACACCGGCTCAGGTCAGTGCCGCCCAGCAGGTCGCCAATGCCATTGCCAAACTGCCGGTCGAAAGTCTTCTGCAGGCAGCCGTTCAATCGCGTTCCGGCAATGAATTGACCCTTCTGACCGCTCTGGGTCAGGTGAATATAAAGCTTCCCACGCCGCTTCCCGCCAATCTTGGTGACCTGCTGTGGGTTCGCATCATGCCCCAGGGGCACCCGCAACAGGGGAGCGATCCGGCAGCAACCCTTCGCCTTCAGGTTCTGCCGCAAACACTGACACCGGGCCCAACCGGAACCGGCAGCAGTTTGCCGACGGCGAGTATCAACAGCAATCCGCTGATCCCCGGTCAAACCTTTAGCGCCATCACAACAAGCAACCTGACCCTGCCAAATGGCAGTCAGTTGCCCGCAGGCAGCCAGACGCAGATTGTCTTTGTCGGTCAGGGTGCTGTCAGCGCCGGAAAAGCCGCCCAGATTGCAAATATGACCGCGCCGGGAACACCAACCGGAATACCAACCGCAACGACACCGGTCATCACGTCCTCTGGCACACTTCCAACACCATCCGCCGCTGGCCTTGCCGGTCAGGCCGTTGCAGGCGGGTCTGGCGGTACAACCCCGACACCGCTCGTCCTGACAGGAACGGTTCTGCCCCCCGATAGCGCCGAAGCCCGTATGTTGCCAAACGGTTTTACCGCCCTTCGCACGTCTGCCGGTGTCGTTGGCATCAAATTGCCAATGCCTGCGCCGGTGGGCGCGACCCTGTCGTTCAGTGTTGATGCCAACACCGCCGCCGGACGCGGCACCCAAATCCCGCAAATGATGACCGAGGCAGAATTGATCTCGCGCGGCCAGAACGCTGCCCTTTCGCGTGATTGGGGCAGTTTGCAGCAGGCGGTGACCGCATTGGTGCAACACGACCCGGCGGCGGCGGCGGCGCTTCTGAACAATATTCCGCAGGCCGGACCGAAACTGACAACTACCATGATGTTCTTTTTCGCCGCCATGACCGGCCCCGGCGGCACGGCACGTGGCTGGATGGGGGATCGCGCCAGCAACAGTCTGTCATCGATTGATGGGAACGGCGACGATATCCTTAAAAAGCTTGAAGGCGATTTCAGCAGACTGCGGGGCATGGTCGCCGATGAACGCCCGGATGGCTGGCGCGTGATGCCGATGCCGTTTCAGATGGGTGATCGTATCGAACAGGTTCGGCTTGCCTGGCGACACGGTGACGAGGAAAACGAAAAAGGCGAAAAGGAAGAGCCCGGCACACGCTTTCTTCTCGACCTGTCTTTTAGCGAGGTCGGCCATACCCAGCTTGACGGTCTGGTAAAGGGTGAAGGCAACAAGTTCGACCTGATCGTTCGTACCGAAAACCCGCTGCAATCGGTTAACCGCGATGATATCCGCGGCATCTTCCGCGAGGCATTGCAAATTTCCGGCTATAACGGGCATCTGATTTTTCAGGATGGCTCGCGCTTTGTCGAGATTGCTCCGCCTGCCAACGAACCCGGCCACGGATCTCATCACGGGATCGAGGCATGAATTCACATGCCAGCCCGTCATGTCATTGAAATGAAGGCTTTTCGATACTGACGGGCAGGAGTAATCTTGAATACTCATATGAATAAACGCAGGTAGCGCCGATGCTGGAAATATTTGAACGTCGAAACCTGTTGCTGACCGAACATAATCCGGGTGCACAGCTTGACTATGTCGTGACGCTGCAAAGCGAACTGGCCGGATGCGAAACCGTCTTTCCGGCGCGCATGACGCTGCGTTATGTACCTGACCGGCTGATCCTTAAACCGGATTGTCTGGCGGCATATTTTGCCGAAATCGCCCGTATCCCGTTCGACAATTTCGAAACGGCAGCCGTACTGCTGATGGAAGATTTCAACAATGAAATCATTCCGCGCTGGATCAATTTGCGCCTTGATAAACAAAAGGCCGACAATGCCAGCGTCCAGCACCACGAAGCCGCTCTGGAAGACCGCCAGCCCAAATGGCACAATCCGCGCCTTCTGGACCGGCTGGAACGGTACTGATCAGCGGAACGGTGTTCCGTGCACCCATTGGGTCAGAGAATAGCGCAGGCCTGCCGTCGTCGGTGCGACGCGGTGCAAAACAAAACTCGGGAAAAAGATTGCAGTACCGCGTTCCATCGGCGCATCAAAAACATGCCCCGCCGGGTTTAATTGCAGCAAACCGCCTTCATACTGATCAGGTTCGGAAAGCTGGATCACCATGGTCAGTTTGCGGCGGCGTGCGACATCCGATGCGCCAACGTCGCTGTGCCAGTCATAGTGACCGCGCTGATCCCCGGCATAGCAGGCGATCTGCGCATCTTCGGCAAATTCCGACAAAGAAAAATCAAACACATTGCGGTTTACATCCGCAACCATGTCAACGATCCGGCGCATGACGACCGGTTCCTGTGTTTCATTGAACCAGGTGATCTGCGACCGGCGGATATGGCTTGCCGACTGTCCCTGAACAAGGCCACCATCGTCAAGTTCTTGCGAAAATCCGTCAATCAGTCGATCACAGGTTGCAGTATCAAGCGCATCCGGGACGATCGCATACATTTCTTCTGGAAACATTCACGACATTCTCCAATGCCGCATGGGCCTTTGATTTCGTGTTTCGGGCCCAAGACAATTCTTTGCGGTGCGTTTGTCTTAGGGCCAAACGCCGGGATTGACCAGCGAGAAAATCATGCAAGAACCGCCTGCATGCTATACCGGATTTACGATCCTGCCGCTGGCTGCCGCCCCGTCATCGGGATCATGGGTCACCATCAGGGTTGGCAAACCACGCAACCGCGCCTGTTCAAAAACAAATGTCCTGATCTGATCACGTAACTCGGTATCAAGCTTGGAAAAAGGTTCATCGAGCAAAAGTGCGCCGGGCTCGGACAGCAACACCCGCATAAGGGCAACACGCGCACGCTGCCCGCCGGATAATGTCGCCGGATCACGGTTGGCAAAACCACCAAGCCCCGCACTTTCCAGCGCGTCCTCGATACGAGTTCTGCGTTCTACCCGCCCCCGAACACTTGATGGCAGGGCAAACGCCAGATTGCCGCCAACCGATAAATGCGGAAACAGAAGGTCATCCTGAAACAGGATACCGACATGGCGATCCTGCGGTGCCAAACCGTCCAGCACTTGTCCGTTCAGGACAACCTGCCCGCTAACCTCAAACCCGGCGGTTTCGCCCACCGGCAATGTTCCGCAAATATAGGCCAGCAGACTTGATTTTCCCGAACCACTCGGCCCCATCAGCGTCACGATCTCGCCCGGAGTGATGATGGTATCAATATCAACCAGCACACGCCCGTTCAGGCGAATGAAAACCCGGCGTAATTCAAGCCCTGTGACGGGGGTATTATTGCTGGCTGATGTGCTGTTCATCGGCTGATCATATCCTGTTTCGGTTTCCCATGCCGCGCCGGTGGCGGAACAAAACCGCCGGAATCAGAAGGGCCAGGGCAAAACCGGCAAAGGGCAGGATCATTTGCAAAAGCCCGTAAATCCCGATCATTCGCCGGTCTCCGCCTGATGCCAGTGCTACCGCCTCGGTCGTTACCGTCGCAAATCGCCCCGCCCCGATCAAAAGGGTTGGCAGATACTGCCCGACACTGACCGCAATGCCGACTGCAAAGGCGGTCAGAACCGCGCGGGTCAATAATGGTAAGCGGACCAACCAGAACACCCGCGCCGGTGATGCACCAAGGCATAAGGCGGTTTGCCCATATCGAGGGTCAAGGGCGCGAAACGGATCGGCAAGTGAGAGAAAGATATAGGGCAGCACAAAGATCAAATGAACGATCACGACGGAAATCAACGTTCGTTCCAGCCCGATGCCGGTAAAAAACACCTGAAGCCCGAACATGAAGCTGATTTGCGGCATCAAAAGCGGCAGGTAAATCAACAATATCACCCCCTGCCCCGGTTTTTGAAACCGGCGGGTTTCGTTTTCAAGACATCCCAGAACCAGCGTAATCGCAATCCCGACAGATAGAATGGCAATCACCAATGTCGTCCAAAGTGTCGCCCCCAGCATGCCATATTCGCGCATCCAAAGACGTAGACTGAAATCGCGTGGCAGAAATTCCGGAAAGGACCAATAGCCGGCAAGGCTCCAGACCAGAAGGCTGGCCAAACCCAAAAACACCGCCGCCGCAGACAGGATTGCCACCCCGGCGGCAAAGCTTCGAACGCTATCATCGCGTCGCCCGCGCATGCCGCCTTGGGCCCAGGCTCGGCCCCACCGAGCCACAAGCATCTCCCCGCCCCGCCAGATCGCCATTGCCATCAAAACAAGGATCAATTGCAACATGGCACCGGCAGAGGCCAGAAAACGATGCGACAGGTCCGGGTCGGACAACCAGCCAAGAATACGAACCGCCAATGGTGCGGGTGTCGTCGGACCAAGGATCATCGCAACATCGACAACCGATGCCGAATAGGCCAGCACCGCCAATACCGGCAGACGGATTTGCGGATAGACCCGTGGCAAAACGGTTTTAAGCCAGCCCACCACCCGACCATATCCAAGTGTTAAGGCCACATGCTGCGTCCGGTCCGCATCGGACTGCGGTAAGGCCGCGAGCGTCATCAACAATAAAAACGGGATTTCCTTGGCGACCAGCCCGGCAATCAGAGCTATTCCCAACGGATCCTGCAAAGTTACAATATCGGGCGGGCGGTCCCACCCGGCAATTGGTGCGACCGCCCGAACAATCCAGCCGGTCGGCGCGATCAGAAAAGCCAGCCCAAAGGCCGCCGCAGCATGTGGCACAGACAGGATCGGCGACAGCAATCGCTGCATCACACCAAAAATCCGCGTTCCCTGCCACGCGGCGCAAAACAGCATGACAATTAAAAATGAGATCAGTGTCGCGAGCAGACCATTGACCAGTGACAGCCGGATCGAAATGCCAAGCCCCGGCTGATCAAACAAATCCCGCCATGGATCAATCGATATTCCATCACCACCAAGCGCCGGAAGATACCCAAATGCCGGTAATATCGTCCCGATCAGCCCGGCACAGACCGGGCCGATCATCAGCATGAGGGTAAAAGCCGGAATGAACCGCAGCATAGGTGCCTATTGCACCACGCCATAGCGTTTCTGCCATTCGGTTTCGACCAGCTCCATCCAGCTTGGATGGGGTTCCGGCAGAACCGTGCCACGGTCGGACGGCGACAGTGACGCAATCCCAAGGTCCAGATCGGCAAAAGCCTTTTGCATATCTTCTGGCAATTTATCCATCGCCAGTACCGTATCGGCCCCCCAATATTGCGGATCCTGTTTACGCAATTGCGCCTCGGGCGACATCAGGAAATCGGCCAGCACGACGGCCCCGGCCTTGGCCGATGCGTTATAGGGGATGGCAACGAAGTTGGTGTTGCCAAGCGTACCATTGTCAAACACATAGGACCGGACTGTATCGGGCAGTTCCATTGCCTCAATCGCCGATGATACCTCGCCCGAGCTAAACGAAAACGCGATGTCGATTTCGTTATCGGCCATCATGGTGCGCAAAGATGCGCCATTTTGCGGGTAGGCCTGCCCGTTACGCCACAAAAGCGGTTGCAAATCTTCAAGATATCCCCAAAGCGGTGCCAATACCTTTTCGGCATCCGTTTCATTGGCTGGCTGTTGCAGAACTTTGGGATCCTCAACCAGCTCGGTCAGGATTTGTTTCAGAAAGGTCGAGCCCATATAATTCGGTGGCTGCGGATAGGTAAACCGCCCCGGATGCTTCACCAGCCATTCCAGCAAGGCTTGGGCAGACTTCGGCACAATATCAAGGCGTGCGGTGTCATAATAGAAACTGACCTGCGCCATACCCCACGGTGCTTCAAGGCCCATGGTCGGCACCGTGAAATCGTTGATTACAGTTGGCTTGCCTTCGACATCGACATAAGCAAAATTCGGCGTCTGTTCGGCCCAAGGCCCAAACAGAAGGTCATTGCGTTTCATGGCGGCAAAGTTTTCACCATTCAGCCAGATCATATCGACCGCCCCGCCGTCATCGACCCCGGCGGTCTTTTCCGACAAAACCTTTGCCACAGCATCGGCCGTGTCGGAAAGTTTAACCTGCACGACATTGATGCCATAGCGTTCCTGAACCTGTGCACCAGCCCATGCGATATAGTCATTGATGCGGGGCTCTCCACCCCAGGCATGGAAATAAACCGTTTGCCCGCGCGCCTGGTCCAGAACCGATTGCCAGTTGCCGATATCGGGTGCCGAATCGGCCTTGGCAGGGACGGGAACCGCTGCCGTCGCAAGACCGGCGACAATGCTCAGACCGGCAAGAAAAACGCGCATCTTGGAAATCCTTGTTACTGGATGGACCGCAAATAACAGCCAATTGAAACAACCGGGCACCATCCGCGTTACCTGTTTGTTTTTGTTGCCATCATTTTTCCAATCTTGGCAGTCTAAAATCAATTCACGCTTGCGTTAGGTGGCCGGTGACTACACCCTGTCGGGGGCTCCGGCATTGCGTTCGGGAACACAGGAACGGGAACAAATCATGTTTGAATGGGTCACAGATCCGCATATGTGGATGGGGCTTGCCACCCTGACCGCGCTTGAAATCGTACTGGGCATTGATAACATCGTTTTCCTGTCGGTGATTGTTTCCAAACTCCCGAAACATCAACAGAAATCGGCCCGCCGCATCGGCCTGATTGCGGCGATGGGCATGCGGCTTGTACTTCTGGCCTGTATCGCCTGGGTGATGGAATTGACCGCGCCACTATTTTCCGCCTTCGGGCAGGAAATCAGCGGACGTGACCTTATTCTGATTGTCGGCGGTCTGTTCCTGATCGCCAAGGCATCCAAGGAAATTCATCATACAATTGACGAACCCGAAGAACACGGACCGGGCAAGATCATGTCGAGCTTTGCGATGACCATAGCCCAGATCATGCTGCTTGATATGATCTTCTCGCTCGACAGTGTGATTACCGCTGTCGGGCTGGTCGATCATATTTCGATCATGATGATCGCGGTTGTTCTGTCGGTTCTCGTCATGCTGGCGGCGGCCAGCACCATCAGCGATTTTGTCGAAAAGCACCCGTCGGTCAAAATGCTGGCCTTAGCCTTCCTGATCCTGGTCGGCTTTGTCCTGTTGCTAGACGGCGTCGAAATCCACGTTCCCAAAGGTTACATTTACTTCGCCATGGCGTTCAGCCTTGGCGTCGAAACGCTGAACCTGATCAATCAGAAGCGTAAACGCAAAGCCAAAGAGCTGGGAGCCGCCAAATGAAACAGGTGTTACCACCTTCCTGCCTGCAAAATGCATTCGACAAGTATGGTCTTGACCATATCAAGGTGCTGGAATTTCCCGATGGCACAAGATCGGCGGCCGATGCGGCCGCCGCCATCGGCTGCGATGTCAGCGATATCGGAAAATCGCTGGTGTTCATGACCGAACGCCACAAACCGATCCTGATCATTATGAACGGAGCCGATCAGGTGGATGAAAAGCGCGTTGCCGGTCTGATCGGCGGTCTTTCAATCCGAAAAGCCACCGCCGATGATGTCCGAACCACCACCGGCTATGCGATTGGCGGTGTGCCGCCCTTTGGCCATGTCGGACCGGTCGAAACCCTGATTGATGAAAAGCTGTTATCGAAAAACACGATCTGGCTGGCGGCGGGAACGCCCAGGACGGTGTTTGCCATGACCCCGGATGAACTGCGCCGGGTGACCGGCGTTGAAACAGGCGTGTCGATCTCGGCGTGACGGGTTCAGATAAGCCCCTCATCGCGCGTAGCAGAACGTGCACCGATTTCATCAAGTTCGGCCTGTTCCTTGCGCTCTTCCTCGGCGCGTTCCGCCTCGGCCCGGTTGCGTTCAGCAATCTCGGCAGTCTTTAATGCCTTGAATGCGTCGGCAACTTCGTCACGAAACACATCGATTTTGGCTTCCTGATCGGAGATGCGCTTAACAAGCGCCTCACGCTCGACAATCACGGCACTGGCAAAACGGCCATAGGCAAAACCGGCCAATTCCGGATTTTCGGCTGCAACTTTCTGTTCGGTAATTATCGCTTTTTCCAGTGCATCCTTTTCGGCCAGAAGGTTGCTCAGCACGCCCTGCATCTCGCCGAGTTCACGGCGTTTATCATCGAGCGCCCATTTGCGCATCCGGATCAGCGTTTTGAAATCCTTGACCATGGCAATCAGTTATCCGAAAGATCGACGGCACAGCATTCCGGCATAATCATCATACTATTGCGGGTCACGCCGAAGTGCCCGTTTGGCCGCATTCAGATCATTACCTGCATTTGGGGCGGTTGAACGGCTATTGACCTGCGGGCGAAGCCGGTTGCGTTCCATCACGGTGGCCCCGCCCTGCTGCGGGTTCTGGGCAGCAGGTTGAGCACCGACATTGCCGCCCGCATTGGGAAGTTCCTGTTCGGCCGGTGCCAGATCAAGACGGCGCGCCAATTCAGCATAACCGTCGGCCAACCGGGTGCATTCGGTTTTGCGCTGTTTCAGGAATTCCTCGATCAGCGGGAAATAATGGATGGCCTCGTCAACCTTGGGATCCGTACCCAGACGGTAGGCGCCCAGACGGATCAGTTCGGCCATGTCCTCGTATGTCGCCAACAACTGGCGAGCACGCGAAACAATCTGGTTTTCATGCTCGTTATTGCAGCCCGGCATGGTACGCGAAACACTGCGCAGAATATTGATGGCCGGATAACGACCCTGTTCGGCAATCGCACGATCCAGCACAACGTGTCCGTCAAGAATACCACGAACCGCATCGGAAATCGGTTCATTATGATCATCGCCGTCGACCAGAACGGTAAACAGTCCGGTAACAGATCCCTGCCCCGGCCCGCCCGGACCGGCACGCTCCAACAGTCGCGGCAATTCGGCAAAAACCGTCGGGGTATAACCCTTTGATGCCGGTGGTTCGCCCACCGACAGGCTGATTTCACGCTGGGCCATGGCAAAGCGGGTGACAGAATCCATCATGCACAGGACATCGCGCCCGCTATCACGGAAAAACTCTGACAGTGCCATCGTCATATAGGCTGCCTGACGGCGCATCAGCGGCGGCTCGTCCGATGTGGCAACGACGACAACGGAACGGCGCAGGCCTTCTTCGCCCAGGTCGTCTTCGATGAATTCGCGCGCCTCACGACCACGTTCGCCGATCAGGCCGACCACCGAAACATCGGACGTCGTGTGACGGGTCATCATCGACAGCAAGCTGGATTTACCGACCCCCGAACCGGCAAAGATACCCATACGCTGCCCCCGGCAGCAGGTCAGGAAGGTATTCATCGCGCGCACACCCAAATCGATCTTGCCGGCAACGCGCTGACGCGAATGGGCCGATGGCGGTGTATTCCGGATCGGATAGGCGGTTGGGCCTTCTGTCAATGCCCCCTTGCCATCTACGGGTTGCCCAAATGCATTAACCACACGCCCCAACCAGCTTTCATCGGGATAGACCTGTGGCTGGGTATCGGCCAGTTCAACCTCGCACCCGATCCCGATGCCATCAAGCACACCGAACGGCATCAGAAGGGCACGTTCGTTGCGGAAACCGACAACTTCGCAAATCACCGCTTCGCCGTCACGGCGTTTAACCTTGCAACGATCGCCAACAGACAATGCCCCCTCGACCCCGCCGATTTCAACCAGCAGGCCCAAAACAGCCGTCACCCGCCCGACAATCCGGTAATCGGGAATACGGCGGAGTTCGGCGACAATGTTTCGGCCAATCTGGAACACGTTTGCACTTTTCTGTTTGGTGGGCTCTGTGTATCTTGCGGTCTTGCGAATTTTGTGGCCACAATCCCGACACAGGGTGGCAAATTCAACCGCGTCGCACCAGATATAA
The DNA here is from genome assembly GCF_044790785.1 of Thalassospira australica. Taxonomy (GTDB): domain Bacteria; phylum Pseudomonadota; class Alphaproteobacteria; order Rhodospirillales; family Thalassospiraceae; genus Thalassospira; species Thalassospira australica_A. The sequence goes on along the minus strand of NZ_CP085258.1, from coordinate 805,484 downwards.
GTGGCATAGACGGTATTAAAAACCCGTATATGCCAAATTGGCATTGAAAAAACGGTCTCGGCACGCCCGGACGTTAACGGTGTAAACCGTTGGGAAACTTCACATTCCAACATCGAGCGCCTGTGTTGATGAAAAAAAGTTAACAAGATGCGACTCGCCTGCTTGCCACGAGTCGCAAAGCAACGTATCGTTAACGGAATGGAATAAAATTCCACACGGCAATCGTTGGGGCGCTTGTCGGAATAAGCCGGATCAACACGGACTTTTTTGCGGAACACGGTAACGGAGCGGAACATGCGGGTGCTGCTTGTCGAAGACGACAACGCCACTGCTGACAGCATCGAACTGATGCTGAAATCAGAAGGCATGGTTGTCGACACCACGGATCTTGGGGAGGATGGCCTCGAGATCGGCAAACTTTACGATTACGATATTATTCTGCTGGATCTCATGCTGCCGGATATCGACGGCTATGAAGTTCTCAGACGTTTGCGCGACGCACGCGTTGAAACCCCGGTACTTATTCTGTCGGGGCTGACCGAGACCGAGGACAAGGTCAAAGGCCTTGGCTTTGGTGCGGATGATTATCTGACCAAGCCGTTTGACAAGGTCGAATTGCTGGCACGCATCCAGGCGATTGTTCGCCGGTCGCGCGGCCATGCACAATCGATGATTGCCACCGGCAGGCTGAATGTGAACCTTGATGCACGCACCGTCGATGTTGATGGATCGCCGCTGCATCTGACCGGCAAGGAATATGGCATCCTTGAATTGCTGTCGCTGCGCAAAGGCACGACATTGACCAAGGAAATGTTCCTGAACCATCTTTATGGCGGGATGGACGAGCCGGAACTCAAGATCATCGACGTTTTCGTGTGCAAACTGCGCAAGAAAATCCAGTCGGCCACCAAGGGCGACAATTACATCCACACGGTCTGGGGCCGGGGCTATGTCCTGCGCGACCCGGATGTCAACAGTAGCGCAGCCGCCTGATCGCAACGCACCTGTCGTCGCAATCCGCTGTGCCCAATACTCAAAAACGCCCCGATTTGTCCGTCGGGGCGTTTTGCTTTTAATCACGCTGATTGCGTGCAACGAACGAGCGGGTTTCTATTTCTTGTCTTCGGGCTTGCTGAAACGCGAACGATCAAACGTGGTTGACGGGCGCGTTGTCCCGGTTCCGGTGCTGCCAGTGCCCGCACCGCCCGATGGTCGCGCAGGCGGCGTTGTGGTGCCGGTTGCCCCGGTCCCCACCGGACGCCGATAGGTCGAACCTGCTGCCGTGCCAGTAGAGCCTGCTGTGCCGGTGCTGCCCATTCCAACAGTTGAAGGACGGCTATATGTGCTGCCTGTCGCACCGGTTGTACCCGGGCGTGCTGCCGTTCCCGCCGAACCTGTATTCGTGGTCGCCGGACGGGTTGTCGTGCCGCTTGAAAGTCCCGGACGCGCGGGCGTGGTTGTGGCACCAGTAGTCGCGCCGCCGGCGGCATTTTGCATGTGTTTCGGTTTCGGGAAAGCGAAGCCGTCAGCCGCGGTACCAGTAGCAAGCCCAGCCGTAGTACCAGTACCGGAACCAGCCTGAATTTTCTCGAGCGCGCTAACATCAACATCCGGTGCCCCCGGACGGTTCAGCTGATAGATACCACGCTGGCGTGCCAGCGGTTTGAACTTGTCGGAAATTCCCAAAACCGTTTCCGCCCCACCCAGGAACAAGAAACCATCATCGGGCATCAATGCCGATATACGTGACAGCACATCTGTTTTGGTCGGCTGGTCGAAATAGATCAGCACGTTACGGCAATAGACGATATCGAACTGCCCCAACGGCCTGAAATCTTCCAGCAGGTTGAATTCTTTGTACTGAACCTTCGACCGGATTTCCTGCGAGATTTGCCACTGGTCTTCCTTCTTCTGGAAATATTTCACCAGAAGCTGGATCGGAAGCCCCCTTTGGACTTCGAACTGGGAATAAAGTCCCGCGCGCGCCTTGGTCAGGATTTCACGCGAAATGTCGGTACCGATAATTTCGACCCGCCAACCGGAAAGCTGGCTTTTGAAATCATCAAGGATCATCGCCAGCGAATAGGGTTCCTGCCCCGAAGACGCGGCTGCGCACCAGATCCGGAGATGGCGTTTGGATGCACGTTCCTTGATCATGTGCGGCAAAACGACATGTCGGAACTGGTCAAACGGTTTGGTATCGCGGAAGAAGAAGCTTTCATTGGTCGTCATCGCATCGACGACTTCCTCGACAAGCACACGGTCACCACCGCGCAGTGCTGCGATAAGTTCGGTCAGGTCCTTAAGCCCGCGCTTGCGCGCAATCGGCATCAGCCGGCTTTCGAGCAGATACGTCTTGTCCTGGCTCAGAACGAGCCCGGATTTAGACTTTATCAGTCTGCTGACGAAATCGAAGTCTTCCGGCCTCATCATCTCGGCTTAACGACCTCCTGCAAATTTTTTGATATAGGCCGCGATACCGCCCACCGGAAGAACAGCCGAACAGATGCCCGCATGTGCTGCGGCACCGGGCATTCCCCACACAACGCTTGTCTGTTCGTCCTGTGCAACAACCATTCCCCCGGCCCCCACGACAGCACGCCCACCGAGCATACCATCCTGCCCCATCCCTGTAAGGATAGCCGTCAGTATATTACCACCATAGCTTTCAACAAGGCTGCGCAGCATCGGATCGACCGAAGGACGACAGAAATTTTCTGGAGGATTCTGATTCAAGACGATTTTCCTGCTATTTCCGCGGCCCTCTATCACCATGTGGTAATCGCCGGGCGCAAGGTAAACCTGCCCGCCCTGAATTGGCATGCCGGTCTGACCTTCCTGGCATTTAAGCCCGGTCAGGCGCGTGATGTGTTCAGCAAGGATCGTGGTAAAGGTCGCAGGCATATGCTGGGTAATGAAAATTGGCTGCCGTACACCGGCAAGCCCGCGCAGAACTTCGAATAAAGCCTGCGGACCACCGGTCGAACTGCCGATCGCGATCGCCTCGACATTGATGCGTTTTTCCGGAAGCAGGTTGATCTGCCCGGTCATAAGGGCGCGCTTTACCGGCGCAGGTGCCGCACCCGCCGGGGACTTGGCACGCGCAACGGGTGCGCCTGCCGGACTGCGTGCGGCAGGCGCCGTGCGTTGCGGTGCCGGTTTAACCGGTACAGTTCGTGCGGTTACTGCACCACCTGCCGGATGGATGGAAGGTTTGACACCAACACCTGCCGCCTTGGCATCGCCTGCGGCAATTGCGGCCTCGCGGATCAGACGGCCCGGATCGCGTGGCTGTGTCGCGGGCGCAGAGGCACCGCTAAGGCGGGACAATGTTGTCGCATCAGCCACCTTGCCCTCGCCTGTGTTGGCAGGGCTCGGTTGCGGTTGCGGTTGCTGATGTTGCGGCTGTGGCATCGGGCGGGTCGACATCGGCCCATGACGACCGGGCTGGTTCATCGGACGCGGACGCAGTTCGGCGGTAAACCGTTTGCGTTGAACCCGCCCCGGCTTGTGCAATGTTTGATGTTCAGCAGACAGCTCGGCACGGAACGGGGCCGTGGCATCACCATTCCCCGTCTGCTTCCCGTCCACATGATCATCGCCATCCGGGATCTGATCCGGCGTCTGCGTAGCAGCGGTTTCGGGGGATGTCGCGGACGTTTCGGAAACCGGTGCCGGTTCGGCATGCATTTCTTCGTAACGCACTTGCTCGGAGCCAAGCATCTTGCGCCGCTGTTCGGCCCATGCCTTGACCTTGTCGAGCAATTCGGCACGGAAGCCTTCGCCAACATTAAGGTCCTTGGCCGAAGACGGTTTGGGAATATAGTCGACCGCCCCCAGCGTCATGGCCTGAAAACTGATATCGGCATTTCGCTTGGTCAGGGTGGATGCCATGATCACGCGGACTGTCGGATCGATCTCAAGCAGCTTGGGCAACGCCGTCAGACCATCCATGACGGGCATTTCGATATCCAGAACCACCGCCTCGATACCGATTTCCTTGCGCATGACAACAAGAGCATCCTCGCCATTGGCGACGGAGCCGACAACTTCGATATCGTCGTCTTCCTGCAACATGCGGGTTACAAGGCCGCGCACAATCGCAGAATCGTCGACAATCAGGACCTTGTAGGGTGGATGGATTGGCGTGTCTTCCACGTACCGACATTCCCGTTAGCGCAACCGGACCAAAACCAAGGCAAATGCACAGCGATGCTGACAGGAACCTTAAATCAGACCGACCTGCTCGAATTTTGCCTGGATGATCTCGCTGTCGAACGGTTTCATAATATATTCGTTCGCACCGGCCATGATGGCTTCCTGGATGTGCTCGAGATCGTTTTCGGTGGTGCAGAACACGACAACAGGTTCATCCCCACCAGGGGCCGCCCGCAATTCCCGCAGGAAATCGATCCCGCTTTTGACCGGCATGTTCCAGTCAAGCAACACGGCATCTGGCATGGCTTCGTGGCAACGGTCAATTGCCTCCTGCCCGTCCACGGCCTCAATAACCGCAAATCCCATTTCTTCCAGGATACGGCGCGCCACCATTCTGATGACTTTCGAATCATCGACGACGAGACAGCTCTTCATCGACTTCCTTCTCGCAAATTAGGTCGTTAAGCCAATAACGGCATTGTATCGGATGCATTTTGCATCCGATACATACTATCATACCTAGCCCGCCTGTTTTACCGAAGCGGTAAAATCAAGCAGACGGGTAACATCCAGAATGACAAGAAGCTTCTTGTCGAGACGGAAAATGCCATCGGAAAATTCGCGCCAGCGCGGATCAAGAGTCGCCGGATTCTGCTCGAACGCTTTCTGCGGGACGCTCAGAACCTCTCCAACCTGGTCGACCATCAGGCTGTAAAGTTCGCCGCCCTGATCGACCACGATGCTCATGCCAGGCTCGGTATCTTCGCGTTCGCGAAGACCAAGACGTTTACGAACATCAATCGCCGTCACAATACGACCGCGCAGGTTCAGCGACCCCGCAACTTCAGGCGGGGCCAGCGGAATACGCGTGATGCGTTGCGGTCCAAGAACATCCTGAACCGTCAGAACCGGAATACCGAACAATTGCTTGCCGATATAGGCGGTAACGAAATCCTTCGTCGCGCCGCCAAGATCAAGGGCGGTGCCCTGTTCTTTGCTCGGGACGAGTGCCTTTTTATCGCTCATTGGACTTTTCCCCGATTAAACTGCGCTCAGCGTCTGGATCAGTGTCGATACCAGCGCGTCCCGGTCGAATTTCGCGACATAATCGCTAAAGCCGACCTGTCTACCCCGTTCGAAATCTTCCTCGCTGGTGTGCGAGGACAATGCGATGATCGGGGTATTACCCCATTCTGCATCATTTTGCAGGCTTTCGGCAAATTCGAAGCCATTCATGCCCGGCATTTCGATATCGCTGATGATCGCATCGAACAGTTCGCCACGGGTCTTAAGATCAAGCGCCTGTTCGGCATTTTCGACCGCGACGACCCGGAAACCCGATACAGACAGCATCGGCGTCAGCAGGTTGCGGAAAAACGGGCTGTCATCGATCAGAAGCACACGCTTCTTCTCGCCACCGGTATCTTCGTGACCGAACCAGTCGGAAAACGCCAGTTCAAGATAGTAACCCGCATCAATCAAGTCGGTTGCCTTGCCGTCAATCACCGCAGATCCGACCAGACCATCCTGATCGGCTGTCAGTTCGACGTTCAGCACGTCATCGACAATATCGACGATCTCGTCAACCACAAGGCCCATTGTCCGTTCACGATCCTGGAACACCAAGGTAGGCTGGCGGCCTTCGGCCTTCATCTGATAGGAACCGTCGATGAACACCAGCGGCATCAGTTTGCCGCGATACTGAACCAGCGGACGACCGTTTGAATATTCGATATTCTCGACATCGATTTCTTCGAGACGGGCAACCAGTGCCAGCGGTACCGCACGAATTTCTGCCCCACCGGCCCGGAAAACCAGCATGGAAGTCGTTTCGCGGTCGCCGGTATCGGAGCGAGCCTTGCTTTCGACGCCCTGCGAACCGCCAACAGTGATTTCGCCGGTCCGGGTGGCAATACCGTTCGGATCGAGGATCATGATCACGCTGCCGTCGCCAAGGATCGTGTTGCCCGAGAACAGCGACAGGTCACGCAGGATCGGGGCGACCGGCTTGACCACGATTTCCTCGGTGTCGAACACACGGTCAACGATGATACCAAATGAATAGGTCCCGACCTGGGTAACAACGATGAAAGCTTCTTCATCGACATCATCCACCGTCGTTTCACCGTCATCAAGACCAAGGATTTTCTTGAGTGTGACAAGCGGCAGCAGACGGTTGCGCAGGCGCAGGACCGGCGTGTCATGAATGCGTTCGATTGAATGATCGGAATTGCTTGATGCGCGAACCAGTTCCAGAACGCTGATCTGTGGAATGGCGAAACGTTCGCCGCCGCTTTCGACGATCAGGGCCGAAACGATGGCAAGGGTCAGCGGAATTTTGATGATAAAGGTCGAACCACGGCCTTCGACCGATTTCAGTTCAACCGTACCACCGATTTTTTCGATGTTGGTACGGACCACGTCCATGCCGACACCACGCCCCGAAACCGACGTTACCTTTTCGGCGGTCGAGAAACCGGCCTTGAAGATGAACTGGTGGATTTGCGAGTCCGCCATGCCGTCAAGATCGCTTTCGGTGGCAAGACCGTTGGCAATCGCCTTTGCCTTGATCCGTTCGATATTGAGGCCCCGGCCGTCATCGGAAATCTCGATGATGATGTGACCGCCTTCGTGATAGGCGTTCAGCGTGACCGTACCGGTTTCGGGCTTGCCAACTTCACGACGGCCCGGAATATCTTCCAGTCCATGGTCGGCAGAGTTACGAACCATATGGGTCAACGGGTCCTTGATCAGTTCAAGCACCTGACGGTCAAGTTCCGTATCGGCACCGATCATCTGCAGATCGATTTTCTTGTTCATCTCGAGCGCAAGGTCACGAACGATACGCGGCAGTTTCGCCCAAGCGTTGCCGATCGGCTGCATACGGGTCTTCATCACACCTTCCTGAAGGTCGGTCGTGATGTGCGAAAGGCGCTGCAACGGAACGGTAAATTCGCTGTCATCCTTGCCGCGAACCATCTGCAAAAGCTGGTTACGGGTCAGGACAAGCTCGGAAACCAGCGTCATCAGGTTTTCAAGCAATTCGACGTTCACACGGATCGTCTGGGCCGCAACAGAGCTTTCCTTGGCCTCGCCGCGCGGGGCCTGTTCTTCGGCGGCGGCTTTGGATTGGGTAACGGCCTGCGACTTTGCCGCTGCCGGCGGAGCCGCAGCCGGTGCAGGTTTCTCTGGTTCAGGCTCGGGCTCCTGAATGTCCGGATCGACTTCGGTCGCATCGAAAATGGCCTGAAGCCGTTCGTCGTCGGTCATCGGGATGTCTTCGGCAGCTTCTTCCTCGACCGACGCAGCAGCCGGTGCCGCAGCACCACCCATGATCGTGCCGGTATCGGCAAAATGGTTCAGGCGCGCAATCAGATCGGCGTCGTTGCCATCCGGTTCGGTTTCGTTCTGCTCAAGCTCGCTCAGCAGATATTTGATCGTGTCGATGGATTCGAGAACCAGCGTCACCGCGTCCGGTGTTACGACCAGTTCCCCGTCGCGAATTTTGCCGAGCACGTTTTCACCGGCATGCGCAACTGCTTCCAGTCGCGGCAACCCAAGAAACCCGCAAGTCCCCTTGATGGTATGCACCAGACGGAAAATATTCGACAGAATGTCCGGATCATTCGGATTTTGCTCCAGTTTCACCAGTTCGACGTCAAGCGTAGAAAGGCTTTCCGAAGTCTCTGTCAGAAATTCACTTAAAAGATCGTCCATAAATCCCCTCCACATCTCCGGCAATCAAATGCTTGCCGGAACAGGAACATCCATCCCCACGACCCGTGCGCGAAACACACGTTCAATCCGTTACTTACGTAGAACCTAGCACATGGCATTACCAGACCAGCAGGTCTTTTTTTTATACATAGATCAATGCAATATTTCCGTCGTCTTGCAAGACCGAAAGCGTTCCCCCGGCACGACAAGCCAGATTTCGCAGGAAAAAGCCATGCACAGTACGCGGATCAAGCTCTTCGGGCGGCACCTCGTTTTTCATAACATTTTCAACATCGGGACGAAATGCCGCCCGTTTTCCCGATGCATTGACCGAAATTTTGCCCCCGGATTCGCAGACAACCGCAATGTCCCCGCCAAACGGCAGAGCCTCGCGGGCCAGCATCACCATATTAAGTACAAGCCTTCCATGCGCTGGATCAATTCCAACATCATCCCATTGCAGGGAAACCTTGCCCTCGGCCTCGAAACTCTGGGCAAGCGCATCGCGCATCGATTTTGTATCGACACTGTTGCCAGCGCGCCCAAATGCCAGCCGGAAAAGTTGCAAGCGACGCGCGGCTTCAAGGCCGCTTTTGCGCATCAGGGCAAGCGCCTCGTCATCGGTGACACCGGCTTCCCCCATCAGTTCGGCACCGGCATTGACCGCCCCCACCGGCCCGACCAAATCGTGGCAAATGCGCGAGCTGATCAGCTCGATCAGGATCAGTTCCACCGCTCTGTCCTGTTCCATGTAACGGGTATCTCCAAGGTGACGGGTCAACAGGTCGCCTGCTTCCCCAAAGCAAGGCGAAGTCCGCATCCCCTGCCTTGTCAATCGGGACAATGACCAAGACCGGAACGGCGAACCGGATCCAGATTGCAGGCAGATGTGTTAAAACCTTCTTTAGTTGCCCGACTTTATGCGGCCTTTTAAAGTGCGGCAATATTTGCCCATCGGCCAATGACCGGCAATAATCCGGCTCTGGATGTGACGGTTGCCATTGCGCAAAGTTTGTGGGCAGCCTATTGCCTGACTATATATCGGCAACGACACCAGACAAAAGAGTTCGGTTATGGATTTTCTGCTGACACCTGGCACCATTGTTCGCCATCCCGGCCAGCCCGATTGGGGTCTTGGACGTATTCAGGCTGTCGACGGTGACCGGATTGCCATCAATTTCGAAGAAGCCGGCCGCCAGATCATCCGCCCCCGCCATGTCGTTCTTGAAATCGTCGAGGCGGCAGCCGGTTACGAATAGAGCCCAGCAAACCGGCGCCAGTCTGCAGGCCATTGCCTGACAACACAAATCCGGGGTGTGATGCTGCAGCGATGGCACGAAACTTGCTGAAATGGAAATGTTAAGCATTTTGGCGTACTGATTGACATTTGATACGCAAGGTCTCACGCATCCGGTTGCCTGCAAACATGCCGGTTAGCCGCGCACAAAAAGATAACGAGGTCGGAACGGGTCCATGATTGCAGTCAACAAACCACCACGGGACAGTTTCAAACAGCGTCACCATGCTGCCGCTTTTGCTGTACTCGAACAGTTTTCCACAGGTCTTGTCGAATATGCGAGAGCGCATGGCGGAACAATCAGCCCGGACAAAATTCTTGCTGCCCTTGATACGTTACGCGGGCAGGAAAACCTGTTTGACGGTGCATGGATGACGCTTGAAACCGACGTCGATACCGTCAAGGCCCGTCAAAATGCCGCCGTGCGTCATGATCCGCTTGGCCGCCTGATGGTCAGCCGCTTTGCCCATCTGCTTGAAGGACGTGAAGCCGGCGATCTTGAGCATGGTGCATTGTCGCGTGAAATACTGCAGCCCTTCTTCAAGGTCATCCGCATGATGGTCGGGATGGACATGCTTCAGGAAATCGACGGCGAAATTCATGCCATCATCGTGCAGCACGCCGACGAGGATGACGAATTGCGCGATCCGACCGATTATTGGGATCATCTGGCCGAGGAACCGCAGGTCGCCAATCAGCTTAACCTTGTCTTTGCCCGCATGGCACTGCATTTCAAGGATTATGACCGCCGCAAACAGTGGATGGTGCAGCTGGTCAATGACAATCTGCCTCACGGTGATCAGGCCTGGACCTTTACCGAGGAACATTGCGTGCGCCTGCTCCGCGCCCTGTTCCGCGACGTTCGGGCCGCCCTTTCCAAACCCGAACGTTCGGCTGAACTGGTGGCAAGACTTGGCAGCGAGAATGTCGAAACCCTGCGCAATGTCATGGCAGCTCTTGATCGCGATATCGCGGCCCTGCATATTCGCGAAGCCGATAACTGGAAATAGGCAATCGGGCATTCACCGATCACAAAAAACCGCGACGGATATTCATTCCTCGCGGTTTTTCATGTGCCATCTGACGGAAAGGTGATGGTTTCATCGCAAATCGGGGTGGCCAAATCGATCCCCCTTGTGCAAAAGTCGAACTTGCGCACTACATAGCGTTTCCGGACCCGTAAAACAGAAACAAGCGCCATCGCCATGACCAGACCGCTGATCGACAAATATGGCCGTCATGTATCCTACCTTCGGGTATCGGTGACGGACCGTTGTGACTTCCGCTGCACCTATTGCATGGCTGAAAGCATGATCTTTCTGCCAAAATCCGAAGTCCTGACACTGGAAGAACTTGATCAGCTCTGTTCGGCCTTCATCGCGCGCGGTGTCCGCAAATTGCGCCTGACCGGGGGCGAGCCACTGGTGCGTCGTGGCATCATGGATTTGATCAGGGATTTGTCGCGCCATCTTAGATCCGGTGCGCTTGACGAACTGACCATGACGACGAATGGCAGCCAGCTTGCAACCTATGCCGATGATCTGGCGCGTCTTGGCGTCAAGCGCCTCAACATCTCGCTTGATAGTCTTGATCATCAGAAATTCGCCGAAATTACCCGCCGCGGTCGCCTTGAGCAGGTGCTAAGCGGCCTTGAAGCCGCCAAACAGGCCGGTCTTAAAATCAAGATCAATACTGTCGCATTGCGCAATTTCAACGAAGACGAAATTTCCCGTCTTGTCGCCTGGTGTGGCAGCGAAGGATTTGATCTGTGTCTGATTGAAACCATGCCGCTTGGCGATATCGACGGCGACCGGACCGAGCAATATCTGCCGCTAACCGCGGTTCGTGAACGGCTGGAACAGGAATATACCCTTGTGCCTAGCAACCATGTCACCCCCGGCCCGGCTCGCTATGTCACGGTGGCCGAAACCGGCGGGCGTCTTGGTTTCATAACACCGCTTACCCATAATTTCTGCGAAGGCTGCAACCGCGTGCGCGTGACCTGTACCGGCACACTTTATATGTGCCTTGGACAGGAAGACCATGTCGATCTGCGCGCAGCCCTTCGTTCGGGCGAACCCGAAGCCCTTGACCGGCTGCTTGACGAAGCCATGCTGCTGAAACCCAAGGGGCATGATTTTGTCATCGACCGCAAGGGCCAGAAACCGGCAGTCGGTCGTCATATGAGCATGACCGGCGGCTGATACGGACATCACTCCATTCCAATCACAGGCATAAAATGAATATTCTGATTGTCGGCGGCGGTATCGCCGGTTTGTCTGCGGCCATTGCCCTGCAAGGCGACGGACACGACATTACGATTGCCGAAACCCTTGATGGCTGGAAACCGGCCGGGGCGGGGTTGCACCTGCCCGGTAATGCGGTGGCGGCCCTTCGGGCCCTTGGCATTGATCAGGATGTTGCCGACAAATCCAGTGCCTTTCCACGGCTGGAATATTTCGATCATCGTGACCGAAAACTGTTTGCGCTTGAAACCGAACAACTCGGCTGGCCGACATTTCAGGCCGTGACACGCAGCGACTTTCACGAAATCCTGTGTGCCAAACTGACAGGTCCGGCAATCCGCTTCGGGCTTTCCGTATCCGACATCAGTAACGAACCCGATCAGGCACGGGTAAGTTTTACCGACGGTACAAACCACAGCTTTGACCTTGTGATCGGTGCGGATGGGATCAATTCAGCCGTTCGACGCCTGGCTTTTGGTGCGGAACATGTCCCGCAGCCGACCGGCTATATCTGCTGGCGCTGGATCACAGATTATCCGTTTGGCCTGAGTGCGCCCAAATTCATCATCGGCCACGGGCAAGTTATTCTGGTAATGCCGTTGGGTGGCAACCGGTTTTATATCTATGCCAGCACCTATGATCCGGGCGAAAGAATACGCGATTTGCCGGCAGGCGAACTTGCCGCACATTTCGCCCGGTTTGATGGACCGGTGCGCGATATGCTCGGCACAATCGGAACGGACACCGTCATCCACGAAAGCCGCCTGCAACAAATGGTCATGCCCAAATGGATTACGGGGCGCGTTATCTTGATCGGGGATGCGGCACATGGAACACTTCCGACCATGGCGCAGGGCGCAACCCAGTCGATCAAGGACGGCTTGGCACTGACCGATGCCCTTCGCGCGCAATCCGATATCAAAACAGCCCTCGCCGATTGGCAGAAAGCCCGCCTGCCCGAAGCACACTGGGTCCAGCAGCAATCCCTGCAACGCATGGGTTTCGCCAAAATCCGCGGCAGGGCCGGTGTATGGTTGCGCAATACCCTTATGCGCAAAATCGGCCCAAAGATTGTTGCATCGGGCTTCCGTCCGCTGATTAACAACACGCTGGGCCAGCAGACAAGCTAGACAGCAAAGCTGACCAAAATGGTATTTGTGAGGCGACTTGCAGAAATTGACAGCCCCCACAGGGACAACATATACCAGAATTAACAAATATCGCCGAACGCGCACAATGATGCGCAAAAATGCGGTCGACCAATTATAAGGAATTCCCGCCATGGCCATGGAAGCCCACGAAATCGAAACAATGATCAAGGAAGCCCTTCCCGATGCACAGGTCCGCATCGAGGACCTGCGCGGTGATGGCGATCATTATGCGGCAATCGTTGTGTCCGAGTCCTTCCGCGGCAAAACCCGCGTGATGCAGCACCAGATGATCTATTCCGCACTCAAGGGAAAAATGGGCGGCGAACTGCATGCCCTTGCCCTGCAGACGTCTGCGCCGGAATAATATCGGCCGCCAACAGGCTTGTTTGCGACCGCCACCATGATCGCAATCCGTCAGAAAAGTAATGCGGGCGCCGGATGACTTTCGGCGCTCTTGATGTTTCAGACCACCATCAGAATCCCGGTCCGGTTTCCGGATTGAGTATCGTTCTGCCCCTATGGGCACCTGCCGTTTGGCCCCACAAAATGACCATGGTTCAACAACGATGTCTTCATCCCAAAAACCGGCCCTGATCGGTGCCGGACCGCTGGCCGGGCTTGGTGCCTTTGTCATCTGGGGCTTTCTGGGCTTCTATTTCAAAATCATCGATTTCGCGAGCCCGTTTGAAATTCTCGCCCATCGTATTCTGTGGTCCGCGATCCTGACATTGACGCTGGTTTTTGTCCTGAAACGTCGTGCGCGGTTGTGGGAGTTGCTGTCGTCGAAACGCACCATGGGACTGCTATTCCTCAGCAGCCTGCTGATCGCCGGGAACTGGGTGATCTATATCTGGTCGGTCCATATCGGGCATGCGCTTGAAGCCAGCCTTGGCTATTACATCATGCCACTGATCATGCTGATCCTTGGCCGCATCTTTTTTGGCGAGAAGCTTAATCGCATCCAGATCGTCTCGGTCCTGATCTGCTTTGCCGGTGTTCTGAACCTTCTGGTGTTTTTTGGTTCCCTGCCCTGGATCGCGCTTAGCCTGTCCTTGCTGTTCGGCTTTTACGGGGTGATCCGCAAATTTGTTCCGGCCGATCCGATTGCCGGGTTGTTTGTCGAATGTCTGCTGCTGTCGCCAATGGCATTTGGTTATCTGGTCTGGCTGAATGCGTCGGGCAATATGGCCTTCACAAATCTTGGGATCGGCAATGATATCCTGCTGGTGTCACTGGGTGCTGTCACCACCATCCCGCTGGTGCTGTTTGCCTTTGCCGCGCGGAACATGAAATTTTCCGCCCTTGGCCTGATGCAGTATCTGAACCCGACCATCCAGTTCTTTGTTGCAGTCTTGCTGCTTGGCGAAACCTTTACCGACGCACATATGATAACCTATGCACTGGTCTGGATCGGGCTTGGCATTTTCACATGGGACAATCTGCGTACCGCAAGGCAATTACGCCGCAAGAGTTGACAGAACCGCCCCTTCCAGCCATATCTTCGGCCATAAAACCATAACCCGAAATATCGCGGCAGAGAGATCGCCGCCTATGCAGCCAAGGACAACCAACATGACCGACAACCCGGTTTTCGAGCGCATCCAGAAAGACATCAATGATAACGACGTCGTTCTGTTCATGAAGGGCACGTCGATGTTCCCGCAATGCGGTTTCTCGGCCGCTGTCGTTCAGGTTCTGGCCGAACTCGGCGCGCCATTCAAGGACATCAACGTTCTGGTCGACCCGGCAATCCGCCAGGGCATCAAGGACTTCTCGAACTGGCCGACCATTCCGCAGCTTTATGTCAAAGGCGAATTTGTGGGCGGTTGCGATATCGTTCGCGAAATGTATGCCTCGGGCGAACTGGCTCAGCATCTGAAAGACAAGGGCGTTGCTGTCGCTGCCTGAGACCGTCCGTTTGCAACGGCCTCCATCCTGTCCAAAGACCATGATTGAAACGCGCCGCGCATATGCCCGGCGCGTTTTTTTTATAGCCTGCTTTGGCCTGTCTGCTCGTTCAAGCTGTGCGTGCATTCCTATGGTCATTGTAAAACTTTTCCTTGATGCCCCTGCTTGGCTGTACCATCTTCCAAAAGTGAATTCGTTTTTACGAACAGGACGTTGGGCGGGGCAAAATGAACATCACAACAAAAATTCTGTTCTGTCTTGGTTCCCTGCTTTGGGCATTCGGCGCTGGGCCCGGCACGGGTAACGATGCCCACGCCCAGGCCGCAGCCCTTGCCACTATGGCAGCACAGCAAGGTGACACGACCGGACCGGCAAATGATGCAACCCAAACCGCAGAAGCAACTTTCAGCTATTATGAATTCCTGGATGCTGGTGTTGCCCGCACCCGTGAACAGATTGCCGATACGCTTGACGGGCTCGAAGCCTTTCCCGACGAAGTGGCACGAACCGCTGATTTTCTGGCATCCGATATGGGACGCAGCGGCTTGATGCGCCTTGCGCTGTTCACCGTGGTTTTTGTCGGTGTCGGACTGATTGTCGAATTCCTGTATCGCCGGGCGGCCGCCCCGCTTTGCAGCTATCTTGAATCCCAGCACCCCACCCGCTTCGTTGACCGGCTGCGCCAGATGGTGCTTCTTTGTGTCCTGTCGTTGTTGTCGTTGACGATCTTTGCCATCGGATCAATCGGTACATTCATGATCTTTGACTGGCCGCAGATCATGAAAGGCGCGCTGCTGTCCTTGCTGTCAGCGTTCTTCATCCTGCGCCTAGTCATGATCGTGCTGCAATTCCTGTTTGCACCACAGGCCGAAGGCCTTCGAATGATCAATGTCGATCCGCAAACCGCATCGACGCTGACACGAACCATCACCATCGCCAGCGGCATATCGCTATTTGCCTTTGCGCTGGCCGGAGTATTCCGGCAATCACCGGCAATGGTACATGGCGACATCATCCTGTTTGATATCGCGGTGGTGATCAGTGTCATGGCCTTTTGCCTCGCGACGGTTTCACTGGCGCGCTATTTCGCAAGCCACCGGGTCACGGACGACGTTGAAAAGATCGCCCTGCCCGTATCAATTGCGCAGTTATGGCCGGTCATTGTCTGCGCCTATCTGGCGGCACTCGGCGCGGCGACCATTCTGGCGGCCGACCGTTTCATGAAGTGCCTGCTGGCGATTGGCATTGCCTGCCTGTTTGACGTGATTTTCCGCAACATCATCGAAAGCCAGCACCGCAAGAAATCCAAACTGGCAGAGGCCGAAGCAGATGCGATCAATGCCCGCGCCGAAGCCGCCGCAATTGAAGCCGAGGAAGAATTCAAACCGGTTCAGCCGGACCTTCCGGTCTTTACACCGGTCCTGAAACGCGGTGTACGGCTTCTGGCCATTGTCCTTGTCCTTGCCAGTTTCTGGCGTATCTGGGGATTTGATCGACTTGCGCTCGCCGAAGATGCCGGGATCATTGCGCGTGCGCTTGATGCCTCGACCGAGATCATCATGATCCTGCTGATTGCCGATCTGGTCTGGTCGTTGATCAAGGCGTTTCTTGACGAACGCATCAGCCAAAGCAATGCCGACGCAGGTCACGGTGACGGTGAAGGGGGCAGCACCGGGTTATCGCGAATTGAAACCCTGTTACCGCTTTTGAAAAACTTCGCGCTTACCGTCATCGTCATCATGGTGGTGATGGTGACATTGTCCGCCCTTGGGGTCGATATCGGCCCGCTGATTGCCGGTGCAGGTGTCGTCGGCCTTGCCATCGGCTTTGGCAGTCAGGCGCTGGTGCGTGACGTGGTCGCCGGGGTTTTCTTCCTGCTCGATGATGCCTTCCGGCTTGGCGAGTATATCGAAGTCGATAATCTGCGCGGGCGGGTTGAAAATATCTCGATCCGGTCGATGCAGTTGCGCCATCATCGCGGCCCCCTGCAAACCGTGCCGTTTGGCGAAATCAAATCGATTGTGAATCACAGCCGAGACTGGGTGATCGTCAAACTGGAATTCCGTGTGCCTTTTGAAACCGACGTTAACAAGATCAAGAAACTGGTCAAAAAGCTTTCTGCCGAACTGCTTGAAGATCCGCTGATCGGTGACAGCTTTATCGAGCCGCTGAAATCGCAGGGTGTGCGCCGGATGGAAGAATTCAATATGGTGATCGGGCTTAAATATACCTC
Organism: Thalassospira australica; assembly: GCF_044790785.1. Classification (GTDB taxonomy): domain Bacteria; phylum Pseudomonadota; class Alphaproteobacteria; order Rhodospirillales; family Thalassospiraceae; genus Thalassospira; species Thalassospira australica_A. Next base: position 788,774 of record NZ_CP085258.1, on the reverse strand, counting down.
CAAGCCCGGCGAACAATTCACCATCCGCAAAACCGTCTATCAAAGCGTTCTGGCGATGTTCAAGGAAAACGGCATCCACATGGCATCGCGCAGTGTGAAGGTCGATGTGCCTGACGACGCCACACCGGAACAGAAGAAAGAAGCGATTGCCGCCGCTGCCCAGCAGGCATCCGAACAGGTCGCCCCGCCAAAGGGCTGAACGTTTCTTTTTCATATCGACCGGCAAAGCAAAACGCCCGCTGTTTCCAGCGGGCGTTTTGTGTTCGTCTTCGCGAAATCCGAAAGGATTAACGCGAGTAGAATTCGACGACCAGGTTCGGCTGCATCTGAACCGGGTACGGAATTTCTGCGAATTTCGGAACGCGAACGAAGGTGCCTTTGAAGGCCTTCGCGTCAACGTCGAGATATTCCGGAACGTCGCGTTCGTTCAGGTTGGCAGCTTCCATAACCATCGGGATTTCGCGCGAAGCCTGTTTGACTTCAACAACGTCGCCTTCTTTAACAAGGTAAGAAGGAATGGTGACTTTCTTGCCATTGACAAGAATGTGGCCGTGGTTAACGAACTGACGCGCTGCGAACACGGTCGGAACGAATTTCATGCGGTAGATAACGGCATCAAGACGAGTCTCGAGAATACCGACCAGCGTTTCGGAAGTATCACCCGGACGACGCGATGCTTCTTTGTAATAACGCAGGAACTGTTTCTCGGAGATGGAGCCGTAATAGCCTTTAAGCTGCTGTTTGGCGAACAGCTGGGTGCCGTAATCGGTCGGCTTTTTACGGCGGGTCGCGCCGTGCATGCCCGGTGCATATTCGCGCTTGTTCAGCGGCGATTTTGCACGGCCCCAAAGGTTCACGCCAAGGCGGCGGTCAATCTTATGCTTTGCAGCAATACGTTTCGACATTTTGTAACTCTCTTTTTTAAGATCACTTTATTGTCCCGATAGTTTCCTGTTTCGGTTAACCCAAACAGGAACGGGGACGAAAACACCCGTTTCGCCCCACTTTCTCGGAAGTGAGGCGCAATATAGAGATCAAGACCGCAGAGTCAAACGAAAAGAATCACCCAAACACCAGCCTTGCCGCCATGTCCGCGACCGTCACGCCTTGTATTTGCCGCCCCGCATAGCAACAATCATGCCGCGAAGTGTTTGAACTTCCTGATGGGTTAGATTGGCGCGGTTGAAAATATTGCGGATATTGCGTGCCATATTCGGGCGTTTTGCCTCCACCCGGAAGAAGCCGGAATTATCCAGTTCCATCTCAAGATGTTCAAACAGACGGTCAAGCTCGTCCCGGGTTGCCGGGAAGGTATCGTTCATCATCATCTGGTAATCGGGCACATCTACACCGGCCTGCCACCATTCATACCCGATCAGCAACACCGCCTGTGCAAGGTTAAGCGATGTGAAACCGGGGTTCAGCGGCACTGTCACGACCGCATCGGCCATCGAAATATGTTCATTGCGCACGCCAGTGCGTTCCGGACCGAACAGCACCCCGACCTTTTCCCCGCGCGAGACATTGGCGCGCATTTCCGGTGCCAACCCCTTTGGGGTAAAGACCGGCTTGATCGCGTCGCGCGTCCGCGCGGTCGTCACATAAACCCGGTTCAGATCCGCAAGCGCATCTTCTTCGCGCTCGAACACCTTGGTATTGTCGATGACAATATCGGCACCCGAAGCATTCGCGGTTGCCCGTTCATTGGGCCAGCCATCACGCGGCCGCACAAGCCGCAGGTCAACCAGCCCGCAATTAAGCATGGCGCGTGCCGCCTTGCCGATGTTATCGCCAAGCTGCGGTTCAATCAGGACGATGACAGGCGGATTGGCGATACCGCCGGTTTCAGGTCTTGCGCCATCCGGCATCGCCTCGTCTGCGACGTCGCTCATCGCTTGAATTCTCCGGTCTTTGCATGGGGTGAAGTGCGGGCATGCCCGTCAATATTGGCGTTTCTTTACCAAAAGCCAATGCACGATGCCAGCACACATTACACGCACGGAAGATGCATTTTTTTTGATCATATTTATTTTTATGGTGACTTTTTAATCAAAAGTTGTGCGCCGCATATATGCATTTTACGCTACAGGCGACACCCAAAATGCCAACATTATTATTTATTTTCAAAACTGTAACATTATCCAAAGGTCCATTTCAGGTGACTGGCATATGCATTGCTACTGATTGATTGTGCAGCGCGCCTAGGGTTCCGGTTCCGAAAGGAATGCTGGTCCAAGAGGCGCAAGCCGGTCAACGTTTCATAGGCCGGTGACACGGCGGGCCAAAATCCCGGGAGACAACTGCACAGGTTTGTCGCGCACAAGCCTTCTCCCGGTTTGTGTGCAAGAGCCTTTCTTGAATTGACTGATCCGAAGTGATCCGCAAAACAAGCAGGAGCGCACACATGTTAAAGACGTTTTTCAAAACACTTTCGATTGCCGCCCTTTTCTCTGCCTCTTTGTCTTCTCTGCCCGCCCATGCCGAAGAAAAATCCGATTTCAAAGTCTGCTGGTCGATCTATGTCGGCTGGATGCCGTGGGGTTATCTGCAAGACAGCGGCATCATGAAAAAATGGGCCGATAAATACGACATCTCGGTCGATATCGTGCAGATCAACGATTACGTTGAATCGATCAACCAATATACCGCTGGCGAATATGATGGCTGCTCCATGACCAATATGGATGCGCTTTCGATCCCGGCTGGTGGCGGGGTTGATACCACTGCCCTGATTGTCGGCGACTATTCCAACGGCAATGACGGCATCATCCTGAAAGACGCAACCGACCTTGCCGCAATCAAGGGGCAGAATGTCAATCTGGTAGAACTTTCCGTTTCCCATTATCTGCTGGCACGCGCCCTTGAAAAAGTCGGGCTGTCAGAACAAGACGTCACCGTCGTCAATACATCCGATGCCGACATGATCGCGACCTATGCCACCGATGATGTGACATCGGTCGTGACGTGGAACCCGCTTCTGTCGGAAATTGCCGCCAACGATAATGCGACGCTTGTCTTTGACAGTGCGGGCATTCCTGGCGAAATCATCGATATCATGATGGTCAACACCGAAACCCTTGCCGACAATCCGGCATTTGGCAAGGCTCTGGTCGGTGCGTGGTATGAACTGATGGGCATCATGGCGTCCGACACGGACGAAGGCATTGCCGCACGCACCGCCATGGCCGAAGCATCGGGAACCGATCTTGCCGGATATGACGCGCAGCTTGCCAGCACGGCGATGTTCTTTACCCCGGACAAGGCTGTTGAATTCACCAAATCGGCCGAGCTTCCCGAAACCATGAAATTCGTCGCCGAATTCCTGTTCGACAAGGGCATCCTTGGCGAAGGCGCACCAAGTCCGGAATTTGTCGGCGTCAGCTTCCCGGACGGCAGCATCTATGGCGACAGCGCCAATGTGAAGCTGAAATTCGACACGACTTATATGGAAATGGCCGCCAAGGGCGAACTTTGAGCGGAGCGTGTTCGTGTCACCACTACGCGCTTTGCTGACTAATGCTGTTTAACTCTGTCGGCCATCCGGCCCGGTAACATTCATTGCACCGGTTGCCTCGGGTTCGGATGGCCGACCTTTGTGAACTTTGCCCCGTTTTGACACCTACACCGTTTTTGCAATTGCAAGGTGACGGCCATGCGTATCATCAATCGCACTCTTTCAAGGCGCGCAGCCATATTGCTTGGCTCGATCCCTTTTGTGCTTTTGATCGGGGCCTATGCCATCGCAAGCCATCTGCGCCGGATCGATAATCCGGCGGACAAACTGCTGCCGTCACTAAGCAGCATGGGGGATGCGATCTGGCGCATGGGATTTGAGGCCGACAAACGGTCGGGCGATTATCTGCTGTGGCTTGATACGGTCGACAGCCTGTCACGCCTTGCGGTTGGTATTTTCATTTCCACCCTGCTTGCCATCGGACTTGGCATTGCTATCGGCTTCATCCCGCATATCAGGCGCGGTCTGGCACCCTTTATCGCCACCCTGTCGCTGATCCCGCCGATTACCATCCTGCCGATCCTGTTTATTATTTTCGGATTGGGTGAAACATCCAAGGTGATGCTGATTGCGATTGGCACCGCCCCGGTCATGATCCGATCCATCGCACAGGCCGCGATGGATATCCCGCGTGAACTGATCATCAAGGCCGAAACGCTCGGCGCGTCGACATGGCAAATGATCACGCGTGTGGTACTGCCGCAAGTCATGCCAAAGCTGATCACTGCCATCCGGCTTGGCCTTGTCCCGGCATGGATTTTCCTGATTTCGGCCGAAGCCATCGCATCAACCAGCGGCCTTGGTTATCGCATCTTTCTGGTGCGTCGTTACCTCGCGATGGATGTGATCCTGCCCTATGTCGCATGGATCACGCTTCTGGCCTTCATCCTTGATCGCCTGCTGCTGATGACCTCGCGCAAGACTTTCCCGTGGAACCACCTTTCGGGGGATAGTCTGTGATGCGCGAGCCGAAATTCATGATCCGCAACCTGACCAAGTCTTACGGCGAATATCCGGTGCTTGAACGCATCAATCTGGATGTCGAAGCCGGGGCGTTTTGCACGCTGGTCGGGGCATCGGGCTGTGGCAAATCGACCTTTTTGCGCATGCTGCTGTCGCAAGAACTGCCAAGCAGCGGCAATATCCTGATGGATGGCGTCCCATTGCCGCAACAACCCACCCCTGATCGCGGCATCGTCTTTCAGCGCTATTCGGTTTTTCCACATCTGACCGTTGCCGAAAACCTGATGATCGGGGCCGAATTTGCCGCACGCAAATTGACCGGCCGCCTGTTTGGTCGTGCACGCAAAAAGGCCCGCGATGATGTTGCCGAACTGCTTGAAACAATCGGCCTGTCACCAGCGGCCAACAAATATCCAAGTCAGCTTTCGGGCGGCATGCAGCAACGCCTTGCCATTGCTCAGGCCCTGACGATGAAACCCGGCGTGCTGTTGCTGGACGAGCCATTTGGCGCGCTTGATCCGGGTATTCGCAATGACATGCATGAATTGCTGCTGGGCCTGTGGAAGGCGCATGACATGACGATCTTCATGGTCACGCACGACATCCACGAGGCCTTCAAACTCGGCACAAGGATGCTGGTGTTTGACAAGCTGCGCGATGATCCGGTCACGCCCGAAGCCTATGGCGCGACCATCACATACGACCTGCCGATTGACCTGTCTGCGGCACCGCTTCCCGCTGCCAATGGCGAAACCGATGAAACCGACGGTATGAATTTTTCGACCGCCCTGATGGCAACCGCATCCGTCCCCTGATCCCGAACCCGAAAGCCAACCCAACGAAGACTGACGCAACCCGAAGGAAACAACCATGCGCGATTTCTTTGCCCCCCAAAATGTCCGCCGACATCGCGTGGCCGGAACATTGCCCGCCCCGAACGAAACCCGACAACACCACCCGAATTTCGACAAGCTGCAATTGCGCGGCTGGAAATCGGCGGAAAAAGAAGCCCTGCTGCCATCAGCCGCCTGGGAAAAGGAAAAGCAGTGGGCACTTCGCATGGGTTTGACCGGCTCGGATTGTCTGACTGATAAATCGATCCCGACCTTTGCCCGGGGCGAACTGCCCCATTATGCCGGGATCAATACGTTTCTGAAGGCCCCTTATATCGAAGACGTCACCAAGGTTGGTGCCTATGATGCGGCGGTGATTGGCATCCCGTTTGATGGCGGCACCACATACCGCCCCGGCACGCGTTTCGGTCCGCAGGGAGTTCGCAAAATCTCGGCACTTTACACGCCCTATAATTATGAAATGGGCGTTGATCTTCGCGAACAGATGACGCTTTGCGATGTGGGTGATGTTTTCACCATCCCGGCCAATATCGAAAAAACCTTTGATCAGATCACGCGCGCGGTAAGCCACGTCGCATCCAGCGGCGCACTTCCGATCATGATCGGCGGCGATCATTCCATCGGCTTCCCGTGCGTGCGTGGCATTGCGCAATGCACATCCAAACGCATCGGCATCGTGCATTTCGACCGCCACATCGATATTCAGGAAAAAGACCTTGATGAACGCATGCACACCACGCCGTGGTTCCATGCCACTGATCTGGTCAATGTTCCGGCGGTGAACCTTGTGCAGGTCGGCATTGGCGGCTGGCAGGTCCCGCGTGAAGGGGTCGAAGTTGCGCGTAACCGCAACACCAACATCTTCACCATGCGCGATGTCGAGGAACTTGGACTGGCCGAAACCGCCGCGCGCGCGCTTGAACTGGCATGGAAGGATGCAGATGCGGTCTATATCTCGTTTGATATCGACAGTGTCGATTGCGGGTTCGTTCCGGGTACCGGCTGGCCCGAACCTGGCGGTTTCCTGCCGCGCGAGGCATTGGAGCTTGTATCGCTTGTCGCCGCAGAAGGCATTTGCGGCCTTGAAGTCGTTGAAGTTTCGCCGCCCTATGATTGCTCGGATATTACCGCCCTGCTGGCAACGCGCGTGATTGTCGATGTGCTGGGTACACTGGTGTCACATGGCAAAATGGGATCGCATCGCGGCATCATCGACAAACCGGTCACCATCCCTGCCGGCCCGGATGTGGAGTAACCAGATGCCCCATGATCATCCTCAGGCCAATACGCATCATCAACATGATCATCACGATCACGGCCACAACCATTCCCACGGACCGGGGCATAATCACGCCCCGGACTACGATCACCTGCATTCCCATGTCCACGGCCAAAGCGACGCCGATCATGCCGAGGAATTACAGGTCCTGTCCTCAAGCTTCGTCGAAGGCTTCCGCAAGGCCGATGACAAGGCAAGCTACCTTCGCCTTGCCGATATCCCGTTTCAAAAGATCGGCAAGGATGGCCTGACCATGCATCTGGTCGATGCCAAAATCACAACCAACTGGCAAATCGGCACCGCCTGTCCGGCCTTTGCTACCCGCGAACTGGCCTATCTGCCGTTTCCCGGCAGCATGATCGAAGAACGCGAAACCATGACATTCACCTATGTGTCGATGACCGAACGCGCCGATATTGATCTACTAAGCTTCATGGCCGAACGCTTTGGGCACGGACACAAACACGGACACAATCATCACGATCACAGTCATGACCACCCGCATCACCATCACAGCTAAACGTCAAAGGGCGCGGATCAAACCGCGCCCTTTGCCATTTTATCGCCTGAACCAACAGTCACGCATGCTGGCTTCGAACGCCGGACTTGAACAGTTTATAGGTGATCGAATCCCGAAGCGCGTTATAGGACGCCTCGATAATGTTGGTTGAAACACCAACTGTTGACCAGCTGTTGCCCTCGGCATCGCGGCTTTCGATCATGACGCGGGTCACGGCACGCGTACCGTCCCCCCGCGTTATGATGCGAACCTTATAGTCGATCAGTTCGATCTGCTGCACGGCTTCGACATATTCCGGCACGGTCAGAAGCACCTTGCGCAATGCGGCATCAAGGGCATTGACCGGACCATTGCCCTCGGCGACCGACATGAACTGTCCATCGCCGACCACAACCTTGACGGTGGCTTCGGACATGGTGATGACCTGTTCGTCCTGCTCGTCCACCCAGCGCCGCTCATCAATCACGCGGAAGGATGTCACGCGGAAATAACGGTCAAGCTCGCCCAGTGCCTTACGCGCCAGAAGCTCAAAACTGGCTTCAGCCCCGTCATAGGCATAACCGTCAAATTCGCGCTGTTTGACCGCATCGACAAGCTTGCCAACCGCATCGGATTTCGGATCAACCTCGACCCCGATTTCTCGGAACCGGGCCAGAATATTTGAACGCCCCGCCTGATCCGACACAAGGATATGGCGCTGGTTTCCGACAAGCTCCGGCTCGATATGTTCGTAACAGGCCGGGTTCTTTTCCACGGCCGAAACATGCAATCCGCCCTTATGCGCAAAGGCGCTGTCGCCGACATAGGCCGCCTGACGGGTCGGTTCGCGGTTAAGCCGTTCATCAAGAATGTGCGAAATCCGGCGCAGATGGGTCAGTTGTTCGTGCGAGATGCCAACGTCATATCCCATCTTCAGCATTAATGTCGGAATGATCGAAATCAGGTTGGCATTGCCGCACCGCTCGCCCAAACCATTCAACGTGCCCTGCACCTGGCGCGCCCCGGCGCGAACCGCCGCCAACGAGTTAGCCACCGCATTTTCGGTATCGTTATGGCAGTGAATGCCGACATTTCCGCCCGGCACATGGGTGCAGACATCGGTGACGATATCAAAAATCTCGTCGGGCAGGGTGCCGCCATTGGTGTCGCATAAAACGACCCAGCGCGCGCCTGCTTCATAAGCCGCCTTGATCGCGGCAAGGGCATAGTCGCGGTTGGCCTTGTAGCCGTCAAAGAAATGCTCGGCATCGAACATCACCTCGGAAACCTGGCTTTTCAGATGTGCGATGGATTCCGAAATCATCGAAAGGTTCTCCGAAAGCTCAATCCCGAGCGCCTCGGTCACCTGAAAATCCCAGCTTTTGCCGACCATGCAGACAATCGGCGCGCTTTGGGCCAATGTTGCCAGCCCCGGATCATTGGATGCAGAACGCCCTGCGCGCCGCGTCATGCCAAATGCTGTCAGTTTTGAATTTTTAAGCTTCGGCGGATTGGCAAAAAATGCGTCATCGGTGGGGTTTGCCCCGGGCCAGCCGCCTTCAATATAGTCAATCGACAGCTCGTCCAGCGCCTTGGCAATTGCGGTTTTGTCCGCTGCCGAAAAATCCACGCCCTGGGTCTGCTGCCCGTCGCGCAAGGTACTGTCGTATAGATAGACGCGCTTGTCTGACATATTCATTCCAAAACTGATCGATCTTCTCTTGTTCCGGCATGTGCCGGGCGGTCTGGCAAATTGCCGTAAAACCATCATTTACGCAACCGCATTACAAGACATGCCAATTATGCGCTGCTTTTTGCCCAAAATCGCCTAATTACCCACCTTTAGGATAGCAAACCTGTCCCCCTGAATGGTTGTAAAGGCATGGTAGTAATGATTAACTCTACCATACATTGTGAGGCGACCGGGAATACACCCCCATTTCTTCGGGCTTCGCATGGATGGGGACACCAAGATGGCACTAAAAGCCGCCGACGATTTTGACGTTATGCTGCTTGCGGGTCTGACATGGCACCGTGCCGGCAAAAACAGTTGGACGGCGTCCGACCGTTTCGCCGCCTATACAATCTTTCTCGAACCTGATGATCGCTGGTACGGTCAATGGGAACGTGACGGCGAAAAAATAGCGGCCGACTGGTCCTGCCCTACTCTTGAAACCTTTGCCGAATATATGGTCGACAACGCCCGTCGCCAGAATATCGACGGCATGGATTGAAATTCGCACCCTGTTGGCGCGCTGCCATCAGAAGCGTCCCACGTGCACACCCCGAAACTCGGATTAGATCATCAATCTACCTCCCCCGCCGAGTTGTTGCACATATGACGGCCTGTCTCCCCCAGACAGGCCGTTTCTTTTGCCGCCCGACATTTCTGTCCTTGCGTTTGGCCTCATAGCGCTTATGTCTGGGCCATCCAGATATTCATAAGACAAGGCACAATTCATGAGCAACGGCATCCCGATGCAGATCGATATCGTCTCCGACGTTGTCTGCCCCTGGTGCATCATCGGCTATAAAAACCTTGAACAGGCGATGGAACGTCTGGACGGTCAGGTCGACATCAAGCTGCGCTGGCACCCGTTTGAACTGAACCCGGATATGGGGCCCGAAGGCCAGAACCTGTCGGAACATATCAAGGAAAAATACGGCCTGACCCCGGATCAAAGTGCGGAAAACCGCGACCGTATTTCGATGATGGGCGAGAATGTCGGCTTTGACATCCGCTTTAGTTCGGACAGCCGCATCTACAATACCTTTGATGCGCATCGCATGCTGTACTGGGCGGGCAAGGAAGGCAAACAGACCGAACTGAAACTGGCCCTGTTCCGCGCCTATTTCCAGGAAGGTGAAAATCCCGGCGATCACGGCGTGATCAAACGCGCTGCCGAGGAAGTTGGTCTGTCACCGGAAAAGGCGGCCGAAATTCTTGGCAGCGACATGTTCGCCAAGGAAGTCCGCGCCGAAGAAGAAGAATTCCGCAATGCCGGTATTTCGTCGGTTCCGACCTATGTCGTGAACGGCAAATACGCCATTTCCGGCGGCCACCCACCCGAAGTTTTCGAACAGGCATTGTCTGAAATCGCCCGTCAGGTTGAAGTTGCCGACGATGAGGTCATTTTAGACGACTGATAAAGATCATCGGATATGATCATCAAAGCCCCGGTTGCGTCTCGCGCCGGGGCTTTTGCATTCTCGACAGTTGCACAACCGGGGCGTACAGTTTCCATGCCGCCACCACGGCATGTTTGCCACCTTGTTTGACAAAGGATCGCCCCATGATCGACTTTGCCGATATCGCCCCCTATTTGCCGGGGATATTCCTTGCCTATGCTGCCCTTCTGATGGGCCTGATCAGTCCCGGCCCTGCTTTGCTGGGTCTGATGGGTGTCTCGCTTGAACGGGGGCGTCGTGCCGGTCATTGCTTTGCCATCGGGATCGGAGCCGGATCGCTTTGCATCGGCATTCTCACCTTGACCGGCCTTTCTGCCCTTTTGGCAAGCTGGGCCGATGCCATGACCGTCATTCGCATTGCCGGCGGGATTTATCTTTTGTGGATGGCTTTTAAAGCCTTTCGTTCTGCATTCCGCCCTGCGAAACCGGTCGATGATGCCATTGTGCGCGACGATAAAGCCATCTCGCCGGTTGGGTATTTCAGCCGGGGACTGGGGCTTCACCTGAGCAATCCCAAGGCAATCCTGACATGGATTGCCATCATCTCCATCGGTTTTGCCGATGGCACGCCGCTTTGGGTGGGATGGGTGATCGTGATTGGCTGCGGCACGATTTCAACATTTGTGCATTTCGCCTATGCCACCGCCTTTTCGACCGCACCGGCCATTTCGCTTTATCGCCGGGCTGCACGCTGGATCAATGGTTTTCTTGGCGTGTTCTTTGCCGCGGTTGGCATTCGCCTGCTTGCCGGGCGCTAGTCATCCGCGCCAGTATCAGGCAATGACCGGCGGGTGACACCGTTCTTCTGATCCATCCAGCCACCCATCACCGTCAGCCAGACGGCAATAAGGGGCAGCAACGCGATATCCTGATCCATCACCCATAATGTTCCACTGGCCAGAACGCACCACGCCAACGGCACCGGTAACAGAACCCAGCGCCACGACCCGCGCGCCAGCAGGATAAAACCAAGTGTGCCGATTGCTGTCGGATCGGCGGCACTGCCAAACAGCTCCGCCTGTATCAGGTCGCGCCCTTCGATCAGGCCGACAAAGGGATAGACGAAAATCGCAATCGCGATCATCACCACCCCGGCAATGCTGGAAAAATCACCGCGCCAGCCAAATCGCAAAGGCATCCTGCGCACGGCAAACATTACCAGCAGCAGCGCTTCGACAATGAAAGCCGGAATGAAATAAGGGATTATCCAGTTGATCGGCTGGTAATAATACCAAAGGAACCCAACCGTCACCCAGCCCCAGATCAGGCCAAGTAAAACCAGCGCCACCCGGTTGCCGCGATTGCCATGCCGGATGGAAAGACCAAATGTGATCATTCCCGCGACCAGTGCGGCGGCAACCGCAAGCCACCATGTGGTATTTAGCGTTTCAAACAGCCGGTAATAAACGCGCGGCGAAAACAGCAGAAAATCTGCCAGGCTGTAGCTCAACCATTCGCTCATCACAAAACCCCGATCACGGCCGCAATACGCTCGCGCATGTCGGCATCGGGCATCGGCCCGGTGGCCGCCTGCATGTTTTCAATGGCATGCATCGGCTGGGTCGTGGCCGGGATCGGGCAGGTTACCGCCGGGTGAGATATCAGATATTTCAGGATCAGCTGCGCCCAGCTTTTTACCTCAATCTCGGCGGCAAAGTCCGGCAGCTTTTCACCTTCCAGACGGTCAATCAGATGGCCGCCCTGGAACGGCCGGTTGACGATCACGGCAATGCCGCGTTCCTCGGCCAGCGGCAGCAGGTAATCCTCGACCTTGCGATCGACCGGGTTATAGGTCACCTGCACGAAATCAAGCGGCGTGTTTTTCATCACCGCCATCAAATCATCTGTCCGCCTGCCATGCGATGTCGTCACCCCGACATAGCGAAGCCGTCCGGCATCCTTCATATCGAATAGAAGCGGCAGATTGTCGTTGATCCCGACCAGATTATGGACCTGCAACAGATCAAATTTTTCGATGTTCCAGTAATCGGCAGTCTGCGCGATCTGTTCGGCACCGTCATCCGATGTCCAGACCTTGTCGGTCGAAAACACCCGGTCGCGCGCGCCCAGTTTATCAAGTCCGTAACCGATCACATCCTGAGATGATCCATACATCGGCGAACTGTCGATCATGCGCCCGCCGGTATCAAAAAACGCCTGCATGACATTGGCGCATTGATCGCGCAGAACCGGATCGTTGCCGACATTGAACGTGATCCAACTGCCCAGACCGACCGCCGGAATCATTTCACCCGTTGACGGGATCTGCTTTTTGATCACATCGGGGATATTGCGATTATCAAGCGTTTGCGCCCAAAGCGGCTTGATCGCGCCAAGCCCTGCTGTTGCGCCAATCGCCGTCACACCGCGCAGGAAATTCCGTCGACCCAGAAAAAACATCGTAATCCCAACATTGTCGTTTCGAACCGGTCACAGGATAGAAGGTGGTCAGATTACCCTGCGGACGCAACCGCAAGCTGTTGCACAAACTGGCAAAAAATTTGCGCTTGACCTAGAGTACACTAGAGCATCTAGCCTTTTGAAAGTTCCCCAAGCTGAAAGGTGACCGACAATGATGATTGGTGAAGTCTCGGCCAAAAGCGGTTTACCCATTCACACGCTGCGCTATTACGAAAAAATCGGTCTGGTACCCAAACCGTCACGCGATGCGGGTGGCCGACGGTATTATGACCCGGAAATCCTTGACTGGCTGACTTTCATTTCACGCCTCAAGGACCTTGGCATGCCGATCCGTGATCGGGTGCGGTTTGCCCGTCTGCGCAGCGAGGGCGAACAAACGGTTGGCGAACGACGGGAACTTCTCGAAATCTATCGGACCGGATTGGCCCAAAAAATCGCCGAACTGACCGAGACGCTTGAAGTGCTTGATTACAAGATCGCCAATTACGACGAAATCGGCCGCAAGAAAACGGCCTGATCCCGAAAAAGACCTTACAGGAGCCCCTTATGGCTGAACAGAAAAGCGCGCTCGACGCCGGGCGCGATGTTGTCGCACGTCTGAACCCGCCGCTTGAAGGTACCCTGGCCGAAAAATACGATGCCCTGGTGCCCGGATTTGCCGAAAGCCTCGTTGAATGGGCTTATGGCCGTCATTACGCGCGGTCCAACCTTGATCTGAAAACCCGTCAGCTTTGCACGATTTCCGCCCTGACGGTTCTGGGCGGGCAAACCGCACCGCAGCTTAAGGTCAATATCAAACACTCTCTTGCCGCCGGGGCAACGCGCGAGGAAATCATCGAAGCGATCTGGCAGATGGCGGTTTATGGCGGTCTTCCAGCCGCGATCAACGGCCTTAACGCCGCACTGAAACTGTTTGACGAACTGGACGCCATGGCCGCTTAAAGTAAAAAGGCACCGCAGGTCTCCCGGCGGTGCCTTTTCCAATTCAAATCCGACGGATCAAACGCGTTTCCAGCTTGTACCTTCCTTGAAGTCTTCAAGCAGGATACCGCGCGCCAAAAGATCATTTCTGATCTGATCGGCCGTTGCGAAATCGCGGTTTTTCTTCGCTTCGGCACGCTGCTGGATCAGGCTGTCAATCTCGGCGGCCTCGTCTTCATCGGCAGAACCGGTGAACCAGGCTTCCGGGTCATTTTCAAGAATACCCAGCAACGTTGCCGCCGCCAGAACACGGCCCTTGGCTTCGGCCTTGTCATACTTCTTCGTCGCCTTGTTCAGGTCGGTCACCAGTTCATGGAATTCCGAAATCGCCAGCGGCGTATTAAGATCATCACACAGCGCGCTCAGAACCGATCCCGGCACCGGAGTGTTTTCCGGTTCGATATCGGTGGTCTGACGAAGGGCGGTATAGAACCGGTCCAAGGCCTCTTTGGCCTGACGCAGGTTTTCTTCGGTCCAGTTGATCGGCTGGTGATAGTGGGTTCCCAGCATCGCAAGCCGGATCGCCTCGCCCGGCCAGCTTTCGAGCAACTCGTGCACGGTGACAAAGTTACCAAGCGACTTGGACATCTTTTCACCTTCGACCATCAGATGACCGTTATGCATCCAGTATTTGGCGTAGCTTGAACCCTTGTTCGCGCAGCAGCTTTGCGCGATTTCGTTTTCATGATGGGGGAAGACCAGATCCGATCCGCCGCCATGAATATCGAAATTCTCGCCCAGATAGCGCGTCGACATGGCAGAGCATTCAATATGCCAGCCAGGGCGTCCGCGCCCCCACGGGCTTTCCCAGCCCGGCGTCTCGTCATCGGACGGTTTCCACAGAACGAAGTCCGCCGGATCCTTTTTATAGGGGGCGACTTCAACCCGCGCACCAGCGATCATTTCCTTGCGGTCACGACGCGACAGCCTGCCATATTCTTCATACTGGCCGACCGAAAACAGCACATGCCCCTCGGCAGCATAGGCAAAGCCCTGTTCGATCAGGCTTTCGCACATCGCGATCATTTCGGCGATATGTTCGGTCGCGCGCGGTTCGATATCGGGCTTGGCGGCATTAAGCGCGCCCATATCCTCCAGATAGGCCTGATGGGTGCGTTTGGTGATTTCCGAAATCGGCTCGCCACTTTGGCGGGCACGTTCGTTGATCTTGTCGTCAACGTCGGTGACGTTGCGCACATAGGTTACTTTGGGATAGATATGGCGCAACACACGCACCAGCGTATCAAACACCACCACAGGCCGCGCATTGCCGACATGGGCATAGTCATAAACGGTCGGTCCGCAGACATAAAGCCGGACATGGTTGGCATCGATCGGCTCGAACACCTGCTTTTCACGGCTTAGGGTGTCATAGATACGCAATGTGGTCTTGGTCATGTTTTCGGTCCATATGGCTTGTGTTTTCGCATTTGCGGGATATTTCCGGCGGTCAAAGCTGTTTGCTTTAGACCGCCTTTCCACAAAGCCGCTCACACGCCTTTTCACGTCCGATCAGAACCAGCATTGCCGACATTTCCGGGCCATGTTCACGCCCCGTCAGTGCCTTGCGAAGCGGCATGAAAAGTTCCTTGCCCTTGCGGCCGGTCGCATCCTTGATCGCACCTGTCCATGCTTTCCAACTGGTTGCATCAAGCACGCCTTCGGGCAGCATATCGGCCGCCTGCTTTAAAAATTCCGCATCGGCATCATCGATCTGCGGGATGACTTGTTTGGTGATCACATCCCACCATTCAACTGCTTCTGCCACGCGCCAGCAATTGCCGCGCACCGCATTCCAGAATTCTTCCGGCACATCGCCCAGACCAAGGGCCTCAAGCTTCGGCTTTGCCGTTTCAAATGACATGTCATGAACGACTTTTTCGTTCAGGCTGGCAAGTTCCGCCGGATCGAATTTCGGGGTCGAACGGCCATAATGCGAAAGATCGAACTTCCCAAGCACTTCGGTAAGTGTTGCCGGTTCGATCTTGTCCGATGCGCCAAGTCCGGTCAGAAGACCGACAAGTGATGCGACCTCGAACCCGTCATTGCGCAATTCGCGAAGCGAAAGACTGCCCAGACGTTTCGACAGCTGCGATCCACCCGGCCCCGCCAGAAGCGGCATATGGGCAAATTCAAGCGCGCCGGGCTTGCCGCCCATCGCCATATAAAGCAGGATCTGCGACACCGTGTTGGTCACATGGTCTTCGCCGCGAATGATATGGGTAACACCCATTTCAAGATCATCGACGACCGACCCCAGCATATAAAGCAGCGATCCGTCTTCGCGGATCAGAACCGGGTCGGACACATGTTCGGTATCAAACGTGCAAATCCCGCGCGTCAGGTCATCCCATTCAACCACCCCATCGGTCAGAAGGAAGCGCCAGTGCGGCTTGCGGCCTTCTGCCTCAAGATGGGCAATTTCATCATCCGAAAGGGTCAATGCCTTGCGGTCATAGATGAACGGCTGGTGACGCTGGCGGGCGGCCTTGCGTTTCCAGTTAAGTTCGCCTTCGGTCTCGTAGCACGGATAAAGCATGTTGCGCGATTTCAGGTCATCAATCGCCGCGTCATATTTATCCTGACGCAGGCTTTGACGTTCTTCGCGGTCCCAGTCGATGCCAAGCCATTTCAGGTCTTCGCGGATTGCATCAACATATTCGTCTTTGGAACGGACCGGATCGGTATCGTCAAAGCGCAGGATGAACTCGCCCCCATGCTTCCGGGCATAAAGCCAGTTCATCATGGCAATGCGGGCGTTACCGACGTGAAGAAGCCCGGTCGGGCTGGGCGCAAATCGCAGGACAGGTTTTGTCATTTCAAACTTTTTTCAGGTCACTAAATTCGTGAAACCGTTGGTAATCGGATAGCGGCGGTCGCGGCCAAAGGCACGCGGCGTGATCTTGACCCCGGGCGGCGCCTGTCGGCGTTTATATTCCGCCCGGTCAAGCAATCGCCAGACCCGGCGTACCGTAGCCTCGTCATGGCCGCTTTGCACAATCTCGGAAACAGACCGTTCGCCTTCGATCATCTGATGCAGGATATCATCAAGAACGTCATAGGGCGGCAGGCTATCTTCGTCTTTCTGATCCGGGCGCAATTCGGCCGATGGTGGCTTGGTAATGATCCGTTCCGGGATCACCATGCCGTCCGGGCCAAATGCACCCGCCGGATGATGGGCGTTACGCCAATGGCAAAGCGCAAACACAGTCGTTTTGTAAAGGTCCTTCAAAACCGAATAGCCACCGCACATGTCACCATACAGCGTGGCATAGCCGACCGACATTTCCGACTTGTTTCCGGTCGTCAGAACCATATGGCCAAACTTGTTTGAAAGCCCCATCAGGATGATCCCGCGGGAACGGGCCTGAATGTTTTCTTCGGTAATGTCGGGGTCGCGGCCTTCGAATGCCGGGGCAAGCATCTGTTCAAATGCACCCATGGCAGGCCCGATATTGATGCTTTCAATCCCGGTTTTCAGCATCCCGGCGCATTGTTCGGCATCTTCAAGGCTTTCGCGCGACGTGTAGGGTGAGGGCATCATCACCAACCGCACCCGATCTGATCCCAGCGCATCAACAGCAATGGCGGCTGAAAGCGCGCTATCAATCCCGCCCGACATGCCGATCACGACACCGGGGAACCGGTTTTTGTTCACATAATCCCGGAGCCCCAGAACCAGTGTCTGGTAGATCGCATCAAGCCCGCTTGGATAATCGGCCTTTGGCGCGGCCTTATCACACCGCCAGGTGCCATCGTCACCACGCGACCATGTATTGGTCACGACATCCTCGGCAAAGCCCGGAAGGGCGACCGCCAGTGATCCATCACCGTTAAGACCGAACGAGCCGCCATCAAACACCAGTTCGTCCTGACCACCGACCTCGTTGCAGTAAATCATCGGAACGCCGGTTTCACGCACCCGATCCGCAATCAGATTACGGCGCAGATCGCCCTTGTCGGCCTCGAACGGTGATCCGTTCGGCACCAGGAAAATTTCCGCCCCGCGATCTTTCAGATGGGCGACAACCTTTGGCGTCCAGACATCCTCGCAGATCGGCACACCAAGCGTAACGCCCCGGAAGGACACCACATCGGGCATTGGGCCAGCGCGAAACACGCGCTTTTCATCAAACACACCATAATTCGGCAGATCGTTTTTCGCCCGCACCGTTTCGATCTTGCCCTGATCGATCAGAAGAACCGCGTTAAAGCGCTCCCCGTCAATATCCCATGGTGTCGTCAGCAACAGGGCCGGGCCGTTTTTGCGCGATCTGGTGCGCTCGCAGATATCATCGACCGCATGGCGCAGATGGCGCATGAAGGCAGGCTTCATCACCAGATCCTCGGGCGGATAGCCCGACAGAACCAGTTCGGAGTAAAGGACAATATCCGCGCCCTGATCGGCCGCAGTTTCCCAGGCAGCCACAACTTTCTCAGCATTCCCGGCAACATCGCCGACAATCGGGTTAAGCTGGGCAATCGCGATGGCAAGCATATTTGTCATGATGTTGGAATAGGAGGCGTCCGGTTTGGTGTCAATTGCCGAATGCGCAAAGCAGGGCAAACGAGATCGATATACCAGACCGGAATATCATTTCATCCCTTTCCTAAAGGGCAAGGGCTGCGTCGATTTCGTCCTGGCTCATGGTTTTGGCCGATCCATGGATAATACCGCTCGCCACATCCATGAAACGCTGCAAGGACAATGTCACCGTGCTGGCGGTTTCACGCAAAAGACCTTCATTACCCTCGGCAATCAGCACTTCAAGTTGTTCATTGGCGCGAAACACGATGGCATTCATATGTTCGATGGTTTCCTCGAACGGGCGGCGAAATCGTTCGGGCACATGGTCATAAGCCTCGATTGCCAGTTCCTTGTCCGAAAATGCACTGTCGCGGAAATGGTCCTGATAGCTTTTGGGCGCCCATTCCTTGCAATCCTCAAGCATGTCGGGCATATCCGGAACCATTTCCAGAAGCATCACGATTTCATTGAAATGGTTCAGGTAATCGGTCGCAAGCAGCGTCGTCGAGGAAATATTGGTTCCCTCTACTTTTTTCTGCCATTCGGCGAAATCCGCCTCATCCACCATGTTCCGTGCGACCTCATTGTTTCACATCATGTCTTGTCAGCGCACAGTAATGCCGCGCGATTCTCTATACTTAAGGATGTTACCCGCATCAGTGTAGGGGCAAAATGCATGCACCGGGACAGAATTAACAAAACAGCCCCCGAATGCGCGCCCTTTAAATAGAAGAACCCTTATATTCAACCCTCAGAGAGCGCATTCCCTATAATTAAAGGCGCCCGGTTACCCGGACGCCTTTATCAGTTCCCGCATTTAGATGGTCAATTATGCCGACGCTGCAAACTGTTCTGCACGAACGCTGTCACGTTCTTTTTTGATCATTTCGGCCACCAGGAACGCAAGTTCAAGCGCCTGCCCGCCATTCAGGCGCGGGTCGCAATGAGTGTGGTAACGATCCGAAAGACTATCCTCGGTCACTTCGCGCGCACCGCCAATGCATTCGGTCACATCAGTACCGGTCATTTCAAAATGAACGCCACCGGCATGGGTGCCCTCGGCCTTGTGCACATCAAAGAACGATTTGACTTCCGACAGGATCGCATCGAACGTACGGGTTTTATAACCGTTCGCCGCCTTGATCGTGTTGCCATGCATCGGATCGCAGGACCAGACAACCTTGCGGCCTTCGGCCTTGACCCGCTGCACCAGACGCGGCAGGTGATCTTCAACCTTGCCCGCCCCCATACGTGCGATCAGGGTCAGACGACCGGCTTCGTTTTTCGGGTTCAACGCATCGATCAGACGGATCAGATCGTCTTCGTCGGTGGTCGGACCGCATTTCATGCCGATCGGGTTGTGGACCCCGCGCATGAATTCAACATGCGCCCCGTCAAGCTGACGGGTACGATCACCAATCCAAAGCATATGCGCCGAACAGTCATACCAGTCGCCGGTCAGGCTGTCCTGACGGGTCAGGGCCTGCTCGTACCCCAGCAACAGCGCCTCGTGCGAGGTATAGAAATCCGTCTCGCGCATCTGCGGTGCGGTTTCGGCCGTGATGCCACAGGCCTGCATGAAGGCAACGGCTTCATCAATCTGGGTCGTCATCTTGCTATATCGTTCGCCCGCGGGGCTGTTATCAACAAATGACAGGTTCCAGCGATGTATTTTGCTCAGATCGGCAAAACCGCCTTGCGCAAAGGCACGCAGCAGGTTCAGCGTCGATGCCGACTGGTTATAGGCACGAATCTGGCGCTGCGGGTCCGGAATACGGGCTTCGGGGGTAAACTCGATGCCGTTGATATTGTCCCCGCGATAGCTTGGCAGTTCGACACCATCGATGGTTTCCGTATCCGCCGAACGCGGTTTGGCAAACTGCCCGGCCATACGACCGACCTTGACCACAGGACACGCCGCGCCATAGGTCAGAACAACCGCCATCTGCAACATGACCTTAAAGGTGTCGCGGATGTTGTTCGGGTGAAATTCCTTAAAGCTTTCGGCGCAGTCCCCGCCTTGGAGCAGGAAGGCGTTGCCTTCCGCAACTTCGCCAAGCTTTTCTTTCAACGCGCGCGCTTCGCCAGCAAATACCAAAGGAGGATAGCTGCCGAGCTCTTGCTCTACGGCCTTGAGGGCCTGTGCATCCGGATAAGTCGGCATCTGCTTTACAGGCAGGTTGCGCCAGCTATCAATGCTCCAGCTCTTGCTCATTTGCTTCCTCTCAATCCGGCATGTTCATCATGCCGTTACTATACCATATAATCAGCGTCACGGCGGATTTCCGCCCATTCAACCGGTGCTGTCAACCGGGCCAAACTTGATACGGGTTTTGCAACCGCATTTCCACCCCTTCCGTGCAATTCGCAAAGAAAAAACCGCAAATTTTTGCCAATCCCAACAAATAACACGCAAAGTTCCACCCCAAACCACCATTCCAGATGGATTTGGGATGATCGCCGTTCCCGTTCGGGCAACGGAAACCTTACGAATCCGGCAATCAGATCAGGGCGCAGGCCAGAAACCATATCGCATGCATCATGGCCCGTCAGAATACATAGTCATCAGCATTCAATTGCGCGATCCCCCATATCGCGGCACACTGCGCGCAAATTTGCCACCCCTCGCATTTCAACTTCGCTGATCTGACGGAATATCCATGACAATCGAAACGGCAGTGATCATTGCGAGCGCCTATTTCATTGCCGCCTTTGTCAAAGGGGCAACCGGGCTTGGCTTTTCGACATCCGCCCTGCCGGTTCTCGCGCTTGGTATCGGGTTAAAAGCCGCGATGCCGCTGGTGATCATTCCATCACTGGTCAGCAATACCATCGTTATGGTGCAGGCCGGGCATTTTCGCGAAACCGTCAAACGATTCTGGCCGATGTTTGTTGCCACGGTTCCGGGACTTGTCGTCGGACTTGCGGTGCTTGATCTGGTCGATAGTCTGATGGCGGGGGCGGTTCTGGGTATCGTCCTGATGGTTTATGGCGCGCTGACGCTGTGGCGGCCCGGACGGCCCGTACCGGAAAAACTGCAAAAACCATTGGCCCCGGTGACGGGGTTCGCAACGGGGCTTGTCAATGGCATTACCGGATCACAGGTCATGCCGGTTCTGCCCTTCCTTCTGGCCCTTCGTCTCGACCCAAAACGCTTCATTCAGGCAATCAATATTTCGTTCAGTCTATCAAGCATCGTCATGGCGATTGGGCTTTCGAAACTTGGCCTGATGACGCTTGAAAGCGTCTGGATATCGCTTGCCGGGCTCATTCCGGTTTATCTGGGCACCAAGCTTGGCGGCATTGTCAGATCACGCATGGATGCGGAAAGTTTCCGCAAGCTGGTCCTGATCATGCTGGTGATCTTCGGGGTGATCCTGATCGGCAAATTCGCGCTGTTTCGCCCTTAATGCTTGAGCGCGCTGGTGCAATGCGCCTGCCTTTGCTATCCAGTCGTGATGAAAACCATCACTCGCCCTGCATTTGCCGAAACCGAAGAAAAGAAATCGCGCTTTCTGGCCGAACTGGTCCCTTATGACCATCTCGCGACGCGACTGGCGGAATTGCGCGCGGCCCATCCCAAGGCCAATCATCATGTTACCGCCTATCGTTACCTGAATGACGAAGACCAGTTGATCGAACATGGCAAGGATGATGGCGAACCATCGGGCACATCAGGCGTGCCGTGCCTCAAGGTGCTTCAGGGGCGCGACCTGGTTAATGTTGCGGTGATCGTCACGCGCTATTTCGGCGGCGTGAAGCTTGGCACTGGCGGTTTGGTGCGCGCTTATAGTGGTGCTGCCAATGCGGTTTGCAGCGTTGCCGATGTCATCGATTATGTCCCAGAGGGAGAGGCCGAACTGTTTGCCGCTTTTTCAGATGCCGGAACGCTGGAACAGGCCTGCGCACAGGATGGGATTACGGTTCTGGACCGGCAGTTTGATAGCAACGGCACGCATATCCGGATTTCGGGACCAAAGGAAGTTGTGGCCGAGCTGGCCGGGCGTTTCCCTCTCAACCGGGATTAAAACAGGATATCAGGCCCGCCGCGCAGTGCTTTGGCGTTCCTGTAACTGGAAACCAAGATCGACAACACGGTTTTCCGGTTCTTCCCCGTCCAGCCTTGCCCGGATCATATCAACCGCCGTTTTGCCGATCCCGTATCGGTTTGTCCGGATGCTGGTAAGTGACGGACAGGCGGCCGCCATCATTTCAAGATCGTTGAAACCAATGATGCCAAGGTCTTCTGGCACGTGCAGCCCGGCATGCTGACAGCCAAACAGAACGCCCAGCGCCATATCATCGTTATTGCAAAAAACCCCCTCTATATCGGGACGTTTTGCACGTAACGCCCCGATAAGTTCCGCGCCCAGCGATGTGCTTGATGATCGGGTTGTGGTCATGAACAGATCCGGGTCATACCGGCCCGATGAACGCAATGCTTCGGCGAAACCTTCCATACGGCGGCGTGACCGCGGGTCCATCCGTGCCCCGATGAAACCAATCCTGCGATATCCGCGCTGCAAAAGGTGATATCCGGCCGCGCGACCGCCTTCGAAATGCGAAAAGCCGACCATCATATCAATGGGGTCCGGATCGACTTCCATGATCTGGACCACCGGGCAATCGGCATTTTCAAGCAACAAACGGGCCGCAGGGGTCTGGTCCCCGCCGGCAACAATCAGGGCCGCCGGGCGTTGCCCAAGGAAAATACGGATCAGGCGTTCTTCCTCGGCTGCGACATAGCGCGAATTGCCAAGCTGCACCTGAAGCGGGCCTTGCTCCAGTTCGTCATAGATCGCGCGCAGCGTATCGGCGAACACGTTGTTGGTCAGCGACGGTACGATCACGCCCACAATGTGAGACCGCGACGATGCCAGCGCACTGGCATGGGAATGAGGAACGTAATCAAGTTTGCGGACGACAGCATCGATGCGTTCACGCAATGCTTTGGAAACCTTGGCCGGATCACGCAATGCCCGTGAAACGGTGATCGTGCTGACGCCGGCCCTGTCGGCCACATCTGCAATGGTCGGCCGTCCGGCCCCTCTGCGTTTTCTCATGTTTCCCTTCTCATGCCTTCTTCCTCATATCCGCGATCCACAGGTTTCACAATATCTGTTGACTCGATGTTAGCGCTATCATTATGTTAGCGCTAACAAACCAAGGCGGGCAAGCCCCGCTCAAGAAAAGACAAAATAAAGTGGCGGGAGGAACAGCCATCAAAGCCGAATTTGTCATCGTGATGGGTGTCAGCGGATCGGGCAAGACCGAGGTCGCACAGCGCCTTGCCACCGCCTGTAACGGTGTGTGGCTTGACGCGGACGATTATCACCCCCCGCAAAATGTTGAAAACATGCGCAACGGCATGCCGCTTAATGACGAGATGCGCTGGCCTTGGCTGGCGTCTCTTGGTGCAGCGGCGACCGATACCGCGCAGAAGATTGATGCCGGGCAGATTACGCCAAAAATATTTATTGCCTGTTCGGCGTTAAAGCGACGCTATCGCGATTTTCTGCGTCGCCATATGGAGCCTACAATGTTTGTTTTTCTGGACGGTTCGCGCGACGTGATCCTTTCCCGGCTGGAACGTCGGGTCGGTCATTTCATGCCGTCCGGATTGCTTGACAGTCAGTTGGCCGATCTCGAACCGCTGGGGCCGGAGGAGACAAGCGTGACTGTTTCCATCGATGCCCCGATTGAAGCCGTGGTTTCGACCATTACTGCGCGTCTTGCAGCAGGCGAAATCGACAGTCCATCCACCAAAACGCATAACACCGCCGGAAAACCGGTAACCCAGGGAGAAGACAAATGACCCTATCGTTCAAGACACTCGCCGGAACTGCTCTTGCCGCCAGCCTGATCATGGCATCGCCGCTGGCCGCAAATGCACAGGAATTCACCCTTAAAGTCCAGTCAAGCGACGCGGCTGGCGTGCCGAACTTCGTCATCGAACAGGAATGGGCCGAACGTGTCGGCAAAATGTCGGGCGGACGCATTGCCATTGAAATGCTGCCGGTCGGATCGGTTGTCGAACATGCCGAAACCCAGGATGCCATTGGTGCTGGCATTATTGACGGCCACATCACCGACACCAGCTACTTTACCGGCAAGGACCCGGCATTCGGCCTGATCGCCAACCCGGTCGGCGCATGGTCGGCCCCGTCTGAAATGCTGCGTTTCGTCGAATATGGCGGCGGCAAGGAACTGATGAACGAATTGCTCAACCCTTACGGGTTGCAGTTCATCGGGGCCGTCACACCGGGGCTGGAGGCATTTGTGTCATCCGAGCCACTTGACGGTGTTGACGACCTCAAGGGCCTTAAAATGCGCGCGCCCGAAGGCATGGTGCAGGAAGTCTTTGCCGCTGCCGGAGCCGCACCGGTCAATATCCCGCAATCCGAAGTATTCACTTCCCTTGATAAAAAGGTGATTGATGCTGCGGATGCGACCGTGTTCTCGACCAACCAGGCGATGGGCCTGCATGACGTGGCCAAACATCCGGTCTATCCGGGTTTCCATTCCATGCCGATGCTCGAAGTTTCGGTTAACAAGGCAAAATGGGATTCCATGCCCGCCGATCTTCAGGAAATCCTGACGGTATCGGTACGCGACCTGGCGCGTGACATGGATGCGCAGCTTGCGATGAAAGACATGGAAGCCGTTGCCAAGGCCCGCGCCGAGGGCGGTATAACCATCCACAACTGGTCGGCGGAGGAACGCAACAAGTTCCGCAAAATCGCCACGGGCCAGTGGGAAAAGGTCGCTGAACGTTCGGACAATGCCCGCAAGGTTTA
Organism: Thalassospira australica; assembly: GCF_044790785.1. Lineage (GTDB taxonomy): Bacteria > Pseudomonadota > Alphaproteobacteria > Rhodospirillales > Thalassospiraceae > Thalassospira > Thalassospira australica_A. Next base: position 763,749 of record NZ_CP085258.1, on the reverse strand, counting down.
TGACACCCTGCTTGAGTATCTGACCGCACAGGGCATGATCTGATCCTCATATAACGCCATGTTTTCCGGGTCGTTTTGCACGGCCCGGAAAGACATGGCAAAGGATTCAGCCCGGCACTGCCCCCGTATCGAGACGGCGGGATGCAGGCGGCCTCCCCGCTGCCGGGCTGATACCTGATCACAATACAGCTCACACAGCCCATTGGCCTTCTGTTACGGCGCAAGGAATGGAAAAATGGTTTCCCAACCGCCCTCGCCCCTCTCGCAGCATGAGATCGAGGAAAAAATAGACGAAATCGTCGAAAATCCTGACGAGGTTTTCGAACAAAGCGGCCTGTTCGGGCAGGCGGTGACAAAGATCGCACCGCTGTTTGCCATAGGTTTTTTGCTGGCAATGGCGATCCTGATCTTTGAAATTTTCATGCGCCATGTCTTCAACAGCCCGACCCTGTGGGGCCATGAAACCACAACGGCACTGGCCGCAGCGGGCTTCATATTCGGCGGACTGTATTGCGCATCGCGCAACCGCCATATCCGTGTGGTGATCATCTATGACATTGCCGGGCCGAAACTGCGCAAATCGCTTGATATTGTCATTTCACTGATTTGCGCCATCTCGTCAGGCTTTTTTGCCTGGGCGGCATGGCTGATGGTCAAACGCGCGGCCTTTACGCCTGCGGGCGACATTCATCTTGAAACCACCGGCAGCGCGTTTAACGCCCCCTATCCGGGGCTTTTGAAAATTTTCATGCTGATTGTCCTGATCGCACTGACGATCCAGTTCATCATTCTCTCGATCAATTACCTGCGCGGCCCTTCGGGCGCGGTGAACAGGATATCCACCGATGTTTGATCTGCAATCGCTTGGCATCGAATACGGCACGCTTTTGATGTTCGTGATGCTGCTCGGCTTCCTGATCACCGGGATGCCGCTAGCATTTGTCACCCTTCTGATCGCACTGCTGTTTACGCTTGGCTGGTTCGGGCCGATGGCCGTCCCGCTGATCACCAGCCGGGTCTATTCTTTTGTCACATCCTTTGTGTTTGTCTCGGTGCCGATGTTCGTCATGATGGCGGCCATTCTGGACCGGTCCGGCATTGCGCGAGACCTGTTTGATGCCATGCGCCTGTTTGGCGGGCGGCTTAAGGGCGGGGTTGCGGTCCAGACGATTTTTGTCGCCGTCATCCTCGCCGCCATGAGCGGCATCATCGGCGGCGAAATCGTTCTGCTCGGCCTTTTGGCCCTGCCGCAGATGCTCCGTCAGGGCTATGACAAAAAGCTGGCCATTGGCGTGGTGTGTGCCGGTGGCTCGCTGGGCACCATGGTCCCGCCTTCCATCGTTCTGATCATCTATGGCCTGACGGCGAATGTATCCATTGGTGATCTGTTTACTGCGGCCTTCATCCCCGGCTTTATGCTGGCCGGGTTTTACGTCGCCTATGTCCTGTTCCGCAGTTACACCAGCGACAATATCGCCCCGCCACCGCAAACCGAAAAAATCCCGAACGCGGAAAAACTTCGCCTGCTCAAGGGACTGTTCCTGCCGATCATGGTGGTGGTTTGTGTTCTGGGCTCGATCTATGGCGGGATTGCATCCGTTACCGAAGCCTCCGCCGTTGGCGTTGCCGGTGTGATTGCCTCGACCATTTTACGACGCGAATTCACCTGGTCGATGATGAAGGCCGCATCACTCCAAACCCTATCGACCTGCGGCATGATCGTCTGGATCGGGATCGGCGCATCGGCCCTTGTCGGGGTGTTCAATCTGATGGGTGGGATCAAGTTTGTCTCGGCGCTGATTACCGGCATTTCCGATGACCCGACCATCATCATCCTGTTCATGATGCTGATCCTGTTCGTTCTCGGCATGTTCCTTGACTGGGTCGGGATTGCGCTTCTGACCATGCCGATCTTTGTCCCGATCATTCGGGAACTGGGCTATGACCCTGTGTGGTTCGGGGTGCTGTTTGCCATGAATATGCAGGTTTCCTTCCTGACCCCGCCCTTTGGCCCGGCAGCATTTTACCTTAAATCCGTGGCACCACCGGATATATCACTCGGGCTTATCTTCCGCTCGCTCCTGCCGTTTATCTGTTTGCAGGTGCTTGCAGTTGCCCTTCTGATCATCTTCCCGGGGATCACCGGGCGCTAACGACAAAAGGGGGAAGCCACCGGCTTCCCCCTTTTTTGCCTTTCCGCCCGATCAGCCGTTGCGATACAGATAGCTATAGGCATTGATCGCCGGCACACCGCCAAGATGGGCATACAGAACCTTGGACCCCTTGGGGAAGTAGCCCTTTTTGACCAGATCAATCATGCCCTGCATCGATTTGCCTTCGTAAACCGGGTCGGTCATCATGCCTTCAAGACGACCACACAGGCGGATCGCCTCGTTGGTTTCATCGGATGGCACGCCATAAGCCGGATAGGCGTAATCTTCGATCAGGGTAAGGTCACGATCCGAAATGCCGCCTTCAAGTTCGACCAGATCGGCAGTTTTCTGCGCAATCGCCAGAACCTGTGCGCGGGTCTGTTCGGGCGTGCCCGACGCATCAATGCCGACCACCTTGTCCGCGCGGCCATCGGCGGCAAATCCGACGGCCATCCCGGCATGGGTGGAACCGGTGACGGTGCAGACCACGATATAATCGAATTTAAAGCCAAGCTCGGCTTCCTGGGCGCGGACTTCCTCGGCAAAACCAACAAAGCCAAGACCGCCATATTTATGCACCGATGCCCCGGCCGGGATCGGATAAGGCACCCCGCCCTTGGCCTTCACATCCTCAAGGGCGGCTTCCCAGCTTTCGCGGATGCCTATGTCAAAGCCCTCGTCGACCAGCTCGATCTCGGCCCCCATGACGCGGCTCATCAGGATGTTGCCGACCCGGTCATAAACCGCATCGTTAAACGGCACCCAGCTTTCCTGCACCAGACGGCATTTCATGCCGATCTTGGCCGCGATGGCCGCGACCTGCCTTGTGTGGTTGGATTGCACACCACCGATGGTGACAAGGGTATCAGCCCCGGATTTGATCGCGTCGGGGATGATATATTCCATCTTGCGAACCTTGTTGCCGCCGAACGCCAGCCCGGAATTGCAATCCTCGCGCTTGGCATAAAGTTCGACATCACCGCCAAGATGGGCGGAAAGACGCGGCAGGGCCTCGATCGGGGTCGGGCCAAAGGTCAGTTTGTATTTTTCAAATTTATCCAGGCGCATCGCGCACTCCCTGATTTGCAGAACGACATGGGAAACGAACCTCATGAAGGGAAATGCTACCGCCAAGCGCGTGAAAGGTGTTCTCGAACTTCGCGCCAATTTTTCACACGAAGCTTTCATCATGCATCAAAATGTGCCTAGAATTTCGAAAATTTACAGAATTCCGGAAGGTTCTTTCATGACCCAGCCTGCCAGTCCCGCGAATGCCAACCCGATAGACCGCATCGATCAAAAGATTCTGCGACTGCTGCAAACTGACGGACGGATGGGCAATGCCGATATCGCCAAACGGGTCAATGTCAGCCCGGCCACCTGCCATCGCCGGATGCAACGCCTGTTCGAGGAAGGATATATCACCTCCATCCGCGCCCAGATCGCCCCGGACAAGGTGGATCGCGCGGCACTGGTGATGGTTGGCGTGGTGCTGGACCGCTCAACCCCTGACAGTTTCGCTGCGTTCGAAACCGCGTGCCGCAAGCTGCCCTTCATCCTTGATTGCCATCTGGTGGCAGGAGATTTCGATTACTTCCTGAAAATCCGGGTCCGCGACATGGCGGACTTCAATCACCTGCATGGTGACCAACTGATCGCGCTTCCCGGTGTCCGGCAAACGCGGACGTTTTTTGTGATGAAAGAGGTCGTGGATAATGCGCCGTTGGCGTTTTGAAAAGATATAGTATTAGGCCTTATTTTCCCAGTTTTTCATAGAATTTTGCCAAAGCCAATCTGGCTGCAACATAGTTTTCATCCGCTGCAAAACTTAAATGCCTCAAAGCCTCGTTCACGTTACCGGCTCCTAAAAGGGCCATACCTAGCTGAAAGTGGAATCTGGGATTGTCTGAATTAGTCTCAAGCGCGTTTCTGCACGCAACCTCAACCGCTTTGGCGTTATATTCTTCGTAAGGAACCGGTTGCCCAACTCTTCTTACATCGGTGGGCATCGCGCCGATAAGATCGCATTCATCAAGCGCTGCACTGAAGTTTTCGTCAGGTTGCGATAAAGGGCCGACCATCGTCTCAGCCTTCTTTTTATCAAATCTTTTCAAAAACTTTTGAGCCGCATCATAATTTTTTGACGCCGCGATTTCCAAATGCTCCAGCGCCTTGTCAGCTTCAAGCAACATCGCCATCGCGATTCCTAACTGGAAATGGAACCTTGGATTTCCCGGATCAGCAATCAAGGCCTCAGCGCAAGCGGTAGAAACGTCAAATGGGTCGTAATCTTCAATTGGAACAGGACGCCCCGCACGAGCATCATCAAATTTCAAAGCCCCTATCTCATCACATAAGACAAGCTGATTTGCTGTCGCCAATGGCGAATTAAACAAAGCAAGAAACAAGATTAGAAAGCCAACTGCACCAAAGCAGAATTTCACAACATCTCTCTCATCTTCATGCCTCAAACTCTCATTCACAATCAGGAAAACATTAGCAGAAAAAGAAATTGAGTGGGAGCTTGACCCGCAAAAAACGTGAACGCCAATTTCCCCAAAACGTAAGGACACGATACTTATTTTTCCTCGATTGAAGTATGAAAAAGGCGGCACCACAGGGATGCCGCCTTGATTGTATCTGCCATTCACCGATTGCTGGTGCACTTGGCACCGAAGTCTGGATTCCCGCCTTCGCGGGAATGACGGTGAGTGATGGTCGCGCGTGGTCGGTGCCTTAATCCGCGACCGGGAAGCGCATGGTGACGAATTCTTCCGCTGCCGACGGATGCACCGCGACGGTCTGGTCGAACTGGGCCTTGGTTGCGCCAAGGCGGACTGCAATGCCGATGCCCTGGATGATTTCGGCGGCGTCGGGGCCGACCATGTGCGCACCAAGGACAACGTCGGTGGTTTTGTCGACGACAAGCTTCATCATGGTTTTTTCATCGCGACCCGAAAGGGTGTGGCGCATCGGTTTAAAGGTGGATTTATAGATTTCAACCGGTCCGCCTTTGGCGCGTGCCTCTTCCTCGCTAAGCCCGACCGTGCCGACCGGTGGCTGGCTGAAGACGGCGGTCGGGATCGCCTGATAGGACATCGACCACGGTTTGCCGCCAAAGACGGTATCGGCAAAGGCCATGCCTTCCTTGATCGCAACCGGGGTCAGTTGCACATGGTCGGTGACGTCACCAACCGCATAGATGTTCGGAACGCTGGTTTGCAGGCCCTTGTTGATTTTGACCGCACCGTTATCGTTCGTTTCGATCCCGACGGCCTCAAGCCCGAGACCCTTGGTATTGGGCGCGCGACCGGTGGCAAACATCACGGCGTCGACTTCCATGTCACCCCCGCCCGTCAGGGTCAGTTTCAGGCTGCCGTCGGACTGTTTTTCAATCGCGGTGACATTGGTGTTGAAGCGCAGATCGACACCCTTTTTGACGATTTCCTCGGCCAGATGGTTGCGGATATCGTGATCGAAGCCGCGCAGGATCTGATCGCCGCGATAAAGCTGTGTGACGTGTGCACCAAGGCCTGCAAAAATCCCGGCAAATTCAACCGCGATATAGCCACCGCCAACAACCACGATGCGTTTTGGCAGGTCTTCGAGGTGAAAGGCCTCGTTCGAGGAAATCGCATGTTCGATGCCCGGAATGTCGGGCAGGGTCGGATGACCGCCAACCGCGATCAGGATGCGTTCGGCGGTAACTTCCTCGCCCCCCACAACAACGGTATGGGCGTCCTTGAAGGTTGCGCGATGTTCGAACAGCTTGACGTTCGAACCGGCCAGAAGCTTGTGATAGATGCCATTCAGGCGGTCGATTTCCGCATCCTTGTTGGCGATCAGCTTTTTCCAGCTAAAGCTCGGTTCGCCCGGAAGGGTCCAGCCATAGGCCGCCGCGTCTTCGAAATCCTCGGCAAAATGTGCGCCGTAAACCAGAAGCTTTTTGGGCACACAGCCGCGAATGACACAGGTACCGCCAACGCGGCTTTCCTCGGCAATCGCGACCTTCGCCCCATAGCCAGATGCAACGCGCGCGGCCCGCACCCCGCCCGATCCGGCACCGATGACAAACAGGTCAAAATCATAGTCCGACATGCGGAAATCCTTATTCTTGATCATTGCGTGATATGGGGCCAAATGTAGGGCGGAAATCACAAGAGTCGAGGCAAAAGCCGCCCCGTTGCGATGAATTTCGTGTTATCGCGTTAAAAAATGCCCCGGAATGCCGGTTCACCCAACCGAAGATAGCATTTGGTAATTTTCTCGCTATATGCTGGAAAGAGCCGGTGATTTGATGAACGGCCCCACAACACAGGAACAACGCCCATGAGTGACCGGATGACAGGTCAGGACGCATCGTTTGACAATGCCCCGCAATATGCAGATACGCGCGGCGGCAATACGGCTGTCGTCTGCTACGGCCTGATGATCGCGACCCTGTTTACCGCCTTTGCCACCGGTCTGATCGCGCTGATTGTTGCCTATGTCGCGCGCGAGGATGATGATCACTGGACCAACAGCCATTACACATTCATCATCCGCACATTCTGGATCAGCATCCTTTATGCGATCATTCTGGGCTTTTTCACGCTGGTGATCGGATGGGTGCCGCTTCTGGGCTGGGCGATTGTCGGCCTGATGGCGCTTTATACTACCGCGTGGTTTATCGGGCGCAACGTGATCGGCGTTTTGCGCGCCCTTAACGGCAGCCCGATTGATAATCCGAAAAGCTGGTTCTTCGGATAAGATCACACTGATTTGGCGCAATCGGTTTTGCCCGATTGCGCCCGACTCCCCACCCCGTTAAAGTCGGGTTTGCGGACGCACATACGACACGGACAGGGAGTCGCATCGCCATGGGTTCGATGCAACCGGCCAAAATGCGCTGGGAAAATCTGCTTTCACCACACCGGCTTGATTTTCGGGATGGCAAGATTCGCCTGCCCGATGGCGATCCGCATCCAAGCCCGGATGGCAGAAGCCCGTTCCAGATCGATGTCGACCGAATCATTTTTTCATCCTCGTTCCGCCGCCTTCAGAACAAGACACAGGTTCATCCGCTTTCGGAAAACGACCATGTGCATACCCGCCTGACCCACACGATCGAGGTCGGATCGGTCGGGCAGTCGCTGGGCCTGATGGCCGGTGCGCATATCGTCAAACACCTGCCAAAAGACAGCCCGATCACCATTGCCGATATCGGCTATATGGTGCAGGCCGCCTGCCTGGCGCATGATATCGGCAACCCGCCATTCGGCCATTCCGGCGAGGATGCGATCAATGAATGGTTCACCACATCGCGCCTTGCCAAGGAAGAACTGACCGGGTGGCTGACCGGGCCGGAGCTTGAGGATCTGCGGCATTTCGAAGGGAATGCGCAAGGGCTCCGCATCATCAGCCAGCTTGAAATGAAGCGGTTTGACGGCGGGCTGAACCTGACTTACGGCACGCTTGGCAGCTTCATCAAATATCCGCGCAGCACGTCGGTGCCCGATGCGCGCCGTCGCGAATATACCGGCCTTAAGAAACCCGGATATTATCAGGCGGAACGCGACATTGCCCATGCGATTGCCAATGTTTGCGGGCTGTCGCCGCTTGACGGGTTTGACGGGGCGTGGCGACGCCATCCGCTGGTGTATCTGGTCGAGGCGGCCGATGATATCTGCTATTCGGTGGTCGATCTTGAAGATGGCTGGGAGCTTAACTGTGTGAGTTTCGAGCAGGTCGAACGCGCCCTTGCCCCGATTGCGCGCCACCCGGAAAAATATCCGGGTGATGCCGAAAAACGCTGGGCCGATTTGCGGGCCGAGCCATGGTATGCCGAGAAATCCGAAGATGACCGGATCGGCTTTTTGCGTGGCAAGGCGATTGGCAATCTGGTGAAGGCGGCGGTTGATGCCTTTATCGAGCATGAAGACGCGCTGCTTTCGGGCACACTGGAGGGTGATCTGCTGGCCAATACGCCGCTTGGTAAGGATGCCAGACAATGCAAGATGCTGGCGGTCGAGCGGATTTATAACGCGCCGCATGTCCTGCCGATTGAAATGGCCGGGTTCGAGGTGATCAACGGCCTGCTTGACAGCTTTGTCCGGGCCGCGATTGATATCGAAGAACATCAGAAACACGGCAAACGCCTGCCGCCGCAGGCCGACCGGATCGACAAGCTTCTGTCGGGCAAGCTGTCGGAAGCCGACGGGCTTTATGCCCGGATCATGCGGGTGATGGATTACATATCCGGCATGACGGACCGCTATGCGGTGACGCTGTTTCGCAAGCTTCAGGGCATTACGATTTAAGACAAGAAGCCCGGCAGGCTCGCCCACCTAAGATATTGATACATATATAAAATTTGTCACAGCAGGCTTCTGATGGGAACTTTTTCCGTTTTTTCGTGAAAAAGTTCTTGATTTGTTCTTTGGTTTGTGGCATAAGAGCAAAATCAACGGGACAAATGGGCCCGGAGACAAAACCCGCAAAGCGTGATTCGCTTTTGCGGGTTTTTTGCGTTTCGGGCGGCAAAAACAGGAATGAGACGATGACAGGGCAGCGATCTGACTTGATGACATGGCGGGGGCGGTATCGCCAAAGGGCCATCACTGGCGCATGGAAAAGCCATTACGGCGGTCATGCGTCCGGGCCGTGAGGCCACGCGAGATTTACGAAAACTGTGGTTTATCATGACGGGAGAAATGTGCCCTTTGGGTAAGGGCGTTTGTTCGGGGCAGGGATAGCCGGGGCGAAGTTGGTTCGGTCCGTTCAGCCCGGTCGGTGAAGCGTGAAAATGTCGAGAATCATCGGGCCCGAATTGCGCCCGGATTGGATCGGCACGGGATCGGCTGGCCGGGTTGCCGGGGTGGCTGGATTGGCTTGGCGGTTGATCACAATCGTCATTCCGGGCGAAGCGGAGCGCAGACCCGGAATCCATATCCCATCGAAAGAGACTGGATTCCCGCCGTCGCGGGAATGACGATCAGGTTGGGAGTGCTTTGTCAGCGGTCCGGGGTTGGTTGGCTTGGCGGGTTTGGCTTGTGATTGATCAAACCGTCATTCCGGTCGAAGTGCAGCGCAGACCCGGAATCCATATCCCATTGAAAGAGACTGGATTCCCGCCGTCGCGGGAATGACGATCAGGTCGGGAAGGCTTTGCCCGCAGTCGGAAAAGCCCGGCACAAGGACCGGGCTTTTGTTTTTCAGATGATGTAGTGGATGCCGCATTCGGTCTTGTCCTGACCGGCCCAGCGACCGGCACGGACATCGGTTGAATTGGGATCAACCCGATCGGTGCATGGCATGCAGCCGATGGACAGGAAGCCTTCGGCTTCGAGCGGATGGCGTGGCAAGGCGCGGTTTTCAAAGATATCTTCGATATCCTCGCGCCGGTAACCGGCCAGCGGATTGATCTTGATCCGGGTTCCGGCGGTTTCGATCACGGGTAATTGCCCGCGTTCGCCACCGTGGAAGCGTTTGCGCCCGGTCAGCCACGCGTCATAGCCCTTGAGCGCACGTTGCAGTGGTTCGACCTTGCGCAGATAGCAGCATTTGGCGGTATCCGTGGCAAACAGCATGCCGTTGGGATCATCCGCTGCCAGAAGCTTTTCATCCGGGCGCATGATCTGGATATTGGTCAGGCCAAGCTGATCAACGAGCTGTTCACGATAGCGATGGGTTTCGCCAAACAGCTTGCGGGTATCAAGGAAGATCACCGGCAGGTTCGGATCGACCTCGGACACGAGGGCGAGCAGAGCCGCGGCCTCTGTCCCGAAGGACGAGGTCATGGTGATTTTGCCCTGGAATTCCTCGTGCACCATCGGTTCGATCAGGGAAATGCCCTGCAAATGGCCGTATCGCGACAGCAGATCAGCCGCGCGGACTTCGGCTTCCTCGACCGACATAGAGCCGCCGGTGACAATGTCTTCTTCGCGCATGACTGTCATCACAACCATCCCCGACGGTCGATATAATCGTCCGTCATTTTAAGAAGCTGTTTCATGTCAGCCCCTTCGGCCTTCCATTTTTCACGCTGACCGGAAAGCTCGCGCAGGCGCTGATCCCATTTGGGCACCAGCCAGTTTTCAATCGCACGGCGAATACGCCCGGCCAGACGCGGGCTGTGCCCGTTGGTCGAAACCGTGATCATCAGGTCACCGCGCGTTACCCGCGCCGGCGAGAAAAAATCGCAGTATTCCTTGACGTCCTCGACATTGGCGATCGTGCCGACGGCCTTGGCGATGGCAGCCAGTTCGGCAGCCTTTTCGTGCGGCAAATCAACAATAAACAGGATTGCGGCCGCGTTGACATCGGCCGAATTCGGGAGATAGCGGTGCAACCGGTCGCCAGCCTGGTCTACCAGTTCGGCAATCGGGTCTTCGGCATAAACGGTGACGTATCTCGCCCCATCACCGTCAAGCTGGCGCAAACGGTTCAGGGTTGCCTGCCCGTTGCCCACCAGAGCGACCGAAAGCCGCTTCAGGTCCAGATTGATGGGAAACATCGTCGATCCTCAAAAGAAAGTTTCTGTTGGTTGATTAAGACTATGAGTGTGTATATCGAACAATTCAATACATTTTTTATGTGTTTTATATTTATAGAACACTATTTATTGAGTAAATAGCATTCGTGATCCGGCCCCGATGACGGCCGTAAAAGCACTACGGTGAAGCTTTTCCTGCACTTTTTGAAATTTCATCCTATATTGGGCGCGAAATCATGCGCCCGCACGACAAAGAGATCCCGCCCGATGTCCCCGATTGACCAGACCAGCAGCGTTTCATCCGCCCTGCCCCATACCGCAGCCACAGCCCCCACCCCGCACAGGAATGTTGCGATGTGGCTGTTTTTTGTGGCGGCCATGGTGTTCATCATGGTGGTGATCGGTGGCCTGACACGATTGACGGAGTCCGGGCTTTCCATCGTGGAATGGCGGCCCTTTACCGGGATCATCCCGCCGATGAACGAGGCGGACTGGATGGCGCTTTATCAGCAATACAGCCAGTATCCGGAGTTTCAGAAGATCAATGCCTGGATGTCGGTCGAGGATTTCAAATCGATCTTCTGGCTGGAATTCATTCACCGGCTTTGGGGCCGGTTGATTGGCGTTGTGTTCTTTGTGCCGTTTGTCTGGTTCCTTGCCAAAAAATCCATTGATGGCGCGACCAAATGGAAGCTTTGGGGCCTGTTCATCCTTGGCGGTTTGCAGGGGGCAATGGGCTGGTACATGGTCATGAGCGGCCTTGTCGACCGCCCCGATGTCAGCCAGTACCGCCTGACCGCGCATTTCGGTCTGGCGCTGGTGATTTTCATCGCGTTGATGTGGGTCGGGCTTAACCAGTATGCCCCGCGCGGCATTTCAACCCATGCCTCAAAACGCGGCTGGCAGCTTCTGGCGCTGATCGTGTTTACCGCCCTTTCGGGCGGCTTTGTGGCCGGGATCAATGCGGGACATACCTATAACACCTTCCCGCTGATGGACGGGCAACTGATCCCCGACGGGCTGTTTGTTTACAGCCCCGCATGGCTGGCGCCGTTTGAGGACCATATGACGGTGCAGTGGGATCACCGGTGGCTGGCGAAACTGACCTTTATCGCGGTGATCCTGTTCTGGTGGCGGGCCGGGAAATGGAACCTGACACCGCAGCAACGCCTTGCCACGCATCTGGTGCTGGCGGCGGTTTGCCTTCAGGTCGTGCTTGGGATTTCAACGTTGCTGAGTGTCGTCTGGTTGCCGCTGGGTGTGGCGCATCAGGCGGGGGCGGTGGTGCTGGTCGGGGCAGCGACCTATGCGATTTACAGGTTATCGGGAGATCGGGGTGCTGGCGGGGTTTGATGGCAAAACACCTGCCCCCGGCATCTGGTATCTGGTATCTGGTATCTGGTATCTGAAAAATAAATTTTCCCCCTTTGATTCAGAACATTTCAACGAGCAAGCTGTCGTTTGTGTTTCTTCGATAAAATTTAAGTTGTCTTAACTAGAACAAACACCCCCAAAGATTTAACATGGCACATTACAGATACCTAAAGGTGCCAGATGCAATTAAAGCGGATAAGGATTTCCAACTTCCGGTCAATACAAGAAACAGAGATTGAACTTGGGGAAACGACAGTCCTCATTGGACCGAACAACTCTGGGAAGACTGCTATTCTTGAGGCTTTACGGATAGCTCTGACCCGTCGCTGGGGGCAACGCGGAACTGGGTTTACCGAATATGATATGCATTTATCTCAGGAGCGAACTGATCCTAAAGTGGGCCCCCCCTTAACAATTGAAGTTGAGCTCGAAGAAAAAGAGCCCGAAGACTGGCCTGACGACCTTCAGAACGAGCTTGAGGACATTATTCAATTTGATCCGATGAGCGGAAAGTCCTCAATCTTTTTGCGGGTAACGTGTGCGTGGGATGAGTTGGAGGACTCATATGTCCCGCGATGGGAATTCCTCAATGTTCAAAAGGCACCGCTCACCGGACGTGGCGCTCGTTCTTTAAACTTCCAAGATTTCTTCCAATACCTGCCCGTTTTCTATCTCGGCGCATTACGTGATGCAAATGACGAATTCAGTGCCAAGAGCCAGTTTTGGGGTAAGTTGCTCAGAACGATAAACATTCCGGAAGAGCTTGAACAAGAAGCCAAGACTATATTTGACGAGCTGAACACTCGGATACTCAACTCCGACCCAAAATTGCAAGACTTAACCAATTCCCTCTCGTCAATAAGTGCCGTATCGTCAACAGATACCCCTGGACAAGCGAATCTTCGAATCCTGCCATTAAACACGTGGGACATCCTCTCCAAAGCAGAGGTGATTTATCAATCTGAAGAAATCAAGCCTTGGCTGCCCCTCGAACGTCATGGACAAGGGATTCAAAGCCTTTCAGTACTTTTTCTATTTAAGTCCTTCGTAGAGATTTTACTTCATGAGCTATACAAGCCAGACAGTACAGCAGTGCTAGCGCTCGAAGAGCCGGAGACGCATTTACATCCACAAGCAGCACGGGCACTGTGGAGACACACCAATGAGCTAGACGGCCAGAAAATCATCACTACACATTCACCATATTTCCTACAGCATGTTCCATTCCGCGATATTCGCGTAGTCAGAAACGGTGAAAATGGCTCAAAAGTGCTGTCATTACCGCGGCAATTTAAAGTCGAGGTGCCTTACGTTGCGGGCTTCGCCCAACCTATTCAAGCTTCCAATGGACTTCTTGAATACGATCAAACGTTTGGAGCGCTGATTTCCAAAGGAGAGATTTCTCAAAATCTATACAGAGATTTACTCCGTGCCTGCACTGCGCCTGAACACAAGGCGTATCATGAACCATTACGGCGACTTTACGAAACCTCGAAGACCTTCATCAGTGACGCAGAGCTCGAGCAGCTAGAGACATTTGCCCGACGAATACGTGGAGAGATTTTTTTCGCGCGTCGGTGGTTACTTGTAGAAGGTCAATCCGATTATAATCTGGTACATGGAACGGCCAAAGGCCTTGGCTATGACTTAGATGAACACGGAGTAGCCGTAATAGACTTCAAGAACTGTGGAAATCCATCAATCTTTGCTGTTCTAGCTCGAGCGCTCGAGTACCCGTGGTTGATCGTGGTTGATGGTGATCCAGCAGGCTTAGGATACATAGAAGAGATAAAGCAACGCGGCTTCTCTGGTGATGAAGTAGATAGGCGAAGTTTCCACTTACCTGATGGCTATCTGGAGCAACAGCTGATTGCAGATGGCCTTCAAGACGAACTAAAAGATATCCTAATAAGCCTTGGGATTGAAAACGCAAACACGCTGGATGATGAAGCGCTTTTAAGCCAGCTGAAAAAAGAAAAAAACAACTACACTCAGATACTAGCCAAAAGATGTGTAAGTTCCCCCGAACTGGCCGAAAGAATGCCCGGACCAATGCGAACTGCAATTCGATCCTTGAGAGGTCTAGAATGAACACTCCGCAACTAACAGACGATCTCTTGGCACTGACAAAAGCGCAAACAGATTGCGTCAACTGGGATAGTGGCGCTCTGCTTGTCCTAGCCGGACCGGGCTCAGGGAAAACACGAGTTTTAACCACAAGGATTGCAAGGCTATTAGAGCAAAGCCCCACCGGCACGTTCCGTATCCTGGCGCTCACCTTTACCAATAAGGCAGCAGACGAAATGAGCGCTCGAGTCTTCGGCATGGTTCCAGATCAAGCACGAAGAGCTCTGATCGGGACATTTCATTCTTTTTGCATGCAGCTTCTTCAGCAACATGGTTCTCATATTGGTATTAACCCGGACTTCTCTATCTACTCTTTGCAAGCAGATCGTCAGGATTTACTAAAAGAGGCCCTTAGAGATAACTCTATTGACGTCGATGACGTCAAAGTGCTGCCGATAATAGATAAGCTAAAAGCTGCACTAGTACTCCCTGAGGGTTGCTCAGCGTTATTTCGGGACCAAGAAACTGGCGAGAAAGTTGAATTAGCCTATGCGGCCTACGAAAATGCCTTGAATCGCGTTAACGCCCTCGACTTTGGATCACTTATCGCTCAGTCATATAAACTCATTACAACCTTTCCGGGGATAGCAGCCCGGTATAGGAAAACCTATCGTTACTGGTTGTTTGATGAGTTCCAAGACACTACTGAGGGGCAATATCGACTAATTCGCTCCCTAGCAGGAGATGACTTCAAAAATCTCTTTGTCGTAGCTGATGACGACCAAATCATCTATCAGTGGAATGGTGCGAGCTATAAGCAAATTCAGCGCTTTCGCAAGGATTTCAACCCCACCGAAATTCAACTACCAACAAACTACAGATGCCCACCTAGTATCGTCGCTGTAGCCAACCGCCTAGTTACTCATAATAAAGAGCGAACAACTGGCAAGATGCCGCTGCTATCCGCAAAGACAAGTCAAACTTCGAAAGTGGACAGCTCAATTTCCCTACATCGCTATAACAGCGACCAGAATGAAGCAGCCGGAATTGCACAAGCTATTGCTGCTTACCCACGCTCACAATGGGGAAATATCGTTGTTCTCGCTCGAACACGCGCTTTAGTTCAAAACATAAAAAATCAATTGGTTGCACACAATATAAATGCCGTATTTGCACAACGACAGGATGATTTCAGATCGCCTTACTTTATTTGGTTGAACGCTGCCTTACGATTAGCCTCACATCCGCTTGACCGACGCTCTCTTGAAACACTTGTTGGGGCCTTCAATCGCACTTTTAACACGTCTCAAAACGCGGAAGAGATTCAAGCTGCTTCTCAACTTTCCTCTAATACTTTTCTACTTGAATGGGCACGGATTACGGCAGCAGCGAACCCAGAAGTAAGTCTCTTTTCTGGCTTAGCTGAAAGGCTGAGTCAAAACCCAGCTTCATACCAAAACATAATTTCCGAATTCATGGACTCACTTCCCGCAGACGCTTCCGATGAGAACGACATTCAGGAAGACACGGCCGCGTGGAAGGACCTGACTAAATCAATCAAAAGAGCTTTGCCCGAACCACTTCCACTTGAGAAATTTTTGCAAGAATTGGCGATGCGCTCAAAGGAGCCACCAATTAAAGCAAATACGGTAACGCTGATGACAATTCATGGGGCAAAAGGAAAAGAATTCGATATCGTATTTGTCGCAGGCCTCGCTGAAGAAGTTCTTCCTAGTTTCCAAAGCGTGCGTGCTGGCGAGAAAAGTCCGCAAATGGAAGAAGAACGGAGAAACTGCTTTGTCGCGATAACAAGAGCTAAGGAGCTTTTATATTTATCGTTTGCAGACAGGTACAATGGCTGGCCGAAGCAACCATCTCGCTTCTTATATGAAATGGGGATTTTACCTGAATAAGAAGGTAGCTCACCGCACCGCAGTATTTGGGCATACCAAGGTATTAATTTCGCTGAATATATCGCCGAACTAAATAGCCTCGGAACACAAAAATGCCCCAGCCAATTAATCACCTAATTGTTTGATATTGTTAGATTATTCTGCATTATTTAAACCTGCGACCTTCAGGTAACGAGCCTGACAAGCATCAATAAAAAGGGGCTTCCAAGCACCCTCACCCGTCATCCCGATGCAGCACCTTCCTAATCCGGCGCATGGATATCCAGATCGCGGCGAGGACGACCGGCACGGCGAGGCCGGTGGCGAGGCGGTCGTTGATCGGAAGACCGGCATCCTTTAGCGCCTTGAACAGATATCCCAGAAGCCCGACGGCGTAATAGGTGATCGCCGCCACCGACAGGCCTTCGACGGTTTGTTGCAGGCGCAGTTGCAGTTTGACGCGTCGATCCATGCTGGCCAGCAGGTCGCGGTTTTGGGCTTCGAGCAGGATATCGACCCTTGTGCGCAGCAGGTTGTTGGCACGCGCCACCCGTTTCGAGAGGACTTCGAGGCGATCACCGATATTCTGGCAGGTGCGCATCGCCGGGGCCAGACGGCGTTCCATAAACTCGGTCATGGTTTGCAGGCCTTCGACGCGTTCCTCGCGCAGTTCGACGAGGCGCGCCTGCAAAATGCGGTAATAGGCGCGCGCCGCACTGAACCGGTAATTGAGCGAGGCGGCCATTTCTTCGGTCTGGGCGGCAAGGTCGGTCAGTTTTTGCAGGGTGCCTTCGTCGTCGGTGTGCGATTTGCTGGCCATTTCGGCGGTGATCGATGACAGGCGGGTATCGATTTCCGAGACCTTGGGCGTTGCGCAATGGGCCAGCGGAAAGGCCAGCAAGGCCATCATGCGATAAACCTCGATTTCCTTGAGCCGCTGGATCAGACGCCCGGCTTGCAGGACCTCAAGGCCCTGATCACGGATCAGGATGCGGCCAAAGCCATCGCCATGCAGGCGAAAATCGGTCCAGACCATCGCCGTACCGCCCAGAACGCGGCTGCCGGTCAGGCCGTTGTGATCAAACAGGCGCGATACTTCGTCAGACGAGCGTTCGTCGCGGTCCATGGCAATGTGCAAGCCCACCAGAAGCTGCCCCGGCGTGGCTTCAAGCCAGTCCTGCGGGATCAGGTTGATGACCGGATCGTCAAACGGATGGTCAAAGGCGGCCTGGCGTTTGAAGACATAGACGGTGAATTCCGCGTGGCGTTCCCAGATGATGGAAAAACCGTCGCACTGGGCTTCGTAATATTTCTGATCGGGTGCCGGGGGTGTCAGGCTGTATCGCTGGCAGAAGCCCTGAAAATGGGTGCGGACATCGGTATCGAGTTCCTCGCCTGCGTGAAAGGCGATGCAGGTGCAGCGCGCCGGGCTTTGCACCCCGCCAAACGGGCGGGCATGGATTTCGTTATGAAGGGCGACACGCTGGGGATGTTCAACAAACATTGCCACGGGCTTTCATAATTGGCCATTGCGGTCTATATAGGGTCAGAACCCTAACGCCCTGACACGTTCTGTATAGACGAAAGTCCAAGGTGGCAGATAGCCCTGAAAACGTAAGGGAAAATACTGTCACAGGTGATTTAACCCACAGGCGAAAATCGCCCACTTGGCCAAAGTCGCCCATCTGTTGCCATCCGGCACGCCCGCAAGGAGGTTTCATGACCGATCTGAGCAAAACCGACAGCCTGTTTTTCGCCAATGGCGACCTTGATCGCGACCGGCTTGAAAAGCAGGTCAATGATGCGCTGGGCGCGGCGGAAGACGGGGAGCTTTTCCTTGAATACCGGCAGTCCGAAAGCCTGACATGGGATGATGGCCGCCTGCGCAGTGCCAATTTCGATACCGCACAGGGTTTTGGCCTGCGTGCGGTTGCCGATGAGGCCACCGCCTTTTCGCATTCAAACGAGCTTTCCAATGATGCGGTCGGCCGTGCGGCCGAGACCGTCAAGGCGGTTGGCAATGGGCGTTCGGGCAAGGTCGATCTGGGATCAATCGGCACCAATGTGTCGCTTTATTCCGATGTCAATCCGCTGGGCGAGGCAACGTTTGAGGCGAAGGTTGATCTGCTGGGCAAGATCGATGCCTATGCGCGCGGCAAGGACCCGCGTGTGGTGCAGGTTTCCGCATCGATTTCGGGCAACTGGCAGGCAGTGCAGATCTGGCGCAGCGGCGGGCAGCGGATCGGCGATATTCGCCCGCTGGTGCGGTTTAACGTTTCGGTCGTCGTCAAACAGGGCGACCGCATGGAAACCGGATCGCATGGTCAGGGCGGACGCATTGGCTATGACGGGTTCTTTGAAGAAAAAAGCTGGAAATCGGCAGTTGACGAAGCCCTGCGTCAGGCGACGCTGAACCTTGAATCGGTTGCGGCGCCTGCGGGCGAGATGACCGTGGTGCTTGGTCCGGGCTGGCCGGGGATTTTGCTGCATGAAGCCATCGGTCACGGGCTTGAGGGCGATTTCAACCGCAAGGGCACATCGGCCTTTGCCGGTTTGCTTGGGCAGCGGATTGCATCGCCGGGGGTGACGGTTGTTGATGACGGCACGATCCATGATCGCCGCGGGTCGCTTTCGATTGATGATGAAGGCACCCCGACCCAGCGCACGGTTCTGATCGAGGATGGTATCCTGAAGGGTTTCATGCAGGATCGCCTGAATGCACGCCTGACCGGGGTGAAATCCACCGGTAACGGGCGGCGGCAATCCTATGCCCATGCGCCGATGCCGCGCATGACCAATACCTATATGCTGGGCGGTGACAAGGACCCGGGTGAAATCCTGGCGTCGGTCAAGAAAGGCATTTATGCGGTCAATTTCGGTGGTGGGCAGGTCGATATCACATCGGGCAAGTTCGTGTTTTCGGCATCCGAGGCCTATCTGATCGAAAACGGTAAGCTTGGCGCGCCGGTCAAGGGGGCGACCCTGATTGGTAATGGCCCCGACAGCCTGACCAAGGTTTCGATGATCGGCAATGACATGAAGCTTGATGACGGGATCGGCACGTGCGGCAAGGATGGCCAGGGTGTTCCGGTTGGTGTTGGTCAGCCAACACTTCGCATTGATGGCCTGACTGTTGGCGGCACGGCCGTTTAAAGACCGGATATCATGTTAATTTCAAAGCCTGCTTGCGTTAAACCGTAAGCAGGCTTTTTATTTGCCCATCGCCACCATTGATAACGAGGCCCCGATGAATTTTTCGTCTGATAACGTGTCGCCGATCTGCCCGGAAATCCTTGCCGCGATTGCCGAGGCCAGCGATCCCGCCCTGCCCTATGGCGCGGACGCGGCAAGCCAGCAACTTGATGGCGTGTTTTCCGATCTGTTTGGCAAGGAGGTGGCCGTGGTGCCGGTTGCCACCGGGACGGCGGCCAATCTGGTCGGATTGTCGGCACTGGTATCCCCGTTTGGCGGGGTGGCCTGCCATCATCAGGCACATATCAACCGCACGGAATCGACCGGGGTGGCATTTTATGGCAACGGGGCGAAGCTTCTGACCATGGACGGGCCATCGGCGAAGCTGTTGCCCGAAACGCTTGATGCGTTTTTAACCCGCGAAAACACCCATGGCATGCATTCGGTTGATCCGGAATGTGTTGCCATCACGCAGGCGACCGAATTCGGCACGATCTATGACGTTGATGAAGTTCAGGCGATTGGCAGGGTAACAAAAACACACGGCATGAAGTTTTTCATGGACGGGGCGCGGTTTGCCAATGCGATTGCCGCCCTTGGCTGCCATCCGGCCGACATCACCTGGAAGGCGGGGCTTGATGTTTTAAGTTTTGGCGCGACCAAGAACGGGGCGATGGCGGTTGATGCGATCATCCTGTTTGATCCGTCGCTGCGCGCAAGGGTCGAAAAGGCACGCAAACGGGGCGGGCATCTGTTTTCCAAGCACCGTTATCTGGCGGCACAGCTTCTGGCCTATGTGAAGGATGATCTTTGGCTGCGTAATGCGCGCCATGCCAATCAGGCCGCAAGCGCCCTTTGCCAGTCGCTTGAAACCCTTGGCGCGCGGGCGGCCTTTGCCCCGCAGGGTAACGAGCTGTTTGTGCATATGAATGACGATCTGGCCGAACGGCTGCGCAAGGCCGGGCTGGTGTTTCGACCGTGGCCTGCGGTCGGGCCGGATGCGTTTCGATTTGTTAGCGGCTGGAACAGCCCGATCGAGGCGATCCGCACCTTGCCCGAGACCATATAGGCATCATTGCCATTCGAACGGGTCGCATGTGATAAGGGTTGGTCAGGTTGCGGGGCAGTCCCCGCACATTTCCTGATCCCTATGGACGCCACCCAAGACACGGACCCGTTCGATGAATTTTGCCTCTGATAACGTATCGCCCCTGTGCCCGGAAATCCTTGCCGCGCTGGAACATGAAGCCAGCGGCAACGCGCCTGCCTATGGGGCGGACGACACCAGCCGCCAGCTTGATGCCGCCTTTTCCGAATTGTTTGACCGTGAGGTTGCCGTTGTTCCGGTTGCCACCGGGACCGCGGCAAACTGCATCAGCCTGTCGGCACTGGTATCGCCGTTTGGCGGCATCGTTTGCCATCACGAGGCCCATATCAACGAAGATGAAAGCACGGGTGTTGCGTTCTTTACCGGCGGGGCGAAGCTGATGCCGGTTGATGGCCCGGCGGCAAAGCTTGAAGCCGACAAACTTGATGCCTTTCTGGCAAGCCGGGTGGATCGCGGGGTGCATTCGGTGGCCCCGGAATGCGTTGCCATCACGCAGGCGACCGAACTGGGCACGGTTTACACCGCCGATGAAGTTGCCGCCATTGGCGCGATTTGCAAAAAGCGTGACCTTCGGTTTTTCATGGATGGGGCGCGGTTTGCCAATGCGGTTGCGCATCTGGGCTGCCACCCGGCCGATATCACATGGAAGGCCGGTGTCGATGCGATCAGCTTTGGGGCAACCAAAAACGGCGCGCAGGCGGTCGATGCGATTGTCCTGTTTGACACGTCGCTGCGCGGCAAGGTCGAACAGGCCCGCAAACGCAGCGGGCATCTGTATTCCAAGCATCGCTATCTGGCCTCGCAGCTTCTGGCCTATGTGAAGGATGATCTTTGGCTGCGCAATGCGCGCCATGCCAACGGGGCGGCGCAAACCCTTTGTGACATGCTGGTTTCGCATGGGGCGACATTGGCCCATCCCGCCGATGGCAACGAGCTTTTTGCGAAGCTTGCCCCGGAACTGGTGCAACAGATGCGCGATGCCGGGGCGTTATTCTATCCGTGGCCGTCATTGGGGGCGGATGTTTATCGATTTGTGACGGCGTGGAACACCGATATCGCGCAAATCAGCGAACTTAATGATCGCATTGCGCGCAATTGATCGGTACAGGTGGTTCATTGAACAAACGAATCTAGAAATTTCAAGAAGATAGATCGGATGTAAAAGCACGCTATCTTTATGTGCTTTTACATTCGGTCATCAGTAGCCCCGAAAAAAATGCACCCCTCCCATACCCGATTGTGGGGCACAATTTCATAAAAATAACAGACACTTGACATAAATTCATCATTCATCCGATCAGGTCATCCTACGTAGAACCCCGCAGGAAACGTTGACGATACGCAGAAACCCTGATTATTTTCCCTCGTCGATTGCCAACATAACTGTTGGATCGGGTAAACCCGCCCGCCTGTTTGCGCAAATTGTAATGCATGAGCCGTTCAAGGCCAGCAGCCACCTGTGCAGATTGTTCGGGCCAGCCTTGAGGGAGGCATCTTATATGAAAGCGAATTTCGTCAAAGCGGCGATCGGTGCAGGTCTGCTTGCAGCGACTGCGCTTGCTGCTCCGACTGCCGCTTCGGCAAAAACCCTGGTTTATTGCTCGGAAGGAAGCCCGGAAGGCTTCAACCCGCAGCTTTACACCGCGGGTACCACCTTTGACGCCACCTCGCGTCAGGTCTTCAACCGTCTGGTACAGTTCAAGCGCGGCACGACCACCATCGTTCCGGGCCTGGCCACCAGCTGGGACGTATCGGCCGATGGCACGGAATACACCTTTAACCTGCGTAAAGGCGTTAAATTCCAGACCACCGATGCCTTCACCCCGACCCGCGATTTCAACGCAGACGACGTGATCTTCTCGTTCCGTCGCCAGTGGGACAAAGAACATCCGTACCATCCGGTTTCGGGTGGCGGTTACGAGTATTTCAACTCGATGTCCATGGGCGAACTGATCAAGGACATCGTCAAGGTTGACGATTACACCGTCAAATTCGTTCTGAACCGTCCGGAAGCACCGTTCATCGCCAACATGGCGATGGATTTCGCATCCATCCTGTCGGGTGAATATGCCGATCAGCTGATGGCTGCCGGTACGCCCGAACAGATCGACCTGAACCCGGTCGGTACCGGTCCGTTCCAGGTTGTCCAGTATCAGAAAGATGCGGTCATCCGTTACAAAGCGTTCCCGGAATACTGGGAAGGCAAGGCAGCGATTGATAACCTGATCTTTGCCATCACCCCGGACAGCACGGTTCGTTACCAGAAGCTGAAAGCCGGCGAATGCCATGTCATGCCGTACCCGAACCCGGCTGATCTGGAAGCGATGGAAGCCGATGGTGACATCAACCTGATGAGCCAGGAAGGTCTGAACGTCGGTTATCTTGGTTACAACACCCAGAAAGAGCCGTTCACCGATGCACGTGTCCGCAAGGCACTGAACATGGCGATCAACAAGGAAGCCATCATCGCGGGTGTTTATCAGGGTGCAGGCGTTGCCGCCAAAAACCCGCTTCCGCCGACCATCTGGTCGTACAACAACGATACCGTTGACGATCCGTATGATCCGGAAGCAGCCAAGAAATTGCTGGCCGAAGCCGGTTATCCGGATGGTTTCACCACCGATATCTGGGCGATGCCGGTACAGCGTCCCTACAACCCGAACGCACGCCGTATGGCTGAACTCGTTCAGGCTGACTGGGCCGCGATTGGCGTGAATGCCGAAATCGTTTCCTACGAGTGGGGCGAATACCTTGAGCGCACCAAAAACGGTGAACAGGGCAGCTTCATGCTCGGCTGGACCGGCGACAATGGCGACCCCGACAACTTCCTTGCTGTTCTGCTGGGTTGCGATGCCGTTGGCAGTGCGAACCGTGCACAGTGGTGCAACGAGGAATTCGACAACCTGATCCAGCAGGCAAAAACCACTGCTGATGTTCTTGAGCGTACCCGTCTGTACGAAGAAGCCCAGACCGTCTTCAAACGTGAAGCACCGTGGGCAACCATCGCGCACTCGATCGTTTTCGAACCGATCCGTAACGAAGTTGTCGACTACAAGATCGATCCGTTTGGCGGTCACATCTTCTACGGCGTCGATATCAAAGAATAAAACGCCCTACACCTTGCCGAAGAGGCCCGGTTTTCCGGGCCTCTTTGCAATTCCGCAAATAGAGAGAGACGTCCGCCCGCAGGCCTTGCGCGCGGATGCCAAAAAAGGCCCAATGGCATGCTAGGTTTCCTTTTACGCCGTTTGGGTGACGTCATACCGACTTTCTTTGGCGTTACCATTCTGGTGTTTCTGATGATTCACCTGATCCCGAGCGACCCGATCCAGATGAGAGCAGGCGAGCGCAGTATCAGTCCCGAACGATACGCCGAACTGCAAAAGGAATATGGTTTCGACAGACCGCTTGTCGTTCAGTATTTCGATTATCTGGGCGGTGTGTTGCAGGGTGATCTTGGTGAATCCTTCGTCACCAAACGTCCGGTGCTCGAAGAATTCGCAACCCTGTTCCCGGCAACGATCGAGCTTTCCATCGCGGGGATTCTGTTTGCGATCATTATCGGTCTGCCATTGGGGGTCATTGCCGCGATCAACAGGGGAAAGTGGCTTGACCACCTGACCATGAGCTTATCGCTGACCGGATATTCGATGCCGATTTTCTGGTGGGCGCTGTTACTGATCATGTTCTTTTCGACGACACTGGGCTGGACCCCGGTTTCCGGTCGTCTGTCGATCATGTATTACATCGAGCCGACCACCGGTTTCATGCTGATCGATACCTTGCTCAGCGATGAAAAAGGCGCGTTTATCAGTGCGCTCCGTCATCTGATCCTGCCGACAATTGCGCTTGGCACCATTCCGATGGCCGTGATTGCGCGTATGACGCGTTCCTCGATGCTTGAAGTTCTGGGCGAGGAATATATCCGGGTGGCGCGCGCCAAGGGCCTTGCCCCGATGCGGGTGATCATGGTCCATGCGCTGCGCAATGCCCTGATCCCGGTGATTACGGTGATCGGCCTTCAGGTCGGTGTGCTGTTTGCCGGTGCAATCCTGACCGAAACCATTTTCTCGTGGCCCGGTATTGGCAAATGGATTGTCGAGGCGTTGAACCGCCGCGATTACCCGACCATCCAGGGCGGCATCCTGATGATTGCCTTCGTGGTTATGGGGGTCAATCTGTTCGTCGATCTGATGTATGGGGTGATCAATCCCCGCATCCGGCACAAGCGTTAAGGGGGCACGGGAAATGACAAACCAGAATACCCAATCGACCACCCCCGAAACGGCAGCAGCCGAAGTGGTGGCCGCAGGAGACCAGAAGATCAATCCGCCCAGCCCGTTTATGGAAACGTGGAATTATTTCCGCAAGAACCGGGGTGCTTATGTCGGGCTGATCGTTATCTGCTTTATCCTGTTCCTGGCGGCATTCGCCCAATGGATTGCACCATTTGATCCGATTGCACAGGACCGCACCGCGTTCCTGAAACCGCCGATCTGGATGGAAGGTGCCGATCCGCGCTATATCCTTGGCACGGATGCGGTTGGTCGTGACATCCTGTCGCGCCTGATCCACGGTGCGCAGCTTTCGGTGACCATCGGCGTGTTCGTCGTGATCATTTCGATGATTTCCGGTATCATTCTTGGACTGGTTGCCGGATATTTCCGCGGCTGGATCGAAGTCGGCATCATGCGCATGATGGATACCATGCTGGCCCTGCCCAGCCTGATCATGGCGATGGCGATTGTCGCGATCCTCGGCCCGGGGCTTGAAAACGCCATGCTGGCGATTGCGATTGTCCAGTTGCCGCATTATGTGCGCCTGTCGCGTGCATCGGTGGTGTCGGAACTGAACAAGGAATATGTCATCGCATCGCAGATTGCCGGTGCCGGTCATATCCGCCAGATGTTCGTCAATATCCTGCCGAACTGCATGGCACCATTGATCGTTCAGGGCACATTGGGCATTTCCAGTGCCATCCTTGATGCTGCCGCCCTTGGCTTCCTTGGCCTTGGCGCACAGCCGCCGCTGCCGGAATGGGGAACCATGCTGGCCGAAGCCCGCGAATTCGTGGGATCGGCATGGTGGGTAATCACCTTCCCCGGCCTTTGCATCCTCGTCACCGTGCTTGCCTTCAACCTGATGGGTGATGGTCTGCGCGATGCCCTTGATCCCAAGATGAAGCGGTAAGTCATGGCTCTTCTCGAAGTTAAAAACCTGACAGTCGAGTTCGGCTCCGAAGATGCGCCGTTCCGTGCTGTCGATAATGTAAGCTATTCCGTTGATCGCGGCGAAGTCCTTGGCATCGTCGGCGAGTCGGGGTCGGGCAAATCCGTATCCTCGCTTGCCGTGATGGGCCTGATCGACTTCCCCGGTCGTGTCACTGCCGACAGCCTGACCTTTGACGGCCAGGACCTGCTGACGATGTCGCCGGGCAAACGCCGTGCGATTACGGGCAAGGATATCGGCATGATCTTTCAGGACCCGATGTCGGCCCTTAACCCGTGCTTTACGGTCGAGGCCCAGATCATGGAAGCCCTGAAAGTCCATCAGGGCGGTTCGAAAAGGCAGAGGCGTGAACGCACGCTTGACCTTCTTAACCAGGTCGGCATTCCCGATCCGAAATCACGTATGACGGCCTACCCCCATCAGCTTTCGGGCGGGATGAGCCAGCGTATCGTGATTGCGATGGCGATTGCGTGCAATCCGCGCCTGCTGATTGCCGATGAACCGACCACCGCCCTTGACGTGACCATTCAGGCCCAGATCATCGACCTGCTGCTGAAATTGCAGGACGACAGCGACATGGCCCTGATCCTGATCACGCACGATCTGGCACTGGTATCAGAAGCCGCCGACCGCATTCAGGTGATGTATGCCGGTCAGCTTTTTGAAAGCGGCCAGGCCGACAGCATCTTTGCCGCCCCGCGCCATCCCTATACCCAGGCGTTGCTTGAGGCATTGCCGGAACGCTCCGAGGGGCATGAGCGCCTGCGCACCATCCCCGGTGTGGTTCCCGGCCAGTATGACCGGCCGAAAGGCTGTCTTCTGGCGCCGCGTTGCCGTTATGCCAATGATCGTTGCGCAATCGAGTGCCCCGATGTTGACGACTATCACGGACGCGGTGTGCGCTGCTTCTATCCGCTTGACGACCACGGCCAGCCGACAGGCCAGTTAACCGGCCAA
Organism: Thalassospira australica; assembly: GCF_044790785.1. Taxonomy (GTDB): domain Bacteria; phylum Pseudomonadota; class Alphaproteobacteria; order Rhodospirillales; family Thalassospiraceae; genus Thalassospira; species Thalassospira australica_A. The sequence goes on along the minus strand of NZ_CP085258.1, from coordinate 737,304 downwards.
ACCACCGGGGAGACCGTGTAATGAGTTTTCTTGATGCAAAACCCGGTGTTCCGTTGCTGGAATCCGATGATCTTGTCCGTCACTACGAAGTCAGCCGTGGCCTTGGCAAACCCAGTGCGATGGTCAAGGCGCTTGACGGTGTTTCCTTTACGCTGGAAGCCAAAAAGACGCTGGCGGTTGTTGGTGAGTCCGGTTGCGGCAAATCCACACTTGGCCGTCAGTTGACGCTGATTGAAAAGCCCAGCGCAGGCGGGCTTAAAATCAACGGCGAAGCCGTCGGCCATCTGAGTGACAAGGAAGCCAAACTGTTCCGTCGCACGGTTCAGATGATCTTCCAGAACCCTTACGGGTCGCTGAACCCGCGCAAGAAAGTCGGCCAGATCCTTGGCGAGCCGGTGTTGCTTAACATGGATAATCTGGGCCGCAAGGAGCGCGAGGAACGTGTGCGCGAAATCATGGCCAAGGTTGGCCTGCGTCCCGAATTTTACGGGCGTTATCCGCATATGTTTTCCGGCGGGCAGCGTCAGCGTATCGCGATTGCGCGTGCGCTGATCCTTGAACCGAAAGTCATCGTCGCCGACGAACCGGTTTCCGCCCTTGACGTGTCGGTCCAGGCACAGGTTCTGAACCTGATGATGGACCTTCAGGAAGAGATGAATGTCGCCTATGTTTTCATCTCGCACGATCTTTCTGTCGTTCGCCATATTGCGGATGACGTCATGGTGATGTATTTGGGGCGCGTCGCGGAAAAGGGACCGACCGAAGAAATCTTTGCCAAGCCGCTGCATCCCTATACAAGGGCGCTTCTGGCATCGGCACCAAAGATCGACCCGGCACAGCGTATCAAGGCAGAACCGCTTAAAGGGGAATTGCCTTCACCGATCAATCCGCCGTCGGGCTGCGCGTTTCACAAACGCTGCCCGTTCGCGACCGACCATTGCGCACAGGTTCGCCCTGAATTGCGCCTGTATGAAGGTCGCGAGGTGGCGTGCCATCGGGTCGAAGAAATCGCCTGACAACAGGCGATCACCCGGATATCCGGGTAGACAAGGGAGCAAGGGGGCGCGCTTTAACCAGCGCGCCCCTGAGCATTCGGGAGATAACTTTTTCGAGATTTTCGATCAGGCAGTACTGCGTGTGCGATCCGTCAGCGCCAGCAGAACCCCTGCGGCGATCAGAAGGCTGCTGCTGATGCGGTTAAGCCAGCGCATGTGACGTGCGGAACGGATCAGCCCCTTTACCTGCCCGCCAACAAGCCCGTAGCCCATCAGAACACAGGCCTCCATCGCGATGAAGGTCACACCCATGATCGCAAATTGCGGGCCGTATGAACCGGTCTGATCAAGAAATTGCGGGAAGAAGGCGGTAAAGATCAGGATCGCCTTGGGATTGCCAATCGCGGTCAGGAATTCCGTCCGGGCCAGTGACAGCGCACCGGGATGGACGACAAAGCCGACGCCATCACCGGGAACATCAGGTTCGGCAACCCTGGTTCGCCAGCTTTTGAGGCCAAGATAAACCAGATAAACCGCCCCGCCCCATTTGATGAGCATGAAGGCGGTTTCGCTGGCGGCAAGTACCACGCCCAATCCCATCGCGGTTACCACAATCATCAGGGCAAAAGCAAGCAATCGGCCCGCCCCGCCGACGGCGGCCGACGCCACGCCATGACGCGCGCCATTGAACATCGCAAGCAGATTATTCGGTCCGGGGGCCATCGACAGGGCCAAGGCCGCACCGGAAAACAGCAACCAGGTATCGAGCTGCATTTCGGGAAATCCTGTGAAAAACGGGTGACCGGCTGATTGCGCCCGAAATTCAGTCGCGCGTCAAGGCGGCAATCATGGTTGCCGCAGCCGGCCATTTCGACGAAAGGTCCGCCCGTTTGCCCATCGCAAAATCGGCGAAGTCAAAACCGGGTGCCACCGTACAGCCCAGAAGGGCAAATTCCCCGCCGGGTTTCAGGCGCGCCCCCTGCCAGACATTTTTGGGCACGATCATTTGCGGTTTCTGCCCCGCCATAAGGTCGTTGCCGATTTCAACCAGCCGGTGGCTGCCATCGGCATAAAGTTGCAACTGTTCGACCGGATCGCCGAGGTAATGATGGAAAATCTCGTCGCTGGTCAGGATATGCATCCCTGAAAAGGTATCAGGCGTCAGCAGGTAATAGATCGCGGTCCCCGTTGATCGCACGCCAAGATACCGATTGCCCGGATTGCAGGTTTCCAGCGCGCGGAATGTTTCGGCGTAAAAGCCGCCTTCCGGGTGGGGTTGCAGACCGAGTTTTTCGATCAATTGGTCGATGGTGATATCGCGGGACATGGTGGCACTTCCCTGCATGGGGTGGATGATGGCCAACCATCATGACAAAAAAGGGGAGCGGTGCAAACCGTTCCCCTTGGTATTTTCTGTATCGATGCAACCGGGGTCTAGTGACCCTTGTGTTCCTGATCGCCCATTTTCATGTCGCCGTGATCCATACCGGCATCGCCATGCGGGCCTTTGGACATCGCGGCCATGACATCGATGGTCACCGGTACGTCGCCTGCTTTTTCGAATGTCAGGGTCACATCGATTTTTTCGCCTTCGACCAGCGGCTTGTGCAGGCCGATCAGCATGATGTGATAGCTGCCCGGTTTGAACATCAGTTCACCATGCATCGGCACATCGATCCCGCCTTCGACCGGGCGCATCTTCATGACGTTGTTGTCCATGATATGCGTGTGCAGTTCGGTTTTATCCGCCAGATCGGATTTCACCCCGACAATGCGATCCGCCATGCCGGTATTTTCCACCGTCAGGAAGGCCGCGCCATTTGGCACCTTGCCAAGCGACGCCTTGGCCCAGGCATCCCTGATTTCGATATCGGCGGCAAAGGCCTGAGTGGCGGCAAAAAGACCGGCAAGGGTCGCGACAACAGCAAACAGTTTTTTCATGATCTTTGTTTCCATCCTGATCCGGTGTGGATTGGTTGCGTCACACCGGTGATTTGATTTCGGGTGTATCGGAAAATCAGATGGAATGCGGTGGTGCGCGGGAATAGCGCGTTCGCGGCAGTGTGACGGCGGCGGCAATCAGGCGGGCCTTTGCATATTCGGCATCATGGATGATGGAAACCGGCGCGCCAAACGGCACGTCCATATGCGCCATCGCCCCATGATGGGACGCACAGAGCGAACAGAAACCGTGACCGGCAGAATGCCCGGCGGAATTTTGTGACGTGGCATCGGTGGCATCGGGTCGGGCGTCGCCAAACGATACGGCGCGCGCACCATCCGCCGTGCAGATGACAATCACATCCCCACCCGGGGCGGCATTTGCCCCGGTAATGGCAGTTAAGCCATTGCCACTGCCAAACATCGCGCTTACGAAACCCGATTGCGTCACCCCGGTCATCAGAATGACAAATGCCAGCATCCAGACGCGCAGGATTTTCCCAGCAGCCCGGATTTTCGTCTGTGACAGCGTCAGTCTGGTGCGAATAAGCATCGATTGGGTATGCCCGAATTTCCCCCCTGCGACAATGAGATATATCATGGATGGATGGCAGGCTGGCTCGGGGCCGCATCAGGAAAAGAGGCCGGTCTGAACCGGCCCCTTGCGGATCAGATCATATCGCGTGCGCGGACCAGCTCATCGAACCTTGCCCCGTCAAGGAAACCAAGCGCGATGGTTGCTTCCTTAAGGCTGCTGCGATCCTTGTGCGCCTTTTTGGCGACCGCAGCGGCGTTGTCATAACCGATATGGGGTGCCAGGGCGGTCACCAGCATCAGGCTTTGTTCGACATAATGATCGATTTTTTCCTGATCGGCTTCAAGGCCGACAACGCAGTTATCGGCAAAGCTGACGGATGCATCGGCGATCAGGCGGATCGATTGCAGCAGGTTATAAATGATCACCGGCTTGAACACGTTCAGATCCAGATGACCGTTTGACCCGCCAACCGTTACCGCAACATGGTTGCCGATGACCTGTGCGCAGACCATTGTCAGGGCTTCGGCCTGTGTCGGGTTGACCTTGCCCGGCATGATCGATGATCCCGGCTCGTTCGCGGGCAGCACCAGTTCCCCAAGCCCGCAACGCGGGCCGGAGCCCAGCAGGCGGATATCATTGCCGATCTTCATCAGCGACGTCGCCAGCACGTTCAGAACACCCGACATCTCGACGCAGGCATCGTGGGCGGCAAGGGCTTCGAACTTGTTGGCCGCCGTTTCGAATTTCAGGCCGGTAATATCGGATACCTGTTTGGCAAATTCGACGTCAAAGCCCTTTGGCGCATTAAGGCCGGTCCCCAGAGCCGTGCCGCCCTGTGCCAGTTTGCGAAGCCGGACCAGCGCATCATCAATGCGATCAAGGCCAAGGGCGATCTGGGCGGCATAACCCGAAAATTCCTGCCCCAGGGTCAGGGGCACCGCATCCTGCATGTGGGTACGGCCGATTTTGACGATATCGGCAAAGGCTTTGACCTTCGCCTCCAGCGCGCTTCTGAGATGGGCAAGGGCGGGTTTCAGGTTTTCTTCGATCTCGACCACGGCGGCGATATGCATGGCTGCCGGGAAGCTGTCATTGGACGACTGGCCGCGATTGACATGATCGTTGGGATGAACCGGATCGCGTTTGCCCATCGGCTTGCCAAGGATTTCGCAGGCACGATTGGCGATGACCTCGTTGGCATTCATGTTGGTCTGGGTACCACTGCCGGTCTGCCAGACGACAAGCGGGAAGTGGTCAAGAAGCTTGCCATCGGCGACTTCGCGCGCGGCGGCCTCGATTGCCTTGGCAAGGTCTGCATCCAGATTGCCAAGGGCTGCATTGGCGCGTGCGGCGGCAAGTTTCTGGATACCGAACGCCCGGATCAGCGCATCGGGCATGCGTTCGCCACCGATGCGGAAATTCTGTTTGGATCGCTGGGTCTGCGCCCCCCAATACCGGTCCGCGGGCACATCGATGCTGCCCATGGTGTCCTGTTCGGTGCGGGTGGTCACTGGATTGGTCACGATAGAAATCCTCCGTGTCAGAAAACATACTGACCGGGGCGGGAACCCGGCTGGCAATTATCTTTTGCCGTTCCCGAATATGGGCGCAAATGATCGTTCGCGCAAAGTCACTCTGTTGAAAAAATGCGGTTTTATCGCCAGCGATAAAATATCAGCTGGCGATTGCCCCCTGATCTGACGAGACATTGTCCTGCCATGCGACAATCTGGACGCCGATGCGATCAAGATGTGACAGCAGTTTTTCAGGCGGCAAACGGTCCGTGATCACCCCGGTCAGGGCTTCGAGCGGTGCGATGTTTTCAAGGTAACGCTGATCGAACTTGGTGTGATCCACCATCAGCCAGGTTTCATCGGACCGTTCCATCATGGCGCGCTTGACCGCAACCGCGCGACGGTTCACGTCACTGAACCCCTGCCATGAAACACCCGACGCCCCGATAAACGCCTTGTTGGCGTGAAAACGGCGCAGGAAGTCAATCGTGTCATTGCCATAAACCGCATTTTCGCGCGGATCGAACTGCCCCGGGCACATGATGACATCGTCAATCACCGCCTGTTCACCCATGCCATGCACCACCGCATAGCAATTGGTCAGAACCGTGCGCCGCAATGCGCCGGGATTCTGGGCCATATAGGGGGCAAGCTGGCTGACCGTTGACCCGGCATCGATCATGATCACATCGCCCGGCCGGATCATATTGCCCGCCATGATGCCGATCCGCTCGAACCCGGCAACCGCGGTCATCTGGCGCTGGGCCAGATCGGGCTGATGGCCCATCGGTTGCGCGGATGCACCGCCAAATTCGCGCTTGATCAGGCCATCGTCGCTTAGCGCATCCAGATCGCGGCGAATTGTTTCAGTTGCCACATCGAATCGTTCCGCCAATGTGGCAACTCTCACATGCGGATGAACTTGCAGCTCCTGAAGGATGCGTTTCTGCCGTTCCTTTTTTCCGATACGCAAAAAGCCTCTCCCCCCTGAATAGTCTGGCCCGCACCACTTTCGGATAAGGTTAACAGTTATTTTTGTAACTGATTGTTACAGTTTTATGTTGCTTTTCAAACTTTTTGCCACTTTATAATGTTGATAAAAGCAACAATAAAAACAACAAAACCACATTTAAAAATGGCGTAAAGCCTGCGTTTACAGGGAAGAAAGGTTCTGTCACATGTTTTCACATGCGAAAAAAACGGACATTTTGAAGGTTTCCACACTGCTTGCTGCCATCGGAATGATGAGCATCGGCAGCAGCCCGGCATTTGCACAGGCCGACGATTGCATCGCGCGTGGCGATCTTGACCAGATGTATTGCGATATGGATGGCGATATGGTTGCCGATGCACCGGCAGCCGATCAGCAGGTTGATCCGGACACTCTTGTCTTTGCCTATACCCCGGTCGAAGATCCGGCGGTTTATGCCGACATCTGGGACCCGTTCCTTGAACATCTTGAAAAAGTAACCGGCAAGGACGTTCACTTCTTTGCCGTTCAATCGAACTCGGCCGAGGTTGAGGCAATGCGTTCGGGCCGTCTGCATGTTGCCGGGTTCTCGACCGGGCCGACCCCGTTTGCAGTTAACCTTGCCGGTGCGGTTCCGTTTGCCCTGATGGGGGCGGATGATGGTCGTTTCGGTTACACATTGCAGCTTTATACCCGCGTTGACAGCGGCATCAATTCGCTTGCCGATCTTAAGGGCAAACGTGTTGCCCATACGTCCCCGACCTCGAACTCGGGCAACCTTGCACCGCGCGCCCTTCTGCCCGGTCAGGGTATCGTGCCGGAACAGGATTACGAAGTCGTCTATTCCGGATCGCACGACCAGTCGATGCTGGGCGTTGTTGCCGGCGACTATGACGCCGCCCCGGTCGCATCCGAAGTGGTTGAACGTATGGCCCAGCGCGATCTGTACGATCCGGCTGATGTCAAAATCCTTTATGAAAGCAAGCCGTTCCCGACCACTTCGTTCAACTATGCCTATAACCTGAAGCCCGAACTGATCGAAAAGATCAAGGAAGCGTTCTTTACCTTCGACATGAAGGGCACGGCACTTGGCGAAGAATTCAAGGGTGTCACCAAATTCGTACCGGTCACCTACAAGGATGACTGGGACGTCATTCGTGAAATCCAGGCTGCCAACGGTGTCACATACACCCCGGACAACCTGAAGTAATCCCTTCTTTCAAACTGCTGCTGCCGGGATCGATTTTCGGTCCCGGTAGTCTTTTTTCAAGGTATCGTGATGCTGCGTATCAAAGATCTGGTCAAACGCTATGGCAAGGATGAGGCCGTTCTCAAGGACCTGAACCTTGAAGTTCCGGGCGAAAGCGTCGTTGCCATCATTGGGGCATCGGGCGCGGGTAAAAGCACGCTTTTGCGCTGCATTAACCGTCTGGTCGAACCCACATCGGGCTCGATTGACCTTAACGGCACCGAACTGACGACTTTGTCCGGCGGCGAGTTGCGTCTGGCACGTCGTCGTATCGGCATGATTTTTCAGGGTTTCAACCTGATCAACCGTTTGACGGTTATGGAAAATGTTCTGTCGGGACGACTGGGATATGTTCCGGCCTGGCGCGCCATGACGCGCAATTTCCCCCAAAGCGACATTGATCGTGCGTTTCAATTGATGGAACGTGTCGGCATTGCCCATTATGCCAACAAACGCGCCGATGAATTATCGGGTGGTGAACGCCAGCGTGTCGGCGTGGTTCGCGCCCTGATGCAGGAACCCGAAATCCTGCTGGCCGATGAACCGACGGCGTCGCTGGATCCCAAAACATCCCGGCAGATCATGGAATTGTTGCGCGCACTGGCATCCGAATTGCAGTTGCCGGTTCTGATCAATATCCACAATGTCACCGAGGCCAAGGAATATACCCAGCGCATCGTCGGCATGCGGTTTGGCCGCATCATCTTTGACAGTGTTCCGACCGACCTGACGCAGGATGCCATGGATGAAATCTATGCCGGGGTGCCCGCAGAAGAACGCGGCGAAACCGGCGATCCGGAAACCCTGCGCGAGGTGGTATCGCAATGACCCTTTCCGTTGAAAAACCAACGGACCAGCGCACATGGAAAAAACCGCCCTTTATCGCCAATCCGGCGATACGCTGGGCGATCATTCTTGGCGTATTGGCCTATGTCGTGTGGGCGGTCACCAGCCTGCCGTTTAACTGGGAACGTATTCAGGAAGGCATTCCGCGCGCCATCCGTATTTTCAAGGGTGCTTTTCCGCCTGACATGATCCGGGGTGAACTGGTGCTGCAGGGCTTTCTTGAAAGCATCAAGATCGCCATTGTTGCAACCCTTGCCGGTGTGATGCTCAGCGTGCCGATTGCCTTTGCCGCCGCATCCAATATTGCGCCCAAATGGCTCTATAACATCGGGCGTGCCATTATCATTATCGCGCGCAGTTTCCATCCGGTGATCGTTGCCATCCTGTTCGTCAAGGCGGTCGGTTTTGGTCCGCTGGCGGGAATTTTGACCCTGACGATCTATTCCATCGGTTTTGTTGCCAAAATGCTGGCCGAACGGATCGAGGAAATCGACTGGGGCCAGGTCGAAGCCATCCGTGCGGCCGGTGGCGGGACATTTATCACCATGCTTTATGCCGTGATCCCGCAAATCATGCCCCGCCAGATCGGTCTTTCGATCTATCAGCTTGACAGCAATCTGCGTGCATCTGCCGTGGTCGGCATTGTGGGCGCGGGCGGGATCGGATCGACCCTGATGAATGCGTTTCGGCGCTATGACTATGACTTCGCGCTTGCGATCACGCTTTGCATTATCGGCGTCATCCTGATCAGCGAAGCCATAAGCGGCCGGATCCGGAGGAACATATGGTAACGACAACACAAAACACCGGACCGGACGCCATCGCCGAACGCGAATGGTCACGCTATACCCCGAAACAACGCTGGCTGCGCTTTGCCATGTATGGCGGTGTCGTGCTGGCAACGGTCTGGTCGCTTTCGACGATCAACATCATATGGCCGTGGCTTTGGGATGCCCCGCAACAGATGGGCGATCTTTTTTCGCGCATGTATCCGCCATCCCTTAATGATTGGGAAATGATCGCCATCACGTTGCTGGAAACCGTCAATATTGCGACGATTGCAACGTTTTTTGCGGTATTCCTTTCATTGCCGATTGCCCTGATTGCGGCCCAGAACACCACCCCGAACAAGCTGACCCTGTGGATTGGCCGGTTTATTCTGGTGTCGTCGCGGTCGGTCAATACCATCATCTGGGCGTTGCTGTTTGTTGCGATTTTCGGCCCCGGCGTGATGGCCGGTATTCTTGCGATTGTTTTCCGTTCGATCGGCTTTATCGGCAAATTGCTGGGCGAGGCGATCGAGGAAATCGACAGGGCCCCGATCGAGGCGCTTGAATCCGTTGGTGCATCGCGGTTCAAAATCCTGATTTACGGGGTTGTGCCGCAGGTCATGCCGACCTTCTTTGCGGTTTCGATCCTGCGCTGGGACATCAATTTGCGCGAAAGCACGGTTCTGGGTCTGGTCGGGGCCGGCGGGATCGGTATCGTCCTGCAAGGCGCAATTGACACCTTTGCCTGGCAGACGGTTGCCACCATTCTGCTGGCGATCATCGGTCTTGTGATCGTGGGCGAGGCCCTGGCCGCCTGGTTGCGCAAAAAGGTGATCTGACGTGTCTGAACAATACGACCTTCTGGTCGTAGGCGGCGGCATCAATGGTGCGGGTATTGCCCGTGATGCCGCCGGTCGTGGCCTGTCCGTCCTTCTGGTCGAACAGCGCGACCTTGCCTCGGCCACGTCTTCATCCTCGACCAAACTGATCCATGGCGGCCTGCGTTATCTTGAACATTACGAGTTCCGGCTGGTGCGTGAAGCCTTGCAGGAACGCGAGGTTCTTCTGGCAGCCGCCCCGCATATCATCTGGCCGCTGACCTTTGTTCTGCCGCACCATAAGGGCCTTCGGCCCAAATGGATGCTGCGGGCCGGGTTGTTCCTGTATGACCATCTGGCAAAGCGCAAACGCCTGCCGGGGTCCCGTGCCCTGTCCCTGAATGGCACGGCCGAAGGCAAACCGCTTCTGGACCAGTTCACCAGCGGCTTTTCCTATTCCGATTGCTGGGTCGATGATGCCAGGCTTGTGGTTTTAAATGCCCTTGATGCGCAGGCCCGCGGGGCGGTGATCAAAACCCGGACGCGCTGTGCCGCCCTTGTGCGCGGAACGGATGGCTGGACCGCGACACTGCAAGCCGAAGACGGCAAGGAAACCAGCGTTTCGGCACGGGCCGTGGTCAATGCCGCCGGCCCGTGGGTGACCGAAATGGTCGACCGTGCCGGGCTTGGCGACAAGGCCGCAGGGTTGCGGCTGGTCAAGGGCAGCCATTTCGTCGTGCCGCGCATTCACCCGCATGATCATTGCTATATCTTCCAGAACGGGGATGGTCGCATTGCCTTTGCCATCCCTTATCAGCGGGACTACACCCTGATCGGGACGACGGATGTGCCCTATGACGGCGACCCCGCCGATGTGAAGATCAGCGACGGCGAAATCGATTACCTGCTTGATCTGGTCAATGGCTATCTGGCAGCACCGTTAACGCGGGCCGATATCGTTTGGGATTATGCCGGTGTCAGGCCGCTTTATGACGACAAGAACAGCAACGCATCGGCGGTCACGCGCGATTACGTGTTTGACCTCGATACCGGGGACGGCGACGCCCCCGCCATCCTGTCGATCTATGGCGGGAAAATCACCACCTATCGCCGGTTGGCCGAACATGCCCTGCAAAAGCTTTGTCCGGTTCTGGGCAATGATGCATCCGACTGGACCGCGACATCGGTCCTGCCGGGCGGGGATATGGCCGATGGCAATTTCGACCGGTTCCTGGCCGGTGTCAGGACAAAGTTGAACTGGCTGCCCGAACAGATCGCCCATCGCTGGGCGCGCTGTTACGGCACGCGCCTGTTTGACATTGCACCGGATGCCAAGGCCATTGGTGATCTGGGTAGGGAAGTTGCGCCGAACCTGTTTGAGGCAGAACTGCGTTTCCTGATGACGCAGGAATGGGCGAGGTCCGCCGAGGATGTCCTTTGGCGACGGACCAAGCTTGGCCTTGGCATGGGCGAAAGCGATATCAACGCGGTTCGGGACTGGTTTGGCAGCAATGTCGACAGGCTTGCGGCACAGTAAGGTCAGGTTGCCAAAGAAACCGGCAACCGGTTATTTGCGCAGATCATCCCATTTGACGAATTCGTGGGCGATGAAATCTTCCATCATCGCCCGCCACATCCGTTCGGCCATGTTTTCGTCAAAGCCATCGATGCGACACTGGGCACGGACCTTGGTGATGACATCCTCGATCCGGTCTTCGTCACGCACGGCATCGCGTGTCGGTTTGATGCGGGCGGCCTGTTCGATATAATTCAACCGTTCCGCCATCAGCGCCACCAGAAGCCTGTCCACCCGGTCCACATTCGCACGCACATCGGACATGGTTTCGCAAGGGTTGGCTTTGGTCGTCATTACGGCAGAACTTTCATTATTCACGAAAAATGAAAAATGGCGGCGATTATTCACCGCCATTTCACAATGTCTAATAGGCGTATTCCCGGAACAGCGGATCGACCGATCCGTTCCATTCGGTTTCATATTTATCGAGGAATTCCTCGGCCAGGGTCCGACCGCTTTCGGCGACGTCTTCGAGGCTTTCGAGGAAATGGCTTTCATCGTCGCCATAGGCATCCATGCGACCACGCGCCTTGAGCCCCTGTCTGGAGACGGCCAGCACATCCTTGGCGAGGTCCTGAACCGTGCCGTTTCTGAACTTCGTGGCAAGGGCAGTACGCGGCACATCATCGCGAAGGGCTTCGCGTTCGGCATGGCTGAGATCCTTGACCAGATCCCATGCGGCATCCAGCGCGGCATCGTCATACAAAAGGCCCACCCACAGGGCCGGAAGGGCGCAGATGCGTTTCCACGGGCCACCATCCGCGCCGCGCATTTCAAGGAATTTCTTGAGACGCACTTCGGGGAAGGCAGTCGTCATGTGATCGGACCAGTCATTCATCGTCGGGCGTTCACCGGGTAGAACGTCAAGCTTTCCGGCCATGAAATCGCGGAACGATTTGCCCGCCGCATTGATGTATTTGCCGTCGCGATAAACGAAATACATCGGTACATCGAGCATGTAATCGACATAGCGTTCGAACCCGAAACCGTCTTCGAACACGAAGGGCAGCATGCCGCAACGGTCCGGGTCGGTATCGGTCCAGACGTGGGAGCGCGAAGACAGATAGCCGCTTGGCTTGCCATCAACGAACGGGGATGCGGCAAAGAGCGCGGTCGCAACCGGCTGCAATGCCAGCGATGTTCTGAATTTCTTGATCATGTCGGCTTCGGAGGCGAAATCCAGATTGACCTGAATGGTCGAGGTGCGAAGCATCATGTCCAGACCAAGATTGCCAACCTTGGGCATATAGTCGCGCATGATTGCGTAGCGGCCCTTTGGCATCCACGGAATATCGTCGCGTTTCCATTTCGGCTGATGGCCGACACCCAGCATTTCGATATCAAGATCACCGCAGATTTCGCGGATTTCATGAAGATGCTGATGCACTTCGCCACAGGTCTGGTGAATATTTTTAAGCGGCGCACCGGACAATTCGATCTGCCCGCCCGGTTCAAGCGAGACGGAACAATTGTCCTTGGTGAGCGCGATCACATTGCCGTTTTCAATGATCGGTTCCCAATCAAAGCGTTCGGCAAGTTGGGTCAGAAGGGTCTTTACCCCCCGTTCCCCTTCATACGGGATCGGGCGAAGATCGTTGCGGGTAAAGGCGAATTTTTCGTGTTCTGTGCCGATGGCCCAGTCTTTTTTCGGTGTACATCCGGACTCGAACCATTCGACAAGCTGACGACGGCTTTCGATGACCGGGCTGTCGCCGGTGGAGGCGCTGACAGTCATAAGGGCTTCCCCTAATCTCTCGTGACCGGAGGTATCGACCCGTCGCCGATGCGATCCTGAAACACGGACAAAGCAGCAATTGCCGCGGTTTCGGCCCGCAAGATACGCGGACCAAGACTTACAGGCGTTGCAAAAGGCTGTTTGCGGATGCGTTCAATTTCGTCGGCGCTAAAGCCGCCTTCGGGTCCAATCACGATTGCATGGTTAACAACATTGTCGTTGTCGATAGCCGAGCCAGCGCCCTTTGCCAATAGCTGACTTAACACTTCACCAATTGGTGAGCCTGATCCCGTCTCGTCACAGAACAGTAAATGCCGGTTTTCCGGCCAGTCGGCGAGCCAATCGAGCAGTTTTACCGGCGGGACAATTTCCGGCACGCTCAGGCGTTCGCATTGTTCGGCGGCCTCGATGGCCTGGGCTTGCAAACGATCAAGGCGCACCTTGTCGGTAATGCCATGTGCCGTCACAATCGGTTGCAGCGTGCCAACCCCCATTTCGACCGACTTTTCGATCAGAAAATCAAGGCGCTGCTTTTTGATCGGGGCAAAAGCCAGGATCGGGCCGCGTTCGACGATCTGGTCACGCAATTGCCGTTCGACGGTCAGCGTGCCCTTCTTTTTGCGAAGGTGATCGATGGTCGCCAGCCATTCACCATCAAGACCATTAAATATCTTGATCGGCGTTCCGGGCTTGAGGCGCATCACATGTTCAAGGTAATGAGACTGTTCAGGTGCGAGTTCGATCTCGCATCCCGGCGTGATAGGATCGGAAACGAAAAGGCGTTGCCGGGCGCGGGTGGCGTCGTCTGTCATATAAGTCCCCAGGCCGGTTATGCGGCGAAGTTCAGTTTGTTAAAGAGTTACATAGGCCAATTATGTCACAGGTCAACCAACCGATACAGAACACGAAGAACGATATGCCAGCCGATAGCTGGATCGACCGGTTCGCACCGTTGGCAAGCCGGCCCTACCTTAAACTGGCACGACTTGACCGTCCGATTGGCACATGGCTTCTGCTTTTGCCTTGCTGGTGGTCAACCGCCATGGCAAGCAACGGCACACCCGACATATTGATGATGTTTTATTTTGCCATTGGCGCATTGATCATGCGCGGGGCCGGTTGCGTCGTCAACGATCTGGCGGATCGCAATTTTGACGGCAGCGTCGAACGCACTGCCACCCGACCGATCCCGAGCGGTCAGGTCAAGGTCTGGCAGGCGATTGCATTTCTGGGTCTTTTGCTTCTGATCGGGCTTGCCGTGCTGGTGCAGTTCCGGATCGAGGCGATTATTGTCGGTATCTGTTCCCTGCCGCTTGTCATTACCTATCCGTTCATGAAACGCATCACCTATTGGCCGCAGGCGGTTCTGGGGCTGACATTCAACTGGGGGGCGCTTGTCGGTTGGGCGGCCGTCACCGGCACTGTCGCACCGGCGGCGGTTGCGATGTATGTCGCGGGATTCTTCTGGACGCTTGGTTACGACACCATTTATGCCCATCAGGACAAGGATGACGACATCAAGATCGGGGTAAAGTCACTTGCGCTTCGGCTTGGCGATGCGACACCGCAATGGGCGATGGGGTTTTATACCGTAACCACCCTTTTGCTGGGTGTTTCGGGGATGCTGGCCGGGTTGCACTGGGTTTACTTCCCGTTGCTTGCGCTGGCGTGTTTGCATCTGGCATGGCAGGTTGCGACCGTAAAACTTGACGATGCATCGAATTGTCTGCGGCGCTTCAAATCGAACCGCGATTTCGGTTTGCTGGTGCTTGCTGCGATTATCATTGCCAATCTGGTCGGCTGAAACGGTTTGCAAACACCGCTTGCAGCCTTATGGCAAAGACGTTATGCCCGCCCATCCTCCGTTGCCACAGGCCCATGATGACCGATAATGTTTTCGCCGATGCGCTGGTTCCCGAAGTCGACGATCCGCGTTTTGCCGATCTGATCGATACCTTTACCGTACCGGCACGGGTGCCATTGGCCCCCGAGATCGAAATGTATCTGGCCACCCATATCACCCCGCTTTGGCAGGCGACGGAGGATATTCTTGGGGTGCTTGATATCCCGCCGCCCTATTGGGCGTTTGCATGGCCGGGTGGACAGGCGATTACGCGATATATCCTTGATCATCCGGAAATGGTGCGCGGCAAAAAGGTTCTGGATTTTGCGTGCGGCGGTGGCATGCAGGCGATTGCCTGTGTCATGGCCGGTGCAGACAGCATTCTGGCAAACGACATTGACCCGGTGGCGATTACCGCCACCCGCCTGAATGCCGAACGCAATGGCGTTGCATTTGAAACCACGACCGAAAACTTTGTCGGGACGCAATCGGCAACCCGGCGCTGGGATGTGATTTTTGCCGGTGATGTCTGCTATCAGCAGCAAATGGCCAATGCCGTCCTGCAATGGCTGATGAGCGAGGCACGGCTTGGCACGCGGGTCATCCTTGCCGATCCCGGTCGAACCTATGCCCCGACGCACAATATCGACGAGCTTGAAACCTATGACGTGCCGGTCGATATCGCGGTCGAGGATGTCGATACCAAATTCACCCGGATCTGGCAGCTTTTGCCAGATCGGGAGAAATAGGGTCAGGACGCATCTTCAGCTTGCGATCTGTTTCACGCAGTCATTCAGTTCGCTGATGCCGGTGAACACGAACTGGATATTCTTTGAAATATCCTGTGTCACGCTGGTCTGTTCTTCCACGGCCGAAGCCACCGCATTGACGTAATCGCTGACCTCGTTGGCGGATGTTGAAATTTGCTGTGTCGAACTGACGACACGTTTGGTGATGCTCAACATTGAGCCGATCTGGACTTCGATCTGATCGGTTGCCTTGGCGGTCTGGGTTGCAAGGTTTTTGACCTCCCCCGCGACCACGGCAAAGCCCTTGCCCGCATCACCGGCGCGCGCGGCCTCGATTGTTGCATTCAGAGCCAGCAGGTTCACCTGTTCGGCAAGGTCACGGATGATCTGCACCACACCGGTCATCGCTTCGGATGTTGTTTCCAGTTCCCCACGGATTTCATCGGCCATCTGGATTTTTGAAACAATGTCCGTCACGGCGATCTGGGAACGCTGCATGCTTTCACTGATTTCCTGAATGGCCGACAGCATTTCCTCGGACGCGCTGGCGACGGCTTCGGCACTTGCGCTTGATCCTTCTGCAAGTTCTTCGGCCGTGATACGGGTCTGAACCTGTTTGGTGATGTCGGTGGCATATTTGACCACCTTGAACGGCCGACCGTTCATATCTATCACCGGATTATAGCTGGCCTGAATCCAGATTTCCTTGCCACCCTTGCCAAAGCGTTTGAATTCCGCGACCTGATATTTCCCCTGTCCGAGTGCGGCCCAGAAATCACGATATTTGTCGCTTTTGGCATATTCCGGATCGACAAACATGCTGTGATGCTTTCCTTTGACCTCCTCGCGGGAATAGCCCATCGCATTCAGGAAATTGTCATTGGCATCAATGATCGTGCCGTCCATTTCAAACGAAATAACCGCCTGCGATTTGCCGATGGCATCGATCTGACCGGCAAAATCGGCTCTTTGTATTTTTTCGGCTGTGATATCGGTTGCGTATTTTACAACCTTGAACGGACGCCCGGACATATCCATGATCGGGTTGTAACTGGCCTGTATCCAGACTTCCTTGCCGTTCTTTCCGAAACGCTGATATTCGGCAGACATATATTTGCCGTCACGCAGCCTGGCCCAGAAATCGGCATATTCGCGGCTTTGGGCATATTCGGGTGACACAAACATCCGATGGTGTTTGCCCTGCACCTCGGACAATTCATATCCCATCGCCGAAAGGAAATTTTCATTGGCCGTCAGGATTGTGCCATCCATGGCAAATTCGATCACTGCCTGGGATTTGCTGATGGCATCGACCTGCCCGGCATAATCGGCCGATCTCAGTTTACGGGCGGTGACATCCGTTGCGACCTTGAACACCTTGTAAGGGACGCCGCGATGGTTCAGGACCGGGTTATAGGTTGCCTGTATCCAGACCTCCTTGCCATCCTTGCCAAATCGCTGGAACTCGGCGGTAAAGAATTTACCTGCACGCAGTTTTTCCCAGAAATCCTTGTATTCGGAACTTTGGGCGTATTCCTCATCCACAAACATTTTGTGATGCTTGCCGCGAACATCTGACAGGTCATAACCCATCAGGTTCAGGAAATTCTCGTTCGCATCCAGTATCTTGCCGTCAAGCGTGAACTCGATAGTCCCCTGCGACCGCTTGATCGCTTCGACGATATGGGCATCGTCGGACCGCGCATTGAACATTTCATTCTCCCGATGAAATGAGCACCACCACAAAATGCAGCAGCGCTGGCTGCAATCAAAATTGCGCCAGTGAATCCCCCCAAAGGATTGCGTGATTTTTCCGTTTTCGATGTTTCTGTTGTACTCCGAACATCGATATTATTTTTTGACCTATGCAACCGGATATTGCGAGACAAGCCAATTGCAATGGTTCTGGTCATTTTTGACCTTTGGTTGTTTTCCCCTCAAAAACTACGCACCAAATCAGAACAGTTTCAAATGGTTACAAAATTATCGATGGAAAACAACAATATAATATAACGCTGATTCCGATATAGGATCAGTCCCCGGATTTTAAATAGCGCCCGGCCAGTTTTTTCCGCATTACAATATTATCAGTCAACCAAAGCACGAAATCGGGATGCATCGGTTGCCCCGCGCGCATTGCGATATGTGCGATCATTTCCCACTGGTTCAGTGGTTTGAAACGCCGCTGCGTCGCTGCGATACCTGCAAGGGCGAAGATATCGTTCGCGTCGAAAACATATCCGGCGGTCGATTGATAGCAGCCAACCAGATCAACCGGCTGCCTGCAATCAAGATGCAGGTTTTTTCCATCAATCTGTTGGTAGCGGTAATGATCGGGAACGGATTCCGTTGCGTGCATATGGGTCAGTTGCACCGCATTCAGCCACGTCACGGCAACCCGCACACGGGTTCCGGGTGACGGGGCCAGTGTTGCGGGGATCGCGCCATAGCCGGTCATATGCGCGGAATAAACGATATCATGATGATCCATCCAGCCAACCGTGACCGGAACCGGGTCCAGATGATGCGGGGCGGCAAATTTTCGCGCCAGTTGAACCGGTGCCCGGTTTGATCCGACGGCCAGAACCGGCGTCCGCCCCCGGATCGCGTCCATCATGTCATCCCGCGCAAGAGGCAAAACCACACCATCGACAAACAGGAAGTCATGATCCGGCGCGGCATAGGGATATAAAAACGCGCGCAGGATTTCCTGCGCGCGTGGGTGTTTTTCAATCTGTTCGCGCAAGGAACGATCAGAAATCGCCCGCGCATCAGAAACAGAAAACATCGTCAACCGGTTCCGGTTTTAAGGCCGGTTCAGCCTTCAACGACGCGATAACGGCAATTGCAGTTATCAACGTGCTGCCAGGCCAGTTTCGACCATGCCTTTTCGGCATCCTTGAACGTCGCGAACGGGCCGTGGCGTTCTTCTTCGCCGCCGACCGGCTTTTCGAAATCGGTGGTTTCATATTCGCCACCGACGACCCAGTATTCTTCAAAACGTTCGATCCGATAACGCGAATTGGCGTCGTCTACCGACTGCCAGGCCATCTTGGACCATTCTTTTTCCGCGTCTTCGAAGCTGCCAAACGGACCGACTTTGGTTTCTTCGCCGATCGGCTTGTCAAAACCGGTATCCTGATAGGTGCCCCCGATAACCCAGTATTTGGCCATCTGTGCGTCCTTCATGCTTTGGTGAATGTCGACAGGCTGCGCAGGGTGGTGCTGTGCAACCCGGTTTCCTGCCCCTGTATAACCAAATCGGCCTTCGACCGACACCACCAATTTGGTCAATATTGCCATTCAGTCGACGCATAGACGGCCAGAAGGCGACAATTTTCCTTTTTAATCTGGTGCTTCGCTCTGCCGGACCGCCGCTTTTGACGGCAGACACCCCGACGGATTTGTTGGGCACAAAGAGCAAAAGGAAAATAAAATGAACATAACACATATCAAGCGTGCCGGTCTTGCCGGTGTCATTTCCATCACCGCAGCCCTGGCACTTTCGGCCTGCGGAACGTCGTCGGCCACCCCCGATATTGATGTCCAGAGCGATGACATGGAAGAAGCGGCCGTAAAAGTTATCGCATCGGGATACAGCCCGTTAACCGGCACGACGCTGATCAACAGCATCAATGATCAGACCTTTTCCTATCGTGATCAGGGCGAGGAAGCCAATGTGAACATTACCTATTTTGAAAATGGCATGGCGTCCATCACCTGGATCGATGACGACGGCGACCGTGGCATGCGCGAAAAGCTTTGGACCGTCGAACAGGGGAAGTATCTGTGCCTTTGGGACCGGGATGAAGAAGACGATTGCATGTCTGTCCTGAGCAAAGAAGGTCAATTGGCGACCGTCGATAACGACGGAAATGTCGCCTATTACACCAAGAGCTGAACATATTGTTCCTGCGCAGCATCCACTCCCCCTCGCCACCGATAAGGGAGTGGATGCTGGACATCGCCGCAGCACCGTATTAATTCGTGAAGCAGCAGATTTATTGTTGGCCCGGTTTATTCTTGCTTCTGGCCAACCGACTTTCACAGATTGCGGTGTCCATGCCCTATCAATCCCTTCGCGACTTCATCGACGCGCTTGAAAAGACAGACCGTCTGGTCCGGGTGAGCGAACCGGTTTCCCCCTATCTTGAGATGACGGAAATCCAGACGCGCCTTCTGGCCGAAGGCGGCCCGGCGGTTCTGTTTGAAAATGTCATTGGCGAGAACGGCCAGAAATATGACATGCCGGTTCTTGTGAACCTTTTTGGCACCGTGGACCGTGTGGCGGCCGGCATGAACCGCAAACCCGAAGAATTGCGTGAAGTCGGCGAAACGCTGGCGTTTCTCAAACAGCCCGAACCGCCCGGAAGCCTCAGGGAAGCATTTTCGATGCTGCCGCTGGCCAAAACCGTGATGGCGATGAAACCCAAAACGGTTTCCAAGGCACCCTGCCAGGAAATCGTCCTTCAGGGCGATGACATCGACCTTTCGAAACTGCCGATCCAGTCGTGCTGGCCGGGGGAGCCTGCGCCGCTGATCACGTGGCCGCTGGTCGTGACCCAAGGCCCCACCGCCAATGAAAAGGGCGGCGACAAACGCGATGTGTTCAATCTTGGCATCTATCGCATGCAGGTTCTGGGCAAGAACAAGGCGATCATGCGCTGGCTGAAACATCGCGGCGGGGCGCAGCATCATGCGCGCTGGAAAAAGGAAAAGCGCGATCCGCTGCCCGCCGCCATTGTGCTGGGTGCCGATCCGGGTACGATCCTTGCCGCCGTTACCCCGGTTCCCGATACGCTTTCGGAATATCAGTTTGCCGGATTGCTGCGCGGGGAAAAGGTCGAACTGGTGGAGTGCAAAACCGTTCCGCTGAAAGTCCCGGCCACGGCGGAAATCATTCTGGAAGGTTATGTGTCGCTGGATGAATATGCGCCCGAAGGGCCGTATGGCGACCATACCGGTTATTATAACTCGGTCGAGGAATTCCCGGTATTCACCCTGACCGCGATCACCATGCGCAAAAAGCCGATCTATCTGTCGACCTTTACCGGTCGCCCGCCAGATGAGCCGTCGGTGCTTGGTGAGGCGCTTAACGATGTTTTCGTGCCGCTATTGCAGCAGCAATTCCCCGAAATCGTCGATTTCTGGCTGCCGCCTGAAGGATGTTCGTATCGCATCGCGGTCGTATCGATGAAAAAAGCCTATCCGGGGCATGCCAAGCGCGTGATGATGGGTGTGTGGTCGTTCCTGCGGCAATTCATGTATACGAAATTCGTCATTGTCGTGGATGACGATATTGATGTGCGCGACTGGAAAGACGTGATGTGGGCGATTTCAACCCGCATGGACCCGGTGCGCGACATCACCACCGTGACCGAAACCCCCATCGACTATCTTGATTTCGCATCGCCCGAAAGCGGCCTTGGCGGCAAGCTTGGCCTTGATGCGACCAACAAGCTGCCCCCCGAAACCCATCGGGAATGGGGCGAAAAGATCTTCATGGAAGACGAGATTATCGACCGGGTTGATGCCAAATGGGATCGATACGGATTGCCGGGATCGGGCAAGAAGATCTGGCGGGATTAAATTCCCCGAAACACCATGTCCAGTGCGTCGGTGAGGGCGAATTTCTCAGAAAACTCACCGACCACCTCTCCCAGTTCTTTAACCGCTACTGTCGCAATGAACTGTGGAAGCAAGACCCATCGGGTGTCGCCAATCATAATGACCGGGTTTAAACGTGCGATTGGTTTTGGCATTTCCGAATGCGGACAAAGCGGCACAACCACGCGCGTGTTCAAATCCGCAAGAAGATCGGCCTGCACATCCACAACATATCCGTTGGCGAGCTTATGGATATCAAATCTTGCCATCAGAATTTTCGATGCGATGCCAGCGGAATGCCGTGCGTTTCAACATAGTCATTGCTGGCCTGTATCGCCGCCCTGTTTTCCTTTTTCCAGATTTCGGCCTGCCGTTTCGCGACCGCGTCTCTCAGTCCGGCCTCGGCACTGCGTGAAATATTGATTCCAAGCTGCTTTGCCGTTTCCAGAAGTTCGGAATCAAGACTGACATTGGTCGCCTTGCGGGTATGTTTGTTCGGAACAGCGCCCATAACTCCGCCCATCATCTATGTGCATAATATATGCGCATGATAACACGCATAGTCTTTTGCCTCAATTCCGGAAGAACATCCAGTTTTCGCCGCTTTCATCCGGCTTTTCCGACCAGAAGAATTGCGGCGCATCGCACATGAAATCATCGACCCGGACGGCGATATTGCAAAGGTCGCCATTGCCGATCACATCGCGCATATATTCAGGATCGTTCACCTGCCAGCTCATGACCGGCGGGGCGGTTTTATCGTCAATGCAAAGGGCGTATTGTTCCGACTGGGCAAACGGGATTTGTTTGAATTCGGAATGCAGTTCACCATTGTGCCTGGTGACCATCAGGACATCGAAAAACGGTCCTTCGGGATTGTCACGATCCACCCAGCCGACGATCTGGTCATTGACATCGTCACAGGTAAAATCGCCCACCAGAACCTGATGACGGTTCAACGCGGCATACTGACCGGCCTGAATGCGCATTTCGCGGTAAAGGTCGCTTGCCGTTACCGGTTTTGCCACAACATTTTTTCGGGGCGTTATTTCGGCTTCTTGGGCGTCAGCTTGCAACATCGTCATGGAAGTACCCAAAAGCAGAGTTGCCACAAACAGGTTTCGCACGTGTGTTTCCCATCATTTTCTTGCAGGTTTCCGGTTCGAGTATCCGGTCATAATAGCAACTTGCGAAGAAAAAATGACCAAAGCTCGGCTTTCGCCAAATGGATCATTCAAATGTGCCTCAGACGGTATCTGGTTGGGTCTTTCAGGTGATTGCCTTTTCTTGCCCTTTGCGAAAAGCGATCAGCCTGCCTATAACCATAGGAAACCACATTCCGATCAAAGGGAGCTTCCATGCCCAAGACCGACATGACACTCGATCGCATTACCGACCTGCTGGCGCGCGCAAAAAAGGCGGGTGCCGACGATGCGGATGCCGTTTATGTCGAAGGCACGTCACTTTCGGTATCGCAGCGACTGGGCAAGATGGAAAAACTTGAACGATCCGAGGGTGCCGATCTTGGCCTGCGTGTTCTGATCGGCAAGCAGCAGGCGGTTGTGTCGTCATCGGACACCAGCGAAAGCGCACTTGACGAACTTGTCGAACGCGCCGTCGCCATGGCGAAAAACGCCCCCGAAGATCCGTTCTGCGGCATTGCCGATCCCTCCGAACTGGCCGAAACATTTGATGTCGAGGCGCTTGAGCTTTGCGAGCCGGGCGAAGTCAGCCAGGAAAAACTGATGGCATGGGCAAGCGCCTGTGAAGAAGCAGCACGGTCGGTTGAAGGTATTACGAATTCAGAGGGCGCGGATGCAGGCTGGGGTACCCACCAGATCACGCTTGCCGCGACCAACGGCTTTGCCAATTCCTATGCCGGTAGCGGCAGCCACATTTCCGTATCGGTCCTTGCCGGAACCGGCACCGGCATGGAACGCGATTATGATTACGACAGTGCGGTGTTTTCGACCGA
The DNA here is from genome assembly GCF_044790785.1 of Thalassospira australica. GTDB lineage: Bacteria > Pseudomonadota > Alphaproteobacteria > Rhodospirillales > Thalassospiraceae > Thalassospira > Thalassospira australica_A. Next base: position 714,178 of record NZ_CP085258.1, on the reverse strand, counting down.
TCTGCGCGATCCGGTCGAGATTGGCCTGAAGGCGGCGGAAAAGACCCTGAAACGGTTGAACCCGCGCAAGGTGAAAAGCACGCAGGTGCCGGTGATTTATGACCCGCGTGTTTCGGCATCCCTCGTCGGCCATCTGGCCAGTGCGATCAACGGATCGGGCATTGCACGCGGGACCAGTTTCCTTCTGGATGCCATGGGCAAGGAAATCTTTGCGCCGGGGATCAACATCATTGATAACCCGCATCGCAAACGTGGCCTGCGTTCCAAACCGTTTGACGCCGAAGGTGTCGCCAACGAAAAACGTCACCTGATTGAAAATGGCGTTCTGAAAACCTGGATCATGGATTTGCGATCGGCGCGCCAGCTTGGCCTGAAATCAACCGGCAACGCATCACGCGGGGCCGGAAGCCTGCCGGGTCCGTCCACGACCAACCTTTACATGGAACCGGGCACCATATCGCCCGCCGACATGATCAAGGATATCAAGCAGGGCCTGTATATTACCGAAATGATCGGAAGCAGTGTCAACGGCGTGACCGGCGATTATTCGCGGGGTGCATCGGGCTTCTGGATCGAAAATGGTGAACTGGCCTATCCGGTTTCCGAAATCACGGTTGCCGGAAACCTGAAAGACATGTTCAGAACGGCCGTCCCGGCCAATGACCTGACCTTCAAATACGGCACGAATGCCCCGACAATTCGGGTTGATGGCATGACGCTGGCCGGGCAGTAAGCCCGAAAATCAATCTGCGGCGATTTGCAACAGGGGTGTGTTTTGCGCATCCCTGTTTTCGTTTTGACGACCATTGCATTGATCGGCATAGGCATGAGGCACCATCACCCGCACCGGATAGGGCGACAGGCTGATTTCGCACGGCAGCTTGCCTGCACTTTCGCCGTCAATCTGCAAGGGTGCGGGACCGCAATGGCTGGTGATGGTCAGACGTTCGGTCTGCACGACCGAAACATCGGTTTGTGCATGCAGCCGGTTCAGGGTCAAAGCAATCCCGTATCGCGCCAGCGCCATAAAGCCGCCCCCGGGCATCAGCACGACATCAAGGCTGTTATCGGTCAGTTTGGCATCGGGTGAAATGACAAACGCCCCGCCATAATGTTTGGCATGGGTCGCAACCACACCGGCGACACGATATTGTTCGCGACCGATATTGACCTCGAAATCGCGGTGATGCGGAAAGATGATATTGCGCAAGCCTTCAAGAACATAGGCCCCCTTGCCGATCAGTCTTTTGAGCTTTAGCGACACATTTGCGACGGTATCGGCATCCGCCCCCATGCCGACCATCAAAAAGAACGCACGCCCGTTCACAAGCCCGGGGCGGACCCAGACCTGCCCCGGATTGTTTATATAATCGGCAATCGCCTTTGCCCGAATTTCAAGGCCAACCTCGACTGCCAGGACATTGGCCGTTCCCAGTGGAATGATGCCAAGGGGCGGGACTTCGTGGCCTTCGATCTGGGCATCAAGCAAACCGTTCAGGGCCTCGTTCAGCGATCCGTCACCCCCCGCGACAAACAGACGCTGATGGGCGCGTACCTTGCGCGCCAGTTCGCGGGCATGGCCGGGATGGGTTGTCTGTAACAATTCAACCTTTACGCCGGCCTTTTGCAGAATGCTGGACAGAAAGCGTTGTTTGTTTCCACCGGCACGCGGATTGAAAATGACAGTCACATCGGCCTGTGTCATCTCACAAATAACTTTCGCAATAAAAATGAAACATTACTTTCTCAGTTCCTTTATAAAAAAGGAAATATGTAACAGTATATTTACAGAACCGATAAATTTATATGAACGGGTTATATGTTCGCGCAATTTGTTTTAAACCGTTACTGGTTGAGGACAGTATTCGGCATATAAAAACTGTCGAGTTCCAGCCATCCTTTTGGCAGGATACGGAGGAGCGGCAATGACAGCGATGACGCTGCAACCGCATTACCGCACGGTCTGGATTTCAGACGTCCATCTCGGAACGCGTGGATGTCAGGCAGACCTTCTTTTGGATTTCCTCAATGAAGTTACGGCAGACACCTATTATCTGGTGGGTGACATTATTGATGGCTGGCGGCTCAAGAAAAGCTGGTACTGGCCGGAAAGTCATCATGCCGTGATCACGACAATCATGGACAAGGCAAAGAATGGCGCCAAAGTCATCTTTGTACCTGGCAACCATGATGAATTTGCCCGCGAATTTGTCGATATGACCTTCGGGCATGTTGAAGTCAAGATGAACGACATTCACGAGACGGCAGATGGCAAACGTCTGCTGATCATTCACGGCGACGAGTTTGACGGTGTGGTCAAATATGCCAAGTGGCTCGCCTATCTGGGCGATACGGCTTACAATCTCGCGATTGTTCTGAACCGTTATTACAATGGTATCCGCCGCAGACTTGGCTATGGCTACTGGTCGCTGTCGGCGTATCTCAAGAACCGGGTCAAGAACGCCGTCCAGTTCGTTTGCAATTTCGAAAATGCCGTCGCACACGAAGCCGCCAAGCGCAAGGTGGACGGTGTGGTCTGCGGCCATATCCACCACGCGGAAAAACGCATGATCGGCGATGTGCTGTATTGCAATGACGGCGACTGGGTCGAAAGCTGCACCGCCCTTACCGAAGACCAGAACGGCAAGCTTGAACTGTTGTACTGGTCCGAAATGCGCCAGATGGCGATGACACATTCCCAGCCCGGCCGCGACGCAGCCAGTGCTCCGTCACTCGGACTGGGCAAGCTGATGTCTTTGTTCCGGATTGCCGGGGAAAGCACCCGCACCGCGTCCCGCAGTTCAAAAAAGAACAGCGGCACGCCGATTGGAAAGACCGCATGAGAATTTTGATCGTATCCGACGCCTGGTATCCCCAGGTCAATGGAGTGGTGCGCACTCTTGAAACCGTGCGCAACGAACTGGGCGAGATGGGACATGATGTCCATATCATCTCGCCCGATCAATTCCGGACGATCCCCTGCCCGACCTATCCGGAAATCAGACTGGCGCTGTTTGCCAAACGCAAACTGGCCCGGATGATTGACGCCCTGCAACCGGTTGCCATCCATATCGCAACCGAAGGCCCGCTGGGTCAGGCGGCACGAGCCTATTGCCTGAAACGGGAATTGCCTTTTTCATCGGCCTATCACACCCGTTTCCCCGAATATCTGCATGCCCGCACACGTCTGCCATTGTCGATTTCCTATCGCGGGATGCGTCGTTTCCATAACAAATCGCAATCGGTGATGGTCGCAACGGAATCACTGCGTGAAGAACTGGCCGGGCGTGGTTTCAACAAACTGAACATCTGGTCGCGCGGTGTTGACCTTGATCTTTTCAAACCACGACCGGATGCAAGTTTTGGCGACTTCCCCAAACCGCACTGGCTGTTTGTCGGCCGGGTCGCTGTTGAAAAGAATATCGGCCATTTTCTGGATCTTGACCTGCCCGGCACAAAATTCGTTGTCGGTGACGGCCCGCAACTGACCGAACTGAAATCGAAATATCCGAATGCGCAGTTCCTTGGCAAAAAAATCGGCGAGGAATTGGCGATTGCCTTTGCATCGGCCGATGTTTTTGTCTTCCCGAGCAAGACCGATACCTTTGGGCTCGTGATACTTGAAGCACTGGCATCGGGTACGCCGGTTGCAGTGTTCCCGGTTCAGGGACCGGCCGACATCGTGCGCGGGACCAAGGCAGGTGCCATTGACGCCGACCTTCGCGAAGCCGCCATGGCAGCCCTTGAGCTTGACGGTAAAGATGCACGTGCATTGGCGGAACAATATAGCTGGCGCAATTCAGCCAGTCAGTTCCTGCACAATCTGGCACCATTTTCGGGCGGGTTTGATGGTGCAGCGGCAAAACGTCTGACTGTTGAAGACATTACCGAGGTGAAAGCATCGGTGGAACCGGCAATAGCCATGCCCGTGGAACAACCGGCGCAGTAACCTGCGCCGGTGGTTTATTCCGTCACCGGGGCAACGTCATAGGCGGCGTCCTTGCCGCGCAGGCTTCGACGCAAAATGCCATATGCCAGCATCGCATTGATCGCATCCGTTCCGAGCCAGCGACGGAAAGGTTTCAGTGCGATATAAACCGGGCGAATAACCCTCACGATATGAGACAGCGGTTTCATTTGCGGCGCGGTCATGCCGGTTGCCGCCAGATATGCCCGCCATCCCGCACGCAAAAGATCAGGACGACGTTTGAAGCCGCGCTGGATGGAAAACAGAAACAGAAGGACATCGCGCGCCTGCGCGTCGGGCAATGGCATACGTTTGTTGGGGTCTTCCTCGAAATCGATGAAGCCGATCTTGCCATCATCACGAATGGTCATGTTGCGCAGAAGGGGTGCGCCATGGGTAAAGCCGCTGATGTGCAAATCTGCCAATGCGGCCCCGGCCTTGGCAATCAGGTCAGCAACGCGGTATTCATCACCGGCCTTTAGCGCATCGCTGATGACGGTTTGCAAAATCGCCCCGTTATCCCCGATTGCCATCCAGTTATCGGTAACTTCCAGAAGATCGGGAACCAGAATTCCTGCGCGGGTCAGGACATGAATGATTTCAGCCTCGCTCGCCAGACCGGCCTTGCCGCCGGGCGATACGGTCGGGCGCAACATGGGTATACGTGTCAGGGTCGCGATAAACCGCTGCAGGCGATGCCATCCTTTTTCCTTTGGCGGAACGGCCTGCTTGATCCAGATACGGCGCCCCGCCCAGCGCAGGGGGAAAACCCGTGCGCCAACACCTTGCGCAATCGTCTGTTCCACGAACGCGTGGAGTTGCTCTGTCATTTTTTTATCTTATATGTCGTTTTTCGTGGCCTGCTTACCGGCAGGCCCTATTAGTATCCATCAAGAACTTGCTGCGGCTTGCCGCACTTGCCCGGGCGTGTTAGCAACACCCCGGAAATATTAAGACATTCATGATGCCTCATCCATATAGATAGTGTCAGTCTGACACAATCGGAAATGGCGTCACGCGACCGGGAAGAATTCATTGCCAAAGCATTCGTTAGACCACACGACGGAACATTGGAACACATGGCCAATGATCAAACGCATCGTTCAGGATGCGGTTGCCCCTTATTTTGGCAAGATTGTTCTGGCTCTGGTTTGCATGGCGCTTATGGCGGCGGCGACTGGTGGTTATGCCTATCTGATGGATCCGGTGATTAACGAGGTCTTTGTTAAAAAGAACCCCGCAATGCTGGTGCCTGTCGGTGTGGCGGTTCTTGGTGCTTTCGCCCTGAAAGGCTTTGCCAATTACGGGCAATCGGTTTTGATGAGCTATGTCGGCGGTCGTATTCTTGCCGATATTCAGAACAAGCTTTACGAACATGTCATCCGGCTTGATATCGGCTTTTTCCACAGTACCAACACCGGCAAGCTGATCACGCGCTTTACCAGCGATATCACCGCGATGCGCTCAGCCGTTTCCGTTTCCCTTACCGGTTTTGGCAAGGACTTTCTGACTGCCATCGTGCTGATTGGTGTCATGTTCTATCAGGATTGGCAGCTTGCCATCATTGCCTTCACGGTATTTCCAGCGGCCATTCTGCCGATTGCCCGTCTGGGCAGGCGCATGCGCAAGGTTTCCGCCAACACCCAGCAACAGATTGGTGAATTTGCAACTCTCCTCGAACAAACTTTCCAGGGGGTCCGCCATGTCAAAGCCTATGGCATGGAGCCCTACGAATGTTCGCGGATGGAGAAACTTGTCGAGACCGTTTTCGATCTGAGCTTCAAGGCCCAGAAAGTCAGTGCGCGTTCGTCCCCCATCATGGAAACGCTGGGCGGTGCCGCAATCACGACCATCATCATCTATGGCGGCAGCCGCGTCATTGACGGGGCAAGCGACCCGGGCAGCTTCTTTTCCTTTATCACAGCCCTTTTGCTTGCCTACGAGCCGGTGAAGCGTCTTGCAAATATCAATATAAACCTGCAGGCGGGCCTTGCAGCATCGCAGCGCGTCTTTACCATCCTTGATATCGAACCGGAAATTCGCGATGCCGACGATGCCAAAACGCTTCAGGTCAAGGGCGGCGCCATCCAGTTCAAGGATGTTTCCTTTTCTTATAACAATGAAACGACGGCACTGCGTAACATCAGCCTTGATATCGAGGCCGGACAGACGATTGCCCTTGTCGGGCCATCGGGTGCCGGTAAATCGACGATCCTGAACCTGATCCCGCGGTTCTATGACATCAATGCCGGTGCGATCACGATTGATGGTCAGGATATCCGCGATGTAACGCTGGAAAGCCTGCGATCAGCGACCGCACTGGTCAGTCAGGAAATCACGCTGTTTGACGATACGGTTCGATCCAACATCGCCTATGGCCGATTTGGCGCAAGCGATGCCGAAATCGAAGAAGCCGCACGTCATGCAGCAGCCCATGATTTCATCCTGCAACTTGAAAACGGTTATGACACCATTGTCGGTGAACATGGTGTGAAGCTTTCGGGCGGGCAGCGCCAGCGGATCGCGATTGCACGTGCGATGTTAAAAAACGCCCCGATCCTGCTTCTGGACGAGGCGACATCGGCCCTAGACACGGAATCGGAGCGCCATATTCAGGGTGCTCTGACCGAACTGATGAAGGGCCGGACAACCCTTGTTATCGCGCATCGCCTGTCGACCATTGTCGATGCCGACAAGATTTGCGTCATTCAGAACGGGCATGTTACCGAACAGGGACGCCATGAAGAATTGCTTGCACTTGGAGGGGCTTACGCCAACCTCTATAATCTGCAATTCTCGGAAGAAGAAAACGACAATCTGGCCTAACATTCGGGAAAGACCGGCTTGCAGTGGCATAAACGAATCATAAAAAGTGATCAGGCGCGCAGCACTTTGTGCTGGCTTGCGGCAACCTATATCCGTCTCATTCGCATTACCGGTCGCTGGCATACGGAAGGCGGTGATCATCCTGCCCATTTCCTGACGGAGGGCAAACCGTTTATCGTGGCTTTCTGGCATCAGCGTTTGCTGATGATGCCCTATACATGGCGTTCGGTTGCCGGAGACCGCCCGTTTAACATGCTGATTTCATCGCATCGCGACGGTGAAATCATTTCCCGCACAATCGGGCATTTCGGGATCGCCACCATTGCCGGGTCAACCGGACAGGGCAAAGGCGGTGCGGCAGCGTTGCGGCGCATATTGAAGGCACTGAAATCCGGTGAAGTCGTCGGCATGACCCCGGATGGACCGCGCGGACCGCGCATGCGAATTTCGGATGGTATTGTTCAGGCGGCAAAACTGGCAGGGGTTCCGATTTTCCCGCTGACCTATTCATCGTCAAGACGGCGCGTGTTTGGCAGCTGGGACCGCTTTGTTCTGCCTTTTCCATTCTCGAAAGGGGTCTTTAGCTGGGGCGACCCCATTCATGTCCCGCGCGATCTGGACGATGCAGGACTGGAAGCGAAGCGACTGGAACTGGAAACAGCCCTGACGAAACTGACGCAGGAAAAAGACCGCAAGCTCGGCCTTGAGGTGATCGAACCTGCAGGGGCCGACGAACTTCCCAAGCAGAAACGTTCCGCCATGCAGGCCACGGCCGATCAGGAAGCCGTTAAATGAGCCTGTTTTATGCCTATCGCGTTGCGACACGGCTTCTGGGTCCGGTACTTGGTCTTTATCTGCAACGCCGTAAAAACCGTGGCAAGGAAGATGCCGGTCGTATCGGCGAGAGGTTCGGTCACGCAAGTGCTGTGCGGCCCAAGGGGAAACTTGTCTGGATACATGGTGCCAGTGTTGGCGAATCCCTGTCATCGCTGCCGGTGATCGATGCCATTCGCGCGCGGTTTCCCGATATATCGATCCTTGTCACCACGGGCACCGTTACCTCGGCGGCAATGATGTATCAGCGCCTCCCCAAAGGGGTGATCCATCAGTTCATCCCGATTGACCGACAGGTTTGCGTTGCGCGCTTTCTCCATCACTGGAAGCCCGATGTTGCCCTGTGGCTTGAGAGCGACTTCTGGCCCAATATCCTGACCAAGGCAAAAAAAGCCGGAACCAGACTTGTATTGCTTAACGGTCGCATATCGGCCCGAAGCTTCAAAAGCTATTCACGGTTCCCATCCTTTATCACCCCGGTGATTTCTGCATTCGATCTGATCCTCACACAGGGCCACGAAGAAACCGAACGGTTTATTTCATTGGGGGGGACCGATGTCCGCGCGGTCGGCAACCTGAAATTTGCAGCCCCGCCGTTGCCGGTAGAAGCCGACACACTGGCAGAACTTCAATCGCAGATCGGCAATCGCCCGGTATGGCTTGCCGCCAGCACCTTTGAAGGTGAAGAACGGGCATGTGCACAGGTCCACCAAACCCTGGCGCCCAAACACGAAAAACTTCTGACGGTTATCGTTCCCCGTCACCCCATCCGGGCGAACGAAATCGAAGCAGAACTGATTGCAAGGGGATTGCGCGTCGCACGCCGCAGCCTTGGTCATGCAATCACCGATGATATTGATATCTATCTTGGCGATACGATGGGCGATATGGGGCTTTATTATCGTATTGCCCCGGTATGCCTGATCGGAAAAACTCTTTGTGCGTCGGGCGGCCAGAACCCGCTGGAACCGGCCCGGCTTGGTTGTGCGATTTTGCATGGCCCGGATATGAGCAATTTCAGTGAAATCAGCCGGGAACTTCTGACGGCCAAGGCATGCCGCCCCGTTGCCGATATTGACGATCTGGCCCGTCAGGTCGATACCCTTCTGACATATCCGGAAAAAGCCGGTGCATTGGCAAATGCCGCATTGGCATATGCCAATTCAAAGGCGGAGGTTCTGGAACGTACCCTTGATGCAATCACACCGCTTTTAACCGCCGAGGTTGCCAATGCGCGCGCCTGATTTCTGGTTAGCTGACGGCTGCATGGCCAAGGCATTGTCGCCTTTTTCCCTGCTGTGGCGCGCGGGTGCAGGTATCCGGGCGATGACGACGACCATGCGCCATCCGGGATGCAAGGTTTTCTGTGTCGGTAACTTTACCATCGGTGGGGCTGGCAAAACGCCGACCGCAATCGCGCTTTATCACACATTGCACAAAATGGGCATTCACGCCCATTTCCTGAGCCGCGGATATGGTGGGCGGGAAACCGGCCCGCACCATGTTGATCCGATGAAGGACACGGCATCCGATGTCGGTGACGAGCCGCTGCTTCTGGCGCGAACGGCACCGACATGGGTTTCGCGGGACCGGGGCATGGGGGCCGAAACCGCCAGAAATGCCGGGGCGGAGGCCATCATTCTGGATGACGGGCTACAAAATCCGTCATTGATCAAGGATTGCAGCTTTGCCGTTGTCGACAGCGTTTTCGGGATCGGAAACGGCCGCGTTATCCCGGCAGGCCCGATGCGCGAACCCCTTGAACAGGGGCTGGCAAAAGTTCGCGCAATCATTCTGATCGGCGATGGCAATCCACCGTTCCTGAAAAACCTGCCTGCGTCTGTTCCGGTTCTGCGCGCCCGTATGGTGCCCTGCAATGGTGCCGATTTTGCCGGCCGCAGGGTTCTTGCTTTTGCCGGTATTGCCCGCCCGGCCAAATTCCACGATAGCCTGCGTGCGGTTGGTGCCGATATTGTCGCGACCGTCGACTTTGCGGATCATCATCCATTCCGTGCGTCTGAATTGGCGGAGCTGCATCAAAAAGCCAAGGCGTTGAATGCGGATCTGGTCACGACAGAAAAAGACCTGATGCGCTTGCCTGCCGGGCAGCGGAACGGCATAAGCACACTTGATATTATGCTGGAATTCGAAGCCCCGGACCAGCTGGAGAAAATAATTACGGCGGTGTTGTCCGATGCCTAAACGCAGTGCCCTTTACAACGCACGACAGAAATATATTTCCCACCCGTTGCAGGGATTGGCAGCCCATCTGATTTATTGGATTTTTGCTGCCATGCCGATTGATATGGCATCAAACGCGGGCGGTTCGTTACTGCGCAAGTTTGGCCCCAAACTCGGCCAGACAAAAAAGGCGCGAAACAACCTGACGCGCGCATTTCCGGAAAAATCCCCGGAAGAGATCGAAACGATCATTTGTGACATGTGGGAAAATCTGGGACGCAACGCGGCTGAAGTCCCGCATCTGCATAAATTGCGCCCGGGTGGTCCAAGAATCGAGGTTGTCGGCCTTGAGAACGGCATGGCCTCGAAAGATGATGACAAACCGGGTGTGTTCTTTACCGGTCATATCGGCAACTGGGAAATCGGCATGACGCTGGCAACCGCGATGGATATGGACATGATGTGTGTCTATCGCGCCCCGGACAATCCATGGGTTGATCAGTTATTCATTCGTGCCCGCAAGACTTTCCGCGGACAACTGGTAAAAAAAGGGGCACAGGGTGCCCGCCAGATTACCAAATACATGAAAGAAGGCGGGCATGTCGCGATGCTGGTCGACCAGAAAATGAATGACGGCATTGCCGTACCGTTTTTTGGTCGTGATGCCATGACAGCCCCGGCCTTGGCACAGTTTGCGCTAAAATATGATTGCCCGGTAGTACCGGTCAGGGTGGAGCGACTGGGCGGCGCCTATTTCCGCATGACATTTTATCCGGCACTCGAAATTGTCCCGACCGATGACCGTCATGCCGATATCCTGCGCATCATGACCGAAGTTAATGCGATCATAGAAAGCTGGATCCGCGAACGCCCGGCACAATGGCTATGGCTGCATAAACGCTGGCCGAAATGACACGTCTCCCATAGCATCCGTCGTTAACTGAATCGGAACGACCATGCCCCAGACTGACAGCTCAAAGAACGTCACCTTCAGGGAAAGGTCCTTTTTGCTGCGCTTCGTCGTCCCCCTTGTGCTGATTCTTGCTGCGTCGGTGTTTGCCGTCTGGCCGTCCTTTGCTCTTGAAAGGGATGTCGGCAAGATCGAAGACAGCTCTAAGCAGGTGCGTCTGCGGATTGCCGAACTTGATCAACAATTGCAAACACATCTGCAGAATGCGCTCGAACAGTTTGGCGACCGCCAGATTGAATGTGGCAGGAGTGCTGAAAAGAAATCCTTGTCCGACTGTCTGCGCGAGGACGAAGATAATTTAACCCGGACCAAACTGTCGATCATCCCCAGTAACGAACAAGACGAAGAAGATAACCCGCTTCACGATCTGGCCGCGACCGAAGAACGGTTTGCGCTGTTCAATGAACGCCTGAACAAAACCAATGATCTTCTGTCTCGTGCCGGGGCCAAAATGTATCGCACCAGCTTCGACATCACACCCGAGATGGATCAACTGAGACGGCAGGCCATCTCCTATGTCGAACGCAAACAGGAATATGATCTGCGCCTCAATCAGGCCCTGTTGATCGGCGGTGTTACCCTTGTCCTGGTTGCCATATTCGCCTTGATCTTTTTGGCCATGCGACGCATTCGGGGCAATTAATCCGCGCGCCCCTTTTGTCATGCAACAAATTGCGTTGATAAAGCGGTCAAAGCCCGTTACCGAATGATTTCGAATATAGCACCCACGAGAACCACCATGAAACAGGCCTACTGGCAGGACATTCTGGTCGCGTTACGGCAGATCATCCGTGCAACCGATCTTCATTCCAAACGCATGATGAAGGCCTGTGGCCTGACCATCCCGCAGGTGATGGTTCTGCGCGCGATTGACGAATTGCAGAACGTCACGGTGCGCCGCATTTCCAATCATGTGTCACTAAGCCAGGCAACGGTTACCACGATCCTGAACCGCCTTGAACAGCGCGGGCTGGCAGAACGCCGCCGCAGCACCACGGACAAGCGCGTGGTCAATACGGTTCTGACAGAGGCAGGTCAGAACATCCTGAAAGCAGCCCCCACCATGCTGCATGAAGAATTCATATCCCAATTCGAAGCCCTGCCCGACTGGGAAAAAACGCAGCTTCTGTCATCCATGCAGCGGGTCGCGACAATGATGAATGCAGAAAAGATTGATGCGGCCCCGTTGCTTGACGTCCGCCCTGCCGACGAAATTCCGCGTTAGGGCCGGTTCAAACCGGATTACGGATCAGCAATCACCACTTGATGGCCATTGCGTCTGGCATCACCCACCGCATTGAATTTTTTCCCGTCGTAACTGACCTTGGCGGCATGAACGCCGCCAAAGAACATATCCTCCGTATCCCAGCGTTGCTGGTCTTCAAGGCTAAGACCGTCCAGAAGCGATCCGTCAAATCCCGGTTCGACAGACAAAAGACTGTCTTCGACATGAAGCCGCGGTGCCGCCACCGCGCCATGCAGGGTCATGTCATAGGCATCGATATTCAGCATCACCTGCAACATGGTCGAACGAATGCGGTTTGACCCGCCAGAACCAAGTGCAATCGCATCACCATTGCCCGCCAGATACAGGGCCGGGGTCATCATCGATGTCATCCGCACACCGCATGGCCAGTGATGGAACCCGTCGGGTGACAGGTCGGCCTCGCCCAGCATGTTATTGAGCATGATACCAGTCCCCGGCACCATGCGCCCGGAACAGGACCCGTTTGAAATCGTCGCCGCGGCAAGATTGCCATCGCCATCAACCACGGAAATATGGGTCGTGCCATTCTGGCTAAGCGGTCGGTCGCCAATCATAGACCGATAGGATTCGCAAAATTCGTCGGCAAGGATCGCCGGGCTTGCGCCATATTCGCTGCGTGCCAGTCCGGTGGCATGAAGAATGCGCGAAATGGCTTCAAGATGACGGGCCGACCCAAACGATCCAAGTTCTATTTCGCGCGCAAGTTTAAGCCCGAACCCGACCAGAACCCCGCCCGACGCCGGTGGCGGGTTTAAAACAAACCGTCCGTTCCGCCCAGCGATCAAAAGCGGATCACGAACCAGAACCCGGTATGCCGCCAAATCTGCGCCCGTCAGATAGCCACCATATTCCCGGCATTCGGTCACCAGCGCATGACCAAGATCGCCGTGATAAAAGCCATCGGCCCCGGTCCGCAGCAAATATTCAACGCTGTCGGCCATATCAGCCTGACGAAGAATGTGACCCTCGTCCGGCAATTCAAATCCGTCTTCGTCCTGATGTCCCGGTGCGCCGAAAACGGACCGGCTGTCTTTGGAAAACGCCAGAAGCGGGGTTACGATCCCCATGACATACCGCTGAAACGCATCCAGCTTGATCCCGTCGCGTGCGGCTGTAATTGCCGGTTCAGCCAGCATTGCCATCGGCAGGGATCCAAGATCGTCATGCAGCTTGAAAATACCGGCAACCACGCCCGGCGTCGCAACCGAGCCATATCCGCCGTGAAATTCCTGGGTGACGCCACCGGCGAATGTCGCAAACCGGCTTTCGAATTCAAGTTCTTCGCGCGGGCGTTTGGCAAGCGGCGTTTCAACAAAGAAATCATAAAGTCGAGGCGGTTTTCCTGCCGGACGGGCCATGACAAAACCACCCCCGCCCAATGATGCCAGAACCGGTTCGGCCACACAGGCCGCCCACATGGCCGCAGTCACCGCGTCAAAGGCATTGCCGCCTGCCTCAAGCACATCGGCAGCCGCGCGTGCGGTGACATCATGTCCTGCGGCGACGGCTCCGTGCTTTTTCATGGCAAAGGTTCCCTATTGTTTATCCGTCATCAATTGCTGGCCTTCGCCTTTGCGGCCTTTTGTGCATCTTCCATCGACGGCACAAGAAGGGCGGCGTCAACACGCGCATCCCCGACATTGATCCGCCAATCCAGATGCGGCCCGGTTGCACGGCCACTTGCCCCGACCTTGGCAATCGGCTCACCCTGCCGAACGACGTCACCAACTTTCACATCGATTTCCGACAGATGCAAAAAAGCCGAAACCATGCCAAGCCCGTGATCAATAAACAGGGTCGCCCCGGAAAAATACATATCGGGATGCGCCAGCGTCACAATCCCGTCCGCCGGGGCCACGACCTGTGTGCCGGTGGGAACCGCAATATCCACCCCCCAATGCGGGGCGCGCGGTTCACCATTCAAGATGCGTTGCGATCCGTATACACCGCTGATCGGTCCCAAAACCGGCCAGATAAAACCGTTCTCGTAAAATCTTTGGGTAAATCGTTCGACGCGGGCTTCGCGGGCCTGACGCGAATCATCCCTGATCCGTTCCATGACCTCCGGGGCCGGCGTCACCATCTTGGGCGGCAGGCCATCAATGCGCTGGATATCGAATTCACGATCACCGATGTCATAGGCATATTCTTCGACACCCCCGTCTGCATCGCGCAGGGTCAGCTTGGCCGGTCCTTCATAGTCGCGGGGGAAACCAAGGATAAACGCCCCGTCCGGGCCAATCGTATCAATGGCCGTGCCATCCAGAAGGATGCTGCTTCCGGGCTCGGTCTGACCGAACACGATGCCGCCCTGAACAAACTGGCCCTGATAGGTCGGCTCAGCCGCAATGGCCCCCAAACATGATGCCATCAAGCCGGTTGCCGCCAAAAACATCTTCATTGCGAAACGCATTACAGAAGGCTCCCTTGCCTGTCATCATCCTTGGGGGCCGGGTCTTTTTTCCGGGCCGGTTTCGGTTTGGCAGCCGATTTCGGTGCGACCGTGGCAGCCGGTGCCGCCTCGGCTGCCCCAGAGGAATACGTCCCTGCTGTCACATCGGCACGTCCATCCTGCATTTCCAGAATGTAACCCTGCCCGGCAATCAAATCCGATGCTTTGCCAATCAATCCTTCATCCGCACCGCGCACAACGGCAAAGCCGCGTTTCAGAACATTGCGATAGGAATAGCTTTCCAAAAGACGGTCATAGCGCGCCAGACCTTCGGCTTCGCGGTTCAGGATATTTTTAACCGCCGCCTGCATACGGCCCGCCAGATCATCGATCTGTTTGTGGTCGCGTGCGATATCGCGTTTGGCATTTGCCGGGCGAAGTCCGGCTGCGGTCTGATCAAGACGTGCCTTTTGCAACTGGATGGCGGATTTGATCGCCCCATCCAGTCGCAAACCCGCATTTTCCAGCCGCCCGCGTTTTTCTGAAAGCTGTTCACGCGGACTGACCAACCGTGCCCCGGCTTCGTTCAAACGCGAACGCGCCTGTTGCAAAACACTGCCCGCCGCACGTGGCAACCGGTCGGCCCAGTTATCAAGGATCTGGCTGCGTTCTTCAAGCATCCGGCACGGATCGCCAAGACCGCGCGCAAGGCTTTCAAGGGCGGTGCGTTTTTCCACGCCAAGCCGACGGATGGCCTGCGTCAGACGAAGCCCGTCTTCCTCGACCTGACCGATCAGATCAAGCCGCACCGGAACGGCCTTTTCCGCGGCCCCCGTCGGAGTTGGCGCACGAAGGTCGGACACAAAATCAATCAGGGTCGTATCGGTTTCATGACCGACCGCCGAAATCACCGGAATGTCGGATTCCGCCACCGCACGGGCAATGATTTCCTCGTTAAACGCCCAAAGGTCTTCCAACGACCCGCCACCGCGCGCGACGATCAGGACATCGGGGCGCGGAATATTGCCATAGGGCAAAAGATCATTGAAACCGCGCACGGCCTGCGCGACCTGTTCGGCGGCACCGGTTCCCTGTACCACCACGGGCCATAGTAAAACCCGGCGCGGAAAACGTTCGCGCAGCCGGTGCATGATATCGCGGATAACCGCCCCGGTCGGGGATGTCACGATCCCGATGACATCGGGCAGGAACGGGATCGGCTTTTTGCGATACGCATCAAACAGTCCTTCGGCGGCAAGTTTCTTTTTGCGTTCTTCCAGAAGTTTCAGAAGCGCACCTTCGCCGGCAACCTCCATCGTTTCGATGACAATCTGGTATTTCGACCGGCCGGGAAATGTCGTCAATCGGCCGGTTACAATGACTTCCATGCCGTCTTCGGGTGCAAGGCCAAGTTTGGATGCCTGCCCGCGCCAGCAAACACCATCCAGCACCGCCTGATCATCCTTGAGTGCCAGATACATATGACCGCTGCTTGCGCGTTTGAAGCCGGAAATCTCGCCGCGCACACGCACGAATGAAAACGCATCCTCGACCGTGCGTTTAAGCGCATTGGAAAGATCGGAGACCGAAAATTCGGGCAGATTTCCCGGTTTCGCGGGCTCTTCGGGCATCGGGGCAAACGGGTCGAACAAATCTTGCGTCATCAAGGGCACTTTATGCTAAAAGCCCGCATAAATTTTCAAGCGGGATGGGGTGCAAGCCTAGTTCATCCCGTCTGGACCATCAAGCAGTCGGACACGTAATCGAGGTTAAAATCATGAAGGTTCTGGTCGTTGGCGGTGGCGGACGTGAACATGCATTGTGCTGGGCAATTGCCAAAAGCCCGCGACTGACCAAGCTTTGGTGCGCGCCGGGCAATGCCGGTATTGCCGATTCCGCGCAATGTGTCGCCATTTCCGACAGCGACATTGATGGCCTTGTGAAATTTGCAGCCGACAATGCGGTCGATCTGGTTGTTGTCGGGCCCGAGGCCCCGCTGGTCGCGGGTCTTGTCGACGCACTCGACACCGTTGGCATCAAATCGTTTGGCTGTTCAAAGGCGGCGGCACAGCTTGAAGGCTCCAAGGGTTTCATGAAGGACATGGTGGCAAAGTTTGGCGTCCCATCCGCTGCCTATGGCCGTTTCACCACGCCCGACGATGCCCGTGCCTTTGTTGAAAAGCACGGTGCGCCGATTGTTGTCAAAACCGACGGCCTTGCCGCGGGCAAGGGTGTGACGATCTGCCAGACAATCGACGAAGCCCTTGCCGCGATTGACGAATGCATGGTTGGTGGCAAATTCGGCGATGCCGGTGCGGAACTGGTGATCGAGGAATTCATGACCGGCGAAGAAGCATCCTTCTTTGCCGTCTGCGATGGCGAGAACGTCATTCCCCTGATTGCAGCCCAGGATCACAAGGCCGTCGGCGAAGGCGATACCGGCCCGAATACCGGTGGTATGGGTGCCTATTCCCCCGCCCCGGTCTTTACGCAGTCGGTTGAAGACAAGGTCATGGAACAGATCATTGTTCCGACCGTCAAGGGCATGGCCGCCGAAGGCCATCCGTTCAAGGGCGTCCTGTTTGCCGGTCTGATGATTGACGATGCGGGCAATCCGAAACTGATCGAATACAACATCCGTTTTGGCGATCCGGAATGCCAGGTTCTGATGACGCGTCTGAAATCGGATGTGCTTGATATCCTTGATGGGGCGGCAACCGGCAAACTCGATCAGGTCAAACCCGAATGGCATGATGAAACCGCCATGGTCGTTGTCATGGCCGCCAAGGGTTATCCGGGCAGCTATGAAAAAGGCACCGAGATCAAAAACGTTGCCGATGCGGATGCGATGGACAAGGTCAAGGTCCTGCATGCGGGTACGAAAATGGATGGCGACAAGCTGACCGCGACGGGTGGTCGCGTTCTTGGCGTTACCGCGCGTGGCACATCGGTAACCGAGGCGCAGAAACGCGCCTATCAGGCGGTTGACGCCATTGACTGGCCGGGCGGTTTTTGCCGCCGTGATATCGGCTGGCGCGCGATTGCCCGCGAACAGAAATAAGCCTTTGAATTAAAAAAGACCGGGTCATGCAGCCCGGTCTTTTTTGATACCTGTGTGATAGCGCACTGCACATTGCCCGTTCGGGCCATGTTCGATGGTGGCATCCACACCGAACACATCACGCAGATTTTCCGATGTCAGAATGTCGGCAGGACTGCCGATCCCCACCAGTTCCCCATCACGCATCATGGCAATCCGGTCGCAATACATTGCGGCGTGGTTCAGATCGTGCAGGGCCGCGACCACGGTAACCGGCAATTCACGCACCAGTTCCAGCAAACCAAGTTGATGACGGATATCCAGATGGTTTGTCGGTTCATCCAGTAGCAGGAATTTCGGTTCCTGCGCCAACGCACGCGCAATATGGACCCGCTGCTTTTCGCCGCCCGAAAGCGTGTGCCAGAACCGGTCGGCCATATGGGTCATATCAACATCACCAAGGGCGCGGTTAACAATCGCATCATCCCGTTCCGACCAGGGCGAAAGCAGACTAAGGTAAGGTGTGCGTCCCAGTGCCACCGCCTCGCGCACGGTCAGGCGGTCCGTCGTGTCGGCCTGCTGTTCGACAAAGCCGATCTGCCGGGCCAGTTTGCGCCGACCATGCTTTTTCATGTCCTGCCCCGCCAGCATCGCACGCCCCTGACCAGGTGGACGAATACCAGCCAAAACCGACATCAAACTGGTTTTACCCGATCCATTTGGTCCGATCAGGCCCAGAAACTCGCCCGGCTCAACCCGGAGCGAGACATTCCTGATGATCTTGCGGAAACCGGCAGACCAAACGACATCGCGCAGTTCGAGGGTCATCGCAAAATCCTTCCGTGACACAGGATCAGGGCAAAGGCTGGCGCCCCGACAAGCGCGGTAATCACCCCGATTGGCAAAACCTGCCCCGGAACGATCACACGTGAAATGACATCGGCACAGACCAGAAACAGCGCCCCGATCAATGCTGATAACGGCAATAGCAGCCCATGACGTGTTCCGACAAAAAAGCGCGCGGCATGCGGGATCACCAGTCCAACAAAGCCGATGGAGCCAACAATGCTGACCATCACCGCCGTCATCATCGCGGACGCAGCAATCAGGATCGCATAAACCCGCCTGACCGGAACACCAAGCGATGCCGCGGATTCACGACCAAACGTAAAGGCATCAAGTGCACGAGCATGCCAAAGACATACGACAAGCCCGATGACCGCCGCGGGCAAGGCCAGCCACACATCGGGCCAGCGCACGCCGCTAAGATTGCCCAGAAGCCAGAACATGATACCGCGCGCCTGTTCGGCACTGGCCGATTTGGTAACAATGAAGGATGTCAGGGCATTGAACATCTGCGACCCGGCAATCCCGGCCAGAATGATCGCCCCCGTGCCACGCCCGGCCTGTAACGCCAGAAGGGTCACAAAGCCAAATGCCGCCACCGCGCCGATAAATGCACCGAGTGACAGGGAAAGCATCCCGGCCCCCAGACCAAGGATCACGATACTGACCGCACCGGTCGATGCCCCGGCTGAAATGCCGAGCAGATAGGGATCGGCAAGACTGTTGCGCAAAAGCGCCTGCAGGACCGCACCGGAAACAGCCAAAGCCGCCCCGCAACTTGCAGCAACAATCGCGCGGCTCAGCCGATAGTTCCAGATAATACCGGCATCAATCGCATCGACCGGATGACCGGCATCCCATAAATGATTGGCAATCGTGTCAATCACCGTGCCAAGCGGGATCGCTGTTTCGCCCACCGATGCCGCAACCGCCAGGACCGCTGCCAGCAACATCAGCGCGGCAAATGCCACGCTGATGCGTTTCATGAAAACAGGGCTGGAAATGACGTTACCGATCACTGGCTTGCCTCGAACGCCTCAATTGCCTTGGCCAGCGTTTCAATGCCTTCGATTGTCCGCATGGTCGGGTTCATCGACTGGGCATCCATGACGACGATATTTCCGCTTTTGACCGCACTCATCTGGCGGGTTACCGGATCGGATTTCAGGAATTGCATTTTCAGTTCCCAGTCATCGGCCGGAAAACGACGACGATCCATCCTGCCAATTGCGATGATGTCGGGATTGGTCCGGGCGATGGTTTCCCAGCCAACCGTAGGCCATTCATCATCACTGTCGATGACATTCTCGACACCCAGGATCGACATGACGTAGGCCGGTGCACCTTTCTGACCGGCAACAAACGGATCAACATCGATTTCGGCACTGGAAAACCAGAACAATGCCGAAATCCCCTTACCATTGACGGCGGCGACTTTTTCACGCGCCGCTTTTTCACGTGCCTTGAAATCGGCAATCAATTCCGCGCCGCGTTCCTCGACATCGAAGATTTTCGAAAGGTCGTCTATCCCCTGATAGATCTGATCCATCGAAAAGGCGTCGATTCGGGTTCCGTCGCCGCCCGTGGTGTTGTCCTTGCCCATGCAATCGGCCGGTGCGGTATAGACCGGGATGGAAAGTTCGGCGAACTGATCGACCGTGCCGACCTTGCCATTCGGGCCGATATGCCACTGGAACTGGGTTGTGACCAGATCGGGCTTTTTCCCGACAACACTTTCAAAGCTGGGATCGTTGTCTGCCAGACGCGGGATGGTGGCGTTAACGTCGCGAAACTGTTCCTGTACCGGTCCAAGCCATACCGCCGTTCCGGCCACCCGGTCAGCCAGCCCCAGCAGATAGAGCAGTTCCGTACTGCTTTGACCAAGCGATACGACACGGTTCGGAGCCTGATCAAAGGTCAGGGTTCGACCACAATTTTCCAGTGTCAGCGGATATTCCGTGGCGGATGCGTATTGCGCAAAAGAAGCCAGTCCCGCAGCAAACACCCCGACTGCAAGAACCTGTCTGTTCAGTTCAATCACTTTGCGTCCTTTCATGGATATGCCGATCCGGGATTTCATTTCCCGACCGGACACATCAAACCAATAAATGTTATGTTATAACATAACATTAAAATTACCATGGTCAAGGGACTGGCTAAAGTGCTGAAAAATGGCGGGAAATGCCAGAACCCGAAAGCAGGCAGAACGCGTTGCAACCTGCGCGAGACGGTGACATGTACCGACATCCTCCGGGGCACCCCGCCCGGTCCGTCGTCGTCATGTCAGCAGGTCTCCTGGCTCGCGGGTCGCTGTGTTTTCCGGCCTTCCCGGGGAATATCCCAGTGGCATCAAGAAGGAAAACACTCACCGCCTACAGTTGCGGGGGCAGCTTCGGTTAACCGCCCTCGCGGACGGCTTCGAATTCCCTTTATCCTTGTCGGATACTGACATCAATCGGTGTCACATAGTCGCAAAGGCCCGTCAAGTGAATTGCAAACCGGTCGCAACAATCCGGTTTTTCAATAGGCGTTCGCCGCCGCCGTGCCATCCCCGCCCAGCCGTCCAAGGATCGCCGAAACATCGCGCATCGGCGGTGCGCCAAACATGCGGGCATATTCACGGCTGAACTGTGATGCGCTTTCATATCCGACTTCATAGGCTGCGGTTGCCGCATCCTTCATTTCGGTCAGCATCATCTGGCGCGCCATCGTCAGGCGAAGCCGTTTCTGATACTGAAGCGGGCTCATGGACGTTACCTGCTTGAAATGATGATGGAAGGAAGACGGACTCATATTCGCCTGTGCCGCCAGATCATCGACCCGAAGCGGTGCGGCAAAATCGTCCTTCATCAGACGGATGATTTTGGAAATCCGCTGCATGTTGCTGCCGCCCATTCCGATTTGTGCAATCCGGGCCCCCTGAAGGCCGCGCAACAGACGATAATGCACTTCGCGCAGAAGCATCGGCGCCATCACCGAAATATCATCTTTCTGATCACACAGGCTCAACAGGCGCATCACGGCATCCAGCAAGGTGTCGCTGGCATCATCGACATGAAGCCCGCAATCGCTTTCGGACGCAGATCCGACCTGAAGATCGATCTGGGTTACAAGGTCGCTGAGCATCTGGCCATCAAGTTCAATCGACAAACTGCGATACGGAAGGGCGACACTGGCATTTGTGACACAACCGACAATTGGCAGGTCGACCGACGCCACCAGATACTGACCGGGCGAATACCGGAACAGATCATCACCCAGTGACACCTCTTTGGCACCTGACGCGATAATACAAAGACAGGGCTTGTAGATTGTCGGGACTTTCATTGATGGCCCGGTCGCACGATAAAGGTGCATCGCACTCACCGACGTCTGGGTAACACCTTCTTCTTCGCAGTATTTGTCAATCAGTTGAGACATATCTTCGAATACAGACATCACCAAACTCCTTTGTTTCTCTAATATGAACTATAGCGATCAAAAATGTACTGAAAAGCGGTTTTCGTACTGTTCGGAGAATCAGGCAATTGATCAAGAGTTCTGTGTATTCATCAAATTGCTGTTTGCAATCACAGTAAGCGCCATGATCCAAACAAGGAGGATGTCATGTCGCTTATGTCCAGCAATGTTGAAAACAAGGTCGTCGTTATCACCGGTGCCAGCAGCGGGATTGGCGAAGCCACGGCAAAACTTCTGGCCGAAAACGGTGCAAAGGTCGTTCTGGCCGCGCGCCGGACGGCAAAACTGCATTCCATCGTCGCCGAAATCGAGGCCGAAGGCGGCACCGCAACATGTCGCGCGGTTGATGTCACCGATGCCGACGACGTCGAAGCACTGGTCTATTTCGCCAAAAACACCTATGGCCGTGTTGATGTGATCTTCAACAATGCCGGTGTCATGCCCCTGTCGCCGCTTGCCGAACTTAAAATCGACGAGTGGAACAAGATGATCGATGTCAATATCCGCGGCGTTCTGAATGGCATTGCCGCCGGTCTGCCGGTGTTCAAGGAACAAGGCAGCGGTCATATCATCAACACCGCCTCCATCGGCGCACATCTGGTATCGCCGACCGCCGCGGTTTATTGCGCCACCAAATACGCCGTCTGGGCCATTTCAGACGGCCTGCGTCAGGAAAGCCGGGATATCCGCGTTACCATGGTTTCGCCGGGCGTTACCGAAACCGAACTTGGCAACGATATCACCGATGACAGTGCCAAGGGGTTCCTCGGCGAACTGCGCAAAACCGCCCTTAGCCCGATTTCCATCGCCTGGTCGGTCCTGTATGCGATCGCCCAGCCCGAAAGTGTTGATGTGAACGAGATCATCGTACGCCCGACCGCATCGGCATATTAATCCGCACCGCCAAAGGAGGCCCGCATGGCACGTCATATGTTTGCGTCTTCTATCACCAGTCTTCTGATGCTGTTTTCCAGCACAGCCACCGCACAGGAGGATACCGTCATGTCCGGAACCGCGTCGAACGATCCGCATCCCTATGTCGGCATGTGGGTCACGGCAGACGGCAATATCCGTCAGGAATTGAGGGCAGATGGGCGTTATGACGAGGCGCGCGGCAATCGTCAGTCCGCCTATCAGGGACGTTATGAAATTTCCGGCAATCATATCGATTACTGGGACGATACCGGCTTTACCGCAGATGGCTATTTCGAAGATGGTGTTCTGTATCACGCCGGAATGGTGATGTATCGCCAGCCGCTGCAATAAATCCGGTTCCAACGTCAATCCACGCCCAAACCTGAAGGAACGGTATCAACGCGATACCGTTCCTTTGTTTATGCGCGACAGCTTCGCCGATGATCAGCTTGCGGTCGCGGACATATTGCCAGTCGCAATGTTCCGTTCGCCCGCCGGTGCAAAGGTAAACAGATCAATCGGCTCCGAAAGTCCGCGGACATCCATCTGCCCGATCTTGCGAAAATCATCCGCCACCAGATACCTGATCGTCGTTTCGGAAATCAGCACATCCGTTCCCAGTTCCTTGTTCATCACCTCAAGCCGGGCCGCCAAATTCACCGTGTCGCCATGCACGGTATAATTCTGTCGTCCGCCCCCGCCGACACTGCCCGCAATCACCGTGCCGGTGCAAATTCCGATGCGCGTACGGACACGGATACCGGCAAAATCCCGGCTTTGCACAAGGTCGGAAATCTCGCGTGCGGCCCGAACGGCACACCGGGCATGATCGGGGTCTTCGGCCGGGACATTGAACGTCGCCAGAACCGCATCGCCCTGGAACTGGGTTATCACACCATGATGGCGGGTAATAATCTGCGACACCGCATCGAAGTAGGTATTGAGAACCTCGACAATTCCTTTCGGACCGATGGTTTCGGTCAGGGTCGTGAAATCGGCCAGATCGGCAAACAGGATGGTTGCCTCCCGCTCGACCGGGGCCAGCGTCCCGCGTTTGGAAATCAGCGCCTCGGCCACGGCAGGCGGCACATATTGCCCGAAAATATCGGAAATCGTGCTGCGTTCCTGCTCTGCCTCAATCTGGCGGCGGACCGTATGACGTGCCCGCCACATGACCGATGCGATCAGGCAGGCCACGATAAAAAGCGCGATGCTTTCCTGTATTCTGCTCCCGGTGCCGACGAAATCGGGGCTGTAAAAATACCTGATGAAGGTTTCCGTATCGGGGGAAATGCCCATATCGTCCCAGTCATAGGTCTGCGTCATGTTCCGGATGGCAAAGCCAAATGCCCCCATCCATCCGGCAACCCCGCAAATACCGGCCCAAAGCACCAGCCCCGGCGAGAAACTGAAGGCCGCAATGCCCAGAATAACGAAATAGAACGGAAAAATCGGCGCTCTGAAAATGACTGCCTGCGGCAAATCTACAGTATCAAATATCCGCTGGGTCGCGATCAGGGCAGACAGAATGCCGATATCGAGGGCGACAAACAGATACTTGACCCAGTATCGATCCTGCGCGGTTCCGATAATCCGGTAATGGATCACGCCCAGTGTCGCAAATATCGCGACCGCTGTTCCGTATTCGAACGCCAGCGTCGGGTTGCCCGACCGCGTTGCAATCAGCCATCCCCCCATTAGAATCAACGCAACCAGCCGCCCCTTGATCGCCAGTCGAAGGCCTTTCTGTTCCGCCTCATGAAAAATGGCTGTCTGCTCGGGCTTTCCGATAACGGTTTGCTGCATGAACATACCTTTCTGCGATGGCGACCCCGCCATTTTTAATGATTGCAAGTTTATTTAGGCAGACATCTGGCATACCGCTATGCGAAAAATGCAGATATTACGATCTTGAATTCGCCATGTTTTATCCCGATTACGTCCACACTGTCCGGTATAGTTCCGGACTTCTTAAATTAACGGGACCTGATTGATGACGACTTCTGTGGAACGCAGACGATTTCTGAAATCCGTGGCCGCCGCCGGGCTGATCCTGCCGGGTATGTCGCTGGTCAATGGTGCCTCGGCCGCGAACGAAAAACTTGATCTTGGCGAACCACAAAGCTTCAGCTTTGACGCATTGATCAAGCGCGCCGAGGCCATGTCAAAATCGCCTTATGAAGCACCTGTCGCCCCCGATCCCGAAATTGTCGGCAAGATCGATTACGACACCCACGGCAAACTGCATTACAAACGCGAATTTTCGCCCTATGCAGATGGTTCGGGCACCTACCCGCTGACCTTCTTCCATCTGGGCATGTATTTTGCCAAACCCGTTCACATGCATCTGGTTGACGGCGGCAAATCGCGTGAAGTGGTTTATACGCCTGATTATTTCGACATGCCCGAAGACAGCATTGCGCGTAAACTTTCGGAAAACAGCGGCTTTGCCGGCTTCCGTCTGCATGAAAATGTCGAACGTGATGACTGGAAAACCCAGGACTGGGCAGCGTTTCTTGGCGCGTCCTATTTCCGTGCCATTGGCGATGAAGGCCAATATGGCCTGTCTGCGCGCGGAATTGTCGTCAATACGGCAACGTCCCAGCCTGAGGAATTCCCCGATTTCCGCGAATTTTATATCGAACCGGCGAAATCGGCCAATGCCCCGGTCACGGTCTATGCCCTGCTGGATGGTCCAAGCATCACCGGTGCCTACCGGTTCTATCTGACGCGTGGCGAAGGTGTGACGATGGATGTCGAAAAATATCTGTTCCTGCGCAAGGATATCGAACGCCTTGGCATCGCGCCGCTGACCAGCATGTTCTGGTATTCCGAACAGAACAAATCGTTCCGTTTTGACTGGCGTCCCGAAGTCCATGACAGCGACGGGCTGGAGCTTTGGACCGGAAATGGCGAACGCATCTGGCGTCAGTTGAACAACCCGGAAATCATCCGCACATCGGCATTTGGCGATAAAAATCCGCGTGGTTTTGGCCTGATGCAGCGTGACCGCGAAGTCAGTCATTATCTTGACGGTGTGCGCTATCACCGCCGCCCCAGCCTGTGGGTCGAACCGCTTGGCGCGTGGGAAGACGGTGCCGTGCAGCTTGTCGAAATTCCGACCGATGACGAAATCCACGACAATATCGGTGCCTTCTGGGTGCCGAATGCCCCGGCCAAGGCGGGCAATAGCTATCAGTTCCGCTATCGCCTGTATTGGCAGGCACAGAACCCGTTCCCGATGGACAAGCTTGCCCATGTTACCGCCACCCGCATGGGGCGCGGCGGCAATCCCGGCACCGTCCGCCCGAAGGACGAACTGAAATTCTCGGTCGAGTTCGAAGGTGAAATCCTGGGAACCCTGGCCTATGGAGAGTTCCCGGAGATCGTCGTTTCAACCTCGCGCGGCGAGATTGTCCGCACCAAGATCGAGCCGATCATGGATACCCGCATCTGGCGTGCAGCGTTCGATCTTAAAGTCGAAGGCAACGAGCCGGTCGATTTGCGGATGTATCTGAAACGCGGCGATGCACCGCTTAGTGAAACCTGGATGTTCCAGCATCTGCCGGGATTACGTGGACAGACGCGCGAATAAAAGAACGAAGGCCCGTCATTCTGGCGGGCTTTTTTTTATCAAACTCATGAAAGAGATTGGATCAAAAATTTAATCTCGAGCCATTAAATCAATAAAAATTTTAACTTAAAAATACTTATATATAATTATATAAATGAGAAAATCATTTAATTTTTGAGTAAAAACATGAGAAAGATAAATAAATACCTATTGGATACCAATGTTTTCAATCACGTTTTGGATGAACCTGCTAATTTAGATCATTTTACAAATCACAAATTATTCGTGACTCATATTCAACTTGATGAAATCAACCAAACTTCTTGCGTTGATAGACGAGCACAGCTGCTTTCACGGTTCCAGACTATTGATGCAGAATCCATCCCCACAGGCGCGGCAGTTTGGGGCGTCTCAAACTGGAATGAAGCAAAATGGGGCGATGCCAACGGGCTCTATGAAAAGTTGCTATCTAGGATACAAAACCTTGATAAGGCCTCAGGTAAAAAGAAAAAACCTAAAAACCAAAGTAGAGATGCCCTGATAGCTGCCACTGCTATCAGGGGAAACTTCGTGCTCATTACAAATGATCGCAACCTAACTATAGCGGCTGAAGAGTTTTCTTGTACGGTCATTGACCTTAAAAATATTAGGTGAAAAGTAAAACCGCTCACCTCAGCGACCCAAAGAAATCCTTCAGAAGCTTGCCCGCCTCGACCTCGCCGATCCCGCCATAGACTTCCGGGCGGTGATGGCAGCTTGTGCTTTCGAACACGCGCGGGCCGTGATCGATGCCGCCGCTTTTGGGATCATAGGCACCGAAATAAACGCGCCGCAGCCGGGCAAACGAAATGGCAGTTGCGCACATCGGGCAAGGTTCAAGCGTGACATACAGATCGCAGTTGGGCAGGCGCGGCTCGCCCTTGGCCCCGGCAGCGGCCCGGATCACAAGGATTTCGGCATGGGCCGTCGGATCATTGAGTTCCTCGGTCAGGTTGCCCGCACGTGCGAGCACCTCGCCACTATCGGCATCGACCAGAACCGCACCGACCGGCACCTCGCCACGCCTTGCGGCGGCGCGCGCCTCTTCCAGCGCCATATCCATATAGCTGTCTGCGCTCATGATTTGTCTTCCATCCCGGAACAAGAGTTTGGCCGCAGCATCGTTATACCCGGCCCATCGCACTGTCTGTTGACTGTTTTTCTTGAGTTTTAAGGATATGAGATTGCAATCTGTGCAAGGATCGGTCAAGCGGTGATAAGATCGCGACCGATTGCACATATGCGTGAATTGCCGTTGCCCTTCTAACGCACCGGGGTTAGTTTCCGGCCAAATTCATGGCATCGCCAGCAAACATAGCGACCAACTGCCACCACCAACGGGATTTGACAGATCATGAGTGCCAGAAAACCGATCATCGGCATTACCCTTGATTCCGAGGAACCCGGTGGCTATTCCAAATTTCCGTGGTATGCGCTGCGTGAAAACTATGCCGGTGCGGTCACCGCGGCGGGCGGCATTCCCATGCCCCTGCCCCACGAGGTGGAACTGGTGCCCGATCTTCTGGATCTGATTGACGGACTTGTTGTCACCGGTGGTGCGTTTGATGTCGACCCCAGCCTGTTTGGTGCCGAAGAACGCCATGACACCGTCGTCACCAAAGACCGCCGCACCAAGTTTGAATGGGCCATGGCCGAAGGTGCGCTGAAACGCAATATGCCGGTTCTGGGCATTTGCGGCGGACAGCAATTGTTGAACGTGATCCTTGGCGGATCGTTGATCCAGCATATCCCAGACAGTGTTGAAAACTGTCTGCCGCATGAACAACCCAACCCGCGCAACGAGCCGGGGCATGATGTGACCGTCGAAGCAGGCACCCTGCTTTCGCGTATTGTTGGCGATGTCAAAAGCCTGTCGGTCAATTCCGCCCATCATCAGGCCGTGGATAAGGTCGGCCCGGATGTGATCATCAATTCCGTCGCCCCGGATGGCGTGATCGAGGGGATTGAACATCCGGGATATCGTTATTGTCTTGGGGTGCAATGGCATCCCGAATTTCATATCAGTTCGGGCGATGCGAAAATCTTCGACGCCCTGATTTCCGAGGCCCGCAAATGAGCGACCAGACCCCGAACCCGACCGAAGATACCGGAGAAAGCAAACCCGAACGCATTGCCAAACGCATTGCGCGATCCGGCGTTTGTTCGCGGCGTGATGCCGAACGCATGATCGAGGAAGGTCTGGTGAAGCTGAACGGCAAGGTGCTTGATAGTCCGGCCGTAACCGTCACCGACGAGGACGAGATTTACGTCAATGGCAAACCCTTGCCGCAAAAGGAAAAGCCGCGCCTGTGGCGTCTGTTTAAAAAACGCGGGCTGGTCACCAGCCACCGCGACGAACAGGGCCGCGATACGGTTTTCGAACATCTGCCAAGCTATATGCCGCGCGTGATTTCAGTTGGGCGGCTTGATCTGAATTCCGAAGGTCTTTTGCTGCTGACCAATGATGGCGAGCTTGCCCGTTATCTTGAACTGCCCGCCACCGGCTGGGCACGCCGGTATCGTGTGCGCGTTCACGGTCGCATTGACGAGGCAAAACTCAAACAGCTTGAAGACGGTGTTACGGTTGATGGCATCAATTACGGTTCGATACAGGCCGAGGTTGACGTTCAGAAAGACAGCAATGCCTGGATGACCGTAACCCTTCGCGAAGGCAAGAACCGCGAAATCCGCCGCGTGATGGAACATCTGGGGTGGCCGGTAACGCGCCTGATGCGTGTGTCCTATGGCCCGTTCCAGTTGGGCAATCTGGCACCTGGCGATTGCGAGGAAATCACCGGCAAGGTGATGAAAGAACAGTTGGCCGCGTTCTTCAAGGGTGATTACAGCAAGGTTTCCGAAAAGAAATCGGTCGCGCGTGGTGGCACCGGCCGCCCCAAGGCACCGCGCACCGTATTTGGCAAACCCGCCGCCCCGCGCCGCCGTCAACAGGGCAGCAACCCGAACGCCAGCACCGATGACACCCAAACGGATAACCGTCTGGAAAATCGTGCCCGGCCGGGCAACCGCGCCAAACCGGCACTGGCACGCGGCGAGGTATCGCGCGGCGGCCCTCCGCGTGAAAATCGCGAAGATCGTAATGATCGCGACAATACAAACCGACCGGCCAACAAAGGCCGCGGGCGTTATGCGCCCGGTGGCAAAGCCGGTGGTGAACGTAACAACGATGGCGGAAAATCGTTTGCCGGTCGCGGCAAGCCATCTGGCAATACCGGCGGCAACAATCGCGGCACGAT
Source organism: Thalassospira australica (assembly GCF_044790785.1). Lineage (GTDB taxonomy): Bacteria > Pseudomonadota > Alphaproteobacteria > Rhodospirillales > Thalassospiraceae > Thalassospira > Thalassospira australica_A. Next base: position 684,614 of record NZ_CP085258.1, on the reverse strand, counting down.
TGCCGATGGCAAACCCGGCAATCGCCCGACAGGCCGCAGCGGATCGAAACCGGCGGGCAATCGCCCGCGTGGCAAAAAGGGTTAAGGCAGAATGCGGATTGTCGGCGGAAGTCTTCGCGGGCGGCTTTTAACCGCACCGACCGGGCGCGATACACGCCCGACACTGGATCGTGTGCGCGAAGCCCTTTTTAACATCCTGACCCATGCATCACGCTGGTACGAGGACGATCAAAACCCGCTTTATGACGGACTGGTTCTGGATGCCTATGCCGGTTCCGGAGCCTTGGGCCTTGAAGCCATTTCGCGCGGTGCGCAAAAGGCGGTTTTCTTTGATCTTGATCGCGGTGCGCTTGCCGCAATCGAACAGAATATTGCCGATCTGAAACTGGGCGATAAAACCCGCGTTCAGCGTGCCGACGCCACCAAGCCGCCACGCGCGCCCGAACCGGCAACCATGGTGTTTCTTGATCCGCCCTATCAAAAGGATTTGCTGGGGCCAAGCATCACGGCCCTGGCAAATGCCGGTTGGATCAATGATAAAACCCTGATCATTGCCGAACGCGATCCACGTGAACCGGCACCGGAAGTCGGGGGCCTCGAAACCCTTGATAGTCGCAAATATGGCCGCTGCCAGATCGATATCTATCGCCTCGAAGCAATTACATCGGCCCAGGCCCGGTCGGGCTGACCATTTATTGCGTTCAAAACTGTGTTATGGTGGGCTGCCTTTCGAAACGTCTGGCCGTGTTTTGGTGATGAAATTACTGACCCCGACAATACCCGATCCTGAATTTGGTCGCCGCCTGCGACAATGGCGCCGCGAAAGCGAGATCAAGCAATCACGCCTTGCCGATATTGTCGGTGTCACACAGGCAACTGTGTCACGCTGGGAAAAGGGATTGCAAAACCCCGCCCCGCTTCAGATCGACCTTCTGCATCAGATGATGACGCGCAACCGCAATTTTCGTCTTGATCAGGCGATCAAGCGGCTGGTTACCCATTCGCGGCAGCGCGTCCATCTGATCGAGGACCGCAGCCACCGCCTATTATGTGCCTCCGCCCCGCGCGAACAGGAATGGCAACGCAGTTCGGGCGATCTTGTCGGCACGTCCCTGTGGCGCTTTGCCACACCCGAAATCGCACAGGCCGAGAAAAGCCTGCATGACATGGGCTGGCACGAAGATCAGGCAGATCATCTGAGTTTTGAAACATCCGGGCGCAACGGCCCGCCAATGCCGATTGTCGATAAATTCATTCTGTGGGAACGGTTTTTCCTGTCCGATGGCAGGGCGGTTCGCCTGACTACGGGCTTTGACAATCTTCCCGGATAATCCCGTCGCGTATATTTCATACGTGGATCATGGTGGCACGTTTCCGCTAAAAGAAATCCGTTATTTTGGTTCGCCCCGACCAAGTGCCTGATTGATTGACGGATTGCCCCCATGCCACCGGTTTTTGCCATTTGTATTCTTTACGGCCTTGGACTGACCGCCTCGATGCAGGTCGGACTGATCGGGCCGATTGCCCCCGACCTTCGTGCCGGGTTCGAACTTAGCCAGGCACAATTTGGCCTTGTCGCATCGCTAATCACTGCCGCCGGTGCATTGTTTGCCATTCCAACCGGAGTTTGGGCATCACGTGCCGGGCTGCGCCGCTCGCTGTTTCTGGGCGGGCTTATGATGATCTTTGGTGCGGTGATTTTTGCCACCGCCCAAAGCACCGGGATGCTCTATGTCGGCCGCCTTGTCACCAGTGTTGGCTATCTTCTGATTGTGGTTGGCGCGCCAAGCTGGATGGCCAATCTCGGCAATCCGAGAACCGTCGCCATGGCCATGAGCATCTGGGGCACCTTCATCCCGGTCGGCATTGCCATGGGGAACTGGACCAGTGCGGCGATTGTCGCATGGCTTGACTGGCGCATGGCGGTTGTTGCCTGCACCATTCCGGTTGCCGTTCTTTTACCTGCATTGATGTTGATCACGAAGCCGGTCGAAAGCGGTTTTAACCGATCGCTTTCCTCGGGTGTATCCGGGGTTCTGAAATCCCGACCGGCGATGCAGATCGCCCTGACATTTGCGGCCTTTGCCGGGGCAACGTCCGCTGCCCTTGCTTTCATGCCCGCCATGATGGCCGACAATCTTGCAATCAGCATTCCTGTGGCTGCCGCCATCATCGGTATCACCGCGATTGCAGGAAACATTATCGGCAGTGTCGGGGCCGGAATGATTTTGGGCCGCGATGTCCCCGGTCGCAGGATCCTTGCCATCGGCCTCCCGGTGATGGCCGGTGCGATCTTCACCCTGTTTGTCAGCCAGAACATCGCCACCAGCGTTCTGGCGCTGATCCTGTTCAATATCGGGCAAGGATCGGTTGCCGGTACATGCTTTGCCCTGTTGCCGCGCATTGCCGGTCGCGATCTTTCGATGCCTGCCCTTCAGGGGATGCTGGCCCAGTTTGCCGAGATTTTCGTTGTGATCGTTCCGCCGGTTGCAGGTGCGATGATCGACTGGGCAAGCTGGAAGGGGGCGGCATTTCTGCTGGCCGGTTTCTATCTTGCAGGATTTGCCATCTCGCTTCGGTATCGGCAATCGCGCGTTGTGACGGCAGGTTAGTTCTCCTATACCATCCGCTGTCTTGACCTATCCCGCAAAGCAGGCGACCCTTCCCGCCTTATCGAAGGCAAGGAGCAAATAATGCTCTGCACAAGGGAAACGGAATGGCCTGGATCAAAGCCACCTTTATCTGCCTGATATTGCTTGGCATTCTGGTGATTTCTGCGTTCTTTATCTGGCTTGCCCCGGTGGGGGCCGGTTATACCGCCAAGATCATGTGTTCGGCCATTTTTGTGAATGGCCTGCCGTCGAACCGGGCGCGCGACGAGGATGTTCTGGCCGATAACAACCCGGCCCTGTCGCTGATTACCGCCAATGTCGATTTGCGTCATCAAACGGTCAGTGCCCATGCTTTCGGTTTTCGCAAACGCATTGCTGTTTATCGGCCCAATCTTGGCTGCACGCTTTCCGATAGCCCGGCCCGGATCGAGCAGCTTCGTGCGACAAGTCCGCTGATCCGTCCGATCCCGCCTCAACCGCTTTTGACCGCATCCGTACCGGGCAATATCGACCGTCGCGAATTCAACAATATTCTGACCGAGGCCATGGACGAACCGGGCACGGATGTTTCACGGCGCAGCCGGGCAATTGTCGTTTTGCATCGGGGCAAAGTGATTGCCGAACGCTATGCGCCGGGAATCACTGCCAATACTCCCCTGCCGGGCTGGTCGATGACCAAAAGCGTGTTCAATGCTCTGCTGGGCCGTATGCAACGCGAAGGCATGATCCCAAGCGTCGACAGTCCGGTTCTGATCAATGAATGGCAATCTCGGATCAGTGATCCCCGCGCACTTATCACCTATGACAATCTGTTGCATATGAGCAGCGGGCTGGAATTTGATGAAAGCTACTGGAACCCGTTATCGGACGTGGTTCAGATGCTGTTTGTCGAACCGGGCACAGCCGGGTTTGCTGTCTCCCGACCGCTTGAACACAAACCCGGTACTGTCTTCTCCTATAATTCCGGGGCGGCCAATGTTCTGTCGGCGGCAATACGCAATGTCAGCGGCTCTATCCAGCGCTATCAGCATATTCCGTTTGATCTGCTGTTCCGCCCGCTTGGCATACGCAATGCGGTGATCGAAACCGATCAGGATGGTTATTTTATCGGTTCAAGCTTCATGCATGCCACCGCTCGCGACTGGGCTAAAATCGGTCAGCTGTTTTTGCAGGACGGCGTTTGGAATGACGAACGCCTGCTGCCTGCGGGTTGGGTCGATTATTCCGTCACCCCGGCACCGGCGGCGCCGAACGGTATTTATGGTGCGCATTGGTGGCTTGAACTGCCCGGTTCGCGTGACGAGGATGGAAATCTTCGCAATGATGGCCCGACCGTTCCGAGCGATGCATTCTTTGCCCTTGGTCATGACGGCCAGTCGATCAGCATCATTCCGTCAAAGGAACTGGTAATCGTTCGTCTTGGTCTGACGCGTGACAGAAGCGCGTTTAATCTGCGCCGCTTTGTCGGATCGATTTCTTCCCTGTTTCCCGATATTGTCGTGCGAAACGGGGATACGACCGTCGAAGTCGAAAATACCGGACAGATCGCCGAGTGATGGCTTCTTGGATCCCAATATTATCTATCCGACCGCACCGGCAAATCCGAAATATCCCATCAGAACACCGCCAGCACCCCCTGCCAGAACGAGCGCCCAGACCGGCATCAACCGCCATTGCAAAACAGCAAATGCAATGAATGCAATCACCACATCTTTCACGTCATGAATTGTGCCGGTCCAGATCGGATCATACAAAACCGATGCCAGCAATCCGACAACAGCCGCATTGATCCCGGCCAAACCGGCACGCATTTTTGGCATGTGCCGGACCCGGTCCCAAAATGGTAACAGGCCGATCACCAGAAGAAATGCAGGTAAAAAAATCGCGATCAGTGCGACCAGCGCACCGGCACCCCCGCCGGCACCGTTTTGCAATACCGCCCCCAGATAGGCGGCAAAGGTAAAGATCGGGCCGGGAACCGCCTGTGTCGCGCCGTAACCGGCCAGAAACATATCCGCATCGACCCAGCCCGGTGCCACCACGGCTTCCTGGAGCAATGGCAGAACCACATGCCCGCCACCAAAGACCAGCGCACCACTGCGATAAAATCCGTCAAATACCGCAAGCCATGGTGACGGGGCAGTTTGCGCCAATATCGGTAAACCGATCAGCAACAGGCCAAAAACCAGCAGTGCAACTATCGCACCGCGCGAAGAAATACCGGCACCGAGATTGCCATCGACCTTTCCTGTATCGCCACGCAAAAACAGAAACCCGGCGACCGAACCCGCGGCTATCACCAGAACCTGCATCCCGATACCGTTCACTGCGATCATCAGGGCGGCAGCGATCAGGGCCATTGTCGCACGTGGAATATCGGGGCACAGGCTGCGCGCCATGCCCAAAAGCGCGTGGGCAACAACACCGACAGCAACCAGTTTAAGCCCCCAGATCATCGGGCCGGTCGCGGCAATATCACCACCGGCAAATCCCAATCCGAGCCCGGCCAGTACAATGGCCGAAGGCATCGTAAAACCGAGCCATGCGACAAATGCCCCGGCAAACCCGCCCAACGACATGCCAATCCCCATACCGACCTGGGAACTGGCAGGACCAGGCACGAACTGGCAAAGGGCGACCAGATCGCCATAGGCCGCATCCGAAAACCATTTCCGCCGTATCACGAATTCTTCGCGGAAATAGCCGATATGGGCGACCGGCCCGCCAAAGCTGGTTAACCCCAGACGCAGAAAAATCAGGAAAATCTGCCAAAGGCGTAAATCGGGCTTGGCCAGGTTTTGGTCGGTCATGCTTTTCCCGTGCTCAGATCAATGCGGTCCCGATGGAACGGAGGGCGAAGGATAATGGATGCAACCGCAGGGCCAAAGCCCAAAGCAGCCGATTTTGCCGACTTCATCAAACCATCACAAAACGCCCGGCTAAGATATTGACAAATATAACATTCTTTCCGCACCGAGCTTTGGTCGGGAACTTTTTCCGTTTTTTTTTGAAAAAAGTTCTTGATTTGTTCTTTTCGTTGTGGCATAAGAGCAAAATCAACGGGACAAATGGGCCCGGAGACAAAACCCGCAAAGCGTGATTCGCTTTTGCGGGTTTTTTGCGTTTCGGGCGGTAAAAACAGGAATGAGACGATGACAGGGCAGCGATCTGACGGGATGAGATGGCGGGGACGGTATCGCCGAAGGGACGTTAACGGCGCATGGAAAAGTCATTACGGGGGTGGTGTGTTCGTGCCGTAAGGCCCTTGGATATTTGCGAAAAACGGGTGTTTATCATGACGGGAGAAATGTGCCCTTGGGGCAAGGGCGTTTGTTCGGGGCAACGAGAGCCGGGGCCAAGTTGGTCTGGTCCAGTTCAGTCCGGTTCAGCCCGGTCGATAAAGCCTGAAAATGTCGAGAATCAGCGGGCCCGAATTGCGCCCGGATTGGATCGGCACGGGATCGTCTGGCTAGGGTGCCGGGATGGCAGGCAGGATCGGTTGCCAGCCGGCCGATGGATCGTTCGGACATGTCGAAAGGACAGTCATCGATGGCGGGATTTGTGTGCCTGCCATGCGGCAGCGCTGTGGCCATTGGGGTGAGGTGCGTTTGCGACGTCAACCGAGGGCGGCGGGTGCTTGTTCAGGGCAGCGGGATCCGTCCGGGGTGCGGTTGGTGCCGGTTGGCAATGCCGGGGGCAACGGGTCTGGCTTGGCGAGATTGGATCGGTTTGCCCGGAGCGGCTGGCAGGATCAGTTGCCAGCGGGCCGATGGTGCGTTCGGAGATGCCGAAAGGCCGGTGATCGATGGCGGGATTTGTGTGCCTGCCATGCGGCAGCGCTGTGGCCATTGGGGTGAGGTGCGTTTGCGACGTCAACCGAGGGCGGCGGGTGCTTGCTCAGGGCAGCGGGATTCGTCCGGGGTGCGATTGATGGCGGTTGGCAATGCCGGGGGCTGCGGGGTGGCTGGGTTGGCCGGGCGGTTGGTTTAATCGTCATTCGGGGCGCAGAGCCGGAATCCACATCCCATCGAAACGGAATGGCGATCAGGTTGGGAGTGTGGTGTCAGCGGTCTGAAACGCCCGCCGCCGTGAGGCAACGGGCGCTTTCGTGAATGTCAGGATGAGCCAGAGCAGGTCGCATTCAATCTGTATCATTTGTTTGTTTTTGGCGAAATGTCGCCAAAATCAACCCCTTCGGGCGGAAGACTGTCCCAGCAAAATGGTGCAGATTAAACGCGGCGTGCTTTAGCGGAAGGCAGGCTCGTCAAGGGAACGCAGCTTGCGCGAATGTAGCTGATTGACATCGCTTCGAAGCGTATCAATGGTATCCAGCCCGACCTGAAGATGCTGGCCGATACGCTGGCGATAGAAATTATTGGCCATGCCCGGCAGTTTCAATTCACCGTGAACCGGTTTATCGGAAACACACAGCAATGTGCCATAGGGTACACGGAAACGGAAACCGTTGGCGGCAATGGTCGCACTTTCCATATCCACCGCAATCGCACGCGACTGGTTAAGGCGAACAAACAGCTCGCTATATCGTAATTCCCAGTTCCGGTTATCCGTGGTTGCCACGGTACCGGTCCGCATCCTGGCCTTCATTTCACGCCCTTTAAGGCCGGTGATCCTGGCAACAGAATTGGTAAGCGCAACCTGCACCTCGGCAATCGGCGGCACCGGAATCCAGAGCGGCAGATCCGAATCCAGAACATGATCGTCGCGGACATAACCATGTGCCAGAACATAATCGCCCAGAAGCTGGCTGCGGCGAAGACCGGCGCAATGGCCCAGCATCAGCCAGCAATGCGACCGCAGGACGGCGATATGGTCGGTCGCGGTTTTCGCATTTGACGGGCCGACCCCGATATTGACCAGCGTCACCCCAAGCCCGTCCTCGCGGATCAGGTGATAGGACGGCATCTGGGGCAGTTGGGCTACGGCTTCGCCGCTTTCGACCCAACCCTTTGGCGCATTCTTGCGCACATGGATCTTCGGCCCCGGTTCGACAAACGCGACATAGGGGCTTTTGGGATCTTCAAGCTGAACCTTGGCAAACTCGATGAATTCGTCGACATAGCGCTGATAGTTAGTGAACAGCACAAATTTCTGGAAATGTTCCGGCAGCGTTGCCGTGTAATGGCGCAACCGCGCCAAGGAGTAGTCAACACGTTCACCGGAAAACAGCGAAAGCGGCTTTGGCCCTTCGGTAATTCCGTAATGCACGCCATTGGCAATATCGTCATCGGTCCGTGCCAGATCGGGCATATCAAAAACCAGCTGAAGCTGGCGAATATCGGTCGGGCCGATATTGTCGGTCGCGGTTTCAACAAGGAACGGCAAGGGGATCGCACGATCAGAAACACCAACCACGACCGGAACGTCATGGTTTTTCAACAGCAGTTCGATCTGTTCGCGGTAATATTGTTCGAACAGGTCCGGACGCGTCAGGGTCGTGCCATAAACGCCGGGATCACGCGGCGCGCCATAGGACAGTGCGCTTTCGACATGCAATTTTTCGGGCGGCACCTCGATCCCGAGATACGGGTAATAGGCGCGCACAGGCGTGGATTGCTGGCCGTTTCCGAACCGGGTGAATGCTTCGCGAACTGACTCCGCACCCGTGGCATAAATGTCCTTGATACGGGCAATTGCCTCGTCGGCGTCAGTAAATTCAAACAGATCGCGTACCGATCCGTGGACTCCGGATACCATAATAAGTTGCTCCTTTTTCTTATTGTTGTATTGAGCGAGAGATTTATCACCGCCTGCCCGGACTCTGGCAACCCCCAATTCATGCATGACCGAACATCATTCCGGCATATCGGTCGCATGGAAAATGACGCACCATCGCGTCCGGGGCGCATAAACCGGCCCTGACAGCAATACCTTGCATTTATATGTCGGGATTATTTTCAAGAAATCCAAATGACAGTTTTGATGCACGGATTATAACCACGCCGCGATAATCCGGATATCGCGGCACCAAAAGCCATCGATTCGCGAACAAAACTGCGAAATGTCATCAGAACAAAAAAAGGGCCGAAACCAGATGGTTTCGGCCTATTTCGGAGAAGGGCCTTAGACGTTGAGGGAAAAGACGATCAACTCCGATACAGACTTTATCTGACCATTGGTCAACAAAGTCAATAAATTTTCAGAACAATGCAGCGTTGCGCTGAATGCATTATTCCCGCAAGAGCCCGGCGCTTGAGGCCAAAGACTTAAGCTTTTTCAGACGACGGTAGTGCAGCAGATCAACTGTCTCGCCGTCACCTAAATGACCTTTTTCGATATCCCGGACAATTCCTGCTGCACGCGGGTCGGACTGGACAAGGCTTTCGATATCGTCCTTGTCCTCGTCATCTATCGATCCGCGCACGTAATTCACTATGTCGTCCTTGCCATATACAGCAAGCACATGGGTCATCAGGCTGCCTCCGCCACGAACCGCGATGCGTGTTCCCGTGCTTCGATCCGGCCAACAGAAGAACGCAACTTCCGGCGGGCCCGACCGACACGGGATTTGACCGTGCCAATCTCGACATTCATTTGCAGGGCCGCATCCTGATAGGAAATCTCGTCCACGGCGGTAAGAAGGATCGCCTGACGTTCCTGTTCGGGAAGTTCGTCCAGAATGCGATCGGCATCACGCAACTGCAAGCGGGCCATCTGATTGCTGCCATGTCCGTAAACATCGCCCAGATCATCCCAGTCCACATGATGGCCGCGCGTTTTTTCGCGGCGTTTGCCTGAAATGAATGTGTTGAACAGAATCCGGTGCAACCACGCCTTCAGGCTGGTGCCATCTTCGAACTGGTCCTTCTTGCTGATGGCTTTCAGCAAAGTGTCCTGCACGAGATCCTGTGCACGATCCATGCTGCCCGTCAGCCGATATGCATGGCGACGCAGCGCGGGTACGTGATCTTCAATTTCGTTCATCACTTGCTCAGACATCACAACCTCCGTTTTTTGGATGTCTTCACCCTAACAAACGAAAATAATATTTAAAGTAAAATCGTATACTTAACTTAAGAAATACAATGAACCTACTTCAGATGCATGACATTATCAAAACACACAACAGACATATTTACAGCAACATGAATAACAAACCCCAGTAACACCGAATAATTACTTTACGTTACTTGCACAGGTTGCGTTAAATGTATCACTTCAGCAAGGCAGTTGTATTACGGAGAAAACGCAGGTAACGTAAGTTACTCCAAAATTCTTGAATGCGTTGCATATCAATGGTTTCAGGCACATATTGGAGCGCCTGAACTTCATAAGGAACCCCACGTGTCGACCTCGAAAAGAACTGAAAAGCTTCAGATTATGCTCGACGACGATGAACTGAAGTTCATCGACGACTGGCGGTTTGAGCATCGCATGCCAACCCGGGCAGCGGCCATTCGTGAGCTGATCCGCCGTGGTCTGGTTGCCGAGGACGTGGAAGATCCGGAAACCGAGGGAAAAACCACCACCGATTTCCGCATCGAACCGGAATAGAACAAAAAAGATATCCATGATATCTCGCAAAAAGCCCGGCGATTTGCCGGGCTTTGTTATTTCCAAACGGTCTGGTTGTCTGTTTCTGCTTTTGGCGGGGACTGTTTTTCAACGTTTCCGGTTCTTTCCCGCAAAAATCTGCGCGATACCGACACCAAATCCCAGAACCAGCAACCACAACCCATAATACCGCAAGGCACGCGATATCCCGATTGCGATCAGAAACAGCCAGAAGGGATACGACGTTGCCCCCGCGGCAGTTGCGGCAAGCTGCATCGGAACAGGTGTAATGCTGATCGCAAAAACCACCCAGAAACCACCATCCCGAAACTGTTGTTCGACCTTCTGAAACTCCTGCTGCCCGCCGGACAGTTCAACAAGAGGGCGAACAAATTCTTCGGAAAGGCCATACGCGATCAGATACAGGAAGACCGACCCCGCAACACTCCCCGCAAGCGTTACCGTCGCAACGATGGCACCCCGGCGACGGGACGCCGCCATGATCGGGGCAATCAGGATTTCGATTGGAACGGGAATGATGGTGGTTTCAAGAAACGATGCGACTGCAATGCCGCCAAGTCCCTTGCGACCGGCGGCCAGCTTTTCAAGACGCAGTTGCCATAATCGCAACCATCGGCGAAGTCGGCCCGCTTTTTGATTTTGTTGTTCTTTTTCCATGGATGCCGCTGATTAAACATGGCCTGACACGCAACGGCCCGCCCCAAAAGGGCGGGCCGCCGACACCCGGAACACCACTTCACCGAGTTAAGGTTGTGATGTCTTATTCGGTGGCGTGATCATCTGAGAGCGCCTGCTCGGCGTTATCAAGTGCTTCAAGGGTATTGGCTTTCACGGTGTCCCATGTCTCGGCTGATGCATCCTTGGTATTTTCGTATGCCGAGCTCAGATTCTCGCTGGCACTATCCCATGCCGAGGAAAGATCGTCGACGGCATCCTCGCTATCATTGCCTACACGCGTGGATACCTCATCGTATTTCTCGCCAAGCTGGTTGGATTTTTCTTCAACCCAGGCGAGGAACTCGTTCTTTTCCTCATAGGTGAATTCCTTGGCCTGTTCATATTCAGCCCCGGCTTTATCGCCCATTTTTTCGGCGTCCGATTTCATTGCATCGTCGGTTGCCATCGAGCCTGCCTGGTCCGGGCTTTTCTGTGCATCTGCATAAGCCGGTGCAGCCACCGCAACAGACATCATAATAGTACCAGCCATCAGAACAGTCTTGCTAAGCATCACAACCTCCTGGTTATTAAATAACAGCGCATTTTCTTTGGCGCTGGTTACAATATTGAACGGGTGGTGCAAAAGAATGTTCCAATTGTGTTGATTTTAATTTCTGGAACTTTTGTTTTCTGCTGACGTTTTCCAAACAAGCGTTCGGGATATGCATAACCGCCCGTTCATACGGGTCCGGGGTCAGAGCAACAGAACGTGAAAAGAAATACAGGAGTTACAAAATGGCACACAGCAGTATGCAGAGCGTTGCGAAAGAATTTCCGGTCAAGACCGGTGTTGATCGCAAAGACCGTCGCGAACTGGCCAAGATGCTGACAAAGATCATCGGTTCGTCCCACGTACTGTATGCCAAAATTCGCGGTGTTCACTGGAACGTGGTCGGTCCGGCCTTCTATTCAATCCATAAAATGACCGAAGAGCAATATGAGGACCTGAACGAAGCGATTGACGATATGGCAGAGCGCATTCGTGCAATCGGTTTTCAGGCCCCCGTCGGTTTGGCCGAAATGATGGAACATTCCGTCATCAAGGATCAGACCAAACTTCTTCCGGCCAATGACATGGTTAAGGAGCTGGTCGAGGACCATGATCATATCTCGCGCCTGTTGCGCGAGGGTGTAGCAGAGGCCGAAGCGGCCGACGATGTCAAAACCGCCGACCTTCTGACGGATCGCCTTGGCGTTCACGAAGAAGCCGCATGGATGCTTCGCGCAACCATTTCGTAAAATCACCTATTGCAAACCGGCGCCTGATTGGCGCCGGTTTTGTGTCGCAATCTTGCCGTTCTGATCCCCTATCCCTATCCTGACCGGCAAAGTTTCCCGCCCCACATGGCAGAGGCACCCAGATGAAATCAACCGATCTGACTGGCAAGGTTTGCATTCTTCTGACACGTCACAAAATGCCCGATGAATGGCGCGATAGTGGCGCGCAGCCGTTGCGCGAGATATTCGAGGATGCCGGTTACACAGCCGAGCTTGAACTGTGTGACGATCCTGTTGCCATGAATACCTTTCTTCGCACGTCATGTGTACCCGGCGATATCGTCGTTATCGGGGGCGGGGATGGCACGATCAATGCTGTACTGGATGCGGTAATTGAGGCCGGGGTGGTCATGATCCCCCTGCCACTTGGCACGGCGAACGATTTTGCCCGCAGCCTTTATATCCCCGACGATATCCTGCAGGCCGCAAGGGCCACGATTAACGGGCAAATTGCCATGCTTGATATCGGACGGGTCAACGGCCAAAGCTTTGTCAATGCGGCGAGTATCGGGGTTCCGGCCGATGCCAGAAAACGCATTGATCCGAATTTGAAACGATGGACCGGCGCAATCAGTTATGCGGTCGCCAACTGGCAAAGCTGGCATGAAATGAAACCGCTGGAACTTCGCGTTACCTGCGGAGGAAACCCGCCACAGGATTTGAAATTGCGCCAACTGACCGTTACCAACGGTCAGTATTTTGGTGGTGGCCTGCGTCCGCGTGAAAACAAGCGCCTTGATGACGGCAAACTGCACATGTTTGCCATTCAGGCCGATGTCGACACATTATCAGGCATGGATATCGCTGCGGAATTGCTGTTTGGCTCGATCGATGACAGCGACTATGCCATCAGTCAGGAATGCGATGAAATCGGCGTCGAAGGGGCCGAAGGCGAGCCAATCCTGGCGGATGGTGAAATCATCAGCAAACTGCCCGCCCGTTTCACGCTGGACGCAAAGGTCCTTCCGGTTTTTGCACCGAATGCCTTTCACGGCGAGGCGGATCGGCACGCATCATTTCAGGATCAGGAAATCGTCAATGACATTGCCCTTGATGCGCTTGGACTTTCCCTGCGTTTGTCTGCCATCTACCCGCTGGCAACAGATAGCGGCATGAAGGCGATCTGTCATGATACGGCCAATGATCTGCGCGATATCAATCGTCGCCTTGAACTGGCATTGCGCCCTTATGGCCTGCCAACATCGTCGCCCGATCCGGATCTGCACAGTCTGGAACAATTGCGCGACCGGGCAATGTCCTGGATGCTGCCCGATGCCGATCAACGGCTTGCGCGCGGCTTAAAAACCCAGTCGACCTTGATTGATGATGCGCTTGCAGCGTGTGCTATCGATAAAGTGCCTGACGACATAGCCGTCCCCCTCACGGATATGCAGAAACTGATCGGGAATCTGCAAAGGCAACTGGACGATTTTCAGGAATAGCAATATCCGGAAGCGCGCGCTTTCCGGTCCGGGCCCAGCTCAGTCTTCCAGTCCATCCAGACTGCGGACAAATGACTTTACGTGGAACGGTCGCAAATCCTCGGCACTTTTGGCCGATCATGATCGCATGCACCAGCTTGCAGGGAAACGTCAAAGCCGACATCGACACAGTTGGCCAAAAGATCACGCTTTTCAGACTGATCTCGACAGGGCCATGCCCCAAAGCACATGACCGGCGTGGCAATGTGAAACGGCCCAACCAACAAAAGGCAGTCGATACACGCTGCTTTTTGTTGCTGTGCGCTTACTTGCGACTCCGCGCGCCGGGCAATGCATCTGATGTCTTTATGCCTGGTCGTTTCGTTTGGCTGCCAGGTTTTTCTTAATGATATAAGCATTTTCTTCCCCCCAATCGCACAGGGGCATTAACGCCCCGGCCAAGCTAAAACCAAAGGGCGAAAGCTCATAAAGCACGCGCGGCGGGATTTCCTTGTAGTCCGTTCGAACCACAACACCATCCATCTCAAGTTCCTTGAGCTGCTGAATCAACATTTTGTCGCTGACCCCGCGGACACACCGCTTCAACTCACCATACCGCCTTGGTTCCTTTGCTAAAAAGAACAAAATCAACGGCTTCCACTTCCCCGACATCACCTGAAGGGCCGCATCAAGACCACAGATGAACGGCTGAATCGATGGTTGCTTGTGTTCTGCCATAGGTACTTACCAAAAGGTGCATACTTGTTAAAAAGTATGTTGATACATATCGTTTTGGTCAACCCTAATTACGGAGACCAGAAAGATGACCAAACTTACAGGTAAAACGGTCCTGATCACCGGTGGCGCAAGCGGCATCGGTCTTGCCACGGCAAAGCGATTTGTTGCCGAAGGGGCCTTTGTCTATATCTCGGGACGACGCAAGGATGTCATTGATGCTGCCGTTGCCGAAATCGGCGGCACCATCCGCGGCATTCAGGCAGACATCACCAATCCCGACGACCTTGACCGGGTCATGGAAACGATCAAAACGGAAAAAGGACAGCTTGATGTCCTGTTTGCCAATGCCGGGGTCGGGGAACTTGTCCCGCTGGGCGAAATCACCACCAAGCATTTTGACTACACGTTTGATATCAATGTCAAAGGCACGGTGTTTACGGTGCAAAAGGCTCTTCCCCTGCTTAAGGCAGGAAGTTCTGTGATTTTGACCGGTTCGACCACCGGGGTTATGGGCACCCCTGCCATGAGCATCTATAGCGCCTCAAAGGCCGCTGTGCGTAATCTGGTGCGCAGTTGGGCACAAGACCTCCGCGGCACATCAATCCGCGTTAATGTGCTCAGTCCTGGCCCAACCCATACAGACAAGATCGACGACCTGCTTAATCCCGAAATCATCGAAGGCCTGCGCAATGGCACCGCGCTGGAACGGATGGGTGATCCGTCTGAAACAGCGGCCGTCGCGGCATTCCTCGCATCTGACGACAGCAGTTTCATGACCGGAAGCGAAGTCTTCGTCGATGGCGGCTACGCCCAGATTTAAAAACAAAAGGGGCGACGTCTCCCACCGGAAAAGCCGCCCCTGTCTATTCTTGACCAGTCACTTATACACAGCCAGTTGGACCGTTCCTTAGTCCTCAAGCCCTGCCAGACTGCGCGCAAAGGATTTGGCGTCAAACGGTCGCAAATCCTCGGCACTTTCGCCCACCCCGATCGCATGAACCGGTTTGCCAAACTTTTCAGCCAGTGCAACGACGACACCCCCCTTGGCGGTCCCGTCCAGCTTGGTCACGATCAGGCCGCTGACACTGGTTGCTTCGGAAAAGACCTCGACCTGGGAATGGGCATTCTGGCCGGTGGTCGCATCAAGCACCAGAAGGGTGTCATGCGGGGCTGTTTCATCGCGTTTGTGAATGACACGGACGATCTTTTTAAGTTCGTCCATCAAATGCGCCTTGTTCTGCAAACGGCCGGCGGTATCGATCAGCAAAAGGTCATAACCTTCGCGCTGGGCCTGATCGATGGCATCAAAGGCAAGCCCTGCGGCATCCGCACCGGTATCACGCGCAATCACCGGGCAACCGGTCCGCTCGCCCCAGACTTTAAGCTGTTCGACTGCGGCGGCGCGGAATGTATCACCCGCAGCCATCATGACCTTGAGTCCCTGATCGCGATAGGTTTTGGCAAGCTTTCCGATTGTGGTGGTTTTGCCCGATCCGTTAACGCCGACCACAAGGATCACATGGGGCTTTTTGGTCGCATCAATCACCAGCGGCTTTGCCACGGGTTCAAGGATTTTGGCGACTTCGCTGGCGATGAATTCCTGAACCTCGGCGGGATCGACTTCCTTGTCGAAACGGGTGCGCGACAATTCCGCGCCCAGTTTTGCCGCTGTGGTGACACCCAGATCGGATGTGATCAGCAGATCTTCGAATTCCTCAAGCGCATCGTCATCCAGACGGCGCTTGGTGAAGATATCCGCAATCCCGGTGGTCAGTTTCGAGGAGGAGCGTTTCAACCCGTCTTTCAACCGGGCAAACCAGCTTTTTTTCCCCTCTTCACTCATCCCGCAAGCTCCGCTTTCAATTTTCCGTCTTCAACGCCAATAACTTTGGCCTTTGCAATTGTGCCCGGTTCTATCACGCGATCCAACGTAACGGGAGCAAAATGCTCCGTATGTCCGGTATTTTCCTTTTCCACCAACACATTCTCGGTCAGGCCGATGCGTGATTTCAGGAAATTGTTCAACTGAATGTCACCGGCATCGCGAAGCGCGCCTGCGCGTTCCTTGCGGATATCCTTTGGCACCTGGGGCATACGGGCTGCCGGTGTGCCCGGACGGGCAGAATAGGGGAAAACATGCAGGTAAATCAGGCCGCATTCATCAACCAGACGCAGGGTATTTTCCGCCATTTCATCGGTTTCGGTCGGGAAACCGGCAATGATATCCGCCCCAAAGGTCACATCGGCGCGAAGCCCCCGCACCTTGTCGCAAAAATCGATGACATCTTGCCGCAGATGGCGACGCTTCATGCGTTTCAGTACCATGTCATCGCCTGCCTGGAGGCTGATATGCATATGCGGCATCAGGCGTGGTTCGGTTTCGATCAGACGGAAAATATCCTCGTCGACCTCGACCGGGTCGATTGACGAAATCCGCAGACGTGGCAATTCGGGAACCTGTGCCAGCAGACGGCGTGCCATCTGCCCCAATGTCGGCTTGCCCGGAAGATCATGACCATAGGATGTGATATCCACCCCGGTCAAAACGACTTCGCCGTAGCCATTGGCAACCAGTTCGCGCACCTGTGTTACAATCTCGCCCATCGGCACACTGCGCGAATTACCGCGCCCAAACGGGATGATGCAGAATGTGCAGCGATGATCACAGCCATTCTGAACCTGAACAAAGGCGCGCGCGCGGCCTTCGAAACCCGAAACCAGATGGCTTGCAGTTTCCTCGACCGACATGATGTCGTTCACGACAACACGTTCATGTTCGGGCATCAGGAATGTTTCGGCCTTCATCTTGGCATCGTTGCCAAAGATGCGGTCGATCTCGGTCATTTTGGCGAATTTGTCGGGATTGACCTGAACCGCGCAGCCGGTCACGAAAATCTTGGCATTGGGGTTTTCACGACGCAGGCGACGGATGCTTTGGCGGGCCTGACGTTCTGCCTCGGTCGTAACGGCGCATGTATTGATAATGATCGCATCATCAAGACCGGCATTTTTGGCATGGTCGCGCATCACCTCGGATTCATAGGTGTTCAGGCGACAACCAAATGTAACAACGCGCGGCTCTGTCATGCTCGCCCTTTTACCGTCCATTCCGGTTTGGAAAACAACCCCGTCGGCGCGGCACAATCAAAATTACCTGCTGCCAGTACGGAATGTCTGGCAAGGTCAATTCCCTTGCCAAGCGCTGGTTTCATACGCTTTTCGCAGTTTCAATGCAAGTCTGCCCGGTTCATGGCACGCATGCACCGAACGGGACGGAATACCTATTCGGCAGCGAAGTTACGATTGCGACCGTTCTTTTTCGCCCGATAGAGTGCATTATCGGCCCGATCAACGACCTTGGCGGCACCTTCGCCCTTCACATATTCGGCCACACCGACCGAAACCGTCATGTGGCCAAATGACGTTCCACTGGATTTGGCACGGACTTCGCGGGCGGCGATACGCTTGCTCATATCATCGGCCAGCATCATCGCATCGTTAAGCGGCGTCTGGGGCAACAGGATTGCAAACTCGTCCCCGCCATAACGTGCCACCAGATCGCGGCCCTTGGTATTTGCCTTGATCATGGATGCGATCAGGACAAGGATTTCATCGCCGATCCGGTGACCGTATTTGTCATTCACCACCTTGAACTGATCAAGATCAACCATCATCACGCAAAATGGCTCGTCGCTGTTGCCAGCATCGAACTCGATGCAGCAGTTCGCCAGGGTTTCCTCGAAATGCATTCGATTGGACACCCGGGTCAGGCCATCGGTGTAGGACCGTTCACGGGTCTCATGCAATTCACGCTGCAGATGGGCGATCTTGTTCAGATAATCGCCCAGCTGTTCATGCAGGCTTTCGACCGTCGTTTGCATCCGATCCGTATGCAAGGCAACATTGTGGATCATCTCTTCAAGATTTTCACCGGTCTTGAGGGATTCCCCTGCCTTGCCCAGAATATCGCCATAAACGCGCAGCTCGTCACGCGTGTTTGTCAGGCTGGCGTCGCTGTTCTCAACAACATCGGAAAAATCTTCCATGCCGCGCTGAAGGAAATCGGCAGCCTGCCGGTCAAAGATATAGCGGTAATAAAGTTGCAGCAGCGTTTCTTCGCCGATGGCCTCGCCACTTGCCTTTACCGCGTCGATAACCCGCAGAATTTCGGGGTTTTCTTCGGCGTAGTAGACAAACCAGACATGGTAAAGTTCGGGGGTGGGACGCAGGCCATGATCGCGCAGGGCATCCAGCGTTGCCTTGGCATAGTCCCAATGTTTTGAAACATGATGATCCGTCGTTGTCACAACGGCTGCTCCGCCTTTTTATTTACCTATTATATTTCAGAGACCTAAGCCCGCAAAGGCGTTTGCTCGCATAGAACATAGCCTAGTCTGCGGGATCGGGCCACTCATCCATAATGGTAATCTATCGGCGGTCTACACTTAAAAAGGCCGGAATCAGCCGCCCCGGATCATGGTACCGGCACCGCGTTCGGTGAACAGTTCCAGCAATACCGCATGCGGCGCACGACCATCGACGATTACCGCGGCCTCGACCCCGTTGCGGACTGCATCCATGCAGGTTTCCGTTTTCGGGATCATACCGCCCTGGATCGTACCGTCGGCGATCATTGCATTGATGCTGTCGATGTCCGCATCGCGCACCAGTTGCTTGTCTGCATCAAGGATACCCTTGACGTCGGTCAGCATATAAAGGCGACGCGCACCGACGGCCTTTGCAATCGCACCGGCAGCCGTATCAGCATTGATATTGTATGTCTGACCGTCTTCACCAACCCCTATGGGTGCAATTACCGGAATAATGTCGGTATTGATGAAGCAATCAAGCACATGCGGATTGACCTCCACCGGTTCACCGACAAAGCCAAGGTCAAGGACCTTCTCGATATTGCTTTCGGGATCGCGTTTGGTGCGTTGCAGTTTGCGCGCCTTGATCAAATGCGCATCCTTGCCGCACAAGCCAACGCTGACACCCCCGGCACGGTTGATGTTCGAAACGATTTCCTTGTTGATCTTGCCTGCCAGAACCATTTCGACAACGTCGATTGTCTGCTGGTCCGTCACGCGAAGGCCATCAACAAATTCGGACTGGATGTTAAGCTCTTTGAGCATCTGACCGATCTGCGGACCGCCGCCATGAACCACGATCGGGTTCATGCCGACCTGCTTCAAAAGAACCATATCCTGGGCAAACAGGCGGGCCAGCTCCGGATCCCCCATTGCGTGCCCGCCATATTTGACCACAATCGTCTGACCGTTATAGCGTCGCATATAGGGAAGAGCCTCGGACAGAACCTTGGCACGTGCCAGCGTCCGGTATGCGCTGGATTCCGAGTTTTCTTCTTCAGAACGGACTTCTTCGTTCATGTCTTTTCCCCAATGTTATACGAGCGCTATCGGGTGGATTATAGCAGCGTTGCGATTTCTGCGCGAAGCGCTTCAAGGCCGGTGCCTTTTTCGCTTGATGTCGCAAAAAGCTGCGACAGGGCGGCGGGATGTTTTTTGACCGCTTCGACCACTTCGCGAATGCGTTTTTCCATCTGGCCTTTTTTCAGCTTGTCGGCCTTGGTCAGAACAATCTGATAAGACACGGCGGCTTCATCAAGCATCTTCATCATTTCAAGATCGGCTTTCATGAAGCCATGCCGGGAATCGATCAAAACAAACACACGCCGCAACGTTACCCGCCCGCGCAAATACTGTTTGATCACATTCTGCCATGTATCGACGATATCCTTGGGAGCCTTGGCAAATCCATAGCCCGGCAAATCGACGATATTAAGCGCGCCATCCAGATCGAAATAGTTCAGCTGCTGGGTGCGACCAGGCGTGTTCGATGTCCGGGCCATATCCTTGCGACCGGTTATGGCATTAAAAAGGCTTGATTTTCCGACATTGGAGCGCCCCGCGAGGCAGATTTCGATCTTGTCTTCGGGCGGCAACTGTTCAAGTTGCGCCACCCCCAACATGAAAGTAACCGGGCGGGAAAACAGTTTCCGCCCGGCTTCGATCTGAGCCGATTCAAATGTCGGGATAGCAGTTGCCGATGGCAATTTTTCTTCGGTCATTGTCGTTCCTTGAGCCCCCAGGGGGCGTTTACACGCCCCTGGGGGAGGACGGGGATTTACATCCCCATCTTATACATGATGTAACGCTGTTGCGCGATCGACAGCAGGTTGTTCCATGCCCAGTAGATCACAAGACCCGCCGGGAAACTTGCCAGCATGAAGGTAAAGATCAGCGGCAGGAACATCATGATCTTGGCCTGCGTCGGATCTGCCGGTGCCGGGTTCAGTTTCTGCTGCAGGAACATGGTGATCCCCATGATCAGCGGCCATACGCCGATCATCAACATCTGCGGCGGATCCCACGGGATCAGGCCAAACAGGTTGAACAACGAGGTCGGATCCGGTGCCGAAAGATCCTGAATCCAGCCAAAGAACGGGGCATGGCGCATTTCGATGTTCACAAACAGCACTTTATAGAGTGCGAAGAACACCGGAATCTGAACCACGATCGGCAGGCAACCCGAAGCCGGGTTGATCTTCTCGCGCTTGTAAAGCGCCATCATTTCCTGCTGCTGACGCTGACGGTCATCCTTGAACTGGTCACGCAGCTTCATGATCTGCGGCTGCAGCTTTTTCATCGCACTCATGGATTTGTAGGATTTGTTCGCCAGCGGATAGAGAACCAGCTTAACAAGAACCGTAAATGCCAGAATGGCGACCCCGAAATTACCAACCAGATGGTTCAACCACTGCAGGAACAGGAAGAACGGTTTGGTCAGGAAGTAGAACCAGCCGAAATCAATCGCGAGGTCAAAATTCGTGATGCCATAGTCATTGGCATACTGATCAAGAAGCGCCACTTCCTTGGCACCGGCAAACAGACGGGTTTCCGAAGCGGCTTCGGAACCGGCCGCCACCGTGCGGGCCGAACCAAGATAATCGGTCTGGTACTTGTCGGAATTCTCGGCAACATGGTGGCTAAAGCGCGTGGTCAGTGCCTCGTCCGAGGACGGTGCCAGCGCAACCAGCCAGTATTTGTCGGTAATGCCAAGCCAGCCACCGGTGGTTTTCTTTTCTACCGCACCATCTTCGGCAAGATCGTCATAATCGATTTCGGTCAGGGTGCCGTCAATGACGCCAAGCGGACCTTCATGCAGGATATAGAACCCTGCCGTGGTCGGCTTGCCCTTACGCGAAATCAGGCCGTACGGATACAGCGTGACATCCGAACCGCTGTCGTTTTTGACCGACTGCCTGATCGAGAACATATAGTTCTCGTCAATCGAAATCTCGCGATTGAAGGTCAGGCCGCTGCCATTATCCCAGCTCAGCGTGACCGGCTTTTCCGGCGTCAATTCATTGGAACTTGCGGTCCACTGGGTGTCGCTGTTCGGAACACTGACAGATTTGTCAGCAGCAACCCAGCCGAATTCGGCAAAGTATGCATTATCGCTGCCGGTCGGGTTCAGAACATGGATCAGCGGGCTGTCCGGTTCTTCGGTCTCGCGGTAATCCTGCAACTGGATGTCGTCAATTACGCCACCAACCAGACGGATCGAACCCTCGACACGCGGGGTTTCGATCTTGATACGCGGAGCTTTTGCCAACGCTGCGTCGCGGTTGACGACCGGCGCTGCCGGTGCTGCACTACCCGGTACGCTGGGCACGTTCGAGGCAGACTGCGGTGCAGTATTGCCGTTGACGTCAAGTTGTTCGCGAACTTGCGCTTCCCGATCCTGCGGGGCAGGTTCGGGAGCGAAAAAGAATTGGAACCCGACAAGGATTGCGACCGAAGCTATAATCGCAATCCACAGGTTACGTTGTTCGTTCATCGCCTCTTTCCGCTTTCGTCCGGCGGCGAAGAAACGCCTGACCGGTATTCTATTTACATGACTAAAGCGCCGTTAACCGGAGTTCATCCTCCGACGGCGCTTTGTTTTGTTCACAGCCACATCCGGGCACGGGATCATAACCATGACCACCCCATGGATGGCAACGCATTATCCGTTTAAAACCCATCCAGCCGCCTTTTATTGCCCCATGGCGGGCAAGAGCCTCCATCATATAGGCCGAACAGGTCGGCTGATATCTGCAGGACCACCCGATATAGGGCGATAAAAAGAGCTGGTAGCCGCGAACCGCGATTTGAAGAAGACGCGCCAAGGGGCCCACATTCGATCCGGGAAGGTTACTCATTTCGCAGAGTCTCCCGCCTTCGTCGCACCACCGGGCCTTGATCCACGTCCCTTGCGGGGACGCTGGGCATCCGGGGCAGAAGGTTTGGCATCCGGAATACGCCGCAGGGCAAACCGCATATCCTCGACCAGTTTTTCAAAATCCCGGTCAATGGTCTGCTGACGACCGATCACGACATAATCCCAACCAGGCAATGCCATTTCCGTCATCAATTGGTCCGCCACGGCACGCAAACGCCGCCGAACGCGATTGCGAACGACGGCCTTGCCCACCTTTTTGGTGACGGTAAATCCGACTCGTGCGAGTCGATCTTCACCGGCGTATTCTGTGTCCGGTTTGATCCCGGGGCGGGGTGCGCCCTGAAGGATCAATCCTTGTGTAACCCATTTCCGGCGGGTGCCTGCGACGCGAAGAAATTCTGCGCGCTTTTTCAAGCGTTCCACCGAAACGGTCACAACATTAGGCCGACAGACGCTTGCGGCCCTTGGCGCGGCGTGCGGTCAGCACACGGCGGCCACCGACGGTCGCGCTGCGGGAACGGAAGCCGTGGCGGCGTTTCCGTACGAGTTTGCTGGGCTGGTAGGTGCGCTTCACTGCACTTACTCCGTTCTAATAAAGGTAATCCAATAAAATTCGAGGTCCGCTGTATAGGACTTCACACCATGGCTGTCAATCGCGACAGGGTGAATTCCCCCAGAAAACCGGCAATGCCGCCGAGATTGCGTCCCGACGGCATCCAAAGCGCCTTTTCGTCACCACTCGATACGTTCGACATTGGAAAATGTCAACTCGGTTCCATCAGAAAACACAATGGTTCCGGACGAATCGGTGGATAGTTCCATATAGTTGTGCTTCGATTTCGTAATGCTGCCTTCATCCAGAACCAGGGTCCAGTCGCTCGAATCGATATTGCCACCATTGGCGCTATGCAATTCGATGGTATCGGTGGTCCAGCCATTGGCCCCACCGTCCACATGGTCCGCCCCGTCACCCATGTTGAAAATAAACAGATCCGACCCGCCACCACCGTAAAGCTGGTCATCCCCCGTGCCACCAATCAGCGTGTCGTCATCATCCCCGCCCAGCAGCATGTCATTCCCGGCCCCCCCAGACAGGGTATCTTTCCCCGCACCGCCAATCAGGGTGTCATTTCCGTCGTCACCATAAAGACGGTCATTGTCACCACCGCCATCAATCGTGTCGTCACCCGATCCGCCATACAGCGTATCGCGCCCCCATCCGGTGGTTAGCGTATCGTTGCCCGATCCACCGTCAAAATAGTTGGACCCGCCATCCGCGTTCAGGATGTCGTTGCCGTCACCGCCAAGGAAGGTGTCATCACCGTATGCGCCATGGATGGAGTCGTTGCCGCCCTCGCCCCATACGGTGTTATTCCCACCGCTAACATCAATGCGATCATTCCCATCACCAGACGCGACCGTATCGTTACCGCTGCCGGTCGTGATGCTGTCATCGCCACTGCCGCTCAGGATGGTATTGCGGCCTTCGCCACCCGTGATCGTGTTGTCGCCATCCCCGGCATCGATATAGTCGTCATCGCTTCCGACACTGATCGTGTCATTGCCGGTCCCCGTCCAGATGCGGTTATCGCCTTCCCCTGCATTGACGATGTTGTTGCCATCGCCACCAACAATGGTGTCATTGCCGCTGCCACTATAAATCGTGTCGTTGCCCGCACCCGTCTGGATGGTATTGGTGCCTTCGTTGGCATAAACAATGTTATCGCCGCCGCTGGCGTGGATCTTGTCACTACCGCTGCCGCCAGTAACATAATCATTGCCGTCACCGGCATAGATCGTGTTTGTGCCTTCCCCACCATGAACGGTGTCGTTGCCGGCACCGGCATCGATATAATCGTTGCCACCGTCGCCGGTAATACTGTCATCTCCATCACCGGCATAAATCACATCATTGCCGTTTCCGGCCCAGATTGTGTCGTTCCCGCCATTTGTCCAGATGGTGTCGTTCCCGCCACCCGCACCGATGGTGTCGTTGCCCGAACCAGTATAGAAGGTTTCGCTTGCCTCACCGCCCCATGCGGTTTCATCGGGATCGACGATTTCTTCCTCGATGGTCACCAAAAGGATCGCTGTTGTGGTCGCGGTATCGTTGCCATCCCGAGATCGGGCCGACACGGTCAATTCGAAGGTTCCGAAATAATCGCTTGCCGGTGTAATCGTCAGACCGCTTAGCTGCGCCGCACTTAACGTCCAGGTTCCGTCCCCGTTATCGATTCCAGCAGAGAGGATTGCGCCATCGGGCACACCGCCAATCGTGATCGTCAGGGTCTCGCTGCTGTCGGTTAATGCCGCGTCGATATCAAGCGCAACAGCATTGCCCTCGTCCCCACTGACATCAGACAGATCAAGTATCGGCGCATCGGCAACACCCGCAACATCGACCGTGAACCTCTCCGTCGCGGTGGCGATATCGCTGCCATCCGCAGATTGTGCCGTGACCGTCAGATCAAACGATCCGCTGAAATCATCGGCTGGGGTAATCGTCAGAC
This sequence comes from Thalassospira australica, assembly GCF_044790785.1. Lineage (GTDB taxonomy): Bacteria > Pseudomonadota > Alphaproteobacteria > Rhodospirillales > Thalassospiraceae > Thalassospira > Thalassospira australica_A. The sequence continues at coordinate 659,558 of NZ_CP085258.1, read as the reverse complement.
CGTTCAGGTCAGCAGGCAACAATGTCCAACTGCCATCACCATTATCCGTACCGGCAGACAGGCTCGCACCGTCCGGCATACCGGTAATGGTGATCGTCATCGTTTCGCTGCTATCTGTCAGCCCCGCATCGACATCCAGACCAATCGCACTGTCTTCGCTGCCCGATGCATCGGACACCGCCAAAGTCGGTGTATCGGCAACCGCACCGACATCAACACTGACGATCTGGCTGGTCGATGCACTGTCGTCACCGGCAGTCGACGTTGCCGTGACGGTCAGATCGAATGTACCGCTGTAATTATCCGCCGGTGTGATCGTCAAACCTTCCAGGTCAGATGCAGCCAACGTCCAGCTACCGTCTCCGTTATTGGTTCCGGCTGACAGGGTTGCGCCATCCGGCACACCTGAAATCGTGATGCCCAGAATTTCGGTCGCATCGGTTAGCGACGCATCGATATCAATGGCAATCGCGCCACCATCCTCGACACCGCTGGCGTCGCTGACATCCAGCACGGGACTTTCTGCCGCCGGATCATAAGACGCACCATCAACATAAATCTCGAGATTCTCGATGTTATTGACCTCGACACCGAGCGAGTCGAGCATCAGGCTTCCGCCCTCACCGCTTTCAATATGGGTTTTCAGGTCCTGAAGCGCTTCAAGGACACCATCCCCCGAAAGCTGATCGGAACGGAGATACAGCTTCAATGTGTCTGTATTTGAACCGCCATCGACAATGCCGGTTCCCTCTGCGGTCAGATCGACGGTGTAATTGATCTCATCATTTCCGGCCTCGCCATACAGCCTGTCGTCGCCCGATCCCGTCAGCTTGTCATCGGAACTACCGCCATAAAGCGTATCGGTGCCTTCCCCGCCATCCAGAGTATCCTTGCCGGAACCGCCCAGAATGGTGTCATTGCCCGCATCGCCGAAGACGATGTCATTGGCATTGCCGGCTTCGATGTAATCATCGCCGTCACCGCCGGAAATCGTATCCTTGCCACCGCCGCCATAAATTGTGTCGCTGCCGGCTCCCCCGTAAACGATGTCATCGGAATTTCCCGCATCGATATAATCATTACCATCCCCGGCATTGATCTTATCCTTGCCCGAACCGCCAAGGATGGTGTCATCCCCCGCGCCCGATGAAATTGTGTCATTGCCGTTCTTGCCGTCGATATAATCATCGCCGTCGCTTGTGGTGATCGTATCCTTGCCGTTGGTGCCGGTTACCGTCTCGTCCGGGTTATCAATCACCTCGACCGTCAGGTTCTGGCTGACACTGTTGCTGTCCTCTCCGTCGATTGAGGTCGCCGTCACGCTCAGGTCAAACGAACCGGAATAATTTTCGCCCGGGGTAATCGTCAGTCCTTCGAGATCGGCAGCACTCAATGCCCAGCTACCATCGCCATTATCGGTTCCGGCCGACAGGATTGCACCATCGGGAACGCCTGTGATCATTACCGTCAGGGTCTCGGACGCATCGGTCAGGATTGCATCGATATCAAGGCTGATGGCCGTGCCTTCATCACCCGAGGCATCAAGAACCTCAAGCAACGGCACATCGGCAACCGCTGCGACATTGACCATGACAGTATCGGAAACCGTCGCAATATCGATCCCGTCCGCAGACTTTGCAGTGATATCGATATCAAAGCTGCCGCTATAATTCTCCGGCGGTGTGATCGACAAACCCTCAAGGTCGGCGGCAACAAGCGTCCAGATCCCGTCACCATTGTCCGTGCCAGCAGAAAGCGTTGCACCGTCGGGCACCCCGGAAATGGTGATCGTCAGGCTCTCCGAACCATCCGTCAAACCGGCATCGATATTAAGCGCGATCGCCGCATCTTCATTTCCGGATGCATCTGCGATTTCCAGCATCGGGGTATCGGCGACGCCAGTGACATCAACTGTGATCGTCCCGCCCACGGTGGCGACATCTTCACCATCTGCCGATTTGGCGGTCACCGTCAGATCGAATGAACCACTGAAGTCATCGGCTGGCGTAATCGTCAGACCATTCAGATCAACAGCACTGAGCGTCCAGCTTCCGTCGCCGTTATCGGTTCCCGCTGACAGGTTTGCTCCCTCCGGCACACCGGAGATCGTCACACTCAGAATTTCAGAGCTGTCCGTCAGACCGGCATCAATATCAAGCGCAATCGCAGAATCTTCCAAACCGGAAGCATTCGACACATTCAGGATTGGTGTGTCTGCGACACCAGCGACATCAACCGTGATGGTTGCAGCATTCGTTGCACTGTCATCGCCGGATACAGATGTCGCCACCACATTCAGATCGAAGCTGCCAGCGTAATCCGCGGGCGGCGTAATCGTGAGGCCGTCAAGCTGATCCGGGCTTAACGTCCAGCTGCCATCTCCGTTGTTGGTTCCGGCTGACAAAGTGGCACCTTCCGGCACGCCGGAAACAGTCACACTCAATGTCTCGGTCGCATCAGAAAGGGATGCATCAATGTCAAGAGTGATCGCCGTATCTTCATTGCCCGAGATATTGCCAACCTCAAGCTCGGGCGCATCGGCAAGCGGATTATAGGCTTCGCCGTCAACAAAGACCTGAAGCTCTTCGATATCGGCGACTTCAACACCAAGTGCAGCAAACGTCAGGCTGCCTGTATTTCCGCCATCAATATGATTCTGCAGGTCCTGCAAAGCACTCAGGACATCCGGGTTCGCGAGCTGTTCGCTCGTCAGATGCAGTTTGAGAATGTCGGCATTGCCACTGCCATCAACAAGACCGACCTGTCCGCTTTCAGGCGTGATGGTATATTCCAGAATGTCATCACCCGAGCCGCCATCAAGTGTGTCACCACCCGATCCGATCAGGGTATCGTCCCACGAGCCGCCTGAAAGCACATCTGTGCCTTCACCACCATCAAGCGTGTCGTTGCCACTGCCACCTTCCAGTGTATCGTCACCGGCCCCACCGGTAATGATGTCTTCGCCACTGCCGCCATCGAGGTAATCATTTCCCTCGCCACCGGCAATCGTGTCGTGCCCGGTACCACCATAAACGCTGTCATCTCCGGCACCGGCATCAATCGTGTCATGGCCATCTCCACCATAAACCGTGTCATTGCCCGCGCCCGATGCAATGCTATCGTGATCCCAACCCCCTTCGATATAATCGTCGGTATCACCACCCGTGATCTGATCCTTGCCGTCGCTGCCAATGATGGTTTCGCGCCCGTCAGATGCGACATCAACAGTGACGGTATTCGAAACGCTTTGGCTATCCGTACCATCGGTAGAAGTAACCGTCACACCAAGATCAAAGCCCCCCCAATACTCGTCTGGTGGCGTAATCGTCAGGCCATCGAGGTCAGCTGCGGACAGGCTCCAACTACCGTCACCATTATCGGTTCCGGCGGATAGAATCGCACCTTCCGGAACACCACTAATCGTGACTGTCAGAACTTCGCTATCATCGGTGAGGGATGCATCAATATCCAGAGCGATAGCTGAATCTTCATTGCCCGATGCATCAGACACATCAAGCAATGGCCTGTCCGCGACGCCCGCAACATCAACTGTGATGATGCCGCTTGCACTGGCAATATCGGTTCCATCCGCAGATTTCGCCGTGACACCAAGATCAAACGAGCCACTATAGTTGTGAGCCGGGTGTATCCTGAGGCCATCAAGATCACCAGCATCAAGTGTCCAGCTTCCATCACCATTGTTCGTGCCTGCCGACAGGCTTGCACCGTCCGGAACACCGGAAATGGTGACGGTCAATGCTTCGCTCGAATCCGTTACGCCCGCATCGATGTCCAGCGCAATTGTCCTGTCTTCGTATCCGCTTGCATCGGATACTTCCAGTGTCGGCGCATCGGCGACACCAGCAATATCGACCGTGATCGTATCTGACGCAGTGGCGATATCATTGCCATCCGCAGACTGCGCCGTGACCATCAGATCAAACGATCCACTGAAATCTTCAGCTGGTGTAATCGTCAAACCGTTCAGATCAGCAGCAGACAATGTCCAGCTTCCATCGCCATTATCGGTTCCGGCAGACAAGGCCGCACCTTCCGGAACACCAGAGATGGTAACCGTCAGAACTTCGCTGCTGTCGGTCAGACCCGCATCAATGTCGAGTGCTATCGCGCTGTCTTCCGAACCACTGGCATCGGCAACATCAAGCGTCGGCGCATCGGCGAGTCCTTCGACATCCACCGTAATCTCTTCGACCACGACCGCGGTATCGTTGCCGTCGCTTGTCGAGACCGAAACGGTCAGGTCGAAACTGCCGCTATAGTTTTCCCCTGGCGTGACGGTCAAACCGTCAAGGTCTGAGACATCAAGCGTCCAGGTGCCGTCGCCATTATCGGTGCCGGCAGACAGGGTCGCGCCGTCCGGAACACCGGAGATGGTAATCGAAAGGGCTTCGTTGGCATCGAGCAGTTCGGTATCGATCGACAACGCGATTGCGCTGTCTTCGGTACCTGCCGCATCGGTCACATCAAGTGTCGCACCATCTGCGACCGCTCCGACATCGACGGTCAGTGTCGTGCCGGTCGAGGATGTGCTGCCGTTGGCTTCGGTACTGGTTGCAGTAACCGACAGATTGAAGCTGCCATTGTAGTTTTCGCCCGGCGTAATCGTCAGCCCGGAAAGTTGCCCCGGCGTCAGCGTCCATATGCCGTTGCCGTTATTCGTACCGGCAGACAGGATTGCGCCCTCGGGCACACCCGAAATAGTGATGGAAAGAGTTTCGTTGCCACCATCAAGGTCGCGCAGGGCTGCCGAAACATCGAGCGCGATGGCGCTGTCCTCGTCACCGCGGGCATCAGACGCAGAGAGGATTGGTGCATCGGCAATTTTCGGCACCTCGACCGGTGTTTCGGTTTCAAGAGGATCGGCTGCCTCTGCCGATACGGCCTGACCAGTTGAAGTGGAAACATTGGTCACATCGGGCGTATCGGGCGCGGCCTGTGGCACGACGTCTGGTCCGATATTTTCACCCGTGCGGCCCCCCGATCCTTCACGGGCCCCCGGGACGGATGTAGTATCGGGTGTCGATACCGGCTGCAGGTCCTGTAGATTACCCGTGTCGCTTCCGCGCAAGGAAACCGGGTCGCGCCCCGATCCGCCCCCGGCAGTTTCGGGACTTTCACCAACCGTATCGATATTGTTTTCAAGATCGGCGCGCTCGGACTCGGCCAAGGCCTGCTTTTCGGTCGCTTCGGCCTGAGTGGCTTCCTCGGCGCGCTTGTCATCGGCATTGCGACGGCGGAATTCGCGTTGCTGTTCGCCCTCGGGGTTGCTGATCTGGTTACCGTAATGAACATTGCCAAGCTGTTCATTGGGATTGGATGCATCGGCATCCTGATCGGCATGGAGTTCGACATGCTCGTCCGTATCATCGCCGCTGCGGTCATCGCGCAAAAGGTCGTCATCGCCGGTGTCCGGTTCAGACCGGTTGCCGCCCAGTTCGTTACGAGTGCCTTCTGCGTCGCGAGGATCGTCCGCCATCTAAACCCATTCTCCGAGAAATGCGGGAAGGGAATCCCCAGTCCGCATTTCTATACAAAAGTATAGAATTCTCTGTTTTACCAGAGAAATGTGCGGCCAGGCAGTAGAAATGACATCATCATTTCCAGCGGGACCAATTTGAACTCAGCGTTCGCTAAATGCCTGATCAAGCGAGACATAAACCGGCTTGAGCAGATATTGCAGCAATGTTCTTTCCCCGGTCTGGATATCGGCCTGAACCGTCATGCCCGGGATAATCGGCTGAGCGCGGGCACCGTCACCGACTTTGTCGGCATCAAGCGCCACCCTTCCCTTATAATACGGTCGGCCTTCTTCATCAACAAAAGTAGAGGCCGATATTGATACTAATTCACCACTGATACTACCATATCGTATATAGTCAAATGCGCTCACCTTGACCGTCACCGGCTGTCCAAGATGGACATGACCGATATCCTCGGTCGAAATCCGGGTTTCCGCGACGAGTGCATCATCGGTCGGAACCAGTTCCATGACCACCTGTGCCGGGGCGATCACCCCGCCGATCGTGGTGAATTGCAGCCCCTTGATATAGCCCTTGGACGGTGCACGAATTTCAAGGCGGGCGACCCTGTCCTTCAGTTTACGCAGTGCCTCGTCCGCTTGGGCAATTTCACCGCCAAGCCGCCCCAGTTCGCTAAGTGCTTCTTCGCGCTGGCTGTTTTCCAGCTCATTCAGGCGTAAATTTGCTTCGGCGATGGTTTCGCGCGCACGTGCCATTTCGGCAATGACGCCGGAAAGATTGCCCTGCGCCTCGTTCAATTCGCGCTGGATGTTGAGGAATAGAACCTTGGAATTCAGACCCTGTTCATACAGCGAGCGACGCATGGTCACTTCCTGATCAAGCAGGTCAGCAGAACGGCGCAATGTGCTTTCCTGTTGCCGAAGCTGGGCAAGCTCGGCATTGCGTTCCTTGATCTGGACTTCAAGGATTTCACGCTGGCTGTTATCGAGATCGGTCTTGATCCGATAGATTTCCTGCTGGTTCTTTGCCAGTTCCGGATAGCGATCCATCAGCAGGGAAAAATCGGGTTCGCGCGATTCGGCAAGGGCGCGATAGCGTTCGGCTTCAAGACGCAGACTGCCCAGTCTGGTTTCGGCCTGCGACAGTTCGGCCTGAGATGCTTCGGGTTTCAACCGCATCAAAACCTGGTCTTTTTCGACCAAGTCACCATCCCGCACCATGATCTCGGAAATGATACCGCCTTCAAAATGCTGAATTTTATTGACGGCTCCGGTCGGCATAACCTGCCCGAAGGTCGTCGCGGTTTCCTTAATTTGTGTGGTCGCGGCCCACGCGACCAGCGCGATAAAGCCAACCGAGAGCATCACCATCGCCGAGCGGACAAAAACGGAAATTCCGCCTTCTTCAAGCAATACGGCATGCGACAGATAACGCGCCATACGACGCGACTGACGGAACCGTTCTATTGCGGTGTTCTGGGCTGCGTCGCTCATAGGAAACCTCCGTCAAGCACCCGTTGCTTGATGCGTGCGGGGGGCGCATCGGCGCGCACCTGCCCGGCATCAAGAACAATGATGCGGTCGGCCAGATCAAGGTGACTGGGCCGATGGGTAATCAGGAAAATCGTCGACCCGCCACGCAGGCGGTTGATCGTATGCTGGAAAGCCCGATCCGCTTTCTGGTCAAGGCCGTTGGTCGGCTCGTCAAACAGAATGATCGGTGCTTCGCGGACAAAGGCACGCGCCAGAGCAAGCCGTTGCAGGAAGCTTGCCGAAAAGCGCGAGGAATGCTGATCGCCGATCCGTGTCTCAAAACCGTCGGGCAGGGCTTCGATTTCTGAAAGAATGCCCGCCGACATACAGGCCATCCGCAATTCATCAGGCGATGCAATCGGGTTGGCAAGACGCAGATTCTGCGCGATTGATCCGCGGAAAAATTCAATATCCTGCGGGACATAGGAAATCGACTGACGCAGGGTTTGCGGGTCCATCTGGCGGATATCGGCCCCGTCGATCAAGACAGCCCCTGCCTGGGGCTGATACATCCCGGCGATCAGTTTGATCAGGGATGATTTTCCGGCCCCGTTTGAACCGACGATGGCGACCACCTGACCCGCCTTGATATCGAAATTCACCCCCACCAGTGCCGGGTCGGCATCCGGTGCGTAGCGGAAGCTCACGCGCGAGAAGGTAACATTGCCTTCGAAACGGCGTTGGCCAACCGTGCGCGGCACCAGATCACGTTCCGGCGCCAGCGTCATCAGACGGTTGATCTGACGCACGGAGCCGCGCAACTGTGCCAGTCGCGGCATACCGACAAAGGCCTGATTGATCGGGCCAAGTACACGCCAGGCCAGCATCATCGATGCCACCAGCGCGCCAACGGTCATTGAACCAGCCATGACCTGAACCGCGCCAAAGGCAAGGATAAGCGCCCCGGCTGAGACCATCAGAATCTGTGCTGATGTATTGATCACATTATTGACCATCGCCACCCGGAAGCCGGCATAAGCCGTATCCGCCGAAATATCGCGGAAACGCGATAACCAGCGATGTTCGGCCCCGGTATATTTCAGCGCCTGCATCTTGCCGACCGTCTCGACCAGAAATTCCTGCCGGTTCGCACCATTGCGCCCCAGTTCGGAAACCCGTCGTGACACGACCGGGAAGGTCACCAGCCCGATCAGGGCAAAGACGAAGATAAGTCCAATCGGAATAAGTGCCAACCAGCCCCCAAGGATCGCCAGCACAATCAGGAAAATCGGCAAGAACGGCATTTCAAGAACGACCAGCGCCATCGGGCCGCTGAAGAATTCGCGGACACTTTCAAAATCGCGAATACGCGAAATCTGGACCCCGACCGGCGCACGTTCGGTAAAGGCCGGCGGCAGGGATAGCAACCGTTCGAAAATGGCACTGCTGACCAGGGTATCAAGGCGTGCGCCAAAATGACTGACCATCTGGCTGCGCAAATTGCGCAAGACCCAGTCAAGGATCAGGATAATCCCCATACCGATCCCGAACTGGATCAGCATCGGAATCGACCGCGTCCCGATAACCCGGTCATAAATCCCCATCACAAAGATCGGACTTGCCAAGGCCATCAGGTTCAGCATCAGGGTAATCATCAGAAGCTGCCCGCCAAGAGCGGAAAACCGGTCCGTGATCCCGCCAAACCAGCCACGTTTGTCATCTTCAAAGAAGCGTTCATTTCGGTCGGCCTGGGTGAACTGGAACAGTCGCCCCGGAAGGTTCCCCGGCTTGATCACCATTTCGCGGCTGGTGCCGCCATCAAACACCCGGATACCAACATTTTCCGGCTTGATCACCACCAGTGCCGTACCATTATCGGGGACAAACAGACAGGGCATCAGCCGGTCATCGATCCGGTCAAAAGTCGTATCGATTTCGCGCGACCGGTAATTCAGGTTGGCCAGCACATTGCGAAAATCGGTCAGATCAAGCGCCTCGTCCATATGCGGCAGGGCTTCTGCGACCTGGCGTGGCAATCCACGCCAGCCAAGGGCTTGCAACAACGGCCACAGGCAGGCATCAAAATCCGATTGCGCATCGTGACTGGCAAGCCCCATGCGATAATTCAGCGCAAAATCCATGTTTTCGATATTCATGACCGGGCCCCCGTGTGCCGGATTTCCTGTGCCTCGATCACCGGCTGCGTCCCGCTGCGCCGCAGAACCGGCACCAGACGTTTTTCAATCAGGCGATATTGTTTGTCGGCAAGGGCGATCAGGGACGGGCGATGCGATACCATCACCAGCGTGCAATGTTTGCGAAGTTCGATCAGAAGGCCGGCCAGAATGTTATCACCCGCGATATCAAGCGAACTGTTGGCTTCGTCAAACAGCACGATCCGCGGATAATCAATCAGGGCGCGTGCGATTGCGATGCGCTGTTTGACCCCGCGCGGAAGGGTTTCGGAAGCCTGCCCGCCAACCTCGGTGTCATAACCGTGCGGCATGCGCATGACGATTTCATCAAGCCCAAGCCGTCTGGAAATTTCGACCACACGATCACTGCCGATTTCCTTGCGGAAAGATGTGATGTTTTCAAGGATCGTGCCCTTGAACATCACACCATGCTGCGGCAGATAGGCAATCTGGCGACGGATCGATTCCGATGCATATTTTTGCGGGTCGCGACCATCAAGCCGCACCGTGCCGCTATCGGGGCGCAATGCCCCCATCAGAAGCCACAGCAGGGTTGTTTTTCCCGTCCCGTTTTCGCCGGTAATTGCAACCGATTCACCGGGCTGTATCGCAAGGGACAGATTGTCAAAAACCATGTCCCCGCCTGCATGCGAAAAACTGACATCGTTAAGCTCGATACGCCCGTCAAGCGGCGGCATCTCGCCTGCATTTTCGGCATCTTCGGGCGGCAAACGGAAAAGTTCCCGGCAACGGTCACGCGCAACCCGGATATTCTGGAACTGGGTCCAAAGCCCCATCGCCCGTTGCAGTGGCTGGATCGACCGTCCGGCCAACATGGTGCAGGCCGCAAGACCGCCGACCGTCAGGTCAGCATTGATGACAAGCAGACTGCCGACCCCCGCAACAAGGACCATGGTGATCATGGAAAAACTGGCGCTGGAATTGATTGCGGCATGGGCAGAACGCGCCGCGGCAAGATCGTCCCCGGAGCACTGGATTTGCAGTTGGTCGTGGCGGCGGATCATCATGTTTTCCATCGCCATCGCCTTGATGGTGTGAATACCGGTCAGGGTTTCGATGATGAAATTATAGCGCCGCTCGTCGGCCTGGCTGCGTTCGTCAAGCGCATGGCGCAAACGCCGCCCCAAAAACATCGCGGTCAGCATGAAGGCAATCAGAATGCCCAGAGGCACAATGACAAGTTTGCCGCCGATAATCGCAATCAGGCCAAGGAACAGGACGATAAACGGTAAATCGATAACGGCTCCGATCGCCTGCCCGGCATAGAAATCACGCAGGACATTCAGGCTGTTAAGCCGTTGAAGATGTAAACCCGGCGCGATTTTTTCGTAATCGGAAAGACTGGTCGCCAGCAAGTGACCGACTGCGGCCTGGGAACTTTTATGTTCGAACTTCGCCGCCGACAGGGACGAGATATAGGCACGCCCCAGACGCAGGATCGCCTCAAGCAGCAGGGCCCCGAAAACACCCAGTATCAGCAGCGTCAAAGTCGGGATGGCATTATGGGGCAGCACACGGTCATAGACCTGCAACAATGTCACCGGCAGTGCCAGCGACAGCAGGTTAATAACGAGTGCAGCAATCAAAATGCTAAGTCGGCCCGCACCCAAATGGGATAAAGTTCCGATATGCAGGCCAGGCTTGCGTTTCATAACGCCGTCGATCTCCGAGGTTCGAGCGAAACCATACTTAAGTAGGTGTATTATACTTCTATATAGGATCAATAGCCCAAGCCTATGCCATAAGCAAGAAGATCCTGAAGATTATACAACCCGATATAATGTTCGCGCCGTACCTGGCGTCAGATCAGATTTCTATCTGTAAAAGTATTATTCCTCGCCGCGCAAGCGATCTGTAGCACGTCTTTCGGCCTTTGTCGGGCGGCCGCTTCCGGATTCGCGTTCGGCAACCGGGGCAGTCCTGATATCCGATGCAACTTCCTTTTTTGCCACGCGCGGCGGCGAATGATCGACATAAAGCAATTGGGCCTCGGGGGCAGGTCCGCGACGCTCCCCCGGTGCCACCACCTCGACCACACGCAGATGTGGCCCCTGAAAGAACTGCAGCCGGTCCCCGGCAACGACCGTCACACTGGCCTTGGAAACGGATTGCCCGTTCAGAACAATATGCCCCGACTGGCAGGCTTTGCTGGCAAGCGAGCGGGTTTTATAGAACCGCGCATACCACAGCCATTTATCTATACGGACCTTGTTGCCTGATTGATCAGTTGTCATGAATTGATTTTGCCATCCCCAACGCAATACGGCGATCCCGCAAAGGATCGCCGTATTGCTGAAAACAGGTCGGAGTCAGCCTTTTGCCGCCAGCATTTCTTTGAGCTTGGCGAAAGGTGAATCCTCGTTGATCTGGTTGTTTTTGGCCGGTGCGTTGTTCGGACGCCCCTGTCCGCCACCGGAACGGTCGCCGCCCTTGTTCGGGCCGCCACGATTCGGACGCTGACCGCCCTTGCCTTTCGGGGCACCCTTGCCACGGGCTTCCTGACGCGGGCCGCCACGCTGGCCTTTGTTTGCACCGCCACCGCGTTTTCGGCGATCTACACGGACAAAATACTTGACCTCGACGAATTCCGGCTCGGCTTCGGCTTCACCGGCTGCCGGGGCAGCTTCTTCGGCGGGCGTTTCGCTGACGGCGTCGGCCGGTGCTTCTTTCGCTGCTTCATCGGCATTTGCGGCTTCAGCAGGAGCTTCCGGTGCATCTGCGGTCACAGCAGCAGGTTCAGAAGCAAGTTCAGCAGCCTTTTTAGCAGCTTCCTTGGCGTCAAGTTCAGCCTTGCTGACCTTGACGATTTCGGCACGCCAGCCAAGTGCGGTGAAAACACCTTCGGCCTGTTCGACCGTGCACCCCAGAAGCGACAAAAGATCGGGATCTGGTTTTACCTTGCCATCATTTTCGCGTGCCTTCTGGCGCAGCAATGCCGCAAAACGTTCGAGCATGTCGACACGCGCGGCAAGCGGCCCAACGGGCATATAGCCGGCCGCGAGATAGAAACCCTTGGAATTGCTGCGATCATTGGGAACAGATGTCCGGCCTGCGGGCGGCAGTTCCGGCAGCGCGTCAAGTTCGCGCGAAACAGCCCACAAAATACCACGCAGTTCGACCGGGTCGGGTTTCAGCGCGTCCAGAACATGAACCGTTTCAACGCCCAGACGCACGCCCAGCTTGGCCAGTGCCTTGCGGTCCTCGTCCGAAAGATCCTTGATCAGACTTTCAAGATCGGCACGCGGCACACAGCCCAGACCTTCGTTCAACTGGAACAGAAGGCCGCGAATCGGACCGGGCAACTGACAATCGCGCAGGCGGGTCAGCATTTTTAGGCGCGCTTCGATATGGGCGTTGACGAAATTCTGAAGCCGGGTCCGCACACGTTCGCGGGTCGGCCCGTCAAAGAACTCGCTGTCAATGACCTGGACGTCTGGACTGAGGACAGTATCGCCCTTTTTCAGCCCACCGACGACAGCCCCGTTCCACAGGACTTCCAGTTGACCATTCACCGCGAATTTATCGTCTTCATCGGTTTCCAGTTGTTTGACACGCTGGGCAATTTCGCCAGTCAGCGCACGACGTGCAGCACTGGCGATAGCCTTGCCTTCAAACGCAGCATCGGTTTCATCGGCGATGAAACGGAATCCTTCCAGTCGGCCGACGTATTCACCTTCGACCTGGACTTCACCATTCGCAGTGATGGTAGACATGAGTTCAGACTTGTCCTTGAGACTTTTCAATAAAACCGAAGTTCGTCTGTCAACGAACCTTTGGGTCAGGCGTTCATGTAGCACATCAGAGAGCTTATCCTCAATGGCCCGCGTACGTTCCTGCCAATGATTGGCATCTTCAAGCCAGTGATGCTTGTGCGATACATAAGTCCAGACGCGAATCCCCGCCAACCGTGATGACAACTGATCAATATCACCATCATAACGATCCAGGCGCAAGACTTGTTCGCCCAACCAGTCGATTGGCAGCTTGCTGTTTGGTTTCGCGAGATAGCGATAGATAGATGTTAGCAGTCTTGGATGTGCATCGGTATGGATATTTCTGAAGTCAGGAATCTGGCAGACTTCCCATAACAATTGCACCCGGTCGGGTGCTGATGCGATGCGCGCAACGTCTTCGTTTTGCGACAGATGCGCCAGCATGATTTCATCGACCGGTTCGCGCGCCAGAACAAGCGTCGGATTATCCGACCGCCTGCGCAGCGATTTCAGCAAGGCATCGACGGTTCTGAAATCCAGTCGCGCATTGCGCCAGAAGACTTTCGCAAGCGGTTCGAACTCGTGGGCTTCGATCTGTTCGATAATATCGGGATCGATCCCCGAAAGATTCCCCGTCACCCCAAAGGTGCCGTCATTCATATGCCGCCCGGCACGTCCGGCAATCTGCGCGGTTTCCGCCGCCGTAAGCCCGCGATTGAACTGACCGTCAAACTTGTGAAGGGCGGCAAAAGCAACATGATTCAGCTCAAGATTAAGCCCCATACCGATGGCATCGGTCGCGATCAGGTGTTCGACCTCGCCATTCTGGAACATCTCGACCTGAGCATTGCGTGTACGCGGGCTGAGTGCGCCAAGCACCACCGCCGCCCCGCCCTTCTGGCGGCGGACAAGTTCGGCAACGGCGTAAACTTCCTGTGCGGAAAATGTCACCACGGCCGATTGTGACGGCAGACGCTGGATTTTTTTCGATCCGTTATAGGTCAGAGTCGAAAACCGTGCGCGGGTGTCAAATTCAACATTGTCGATCAGTTGACCGATCACCGGGCGAATGGTTTCCGCCCCCATGAACATGGTTTCGCTGATACCGCGCGCATGCAAAAGCCGGTCGGTAAATACGTGCCCGCGTTCGGGATCGGCACACATCTGGATTTCATCGATAGCCAGAAAATCAACCTGCTTGTTGACCGGCATGGCTTCGACCGTACACAGGAAATAGCGTGCAGACTTCGGAAGAATGCGTTCTTCGCCGGTGATCAGCGCCACCGCACCCTTGCCAACACGGGCGACCGCACGATCATAGTTTTCACGCGCCAGAAGCCGCAGCGGAAAACCGATCATACCCGAGGTATGCGCCAACATCCGTTCCATGGCCAGATGGGTCTTGCCGGTGTTGGTCGGCCCCAATATGGCAAGGATACGGGGACCGGTTCGGGTTGAAATCTGCATCAAACTTTTCCAGCAGGCATCGCGGATGATTTCGCGCGCCTAGATCAATGCGCCTTTCAACACGCCGCATCGCACAATGTCAAGCATTCTGCCGTATCGGCAAGAGTATCCCAATGCATTCCGTTACAGATCAAGACGTTCCATCTGACGGGTCGTGATCCTGTGCATCATCAAGTTCAAGCAACCGCGCCCCTGGACCATCCGTTGCCAATTCATCCGACGGGTTGCGAAGCGGGCAGTCGCTGATGGAAAGGCAGCCACACCCGATGCATTTACCGAGTTGATCGCGCAGCAGGGTCAATTGTTCGATCCGGCTATCAAGATCATCACGCCAACGCGACGAAAGCTTTTCCCAGTCCTGTGTCGTCGGCGCCCGGTTATTTGGCAGCCCCGATAACGCATTACCGATTTCGGCCAACGGAATGCCGGTGCGTTGTGCTACCTTGATGATCGCGACCCGGCGCAGGATACCACGCGGAAAGCGTCGCTGATTGCCATCTGTTCTGATCGAGGAAATCAGCCCCTTGCGCTCGTAAAAATGAATCGCCGATACGGCAAGTCCGCTTCTTTTTGCGACCTCACCAACACTGAGATAGCGATGTAATACGCCGCTTTTTCCCATTTCCCTGCCCTTTTCGTCATTCTTTCACGATGCATTGCTGCATTCTAAATACGTTATTGACCTGAACCAATGTTAAGGTTCTATAGAATTACTCCTTGCTGCAAAATAATCAAGGAGTCACGCCATGAAAGAGTCATTCAACCTTGCTATCATCTATGGCAGTGCGCGCGAAAACCGGTTCTGTGACACGGTTGCCGGATGGGCCGTCGAAATCCTGAAAAATGATCCGGACCTGTCCATTGATATCATCGACCCCGCAAAGCTTGATCTGCCGTCGCGTCATGTCGGCAATACGCATCCCGGTGTTGCCGAACTACAGGCCAGCTTGGCCGAAGCCGACGCCTTTCTGATCGTAACCCCGGAATATAATCACAGCTTTACCGGCGAACTGAAATTGCTGATCGACGCCGCCAAGCCCGAATGGCGCCGAAAGCCATTGGCGTTTGTGTCCTATGGCGGAATGTCGGGTGGTTTGCGGGCGGTCGAACAATTGCGACTGGTTTTTGCCGAATTGCATGTCGTGACCATGCGGGATGTTGTCAGCTTTGCCAATGTCTGGGACCGGTTTGATCAGAATGGTTATCCGATCGACAAAGCCGGGTCCGAGGCGGCCCTTAAACACATGGTCAATGATTTGAAATGGTGGGCGCGCACATTGCGCGACGGTCGCTATCCGCAAGTCCTGGCCGAAATGCAGGAGGTCGCGGCATCATGAACAACAAGGGCGCTGCCTGCCGGTATATCCCGTGCTGGATATACCACGCTGGCGGTCGGACGTTGTGTAGCGCCCCGAACCGCATCGCGTTTGCCCAAACATGAACGGGACGGTCAACTGACCGCCCCGTCATTTCAATTACTCGCTGTTGTTAACAGGAACCCTAGTGGGCGCGCATCCGGTCGACATATTCCTTAAGTTGACGGCGCGCGGCCTGATAGCTGTTTTTGAGCGCGATATAGACATCCTCATGGGCATGATCGGCACTGTCGCGCTTAACCATAATCTCCTTACCCGGCACATTAATTCCGAAATGAACCGCATAGCGGTTTCCCTGTGCGTGGGATGCATGGGGTCTTTCCACGATGACATGACAACTTGTCATGCGGTCGAAGGTTTCTTCCAGTTTTTGCACCTTGAAGCGGATCCGCTCGTCCAGCGCATCTGATTGATCAACATCACGGTAGGTGATTTGAACGGGAACCTTCATATTGCGGCCTCCTGTTATAGAGCCTGAGACATTCACAAGGCATTGCACCTTGCAATTATCCGAAACGTTTGCCGTTTCGGGGCAGGACAGGACCCAAGACAACTTCCGCAAGCCTCGCGCCCTGTAATGAAACCGTCTTTTTATATACTTAGGATACAGGGCTTGCGCTGCAAGATGCGTTGACGCATATCAAGCACTGCCTGACGGTTGCCAAATCGGGACCCAACAGCGCAAATTGCACATAGTGGATTGAAATTACAGGAGAACACAGAGGTCATGACGGAAGAAAAAATGCGGTTCGAGGCTGAAGTCAGCCGCCTGCTCGATATCGTTGTCCATTCGCTTTATTCGAACAAGGACATCTTCCTGCGCGAGCTCATTTCCAATGCGTCGGACGCCTGCGACAAGCTGCGCTACGAGGCGATTGCCAGGCCGGAACTGCTCGCAGGGGATTCGGAATTCAAGGTTCGTCTTCTGACCGATAACGTCCGTAATGTTCTGACGATTGCCGATAACGGGATCGGAATGAACAAGACCGACCTGATCGAAAACCTTGGCACGATTGCCAATTCGGGCACCGCGAAATTCGTCGAGGCCCTGTCGAAATCCGACAAGGCCAAGGATGTTGACCTGATCGGTCAGTTTGGCGTCGGTTTCTATTCCGCCTTCATGGTTGCGGGCCAGGTCGAAGTCGTCACGAAAAAGGCCGGTGAAGATCAGGCGTGGAAATGGTCATCGGACGGCAAGGGCGAATACACCATCGCCGAAGCCGAAATGGAAGGCCACGGCACCCAGATCACCCTGCATCTGACCGACGATTTCAAGGAATTCACCGAAGAACATCGTCTGCGTCATATCGTCAAAACCTATTCCGACCATATCGGCATCCCGGTTGTCCTGATGAAGGCGGACGGCAATGACGAAACGCTGAACGAGGCATCGGCACTCTGGACCCGTCCGAAATCCGACATTACCGACGAGCAGTACAAGGAATTCTACAAACACAATTCGCACGCCTTCGACGATCCGTGGAAAACGATCCACTATCAGGCCGAAGGTGCGATTGAATATACCGGCCTTCTGTTCCTGCCGACCATGCGCCCGTTCGATCTTTATGATCCGGCCCGCAAAGGCCATCTGAAACTTTACGTTCGCAAGGTCTTCATCACCGAGGGTGCGGATGACCTTCTGCCGCCTTGGTTGCGCTTTGTATCCGGTGTTGTCGACAGCCAGGATCTGCCGCTGAATATTTCGCGCGAAATGCTGCAACACAATCCGGTCCTGACCAAAATCAAAAACGGCCTGACCAAGAAACTGCTGTCCGAACTTGAAACCGCATCGAAAAAAGACTCTGAGGGTTTCGAAACCTTCTGGGAAAACTTCGGCTCTGTCGTCAAGGAAGGCCTGTACGAGGACTACACCAACCGCGACCGTATCCTGAAACTGGCACGCTTCCGTTCCACCCATTCCGATGGCTGGACAACGCTTGCCGACTATGTCGCGCGCATGAAGGATGGCCAGAAGGCGATCTATTACATCAGCGGCGAAGACGTCGATGCGCTTAAACGCAGCCCGCAGCTTGAAGGCTTTGCCGCCAAGGGGATCGAAGTCCTGCTGCTGACCGATCCGGTGGATGAATTCTGGTTGCCATCTGTTGGCCAGTTTGAAGAAAAAGACTTCAAATCGGTTACCCGTGGCGGGGCTGACCTGGCCGACGTCAAATCGGACGACAAGGACGATGCCAAGGATGATAAGAAAGACGATGCCGCGTCCGATGCATCGCTTGATGCCCTGATCGCATCAATCAAGATAGCACTTGGCACCAACATCAAGGATGTTCGTGAATCAGATCGCCTGACCAGTTCGGCCTGCTGCCTGATTGCCGATGAAACCGGCATGGATTTGCGGATGGAACGCCTGATGAAGCAGCATAACCGTGTTGATGAAATCAGCCCGCGCATCCTTGAAATCAACCCGAAACACAGCCTGATCAAAAAGCTTTCGGACATTGCCATCAAGGACGCCAAGACCCCGATCCTTCATGACGCCGCCCTGCTGTTGCTTGATCAGGCCCGCATCCTTGAAGGCGAAGCCCTGCCCGATCCGGTCAGCTTTGCCCGCCGTCTTGATCTGGTGATGGAAAAGGGTCTGGGCAGCTAACCCAACCCTGTTCTATGGAAAACCAAAGCGGCGCGTCGTCATTCGATGCGCCGTTTTCTTTTGCAGATTCTGCAAATTTAAAACGGTTCTTTACCAAACACCGGCATATAACCACCACATTAAGCAAACAGACTTTGGCATACGGGAAATTCGGACCGATGATGAACTGGCAAAAATTGCTGTCACCAGCACGTCTGGGCACACGACATTCAAGTGTCGGTGCCTTTGGCCGATCCGATTTCCACAAGGATTACGACCGGATCATTTTCTCGTCGGCATTCCGGCGCCTGCAACGCAAGACGCAGGTGCATCCCTTGCCCGAAAATGACAATGTGCATACCCGCCTGACCCACAGCCTCGAAGTATCCTGTGTTGCGCGGTCCCTGGGGCTTATGGTCGGCCATCAGTTGGCGGAAAAAGGACATCTGCCCGACGGGATTGAAGCCGATCACATGGCCGCCATCGTCCAGGCCGCCGCCCTTGCCCACGACATCGGCAACCCGCCATTTGGCCATGCCGGGGAATATGCCGTGCGTCAGTGGTTTCTGGATGCCGATCCCAAATATCTTGCCCCGTTGTCAGAAGCCGAACGCGCCGATCTGACCACCTTTGAAGGCAATGCGCAGGGGTTCAGGTTACTGACCCATAAACGAAGCGGCCTTTATGACGGTGGCATGCGCCTGACCTATGCGACGCTGGCAAGTTTTGTAAAATATCCATGGTCGGCGATTGGAAGTCCCTATCCGGAGAAAATGAAATTCGGCGCGTTTCAGCGCGAAATGGATTTGCTGACCGAGGTCGCCGATGCCACAGGACTGATCCGCACCGGTCCGCAATCGTTTTGCCGCCATCCGCTGGTTTACCTGGTCGAGGCAGCCGATGATGTCTGTTACGCCCTGATTGACATAGAAGACGGGATCGAACTGGAACTAGTTGATTTCAGCGTCTTTGAAAACCTGTTATTGCCCTGCATCCCCGATGATATTCCCGCCGAATATCATCGTGAAACCAACATCCGGCGCAAGATGACCTTCTTGCGCGGCAAGATCATCACCGGGCTGCTCGATGCCCTGACCGATGCCTTTATCACGCGCGAGGAGCCGTTCCTCAAGGGCGAGGTTACGGGTGATCTTCTGTCCTGTGCCGATGGTCCGTTCAACGAAATGATCGCCACCGCCAAACAGTTTTCCGAAAAGCAGATCATCCTGAACCGGCGCAAGGTACAGATCGAGGTCGGGGCCTTTGCCTGCCTTGAAACGCTGCTTGATACCTTCTGCAAGTCCGCACTTGAAATCCATCAGGCCAGGGATGACGCAGAGCTTTCCTATCGTACCGGACGGGTTCGCGAACTGATCGGCAATGATTCAATGCCGGTCGGCGCACCGCTTTACAACCTGTATCTGACGATCCTTGATTACATCTCGGGCATGACCGATGACTTTGCCGCCCGGCTGGCGCGCGATATCGGCGGCGGGCAGCATTGATACCGCTCCGGTTTCAAAGACTGGCAGTGCAGGAATAAGTAACGATGTGGTTACTTGCCCCGTTTATCGGTCGCTATCGCAGGCGCGTGGCCTTTCTGGCGGGGGCCGGTGTTGCTGCTGTCATTTATGGGCTGGTTGAACAAAGCACGCGCCCCGAAGTTCAGGCATGGTACTGGCCTGGCCTTGCCGGATTTGCTGCCTTTATTGTCACGCGCTTTATCGTATCGCGCGTGATTGGCCGGTTTGTCGGTGGCGTCCGACGCCACATGCATTAACAAAAAAGACAGGCCCAAAGACCTGTCTTTCAGATACGGTGCGGCATTACCGCCAATACAATCAGTATGCGTGAACATATTGCAGGGAATTAATCCTGCCCACCGCCCATGGCATTGCTGATTTTTTTGTCGGTGTTGTACTGGCTCAGCGCATAGACAGCCCAGATTGCTGCCGGAACCCAACCCAGAAGGGTGATCTGCAAGATCAGGCAGATGATACCTGCAATTGGCCGCCCGATGGTAAAGAACAACAACCACGGCAGCAGAAGCGCGATAAGTAACCGCATATATTCATCCTCTTTGTTGTGTCGGCTTACATGCCGTCTTCAAATTCGACTGTAACAACCCTGTTGCCTTTTTCCGCGACACCATCGGCGGTCGGAACCGGTACGTTGGCCTCGCCACTGATGCTGATGGCAAGCCGGCTCGGGCTGACGCCATGATCACGCAATGCCTTGACCACCGCATCGACGCGCGATTTGGCAAGGATGTCATTATACATCGCATCCCCCGCCCGGTCAGCATAGGCTGTAAGGCTGATCATTTTCGGGTCGTATTTTTCATATGCCTCGACAATCCCGTCGATAACCGGCATCGCCTTGTCTCCAAGAACGGCACTGTCAAAGGCAAAATAGATTTTCATCGGTTCGGGCATCATCGGCGCGGTCGCAGTCGCGGCCATCGGCTTTTTATCGAATTCCGCCTGAACAAGGGCAAGCGCCTGATAGAATGACGCACGGCAATTATCAATGTCTTCCTTCTGGATGTTTTCTTCAAGTTCCTGCATCCAGCAATCGAAACCGGCCTGGGCCCGCGCGGCGGCTTCTGGTGCCTTGTCACGTCCCCCCGCGTCAAAAGCCGCCATCAAATCAGCCCGTGCAACACTGATCTCGGACAGACCTTCCTGGGGCAGATTGCGATCTGCCAATGGCTGCGGACCGGTATCCTGTCCCATCGCCGCCATTTTCGCGCGGTTGGTGAAGTAACGTGCATCACCCCAATCCGCTTCGTCATATTCGGCCTGCGCCAGATCGGAATATGCCTGATGAAGGGTTGCATCGAATGCCGATCCGGTATCGGCCATTCCGCGAACGCCCGGAATGTCCATATTCGCGCAGGCACCAAGAAATGCCGCAGCGGAAACAGCGAAAAGCAGTTTAGCTCTCATTGGTCTTCACTCCTTGTCTGGATGACGACAATAATGATCCCAGTCCCAATCGTTTTATTCTAAGAGCGCTTTACCAACCGGTTGATCCGGCTTGATGGCAAATGCCCCGTGATCGGATGCAATGCATCGATCCTTGTTTGGCGGTGTAAATCCTTGTCGATGACCAGATCGGAAAAATGACCCGACCCCGAAAATAAACGTGTTCGGTTCGTAGTACCGAATAAGGTTCCCCAAGACGACACCGGCCTTTGCTGAAATGTTTCCACACCCCAAAATATATGGAAACCAAATTCATGAAAAAAAGCAGGGGGATAGAGAAAATCGCACATCAGTAATATGCGGACTATCCTTATGCCGCGCGGCTGGGCCGAGAATTCGTCCTTAAACAGAAAACGGAAGGAGTGACAACCACCCCTTCCGCCAAGACATTGATTATAAGGATATTATTGAAATATCCCGTAATTCCGGTTCCGAGTCCCGTTATTCGGACGAACCGCCAAACAGTCCCTTGACCGCATCACCGACGGCACCTGTGCCGTCCTTGACCACACCGCCAGTCCCGGTGGCAGCACCACCAATCAGTCCGGTGACACCTTTGCCAAGGTCACCAACCCCTTGCAAAAGCCCATCGACATTCAGGCTGGAAACCGATTTGAACACCGCCGTGTTAAGGGCCGTGATGATTTCCTCGGCAACTTGCGCCGGGGTCGCCCCGCCTTCTTCCTTGCCAATGTCCTTAAGGTGGATTTCCGGAAGCCCCGATGACAGCTTTTTGCCCTTCAGCATCGCAGCCGATACGCTGACATTGCCATTGCGAACATAAACATTGTCGATCACGACCTTGGCGCCCGAACCGTCATCGGCGGCGGTATCTGCCTTGTCGCCATCTGCACCGGTCGGGCCGGAGACACGCTGGACAAAGCTTTCAACATTGCGCTGAATGGTCGCGATGTTTGACGAACCCTGCCCCAATTCGTAGGTCACACTTGGTTCATCCACGATCACCTCGATAATACGGATCGTATCGCTGGTAAGCGTCGAACCATCCAGTCGAACCGAAATATTGCCTAGCGAAAAGGCATAGTCGGTTTCAAAACCATCCGGGTTCCCGACAACCAGCCCGCCAATCGATGCCGTGTTCTGCGTGGTTTCAATCTTGACGTTATCCACCGTCACATCGGCCAGCGTCACACGCGTGCCTGCCTCTTCGATGGTTGCTTTGACGATATTGTCTAGATTGACATAGACATACACCAGTCCGGCAACGACCAGCAAAATGATGGCTGCCAACGCGATAAGGATCTTTTTCATTGCCCGTATCCTGTTTTTGTTTCATCGGGATAAAATTGCTTAAAGAACTGGGGACGTTCGTTTCCGGATTCAATCAGAAGCTTCACCCCGGCACGTCCCGTGATCAAGACATTTTAGACGAAAAAACGGTATTCAGATATTGAACTCGACAACCACCGGTGCATGATCGGATGGTTTTTCCCAGTCACGCGCAAGGTCATAGACCGATGCGGTGCGGACCGATCCGGCCATATTCGGCGTCATCCAGACATGATCCAGACGACGCCCCTTGTTGCTGGCCCGCCAGTCGCGTGAACGATAGCTCCACCAGCTAAACAGCTTTTCCGGCTCTTCGACGATTTCACGCACCGAGTCCACGAAATCACCGGATTTACGGAATGCTTCGAGCTTCTCGACCTCGATCGGGGTGTGGCTGACAACTTTCAAAAGCTGTTTGTGCGACCAGACGTCGTTTTCCGACGGGGCAATATTGAAATCCCCGACCAGAATGGCCTTGCGGTCCGGATTGGCAACCCGGCGTTCCGCCCACCATGCAGTCATTTCATCAAGGAAAGAAAGCTTGTGAGCGAACTTTTCATTGATCGTCACATCCGGCTCATCACCCCCGGCCGGAATATAGAAATTGTGCAGTTCAACCCCGTTTTCAAACGTCACCATGCAATGACGGCGATCTTCCTTGCCGCAGAAATGCCTGATGTCGGTTTCTGCAAACGGCAACCGCGACAGGATCGCGACACCGTTATAGCTTTTCATGCCGTGGTTATGGCGATGGACGTAACCGGCGGCTTCAAATGCTTCATGGGGGAAATGCTCGTCCGGGCATTTCAGTTCCTGAAGGCAAAGCACATCGGGTTGTTGTTCTTCCAAAAACTTCACGACCTGTTCGATGCGCAATCGAACGGAATTGATATTCCAACTGACGATTTTCAAAACGGACTCCGTTTCCTGATGGGGTGATTGGGCCCTGACCCTTTAATCCCTGTATCCGACTGGATTGGTTCTATTTCAACGTAACCGACAGTTCGGCAACATCGGCAATCACCACATCCATGCGGTCACCGCGCACCACCTGACCGACACCTTCGGGCGTCCCGGTAAACAAAAGATCACCTGCCTTAAGCTCGATCAGGGTCGACAGATGCACCAATGCGTCAACCATCGGCCAGATCATCTTGGCGGTCGTATCATCCTGTTTGACCGTGCCATTGACCGACAATTTCAGATTGGTTGCCTGCGGATTGCCTGCGTCTGCCTTGGGGCGGATTACCGAAATCGCGGCACAATCATCAAAGGACTTTGCCATATCCCACGGCAAACGGCGGTCCTTGAGGCCTGCCTGCACATCACGGCGTGTCATATCAAGTCCCGCAGCATATCCGAAAATGGCGGCTTCAACCGCTGCACGATCAAGATGCTTGCCGCCCGCACCAAGGGCAACAACCAGCTCGCCCTCGTAATGCAGGTC
This sequence comes from Thalassospira australica, assembly GCF_044790785.1. Lineage (GTDB taxonomy): Bacteria > Pseudomonadota > Alphaproteobacteria > Rhodospirillales > Thalassospiraceae > Thalassospira > Thalassospira australica_A. The sequence goes on along the minus strand of NZ_CP085258.1, from coordinate 635,499 downwards.
TTCGGTCCCCGACGGATAGGCAAGATCACCGTTTCCGACTTTGAGGCAATCCGTCGGCTTCATGAAGATACAGGGCGGGGTGTCGGCCGGATCGGAACCCATTTCGCGCACATGGTCGGCATAGTTTTTGCCGATGCAGAAAATACGATTGACCGGGAAAAGCTGATCCGAATTCTGAACGGGAACAGTAACCGGCGCGGCTGCGGGAAAGACAAAATTCATGGTGGCCCCCTGAAGGAAATATTGCCCTTACTGATACCCAAGCCACCGCAAAATTGAAATGGCCGATCCGCAAAACCCGTCTTTCCCCTGTCAGTAATTGTCAGGAGAGACCAGATACCGGTTAACCGATCCAGTGGCGACGCAGTATTTTTTCTATCTCCAGCACCAAAAATAACCCAATACCTGTCGCGATAATCGCAATCCCGTACTGAATGCTGACCGGACGACTGTCAAACAAACTTTGAACCGGGGGCAAATAGGTAAAGCTGAGCTGCAATACCAACACAACAGTGATGGCAATCAGCACCGGCTTCGTCCCCATCGCTCCGACGACAGTCAGTGACGACCCGGCAAGATAGCGGACGCTGAACAGATAAAAAACCTCCATCGCAACCAGCACATTAACCGCAAGAGTACGGGCGGTTTCGACATCTTCACCAAGATACAGCGCCATTTCAAAGGCACCGAAAATCCCGGCCATGAACAGACAGGATACAAATAAAATCCGCCATAAAAGGAAGCCCGACAGGATCGGTTGTGCACGATCTCGGGGCGGACGGTTCATGATGCTTTCCTCGGCCTGTTCAAATGCAAGGGCCAAGGCAAGCCCGATTGAACTGACCATATTGATCCACAGAATCTGAAGCGGCGTAATCGGAAGGGACAGGCCCATCAGAATGGCAAACAGAACACCCAGCGATTCACCGCCATTGACCGGCAACAGAAAGACAATTGCCTTCTTGAGATTGTCGTAAACCGTTCGCCCCTCGCGCACAGCATTGACTATGGAGGCAAAATTATCATCGCCAAGAACCATTTCAGCGGCTTCCTTTGCCGCTTCGGTTCCCGAAATACCCATCGCAATCCCAACATCGGAACGCTTCAGAGCAGGGGCATCATTCACGCCATCGCCCGTCATTGCCACGACATGCCCGTGTGCCTGCAAGGCAGTGACAAGGCGCAATTTGTTCTCCGGGCTGGTCCGGGCGAAAATGTCGGTTGTCCTGACACATTCATGCAATTCTGCATCGCTCATGGCATCAAGCTGCGGCCCGGTCAAAACCGCTCCCGCGTTTTCGAGGCCAAGCTGTGCACCAATCGCACATGCCGTACCACTATGATCGCCGGTAATCATCTTGACCCGTATGCCCGCCGCATGACAATCGGCTACCGCTGCAATCGCCTCGGGCCGGGGGGGATCAATCATGCCGACCAGGCCAACGATCACCATGCCGCCGGTCACATCGTCGAATTCCAGTTCCGTTGTCCCCTTCGGCATCGGTTTGAATGCAATCCCGAGAACACGCTGCCCCTGTTCAGCTAATCGATCAAGTGCTGCAAGCCATTTTTCATCGTCAATGGCGATTTCACCACCATCTGCGGCGCGCTCATGGGTCGACATGGCAATGATCTTTTCCGGTGCTCCCTTGATGAACACCATGTCATGGCCCTGATGATCGTGATGCAGGGTCGCCATGAATTTATGCTGTGAGTCGAATGGCACGATATCGGTTCGGGGAAAAAGTCCCTGCTCGTGCGTGCGGTCGAGCCCGGCCTTGAGGGCCAGAACCTGTAAAGCGCCCTCCATCGGATCACCTGCAATTTGCCATGTCCCGTCGGTCTGATACAGACGCGCCTCGTTACACAGGGCGGCAATCCGTGAAAGTTCGATCAGGCCGGGAATATCGTCAACCGGGCGGTCACCTCCATCGATAGAAAATCCGCCATGTGGCGCATATCCGATCCCGTCGACTTTTACATGCAGGCCCGCCAGCCAGATCGATTGTACTGTCATTTCATTGCGCGTCAGCGTCCCGGTTTTATCCGAACAAATCACCGATACCGCACCCAGCGTTTCCACAGCGGGCAGACGGCGGATAATCGCGTTACGCCCGGCCATGCGCTGCACGCCAATCGCCATTGCCACCGTCAGGATCGCAGGCAGTCCTTCGGGGATGGCTGCTACCGCCAGACTGACGACCGCGATAAAGGTTTCCTGCACAACCAGCCCTTGCCCCCAGACGCCGATCGCAAACACAATCGTCGCCAGCAACAGGATCACGACTGTCAGAGTTCTGGCAAATTGCGACATCTGCCGCAAAAGAGGGGTCGAAAGATCGACCACCTCGTGCAGGAGGGCATTGATCTTGCCGATTTCGGTATTCCGCCCGGTTCCAACAACAACGCCCCGCCCTTGCCCGGTTGAAACCATTGTGCCGCCGAACGCCATCGAAACCCGGTCGCCAAGCGCGGCATCAGCGGTAACCGGATCGGGCGATTTAGACACCGCCACAGATTCGCCTGTCAGGGTGGATTCCAGAATTCGAAGCGATTTGACAGCCGTCAAACGGATATCGGCAGGCACACGATCCCCCGGTTCCAGCAGCACAACATCACCTGGCACAAGGTCCTCGGCCGGGATTGACTGGCGATGACCATCCCTTAAAACCGCCGCATGCGGCGAGAGAATCTGCCGGATCGCACGAAGCGTTTCTTCCGCCTTGCCTTCCTGCACAAAACCGATAATTGCATTCAGCGCACACACAGCAAGGATTACGGATGTGTCAACCCAGTGCCCCATCACCCCGGTAACTCCAGCCGCAACCAGCAACACATAGATCAGAAGATTGTGAAACTGCATGGCAAAACGCATCATAGCCGAACGCGGACGCGGGGCAGGCAAGCTGTTTGGACCATATTCCATCCGTCGCGCTGCGGCTTCGGCCCGGGACAACCCCGCATTGCGGCTACCCAGTGTGGCGTGTATCACCTCCACAGGCATCGCATGCCATATCTGCTGTCTGTCTGACGAACCGGTGTGGGTGGTGCCAACACGTTTTGTCATGGTGCCATTCCGCGCTTTGTGAAATATTCACCCAAAGGTAGAATGCTGCACCCGCTCACACCTTGCGGCAAATCAAACCAGTTTGGAAAAACTCAAAAAGCCCGCCACAGGGTGCGACGGGCTTCAGATTTTCCGATTTTGAATGCCGGTTACAGCAAGCCCTCAATCACCCGATCAGGCGGCGTGTGGCCATCGACAAAGGTCTTGATATTGATCAGCACCTTTTCGCCCATATCGACACGTCCCTCAATGGTCGCCGACCCCATATGCGGCAGCAAAACAGCGTTTTGCAATTCAAGCAATTTCGGGTTCACCGCCGGCTCATGTTCAAACACGTCAAGCCCCGCCCCGGCGATCTCGCGATCAGTCAGCATCCGGGTCAATGCCGGTTCATCGACAATCTCGCCACGGGCCGTGTTGACCAGAATGGCGTGCGGCTGCATCAGTTTAAGGCGACGGGCCGACAGCAAATGATAGGTTGCCGGTGTATGCGGGCAGTTGACCGACACAACATCAACATGGGCCAGCATCTGATCCAGGCTTTCCCACCAGGTCGCATCCAGTTCTTCCTCGATATCGGGATGAACGCGGCGGCGGTTATGATAATGCACCGAAAGACCAAAACCCTTTGCGCGCCGGGCCAAGGCACGGCCAATACGCCCCATGCCGACAATGCCAAGCCGCTTGCCCCAGATGCGATGTCCCAGCATCGATGTCGGTGCCCAGCCCGTCCATTCGCCGCTGCGAATCAGACGTTCGCCTTCGGCCACACGGCGCGATACCGCAAGGATCAACGCCATTGTCATATCGGCAGTGTCCTCGGTCAGGACATCGGGGGTGTTGGTCACGGTAATGCCGCGTGACCGTGCGGTTTGCAGATCGACATGGTCAACACCCGTCCCGAAATTGGCGATCAGGCGCAAATTCGGCCCCGCATGGGCAAGAACAGCAGAATCGATCCGGTCGGTGACCGTCGGGACAAGAACATCTGCCTGTTTGACCGCCTCGATCAATTCGGCCTTGGACATCGGGACATCGTCGATGTTCAGGCGTGCATCAAACAGTTCCATCATGCGGGTTTCAATCGCTTCCGGCAGTTTGCGGGTCACGATGACGAGGGGTTTTTTCTTGGTCATCTGCCGTTCCTATGCGGTCTTTTAACTCTTTTGCTGACAAGATGGGTTTCTTGCGCCAAATGCGCACTTGCCGCAATGCAGTGATGCCACGGCATCGGGTATTAAAGCAAGAATTTTGACGTCATTTTTGTAATTTTATTTCTTAAAGACAACAGCCTGCCGGGCTCCGGCAGCATAAGAAAGAGCAGGGAAAACCGTCACAATGCCGCGGATGATCCGTAAATTCCTTCGTCGCTTTTTCGCCTTGGTGATCCTTGGCAGTTTTGGTGCGCCGATTGTCGCCAGCGCACAGGAATCCGGCCTGCCGATTCCGCGCTTTGTTGCGTTGCGATCAGACAAGGTGCATCTGCGTTCCGGTCCCGGGCTGCGTTACCCAAAGGTCTGGATCTATCAACGCCGCAACATGCCGATGGAAGTCATTTCGGAATTTGATACCTGGCGCAAGGTGCGGGACTGGGAAGGCAGCGAAGGATGGGTACATCAAAGCCTTTTGCTGGGATCACGTCATGTGATTGTTACCGCCGACACCATCACGCTTTATTCCGCCGCCGATGAAAATGCCCGCAAAATTGCCCTGATTTCCAGTTCGGTGATTGGCAAGATCGAAACCTGTCCAAGGGCAGTTGACTGGTGCCAGTTGCAGTTTGGCGATTTCGAGGGATGGGCCCCGCGACAGGGTTACTGGGGTGTCTATGACGGGGAATATATAGAATAGGTAAGACATACCGGAACAGGATGTCAGGCCTCTATCGACACGTTCGACCCGCTACCCGATCTACCGGATGCTCCGCCACCTGACACTCCCCCGCCAATCCCGGTACCGCCACCATTGCTGTCATAACCGCCAAAGCCGATGGATGGTGTGGGGTTTTCAGCCGGTGTGCGATCATTCAGGGCAAAATATTGCGTTTCGTTTCTACCGAACGCGTCCGCATTCGGATCATCATTCGGATCATAGGCAAACGGATCATCGCGTTCGATAACCGGTTCAGGCCGCGGTTCTGGCAATGGTTCTGGCAATGGTTCTGGCAGGCTGATGCCGCCAAGCGTCACCGTCTGATCCTGCAAGCGGGCCGATATTTCGCCAAGATAACCCTGAAAAGCCTCGATAATCCCGGCACGAGCCTGATCGGCACTACCGGCTTCACTGGCGGCAAGTTGCGCCTGAAGGATATTGTCGCTGGCGATCTGTGAAACACGACTGCGGTCCGCTGCACCGGCAATGCTGCCACGGTCCGCCTGTAATGATATTTCCCGGTTTGAAAGTGCTTCCTGTGCGGCATCGACAAGGTCGCGCGCGCTGGAAACCGCGGCATCATCGGAAATGTCGATGGATGACAGGCCCGTCGCCAGATCGTCACTGCCCGATGCATAAAGTTCGACATTCAAACGATCATTTGATGTCGTACCCGACCCGATCTGCAATTCAAGGGTCTGATCGCTATCGAGCAGATTCCGCCCGTCATAATTGCTGCTGGCAGCGATATCGTCGATCTGTTCGAGATAATCCTGAATTTGCGACGAAATAAATGCGCGTTCGGTCCGCGACAACGATGAATTGTTTTCAACGCTGGTGACAAGCGTATCGATTTCATCAAGTGTAGAACCGATCCGCGAAAGATCGTCCGCCGCTGTTTTCAGAAGATCGTCGGCATGGCCAAGCGATCCGCGCAGGTTCTGCGAAGCAGAACCACTGTTGCGAAGGGCATCATTGCTGCGGCTGGAATTCTGCGCATTGCTGCTTTGGATCGTATCGACGGACGCAAGCAAACGTTGCTGCGGCGCAATGGCGCGCGCAGTATTTGTATAGACCGGATAGGGACTACCAACTGCCTGCAATGTCGTTTCCGCACAAACAAGCCGGTTATGCAGCTACATGCCACGTCCCGGTCCGAACCAAACTGGTTCAGATCCGGGCAGCCCATCCTGGAAGTCCGGCGGAAAAACCAGACAGAAGTATAATTTATTTGAAGTTAAATATTAAGACAAATCAGGCAACCGGTGCGTTTGGCTATAATGCTGCGTTCTGACGTTGCAAAACCGCAAATATTTCCAGATGGGCCGACCACAAAAACTGATCAACCGGCAACACCTGTTTCAACTCATAACCGCCATTCCGCAACACTCTGATATCACGCGAAAAAGTCGCCGGATTGCAGGACACCGCAATCACCCATTCCGGCCCGTCAATCGCAAGGTTTTCACACTGTGCCAACGCCCCCGCCCGTGGCGGATCAAACAGCACCAGATCAAGCCCCGAAAGATCGGATTTATCCAGCGGTCGCCGAAACAGGTCTCGTTCGACAACCTTGATCGGACTTGACGATTGTCCCACCGCATACTGAAGGCTGCGCACCGCACGCGGATCACTTTCGACCGCCATCACGTTGCGACGGTCCCCGCCCAAAGCAAGCGCAAAGGTAAAACTGCCAATCCCGCAAAACAGGTCCGCCACATGACGGGCCGGAATACGTTGCAAGGCCACCTTGATCGCATTGGTCAGGGATGCCTCACCATTGCGGGTCGCCTGCAGGAATCCCCCCGGTGGTAAGGGCACGTCGATGCCTTCGAACGCAACGGTTGGGGTACGGCGCGCCGCCACCGGTTCATCATTCGCGTCACCGACCTTCCAGCTTAGCCTTGCCAGATCAAGATTTTGGGCAAATTCGGCCAGATCCTGCCGCATATCGAGCCCCGGTTCGACACCTGCATGTATCACCACATCAAGGCCGTTATCAGCACGGGTCACAAACACTTCCTTGACGGTCTTTGCGGCATCCGGTTCACATTTGCCAAGAAAGGCCGCAAAGGCATCACGAAACGCCATCAGGTCCGGATGCAGAACGGCACAGTCGGTAATGTCGATGACCGTATGGCTGAACCGGCCATGGAAGCCGACATGCACACCGGTTGCCCCCACATGAACGGCAAAGCCGGCCCGGCGACGGCTTGCCGGGGGGGAAATTTCAACCGCCCCCACCAGTTCTTCCGCTTCGTCTGGATCAATTCCGGCACGCTGGACAGCCGTCAGCGCCTTCTGGCGCTTCCAGTTCCGATAGGCATCGTCGTCCAGATGCTGAAGCGCACACCCGCCGCAGCTCTCATAATGGCTGCAACGTGGCGCACTGGCCGGGACACTGCGCGCAATCAGTTCGATCAGCTCCGCGCCATACCCGTCACCGCGTTTCTGACGCAGGGCCACGCGAACCTCGTCACCGGGCAGGACACAATCGACATAAGCGATGATGCTGGCGCCACCGGGGCCTGTAACGCTGGAAATCCCGTCGCCGCGCGATCCGATCTCGCGAATTGTCGTGGTCGCCTCAAGCCCGATCAGCGGATCACGACGCGGCGCGGATTTACGACGTCCACCCCGGGCACGGGGATTGCGGCTGTGATGTTTCATGAACTCTCTCTTTGATCGGTCTTCTCGGCTGCCTTGCGGGATGGCGCATCGGCATCGACATACACCAGATATGCAACAACGAACAGACCCGCACAATGCATGGCTGCCTGACAGCCCGAAATCCGCCTTTCCCATCATCACAAGTGATCACCGGGTCAGTTGAATTTAGCCCTTATTCACTTTTGCACACGCTCAAACCCTTAAAATCGTGTAAGAATGCCCACATAAACAGCGTAGTGGATTAAATTCGGGGCCACAAAGCGCTGGCACGCTATTTTCGACAATTGCACGAACACTATCCCGGCAATGCAATCTGTCTCATAAGGCTGAGGCGCAGAATAAAGTCACGATTAACCAATGATCGTGAGACTTGGGGAAGACATGGAAGACGATAACCGGCAAACCGAAGAAACAGCAACCGAACGCAAAACCGGCATTCGCAAGCAGGCATTGCTCGCCAGCTTTGTGACCGGAACCTTTCTGGCACTGGCGACATTCCTGCTTTGGAACAATGCACTCCAGAACCGCGATACCATGTTGTTGTCTTCAGCACGCATCATGTCGGACAGTATCGCCCGTCAGGTAAAGCAGATCGTCGATAACAATCTTCATGTGCTCGAAACCTTTGCAGATAACTGGCAAGATGCCCCCCCTTCAGAGGAACGCGACTATCTTAGCCTTGCCACCCCGTTGCAGGCACGCTTCCCCGCTCTTCAGGCCGTAAACTGGGTCACACCGAATTACATCATCATGTATGTCGCCCCGATCAAGGGCAATGTCCCGGCGATGGGGGCTGACCTCAAACGTCATCCCCTGGCCGGTCCGGTGCTTGATATCGCGCTGGATCAACGCCGCACCCAGATCACCCCGACCCTTGAACTGCTGCAGGGTGGTCGCGGTTTTGCCGTTTATACCCCGGTGCTTAGCCGTGACGGCGAGATTATCGGCGTGATCAATGGTGTCATCCGTATCCGGACCATGCTGACATCGGTTATCGATGACGAAGGTATCATCGGCTATTCTGTTCGCGTCCGCGAGGGCGATACCGTCCTGTTCGACCTTCAGGGCGAGGGCGATGACCCGCGGCTCGAACAAACCACGGCGGTCGATATTGCCGGTCGTCAATGGCACATTGACGTTACTGCCGATCCAGACCTCGCGGATCAGGCGATGTTCAACCCGGAAATGGTTCTGTTCATCGGGGCTACCATTACCATCATCATGACGATTGTTGTTTTTGTTCTTGGCAACCGGCAACCGCGTTCGTCCGGGCGCATCATCCATCACATGCGCGCGCCTGACGATATCAGCGACCTGTCACTTGCCATCACACGGCTGGATGGTCACCTGAAATCCATGACGCCCGAAACTGCCGATTTCTTTGACCTGCGCGAAGAGGATTACGGTTTCATACGGTTCTATAATCTGGCACCCGAATTCCAGTCCGATGGCACCGCATCACGCCGGGCACAGGAAAAAATGCTGCTTGCGCTAAGCCGCGGTGACGAGGAAATCCGCCGTGAATGGGTCGTCCGAAGCGCTGAAGGCGTGCATGTTGTATGCGATCTGTCGATGCGGCCATCCGTCAATCATGATGATTGCGTCGATATTACCCTGCATCACAATCCGGCCGCCAATGCATCGGTCAATCGCCTGCGCTATCTGGCGACCCACGATCCGATGACCGGCCTGCCCAACCGGGCCCTGTTTGATGACCGCCTTAATCAGGCCGTCGCCCATGCCAAACGCTATGAAAAGCTTCTGGCGGTTCTGGTGGTGGATATCGATAATTTCCGCGCCATCAATGACCGCTTTGGCTCGGACATCGGTGATGAAACACTGCGCACCGTATCGGGCCGCCTGCGCGCAACCATTCGGGAAAAAGACAGCTGTGCGCGTTTTTCGGGCGACATGTTTGCCGTGATCGCGACCGACCTGTCCGAGGCAGAAGGTGCGGCCCTTGTCGCTGAACGGATTGTCGAGGCCATGTCGCAACCGATCCAGGCTGGTGGCAATGACGAAATCCGCCTGCATGTTAGTGTCGGGGTTGCCCTTTATCCCAACGATGCACGGGCACCATCGCAATTGCTGGCCAATGCCGATGCCGCAATGTATCGCGCACAGAAATCTGCAGAATCGTCCTATTGCTTCTTTGTCGAGACGATGAACAGCGTCATGCATGCGCGCCTTTCGATGGAAACGCAGTTGCGCCGTGCGGTTGATGAAAAACGCTTTATGCTGGAATTCCAGCCGCGCTATCGCACATCAGACCGAACCATTACCGGCTTCGAAGCCCTGCTGCGCTGGATTGATGAAAGCGGCAAACGACGCCTGCCGCCTGACTTCATCGCGGTTGCCGATCGTACCGGTCTTTTGTCACCGCTGGGTCGCTGGATCATTGAAACCGTCTGCACCCAGATCGCCCAATGGCGTGAAGAGGGCTATGTACCGGTCCCCGTCGCGCTGAACGTATCAAGCCGCCAGTTCATTCAGGCCGATCTGCTTAAAAGCATTGTCGAACTGACCAAGGCACATGAAATCGATCCCGCCATGATCGAAATCGAAGTGTCCGAGGAAATCGCCATGCGCGACCCCGAACGCGCACTTGGCCAGTTCTATCGCTTCGCCGAGGCAGGCATTGGTCTGACACTGGATCACTTTGCTGCGGCCAATACGTCGCTTCGTTACCTGAAACGCTTCCCGGTTCAGCGCATCAAACTGTCCAAGGCATTATTCAATATTGCCCTTGATGAACAACCTGAAAACAGCATCCTGCAACCGGCCATTCGCCTGTGCAAAAGCCTGAACCGCAAGGTGGTCGCCGTTGGGGTCGAGACAGAAGATCAATTGGCCGTCCTGCAATCGGCAGACTGCGATGAATTGCAGGGCTTCCTGTTATCCCCGCCTGTCGATGCAATTGAAACCGCCGCATTGCTTACCCGACAGAACCCGTCGGACAAGACACAACCCCGAAGCTGATCGTTCGCTTTTATCCGGGATCGCAATCAAAAAAGCCGGGCCTCGTCGCCCGGCTTTTGCCTGTTTGGTAAAAAGAGCCTTACAGCAGGAAGGTTGCCGCCAGTCCAAGGAAGGCAAAGAACCCGACAACATCGGTAATCGTCGTCAGAAACACCGATGAAGACACCGCCGGGTCGATCCCGGCCCGTTCCAGTCCCAGCGGGATCAGCGCACCAAACAGTCCGGCAAACAAAAGATTGATCACCATCGCCGCCCCGATCACCGCCCCAAGCAATCCGTCATTAAACCAGAACCAGGTTACCGCACCGGTCAGAATGGCAAAGGCAATGCCGTTAAGGCCACATACCGCCACTTCCTTGCGGATAACACGCCAGGCGTTGGTGCTGGTCAATTCACGTGTGGCAATCGCACGCACGGCAACGGTCAGGGTCTGGGTGCCGGCATTACCCCCCATCGAGGCCACAATCGGCATCAGAACCGCCAGCGCAACAAGCTGCTGGATGGTCGCTTCAAACACGCCAATGACCATCGATGCCGCAATCGCGGTAAAAAGATTGACCAGCAACCAGGTAAAGCGGGATCGGGTGGTATCAAAAATCGCACTTGAAAGGTCGTCCTCCTCGCCGACACCGGCAAGGCGCATCATGTCTTCTTCGTATTCTTCATCGATAACGTCAACCACGTCATCGACCGTGATCACACCGACCAGTCGCCCGGTATCATCAACAACCGGTGCGGAAATAAGGTCGCGTTGACGGAACAGATGGGCGACGTTTTCCTGTTCCTCGGTCACGACAACCGTGCGCATGTTTTCGGTATCCATCACATCGCGTATAAGTACCGGACGATTGGTACGGATGGCCCGTGAAAGCGGCACGATGCCCACCGGGCTGTATCGTGGATCAACCACGATAATATCATAAAAATCATCCGGCAGATTTTTCGCAGACCGCAGGAAATCGATGGTCTGCCCGACCGACCAGTAATCCGGGATCGCCACCAGCTCGCGCTGCATGATACGACCGGCGGTATATTCCGGATAGGATAGTGCTTCTTCAACACGCGCGCGTTCGATATCCGAAAGCGCGCCCAGAAGTTCTTTCTGGTCTTCTTCTTCCAGATATTCGACAACCTCGACCACGTCATCCGAATCGAGTTCGGAAATCGCTTCGGCCACCGCCTCGGTACCAAGCAGCGAAATGACCTCTTCGCGCAACTCGTCATCAAGTTCGGTCAAAAGTTCCGGATCGAAATCCGGACGGATCAGGTCAACAAGTTTTGCGCGCTGGCTGCTGCTCGCCCACCCCAGAAGGTCGGCGATATCGGCAAAGTGAAGTTCGGAAATCAGTTCTTCGGCGCGCGATACATCATCTTCGCCCAGTGCATCGAGAATCTCGCGCGCATATTCAGGAGTAAGATCGACATAGTCGTCACCAGACGACGTATTTTCTGCCGGACGTTCCAGTTCTTCGACCTGATCCGTCATCTGTCCCTCCCCTGATTGTGTTGCGCGCTAAGTCCGTTCCTGCACTTCAATTAAAAATGCCGTGTCGGACCATGTTGCCCGACACGGCTGTTTCTGCGCTATCGATCAGGCCCGGTCAAGGGCCGCGCGATAGCAATTTACGGTTAACTGTGTTCCTGACTGCGATTGATGGCATCAACCACGGCAATCGCACTCATATTAACGATCCCTCGTACGGTGATCGACGGGCTGACGACATGGGCCGGTTTGGCCGCACCGACCAGAATCGGGCCAACCGGCAAACCATCGCCCAGCATCTTGACCATGTTGTAGGAAATGTTCGCCGCATCAAGGGTCGGCATCACCAGCAGGTTTGCCGAACCTTTCAACATTGAATTCGGGAAAATGCGCGACCGGATTTCTTCGGAAATCGCGGCATCCGCATGCATTTCGCCCTCAACCTCAAGGTCAGGTGCCAATGTGCGGATCAGTTGCAACGCATCGCGCATCTTGCAGGCCGATTTGTTTTCATGGCTGCCGAAATTCGAATGCGAAATCAGGGCCGCCTTTGGCGTAATCCCGAAACGCTTGACCACATCGGCCGCCATAATCGCGGTTTCCGCCACATGCTCCGGCGTCGGATCAACCGACACATAGGTATCGGTCAGGAAGAATGTGCCCTGCTTCATGATCATCATATTGACGGTCGAGAAATCGGTCACGCCCTTCTGCACGCCGACAAGGTTCCGCACATAACGCAGATGACGCAGGAAACCGCCCTGGCAACCGCACAGCATCGCATCGACTTCGCCACGGCGCAGCATCAGGGCTGCAATAACGGTCGGGCGGGTCCGAACGATGGCACGGGCATATTCCGGGTTGATGCCGCGACGGCCCATGATGTTGTGGAAATCCTGCCAGTCCTGTTCGAAATGCGGATTGTCTTCGGGATCATGGATTTCAACCTGCTCGTCGGGGATCAGGCGCAAGCCAAGTTCGGCGATGCGTTCAAGAATGACATCACGACGACCGATCAGAACCGGATGGCACACACCATCATCAACCAGAACCTGGCAGGCCTGCAAAACACGGCGCGATTCGCCTTCGGGATAAACCACGCGCTTCTTGTGCGCACGTGCCATGTCAAAGACCGGCTTCATCACCAGACCGGACCGGAAGACAAAGCCCTCAAGCTGCTGACGATAGGCATCGAAATCCGTGATCGGGCGTTTGGCAACACCACTATCCATTGCGGCCTTTGCCACGCGCGGCGGGATTTCAAGCATCAGGCGCGGATCAAACGGCTTCGGAATAAGATATTCCGGCCCAAAACGAAGCTCCTGCCCGCCATAGGCGGCCGCGACAATGTCGGAAACCTCGGCGGTTGCCAGATCGGCAATCGCCTCGACCGCCGCAATCTTCATTTCCTCGTTAATCTCGGTCGCGCCGACGTCAAGCGCACCGCGGAACAGGAACGGGAAACAAAGAACGTTGTTAACCTGGTTCGGGTAATCCGTACGTCCGGTCGCCATAACGGCATCCGGGCGGATTTCCTTGACCAGTTCGGGCGAAACTTCCGGGGTCGGGTTTGCCAGCGCCATAATGATCGGGCGTTCGCCCATCTTGCGCAGTTCTTCCTCGCCCATGATGTTCGGCGCCGAAAGACCAAGGAACACATCCGCGCCCTCGATCACATCGCTCAGGGTACGTGCATTGGTATCGATGGCATATTCCGCTTTCCACGGATCCATCTCTTCCTTGCGTCCCTTGTAAACCACACCGAACCGGTCGGTTACGGTGATGTTTTCACGCGGCATGCCCATGGAAACCAGCAGGTTAAGGCACGCAAGTGCCGCAGCCCCGGCACCCGATGCAACAAGGCGCACCTTGCTGATATCCTTGCCAACAACCCGAAGCCCGTTGCGCACTGCTGCGGCAACGCAAATCGCGGTTCCGTGCTGGTCATCATGGAAAATCGGGATGTTGCAACGTTCGCGCAATGCCTTCTCGATAATGAAGCATTCCGGTGCCTTAATGTCTTCCAGGTTAACACCGCCAAATGTCGGCTCAAGGGCGGCAACAATATCGATGAATTTCTGAGGGTCGGTTTCGTTCACTTCAAGATCGAAGACATCAATATTGGCGAATTTCTTGAACAGAACCGCCTTGCCTTCCATCACCGGCTTGGATGCCAGCGGGCCAATCGGGCCAAGGCCCAGAACCGCCGTACCGTTGGAAATCACACCAACCAGATTGCCGCGCGCGGTATATTCGGCTGCGGTTTCAGGGTCTTTGACAATTTCCTCGCAGGCGAACGCAACACCCGGCGAATAGGCCAGCGCAAGGTCACGCTGGTTCGCAAGCGTCGTGGTTGCCGTAACGGACAGCTTCCCCGGGGTGGGATACCGGTGATAGTCCAAAGCTGCTTCGCGCAGCTTGTCATTTCTGTTTGCCATAAGAATACCTTTTAATTTCAGGTATTTGAGCCAAATTAACTGTAAATTGGTTAAATCCTGATTATTTTGTCTTTAAGTGGGGCGCACAGCGTAAAGTACTTTCAAGCCGGTTTGAAGCATTCAGTTCAAAGAAGTGCCCAAACACGGCAAGGGTCAGCATTGCATAATTTTCAACGCCACACCGCAACTTTCCACGTTCCCGACCCAATAGCGGTCCCGTTTCATATGGGGATCATCCGAAACGAAAAAACCCGCCATCACTGGCGGGTTCTTTTTCATGATCCTTCCCGAAGGAAAGATCCAGATAATGGTGCGGTCGAGAAGACTCGAACTTCCACGGGGGTTAGCCCACAGCGACCTCAACGCTGCGCGTCTACCAATTCCGCCACGACCGCATATGTCTTGTCTGCAAACCCATGAGGTAATTTTGCGGGCTTGCCTTGGTGCGGAAAGGGAGATAGCAAAAAGGTTACCCCTGATCAAGGGCTCATTTCACTTATTTGACAGGAAAAATGCAAACCATCGCCCCTACCGCGCAAATTCCCGACTGGCGCACCGCCTCCGGTTTGGTTTCCTACCCCGAAGCACTGGCCGAAATGGAAGCGCGCGCCGAAGCCATCCATGAAGGCAAAGCCACGGAACTGGTATGGTTTCTGGAACATCCGCCGCTATATACGGCCGGAACCAGCGCGCATGCAGAAGATCTCGTCGATCCGGACCGCTTCCCCGTCTATGACGCGGGACGCGGCGGACAATATACCTATCACGGTCCCGGACAGCGCACCGTTTACCTGATGCTGGACCTCAAAAGACGCGGTCGCGACGTCCGCGCCTATGTCCACAACCTTGAAGAATGGGTGATTCGCACGCTCGCACTGCTTGGCGTTGTCGGCGAACGCCGCGATGGAAGGGTCGGTATCTGGGTCGCGCGTAGCGGCGGTCGCGAAGATAAGATCGCCGCGATCGGTGTGCGCGTCCGGCGCTGGGTCACATTTCACGGCATTGCGATCAATGTGAACCCGGATTTGTCACATTTTGGCGGCATCGTCCCGTGTGGCATTTCCGATCACGGTGTCACCAGCCTTGCCGATCTTGGCGTCGATATTTCTATGGCGGAACTCGATAGGCTGTTAAAACAGACCTTTGTCGACGTATTCCCCGGATTCGCAGATGAGTGACAGCCAAAACAAGGTTGCCAAAAACAGCAAAACCAAACCGGGCAATTCCCGGAAGATGGGCGAAAGCATCGCCGAAGTCGGCATGGCCGATGCAGAACGTGATATTCTGGCGGAACTCGACAAGGCGTTAAGCGAACATATCTCGCTCCTGCTCGGATGGAGCCGCCGCCTGACCCTGCCTGCGGGCAAGGCCGCCGCCCCCTCCCCGCATGATCATGCCGAAGACCACGATTGCGACTTTGGCGCATGGTATGCGCTTAATCGCCATAACAGGCTGATAGACCAGCCTGCGATGCACGCGCTTGCCGCCACCCATGAACAGCTTCATGCCTCTGCCAGACGGCTTCTGGACGGCCACGAAATTGATGGCAGCGTCGACGAAGCCGAATTCGAAATGCTGTCGCTGCGTGCCGAATCCTTCTTTGCCCAGCTTCGCCGTCTTGAACGGGCCTTCCGCACGGCAAGATCGGATGTCGACCCCCTGACCGGCACCTATAACCGCCAGAATATGCTCGAAGACCTTGCGACGGAGCGCGAACGCGCCGTGCGTACCGATACGCCGACCGCGATTGCCCTGGTCGATCTGGATCACTTCAAATCGGTTAACGACACGCACGGCCATCAGATCGGCGACCTTGTCCTGCAATCAGTGGCAAGCATCCTGCAATCGCATGTCCGACCGTTTGACAAGGTGTACCGTTATGGCGGCGAAGAATTCCTGATCTGCCTGCCCAACGCGGATATGAAGCAATGTGCGCGCGTGCTTGAACGGTTGCGCCGCGTAATCGAAGCATCTCCGGTTACTCTCAACGACGGCACCATGTTACCTGTCACTGCCTCCATCGGGGCGGCCCCGATGACCAAAACCCGCACCATGGAACAAATCATCGAAAAGGCTGATCAGGCGCTTTACGCCGCCAAGGAAGGCGGGCGCAACAAGGTCCGCGTCTGGCGCAGCCCCGATGACGTTCGCACGGGCAAGCGCGACGGCGACACGTCAAAGGCCTGACGTCTGCCCGATAGGCATTCTCATCCCAAAGTCTAACGTCAAGGTTAAAGCTTCGATTCCAACGGGCTGGCAAAATCTGTTCTCAAATCCAAAAAATTTTACCCGTCTGCAATCTTGTCTTCACAAGATGGAAACATATCTGCAAACTATAATAATAAAAGGCAGTCGAAGCCCGGTAACGGGCTCGCGATGAGAGAGAAAAATGCTGCCTGTTGGGAGGGAATTCGGTTCGGACAGAATGGAGGCCCCTGATGTCCACTGCGACGGATTTCGTGCCTGGCGATCCCGCCTTGATGCTGACGGTACTACGCAGTGCCGATGGCAACCTTGACCATAGCGTTCTGCTGGAACGCATTTTATCCCTGTTTTGTACAGACGATGACGGCAACCAGGTCGTTGTCGAAGACACGCCCGATCTGCGGCGTCGTATCGCCAATGCCATTTCGCATCTGGAAATTGCCGGTCTGGTGCATAAAACATCCGATGAAAAACTGGCGATCACATCCCTTGGCCGGGCCATGATGATGGCCTATCCGATGGGCATTGATGATGGTGTATTGTGTTCGCTACCGGCATTTCGCAATCAGATTTATGATGCCAACGCCCCGGTGGTCCATGAACGTCATCTGCCTAATCCCGCCTATGGATCGGGCTTTTCGGCCGGACTTGGTTTCCATCGATTGACTGAAAACCCCTATCCATCGGATTGCCGCGACCATGAAGATTGGCAAATGGGCTGGGACGAAGCACTTGATCAAAGCAAACGGGAAGCAGAAACGCTTCTGAATTAGCCGGTCATCCCGGCGGCTTGACCTGACCGGTAATAAAAATCTGCGACCGGCACCATTTGGGGGAACCAGGGCGGTGCCGGAATTGACCACACCGGAATTAATCCGGTCGGCCCGGATGCCCGTCCGATGGCCACATATTGCCCGCCAGCTGTTCCCGGGTACGAATGCGTACCGGTCCAGCCAACAGCAGGGCAACCAGTATGCGTCACCCTATTTCCCGGATATGTATAGCGACACCAGATAGCAAGGCCATCAGGCGGCGGCTCTGGCGCAAGAACCGGGTTTAGTCGTTATCGGGTCTGGAATTCGGATTGGCGGCGCGGAAAAACGAAATCACGTTATCTTTATCCGACCGCGCCATATCGGTGTCATCCGGATTTTCATCGGCCCGGATCACGGCGGCTTCGGTTTCATCATCGATTTTATCGGATTCGGTATTTTCAGACGATGCTGAACCACCACGATAATGGCCGTCATGCTGCCTGTCGGCCTTGCGATCCTCGGCGTCTTTCTTCGTGCGTTCGCCACGTGTCCGGCCATGCAGGGCACGATTGGCATCGGCCTGCTTTTCCTTGGCTGTGCGCTTCTTCTGCTTGCGCGCCTGACGCAAATTGACAAGATCGCCCATCCGGACGTCCCCTTTCATCCCGGCATAAAATGACAAACGGGCACCCCGATTGATCAGGGCACCCGCTAGAACATGCAAACCGTCGATAAAACCTGCCTTGTCGCGCCTTAGCGGACGAAGACATGCACCTCGTTGGCCGAGACCGAGGCACTGGTCGCATCAGAAACGCGGACACGCCCGCTTGGCATTCCCATATCGGTCAGGGAACGCAGAACAGACTGTGCATTGCGTTTGGATTTGTTGCTGTTGAGTGCAACCTGCGCCGGAGTCCCGCGATTCGGCGTTACCGCAACAACGTCAAAGCTGGCCTGCGGGCGACGCTCCAGCACACGGTTGACCGCGTTATAAAGCGCCTGCTCGTATTTCACGCTCGAACTGTCGAAGCGGATAACCACCAGCGGACGTTCGCTGGTCGATGCCATGCTGGCACCGGCCGATGCCGGTGCCTCCTGCTGCGACTGGAAGACACGCTTGGAAAGCGCGTCACCGAAAATCTCGCCATTCTTGACAGCCAGCGCCAGCGCATTGAGGTTCGCACGCTCGTTGCTGACATAAGACGTCTGACGGGCAAGGCCCTCGCTGATTTCATTGAGAAGACGGTCAATCAGCACCGTGGTGCGATTGGTTTCGTCTTCCAGCAACGCCAACTGACGGTGATCTTCGTCAACCGCACCTGAAACCTGATAGGCAGAACGGACAGATTCCAGCAGGAAGGTCGACAGCGTCGAATCAGCAGCCACTTTGTTGGCCAGCGAATTCATCGCCGCAATGTCGTCATTCACACGATCAAGTTCCTGCTGTGCGGTATTCCACTGCTGTACCAGAACCGGGTTGCCCGGCGTGGTACCAACCTGAAGCCGCGCACTGATCGCAGCGACAGTGCCGTGATAGGCCTGCGAATTGCGGACCGTCTGCGCCCGAAGCTGCTGCAATTCATTGCTGTGATCGTCCAGCGCCGATTTCAGACGATTGAGTTCGGACTGCATATTTTCGACCTTTGAACCGACAAAGGTCCCGGTCTGCGATATGCTCGTCAGTGGTTGGGAGCTGCGCGCAACATCGGTGGATGTCGTAGCATCTGCCCCGCTTGTATCGGCCATCTCAGCCGAGCTTTCAGTGCCGGCATTCTCTTCGCCAGCCAATGTAGGCCAAAGGGCCTCTGAAGAAAAAGAACATCCCCCCAGCAAAAGGGCGGCGCCGATTACGGCGAGGTAGGTTTTACGAACGGCCATTTCGATCTATTACCTAAGTAGGAATAAGCGAATCTCCCTGAGCCTGCTTTTTTATGAATTGAAACAAGCCCCTGCTCCCCCGGGATTGAATGCATCTTAGTCCACGACCACTTGTGGAACAAGACGCATTTGCCCCTTTTTTAGCCATAGTTTGTCATATCGGTGTCAAACGCAACAAACCGGGGCAGAACAAGGCCCTAGCAACGGTAAAAAACCTGCATTCGGAAAAAATACGGTTTTTTGAAATTTACCGCTTGCAATGGCCCGCTCGTTTGCATAAGTTCCGCTCCGCCGACGGGGAGCACTCGACGCAAACCGGCGGAAACCAAGGCAAAGCGCCCGTAGCTCAGCTGGATAGAGCATCTGACTACGAATCAGAAGGCCGGAGGTTCGAATCCTTCCGGGCGCGCCATTCAAAGGCCCGACGTCACCGCGTCGGGCCTTTGCCATTTCCGGATCATGTTTGATCCAGGTCCGATTTCCCCTCCCGCAAGGCTGCGAAAATGTGAACCGGATTACACTTTTGACCGGTTATCTGCCCTTATTACGCAACTTTTATCCATCATCCTTGCCTCTCCCAATACGACGAACATATCTCGGTAGAACAGTAATCCCGCCCGCAAGGAAACAGGAATGGATATCGGAAAAATTCTCGGCGACGTGCTCGGCTCCGGCAGCACCGGCCAGATCGGCGACAGGATCAGGGAAGTCACTTCCGGCGGATCGACCGGCGGCATTGGCAAGGCACTGGGCAATAGCGGTCTGGGTGGCGGTCTTGTCGGTGGCGCGCTAAGCGGCGGATTGATGTCTGCGATTCTCGGGTCGAAAAAGGGCCGCAAGATGGGCGGAAAAGTGTTGGCTTATGGCGGCACAGCCCTTGTTGCGGGCCTCGCCTACAAGGCATGGCGCGATTACAGCAATCGCCAGAAACCGCAAAGCCACGCGCGCGATAGCGATCTTGCCAACGTCCCCGCCGATAGCGGTTTTGCACCGGAACAGGAACGCGGCGAAGGCGATCTTGATTTCCGTCTGGCACTGGTCCGCGCGATGATCGCGGCTGCCAAGTCCGACGGACATATCGACCAGACTGAAAACAAACGCATCGCAGCCCAGATCGAACAGTTTGAACTTGGTGCATCGGAAAAGGCGTTTCTGTTTGATGCCTTCTCGGCCGATGCCGATCCGCTCGCGATTGCCCGTCTTGCACGGACCAGCGAACAGGGTGCCGAAATCTATCTGGCATCCAGTCTGTCGATTGATCCCGATGAACAGGTCGAACAGCAATATCTTGACCGGCTTGCCGGTTGCCTTGGCCTGCCCGGTGAATTGCGGGCCCATCTTGATACACAGGCCGAAGGGGCCCGGCGCGAATTCGCAGCCGCATAGAAGATCCGCCGATACAAACAAGCAGGCCCGGACGATATCGTCCGGGCCTGACTTCGTGACAATATATTATGTTGGCCGATTACATTCCCGGCATGATGACGGTATCAATGACGTGAATGACGCCATTATCGGCTTCGATATCGGCCTTCGTCACCGTTGCACCATCGACCATAACCCCGTTTGTCGCGTTCACATCAATGGTGTCACCCTGCACGCTGGCAACTTCCATTTCCTTGCCCGCGATATCTGCTGCCATCACTTTGCCCGGCACAACGTGATAGGTCAGCACGGCCACCAGCTTTTCCTTGTTTTCCGGCTTCAGAAGGTCTTCGACCGTCCCTGCCGGCAGCTTGGCAAAGGCTTCATCGGTTGGCGCAAAAACGGTAAAGGGCCCTTCACCTTTAAGGGTATCGACAAGTCCGGCTGCCTGAACCGCAGTAACAAGCGTTTTAAAAGACCCGGCAGATACAGCCGTATCAACGATGTCGGCGGCCTTTGCCGGAAGGCTTGCCAATGCGAGTGCCGCGGCGGCAACGGTTGCGATCACGGTTTTCTTCAAAGCAGTCATGTTTCGAACTCCTGTCCATATGTCGTCGGATGTTCCCGACATCTCTGCTGTCGAAAACCGTACGTACCCTGCCCAAGGCACGGATCCATCGCAATCCATCATTTAATTGTGATGACCACCCCGACATCCACATGGGGCTGGCTTGCGTACAGGATCGCTTGTGCCTGTCGAAATCGGGAAAAAGCCGGTGCCCGGAAACGGCAAGGAATGCTATGCTTGATGCCATCTCATGATCGCCTCAAGGAGCCCCACGCATGAATGCCAACACGCGTATCACCATTTCCTGCACCGATCGCGTCGGTCTGGTATCGGATATATCCGGTCGTCTGTTTGATATCGGGGCCAATCTGGGGCCGACCAGCTTTGTGCTGGATCAGGGGCGCGCGAATTTCGTAACGACCTGCGAATTGCCCGACACCTGCCCGATCACCGAATGCGAGGCAGCCCTTTGCGAACTGCCAATGGACCAGGCCGAAATCACGGTCGAGGAAATCCAGCCCGCCCCGCTTCTGACCCGCGCACCGGGGGCGACGCACATGATTGAATGTTCCGGGATTGATCAGCCCGGCCTGATCGCCCGGCTGTCGGAAATTTTCATCGAATTCAACGCCAACATCGTGCAGCTCGCCGCATCGGCAACCGATGAAAAAGACACGCGCATCTATACCACGCGCTTTGCGATTGCCATCCCGGCCGGCCGTGCGGCTGCCTGTCTGGCAACGCTTGCCAATACCGCCGGGTCAATGCGCATGCTGTTCCGGTTCGAAGAACTTTAAGAGCGTCACGGCTTACAAGCTTCCGTAATCGTCGACGTCAAAGGTCACGTTATCTTCAACCAGATCACTGATCTCGATCCCGTCGATCTGAACGCCATAGCTGTAATGCCGGCCGTCACTGAAATCGACATAGACACCGTCGTCGTTTTGTTCGGCGTGGTTGATGAAATCATCAAAATCGTCGATGCCGCTTTTTTCCTGGAATGTCTTGCCAAGCAGAAGGCGGTCACCGTTTTCACCTGCTTCGAAATCGGTAATGCGATCACGTTCTGCCCCGCCTTCGAACCTGACCCAGACGAAACTGTCCGAAGATGCCCCGCCGGTCAGAAGATCATTGCCATCCCCGCCAAACAGCGCGTCTTCGCCATAGTCCCCGCGCAGGACATCATGCCCGTCTTGCCCGAACATCCGGTCCTCGCCCCGACCACCTTCCAGAAGGTCGCGACCAGCACCCGCCACTAACTGATCATCGCCGTGATCCCCGCGCATGATGTCCTGACCATCGTTGCCATACATTGCGTCATCACCCATACCCCCTTCGATAAGGTCATTCCCGGCGCCGCCATAAAGAAAGTCGTCCGCATTGTGGCCTTTGACAATGTCATCTCCGTCTCCGCCATCGGCATGGGTGCCGTCCGGCGGAAAGAGATCATCATCATAATACACCTCACCGGCCAGAACCGTGTCATTGCCATCGCCGCCATATAGATAATCGCCGCCCTCATTACCCAGAATGGTGTCATCACCGGCATCACCGTAAAGGTAATCGCGATCAGGCTGACCATATTCCGTGCCAGAAAGGGTATCGTTGCCGTCACCGCCATAGGCCGTCGCCCCGGTTAGCGTGTCATCACCGCCCTTGCCATAGATGGTGTCATATCCAAAATAGCCATCAATATTGTTATCCTGATCGTCACCGATCAAAAGATCGCTGTGGCTGGTTCCGAAAATGCCCTCGACATCAATCAGGACATCCCCGTTGGCATCGCCGCCTTCGGCAATGCCCGCGCCAAGATCAATATGCACAGCCTCGGCAGACGTCTGATAGCTGATCGTGTCCTGCCCGCTGCCGCCATCAAGGAAATCCGCTCCTTGGCCGCCTGTCAGGTGGTCATCACCGTCATTTCCCATCAGGGTGTCATTGCCGGTATCGCCAACCATTGTATTGTCACCACCGCGTCCAATCATCAGATCATCGCCCCCCGCGCCAAACAGGGTGCCGCCGCGATCCGCCCCACCAATCAGCAGGTCATCATGATTTGATCCGCGTATGTTCAGATCGCGAAGCTCGCTGTCGTCCGCAAAGGAAATTTTGTCACCCTCGGCATCCCCGCCATAACCGTTCATGCTGTCCTGATCGAAGTAAATGGCTTCGGGCGAACTGCCATACGCAACAGTCGGCGCATAACGGGAATAGGAAGTGGGAAATATATCGCGAAAATCAAAGTTGATGGTATCGGCACCGCCACCACCTTCGACCGCACTTATTTCTCCTTCAAAATAGTCGTCTCCGTCAGTACCAATCACGCCCAGCTTCTGGGAGATATGGTCGCCATACTCACCAACAATCAACTGATCGCCATCCGCATCACCACCACTGACATCAAGCTCGGCCACCTGTTCGCCAGACGGGGCATCTTCGTTATTGTAGAATTTGAAGGTTAGCGGTTCGCGCGACGTCGCATAGGACAATACGTAATCGTCAGATCGGCCACTGACGAAAAAGCTGTCGGCCCCGGCCCCACCGATCACCGTGTCTGACTCGCTGAAATGGATTTCATCATCACCATCCAGCCCATAAATAATGTCACGACCACGAGAGGTATGGTTCAACACGTCGTCTTCGTTTGTACCGATGATCCGTGCCATGGAAGGCCTCCTGTCGTTGAATGAAACGACTCAACGGTACGCCCTATGGGTGATTCAAAAAAGAAAAATAAAACCTAAAATATAGTTCCATTTTCAACCGGAAATGCAGGTTTTCTGCCAATAATGGCACGACGCCGCGCCAATGACGCCCTTAAACCGCAACCCGGTTACGCCCTGCCTGCTTGGCGGCATAAAGTTTTTCGTCTGCCTGTTTCAGCACCGCCCAGGGATCATCAACATCCTCGTCACGTTCCGAAAGACCCACCGAAATGGTGACCGAAACGGTCTTGTTTTTGTCAGGCGGGGCAATTCTGGTCGCGGCAATCCGCTTGCGAAGGGCTTCCAGTGGCTCATAGGCCTTTTCTGCACTCCGTCCGGCAAAAACGACGGTAAATTCTTCGCCACCATAGCGGAATGCCTTGCCCCCGCCGCCAACACGTGCCAGTTCGCGTGAAACCTTGCGCAGCACGATGTCACCGACATCATGGCCATAGGTATCGTTGAATTTCTTGAAATGATCGACGTCAAGCATGGCAATCGCATACTGGCTGCCAAGTTCGGCCAAGGCATGTCCCAACGCACGCCGTCCGGGCAATCCGGTCAGATCATCGACAAACGCCATCCGCCAGGCTTCCTGCGCCAACCCGGCCAGGACCACACCGGTTGCTGCCAGATAACCGAACTTGATAAAACCCGGGCCCATGACTGTTGCAACCGCAATGGCAATGATCGCGGCGGCAAAACTGGTTTCAAGCGGTCGATGCAGGGCAAGCAATATCCCGACCGACAGGATCGACAGGATCAGGGCCGGTTGCGGCATGTCGGCCATGAAACTTCCGGTATCGATCAGCCGGTAATTAAGTATCTGATGAAGTGCGGCCCCGACATCGGCCTTGCCTGCCAGCATCAGCATGACAAAAACCTGCAATCCCAGCACCAGCATCCGCGCAATACCGCGTGAATTCAGCACCCCGCGTTCGGCGGTAAAACCCAGCACCAGCAGATTAACCGGGATCAGATAAAGCGTCGCAATGCGCATAAAGGCAAGGCCATCGGCGGAAAATCCGCCACCATTTCCCACCAGCAACCAGTAACAGACCAGAAGCAGGATCATCACGAGAACCGCCCGCCCGCGGTTAAACCACCACCCGATTGCACCGCCCAGCACCGCAAGGACGAACGGCCCGTATCGCACAAGCCCGGCCAGTTCGCCCGGAACCAGTCCGGGCGACAGCGCAAGCACAAGGCAAGCCCCCAATATCAGAAAGGGTGCCAGCCCGGCCGAAACAAGAATGGAATAAGCGCGACGCATGGGCCGTTTGGTTCTGCCTGAAATTCCCCCAAGGATACGGTATCGGGCAGGCCCGATCCGCAATATCGCCGGTAATCTAACCACTGCATCCTTAAGGGGCCATTGCTTTATGCCGTGTTTCTGCGTTTTTTCTAATCCAGCCACAAAGACCCGTTTCCGGGTTGCGTTCCGGTTGGCATCAGACAATGGTCGTGTGCGCAAAATGGCTTGCATCTGTTAGCATGCGCACCATAAATTGGATCAAATTCGCTCGATCTCACTGCGGCGCACAATGATCGCAGGCGCAGAATTCTGTCACGGCGGCCACGGTACGATCCCGAAAACGGGACAAAAGCATTTAACGCCGGAAGCTTGGCCCAGACAGGCCGATCCTTCCAGAATGACAGGCTTTGGAGAGACGTTACCATGAGCTTCACCACACCGACCCCGGCCCCGGCGCGTCTGAACCGGTCCGAACTGGCCGTTCCGGGCAGCCGTATCGAACTGTTTGAAAAGGCCGCCAGATCAAAGGCCGATGCCATCTTCCTTGATCTTGAGGACGCGGTTGCGCCAAGCGACAAGGAACAGGCCCGCAAGAACATTATTGCCGCGATCAACGATATCGACTGGGGCGACAAGGTGCTTTCGGTCCGCATCAATGGCCTTGATACACATTATATGTATCGTGATGTCGTCGATGTGCTCGAACAGGCCGGTGACCGGCTTGACCTGATCATGATCCCCAAGGTCGGAACGGCCGCCGATGTCTATGCGCTTGATATGATGGCAACCCAGATCGAGGCCGCAAAGGGCCGCAAAAAACGCATCGGGTTCGAACTGATTATTGAAACCGCCCTTGGCATGCAGAATATCCACGAAATTGCCGGTGCCTCCAAACGCAATGAAAGCCTGCATTTCGGGGTCGCCGATTACGCCGCCTCGACCAAGGCCATGACGACCGGCATCGGGGGGCCGAACCCGCATTACGGTGTTCTGACCGACAAGGATGGTGACAATCCGCGCGATTATCACTGGGGCGATATGTGGCACTATGCCATTGCCCGTATGGTGGTGGCCGCGCGCGCCAATGGCCTGCGCCCGATTGACGGCCCGTTTGGCGATTTTTCCGACCCGGATGGCTATCGCGCCCAAGCCGCACGCGCCATGGTGCTGGGCTGTGAAGGCAAATGGGCCATCCATCCCAGCCAGATCACCCTTGCCAACGATGTTTATTCCCCGTCCGAGGCCGAGGTCACCAAGGCCAAACGCATCCTTGAGGCCATGACCAAGGCACAGGCCGAAGGTGCCGGTGCCGTCGCACTTGATGGCCGACTGATCGATATCGCCTCGATCAAACAGGCCGAAGTCATGGTCCGACAAGCGGAAGCCATTGCGGCGCGCGACGCGGGCTAAGCCAAAAAAACAGACATATTAAAGTAAGGGATGCCGTCGGCACCCCTTACTTTTGGATTGATCGTTACAGATTAATCCGCGATGCCGTCAAAGGTGATCTTGCCAATCGCCTTGCCGCTTTCGAGCAGAGCATGCGCCTTTTGCAGGCTTTCAGGCGTTAACGGGCCAAAACTTTCATTGGCGGTGTTTGTCAGAACACCCCTGTCGATCAAATCGGCAACATTGCTCAGCAGCTTGTGCTGTTCGATCATATCGGGCGTCTGATACATCGACCGGGTGAACATGAATTCATAGGAAAACGTCACCGATTTCGCTTTCAGCATATCGATATTGTGGTCGCGGCTTGCTTCGGTGATGGAGGCAATCCGTCCCTGCGGCGCGATGATCGCGCACATCGTCTCCCAGTACTGGTCGGTTTCCGACGTGCAGAAGATATAATCAACATCGGCAATCGCGACGGCTGTCAGTTCATCGGCCAGCGGATTACGATGATTGATCACCTGATCTGCCCCAAGCTTTTTGACCCATTCGATGGTTTCCGACCGCGATGCGGTTGCAATGACAGTCAAACCGGCCAGTTTGCCAAGCTGGATCGCAATCGAGCCAACCCCGCCTGCCCCGCCAATCACCAGAAGCGTCTTGCCCGCATTGGCATCCTTGGCGTTGCGGTCAATCATCATACGGTCAAACAGGGCTTCCCATGCCGTGATTGTGGTCAATGGCAGTGCCGCCGCCTCGGTGAAACCAAGCGACTTTGGTTTTGCCGCAACGATACGTTCATCGACAAGCTGGAACTGGGCGTTGCTGCCGGACCGGGTGACATCCCCGGCATACCAGACCTCGTCCCCCGGACGAAACAGGGTGACATCCTCGCCAACGGCTTCAACGATACCCGCCGCGTCCCAGCCAAGGATTTTGAAAGTACCGTCATCCGCCTTGCCGCGTCGCACCTTGAAATCAACCGGGTTGACGGCAACGCCTTTGACACGAACCAGGATATCGCGGCCTTCGGCCTTTGGAATTTCCATATCGATTTCACTGAACAACCCGTCCGTCTCAACGGGGGCAGCTTTATAAAGTCCGATTGCTTTCATCGTGGCATCCTTTTGATCAAAGGTTTGAATTGTGAATGCACAAGACATAGCGCATAATGACACATATAATAAGTACGCACAATTCAGACCAATAGTGTCATTTTGTATACTATTGTCGTTTCCTGCAGGTTTAAGGAGCCAATGGATGGCATCAACATTCAACTGCCCATCGGATCGCAGCCCCGGCTGCCCGGTCGAAGGGGCGCTGGACGTGATTGGCGGCAAATGGAAAGGCGTGGTCCTGTACCATCTGCTGGACGGAACAAAACGGTTCAATGAATTGCGCCGCCTGATGCCCGGCGTGACACAGCGCATGCTGACCCGCCAACTCCGCGAACTGGAAGCCGACGGCCTGATCCACCGCGAAGTCTATGCCGAAGTCCCGCCGCGCGTGGAATACAGCCTGACCGCAAAGGGCGAAACGCTTCGCCCGATCATCCTTGCGTTAAAGGATTGGGGTGAAAGCCACGTGCCCTATTATGCAGTCAAACCCGAAACCGACGTCGCATGATTGCCAGTCTGATCAGGCCGTTTTCGCCAACTGTAATGGCCGTGCCATTTTCCAGAATGTCGTGCGATCGTATCCGTCATGAACGCCTTCACCGGC
The DNA here is from genome assembly GCF_044790785.1 of Thalassospira australica. Classification (GTDB taxonomy): domain Bacteria; phylum Pseudomonadota; class Alphaproteobacteria; order Rhodospirillales; family Thalassospiraceae; genus Thalassospira; species Thalassospira australica_A. The sequence goes on along the minus strand of NZ_CP085258.1, from coordinate 607,148 downwards.
GATTTCAAACCCGCGCGATTTGAAAAAGGCGATATTACCGGTCAGTTCAACCCTAACATGAAGTCGCATGTTTTCCTTGCCCGCACTTTGGGCATGGTTGCACGCCGCCTCGACCAGTGCCTTGCCAATGCCGCCGCCCTGAATGGACGGATCGACCGACAATTTATAAAGATAGGCGTCTTTTCCAACATCCTCGACCCAGACCTGGCCAATAACACGACCAGCTGAATCATGCGCCAGAAACAACGTATCGCGCGCAAAACGCCACTGCAGTTCGGCAATATTGACCGATTTTGCCGAACTGGGCGGATCGACGATATCGTCCTGAAAGGCAAAGGCGGCCAGCAGGATTTCAACAAGCCGGTCGAACGGCACAAGGGCGGGATCGCGGGGCGATGTGATCTCGATACTGGATGTCATGGATTTCCGTATGCAAAACTGTCACTGTGCAGGATGAAATATACGATATAACCCGTGGATCGATGGAATTTATATGCGTATCGGACCTCAACCCTTGACGTGACGGGTTGATCTACTATGTTCCGCCTCATTGTTTCCCAGCCGGATATGATGCCCTGATGCATAACTTTCTGGATTTTGAAAAACCGATCGCCGAACTCGAAGGCAAGATCGAAGAATTGCGCCACCTGACCGGCAATGATGAAGTCAACATCGCCGACGAGGTTGCGCGCCTGCAGGACAAGCTGACCAAGCTGCTGCAAAGCACCTATGGCAAGCTGACCCCGTGGCAGAAAACACAGGTCGCCCGTCATCCCGACCGGCCGCATTTCACCGACTATGTCGCCCACCTGTTCGAGGGTTTCACCCCGCTTGCCGGCGACCGCCTGTTTGGCGAGGACGAGGCCATCATTGGTGGTCTGGCGCGCCTGCAAGGTCGCAGCGTCATGGTGATCGGCCACGAAAAGGGCCGCGATACCGAATCCCGTGTGAAACACAATTTCGGCATGGCCAAGCCGGAAGGTTATCGCAAATCGATCCGCCTGATGCGCATGGCCGAACGTTTCGGTATTCCGGTCATCACACTGGTCGATACCGCCGGTGCCTTCCCGGGGGCCGACGCCGAGGCGCGCGGCCAGTCCGAAGCCATCGCGCGTTCGATCGAAGCCTGCCTTGATATCAAGGTTCCGCTGATTTCGGTGATCATCGGCGAAGGTGGCTCTGGCGGCGCGATTGCGCTTGCTGTTGCCAACACCGTCATGATGCTTGAAAACTCGATCTATTCCGTTATCTCGCCGGAAGGCTGCGCCTCGATCCTGTGGCGTTCGGGTGACGAAGCCAAAACGGCTGCCGATGCATTGCGCCTGACCGCGCAGGATTTGCATCAGCTTGGCGTTATTGATGAAATCATCACCGAACCGCTTGGCGGCGCACAGCGTTCACCCGTTGATGCCTGCAAACGCGTCGGCGATGCCATCATCAAGGCCCTTGAAGCGATGGACAATGTCGAAGGGGGCGTTCTCAAGGCGCGCCGTCGCGACAAATTCCTCGATATGGGCCGTCACGGCCTGAACTGATCCCGCAGGGCGCAGTCATCAGCACGTCTGACCTGCGCCCTGTTTGTGTTTTCTCTCCGGCGCTGTCCCGCCCGTCGGTAAAAACCCCGGTCGCTGCGCCTTTTGAACCGGTACCTGCCGGGAGGGCCTAATGGAAAAGCTGCGCCGGATTGTCGAATCTTCAAAGTTCCAGAATTTCATCACGGCCGTGATTGCGATCAATGCCGTCATTCTCGGACTTGAAACATCCCCGACCGTTATGAATGCCGCCGGATCGGTCCTGCATCTGCTTGATCAGATCGCGGTTGCGATTTTCGTCGTCGAACTTCTGATGAAACTTGCCGTGTATCGGCTGGGCTTTTTCCGGCGTTCCTGGAACATCTTTGATTTCACGATTGTTGCCATCACCCTGCTGCCGATGGGACAGGACGTATCGGTCCTGCGTGCGCTCCGAATCCTGCGTGCCTTCCGGTTGATCTCGACCGTGGCCTCCATGCGCAAGGTCGTCGAAGCCCTGATGAAAGCCATCCCGGGCATGGTTTCGGTCCTGACCCTGCTGTCGCTGGTATTTTACGTTTCGTCCGTCATGGCAACCAAGCTGTTCGGATCGGGTTTCCCCGACTGGTTTGGTTCAATCGGCGCATCGCTTTATTCCCTGTTCCAGATCATGACGCTCGAAAGCTGGTCGATGGGAATCGTCCGCCCGGTGATGGAAATCTATCCACTGGCCTGGCTGTTTTTCGTCCCCTTCATCCTTGTGACCACTTTTGCCGTCCTCAACCTTTTCATCGCCATTGTGGTGGATGCCATGGCCACTCATGTCGACGTCGAAGAGACCCAGACTCGCAATGAACTTGGCCTTGATCACCACGAAATCCTAAGGGAACTGCGGGAATTGCGCGCCGAAGTCACCCGGCTTGCCGATGGCAAAAAGAATGTCGATACCGTCCGGCAACCCGGCGAATAGCAGACAATACCGTGCTGAACCATGGGTCAGCCTGTGGCTTTTATCAGGAAAATTAGCATTTCTCTATCAAAGGGGGTGGTTCTTTGCCCCAAACCTCGTCTAATCTTTCGACAAAATGTCGGGAGATCGGGGAATGAAGCTTACGTTTGCGGGGACAGGTTCGGCATTCTGCATGGCGGCTGACAATTTCCAGAGCAATATGGTTCTGGAAGCAGTTCAGCCTGGCAGCGACCGGCCGACACGCATGTTGATTGACTGTGGTTCAGATGCACGGCACTCGCTACGCAATCTGGGCTATATGCCTAACGACTTTGATGCCGTTTATATCAGCCATCTGCATTCCGACCATATTGGCGGGCTGGAATGGATGGCACTTGCCAATTATTTCATTTTCGAAGGCCACCGGGTCAAACTGCTCGCGGTCAAGGATTTGATCGAGCCGCTGTGGGAACACAGCCTGCGCGGCGGACTTCAGGTCAGTGACACGGGCAATAGCAGCCTGTCATCCTATTTCGACATTCAGGAACTCAGCCCGGTCAAGGGATTTGACTGGCAGGGTACGCATTTTGACATTATCCCGGTCGAACATGTCGTTACCGCCCAGAATACCATGCTGTCCTACGCGCTGTTCGGGCGTGGAAAAAATCAAAGCTTTTTCCTGACAACAGATGCGATTTTCAATCCCGATGCCCATATGCCGTTGTATCAAAAAGCAGATATCATTTTTCAGGATTGCGAACTTGGCCCGCGCCATTCCGGCGTACATGCCCATTACGAACAACTTGTGACCCTGCCCGCCGATATCAAAGCGAAAATGTGGCTCTATCACTATCAGGCCTATCCACGGCCCGATGCGGTTGCGGATGGCTTTTGCGGATTTGTTGAACCGGGTCAAAGTTTCGAGCTTGGCTAACGCCTTAAAGGCCGGGTACATTTTGCATCTAAACGAGCAATAGGAACGGACAATCATGTTCGTTCCGACAAAAAATACGGGACCCGTAAATGCCGAAGTCGGTTTTTGCCTATATCTGGCGCCACAGCAGCATCCAGCAAATCATCCTGACCCTGGTCACGGTGATTTCCTTTCCATTTCTGTATTATTCGCTGGACCTGCCCAAACAGATCGTCAACGAGGCAATCGGCGGTGCGGGCGAACCTTACGAATTTCTCGGCATTGAACTGAACCAGATCGAATATCTGTTTACGCTTTCGGGTATTTTTCTCGCACTGGTTTTCGTCAATGGCGGGTTCAAATATTTCATCAACGTCTATGTTGGCGTGATGTCGGAACGGCTTTTGCGCCGGTTGCGCTACACCCTGTTTGAACGGGTTCTGCGGTTTCCCTTGCCGCATTTCCGCAAGACCAGCCAGGGTGAAATCGTTTCCATGATCACCGCCGAAGCAGAACCGCTGGGCGGCTTTTTTGGCGAAGCTTTCTCGTTGCCGCTCTATCAGGGCGGCATCCTTTTAACGATTACCGCCTTTATTTTCGTACAGGACCCGTTGATGGGCCTTGCGGCAATTGCATTTTATCCGTTGCAGGGATATCTGATCCCCAAACTGCAACGCCGGGTGAACCAGCTTGGCAAACAGCGTGTGCAGAATGTGCGCCGGATGTCCGAACATATCGGCGAAGTCGTCGCCGGTGCCACTGATATCCGCGCCCATGAAACGCAAGGATTCGAACTCACCCATTTCACCCAGCGGATGGGCCGGATTTTTGAAATCCGCAAGGAAATCTATTTCCGCAAATTCTTTATCAAGTTTCTGAACAATTTCATCGCCCAGATCACGCCGTTCTTCTTCTATTCCATCGGCGGCTATCTGGTGATCAAGGGCAATCTCAGCTTCGGGGCACTTGTTGCTGCCCTTGCCGCCTACAAGGATATGTCCGCGCCCTGGAAAGAATTGCTGGCCTATTATCAGCGCCTTGCCGATGCCCGGATCAAATACGAACAGCTTCATGAACAGTTCGAACTGCCCGATCTTGGCCGCGAACATGAACTGATCGCACCGAAATCCGAACGCCTGCCCGGGCCGCTTGATGTTGCGGCCCTGTCCTGGGTCGATGATGACGGCACGCGGGTTGTTGAAAATGTGTCGTTCAACATGGCATTACCGGGCACGGCCCTTCTGACGGGCTCGGCGGACAGCGGAAAATCACAACTGGCCCGCCTGATCGCCCGGTTATTGACCCCGACCGGCGGCCGCATCCAGTTCAGCGACCGGAATGCCGAAGATATCCCGTCATCCACTCTTGGACAGCGTCTGGCCTATGTCGGCAGTGATGCGTATCTGTTTAACGGAACGATTGCCGATAACCTGTTTTATGGCCTGAAGCATCGCCCGATCCTTGTTGCCGGTCTGGAAAAAAAGGATAAAGGCACCGACGGCGATACCGCTTCGAACCTGAAACTGCCATTGCCCGAATTCGTCGAAAAGGTCGAACTTTCCGATCCCACCCATCTGCCATCGCGCCTGACCAGCGAAATGTATGATGAAATCAGGCTTTCCGGGAACATTCCCTATGACCCCGGGGCAGAATGGATCGATTATATCGGCCCCGGCTTTAACTCGATCGATGAGTTGAAAGCCGAACTTATGCGCCTGCTTGAGGTCGTTCATCTTGACCGCGATATTTATCGCATCGGTCTGCAACGCCGCATTGATCCGCAAGAACGCCCCGATCTGATCGAAGCCGTTCTGGCCGCACGACCGAAGCTTAAGGAAATCCTTGCCGAACGCGGTCTTTCCGATCTGGTCGAACCCTATGATATTGACCTCTATAACGACAATGCCCCGGTCGGCATCAACCTTGTTTTCGGTGCGCCCGCCCGATCCGACTTCGAACGCACGGCATTCCTGTCCCATCCCTATATGCAGAAAACCCTGCGTGAAACGGGGCTTTACGATGTCATGATCAGTATCGGTCGCGATACGCTTGACCTGATGATCGAACTGTTTACCGGCCTGCCGCCGGGACATGAATTCTTTGACCGTTACAGCTTTATCTCGGCCGATGAACTGCCCGAGGTCAAAAACATGCTGAAACGGACCGAAGGCGTCGCAATCAAGGATATGCGTGCCGAAGACAAGCTGCGCCTTCTTGACGTGGCAATGAACCTGACCCCGGCACGTCACCGCTTGCGGGTCATTGACAATGAATTCCGCCAACTGGTTCTGAAAGCCCGGCCAAAATTCTATGGCAATCTGCCCGATGACCTTGCCGATATGATCGACTTCTTCAAGGTTGACGAATATGCCGCCGCAGCCCCGGTTATCGACAACCTTCTGTTCGGACGTTTTGCCTATGGTCGTGCAAATTCCGAAGAACGCGTTGGCGAAGTGCTGTTTGAAATCGCCCATGAAGGCGGCCTGTATGATGCACTCGTCGCACTTGGCCTTGAAAGTCAGGTCGGTGTCGGCGGCAGCCGCATCTCGCAAAGCCTGCGTCAGAAAATAGCACTTGTCCGCGCCCTGATCAAAAATCCCGATCTGGTGGTCGTTGACGAAGCCCTTTCGGCCCTTGATCGCGAAACCCGTGAACAGGTTATTTCCTGGCTGACCGGGCAGTCCGAACATCGCAGCTTGATCTGGGTCGATGGCGATGACACCGACAATGAACGGTTCGGCACCTATCTGCATATGGCAAATGGCAAACTGGTCAAACGTCAAAGCCATGCAATTGACGAGGCCACCGCCGAAGAAGCCGAAGACGAAGCAGCAGACACCACAATCGATACAAATGATGGCAGCATCGAACAGGAAGTCCGGTTGCTGCGCACCATTCCGCTCTTTGCCGGGCTTGACCCCAGCGTGGTCAAACTGCTGGCCTTTACCAGCCCGCGCCTGACCTTCAAACGCGGCGAGGTTCTGGTCAAGCAGGGTGACCCGGGCGATGCGGCCTTTATCGTGATTTCCGGTCGTGGCGAAATCTGGCTGACGACCGACGAGGCCCAGACGATCAAGCTGCGCGACGTCGAACCCAAGGAAGTCATTGGTGAAATCGCCCTGCTGGTCGATGCACCACGTTCCGCCACCATCCGCGCGGTCGAGGAAATGACAGTCCTGAAACTCGATAAAAACGAGTTCCTTGGTCTTGTCCGTCAGGACCAGGCGGTTGCGGTTCAGTTGATCCGTGTTCTGGCACACCGCGTTGATGTCACCACCAAACAGCTTACCAGCCGGAATGGCTGATTGAATTACGCCCGACCGGACCTGTTATGAACAAGCTTGCCTCTATCATCATCGCTGCCGTTTTGGCCATTGCCCTTCTGGGCGGGCTGGCAGCGATGATCGGAGGCGGGCTTTTGGGAACGATTGTCTTTATCATCGGGATTCCGTTGGCCTTTCCGATGTCAACCAGCATCGTGGTGCTGTTCTTTGCCGCGATCATCATTCGTACCGTTCTTCAGAAACGTCGTGAACGCCGCGAAATGCGGGCCTTTCTGCGCGATAACGACCAAGACTGATCCCCAATTTTCGACCTTTGTCCTGGCCAGCAGAAAAAACATCTGCTTTCGACCGGGGCTTGCCAAAAAAACCGCATCAAATCGCATCGAGTTCGGAAACCTCCTCTGCCAGCTTGTTGATAGCCTGCTGGCAGTTCAACAAAACAGAGGCTGACGCCAAAAGGCGTGGCCTTGTTTCAAGGAGGTTTTCATGACGGCACAACTCAAAGAACAGCGCTGCGTGTCGTTAAGCCAGCTGTCCGATCTTCGGCTTCTGCGCGAACATGCCTATATCGACGGGCGCTGGTGCTCGGCCGACAATCGCCAGGTTATCGAAGTCACCAATCCGTTTGATGGCGCGTTTCTTGGAACCGTGCCCAATATGGGTATTGCCGAAACCCGTAACGCGATTGCCGCGGCCCATGCGGCCTTTCCGGCATGGGCCGCCCTTCTGCCACAGGATCGTGCGGCACGTCTGCGTCGCTGGTTTGACCTTCTGATCGAAAACAAGGAAGATCTGGCCCTTCTGATGACGCTTGAACAGGGCAAGCCGATTTCGGAATCCCGTGGCGAGATTGATTATGCCGCAAGCTTCATCGAATTTTTCGCCGAAGAAGCCAAACGGGTGAATGTCGAAAACATTTCATCCCACCTGCCCGGCCGCAATATGACCGTCAAACGCGAACCGGTTGGCGTAACTGCGGCGGTAACACCGTGGAACTTCCCGTGTGCGATGATTACGCGCAAGGCCGCCGCCGCACTGGCCGCAGGTTGCACCATGATCGTTCGCCCGGCCACCGAAACGCCGTTTTCGGCTACCGCCCTTGCCGAACTGGCCGAACGTGCTGGTATCCCGGCCGGTGTCTTTAACGTCGTGACCGGCGATCCCAATCCGGTTGTTGGCGAGCTTTGCGGCAACCCTGTTGTGCGGGCGCTTTCGTTCACCGGCTCCACCGAAGTTGGTCGGTTGTTGCTGTCGCAGGGCGCACAGACCGTCAAAAAGATGTCGATGGAACTGGGTGGGCATGCCCCCTTTATCCTGTTCCCCGATGTCGATCTGGACGAGGCCGTCACGCATGCGCTCGGTGCCAAATTCGCCACCAGCGGGCAGGATTGCCTTGCGGCAAACCGCATCTTTGTCCATCGCGACATCTATGACGCGTTTCTTGATAAATATGCCAAGGCAATCGGTGAACTCCGCGTTGGCAACGGACTTGATGAAACCACCGAAATCGGTCCGCTGATGCATGATCGTGCGGTTGCCAAATGTGATGAACATGTCGCAGATGCCCGCGCCAAAGGTGCCCGTGTTCTGACCGGTGGCAGGAAAATGGGCGGGCTTTTCTATGCCCCGACCCTTCTGGCCGATGTGACCGAGGATATGAACATCTATCATCAGGAAACTTTTGGTCCGGTTGCTCCGGTGATCCCGTTCGATACCGAAGAAGAGGTGATCAGTCGCGCCAATGACAGCGAATATGGCCTTGCAGCTTACGTCTATACCAGCGACCATGATCGCGCAGCGCGTGTTTCGAACGCACTTGAATACGGCATGGTCGCGCTGAATTGCGTGAAGATTACCGGCGCCCCGATCCCGTTTGGCGGGGTCAAGCAGTCCGGCCTTGGCCGCGAAGGGTCGCGCCACGGCCTAGAAGAATTCACCGAGCTTAAATATGTCTGCGCCGCGTTCAAACCGTAACGCGCGCAGCGGCCACCGCATTCACATGGGAGAAGCACAATGAATGTCATCAAAAACACCACCGCCGATCTGCAGGAAATGGATCGCGCCCATTTCATGCATCCCTCGACCCATATGCGCCAGCACGCGGCGGGTGAAACCCCCAACCGCATCATCAATGGCGGCAAGGGCATTTATATCCATGACACCGAAGGCAGGGAATCGCTTGATGCCTTTGCCGGTCTTTACTGTGTGAATGTTGGCTATGGCCGTACCGAAATCGCCGATGCGATCTATGCCCAGGCCAAGGAACTGGCCTATTACCACACCTATGTCGGGCACGGGAACGAGCCGGTCATCCGCCTGTCGGATCGTATCGTCAAATCGGCACCAGAAGGCATGCAGCGCGTCTATTATGGCATGTCGGGTTCGGATGCGAACGAAACCAACATCAAACTGATCTGGTATTACAACAATATCCGCGGCCTGCCGCAGAAGAAGAAAATCATCTCGCGCTGGCGTGGCTATCATGGTTCCGGCATCATGACCGGCAGCCTGACGGGTCTGGCAGCGTTCCATAACGCGTTTGACCTGCCACGCGCGCCGATCCTGCACACCACCTGCCCGCACCATTACTGGAATGCCGAGGCCGGCGAGACAGAGGCCGAATTTGCCAAACGCTGTGCCGATGATCTTGAAAAAATGATCCTGCGCGAAGGCCCGGAAACCGTTGCCGCCTTCATCGGCGAGCCGGTCATGGGCACGGGCGGCATCATCACCCCGCCTGAAGGCTATTGGGCCGCGATCCAGGAAGTATTGAACAAGTACGATGTGCTTCTGGTTGCCGACGAGGTCGTTACCGCCTTTGGCCGCACCGGCAGCTATTTCGGCTCGCACCATTACGACATCAAACCCGACCTGATCACGATTGCCAAAGGTGTGTCTTCGGGCTACCTGCCGCTGTCGGGTGTGATCATCGGCGAACGCGTCTGGAAGGTTCTGGAACAGGGGTCCGATAAAATGGGACCGATTGGTCATGGCTGGACCTATTCCGCGCATCCGGTCTGTGCCGCTGCCGCCAACGCCAATCTCGATATTGTCGATGGTGAAAACCTGACCGGCAATGCGGCCGATACCGGGGGCTATTTCCAGAAACGCCTGCGCGAAACATTTAACGAGCACCCGCTGGTTGGCGAAGCGCGTGGTGTCGGCCTGATGGCCGCACTGGAATTTGTCGCCGATAAAACCAAAAAGGAACGGTTCGATCCGAATGCGAAAATCGGCCCGCGCGTTTCGGCCGCCTGCCTTGAACGCGGCATGATTGCACGTGCGATGCCCCATGGCGATATCCTGGGCTTTGCCCCGCCGCTTTGCATCACCAAGGCCGAAATCGACAAGGTTATCGACATCGCCAAACAGGCCGTTGATGCGGTTGCCGACGAAGTTGCCAGCGGCAAATAATAAGGCTCACACCATCCCCACCCGGCCTTCTTTATGACGACCGGGTGCACCACAGAGGCCGGACCCATGCCGGCCTCTGTTTTTTGTCAGTACAAAATCATTTTCCCGACACCTGCGTCTACCAAGCAGACAAAAAGAAACCCCTGCGGCCAACATTGCAGGGGTTTCAGATATCATCCCACGAAGGGGGAATTGCGGTCAAAGATGATTACATCTCGGTGCCGAATTCCTTGCGAAGCGCTTTCAGCACTTCTTCGGTGTCACCACCGACTTCCTTGACAAGGCTGTCACCAATACCGGCCGATGCCTCTTTGAAGGCAGCGCGCTGTTCATCATTCAGACGAATGACTTCGATTTCTGGCTTGGCTTTCTTGATGCGATCAAGTGCCTCGGCATTTGCCTTTTGCTGCGCTTCATAGATGAAGTCATCGAGTTCCGATTTGACTTCCTTAAGCATATCTTTGCGCTCGTCAGACAGACCTTCATAGAAGGCAGCATTCGACACCACGGTCGTGGTGTATTGCTGCTGACCGGCATAGATCAGATAGTCGGTCACTTCATAGAATTTCGCACTTTCGATGAAGAAGATCGGGTTGACCTGTGCATCGATCACACTGGTCTGAAGACCGGAATAGACTTCACCCCACGGCAGGGCAACCGGATCGGCACCGAAAGATTCATAGCTTTCGATCAGGATCGGCGAGGTCATGACGCGGAATTTAACCCCGTCAAACTCGGACGGCTGGGTCACCGGTTTTTTGGTGGTCCAGACCATCTCGCCTTCCGGGTACATGGTGTAAAGCTTGAGCCCCTTGGACTCAAAGTCATCCGACAGACCTTCATAGATCGTCGGGCTGCTCGACAGAACTTCCTTGTTTACCTCGTTATCCTGCGACAGCAGATACGGTACGCCGAAAACCTGAATTTCCGGAACAAAGGTGCCAAGATGGCCCGGCGATGCATTCGAGAACTGAACAGCCCCCGCCGTCGTCAGTTCGGTAATGTCGTTTTCCGTCCCCAGCTGGCCATAGGTGTAGACGGTAACCGTCACATCGCCATTGGTTTTTTCCTCGACCAGACGCTTGAATTCCTGTGCATACAGGTCCTGCACATCGCCCGGGCTTTCTTCATGCGCAAATTTCCATTCTTCGGCATGGGCGGCTGTCCCGGCGACCGCAAAAATTGCGGCAGCAGACAGGGTCGCCTTGAAGAGCTTGTTCAAACTCATATCGAAGTCTCCCTTATTATGCCGCGACGACCGGGATCTAACCCTTAATCGGCGGCGATTAGTTGGCACATCAATGTTATGAACGCGCAAAGTGTTGAAATGTTCCTGCATCAGGTCAATGTTAGTTTTGTATCATGACAAAATAACATTGACGTCTACACATTAACCCTCAGGTCATGTTAGGGTCGAAAAAACCCCAGGAATAGACAAGGGCGGAAATCAACAGGATGTGGCTGCCAAATATCGACCTGAGCGGCGATACGGGACCAAAATACAAGGCCCTTGTCGAAGCAATCATCACGGATATCGAGGCCGGACGCCTCAGACACGATGTCCGGATGCCGACCCATCGTGAACTGGCCTATCGGCTGCATGTCAGCGTGCAAACCGTTAGTGCCGCCTACAAGGAAGTAGAACGGCAGGGTTATCTTAGATCGGAACGAAGAAGGGGCACATTCGTTCAGGCACGCCTGACGGATCGTGCATCGACCTTCATTCTGGATAACCGTCAGCCCGACCTGATCGACCTGTCGATTGTGCGCACGGCCTATACCGATTTCCACAATGACCTGTCGCGCCAGATTCACGGCAAACTGGCCGAGGAAACCCACCATAACTGGATGGAAAGCTGCCGCCCGGTTGCCGGTTTCGAATATCATCGTGAAATCGGCAGCAAATGGCTGTCATCCATGGGGATCTCTGCCGACCTTCCCAATATTCTGGTCACAAACGGAGCTGCCCAGGGTGTATTCACCGCCCTTGCCACCGTGGTGCAACCCGATGACGTCGTCCTGACCGAAAGCCTGACCGATCATGGCGTGATCGGCACGGCCAGCATTCTAAGGTTCAAGCTTGGTGCCCTGCCCACCGATGACGAAGGCATCCTGCCCGACGCATTTGAACGCGAATGCCGTGCGCGTCACATCCGCGCCCTGGTCGTGACCCCGATCTACACAAACCCGACCAACTGCCTGATGGGGCTGGAACGGCGCAAACGAATTGCCGAGATTGCCGAGCATTACGGCGTTTATGTCATCGAAGACGATGTTTACCGCCCGCTGCTGGAACAAAACCTGCCGCCGATCACAAGCTTCCTGCCACGGCTGGGATTTCATGTTTCCAGCCTGACCAAGATCGTCATGCCGGGATTGCGCACCGGATTTCTTGTCGTGCCACAACATCTGTCGATTCGCGCCAGCAGCGTCCTGCGCGTCACCGGCTGGATGGGAACACCCCTGATGGCCGAGATCGGGATACGCTGGATTGCCGATGGCACGGTCGAGCAGGCCGTGACCGTTCAGCGCGCCCTGATGCGTGAACGCCAAGCGCTTGTTGCCGAAATACTGGGTGATGCCGTGGTCCGCCATCACCCCACATCGCTAAGTGCCTGGGTGCGCATTCCCCATCACTGGCAAGAAGAATGGTTTGCGTCAGAACTGCGGAAAAACGGCGTTGCCGTGACGATTTCAGACCCGTTCATGACGGTCAAGGTCCCCCGCCCGAATGCCATCCGGATTTGTGTCGGCGGGGCGGTTGATACCCCCGCCCTGCATCATGCCCTGATGCAGATCAGGCACACGATGGAACAAATGCCTGGTGTCCATGCCTTCGACGTTATGTATTGATTTTTGTGTCATGACAAAAATCTGATTGAACCGTCACAAACCGTTTTTATTCTGGCAGTCTGGCGTGAAGCGAGCAGGAAAACGTGTGGGAGGGAACCAACCACTACACACAACGTTCAGCAAGAATGTCTCGCACGCGCATCATGGAGGTCGTATGTCAGATTCTAACGGGGAGGCACCAGCGCCACAAGGCGGGGTGCTATCGGTGCTGAAACGGCTTGATGACGGGCTATCTGTCGTCGAACGTCAGTTGCTGGGGTGGAGCATCGTGATCATGGCCGTGAACACGGTCGCCAACGTGATCATGCGTCTGGGTTTCAGTTCGAGCATCTTCTTTTCCGAAGAACTCAACCAATTTCTGATCATTCTTGTCACATTCGTCGGCATCAGCGAGGCCGCCCGCATGGGGCGTCATATCCGCATGTCGGCCTTTACCGATATGTTGGGCCCGCAGGCCAGCAAGATCATGATGATCATCATCACGCTGGGCACGGCGGCTCTTCTGTTTCTTCTGGCATGGTATTCTATCGGCTATGTTTCATCCCTGATCCAGTCCAACCGCCTGACACCGGCCTTGCGCATTCCCTATTACCTGACCGTCCTCATCGTGCCCTTTGGCTTTACGGTCACAGGCATCCAGTTTGTACTTGCCGCAGCGACGAACATCTTCAGACCGGGGACACATCTGTCCTACCGGGTCGAAGACACGTTCACCGACGCTGACGACCATCATCTGTAGGGGGACGGAAAAATGGATCTTGGAACCACAATTCTGATTGTGATGCTCGGGCTTCTCGTCCTCGGTTTTCCGATGATGGTACCGCTGACCATGGCCAGCGTCGTCGCCTTTACCTTTTACATGCCGATTGATCCCAAAATTCTGATCCAGCAAATGGTCACGGGGATATCGCCGGTCGCACTGATTGCCGTACCGATGTTCATCTTCGCCGCCGATATCGTGACAAAGGGACATACCGCCAACCGGCTTATCGATCTTGCCATGACCTTTGTCGGCCATGTCCGCGGCGGTCTTGCGGTCACTACCGCCCTTGGCTGCACGATGTTTGGTGCCGTTTCGGGTTCGACACAGGCCACCGTGGTTGCAATGGGTGGCCCGCTGCGTCCCAAAATGTTGAAGGCCGGTTACAAAGACAGCTTTGCCATGGCCCTGATCATCAATGCCAGCGACATCGCCTTCCTGATCCCGCCATCCATTGGCATGATCGTGTTTGGCGTCGTGGGCAAGGTGTCGATTGGTGAACTGTTCCTGGCCGGGATCGGCCCGGGCATCCTGATCCTGCTGATGTTTTCGGCCTATTGCGTCTATTACGCCAAAAAGCACGACATTCCGACCATTCCGCGCATGAGCTGGGCCGATCGCGGCAAGGCCGTGGTCAATGCCGGCCCTGCCATCATGTTCCCGGTGCTGATTGTTGGCGGCATTTATCTCGGCTGGGTCAGCCCGACCGAGGTCGCAGCCGTTTCCGTGGTCTATGCCATCATTCTTGAAGTCATGATCTTCAAGTCGGTGAAATGGTCGGAAATGCTGGAAATCGCCCGTTCGACCGGCCTGATCACCGCTGTGGTCTTCATCCTTGTCGGGGCGGGCACAACTTTCTCCTTCGTGATTTCCTTTGCCCAGATTCCGCAGCATGTGATCGGTGCATTGGGGCTTGAAGGCGCGAACAGCTACCTGATCCTTGCCGCCATCTGCATCGCGTTCTTCATCGGCTGCATGTTTGTCGATCCGATTGTCGTCATTCTGGTTCTGACACCGATCTTCATGCCGCTGGTCCGTGATGCCGGACTTGATCCGGTGCTGGTCGGGACGCTGGTGACCCTGCAGGTCGCCATCGGGTCGGCAACGCCTCCGTTCGGGTGCGATATTTTCACCGCCATCGCGATCTTCAGGCGACCTTATTACGAGGTCATCCGCGGAACGCCGCCCTTTATCTTCATGCTTCTGCTGGCAGCCGTAATTCTGGTCTTTGTTCCGCAGATCGCATTGTTCCTGCCGACCATGGCATTCCGATAATCGGCAGATAACCGGGATCGTCCCGGAAAAGAATAACCACAATAACAAACCGGGGTGCGGGCATTCATTGCCCCGCCCCGTTCAAGGAGTCCAGGACGATGTCCGTTGCCCCTGCGGTCACGCCAGAGCCGGTAGACCTGTCCTATTTGCCCGATCCGGTTGCCCCGGCCGGGCGGATCGGACTGATCACGCTCGCCACCGATTTCAACTGCGAAGATGATCTGCGCCGTATCATCCCCAAGGATGTCGGCCTGTTCACCACGCGCATTGAAAACGCCAATCCCATCACGGTCGACACCCTGCGTAACATGGCCGACGATCTGCCGCGTGCGGCCCGCACCCTGTTGCCGGGTTATGGTGTCGATGTTGCCATTTTCGGCTGCACCTCGGGCACCGCGGTTAATGGATCGGACCGGATCGAGGCAATGATCAACATGGGAATGCCCGGCACGGCGGTGACCAACCCGCTGCTGGCGGCCGATGTCGCATTGCGAACAATCGGTGCGCAAAAAATCGCCGTGGTCGCCCCCTATGTTGCGGATGTTACCCGTTCCGTTGCCGAACAACTGATGGTGCGCGGTTTCGATGTGACCCGGCTGATGGGTTTCGGGCTTGAAAACGATATCGATATGACGGCAATCCCGCCCGATGCCCTGCTGGCCGCCGCATTACAGGTCAACAGCCCGGACGCCGATGCCGTGTTCATTTCCTGCACCGCGATACGGGCCGCCGAAATTGCCGAACGTGCGGAAAAGCTTCTGGGCAAGCCGGTGATTACCAGCAATCAGGCCATGATCTGGCACGCCCTGCATCTGATGAAATATGACAAGCCGGTCACAGGGTTCGGAACCCTGTTTGACCACGCCCCACACAAATCGTAACGAGGTCGCCATGAAGGAACCCATCACGCTTGGTGATGTGCTTTCTGCCCGCAAGACCATCGCGGGCCACGTGATCCATACACCACTCCGCCCGTCTGCCAGCCTCTCTGAGCAGATCGGATCGCCCGTGTGGCTGAAATGCGAACACCAGCAATATACCGGCAGCTTCAAGCTGCGCGGGGCGGCGAATGCCGTTCTGAAACTGTCCCCCGAACAGAAGGAAAAGGGCGTTGTCGGTGTCTCAACCGGCAATTATGGCCGCGCCCTTGCCAATGCGGCGCGCAATGCCGGGGTTCGGGCCGTTATCTGCATGTCCGAACTGGTCCCGAAAAACAAGGTCGAGGGCATCCGCGCCCAGGGGGCCGAAATATGCATTTCCGGCACCTCGCAGGACGAGGCCCAAAAGGAAGTAGACCGTCTGGTTGCGGAAAAGGGCATGACCATGCTGCCTCCCTTCGACCATGCCGACATCATCGCCGGGCAAGGCACGCTTGGCCTTGAAATCCTTGAACAGCTTCCCGAAACCGACACGCTTCTGGTGCCATTGTCCGGTGGCGGGCTTCTGGCCGGTGTGGCCCTTGCCGCAAAGTCGATCAATCCGGCGATCCGGGTTGTCGGCATTTCGATGGAACGCGGCTGTGCCATGATCACAAGCCTTCAGGAAGGCAAACCGACCGCGGTCAAGGAACTGCCGACACTGGCCGACAGTCTGGGCGGCGGCATCGGGGAAAACAACCAATACACCTTCGATATGTGTGCCGATCTGACCGATGACTTTGTTCTGGTGAATGAAACCCAGATCGCGGACGGCATTCGCGCCGCCTATCACGATGACCAGCAGGTCATCGAAGGGGCGGCCGCCGTTGGCATCGCGGCCCTTCGCGCCGGATTGATCGACAATCCCGGCACCACGGTCGTTCTGTCGACCGGCTGCAATATCGATATGGATTTGCATAAACGTATTGTCGGCGGCGAAGACGTCGACCTGATGGCGGAGTAACCGATATGCCCAACATCAGAATTCTGACCGAAACCGACCTTCGCAACGTTATCACCCTTGATACCGATGCGATTGCCTGTATCGAAAATGCCTTTCTCGCACTGGCGACCAAGGATGTGCGGATGCCGCCGATCCTTCGGCTTGATATCGACGACCACAATGGCGAGGTCGATGTCAAAACCGCCTATGTGCCGGGGCTCGACAGTTTCGCAATCAAAATAAGCCCCGGCTTTTTTGACAATCCGAAACTCGGCCTGCCCTCGGTCAACGGGTTGATGAACCTGTTTTCGGCCAAAACCGGCCTGCTCGAAGCCGTCATGCTCGATAACGGTTATCTGACCGATGTCCGCACTGCCGCCGCCGGGGGCGTTGCCGCCAAACATCTGGCGCGCAAGGATGCCACACATGCCGCGATCTTCGGGGCCGGGGTGCAGGCGAAATTGCAGCTAAAGGCGCTTAAACTGGTCCGCGGTATCACATCGGCCACCATCTGGGCACGCGATATGGCCAAGGCCGAAGTCTGTGCCGCCGCCTGCGCCAGCGAACTTGGCCTTTCCGTAACCGCAACGCCCGATGGCCGGGCGGCGGCACAGGATGCCGATATCATCGTTACCACCACCCCCGCGCGTGAACCCGTCCTTTTGGCCGATTGGGTCAAACCCGGCACCCACATCACCGCGATGGGGTCGGATGCGGAACATAAAAACGAAATCGACCCGGCATTGATCGGCCGGGCAGACCTTTATGTGTGCGACAGCCTTTCGCAATGCCGGATTCTGGGTGAATTGCATCACGCCATTGATGCCCGGATCATCAAGGCCGACCACACATTTCCAGAACTGGGTCAGGTTATTGCCGGATCGGCATCGGGACGCGGTTCCGATGATGCAATCACGGTTGCCGATCTGACCGGTACGGGTGTCCAGGACACCGCAATCGCCACCCTCGCCCTCGCCCGCTGCGACGCAGCCAAGGCCGGGACCGAGATCACGTCGTAATAACAAAAGGAAACAGGGTCAGGAAAAACTGAAACCCCGCCTTTTTTTGGAGGCCTGCAATGAGCCAGGTTGAATTGAATTTCACGCGCGAGGAATATGCCGAGCGTCTGGAAAAAACAAAAAAAGCCATGGTGGAAAAGGGGCTCGATCTTCTGATCGTGACCGACCCATCAAACATGGCCTGGCTGACCGGCTATGACGGCTGGTCGTTTTATGTTCACCAATGCGTCCTTGTCCCGATCGAGGATGACCCGATCTGGTTCGGGCGGTCCCAGGATGCAAACGGGGCAAAGCGCACGGTCTATATGACCCATGACCGCATCATCCCCTATGCCGATTACTACGTGCAATCAACCACCCATCACCCGATGGATTACCTGTCCGAGGTGATCGATTATCGCGGCTGGGGCACGCGCAATATCGGTGTTGAAATGGATAACTACTATTTCTCCGCCAGATGCTATGCGCAATTGCAGGCCCATCTGCCCAATGCAAAATTCCACGATGCCACCGCACTGGTAAACTGGCAGCGTGCCGTAAAGTCCGAGACCGAGATTTTCTATATGCGCCAGGCCGCCCGCATCGTCGAAAACATGCATGAACGCATTTTCGAAGTTGTCGAACCGGGCATGAAGAAAAACGAACTGGTTGCCGAAATCTATCGTTCGGGGATTGTCGGCATTGACGGGATCGGCGGGGATTATCCGGCGATTGTGCCGTTGCTGCCATCGGGTGCTGATGCCGGTGCACCGCATCTGACCTGGGATGACAAACCGATCCCCGGCAATGCCGGAACATTCTTCGAGATTGCCGGTTGCTATCGGCGCTATCACGCGCCGCTTTCGCGCACGGTCTATCTGGGGCAACCCGAACAGCGTTTCCTTGATGCCGAAAGCGCGCTGATCGAAGGCCTTCAGGCTGGCCTTGAAGCCGCCAAACCCGGAAATGTCTGCGAGGATATCGCCATTGCCTTCTTTGGTGTCTTGCAAAAATACGGCATCCACAAAGACAGCCGGTGCGGCTATCCCATCGGGCTTTCCTATCCGCCCGACTGGGGCGAACGCACCATGAGCCTGCGCCCCGGTGATCGCACGGTCCTTGAACCCGGCATGACATTCCATTTCATGCCCGGACTCTGGTTTGATGACTGGGGGATCGAGATCACCGAAAGCATGATGATCACGGAAACCGGCAGCAAAACGCTGACCAGTTATCCAAGGCAGTTATTCGTCAAAAACTGACGCAAACAACGCCGATCAAAATCGCACCGCAGATAAAATGCCGGTGCAAGACTGCCACGCAGGATACCGACGGTCGCGGTATCCTGCCTATATGCAAGGAAACGGCCATGACAAAGAAATCCCCGATTACGCCAACGATCCCGTTCGATCAGGATGGCGTTCATCACGGCTTTTTAAAACTGCCCTATTCGCGTGATGATTCCGCGTGGGGGGCCGTGATGATCCCGATCACGGTCATTCGCAACGGCGATGGACCGACCGCCCTTCTGACCGGCGGCAATCACGGTGACGAGTACGAAGGACTGGTATCGCTGTTCAAACTGGCGGGTAAACTCTCGCCTGCTGAAATCACCGGACGCGTCATCATCCTGCCCGCCATGAATTTCCCGGCTTTCCTCAATGCATCGCGGACATCCCCGATTGACAAGGGCAACCTTAACCGCTGCTTCCCCGGTAAAGCCGACGGCACGGTAACACAGAAAATCGCCGATTACGTTCTGCGCCATCTGGTGCCCGAAGCCGACATCGTCCTTGATCTGCATTCCGGCGGCAAGACGCTGGACTTCATTCCGTTTGCCGCTGTCCACGTCCTTGAAGACAAGGAACAGGAAGCCCGCTGCGTTAGCGCGATGAAGGCCTTCGCCGCCCCCTGGTCGATGATGATGCTGGAACTTGATTCGGTCGGCATGTTTGACACCGTTGTCGAAGAAGCCGGCAAAACATTCGTTACCACCGAACTGGGTGGCGGCGGGTCGACCACCGCCGAACGGGTGGCGATTGCGGATCGCGGGGTTCGCAACCTTTTGATCCATGCCGGTATTCTTGCCGGTGAACCGGACGTTCCGGACGATAGCGGCGTCATGCTTGATATGCCGGACGGCAATTGCTTTGTCGCATCGGTTTCAGGCGGCCTGTTCGAACCCTGTGTCGACCTAGGGCAGATGGTCGCGCGCGGTGATCTGATTGCGCGCGTTTACGATGCCAACCGGACCGGCGGGGTGCCGACCGAATACAAGGCACCGCGCGACGGCATCGTCGCCTGTCGCCATTTCCCCGGCCTGATCAAGACCGGTGACTGCCTTGCCGTCATTGCCGAGGTGGTCGGGAAATGATCAGGCTGGATGATCAGGATCTGAAAATCCTGCTCACGCTGCAACGCGAGGGGCGCATTACCAAGGTCAAACTGGCCGAGGCGGTGAACCTCTCGCCAAGCCCGTGCTGGGAACGGCTCAAACGCCTAGAGGACCTTGGCGTGATTTCGGGCTATCACGCCCATATCAATCTGGAAATGCTGGTCAAACCAACCCTTGTGATGACCGAGGTAACATTGCGCCATCACCAGCACGAGGATTTCACGATTTTCGAAAAGGCCGTACAGGATATACCCGAAATCGTCGAATGCTATGCCCTTGGCGGCGGGGTGGATTACATGCTCAAGATACTCTGTCGTGATGTCGATGCCTATCAGCGCCTGATCGACGGGCTTCTGATCGCAGGCATCGGCATTGACCGCTATTTCACCTATATCGTCACCAAAAAGGTCAAGGTAACACCGGTCCCGCCGATTGACGCCCTTCTCGATCCCGGGGGACGAAAATAACAACCGACACCAAATACCCAACATTGACGGTCGTCCCCTGTCCCCCGAATTTAAACACTTCCCAACCTGCGAAACTTGTGGCGAAATCGACTGTATCAGTTGACCTATGGGGGATGGGGGATGAAACCGGGCGTTACCATGATCAGGATCATGTCGGTCGGCATTTTGGGTATCGGCCTTGCTGCCTGCCAGACGATTAACACAGCCCCGGCACCCTCGCCCGCCCCATCGCAAGCCCCCATTGCCCCGGCCAGTATTTCCGACCCCGGCAGCATCGCCTTTCGGATCAACCCGTCGGGCAACGGGGCTTATTACGGCTGGCAGATGCAGATCGTAAAAGCGGCGCGTAACAAGGGTTTCAAACCCTTCACCACCGAACAGCTTTCCGCCGGACAGATGAAGGAATACACCCTGTGGCCCGACAGCTATCTGGTCAGGGTCTCTCGACTGGGCGAACTGGAATCGGAAAGCTGGGTCGATGTCTTCCCCGGCGAGGTCACGGTGGTCTATGCCGATTACGGCCTGTTTTCCGAAGACGTTAAAATAAGCCGCGAACCCGACCCCGCCCGGATTGATCCGGAGATCAATACCGGGATATGGCGCATACCGATCACCACCACCTACGGCCCGGAAGTCATGTTTGCCCATGACGGCTACCGCGCGGAATATACCGGCCCGCAAAATAACGGCAATCCGGTCGGCACCGGCACGGTCGAAATCACCCGCAACGGACAGCCCTTTGCCGAAATCGTCAATGCCGACATCACCGGCGAAACAATCACCGGCGACACCGAATATGCCGATGGCCGCATCGTGGACGGCGACTATCTAAGCGACAGCCACCAGATCGAACCGGGCAGCACAACCAAATGGCCCGACGGCACAATCTTTACCGGCACCTATCGCGTGTTTGATCCGCTTGACGGTGAATTGCGCATGGCCGATGGCAATGTCTGGCAGGGCCCGGTACGCGAACGCAGGCCCGCCGGTCAGGGTCGCCTGACCTGGTGGGAAGGCGGTTGGATGGAACTGCCCGAAGGATCGGCATTCCCGAGCCAGACCGGCGAATTCGTCTGCGGCGGAGAAACCGTCCCGGCTGGTGAATGCTATTATTATGGCGGCAAAAAACTTTCGGGGCCGGATGAACTGGCCGCCCTGATGGAACGTGATCGCCAGATCGCAGCAAAAGCCGCAGCAGAAACCACCGAACCACAGGCCGCCGCCCAAAACGGCTGCCGGAATGCCAGCGGCACATTCCGCGACAATACCGGCAATTCCACCCTTGAACTCGACACCCCCGGTGAAGGGAACGGCAATTTCGTCACTTACACCTACGGCGGCGCACAAAAATACCGGTTCGAGATCGGCTTCACCTATGTCACCACGCCCGACAGCATTTCGGTCACCTATGGCAACGGCACCTATAGCGATGCCGCAACCGGACAGGTCCTGCAACGTATGAGCGCACAATCGGGCACCGTACCCTGCCGGTTTGACGGTAACCTGCTGGTGATGGACGGGACCGAATACCGGCGGTAATCAAGCGAACAAACCGGCAAAAAACACCCCCTGCAGCCATTGAACTCTTGGGCGAAACAAAGGCGAAAAGCGGCCAAACCGCCGCAATCCCCTTGATATTGGCCGTAAATTTGCCCACAGGCACGCATAACCTTTTTGTCTGATGACAAGGAGATTATGGCGTGCCTTCACCTGAAAAAAACAGTGAACCTGCGGAAAACAACCGCGGCGATAAAATTTTTTTTGCTGCTTTCATAACCGGCATTGCCGCGATCAGCTTTGGCATCGGTGCGTTTGTCATATTGGCCGAAGTCCCGCCCTACCAGTCGATGAAAAACGCGTGGCGCGCGGGCACCGCATTGTGGGAACAGCGCACCAAATACACCAATATCGAACGGCTTGATTTCTGGTCCCCGGCGCGCACCGAAAAAACCGGTGTCACCATCAATGATACGGCAAAAACCCAAAAAGGTCTGACGCTGTATTCATCGGGGGACGGGCCGCATGCCGTTCTGGTCGATATGGATGGCAACATGCTCCATGAATGGCGCATGCCGTTCAGCGAAATCCACGATGAAACATCGCCGATCCCCAACCCGCAAAAAGACGATTTCATGCACTGGCACACCGCCAAAATGGCCCCCGATGGCGACCTGATCGTGCAATATACTGCGGCGGGCGACACACCCTATGGCTATGGCATGGCCAAGCTTGACCGCAATTCCAAACCGGTCTGGAAATATCTGGGAACCGCGCATCATGATTTTTCGATTGCGCCCGATGGCCGGATTTATGCCCTGACACAGGAATTCCGCTTTAACACATATCCGAACCGCAAACAGCTCACCCCGCCACGTCTGGACGATTTCGCGGTGATCCTGTCACCCGAAGGCAAGGAAATCAAACGTGTCTCGATCCTCGATGCGCTGATCAATTCCAGCTACGCCAACATGGTCGACTTCGCGCCCTATTTCTCGAACGAGGATGTGCTGCACACCAACACGATCCAGCTCATTACCGAGGAAACCGCCCAGAACTTCGCCAAGGGCAAGGCAGGCGATGTTGTTCTGTCCTTCCGTGATCTTGGCATCATTGCCGTGCTTGATATGGATGCGGAAAAAGTCGTCTGGGCCACACGCGGCCCGTGGCTGGGCCAACATGACCCGGATGTCCTGCCCAATGGCGATATCCTGCTGTTTGACAATCAGGGCCAGCTTGCCGATCCGGATGCCGGGCAATCACGCGTCCTGCAAATCGATCCCGAAACCAACGGCATCACCTGGGAATACAAGGGCACGGCCGAACAGAAATTCGACAGCAACATCCGTGCTGATCAGCAACGCCTTGCCAATGGCAATACCCTGATTACCGAATCATCGGGCGGACGGCTTTTCGAAGTCACCCCCGACGGCGAAATCGTTTGGGAATTCCACAATCCGATCCGTCGCGATGATCCGGACAATCCCGGCCAGCAACTGATCCCCGTCGTATCGCAGGCCGAGCGCATCAGCGACGAACGCGCAGCCCTTTACAGCGATACCGATTTCACCCCGACCTCCCCTGACGGAGACAACCAATGAAACCCAATATGAAACTGTTTTCAATCGGAACCGCGACCCTTGCCGCAGCAACCCTTCTGACCGCACTGCCCGCACAGGCCTATGTCGGACCGGGCGCCGGTCTGAGCCTGATTTCCGCCCTTTGGGCTGTTCTGGCTGCGGTATTTGTTGCTGTCGGATTTGTCCTGCTGTGGCCGATCCGCAAGATGATGCGCAACCGCAAACGTGCGCAGCAGGGCACATCCAGTACCGCCTCGCATTCGGCATCTTCCGACGCATCCCATCAGCCGAAAGCCTGATCGGGAAAAGCAACGGAAAGAATAAAGCATGGGAATACTTGATTGGCCTGCCCCCGCCTTTGGTGCGCTTGATACCCTGATGGCAAATGCCGTCGGGCCGTTTGGTCGCGTCCTGATCTGGGCGTTGATCTGTGCTGTGATATCGATGCTGCTCTATAAGCTGCTGTCACCGCAAACCCGCATCAGGGCGATCAAGGAACGGCTGAAAGAAGCCCGCAAGGCCATGGCCGAAGACGATGGCGAGGATTTCGGCGAAGGCATGAAACTGGCCAGGGCACAGCTTGCCCAATCGTTGAAACTTGTCGGATTTGTCATCGGCCCGGCGGTTGTCGCATCCCTGCCTGCCCTTGCCCTGATTGTCTGGCTGGACGGTCAATATGGTTATAGCTGCCCGCCCCCCGGCCAGCAGGTTTCGATCACCACCCAGCCGGAAAATGCCGCCATCGAACAGGTCGGCATCAACCCGACCGGCATGGAAGACGATGCCTGCCCGGTTGTTCAGGTGCCCGGTGCCAATGACGGCGAAACCTATCTGGTGGCACCGGCCGCCGCCATTCCCGTGATCCATCAAAAACAATGGTGGAACGTCATCATTGGCAATCCGGCGGGTTATTTGCCCGATGACGGCCCGGTGACACAGCTTCGTTTCGAATTACCGCCCCAACACATCATCAATGTCGGCCCCGACTGGGCGCGTGGCTGGGAACTGACTTTCTTCCTTGCCCTCATATTGGGGTCGCTGGCGATCAAAAAAGGATTTCGCATCGAATGACCGGTCAACCGACATCCGAAAAATCCACCGCATCCGCCTCCAACGGCACCGCCTTCCATGTATCGGGCTGGGATAACTGGCTAAGCGGGCTGATTGCCCGCCACCCGATGCAATGGATCCGGCTTGGCAATTTCGAAACGAAAATTGCCGGTGATGCGATTGAAGATGTCAAAATCGAAAAGCCGGTCTTTGTCGCGGGTCTTGCCCGCTCGGGCAGCACGATCCTTCTCGAAACGCTGGCACGCCACCCGGATGCGGCAACCCACCGTTATCGCGACTATCCGCCGGTTTTCACCCCCTATCTGTGGAACAAGTTTGTCGACCTTGCGCCCAAGGGCAAAAATGTCGCGGTTGAACGCACCCATGCGGACGGCATCAATATCACGCCTGAAAGCCCCGAAGCGTTCGAGGAAATGATCTGGATGGCGTTTTTTCGCCACCTGCATGACGTCGATGAAAGCAACGTCCTCGATGGTCAGATCAGCAACCCGGCATTCGAGAAATTCTATCGCGATCATATTCGCAAGCTGATCCATGTTCGCGGCGGGAAGCGTTACATCTCCAAGGCAAACTATCTGGTCACCCGGATGGAATATCTGCTGTCGATATTCCCCGATGCGCGGTTCGTTCTGCCGGTGCGCGACCCGTTATGGCATATCGCATCCCTTGCCAAGCAGCACGATTTGTTCTGCAAGGGCGAGAAGGATAATCCCCGCGCGGTCGCCCATATGCAGCGCGTCGGCCATTACGAATTCGGCCTTGATCGCCGTCCGATCAATACCGGCGATCTGCATGCCACCCGCCAGATCATGAAACACTGGAAAGACGGCGAAGAAGTTGCCGGTTGGGCCCATTACTGGACCGACCTGCACCATTACATCGCTGATCGCATGACCGTGAACAAGGCCCTTAAAGATGCGACGCTGGTGGTCCGGTACGAGGATTTCGTCGCCGACCCGGCAAATCAGTTGCGCCGCCTGTTTGATCATGTCGATTTGCCCGACGCCGAAACGATCATCAACGATGTCGCCCCGACCATCCACGCCCCAACCTATTACCGCCCGAAATTCAGCGATGACGAGATTGATCTGATCCGTGATGTGACATCAATTGCCGCCGCACGTTTCGGCTATGACCCCAAGTCCGGCAATACGCTCCGTGGTGCTGGAAAAAAACACGCACGGGGATAACCCCTGTGCGTGTTTGCACGTGTTTTACGCATGCTTTGCTGAATTCGGCTTATCGCACCGGGATCAGTGATGATCGCTTTTGCGACCTGTCGCCATACTCCAGAAATCCCACCCGGCCAGTACCAGCGTGATCGCCACGATAATTCCAAGATCCCAACGGGGCACATGCCCGAACAAAATCCCGACAAACCCCAGCAGCACGACATAGGCGAAGATCGCCATTATACCGTCAAGGCGTACCTTCGTCATGATGATGCTCCTTCGTTTTCAATGTTCGAAACATATTGTGCAAGCCAGCGTGCCGTACGCAAAAGCCGCGCATCGTCACCGGCACGACCGACAAGCTGAACCCCCATGGGCAAACCGTTTTCCGCCCAAAGCAGCGGAAGGGTAATCGCCGGTGTGCCACACAATGTCCAAAGCCCGTTAAAAACCGGGTTGCCCGTGGTATCAAGCCGCCCCGGTGCGGCACCGGGTGCCGACGGGGTGATGATCGCATCACAACGCTGAAACACTTCTTCAAGGGCTGCGTTGAACAATCCCCGCCAGTCAAGGGCCGCCAGATAATCGCGTGCAAGAACGGTTTTGCCTTTGTCGATGGCCTCGCACAGCTCGGACGACAACTGATCGCGCCCGCGTTTTTCATAGGCATAATAGCATTTTGCCATTTCTGCGGAATTGATGCGGGACCGAATATCGACCGCATCGTCGAATGCCTTGGGCAGCGGCGCTTCAAAGCATTGCTCCCCCAGGAGCGAGGTCAGTTCCCGAAATGCCATGACGGTATCGTCATCGGCAATCTCGTCAAACTGCGGCGGACGAATAAACGCCAGTGTCGGCGTCACCGGCGGTTCTGTCATGGCTGTTTCCAGCAAACGCGGAACCGGCTGCGGCCGGGTTGCCGTATCGCGCGCGTCATACCCGAACAGGATTTCGGCAAGAAGTGCGGCCCCTTCGACAGTCCGGGAAAATACCCCCATGGTATCAAGGCTGGGGGACTGTGTCAGAACGCCGGTACGCGGTATGGCCCCAAAAGTCGGCTTCAACCCGACCACACCGCAAAAGGATGCAGGCCGGATGATTGACCCGCCCGTCTGCGTACCAATCGCCAAGGGCACCATCGACGCCGCCACAGCCGCCGCCGATCCCGATGACGATCCACCGGGCGTATGCGCCGTATTGTGGGGGTTGCGGGTTTTGGAAGGATGCATGAAGGCCATTTCGGTCGAAACCGTCTTGCCCATGATGATCGCACCCGCAGCCTTCAGTTTTGCGACAATCACCGCATCTTCGTTCGGCACCCGCCCGGCATCAAGCGGGGTGCCGTTTTCGGTTGGCATGCGCGCCGTATCGATAACGTCTTTCAAACCAACCGGAATACCGTGCAACGGTCCTGTCGGCATCCCCGATTGACGACGTGTATCAAGCGCACGGGCCTGCGCCAGAACGTGTTCGCCATCAAGATAGGCCCAGGCCTGTATTTCCGGCTCCAGTTCGGCAATACGGTCAAGGCAGGCCTCGGCATATTCAACCGCACGCACGGCACCGCTTGCCAAACGGTCGCGCAGTTCAACGACATCAAGGTTGAGTAACGGATTGACAGTCATAAGTCAGCCTTGCTCCTAACGCGCGCCATAGAACAGATCCGGAAGATGGAAGACGATCTGCGGGAAAGCATACATCAGAACCATGCTGACAATCACCATGAACAGGAACGGCATAACCCCCTTGAAAATATCCGTCAGCAAAACACCTGGAGGCGAAACGCCCTTAAGGTAGTAGGCCGACATGGCCATCGGCGGTGTCAGGAAGGATGTCTGAAGGTTCAGTGCGACAAGAATACCGAAGAACAGCGGGTCGATATCAAACAGCGGCAGCAACGGCAGGAAGATCGGCACAAAGATGATGATGATCTCCGACCATTCCAGCGGCCAGCCCAGCAGGAAGATAATCAGCTGTGCCATCAGCAGGAATTGCAACGGCGTCAGGTCCAGCCCGCCAACAAATTCGGCAATCACATGTTCGCCGCCAAGATACGAGAAAACCGACGAGAAGGTATAGGAACCGACAAACAGCCAGCACACCATCGCCGAGGTCCGCACCGTCAGATAAACGGACTCGCGCAGCCGGTCAAAGGTCAGCGCCCGATAGGACACCGCCAGGATCATCCCGCCCAGTGCGCCGATTGATGCCGCCTCGGTCGGGGTTGCCAGACCAAACAGGATCGACCCCAGAACCGCAAGGATCAGGAAAGCCAGCGGGAAGAACGACGTGGCCAGCATCCACAGAACCTTGGCCAGGGGGACTTCGGGAATTTCATCGGATGTCGGGCGCGGGGCGGATTTGGGCTGCAATAACGCACGCCCTACCACGTAAACCAGATACAACCCGACAAGTGTCAGCCCCGGCAACAATGCCCCGGCATAAAGGCGTACAATTGAAACACCGGATGCGGCAGCATAAACAATCAGCATGATGGATGGCGGGATCAGAATACCCAGCGTCCCGCCGGCACAGATGATGCCCGTGGCAAAGCTTTTGTCATAGCGGGCTTTCAGCATGGCGGGCAGTGCCAGCATCCCCATCAGGGTCACGACGGCACCGACAATCCCGGTCGCAGTTGCAAAAAGCGCACAGGTAATCAGTGCCGCAACACCAAGCGACCCCGGAACATTCTTGGCCGCGATATTCAATGTCGAGAACAGGCGATTGACGATATTGGCACGTTCAACGATGTAGCCCATGAACAGGAACAACGGAACGGCGGTCAGCACCTCGTTCGACATCACGGTGTATGTCTGGTTGATAAACAGATCGAATATTCGGTTGTTCACCGATCCTTCGATCCAGGTAAGGGCCGATGTCAGGGTATCGCTATCCTCGGCCAATCGGTCAAAGGCGCGCCACATGCGTCCGGCATCGAAATATGCGTAATAGCCAAACCCGATCCCCAGCGCCATCAAGGTGAATGCAACCGGGAAACCAAGGAAAACAAGAACAATAAAGATGCCAAGCATCATTAGGGCGACATGTGCGTCAATCACGTTTGCAGCTCCGTTTGGGCCGGTTCATCGCGCTTTTCACAGCGGTTTCAACTATCTTTTGCGACATGCTGCTTCATCAGCAATTCTTCGGTTTCCTGGACATCATCCTCGGCCCCGCGCCAGTATCCCTCGCGGATACACATGATACAGCGCATGACCTGAGCGATCCCCTGAATGAACAGCAGGATACCGGCCGCAACGATCACAACCTTGAACTGATATACCGGCACACCTGCCGGACTGTTCACGCTGACCTCGCCATATCCCCAGGAACGAGCGGCATATTTCCACCCCGACAGGATGAGCGCCGTGACACCGGGAAAGAAGAAAAAGATATAAAGAACAAGGTCGACCGATGCCTGGGTCCGGGGCTTCCAGAGGCGATAGATAAAATCGCCACGAACATGCCCGCCGCGCGACAGGGTATAGGCCCCGCCCATCATGAAAAGAGTGCCATACATGATGAAGGACACATCAAGCGACCAGGTCGTCGGGGCATTGAACAAATAGCGCGACATGACCTCGTAACTCATGCCCAGCGTCATGAGAATAATGAGCCAGCCGAAGGCCTTGCCAAACCAGGCCGAAAGCTTGTCCGCGAATTCGATAAAGCTGATCATCGGGGAATTCCATTACCGTAACGGCCATCCCGCACATTCAATAGCACGGGATGGCCTTTTGGTTCAGACAAACAGAACAAAACCGTCAGGCTTCATTACAGTTTCAGTTTGCCCGGGAAATAGTGGTCATAGGCAAGCTGATAGTCCGGCGAGTTCATCAGTTCATAATAGGTCACGCGCTCAACCCAGGCACGCTGGCTATCAAGAACTTTCTTCATGAATTCGTCTTCTTCAAGCTGCGGAATCAGCTTGTCCCAGGCATCAAGCTGTGCTGCGAGGATTTCCTTCGACGTACGATGGATTTCAACGCCGTCATCAGCAAGTTTCTGCAAGTCGGACGAGTAGTTATCAAGTGCGAGTGCGGTGTTCGAGGTCGAAGCTGCTTCTACCCCGTAACGCAGGATCGCTTGCAGATCAGGTTCGAGGTCTTCATAGAAATCACGGTTGAAGATGAACTCGAAGCTTTCGGATGCCTGATGATAGGATGACAGATAGTAGTTCTTCGCCACATCCTGCGCGCCGAAACGCATGTCCGAAGACGGGTTGTTGAATTCGAACGCGTCAATCACGCCGCGTTCCATCGCCGGGACGATCTCGCCACCCGGAAGCTGTGCGACCGACATGCCCATCGACTGCAGAAGATCCGCAGCCAGACCAACGGTACGGTATTTGAAGCCCTGAATGTCGGCAACGGTGTTGACCTGCCCCTTGAACCAGCCGAACGGCTGGGCCGGCATCGGGAAGCCAAGAAGACCGATCACGTTAAGCCCCATAACGTCCTGGGTCAGCTCGCGATAGAATTCTTCACCACCCCCCGCATAGAACCAGCTCAGCATGGTGGTTGCCGAACCGCCAAACACCGGACCGGTACCAAACAGCGAGGCAGCCTTGTTCTTGCCGTACCAGTATACCGGCACGGAATGGGCAATATCGATCACGCCGTCATTGACGCCATCAAGAACCTGGAACGCCCCGATAACGGCACCGGCCGGCAAAAGGTCAACCTTCAGGCGACCGCCGGACATGGCTTCGACACGATCCACATATTGTTTGGCAAAATCCATCCAGATATCGGATGACGGCCAGGACGTCTGCATTTTGACGACCAATGGTGCAGGCTGTGCATGAACTGCCGGGGCTGCGAACAGCCCCGAAGCGACTGCACCACCGGCAACAACGCCGGTCGCACCCTTGGTAAGGAACGAACGACGGGACACTTGCTTGGACTTCACGTCTTCAGGTGTAGCTATCTTTTTCATTTCTTCCTCCCAGAATTATCGCCGTATCCGTCAACTAGTTGGCGGAAAACAGGCGATGATTTTCAGCCTTGCATAGGCCCTGATCCGATACAAGGAACATCGAATATTTCACCTTCCACCATGTGGAAAACTTTCTTCGACCATTATTTTCCGGAACAGAATGAATCCCGGAATTTAGTAAGTTCTTATTATTGGCGCGCCACTAGGCTACGCGATCCTGCGGTTGTCCGCCGGAAAAGAAGGCATCAAGATTATCAAGCGCCCGAAAGCCCATGGCATCACGCGTTTCTTCGGTCGCGGAGCCTATATGTGGCAACAGGAAGACGTTTTTCAACGCTGACAGATCCGGATTTCCGCCGGGTTCATTGCGGAAAACGTCAAGCCCGGCGGCAAACAGCTTCCCGCTTTGAAGCGCCCTGATCAGGGCAGCCTCATCGACCAGATTGCCGCGCGCCGTGTTGACCAGAATGGCCCGGTCCGGCAGGAGTGCTAGGGTTTTTTCATTGATGATGCCGGTCGTGTCCGGCGTTGCCGGACAATGCAGCGATAAAACATCCGATACCGCCAGAAGCCCCTCGACCGTATCGTGGAAAACAGCCCCTTTTTCAAGGTGACCCGGCAGACGGGACCGATTGTGATAGTGCACTTCCATGCCAAAGCCGCGCGCGCGATCGGCGCTAACTTGCCCGACGCGGCCCATACCAAGAACACCGAACCGCTTGCCGGTCACCTGTCGCCCGACCATAAAGGCAGGCGACCAGAAATCCCATTTCCCGGCACGCACCATCGCATCGCCCTCGGCCCCACGGCGTGCCGCACCCAGCATGCACAACATGGCGATCTCGGCCGTCGCATCGGAAAGAACATCGGGGGTATTTGTGACCGTGATCCCGGCTTTCTTTGCGGCATCCAGATCAACATGGTCCACGCCAACGGAATGATTGGCAATAATCCGCACCCGATCACCAAGTTCGGCAATGACATCCGCGCTGAAATGTTCGGAATGACAGGGAAGAACCGCGTCAACATCCTGACAGCGTGCGATCAGTTCATCACGCGAAAAGACGTGATCCGCGTCGTTCAGGATAACCTGATAATCACGCGCCGCACGTGCCTGAACCGCATCGGTCAGACGCCGGGTGATCAGTAGCACCGGCTTCTCCGCCATCGTCTACTCCCTGTTCCCTGCATGGATTGCAGTTTTCTTTATCGTTCACATGAAACACTTTTACGGCAGATAGAACAATAGCCTATCAACTCAATGGGGTGAATTTTCCACCAGATGGAATACCAGATAGTGATACGCTTCACGCCAAAGCCGCCCGAATCGCCCTTTCCGTAACGGCATCGCAAGGCAGATAAAAAAGCAGGCGGCCGATCACAAGGACGGCCGCCTGTTTCTCCCCAGATGTTCCGATTTGCGTGGTGGTCCCGTCGCCGGAACCTAGAAGCTGACCCACACAGCGCCACGCTGGCTGGAACGGACCACTGCCTCGACAAATTTCATGCCTTTGACACCTTCATTGATGCCCGGAATCAGCATGGCTGCCGGATCGGCCTTGCCCCCGGTGATGCGCGCGATCAACTGATCGGCGAAATCGGTATAAAGATTGGCAAAGCCTTCAAGATAACCTTCCGGATGGCCCGGCGGCACGCGGACACCGCGCAATCCGGCCGATCCGATCCCCGCCCCGCCGCGGGTCATCAGTTCGGGGCGACCGTCAAGCGGGCGGAAATGCAGATGGTTGGGATGTTCCTGCGCCCATTCAATGCCGCCCTTGTCACCATAAACCCGAAGCCGCAGGCCATTTTCATGGCCAATCGCAACCTGGCTTGCCCAAAGCATCCCGCGCGCACCATTATCGTAACGCAGCAGGATCTGGACATTATCGTCAAGCTTGCGGCCCGGCACGATGGCATCGATATCCGCGCACAGCTCCGAAATCTCAAGCCCGGTGACAAAATCGGCAAGGTTATGGGCGTGCGTTCCGATATCGCCCAACGCCCCGCCCATCCCGGCCTTGGCCGGATCGGCCCGCCAATGGGCCTGCTTGTTGTCGGTATCCTCGACCCGGGTCGCCATCCAGCCTTGCGGATATTCAACCTGTACTAACCGGATATCGCCAAGCTTCCCGTCACGCACCATCTGGCGGGCTTCGCGCACCATCGGATAGGCGGTGTAATTATGCGTCAACGCAAACAGAAGGCCGGTTTCACGCACCTTGGCCGCCAGCAATTCGGCTTCTTCAACATTCAGGCAAAGCGGCTTGTCGCAAATCACATGAATACCGGCATCCAGCATCGCCATCGCTGCCGGGAAATGCAGGTGGTTTGGCGTGACAATCGCACAGGCATCAATGCCATCCGCGCGCGCGGCTTCCTGTTTGGCCATTTCGGCAAAGCTGTCATAGGACCGGTCCGGCGCAATAAACAGTTCCGCCGCTGATGCGCGTGCAATATCGGGCTTGGACGACAATGCCCCGGCAACCAGTTCGTACCGGTCATCAAGGCGGGCGGCAATGCGATGCACCGCGCCGATAAACGCCCCCTGTCCGCCGCCAACCATGCCAAGGCGGATGCGCCGCGCCGGATTTTTCGTCTCACTCATGTCAATCTCCGTCCTGAATGGTTTTCTACCGCCGACTTAATCAAGCCCCAGCAGGCGACGATTGGTGGCCTCGTCCGTGCCGCCATCGGCGAAATCGTCAAACGCCTTTTCGGTCACACGGATAATATGGTTGCGAATGAAATCGGCCCCTTCGCGCGCGCCGTCTTCGGGATGTTTAAGCGCGCATTCCCATTCCAGCACGGCCCAGCCATCAAAATCAATCGCCGCAAGTTTCGAAAAGATCGCGCCAAAATCGACCTGCCCGTCGCCAAGCGACCGGAACCGTCCCGCACGCCCGATCCAGCTTTGATACCCGGAATAAACGCCCTGCCGCCCGGTCGGATTAAATTCCGCATCCTTGACATGGAACATCTTGATCCGCTCGGCATAGATATCGATGAAATCAAGGTAATCCAACTGCTGCAACACAAAGTGGCTCGGATCATAAAGGATGTTGCACCGCGCGTGGTTTTTAACACGTTCAAGGAACATCTCGAACGTCGCACCGTCAAACAGATCCTCGCCCGGATGAATTTCATAGCAGACATTGACGCCGTTTTCCTCGGCCACATCAAGGATCGGCAACCAGCGTTTCGCCAGTTCGTCAAACGCGGTTTCAATCAGTCCCGCCGGGCGTTGCGGCCACGGATAGACATAAGGCCACGCAAGGGCGCCTGAAAATGTCGCATGATCCCCGATGCCCAGATGGCGCGATGCCTTGATCGCGGCCTTGACCTGATTGACCGCCCATTCCTGACGCGCCTTGGGATTGCCGCGCACTTCGGGGACGGCAAACCCGTCAAACATCTCGTCATAGGCCGGATGCACCGCCACAAGCTGCCCCTGCAAATGGGTCGAAAGTTCGGTGATCTCGACACCATGCCCGGCCAGAATGCCCTTGGCCTCGTCACAGTAATCCTTGCTTTGGGCAGCCTTTTCGACATCGAACAGGCGCTTGTCCCAGCTCGGGATCTGCACCCCCTTATAGCCAAGCGACGCCGCCCAGCGTCCGATATTGGAAAGGCTGTCAAACGGGGCCTCGTCCCCGGCAAACTGGGCAAGGAAAATCGCCGGTCCCTTAAGCGTTTTCATACTGACCTCGTGTGTGTTTTTTCCGGGTGGCCCGGATGTCATCTGATGACGAATGTGATGTAAAATCAAACCCCGCCCGGCCTGTCGTGACAGGGCGGGGTTCCTTCTGCCTGCTCGCATTTATGCGATCATGCCATTCCCGTTCAGAACGGCCCGTTCAGAACAGCCCGATCAGAACGGGCTATCCGGGAAATAGAAGTTCTCGGCATTTTCCTGGGTCACAACCGTCGCACCCAGAATGTAACGGCCTTCGACCGCCGCATTGGAAACGAACTTCATCGCCGTGATATCCATCGCGGTTGCGATCATCGATGGCGGATACAGAACGTCAATCGGGGTCAGTTCATCACCATCCATCACGCGCTTGATGATGTCCTTCATGCCGGCCCCGCCGACGATGAACAGTTCATCGGTCCGGTCGGCCTGCTTGACGGCTTCGATCACGCCAAGCGCGATGTCATCATCCTGCGCCCAGACAGCATCGATTTCCGGGAAGCGCGACAGGAAGTCCTGCATGACTTCATAACCGTCATCACGGTTCCAGTTGGCGTGCTTCATATCAAGGACCTCGATATCCGATCCTTCGATTGCCGTCATGAAACCTTCGACGCGTTCTTCGTCAATCACGGTCGGAATGCCGCGCAGGATGACGATCTTGCCTTTGCCGCCCAGACGTTCCTTGATGTATTCGCCCGATACACGGCCCAGTTCCGGGTTGTTACCGGCAACATAAACATCCTCGATCCCCGGCAGCGAAAGACCACGGTCAACCACGGTAACAAACTTGCCCGCTTCCTTGACCTGCTGGACCGGCACGGTCAGCGGATCGGATTCAAACGGCAGAACCACCAGCGCATCGATATTCTGAACCGATACCAGATCTTCAAGATCATTGGCCTGTTCGCCCGCACCATTGGCGGTAACAACAATGATATCAAGGTTCGGATAGGCTGCCTCAAGGCGCTTTTCGGCCTGTTCCGCATGATAGTTCAGGCCACCGGCCCAGCCGTGGGTCGCCGCCGGGATCGAAACCCCGATCTTGATTTTTTCCTGCGCCAGTGCCGTGGTCGATGCCAGACCAAGACCCACAACGCAGGCCGCCCCTAGAAACTTTGCAATCGTTTTCATTCAAGCTTCCTCCTGATCAAAAAATGATTCTGTACGTCATCTTGAACCGGACGTTGATCGCCGGTTATTTGCTTTTCTTGCGTCGCCAGTCCCCGCGTTGCAGGAACACGGCAACGATAATGATCAAGCCCTGAACAGCCCCGTTCAGGTAATTGCTGATCGCATCGGTAAGGTTAAGGATATTGCCAATCGTGGTCAGCATGATCGCCCCGACCACCGTGCCCCAGATCCGGCCATAACCGCCCTTAAGCATCGTGCCGCCGATGATCACGGCTGCAATGGCTTCAAGTTCCCAAAGAACACCGGTTGAACTCGATGCCGACCCAAGGCGCGGGACATAAATGATGGTCGCAATCGACACACAAAGCCCCTGGATCACATAGGTCATCGTCTTGACCCGGTCGACATGGATCGCCGAATAACGCGCCACCTGCTCGTTCGATCCGATGGCAAAACATTTCCGCCCGAACGGCGTCATGTTCAGCAGGACATAACCCGCCACAGCCACCGCAAGAAACACCAGAACCGGCACCGGAATGCCCAGCAACTCGCCGTAATAAACCGGGCGATAGGTCCCGCGAATTTCGAAATCCAGCGACAGCGTCCCGCCATCGGCCATATAGGTGACAAGCGACCGGTAAATCCCCATCGTGCCAAGGGTGACGATAAAGGCCTCGATCTTGCCCTTGGTACTGACCAGGCCATTCACCGCCCCGGCCCCGATACCAAGAATGACACTTAACACGATGCCGATCAGAACGGTCTCAAGCCCCGGTCCGAGTGTCTCGACCAGCGTATTCATAACGACGATCATCGCACCGGATATAAACGCCGCCATCGAACCGACCGAAAGGTCAATCCCGCCCGCCGTGATCACAAAGGTCGCACCCACCGCAATGATGCCGATGAAAGCCGCACGGGTGAAAATATTCGAAAGGTTGCCGCCACTCAGGAAGGCATCATTGATCGCCGTTCCCAGAACAAACAACACAACAAGGGCCATAAACGGGCCAAGTGCCTTGAAATCGATGGAAAAACGGGGCGAGGCACTGGCCTCGCGGCGCTCAAGGCTACTCATGGACAGACACTCCCTCCTGGCCTGATATTCCTGTCGCGTGCCGCATGATTTCATGTTCGTTGCGGTCGTTTCCTTCGAGAATGCCGGTAATGCGTCCGGCCGCCATGACCGCGATGCGATCTGACAGGCCCAGCATTTCCGGCATTTCCGACGACAGAAGAATGACGGATTTTCCGCGATCGGTCAGATCGCCGATAAAATGATAAATCTGGCTTTTGGTGCCGATATCGATGCCGCGTGTCGGCTCGTCGATGATCACGATATCCGGATCGGTTTCCATGACCTTCGCCAGCAACAGCTTTTGCTGATTGCCACCCGAAAAATCACCGACCTTGGCCTTGCGGTCGGCGGCCCGGATGTCAAACGCCTCGATCGCCTTTTCAAGGGCCGCTTCTTCCGCCTTGCGATCCACAATCACGCGCCCGAATTTTTCCAGCGCCAGCAAGGTCAGGTTGGGCCGCATATCCATATTCAGCAACAACCCGCTGCCCTTGCGGTCCTTCGTCAGATAGGCAATGCCGCTGTTTTTGGCATCCTGCAAACTTGTGATCCGCACCGGCGCACCATTGCGCTCAATCGTGCCCGATGACCGCTCCCGAAGGCCGATAATCGCCTCCATCAACGCCGTCCGACCCGCCCCGACAATCCCCGCAAAACCAAGGACTTCGCCCTTATGCAGGTCAAAACTGGCATCGCGCACCTGTCCGGGCACCGAAAGATCGCGCACCGATAAAACAACCGGCGCGCTGGTATCGGAAACCCGGTGCGGGAACATCTGTTTGATGTCGCGCCCGACCATAAGCCGCGCCATGTCATCCTTGCTAAGCCCGACCACCGGCTCGGTCACGATATGGCGGCCATCGCGCAACACGGTCACACGGTCGGCAATCGCCTTGATTTCATCCAGCTTGTGGGAAATATACAGGATCGCGACACCCTGTTCGCGCAGACGCCGGATCTGGTCAAACAGGATTTCAACCTCCCGCCCGGTCAGAACCGCCGTCGGTTCATCCAGAATCAGGATATCGGCCTTTTTGCTCAGCGCCTTGGCAATCTCGACCATCTGGCGATCCGAAACCGAAAGATCGCGAATACGGGTGCGCGGATCGACATCGCATTGAAGCTGTTCCAGAAGCTTTTTGGCCTCTGCGCGCATGGCGGTTTTGTCAAGGAACCAGCCCCGCTTGATCTCACGGCCCAGAAAGATGTTTTCTTCAACGCTAAGCTGCTCGGCAAGGTTAAGCTCCTGATGGATCAGGATCACCCCATGCCCCTCGCCCGCCTCGCTATCGGCAAAGCTGACCTCCGCCCCGTCAAGGACAAGCCCGCCCTCGGTCGGTTCGTGATATCCCGACAGGATTTTAACCAGCGTTGATTTGCCGGCACCGTTTTCGCCCAAAAGCGCATGCACTTCCCCCGCATACAGATCGATGGAAACATCGAAAAGCACCTGGGCCGGGCCAAAGGACTTGCAAATCTTCCGACCGGACAGGCGTATTTTGCCCTCCGTGCCGGGATTAACGGCATGAACAGCCGCATCCGTCATCTATGTAACCTCCCTAGCGTCGCATTGATGCGATCAACTTTTGATTGCCTCTTGTGTAAACGTTTTCATTATTTATGTAAACCTTTACATTTACCGCATTGTGATGAAAATCACGTCGGAAATCCGGCCTTCGCACGGGCATCAATGCCGCTGGACAGCGTATCGGCGGCAGAGTAGGAAGAAGCATGATCGAAAAAATCGCGACGATTGAAGATGTTGCCGAACATGCCGGGGTATCCATTGCCACGGTCAGCCGTGCCTTGCACAAACCCCATGTGGTTTCCGAAAGCACGCGCGAAAAGGTGCAAACCGCCATCGCCGCGACCGGCTATACCGCCAATGTCATGGCCCGAAACCTGCGGCTCAACCGGTCGGGCATGATCCTTTTGCTCGTACCCGATATCGGCAACCCCTTCTTTTCGGAAATTCTATCGGGAATCGAACAGGGGGCCAGCAAGGCGGGCTATAACGTCCTGATCGGCGACACCCAGAACGAACCCGAACGCGAAGCAACCTATGCCGCCTATCTGCGCAGCAATCAGGCCGATGCCATGATCCTGCTCAATGGTCGCCTGCCCGCACCGCTGGCCAACACCCCGCGCGGGATCATCCCGCCGGTGGTCATTGCCTGCGAACGCATTCCGGGCTGCAATCTGCCGACCGTGATCATCGACAATGAAAAGGCCGCCTTTAGCGCAACCAAACATCTGCTCGACCTCGGCCACAGCCGCATCGCCCATATCGCCGGCCCCGCCAGCAACATCCTGACGACGGATCGCGTCGCCGGTTATCGCCGCGCACTATCAAGCAGCGGCATCGAAGCCAACCCGTCGCTGATCTATAGCGGCGATTTTTCGATTGAATCGGGTATTGCGGCGGCCCGCGCCTTGCTCAAAGACATCAAAAACCGCCCGACGGCGTTTTTCTGCTCATCGGACGGCATGGCAATCGGCGTCATTGTCGCGGCCAAGGAACTTGGGCTTCGCGTGCCCCACGATGTTTCCGTCGTCGGGTTTGATGATATCCATCTGGCCGCCAATTACGACCCGCCGCTGACAACCGTGCGTCAACCGCGCCGACGTCTGGGCGAACAGGCCATTTCGCTGCTCCTCGCCCGGCTCGATAAAACCGGAACCATTCCCGAACCGGCGGAAAATCCGGTCATTGTCCCGACCGAACTGATCATCCGCCAAAGCACCGGCCCCTGCCCAACTTAACCAGCGATCAGCGATTGGCGATCTTCTGCCATTCCTCGTAAACGGCCCGTGCCCGGTCTTCGTGATCGTTGCTGTATTTCGGCTGATCGGCGGCAAAGATTTCAAACCGGATGCCGTTCGGATCACGAATGAACAACCGCCGCGATTTCCCGTCATCCTCGTTGTGATAAACCACCTTGTGCTGGAACAAATGGTTCTGCCAGGCAATCACATCGCGCGGCGCATCGCAGCGCAACCCGATATGAAACACGTCATCTGGCATATCGGGATCATCGGGATACGGACCGGTATCGGCTGGCCAGTCAAAGAATGACAGCCGCGTCCCGTCCGAAAGCGCAAAGGTAATCAGCAGATAATCGCTTTTCCACGACGGACTGTAACCGCTTTCGGCATGAACCAGTCGGGCCTTCAGAACACGGGAATAAAAATCATCCGTCGCCGCAAGATCGCGGGTGGGAAAGGCCAAGTGATCGACACTGACGGGTGCAGGCATGGACGCCTCCTCATTTGTCGCTTGGGTGATTGGGGTCAGGCCCCTAAACCATTATAAAACTTAGTCATCCGATCCCGATGATCAAGGGTCAAACGTCTGGCAACCTGTCATTTTCGACACCCTCAATGGTATCGGCCGCCATTTGGCGCTATGCATCAGCAGCCCTGACCGGGCCCGGCCAGCAACCCGACTTCAACCCGCGCCATGGCGCGCTCAAACACCGCCGTATCGTCAAGCGCACGCGACAAAACCAGCGCCCCCTGGATCGATAAAATCGCATCTTCGGCAATGTCCGATGCCCGGTCCGCATCATGGCCGATCCGCACAAGCGCCTGCTGAAGCGACCGTTGCCAGACCGCAAAATAATCGCGGATTGCGTCGGAAAAACGGTCACGCACATTATCAAGTGCAAACGCGCCAATCAGGCAAACCCGCTTTCCTGACCGGAAATAGGTCGCAACCGACCGGCACATTTCCAAAATCGCCGCCCGCGGGTCATCCCCGTCACGCAGCGGCTTGTAAACCGCGTCCTCGAACCAGCCATCGATCTCGCGAAGCACTTCTGATGCCATCTGCTCTTTGCCGCCGGGAAAGAAATGGTAAAGACTGCCCTTTCCCAGACCCGTCCGGCTCCCGATCAGTGAAAGGCTCGCCCCTTCATAGCCATACTCGCGGAAAATCTCCGCAAGGACGGGAATAACATCGGAACGCTCCGCGATAATCTTTGGCATGGCTTACTTATAATCCCAGATCGGACAGGCCCGGATGATCCGCCGGGCGCGGCCCCGAACGATCCCAGAAGAATTTGCGATCTTCTTCACGGATCGGCATGTCATTGATGCAGGCAAACCGGCGATGCATCTGGCCATTTTCGGCAAATTCCCAATTTTCGTTGCCATAGGCCCGATACCAGTTCCCGGAATCATCGCGATACTCATAGGCAAAACGCACCGCGATCCGGTTGCCGTCATGCGCCCACAACTCTTTGATCAATCGATATTCAAGCTCCTTGTTCCATTTGCGGGTCAGAAAGGCAATGACCTCCTCACGGCCATTGGCAAATTCCGCACGGTTCCGCCAGATCGTATCGGGCGTATAGGCCAGCGACACCCGCGCCGGATCACGGCTGTTCCAGCCATCTTCGGCCATGCGGACTTTCTGGATTGCGGTTTCCCGCGTAAAGGGCGGCAGAGGTTGACGTAGCTCTGACATGATTTTCTCCTTCGTTTTGTACCAATCGGTAAACTATGTTCCAATCGGTACAAAAAAGCAATCACCAAAATCCCGTTCGGGCTTTTTGGCCCCCGGCCATGCAAAATCCGCGATTTGGTGATATTGTTGGAAATCGGACATGCGCAAAGCCCCGCCCGGTCCGGCCAAGTTTCACGAAACGGAAACCTGCATGTGATCGCTGCCTGTTTCCCTATGAAATCAGATGGTTAATGCCGCAAACCCTGCTTTAAACGCCCCGCCAACCGCGCCGATCAACAGGCCATGCGATCATCGGATGCGGTCATACTGTTGACCCATGTGCGCGCCGCTGCTATTGGGTCGCGGCGCATGCGATACAGGCACAGAACGCCTTCGCATCGATGGTATGAAATTCGTTGGCGCAAACCGGGCTTGAATGCCGAACCTTGCGGGGAATGTTTGCCGGTCGACGGACGTTTTCCGTGTTGTCTTTTCGGTCCCTGAAAACAGGGCCTTCGGTCGAGGAACCAGAATACGATGCCGCATACGCCTTATTATCTGATCGATAAATCGAAACTGCTGCGCAACATGGAAAAGATCGCCTATGTGCGCGAACATTCCGGCGCAAAGGCCTTGCTGGCATTGAAATGCTTTGCAACCTGGTCGGTCTTCGATTTCATGTCGGACTATATGGATGGCACGACGTCCTCGTCGCTGCACGAAGTCAAACTGGGCCGCAAGAAATTCGGCAAGGAAACCCATGCCTATAGCGTGGCCTATGCCGATTCCGAAATCGATGAAGTCATCGAAAATGCCGATAAGATCATCTTCAATTCCATCAGCCAGCTTAACCGCTTTGCCGATGCCGCATCGGGCATCGTGCGCGGCCTTCGCCTGAACCCGCAGGTTTCAAGTTCCAGCTTCGATCTGGCCGATCCGGCCCGCCCGTTTTCGCGTCTGGGCGAATGGGACGTCACCAAGGTCGAGGCCGTCATGGACCGCATTTCCGGCTTCATGATCCACAATAACTGCGAAAACGCCGATTTCGATCTGTTCGACAAAATGCTGGGCGATATCGAAACCAAATTCGGATCGCTTCTGTCGCGCGTCGAATGGGTCAGTCTCGGCGGCGGCATTCACTTCACCGGTGACAATTACCCGCTTGATAAATTCTGCGCCCGGCTGAAAGCCTTTTCGCAAAAATACGGTGTTCAGGTTTATCTTGAACCCGGCGAAGCCTCGATCACCAAAAGCACCACCCTTGAAGTCACCGTGCTCGATACGCTGTTTAACGGCAAAAACCTTGCGATTGTCGATAGCTCCATCGAAGCCCACATGCTCGATCTTCTGATCTATCGCGAAACCGCCAAGATCGAGCCGAACACGGGCGATCATACCTATATGATCTGCGGCAAATCCTGCCTTGCCGGTGACGTTTTTGGCGAATTCAATTTCGAAAACGAGATCAGGGTCGGCGACCGTATCTCGGTACAGGATGCCGCCGGTTACACCATGGTCAAAAAGAACTGGTTCAACGGTGTCGGCATGCCGTCCATCGTGATCAAGGAACTCGACGGTAGCGAACGCGTTATACGCGAATTCACCTTCGATGATTATGTTTCGAGCCTTTCGTAAAAAGGCGCTTTGGGTTTCATCTATTCGAAAAAGGGAGTTTTTGGCCCGAAATGAAGAAGAATGTTCTGATTATCGGCGCAGGTGGCGTCGCACAGGTGGTCGCGCATAAATGTGCACAGCATAATGATGTGCTTGGCGATATCCATATTGCGTCGCGCACGGCGGAAAAATGCCAGAAAATCATCGACAGCATTCACGAAAAGAAAAACCTGAAGAATGCCGGCGTCCTCGAAGGTCATGCGCTTGACGCAACCGATATCGATGCCACCGTCGCACTGATCAAAAAAACCGGCTGCGAAATCGTCATCAATGTCGGCTCCGCCTTCA
The DNA here is from genome assembly GCF_044790785.1 of Thalassospira australica. Classification (GTDB taxonomy): domain Bacteria; phylum Pseudomonadota; class Alphaproteobacteria; order Rhodospirillales; family Thalassospiraceae; genus Thalassospira; species Thalassospira australica_A. The sequence continues at coordinate 563,893 of NZ_CP085258.1, read as the reverse complement.
TCAACATGCCGGTCATGTCGGCCTGCATCAAGGCAGGCGTTGCCTATCTTGATACCGCCATCCACGAAGAACAGGACAAGATCTGCGAAACCCCGCCCTGGTACGCAAATTACGAGTGGAAACGCCGTGAAGAATGCGAAAAGGCAGGTGTCACCGCGATCCTTGGCGTCGGTTTTGATCCGGGCGTGGTCAATGCCTATGCCAAACTCGCGGTCGAGGATTACTTCGATAAAATTGACTCGATTGACATCATCGACATCAATGCCGGCAGCCACGGCAAATATTTTGCCACCAACTTCGACCCGGAAATCAATTTCCGCGAGTTTACCGGCACGGTCTATTCCTGGCAGAACAACGCCTGGCAGGAAAACAGGATGTTCGAGGTCAAGAAAATCTGGGACATGCCGGTTGTCGGCGAAAGCCAGACCTTCATGACCGGCCATGACGAGGTCCATTCCCTCTCACAGAATCTGGACGTTCCCAATGTCCGTTTCTGGATGGGCTTTGGCGATCATTACGTCAATGTCTTCACGGTCCTGAACAATATCGGCCTGCTCTCGGAAAAACCGGTCACCACGGCCGAGGGCCTCGAAGTCGTACCGCTCAAGGTCGTCAAGGCCTGCCTGCCCGATCCAAGCTCGCTGGCACCGGACTATACCGGCAAAACCTGCATCGGCGATCTGGTCAAGGGCAGCAAGGATGGCAAGGAAACCGAAGTCCTGATCTATAACGTCGCGGACCACAAGGACGCGTACGAGGAAGTCGGAAGCCAGGGCATTTCCTATACCGCCGGTGTGCCGCCCGTCGCGGCCGCGATGCTGATCGCAACCGGCGAATGGGACGTGAAAAAGATGGCAAATGTCGAAGAACTGCCCTCCAAACCGTTCCTGAACCTGCTCAACCACATGGGTCTTCCGACCCGCATCAAGGATGCCAATGGTGATCGGGCACTCGACTTCGCCTGAGCCACGATCCTTGCGACCATAAACGCAAACGGCGGGCCAAATGCCCGCCGTTTTTTATTTAAGCAACCCCATAACCGCCAGGCTCTCATAACGCTTGATATAGGGTACGTGGAAAACCCGGTCGACAAACGCACTGTATTCATCCATGTCGGCGACCTGAATGCGCAACACCAGATCATGCGCACCCGTCACGTGATAGCATTGAACGACTTCGGGCATTTTACCGAATTCCTCGCGGATCAGCATGTACCGATCCGGCCGGTCGCGATCCAGGGTCATCAAAACGATGACCATCATCCGTTTGCCAAACACCTTGGGGGATACCACCGCAACGTCGCGTTCAATCACCCCGGTTTCGCGCAAACGCTGCACCCGGCGAAGACACGCCGCCGATGACAGCCCCACCTGTGCCGACAATTCATTTCCTGTCAGGCGACTGTTCTTCTGCAACAGTTCCAGCAGGCGATAGTCGAATGTATCAAGCTCGGTCAAAATTCCTCTGCCCCAAACGCATGATCCTGAATGCTCCTGAAACAATGACCGAACGCGCCTGCGAAGAAAAATCGTTTTTACGAAAATTTTGCGAAAACTTCGCACGCTTTTGCGATCTTTGCGCACCGATGTCGATTGAGGCGGGCTAACTTTCAGTTGTGTTCGGGACCATTCCGAACACGATTAGCAAAGCAAAACTAGCGAGCCAGCATCATGACAATGCATGTATCTACACACTCCCTCGGAGCCACCGCCCCCCATGCCGGGCCGACCGCGAATGCGTCGTTCGGCACAGTTGTCTGGCGCTGGCTCGTCCTTTCCATCCGCCATATTGCAAAACGTCGCAAAATTGCGCGTGACGCCGTATGGCTTCGTCAATCTTCAAGTGCCATTTTGCACGATATCGGCATCACCCGCGATGAAATCGATCAGGCCTTGCGATATGGCCGCCCGCAATCGCGTTCATAAAAGCCTGAAATAGCGTCTTGCTGCCGGGCCGGATACACGGCACCCTTGCTGTCAAAACAAACGATCAGTCAGGGAAGCTAGATGTCCGATTTCATCTTCGAAACCACCCCGCGTGCAATCTGCCGGTTTGGCGGCGCACAGGAACTTGGTAAACTGTGCGCCGAAACCGGGGCAAAACGCGCCTTTATCCTGAGCGACCCCGGCCTTGAAAAGGCCGGGCTGACATCGGGCCCCTGTGCCTCCCTTCGTCAGGCCGGGATCGATTATCTGCTCTGGACCGGTGTGCAGGCCGACCCGCCCGAGGAAAGCATCCTTGACGCTACCCGCCATGCGCAGGAATTCGGTGCCGATATTGTCATCGGGCTGGGCGGCGGCAGTTCGATGGACACCGCCAAGCTGGTGGCACTGCTCTGCGGCAGGCCGCAAAATCTTGCCGATATCTATGGCATCGGTCTGGCAACAGGCCCGCGCCTGCGTCTGATACAGGTGCCGACAACGGCGGGCACCGGGTCCGAAGTCACCCCGATTTCCATCGTCACCACACCGACATCGGAAAAGAAGGGTGTCGTTTCCCCCCTGCTCTATCCCGATATTGCCTTGCTTGATGCGGAACTGACGATGGGCCTGCCGGCCCCGATCACCGCCGCCACGGGCATCGATGCGATGGTCCACGCGATCGAGGCCTATACGACCAAACACAAAAAAAATCCCCTGTCCGACAGCCTCGCCATCCGGGCATTGCAACTGATGACATCCCATATCGACGACGCGGTTTCGGCAAATCCCGGCCGTGCCGCGCGCGAGGCAATGCTGCAAGGGTCCATGATGGCCGGAATGGCCTTTGCCAATGCCCCGGTGGCAGCCGTCCATGCGCTGGCCTATCCGCTGGGCGGACATTTTCACGTCCCGCACGGATTATCCAACGCCCTCGTCCTGACCGAGGTTCTCAAATTCAACCGCGATGCTGCGATGCAGCATTATGGCGAACTCGCCAGTGCCGTCATGCCGGACCAGCGTTTTTCCAACGATGCCGAGGCCTGCGACGCCTTCATCGCCTTTATCGCGGCAATGGTCGCGCGCATGCCGTTTGCGCAAAAACTGCGCGATGTCGGCGTCACACAATCCGACCTTGATATGCTTGCGACCGATGCGATGAAAGTCGAACGGTTGCTGATCAATAACCCGCGCGAGGTCACGTTTGACGATGCCCGCGCGATTTACGCCCGCGTTCTTTAATCCTTCGGCTTTGCAAGATCAGGATGGGCGCGCGCAAACGCGTCCATCGCAAGGCACCGCTCGGCAATCTGGTTGATCATCGGAAGGTGGCTTAAATCGACCTCCCACCGCCGCGCATTATAAATCTGCGGGATCAAACAGATATCGGCCATTGATGGCCGGTCACCGTGGCAAAAGCTGCCCGTGCCCGGATGATCCAGAAGCCGTTCAAACGCTTCAAGCCCCTCGCCGATATATTTCCCCATCCATTCCAGCCGCACCTTCGCCGGGTCTTCGCCGTGGGCTTCGGCCTGCTTCATGATATTGCCGACAACACCCAGATTACAGACCGGGTGAATATCCATCGCAATCGCATGTGAAAGGGCGCGAACCCGTTGCCGCCCGACCGCGTCCTTCGGCAGGAAACCCGCATGGCTGCGGGTCTCATCCAGATATTCAATCATCGCCAATGACTGCGTCAGAACAAGCCCGTCAATCTCAAGGGCGGGCACCAACCCCTGCGGATTGCGCTTGCGGAAATCGGGCGATTTATGCGCCCCCGCCAAAAGGTCAACCGCAACGGATTGATACGCCATATCCATCAGCGAAAGCGCAATCCTGACCCGATAGCTGGCCGACGACCGCCAATAATCATACAGGATGACGTCGCTCATGGTGCGTACTTCACAACACTCTGGTCAATCGCGCCAAAGATTGATTGGCCGCTGGCATCAAGTATCTCGATCCTGACCCGATCCCCAAACTGCATGAACGGCGTTTCCGGTTTGCCATTTTCAATGGTTTCGATCATGCGGATTTCCGCAATGCAGGAATACCCCGCCCCACCCTGCGCAACCGGCTTGCCCGGCCCACCGTCAAGCTTGTTCGAAACCGTGCCCGACCCGATGATGGTGCCCGCACAAAGCGGCCGGGTTTTCGCCGCATGTGCGATCAGTTGCGCAAAATCAAAGGTCATATCGACCCCGGCATTGGCCCGCCCGAACGGTTTGCCATTCAGATCAACACAAAGCGGCAGATGCACCTTGCCCCCGTCCCACGCATCGCCAAGTTCATCGGGCGTCACCGCAACCGGCGAAAAGGCCGAGGACGGCTTGGACTGGAAAAAGCCAAATCCCTTGGCAAGTTCACCGGGGATCAGGCCCCGCAAAGACACATCATTGACCAGCATGATCAAACGGATCGCATCACGCGCCTGATCAGGCGATGCGCCCATCGGCACATCGCCGGTCACAACCGCGATCTCGCCTTCCATATCAATGCCCCATGCCGTATCGGCCATGCGGATATCATCACGCGGTCCCAGGAAACTGTCCGAACCGCCCTGATACATCAGCGGATCGGTCCAGAATGTTTCGGGCATTTCCGCACCGCGCGCCTTGCGCACCAGTTCGACATGGTTGACATAGGCCGACCCGTCCGCCCACTGAAACGCACGCGGCAACGGCGAATGCAGCTTGCTTTCATCAAGTGCGAAACGTTTGGCAATCGTCGATCCGGCGGCGATTTCATCGGACAGTTCCCGGATGCGCGGCGCAACAGAATCCCAGTTATCAAGCGCTGCCTGCAATGTCGGTGCAATCGCACTGGCATCGACATATTCCCTAAGGTCTTTGGTCACCAGAACAAGCTGGCCGTCACGGGTGCCGTTTTTAAGGGTTGCGAGTTTCATCGGTTCTATGCCTCCGGCATTCCTGTCGTTAAGTCCTGTGATGTTCTTTTTACCGGTCGCCGTTTACGGGCGACCTTCCGGCGTACCATCAAACTTGCGTTCCAGCCCGTCCCAGCAATCAAGATAATCATCCTGAAGGGTTTCAAGCTCGGCGGCAAATTTCGTCAATTGCTGCGGGAACCGGGTTTCAAACATGAAGGCCATCGTGCCCTCCAGTTTCTGCGGGCCAAGCTCCCCGTTCGATGCCTTTTCAAACCCGAACGCATCGGGCCCGTGCGGCAGCATCATGTTATGCAGGCTCATGCCACCGGGAACAAATCCCTTTTCCTTCGCGTCATACTGACCGCAAATCAGCCCCATGAATTCCGACATGATATTGCGGTGATACCATGGCGGGCGGAAGGTATGTTCCGCCACCATCCAGCGCGGCGGAAAGATGACAAAATCGATATTTGCCGTTCCCGCCTCGCCCGATGGGGCGGTCAGCACGGTAAAGATCGATGGATCGGGATGATCAAACAGGATCGCGCCCACCGGCGAAAATGTTCGAAGATCATATTTGAACGGCGTGTAATTGCCATGCCACGCCACCACATCCAGTGGCGAATGCCCGATCCCGGTTTCATGAAACTGTCCGCACCATTTGATCAGGATACGGCACGGCGTTTCCTTATCCTCATAGGCAGCCACCGGTGTCTTGAAATCACGCGGATTGGCAAGGCAGTTGGCCCCAATCGGCCCACGTTCCGGCAGGGTGAATTTCGCCCCGTAATTTTCGCAGACATATCCCCGCGCCCCGCCCTCAATCCCCGGCGTCAGGATCGCAACCTTGAACATCATGCCCCGCGGGATCAGCGCGATTTCAAGCGGCGCGACATCCATGATGCCAAGTTCGGTAAAAATCCGAAGCCCGCCGCTTTCGGGCACGATCAGCAATTCCCCATCCGCATTGAAAAAATAATCATCCACCATATCGGTGTTGCAGACATATACGTGGCTTGCCATGCCGGTCTGGGTCATGGCGTCCCCCGCCGTCGTGATCGTGCGCATACCCGAAATGAAATCGGTGGGTTTGGTCGGCATCGGCACCGGGTCCCAGCGCAACTGACCAAGCGCAAGGCTATGGTCATTCACACAAGGTGCGGTTTTCCACTCCGGAAGGGCAAAGGATTTGAACCGCCCGTTATGGCGCACACTGGGCCGCATGCGATACAGCCACGACCGCTCATTGGTGCCGCGCGGCGCGGTAAAGGGCGAGCCCGAAAGCTGTTCTGCATAAAGGCCATAGGCGCATTTTTGCGGGCTGTTCTGCCCCTGCGGCAAGGCACCGGGAAGGCTTTCGGTTTCAAAATCATTGCCAAAACCGGGCATGTAACGCAGATCGTTCGCAACGCCGTTTTCGGCGGTTCCCTTGGTAACGTTGTGATCCGTCATTGCCTTTTTCCTACCAATCTTCGATATAGTTACATCCGTAACTGTAATTTTTGTAACTATCAAACAGCCTTTTAAAGCCATGAAATCCGAGAAATCCGAATTCGATCTGCACCGCTTTCTGCCGTTTCTGATGCATCACGCCAGCGAAAAGGTCAGTCTTGGCTTCCGCGACATCTATCGCGACCGATACCGGATGACGCGATCCGAATGGCGGGTTCTGGCAACCCTTGGGCAGTATGGCGCGCTTACCGCGACCGAAATCGTCACCCATACGGGCCTTCACAAAACCAAGGTATCGCGTGCCGTTTTTTCCATCGAACAACGCCGCTGGCTCCGACGCGTCCAGAACGAAAATGATCGGCGCGTTCATCGCCTTGAACTGACCTCGCAGGGCCAATCGGCCTTTCAGTCACTGTGCGAGGCGGGCACTGCCTATGACAAAAAGGTGCGCGATTTTCTGGGCGACGCGGATTTCAAACGCCTTTCCGACCTCCTGACAAAGCTGAATGACCTTTGATGGTCCCTGTGACATTTCCTGTGACAATTGCTGTTTGAATGTCCTCGGCCTCATCGCGCGGCTTCCCGCCCCAGCTTTGGGTAAAATCGGCAATCGCGCGCAAAAACACATCAAAGGCCGGCTGCCCCGGCTGGAAGTAATTGGCCTTCGGGTTCATCAATGTCACGCAACACGCCACCGCCCCGTCCAGATTATAGACCGGCGCACTGATCGCCGATAAGCCCGGCACGATATCGCCCTCGATCACCGCCGCACCGCGTTCGCGCGTTTCAATAATCAGCCGATCCACCGTGGCATCATCCCAATGCAGGATATCCTGTTCGGCCCGGATCACATGCTCAATCGCCCCGCGCGGCATGGTCGATAAAAACGCCTGCCCGGTGGCGGAGCGTAATAACGGCATCACCGTGCCAAGCCCCATGGTCGATATGATCGGCGGGCCACCATGTTCGGTCCTGATCAGGACCGGCCCCCGTTCCCCCCAGATCGCCAGATGCCCGGACGACCGCAAATCAATCGCCAGATTGCGCAAAAGCCTTCCGGCCCGCATGACCACATCATTGCGCTCAATCGCCGAAATACCCATCCGCAGCGCCATCGGCCCAAGGCCATAAAGCCCGGTCTGATCATCCTGCCAGGCAAGACCGATCCGCACCAGGCTCGCCAGATAGCGATGAACCTTTGCCGGCGGCATATCCACCGCCGCCGCCAGATCCTTTAACGGCACCGGGAATTTGAAATCGCACAATGCCGCGATAATCACCCCGCTGACCTCGACCGACTGAATGCCCTTGCGCGTATCAGCCACGTCAACAGCATCAGCAATGTCGATTTCGGCATCCGTAATCCGGGTTTGTTTGGATGGGACTTTGGTCAAAACTTACCTGCATAAATTTCATATTGCGTAATTGATTATATATATCATAATTCCAATTCAAAGAAAAAACAGCATTCCACAACAGATCAGATACCGATGATCAGGACGCGGAAAACCCATCAGTGACCGATGCGCCCTTGGCACCCGCCCGATCAAAAGCCCGAACAAACACACGATCAAAAAAACAGGGAGACGAACATGAAACCGATGAAACTTCGCAACACACTGCTTGGGCTTCTGGCCGGGGCAACGATCCTTGCCGGTGCGGGCATGGCCCATGCCGCCGATATCACGCTGAAGGTCAGCCACTATCTGCCGCCAAGCCACGGCTTCCAGAAAGACTTCCTCGAAAGCTGGGGCAAGGAACTGTCGGAAAAAACCAACGGCAAGGTCGACGTCAAAATTTATGACGCGACATCGGCCTTTGGCAAAATCGACCGGCAGGCCGATCAGGTCCGCGCGGGCGTGATGGATATGGCCGTCGGCCTGAACGGCATCCCGCGTGACCGCTATCCGGCCGCCTCGATCATTGAACTGCCGTTTCTGGTGAAATATGCCGATTCCGGGTCGGAAACCCTCTGGGCACTTTACAAGGAAGGCCTGCTTGGCACCGACTATAACGATTTCAAGGTGCTCGGCCTGTTCACCCACGCAGGCGGCCTGATCCACACCCTTGATAACCCGGTTCGATCCCTTGACGATCTCAAGGGCCTTCGCCTCAGAACGCCAAGCCCGGCGATTTCGGCCATGCTGGAATCCTTTGGTGCCTCCCCGGTCGGCCTGCCGCCATCGGCGATTTACGAAAACCTGCAAAAGGGCAATATCGAAGGTCTGGTTGCCACCTGGGATCTGGTCAACGCGGTCAAGGCCAACGAACTTCTGAAATATCACACCGATGCCGCGGCCTATACCGCCGGGTTCTATTTCGTGATGAACCAGAAAAAATATGACAGCCTGCCCGATGATGTCCGTGCGGCCATTGACGAAATTTCCGGCGATGCACTTGTCGTCAAATTCGGTGACTGGTGGAACAAATGGGAAGCCGCCGGCAAGGCCGATGCGGAAAAACACGGCAATGAAATCATAACGATTGATGACGCCACCCGCACCGAATGGCAGGAAGCATCCCAGCCGATGATCAAGGAATACCTGGCCGGGCTCAAGGAAAAGGGCGTCTCCGACCCCGACGCCATCTATAAACGCGCGCAGGAACTGATCGCGGAATTTGATGCCAAATATCACGCTGGCGACAAATGACGGAACGCGCTGAAAAATCCGGTGGATCGCGGCTTTATGCTGCGATTCACCAAATGGATCACTTGATGAACCGGCTGACCGACATTCTCGCCTTTGTCGGCATGGCGGCCTTGATTGGCGCGATTGCCATTGTGGTTGTCGATATCATCTGGCGGCGCATTGGCGGGCAATCGATGGTCGGCGCGGTTGACCTGACCCAGTTTTGCGTCATGGCCGCCGCATCATGGGCCATCCCCTATGCCTTTAGTGCGCACGCCCATGTCACGGTTGACCTGATCGGCAAGAACCGCCTTCGCATCCTGTTTAAAACCATCGACAGGTTGATCCCGCTGCTATGTGCGGGCCTCATGGCCTTCCTGTTCTATCTGTCGTGGGGCCGTGCGATGGAACAATGGACCTATGGCGATGTGTCGCAAAACCTTGCGATCCCGATGATCCTGTTCTGGGCCTTCCTTCTGACCGGCATGGCGATCTCGACGCTGGTATGCCTCATCCAATTTCTAAAAGTGCTTTTAACGGACGAGAAGAACTGATGGCGACGGAATGGGCGGGACTGATCGGGTTTGTTGCGGCTCTCGCACTGGCCCTTTTGCGGGTACCGGTCGCGGTCGCGATGGCGATTGTCGGCATCATCGGCACCCTGCTTCTGACCGACTGGATGTCGGCAAGCTACGTCATGGCAAGCCTCCCGTTCGAGGCCATTTTCCCCTATGGCCTTTCGGTGGTGCCGCTCTTCATTTTCATGGGCGTGTTTGCCTCCCATTCCGGGCTATCAAACAATCTGTTTCGCGGCATTACCGCATTTTCCGGCCATCGTCCGGGCGGCCTGGCCGCATCCAGCATCGGGGCCAGTGCGGTATTTGGTGCGATTTGCGGCTCATCGCTTGCCACCTGTGCGACCATGGGCCGGGTCGCCCTTCCTGAAATGCGCGAACGCGGCTATGCCAAAAGCCTTGCCGGGGCATCAATTGCTGCGGGCGGAACACTTGGCGTTCTGATCCCGCCATCGATCCTGCTTGTGATCTACGCGCTCATGACCGAACAATCCATCGGTGCCCTGTTTGCCGGTGCGATGATCCCGGGCCTTCTGGCAACCGTGCTTTACATCATCTCCATCCGCATTCAGGTCATGCGCAATCCTTCCCTCGCCCCGGTCAGTGACTATGTCCCCTGGTCACAGCGTTGGGGGGCCTTGCTGCGCATGTGGGATGCCATCACTCTGATCGTTCTGGTGATCGGCGGCATCTATACCGGCCTGTTTTCCCCCACAGAAGCCGCAGCGGTTGGTGCCGGCGGCGCATTGCTGTTTGCCTTTTTGCGCAAACGGCTGAACTGGACGGTTTTACGCACCGGCATTCGCGAAACCGCCGGCATGACCGGGATGATTTTCCTGATCCTGATCGGGGCCGCCCTTTTCAATTTCTTCATCGAAACCAGCGGCCTGACCCAGACCCTCGTCGACTGGATCACCACACAGGGCTATTCGCCGCTTGTCGTTCTGATCGCGCTTCTGGTGTTTTACGTCGTGCTCGGATGCTTCATGGACAGCCTTTCCATGATCCTCCTCACCGTGGTCCCGGCCTACGGCGTGATCACCGGGGTTGGTTATGATCCGATCTGGTTTGGGGTTGTTCTGGTATCGGTTGTTGAAATCGGCCTGATCACGCCCCCGATTGGCATGAACCTGTTCATCATTCAGGGCGTGTCCTCCGACATGACCATCACCACCCTGTCACGCGGCATCCTGCCCTTCCTCGCCGCCGATTTCATCCGCGTGATCCTGATGGTCGCCATCCCCGGTCTGGTCCTCTGGCTGCCGCATCTTCTGGGGTTTGGCGCCTACTAGACCCACGCCCCGGTGTAACCGCTTTCGACCCATGTCGGAAACCCATCCCAACCCCAGACCGCTGACAAAGCACTCCCAACCTGACCGTCATTCCCGCGAAGGCGGGAATCCAGCCTCTTTCAATGGGGCACAGATTCCGGGCCTGCGCTGCGCTTCGCCCGGAATGACGATTTGATCAATCACCAAGCCAACCCCGCCAACCAGCCCCGGACTGCTGACAAAGCACTCCCAACCTGATCGTCATTCCCGCGAAAGCGGGAATCCAGTCTCTTTCAATCGGACATGGATTCCGGGTCTGCGCTCCGCTTCGACCGGAATGACAATTGTGATCAACCGCCAAGCCAATCCCGCCAACCAATCCCGGCACCCCGGCCAGCCGATCCAGTGCCGATCCAATCCGGACGCAATTCGGGCCCGCTGATTCTCGGCATTTTCACGCTTCACCAACCGGACTGAACCGGACCGAACCAACTTCGCCCCGGCTCCCGCTGCCCCGAACAAACACCCTCACCCCAAGGGCACATCTCTCCCGTCATGATAAACTACAGTTTTTCGCATGATTCCAACGGCCTCACGGCCCGGACGTATGGCCGCCGTAATGACTTTTCCATGCGCCATGAACGTCCCTTCGGCGATACCGTCCCCGCCATCTCATCCCGTCAGATCGCTGCCCTGTCATCGTCTCATTCCTGTTTTTACCGCCCGAAACGCAAAAAACCCGCAAAAGCGAATCACGCTTTGCGGGTTTTGTCTCCGGGCCCATTTGTCCCGTTGATTTTGCTGTTATGCCACAACGAAAAGAACAAATCAAGAACTTTTTCACAAAAAAGCGGAAAAAGTTCCCAGCCAAAGTTCAGCGCGGCAAGAAGAGCATATTTATCAATACCTTGGGCAGGATCATCCTATTCCGCCGCATCGACTTTCAGTACCCCGCGACGGATCTGGTCTTCTTCGATGCTTTCAAACAGGGCGCGGAAATTCCCCTCGCCAAAGCCTTCATCACCCTTGCGCTGGATGAATTCAAAGAAGATCGGCCCGATCACGGTTTTGGAGAAAATCTGCAACAGGATTTTGGTCATGCCGCCATCCACAACACCCTCGCCATCAATCAGGATGCCGTGTTTTTTCATGCGCTCGATCGGCTCGTCATGCCCCTGCACCCGGTCATGGGATTTTTCGTAATAGGTATCAGGCGGCCCCGGCATGAATTTAAGGTCATTGGCCGCAAGCCTGTCGGTGGCGTCATAAATGCCATCCGTCCCGACCGCGATATGCTGGATGCCCTCGCCGTTGTATTTTTTGAGGTATTCCTCAATCTGGCTTTTGTCATCGGTTGATTCGTTTAACGGAATGCGGATTTTGCCGCATGGCGATGTAATCGCCCGGCTGACCAGACCAGTAATTTTTCCTGCAATATCAAAGAAGTGGATCTGTTTGAAATTGAACAGGTCGCGATAGAAATCCCACCATTTATCCATGTTGCCGCGATAGACATTATGCGTCAGATGGTCGAGATAATAGAAACCGACCCCTTCCGGTTTCGGGTCGCGTTCACCCAGCCAGTCAAATTCCGCGTCATAGGCCGAACCGGTTTCACCATACGCATCGATGAAATACAGAAGCGACCCGCCAATGCCGACAATCGCCGGGACATCAAGGGTCTTGTCATCGCCCAGATACGGCTCCGCCCCCTTGGAAACCGCATGATCAAACGCATGTTTGGCATCCACCACCCGCCACGCCATCGACGGCGCACAGGGGCCGTGCTTTGCAACAAACTTCATCCCGTGCGAACCGGGTTCGGCATTCAGGATGTAGTTGATGTCACCCTGACGCCAGACGGTGATGTTTTTTGATTTGTGTCTGGCAACCGGCGTATAGCCCATGCGCGCAAACAGGGTTTCAAGCTTTTCAGCCTCTTCATGGGCGAATTCGACGAACTCAAAGCCATCGGTTCCGGCCGGGTTATCGACCGTGATCGTTGCGCGGGGGGCATCATGTGGAAACGGTCCCATCGAAGGCTCCTTGATCTGGAATTGGAATGGTTCTTGTTATGGACCTATCTTGCGCCAGATTGGCCGCAATGTGCGTGCATTCATGGTTGATTTTCGGCGTTTCATACACATATCATGCACCAATGATCAAAATGGTGCATGAATGACGCAACTTGATAAACTTGATCTGAAACTGCTTGCCGAATTGCAGCGCGACGGACGTCTGACCAACAATGATCTATCGGAACGGATTGCCCTATCGCCGTCGCAATGCTCGCGCCGCCGCGCCCGGCTTGAGGCCGAGGGTTTCATTCGCGGATACCGCGCCGACATTGACCGGCAAAAGATGGGCCTTGGCCTGATGGTCGTGATTTCCGTAACCCTGGCCACGCATAATCGCGACAATGCCAAACGGTTTTCCGAACTCTTGGCCGACCTCCCAGAAGTGCTCGAAGCCTATTCCCTGACCGGGGAAATGGATTATCACCTGAAGGTCGTGACCAAAGACCTTGCCGCCCTTTCGCATTTCGTGAACGAGGTTTTGCTGCCCCACGATTCCGTGCAGCATGTCAAAACATCGATTGTGCTAAACGTGCTCAAGGACTTTGAAGGGTTGGCCGTCGATCCCCAATAAGTCCGCAGGCTTGATCAACCCTGTCAGACGCACCCCATCCACGATGTATCGGAAATCCCGGTTGCGCGCGGCAGGGTCAGGCTGAACCACCCGGACTGATTGCGACAGGCAATCGTGCGATACTGTTCGAAATTGCGATAATGGACGGTGATGAAGGGGGTGTCTGCAATCAGTTCGGCGACCTCAAAAACCGGAAGCGGCACCATAAGGGCTGTATTCAACGTTTTGCCCAGACTTTCCTTGCAACTCCAGAGCAATTGGGCCGCATCGCATTCCGGAAGGCTCAGTTCCGAGATAAGGGCAAGCTCGTCGCGGGTCAGTTCAGCCTGCAACAAGGGCATCGCATCCTCGTCAATCGGCGCCAGATCAATGCCCATCGGATGGGCCCGGTGATAGGCTATCGCCATAGAGGTATCTTCGCTGTGCGCGATGCTAACACAGGGAAGTTTATGCCCAAGCCCGGCCCCGATTGCCGCAGAACCATCCACAAAGGGTTGCCCGAATACGCCGGGACGCACCCAGAAACGATCCGGTTCATCTGTCGCAAGCCATTGCGACAGACACATTTTCGCAGCCACTCGTCCGGCAATATAGCTGTTGCGACGTCCATCGTGGCTCATACGGCGTGCAAGGGAAAGTTCTTCGGGATGGAGCCAGTTTTCGGCGTCTTCGCCGGGCTCCCCATTGCCACAGACAGCCACATGGGCAAGGGTTGCGCGTAACAGACCGTTGGCGATGTCAAACTCTCCCATATCATCGCGTGTCATGCTGATATGGCTGGTTCCGAGTATCCGGATATTTTCCATCCCTTTGCTTCCCTTGCCGTTTTAACACCCGTCACGGGGCAAATTTTGTGCGGTTATTCTGCACTCGCCACGCGCGGTTGTGAACCGGATATCGGTTTTGCGATGCGACACGGATGTGATAATGGCCGTGCCCCCTCTGGGGCTTGTTTGTTCCCGCCACCTGATTACCTGCTCAACCCTCATTTTAACGCCTCCAATTGGCGTTTACCCATCGGTTACCCCTGCTCATCAGAAGATAAATCAGAGTTTATCGAGAGAGATGAGGCGGCCATGCAGTATCAGCTAAAAATAAACGGAGAATCCCGCACCGTCGAAGCAGAACCCGGCACCCCGCTATTATGGGTTCTGCGTGACGGACTGGAACTTACCGGCACCAAATTCGGATGCGGCGTTGCCTATTGCGGCGCATGCACCGTGCATATCGACGGATACCCGACCCGTTCCTGCCAGACCTTTATCGAGGACGCTGTCGACAGCGAAATCACCACGATCGAAGGTGCCACCGATAAGATCGCCCAGGCGGTCCAGGCCGCATGGCAGGAAAAGGATGTTGTGCAATGTGGCTGGTGCCAATCCGGCCAGATCATGTCGGCCATCGGCCTGCTGACCGAAAACCCGAAACCGACGGACGACGAAATCAAGGACTACATGTACGGCAATGCCTGCCGCTGTGTGACCTATGTTCGTATCAACGAAGCCATCAAGCTGGCGTCTGAAAAGCTGGAGGCATAAGTCATGACAATCAATGTATCACGTCGCGGCTTCATGATCGGATCAGCCACCGGTACCGCCGCCCTTCTGGTCGGCCTGAATGCCAAGGGCGTTCTTGCCGCAGACAGCGGCACAGAAGCGGTAACAACCGACCTTAACCCGTTTGTCAAAATCGATGCCGACGGCACCGTCACCGTCATCATCAAACATTTCGAAATGGGCCAGGGCACCACAACCGGCCTGACCACTCTGGTGGCCGAGGAACTCGACGCCGACTGGGACACGGTTCAGACCGCCTTTGCCCCTGCCGATAATGAACGTTACGCCAATTTGTTCTTCCATGCGCAGGGGACCGGCGGTTCGACATCCATCGCCAATTCCTTCATGCAATACCGCGAAGCCGGTGCTGCCGCGCGCGATCTTCTGGTCCGTGCGGCCGCACAAAGCTGGGGTGTTGATGCCAGCAGCATCACCGTTGAAAACGGCATGCTGAAATCCGGTGGCAATTCCGGCCATTTCGGGGAATTTATTGCGATTGCATCAACCCTTGAAGCGGTTGAAAAGCCGACCATCAAAACCCCGGATCAGTTCAAACTGATCGGCAGCGAAAAACTGCACCGCAAGGACAACACCAACAAAACAGACGGCACCGCCATCTTTGCGATGGATGTCAATCTGCCGGGCATGATCTATGCCGCGATCATGCGCAGCCCGAAATTCGGCGGCACCGTCGTTTCGTTTGATGACAGTGGTGCCAAAGACGTCGCCGGTTTTATTGCCGCACAGGTTCTGCCAAACAAGGCGGGGGTTGTGGCCTTTGGCAAAAACACATGGTCGGCCTTTCAGGCGCGTGATGCCCTTTCTGTCGAATGGGATTTCAGCCAGGCCGAAACACGCAGCACGGATGCCATGATTGCCGATCACAAGGCAATGCTTGATGCGCCGCAGTTTGACGCCAATCACGAAGTACCGCTGGCATCCGTTGAACCGCTTTTGGCCAATGCCTCCAAAACCATTGATGCAGAATTCACCTTCCCGTTCCTGGCTCACGCCCCGCTGGAACCGGAAAACTGCATCATCGAGCCGACCGAAAATGGCGTTCGCCTTCATGATGGCTGCCAGTTCCCGACCCTGACCCGACCGATGGTCGCAGCCGCCCTTGGACTGGAACCATCTCAGGTCGAGATCAGAACGCTTTATGCCGGTGGTTCGTTCGGTCGTCGCGCCAACGGCGCCTCCGACTATAATGTCGAAGCCGCGATGGCCTTTGCCGTTTCAGGCCGCAAGGTTCCGGTCAAACTGGTCTGGAGCCGCGAAGACGATATTCGCGGCGGCTATTACCGCCCGATGGCGGTACATCGCGCAAAAATCGGTCTGGATAGCGATGGCAAGATTGTTGGCTGGGATCACCGGCTGGCCGTCAAATCCATCATGAAGGGTGGACCGATGGAAGGCATGATACAAGATGGCATTGATCCGACCTCGGTCGAGGGTGTCACCGAAAGTCTTTATACCATCCCCAATCATGGCATCGGGTTAAGCGATTTCCAGACCCCGACGCCTGTATTGTGGTGGCGTTCGGTCGGACATACTCACACCGGATATGTCATGGAAACACTGATGGACATGCTCGCAACCGAAACCGGGCAGGACCCGATTGAAATGCGACTTGCAATGCTTGATCCGGCCGGTGCCAATCAGGCCCGCATGATTGAGGCCATCAAACTTGTCCGCGAAATATCCGGATGGGAAAAGGGCGACAAACGCGGTTTTGCAGCACATCTTTCGTTCAATACCTGCGTTGCGGTTGTTGCCGACGTCACGGTCGAAGACACGACTGTGCATGTGAACAAGCTGTTCATGGCGGTTGAATGCGGTGTTGCCGTTAACCCCGATGTCATCCGCGCACAGATGGAAGGTGGTGCCGGTTATTCGCTGTCTGCCGTTTTCCGGAACGAAATCACCCTGACAGACGGTGAAGTCGACCAGTTCAACTTCCCGGATTACGAACTGCTTCGAAATGCCGAAATGCCTGCCATCGAAGTGGCGATTGTTCAATCGAACAACGCCCCTACGGGCGTTGGCGAACCGGGCGTTCCCCCGACCGCCCCGGCTGTTGCCAACGCCATTTTTGCCAAAACCGGAAAGCGGATCACGGATCTTCCGATGACCAAAGCCGGTTTCGACTTCGTGTAAGGCATGTTGCCCGGGGGACATTTTTCGGGTCCCCACCCGTCCCCCGGGCAGCCCCTCTTGCGGGAGCACACAATGAGTAACCAGTTATCGGCCATGCTACGCGCCTGGCAGGAAGGCAAAACAGATACCGAATGGGTTCTGGGCACCGTTTATCGCACCGAAGGTTCGGCCTATCGCAAGGCCGGGGCGATGATGCTGATCAACGGGCACGGGCAGCAGTTCGGGCTACTCAGCGGCGGCTGCCTTGAAGCCGATATCATCCGCAACGCAAGGCGCGCCATGGTAACCGGCAAAACGGTCATGCTGGTTTATGACGGCAATGACGAAGACGATCTGTCTTTCCGGCTGGGTGTCGGGTGCGGCGGCAAGGTCTTCATCATGCTGCAACCGCTTGATCCCGCAAACGACCTTGGGCTTTCCGATCTTTGCGATGCTTTGGCAGTGCGCCAAAGCGGTCTGTATTTCCAGAAAATCGGCGAAGTCCGGGGATATTTCAAACGGGCAGATCACACCAGCCAACGCACCGCCTATGTCGAAAACCGGCCTGATGGTGACTGGCTTGTCACCCCGATTGTCCCCGAACCGCATATCCTGATCGTCGGTGGCGGACTGGATGCCCGGCCTGTGGTTTCGATCGCGCATGAAATGGGCTGGAAAACCACACTGGTTGATCCGCGCCCCGCAAATGCCCGCCCGGAACATTTCCCCACGGCAGACACCATCCTGCGCCAGATGGACGCAACAATGGTTGATTATGTTGCGCAACATCGTGTTGATGCCGCAATCCTGATGTCGCACAGCATTGATATTGATGCCAAGGCGCTCCAAATTCTGAAATCCAGCCCGCTGCGTCATGTTTCCATGCTGGGTCCGCGCCATCGTTTCGCCGATGTTCTTGAACGTGCGGACCTTGCCGAACCTGCCCTTCCCTTCCCGGTGGCAAGCCCGGCCGGGATTGATATCGGCGGCCAATTGCCCGAAAGCATCGCACTTTCGATGCTATCAGGCATTCACGCGGCACTTTACAAACATTGTGCCGCCCCCGCCCTGGCACAGGCCGCGGAATGATGAAAATTGCCGGTCTTATTCTTGCCGCAGGTGAAAGCACGCGATTTGGCGGACGCAAACAGCTTGCCGATATTGATGGCAAGCCGATGCTTGAACACGCAATTGATCAGCTTCGCCCGATTTTCGAAGATGACCTTTATGTCGTGCTGGGTGCCTATCGCGATGAAATCCTCTCGGTGATCGGCAATCGCGCCAAAACCATTGCCAACAATAACTGGCAATCGGGCATGGGATCATCGATTGCAGTTGGCATTGCCGGAATTTGCGCAGCCGGTACGTATGACGGCGTTCTGATCGCCCTTGGTGACCAGGCCGGATTGACCGGCAGCGACTATCAGAAACTTCTCAATGCCTTTGACGGAAGCCACATTATTGCATCGCGTTATAAGGACCTGAACGGCGTTCCCGCCCTGTTTCCCGCCACATATTTTCCGGAACTTGCCATGATGAGTGGCCCGCGCGGGGCGCAACAGATGCTTAATAACAGCAGTTACAATATCAGTGCGATTGCCATGCCAAATGCAGAATTCGATATTGATACCCCGGTCGATCTGCAACTGTTTGCCAACCGGTTTTTCGAAGCAAGCTGACCTGCAACCGATTTTAAGGCAATCTGGATATCTTCAGCATCTGGCGAAAAACGCCGCAACCGGAACCGTGCATTTATGAAATCAACCGCCAACATCATGGTCCTTCTGGTCGAGGACAACATGGATATTGCCGGAACAATCAGCGACTACCTGACGATAGAAGGCATCGAATGCGATCATGCCTTTGACGGGGAAACGGGTTTTCAGCGCGCACTGACCGGCGAATATGATGTGATACTGCTTGATATCATGCTGCCTTTTCGCGATGGGCTTAGTATCTGCAACGCGCTTCGCAACGAGGGGATCGATACCCCGGTCCTGATGCTGACGGCGCGCGATACGCTGTCTGACAAGCTTGAAGGTTTCAGCGCCGGGGCCGATGACTATCTGGTCAAACCCTTTGCCCTTGAAGAACTTCTGATGCGCACACGGGTCCTGTCGCGCCGCCGCAGTGGTGAAATCCGGCGGTTTTCACTTGGCGATCTGATCGTTGATTTTGAAAACAGGCATGTCGAACGATCCGGACAGGCAATCAGTCTTTCACCGACAAGCTGGACCATTCTGGAAGTTCTCGCGCAAAACAGCCCGCACGTCGTGACGCGGTCCCGATTGTCGATGGCGCTGTGGCAGGGGGACCCGCCAGATACCAATGCACTTAAAACGCATCTTTACAAATTGCGGATGCGCATCGACAAACCATTCGATCAAAACCTGATCCATACAATTGCCGGCCAGGGCGTGGCCCTTCGCGAGTAAAAGACATGCATTCCTGCGCACCGATCCAGAAAACCTTTTCCCGCTTTGTGCGGAATTACGTTTTGCTGGCACTTGTCATTACACTGGTGATCTATACCGGCATCGTTAATTTCTACATGCTGTATGGCAAGTGGATGGTCGCGAGTTTCCAGTTGCAGACCATCGCGGAACAATATGATGAAATGCGCGCCAAAGACCCGGCGACCCCGCTTCCCAACGGCTTCAACATCCAGACCTTCACTGATTATGACGCGTTGCCGGAACGCCTGCGCGACCGCTACAAGCCCGATGATATCGATCCGGGCGAGCTTTACTATCTGAACACCGATAAATATGCCGCAGAAAAAGATCCCGATAACCCGGTCTTTCTGGTGTTTCCCCATATTCTTGCCGACGGCACGCAAATCATGCTGCTGCAAACCTATCACGCGGGTGATGAGGACAGCGTCTATTTTGCGCGCCTGCACAAACTGGCCTTTCTTTCCATCCCGTTTGCGCTTGGCGTTATGGCGATATTTGCCTGTGTGCTGTGGCTGATCGGCAAGCGCATGACGCAGCCATCGGAAAATCTGCAAAGCTGGGCGAAAACCCTGTCGACGGAAAATCTCGATCAACCGGTACCCGATTTCGGCTTTACCGAACTGAATGATGTGGCCAACGAACTGCATCAATCATTGGTCAGGGTCGACAAGTTCGTGACACGTGAACGCGAATTCCTGCGTCAGGCCAGCCATGAATTGCGAACACCCGTCACCATCGTCAGCGGCAATGTCGAATTGCTCGATAAAACGCCGTTGAACGAAATTCAGGTCCGTCTGGCCGCGCGTATCAAACGCGCCAACCGCAATATGCAGCAACTGATTGAAACCCTGCTTTGGCTGGGGCGCGAAGCAACACCGAACGGTATTCAGGAAAAGATCGACTATCCGGCTTTCGTCCGCGAAGCCATCGTCGATCTTGCCTATCTGACGGACGGCAAAAACCTGACATGCGAATTCAGTGCCGACGATCAAAGCGGCGCGATCACAGCATCGCCGGCCGCCCTGATGATTGTTGTCTCCAACCTGATCCGCAATGCGTTCGAACACACCCCCAAGGGGCAGGTCACGGTCCGGCTTGAAGCCAACAGACTGATTGTCGAAAACAACCTGATGACCTGTGCCGGCGATTATGTCCGCGATCAGGGCGAAGGCATCGGCCTGCATCTGGTGCGCCGGATTTGCGAACGCTGCAACTGGAAATGCGACACAACCTTCCTTGCCGCGGGCGGTATGCGCGCAACTTTCACCCTTTCAAACACCTGATTACTGCGCCATCAGGGGCGCAGTAATATTGGTGCTGGATGTTCGAAAGTGACCCTTCCGTCCTTCATGCCCCAGACCGGACGGGAAATTTCAGAAACGACCTGTGCGCGACTGGTTGCAGGCAGCGCAATGAAGGTCGCAGCTCCACCGACAATGATCTCATTTGACCGCCCCAGAAGCTTTGCCGGGCTATCGGCAACCATCGCAAAGCACATTTCAAGTTCCTCGACCGTGCTCAGTTGACTGACATTGGCATAAAGGTTTGCCATCCGCGATAACGAGCAATCCCCGAACGGCGTAAAAGGATTAAGGACATTGTTGGTCGCGATGGTACAACACACACCAGAATGCGACAAACTGTGTGCCGGGGCGACGCCGCGTGGCACCGAATGCGTGAAATCACGACCGGTCAGAAAAAGGTCGGTTGACGGCAAAACCGTCAATCCGATCCCCGCCTCTCGCATCAGGGCTGCTGTCGTAACCAGCTGATCCTTGGGCAATACTGATAATTTGGTCACATGACCGATCATCACCCGCCCCTGCCAGCCAAAGGCAATCGTCTGGCGTGCGACCTCGTCCAGATGCCGCCATGTCGGGTCCAGATCGAAATCCAGATGAAAATCAAGATCGACATCGTAATCACGCGCCATTTCAAACAGGCGCTCAATCTGCCCGACCGGATCGCTATCCATATACGGACAGCCTCCCAAAAGGTCCGCACCGTTATCAAGTGCCTCGCGCAGAAGCTCCTCTGTCCCCGAATAGTTCAAAAGACCTTCCTGCGGGAAAACACAAATCTCGATATCCATCGCCCAGGCATAATCGCCCTTCAGGCGTTTGATCGCCTGAAACCCGGCCAGCCCAATGCCCGGATCGATTTCAACATGGGTGCGGATCGCGTTCGTGCCCTGCGTGGTGGCTTTCTCGATGACTTTCGCCCCGCGGGCGTAAACATCATCTTCGGTGAAGCCGCTTTTGGCCTTTGCAACCGCGCTTATTGCACCCTGCAATGTCCCGCTTTGATTTTTGGCACGATCCAGAATACAGGCCTTGTCGAGATGCAGGTGACTTTCAACAAAACCACCGGTCAGAAGATTACCACCGGCGTCAAAAGACGGTGCCTCACTTGCAATCGACGCCGCAATATCGACGATTTTTCCGTTCTGAATCGCGATATCAAGAAGGCCGGTTTCACCATGCAGGCAGGCGTTCCTCACCACATAATCAAGCATGTTCGCTGATCACCTTTTCATTTTTGGACTGATCCGCACCGCCAAGATACGCATCAATCAAACGTTCATCTTTCAGAAGGTCCCTGGCGTTGCCTTCGGCCACGACCTTTCCCTGTTCAAGGACATAGGCATAATCAGCCACCGACAGCGCCATGGTCGCCATCTGATCCACCAGAAGGATCGTGACCCCGTCATCGCGCAATTCACCCAGAATGGCGTAAAGTTCTTCGACCATCGCCGGTGCCAGACCAAGGGATGGCTCATCCAGCAGCAACGCCTTGGGCTTCGCGACAAGTCCGCGCGCGATGGCCATCATCTGCTGCTCGCCACCGGACAAAAGCCCGGCCTGACTGTTGATCCGGTCACGCAGGCGCGGGAAACGGGCCAGGATCGCCTCAAGTTCATCACGGCTGACCGGTTTGGGCTGCTTGTAGGCCCCAAGTTCAATGTTTTCACGCACGGTCAGTTCCGGGAAAACCTGTCGTCCTTCGGGTACAAGGATCAACCCCTGTTCAACGATCTGATGCGGGGCCAGATTATGGATATATTCGTCATTCAGAATGATGTTGCCCGAAACCGGGCGCAGCAACCCTGAAAGCGCCATCAGGAACGTCGATTTACCGGCCCCGTTGGCGCCAAGTAACGCCACCATTTCGCCCGACCGGACCTTGATATCAACGGATTTCAATACCGGTGCCGCGCCATAGCCTGCGGTCAATCGCAGCGACGCGATAACCGGTGTTTCGCTAGTCACAAGTGGTGCGGGTCTTGGATGGGCCTTGCTGTTGCCATCACCAAGATAGGCCGCAATGACACGCGGATTTTTCTGGACATCCTGCGGACTGCCAAGGGCAATCGGCGTTCCGGCATCCACCGCCAGGATCAGGTCCGAAATGCCCATGACCATTTCCATGTCATGTTCGACCAGAACCACCGCAATCCCGGCATCCGCCAGCTTGCGCAGCAATCTGGCAAGGGCAACCTTATCGGCATGCATCAAACCCGCAGCAGGTTCATCAAGCAGAAGGACGCCGGGTTTGGTGGCAAGTGAACGGGCAATTTCGACCAGACGCCGGTCCACATGCGGTAAATCACCCGCACGTGCATCCGGGTCACCAAGATATCCGCAAAACTGCAAAATCCCGGCTGCAAAATTGCGATTTTCATCCGATGCGATGCGTGAAAATGGCGCACCAAACCGCCCCAATGAAAGACCCGCAATCACATTGTCGATAACCGACATGTTTTCAAACAAACGGGTCGCCTGATAGGTGCGTGCGATGCCGTTGCGCGCCGCAAAATCGGTGGCCTTGCCCGCGATATCCCGATCACCGACGCGCACAGCCCCCTCGGTCGGCGTGTAAAACCCGCTGATGATATTCAGTAACGTCGTTTTGCCAGCACCATTCGGGCCAATGATCGATGTCACCTGTCCCGGTCGCGCCGTGAATGACACCTGATTGACCGCCTTCACCCCGCCAAAGGCAATCGATACATTATCAACCCGCAAACCATCGGATTTGGGGTAGTCGGCCAGTCCGGCTTCGATCTTTTCGGCGGGAACCGGTGTGACGTTCTGGCGCGCAAGCGGTATGAAACGCGCAACCGTGCCAACAATACCGCGCGGCGCAATCAGCAGAACCGCAACAAGAAGTGCCCCGAAAATCAGCAACCGATACTCGGCAAAATCCGAAAGAAGTTCCGGCAGCAATACGGAAACAGACGCCCCGACCAGCGGCCCCAGAACGGTTCCGGCCCCACCCAGAATAACCGCAAACAGATACAGGATGGATTGACTAAACGGAAAATTGGACGGTGCGATAAACATCATCAGCGGGGCAAACAACGCACCTGCCAATCCGGCCATTGCCGCCGCAATGGCAAAGCCCGATGCCTTGACGACAAAAGCATTATAACCAAGCGAACTTGCGGCAATTTCCGCATCCCGCATGCTGGTCATCGCCATGCCCCAGCCACTAACAGCCAGACGCCGGAACGACAGAAGCGCAATCCCGCCAAGCAACACGCACAGCATCACCAGATCACGTTCGGAAAAAACATATGATCCGATCTGTGGCATCGGGAAGCCCATCAAACCGTTTTGCCCGCCAGTCAGGTCACGCCATTCAATTGCACCATGTTCAACGATGAAGGCAAATGCGATAGTCACCATCGCCAGAAACGGCCCTGCCATCCGCACGGCTGAAATCGCCAGAACACATCCGACAATCCCGGCAATGATGGTGGCCGCCAGCAGACTGAACCAGAAATTAAGCCCGGCAAGCGTCAGGATCGCACTGGCATAGGCCCCGATGGCAAAAAAGCCAACCTGCCCCAGCGATACCAGACCGGTCAGGCCATAAAGTACATTCAGACCCACCGTCAGAATGACGGTCATCGCTACCAGTCCGATGATGAACTGTGTATAGCCGCCGGTGAATAATACGGCGATAATTCCCCCGATCATCGCCGCAACAATGACGCTGTCGAGCGCGACCGGCTTGTTCAGCTTCGGGATCGGATTTTTGAATTTCACGGAGAGTTTCATCCCTACACCTTCTTGATGGCGGCACGGCCAAACAGGCCACTTGGCTTGATCGTCAGCACCGCGATCACCAGTGCAAAAACAACAATGAACGTATAGGACGAACCGAGATAGGTGGTCACAGCCGCCTCTACCATCCCGTAGATGAACCCGGCCAGCATGACGCTATAGGCCGATGTCATGCCGCCCAGAATGGCAACCGCAAAAGCCTTAAGGCCAAACAGTGTTCCCATGTCGGAATGCACGGAAAACAGTGGCGCGATCAAAAGACCGGCACACCCCGCCAGCATGGATGAAATGGCAAAGGACCCGGTCACCATGACCGTGGTGTTGATCCCCATAAGCTTGGCTGCGGTCTGGTTTTGCACAACAGCCAGCAACGCCCGACCCTGTCGGGTATGACGAAACAGCGCATGCAATCCCAATGCGACACCAATCGCCGCAATCGGGATCAGGATCTGTTGCGGATAAACCCCGGTACCAAGAATATTCCAGCTGTCTTCCACAAGAATCGATGGCAGCGTCCGGGGTTCGTTTCCAAAGGTAAAAAGCACCGCATTATCAAGCAGAATCCCACCTGCCACCGTTGCCATCAGCCATGCTTCGGAATTGCGAACAGCAAACGGGCGAACAAGGAAAAATTCAACAAGAACACCCATCACGCCACAGCACAGGATCGCCAGCGGATACCCGACAATCACCGGCATTCCATATTGCTGGCAGAAAACAAAACCCAAAACAGCCCCCAGCATGACCATGCTGCCCTGGGCAAAATTGACTTTGGATGAAACCGAATAAGTGATCTGAAAGCCAAGCGCGATCAGGCCATACATGCTGCCCAAACCGATACCGGTAATCAGGGCGGCCATTAACAAGGTCATTGCAAATTATCCTTCGGACAAAACCACTGCGAAGTGGCCGACGGCTTCCCTGCGGTCACAACAGGTAAGGCAGAACCGCAGGGAAAATCGGAATCAGTCAGTGATCGGAATGATCTCGCCGTCGACAAACTGCGCAAAGGTGTAATCTTCCGGACCAAGCGCATCCTGATCGTCAGGGGTGAAAGGCTTGTCATAGGTTTTGATCATGCCTTCTATCCCGCCGATCTCGTACATTGCCTGCCGAACAGCCGGGCCGTCGGTCGAACCGGCCTTTTCGATGGCAGCCGCAATCAGAAGGGTCGCGTCATAGGCATTGGCAATACCGGTCGCCGGGGTAACGTCTGCCAGGGTTTTGATTTCGGGGAATTTTTCCTGAAGCTTCACAAACATCGGGCTTGAGGTATCGGTAAAGAGATAGGTCTGGATGAAATGAACCTTCTCGCCACTTGCACCGGCAAGCTCGGTAAAGCGACCACCGGCCGGACCCCAGTGGGACGAAATCGGAACATCCCACCCCATGCGATCAAGCGATTTGACGACCTGTGCAGTCGGGGCCACGTTGGCAACCACAAACAGGGAATCCGCCCCGTTTTCCTTAAGGCGCGTCAGCTGCGGGACAACATCAACATCGTTTGATTCAAACTTTTCAATCCCGGCATTGGGCATTCCGCGTTTTTCAAGCGCCTTGAGAAGCCCCTTCTCGTTGGACTCCCCCCACGGGTTGTTGATCAGGATCATGCCCGGCTTTTGGGCACCGTATTTTTTCACCAGATATTCGGTGATCGCCTCGTCGACATATTCATCCACGGCAGATACACGGAAAACATAGTTTTCCTCCGCACCGTTTTTGGTGATCGGCGTACCGGCCGCCCACGGACCAATGAACGGAATTTTCTGCTGGTTGGCAAACGGTACGATGGCAAGCGATACCGGCGTATCCAGGCCACCGATCAGGGCAGCAACCCCTTCGCGCTGCGCAAGCTCACGCGCCGCGACAAGCCCCTTGCCCGGGTTGCTTTCGTCATCACGCGACACAAGCTCCAACGGCTTGCCAAGGACCCCACCCTCGGCATTGATCTTGTC
Source organism: Thalassospira australica (assembly GCF_044790785.1). Taxonomy (GTDB): domain Bacteria; phylum Pseudomonadota; class Alphaproteobacteria; order Rhodospirillales; family Thalassospiraceae; genus Thalassospira; species Thalassospira australica_A. The sequence continues at coordinate 537,332 of NZ_CP085258.1, read as the reverse complement.
GATCGCAAGGGCAATGCCACGCGTGATGGCCTCACCCGACTTGGCCGACTGCCCGCTCAGGGCAGCGACAAGACCAAGCTTTACGGTATCCTCGGCACGTACGGCAGTCATCGGCAATGCGCTGGCAAGCATCATCACAGCAGCGGCTCCCAAAAGCGCGGCACGCCGTGTCAGTTTCGGGATAGGCGAATAAGCAGACATGTGAGACTCCCTGATTATTTTGAAGTGCCTGTTGGCCTTCGCAGTGCAGCAAGTCATGTGCCAAGAATCAAAAATGATTTAATACAATGACTTAGAAGATTTCAGACCAGAATTCTGACTTCGGTTGCCTCATGTATACGCAAATTGCATGCAATTATTGCATAAAATTAGTGCATGCAAAAAATCTGCCTTCGTATTATGCTGATTGCAGATCAGCCACATGAAACGAGGATACAAAATGACCGACACGCTCGCCCCGGATGCCCTGGAACCACTGTCCCCCGACGCCCGGATTGTCCGCGATTTTCTGGACGCATCGATGAAGCCCGATCCGGAAAAGGCCGCGACTTATATGTCGGACGATGTCGTCATCACCTTTACCGACGGTGCCAAATACGACCATCCATCGGGCACAACCGCCTTTAACGCGGCACGCTATAAATGGGTAAAAAAGAAATTCGGGCAGTTCGACGTTGCACCGGGCAACGGCGAAACCGTGGTTTACAGCGTAGGTACGCTATATGGCGAATGGCCGGATGGAACCCCGTTTGACGGCAATCGTTATGTTGACCGCTTTGTCATTCGCGACGGCAAGATCGTTAAAATGGATGTCTGGAATGAAAGTGCGGAACGCATCCTGATCCGCCAGGGCGCAAAGGCCTGATCGGGTGCCACGGCTTTTCTCGTCGGAAGTACCTCTGTGTGAAGGTCTATTCCTGACCGTCACGCACCTTGCGGGCATAGGGTTCAAGCGCATCAAGATACACAAGCGGCCCGGCTTCCTTACGCGTGATCAGTGCCCGGTCGGCAACTGCCGTCAGGTGCGACCGCATCAATTCTCGCGCTTTTTCCTCGTCCCCGCTGGCAAGGGCATCAATAATCTGACGGTGCTCCTGAATGCCGCAATCGGTCGAATGCGGTCGTGCATACAGCGACAATGTCAGTCCGCAGCGATAGCCGATTTCTTCGACGTAACGCAACAAAACCGGGCTTCCGGCCAGCTTCGCCAGAAGGATATGGAACTCGGTCGCAAGCCGGATCGAAATCGGTTCGGACGCGTGTTCAGCTTCAACTTCCTTGGCAAGATGGGCTTCAAGTTCCGCAAGCTTTTCCGGAGTCATTTCCTTGATCACACGGCTGATCACAAGGTCCTCGATCTGGGTGCGCAACTCGAATATATCGCGGGCTTCCTCAAGGCTTGGCTTGGCAACCATTGCCCCGCGATTGCGCCGAAGTTCCACAAGCCCCTCGGCCGCAAGCCGTTCAAGCGCCTGACGGATCAGGGTGCGGCTGACGCCGAACCGTTCACCAAGGGAATCTTCGGGCAGCTTCATACCGGGCAGCAGAACACGTTCAAGAATGGCGGACCGCAATGCCGAACTGATCAGTTCATTGCGATGCTTTGCTTTATCAGAAGCCTTCATGAAATCCCGGCAACAATGATGATGAATGCAACTCTATATAGTCGATTGCATGCAATTGTGCCACCGTCGATCCACACAATCTGACAGTTCATTTACACCCCAACCATCCGTTGCGAAAGATGTCGAGATGCGTGCTGCCAACATTCCCACACCCTATCGCGCGATGGTCACAAGCCCGAGCATCGCCGCCAGCGAGGCAGGCGCTCAGGTCCTGCGTGATGGCGGGACCGCAATCGAGGCTGTTGTGGCCACCGCATCGGTTCTTGCCGTGACATATCCGCATTTTTGCGGCATCGGTGGCGATGCCGTCTGGATGGTTGCCGACAGAACCGGCAAGGTTTCATCATTCCTTGGCATTGGACAGGCCGCACTTGATGCCAAATGTGATGCAGGCATCCCAATTCCCCTGCGTGGTCCGGCATCAACCTTGACAACCGCCTGCACGGTCGATAGCTGGCAACATGCACTTGATCATTCAGCACACCATTGGGGCGGAACGCGCAAGCTTGCCGATCTGATCGAACCGGCGATTGGTCTGGCCGAAAACGGCTTTCCCGTCAGCAAGTCACAATGTTTCTGGCTCGATTTCCGCAAAGACGATTATCGCAACTGGCCGGGTTTTGCCGATATCTTCGCCCCGAACAGCCGTGCGCCCAAAGAAGGTGAAACATTCGTTCAGCCGCACCTTGCCGAAAGCCTGAAACTGATTGCCAGAAATGGCGCACGTGATTTTTACGAAGGCGAACTGGCGGCCCGGATTACCAAGGGCCTTGGCGAGGTTGGCTCTCCCCTCCGGGCGCGCGATCTGGAATTGACCCGCACCCGGACGGCGGATGCCGTTTCACTTGAATATAGGGATGTCACGCTGTTTGCGCCGCCAGCGCCAACGCAGGGGCTGGCGACATTAATGACCATGGGTATCCTGCGTGAGTTGGGGACGAAGGATTGGGGCGAAAGCAATCCGGATCATTTCCATCTGGTGGTCGAAGCCATCAAACGTGCCTTTCTTGAGCGTGACCGGATTGGTGACCCTGACGGCACAGACCTTGATTTCAGCGACATGCTCGGCGTTGAAATGCTGCGCAACAATGCCGCCCATATTGCAACAGATCACGCGATGGAATGGCCATATCAGTTCCGCCATGGCGATACGGTTTTCCTTGCTGCAACCGATACGCAGGGGAATTGCGCCAGTGTCCTGCAAAGCACCTATTTCGATTGGGGCAGTGGCGTTGTCGCAGGTGATACCGGCATTGTCTGGCAAAATCGCGGTGCGGCATTCAGCACAATCGACGGCCATCCCAACCAGCTTAAGCCGGGCAAACGACCGTTTTATACATTGAACCCCGGTCTGGCTTTGCGAAACGGCAAACCCTGCCTGCTTTACGGAACGCAGGGTGCTGACGGACAACCCCAGACACTGGCCATGCTGTTGACCCGGTTGATTGATTTCGGATTATCCCCGACCGATGCACTTGCCCGCCCCCGTTTCCTTCTGGGGAAAACGTTTTCTGATTCGCGTGACAGCCTGAAACTGGAAGTAGACGCCGGACCAACCGTCTTTACCGAACTGGAAAATCGCGGCCATATCCTGCGCGAAATCGAGGCACAAAGCGCCCTTGCCGGACAGGCCGGCATCATCCGGATCGCCCACGACGGCAGCGTTGACGGTGCCCATGATCCACGTAGCGACGGGGCTGCCATCGGCATCATTTAATCCCTCGCAAACCCGCCCCGAAAAATACATCCCGACCAAGCCCGGGCCGGAGATTTTCCGCGCCCGGGTTTTGGGCCTTGTTTCAAAGACTTCGCATCTATGCCGTTGCGCTGGCATGGCCTACCCCCGGATATTGTATAAATTTACCCTCGACTCTTTAAAAAGAGTCCGGTAGCGTATGATTAATCGATTAACCAGCTAATCAATGTTGCCAGATCACATCTTTTGGGTGTTTGACGGGGGTATTAAGTGGCTTCACCACGTTCCGGACCGAATATGAGTATGATTGCCGACGCCCTTGGGGTGTCTTCGGCAACCGTATCGAACGCGCTGTCGGGAAAGGGCCGGGTATCGGCCGATCTGGTTGATAAAATCCGTAAAAAGGCTGACGAGCTTGGTTATGTTCCCAGCAATGCGGGCCGGGCACTGCGCACGGGTCGATCAAATGTTCTGGGTCTTGTCCTTCCCGATATTTCCAATCCGCTATTCCCGCAAATTGCGCAGGCCATGGAAGCGGCGGCATCAAATGCCGGATATGGGGTACTGATTGCGGACTCGCGTGGCAAGGTCACCACACAAACACAGGCCATCAGCCGCCTGATCGAACGTGGCGTTGATGGTCTGGTCGTCATTCCGCGTCGTGGCACACGGATCGGCGATGTTGGATGTCCTGTTGCAATGGTCGATACCCCGTCAACACCGGGCAACACTGTTTCAGCCGACCATTGGGAAGGCGGGGCGAAGGTCGCGCGCCATCTGGTCGATCTGGGTCATCAGAACTTTCTTCTGATCGGGCATGATCCGGCATCAAATGTGCAGAATGACCGTATAGGGGGCATGAAATCGGCCCTTGGTCGCAATACCCGCCATACGACGATCTGGCTTGAAACATTGATGCACGAACGTGGCGAACAGGCATCGCTTGGCCTGATTGACCACATTAAAAACGGTGTTACGGCAATTGCTGCCGTTTCGGATTTGCATGCCCTTCGCGTTCTGACCGAATTGCAGACCGCCGGGATCAAGGTCCCTCAGCAGGTCAGCGTGACCGGTTTTGACGATCTGATTTTTTCCCCCGTGGTGACCCCTTCGCTAACCACGGTGCATATGGATATGGCCCGGATTGCCGAGCTGGCCATCGCCGCCCTTGTCCGTGAAATCGAACAGGGCAAATCCACCGTTCAAAATGGCAAGGCGGCAAAACAGACCGTCACTGCCGATACGTCGAAGGTTTCGATGGAACTGATGGTCCGCGCGTCAAGCGGACCGGCGGCTTCCCCTGACGCACCCTTCCCAACCGGAGAAACGCTGTGATGCCGATCAAAAAACTGCTTATGGCTTCTGCTGTCCTTTTGCTGTCCGTAAGTGCGGCAAAGGCCCAGGAAAAGACCCTGACCATTTCGGTCTATGGTTTCGCACAGGATGAATTCAAGGAACTCCTGTATGACCCGTTCGAAGAAAAATGCGGTTGCGAACTGGTTGTTGAAACCGGCAACTCGGTCGAACGTCTCGCCAAAATCGAAGCCAACAAAGCCGATCCGGTCATCGACCTTGCGGTTATTTCCATGCGCGATGCACTGGCCGCTGCCAAGGATGGCCTGACCGACAAGATCGATACGTCGAAGCTGTCGAACTTTGACAAGCTTTACGACATTGCCAAAGACCCGAATGGCGATGGCATGAGTGTTGGTTACACCTTCTATGCCAGCTCGATCGCCTATCGTTCTGACAAGATGACAGTCGAAAGCTGGTCGGACCTTCTGGCTGATGACGTGGTTGATCATGTCGCCCTTCCGAACGTCACGACCACACAGGGCCCGCTGACCCTTTATATGCTGGGCAAGGCACTTGGCGATGAAGACCCGTCGCTGAAAACCCCGATTGCTGCCGTTGGCGAAAAGAAGGACGAGATCGTCACCTTCTATGTCCGTTCTTCCCAGCTGGTGCAACTGATGCAGCAGGAAGAAATCTGGGCCGCACCCATCGGGCGTTTTGCATGGTCCGGTTTTTCGAAAATGGATTTGCCGATCAAATGGGCAACCCCGAAGGAAGGTCAGTCCGGCGGCATGAATGTCATGGTCCTGACCAAAGGCAGCAAGAACCGCGATCTTGCGCTTGAATTCATGGATTTCTGGCTTTCGACCGAAATCCAGACGGCATTGGCAGAAAACCTTGTCGACAGCCCGGCCAACAAGGACGTCAAGGTTTCCGACGAGATTGCCGAAAATCTGACCTATGGGGCCGATACCGTTGCCAATCTGCATCTGATCCCGTCACAGGTTGCCATCGACAATCAGGAAACCTGGCTGTCGGAATGGAACAACAAGGTCGGCCAGTAATCGCCACCATGATCATTATCGGATCGGGGCATCCCCCCATTTGCCCCGACCCGGCGAGCCTCGCTCGCGCCACCACTTATTGACTTTAACCGACGACAAGGTTGCCGAGATGTTTCAGAACCGGGCCGAAGCCCTTGCGCTGGTCCTCCCTGCCGCGATCTTTGCCGCTGTGGTCTTTCTGGCCCCGGTTCTGATTCTTCTGTCCGAAGGTTTTCGATCGGGCGACAGCTGGACGATACAGGCCTATATCGATTTCTTTTCCCAGTCGCTGAATCAGACGGTCTTTTTGCGCACGCTCAAACTTGCGGCACTGGTCACCGCCGCCTCGGCCGTCATCGGCTATGCTGCGGCCTTTGCAATCGTGAACCTGCCGCCGAAGGGCAAGGGCAGGATCACGGGCCTTGTTGTCTTGCCGCTAATGATTTCGCCGGTGGCACGGACCTATGCGTGGCTGGTCATCCTTGGCCGAACCGGCTTTGTGAACAAGGCACTGGTTGCCGTCGGGCTATCGGATGAACCGATCCGTTTTCTGTTCACCGAAACAGCCGTTTTCATCGGGTTGCTGCAACTGTTTCTGCCGCTGATGATCATTTCGCTGATCAGTGCGCTTGAAAACATGCCGCGCGATGCGGTGCCGGCTGCTCGCGTTCTTGGCGCCAACTGGTTGCAGGTTTTCACCAAAGTCATCCTGCCACTAACCAAAGAGGGCCTTGTGATCGGTGGCACGCTGGTCTTTACCGGCTCAATGACCGCCTATATCACCCCGGCCATTCTAGGCGGTTCCAAGGTTCTGATGCTTGAAACCCTGCTGTATCAGCGCGTGACTGTTGCCAATGATTTCGTATCGGCCAGTGTGATCGCGCTGATCCTGATCGTCATGGCATTTGCGGCCAATCTTCTGCTCAAACGCCTTGCCACCGCGAGGAACAAGCGATGACCAACAAGCTGTTTTCCCCGATCATTCTTTTACTGGTACTGGCCTTTCTGATTGGTCCGTTCCTGATCATTATCGCGGCATCGCTGTCGGCCGGCGAAACGCTTGCCTTCCCACCACAAGGCCTGTCCCTGCGCTGGGTGCTGAAAGTCTTCGAGGTCGAAAGCTTCCGTGCGAGTTTCGGCATCTCGATGTTTCTTGCCATCGGCGGCACGCTTGCCGCCCTGATCCTTGGCATTCCGGCAAGTTATGCGCTGTCGCGCTACAAGGTCCCCGGTGCGGAAACCATCCGGACCATCGTATCGTCACCGATCATTGTGCCGGGCATTATCGTCGGTCTGGCACTGCTGCGTTACTTCGTCGTACCTTTCAATTTCGGCATTCTGTTTGCGCTGTTTCTGGCGCATACCGCACTGATCCTGCCCTATGCGGTACGCGTGGTGTCGGCCAGTCTGAACAATTTGCGATCTGACATCGAAGAAGCCGCCGTGCTTTTGGGCTCCTCGCGAATTGGTGCCTTTTTCCGCGTGGTGATGCCCAATATCCGTGGTGGTATTCTTGCTGCCTTCATTCTGGGCTTTGTCACCAGCTTCAATCAGGTGCCGGTTTCCCTGTTTTTGTCGGGCCCCGGCGTCAGAACCCTTCCGATCGACATGCTCGCCTATATGGAAATCACCTATGACCCGTCGGTCGCAGCCCTGTCCGCGCTGCTTGCCTTCATGTCGCTGGGCATTGTCTTTCTGGCCGAACGTTTCCTAGGATTTTCCCGCTATGTCTGATGCCCGTTTTCTTTGTCTTGAAAAACTGACCCTGTCCTACGGTAAAAATGTTGCCGTGCCGGAAATGGATCTTGATATCGGCAAGGGTGAACTGGTTGCCCTGCTTGGCCCGTCGGGCTGTGGCAAAACCACAACCATGCGCGCCATTGCCGGGCTGATGGAACCGTCATCGGGTGCGATCATCCTTGATAATGTCAACATCACCCGGACACCTGCCAACAAACGACCGGTCGGGCTTGTGTTCCAGTCCTATGCCCTGTTCCCGCACCTTAACGTTTATGAAAACGTGGCCTTCGGCCTGAAACTGATGGGTGTTCACGGCAAGGAACTGGACGACAAGGTTCAGGAAGGCCTTCGGACTGTCGGCCTGTCCAAATTCGCGACACGCAAACCGGCCGAGCTTTCCGGCGGCCAGCAGCAGCGCGTCTCGCTGGCGCGTTCGATGGTTATGGAACCCAAGGTGCTGCTGCTTGACGAACCGCTCTCAAACCTTGATGCACGGCTACGCCTTGAAATGCGCACCGAATTACAGCGTGTGCAAAAGGAAAGCGGTGTGACAATGATCTTCGTCACCCACGATCAGGTCGAAGCCCTTGCCATGGCCGACCGGATTATCGTGATGCTTGATGGTCACATCGAACAGATCGGAACGCCCGAAAATATATATAACCGCCCGGTTTCCGATTTTGTTGCGGACTTTGTCGGGTTTGAAAATGTCTTCGCGCTTGAAGACGGCAAACTTAAAATCGCAACCGGAACTGTCGAACTTTCAGGCACGCCCCCGCTTGATGCCAAAGGCCTTGCCTGGCGACCGTCGATGGTCTCCCTTGGCAGCGGACCGTTCGAGGGCACGGTACGCGGTACGTCTTTTGCCGGAGGAACACGGGAATATCTGCTTGATACCCCGCTTGGCCCGATCAAGGCTGAATGCGATGCCAGCCTTCCCGCCCATGAATTCGGTTCTGTCCTGAAATTCGATCTGCCTGTGTCGCGGGCTGCGTCCCTTTCGCGGGTCGGGAGCCTCTGATGGGACTGTGGATCGACACCGATATGGGCTTTGACGATCTGGCTGCGGTGCTGGTTGTCATCCATGCCGGAAAGCGGATCGACGGAATGTCGCTGATTGCCGGGAATTCCCCGCTTGAACGCGTGCGGATCAACGCTGCCAGTGCCGCACGCCAGTTTGGCTGGGGTTTCAAAATCTATACCGGTCGCGAAACGGCGGTTATGGGCGGACTTGAAACCGCCGAACGAATTCTTGGCCCCCTTGGCATGCAATCAAGCGGCGCGCACCTGCCCGATTGCCGTCCGATTGCCGAATGCTGCGCGTTCGACGGTCTTTGCAACTGGCTTGAAGGCAAATCCGGACCGGATGATGAACGCCATATTCTGGCCCTTGGCCCGCTTGGCAATATTGCATCGCTGGTTCTGGCCCGGCCTGATCTGGCGCGCAAAATCGACTGCGTAACATGGATGGGGGGTGCCGTAACGCGCGGCAATCACACCGCACTCGCCGAATATAATGCCTTTGCCGACCCCGAAGCTGTTGCCATTACCCTGTCCCATCAGGTGCCCCTGCGCATGGTTGATCTTGATCTTTGTCGGCAGGTACTGGCCACCCCGAATGATGTGACACCTATCCGTAATGCTGGCGGAAAAAATGCGGAACTTCTGGCCGATCTGACCGAAGGATACATCAATATCGCCCTGTCACGCGGGCGTGATGCAATGGCGATTTTCGATCCTTGCGCGGCTGTCGCGGTGATTGACAAGGATGCCATCAGCTTTGCCGATGCACATATCGAAATTGATACCAGTCACGGCCCTTCGCGCGGGCGAACCCGTGTTGACCCAAGCCCGACCGCGATCAAAAACGCGCAATATGCCGTTTCCGTTCACACGGAACACACGCGCGACCTGATCTTTTCAGCCCTCAAGGCGGAAGCAGCAAAATGATTAACCGCACGACAGAACCCGGCGATCTGACCTGCAACAAATTGCGCACACGTGCTATTGCCGCCGCACGCGGTGATGAACCGTTTGATATCCTGATTACCGGTGGCAAGCTCGTCGATATGGTGACTGGTGAAATCCGCAAGGCCGATATCGGCCTGATCGGCCCGATGATCGCAAGCGTCCATGAACCCGCAACCAGAAGTGACGCCCGCAAGATCGTCAGCGCCCGGGGCGGTTATGTCAGCCCCGGCCTGATCGACACACACATGCATATCGAAAGTTCGATGGTCACACCGGCGATCTATGCCGAAACGGTTGTTGCGCGTGGCGTCACGACCATCGTCTGGGATCCGCATGAATTTGGCAATGTTCTGGGGCTTGATGGTGTGCGCTGGGCGATTGATGCAACACGCGGTCTGCCATTGCGTGTTCTGGTACTGGCGCCGTCCTGCGTTCCCGCTGCCCCCGGCCTTGAAATGTCCGGGGCGAATTTTGACGGCGATGCCATGACCGAAATGCTGTCATGGCCGGAAATCGTGGGGGTTGCCGAAGTCATGAATATGCGAGGTGTGATTGATCGTGATCCGCGCATGGCCAATATCATGCAGGCGGGGCTTGCATCCGGGAAGCTTGTCTGTGGCCATGCGCGCGGCCTCCAAGGACCTGACCTTGCCGCCTTTATGACGGCGGGGGTCAGTTCCGATCATGAACTGGTTTCAAACGATGATCTGATGGCAAAACTGCGTGCCGGTCTTGCAATTGAAATGCGCGGATCGCACGACCACCTGCTGCCGGGTTTTGTCGAAACGCTTAATGAATTGGGTTTTCTGCCGCAAACTGTCACGCTTTGTACCGATGACGTCTTCCCCGATGACCTGTTCAATGCGGGCGGGCTTGATGATGTGGTGCGTCGTCTGGTCCGTTATGGCATGAGGCCGGAATGGGCGTTACGGGCGGCTACCCTGAATGCCGCGATGCGCCTTGGCCGTTCCGATCTTGGTCTGATTGCTGCCGGGCGGCGCGCCGATATTGTCATCTTTGACGACCTGACCGATTTTCAGGCGCGCCACGTCATCGCAAATGGCGAGACTGTTGCCCGGGCCGGTGAAATGATGGCGAAAGCCGTTTCGATTGATCTCGCTCCCCTTTCTGACACCATGAAGATGGATGTCCTGATCATTGATGATTTTCACGTGCCCGCATCCGGGGATCGCGTCCGGATCGCCACCATCGACCGGCCACGCTTTACCCGCTGGACGACAGTCGATGCTGATGTCAAAGACGGCTATGTTGTGCCCCCCAAGGGTACGACCATAATCGCCGTTGCCCATCGCCACGGAAAGGCAGACAGCAAACCACGCATTGGCTTCCTGACCGGATGGGGCGACTGGAAAGGGGCCGTTTGCACCACCGTCTCGCATGACAGTCACAATGTTACGGTGTTTGGCGGCAACCCGCGCGACATGATGGTGGCGGCTAACGCGGTTATCCGTGCCGGTGGTGGTATGGCCGTGGCATCCAACGGCAAACTTGATGCGCTTCTTCCCCTGCCGCTTTGCGGGCTGGTATCGGACGCACCGATGGGTCATGTTGCGCAGCAATTTGCCGATATCCGAACCGCAACGGATGCGATTGTCGACTGGCAACCGCCCTATCTGGTTTTCAAGGCCCTGTTTGGCGCAACGTTGGCCTGCAATCCCGGCCCGCATCAAACCGACCGCGGCATCGGCGATGTCACCACCGGTCAACTTCTGACCACGCCGGTTCTGGAAGTCCTTTAGCAATCGAAACGACAGCCTGCAATGCCCATCCTCCATTGGTCACCAAGGCCGCCTGACATTTCCATCACGCATTCACCGATGGCAACAAATCGTTGCGCCGTCATAAGCATGCCTCGTTTTTGATGGTGTTATCCACCTCCCCCGCCAGCAACACGGATAACCGCGCAATCACGGCATCACGCCACGACGAACTGCCTTGCAATTGGGCTGGCATCCAACCCGGGAGCATGGCAAGTCCGTCATATATTGCTGCGGCGTCCTGATGATCGCCCAGGGCATCAATGATTTCATCGTCGCGCGGATCGTTCAGCAGTTCGGTTGCTTGGCCCGGTTTGGCATCATTTACGCGCTGGCGCATGACCGCCATCCATGCCGCAAGGCACAGGGCAAAAGTACCCAGTGCCGGGCTTTCGTCCGGCAATTCACTTGCCGGGGCGAAAATGCGCTGCGGTAGCTTTTCCGTACCGTCCATTGCGATCTGACGGGTTTCATGGTCGATTTCCGGATTCCGGAAACGTTTCACAAGATCAGCACCATACTGTGCAAAGTCGATCCCGTTAAGCTGCACCATGGTCATCGCGGCATTTTTCATATGCCGTGCAACAAGACGCGCAAAATCGTCATCTGCCATGGCATCGCGCACATAACGATAACCGGCCAGTTGCCCCATATAGGCAATCAGGGAATGACTGCCATTAAGCATGCGAAGTTTCATGCGCTCATAAGGTTCGACATTATCGACCAAGATCGCACCGCCTGCCTCCCATGCCGGACGCCCCACGGGGAAGTCATCTTCGATCACCCACTGTGAAAAAGGTTCGGTTTCAACTGCAGCCGGGTCGTCCACCCCGGTTAAACGTCTGGCATCCGAAAGCGTTGTCGCTGTCGCAGCCGGGGTAATCCGGTCAACCATCGTCGAGGGGAAGGAAACATTATCCTTGATCCAGCCTGAAAGGTGGGGATCGCTCCGCTTGGCAAAGTCAATCACACCGTTGCGCAACAACACCCCGTTCGATGGCAGGTTGTCACAGGAAACGATTGTAAACGGACGAATGCCTGCCTGTTTGCGCCGCTTCAGCCCGGCAACCAATATCCCGAGAAGCCCGGTTGGCTTGGCTGGATTTGCCAGATCATGTTTTACAGCCGGATGTTCCGCCTGAACCGTCCCCGACACCCGATCAATGCCATATGCCTTTTCGGTGACCGTGATGGTAACAATCCGGATCGCCGGATCGGCAAGCGCATCGAGAACCGGCGCAACATCACGCGAAGCCGCTATAGCCTTCGACAGGCTGGTGATCCTGCAGGCCTTGGGGCCGTCGGGATGACGTTCAATCACCGTAAAGACGCAGTCCTGTGCATTCAGGACATCGACAATATCAGTGCTGCGCAAACTGACACCTATGATGCGCCAGTTCCCGCCTTTGGCCTGCATTGCAGCGGCGGTATAAACTGCCTGATGGGCGCGGTGAAAAGCGCCAATACCAATATGGACGATACCGGTCGTTGTCGTATCTGTATTGGGTGCAGCAGCGGAATTATCCGAAATCATTTTTGAGCCCCAAGCAGATCAAACCTTGCCGAAAGTGCCGTCATCACACCCCGCAACTCGGCAAGGCCCTTGAGACGCCCGATCGCCGGATAACCCGGCTGTCCTTTTCGGTTCAAATCATCAAGAATATCCTGCCCGTGATCCGGACGCATGGGAATGTCCCAGTCTGCACGTCCCGCTGCCTTTCGACGTGCCTCTTCGCGTAGAATTTCTTCAATCAGGTCAACCATATTGGTGTCGCCATCCAGATGTTCCGCTTCGTGGAAACTGCAAGGCAGGCCTTCGCTTTCGCGTTTTGTATTGCGCAAATGAATGAAATGCACACGGTCACCCAAGCGTTTCATCATCCCCGGCAAATCATTTTCCGGATGCACACCAAGCGATCCGGAACACAGCGTTATGCCATTTTCCGGGATATCCACCGCCTGCATGATGTAGGTATAATCGGCCTCGGTCGACATGATCCGCGACAGCCCCAAAAGGGCAAAGGGCGGATCATCGGGATGGCAGCACATGCGAATGCCGACCTCGTGTGCGACCGGCCCGACTTCCTCAAGGAAGGCAACCAGATTACCACGAAGCGTATCGGCATCAATATCGGCATAGGTTGCGAGCAACGCACGCAAATCATCCAGTGAAAGATTCTCGACCGAGCCGGGCAAGCCGAAAGCAACCGTTCGTTCAAGTTCGCCACGGCGATCTTCGGACATCTGTGCGAAACGGCTTTTTGCGTCGGCAACAATTCCGGCGGGATAATCTTTTTCCGCGCCAGCACGGTTCAGGATGAACAGATCGAACGCAACAAAATCGACCAGATCAAAGCGCATGCAGGTCGCGCCGTTTGACAGGCGCCAGCTCAGGTGGGTCCGGGTCCAGTCAAGAACCGGCATGAAGTTGTAACAGACAATACTGATCCCGGAATCGGCAAGGTTACGCAGACTTTGCTTATAGGCTGCGATATGATCGCGCCACGGACCAACCTGCCGTTTGATCGATTCGGAAACCGGAAGACTCTCAACAACATCCCAAGTCAGGCCTGACGGCGCCCCATCCTTCATGGTCGCAATTTCGGCATGACGTTTGGCAATTTCATCCGACGTCCAGACATCACCACTTGGCACATGATGAAGGGCGGAAACCACGCCATGAGCGCCAGCCTGGCAAATATCGTCAATACTGACCAGATCGTGCGGGCCGAACCATCTCCAAGTTTGTTTCATGTATTTCTCTCTGTATTGGCGTGGTGTCTTCAACACCGACTATAACGGTTATGAACAGTATCACGACATAATTTTGTTGACTAGTATGGTAGTATGCATCATGACTCAGAAAAGCAAGGAGCGATTGATGGGCGATCCCGAACAAAACGACTGGGAAATCACGCACGATCAGGCCGTAGGCCCACAGATCCATCGCATCATTCGCGAACGGATCGTGTGCACGGATCTGCTTCCCGGCGTGCGTCTGTCCGAAGCCGAACTTGCCAAACATTACAATGTCAGTCGTCAGCCCGTCCGCGAGGCGTTCATCAAGCTTGCCGACGAAGGCCTTCTGGAAGTTCGCCCGCAACGCGGGACCTATGTCCGAAAGATTTCCGTCGCCGCCGTTCTTGATGCACGTTTTGTCCGCGAAGCCATCGAAGCCGACATTGCCCGTTTCGTCGCAACCAAGCCCGATGATGCATTTCTGTCACGCCTTGAACAACTGATCACCGATCAGCGCAAGGCCATGGAAGGCGATGCGCGTGCATTTCTGAAACTTGATCATGATTTCCATCGCTGCCTCGCAGAAGCAGCAGGCAAAACATACGCATGGAAGGTCGTCGAGGATGTTCGCGCCCAGCTCGACCGGGTGCGTTACCTCAGTTACTTCCAGTTTCCGATGAACGAAATCATCGAACAGCATATCCGAATTGTTTCCGCGATTACATCCCGTGATCCCGAAGCAGCCAGCACAGCCATGCGTGAGCACCTCCGTGAGATTCTGCATACGCTGCCTGATATTGCCCGCTCCAGAACGGAGCTTTTTGACAACGCCGGTTCTGCGTTGTCGCCCTAAGGCATCAACCGAACAGGGAGGAAAAGATGCTTAAAAAAACGACCAAGAAACTAATGATCGCCGGTGTAGCTGCCATGATGATGGGCAATTCTGCGATTGCCGCGGAAATGACCCTGAAACTTGGTCATCTCGCCAATGAACAAAATGCCTGGCACAAGGCTGCCGTAAAATTCGGCGAGGAGCTTTCGACCCTTACCGATGGCCGTATTGATGTACAAGTCTTCCCCAACGAAACACTCGGCAAGGAAATCGACCTGATCAACGGTATGCAGCTTGGTTCGGTCGACATGACCATTACCGGTGAAAGCCTGCAGAATTGGGCACCGATGGCGGCCCTTCTGGCTGTTCCGTATGCCTATCCGACGCTGGAGGACATGGATGCCGTTGCCAGTGGCGAAATCGGCGACAAGATCGAACAGCAGATTGTCGAAAAAGCCCGCATCCGCCCGATTGCCTATTTTGCCCGTGGCCCGCGCAACCTGACATCAAACCGCGAAATCAAAAGCCCGGACGACCTGAACGGCCTGAAGTTGCGCGTTCCGAACGTGCCGCTTTTTGTTGATGTCTGGAAATCGCTTGGTGCGCAGCCGACACCGATGGCGTTCTCCGAAGTCTTTACCTCGCTTCAGGCAGGCACCATCGATGCACAGGAAAACCCGCTGGCCCTGATTGAATCGGCAAGTTTCGACGAAGTGCAGAAATTCGTGAACAAGACCGAGCATGTCCGTTCGTGGATTTATCTGACCATTTCGGAGATCACTTGGGGCAAGCTTTCAGATGCCGATAAAGAAGCCGTCATGGAAGCAGCCAAGCGCGCGCAAGCATATGAGCGCGATCTGTTTACAGCCGATGAAGAGCGTCTGACACAGGAACTTCAGGACAAGGGCATGACCTTTGTCGAGGTCGATACGCAGGCATTTGCCCTAAAGGCAAAAGACGCTGTTCTTGCAAATGTGCCCGACGCAATCCGTCCGATTGTCGAAGACCTTTTTGCAAAATAATTGTGCCGGTTCGGTCGCGTGATCGCGGCCGAACCTTTCTCGACGGGGAAGTAACGTGCTTTCTGCCAGATTATACACATCCATCATTGCGCTTTGTCGGATCGGAACGGGTGCCGCCTTTGGCATTCTGATCTGCACGGTGTTGATACAGGTCTTTTCACGAACCTTTATGTCCAGTTCACCGGTATGGACCGAAGAACTGACACGTCATGCGCTGCTGTTTCTGGCGGCCTTCGGTGTCGGGCTATCGTTTCGCAATGGCGAGTTGGTCAATGTTGATATCGTTTGCGAAATGCTACCGCTACGTATCCAGCGTGTGTTGATGTTCGTTTCCTCTGCGCTGACGGCCGCATTCTGTCTGGTATTGCTGTCCCCTGCGTGGATGTTTGTTTCAATCGGTGTTCTTCAAACGTCACCCGCCTTAGGCGTCCGGATGGATTTCATTCACGCCACCGTTTTCATTCTTCTTGCCGTTCTCGGTCTTTTCGCGGTCCTGCGGATGATACGTGTCATCGCCGGGGTCTCTGACGGAAAAGCTGAAGATACGACGAAGGACTTCCCATGAGCCTCGCAATTTTACTTGGTGTTTTTGCCCTCGGCCTCGTCATCGGCCTTCCGGTCGCCGTGACACTGGGTCTGTCCTCGCTTTGCTATTTGCTGCTGGAAGGCATTCCTCTTGTTGTGATCCCGCAAAAGATGTTTGCCGGGATGGATGTGTTTGTCCTGCTTTGTATTCCGGGATTTATCCTTGCCGGGAACCTGATGAATGGCGGGGGGATTACACCGCGCATTGTGCGATTTGCCAATGCCATGGTCGGATGGATGCGTGGCGGCCTTGGCCTGACCAACGTGACGGGTTCCATGCTGTTTGGCGGTATTTCTGGAACCGCTGTTGCGGACGCAGCATCAATCGGCGGCATGATGATCCCCGGCATGGTTCGCGCCGGATACACGCCTGCTTTTTCTGCGGCTGTCACTGCAGCATCGTCAACCGTCGGGCCGATCATCCCGCCAAGCATGCCCATGATCATCGTTGGTGCATTGTCTGGCATTTCTGTCGGCAAAATGTTTATTGCGGGCGCCATTCCCGGCATCCTGATGGGGCTTGCAATGATGGTCACCTGCTACATCATCGCCGTCAGGCGCAATTTCCCGCACCAGCCGTGGCAGGGATTTGGCGAACTGGCCCGATCCTTCACCGGGACCTTCTGGGCGCTCGCCATGACCGGCCTGATTGTTGGCGGTTTGCTAAGCGGTATCGCGACACCGACCGAAACCGCCGTGATCGCCAGCCTCTATGCCTTTTTCGTCGGCTGCTTCATCTATCGCGAACTGCCGCTGCGCAAGGTTCCGAAAATCATCATCGACAGCGCTGTTACCGCTGCTGCCATTCTTGCTCTTGTCGGCCTGGCAAACGTGTTTGGCTGGATCCTTGTTTCCGAACGCATACCGCAGATGATCTCGAATACGGTCCTGTCGATTACGGATAACAAATATATTGTCATCCTGTTGATCAATATTGTTCTGCTGATCGTCGGCATGTTCATGGAAACCATCGCGGCCCTGATCATTCTGTTTGTGCCGCTTCTGACCCTTGCCACCAATGTTGGGGTCGATCCGATCCATTTTGCGGTATTCGCAGTTCTGAACCTGATGATTGGTCTCACAACGCCACCTGTCGGCATATGCATGTTTATCTGCGCAAACATTGCCAAAGCCCCCGTCACCACGGTGATCAAGGCGCTGATGCCATTCCTTTTGACCAATATCCTGATCCTGTTTCTTGTTTCCTATGTTCCGGCGCTGTCAACCTGGCTGCCATCCCTGATGGAGTAATTGATGCAAACACGTGTTTGCCGTTTGTATGGCCAAAACGATCTTCGGATCGACACCGAAGCAACCACCGCCCCTGTTGGTGACGAAATCCTTATCCGTGTCGGGGCCGGTGGTGTGTGCGGTTCGGACATGCATTACTATTTCGAAGGCGGGATTGGTCAAATCCGCGTGCGCGAGCCAATCATCCTTGGACATGAAGCAGCCGGTACCATCGTTGCACTTGGCCCGGATGTGACCGGGCTTGCCGTCGGACAAAAGGTGGCGATCAATCCGAGCCACCCATGCGGCACATGCTCCTATTGTCAAATGAACCTGCAGCAGCATTGCCTGAACATGAAGTTCTTTGGATCGGCAATGCCGATGCCCCATATTCAGGGTGCATTTCGCGATCTGGTCAATGTGCGCGAGGGCCAGTGTTTTGTGATTGGCAATCAAACAGATATAGGCAAGGCCGCCTGTGCTGAACCCCTTGCAGTTTGCTTACATGCCGTTGCGCGCGCAGGTGATCTTTCGGGAAAAAAAGTCCTGATCACCGGGGCCGGACCGATCGGCTGCCTTTGCGTTGCCATTTCGAAACGTGCCGGTGCCAGTGAAATCGTTGTGACCGATTTGCAGGATTTCGCATTGAATGTTGCGCAGCAAATGGGTGCAACCCGCACCATCAATATCGCCACCGCTGCAGACGACCTGAAAGCTTATGAACAAGACAAGGGGCAGTTTGACGTTTGTCTGGAATGTTCCGCTGCTCCGGCTGCATTACGTTCTGCAATCGGCGTTTTGCGCCCGCAGGGCATTCTCGTTCAGGTCGGTGTTGCTGGTGAAATTCCTGTCCCCTTCAATCCACTGGTCGCCAAGGAAATCACAATTACCGGAACGTTCCGATTCCACGACGAATTTGCCGAGGCTGTCAGCCTGATCGATAACGGCGATATCAATGTAACCCCGATCATCACCCAGACCTTCCCGCTTGAAGCAGCCTCCGAAGCCTTTGATGTGGCGCATGACCGAAGCCAGTCCGTCAAGGTTCAACTGTCTTTCGCGGGCTAACCCCGTCATCGGAAAAACAAAGGGCTGCGGTATAATGGTACCGCAGCCCTTGTTCGCTTTACGCTCTTCTCTCTAGAAAGCTAGTCGGGGCAGAAACAGGACAACGTCCGGCAGCAGCAGAAGCGCAAAGACCAGCACGAAAATCGCCGCCAGGAACGGTAAGGATTCACGGACATAACTTTCGATTTTGACATTCATGATCGCGCAGACGGTGAACATCGCAACCCCCACCGGCGGTGTCATCGACCCAAGCGTCACAATCGTCATCATCAGAATGCCGAAATGCACTGGATCGACACCAAGCTGCTTGATGATCGGGACAAAGATCGGGGTTAGCAACAACACCAGCACGGTACTTTCAACAAACAGCCCCGACACAAACAAAATGATAAGGATCACCCCGACAATCACCGTCGGATCACTTAATCCTGCCAGCAACGCGCCCGATACAGACTGCGGAACCTGCAGGAATGTGATGGCAAAACCGACCATACCCGACATCAGGATGATCAGCATGATCATGCCAAGATCGGTCAGCGCATCGCCAAAGGCCGTTTTGATGCCATCAAATGTCAATTCCCGATGACCAAAAAAACCAACAGCAGCGGCATAAACAACAGCAAACGCGCCGACCTCGGACGGAGTAAATACCCCCCCGCGGATCGTCGCAATCAGCAAAACCGGAAACAGCAGCGCCCATTTGGCATCCACCACCGCACACAGGAACTCCCGAAATGTCGGAATACGCGCACCTTCGCTGACATAGTTACGTTTTTTGGAAATCACATAGGCTGTCACCATCAGAACCGTCATCATCAGGATACCGGGCACAATTCCGGCCAGAAACAGTTTTCCGATGGAAACATTGCCGACATAACCATAAAGGATCAGCCCGATAGACGGCGGGATTGTCGCTGTGATCAGGGAACTAAGCGCAATGACCGCAGCCGAGAATCCCTTGGAATAGCCGTTCTCGGTCATTTTCGGACCAAGTACACGCGCTTCCATCGCCGCATCCGCCACGGCCGAACCGGAAATCCCGCCCATCAGGGTCGACAGAATAATCGATACCTGCGCCAGCCCGCCAGCCATCCATGACACAGTGACATTCGAAAATTTGAACAGCCGGTCCGTAATGCCGCTTTCATTCATCAAATGCCCGGCCAACACAAAGAACGGCACAGCCAGCAGCGGAAAGCTTTGCGATACGTTTGCAATTTTCTGTACACCGATTGAAAGCGGCATGACATCGGAATTGACGAAGAAGACAAACCCGCTCAGTCCGATGGCAAAGGCCACCGGGGCACCGATCAGCAGGAAGGCAAGGAAAGTACCACCAACAAGAAACATCTCTCAGATCTCCGCCCCCATTTCTTCTTCATCGTCCGCCTGCGAATAAACCAGTGTTTTGCCGTCGGCGCGATTGCGCCACGCATCGACGATGTTGAATATGATGGTCGCCCCCAAAAGCAGGAAACCAACCGGGACGGCAATGGTGACAAAGGCATAGGAAATCTGGCTGTCGCCAAAGATTCGTTCCTTGTTCGCCATTGTCAGTTCGTAGCCGACAATGGCAAGCGAGACGAGCATGCCAAGGAAAATAACAGACACCACAGTTTCGACGATCAGACGAAACCGGTGACCGGCGATGCGGACAAACAGATCAACGCCAAGGTGACCTTTCTTTCGCATGGTCCGGATTGCAGCAAAGAAGCACAACCAGACAAAAAGCAGTTGCGCCATATCGAACGACCAGATCAGCGGGTGGCCGAATTTACGCATGATTGCCGCAACAAAGACCAGCAAAACGATTATCGCAAACAACAGCGATGCAAAGAGGAACTCGGCTTGGGCCAATCGTTTCAGCATAGCCTGACTTTCCTTCGATAAAGGTGGGGTGGAAACAGTTTATCCGAGCCGTTGGACAATACAGAGCAGCCTACCGTCATATGCAAAACCGTACCGCACTTTCAGGCCTGCAAAAAGTTTCTGTATGCTTTCGGGAAAACGGTGGGATCAATTACAGAAAATCGCCCCTGAAAACACATACAGGCCGCGATCATAATCGCGGCCTGTATCGAACCAGCTTACTGGCCAAGCATTTCGTTTACCTGCTTGCGCAGTTCGGTATAGCCAAGCGTTTCATAAACGCCCTCGGTTGCCTCGACGAACGGAGTCAAGTCGATTTCCGAAACCGTTACACCCGATGCTTTAAGATCTTCCTCGATCTTGGCAAGCGCATCACGTGTCCCATAGGACGCAATATCACCTGCTTTAAGTGCTTCTTCGCGAAGGGCAACCTGAAGATCTTCCGGAAGCGAGTCGAACCAGATCGCGCTGGTGACAAGTCCGGTAATCAGGTTGATATGTCCGGTTTTGGTAATATGTGAAATGACTTCCTGCAAGTTCGCTCCGATAACCGCCGGAAGCTGCACCTCTGTTCCGTCAATCGTGTTCAACTGAAGGCCGCTATATACATCGGCAAATGGCATCGGAGTCGGCACACCGCCCATCGCCTTGACCGTTTCGGTCCAAACCGGTGCACCGGGCGTGCGCAATGCAAGTCCATCCAGATCGGCAGGCTTGGTCACCGGTTTGTTGGTCAGAAGATGACGTTCCCCCTGCCACCAGTTGAACGATAGTACCTGATGTCCGGATGCCGCGCGCAATTTCTGCACCCAGGTTTCAAACAGGTCCGAGGTAACAACCTTGCGGATGCCGTCATAACCGGACGCCAGATAAGGCGCACCGAGAATGCCGAATTCATTTTCAAATACAGCCAGACGGCCACCATCAACAACCACGGCAACCGGTGCGCCAACACGCGCCTGTTCAAGAACGTCTTCGTCCGGGCCAAGCTGCGAATTCGGGAACAGTTTAACTTCCAGCGCACCGTTCGTGCGCTTGTCGACATTTTCGACGAATGCCTCAAGACCCTTATATAGCGGATCGCTGGTGCTGAGCGCGGTATTGACACTAAGTGTATAATCGGCCGCAAACGCCGATGAAGCCATGATCAATGCAGCGGAGCCAGCCAGACCGACTGCAGCAAGACGGGTTAGTTTCATGTTCACCTCCCTAGGATGCCAGCAATTTGGCTGGCGTTATGCTCAATTCAATAGAATACTAGTATATCAATGTCAAATGTTCTTGGCCACCAACCCGACCAAAGCGGATATTTGACGCACTGAAATGACACTCTGACGATCACAGCAGATGCCCACCCGGACCGGAAACAGCACCACGGACAGGACCCATACGAGAAACAATATGGTGATTGTTCCGGCATCGAATGCATCCGGAAGACAAGATTAAATGCCGGACATATCGCCAGATAACGGCATCTTCCTTGGGCAAGGCATTTTACTCACTGCCTTAAGTATTAGGAACTTGCTGTGGCTTCAGGCACCGAAAAGGTCTTCGTTTCGGGCAATGATACTGTCGAGCTCCTGCAACGACCCGGCAAGATGTTCGCGTACATGAGACTCGGCCAATGCAACATCGGATGCATGAATGGCATCAATGATCTTGCTGTGTTGCATGATCACACGCTCGATCTTGCCCGGGGTCGGCAGTTGCAATTGCCTTACACGGTCAAGATGACCGCTGTGATCGCGCAGCAATGACCAAAGGTCTCCGTAACCTGCCGCCATGAACAATGCACGATGGAAGTCACTATCAAGACGCGAGAATGCTTCGGTCGCAAGATCGCGGTTTTTCTGCTGTTGAAGGATTTCAATCGCCGGGGCGATCTTGGCTTTTTTGCCGGTCTGCGCAAGGGTGCGTGCAACTTCCAGCTCCAGACTGGTACGCAGAAAATGCGTTGCCTTGACCTTCTGGGCACTGATCGGCGCAATCAGGGTTTTTGACTGGGGAAACACCTCGACCAGACCGTCTTTTTCAAGCTTCAGAAAAGCTTCGCGAACCGGTGTCTGGCTGACGCCATAGAACTCGGCCAAACCTGCACGCGACAGGCTGTGCCCCGGCAAAAGCGACAACGAAACGATGCGATCGCGCAAATCCTCATAGACCTGCAGCGCAGCCGGACGGTTCCGGCTGATCGTAAATGGCGTCCCTTCCAGGGCCTGGAAACTGATATCGATCGGGGTTTTGTGTCTCATTATGCTCTTTCCTATTCCAACCGCGAGCATCCTACAATATCCCTTGTCGTTTCTATACTAATATTTTAGTGTTTTAGAAATCACAGAATCAATTCCGCCAATCCATCGGGATGCCACATCAACACAAACAATCCGTCCCGAAACAGGAACGCCCGAGGTTTCCATGAACGAACAAACAAAGAAAAAAGCTGCCGACCTTAGAAGCGCGCGATGGTTTGCCCATGACGATTTGCGATCATTCGGGCATCGCTCCCGCGCCATGCAGATGGGTTTGGGGCCGGAAGACTGGGAAGGCAAACCGCAAATCGCTATCATCAATACGTGGTCTGATGCCAATCCCTGCCATGCGCATTTCAAGTTCCGGGTTGACGATATCCGACGCGGCATTAGCGAAGCGGGAGGTTTTCCTATGGAACTTCCGGCGATCTCGCTTTCGGAAAGCTATGTCAAGCCGACCACCATGCTCTATCGCAACATGCTGGCGATGGAGGTCGAGGAACTTTTGCGTTCTCATCCGGTCGATGGCGTTGTCCTGATGGGCGGATGCGACAAAACCACACCGGGCCTTTTGATGGGTGCCATCAGCATGGGACTACCCTGCATCTATGTTCCGGCCGGCCCCATGCTGCGCGGCAACTGGCAGGGCAACACCCTTGGCAGCGGATCGGACGCGTGGAAATACTGGGATGAACGGCGCGCAGGCAATATTTCCGATGAACAATGGCTTGGCATCGAAGGCGGCATTGCCCGGTCATATGGCCACTGCATGACGATGGGCACTGCCAGCACCATGACCGCCATTGCCGAGGCGATGGGCTTTACCCTGCCTGGTGCGACTTCCATCCCCGCAGCCGATTCAAATCATATCCGCATGTGCACGGCATCGGGCCGGCGGATCGTGAGAATGGTCTGGGAAGATTTGCGACCGGATCAAATTCTGACCAAGGCAGCGGTTGAAAACGCCATCACTGTAGCAATGGCAACCGGATGTTCGACCAACGCGGTCATTCATCTGATCGCGATGGCGCGCCGTGCCGGTATCGATGCGTCGCTCGATGATTTTGACCGGCTTAGCCGCACGACCCCGGTCATCGCCAATATCCGTCCCAGTGGCGAAACCTATCTGATGGAAGATTTTTATTACGCTGGCGGTCTGCGGGCTCTTATGCACCAGCTTTCCGAAAAACTTGATCTGTCCTGCAAAACGGTGACCGGTGTCACGCTGGGAGAAACGCTGGAAGGGGCGGAGATATACAATGACGATGTCATTCGCCCCCTATCCAACCCGGTTTATCAGGAAGGATCACTTGCCGTATTGCGCGGCAATCTCGCCCCGGATGGTTGCGTTATAAAGCCATCCGCCTGCGATCCGCGATATTACAATCATACCGGTCCGGCACTCGTGTTTGACAGTTACCCGGAAATGAAAGAAGCCATCGAGGATGAGAACCTCGATGTGACAGCGGACCATATTCTGGTCCTGCGTAATGTCGGGCCGCTCGGCGGTCCGGGCATGCCGGAATGGGGAATGCTGCCGATCCCCAAAAAACTCGTAAAACAGGGCATTCGCGATATGCTGCGCCTGTCAGACGCCCGCATGAGCGGCACAAGCTACGGCGCGTGCATGCTTCATGCCGCCCCCGAAGCCGCCATCGGCGGCCCGTTATCCCTATTGAAAACCGGGGACATGATCCGGGTCAGCATTCCCGAACGCAAGATCGACATGCTGGTTTCCCACGAGGAACTCGCGATCCGCAAAACGCAATGGAAGGCGCCCGAACCGGCCTTCCAGCGCGGCTATGGCTGGATGTTTGGCCGTCATGTCAAACAGGCCAATGACGGCTGCGATTTCGATTTCCTTGAAACCGGCTTTGGCCCGACCGCCGGTGAACCCGATATCTACTGATCCGGAGACGCGATAAATGAGCTCAACTCTTACCTCTGACCTACGAGACAGCTTTGCGCAGGTCAGCACGGCGACACTGACCACTGCCCTTTTCAAACGCGGTCTTCGCAATCAGTTCATTCAGGATGTTCGCCCCCTTCGCGAAGGACGTGGCAATATGGTGGGCGAGGCTTATACGCTGCGCTATATCCCTGCCCGCGAGGACCTGAACGATATTTCGGCTTTCCGAAACCCCGATCACCCGCAACGCATTGCGGTCGAACAATGCCCGTCGGGTGCCGTGCTTGTAATCGACAGCCGCAAGGATGCACGCGCCGCATCCGCCGGATCGATCCTTGTCACACGCCTGATGAAACGCGGTGTTGCCGGTATCGTTACCGACGGTGGTTTTCGTGATTCACCGGAAATCGCCAAGCTCGATATCCCCGCCTACCACAACCGCCCATCCGCCCCGACCAACTTGACCCTGCATCAGGCGATTGATGTCAATATTCCGATTGCATGTGGTGATGTTGCAATATTCCCCGGCGATATCGTGGTTGGTGATGATGAAGGTGTCGTGATCGTCCCGGCACATCTTGCAGCGGAAATCGCGACAGAGGCCGTCGAGATGACCGTGTTCGAGGACTTTGTCACCGAACAGGTCCTGGCCGGAAAATCCGTCATTGGCCTTTACCCACCCACCGACGATCAAACCCCGATTGATTTCGCGGCATGGCGGGTGATCCGCAAACGATAGATCATCCCCTAAATATCTGCAGGCTCTGTCGGAGCCTGCAGATCGCATTATGTCAGCCTACCCGATCTTCGATTGTGCAGGCATTAATTCAACGTCCCCTGACCGAACATCCGCCTCTAACAAAATGCTACTCTTGGCAACAAAACACCTGCCAGGAGTGTATTGGGCTTAATTCGGACGCTTGGAAGCCGTATCCGCAGAACGGCCATTCGGCAACGCCGATAAATAACGGCTAAATTTGCATCGCATCAATTGCTAATAGTAATCAATTTCGCTATTCCATGTGATAGCAACTGCCCTGATATCGCGATTAATCCTCCGTCACCGGATCCGCCCCATGCTGAAAGAATTCTTTTCCTACTATCTGCCGCATAAACGGCTTTTCATGCTTGATTTCGGGTCGGCTGTCCTGTCAGGCATCCTGTCACTTGGCTTTCCGGTGGCGGTTGCAGGATTTGTCGATGTGCTGTTACCCAAGCAGGATTGGCTGTTGATCGGACTGGCTGCCGTCGGGTTGCTTCTGGTCTATCTTGCCAATACCGGTTTGATGGCCGTGGTCACCTATTGGGGCCATGTTCTGGGTATCATGATCGAAACCGAAATGCGCAAACGCGCGTTCGACCATTTGCAAAAGCTTTCTTTCCGTTTTTACGACAATCAGAAGACCGGCCACCTGGTGGCACGCATCACCAAGGATCTTGAAGAAATCGGCGAGGTTGCCCACCACGGCCCCGAAGACCTGTTTGTTGCAGTCATGACCTTTGTCGGGGCGCTGATCCTGATGTTTACCGTACATACCGAACTGGCGCTGATTGCAATGACGATTGCGCCACTGGTGATGTGGTTGGTCGTCCGGTTTGGCGGAGAAATGACGCGCAACTGGCAAAGTCAGTTTGGCCGTGTCGGCGCCTTCAATGCGCGGATCGAGGAAAATGTCGGCGGCGTTCGCGTTGTGCGTGCCTTTGCCAACGAGGATCACGAACGCGCCCTGTTTCACAAGGATAACGAACTTTATCGCCATGTGAAATTGCAGGCCTATGGCATCATGGCGATCAGCCTTGCGATCAATTACCTCGGCATGCGGATTGTCCAGGTCGTCATTCTGGTGACGGGGACCTATTTCGTTGTAACCGGCGGGCTGACGGTTGGCGGGTTTGTCGGCTTCCTGCTACTGGTCAATGTGTTCTATCAACCGCTCGAAAAGATCGCCGCTGTTGTCGAAACCTATCCCAAAGGCATCGCCGGTTTCAAAAACTATCAGGCATTGCTGGCAACCGAACCCGATATTGTCGATCGTGATGGTGCGCGTGATATCGAAAACCTCTCCGGCAATGTTGCATTTGATCAGGTCGGCTTTGGATACAGCCCGGAACGCACTGTACTCAATGATATCAACCTTTCGATCAAATCCGGTGAAACGGTTGCCTTTGTTGGCCCGTCCGGGGCGGGTAAAACCACGCTTTGTTCGCTGGTGCCACGCTTTTATGATGTGACAGCGGGCAGGATCACAATCGACGGGATCGATATTCGCGATATCAAAATGAAATCGCTTCGCCGTCAGATCGGCATCGTCCAGCAGGATGTTTTCCTGTTTGCTGGTACATTGCGCGACAATATTGCCTATGGCCGCCTTGACGCCACCGAGGATGAAATCATTGACGCCGCCCATCGCGCCCGTTTGCGAGAACTGATTGCAGACATGCCTGACGGGCTTGATACCGTGATAGGCGAACGCGGGGTCAAACTTTCTGGTGGACAAAAACAACGTGTCGCAATCGCCCGTATTTTCCTTAAAAACCCGCCGATCCTGATTCTCGACGAGGCGACATCAGCCCTTGATACCGAAACCGAACGCGCCATTCAGCAATCGCTTGATGAACTGGCCAAAGGCCGCACGACACTGGTGATTGCACATCGTCTGGCCACCATCCGCAATGCCGACCGGATCGTCGTAATCACACAGGACGGCATTGCCGAGGAAGGCACCCACGATGCCCTGATTGCAGCCGGTGGCGCTTATCGCCGCCTGCATGATGCACAATCACTTGGCATCAGGACCGGTAATAATAAGACCGACTGCGCCTGAGGCGTAAAAACAAAACGGCCCGGCGGTCGCAAAGCCGGGCCGTTTTGTTTTTGCGGTTATCGGGCAACCCGTTTGCCGGAACGAATTGGCCGGATCACCTGCACCACGGGCCGGCCTTGTTCATCGTGCGAAACCGACGTTTCGACATGATAGACGCGCGCCAGATTATCGGGGGTCAAAACCTCGCCGGGGGTTCCGGATGCAACGATTTTTCCTGCTTCAAGCAATACAATCCGGTCGCAATAACGTGCTGCCAGATCAAGATCATGCAGGGCAGCAATCACCACCCCGCCGCGCTCAGTCAATCGTTCCCGCACAAGATCCAGCACCACCATCCGCCAATGCAGATCAAGCGCCGATGTCGGTTCATCAAGCAGCAAAACATCCGGGTCACGCAGCAATGCCAGCGCAAGCCCGACCAGCTGACGCTTGCCGCCCGATAAAACATGCAGCGGCGACAGGGCAAATTCATCCAACCCAAGCCGACTAAAGATATCCTCGATCCGATCAGCCAGTTCGCGATCCGAAAAATCAAGATCAAGGGCGCGTGCCGTACTCCACATCAGTTCGGTCGGCATCAGAACACTTGGATTGGGCGGTGTTTGCGGCATGGTTGCCACCCGACGATGCCATGCCCTGACGTCCATGTCCTCCCGGTTGCTGTCATCCAGGAGGATCCGGCCATGATGGGTCTTCTCGCCGGTCAGGCACCGCATCAGGGTCGATTTACCCGATGCATTCGGGCCAAGAAGCCCCAATATCTCGTCATCGTGCAATTCAGGCAGATCAACATCATGCAATATCCGGGTCCGGCCATAGGACGCGGAAATACCGGTGGCGAAAAAGATCGTCATATCGCTTTTCTCCGCCCGGCAAGAAGCCCCAGAAAGACCGGCACGCCGACAACAGCGGTCAGAATGCCAACCGGAATGATGACACCGGGGACAAGTGCCTTGGACAGGAAAGACGCCAGCGACAGGATCAATGCCCCGCAAATCGCCGATCCCGGCACCAGCAAACGGTGATCCTCCCCCAGAAGCAGGCGGGCGATATGCGGCCCTACCAACCCGATGAAGCCGATTGCCCCAACAAAACAGACAGCAAAAGCTGCCAAAACGGAAATGCGCAGGATCACCCACATGCGAAGTCTGGCGACATTGATCCCCATGCTGCGCGCATGGGCCTCCCCACCGCGGAGAAGGGTCATGATCCAGACCTGTCGCAGGGAAAAGGGCAGAATAATCACAAAGCACGCCGCCACCAGCCCGACTTCAAGCCATCCGGCACGGGTCAGATTGCCGATGGTCCAGAATACGATCTGCTGAACGGCTTCGGCACTGGCCAGATATTCCAACCCCGCGGTCAGGGCATTGCAAAGGAACACCAATGCAATGCCGAACAGAACAACGGTTTCGCGCGCCCCGCCACTCCATCGCACAATCAACAGGATCAATATCCCCGACCCCAGCGCGAAAAGCAGCGCCATCACCGGCAAGATCGCGGTTTCGGGCAGGAAGGGCAGAACCGGGACAATTACGATTGCAAGGCTGGCCCCGAGAACCGCAGCCGAAGACACGCCAAGCGTAAAGGGACTGGCAAGCGGATTATCAAGAATGGTCTGGGTTTCGATCCCTGCCAGCCCCAATGCTGCCCCAACCGCAAGCGCAATCAGCGCATCGGGTAGGCGGACTTCCCAAAGAATAATCCGGTGCCGAAACGCCAGCGATTGCGGATCAAGAAGACCACCAACAATATCGCCGATATCAAGCCCTGCCGGCCCCGCCGCCAGATCAAGACCAAGACTGAGAAAAAGCGCCAGAATCATTGCAGATATGATCATTAACCTGCGACGATGAATGGCTCCAAACCGGTCATGAAGCGAAAGATCAGCGGGCACCATGATGCACCGTCGCACTATGAACACCGCGAAGGTCGAACGGTAACCAGATGTCGTAGATATATTGCATGGTTTTTTCCGGATGAAGATCGGCAAACAGGTCCGGATGAATCCATGTTGCAAAGGCTTCAAGCGCCACAATGTTAAAAGGCGAGTTATAAAAATTGTGCCAGATGCTATGTGCTCGGCCATTCCGAACGGCATCAAGGGCTGCAAATTCCGGCGCGGCGAGATAGCGTGCGAGACTGTCGGCGGCCATATCGGCCGTCATTCCCGCACCAAGCGCAACTGGCAAAGCCCCGTCCCGATATTCCTTGACCGTACCCGATGCTGTCCCGATCCAGACATCCGGATTTTCCGTCAACAGAAACTCTACCGTATGCTGGGCCGTTGGTCCGGGGGCGACGGCATCGGCAATATTAAGGCCGCCCGCCTCACCAACAAACGGTCCCAGCATGCCCTCTGCCATGCCCCTGCAACATTCGAAACGACCGGGATGGGCCTGCAAAAATACTGTCGGACGGACATCAACATCCGCGACCCGTTTGCGAATGGTCTCAAGCCGGCTTTGGTAAAAGGCAATATAGTCGCCTGCCCGGTCCTCCGCCCCCAGTACACGACCGAGAATTTCAATAGATGGCAGGGTGTTGTTCAATGGATCAGCCCGAAAATCGATAAAGATGATTTGCGCACCTGCGGCCGTAAGCTGATCAATCATTTCTGCATTTTTTGCCCCCGGGCCGTGGTCATTCAGCCCGAAAATCGCCAATTGCGGGGCCAGATCGATAATCTTTTCGACCGAAACGCTATCCTCGCTGCGCCCGCCAAATAAGGGGATGTTTTTTGCATCGGGAAAGTCGGCAAAAAGCTGCTGTTCAAGATCGGGCTGTGTCCAGCCAAGCGGAGTCATCATACCGACCACATCACCAACCGGATCAGATGGCCGCAACATGGCCAAAAGCGGAATATACCGCCCCTCACTGATCACCAGCCGTTCGACCGGCGTTTCAATGCGCACCTGTCGCCCGGCAAGGTCAGTTATTTCAATCGTTTCAGCCCGCACAGGAAGGCTTGCCATCAAAGCCAGACCCGTCAGAAAAAGCGCGCGCATCACATGCAGCATGCCACTTTGCCTCCGTTAACAGAAAAACCTGGGACCGGCGAACCGGTCCCAGGCAATGCATCAAAATCCTTTAAAACCCTAGAAGCGCGCCTTGGCCATCAACAGGAAAGACCGGCCCGGTTCATAAAGCGGAACAACGTTGGTGAAGTCCTGCCCATAGGTCGCACGATCTGCATATTCTTCATCAAAGATGTTGTTTGCTTCGATGCGAAGCGTCAGATACTCGGCTGCTTCGGGTTGATATTCGGCATAAAGCCCGACGACCTCATAGGCTTCCTGTGCCGATCCACCAGCATCTGCGGTATCGGTATTTTTCAACGCCGCATCAAGCGTCCCGCCCAAGGTCAGATTGATCGTGTCTATCCGGTGGGCAGCTT
The DNA here is from genome assembly GCF_044790785.1 of Thalassospira australica. Taxonomy (GTDB): domain Bacteria; phylum Pseudomonadota; class Alphaproteobacteria; order Rhodospirillales; family Thalassospiraceae; genus Thalassospira; species Thalassospira australica_A. The sequence goes on along the minus strand of NZ_CP085258.1, from coordinate 506,458 downwards.
CGAGCGCAATGATCCGACCAAGCGGCGCACCAAGATATTGGGTACCGTCAGAATCACCCGGTTTGCCATTCACGGTGATTTCGCTGTCGGTATAAGACACGCGCACAAAACCCGGTCCCCAATTGTAACCGGCACCAAGGTTGTAACCACGCGTTTCAAAGTCAACGACGACCGACGGACCGGGTGTCCAGCCCGGATCACGGGCATTGTCAAATACACTGCGGAAAATACCGGCATTAAAGCTGAACCCTTCGTGATGGACTTCAAATCCGGTGGTGTAGTTTTCCGAACGAACCGGCTTGATACCGTCGCTATAATCCCATGCCGGGTTCAGGATAAAGTTTTCAGCCAATGCAATACCACCCCAGACATTGGAATAACCTGCATTGACCGTCAGAAAATCAGTAACATCAACCGCCGCAGATACGTTACCGCTCAGCCCGTCATTTTCAAACTCTGTACCGTCAATACCAGTAAATTTCTGTGTATCGCCACGCATACCAAACGAAAGACGCAAAGGATCAAGCGGCTGGATACGTGCCTGCGCATAGGCACCAAAATTGGTAGCCTCTTCGTCTGCATCGGTATCCGGCCCATCGTATTCGGCAAAGTCATTATAAAAATCGACACCGGTCGTAACCGTATCGCGGTCCGTCAGATTAAAGTCATTTTCGAACTTTCCCGAAAAGCTGCCGGTCGTGCCACGACTTTCTTCCGTCAACGGCGCGTACAGATATGTCTCGCTATAGGCCAGAACCGCTTTGGGATCCCAAAGGCCTTCCGCACCAGCCTGCCCGTAATTGAAGGCAAAGTTACGACGACGCATATCATAACCAAGTTCGTCCGGTTGATCCCGGTTGGTCAGGTCGGTCATATTGGCACGATATGGACGCTGCGCCCGGTCACGGACCTGTTCCCCGGAAAACTCGAACCGATGACCACTTTGGGCTTCATAGGCGGTCTTGACCAAGCCGGAACGCATATCGGCTTCGGTACCAGGGACCTGCTCGCCATTGCCTGCTTCGTAATCGTCACCCTTGGCCCATTTGAAATAGCCCAGTAATTCAAAACCACCGGCACGCCCATAGGATGACAGATCGTTGGTGAAGGTTTCGCTATCGGTGTCATAACTGCCTTTGACGAACCCGCCAAGTGAGCGACCGGGTTCCAGAACATCGGCAACATCGACAGTTTCGTAAACAACCGCACCACCAAGTGCCCCCGGCCCGGCATCTGCCGGAGCCACGCCCGGATCAATCCGGGCCGCCTTCAGGAGGCTGGGGTCGATCAGATTCGTCCCGCTATGGTGAAAAACCTTGTTGTTCTGGCGCGCGCCATCAATGGAAACCGCAAGATTGGTTTCCTCGATTCCGTTAACATAAAGCTTCTGGTTCAACGGGATCGATCCACCGACCGAAACACCGGATTCACCGGCAAAGACTTGTTTGACATCCTGCGGATTGCGGCGATCCAGATCCTCACGCGTAACACGGATGGAATTGGCCCGATCTGCAGCCCCCGGACGATCATCGGCCGCACTGGCTGCTTCGATCAGGATCGGGCTGACCATGGTTTCGGATGCGTCACTGCTTTGCGCCGAACTTGTGATCGTGACCGATCCGTCATCGGCAATCCGATACATAAGCCCGGTTCCGGCCAAAAGACGTTGCAACGCAGCCTCGGTATTCATCAGACCGACGACGCCATTGGTTTGCACATCACGAACCAAATCGCCATGGGCCGAAATCTGAAGACCGGCCTGCTGCCCGAAAAGGGCAAGCGCATCGGCAAGTGGTTGTCTGGCAATATCAAAATCATGTCGCTGGCTGGCCTGTGCCAGTTCACTGGTTACGGCTTGGGCTGCCGTGGCCGACGCCGTATTTTCCATCGCACCGGCCGAAAATGCGATCCCCGAAACCGCAAATGCCGATAATGCTGTCGACATCGCAAAGGTGCGACGCCATTTCCCCGAAGCCATCGACAAATTAACCCCCGTCATAAAGCTCAGTCTCCGCCTGGTTTTACGTTTTACAGAATGGGTGATTTGCAAATGCGAATTAAGTTCACCCTTTAACCAAGCAACGAAGGGGGAGGACACGATATTCAAAAAAAGTTGCGATTTTTTCTTAATATCAATTTTCGCCGTGCTTTTCCGGCGACTTCAAACAGGCGCTATTTGGATGACAGCATAAGAATCCACGGCGAAATTTCACGCAGAACAGCTCCCTGCGCATCTGCCACCGCAGCAAGGGCCTTCTTGGGGTCTTCAAGGTTATAAATCCCGGTCAACGGCTCGCTTCCGAGTGCATCATCGCTGATCAAAATCCAGCCATCGAAATAACGGTCAACAGTTTCAACGATCTCGGCAACCGACTGATCCTTGGCGATGAGGCGCCCGTCGCGCCATGCTGCCACCAGTTCGGGCGCAATCGTCTGGCGGACAAATGAGCCATCCAAGCCAACATGTATCATGTCACCCGCACCAAGTTCGGATGGCCGGTCACCACGGGTATGTTCCACACGAACCCGCCCGTGTTCGACCGCGACATCAACGCCATATCCACCACGACGGACATCGAACGCAGTCCCCAGGACCGTCGTTTCGGTTTCACCGGAAATCACACGAAACGGTCGATCCGCCATTGGCACAACGTCAAAAAACGCCTCGCCTCGCAACAGTTCAATCTGTCGTTCGTCTCCGGCAAAATCCAGCGCAACCGCACTATCTGGGGCCAGATGCAACATGCTGCCATCCGGCAGTTCGACGACGCGCATCTCGCCGGTCGGGCTTAGATAATCTGCATTCAGATCAATCATCCAGCCCGGCACGGCAAAGACCAACAAGCACGCGACCAGCGCAAACCCGGACAGGCCAAGCGAAAGCTGCCGCTGCCAGAATGGATGCGCGCGCCGTCCGCGCACCGTGGCAATCGGATCGGCATCCGGCATTGCAGTGACGCGATCTTCGCGCGCAACAGTCGGTTGTACTTGTTCTATCCCGTCCTGCCATTCCGCGACATGGACCGGCACAGTCATATCAAGCATCTGCCAGACACGAAGTGTCTCGTCCCAGTCGACGCGATTTTCCGCACTGCTTTCAAGCCACACATCATGGCGGGCACGCAAATCCGGGTTATCGGGCTCATCGCTAAGCAATGTGATCCATTCGCTTGCCGACCTTGGCATCGTCATATCGTTCATCGCCTCGCATCTCTCCATGTGTTTCGCAGGACAGCGGCCGCTTTTGCGGTCCGGTTTGCGGGATTTTTCATGTCCTGACACATTGCGTTGCTTCCTTACTGAATAAACGATGGCGGTCTGCTGAATTTTCAGTTTTTCAGCATTTTTGCACTCGCTTACCTCTCCCTGGCCAAACGCGTTTTGCAATGCTCTATCGCGTCGGTCACCAGCGCGTGTGCCGTACCAACCGAAATATCAAGCCTTGCAGCGATTTCAGAAAATTTGCAGCCGCCAAACCGGTGCATTTCAAGGGCAATGCGTGACCGGGTCGGAAGCTCCGCCAATATCTGTTCAAGCAGCCTAAATTCGCTACGCGCAATGGCCTGAGCTTCGGGATCCGGCCGGTCTTCGGGAACGGCGTAGGTCATGCTGTTTTCATCAATGCCAACATGGTTGCTTTCGCGTACCATCTTGCGCCGACCATCTATGGCAAGGTTGCGAACGATCCGGAAAATATAGCCAACCGGCTCATCAAGCCTGTCATCCATTTTAACGGTACCCGCCCGTTCCAGCCGGAAATAGGCGTCCTGCACAACATCCTCGGCAGCCGCACGGTCGCCGACAATTGCGCGCGCGTAATTGACCAGTTCGCGCCTTCTGGTCACGAACAGGGCGAGCAATTCCTCGTCGCGCCAACTTGCAACCATGGGCCCCCGACAGATCACATCCCGCAGCGAAGCAACTGCGAATTGTTTGCATTTACTTTGAATTTGTCATGCTGTCAAACTCCCAACCACTGCGGCATTCAACCACAAACCGGGTTCGACCTGTGCGGCGCTACGGGAAATCCTTGTGTTTCGTCATCTGTTTCGCGGATCAATGGACGAGCTCTAAAAGGTTACAGCCCGCACAGACCGTTACAACGCAGGACTGTTCTTGCTCTCAAACATGATCATAAAAATGGTAGAACCAAGGAAAACAGCGATGGTGCCCCCGGGGAGAATCGAACTCCCACTCTCAAAGAGAAACAGATTTTGAGTCTGCCGCGTCTACCAATTCCGCCACAGGGGCAGGCACATATGGGTGCGTTGCGCACCCGCCATCGTGGGGGCGGATAATAGCTGTAATTTTCGTTCGGTCAATGGGGCTTTGCGCAAAAATTGTATCCTGATCCGCATGTGGCTTTCGCCGGGAAAAGGTCATTGCGACACAAGGCCAAATGCGGTTACATCACCCCCATATCGGCCACCGCGCCGCATTGTTTTTATCGTCTTAACCGCAAAGGGCGTTTCCGTGCTGCGCAGCCTTTATGACTGGACCCTTGGCCTGGCCGCCCATCGCCACGCTGCCATTGCACTTTTCATTATCGCCTTTGTGGAAAGTTCGGTTTTCCCAATCCCGCCCGATGTCCTGCTGATCCCGATGATCATTGCCGCGCCAACGCGAGCATGGCGCTATGCATTAATCTGCCTTATCGGGTCTGTTCTGGGTGGCATTGCCGGATATGGCATCGGTTACTTCCTGTTTGAAAGCATCGGCCAACCGGTATTGCAGCTTTACGGCTATAGTGCGAAATTCGATATATTCCGCGATTATTATAACGAGTGGGGCGCATGGGCGGTATTTATCGCGGGAGTAAGCCCGTTCCCCTACAAGGTCATTACCATCCTGTCTGGTGTGACAGCACTTGATCCGGCAATATTCATGGTCGCATCGGTTCTGGCGCGTGGTATGCGCTTTTTTATTATTGCAGCCCTGATCTGGAAATTCGGCCCGGTCATTCGCGACTTTATCGAAAAACGGCTTGGCCTCGTTTTCACCATATTTGTTGTGGTTCTTGTCGGTGGATTTGCGGCCATCAAACTGATCCCGCACGGCTAATACCGTAAAACGATAACGGAACGACCCGATGATCAAATTGCTTCGTGCACATTATGCCCCGGCCTTGCCGCCGGTTGCGATTTTTCTGATATCTGCCGGAAGCCTTGGCTTTGCCTTTTACGCCCAATATGTGCAAAAGCTTCTGCCCTGTGTGCTGTGCCTGTATCAGCGCATGCCGTTCTATGCTGCCGGCGGCCTTGCCATTCTGGCCCTTTTGCTGCTGCGCATACCCGGCGCTTCACGTGTTCTTGTTTATCTATGTGGTGTGGCTTTTGCCATCGGCACCGGGATTGCGATCTATCACGTCGGTGTTCAGGAACTCTGGTGGGAAGGCCCCGCAAAGTGCGGCGGCCTGACCAGCAGTGCGGCATCCGTCGCGGACCTGAAAGCGCAACTGATGGCACAACCGATTGTTCGCTGCGACAAGATTGACTGGACCCTGTTTGGCATTACGATGCCGACAGTTAATGTCTTTTTCTCGGCCGTTCTGACTATCCTGTGCCTGATTGCACCATCACGCTGGATGAAGAAGCAGTAAGACCATCACATTACGTTACGTTATCAAAGTCCGCCAAACACACGTCTGGCGGACTTTTTCATACCCGCATTCAATGCGGGGGTGAAAAAACAGGAAAATCCCGACATCCTCAATAATGATAATGAGAATTGTTCTTGTTTGCATGCAGCTCTTCTTATAATCTCCCCTCCTTCAGTTAATTTCCAAATACGGGATCAGACACTTGCTGATCCCGTTTAAATACAGGAAGGACGATTGCCGGAATGCCAAACAAGACATTCCATCCGCAAATGACCAGCAAGATAGAGGGCTTCTCGCTTCTCGAAGAGCTCCGCTTTCGTCGCTGGAATACAGTGATTACCGATCTTTGGCATGTTGCATGCGATGATCGGGCGCGCGGAAACTATGTCTCCCAAGCACCAAGGCTTGTGGCCATTCTGGATTGTAGCGGGCAATCGAAATTTCGGGTCAATGTGCCTGGCGAAACTTCCGGTACTGAACATCATGAACAGGGCTGCCTTTCCTATATTCCGGCAGGGATGGAAATTTCATCCGAAGTCTTGGAAAAATGCCGGTTGCGCCATCTCGATATCCATCTTGATATCGCAAGCCTTGAAGCACACCTTGGGCAGGAAATTGATCGTGCTGTTCTTGAAACGCCGCGGATCGGCTTTTGCGATCCGCGCATCAGATCGCTTGTGCATATGATTGCCGATGATCTCGCAAGCGACATTCCGTCACCGGAACTTTACGGTGAAAGTCTGGTCACCGCGCTAACAAGTGCACTGCTCACGCCACTCCCCGAAAATGACACACCCCGAAAACGTGGCAAGCTTGCCCCGCATCACTTGCGTAAATCCGTGGATTATATTGAACAGAATTGCGGCCGCGTGATCCGCCTTGATGAACTGGCGGAACTGACCGGACTATCGCAGTCCTATTTTTGCTCGGCATTCCGCGAAACAACCGGGATGCCGCCTCATCAATGGCAAATGAAGGCGCGTATCGAACGTGCCAAGTCCATGCTGCGCGATGCTGCCACACCGCTGGCCAGCGTGGCAGCACATGTCGGCTTTGCCGATCAGGCGCACCTGACCCGGGTGTTCCGCCGCATCACCGGCACCACACCGGGCGTATGGCGACGCGAACAGGCCGCCTGAAAATAAACCAAAATCCGTTCAATACGACCAAATAGGGTTCAATATCCGGCTTTCCCAACCATGCTATCGGATTGTCATACATGACAATTGATGCAGGGAATTGCCCGAATGACGTCCATCACGCACTTGCGGTTTAGAAACACCCTACTTGGCAGCGTCGCCATTCTTTGCGCAGGCTTGCCAATACAGGCTGGCGCACAGGAAGCAACAAGCGAAGCAAACGAGGAAATCGTTGTTGATCCTCTTGTGATCAATGCCGAACAACCTGAAACACCTACTTCACCTGTAAAGGGATATGTTGCAAAGCGCAGCGCGACGGGCTCGAAAACAGACACGCCGCTCAGCGAAATTCCGCAATCTGTTTCGGTCATCGGTCGAGAAGAAATGGATAGCCGGGGCGTCAACAAGGTTGATGAAGCTTTGCGCTATACCAGCGGTGTTTTCACCCAGCCCTACGGTTCGGATACCGACACCAACTGGTTCTATATTCGCGGCTTCAACGCGACACAGACTGGCGTCTATCTCGACGGCCTGCAGAATTATGCCTTCGGCTTCGGTTCGTTTCTAGTCAATGATTACAACCTTGAACGCATTGAAGTTCTACGTGGCGCGGCATCGGTTTTGTATGGCGGCACCAACCCAGGCGGGATGGTGAACTATGTCAGCAAACGTCCAACAGCAGAAACACAGCGCCGTCTTGAACTATCGGTAACAGATACAGGAAAGTTTGGTACCGGTGTTGACTTTAGCGACCGGTTGAGCGACGAAGCTGCCTATCGCGTAACCGGTCAATTCACAGCGGGCGAAGAGTACGTCGATGAAAATGAAGGATTCCAGGGCTCAATCGCACCCAGTTTTCTTTGGAGCCCAAATGAAGATACCAGTCTGACACTGCTTAGCAGTTTTACCTTCGTCGATGGTCAACACAATGGGGGGCTCGGCTTCCTTCCTTATACCGGTACAGTTGTTGACGCTTCGTATGGCAAGATCGACCCAGAAACCAACTTTACGGAGCCAAGCCGTGACAAGGAACTGCGCCGCCAAATTATGGTTGGCTATGAACTGGAACACGACATCAATGATGATCTGACTTTTCGACAGAATGCACGCCTTGGTCACACCAACATTCATGAAGTCTATTACTACCCCAACGGATATTCATCAGGCGGCCCTGACCTCGCTCGTGTAGGCTTCGAACATCGCACACGAATGACATCAGTTGGTCTCGACAACCAATTGGAGCAGAGCTTCACAACCGGAAGCTTAAACCATACCGTGCTTGGCGGTATCGACTTAAAACATTACCAGATGGACCAGACTCAGGCATCCCCATCCTGGCCGGAAACTGCGACGCCGATTAACCCTTTAAACCCGGTTTATGGCGCAGATCAACCGGCTTTGGTACCCTACCTTGATCAGAACGTTTCAATGAATCAGGTCGGCCTCTATATGCAGGATCAGATCAAATTCGGTGGTGGCTGGATTACCACTTTAAACGGTCGCTATGATTATATATCGACGGACAGTGACGATCCGATCTCAACTTACAACAACTTCAGTGATACCGAAGGGGAATGGAGCGGCCGAGCCGGTCTTGCCTATGCTTTCGACAACGGCCTGACGCCGTATGTAAGCACCTCAACCTTCTTCAACCCGGTTCTGGGCTCAAGCTCGCTTGGCGTGTTTCAACCTGAAACAGGTGAACAGTACGAAGCAGGTCTGAAATATGAACCACAAAGCTTCGACGGCCTGTTCACCGTCGCTGTCTTTGATCTTACCCGGCAAAATGTTGTTACCGGAACTTTCAACAACGAGCGCCAATTGGGCGAAGTCAATTCCCGCGGTATCGAATTTGAAGCCAAAGCAAACCTGACCGAAGAACTAAGACTGACAGCTGCAGCCACCGCTTTTGATCTGGAAGTCACCGAGGATGAAGATCAAAGCGTTATCGGCAAACAACCGGTCACTGTTCCGACCGAAATGGCCAGCCTTGGTCTTGATTACACGTTCCGTCAGGGAATGCTTGAAGGTTTCCGTCTGGGTGGCGGTGTACGATATCAAGGAGCTTCCTATGCCGATGAAAGCAATGAACACGAAGTGCCCTCCGCAACTGTGTTTGATGCCGGAATTGGCTATGGCGTCGCCGATCAGTGGGACCTCAGCCTGAATGTATCCAACCTTCTCGACAAGGAATATGTCGCGGGTTGTAGCTCTATCACCGCCTGCGGTTATGCTGAAGGACGGAGCGCCCTGCTGAAGCTTACTGTGAACTGGTAAGTCACTGCACAAAACAACTTGGCGAAAACACCGCTCCAACAGGGCGGTGTTTTCATTTCGCTCAGGCTTTCACCAAGCTGCAATAACGTTCACTGATTGTATTCACCGCCATTCTAAGATCTTCGGCATGCCGGGCTGCGAACATGTCTTCATCAATCATCCCTGCGGTCCAGACCAGATTGATGACACCAGCAATGCCTTGCCTTCCGGGGATTGCCATCGCGATGGCACGTAGACGATCATTGGCAACACTATCCCCCCAATAGTCCGGATCGCGCAGCGCATATCCGCGCTTTCGGATTTCAGCCAACACACCATCAAACCGGCTGCGCAAGGCCCCTGCAATGCCGAGGCCTGCCAAGATCTCTTCACGTTCTTTGGCCGGACAATATGCCAGATAGGCTGGCCCCGCTGCGGACCGAATCATATCCACACCAACCTCCAGCTTTCCGGGTGCAACAAAAAGTGGGCTGACGGACCGTGTACTTTCAATAACCTGCATATGATTGCCATTACGGAGCAAAATGTCGGACGGCCACTGTACACGAGCTGTAAGATCACGCATCACGTCACAGGCAATGTCGAGAAATTCGGAAAGATCGGTCATACCGTTCTGCAAGGGGTGCGATGTCCAGCTGACATTTGCCCGATACCGGCCATCGCCCATGCTGCGCCGTATAAAACGCTGATCGAGTAAAACCGCCAGCAATCGCCGCAATGTCGTTTTGGGTAAACCCGTTAGGCGCATCAGATCGGCAAGCCTGCATCCCCCTGCTTTATCCAGAATACGCACAACCATCAATCCGCGCGCCAAGGCACGGTTGGTCAACTCTTCGCGTTTTTCCTTACTCATGCCGTCTGCTCCCAACTTTGCATGCGTGTTTTCGCATGTCATTTTGAATCCTTATGATAACGCCTTCGTCATATGGACCGCTATGCGGCCCATAACATCAAAATAGAACAACCGCCAATGTCAATTTCTAGGGTTTGTTGCCTATCACCCGTAGCCTTTGGGAAGCGCCAAAAATACAACAAGGCGCCCATATTGATCTATTCGCATCGGGAGGAACCTATGCACAAATCCGTAAAAACCTCGGGCATTCTTGGTGCCGTTCTTTTTACCTGCTTTGCCATGCTTGCCCCACAGATAGCGCAAGCCGAAACCAAAATCGTCATGCTGGGTACGGGAACACCGGTTCCCGATGCCGACCGCGCAGGTGCCGGAATTGCTGTTGTCTATAACGACGAGGCCTATGTCTTCGACATTGGCGGTGGCGTGGTTCAGAATGCCATCGCCGCAGCACAGAAAAAGAATATATCCGGCCTGTACCCGACCAAAATCGATCATCTGTTTTTAACCCACCTGCACAGCGATCATGTCCTTGATTATCCGGAACTGATCGCAACTTACTGGTGGCGACGCGCCAACCAGATAAAGGTTTTCGGCCCCGTCGGCACCAAAAGCATGAGCGAGGGTGTCTATAAAATGCTCGCCGATGATACACAGACCCGCCTTGGTGGAAACCAGCCGGTTGTCAATCGTGACGCTGCCTATGCCGACGTTACCGAGTTTTCGGATGATGGCGTCATCATCAAGGACGGGGATGTCACAGTCGAGGCATTCGCGATCACACATGGCAACTGGGACAATGCCTTTGCTTATCGCGTTACCACGCCTGATCGCGTTGTCGTCATTTCCGGCGATACGACCTATAATGAAAAGCTGCGCGAAATCGCGCGTGGTGCTGATGTCCTGCTTCACGAAGCCATAAGCCATGAAGGCTGGTCAGGACTTCCCGAGAACTGGCAGACCTATCACGCTTCGGCGCATACTCTTTCAACCGACCTGGCAAAACTTGCTAATGAAACCAGACCGGGCTTGCTGGTGCTTTATCATGTTCTGCATTATTCGGCTCCGATCGAAAGCACATTGAATGAAATAACCGAACGTTATGATGGCAAAGTCGTTCTGGCCAGCGATCTGGATGTATTCTGAGCCATAGCAGGCAAAAAGCCGACGAGATATTCGTCGGCTTCTTCATCTCTGCCGGGATTGGAAAATCAGAAATCGTATTCCAGTTCGGTATCCCAATACAAAAAATCCCGCCAACTTTCGTGAAGATAGTTTGGCGGGAAGCGGCGTCCGATAGTCTGGAGTTCGTGCATGCTCGGCTGTTCGGGGACCCTGCGCAGCCGAAGTCCGGCTTCCCGGATCGATCGACTGCCCTTAAACAGGTTACAGTCCGAACAGGCCGTCACAATGTTGGACCAGTTCGTGCGACCGCCCCGCGACCTTGGAATGACGTGATCAAATGTCAGATCACTGGTCGGCAAACGATCCCCGCAATACTGGCAGGAGAACTGATCGCGGAGGAAAACGTTGAACCGGGTGAAGGCCGGGCTGCTTTTGAGCGAAACATATTCCTTGAGCGATATGACACTCGGCAATTTCATTTTGAAAGACGGGGAATGGACTTCACGGTCATATTCCGAAAGAACATCAACGCGTTCCAGAAACACTGCCTTTAGCGTATCCTGCCAAGACCACAAGGACAGCGGGAAATAGCTTAACGGCCGGAAATCGGCGTTAAGAACAAGTGCCGGACACGCATTGGGCGATAAATGCATATCATCCGCTCCACCGTGTTTACCGAGTCGCACCCACTATTTAGCAGGTTCGCGAATCGCGGGTGATGAAAATATCGTGACGTTTCATCAAGCCATGCGACGCGGTCGCGTAAATCACTGATAGAGCAAAGTATAGCCCAATTTTCGCAAAGCGCAAATGCCACTTGGTGCCGAGTCGCAAACATCTGGTCAAACTCTGCGGCAAGAAGTACGACTCGTCACATCTCGCACCGCACCCGACACAAACAAAAAGGCCGTGCATCGGTGATGCACGACCCTTTTATGGCCCCGGAACAGGGCAATCCGAATTCTTTGAAAAACGAAAGGCCCGCAATCGCGAGCCTTCGTAATTCTTAAAGCAGAAAGCGTACCTCAGGCAGCTTTTGCTTCAACAGCCTTGGCGACCTGGCGTTTGATTTTCACCAGCTCCGCCGACAGCTTGGAAGCTGCAGTGCCGAGCACATATGCATCCAGACCACCACGTTTTTCAATGGTGCGGATCGCATTGGTGGTCAGACGCAGACGCACCGAACGACCGAGCGCCTCGCTCAGCAGCGAGGTCGGCTGCAGGTTCGGAAGGAAACGACGTTTGGTGCGGTTGTGGGCGTGGCTCACATTCATGCCGACCAAAACGCCTTTGCCGGATACCGGGCAGCGACGTGCCATGACCTGATCTCCTGGTCTATAATTCGCAAAAGGACGCTTGGCCTGACATGCAGGCCCGCGCTTGGAGCCGGGTTATTACCGTCTCTGACAGATGCCGTCAAGCCTTCATCCACGCTTTTACGCGACAAAAACACCTGTTTTACGCAATCCGTTCATATTGCATCGCGCAAGGATGGCTTTTCCCATCTCAACCACACGGAATCAAGCGATTTTCCCCGGTACAGCCTATACCCCCGGTTCGATTTTCCCTTTCATATCGCGAAGCATTGCCCGATTCTGAACGGCGATTGCCAGATGCATATATATTAAAGTGTGCATCCCCCCTTCATTGCCGTCGGCCAATTTAACCCCGCAGTAGTTCCACAGAACTTTCTTCATAAAAAATGCCCTGCCATGTCACTTTGGCAAAATCCGTCTCGTCTTGTTTATGAGCGTCGACGGAATGTCATTCCGATGTCCGAGCGCTCAAGACCAGCTTGAAGGGTTCAGACATGAAAATCGTCATTATCGGCGGCACAGGGCTTATCGGCACCAAAACCGTCGCGCGTCTCGCCGCACGTGGACATGACGTGATCGCGGCCTCCCCCAATACCGGTATCAATACAATCACCGGCGAAGGCCTTTCAAAGGCACTTGAAGGAGCAGAGATCGTTATTGATCTTGCCAATTCCCCGTCTTTTGAAGACACCGCCGTCATGGAATTTTTCCAGACGTCTGGCCGCAACCTTTTGTCGGCCGCCAACGCCGCCGGTGTCCGCCATCACATCGCCCTGTCGGTCGTCGGCACCGATCAGTTGCAGGGCAGCGGTTACTTCCGTGCCAAAAAGGCACAGGAAGACCTGATCAAAGCATCGGGCATCCCCTTTACCATTGTCCATTCAACGCAGTTTTTTGAATTCGTTAGCGGCATCGCCAATGCCGGGACGGTCGGTAATGACACTCATCTTTCAACGGCCTTTATCCAGCCGATTTCATCGAACGACGTTGCCGATGCGATGACGGTCTTTGCCCTTGGTGAACCGGTGAACGGCATTGTCGAAATCGCCGGACCGGATCGTTTCCGAATGCACGAACTGGTCGCGAAATATCTTCGCGCCATGCAGGACCCGCGCACCGTCATTGCCGATCCCAAAGCAGCTTATTTCGGCGTTGAGCTTTCCGAAAATGCCCTCGTGCCGGGCATCAACCCGCGACTTGGCACGAACCGGTTCGAAGACTGGCTGGGCCATTCGATTGCCGCACAGTAACTGCCGTCACGGCATCCCCCTTCTATCAGGAGAAGAAAATGATCAGAAAATTCCTTTTTGCGACTGCGTTAATTGCAACCCTTCCTTTCGCGCAGAGTGTCTCGGCCCACTCGCACAACAAAGATGCCAAAGTCACCGTCGTTTATGAACATGAACTGCCCAATGTTCCGGGTAAAAGCATGAAGGCGGTGTTGGTCGAATATGGTCCTGGCGGCTTTTCTTCGGCACATACCCACGCGGAATCGGCATTCATTTACGCAACCATCCTTGAAGGTGCAATCAACAGCCAGGTCAATGATGGCCCGGTCGTGACCTATCGCGCCGGTGAAAGCTTTTCCGAATATCCCGGTGATCGCCACGGCGTTAGCGCAAATGCCAGCAAGACCGAACCGGCAAAACTGCTTGCCGTGTTCGTTGTCGACACCGACGAAACCGTCCTGACCATCCCGATTGAAAATTAATCCCTCCGCGGGGATCCCCACAGGCATGGATCCCCGCATCAGCTTCCCCCGCCCCGGGGGGCGACGATCCTTCCCCGGATGGTTGCGAACATCTGCATCCGTCCAAAAGCAAACAGCAACAAGGCAATCAAACCATGACACTGCGCATTGAAAACCATTTCAAACTTGCCTCGAAATGCATAAAGCCGATGATGGCACTGGAAGGTGTCATTGAGGAAAGCAGTCTGGAACACCGTCTGCTCGAACTCGTTAAAATCCGTGCATCACAAATCAATGGCTGTGCTTTTTGCATTCATATGCACACCACGGATGCCCGTGCCGCCGGAGAAACCGAAATGCGTATCTATATGCTTGATGCATGGCGGGAATCATCGCTTTACAGCGAACGGGAACGTGCAGCCCTTGCCTGGACCGAAAACCTGACCCTGATCGCCGAGAAAGGTGCACCCAATGAAGAATATGCTACCCTTGCCAGCGTGTTCACCCCCGAAGAACAGGTTTATCTGACCATGGCTATCGGTGCGATCAATCTCTGGAACCGGTTCCAGATCGGCTTTGCCGCATCTCATCCGGTCAATGCGTCCGATGTACCCGCCTGATGAAGCGACTGCGGTGTTCGAAGAACACCGCATTCAGCTCAAACGTTTGGCATATCGAATGCTCGGCTCCTTGGCCGAGGCCGATGACGTTGTGCAGGACGCCTGGATTCGCTGGCAACGCACCGATCAAAGCGTTGTCCGCAATCCCGGTGTTTTTCTGAAACGCATCGTCACCCACCTGTGCCTTGATGTAATGAAGTCCGCTCGCGCCCAGCGCGAAATTTATGTCGGAAGCTGGCTTCCCGAACCTTTGGTCGAAGTCGAGGAAAAACCAAAGACTGATGAACTTACCCTCGGCTTGATGCTTGTACTTGAACGGCTCTCTCCGCTTGAACGGGCGGCATTTTTGCTGCATGACGTTTTTGCCGTATCCCTGAACGATGTCGCCGAAACACTAAATCGCGACCCGGCCTCGGTCCGACAGCTTGCCGTGCGTGCGCGTAAACATGTCCAAGCCGCCAAACCGCGATACAATGTCGAACGTGACGAGGGCGAGAAAATCACACTGGCCTTTTTCAAGGCCGCCACTCATGGCGATATCAGCGCATTAAGCACCATGCTGGCAGATAATGTCGTGATGCGCGCTGACGGTGGCGGCAAGGTTAATGCGTGGCTTAACCCCATCCGCGGCGCAGACCGGATCATACGCCTGTTTGCCGGGCTGTTTCGCAAACGGCATGGCGAGGCTGAAAAGCTTCTTTCCTTTCTTTGGATCGATGGGTTACCGGGCTTTGCCAGTTTGGAACGCGGCAATGTCCTGCAAACCACTGCCTTGGAAATCCGCGACGGCAAGATCAGCCGCATCTTTATCACGCGCAATCCGGACAAACTGCGTCACGTTGCCAGATTGCTGGATATGCCCGATCCACAAGTCCACTGAATGCTTTATGTAATGATCACCACATAAATCATGAGACATCACCAAAACGCAGATTGATCCTTGTCAAAACATCATCGCGCATTCGGTGCTAGGGTGCTATCATAGATATTCCGCACACGCTTGGGGAGCATTGCGCAAGATGAAAACCGATTCCAAGGTATCCATGCCTCTTCTGGGCATTTTGCTGGTTGCTGTAATTGGCCTTGTTCTGTATTTGGCCGGTTATGTGCTGGCGCATTTCGGTATTCCGGTTGCGTCGATCTGGATTTATGTCGCCCTTGCACTGGTTCCGGTCGTCTTCCTTGTTCTTCTGGATTTCAGCCGCTAATTCCCGTCACAGCGGGAAAATTGCCTGCACATACTTAACCATTCATATAAACACATTGAAATTTAAACGCGTATAACGATATCGACTTTATCACCTTACGGGGAACAAAGTGCGATGCAGCGCTACTTAAAAGCGCAACTGAAAAAATTTGCGTTGGGTTTCACGTTGATCATGCTTGCCTCCGGGCATGTTTCGGCACAATCAATCACATTCCTGACGGAATATGTTCCCTCTCGTAGTTATATTGATGAAAAAGACCACACCGTTACCGGCTGGGCCAGCGAGGCTGTCCGGGAAATTTCAAAACTTTCGGATACAACAGTTCTTGCCCCTTGGGCCAATCTTACCGTCTTGTCCTTGATGATCCCGATGCCTGCATTTTTCTGATTACCCGCACCCCGGATCGCGAAAACCTGTTTCAGTGGGTCGGACCGATGATGATGACAGACTGGACGTTTTTTGCTGCAGCATCATCGGGCATTACGGCCCACGGCCTGGCCGATATTCGCCATCTGACCATCGGGATTTACCGCAATGACGTCCGCCATGAATATCTTCAGTCACTTGGCGGATACAATCTTGTCGTCATGTCCGAACGGGACCTTGGACCCGATCTTTTGCGGGCGGGGCGGATCGATTTATGGTTCGACAGCCATGACGGCATTGATCATTTCAATCCACCGGACCGCCGCCATCAGATCACACCGGTTCTGCCCCTTGAGCGCCCATCTCTCTGGGTTGGCTGCAATCGCCGGGTGGACAAAACACTGGTCCTTCGCATGAACAAAGCCGCCAAGAAAATACGGAACAACGGCTATCTTGCGCAACTCCGCGAAGAGTTCGAAGGTCGCAGTACGGCCACGCAATAACACCCCGCGATACATATCCGGTAATGATAACCGGCTGCAGCCGGAAAGCCGCAGCCGGTTTAATTTTTGAAAAATCAGAAAATCTCGAAAACCTGACCGGTCTGAAGACCTTCCACCGATTTGGCATAACCAAGGGCTGCACGTGCAGCCGGAACGGGATCATGCCCGCGGAAATACGGTGCGTAGCCTTCCATCGCCTCAAGGATCACACCGGGGCTGACCGCGTTGATACGCAGACCCGGTTTCATTTCAATTGCCACCGCACGAACAAAGGATTCAATCGCCCCGTTCACCATCGAGGCAGAACTGCCATAACGGATCGGATCTTTGGACAGGATGCCGGTGGTAAGTGTAAATGATGCGTCATCCGACACATGGTCACGCCCGACCAATACCAGATTGACCTGCCCCATCAGTTTGTCATTGATCCCGATGCGGTATTTGTCATCGTCCATTTCGGCGAAATCACCGAAATGAACTTTGCCTGTCGCAGAAACAACGGCGTCAACTTTTCCGACCTTTTCAAACATGCCTCGAATTGATGCGATATCGGTCAGGTCAACATTGACGTCCCCGCTTGATCGCGAGGCACGAATGATTTCGTGACGTTGGGACAATTCAGCATCAATCCCGCGTCCGATAATCCCTGATGCACCTATCAGCAAAACTTTCATTTCATCCTCCGTCTTCGGAATGTGTTTCGATGGGAAGATCGTCTCATAGGACAATGACAATGATAATCTGGTGATTCCCAAACATCTTGTTTAGTATTTTAAACAATGAAAGATTATCTGAGTGAAATGCGCAGCTTTGCGACCGTCGTAGAAAACGGTGGCTTCACCCAAGCCGCCAAGGTGCTTGGCGTGTCAAAAGGCCTGATCAGCCAGCATGTCAAACGGCTGGAGGCCGAATTGGGCGCACAATTGCTGTTCCGGTCCACCCGCAAGGTCGAGCCGACCGAGATCGGCACTACCTTTCTGGGTTATTGCCAGAACATCATCCAAAGTGCCTCCGCCGCATTCGAGGCCGTCGAGGCCCTGCGCGGCGAGCCGGTCGGCACCGTTCGCATTACGGTTCCCGTGTCCTTTGGTGAAATGTTTCTCAATGACATCATCGTCGCGTTTCAAAGGACCCATCCGCGTATCCAGATCGAGATGGAACTGGAAAACACATTTCGCGATCTGCAATCGTCCCATATCGATATCGCCATTCGTGCCGGATTAACCGACGACCCGGAACAGGTTGCCATTCCGTTGGGTCAATTGTCCGAACTGGTCTGCGCGAGCCCTGCCTACTGGGCAAAGCACCCAAAGCCCGAAATACCCGCCGATCTGGCAAATCACAATTGCCTGCTGAACTTTCAGTACTACAAGGACGGCAACTGGGTTTTCTTTTCCGATGATGGCGCACAGTCAATTCCGGCACAGGGCAATCTGCGCCTGAACCATTATCCACTATTGCGCAATGCCGCGATCCGTGGATTGGGGGTTGCCCGGCTGCCGCGATATGTTGCCCTTCCGGCAATCCATGACGGGTTGCTTGAAACGGCACTCGATGGCTATTCATCACCGTTACGGCCAATCTATCTGGTTTATCCCTATCAGGAAAACCTGCCGGTCAAAAACCGGCTGATGATCGATTTTATTCGAAGCTGGTTCGTCGAACGTCCGGACCTTCTGGAAACCAGAACGACATTGCCTAGATAGTTCCGCCGCTTAACGCAATAACCTCGTCTGCGCTCATGCCCTCGTCACGCATGAATCGAAGGGTCTTTGATTTGTCGCGCTTGGCAAACCGTTTGCCATCCGGCCCGGTCAGCAAGCCGTGATGATGATATTCCGGCACATCATAGCCCAGCAATTCCTGTAGCAGACGATGCAGGTGGCTTGCGAAAAACAGGTCTTCACCACGTGTGACAAGGTTGATCCCCTGCAAATGATCATCATGGGTCACAGACAGATGGTAGCTCGTCGGCGTATCCTTGCGCGCCAGAACAACATCGCCAAATATTTCCGGCGTGGCATCCTGTTTGCCTGCCTTGCGATCATACCATGATAACGGGCCACCAGCCTGCCTGACTGCCCCCCCCATATCCAGACGCAGGGCATAGCTTTCACCGGCCGCAATGCGGTCCGCACGCTCGGACGCGCTGCAATGACGGCAGGTCCCCGGATAATGTGCACCATCAGGACCATGCGGGGCATTTCCGATCCGCTCGATTTCTTCCTGAATGTCTTTTCGCGTGCAAAAGCACGGATAAAGCAACCCCGCCTCGCTCAAACGATCCAGCACCTTCTGATAATCACGGAAATGCTGTGACTGTATACGGACAGGGTTTTCCCATTGAAGCCCCAGCCAAGCAAGGTCCTCAAAGATCGCATCAACATATTCCGGGCGACAGCGGGTTTGATCTATATCTTCGATCCGTAAAAGGAAACCGCCATCCGGCCCGGCCTGTTTTGCAGAAAACAGGGCCGACGCCGCGTGGCCAAGATGCAGAAAGCCGGTCGGACTGGGCGCAAAGCGGGTAATGGCTGACATGACGGCCCCTATCCCCTTTGCCTACCAGCGGTCGCGATCACCGGTCGCCTTGTCCTTGGCGGTATCCGCGGGCACATGACGCATCGGGCGTTTGGGCTGACGGGCACCCTGTTCATCGAACAGATCGGACAATTCGCGCAACATGGTGCCACCCAATTCTTCCGGGTCATTGATCGTAACGGCACGCTTGTAATAGCGCGTGACGTCGTGCCCGATGCCGATTGCAAGCAATTCAACCGGTGACCGCGTCTGAATCCAGTCGATCACTTCGCGCAGGTGACGTTCAAGATAATTTCCGGAATTAACCGACAGGGTCGAATCATCTACCGGAGCCCCGTCGGAAATCACCATCAAAATCCGGCGTTGTTCCGAACGTGCCAGAAGACGTTCATGCGCCCAAAGCAGTGCTTCGCCGTCGATATTTTCCTTAAGCAACCCTTCGCGCAGCATCAGGCCAAGGTTCTTGCGTGCGCGCCGCCACGGCGTATCGGCGGCCTTGTATATAATGTGACGCAGATCGTTCAGTCGACCAGGTTTTGGCGGCTTGCCGCTTTCAACCCATTTTTCGCGCGATTGTCCGCCCTTCCACTGCCGGGTGGTAAAGCCAAGGATTTCGACCTTCACGCCGCACCGTTCAAGGGTACGCGCCAGAATATCGGCCGAAAGTGCGGCAATCGTGATCGGACGCCCGCGCATGGACCCGGAATTGTCAATAAGCAGGGTGACCACCGTATCGCGGAAATCCGTATCCTGTTCCTGCTTGAAAGACAGCGAGGTCGAAGGCGTTGCAACAATGCGTGCGAGTTTTGCAGCATCAAGAATGCCTTCTTCAAGATCAAAATCCCAACCGCGGTTTTGCTGCGCCATCAGGCGACGCTGCAAGCGGTTGGCAAGGCGCGAAACGACATTCTGCAAATTTGCAAGCTGCTTATCGAGCATGGCACGCAAACGCGAAAGCTCCAGCCCTTCGCAAAGCTCATCGGCGGTGACGATTTCATCGAATTCACGAGTAAATGGCTCATACCCGCGTTCAATCGGTTCGTTCCGACCATCAAATTCCGGCTGTTCGCCCGGTCCGGCAGGCTGTTCTTCCTGCGACATGGCCTCAAGCTGCTGATCGTCGATATCGCCTTCACCGGCTTCGGCTTCTTCGGTACCGGCATCCTGCTGCTGATCATCACCATCAGGCTCGGACTCGTCGGCCTGCCCCTGCTGACCGCCTTGGCTGTCGAGTTCCTCGTCCGGGTCGGTTTCGCCTTCCTTTTCGTCCTCGTCCTCGCCTTCGTTTTCCGGCGGGGCATCGTCGATATCGTCTTCAAGCGACAAATGATCCAGCAAGCGGCGAAGGCCGCGTGCAAAGGCATCCTGATCATCAAGCACATCGCGCAGATCGCTAAGATCGGCACCAGCATTTTTTTCGATATGGGCGCGCCACAAATCAATCAGCGGACGGGCCGATTGCGGGGCGGGTTCGCCGGTAAATATCTCGCGCGCCAGCATCCCGATTGCATCGGCAAACGGGGCATCTTCGCGCGCAGTCAGGCGATGGAAGTTTTTGGCACGGCAATCCTGTTCGGCATGTTCACGAAGGTTCTTGCGCACACCGGGGAAATAACGCGAACCGACCGCCTCGCAACGTGCCGTTTCCAGCGCGTCGTAAACAGCCTGTGCCTCTGCCGTTTCGGGCATGCGACGCGCATGAAGGGCCACGTCATGGTGGCGCAGTTTCAGGGCCCAGCCATCGGCAACACCACGCAGATCGGCAACCTCGTCCTTCGGCAGAGCCTGTTTGGGCATCGGCAGGCGCACATGTTCGCCATAGCCCCCCGCCCGGCCGCCTTTGACAAAGCCGACTTCAAGATCATTGCGTCCGGCAAGCGCGCGAAACGTCGCCGCTGTGCCGCGCAAAAATCCGGAAAGCGCTTCATCATTCTTCATTGCACTACTCGCTTCTGGAATCAGGTCGCCGATTTGCTTTAACAACAGATGGTCCTTAGCGGACCATCACATTGATGGCTTCTTCGGGCAGTTCCTCGCCAAAGCAACGCTGATAATATTCTGCCAGGATCGGGCGTTCGACCTCGTCGCAACGGTTCAGAAACGTCACGCGGAACGCATAGGATATATCTTGGAAAATCTCGACATTTTCGGCCAGCGTAATAACGGTACGCGGGCTCATGACGGTCGAAATATCGCCCGCAACAAACCCCTGACGGGTCAGGTTGGCCAGCGCAACCATGGCCTCGATTTTCTTGCGACCTTCGGCATTATCGAATGACGGCACCTTGGCGGCAACGATGTTGGTTTCATCCGAAACCGAAAGATAGTTCAACGTCGCAACAATCGACCAACGGTCCATCTGTGCTTGGTTGATCTGCTGGGTTCCGTGATAGAGGCCTGTGGTATCTCCAAGCCCGACCGTGTTCGACGTCGCGAACAGGCGGAAATTCGGATGCGGATGAATAACCTTGTTCTGGTCAAGCAGGGTCAGCTTGCCATCAACTTCCAAAACACGCTGGATCACGAACATAACGTCCGGACGACCGGCATCATATTCATCAAACACCATGGCCACCGGGCGTTTAAGCGCCCAGGGCAGAATGCCTTCACGGAATTCGGTGATCTGTTTGCCATCGCGCAGTACGATAGCGTCCTTGCCGATCAGATCGATACGCGAAATATGGCTATCAAGGTTGACACGAACACACGGCCAGTTCAGGCGTGCGGCAACCTGTTCGATATGGGTCGATTTACCCGTCCCGTGATACCCTTGGATCATCACACGGCGGTTATGGGCGAAGCCCGCCAGAATGGCCAATGTGGTATCGCGATCAAACCGATAGGTCGGATCAATCATGGGGACATGTTCGCTGCCCTGGCTGAATGCCGGGACTTTCATATCGCTATCAATCCCGAACGCTTCGCGCACGGAGATTTTGATGTCGGGTGCATCCAGCGGATGTTCGGCGGCTACACCTGTCGCTTCGTAACCTTGGCTCATAAGTACTCGCGCATTTTATCGGACCGGTGACGCGGTCTCGTTTGAAACTAGCTCATTAATAGCGGCTAAGATGCGCGTGACAAAGGGAAGATGCGCAAAAAATGTCTGTCGCCGCAAATGGATCGAACAATGAAAAGGTCCGGGGCGTGAATTGCAAGGCAGATTTTATCAAAATCGTCCCGGCACCGGGCTCTGTTCAAAGGGAAACGCGTGCTTCCAGATCGCGGATGTAGCTCATCAGTGATGAATAGGCCGCACTGATTTTTTTAAACCGTTCTTCCGCCCCCTTGTCCCCGCCATTGGCATCGGGGTGGTATTTCTTCGACAGCGTTTTGTATTTCGACTTCAATTCGTCCTTGGAAAATGGCCAGCCAAGGTCAAGTGTTGCCATTGCCTGTTGCTGTTCGGACGGCATGCCCATTGCTCCTGCACGGCGCTGGGCGTCTTCGCTTTTGCGTCGACGGTCACCGGCCGGGTCTCCGCCCGGGCCATGATGGGTTGGATCACCATCTTCATTAAAGAAGCCGAACCCGTCGCTGAATTTGAAGTTGAACGGCTTTTTGGCACCGCGAATATGGCCGAACCGCCATGTCGGCCGCTGCCAGTGGGTATCACGCCGGACATCATTTTCAATGTCTTCGGCCTTCATGCCTTCGTAGTAGTTCCAGGACTTGTTGTATTCCCGGACATGGTCGAGGCAGAATTTGTAATAGTCACGCAGTTTGCGATCCTTGGGCGCACGAAATTCGCCATGACCTTCACATCCCGGCCACTCGCATGCGGGCAGGTCTGGTTCTTCATGGTAAAGGGTTTTGCGCTTGTTGCGTTGGCCTCGGTTCATCTGCGTCTATATGTTCTGATCATCGGGGTTCGCAATATCATACGGGCCGATTTAATGCGATAAAAGGCTTGAAAAACTGCCATTGCGTGCCAGAACGGTGCCAACAGCTGAATTTTCGCATTCATCAATGTGAAACACACCGAAACAAGAGGCGATTGACATGCAGGTAGCCCAACAGATTCGAGATATCCTGACCACGGAATTTGCCCCGGAGAAACTCGAAATCATCGACGATTCGTCGAAACATGCCGGTCATTCCGGTGCCGACCCGCGCGGCGAATCCCATTTTTCGGTGCTGGTGGTGTCTAAAAAATTCGATGGCGAGAATCGCGTCAATCGTCAGCGGCTGGTTTACACGGCCCTTGACCAGCTTCTCAAGGACCGGGTTCATGCGCTGGCACTCAAGACCATGACGCCTGCCGAGTATGCCGCAGCCCTTACCAGACAATAACCATCGCGTTTATTCCACATGGTGAAATCAACTTAGACGACCGTTATTTTTCGGCGCAATAATAGCCCAGAAGCCCCCTGCGCAGGTTCCTGCCTATGTATGGGGCGCGGGCGCCGGTCAAATCTGCGTCCGATACAAACGGGAGGACTATGTGATGAAAACGCGCCTTGTCGGGGCGAGCGTCGCCCTGTTTATGTCCGCAACGGCCCATGCACAGGCCCCTGCCCCGGACAATCTCGAAAAGCTTTCCAATTTCCAGTCAACCGGAACCACCGAATTCACCAGAATCGAACAAACCGGTGACTATGCCGACGGTATCAAAAAGACTCTCGAACGCATTACCCTGCCTGCCGGTTTCAAGATTGCCCTTTATGCCGTCGTACCCGATGCCCGCCATATCGCGGTTGGGCCCCAGGGGGTTGTAACATTTGTCGGCACGCGCAAGGACAAGGTCTGGTCGGTCACTGATCGCAACAAGGACCGGGTTGCGGACGAGGTCAAGGATTTCGCCCCGTCTTTGCGGTTTTCCATTCCGAACGGGCCGTGTTTCTCGCCCGATGGGATGCTGTATATCGCAGAACAGAACCGGGTTCTGACATTCCCCGCCGCCGAGTTTTTCTATGAAAGCCCGGATGTTGCAGCATTTAATGTCGTTAAGCAGGGTGAACTGGTTCCGCCATCCGAGGAAAGTTACAATCACACCGCACGTGTCTGCAAAATCGGCCCGGATGGCAAACTTTATATCTCGCTTGGGCAGCCATTCAATGTTGCACCAAAGGACAAGCTTGATCTTTATCGCGAACATGGGATCGGCGGCATCATCCGGATCAATATCGATGGGTCCGGGCGCGAAGTTTACACTTACGGAGTCAGGAACTCCGTCGGTCACGACTTCCATCCCCAAACCGGGGAATTATGGTGGACGGACAATCAGGTAGATGGCATGGGTGATGACATTCCCCCGGGTGAAATCAACCGGCAAACCGCAGCCGGTCAGCATTTCGGCCATCCGTGGTATGGCGGTGGCGACGTTCGCACCAATGAATATGCGGGTGAAGAAGTCCCCTATGACGTCGTGATGCCAGCGGTTGAAACCATTGCGCATGCAGCCGACCTTGGCATGAGCTTCTATACCGGCAAGATGTTTCCCGCCAAATACACCAACGCCATCTTCTCGGCCCAGCACGGGTCTTGGAACCGAACGACACCGGTCGGCGCGCGGGTGATGGTGACCTTTATCGACGACGACGGCAATGCAAGTACAGAACCGTTTGCCGAAGGCTGGATCGATGAAAACGGTGAATATCTTGGCCGCCCGGTCGATGTCGCCCAACTTCGGGACGGATCGCTGATCGTGTCAGATGATCTTGCCGGTGCACTTTATCGCATCTGGTACGAGGGCCAGTAATGCGGATATTGCTTGTCGTAATCCTCGGCGGGCTTTTGCCCGCCGGGACCGCCTTCGCACAGGATATTGATGCCGGGCGAAAAATTGCGGGCATGTGCCGCACCTGTCACGGGCTGGACGGATTTGCCCGCATCCCGATTGCGCCCCATATCGGTGGCGAACCCGCCGAATATATCGAAATGCAATTGCACGCTTTTCGCAACGGTAGCCGGGAACATGAAATGATGACGGTTGTCGCCAGCGGCTTGAACGATCAGCAGATTTCAGACGTTGCAGCCTGGTATAACCATTTCGAGATCATCTCAGCACTCCCTACCGGCAAATCCGGCGACGACGCGCCTGAACTTTGTGTTGCGTGCCATGGCGCAAACGGTATTTCGGAAATGCCCGATGCTCCGAACCTTGCCGGCGAGACCAACATCTACATCGAAACCCAGCTGAAGGCATTTCGGAACGGTAAAAGACATCATGAAGTCATGACAGAAATCGCAGCCGATCTGGATGACAACGCGATTCAGGCCGTTGCAGACTGGTATAGCGCAATGGAAATCAAAATTACCGATCCGGCAAAACCCTGATCAGCTATCGGGGCGCAGAGCCCCGGAAACATCAAGGCCAACCGTCATTGCCGCAATGACATTTCCGGTCTCGGGGTCGACAACCGGAACGGTTACCTGCGACAGGAAGGTACGGGTAGATCCGTCAAAATAAATATCGGCAATCTGGCTCAGATCAGGGTCCTGCCGGATGACTACTTTGAATTTCGGTTCATCGGACTGGTCAAAATCGGATGTCAGACGGTTCATGCCAATAACCGCCCCCTTGGTATTAAACACAAATATTTCCGCAATATTTTCAGCATCGCCTTTCTGGAACGAGCGCAAGATACCGGAAAGGGAGTTTTCAAGGATTTCGCCCGCCTTGGCACTAGCAACACCGCGCTCGCTGTCCCGACGCCATTCACGATCCAGATCGGCAAGTGCCCCTGCACGAACATCGGCCGTGCCCAATGCAGACCGGACAGCGGCAATCAGATTAGGATCACCAGCCATAGTACGGATCATCGGCAATTGCTGACGGGTGATAAGGTCACGCTCCCAGTCCTCAAGCCGCATGGGTAACGTTTCGCAGGTACGAAGTGCCGTGTTCAGGGCCCCGATCAGATCTGGATTGCGACGGGTATATTCCCGCCCGAAATAAATAACAAGCGGCGCATATCGTTCGAACTGAATCTTGAACTGGGCTTCATGGTGCCCCATATCATCACGCGCGGCTTCGAATGTCTGTTTGTCCACCAGCGCATATTCCACCCGCCCGGCCAGAACCTGCGAGATCAGCGAGGTGATCAACGGTACCTTGGCGATTTCATGATATCCCTGCTCGGCCAGCCACTCGGCCTCGTTCGAGCCAAGAATGGCGGCAACGGACAGCAGGCTGTCGGGAGCCGGGATCGACGCGAAACTGCCCTGTTGCCCGGCGGCTGAAATCCAGACCCATTTTTCAAGGGCAAGCGGTAAGGTCGGGTCGGCATATTCGTCCATAAACGGGCTTATCCGCGCCAGGAAAAAACCATCCGCCTGCCCGTTTCTAACCATTTCCCGGTTGCGCTGACGGGGGGCAATCGCAATCCCGTAGCCCAGTCCGATCCGGTCAAATGCACAATTCAGTACGGTTATGGAATAGCCCTTCAGAATACCATCCTGCAATTGCTGATAGGGGGGCTGCAGATTGGTTTGCAGGATCAGAAATGCGTCCTCGCCGGGTGAATCGGAAAATTCCTGAGCCCCTGCGGGCGGACTGTTAAGGATGAAGGCAAAACCGAATGCAATCAGACCAATCCGCAAAACGCGGACACAGACCACTGCAGATTGCCCGAAAATGTTTCGTCCCCATGGCTGCGTGTGGCGTTCCATACAACACCTGACATTCACCAAAACCCGTCACAGATGATATTGGGGTCGGCTGTCATCGTTACAAGATAGGGGCTCAGTCACCGGTATACATATCCGGGGCTATGCGTTTGACCGCAGCACCATCACTGCGCCAGCCATGGCAACTATTGACCAAGGGGGACCGGCGTTTTTTGGGCGGGCTCGATACGGTGCCGTCCTTTTCCGCCTGTTTGCTCCGTTCTTCGGCCTCGCGGGCGCGGATCGGAAAGATCGTCTGAAATGCAGTTGTCGCCACAGGTCCCATCAATTCGGTCAGATGTGTGCAACCGTGGATACCGCCGACCCTTTCGCGGATTTGCTGTTTCAGACCCGGTCCGATCTTCAGGCCAACCAGTTTTTCATAGTTTGGCGCAATTTCGTCGCAGGCATTGAACGGGGCATGATCGGTAACGGCCTCAACCGCACTGATCACCATGTTGTCTCCGACCGTAATGCGCAGCCACATTTCATGAATCGGCACGCCCGGCGGAATTTCGCCGCGATCATTGTTTTCAAACCCATATGTTTTGGTGTCGGTGATATGACCTTCGATATCCCAAAGGCCGTCTTGCCGACGATATCCGGTACAGGTGACCTTGCGGGTATGGATATGTTCGCGATCAGAAGCGGGGCTGGACAGGGGCATGGCGTATCTCTCCTTTACGTAAACGTAAAGACATTCACCCCCACGTTGTCAACCTTCAAAACGCAAGACGGCTGACGCCAAAACCCTGCGTCAGCCGCCGGAAGCCAGTTACCTCGCCGGAATCTGATTTAAGCGACGCCGTAATCTGACCCGAAAATGAATTTCTCGCGTTCGCGCAGATCTTCTTCAAGCTGCGCCTTGACGACATTGAACAGGTCACGGATCGAAACCATGCCAATGACATTTTCCCCGTCAATCACCGGAAGATGGCGGTAACGTCGGGCGCTCATCAGTTCAAGCGCGTTCATCGCGGTATCGTTGGGACCAAGGGTATCGGGATTGGCGGTCATAACCTTTTGAAGCGGTGTCGACGCCGCATCAAGTCCCTTGGCCACGACCCTGTTCACAAGGTCGCGTTCGGTAAAGATACCGGCAAGTTTGGCATTGTTATCGACAATAATCACGGCACCGATTTTGCGTTCGGTCATCATCACGACAGCATCCATAACCGAATCTGCAGGATTAAGGATTGCTATCGATTGTTCTTTGACGACACCAGGTACGATTTTCGTATCCATATTTTTTCTCTCTGCGGGTTGCTGTTGCCACGTGCCCTGCCCCGATCAGATTGCCAGATGCTGTGCATCAAACATGTTTGGGGCCCTTATTTGCAATTGGCCCTGCAATCACATCGATCAAGACCTTTGTCGATCATTTTAACCGATAAGTAGATTTATCATAACAGTTTTGCATCCTTTAACGCAAAACGGGCTGCATGGTTTCCCATGCAACCCGCCTGTTCTGGTCCCGCAAAAACTAGTTCAGTTCGTCAGTTGTGACTTCGCTGACTTCACGCAACTTGATCCGGGTGATCTGGTTGCGGATACGGCGCAGTACCTCGAATTCCAGCCCGTGAAAGCGGAATTGCTGCCCGACATCGGGAATGCGGCGGGTTTCATACAGCAAAAGCCCGGCAACGGTGGCGGCCTCTTCATCGGGTAAACGCCAGCCAAAACGACGGTTAAGATCGCGAATGGTGACATCGCCGCGCACAATGACCGAACCATCGGTCTGCGGCTGCACCCCGACGACCTCGACATCGGTTTCATCGGCAATATCACCAACGATTTCTTCAAGGATATCCTCAAGCGATACGACACCTTCAAAGGCGCCATACTCGTCGACGACAATCGCAAAATGTTCGTGGCGTTCCTTGAAGGCCTTGAGCTGATCGGCAAGCGTGGTGCTATCGGGAATGAACCACGGTTCCGAACTCAGCGCACGGACATCTTCGGCCGTTTCCGGTTTGGCACCGCGCACAATCGCCTTGAGCGCTTCACGCGCATGCAAGACCCCGACAATATTGTCCGGGTCCTTGTCATAGATCGGAATACGCGTATGCGGACTGCTCAGCACGGTATCAAGGATTTCATCCATCGGACGGGTAATGTCGATCATCTGGACCTTGCGCCGATGCACCATGATTTCCCAGACACCGACATCCTCAAGGTCAAGAATCCCGTGCAGCATGGTGCGTTCGGCATGATGATCGCCAACAACCACGTCATCGGCATGCAGTTCGATCGCGCCACGCAATTCACGTTCGCGATCAGTTCCCGGTCCCTCGCCGCTGCCGAAAAGACGCAGTGCGGCACCGACAACCACCTGAATCGTCTGGGTGATCGGAGCAAAAACCACCACAAGGACACTCATCGGGCGCGCCACGCGCAATGCCAGACTGTCGGCATGTTGCAGAGCATAGGTTTTTGGCATGATTTCAGAAAAGATCAACACCAGTGCCGTCATCATCGCCGTTGCGTAAACCACGCCGCTTTCACCGAACAGCTCGATCATGACCGATGTGGCCAGCGAAGATGCCAGGATATTGACCAGGTTATTGCCAAGCAGAATGGCACCGATCAGGCGTTCCTGATACTGACGAAGCCGGTTTACAATCGCGGCCCGGACATCGCCATCCTGTTCCTTGTGATACATGACCGGTCGCGATGCTGCCGTAAGCGCCGTTTCCGAGCCCGAGAAAAATGCCGACAACATCAGCAGGATAAAAATCACGACAATCGTGATTGTCATTCAGGTCCTTCTCCAAAAGGTATACACGCAACAGAACATCACTTTGTCCTGTTGCGACGTATCAGGTCAATCATCCATCCGGCAAGTCATCAACGTCACAGTCTTCGGGAACATCCCCGCTGGCTCAGGCACGGCATGACCGGGTAATGGCAGCGCGCATTTTGTCCACATCCATCGCCCTGGATGTAAAGGCCTTGCCGATACCACGTGTCATCACAAAGGTGATCTCGCCATCGCTGACCTTTTTGTCACGCGACATGTGCCCGATCAAACGATCAATGTCCCAATGCATTCCCGTCACCTCGGAGGCCACCACAGGTAAACCGACCGATTTCAGGTGACTGACAATTCGCTCCTTCTCACCGGCCGGGGCCATGCCCATTGCAGCACATACGTCATGGGCAATGACCATTCCCATAGCGACCGCTTCGCCGTGCAGAAGCTTCGCGCCATAGCCTGTTTCCGCCTCAAGCGCATGACCGAATGTATGGCCAAGGTTCAAAAGCGCACGTTTTCCGGACTCGCGTTCGTCCTGCGATACGATCCGCGCCTTGGCGGCACAACTGCGCATGACAGCTTCGCGGCGTTCCGGCCCATCATTGTTCAAAATGGCTTCGGCATTGCTTTCCAGCCAGTCAAAGAATTCCGGATCATCGATCAGACCGTATTTCACAACCTCGGCATAGCCGGCCAGCATTTCACGTCGCGGCAAGGTATCAAGGACTGCCGTATCAGCCAGAACCAGACGCGGCTGATGGAATGCGCCAACAAGGTTTTTGCCCGATTTCGAATTGATCCCGGTCTTGCCCCCGACCGAACTGTCGACCTGCGACAGAAGTGTTGTTGGAATTTGCACGAAATCAAGCCCGCGCAGAAGCGACGCAGCAACATATCCCGCCAGATCGCCAACCACACCACCACCAAGCGCGATGATCAGGGTCGACCGCTCGATGCCCATCGCAAGAATTTGCTCAACAACATCTTCGAACACGGCAAAACTTTTGGATTTCTCGCCCGCCGGAACGATCACTTCGCGATGTGTAATCCCGGCCTCGTCAAGCGATGCCAGTACCGTCGGCAAATGCTGTTCCGCAACCGTGGCATCGCTGATAACGACCGCACCGGCCTTTCTGATAAAAGGCGCAATATGACTTGCGGTATCTGCCAGAAGGTTGCTGCCGACCAGAATGTCGTAACTGCGTTCGCCAAGTTCTACGCGAAGTGCGTCGTGATTGCTCACCGGATTATGTTCCCGTTTTCATCAAATGAACGTCCAAGCAGGGTCATTACCCCGTTGCAGGTTTCTTCCTTGGAAGATTCGTCACAATCAAAAATGATATCCGCACCGGCATAAACCGGATAGCGGGCTTCGATCAGATCGGCCAGAATCTGGCGCGGATCACCATTGTTCAGCAACGGGCGATGCGTGCGCCCGCTGGTCCGTTGCAACAGAAGATCAAGGTCTGCGCGCAGCCAGACCGAAATCGATTTTTCGAGAATAAGCGCACGGGTTTTTTCACGAATAAACGCACCGCCCCCCGTCGCAAGTACCAGCGGGTCACCATCCAGCAAACGGGCTATCACGCGTTCCTCACCGTCGCGAAAGGCTTCTTCGCCGTACAGCTTGAAGATGTCGGCAATCGAACATCCTGCCGCCTCTTCAATCTCACGATCGGCATCGACAAAATCCAGATCCAGCGCCTTGGCGACCATCCGTCCGATGCAGCTTTTCCCGGCCCCCATCAGACCGATAAACACCAGCGGCCGGCCTTTCAGCCCGTTCCGGATATTTGCAACCACGTCATCGCGCAAACCCGACTCGGCAATATTGCTCTCCATGATCGGTTTGCAGTCCTGTCTTTAAAACCGGTTATCACATAATTTACCCATTTCTTTAGGCCAGCTGCGGGCTGAACGCAAGTAACCCGCGCCTTATCAGGACAAATTCCTTCGTTTCAGAAAGGTCCTGCGCAATATCCTGTATGTTGTCCTTGATCTTCTTCGGGATCGATCTTTTGGCATTGCTGTTAACCCTCTGTGAGGACCCGGCCCCTAAACTGCCTTTATATCGCCGAATTGGAATGTCAGGGAATAAGGTTCGGGGAACGGGGTTGGATGGAAATCAAAGATCGATTTCATGGCTTTGCTGACTTGCAGACAGGCTCCGTCTTGCATCTTGTACCGGGCTCCGCATACTGATCTTTGCGTATCACGCACCAACGCACCGAGTTTTGAAAAACCATGAAGATTTTATCGCGCCTCATTTTATTGCTGGTCATTGCTGTCATCGTCGGTGGCGCCACATTTCTGGTCACTTGGGATATTCCGTCTCCGACGACCCAGATCGAAGAAACCATCCCGAATTCGAGGTTTAACTGACATGCACTTGCGTTCCCGACTGCTGATGCAATCCTGTTTCATCACCATGATGGCAGGTGCCGGTGTTACCCTGCCTGCGACATTCGCCAATGCACAGGCACCGGTACCGCTGTTTTTGAAACAGGAAGCAGAACAGGACGCAACTTCGCAGCCTGAAGGTACCTCTGGCAATCAACAGGGTAACAGTTCCGGTCAGACTGCACCGGGAGCAGCAGGCAGCAATACACAAACCGAAACATTCCCCACGGATCCCGATGCCGTACAAACCGTAACCCTTCAGGCTGTCGATGCCGAATCCGTCGGCACACTTGGACGCGAAAGTGGCGGATTGGGTGTCGATATGTGGAACGGCACCAGTCGCGAAACCGCCGCACGCCTGATGACCGATATGCCGGCAACACCTGCAACGCATGCCGCGCGTGATCTTGCGCGCCGCCTTTTGCTTAGCATCGCGGCCGTGCCCAACGATCACAAGGAAATCAGTCTGCTGGAAACGCGCGCTGCCAAACTGATCAATATGGGTGAGCTGGATGCTGCAATTGATCTGGTCCGGGCCGCCCCGCAAGGCACCCGCAGTTCAATGCTGGCACAGGCAGAAGTCAATGCTCTGATGATCACCGGTAAACTTGATGATGCCTGTGCCGCGATTGACGGATATGGCAACAGCTTTGACGATCTTTTCTGGCTCAAAGCAGCCGTCATGTGCGCCCTTCATGCCAATGACCGGACATCGGCTTCTTTCTCGACCGATCTGGTCCGGGAAATGGAAGGCGAAACCGACAAGACATTTTTCGGTCTGGTTGCTGCCATTCGAAATGGTTCTTCCCCCGCGGCAGATATACTTGCCAATCTGCGGCCGCTTGATATCGCGTTGCTTGAAATCGCCAAACAAGGCATTCCGACCAGCCAGCTTGCAACCGATAATGCAACCGCCATTCTTGGTATCGTCAATGCATCGGCAACGACACCCGATGTGCGCCTTGAAGCCGCCCGTAAAGCAGAAAAGACGGGCCTGATCGAAACAGAACAGCTTCGGGAAATTTTTGGTTCAGCCCCCTTTGACGACACCGCTATCAGCAATGCTCTGGATGATGCCCCCGACAGCGTTCCGGCTCGCCAGTATGCCAAACTTTATCAGGCGGCAAGCCGCAATGATGTTCCGGCCGCACGCGCAGAAATCCTGGCATCCCTTTATGAAACGGCCTTGCTCGGCGGTGATTTTGGACTTGCCGCCCGGCTGACATCGGAATTGCTGTCTGATATTCCGGTTAATGGCGACTTTTCATGGTTTGCCCTTGACGCGCTCAAGGCTTCGATCGCGGCCGACAATATGGAACGCGCATCGGGTTGGTTGCAGGTCGCAAAGAACAGCGCGAATGCAGGCAACGATATCGAATCCCGACTGATCCTGCTTTATCCGGTCCTTGCCCTTGCCGGCCTTGAAGATACCGGAACGCC
This sequence comes from Thalassospira australica, assembly GCF_044790785.1. GTDB lineage: Bacteria > Pseudomonadota > Alphaproteobacteria > Rhodospirillales > Thalassospiraceae > Thalassospira > Thalassospira australica_A. The sequence continues at coordinate 473,018 of NZ_CP085258.1, read as the reverse complement.
GATTACCGAAAAAACCGATGACAATGTGACGGTAAACCTGCCCGATGACGGAACGACAACCCCGGTCAGCTATGGCTTGGGAGGGGTGATCACCTTGACACCGCCTGCAATAACAAATGCCCCCATGAGCGAGGCACAAGCCAAACATCGTGCCCGCATGACCGAATGGCAGGAAATGGATGCCGCACGCGGTGATCGCATTCAGGCGCAGCGCGACGCCGAGCTCATTTTCAGCCTGTTTGACGGCTTTGATATCGAAGTTCCTGTCGCTCTTTGGGATGCCCTTTTGACGGCACCTTATCTGGACGACCGCCAGACCGTCAGCACCGCCGTCAGTCATCATCTTGAAACGGCAGCAATGAACATGCAACGCGCCAAGACTGTTGCACTTGCCATCCAGGCCCAACAGGTTGCCAGCACCCCAAACGGTGACCCCAAAGACCTTACCGATGCGGTTGCAGCACTCAACCATATTGGCCTGAACCGCGAGGCACGTCGTCTTGCGGTCGAAATCCTGATGGCGCGCAGCCAGTAACGGACGAACATCGTGGCACAGCCGATTAACAGTAACCTTGTCGCGGCCTTTCTCGAAATGATGGCGGCAGAACGCGGGGCAAGCATTCATACACTGGATGCTTATCGCCGTGACCTTGAGGATTATGTAGCAAGCCTGCAGGCACAAAAGACCGATCTGATTGGCGTACAGGACATCCATGTCCGGAAATATATGGCGTCGTTGGGCGATGCCGGTCTCGCACCACGCACGCAAGCGCGACGTCTTTCGGCCATCAGGCAGTTTCACAAATTTCTTTATGCCGACGGCTATCGCAACGACGATCCATCCGCCCATGTCGACAGTCCGCGTCAAGGCAGCACATTACCCAAATTTCTGACGATTGATGAAATCGACAGGCTGATTGCCACCGCCACAAGCCATGATGGCATCAAGGGCAAACGGCTTCTGGCGATGGTTGAACTGATGTATGCAACCGGCATGCGCGTTTCCGAACTGGTTGAACTGCCATTCGCTGCTGCCGCGCGCGATCCACAAATGCTGGTCGTTCGGGGCAAGGGCAGCAAGGAACGCCTTGTGCCGCTTTCCGAACCGGCACGCGATGCCTTGCGGGACTATCTTGAAATACGCGACGCTTTTATCCCGGTTACGAAGGCAAACCAGCCCGGGCTTTCACCTTATCTGTTTCCGTCGCGCGGCAAATCAGGCCATCTGACGCGGCAGATGTTTCTGAATATGGTCAAGGACCTCGCGGTCGAGGCCGGAATTGCCCCGTCGCGGGTATCGCCCCATGTCTTGCGCCATTCCTTTGCCAGCCACTTGCTGGCAAACGGGGCGGATTTACGCAGCCTGCAACAGATGTTGGGGCATTCGGATATTTCGACGACTCAGATCTATACCCATGTCCTCGAATCGCGTTTGCGTGGCCTTGTACAGGAACACCATCCGCTTGCTCACCTTCAGCGCGGCTGATCACATCCACCTGCATCGCGAAATTTGTCTAGCTTTCCGTATAGGGAATTCCGGCCAAACTACGTAAAAAATGTCGGTTTTCTGCGGATGTCATATATTCGTAACTGTACTGTCACCAAGTTGTTGTCGATCCTGCGATAGGAGCGTTACATCATTTATGATGCTTTGCTGTCCGGAGGGTTCAGTAAATTTTTCAGGATCGGGGAACAACCTTGGCATTTGATGCGGAGGACGAACTGACAGCGGACAGATCCGTCGGACCTGCGATCCGCCTTCGAAACTGGAAGCAAATTGTCGAAAAGGTCGACTTTGCCTTTCAGCCGATCGTCAACCCGCATACCGGTCATGTATTCGGATATGAGGCACTTCTGCGCCACTGGGAAGACAGCGGATTTGAGTCGATCCAGTCCCTGTTTGATACCGCTTGGGAAACCGGAAATCTGCATGGCGTCGATATGATGCTGCGCGAGAAGGCGATCATGAAGTTCGCCCGACTGCCCGAAGCACGCCGTCTGAAGCTTTTTTACAATTTCGACAGCCGCGTTGTACGCACCCGCGATTATCAACCCGGTCGCACGGCAGAACTGCTGCGCAAAGCCGGGCTTGAACGCGACACCATCTTCCTTGAAATTTCCGAACGCCACGACATCAGCAACGCCCAATATCTTCAGGACATCCTGCTGCGATATCGCAGCCAGGGCTTCAAGGTCGCGATTGACGATTATGGTAGCGGCTTTGCCCAGCTGCGCGCACTTTATGAATGCGAACCCGACATTATCAAGATCGACCGGTTCTTTATCGACGGAATTGATCGCGACCGGCGCAAGGAACTGTTCGTATCCCAGATTACCGCTTTCGCCCATATGATCGCCGCACAGGTCGTCGCCGAAGGTGTTGAAACCCGCGAGGAATTTTTGTGCTGTCGGCGGATCGGGTGCGATCTGGTTCAGGGCTTTTTCATTGCACGACCATCTGTTGATTTGCCGGAACGGACCGATATTGTCCCGGCCATTTCCGGGGTTTCGCTGGAAAATCGGCGCGGTGTTGAACGCGACGGGGATGTGCTGCGGTCATATCTGCTGGAAACGCCAACGATTGAAAACAATATCAATCCGGTCGAAATCCTGTCCTATTTTCAGAAAAATACCGACATTGCCATTGCCCCGGTCGTCAATCGGCAAAGGGAGCCTTTGGGTGTGATCCGGGATTCCGATTTCAAGGCATTCATCTATACCCCGTTCGGGCGGGAACTTCTGCAAAACCCGGCCAATCGCACAAACATCAGCCGCTTTTTGCGCCGCTGCCCGATTGCCGACATCAATACCAGCCTGTCCGAACTGCTTGAAACCTTTGTCGCAGCTGACTCGCTTGATGGTGTGATCCTGACCGAAAACGGGCTTTATCTTGGTGTTCTGGATCAAAGTGCGCTTTTGCGTGCCGTTAACGAACGCAACACGCTTAATGCACGCGATGAAAATCCGCTGACCCGCCTGCCGGGAAACAGCGCCATTTACCGATATGCCGCCAATGCATTAGCCAAACCGCGACGCCGACGCTTCGCTGTGTATTTTGACTTCGACAATTTCAAACCGTTCAACGATTTGTACGGCTTTCGCCAAGGGGATCGTGCGATCCTGCTTTTCAAGGATATCCTTGGCAAGGCACTTAGCCAGAATGACTGGTTTGTCGGCCATATCGGCGGGGACGATTTCTTTGCCTATGTCCAGTCAATCGATTTCGAGGACGCAGTCAGCGCGGTGCAACGTGCGCAATCAATGTTCGATGAACAGATCAAAAGCTTCTATGACGCAGAAACCCGTGACCGGGGGCATCTGATCGGCAAGGGACGCAACGGCGAAACAAGCGAGTTCCCCCTGATGACTGTCAGTGCTGCACTGGTACGCATTCCCCCGGAACGTACCGACATTACGCTTGATCACATCTCGATCGAAGCCGCCAAGCTCAAGACGATTGCCAAAAACAGCCCGGCCCGGTTTGCCGCCGGGCTTTACGATGCCCCGGATGCCGTGATTCTGGCAGCACCCGAATCCCGTTAAGGCGACGATACTCGCGCTATCGTTGCAAATAACACTTTTCTTTAAAATCGCTGGCGCTAATATCCCGATATGGCAGCATGCTTAATCTGCTGCTTGAATATAACATATAACAACTGTGTCGAGCCGCCCTGCCATTATGGTCAGCGTTACCAGCACCTCGGAAATTCTGCCACCGATCCCGGTCCGCCCTGCGAGTCCGGTATCCCCGCGCGCCAATCAGGCACAGCCCGATCAGGAGCAATCGGTCGAACAGGTTGCAAATTCGATCCGGCTTTCCGACGAGGAAATTGAGCGTGTTCAGCGTGCCGCCGAAACCGCCCGCAATGAACGCCGGTTTGAAGACGGCCAGAATGCGTTAACACTGGACAACAACCAGACCGAAGATGCTGCCAACAGCTATGGTACCAAGGGGCAATCTACCGGAAACATTGCCAGTTCCGCCAACAGCCGTGGCAACCTTGTTGATTTCTACGTCTAACCACGTGACCCCGCGCCGGGTTCAGAGCCCAAGCGCATTTTTCCAACCATCCCAGTTCCAGATCAGTTCTGCCATCCGGTCATAACCGGCACGGTCCGGATGATATCCGTCACCGCGACGCAATGCCCTCTGCCAGTCCTGATCGGCAAGCGTCGTGGCATGCACGTCAAGATAGGGCACACCGAAACCGCGTGCGGTTTCGGTGTAAATCTGGTTCAGACCTTCAAGACGTTCATTAATTTCCTTGCTGGATTTTCCACCATCAATCACGGCTTGGGGCCCGATCCATAATGTCGGAGCCAGCTTTGACGCCTCGCCGATAATTTCGGCGGCATTGGCTGCCGATTTTGCGGGCGAAACCCGCATTGTGGTTTGCTCGCCGCGATCTTCGGCGTGATTGGCATCGTTGACACCAAAACTGAACATCAGGATCGTCGGGAAATCCGGTACCATGCGAAGCTCTGCCTCAAACTTCCAGCGGGCTTTCAATCCTTCGCTGGTTTCGGCACGAATACCCAGATTATAGATCGTCGTTTCACGCTTTGCCTCGTCAAGCAAACGACGGCCCAGCCGCATCGGCCAACCACCCTTTTCCGCGTCACGCACGCCATTGACCAGACTGTCACCAAAACAGCAAATACGATGACCTGTAACGCCTTCGGTCATAATTACTCCTGCAATTTTGCGGTATCTTGCGCCGCCAGATAGGTCATCAAATCGTCGCGCCCGGGGACGAAGGCATTGGCAAGCCAGTATTCTTCGGCCAGTTTTAACAACCATCCCATTTGCGGACCGGCAGGCGCAAGACCGGCAGCCAGAATATCACGCCCCTGAATCGGCAGCTTTACAGGCACCCAGTCTGTAGCGGCCTGCAACAACCCCTGCCACTGCCGGTTTTCGGTACTGTCTGCCCGCGGCGGGATGGCCGCCCGTGTCGCCCAGGCGAGTAAAACAGCATCGCGAAATGCATCCGCTCCCATACGATAAAGATCGCGCCGAATGGCATCTTTGGACATATCCGCGCTGATCAGGTTGGCATTGGAAATCATCGCCGCGAAACGTTCCGCCTCATTATTTGACAATCGCAATGCCTTGCAAAATTCGGTTGCTGCCTGCAATTCATCATCGGCATTTTTCGGTGCACGATAAAGGGCGGCCAACCGTCGCAACGGATCGGGCATGATCGCCGGATCGGAAAGGGCGGTACTATCAAGCCATTCCATCATGCGAAGACGCGGCGTATCGGCCAGATCGGGCAAAATGACAGGCAGAACGTTAAAACCGATCATATCGGCAATCGTCGCCGCCGGACTGCGTGATCGCAGAAGTTTCAGCATTTCATCGCGAATACGTTCGGGGGAAATATCGCGAAGTCCCGTCGCCCCTTTGCGGCAGGCTTCAGCACCGATGGGATCAAGCGGCGGTCGGCCGAACCATGCCTGAAACCGGAAAAACCGCAGGATACGAAGATAATCTTCGGCAATGCGGTCCTCGGCAACACCAATAAAATGTACACGGCCCTCGCGCAGGTCGGCTTCACCGTCGAACGGATCATAGATCGTGCCGTCCGGATCGCAATAAAGCGCGTTGAAGGTAAAATCCCGACGCTTGGCATCCCCAAGCCAGCTATCGGTAAAGGCAACCTCGGCATGACGGCCATCGGTTGTCACATCGACCCGCAGTGTCGTGATTTCATAGGCATATGTATCGGTGATCGCCGTTATCGTACCGTGCTTAAGCCCGGTCAGGATAACTTTTAGCCCCGCCTTTTCAAGCGCGGTTACCGTTTCTTCGGGTTTCAGGTCGCACGCAATATCGACATCCACCAACGCACGCTTCAAAAGCGCATCACGCACAATCCCGCCCACAAAGCGCGCCGTGCCGCCATGCGCGGCAATCGCGTCAAATACACGCGCCGTATCGGGATGGGTCATTACCCCGTATGGCTGCAAATGCCCGGTTGCTGTCAATGCGGTCATGGGTAAATCTTTGTCGGCTTGGAACTTTTCTATCAAGCAGTCCGGTCCGGCTTATTCCTTTGGTTCGAAATATCCCGGTTGGACGACACCGTCTTTCAGTACCGGTGCATGATAAATCGAATCTGGCGATGCACCAGTGCCAAGTGCTGTCACAATCAGGATTGCCGCCGCCAGTGCCACACCGATGCCCAGCAACAAAAGCCAGGGGCCTTCGTTCCAGGGAGGGATAATTTCATGACCTTCGCGGATCGCCTTGGCCCGTGCCCATTTCAACCATAAACCATAAACAACAAAAGGCAGGATAATGGGAAGGGCAATCTGGATGATCTGTCGTAACATTACCGATAGTCTCCAATCTTCACCGCGCTGTGCTGGCCTTTAAGACTTCACTGAAATTCACCAGCATCCCTGCAGTCGCCCCCCAAATGTAATATTCCCGATATGGAATGGCAAAATAACGCCGTTTTACACCTTCGAAGGTCACCGTCTGCAGTTTCTGGTTTTGCGGTTCAAGAATGAATTCCAACGGCACTTCAAATACTTCTGCCACCTCATGGGCATCGGGCGCAAGGTTGAAAGGCGGCGTAATCAAACCCACAACCGGCGTGACCTGATATCCGGTCACGGTATAATAGTCGTCCAGCCGGCCAACCAGCTCGACATGTGCACGCGACAGACCGATTTCTTCCTCGGTCTCGCGCAGTGCGGTTTCTTCCAGCGTATTGTCCTGATCTTCCTGACGACCGCCGGGAAAACTGATTTGCCCTGCATGATCGCTCAGATGATCGGTGCGGCGTGTCAAAATCACATGCAAACCCACATCTCGAAGAACAAGGGGCACAAGAACGGCTGCCGGGCGCGCGATCAGCTCCCCCTCGGCAAAGGCGCGTGCGCGTGATTTCGACCCCGGATAGTCAACCGCGTGGTCCCCGCGTCGTTGCAGGATATCACCACGTGGCGCATTCAGTGCTGCAATGATCTGGGCCGGTGTCATAGACCAGCCTCCAGCGTTCCGATCTCGAAGAATTGATTGTGACTGTAGACACCGATACGCATTTTTCCGGTCTCCGGTTCTGTAATCTCGTCGGCCATATCGACCAGTTGATAGAATACAGCCCGGTTCAGTCGGGCCTCAAGACCGCGATCAAGCTGCACATAGGGCGATGGTTCGCCGGTTTCAGGATCATGTTCAACCCTCAAACCATGATTTTCATCAAGCTCGACCCACTGATCAATATTGGTGCGAAAACGGATGACCGATGCCACGCCCTCGCCGGTTTTTTCCAATTCGACCGCAATGAAAGCAACATCTTCGACCTCAATCCGCGCCATTTCGGCCGGGGTCACCAGCCAGTGCCCTCCTTCCTCGTCGCGTTGCAGGACGGATGAGAAAAGTTTGACAAGTTCGATACGGCCAATCGGCCCACCTTGATAGAACCAGGTGCCATCACGACCTATAGACATGGGAATGTCGCCACAAATCTGTGGGTGGCGTCCGCCTGCCGGTTTTCCGGCACGAAGGCGGGCCCAGAGCTTCTCGGCAAGATCGACGGTTTTTTCGTTACTGCTCATGCTATACACTTAGGGTCCGGAACCAAAAGATTGCGCGCTTCTATAACGCTGATACCATCCTTATTGGGTAACCGGCTTCGATTACCGGCACAACAGAGGAAGCAAAGTTTCCTGTCATGACAAATGCGCCACGTTTTCCCGAAGAAATGGGTTTTTCACAAGACAGCAGCCTTGAACGCGACGCAGCGCGACTTGACGCCTGTGTTGGCCGATTGGACGAAGCTCGCAAAATGGTTTCATCTGTTATATTTGGGCAGAATGAAGCCGTAGAGCAAACACTTATCGGTATTTTATCTGGCGGCCACGTCCTGATGGTGGGTGCGCCCGGCCTTGGGAAATCATTACTGGCCCACACACTGGGCAAGGTGCTCGGCCTGCTCGATAAACGGGTTCAGTTCACGCCCGACCTGATGCCGGCCGATATTCTCGGCTCCGAAGTCCTTGAAGAAGGGGCAGACGGCAAACGGGCATTTCGTTTCATCAAGGGACCGGTATTCTGCCAATTGCTGCTGGCCGACGAAATCAATCGCGCCAGCCCACGTACCCAGTCTGCCCTGTTGCAGGCCATGCAGGAACGCGAAGTATCAGTGGCCGGTTACAGCCACAAACTGCCGGAGCCATTCCACGTGCTGGCGACCCAGAACCCGCTGGAACAGGAAGGCACTTATCCCCTGCCCGAGGCACAGCTTGACCGTTTCCTTCTGGAAGTTCGGCTGGGCTATCCCGATCAGGACGAAGAACGCCGCATCGTAACCGAAACCACCGGCCGGTATCCGGTACGCCCGCGTCAGGTACTACAGGCCGATGACCTGGCCGAGGCACAGGACTTTGTCCGGCGTCTGCCGATGCCCGACCGGGTGCTTGATACCATCATCGCCCTTTGCCGCGAATGTCGCCCCGAAAGCACACATATGGTCAATATCCGCGATAACGTCGCCTGGGGCCCCGGCACACGCGCCGCACAGGCGTTGTCGTTGGCATGTCGTGCGCGTGCTATGCTGTTTGGCCGTTTCGCACCCTCTATCGAAGATATCGAAGCCCTTGCCGTTCCGGTTCTGCGCCATCGCTTTGGCCTGACTTACGGTGCCCGGGCAGAGGGATTTACCGCCAAGGGCCTGATCACCAACGCGCTGGATTACCTGCAGGAGAAATAGGAATTGGCATTGGCCGCGGTTCACGATCATGTTGCAGCCGCACGGGCACTCGCGGCCCGATTGCCGCAACTGATTGATGAAAGCCGCCGCATGGCGATCAGCCTGCGAAGCGGCCTGCACGGCAACCGCAAGGTTGGACCCGGCAGCGATTTCTGGCAGTTCCGTCCGTATATCACCGGTGACCCGACCAACCAGATTGACTGGCGTCGTTCTGCGCGCAGCGACCATACCTTCATCCGTCAGACCGAATGGCAGGCAAGCCACAATTACTGGATCTGGCCGGTTCTATCCCCATCCATGTACTGGTCATCCACCCGCGATACTCCGATCAAGGCCGAACGCACCCTGATCATTTCCATCGCGCTGGCTGATCTATTGCTAAGCAACGGAGAAACGGTGGGAACATTCGATGCGGAACGTACCCGCATCACATCGGGCGAGCATCTTGAAAAACTGGCCCACGCGATGCTCGCAAGCCCTGCAACCATTGCAGAAAATGTCGGGGCAATGCATCCGGGACGCAAACATTCGGTTCTGCTGCTGGGCGATTTTCTGGAATTTGCCGACAGTGACCAATCGCCTGCCCGTGCGATTAAAATCCTTGGGCAATATCAGAATGACGGCGCACTGGTGCATGTCCTTGATCCTGCCGAAATTGACCCGCCCTTTACCGGCCGTGTCAATTTCCTCGATACCGACGATCAGATGATTTACCGTAGCGAGCGGTTCGAAGACCTTGAAGAAGGTTTCAAACAACGCGCGAAAGCCTGGCGGGCCACCATTCGCGATGCCGCACGGGAAAATGACTGGCTGTGTGATCAGCATATCACATCCGAAAGTGCCAGCCCGACCCTGCTTGCGCTGTATCAACATCTGAGCGAACGCCAAAGTCAAGGCGGATCAAATGGACGTGGCCGACCGGCAATGAACCGCCACAGCACGAAGAGGCCGCAATGAATCTTGCGGCAATCACATTTCTGTATCCAGCGATGCTGGCCGGCTTGCTGATTTTGCCGATTGTCTGGCTGATCATCAGGTCTGCCCCGCGCGTGCCAAAGCAAATCGTGTTTCCGGCCGCACGCCTGCTGCGAGGATTGCGCGCCAACCGACGGGACATGCAACGTGCCCCGATCTGGCAGACGATCTTGCGCTGCCTGATCCTGACCATGCTGATTCTCGCCGCAGCCCGCCCGGTTTTGAACCGCACCGAATTCTCCCGAAACGAAGGTGCCGTTCTGATCATTGCCGAAAACAGCTGGTCATCGGCTGCAAACTGGCCGGAATATCGCACAGGCCTTCGCCAGATTGTCAATCAGGCTCGGCTTGACCTGCGCAGTATCTATATTGCCCAGACCGCACCCGAAGCATCGGGTGCCACAACATCCCGGTTACCCGAAATTATCGGCCCGGTTTCCCCGCATGAAGCCGACCGGTTTATCGATCGCCTGCATCCCCGTCCCTGGGCCCCGGATTACGCCGCTTTGTTCAGCCAGATCGCCGACCATCAACATATGGCCAATTCCATCGGCAGCATCCTGTGGCTGACCGACAATATGGAACAGCCCGGCAAGGCGGAAATGGCAAACGAACTTGGGACGATTGCACCCATTACAATACTGGGACCGGAACAGGAAAACCGCATTGCGATCCAATCACTGATGCGTAACCGGACCGGGCTTGGCATTACCCTGACCCATCGGTATTTTGAGACATCGCGCGACATGGTTCTTCTGGCCCGCAATGATCGCGGCCGGGTTCTGTTACGTCACGATGTCCGGATTGAACCGGAAACCAACCGGACCACAACCGAAATCCCCCTGCCCAGCGACATTACAAATTCGATCCAGTCCGTCGGAATTGAAGGAATTGAAACCGCGGCAACCGTGTTTCAAACCGGTGCCCGTTGGCAACAGCGCAAAGTCGGTGTGATCGTCAGTTCCGGGGCCAGCCCGGTTCTGTTGTCCGACCGCTATTTCTTTCTGGATCGGGCCATTTCGCCCTATGCGGATGTCACCTATGCGCCGCTTGGGAAATTGCTTGAATCCGGGGTGGACATCCTTGTTTCCACCGGTTCGATATCGGGTCTTGGCAGCCAATACACTGCCCTTGAACGCTGGGTACGTGATGGCGGTATGCTTGTCCGCTTTGCCGGTGACGGCACGACCGAGATCGAACCCGAATTCCTGCCGGTCACATTGCGTCTGGGTAACCGGGATTTCGGTGGATCAATGTCATGGGAAAAGCCGAAACGCCTTTTGGAATTTCCCGAAACCAGCCCGTTCTTCGGCATCTCCATCCCCAGGGAAATCACAGTCAACCGGCAACTCCTTGCCGAACCTGATCCCGATATCGTTACCAAAACCTGGGCCCGCCTGACGGATGGCACGCCACTGATCACCAGTGCCACCCGCAATGCCGGGCGAATTGTTCTTTTCCATGTTACCCCGTGGGCGGACTGGTCCAATCTGCCGATGTCGGGCTTGTTTGTTGAAATCTGGCAACGCCTGCTGCCCCTTGCCAGCCCAAGCGACCGGTCGGACGCCGAACTGCAAACCAGCCTGCCGCCACAATCCGTGCTTGACGCATTTGGCCGCGCCCATCAGCCCGATGCGACGATCCTGCCGCTACACACACCGTTGCCGGTACCCGGCCCGCGGCACCCACCCGGAATTTATGGTGAAAACGGCCAAGCCGTTGCGCTTAACCTTGGCCCGTATCTTGAAAACCTCGACAGTCAGGTACGCTGGCCTGCCGATACAACAGTGCGCGAGATTACCGATCGGGACCAGATTGACCTCGCGGCAATCTGCATGCTGGCAGCCATGATACTGCTGATACTTGATGGGGTTGCTTTGATCCTTGTACATCACGTCAGCATCCGTCGCACTCGGCGGAGCGATGCGCTGACCTCGATCCTGATCGCGGCTTTTATCAGCGGCACGACCACCCTGTTGATCCTTGGCGGCGCAGGTCCGGCAAAAGCTGTTGAAACGCAGGCGGCGGCATTGCAGCCACGCCTGGCCTATCTGAAAACAGACGTTGCCCCCATTGACCGGCTCAGCCAGTCCGGACTTGCCGGTCTGACCGAAATCCTGCGCCGTCGAAGTGCGGCTGATCTGGCCCCGGCGGATGCCATTGATCCTGAATCCGACGATCTCAGTTTCTATCCCCTGATTTACTGGCCGTTGGTCGACGGGCAACAACCGTTCTCGGAATTTGCCCAAAACCGCATCAACCGGTATCTTGATAGCGGCGGCATGATCCTGATCGACAGTCGCGATCAGGAAGTTGAACCGGCCCGGTTACGCCGGTTACTTGCCGGTCTGGAAATTCCGATCCTCGACAAGGCTCCGGGTGATCACATCCTGTTTCGCAGCTTCTATCTGCTTGACCATGCCTATGGCCGTTTTGCCGCACCGCTTTGGCTTGATGCCCGCCCGGACCAACGACTGGACGGTGTTGCGTCGGTTTTGTTTGGCGGTAATGACTGGGCATCTGCCTGGATGCTGGAAGAAGGACGCGAACCGGCAAACCGAACAGATGACATATCCCCGCGCCAGCGTGAAATGGCCTGGCGGTTCGGTGTCAATCTGGTGATGTATGCCCTGACCGGCAGTTACAAGGGAGATCAGGTTCACCTGCCCGCAATCCTTGAAAGGCTGGGCCGATGAACAGAAGCTGGCAGGATTTCCAGATCGCCCCGTTGCTCGATATCGGCCTGCTTCAGGTTCTGGCCGTGACTTGTGTCGTAGCAATTTTGCTGTTTGCCGTATTTCGCCTGCGCGGCACCATCTGGCGGGCCATCGCGTTGGCAATCATGTTGCTGGCACTGATTGCACCGCAATTCACCGACCAGAACCGCGAAAAGCTGAGCGACATCGTACTTGTTCTTGTTGATCGCTCGAACAGCCAGAATATCGGCAGTCGTACCGATCAGACAGATGCCGCCATTTCGCAAATACGTAATCGTTTTGCCGATGACCCAAGCGTCGAATTGCGCATTGAAGACGTGCCGGGTGAAACCGATACCCGCATGTTCGCAGCCCTTGACCGGTTGCTTGGTGGAATTCCTCGTGAACGGTTGGGCGGGGTCGTCATGGTTACCGACGGCCAGATCCACGACATTCCAGCCAGTCTGGATCTGGGGGCACCCCTGCATGCCCTCATTACCGGACGCGAAGATGAACACGACCGGCGTTTGCAAATTCGCCAGACTGCGGATTATGGCATTGTTGGCAAGAATGCCGACTTCATGGTCGAAGCGATTGATCACAGCCTTGCCGCCGGAAGCCCGATATCTGTCCGGATGCTCCATGAAGACGGGACCGAGCGCAGCCTGACCCTGCCCGCGAACGAACCGCACCGCGTCACCATTCCCGTCCCGCATGCCGGACCTGTCATTGCCGAATTGCGGATGGATGAAAGCCCCGATGAAACAGATCAGTCCAATAACCGTCTGATCCTTGAAACCACCGGCGTTCGTGATCGGTTGCGTGTTTTACTGCTGTCGGGCGAGCCACATCCCGGCGAACGTGCATGGCGTAATCTTCTGCGTGCCGATCCGGGTGTTGATCTGGTGCATTTCACCATCCTGCGCCCGCCGGAAAAGGGCGACGATACCCCGATCAATGAATTGGCCCTGATTCCGTTTCCGATCCGCGATCTGTTTGAAGTCCGTCTGCGCCAGTTCGACCTGATCATCTTTGATCGATACCAGATGCGCGGCGTATTGCCGCCGCATTATCTGGAAAAGGTCGTGGATTATGTGAAATGGGGCGGTGCGGCTCTGGTTGTGGCCGGGCCGGAATATTTGGGTCCTGACGGACTTTCAAACACGGTTCTAGGCGATCTGATGCCGGTTACCGCCACCGGTCGCGTGATTGAACAACCTTTCGTCCCGCAGGTAAACACGGCCGGTCGCATCCACCCGGTTACAGCCCCTATTGCAGGCTCGATCAACACCCCGCCGAAATGGGGGCGCTGGTATCGCCAGATCGAAACCCGCGACGCTGACAATGATGTCATGACCCTTCTGACCGGGGCCGATCAATTGCCACTTTTGTCCCTGCGCCGGATTGAGGAAGGCCGGGCCGCAATGCTGAGTTCGGATCAGATGTGGCTCTGGCAACGCGGGCATGACGGCGGCGGGCCGATTGCCGAGTTACTGCGCCGTCTGTCACACTGGCTGATGAAGGAACCGGCCCTTGATGAAAACACCATCACCACCGAACGCAGTGCAGATGGCGAAAGCCTGACGCTGACATGGCGCAAGATAGGTGCTGCCCCGACAACCGCCACTGGGACCAATCCGGAAACCGGCGAGTTTGTCCGGACCACATTCGAACGCCAGTCCGATCAGACATGGCAGGCGACATTGCCGATTGCCGAACAGGGACTGATCCGTGTTCAGGCCTATGATCGGGATGGCAGCACCCAATCAGCCCTGCATGTTGACAGGGATGTGCTAACCAATGAAAGGCGCAACACCAATTCGACACCCGACCTTTTGAACGATCTGGTGGCTGCCAATGGCGGATATATTAATCGCCTCGAAAAGGGATTACCGGATTTCCGCCGGGTACGCGATGAACGTATCTGGCACGGCACCAGTTGGGCCGGACTCATGGAAACCGAAAGTTATCGCACCGTAATCGGCGGTATAACCAATCTTTTGCCATTGCCAGTCGTGGCGGTATTGCTCGGGCTTATGTGTCTGATCGGCTGGCGGGTCGAAAGCAAATAGCTCTAACCGGAGGGAAACATGGTTTTGTGGAAATTGCACAATCCGCCGCGAAACTTTTCCACCAGAAAATCGATGAAGATACGCACTTTGGTCGGCAGGTGACGTCGTTCCGGGTAAACCGCATAAATCCCGCCGCTGGCCAGTGAATTATATTCCCTCAGGATTTCGACCAGCGATCCTTTTTGAAGCGCCTCGGCAACAATGAATTCCGGTTCGCGCGCAATACCAAGTCCCCGAATGGCCGCGAACGAGGTGAAATCACCATTGTTACACGACATGACCGGATTGACTCGGACATTGATCTGTCCTTCTGGCCCCTCAAATTCCCACACATTCGGGCTGGCAATGTTGGTATAGGCCAGCGTCCTGTGGTTTGCCAGTTCGGTCGGGTGTTTGGGCTCGCCATATTCTGCGAGATAGCCCGGCGATGCCACGACGTAACCGTTAAAATCGGCGAGTTTGCGAGCAATCAGACTGGAATCCTTTAACCGCGTGATGCGGATCGCCATATCGAACCCTTCGGCAACCAGATCAACCATGTGATCGGCCAGATGAATGTCGACATGCAATCCGGGATACAGGCGCATGAATTCGGACACCAGATCGGGCATGTAACGCTGCCCGAATGTCAGAGGGGCTGAAATCCTAAGCGTACCGCGCGGTGTGCCCCGCAAATCGGTCAGGGCATGTTCGGCTGTTTCGATTTCCTCAACCACGCGCGCACAATGCTGATAAAAAGTAGATCCCGCATCGGTCAGGCTCAACCGGCGTGTGGTACGGTTAAGCAAACGGATGCCAAGGCTGTCTTCTAGCTTGGTGACATGCTTGCTGACAGCGGATTTCGACATGCCAAGTTTGCGCGCCGCACCGGAAAAGCTTTGTTCTTCCACGACACGGGCAAAAACCGTCATTCCGTCCAGATTACCGATCAGCATCACCGTACTCCCATCGCCATATAATTGTTGCTCATATGGAAACAAATTAATGTCATATCCCCGGATTGCGTTCAACGGGGAAATAGCGAAGATGGGAACAACCAGCCCGGCCATACGTAACAGGCATAAACGGGATTGATTGCAAACCGGAGGATACGATCATGGGCCTTTTGGTCGACGGTGTATGGAAAGACCAGTGGTACGACACGAAATCAACCGGTGGAAAGTTCAAGCGTCAGGACGCCGCCTTTCGCAACTGGTTGTCGCGTGACAGCAATGCCGAATTCCCTGCCGAAGCCGGTCGTTATCACCTTTACGTTTCCTATGCCTGCCCGTGGGCGCATCGCACGTTGATTTTCCGCACGCTCAAGGGACTGGAAAACTTGATTTCGGTTTCCGTCGTGCATTGGCGTATGCTTGAAAATGGCTGGGAATTCGCCCCTGACGAAGGATTGCCCGACCATCTTGGCAATCACCGTTTCATGCATCAGATTTATGCTGCGGCAAAACCCGATTATACCGGGCGCGTAACCGTTCCCGTCCTTTGGGACAAGAAAACCAGCCGGATTGTCAGCAACGAATCTGCCGAGATCATCCGTATGCTCAACACCGCCTTTGATGATTTTGGTGCAAAACCGGGCGATTACTATCCTGAAGACCTGCAAACCGAAATAGATGCAATCAACGAGCGCGTCTATAATGATGTTAATAACGGCGTTTACAAATCGGGCTTCGCAACCGCACAAGGTGCATATGAGGACGCCGTAACAACGCTTTTTGGCACGCTGGACTGGCTGGAAGATCGTCTGTCGACCCATCGCTATCTGGCAGGTGATCGCCTGACAGAGGCCGATTGGCGTCTGTTCACAACCCTGATCCGTTTTGATCCCGTCTATCACGGGCATTTCAAATGCAATCTGAAGATGCTGAAAGACTATCCGGCTCTTTGGGCCTATACGCGCGAACTTTATCAGATGCCCGGCATCAAGCAGACCGTATTCTTTGATCACATCAAGGGGCACTATTACGAAAGCCACCTGATGATCAACCCGACGGGCATCGTGCCCAAGGGACCGGTTCTGGATCTTGATGCGCCACATGGCCGGGACAAACAATTTGCAGCCCCGCCAGTTCCCCATACTGCGGTTTGATCAACACACGGCCAAACAAAAACCCCCGCAGACGATCTGCGGGGGTTTTGCGTACCGGTAAACCGGAAAATACTAGTTCAGGCGAACTTTGATTTCCGCGATTGCATTATCGACCAACTCGTCCGCCTTTGCTGCGGTAACCTTTTCGGAAACCAGTGCCAGCGTGGCCTGTGCCGCGATTTCGGCCACACGGGCACGAACTTCGGCAATGGCCTGGGTTTCGAGATTGGCAATACGGTCCATGGCCTGCTGTTCACGACGCTTGAGCGACGCTTTCAGTTCGGCCTGGGCGTTCTCCAGCATGCGGTCGGCTTCCACCTTGGCATGGGCGCGGATTTCGTCCGCTTCCTTCAATGCTTCGCGCTGTTTGGCCTGATATTTGGCCAGAAGCTCCTGAGCTTCTTCACGCAGACGCTGTGCTTCATCAAGCTCGTCCGAGATTTTCTGCGCACGCTTGTCGAGTGCGGCAGAAATACCCTTAACAGCCTTGAAGCCGCCGAAACCGACAACCAGCAAGAAGGAAAGCGTAGTCCAAGTGTAGGGATCTGTAAGGAACGTAACCTCGTTTGGGGTTGCCATCTTCTTACTCTCCTACGATCGCCGAAACGGCCTTGTCGGCAGTTTTGGCCTGAACCTTGACACCGATAAGCTTGTCGGTTGCTTCACGGGCGATGTCGGATGCGGCTTCTGCCACACCTTTCATTGCGTCGTCTTTCGCACCGGCAATCGCCTTTTCGGCATCAGCGGTCTTTTTGGACAGTTTCTTGACCAGTGCTTCGGTTTTCGCAGCTTGCTCTGCAGCTGCTTTTTCCGTTGCTTCGCGAATATCGGCCTGTGCGGCGTCACGAGCTTCTGCCAAGGCAGCCTCATACTTCGCGATGGCGGCATCGGTTTCGTCTTTCAACGCCCGGGCCTTGCCAAGATTGTCTTCAATGGTCTTGTGACGGCGTTCCAGAACTTCGCCAACTTTCGGCAGCGCGATTTTCGACATCAGGAAATACAGGATGCCGAAAATAACGAACAGCCAGAAAATCTGTTCCGAGAACGTCGCAATATCAAACTGCGGCATAGCCTACTCCCGAATTCAACGACACCGGCGAGGGGTGTCCTCGCCGGGCCGAGTATTCGCGCAAAAGGCGCCGATTAGCCGAACAGAACGATCAGCGCAACGACGAGTGCGAACAATGCGATAGCTTCGGTAACGGCAAAGCCGATCCAGCCATACAGTTCAACGTCGCCTTTTGCAGCCGGGTTACGGCCAACAGTCGCAATCAGGCTCGACCAGATGTTACCAACCCCGATACCGGCACCAATCATGCCAATAGCAGCCAGGCCAGCACCGATCATCTTAGCAGCATCGAGTTCCATAACTTCACCCTTTCGAATTTCTTAAAGGCAATCAGAAGAGATCACACCGGTCCACTAGCATCAGTGCATGTGGATTGCATCATGGAGATAGATGCAGGTGAGAATGGTGTAGACGTAAGCCTGAAGCGCAGCAATGCCGAACTCCAGAACCGTAATCCCCGTCAGAAGAGCAAACGGAAGGACGCCGAAGATGCCGATCAGGCCGACGAACCCGCCAATCACTTTCAGCATGATGTGGCCAACTGTCATGTTTGCAAACAGTCGGATCGCCAGGCTGAACGGACGAGAGAAATAGGAGATGATTTCAATCGGGATCAGAATGAAGGCCGTCGCGATCGGCGCACCTGCCGGGAAGAACATCCGGAAGTAATGCGTGCCATGGCGGACGAAACCGATAATGGTCACACCGATGAAAATCACCAGAGCCATCGCAAAGGTCACAGCGATATGGCTCGTAAACGTAAAGCTGTGCGGGATCATGCCAAGCAGGTTCCCGAACAAAACAAACATAAACAGGGTGAAAACGAACGGGAAGTACTTGCGACCCGCGGTTCCCACGTTATCTTTTAGCATATTGGCGACGAATTCATACATCACCTCGGCGGAGCCCTGCCAACGGCCGGGTACCAATGCCCCGCGACGCATGCTGAGCGTCATGAAGCCCGTTACGAGAACGGCTGCGATCACCATCCAAAGTGCGGAGTTGGTGAAGGAAACATCAACGCCGGCAACCGAAAGCTCGGCCAAGGGCTTGATCTCAAACTGCTCTAGCGGTCCAGCCACCGTAATCCTCGCTCAATCTCTTGAAGGACAAGGCTAATCCTTGTCCCCCTGCTTGCGCTCCCCCATCGCGCGCCCAAGCCCGACAGCACTGTCGAAACCCTTGGCCACCCGATAAGCGTTAAGACCACCGGCACCTGCTCCGAGAAATACAAACAGAACAAGTAACCAGGGCGTCGTATCAAGCACCCGATCCAGCGCCCAGCCAATCAATAGACCAACAAGAACAGCAGCGATCATTTCCGCCGAAATTCTCATTCCTAACGCCATCCCCTGGGATGGTTTGCCAGTCGCCCGGTTCGGGCTGTGCTTTTCTTCGCGCTTGCTTGTGACCGCTACCAACTTGCTTTCAAGCTCTGCTAATGAAGCGCGATCTTTATCATCGCTCATTGTCGTGAACCCCGCTGTGGCAGCCTCGCAAACGTCGCAAGGAAATGCGCGGGCAACATACTTAGCGCCCCATAGGCTGTCAAGCCGTAAAACCCCGCCCTGCCGGAGGGATCGAATTGCATTTAACTATTTGTTTTATAAAGATTTTATAGTCGAGATGTGCGATCATTCACATTTGACGTTAGGCGATAGTCGCACCCGCTTTTACCCCGGATCGCGGTATATGCCAGTGTGCAACCGGCGGTTTCCCTTGGTTCTTGCCCTGCAGAACCGCAGAATTGCCCGTCTGTGTAAAGAGTGTGAATTCAATCGCTTTTTATCGATTTACGCCTTTTGCCATGCGGTTCAGGCGCAATATCCTCCCGGGCGGCATCATACCGGCACCAACCCGCCATCAATCGGCAGGACCGATTCATCGTAAACCCGCTCGACACCATTTCAGCGAACCGCTGACAAACGATCACTTCGGCGCAAGAATCGACAGGCGACGCTGTTCGTCATGCTGCTGCCAACCGCTTGCGGATGACGATGCCAGCATCCAGTCAAACTTGTGAAACAGCGCCCAGACCGCAGCCAGCGTATTGTCGGCAATAGAGTTCATGTCGATCGGCTGTTTATGCAGAATTTCATCACGCAACCGGGCCGAAATATCCCCAAAGGATGTCTTGCCGTCAAACAGCGCCAGAAGCTTCGCCAGATCGGGCCCACCCGTCAAGTCAACCGCATTCCCCGTTCCGTCCACAAGAACAATCGGCTTTCCGGCATATGCCAGAAGATCGTCAAAGAAACTGTCATCCGGCGCGACAAAGAAATACGGACACAGATCGCGATCCGGCATTGCAGAAACTCTCGCATGTAGCATATCCGGGCGCGTCAGATAAAAGGCATGCAGCGGCATAGCCCCGCTATACCGTTCACAAAACGCCTGCTGGTCGCGAAGCGGCAAAGCCATCAAATCCCGCAGGATTTTCGGGTCCGCAACATGGTTTTCAATGCTGTAATGCGCCTTTCCCGTGCCGCCAAAACCGAAAAAGCCGGTAAAGGCAGCAACCTCAAGCCCGGCCGAGGCGGCAAAATCATAAACCCCGTGCACGTCATAGGCACACTCGACCGGATGCAACAGCAGATCGACGATCTCGGGATCGTTTTCAAGCAATCCTTTGATAAAGCCCGGACCACCGCCCATTTTAAGCAGCATATTCCCCTCCGAAAGGGCCGAAAGCAGGCTGCGGGTCATGGCAAGCTGTTCATCAAGGGTCTTGCCCGGCAGAAGCGGTGCAACCATCTTGCGCCACTCGGTCACGGCAAGACGGCCATGCTCCCCGTACAACATCGCACCGATGCAACCATCATCGGCAAGAAGGCTGGCAAGGTCACGAAGTCCTTCTTCAGGCACTTCAAGGTGATGCAGCACACCGGCACAATTGATGTAATCGAACTTTTCCGGTTTAGTCGCCGCAAACTCGCCAATCGTTGCATTTACATAGGTAACATTGGTCAACCCGCGGGCCTCGGCGCGCGCACGCGCCACCCTGGTGCTGGCACTTGATGGTTCCAGATAGGTAACCTGCCCGCCGCATTCGCGTAATTGTTCCGCCAGCCAGATCAAACTGTCCCCGGTCCCGCCGCCAGCAACAAGCGCACGGAAACCTGCATCGATCTTTTTGCGGCCACCAAACCCATAATGATTGACCCGGGAAAGGGTATCCATCGGCGGCATCAGCAACCGGTTCCTTTCCTCCTGCGGATCGCGCATCGGATAAGGAAACTGTTCGTATAACGCACGGACTTCTTTGGACATTCTGCACACTTTTCCCGGTTGGAGTGTCTCACCATGGCTCCCTCTTAACCCAAAGACAGAGCTTAACGAAACCCCAATACGGGAAAAATGATCAGTTGGTGAAATCGAGCTCTTTTTGCTCTTTCTGGGAATAGACCTCGGCCTGGCGCAAATCGACCGACACCAGCGAGGAAACACCGCGTTCCGCCATGGTCACACCAAACAGGCGGTTCATGCGGGCCATGGTCATGCGATGGTGGGTAATCACAAGGAAGCGCGTATTGGCGTGACGACCAATCGCTTCAAGCAATTTACAGAACCGGTCTACGTTGGCATCGTCAAGCGGCGCGTCAACTTCGTCAAGCACGCAGATCGGTGCCGGATTGGTCAGGAACACCGCAAATAGCAATGCAACCGCAGTCAATGCCTGCTCACCACCCGACAACAATGAAAGGTGCTGCAATTTCTTGCCCGGCGGGGAGGCCATAATCTCAAGCCCGGCTTCTAGCGGATCATCCGCATCAGTCAGCATCAGATGTGCGCCGCCACCGCCAAACAGCCTCACAAATAACTGCTGGAAATGCTTGTCCACCTCGTCAAATGCCGCTTTCAGGCGATTTCGGGCTTCGCGGTTCAGCTGGTTAATGCCGTTGCGCAATTTATCAATAGCCGCAATCAGGTCGTCGCGTTCGGAAACCAGCGTGTCTTTCTGTTCTTCCATCTCGGCCAGTTCGACCTCGGCGCGCAGGTTGACCGCGCCAAGGTTCTCGCGTTCGCGCGACTGACGTTGCAAACGGGCTTCGATATCGTCTTCGGATGGCAATTCCCTGGTTTGGTCAATCTCGGCCAGTTCGACAAGCTGATCGGGGGTGGCATTAACCCGTTCGCGAATGCGCTCGATCAAATCACGGCGATGTTGTTCCGCCTGTTCCAGAAGCGCCTCGCACCGCACCCGGCCTTCGCGGGCCTCGGCCAGTTTCTGCTCGGCTTCTTTCAGGTTGTGATCAGCTTCACGCTGCGCGTTTTCCGCACGCGCCAACTCATCCGCCGCGTCCTTGCGTGCCTGATCGGCAATCTCTATCCGGTCCGAAAGGATCGCCCGACGTTCTTCGATCTCGTCGGGCTTAAGCTCAAGCTCCTCGATCTCCATGCGCGCTTCTTCCTGACGCTCGCGAAGCTGCGCAACGCGCTCGCCCGCCCCCGAGGCGCGATCATTCCAGGATGCGATTTCGCTTTCGACAAATTCAAGTCGCTTGCGACGGCCAGAGGCGTCACGCTGCATCCGTTCAAGCTGGCTGCGCGCTTCCATCTGATCGGCACGCGCATCCGAAAGCTCGGCACGCTTTTCAATCAGTTCGGCCTTGATTTCCATCAGGCCTTCGCTTGATTCCTCTGGCGTTGCGGCAAGCTCTTCCTGCTCGGCGATCAGTTCGTCCAGATCCTGCTTGGCGCGCTTTTCGGCTTCTTCGGCGTTTTGCAGGCGGCCTTCAATGGCACTGGCGTCACGTTTGATATTGGCGATTTCTTCACGCGCGCGGGCCAAAGATCCCTCGGCCTCGCGAAGGGCGCGGTGAGCTTCCTGTTCGCCGTTGCGCGCGGCTTCAACATCTTCTTCAAGGCGTTCAACATTTTCGCGCGCTGTATCGGCCTTTTCCGCTGCAAGCTCGACCGCTTCGTCGACTTCCTCAAGCTCAAGGCGCAACGCTTCAAGTCTATTGCGCTGCCGCAAACGTGCCGCTGCCGGAAGTTCCGCGCCAACCTTGATCCGATACCCGTCCCAACGCCAAAGCGCACCTTCGCGCGACACCAACCGCTGCCCGGTTTTCAACGTCTTGGCCAGCCAGTTACCGGTTGCCTCGTCATCAACAACCCCGATCTGCCAAAGACGGCGGTTCAGCAATGCCGGACCTTCAACAAATTTTGCCAGCGCCTGAACCCCCTCGGGCAGGGCCGGGTCATCCGCACCCGGATCAACTGCCGACCAGTGCATCGGCGCATCTTCGGCATCAGGCGCGTCAAGGTCTTCGCCAAGTGCCGCGGCCATCGCCATTTCAAGACCGCTGGTCACCGAAAGCTTTTCGATCACTGCCGGGAATTGCTGATCTGCATTCCCCTTGACCAGACTTTCAAGCGCTTCGATTTCGGCCACAAGCCGTGCCTTGCGGCTTTCGACATCACGCAAAGCATCGCGCGATGCGGTTTCGGCCGTTTTCAGGCTGTCTTCGCGGTCGCGCAATTCGGCAAGACGCATTTCGGCATCTTCGATGGCAAGCTTGCGCTGCTCGCAAAGTTCCTCGCATTCCTCAAGCGCCAGACCGGCTTCTTCAAGCGCGTCAGTAAAATCGGCTTCAACCCGGATGTCATCAAGGCGGGCAACCGCCTCGTCGTAGCGTTCCGTTAAACGCGACCGACGGGCGGAAAGTTCGCTTAGTCGCTGCTGAACGCTTTTAAGGCGGGCTTCCTCGGCCGCAGCCCGATTGGTCAGTTCGTCAACCTGCCCTTCCAGCGTTTCGACCCTCGCAGCCTGCGCGACAGCGCGTTCCTTTGCCTCGTCAAGCTCGTCATCCTCGCCGCCCTGCGCTTCTCGCAGTTCTTCGCGTTCATTTTTAAGCTTGTTCAGGGCCCCTTCAGCGTCGCTTGCCAATTCCGCTTCACGCGCAAGGTCGGCATCAATCTGCTGGATGCGCGCACGAAGCTGCGACATCTGGGTTTCGATCTGGGCCTTGTCCTTGTCCAGCCCTTCGCGTTCGATCAGCATGCGCTGCAAGGCTGCCGCCGCATCGCTTTCCTTTTTGCGAAGATCAGGAAGGCTTGCCGCAATATGGGCCTGAATGGTGGTTGCCTCTGTCACCTGACCGGTCAGGTCACGCACCGCACTTTCACCCAGCACCAGCAATTCGCGGGCGTCTGCCTGCCGTTTTTCGGCATCGGTCCAGCGGATGTGAAACAGCAGCGCCTCAGTCTGTCGAATACTGTCGGAAAGTTTGCGATATCGTTCGGCCTGTCGCGCCTGCTTTTGCAGGGACGCGATCTGGCTATCAAGTGTGACCAGAACGTCTTCGAGACGTTCCATATTCTGTTCGGCGTTTTTAAGTCGAAGTTCGGCTTCATGACGGCGCGAATGCAGGCCGGTGATCCCGGCGGCTTCTTCCAGAACAAGTCGGCGCTGGCTTGGCTTCGCCCCGATAAGCGCCCCAATCTTGCCCTGCGACACCATGGCGTTTGACCGCGCCCCGGTTGCGGCATCGGCAAACAACAACTGGACGTCACGCGCCCGGACATCCTTGCCGTTCACCTTGTAATTCGAACCACCACTACGTTCGATACGTCGCACGACCTCAAGCGTTTCGTAATCGTTGAACATCGCAGGGGCCTTGCGTTCCGCATTGTCCAGTACGACCGTGACCTCGGCCACGTTGCGCGCGGGACGCGACGATGTCCCGCCAAAAATAACGTCGGACATGTCGGAGCCACGCATCTGCTTGGCCGAGGTTTCCCCCATGACCCAGCGCAGGGCTTCAACAAGATTGGATTTGCCACAGCCATTCGGGCCGACAACACCTGTCAGCCCGTCTTCCACCAATAATTCGGTTGAATCGACGAAGGATTTGAATCCCGTCAGCCGTAGCGATTTAAACTGGACCAATCATGCCCCCGGTCCGTCCTTCTTCCCCTGAGTGCCGGATACCGCATTGGCGGCATCCGGCAAAATCGTCATTATCAATCGGTCAGTTCTTCGACCTTGTCTTCGAAGAATTTCAGATCGCGCGAACCGGCAAAGGTTTCGCCATCAATCACGAAGCTCGGCGTTGAATTGACCTTGAATTCCTGCTCACCGCGCATGCGCGATGCAACGATCCCGTCGATCAGGGCCTCGTCCGCCATGCAGGCATCAATCGCATCGCCATCCATACCGGCAAAACGAACCACCTGTTTGATCCCGTCAATCGGATCTGCGGCGCGCGCCCAGGTCATCTGCGATTTGAACAGCATGCCCAGAACCCCGAAATAACGGTCATCACCGGCACACTGCGCAACAGCAGCCGCACGAACCGCAACGCCATCCAGCGGATAATCGCGGAAGATCAGCTTTGCCTTGCCGGTATCAATCAGCGACTTCTTGATTTCCGGCAGGGTTTCATTGTGGAACGCGGCACAATGCGGACAGGTCAGCGACGCATATTCAATGATCGTCACTGGCGCATCCGGATTACCAAGCACATGTTCCTTATATTCCACAGCCTTGGCCTGCTGCGCCCCGACAATACCGATCGCAAACGCGAATGCGACCGCAAAAAACTTAACTGCCTTCAGCAAGGAAACCTCCGTTAAAACAATATTTTGTGATTACAAGCCTGTTGCAGCGCGGGAGTCAACACGCCCCCCAAAAGCGCTAATGTGCCAACGAGTCGCCAACATCGTTTGGAAATGCGGCAACTCCGTGATCAAACATTATGGGAAAATGATTCGATCCAGCCCGCACCGGAATAAAGCTTTGGGCCACTGATTGGCAAATGACTTACACGTGATTTGGAACGCAATTTCACCGCCTATTTCTTCTGCCCCGGTTGTCCCCGGGCATGAACATCCCCCGAAATGCGGCGCCCAAGCCGGGTCAGCACTTCGCGCAGATGCGGGTCTTCGATTTTGGCGATATCGATCTCGCTGGTTTCGCGGATCGGGCCTTCGGGCACATTCTCCGGCCGTTTGACCTTGCGCTCCGGGCGGGAAATATCGCCCTGCATCATTTTGATGCGTTCCACCGCGCGATACCCGAAATAGGTATTCACCCGGTCAATGATCTGCGGCATGCGGTGCTGCAATTCAATCGCCACCGGCCCCGTCACCCGGATTACAAGCGTGCCACCCCCGGCATTCTCACCCCGCGGCGGGTTGTATTTGACCGGCATGGTGAATTGTTCAAGGTCACGACCGACAATTTCCGCCCAGTGCAAAATGATTTCGGCCTGAAAGAAACCGCGTTTGCGGACCAGCGGACGTGTCAGATTGCCAACCATGGCGGCGATATTGCGCAGGCCCATGCGGCGTTCCGAATTGCCCATCGGGGTAATTTTCTGTTTCTTTTTGACCACATTTTTTGCCGCAACCATATCGGCACGCTGATCGGACGTGCTATGTGTCGGCGTATCGGTCATATCTTTTTGCTTGCTCACGCCCGCTTCTTTCGTAGGGTCTGCTCAGAACCTAAACGTAATTACCCGTTTTCATACCCGCAACATAACACGGGAACGCCGTGCATTTCACCAACGACGAAATCCATCACCTCGGTCGGACCATGCTGGACTGGTACGACCGTCATCATCGCACCCTTCCATGGCGGGCCGAACCGGGCGACGCACAGGATCCTTACCGCGTCTGGCTAAGCGAAATCATGCTACAACAGACCACCGTAATTACGGTCGGTCCCTATTTTGCCGCCTTCCTGCAACGCTGGCCGACCGTAATTGACCTTGCCAATGCCGACCTCGACGAAGTTCTGCATGCCTGGCAAGGCCTGGGATATTACGCACGCGCGCGCAACCTGCATAAATGCGCCAAGGTGGTTGCCGATGAATATGACGGTCGGTTCCCCGATACCGAAGAAGGCCTTCTAAAGCTGCCAGGCATCGGTCCCTATACGGCGGCCGCCGTTGCGGCAATCGCCTTTAACCGCCATTCAAGCCCGGTCGATGGCAATATCGAACGTGTGATTTCCCGACTGTTTGCGCTTGAAACCCCGTTGCCCGACGTAAAAACCGAAATCAAGGAAAAGTCGGCAGCCCTGACGCCGTCGGACCGGCCGGGTGACTACGCACAGGCGCTGATGGATTTGGGGGCAACCATCTGCACGCCGCGTAATCCGGCATGCGGCATTTGTCCGTGGCAGACATCCTGCGAAGGCCGCAAATCGGGCATCGCCCCGGAACTGCCCAGAAAACGCAAAAAACCCGCCAAACCAACCCGGGTCGGTTATGCCTTCTGGATACAGCGCGATGACGGCCAGATTCTTGTCCGGCGTCGCCCGGAAAAGGGACTGCTGGGTGGTCTTTACGAAGTGCCGGGCAGTGACTGGCGCGCGATTGGTGCCCCGGACGATGTGATGCTGTCCGAAGCCCCGATCAAAGCCAACTGGACGGAACTGGATGGTACTGTCGGACACACTTTCACCCATTTCCATCTCGATGTGACGATTCTTGCCACCAACATATCTGAAAGCGATGCCGCAAAGCTTGATGGCAGTTGGACAACAATTGACGGACTATCGGAATTTGCCCTGCCGACAGTGATGAAAAAAATCGTGCGGCACGCGCTGAAATACCGCTGATCCGGGTTCAATCAATCCATCTAAACAAAAAAGGCCCGCTGCCATTAAGGCGCGGGCCTTTCGAATCTTTATTCGACCGTTCAGGCGTAGATATCGATAACCTGCCCACGGCCCGTACTGCTGGGCGGGGCGGATTGCTGTGACGTCTCGGTTTCCGGGACCTGCTCGACCCGCTGGTCCTGCGGCGATTGAAGATCGTTACTACCAGTTTCCGCGATCGGCGCAGTTGCCTGCTGGATCTGGACCGGGTTCGGTGCATAAGCGGCACTACCTGTTGCGCCAACCTGCATGGGGCTCTCCATCTATCCTTACGGATAATTCCAAGACCCAAGATATAGCAAGAATTGCCACCAAATGCAAAAGGCCGGAAGGTTTTCCAACCATCCCGGCCTTCTGGCTCATATCTGTTTTTGCATGCTGCACCGCACGAAATCAGGCGGAAACCTGTCCCATTTCCTTGCGAAGCTGACTGCGCAGATTGTCGATCACAACCAGCCGTCCATCACACTTGTAATGCCAGTAAGTCCAGCCATTACAAGCCTGTGCACCCTGAACATGGGCCCCGATCTGATGGATCGAACCGGCATTGTCCTTGTGACTGATTGAGCCATCGGCACGAACAAGCGCTGCAACATTGCCGCGGTTGTCATAAATCTTGTCGCCCGGTGCCAGAAGACCGCGTTCGATGACCGCGCCAAATGGAATACGCGGAAGTGATCGCTTCGACTCCGTCATTTCAAGGCTCTCGCCATCCAGCATCTGAACCTTGCCAATACGTTCCTTCGCAGCCTTGGCATATTCTTCTTCGCGCTCAAGCCCGATGAAGTGACGGCCAAGACGGCGCGCTGCCGCACCGGTGGTACCGGTGCCAAAGAACGGATCAAGCACGACATCACCCTGACGGGTCGTCGCCAGCAAAACCCGCTGCAACAATGCTTCGGGTTTCTGGGTCGGATGGACCTTTTTGCCCTTTTCATTCTTCAGACGCTCGGACCCGGAACAGATCGGCAGCAACCAATCGGACCGCATCTGTAATCCCTCGTTAAGCTGCTTCATCGCTTCATAATTGAACGTGATCGCCTTTTGCTCGGCATTTTTCGAACACCACAGCAGGGTTTCATGCGCATTGCAGAAACGTTTGCCGCGGAAATTCGGCATCGGGTTGGTTTTGCGCCACACGATATCGTTCAGGATCCAGTAACCGATATCCTGCATCACCGTGCCGACACGATAAATGTTGTGATACGACCCAATTACCCAGATCGCCCCGGTATCCTTGAGGACACGGCGCGCGGCGGTCAGCCAGTCGCGGGTAAAATCATCATAGTGACGGAAACTGTCAAACTGGTCCCAGTGATCGTCAACTGCATCGACCTTGGAATTATTAGGGCGCAGCAGATCACCACCCAGCTGCAGGTTATAGGGCGGATCGGCGAAAATCAGATCGACCGACTTTTCCGGCAGGCTGTTCATCAGTTCGATGCAGTCCCCAACCATAACCTGATCAAGTGGTAAGGATGTCTTTTTTGTCATGATGCGTTCCAGGTTCCCCCATATTTCTTGAGGGAAGCATCACCGCAAAAAGTTAATAGACTCCGAAAATTTTCAAGGAGTCGCATCACTTTCGAAGGAATTTCAGTTGTTTAGACTATCTTAACCACTCTGCCGCAAGAACCGCAGGATTTGTTCCACCCGACATGGCCCAAGTGTGTGCGACATCACCCCAAAGAAGGGGAAAATTGACCATTTGGACAAGACAGTAATTGCCCTTCCCTTAATCATGTATACAATCTGCACAGCAATTACGCAGAAAAATCAGAATTCCATCTTTTGCTATTAACCATCAGGGGGACATCATGAAGTCTGGCAATTTCCGTCTTTCCCGTCGCGCAATGGTGTCGGCAATGGCCGCCGCTGCCGCGATGGTATCTTTTGGCCTTGGCGCACCGGCAATGGCCGCCGACCCGATCAAGGTTTCGGCGATTTACACTGTTCCGGTCGAACAGCAGTGGGTTTCACGTATCCACAAGGCGCTGAATGCGGCCCAGGAACGCGGCGACATCACCTATGAATTTTCCGAAAACGTCGCCAATACCGACTATGAGCGCGTAATGCGTGAATATGCCGAAAATGGCTCGGCCCTTATTCTGGGCGAGGTTTTCGGTGTCGAACGCGCGGCCCGCAAGGTTGCCGCCGATTATCCCGAAACCGCGTTTCTGATGGGTTCGAGCTTCGGCCCCGAAGGCGACAATTTCTCGGTCTTTGACAACTATATCCATGAACCGAGCTATCTGGTCGGCATGGCAGCTGGCAAGGCGACCAAATCGAACAAGATCGGCATGGTGGGTGGTTTTGCCATTCCGGAAGTCAACCGCCTGATGAATGCCTTCATGGAAGGTGCCAAATCGGTCAATCCGGATGTCGAATTCACCGTGACCTTCATCAATAGCTGGTACGACCCGCCCAAGGCCAAAGAAGCCGCATTTGCGATGATCGATAAAGGCGCGGATATCATGTATGCCGAACGCTTTGGCGTTTCGGATGCCGCCAAGGAACGCGGCGTTCTGGCAGTTGGCAACGTGATCGATACCGCAGCCGACTATCCGGGAACCATTCTGGGTTCGGCGCTGTGGCACATGGAACCCACCGTTGATCACGCTATTTCTGCTGTCAAAGCGGGAGAATTCAAGGCCGAAGATTACGGCAAGTTCAGCTATATGGCACCGGGTGGTGGCACCGTCGTTCTGGATGGTGCCCTTCTGCCCGAAGGTACTGTTGCCGAAGTTGAAGCCAAGCAGGCTGAAATTCTTGATGGCAGCTTTACCGTCAAGGTGAATGACGAAGAACCGAAATCTTCCATGTAAGATTTCTTCCACTTTGCGGGCAGTCCGGTTTAAACATCGGACTGCCTTTCGTTTTTGCGGAACACCCCCGCCGCTATCGCGATACGGCCAAGGCGTGACACATAAAAATTAACGGATCAGCCGGATGTCATCTGCTGCCAACCCATCTTTGGAAACGTCCCCGAAATTGCTGCTGCAACTGGCTGCAATCACCAAGAAATTCGGCCCCCTGATCGCCAATGACGCCATCGACCTTGACGTCCACAAGGGCGAAATCGTTGCCCTGCTTGGCGAAAACGGTGCGGGCAAAACCACCCTGATGAATATCCTGTTTGGTCATTATGTCGCAGATACGGGAACCGTTATGGTCGCGGGGGCGGATGGTATCTTGGCCCCGCTTGAACCCGGTGCACCGCAGGCAGCCCTTGATGCCGGGATCGGCATGGTTCATCAGCATTTCACGCTGGCCGAAAATCTAAGCGGCCTTGATAATATCGTCCTTGGTACAGAGCCGATTTTCCGCCTGCGCCGCGACCGCTCCAGGGCGCGGGCCAAGCTGGCGAAACTGATGGCGGGATCAGGTCTTAATGTCGATCTGGATCAGCCGGTTCATAAACTGACCGTCGGCGAAAAGCAGCGCGTTGAAATCCTCAAGGCTCTTTATCGCGATGCCCGTTTGCTGGTGCTTGATGAACCAACTGCGGTTCTGACCCCGCAGGAAGCAGACAGCCTTTTTGCCACCCTTCGCCAGCTTGCCGCGACGGGACTTTCGGTCATTATAATTGCCCATAAACTGGCCGAGGTTCTGGCAGTTTCCCATCGTATTGCGATTCTGCGTGGCGGTAAAAAGGTCGGCGAAATGACAACCGATCAGGCCGACCGAAGTTCGATTGCCGAATTGATGGTTGGCCGCGATGTCCCCGTAAGCCGCCGAAGCCAACGCGCACCGGGCCAGCCGGTCATCGAGCTTCGGGATGTCACGATTGATCGTGGCGATGCCAGGCGGTCCCTTCATGGGGTGAACCTTTTGGTGCGCGAAGGCGAAATTCTTGGCATTGCCGGGGTATCGGGCAACGGGCAGGCTGCGTTGGCGCAACTGATTGCCGGGCTGGATCGACCCGATGGTGGTTCCGTCGAGATTTTTGGTGAAAAAATCACGAAATTCGATGCTCATCAGTTCGCCCAGAACGGCATCGCGCGCATCCCCGAAGACCGCCATCATGACGGCATGGTAGGGTCTATGACGGTGGCGGAAAACATCGCCATCGAAGATGTCCGGTCCCGTGATTATCAGAAGTTCGGCTTCCTTGACTTCGACGCAATCCGCAAGCGTGCCGAGCATGCAATTGCCGATTACGACGTGCGTTGCCCAGGTCCGGATGCCCCGGCACGCCTGCTATCTGGCGGAAATATTCAAAAACTTATCCTTGCGCGTGTACTGGAAAAATCACCAAAACTGATCCTTGCCAATCAGCCATCGCGCGGGCTTGACGTCGGGGCGCAATCCGAAGTCCACAGACGGCTTCTTGAGGCGCGCGAGGGCGGGGCAGCCGTGGTACTGATATCCGAAGATCTGGATGAACTTCTGACCCTGTCCGATCAGATTGCGGTGATCCATGCCGGTCATATTTCATCGGCGATTGCGGCAAATGATATCGACCGGTCCGGGCTTGGCCTCATGATGGCCGGACAGAAAAAAAGCGATGCCGATTTCGGGACTGATCATTTTGAGCCCAGTACCAAGCCCAGCACAAAAACCGACGAGAATGCCCCAAGATCAGGAGACCCGGCGTGATTCGGTTTGAACCCCGTACCAATCCATCCGCAATCATGGTTTATGGCGTACCCGTCATGGCGGCAATTATCGCCATTCTTCTGGCGGCGATCCCGCTTGCCCTTGCCGGAGCACCGATCATAAACGCCTATGGCCTGATGATAAGCGGCGCGTTCGGATCGATGTTTTCGATTTCGGAAATGCTGACGCGTGCCACCCCGCTGATCCTGACCGGATTGGCGGCCGCCATCGCGTTTCGCGCCAAGCTTTGGAATATCGGGGCCGAGGGACAGCTGTATATGGGGGCGATGGCCGCTGTTGCCAGCGGATCGGGGGTCATTGACGGGCCAGGCTATATCATGATCCCCGTTGTCCTGATCGCCGGGGCAGTCGCCGGGGCGGTGATGCTGATCGGGCCAACGCTTTTGAAAACGCGGTTGGGTGTGGACGAGGTGGTGACCACCCTGCTTTTGAATTTCATCGTCATTCTGTTTGTGCAGATGATGCTGGAAGGGGCACTTAAAGACCCGATGTCGATGGGGTGGCCGCAATCCGAACCGGTGATTGATAGCGCCATTTTACCCCCGCTGATCGAACGGATGCGGGTGCATCTGGGGCTGGTGATCGCGCTGATTTGCGCCGTGGCGCTGGCGATTTTTGTCAACCGCACCGTCTGGGGATTTGAAATCCGTGCGGTCGGTGAAAATGCCGCCGCAGCAAAATTTTCCGGTATTTCGGTGACCAAGACCATGGTCCTGGTCGCGATGCTGTCGGGCGGTTTGGCCGGACTTGCCGGTGTATCGGAAGTGGCGGGAACGCGGGGTTACCTCGCGACCGATCTGTCACCGGGTTATGGCTATGCCGGGATTGTCGTTGCCATGCTGGCCCGGCTGTCACCCATTGGTGTTATTATATCAGCATTGTTTGTAGCATCGGTTTTTGTTGGTGCAGATTCCATGAGCCGCGCAATTGGCGTTTCAAGCTATCTGGCCGATCTGATTGTCGCGATGGCGTTGCTGTGCGTTTTGATCGGCGGTTTTCTGACCCGGTTCAAGGTCCATTTCGAACGCCAAAAATCGGCGGGTTAAGGGGAAAGACCATGGAAATCATCGATATCCTTTTGACCACGAATTTCTGGGCCGCAGCGCTTCGTATTGCCACCCCGCTGATTTTCGGGGTGCTGGGCGCGCTGATTTGTGAACGCGCTGGTGTTCTTAACCTTGGCATCGAGGGGATTTTCACCGCCGGTGCCATGGCGGGATGGATGGCGGTCTGGCTGGGTGCCGGATTGTGGGGTGGCGTTCTAGTTGCCGCCTTGGCCGGTGGTTTTTTCGGCCTGATCCACGCGATCCTGACCGTGCCGCTTGGCCTGTCGCAGCATGTGTCGGGGATCGGGGTGACGTTGCTGGCGACCAGCCTGTCATATTTCACCTATCGCACGGCATTGCCCGATGTGTCGTCGCCGCCACGGATCATTCCGTTCCAGCCACTTGATATTCCGATCCTGTCGGATTTGCCGTTTATCGGCCCGGCGCTGTTTTCGCAAACGGCCCTTACCATGCTGGCGCTTATCATGGTGTTTGTCACAGGCTGGGTTTTGTATCGTACCCCGCTTGGCCTTGCGATCCGGGCGGTTGGCGATAATCCGTCCTCGGTCGAGGCGCAAGGGTTATCGGTTTATGCGCTGCGCATCGGGGCCGTGGTTGCCGGGTCGAGCCTGATGGCGCTGGGCGGCGCGTTTCTGACCATGTCGGCGTTTGATGCGTTTTTCTTTGGCATGATCAATGGCCGTGGCTGGGTTTGTATTGCGTTAACCGTGTTTGCAAGCTGGCGACCGGGCAAGGCATTGCTGGGGGCGTTGCTGTTTGGTGCGTTTGATGCGTTTCAGGTCCGCCTGCAAACCGAGGTCGGCGCATTTCTACCATCGCAGGTTTTCCTGATGATGCCCTATTTACTGTCGATTGCCGCCCTGATCATTGTCGCGCGCAAGGCCGATTATCCCAAGGCATTGCTGGTGCCGTGGTTCAAGGGACAGCGTTGATTTTCGCCCCGAAACAAATAGCCTGATGATTAAAATATCCCATTACCGAAGGACGCCGCCATGCAAGCCGATCTGATCCTGAAAAACGCCAATCTGCCCGATGGTCGCACCGGTGTTGATATCGCCTGCAAGGATGGCAAAATCATCGAAATCGGGCCGAAATTGCCGATCCTGGCGGGCGAGGAAATCGATTGCGACGGAATGCTGGTCAGCCCGCCATTTGTCGATAGCCATTTCCACATGGATGCCACCCTGTCGCTGGGCCTGCCAAGGATGAATGAGTCGGGTACGTTGCTGGAAGGCATCGCGCTTTGGGGGGAACTTAAGCCGATTTTGACCATCGAGGCGGTGATTGGACGCGCCCTTCGTTACTGCGATCTGGCGGTATCGAAGGGCTTGCTTGCCATCCGAACGCATGTTGATGTCTGCGATGACCGTCTGCTTGCGGTCGATGCGTTGCTTGAGGTCAAAAAACAGGTCGCACCCTATATCGACCTGCAATTGGTGGCGTTTCCGCAGGACGGTTATCTGCGCAGCCCAACGGCAAAGCAGAATGTCATTCGCGCACTCGATAAAGGCGTTGATGTTGTCGGCGGCATCCCCCATTTCGAACGCACCATGGCAGACGGCGCGCAAAGCATTACCGAACTTTGCGAAATGGCAGCCAAACGCGGCCTTCGGGTTGATATGCATTGCGATGAAACCGATGACCCACTGTCGCGTCATATCGAAATGCTGGCTTATGAAACGCAGCGCCTTGGCCTTCAGGGGCGCGTTGCCGGATCGCATCTGACATCGATGCATTCGATGGATAATTATTACGTCTCGAAACTGATCGCCCTGATGACCGAGGCCGAGGTCAGCGCGATTGCCAACCCATTGATCAACATCACGCTTCAGGGGCGTCACGATACCTATCCCAAGCGTCGCGGCATGACGCGCGTGCCGGAATTGCGCAAGGCGGGGCTTACCGTGGCGTTTGGCCATGATTGCGTGATGGACCCGTGGTATTCGATGGGATCGGGCGATATGCTTGAAGTCGCATCAATGGGGCTGCATGTCGCGCAGATGACGTCG
Organism: Thalassospira australica; assembly: GCF_044790785.1. Lineage (GTDB taxonomy): Bacteria > Pseudomonadota > Alphaproteobacteria > Rhodospirillales > Thalassospiraceae > Thalassospira > Thalassospira australica_A. Next base: position 438,085 of record NZ_CP085258.1, on the reverse strand, counting down.
CGCGATGATATCCGGGCATGTTTTGACGCGGTGACAACCGAACCGGCAAAAATCATGGGGCTTGAGGGATACGGGATTGCGGTTGGTAACAATGCCGATTTCGTCGTGTTGCAGGCCCGCGATACGATCGAGGCCATCCGCCTTCGCGCCAACCGGCTTTATGTCATCCGGCGCGCTAACATCATCGCCGAAACCCCGTTGCAGCAAACCCGCCTGCATCTTTCGGAACGGCCGGAAACCGTGCGCAGCGATGATTATGCCCCGGGGAAATAGAACCGGCATTTGAATGAATGCATATAAAAGCTGCCGGGTTCAGCCACCCCCAAAAACTTGAAGGCGGCTGAACGGACGTCTTGCATGGCTATTCTGCGGCCACCTGGTCAAGCGTAGGGTAATCGGTATATCCCTCTGCCCCACCACCATAAAAGGTATCGCGAACAGGCTGGTTTAGCGGCGCATGACGACGAAGCCGTTCCGGCAGATCCGGATTGGCAATGAACGGGCGACCGAAGGCCACAGCATCCGAGTTCCCGGACGCGATGGCAGCACGTGCCGTTGACGGCTGAAATCCGCCGGCAGAAATGATCGGGCCACCGAACGTCTTTTTGAACATTGACGCAACGTCCGGTGCATCCATGTCGAGCGGACTTTCATCATCCGTGAAATCTGCGCGAGGCTCGATAAGGTGAAGATAGGCCAGATTGCGTTTACCTAACCCGGCGATGACAGACTCCCAAAGGGCGACACCATCGCTATCTTCCATGCCAAGCAGATTGGACCATGGCGATAGACGCACACCAACGCGATCTGCACCGATGACGGCTGTAACCGCATCGACGACCTCGTAAAGGAACCGGGCGCGATTCTCAATCGGACCGCCATATTGATCGGTACGCTTGTTGCTCGCATCGTGGAGAAACTGGTCAATCAGATAGCCGTTTGCTCCGTGGATCTCGACCGCATCGAAACCGGCAGCCCTGGCATTCAGGGCTGCCTGAACGAAATCGGCCCTGATTGCATCAATCTCGGCAAGCTCCAGGGCGCGCGGCGTCTCGAAGGGAACCTGTTGGCCCTCAGATGTATAAATCTGACCCGTGGCCGGGATTGCCGAAGGGGCAACCGGTAGTATTCCGTCAGGCTGGAGCGATGTGTGGGACACGCGACCGACATGCCAGATTTGATTGACGATCATGCCGCCTTTTGCATGAACCGCTGCGGTGACGGCCTTCCAGCCTTCGATCTGTTCGGGGGTGTAGACACCCGGAACCCAATTGTAGCCATGGGCCTGCGGATTGATGTCGGTTGCTTCGGTGATCAGAAGCCCGCCGTCACTGGCCCGCTGGCCGTAATATACGGCATTAAGCGCGTAAGGAATGTTACCCGGTTGCTTTGAACGCATGCGGGTCAACGGCGGCATGACGACGCGATGCTTCAGCTTCAAAGCACCGAGCCGGAGAGGTTTGAAAAGAGGATCGTTTTCCATAGTTGCCTCATATGGTTTGCTATGGACAAAACATATGAAATCACGATATTTGTTTCAATGTACGCATATTGTTAACTACAATAACACATTTCGTTATGATAGGCATGAATCCCCAAGGCCTTGAAGTATTCCTAAGCGCGGTGCGCACGGGCAGTCTTTCCGAGGCGGCCAAGCATCTCAGACTGACGCCGATGTCCGCAACCAGACGTCTGGCAGCACTGGAGGAGGAATTGGGTGTTCGCCTGCTTCACCGGACCTCGCGATCCCTTGCACTGACGCCCGAGGGGGAGGTTTTCATGCCTTTCGCCACGGCAATCATTGATACACAGGAAGCCGCGCGAGCGACGCTTAACCCGACCAGAGGCGGGGCGACAGGGTTGCTAAGGGTTACTGCCCCCGTGACGCTTGGCCGCAAAAGGATCATGCCAATCATCGAGGAACTGCTCGACGAGAATCCGGGACTGATGATCGAACTCGATCTGAACGATGCTATCGTCGATATCGTCGCATCGGGTGTGGACCTCGCAATCAGGATAGCCCCACTCAAGGATTCCGGGCTTATCGCACGACGAATCGTTTCTAATCCAAAGCTTATTTATGCCGCACCGGCCTATATTGAAAAGCATGGAACACCCCGAACGATCGAGGATCTGGAGCACCATGAGTGCCTTACTTTTTCCAACTTCACCCATTGGCAATTCCTCGTTGATGGCAAGGAACGCTCGGTACGGGTAAAAAGCCGCTTCTCCTCAAGCTCTGTCGATGGTTTCCTGTCCGCGTGCGTCTCGGGCCTCGGATTGGCTCAGCTTTCTGCATGGGATGTAAAGGACGAGGTTGAGAACGGCAGTCTTGTTCCGATACCAATCGAGGGTGCATCGCCGCGCGATCTTGCGATCTGGGCCGTATTCCCGTCGCGGCGGCAGGTCCTGCCCAAGCTTCGGGTTTTTCTGGACAAATTCCACAAGAGCCTTGTCTGAGAGGGTCTGCGAATGACATTACTGTTGCGACCCTTCAGTCTACGAGAATCTGAGTTGGCGCATAATGCGACAATTCACGTGATCCATTCGCTGTAACGCTCCATATGATGGGGATAAACGCACTTTACCGGGAACCGCCATGTTTTATGAACCGGGCAAAACGCCGCATAATCTGCCGCATGATCCGTTCAAGGCCTGTGTGGCCCCGCGTCCGATTGGCTGGATTTCGACGGTCGATAAACACGGGCACGCCAATCTTGCCCCCTATTCATTTTTCAATGCGGTCTGTGGTAATCCGCCAATGGTCATGTTTGCATCCGGCGGATCGATTGACAGCCTGAACAATGCCCGTGAAACCGGCGAGTTCATTGCCGCCGTCGCCCCGCGTGCGATGCTGCGCGAAATCAATTTCTGTTCCGCCCCGCTGCCACCGGGCGAAGACGAGTTTGAATATGCCGGCTTGACCAAGGAACCGGGCCAAACGGTGGCCGCGCACCGGATCAAGGGAGTCCCCATCCATATGGAATGCAAGGTGTTCCAGATTGTCGATCTGCCCGGCCCCAACCCGCAAAGCAAAAACGCCATGGTGATCGGCACCGTCGTCGGCCTGCATATCGATGAAGCGATCATTCGCGACGGCATGGTCGATGTGACTTTGTTCGAGCCCCTCGCACGGCTTGGCTATCACGAATATGCCAGTGTAGCGGAAACCTTTACCGTCCGGCGCGAGGATTTCTGGTAAACAGCCCGCCGGTTTACGGCGATAGGTTACGACTTTCTGTTGTTTCACGGAAACGACCCGCAACCGCAAACAAACTGTCACAGTAAAATTCTAATGTGATCCTCATCACTTGCGCCTGAACCGATGCATATGCCGGGTTCGGGCGTTTCTTCGTATGGGTTACTCGATGGGGATCACACCATGAAACGGACGATTGCAGCCGGTTTTGCCGGTATTGCGGCCATGCTTCTTGCAACAACGGCAATGGCGGGCGAGGCCAAGGTTTTCGAAACCAAAAGTGCGATTAACAATCTGTCGACCGTCATGGTGGATGGCGGCAAGGCACGCGACCTGACGGTTGGTTTCGGTTCAGGGGCCTATCGCCGTCCCGGTGATCCCGCCAATATGTTCTATGCCGTTTCCGACCGTGGCCCGAACTTTGTTTGCGATGACGTTCAGGACGTGCTTGGCGTTTCCAAAGATGTCGTGTGCCAGGGCCGCAAGGTTCGCGTCTATCCGACCCCGGATTATTCGCCGTCGATCTATACCATCTTCCTGAATGATGACGGCAGCTTTGACGTCAAGGACGTTATCGCGCTTAAGGACCAGAATGGCGTGCCCCTGACCGGTTTGACCAACAAGCTGTCGGTTGCCAAAACCGAAAAGCCGGTCGATGCCAATGGCAAGGAACTGGCACAGTCGGTGTCGGCAATTGACGCCGAAGGCATCATTCGCCTGTCGGATGGTTCGTACTGGATCGGTGAAGAAAACGGTCCGTCGATCCTGCATGTTGCCGCCGACGGCACGGTCAATGAACGTATCGTTCCAGCCGGCTCGGGAAAGGATTTCGAAGGTGCGGCCTATAAGATCACCGGCGATCTTCCGGCGATCCTTGTGACCCGCCAGACCAATCGCGGTATTGAATCGATGGCCGTATCGCCCGATGAAAGCAAACTGTATTTCATGGTTCAGAACCCGCTGGCCAACCCGAATGCCGATGCTTACAAAACCGCCAAGAATACCCGTCTGTTTGTCTATGACCGCATAAATGGCGAGCTTGCGGGCGAATATATCTATCAGCTTGATGATCCGCAGACCTTCCGCAACGATCCGTCCGACAAACAGAATGCACCGCGCATCTCCGAGGTCCTTGGCCTTGGCGATGACCGCCTGCTGGTTCTGGAACGGACCGATGGCACCACCAAACTGCATGAAGTCAAACTCGATGGTGCGTCGAACATTCTGGCATCTCGCTGGGACGAGATGTCGACCAGCCCGTCGCTTGAACAGGAAAACGACCTGTCAAAGCTTGACCTGAAGGCAGTTGCCAAAACACTTCGTTTCGACAGTGCCGATTACCCTATGGCCCCGACAAAGATCGAAGGTCTTGCGATTATGGGTGATGGTGCGCTGGCCCTGATCAATGACAACGATTTCGGCATCAAGGGCGATGCCACCAAGGTGCTTTTGATCGACGGTCTGGTGCAGGCAGACAAATTCTGATCTCTCGCTGGATCATCTGACATTGCGGGAAAGCTGTTATGCGGCTTTCCCGCTTTTTTATTGGGCGAAATCAGCGTAAAAGCGGCCCATGAAAAACGATCAGACACACACCACCCGGACTTTTGACATCCCCGACGGTATCGATGCGGTCATCGAACCGATGGATGCGACCGGTTATCTTGCCCCTGTCGGCTTTGAAGATCAGTTGCGCGCCGAACTTGGCGACGTGATCGAAAGCCATGACCGGCTGATGTTTGCGCCCGGCCCGGAACGGCGCGTTTTCTGGGCGCAGAATGTCTGGCGCAACCCGATCCGGATGGCGATCCCATCGATCAAGGGGGCGGCCAAAATCCTGAAATTCAATCAGCGCAACTGGGCGATGTTCAAGTTTGACCATTTTTCGCGCGCGAAACTGATCGAAGCCAACCTGCCGCATGTGTCGGCCAAACGGCAGGTTTTTGGCGAACCGGCCCCGACCGCGCCGCTGGGTTCATGGACATTGATCGATCCCGATACGATCATCGCATCGATGGATTGTTCAAGCCCCTGGAAAAATGGCGAGGTCGAGTTTGAAGAAGACAAAACCACCCCGCCCAACCGCGCCTATCTGAAACTGTGGGAAGCCTTCACCCGTCTTGGTGTCGGGCCTGAAGTTGGCGATCGCACAATGGATCTGGGCGGCAGCCCCGGCGGCTGGACATGGGTTTTGCATGAGTTTGGCACCGATGTGATCAGCATCGACAAGGCGCGCCTTGATCCCAAGATCGCCAAATTGCCGCGTGTTGATTTCCGACAGGAAAGCGCGTTCGGGCTGAACCCCGATGAAATCGGTTATATCGACTGGCTGTGTTCGGACGTGATCTGTTATCCGGACCGGCTGTTCCAGCTGGTCAATCAGTGGATGGATGCCGGTATGGCAACCAATTTCATCTGCACCATCAAACTGCAGGGCGACACCGACTATGCCGCCATTATGCAGTTTGCCGACATTCCCGGATCGAAGGTCGTGCATTTATACAATAACAAGCACGAACTGACCTGGATGAAGGTCCCCGGAGTGACCGATCAGGACTGATTGCGCGTCAATCAATCCTCGTCATCGCCGTCATAGGCAGGGATCGCCGGATCAAGCGGGTAATAATCGCCTTTGTCCTTGCAAAACATCTGAAGCGACGTGGAAATACCGGTTGCGCCATCAAGTGTACCGGGCGTAATCGCAATCGCCTGCGAACGGACCGGCCGCCAGAACAGGGATGATCCGCATTCCTTGCAAAAACCCCGGTCGCTTTGATCGGAAAGGCGATACCAGCGAAGCCCTTCGTCGCGGATCAGATGCAGCGCATCCTTTTCGACGCTGGCATAGGAACTGACATGACCATGCAGTTTGCGGCACAGATTGCAGTGACACAGCTTGGCGTCATGCAGTTTTCCACGCACTTCATAACGGACCTCGCCGCAATGGCAGCCGCCAACATGGACGGCCCCGGACGGTACCCCTGATGGTGTCGGTGTGTTCATCAAACCTTCCCCTTCTGATCGAATGCCATCACCAGTATCTGGATAAAAACCGGCACCATGCAAGCATGGCATGGTGCAATATCGATGTAATTGCTGGCGAAATTACGACGATAATGTTTGAGCTTCGCCAAAAGCAGTCCTATTCTGCCGCTTCTGTTCGGGCCCCGGATGATGACGCCACCGCGCCAGATGCCATCCGTCGCCTTGCCTCACAAGCGATGGGATATCATGACCGATCTGTCCTTCCATTATGATGTGCTTGTCATCGGCAGTGGTGCTGCCGGTTTGTCCACCGCACTCAAGCTTGCGCCGCATGTCAAGGTTGCTGTCCTGTCGAAGGGCAAGATCGATGACGGTTCAACCAACTGGGCGCAGGGCGGGATTGCCGCCGTGCTTGATGCCGCCGACAGCATCGAAAGCCATGTCGAAGACACGCTGGTTGCCGGTGCCGGATTGTGCAAACGCGATACCGTCGAATTTGTCGCGCGTAACGCGCCCAATGCCATCAAATGGCTGGATGACCTTGGCATTCAGCTAACCCGTGACCCGGAAGGCGGCAATGATCAGCCGTTTCACCTGACGCGCGAAGGCGGGCATAGCCATCGCCGCATCGTTCATGCCGCTGATGCCACCGGACGCGCGGTGCAGACCACCTTGCAGGGTGAGGTCGCCAAACATCCGAACATAAGGATTTTTGAAAATTACCTTGCGATTGATCTGGTGACAGACCGCAAGCTTGGCGGTGAAGGCCGCCGATGCATCGGGGCCTATGCGCTTGATCTGAATACCGGCAAGGTCCGGTCTTTCAATGCGCGCACCGTGGTACTTGCCACCGGGGGTGCCAGCAAGGTTTACCGGTTTACATCCAACCCCGATGGATCGACGGGGGACGGTATTGCCATGGCATGGCGTGCGGGTTGCCGGGTGATGAATATGGAATTCAGCCAGTTTCATCCGACCTGCCTGTATCATCCGCAGGCTAAATCATTCCTGATTACCGAGGCCGTTCGCGGCGAAGGCGGCAAATTGCTGTTGGCCGATGGGACGCGTTTCATGGACCGGTTTGACGAACGCGGCGAACTGGCCCCACGCGATATTGTCGCGCGCGCGATTGACCATGAAATGAAACGCCTTGGTGCGGATTGCGTGTACCTTGACATCACGCACAAGGGCGAGGATTTCATCCGCGAGCATTTCCCGACCATTTATGAAACCTGCCTGACATATGGCATCGACATGACCAAACAGCCAATCCCGGTTGTTCCGGCCGCACATTATACCTGCGGCGGGGTTTTGACCGATCTTCGCGGGCGTACCGATCTGACCGGGCTTTATGCGATTGGTGAATGCGCGGGCACGGGTCTTCACGGAGCGAACCGGCTGGCGTCGAACTCGCTTCTGGAATGCCTGGTCTTTGGCGAGGCGGCGGCACGCGACATTGTCGAAGCACTCCCGGTTGATGACAGGTTCAAGGTCCTGCCGGACTGGGACGAAACCGGGATCACCGATTCCGACGAGGAAGTCATCGTCGCTCATAACTGGGAACAGTTGCGCAACGTGATGTGGGACTTTGTCGGCATTGTCCGAACCACCAAACGCCTGCAAAGGGCGCAGCACCGCATTGATTTGCTGTTATCGGAAATCGACGAATATTACGGTAATTTCCGTGTCACCAACGATTTGCTTGAATTGCGTAACCTGTCGGTTGTCGCCAAGCTGATCATCCAGTCGGCATTGTGGCGCCATGAAAGCCGCGGCCTGCATTACACCACCGATTATCCGGAACGCGATGACAGTGCGACCCCACGCCAGACCATTCTGGTACCGGAAAACTTCGCTGGTCGCTGGGTCGTTTCCGGGCAATGGAAAACCTGATCGAAAAGGTATGTTTTCCCTGCTTTCGTGGCTCAAAACCGGAGACTGTCATGACCGCTACCCTGATTGGTATTGCCCGCAAGGCCCGTTCGCGTGCGCCAATGGAAACGCTTGATGGTGTTTCTGTCAGCCTTGATCTTGGTATTGATGGCGATTATCGCGGCAGGCTTCGCAAACGCCAGATCACGGTTATGGCCGAAGAAGACTGGTTGGCGGCCTGCGCGGAAATTGACCGTATGGATTTGCCCTGGACCACGCGACGCGCCAACCTGCTGGTGCGGGGTGTGAAATTGCCGCAAACGCCCGGTGCGCGCATCCGGATCGGTGATCTGGTCCTTGAAATCACCGGCGAAACCGATCCGTGCAGCCGGATGGAAGACGCGGCAGCAGGCCTTGAAAAGGCGCTTGCCCCCGATTGGCGGGGTGGCGTTACGTGCCGTACCATCGAACCCGGTTCAATCCGGGTTGGCGATCCGATTATTACGGACTGATCTGCCTGCTGCCCATCTGGAAATCCGACGCCGGCATCCCACCTAAAAAGGCAACAACCAGATCGGGGAACAGGATGAAGCTTGCACCGATACCGCATAACGAGATCGAACGTCAGTCCGCCATCACCCGGATGCGTATTGCAACCTTTGATGCCGAACCGGAGCTTGATCGGATCACCGCCCTTGCCCGGCGTGTTTTCGATGTGAAATCGGCAACCATCACGGTGCTGGATCACGACCGGCAGATTTTCAAATCCCGTGCCAATTTCAATATGACCGAAAGCCGTCGCGACATTTCATTTTGCGGCCATGCGATTACCCAGACAGAACCCTTTGTGATCAATGACGCGCGCAATGACGACCGTTTTTGCGACAATCCGCTGGTTGTTTGTAACGAGCCGATCATTTTTTATGCCGGGATGCCGGTGTATCATCACGAAGGCCATCCAATCGGAACGCTGTGCATTTTCGATAACAAACCACGCGAGATGAGCCAGCGCGATATCGATAACCTCAAGGACCTTGCCTATCTGGTCGACATGATTTTGTTGCTGCGGTTTGCGCAGTTCAGCCAGAAACGGCTTTTGCAGAATCTGGACGATGCGGTGCGCCAAAGCATGATTGACCCAATGACCGGGCTTTGGAACCGGCGAGGGCTTGACGAGATTCTTAATCGGGAACTGGCCCCGGAAGGGGCACCCGTGCCGGAACCGCTTGGGGTTCTGATATGCGATATAGATCACTTCAAACATGTCAATGACACGCACGGGCACCTGATCGGCGACGAGGTTATCATCAATGTTGCCGAAACACTGAAAACCCGTTTACGCGAAAACGATATCATCGCCCGGGTCGGCGGCGAGGAATTTATCTGTATCATTCCGGGTATCTCGCGCGAGATGACACCGAAAATTGCCCAGAAGATTTGTGACATTATCCGCAATAGCCCGATTGAAACCAGCGAGGGTACGAACCTTCGCCTGACAATATCCATCGGGGCGACATGGATATCGCCCGATATGGGCACCGTTAACCGCAAGCCCGTCTTCGAGACAGCCGACAATGCGCTCTACACGGCAAAATATAGCGGGCGTGACCGGGTTGTCTTCAATACCGACATTGTAGAAAATCGCCCCGAGGGGCTGCTTGAACAGCAATAATACCGCCCTGAAACAGATGCATGACGAAACGGGAGATCGTCCTTGAAAATTGCACCCACCCCGGAAGACGAGGCCGAACGGCAGAGATCGCTGGACAGCATGGGTATTCTGTCAACGCCGCGCGATCCCGAACTGGACCGGATCACACGGCTTGCCGAACGCATTTTCAAGACCGAGATGGTGGCAATATCGCTGCTGGATGGCGACAGGCAGTTTCTCAAATCACGCGTCAATCTGGCGGTTTCTGAAACGCCGCGCGATATTTCATTTTGCAGCCATGCCATCATGCACGATGCCCCGCTTGTTGTTGAAAATGCAATGAATGACGACCGTTTCAACGGCAACCCGCTGGTGGTGGGCGCACCGCATATCCGGTCCTATGCCGGTGTTCCGCTGTCAAACAGCGAGGGATACAAGCTTGGCACGCTTTGTATCATTGATTCAAAAGTGCGCCATTTTTCCGATCCCGAAATTGAAACGCTCAAAGACCTTGCCCACTGGGTCGAGACCGTTCTGGCACTGCGTTATACCGAACGCAGCCAGAAGCAGCTTCTCCTTGATCTTGATGCGGCCCACCGCGATGTGATGATCGACGGACTGACAGGCGTGTGGAACCGCCGCGGACTTGAGGAATTGCTGGCACGGGAAATGACAAGTTCGCGGATCAAGGGCGGATCGGTCGGTGTTTTCATGCTTGATATCGACCATTTCAAACAGATCAATGATACCTATGGCCATCTGATCGGCGACAAGGTGATACAGGGCATTGCCGCCATCATGTCATCGAGCCTGCGCGATCATGATATTGTCGGGCGTTTCGGCGGTGACGAATTCGTTTGTGTCCTGCCGGGTCTTCGCCTCGAACAGACACTGTATCTTGGCTACAAGCTGTGCGATACGGTGCGCGATCAATGCCGGGTCAGCGACACCAACGGCGATACGATTCCAATCACGGTTAGCGTCGGCGCAACCTGGATTTCCAATGAATCGACTGGTCTTTATGAACCGCATGAAGTGCTGCGCATCGCCGACGAAGCCCTTTATGAAGCCAAGGAAAACGGGCGCGATACGGTCAGCTATCATGCGCTGGACAGACATGGCAGCCTTGATGGCCCTAAATGATGAACCGCCCCACCCTGCTTTTTAACGCAACTGGGCCCAGGTCATACATTTCGTCCAGCACGAGATAGGGATCACCGCCAAGCGCAAGAAGGCTGGCAAAGGCCGGTTCGGTTTTGACACCGGCCCATTTCATTTTTCGGATTTCTTCGGAAAGCTGCGGCCCCAGTAGATATATCAACCGTGCCTCGACCAGCATATGGCGAAAGCCGAACTGGCATTCCGACGGTGTGTCGGTTGCGAAAATCTCTATCGGCAGATCACCCAGAACAAACCGTATGATGATTGCCGGACCGACATTCTGCGTTGCCGGGCGGCGATGCAGGCTGAAATCATCATGATGATAAAAGGCGGCCTGTGCGTGATCGGCAAAAGCGTCCGGATCCGGGCAATGGCACAGAATATCCAGATCCGATCCGTCGATATCAAGATTGATCGGAATGGTTCCGGCAAGGAGCGGATCGAAACCCGAAAGGGCCTGTAATACACCATGACGGGAAACCAGACCGGCCACATTCCGCGCGCGTGCCGAAACGGATCGCAGATGATCAAGGCCGCGAAAATGACCGGGCATCAGGTCTTCGGGCCAATCTATTACCTGTTGGTTCATTGATAAATCCGTTCCGTTTCTTGACCTTCACCGCATGGCACGGGATATCTAATGAAATCAAACATTATCGGCGCAAGCGGGATATGTCCGTCGCGGACCCCGGATATGCCGCAATCGGGACATGCCACCATATGCTTGACGTTCTGGCCATCACAACGCCGATCTTTCTGATCATCGCCTTGGGCTATTTTGCGGTTCGGCAAAACATCATTGCCCAGGATGTGGCACGCGGGATGGGGGCGTTTGTGATGAATTTCGCGCTTCCGGCCCTTCTGATCAAGACGCTATCGGGGCGGGCACCGGCCGAAATCATTCACGGCGAATTTCTGATCGCCTATGGCGGCGGGTCGCTGATCATGTTGACACTCGGCATCGCCTATACACGCTTCGTTGCGCGGAAATCCTTTGCCAATGCGACCTTGCAGGGCATGGGCATGTCCTTTTCCAATAGCGGCTTTATCGGTTATCCGGTGGCGGTACAGGTCCTTGGTCCGCCCGCGGCAATCGCGCTTGCATTATGTGTGATAATTGAAACACTGGTGATGATGCCGCTTGTTCTCGTGCTGGGCGACAGTGCCAATAACGGAGGGCACGGACGCCTTCGCGTTCTTGGCAATGCCATAATAAGCCTGTGCAAGACACCGATCATCATTGCGATTTTCATCGGGCTGGGCCTAGCCCTGACGGGGATCAAATTGCCCGGTCCCGCCTTGAAGGCAATTGAAATGCTGGCCCTGGCATCCGGTCCGGTAGCCCTGTTTGTCATTGGCGCGGGGCTGGTTGGATTGAAACTGAAAGGCATGCGGATTGCCATGGCCCGCATCGTTGCCGGAAAGCTGATCCTCCATCCGGTTGCGGTGTTTTCACTGGTCTGGATGCTGCCGCCGATGGAACCGGTTTTGCAGATCGCAGCGGTCAGTTTCGCCTGTTCGCCGATGCTGAGCATCTATGCGATTTTCGGGCAGCGTTATGGCCATGAAGGACTGTGTGCCGCATCGCTTATGGTTGCGACCTTGCTGTCCTTCATCACCATCTCAACCGCCCTTTGGCTGCTTGATATCACACAGGTGTTCGGGCCTATGCCTTGACATCACCGGCATGGGCAAGGATTTCCTCGGCCTCGCGGATTTCCTGCTGCTGGGCCCACATTTCGGCATAAAGCCCGTCCTGTGACAGAAGATCCTGATGGCGGCCACGTTCGGCGACCTGCCCGTCTCGCAGCACGATGATTTCATCGGCGTCAATCACGGTCGAAAGCCTGTGCGCAATCACAAGCGTCGTATGCCCGCGCGACACATCGCGAAGCGCCTGCTGGATGTCTTTCTCCGTGCGAGTATCGAGGGCCGATGTCGCCTCGTCAAAGATCATGACTTTCGGGCGTTTCAGCAACATGCGCGCAATCGACACACGCTGTTTTTCGCCGCCGGAAAGTTTAAGCCCGCGTTCGCCGACCATGGTTTTAAAGCCCTGCGGCAAACCGGCGATGAAGCCATCGATGCTGGCGAGTTTGGCGGCATTGGTGATTTCCGCCTCGTCCGCACCGGGGCGGCCATAGGCGATGTTGTAGGCAATCGTATCGTTAAACAGGACCGTATCCTGCGGCACGATACCGATGGAGCGGCGCAGGGATGTCTGCGACACATCGCGGATATCCTGCCCGTCAATCGTGATCCGGCCCGATGAGACATCATAGAAACGGAACATCAGGCGGGTCAGGGTCGATTTGCCCGCCCCGCTTGGCCCAACAACGGCAACAGTTTTGCCCGCGGGAACTTCGAAACTGACGCCTTTCAGAATCTGACGGTCGGGGTTATAGGCGAATTTGACGTCCTCGAACCGGATCGCGGCATCGCCGCAGGCAAGGGCCGGTGCCCCGGCCTTGTCTTCGACTTCCTTTTCGACATCAAGCAACGAGAACATGCGTTCCATGTCGGTCAACGACTGTTTGATCTGGCGATAGACGAAACCAAGGAAGTTGAGCGGCATGTAAAGCTGCAGCAGATAGGTGTTCACCAGCACGAAATCGCCAATGGTCATGTTGCCATCCTGAACGCCCTTGGCGGCCAGAAGCATGTTCAGAACCAGACCGACGGCAATGATCGCACCCTGCCCGATATTGAGTTTGGACAGGGATTCCTGCGACTTCACCGCCGCGGTTTCGTAACCGCGCAGGGCGTTGTCATAACGCCTGGATTCGTGATCCTCGTTATTGAAATACTTGACCGTTTCATAATTGATCAGACTGTCGATAGCCTTGGTGTTAGCTTCGTCATCGCGCTGGTTCATTTCGCGGCGGAACTTCATGCGCCATTCGGTCACGATCAGGGTGAACGCGATATAGATCACAATGGTGACAAACGTGATCAGCGCGAACCAGAAATCATAAAGCACCCAAAGAATGCCCGAGACCATGAAGATTTCAAGCAGGGTCGGCAGAATGTTGAACAGCATGAAGGACAAAAGGAATTCAATCCCCTTGACCCCGCGCTCAATCGCGCGCGAAAGCCCGCCCATCTGACGATCCAGATGGAACCGAAGCGACAGGGCATGTAAATGTTCAAAAACGCCAAGCGCCGATGTGCGAATGGCGCGTTGCGCGACCTTGGCAAACACCGCATCGCGCAATTCCCCGAAGGCCGAGGATAAAACCCGCACAAGCCCGTAGGCGACAATCATCCCCACCGGCACAACAATCAGGGATGTCGCATCGACGGCACCACCAGACGAAGCACCGGCTTTGTCACCGCCGTCAAGCGCATCGACCGCGTATTTATACAAAACCGGGACATAAACGTTGGCCACCTTCGCCCCGACCAGAAACAGCAGGGCGATAACCACACGGACCTTGAGCTCGAACTCGCCACGCGGCCAAAGATACGGCAGAAAAGTTTTAACAACACCAAATTCAGCACGGGCTGATGGCTGGTTATCACCCATATTTTTCAAGTTTTTATCCCCTGGTGGGGGCACCATGTGGCGTGTCCGACACAGCCCCGGCTTTCTGATTGACGTCCCGCTTTCCCAAAACAACAGATGGCCCGTAATCAATGATTTGGCAAGCAAGTCGGACAAGAAAGCATGTCATGCAGTCTACGGGATAGTTCGCAAAACATTGATTTATCGTTCCTAGATGATTGCAGTTGCGCGGTCAGAGGGATATTTTGTCAAATTGTCGATAAAATTGCGATAAGCCCGCCCCGGCATTTCCGGCCCGCGGAACATCTTCAAGGAACGGAACCAGGACCATGACGGCACTTGCCAGCATCGAAAACCAGAACATCGCAGCATTGATGAGCGACATGGGCATCAATGCCCGTGAAGCTTCGCTGAAACTGGCACAGGTCCCGTCCGAACCAAAAGCCGCTGCTCTTAAGGCGGCCGCACGCAAATTGCGCGAAAATGCCGATATCATTCTGGTCGCCAATGCGCGTGACATGGAAGCAGGCCGTGCCAAGGGCCTGACGCCGGCATTGCTTGATCGTCTTGCGCTTGACCCTGCGCGCATCGAAAGCATGGCGTCCGGTGTCGAGGCAGTGGCCGACCTGCCTGATCCGGTGGGCCGCGAGCTTGCCCGCTGGAGCCCCGAACGTAACCGGCTTGATATCGCGCGCGTGTCCGTGCCGCTTGGCGTGATCGGCATCATTTATGAAAGCCGCCCGAACGTCACGGCCGATGCCGGTGCCATGTGCATCAAATCGGGCAATGCCGCGATCCTGCGTGGCGGGTCGGAAAGCTTCAATTCATCACGCGCGATTTTTGACTGCATGCTTGCCGGTATTCTTGATGCCGGTTTGCCGGAACATGCGTTGCAAATGATCCCGGTGACGGATCGCGCAGCCGTTGGCGAGATGCTGAAACTGTCCGATTATATTGATGTCATCGTTCCGCGCGGCGGCAAGTCGCTGATATCGCGGATTACCGATGAGAGCCGCATTCCGTTGTTCAAGCATCTGGAAGGGCTTTGCCATACCTATGTCCATGCCAGTGCCGACCAGTCCAAGGTCGTCGATATCGTGGTGAATGCCAAGATGCGAAGGACCGGCATTTGCGGTGCAACCGAAACCATCCTGATTGATCAGGCGGTTGCCGATGATCTGTTGCCGAAAATTGCCGCCGCCCTTGCCGACAAGGGTTGTGAATTGCGCGGCGATGCCACCGCGCAGAAGGCCGACACCCGCATCCTGCCCGCAACCGACGAGGATTGGGTCACCGAATATCTTGATGCGATTGTGTCGATCAGGGTCATCAACGGGGTCGAGGACGCGGTCAACCATATCAACACATATGGATCTCACCATACCGACGCCATTCTGGCCGAGGATGCCGATGTGACGGCGACGTTCCTGAACGGTGTTGATTCCGGCATCGTGATCGTCAATGCATCAACCCAGTTTGCCGATGGCGGCGAATTTGGCATGGGGGCGGAAATCGGCATTTCGACGGGCAAGCTGCATGCACGCGGCCCCGTCGGAGTCGAACAGCTGACCAGCTATAAATACATCGTGCGCGGCACCGGCCAGACCCGTCCATGAGCTTTTCGACGCCCAGAAGTCATAGTGCCCCGCCCCGCGTCGGATTGCTGGGCGGGTCGTTTAACCCGGCGCATGAAGGGCATCTGCATATATCGCTGGAAGCCTTGAAAAGCCTGCAACTTGATGCGGTCTGGTGGCTGGTGTCGCCGCAAAATCCGCTCAAGCCCACACAAGGCATGGCCGACCTTGCCGACCGGTTCGATTCGGCCCTGATGATGGCGAAGCATCCCCGCATTGTTGTTTCTGCAATTGAATCGGAACTGGGAACCCGTTATACGGCCGACACTCTCGCAGCCTTGCAGCGTCGTTTTACCCGAACGCGGTTCGTATGGCTGATGGGGGCGGACAATCTGGCCCAGTTTCATAAATGGAAATGGTGGGACAGGTTGATTTTGCGCGCTCCCATTGCGGTCCTTGACCGCGAGGGGTATTCTAACAAGGCATTGTCCGGGACGGCAGCCAAGCGTATGGAACGCTGGCGCATTCCATCGGACAGGGCGGGTTTGCTGGCCGATCTCGATGTTCCGGCCTGGGTTTACCTGCCAATAAAGCGCCATCCGGCCTCTTCGACCGCAATCCGCGCCGAAGGCAGATGGCAGGTTTGACCGGCGGGAAGTTCCCGGATCCGAAACGGATCGGGCTTCCTCGCGTAAATTGAGGTGGCGACCATAGGTACCGCAAAAAAGACTCTGACACCGGGCGAGCTCCTTGCCCTTATCCAGAGCATACTCGAAGACGACAAGGCCGAAGACCTTGTCACCATTAACCTGATCGATAAAACCTCCCTTGCCGATCATATGATCATTGCAACCGGGTCATCCTCCAGACGGGTGGCGTCGATGGCAGAGCATATTGTCGAAAAGCTGAAAGAAGCCGGTCAGGGCCGTGCTCAGGCCGAAGGCAAGGAACAGGGCGACTGGGTGCTGGTTGATGCCGGTGATGTCATCGTTCATCTGTTCCGCCCGGAAGTGCGCGCGTTCTACAACATCGAACAGATGTGGGGCGTTGAGAACCCGGCGCTTAAACAGCAGGCGGCGCGACTGTATTAATACAGTCCGTCCCGGTTTGCCTTGACCACCGCGGGGATATGCCATCGGTGGTCCTAAAGCCGGGCCGGAGCCGGATCGGAAAGATGCAAATTACCCTTGCTGCGGTGGGCCGGATAAAAAACGGCCCCGAGAAAGATCTCTTTGACCATTACGCAGCCCGCCTGCGCTGGCCCTTTGTCGTGCGGGAAGTCGAGGAAAAGAAAAAGCTTCCGCCCAATCAGCTCAAAGACCGCGAGGCGGAGCTTTTACTGGGCGTCATCCCCGAAAATGCCTTTTTGATCGCACTTGACGAGCGTGGCCGCGAATACGGTTCCATCGATTTTGCGACAAAACTTGAAGGCTGGATTGATCAATATGCCGGAAACATCGCCTTTGCCATTGGTGGGGCCGACGGGCACGGGGACGCCATCAAAACACGCGCCGATACGCTGTGGTCACTTGGCAAGGCAACATGGCCCCATATGCTGGTGCGTGCCCTGATTGCCGAACAGCTTTTCCGCGCCCACGCCATCCAGACCAATCATCCCTATCACCGGGAATAGGATCCACCTTGACGAAGTAAGAATAAATTCTTACATTCTGAGGGTAAGAATTTTTCCTACCGGGTGATCACAATGATTTCTTCGAAGCTGACATCAAAGGCACAGACTGTCATCCCGCGCAGCGTCCGCGACTTTCTGCATGTCGGTCCGGGTGACGAGATTCTGTATGAAATTCGCAATGATGAGGTCGTCCTGAAACGCAAGACAATCGAGCAGAACAAAGACGACCCGTTCATGCTGTTTACAGAGTGGACATCAAAGGCCGACGAGGACGCATATGACGATCTTTAAGCCTTTTGATGTCGTCGCAGCACCGTTCCCCTATGTCGAAAGGCCGATCACACGTCGTCGCCCCTGCCTGATTATCGCGACACCGGCAGAAGGAAAGCTGGCCTGGGTTTTGATGATCACATCGGAAGCAAATCAGTGCTGGAAAGGGGATGTTCGTATATCGAACCTGACCACAACAGGATTGAAATCACCCTCGCTGATCAGAACAGCCAAAATCGCGACAGTCGAGGTCGCAAGCCTCAAGCGGATCGGCAGCCTGGCACCATTCGATATAGAAGATACCATTAAAGAACTGCGTCATTTGCTGCCATCCAACATTCGTTAACGCGACAGGTGCATATCGTCACCCACAGCTTCCAGGCCGACCATCCCTTTCCCCCAAAGTCACCAAAAGCATTGGTTCCCCCACTCTTGGATAAGTTGTTTCAAAATTTGTCCGTGGGTATTTCTCAATCTGTTTGAGTAGGGGAATTAACGATGCAAACCAGATACTTAAAGATTGCCGCCGTTATCGGCTTGGCAATGCTGACTGGCGCATGTGCAACTTCGCGCAGCGTTGTGGAAATTCAGGAACCAGCCAAAATCGAAAACCCGGCTACTGGCCCGGCCGTTAAAATCGTTTCGGTCGAAGACAAACGCCAATTCGAGATTGATCCATCCACACCGGACATTCCGTCGCTGTCGAATGACGAGATTGATGATGTTGCCTTTACGTCGCGCGCCTATGCCCGCAAACGTAATACCTACGGAATGGCGCTTGGCGATGTCATGCTGCCCGAAGACAAAACCGTTGCGGATGCCGTCAACAAGGCGATTTCAAACGGCTTCAAACAGGCCGGATACCGCGTCCTTGAACCGGGTGATGCAGAATATGATAGTGCGGATGCCGTGGATGCCGACCTGATCAAGTTCTGGTCGTGGTTAGAACCGGGATTCTGGCAGGTGACAGTGCATAACAACTCTGAAGTTACGCTGAAATCCGCACAGCTTAACAATGGCGAACCGGTTACAGTAACTGATAGCTATCAGGAAAAGATGCAGATGGTGCTCGACAGCGACTGGCAAAGCAGTGCTGTTAATGCCCTTCGTGAACTTGCATCAAAGATTGCCGCGAAACTGGAAACGCTGAAGTAGCCAGCTTTAACGCAAATCATACTGCATGCGCACGACACCGGATTTGTAGCTTTCCGAAGCAATCAATTTCGGTGTTGTGCCCGCAGCATCCCGGCCAAACAGGCGGATGCCATCGCCGAGAATTTCCGGGATGATGAACATTTCAAGCTGATCAACAAGGCCGCCAAACAGGAATTGGGTTACCACGCTGGCCCCGCCGACAATCCAGATATCGCCGGTATCAGATTTGTCATCACGAAGCTGGCTTGCCAGTTCAACCAGACTGCCGCCATATGCCTCTGTATTGGCCGGACGGTTATCGGGTAAATCGCGTGATGTCAGGACAATCGTGCGGCGATCTTCATAGGGCCACTCGCCAAATTCCATCACCTGATCAAAGGTTTTTCGCCCGATGATCAGTGTTCCCACGGTGCCCAAAAAGCCTTCGAAATCAAACTCGGCTGGATCGAATTGATCAAGCCAGTCAACCGCACCATTGGCGCGCGCGATATAGCCATCCAGACTGACCGCGATATAGATGCGGAACAGTTTCTTTTTCATGCTTTGCCCAACCTGTTCGGGGTCTTTGCCCCGTTTTTGATTTCTCAATGATATCAGATTGCAGGCGCAAGGTGGCAAGAATCAGGCCGGACGAAAAACGCCCCCGAAACCGCTGTTTTGGGGGCGTTTAAACAGTATTTCAAACTGTCAGATCAACATTCAACCACGTTGACATTGACCGCCAGCCCGCCCTGGCTGGTTTCCTTGTATTTGCTTTGCATATCAATGCCGGTCTGGCGCATGGTTTCGATCACCTTGTCGAGTGACACGGTATGCTGCCCATCGCCGCGCATGGCCAGACGGGCAGCATTGATCGCCTTGACCGCCCCCATGGTGTTGCGTTCGATGCAGGGCACCTGCACCAGCCCCCCAATCGGATCACAGGTCAGGCCAAGGTTATGTTCCATGCCAATTTCGGCTGCGTTCTCAACCTGTTCGGGGGTGCCGCCCATGACGGCACAAAGCGCGCCTGCCGCCATCGAGCAGGCCACACCGACCTCGCCCTGACAACCGACTTCGGCGGCCGAGATCGAGGCACGCTTTTTATAAATCGAACCGATGGCCGCTGCGGTCAGAAGGAATTCGCGTAATTTTCCCTGCGTCACATTGGCACCAAACCGTTCGTAATAGCGCAGCACGGCGGGAATGACGCCCGCTGCCCCGTTGGTCGGGGCCGTAACCACGCGTGAACCGGCGGCATTTTCCTCGTTGACCGCAAGGGCATAAAGATTGACCCAGTCGATCACCGTCAAAGGGTCCTTAAGCCCGGCTTCGGGTCGTTCGGTCAGTTCAAGGTACAGTTTGCGCGCACGCCGTTTGACATTCAGCCCGCCGGGCAGGATGCCATCCGCCTTGCAGCCCCGTTCGATGCAATCCATCATTGCGCGATGAACCCGGTCGACGAATTCCTCGGTCTCGGCGGGTTCGCGCCAGCTTTTTTCGTTTTCGGCCATGATTTCGGCAATCGACAGCTTTTCCTTTTTGCAGATCGCCATCAGTTCATCGGCCGAGGAAAAAGGATAAGGCAGCGTGATGTTATCGCCGGAATATTCCGCCCCGCGATCATCGCCCGATACGATAAACCCGCCCCCGACCGAAAAATATTCCTGTTTGTGCAAAACCACACCGTCACGGTCAAAGGCGGTGATCCGCATGCCATTGGGATGTTCGGGCAGGCTTTCGGTCATGTGAAACACAAGATTGGTATCGCGGTTAAACGCAACCGGATGGGTGCCGTAAAGCTGTAATACGTGATCTTTATCAATCGCATCCATTGTCGGTGCGATCCGGTCGGGATCAACCGAACGCGGGCGTTCCCCCGAAAGCCCCATGAGCACCGCGGTATCGGTGGCGTGCCCCTTACCGGTCAGGGCAAGCGATCCGTAAAGGTCGACAATTACCGAACCAGTCTTTTCAAGCAGATTACGGGCGTCAAGTTCCAGACAGAAACGATAGCCCGCACGCATCGGGCCAACCGTATGCGAACTCGATGGGCCGATCCCGATGGTATAAAGATCGACAACGGAAAGGTTAACGTCTTGCGGACGCTGTTTGTTTTCTTCGGTCAAAAGGGCCTCCCACGGCTCTTGGTCATGCGGGATCAATGCCGCATGACGTTATAGAACCGGTGTCTTGCCCCCTCTGTCCCTTGACCTGAGATTGTGCGCCTTGCGATCAAAAACAACCGTTCTTGACAACATGGCTTCATCCTTCGGTGGAAATATGATGCCGGGCTTTAACCCCGTCACCGACTTCTCTCTCCAGAGCCTCAATCCGCAACGGTCCATCTGCCTGAGAGTTTTCGGGGCTATTGCTCCTTCGGCGCCGATCTGATCGCGAGATCAAAGCGGGCTCTCCCATCGCGGTTATTCGAGGTATCACCGTCACGCCAGAGATTACAGGCAGGCCATGATCCTTGTCAAAAAGCGACTTTGCACCTGCACAAAAAATACCCGGCGGGAAGGCTGTTCAATGCCCCCATTCATGATAGATTGCGCGGTGAAAATGCTTTGATTGGCAGCGCCCAAAGGCGGACCCACCGCGCCCGGCGTCTTTGTACGGATAGCAAAATTACCGGAAAATAACCATCTTTACCGGTAATTCAGCCTTTTACCTTATTTCGTGGGGTTATGATTGTGACTGTATCAAATACCGTAAAGCGCCCGCGTCCGGTGGTGCTGTGCATTCTGGATGGCTGGGGTTATCGCGAGGAAAGCAAGGACAATGCGGTTGCATTGGCCAATACCCCTGTCTGGGATGCGCTTTATGCCAATAACCCGACCGGTTTTCTGAAAGCGTGCGGTCTTGATGTCGGCCTGCCCGAAGGGCAGATGGGCAATTCCGAAGTCGGCCATATGAATCTGGGTGCCGGCCGGGTTGTGATGCAGGAACTGCCGAAAATTGACGAGGCGGTCAAAACAGGCTCTATCGCGAAAACCGATACAGTCAAAAAGGTGATCGCCAAGCTGAAAGAAAGCGGTGGCGCCTGCCATATCGCAGGACTTCTGTCCGAAGGTGGTGTGCATTCCCATCAGGCCCATATGGCGGCCCTTGCCAAAATCATCGCATCAGCCGGTGTGCCGGTAAAAATCCATGCCTATCTGGATGGCCGCGATACAGCGCCCAAAAGTGCTGCCAAATTCCTTGAGAAATTCCGCGCCCTGATCGGCGATGCCAATGTTGAAATCGTGACCGTCACCGGGCGCTATTACGCGATGGACCGCGACAATCGCTGGGAACGCGTCAGCCAGGCCTATTTCACGATGG
Source organism: Thalassospira australica (assembly GCF_044790785.1). Lineage (GTDB taxonomy): Bacteria > Pseudomonadota > Alphaproteobacteria > Rhodospirillales > Thalassospiraceae > Thalassospira > Thalassospira australica_A. Next base: position 415,774 of record NZ_CP085258.1, on the reverse strand, counting down.
TGCAGGGCAAGAACTACGCCGATGGCCACACTGCCAACAGTGCCGAAGCCGCGATCCGGACGGCCTATGACGCCGACACCACCGATGAATTCGTTCTGCCGACCGTGATTGGCGATTATAATGGCATGAAAGACGGCGACGGGCTGTTGATGACCAATTTCCGGGCGGATCGCGCGCGTGAAATTCTGGCTGCGATCTGCGCGCCCGATTTCGACGGGTTTGATCGCGGAACCCCGATCAAGTTTGCCGTGCAGGCCGGCATGGTCGAATATTCGTCGGATCATGCGAAATATATGGATGCGATCTATCCGCCGCAGGTGTTGCCAAATATCTTTGGTGAAGTCGTATCCAGGGCCGGGATGAAGCAATTGCGCATCGCGGAAACCGAAAAATATCCGCATGTGTCGTTTTTCTTTAACGGCGGCGAGGAACAGGTTTTCGAGGGCGAAGACCGCATTCTGGTGCAATCGCCCAAGGTTGCGACCTATGACCTGCAACCGGAAATGTCTGCCCCGGAAGTGACTGAAAAGCTGGTGGCGGCGATCAGGGCGGAAACCTATGACGCGATCATTCTGAACTTTGCCAATCCCGACATGGTCGGCCATAGCGGTATTCTTTCGGCTGCGATAAAGGCCGCCGAAGCCGTCGATACCTGCCTTGGGCAGGTTGTTGATGCGGTTAAATCGGTGGGCGGTGTGATGTTCGTTACCGCCGACCACGGGAACTGTGAGATGATGGTCGACCCGGAAACCGGTGAACCCCACACCGCGCACACGCTGAACCCGGTACCGACCATTCTGGTGAATGGGCCGGAAGGCGTAACACTGGAAAATGGTCGCCTGGCCGACGTGGCACCGACTTTGTTGCAGCTTCTGGGCCTACCGCAGCCCGACGAAATGACCGGCAAACCGTTGATCAAGGGTTTGAAAGGAAATGATGCGCTTCTTGCGAGCTGATCTGTGTTCCAAGACCGCCCTGCCTGCGCTGGCTGTGATTGCAGCCATGATTGCGGGCGGGGCAGCGCCCTCTTTTGCCCAATCGCTGCGCAAGGTCGACAGCCAGCTTGATAAACTTGAAAGCCAGTTGTCCGAACAGCAGAAACAGGAAGAATTCCTGTCACGCAAATCGCGCGAGCTCTGGACCGAGGAACAGGCGCTTCAATCAGAAGCCATTTCGGTTGCCAGACGCGCACAACGCCTTGAAACAACCCTGACAGAGCTTGAAGAACAGCTTGACGAACTTGAAATTCGTGAAAAGCGCGCCGCTACCAGCCTTGAAGACAAGGCCGGGCAATATGCCCGCATCCTGATGGCCCTGCAGCGTTTATCGACCACCCCGCCGGAAGCCGTGATCGCCCTGCCGACCAGCCCGCAGGATACATTGCGTTCGGCCATCCTGTTAAAGGCCGCCCTGCCCGGTGTCGAACAGCATGCGCGCGATCTGCGGGCCGAACTTGAAGAAATCGGCACCCTTCGCGAAGATATCCGTTCGCGGCGCAGCGAAATGGCATCTGCCACCGAAGAATTACAGGCAGAGCGACAGTCACTTGCCGCCTTGCTTAACGAAAAGCGCAAGCTGCGTTCGGAAACCGAGGCCGAGGCAAAAATGGCATCGCGTGCGGTCAATGAACTGGCCACCGAGGCAAAATCACTGGGCGATCTTCTGGAGAGCCTGAAAAAACGGGCCGAAGGGCTTCCCCAACCACGCACGCGACCGGAACGCCAGATCGCCAAACGTGAAGAACCAAAATCGCCCCAGCCTCCATCAGCCATTGCCAGAAACGAACCGCCTGCCCCGCCGCCTGAAAAAACGGCCCCGGCAAGCAAACCGTCGGTGGCAGATGATGAAGAAGTGGCTGTTGGCAGTTCAATCACTTTGGCACACGGACAATTGCGTATGCCAGCAAGCGGCAAGGTGGTTACACTGTTTGGTGAACGGTCGCGCGGACCGGACGGATTGGCGGTTACGCATTCCAAAGGGATCGAGATCGATACGCGTCCAAACGCGCAGGTCGTATCGCCCTTTGACGGTAAAGTTGTGTTCGCGGGGCCCTTCCGTGGCTATGGCCGCCTCTTGATTATCGAACACGGCGAAGGATACCATAGTCTTATCGCCGGTTTTGATCGGCTCGACAGTGTGGTAGGACAGTATTTGTTGGCGGGCGAACCTGTTGGAATAATGGGTGAAATATCGCCTAAACTCTATCTGGAGATGCGCCATGACGGTGAAGCGGTCAATCCGCTTCCCTGGCTGGCCTCGAAAAACGGCAAGGTAAGTGGATGAAAACCTCTCGATTGGCAGTATTCGCACTCGCTACCGGCATGACTTTGGGCCTTGCTTCGCCCGCGCTGGCGCAATCTTCAACATCAACTTCAGCCGAAACCTATCGGCTGCTGAACCTGTTCGGCGATGTGTTTGAACAGGTAAAATCGAAATATGTCGAAGAAGTCGACGACAAGCAGCTGATCGAAGCAGCCATCAACGGCATGCTGACATCGCTTGATCCGCATTCCTCATATCTGAATATGGATAATTTCGAGGAAATGCAGGTTGATACCCGCGGCGAGTTCGGCGGGCTTGGCATCGAAGTCACGATGGAAGAAGGCTTTGTAAAAGTCATTTCCCCGATTTACGACACGCCAGCCGAAAAGGCCGGTTTGCAGCCCGGTGACTTTATCACCCATATCGACGGCACGCCGATCCGCGGCCTTGGGCTGAACGAGGCGGTCGAGATGATGCGCGGCAAGGTCAATACCGATATCGTTCTGACCATCATGCGCAAGAACGAACCGGCACCGTTTGATGTCACCCTGACCCGGGCCGTGATCAAGATCCAGTCGGTTCAGGCCGAAGCAAAGGACGATGTCGGCTATATCCGCATCACCAAATTCAACGAACAGACCTATAGCGGACTGCAGCGTGCCATTACCGATATGCGCGATCAGATCGGCCCGGAAATAAAGGGCTTTGTGATTGATCTGCGCAACAATCCGGGGGGCTTGCTGGATCAGGCGATTTCGGTTTCGGACGCGTTCCTTGACAAGGGTGAAATCGTTTCAACCCGTCCGCGCGATACCGAAAACACCGAACGTTACAATGCCCGTGCGGGCGATCTTGCCGACGGACTTCCGATGATCGTGCTGATCAATGACGGGTCAGCATCCGCGTCCGAAATCGTTGCCGGTGCCCTTCAGGATCATCGCCGTGCGGTCATCATGGGAACGCGCAGCTTTGGCAAGGGTTCGGTCCAAACGATCCTGCCGATGCCGGGAAATGTGGCACTTCGTCTGACCACCGCGCGCTATTACACTCCGTCGGGCACGTCGATCCAGGAAGTCGGTATCGTACCCGATATTATCGTGCCGCAGGGACGTGTTGAAAGCACCGAAGCCGCCGAACGGCGGTCTGAATCAACCCTGAACGGTGCCCTGCAAAACGAGGACGAAACCATTAGCGACGCGGAACTCGATGCGAATGACCGGCGCGAAGCAGCAGAGAAACTTGCGCAGGAGGATTATCAGCTGTCGCGTGCCCTTGACATGATCCGGGGCATTGCCCTGTTCGCACCCCGCCCGCAAGGGTGAGGTGCGAACCGCAGATCGAAAGAGACTGACCTTTCGTGATCAGGAAACTCATAAAATCCTTGCGGTTTGGCCGAAAGAAGGATCGCGATCCTCTTGAGGGCACGGGCGACGACGAGACAGATGATGTTTCAGACATCCTGCATGACGTGGATGTTCCTTTTGGCGAACTGCCGGTCGAGGTGCAATGGGAACGTCTGCCCAAGCGTCCGCCGTCACGGCGCTGGTGGTTATCCAAACTCCTGATCATTGCCTTGTTCTTAAGTCCGATAGGGGCGGTCTCGGTCGGGTTGATTCCGATCCTTGATCCGGAAACCGGCTGGCGGCTGTTCCATATGGGCAGCCCCAAAACCATTGCGGCGGTTCCCGGTTCCGAACGTGAACTTCAGGAAGAAATCGCCAAGGGTGTACGCGACGTTGAAGAACGCACCCGGGCCGAGCAGGAAGCCCTTGCCAATGCCGGAGCAGATCAACCCGGTGAACCGCAAAATGCCGAGGACATTGCCAGACAGCTTGAAGGCGTTTCCGATCTGGTTGGAACACCGGGGCAGGACGGCACACCCGATGGCAGTACAACACCAACGCCTGAAGAACTTGCTGCCCTTGCCGAGGAAGGCGCACTTGATCAGCCGATAGACCCCGATCCCCTGCGCCCGGCCCCCATCCCCGGCCTTGACGAAGAAGGCAGTTTCGGGCGGATTCCGCGCATTGCAGATGACGGCACCACACCATTTGACGCCTATAAACGGCCTTTCGATATTGTCGATGGCCAGCCTTATGTCGGAATCATTGTGACCGGTGTTGGCCTGAACAGCAGCCGCACCCGGTCTGCGATTGAAGAACTGCCGCTTAACATCTCGCTTGCGCTGTCGCCTTATTCCAACAATCTGCCGCAGGTCGCCGCCGATGCCCGCGCCATGGGGCATGAAGTGTTCCTGCAATTGCCGATGGAGCCGATTGATTTCCCGTTGTCCGACCCCGGCCCCCGTGCGCTTTTAACCAGTCTGCCCGAAGGTGAAAACCTTGTCAGGCTGGAATGGCTGCTGGCACGGTTCCCCGGCTATGCCGGTGTGGTCAGCTATCTTGGTTCAAAATTCGGAAGTCTCGATAGCGCCATTCGCCCGGTGATCGAATTTGTCGACCGCACGGGCCTTATGTATGTCGAAGGCACCAATTCCGGGTCAATCAGCCTTGGTGCGCAACTGGCAGCCAATACCGATACCCCCAATGCCATCGGCAATATCATGATCGACGATATTCCAAGCCGTCGCCAGATTGACGCACGGCTTGCCGATCTGGTCGAACAGGCAAAAAGCAACGGGGTTGCCATTGGCATCGCCCAATCCTATCCGGTCACCATTCAGCGCCTGCGCAACTGGGCTGCCCGACTTGGGCGGCAGGGGGTTCAGCTTGCACCGGTTTCGGCGCTTGCCAATCGGCAGGTCACACCGCAATCTGCAGACGAAGCGGAAGCCGCCCGGCAAGAAGCCGCCGAGGCAGAAGCACGGGCACAGCAAAACGACGCCCCGGCAGAGGCCGACGACGGTGCAGCCGAAACAATCGAAAATTAACGAATGACCGACAGTCGGCGCAAGGGCGAGGGTATGAACATGACCAAGAAATCAAGTGGCAAATCGAAGAAGACTGCCAGAGCGACCGATGAGCAGACTGACAACAAGGCTGACAACGAGGCCCGCGATGTCGGGCAAAACGGCCTGACGGCAGATGATCTACCATATCGCCCCTGTGTCGGTATTGCGCTGTTTAACGATGACGGTCAGGTATGGATCGGTAACAGGGTCGGCTTTGAAGGGGCTTGGCAGCTTCCGCAAGGCGGCATCGATGAAGGTGAAACGGCAGAACAAGCCGCCTTTCGCGAACTTTCCGAAGAAATCGGCACCAGCAAGGCCGAAATTGTTGCGCAAACCCCGGACTGGTTGACCTATGACCTGCCCGACCATCTGATCGGTAAGGCGTTTGGCGGCAAATATCGCGGCCAGAAACAGAAATGGTTTGCCATGCACTTTACTGGCAAGGAAAAGCATATCAAAATCGACGTGCCCCACCCCGAATTCGATGCCTGGCGCTGGACCGATTTTTGTACGCTGCCCGATCTGATTGTGCCGTTCAAAAGACCGGTTTATTTACAACTTGTCGAAATCTTTCGTGATGTACCTCAAAGAATTCGTAGTTTGGGCACGATATAAGGCACCGGTTATTGCCTGAAATCGATATACATCAGAAGCTTAGAGGAGTTCCAAGATGGGTGCGGATCGCTTGATCTTCGGTGTTCTGACGATCGCGGTGGGTCTTTTCGGCCTGTTTTATGCCTCGGGATCGCTTGACGCGTATTCTTATTTTATTGGTCTGGCACTGTTCATCGGTGCGGTGCTGTTCATGTTCCATTTGATCAAGGGACATTATGACCAGCAGGAAAAAGAACATCACAAATAAGCGTTCGAGCGCCGGAAACGCCTTTATGGTTTTCTTTCAGGGCCGTGCGCGGTATGGATCAGAGTATGAGCAACACACACTGGGATCCCGTCCGTTACGGACTGTTTGGCGATGAACGCCGCCGTCCGGCCATCGATCTGATTGCCCGTCTGCCCAAACCGGTGGACGGTTTCGTGTCACGTCACATCATCGACCTTGGCTGTGGGCCGGGATCGATTACCGCCCTGCTCGACCATGCCTATCGCACGCCGGACAATGCCGATATACGGATTACGGGCATCGATTCGTCATCTGAAATGCTTGAAACAGCCCGCAAACGTGACGAACATATCGACTGGCAACAGGCCGATATCGCGCAGTGGGAACCCGATGCGCCGGTTGATATCATCTTTTCCAATGCCGCCCTGCAATGGGTCCCCGAGCATGCCAGACTGTTTCCACGCCTGACCGCGTTTTTGCGACCAGGCGGGTTATTGGCTGTTCAGGTGCCCAACAATTTCCTGGCCCCAAGCCATCAGTTGATTGGCGAAGCCGGGATTGAATGGCGCGACGCGGTGGCCGAAGCAACCGGACAAATCAGGATCATGCGGCCCGGTGATTATTTTGACGTGCTATCAGGTGACTGCGATGCCATCGATCTTTGGCAAACCCAGTATTGCCATGTATTGCGGGGCGAAGACCCGGTATTTGACTGGATATCGTCAACCGCATTGCGGCCGGTTCTGGCGGCTCTGCCCGATGACGAGGCACGCACCACCTTTTGCGAAAAATACAAAACCCGCTTGAAACAGGTCTATCCGCCGCGTGAAGATGGCATCACCCTGTTTCCATTCAACCGATTATTCATGATCGCCCGCAAACGCGACGCATAGGTCGGTTGGAGGGCATCCCGATAACGGAGAAACTCATGCCCGCCTTTCGCGACCATTTTGTTCCCTGCTGCGGTTATGAAGTTCATGTCCGAACCTGGGGAAGTCCCGACAAATCGGCCCTTGTCATGAGCCACGGACTGGCGCGACTGGCCGATGATTTCGATCATGTCGCCCCGCAGTTTGCTGACGACTATTTCGTGTTGTGCCCGTCCATGATCGGACGCGGGCTTTCGGGATGGGCGAAAAATCCCGACAGCGAATATACCCTGCCCTTTTATGTCGCGCAGACTTTCGAAATGCTGGAACATTTCAGAATTTCGAACTGCAACTGGATCGGTACATCGATGGGCGGATTGATCGGGCTTGCGGTTACCGCAGAGGCCGCCGGATGGATCGAAAAGCTGGTTTTGAACGATATCGGCCCGGAACTTGACCCGGCGGCGGTTGCCCGGATCAAATCCTATGTCGGCACAACGCCCGAGTTCGAGACAGTTCATGATGTCGAAGAAATCGTAAAACTGATCTATGCCCCCTTCGGGATCACGGACGAAGCCACGTGGTCATTCATCTCTGCGCGTTCCATCCGGCGTATGCCGAACGGAAATTTCATGATGCATTATGACCCCGAAGTCATGCGTGTTTTTGCCGAACATATTGATTCCTTTGATGCCTGGGATCAATTTAATGCCCTTTCCTGTCCGGTTATGCTGATCAGCGGGGCCAAATCTGATCTGATTCCCCCCGCCATCGTAGAAAAAATGCGAGAACAAAAACCTGAAATGCCGGTTTTAACAGTGGCAAACTGCGGACACGCACCCCACTTGAATGATGAGGAACAGATAAAAGCCATCAAGGCGTTCCTCACCGACTGATAAAGCCGGGACCGGAAACATCCAGTATTTTTTCGCACAAGGGGATGTGCATCAACTGGGATCAGGCTGTCGGGATACGAGGCATGAATGTATCACGTCCAATGATGTGGCCGATTGCAAGCCTTGCAATTGCCTTGGTGGCAAGCGGGTTTTCGCAAACAGCCCAAGCACAATCGACACTATCCACCACGCAAGACGAAACCGGCGTGACGATTGGTCTGCCCAAAATCGATAGCTCCCCCAATTCACTGGTTCCCGGTATTTTGCCGCCCGCATCGCCACGCGGCATGCGCAACTATTTTTCCACGCGAGGCAATCGCGGTATCGTTCTGGGCAATCCCGGCAACAATTCCGAAGATGACCAATCTCTTTTCTGGCTTGAAATGGACAGTCAGCCGACATCGGGCAACGGTATTGCGGCCCAGCTTGGTGTAGGGTATGCGCCGCGTCCCGATCTTGGCTTTGCCTTCGGCCCGGTTTTCGAGTTGAATGGTCCGATCGGCCAAAGTGCTAGCATCGGATCAGTCAATGATTACGATGTGACGCCAACCCATCGTCCCGGTGACTTCTACAGCCAAAACTTTTCAAGCAATCCCGCAGGAACAGATGATGCGGGCATTGCCGCCAGCCTGTCCTATATGCCGTTTCAGGATATCTGGATCGGTCTGCACGGGCGTGTCACCAGCGACCTTTCATCATCAGGTCCGAATGCCGCCGCGCCCGACCGCTTCGATGCGATGCTAGGCCTGACGGCGGGTTATCGTCTGGAATTCTGAGCCCGTTTTGCCCCAATCCTGCCCGCGATGTTCAATTACCCTTTTGTCGACCCGAACGAGGCTGTATGACTCCTAGGGTCAGGACTTATCAGGGAAAGATGGCACGCAGCATGACCACGACGCCAGTACCGACAGAAGGCCCGAATGCCGACCCGTTTTCCGCCTGCAATGCCCTTGCGGCGGCGAAGAACGCCAATCTGTATCGTGCCGCCATGCGCCTTGGCCCGGAACGGCAACGGTTCTTTCTGGCGGCCTATGCGTCGATGCGGGTGATTGACGATATTGTCGATGACGGGTTTCTGGAACTGACCGACCACGAACGCGACTATGCGCGCGAGGATACCCTGATTGCGATTGATCAGTGGCAACAACAGATCGAAGCCGCCAAGATCGATGGCGACAATCCCCATCCCGAAAGCGGCCCGCTCAGCCAGCCGGTGTTCAATGCCCTGCGTCTGACATTGGGCCGCAGCGACCTGGAAGTTGATCCGTGGGTTGATCTGGCCGATGCCCTGCGCCGTGACGTTGCCGAAGACCCGATGGATGAATGGGATGATTTCATCTCCTATTGCGAGGGAGCAACCGCCGCCCCGGCATCGATTTTTGTCTATCTGCTGTCGGCACGGTTCGATAATGAGATCGGATATACATCCCCCCTGACCAATCCACCGCTCTATCATGCGCGCGACATGGCGATTTTCTGTTATGTCGTGCATATCCTGCGCGACCTTCCCGACGATATCAAAGGCCCGGACAGGCTGGTGACGATACCGGCCGAAATCCTGATTGCCGCCGACATCACGCTTGGTGAAATCCGTAATGCCATCGGGCAAAAGAAATATGACGAACTGGATCGTCTGGGCACCATTCTGCTGGAACGGGCCTGGGAACATTTTGAAACCGGACAGGCCCGGTCGGCCGAACTTCTGGCGATCCTTGATCCGGAAGAAACCGATACCCTGTCACGCCTGTTTGCCGTTTATATCGAACTGGCCAGTGCGATGATGGATAACGGTTATGCGGCGTTCCTGAAAGATCGCGATACGATCATTGCCCAGACAGCTGGAAACAGCCTTCCCGGATAACAAAAACCCCGCCAGACCGGCGGGGTTTTGCATTTGATATCAGCAAGAGTATGGATCAGCCACGCAGGGCCGCAACGCCCGGCAGTTCCTTGCCTTCAAGCCATTCGAGGAAGGCACCTCCCGCCGTCGAGACATAAGAGAAATCCTGATCGGCATCGGCGTGCCGCAGGGCCGCAACCGTATCCCCACCGCCCGCGACAGACAGAAGTTTACCCGCCTTGGTCAGTTTTGCCGCTTGCTGGGCCACTGAAACGGTCGCCGTATCGAACGGGGCGATCTCAAATGCCCCCAGCGGGCCGTTCCAGACCAGCGTTTCGCAAGCCTCAAGGCGTTTGTTCAGATCGACAATGGTTTTCGGCCCGGCATCAAGGATCATGCCATCGGCATCGACATTATCAATGTCGGAAACCGTGTGATCGGCGTGCGCCTTGAATTCCTTGGCGACCAGACCATCGACTGGCAGGACGATTTCGCAATTGGCGGCTTCGGCCTTGGCAAAAATTTCGCGCGCCGTTTCCAGAAGGTCATGCTCGCACAGCGATTTGCCAACATTGACACCCTTGGCCGCCAGGAAGGTATTGGCCATGCCGCCGCCGATCACCAGTTGGTCAACCCTGGCAACCAGATTGCCAAGCAGATCCAGTTTGGTTGAAATCTTGGCACCGCCGACGATTGCCATCACCGGATGTTTCGGCGCTTCAAGTGCCTTGCCAAGAGCTTCAAGTTCAGCCTGCATCAGACGCCCGGCATAGGCCGGAAGCTTGCGCGCCAGCCCCTCGGTCGAGGCATGGGCACGGTGCGCGCACGAAAACGCATCATTGACATAAATATCGCCAAGCTTTGCCAGTTCGGCAACGAAGTCCGGATCGTTCTTTTCTTCTGCCGCGTGGTAACGAAGGTTTTCCAGAACCGCGATTTCGCCGTCCTTGAGGCTGTTCACAATGTCTGCTGCCGCCGCACCGATGCAATCATCGGCGAATTTCACCGGACGGCCAAGCTGTTTGGCAAGGGCATCGGCAACCGGTTTAAGCGACATTTCGGCAACGCGTTCGCCCTTGGGGCGGCCAAAATGGGTAATCACAACCAGTTTCGCACCGGCATCGGACAGTTCGATCAGCCCCGGAACCGTCCGTTCGATGCGGGTGGTATCACCCACAACGCCGTCTTTCATCGGAACGTTAAGATCAGCGCGCAGCAAAACGCGCTTGCCAGCGACATTGACACCGTCAAGCGTATTGAAGTCAGCCATTATCTGAACCTGCTTTTGAGTTTAACAAAAGACGGGAGGGGGCGTCCCGACATGGGGTGAACGGAGAACCCGTTCATAGCGACACCGACCCGTCATGTTGCCCACGGGGTCGGCACCATAAATCCAATCAATGCTGTCCCAGAAGGGATCCGTGCAGAAAGCCCGAAAAACTGGTCGCAACCGGCCCGGTCATCAGGACATGGTCATCAGGCAGCCATTCGATGGTCAGCGGACCGCCATCCAGAATGATTTCGGTTTTCCGCCCCGTCAAACCACGGCGCGCAGCCGCAATACCGGCAGCACAGGCACCCGTGCCACATGCGCGCGTAACACCAACACCGCGCTCCCAGACCCGCATGCGAATCCGGTTTTCACCGATGATGCTGCATACCTCGATATTGGCGCGTTCGGGGAACATCTCGTGATATTCGAGGACGGGTCCAAGCTTTTCGATATCAATCGACTCGGCATCGTCAACAAAGAACACTGCATGCGGATTGCCGACATTAACACCGACCGCATCCGACAGGCCGCCCAGGGACAGCGGGATATGGTTGGTATCGACTGCCTGGTTTAGCGGAATATCGCGCCAGTCCAGCCGGACCTGCCCCATATCGACCGTAACACGGCCATCGGCCAGTCCATTGGCATCAAGCAAACCGACAACGGTTTCAATAATAACATCCTTACGGCCAAGTTCACCCATGACGATGTTCGCGACACAGCGCGTGGCATTGCCGCAGGCCTCGACCTCACCGCCGTCATTATTGCGAATGCGCATGAAGGCATCTGCAAGCTCGTCGCGTGCCGGTTCGATCACGATCAACTGGTCGCAACCGACTCCGGTCTTGCGATCCGCGATTCGGGCCGCGGTCGCGTTATCAAGATCAAGCACAGCGGGATCGCGTCGTCCGTCGAAGACAACGAAATCATTTCCCAGACCATGCATTTTGACAAAAGGAATACCGTTCATACCCGCCTTATAGCGGTGTCGGCGCATGTCGTCCACCAGAGTCAATGTGATCAGGCGTGTATAGCGGGGGCACAATAACGGATTTTGCGCGGCACGAACCCGGCACCGCTGAAATAGTGGCGCAGGCGTTCTTCCATTTCGCCAAGCGATACATGCACCGCCGCACAGTGATGATCGCGAACCAGCCGGTTCATTGCATCACGCATCGCATCAAGCACATAGGGGCGCGATACGATTTCAACCGCCATCACATTGTCGACATGCAGGACAAGGCCCTCGGCAATGTCGTCACGCACCTGATAGGAAAACAGGCCATGGATATACCCCCGCTCATTGGCGATCACGATGATGCCGCGCGGGCGCTGCCACAGGATATCGTCGCATCCGGCACCGATCGCGCTGTTACCGCGATCTGCACAGAACTCGGCAACAAACTCGCGCCAGCGTTCCACCGTAAGGCCTGTTTGCATCATCTGCACGAGTGGAAAGGTCATATCCGCCGTGAGATGTGTAAGGGGCCGTGCCTGATATGTTGCTGACATGATTGGTGCTCTTCTAGCGATTTGTCAGCGATCATGCCGTAAAGATTCCCCATCAACCTTGACCTGCATCAACACCTTTGCCGCCCCGAACGCGCATAAAGGGGCTTAGCAATCAATTGTCCCGCAACGCGGGCGAGCTTTGCCTGAAGATTGAAAAGGACCGGGGTTTTACACGCCAATATTGACGTGGATCAAAGGCGCGAAAGGCTTCTGCCCGCATAATCATCAGATAATCGAAAGCCTCACCCGTTTTGCATGTGATGTCGCAAATAGCTCATCACAGAAGCAGCGGGGCTTTCGGTGCAGGTGACAAGGGGACGACATGTGTTGCACCCGGTCGCCGCCGGGACTGATGGAGTTGACCGATCGGATTGGGGACAACTCACCCGAACACCTTGAACGGGAGTCAAGCATGAGCCAGGGGAGCATGGCACAGACAGCATCAACGCCAGTTGCTGTCGATTATAATATGGACGTTGTGCGCTGGGGCGCACTGGCGACCGTATTTTGGGGCGTCGTCGGATTTCTGGCGGGTGATTTAATTGCCTGGCAGCTCGCGTTTCCGGCGCTTAACTTTGATAACGAATTTCTGAACTTCGGACGTCTGCGCCCGCTGCATACATCGGCAGTGATTTTTGCCTTTGGCGGCAACGCCCTGCTGGCGACGTCATTCTATGTGGTGCAACGAACCTGCCGCACGTCACTTTATGGTGGCAAGGCGCTTCCGTCGTTTGTTTTCTGGGGCTATCAACTTTTCATCGTGATGGCCGCAATCGGCTATGTCACGGGGGTTACCCAGGGCCGTGAATATGCCGAACCGGAATGGTTTGTCGATATCTGGCTGACCGTGGTCTGGGTTGCGTATCTTGCCGTTTTCGTCGGTACGCTGCTTAAACGTACGGAACCGCATATCTATGTAGCGAACTGGTTCTATCTGGCCTTCATCGTCACGATTGCGATGCTGCATCTGGGCAACAATCTGGCGATACCGGTTTCGTTTACGGGTGCCAAATCCTACTCGATGTTCTCGGGTGTTCAGGATGCGCTGACGCAGTGGTGGTATGGCCATAACGCGGTGGGCTTCTTCCTGACGGCGGGCTTCCTCGGCATGATGTACTATTTCATTCCGAAACGTGCCGAACGTCCGGTCTATTCCTATCGCCTGTCGATCATTCACTTCTGGGCGCTGATCTTCCTGTATATCTGGGCCGGTCCGCATCACCTGCACTACACGGCCCTTCCGGACTGGGCGCAGACCCTTGGCATGACGTTTTCGATCATGTTGTGGATGCCGTCCTGGGGCGGAATGATCAACGGCTTGATGACGCTTTCGGGTGCCTGGGACAAACTGCGTACCGACCCGGTGCTGCGCTTCATGGTGGCAGCCGTCGGTTTCTATGGCATGTCGACCTTCGAGGGACCGGTCATGTCGATCAAGGCAGTCAACGGCCTGTCACACTATACCGACTGGACCATCGGGCATGTTCATTCCGGCGCGCTTGGCTGGGTGGCCTTCGTTTCCTTTGGTGCGATCTATCACCTGATCCCGGTCCTGTGGCACCGTGAACGGCTCTATTCGATGCGCCTGGTTGCCTATCACTTCTGGCTGGGCACCATCGGTATCGTTCTTTACATCACGTCGATGTGGGTTTCAGGGATCATGCAGGGCCTGATGTGGCGTGCTTACGATGATCTTGGCTTCCTGCAGTATTCCTTCATCGAAACCGTTGAGGCAATGCACCCCTACTACATCATTCGTGCAACGGGTGGCCTTCTGTTCGTGCTGGGTTCGCTGATCATGGTCTGGAACGTCTACAAGACGATCCGGGGTGATCTGCGTCGCGAAGCACCGATCGGCACACCCGCCACCGTGGCAGCCGAATAAGGGGGATGGGAAAATGCTTCTGAAAAAACACCATATTGTTGAAAAGAACGTCTTTGTTCTCGTCCTCGGGATTTTCCTGACCATCATTATCGGCGGTATTGTCGAAATCGTGCCCTTGTTCACAATGGAACAGACCATCGAGAAGGTCGAAGGGGTCCGTCCCTATTCACCGCTCGAACAGGCGGGGCGCAACATCTATCTCCGCGAAGGATGCTATAACTGCCATTCCCAGCAGATCCGTCCATTCCGTGACGAGGTTGAACGGTATGGCCATTACAGCCTTGCTGCGGAATCGATGTATGACCATCCGTTCCAGTGGGGATCGAAACGTACCGGACCGGATCTTGCCCGTGTTGGTGGCAAATATTCCAACGACTGGCATGTTGCCCACCTGATTGATCCGCGCGCGGTCGTGCCGGAATCGATCATGCCGGGCTATCCGTTCCTGGCCGAACGCGAACTGAAGTTCGATGACGCCCAAGCCCATCTTGAAACGCTTAAAATGGTCGGGGTTCCCTACACCGACGAGCAGATCGAGAATGCCAAGGCCGACCTGTATCTGCAAGCGATGGCGGACGAGGATTACGATGAACTCCTTGCACGCTATCCGAATGCGGCGACCGGCGATTTCGACGGCAATCCGGCAAAACTGACCGAAATGGATGCGCTGGTCGCGTATTTGCAGGTCCTGGGCCGGATGGTCGATTTCACCACCTACAACCCGCAACTGAACCTGCGCTAAGGCGAAGGGGAACGTCATGGAATTCTTTACGCAACTCGCTGACTTTTTCCGGCCCTTGTGGGGTTTGTGGCTGATGCTGCTTTTCGGGGCGATCATTGCCTGGGTCATGTGGCCCAGCAAAAAGCGCCGGAAAGACATGGAAGAGCACGCCCGGATTCCGCTTCGGGATCAGGATTAGGGGGAGAACCGAGCTATGTCGACACATGTCGAAAAAGACCAGGTTTCGGGTCGCGAAACCACCGGTCATGAATGGGATGGCATCAAGGAACTCAATACGCCGCTGCCGTCCTGGTGGGTCTATGTTTTCTGGGCCACCATCGTCTGGTCGGTCGGCTATTGGGTGGTTTATCCGTCCTGGCCAACCGCAACAAGCTACCTGACCGGTATGTTCGAAACCACCAACCGCACGCAACTGCATGAAACCATGGCCGATGTTGCCGCCGAACGCGCCCCCTATATGGAACGTCTGGCAGCACTGGATCTGGATGAAATCGTCAATGACAGCGAATTGCTGAATTTCTCGATGGCAGGGGGCAAGGCCGTATTTGCCGAAAACTGCGCACCGTGTCATGGCACGGGCGGTTCGGGCAATCCGGGCTTCCCGTCTCTTCAGGACGATGACTGGCTGTGGGGCGGAACACTTGAAACCATCAATGAAACCCTTCATGTCGGTGTTCGCTGGGATGCCAATGACGATACCCGTTTCAACGATATGCCCGCTTTTGGTCGCGACGGGATACTGGAACGCGAGGACATCAGTGATGTTGTTCAATACATCCTGGCCTTTACCGGGCGCGAAACCGACACGGCCGCCGCAACTCGCGGCACCGAGGTATTCGCTGATAACTGCGCATCCTGCCACGGCGAAGATGCCAAGGGCATTCAGGAGCTTGGCGCGCCCAACCTGACCGACGCGATCTGGCTATATGGTGGCGATACCGCATCCATCACCGAAACCGTGACCAATTCGCGCGGTGGCGTGATGCCGGCCTGGGGTGGTCGCCTTGACGAGGAAACCATCAAAATGCTGACGGTTTACGTCCATTCGCTTGGCGGTGGTCAGTAACCGCCAAAAATCTTCGACCCGCGGCACTTTCGCACCATGATCTGATCGAAAATTGATCTGTATCATGGTGGTGTGTCGCGGGTTTTTCGTATGTTCGCACTGTCATTTGAATAATCCTAATCGGACATAGGCATGCCGCATGCCATGTCGCGCAATTTGCAGAAAACTGGTGGCCAAACACCACAAGAGAGCAGCGATCTGCGATGCGGCACAACAGTCAGGTAGCGACAATGGCCATGCCCCATTTGCAACAGCCCGATCCCGCATATCCCGTCCCGCAAAACGACACGCTGCCGGAAGATGACCGTGACCAGCCGCTTTATAAAACCCGCGACAAGGTCTATCCGAAACAGGTGTCGGGCCGTTTCCGCAATCTCAAATGGTTCGCACTGATTGCCCTTCTGGCGATTTACTGGGTCGTGCCTTGGCTGCGCTGGGATCGTGGTGCATCTGCACCCGATCAGGCGGTTCTGATCGATATGGATATGGGGCGTGCCTATTTCTTCTTTATCGAGATATGGCCACAGGAAGTCTATTACATCACCGGCCTTCTGATCATGGCCGCCATTGGTCTGTTTCTGGCGACGTCGCTGTTTGGGCGCATCTGGTGCGGGTATGGCTGTCCGCAAACGGTGTGGACCGATCTTTTCATGTTGGTCGAACGTTATATCCAGGGGGATCGCAATGCGCGTATGCGCCTGGATAAATCGCGCTGGACCTTTGAAAAAATCTGGAAAATCGGCGCAACCCACCTGTCATGGCTGGTGATTGCGGCCGCAACCGGCGGTGCCTTCGTGCTTTATTTCAACGATGCCCCGACGGTGATGGTCGATATCTTTACCGGTGATGCGTCGCTGGGCGTTTATGTCACTATCGCGTTTCTGACATTTTCGACCTATCTGCTTGCGGGGTGGGCGCGTGAACAGGTTTGTACCTATATGTGCCCGTGGCCGCGTTTCCAGTCGGCGATGCTTGATGACGAATCGATGATCGTCACCTATGAGGGCTGGCGCGGCGAACCGCGCGGCCCGATCAAACGCAAGAACCTTGTGCGCGGCGAAGTCCCCGAAACCGGTCACTGCATTGATTGCTATGCCTGCTTTAACGTCTGCCCCACCGGTGTCGATATTCGCAACGGATTGCAGATGGAATGCATCGGCTGTGGCCTGTGTATCGATGCTTGCAACGAGATGATGGATAAGGTCGGTTTCCCGCGCGATCTGGTCCGGTTTGACTCGGTGCAGAACAGCCAGTTGCGCGCTCATGGCAAAGCCACAAAAATCCGCATTATCCGCCCGCGCACGATTTTCTATTCGATCATTCTGATGTTGGTTGCTGCGGTCATGGCCTTTGGCCTTCTGAACCGCACAACGCTTGAGGTAAACGTCCTGCGTGACCGCAACCCGATCTTTGTGACGCTGTCGGATGGTGACGTTCGAAACGGTTATACCTTGAAGGTCCTGAACAAGGAACAGGCCCAAAAGACCTATATCCTGCGGATCGAAGGCCTTGATGCCACCGATTTTCAGGTCATCGGCCTGACACCCGATCAGGACGGCACATTCAGCCTCAATGTCGCGCCGGATCGCGTCGGCAGTTTCCGCGTCTTTGTTGCGGCAAATCCGGAAACATTAAACAGTGAATCAACACCGTTCGAGTTCAGCGTGACCGATCCAGAGAACAATGTTCGCGAAACTTATGATACGGTATTTGCCGGTCCGAAATAACCGGACCGGCCTGATGATCCGGCCACTGATCGCGTGCCACCGGCAGGAGATAAAGATTATGACGATCCAGACCACAACTTCACAGGCTTCTGGTGCCGGCCCGCGCAAATCGGATCGTCTGATCCCGTGGTATTTCGTCGGCGGTTTCGCAATCATGCTGATTGCCAATATCGCGCTGATCACGTTTTCAATGACCAGTTGGAACGGGCTTGTCACCAAGCACGCCTTTGAAGAAGGCAATAATTACAATGCCGCGATGTCCGGCGCACAGCGTCAGGCAGAACTCGGATGGCGCAGCAAACTGTCCGTCGATGGTCTGATCAATCGCTCCGCGACGGTTACAATCCTGTTCCGGGATATTGATTCCCGGCCGATCAGTGGCGCCGAAATGGAAATCCTTTTGCGGCGTTCGGACCGTGACGACCTTGACCAGACCGTACGCATGGCCGAAATCGCACCGGGCGAATATCGCGCCAGTGCCGCGTTCCCGGTCTATGGTCGTTGGGAAATCAGGACCATTGCCCGTGCCCTTGGTGATGATTACCAAGCGGTCGAGACCGTTGTCGTAAAACCATGATCTCCCAAACCACCTGCCTCCATTGCGGAGATCCGGTGACATCCATGTCACCGGCGGGACCCGATTTCTGCTGTCGGGGATGTGCAGGTGCGTTTGAACTTCTGGGTGATCTGGACCTCAAATCCTATTACAACCGTCGCAGCATTGATCCCAAAACCAGACCGTTGCGCCCTGACACGGATGAAATCGCAGCAATTAATTTCACCGATCTTGTCAGCACCGACGCCGAAGGCAGTCATCATCTGAACCTGATGGTAGACGGCATTCATTGTGCCGCCTGTGTCTGGCTGATCGAGACCCTTTTGCAAAAAAATCCGTCTGTCCGGCACGCGCGAGTCAATATGACCACCCGCCGCCTGCGTCTGGCATGGAATGGTGACATTGCCGATGTCGATGAACTGGTCAAACCGGTTCTGCAGATGGGATACCGGCTGATCCCGTTTGATCCCGCAGCGCTTGAGCAGGCCACACAGGCTCGCAACAGCGAATTGCTGCGCTGTCTGGCAGTTGCCGGATTTGCCGCGGGCAACGTCATGCTGCTGTCGGTATCGGTATGGGCCGGATATTTTCAGGGGATGGGCGGGGCAACCCGTGATCTTTTCCATTGGATATCGGCCCTGATTGCCCTTCCGGCGGCGGCCTATGCCGGGATGCCGTTTTACCGTTCCGCTTGGGGTGCAATCCGCAATCGCCGGGTTAATATGGATGTCCCGATCAGCCTCGGCGTCATTCTTGCCCTTGGCATGAGCCTAGCCGAAACCATGCGCGGCGGGCCGCATGCCTATTTCGATTCTGCCATAACGCTTTTGTTTTTCCTTCTGGTTGGTCGTTATCTTGACAGCCGCGCACGCGGTCAGGCCCGGTCCGCCGCCGAACATCTGCTATCGCTCAATGCGCGGTCGGTCACGGTTCTGGGTGACGATGGCTCCCGTCGGCTGATCGCACCGGACAAGGCCAAACCGGGCATGGTGGTTCTGGTAGCAGCGGGGGAGCGGGTCGGCATTGATGGCGAAATTCTTGACGGTCAATCGGATATCGATACCAGCCTGATCACCGGCGAAAGCATTCCCAACACCGCCAAACCGGGCACCACCGTTTTCGCCGGAACAACCAATATATCGGCCCCGTTGCGCATCCGCGTGACCGCGACCGGTCAAACCACACTTCTGGCAGAAATTGTCCGGTTGATGGAAAATGCCGAACAGGGGCGCGCCCGATATGTCGCCCTTGCCGACCGTGTTGCCAAATCCTATGCCCCGGTGGTTCATCTTCTGTCGGGCACGACATTTCTGGGCTGGTGGCTGATTGGCGGGATCGGCTGGCAGGATGCGCTGATGAATGCGATTGCCGTTCTGATCATCACCTGCCCCTGCGCGCTGGCACTTGCGGTGCCGGTCGTTCAGGTAATTGCAACCGGGCGGCTGCTGCGTGCGGGTATTCTTGTCAAATCGGCCACGGCCCTTGAAAGACTGACCAGCATTCGCGGCATCATTTTCGATAAAACCGGTACATTAACCACCGGCAAACCGGAATTGATCAGCAACCCGGACGATGACGGCTCGCTGGCCCTTGCGGCATCCATCGCCGCCAACAGCACCCACCCCTTGTCGCGCGCCCTTGTCCGGGCGGCCGGAAATGTGACGCCAATCGCCAATGTTTCGGAACATCCGGGGCAGGGATTATCGGCCGAATTGCCCGGTGGCACGGTCCGGTTGGGCAGTCGCGCGTTTTGCGGCATCGCCGAAAATGCCGACCTGTCCAGCCACATTGCAGGTCCCGAAATGTGGTTGCAGGAGCCGGGTCGGGCGGCAATCCGCTTTGTTTTCCGCGATGCCCCCCGTCATGATGCAGAACAGGTCATCGAAACCCTGTCTGCGCGCGGGTTTGACATATCGCTGCTATCAGGGGACCGGGCCGTTACGGTTGCCCGGCTTGCCGAAACCCTGGGTATTCGCAACTGGAAGGCGCAACTTTCACCGGCGGACAAGGCGAACGAAATCGCCCGTCGCACCGAAGGTGGCAAATGCGATCTGATGGTGGGGGACGGTATTAATGATGCGCCGGCCCTTGCCGCGGCCTACGCATCCATGTCACCCGCCAGTGCCGCCGAAATCAGCCAGAATGTCGCCGATATCGTGTTTCAGGGTGATCGTCTTTCGGCCGTGGTCGAGGCTATCGACGTTGCAAAAAAATCCGACCGGCTTGTACGGCAGAATTTCATGCTTTCGTTTGGTTATAATCTGATTACGATTCCATTGGCGGTTTCGGGTATGGTCACCCCACTGGTGGCCGCCATTGCGATGTCTTCATCATCTTTGATTGTGATCGCCAACGCATTGCGCCTGCGATCAGGAAGTGACAAACCGGTAATCGAAGATCGCGCGACCCTCTCCGTACGTGCCCAAGAGGCAGGAGCTCCGTCAGTATGAGCAACCTATTACTTCTGATACCAATCGCCCTGTTTCTGGGGCTTCTCGGGCTGGCTGCATTTCTGTGGTCGCTTAAATCCGGGCAGTTTGATGATATTGAAGGGGCGGCAAACCGGATTTTGTTTGATGACGACGATCAGGAACCGCAGGACAGCCATACTAAAAACAACGGAATGAAACGTTAGTATCGCTTGAACTACCCCTATCTGATCGAATAGATTAATTCCAATTCAACACCTTAATGCATGTAGCTTCGGAGTTTACCATGTCTGTGCGTTCCCAGCTTTGTGAGGCCTGCGGAATCAAGGACTTGACCTTCTGCTCGTCATTGCAGGGGACGGAGCATGATCGTTTGCGCCAGATGCTGACTCATGTTCAGTATACCCCGCACAGCACGATCTTTCATGAAGCCGAAGATGCCGATTATGTTTTCAACGTCACGTCGGGTTCGGTGAAGCTTTACAAACTGCTGGGTGACGGTCGCCGCCAGATCACCGGTTTCCTTTTCCCCGGTGATTTCCTTGGTCTGGCGCTGAACACCACATATAGCTACACCGCCGAAGCAATCGAACCGGTAACCGCGTGCCGGTTTCCGCGTGAAAAGCTTGAAAAGCTGTTTGATGAATTCCCGCGCCTTGAAAAACGCATGCTGGGTATGGCAGTCGACGAATTGGCTGCGGCACAGGATCAGATGTTGCTGCTGGGCCGTAAGACGGCCAAGGAAAAGGTCGCATCTTTCCTTCTGATGCTAACCCGTCGGCAGGAACATCGTGGCGAGGACAGCGATACGATTCAGGTTCCGATGAGCCGTTCGGATATCGCCGATTATCTGGGCCTGACCATCGAAACCGTATCGCGCACCCTGACCCAGTTGCGTAAGGAAGCAACGATTTCGTTCCGGGACAATCGCCATATTGAAGCCATTGGCATCGATATGCTCGAAGATCTTGCCGAAGGTCTGTGAATATTGTTGTGCATTGCGCAACGAATATGAAAATGCGTTGAATATCCTGCGGAAACGAAGGCCAGAAACGCGACGCCCACAAGTTATTGGTCCAATGGCGTATTTCGCGATTGCGAAAAAACAGTTCCCGCAAATGGTCATCATATTGTAAACATGACGGCACGCCTGACACAGATCGGGCAGCCAAATCCGGTAACACCGGGGGAGAAACGTCATGAGTGCCACCACCAGAAAACAGGGCCGCATAACGGTTCCGGCCATTCGTGCCCGCAAGGGCGCAGAACCGATTGTCTGCCTGACGGCTTATACCACACCGATGGCGCAACGCCTGGATGAACACTGCGACCTTCTTCTGGTCGGTGATTCGCTGGGCATGGTTGTTTACGGCATGGAAAGCACGCTTGCCGTCACCGTCGACATGATGATCAATCACGGCAAGGCCGTGATGCGCGGCAGTTCCAATGCCTGCGTGATCGTCGATCTGCCGTTTGGCAGCTATCAGGAATCCAAGGAACAGGCATTTCGCACGGCATCGCGCATTCTGGCCGAAACCGGATGTGCCGGGGTCAAACTTGAAGGTGGCGCCGAACTGGCCGACACCATCGAGTTTCTGAGCCAGCGTGGCATTCCCGTCATGGCCCATATCGGCCTGATGCCCCAGCAGGTCAACACCATGGGGGGCTTCAAAAGCCAGGGTCGCGGCGAAGAAGCCGCTGCGAAGGTAATTGCGGATGCCAAGGCCATCGCCAAGGCCGGTGCATTTTCGGTGGTTGTCGAAGGCACGGTCGAAGCCGTGGCACGACGCATCACCACGGAAATTGATATTCCGACCATCGGCATCGGCGCATCTGTCGCCTGTGACGGACAAGTATTGGTGACCGAAGATATCCTCGGAATGTTTTCCGATTTCACCCCGAAATTCGTCAAACGCTATGCCAATCTCGGCGATCAGATTTCCAAGGCGGTTGAAAGCTACGCCACCGAAGTCCGGACACGTCAGTTTCCGACCGATGATCATTGCTTTGGCGTGACCAAACCCGGCAAATTGCGCGCTGTAAAATAGCAGCACCGCATATCGCCCAACAGACGATCGACAACACGACAATGACGCTTAAAACCGTTCACAGCGTTGCAGAACTGCGCGCGGTTATTGCCCAATGGCGCGCAGAAGGTTTGCGCGTCGGACTGGTTCCCACAATGGGGGCCCTTCATGCCGGGCATATCAGCCTGACGGAACATATCCGCAATCACGCTGATCGTGTTGTTGTCAGCATTTTCGTCAATCCGACGCAGTTTGGCCCGAACGAGGATTTCGGTGCCTATCCCCGTACATTGCCAGACGACCAGAAAATGCTCGACACCGCCGGGGTGGAGCTTTGCTTTGCCCCCTCGGTCGAAGAAATGTATCCCGATGGCTTTGCCACCCGTGTCAGCGTTGATGGCTCATTTACCAACGTATTGTGCGGTGCTGCGCGTCCGGGCCATTTCGATGGCGTCGCCCAGATCGTTACCAAGCTTCTGCTTCAGGCCCTGCCCGATTGCGCGATATTCGGCCAGAAAGACTATCAGCAGCTGATGGTCATCCGCCGGTTCACCACCGACCTGAACATCCCTGTCGAAATCATCGGCGCACCGATCCTGCGCGAGGAAGACGGTCTGGCGATGTCATCGCGCAACCGTTACCTCACACCCGATGAACGCGCGCTCGCCCCGACACTTAACCGGATTTTGGGCGAAATCACCAAAGCCTCAGCAACGGGGGCGGAAATCGCCCCGCTTCTGGCCAAGGGACGCGAAGATATTCTGAACGCCGGTTTCAAATCGATTGATTACCTTGAAATCCGCGACGCGGAAACGCTTGAACGGGTCGAAGATCGGGTGCGCAAAAGTAGCCGCGTCTTTGTCGCCGCCCATCTTGGCAAAGCCCGCCTGATTGACAATCACGCCATCGAACCGGCCCATATCACGGGTTAAACAGCGGCTTGGCCGGGACGAATCGCTGATTGCGATGCGATTGGCATCAAAAGCGCAGAACATCGCGCTTTTGCGCCTGATTGCGCTTGACTCTCTACCCCCTATCGCATAAACCCTGCGCAGCAAAGGTCGCCCAAGGGGTGACTCCCCCAGTCCTCGAGTTGTCGAGCACTGGGTTTTAGTTTTTTGTGCGCAAACGGTGGAAACACCGGAAACACAGACGGGATTTGGAATGTTTGAAGGACTAAGCGATCGCCTTGGCGGTGTTCTTGACAAGCTGCGCAAACGTGGCGCGCTGAAAGAATCCGACGTCAAGGAAGCCATGCGCGAAGTACGCGTCGCCCTGCTTGAGGCTGACGTTGCGCTGCCGGTCGTCAAATCATTCATTACCAATGCCACCGAACGTGCGGTTGGTCAGGACGTTCTGCGGTCGGTTACACCGGGCCAGATGGTCGTCAAGATCGTCCATGACGAACTGAAAAACATGCTGGGCGAAGGCGAGGATATCAACCTTGCGGCCACCCCGCCGGTTCCGATCCTGATGGTCGGTTTGCAGGGTTCGGGTAAAACCACGAGCTCGGCCAAGATCGCGCTGCATCTGAGCAAAAAGCGCAACAAGAAAGTCCTGCTGGCGTCGCTTGATATCTATCGTCCGGCTGCACAGCAGCAACTGAAAATTCTGGCCGACAATAATGGCCTGAACGTTCTGCCGATCATCATGGGCGAAAAGCCGGTATCGATCGCAAAACGTGCGATGGATATGGGCCGCAAGGAAGGCTATGACGCCGTCATCCTCGATACCGCGGGTCGCCTGCATATCGATATGGAACTGATGAGCGAAGTCGCCCAGGTCCGTGACGCGGTCAACCCGACCGAAACCCTTCTGGTCACCGATGCGATGACCGGTCAGGACTCGGTCAATGTTGCCAAGGAGTTCGCCGACAAGGTCGGCATCACCGGTATCGTTCTGACCCGTATCGACGGTGATGCACGTGGTGGTGCGGCCCTGTCGATGCGCCAGATCACCGGCTGCCCGATCAAGATGCTCGGTACCGGTGAAAAAATCGACGAGATGGAAGCCTTCCATCCGGATCGTATCGCCAACCGCATCCTCGGGATGGGCGATGTCGTCAGTCTTGTCGAAAAGGCTGCCGAAACGATCAAACAGGAAGACGCCGAGAAAATGGCGAAGAAGCTCGCAAAGGGTCAGTTTGACCTGAACGATCTTCTTTCCCAGCTCAAGCAGCTTCAGAAAATGGGTGATCTTTCCGGCATCATGGGGATGCTGCCGGGCATGGGCGCGCTGAAAAAACAAATGTCGCAGACCAAGCTTGATCCCAAACTTCTGACCCATCAGGAAGCGATCATCCTGTCGATGACGCCCAAGGAACGTGAAAACCCGGCCCTGATCAAGGCATCGCGCAAAAAGCGTATTGCCGCAGGTTGCGGTCTTTCGGTTCAGGATGTGAACAAGCTGCTCAAACAGTATCAGACCATGTCCACCATGATCAAAAAGATGGGAAAAATGGGCAAAAAGGGACTGTTTGGCGGCATGCCGAAAATGGACCCCTCGATGCTGGAGGGTGGCGATATGCCCGATATGAGCAAGTTGCCAAAAGGATTTCCCGGTGCCGGGGGCGGATTACCGCCCGGGCTTCCGGGATTGGGCGGCGGTGGTTTGCCGCCGGGATTTCCGGGGTTCGGTAAAAAGAAATAACCAAGCCCCCGGTTCTCAAGATTTTTCGAAAGAACCAAACACCCCGGTTCACTGAACCGGAATGAATTGATCCCTCGGGGTCGTAACTTGAAGACTACAAACCCAAGCTGAAAGGAACTTATCCGAATGGCTGTCAAGATTCGTCTTTCCCGTGGCGGTGCCAAAAAGCGTCCGTACTACCGTATCGTAGTTGCAGATGCCCGTGCCCCGCGTGACGGCAGCTTCATCGAGAAAGTCGGTACCTATGATCCGATGCTCCCGAAGGATGCTGACAACCGCGTGACCTTCAAAGAAGAACGCATCAAGTATTGGCTGGGCGTTGGCGCACAGCCGACCGATCGTGTTGCACGTTTCCTGGGCAAAGCTGGCCTGGCCGAAGCGTTCAAACCGACCGAACAGCCCCAGAAGTCTGCTCCGAAAGCGAAAGCCCAGGAACGTCTTCGCGAAAAAGCTGAAAAAGCCGAAGCCGCTGCTGCTGCAGCCGCAGAAGCTGCTGCGGCTCCTGCTGAAGAAGCTGCCAGCGAAGAATAAGCTTTTCTGCACGCTTTGATCAGATACCGGAAATTTGTGAACCGAAATGGCTGATACCCGCAAATCCAAAACCGACGATGCTTTTGTCTGCGTCGGCATGATCACCGCCCCGCACGGGGTGCGTGGTGCCGTGCGCGTCAAAAGCTATACCGTCGATCCGGATAACCTTGTCGGTTACGGCCCGTTGTTCGACGCCAAGGGACAGGCGAAATTCAAACTGTCTCCTGTCGGACATGTTCGCGACCAGTTGATCGCCAAGATCGATGGTGTGAACGATCGGGACGCCGCCGAACGGCTGCGGGGTACCAAGCTTTACGTACCGCGGACGGCCCTGCCGGAAACGGAAGACGAAGACGAATTCTATCTTGCCGATCTTGTCGGCCTGAAAGCCCATCATGTTGATGGCACGCTTTTCGGGACCGTACGGGGTGTGGCTGATTTTGGCGCGGGCGATGTGATCGAAATCGCGCTGGAAGAAGTCCGTGGCAAAGTCGTCGTTCTGCCGTTTACCAAAGAAGTCGTGCCCGATGTGGTGCTTTCGGAACGCAAGCTGGTGGTAAATCCGCCCGAGGGGCTTTTGCAGGAAGAAGAAGGACCGGGCAATCGTACCCGTCGTCCGGGCAGCTCCCGCAAGGACTCTCAGGCCGACCGCGATTCTGATGCCGTCACTGCCGATGCAGTAGGCGCAGAAACTGCGACCGGCAGCGGAAAGGAGGCCTGATCGATGTCTGTGTGGCAGGCAAAAGTTGCAACCCTGTTCCCGGAAATGTTCCCGGGCGCGCTTGGTCAGTCTCTGGCCGGACGGGCACTGGAAAACGGGATCTGGTCGCTGGATGTCAAAGACATCCGTGATCATGCAACCGACCGTCACCGCACTGTTGACGACAATCCTTTCGGGGGTGGGGCCGGTATGGTCATGCGCCCGGATATTGTCGACGCCACCCTGCGTGAATTGCGTGCGGAAGCTCCGCAATTGCCGCTGATTTATCTCAGCCCGCGCGGGAAAATGCTGAACCAGAAACGCTGCCGCGAACTGGCAGCGGGACCGGGTGCCATCCTGTTGTGCGGTCGTTACGAAGGTATCGACCAGCGCGTACTGGATGAACATCAGGTCGAGGAAATCAGCATTGGCGACTACATCCTCATGGGCGGCGAACTGCCGGCCATGGTCCTGATTGAATCGTGCATTCGCCTTATCGAAGGTGTGGTCAACAAGACCGAATCCGTCGACGAGGAAAGCTTTGAAACCGGGTTGCTTGAATATCCGCATTACACGCGCCCGGCCAATTGGAACGGGCGTGACGTGCCGGAAATCTTGCTTTCCGGACATCATGCCAAGGTACAAGCCTGGCGGCATGCTCAGGCAGAAGAAATTACCCGTGCTCGGCGTCCTGACCTTTGGGACCAGTATGTCGCACGCGGGCACATCAAAGAGGGTTAAACCATGACCAACGCAATCATCCAGCAGATCGAAAAAGATCAGCTCGATAAAATCGCTGCAAAACGCGAAGTTCCGGAATTCGACGCAGGCGACACCGTCCGTGTTCACCTGAAAGTCGTTGAAGGCACCCGCGAGCGTATCCAGCAGTTCGAAGGCGTCTGCATCGCCAAGAAAAACCGCGGCCTGAACTCGTCCTTCACCCTGCGTAAAATCGCATCGGGCGAAGGTGTCGAGCGTATCTTCCAGAACTACTCCCCGGCGATCGACAAAATCGAAGTCGTCCGTCGCGGTGACGTTCGTCGCGCAAAACTTTACTATCTGCGTGGCCGTACCGGTAAATCGGCACGTATCGCCGAACAGACCACCGGTCACAAAGGCAAACTGACCGCCGCAGAACGCAAGAAATAATCTGCGTTTCGCATTGTCGGAATGATCTGCGGGCTCACCTTCGGGTGAGCCCGTTTCTTTTGACCCGGGCATGGCGGCGCAAAACCGGGCGACAAACAATTCCAGAATGCACCTTATACGTGCATCATATCGAATCGCCGGTTTTTCAGACCAATTGATGTGAAGCGCAGAAACCTTGCGGATTATATATAATTTTATTTTATATCAGATATCTCTGTTCTGAGTTGGAATCCCCGGAATCTGATCGTTTTCGCTACCGTTGGATGCCCGATTTTCCGTCAATCTACTTATGGATGTAATCGGGTAAAAAAACACGCGCCCGGTTGCTTGCGATTTGGAAGCTTGAGTGTATAAAGGCACTCCCGCGGCAAAAATGATCAAGTCCGCGCGGTTATGGATAATAATATTTCGCAAGCCGGGATAAACCCGGATGCCCGGAGGAACAGGCGACACTGCGCGCCACACGACATGGCAATCCTTGGGTTGTCTTCTTGCTATCCCCCGGTTCAACATCCGAAACCTGCGCAAATGTCTGATCGTCGCTGCATAAAAGATCGATTTTAAGAGGAGGTCGAGATGGGTGCGCCTAAAACCCTTTTTGACAAGATTTGGGAAAGTCACGTGGTTGATACGCAGGATGATGGTACCTGCCTGATTTATATTGACCGCCATCTCGTTCATGAAGTGACCAGCCCGCAGGCTTTCGAAGGCCTTCGCAATGCCGGCCGCAAAGTGCGCCACCCGGAACTGACCCTTGCCGTTCCGGATCATAACGTTCCGACCACAGACCGTTCCGAAGGCATCAAGGAAGAAGACAGCCGTATCCAGGTCAACACCCTTGACCAGAACGCCAAGGATACCGGCATCCATTACTTCCCGATGAATGACCTGCGTCAGGGCATCGTCCACATTGTCGGCCCGGAAGAAGGTTTCACCCTGCCGGGTATCACCATGGTTTGTGGCGACTCGCATACCTCGACCCACGGTGCATTCGGCACCCTGGCATTTGGCATCGGCACCTCCGAAGTCGAACATGTTCTGGCCACCCAGACGCTGGTTCAGAAACCGGCGAAAAACATGCTGGTCAAGGTCGAAGGCGATCTGCATCCGGGCGTTACCGCCAAGGACATCACCCTTGCCATCATCGGTCGCATCGGCACGGCTGGCGGCACCGGTTATGTCATCGAATATGCCGGTTCGGCCATTCGTTCGCTGTCGATGGAAGGCCGCATGACCGTCTGCAACATGTCGATTGAAGGCGGCGCACGCGCAGGCCTGATCGCACCGGACGAAAAAACCTTTGAATATATCAAGGGCCGTCCGATGGCACCCAAAGGTGCGGCATATGAACAGGCCGTCGAATACTGGAAGACGCTTCCGTCCGACGAAGGCGCACATTACGACAAGATCGTCGAAATCGATGCTGCCGACATTATCCCGCAGGTCACCTGGGGCACCAGCCCCGAAGACGTCGTACCGGTTAACGGCAAAGTACCCGCTCCGTCCGATGCCAAGGATCCCGGCAAACAGAAAGCCATCGCCCGGTCGCTCGAATATATGGGCCTGACCGCGGGTACCAATATCGAAGATATCAGGATTGATCGCGTCTTTATCGGTTCCTGTACCAATGGCCGTATCGAAGACCTGCGCGCCGCGGCGGTTATCGCCAAGGGTCGCAAGGTTGCCGATCACGTCAGTGCCATGGTCGTTCCGGGGTCGGGTCTGGTCAAGGAACAGGCCGAAGCCGAAGGCCTGCACGAGATTTTCCTCGAAGCCGGCTTTGAATGGCGTGAACCGGGCTGCTCGATGTGCCTGGCAATGAACCCGGACCGTCTGGAGCCGGGCGAGCGTTGCGCATCGACCTCGAACCGTAACTTCGAAGGCCGTCAGGGCCGTGGTGGCCGCACCCACCTGCTCAGCCCGGCGATGGCCGTGGCCGCAGCAGTTACCGGTCATCTGACTGACGTCCGCAAACTCGGTTAAGGCAGACACCCATGGCAGAACAGTCATTCATCAGTTTCCGTGACGGCGCCGCGCGCTGTGGCCGGGCCCCGATCCTTGAACAGCTTCTACCGCAGCTGACCGGGATCAATCTGCCCGATTTCGTTGCGAAGGACATCGACGCAACCGAGGAACTGATCGAGGCACTCGGTCTTGCCTGGGAAGCAGGAAGCAAGGGATAAGATTAATGGATAAGTTCACGACCCTCACCGGTGTGGCAGCACCGCTGCCGATGATCAATGTCGATACCGACATGATCATCCCGAAACAGTTCCTCAAAACCATCAAGCGTTCAGGCCTTGGCAAGAACCTGTTTGATGAAATGCGTTACGACGACAAGGGCAACGAAATCCCGGATTTCGTCCTGAACAAACCGGCCTATCGCAATGCCAAGATCATCGTCGCGGGTGACAACTTTGGCTGTGGTTCGTCGCGCGAACATGCACCGTGGTCGCTGCTTGATTTCGGCATTCGCTGCATCATCGCGCCAAGCTTTGCCGACATTTTCTATAACAACTGCTTCAAGAACGGCATTCTGCCGATCCGTCTGCCGCAGGAAGATGTCGACAAGCTGATGGATGACGCCGAACGCGGCGAAAACGCCACCATCACCATCGATCTTGAAAAACAGGAAATCCATGGTCCGGATGGCGGTTGCATCACGTTTGATGTCGAACCGTTCCGCAAGCATTGCCTGTTAAACGGCCTTGATGACATCGGCCTGACCCTGCAAAAGGGAGACGCAATCAACGACTTCGAAGCCAAGCGCGCTGCGTCGCAGCCCTGGCTGTCGCTGTAATTCAAAGTGGCGGCAGGCCAGATCGGCCTGCCGCCCTTTTTGTCGATACGGGGTGAACGGCCCCGATAATATCTGGGAAGGATTGTTTGATGAGCACCACCAAAAAAGTTCTGATGCTGCCCGGCGACGGCATTGGCCCCGAAGTCATGCGTCAGGTTCAGCGTGTCATGGACTGGATGGCCAAGAAGCGTAACGTCAATTTCGAAATCACCGAAGGTCTGATCGGCGGCGCATCGATCGATGCGCACAACAACCCGCTGACCGACGAAACGCTTGCCGATGCCATGGCTGCCGATGCGGTTCTGCTCGGTGCTGTCGGTGGTCCGAAATGGGACAACCTTCCGTTCGATATCAAACCGGAACGCGGCCTTTTGAAAATCCGCAAGGAAATGGGCCTGTTTGCCAACCTGCGCCCGGCCCTTGTGTTTGATGCGCTTGTCGGTGCCTCGACGCTGAAGGAAGACATCGTCAAGGGTCTGGATATCATGATCCTGCGCGAATTGACCGGCGGCATTTATTTCGGTCAGCCGCGCGGCATCGAAGAACGCGACGGTGTGCGTTTTGGCTTCAACACGCTGGTTTATTCCGAGCCGGAAGTTGAACGTATTGCCCGTGTCGCCTTTGACATGTCCATGAAACGCAACAAACGCCTGTGTTCGGTCGATAAGGCCAACGTTCTGGAATCGACCGTCCTGTGGCGCGAAGTTGTCGAACGTGTTGCCAAGGACTTCCCGGAAGTCGAGCTCAGCCATATGTATGTCGATAACGCCTCCATGCAGTTGGTCCGCAACCCGAAACAGTTCGACGTGATGGTCACCACCAACATGTTTGGCGACATCCTTTCGGATTGTGCTGCCATGCTGACCGGTTCGCTCGGTATGCTGCCATCCGCATCGCTGGGGGCCGCCGATGAAAACGGTGCGCGCAAGGCGCTTTACGAGCCGGTACACGGCTCCGCCCCGGACATTGCCGGTCAGGACATCGCGAACCCGCTGGCAACCATCCTGTCCTTCGCCATGATGCTGCGTTATTCGTTCGACATGGGCGATGATGCAACCCTGATCGAAACCGCCGTTCAGAATGTTCTGAAAGGCGGGCTTCGCACCGCTGACATCATGCAACCGGGCATGGCAAAGGTTTCGACCACCGTCATGGGTGAGTCGCTTATCAACGAACTCGACAAGATCGCCTGATCAAAAAAAACTGAATGAACCGCAAAAGGCCGGATCATCGATCCGGCCTTTTTCTATGGCCGCCCCAGATGTTGCAGGAAAACAAGTTTGTCCGGGTTGCGGTGAACGAAAATATCAACCACGGCACCGTCCTTTTGCGCCAATCCAACGGCACTTACCAGCCTGTCGCCTTCATGAAGCAATATCCAGTAACCTGTTCCGTCAAACGCGATGCTTTCAACCGCATTCTCGGCCTTTTTGCGCCAGACTCCGGCAAAGAAGCGCGCAACATTTCGCGCCCCGTAAATCGGATTCACCGCAGCCGAGGCCTTGCCGCCGCTATCGGAATGCATGATCACATTGGGAGCCAATTGCCCGATCAAAGCGTTCAAATCACCCCCGATCAGGGCATCGACAAAGGCTGAGACCTGTTCTTTGTCTGCAGTGTCACTATCGGGCACCGGTGTGGGATCACGATCATGTTCCCGGTTTACTTTACGGCGCGCCCGAAACAGGATCTGGCGGGTATTGTTTTCGGTCCGCTCGATCACCGGGGCGATTTCCTCGTGTGACCAGTCAAACACATCATGAAGGACTAGGGCAACCCGTTCGACCGGTCCCAACCGTTCAAGCATCATGACATAGGCCTGCCCCAGACCATCCCGTTCAATCAGGTTGTTTTCGGCTTCCGCCTCAATCACTGGCGCCCAGGGTTCGGGCAGCCACTGCCCGACATAATTTTCACGCTGGCGACGGGCCGATTTCAGAACATCAAGGCAGATATTGCTGCAGACCCGCACCAGCCACGCCGTTGCATCGCGGATGTCATCCTTTGCCGTCGCCCGCCAACGCAACCAGACATCCTGCACGGCATCTTCGGCATCGGCATGACTGCCCAGCATGCGATAGGCCAGGGCATGCAGCCGCCCGCGATGGGTTTCGAAAACCTGATCTGCCATGCGATCCCCGTCAAACACATGAAGCGATACGGGACAGGCCCGTATCGCCGATTGGGTGGTCATCCTGCCCGATAGGTCTGGCGAAGCAAAGACCCTATCGGATCGGGGAGTGCGATCAGGCAAACTCATGCTGCGCAATGCCAAGACGGTTCCACGCATTCATCGTTGAAATGATGCAGGTCAGCTCGGAAATGGCGTCTTTTTCGAAATGATCGACAAGGTTGCGATAGCTTTGCGAAATGCGGTCCTGATCAACCGCTTCGGTCAGGCACTCGGCCCAATCAAGTGCTGCCCGTTCCGCCTCGTCATATCCCTTGGCCGCGCGCCAGACCGCCAGCATGGTCACCTTGATGGCGTCCCCACCGTGATCGGCATGGCTTTTGGAATGCATGCGCAGGCAATGCGAACATCCATTGATTTGCGACACGCGGCATTCGACCAGATCGCGCAAGACACGCGGAATCCGCGGGTTGTCTTCAAGGCTGCTGGCAAGCCCCAGCATCGCTTCAAAAATTTTCGGGCTGGATTTCGGAACGTCAAAACGGCTCATTGTGTTTCTCCGTGATTGAAAACCGGGGAAAATCCCCCTTTGCAATCAGGACGAAACAGCTTTACCCCACGTTACACATCCGGCCAAAAAATTTTATTGCCGCCGAATTCTATAGGATACGGGTCTTTTTCAGGGCTTCGGCGACTTCTTTATGCATCACCCAATGCCAGTCTTCGCTGTTTTGCTGTTCACCATCGGCCAATGTGAAAACCGCCGCCAGATAATCGCTGACATCGGATTTGCACATCGGCAATTCGGCCGCCAAGGCTATTTTTTGCGCCAGTTTGCCATATTTTTTGTTTCCGATCCGCGAACCAAAATGGCCAATGGTATTTGCCAGTTGATTACCGGTGATTTCACGCCCCGGTGCCTTGGCATGGGCACGCAGCATGTCACGTTCGCAGCTCGACATATCAATGGATCGAAGCGCCCGGACATAATCGTCAACACGGCCGATATGGGGTCCGGTACGATGGGTGATCTGGGTGGAATATGCACGTGTGCCCGGAGTATCCCGGTGTGTCATGTTCAGCATGTTGTTTCCTCCCGAAGGAACAACCGGGTATGAACATCGCGCGCCATGCCGGTTGACCCACGACACGCATTATCGGGTTCGGGCTCTGCGGCCCGTTTGAACATTGAATATATATGGGTCGGGTCATCACAAAACGACAGCCCGACCGATGCGTTTTCAAGTAAAGCGATAGCCGGGTTTGGTGAAAACAAACTGCCCCACCCGCATCCCGCCACCGCCTTCACGTTCGTCAAAGGCATTGATGCAGCCCGCCAGATAAAATTCCCACATCCGTTTAAACTCGGTGTCGTATTTTTCCGGATCAAGCTGATCGGCAATCTCGCGGAACCGGTCGCGCCATGCAACCAGGGTCCGGGCATAGTTCAGTCCCGCGTGGAAATGCGATGCCTCGACTTTAAGGTCTGCATTCTCGGCCGCCTCGATGACTTCGTGGACAGCCGGGATATATCCCCCCGGAAAGATATAACGATCAATCCAGGGCGATGTGAAATCCGGGCGCGGTTTGATGATCGTATGGATCACCACCCGACCGCCAGCTTTCAGCAATTTGCCGACCTTCTCGAAATAGGTTTTGAATTGTGGCCGCCCGACATGTTCAAACATGCCGACCGAAACAACCCGGTCATATTTTCCTTCATTCGCATCGGCAAACAACCGGTAATCCAGAAGATGATATCCAAGACCTTCGTGGAAGTTATCGGGCAGTTCCGCCTTGCGTTCGAGCGCCCAGTTATATTGTTCGGTCGAAAGCGTGATCCCGTGCACCTCAGCCCCGGTGGTACGCCGGATAAAGCGGCTCAACCCGCCCCAGCCACAGCCGATATCAACCACCCGAAGATCGGGCTGATCGATCTTCAGACGCTGCGTCGTCAGGGTCATTTTGCGGTTTTGCGCTTCTTCCAGCGTCTGGGCACCATCATCCCAGAAGGCGCAGGAATACTGCATTTCCGGATCAAGGAAACGGGTATAGAGATCATTGCCGATATCATAATGATGGCGCACGCGCCGGGACGCGGCCTTGACCGAGGTAAATTGCGCGATCTGGAATTTAAGCGCCTGCAGCTTTTCGATGAACAGGCCAAATCCGTTTGCCGAATGACCACCTTCGAAGTTAAGCCGCAAGACCCTGATCAGATCTTCCATCTCGCCTGAAACAACATCAAAACCGCCACGCATATAGGCTTCACCAAATCCCGGATCGGGACTTAGCGCCATTTTCAATGTGTCGGTCCAGTTCGGTATGGTCATCGTTGCCCTGGGGTCGCTGCCATCCCCCAGAACAATCTCGTGTCTATCGTCCGCCCGGAATACCAGTGTTCCGCGCGTGACATGTTCCCGGAAAAAATCGAGAACCTTTTTCTGTGTCCAGTCCAGTGTCATCGGGTACGTCATCTGCCGTCCTTTTTAAGCCGGAAATGCCATCGCCCCACATGAAATCCGTTTCCGAATTTCACATAAGCACCGGACCCTAAATCAGGATCGCCTAGTCAATCGTTCGAATAAGGAAATGCAGAAACGGCTACAAGACAGGCCGCGCACCTACGGACATTGAAAACAGAAAACTCAAAGCCGGGGCCGAACGATTCTGATTTAGGGTTCGGTGCTCGAACCCCGTTGGTAATTCTGCCAGATTTTTTTGCAATCTCAAGGGGTAAATACCGACGAACTCCTTGCGTGCTCCTCGATAAAACCTTACATCTCGCCCCAAGCTGTACAGACGATTATCCACAGGCATATGCAAAATCCGAACGCCCCATACCAAAGAGGGGCAACGCGTATAAAGCAATGCCAGCAAGACTGAAAGAGGCTCCTGATGGGCTATAAAATCGCCGTTGTCGGCGCGACCGGAAATGTCGGGCGCGAGATGCTCAATACGCTTGAAGAACGCCAATTTCCGGCCGATGAAATTTTCGCACTCGCCTCCTCGCGTTCGGTCGGCCGCGAACTGGATTACGGTGACAAGGAACTCAAGGTCGTAGATGCCGCAACCTTCGATTTTTCCAAGGTCGATATCGCGCTGTTCTCTGCCGGTGGCACAACGGCCAAAACGCTGGCGCCCAAGGCTGCTGCTGCGGGTTGCGTTGTCATCGACAATTCCAGCTACTGGCGGATGGAGCCCGGTGTACCGCTGGTCGTGCCAGAGGTAAATGGTGCCGCACTGGCCGGTTACGCCAAGAAAAACATCATCGCCAACCCGAACTGCTCGACCATTCAGATGGTCATGGCGCTCAAACCGCTACATGACCTGCAACCGATCAAACGTGTTGTGGTTGCGACCTATCAGTCGGTTTCCGGTGCCGGTCGACTTGCGATGGATGAGCTGTTCAACCAGACCAAGGGCATTTACGTCAATGATCTACCGGTCAAGGAACAGTTCACCAAACAGATCGCCTTTAACGTCATTCCGCATATCGACGAATTCATGGATGATGGTTCGACCCGTGAAGAATGGAAAATGACGGCAGAAACCTGCAAAATCCTTGATCCCGATATCCGGGTTCATGCGACATGTGTACGTGTCCCGGTCTTTGTCGGCCATGCCGAGGCGATCAATATCGAGTTTGAACACCCCGTCACCGTCGAAGAAGCCCGCAAGGCAATGAAAGACTTCCCCGGCGTTTCCGTCGTCGATTACCGTCAGGACGAGGGATATGTCACGCCCCAGGAAGTCCAGGGCGAAGACAATGTTTTCGTGTCGCGCGTGCGCAAGGACCCGACGGTTGAAAACGGGCTTTCGCTTTGGTGTGTTGGCGATAACCTGCGCAAAGGGGCCGCCCTTAACGCGGTTCAGATTGCCGAAAAGCTGGTCGCGGAATATCTGCCAAAGAAATAATCGCGACCTCAATGAACATCTTCGAAACCCGCCTATCCCGGCGGGTTTCTTTTTGCCCGGATCATTCCCGCTGGTCAGAACCGCAAAAAAACGATAGGGAATTTATATCGATTAACCGGCGCTCCCGCCATCAGCGCCGCGATCCATAAAGAAAAATAAATCGAGGACAGGGATGGTAAAACGAACACGCAAAGAGGCCACAAGACTGGATGAAGCCGCCCGCGCGGGATGGCTTTATTATTGCGCGGGCAATACCCAGGATGAAATCGCCACCAAACTTGGCGTTTCACGCCCCACGGCACAGCGTCTGGTATCCGCCGCGATAAGCGAAGGTCTGGTCAAGGTCCGCCTTGATCACCCGATTGCCCACTGCATGGAACTGGCCGCCTCGCTGTGCAAGGAATACGGCCTTGCCAATTGCGATGTCGTGCCGACCGATCCGGCGGCACCGGACGCGATGTTTGGCATGGCGCAGACGGCTGCGACCTATCTTGAACGCGTGCTGCAATCCCCCGAACCCAAAATCATTGCGGTTGGTACCGGGCGTGCGATGCGCGGCATGGTCGATGAAGTTCAACGTATCAATGGACGTCATCACAAGATCGTTTCGCTTGTCGGAACGATTGCCCACGACGGCGCGGCCAGTTTCTATGACGCGGTCACCGACCTCGCGGACCGGACCCGTGCGCCGCACTATCCGTTGCCGATCCCGGTGATTGTCGAAAGTGCCAGTGTGCGCGCCCAGATGCAGCAACAGCCGCCGATGGACAATATCATGCATCTGGCCGCCAAGGCCGATGTGCGCTTTGTCGGGGTTGGTGATCTTGGTGCCGATGCGCCGCTTTATATCGATGGCTTCATCAGCAAGGATGAATTGCGTTCCCTGCAAAAAGATGGCGGCATCGGCGAAGTCGTCAGTTGGTCGTTCGATGAAAATGGCGCGATCCTTGACCACGATGTCAACCATCGTGTCACCAGCGCGCCGATCCATATTCCGGCACAAAATACGATCGCTGTCGCCAAGGGGGCCAAAAAAGTCGCCGCGATTCGCGGGGCGATGCGCGGCAAACTGATCACCACACTGATTACCGACGAAGCCACCGCCGAAGCTTTGTTGCGCGCCTGATCGCCGCAAAACACGTTTTGAATCAATACAGAAATCAACCCCGTCAAAAGTTTTGGCGGGGTTTTCTTGTTGCAGCGCAAAAACGATTTCGTTTGACAAACCACCCTCAAATTGAGTGAATGCTCATTACCTGAACAAATGATCAAACGGGCAAGATAATTTGCCCATCGGGTACACAGTCCTTTGGGAGGAACTATGAAACGCGTAACGGGAGCAGCGCTTTGTGCGCTGTTGGCAGGCGGTGTCGCATTCTCCGCCAATGCCGAAACAAAACTTACCATCGCTACCGTGAACAACGGTGACATGATCCGCATGCAGAAGCTGACGGATGACTTCACCTCCAAAAACCCCGACATTTCCCTTGAATGGGTTACGCTCGAAGAAAACACCCTGCGTCAGCGTGTCACCACCGACATCGCCACCAAGGGCGGTCAGTATGACATCATGACGATTGGCACCTACGAGGTTCCGATCTGGGCTGAAAAGGGCTGGCTGGCACCGCTCGATAATCTGGGTGCCGATTACGATACCGATGACATCATGCCTGCGATCCGCTCTGCGGTAAGCATGGATGATCAGCTTTTTGCCGCACCTTTCTACGGCGAAAGCTCGATGATGATGTATCGTACCGACCTGTTTGAAAAAGCCGGTATTTCCATCAATGGTCGCCTGACCTGGGACCAGACGCTCGACATCGCCAAAAAGCTTCATGACCCGGATAACGGTGTTTATGGTATCTGCCTGCGCGGCAAGGCTGGCTGGGGCGAAAACATGGCGCTGATCACCACCATGGGCAATGCCTACGGCGCGCGCCTGTTTGATGAAAACTGGAACCCGACCTTCGACGGCCCCGAATGGAAAAACGCCCTCGATATGTATGTCGAAATCCTCGGCAAATATGGCCCTCCGGGCGCAACGTCGAACGGCTTTAACGAAAACCTTTCGCTGTTCAACTCGGGCAAATGCGGTATGTGGATCGATGCAACCGTCGCCGCATCCTTTGTCAGCAACCCCAAAGAATCGACCGTTGCAGACAAGGTCGGCTTCACCGAAGCCCCGTGCGCCGAAACCTGCACTGGTGCCAACTGGCTCTGGGCATGGAACCTTGGCATTCCGACCGGTTCCCAGAAAGTCGAAGCCGCCCAGAAATTCATCGCCTGGGCAACGTCCAAAGATTATCTGGAACTCGTAGCCTCCAAAGAAGGCTGGGCTAACGTTCCGCCGGGTACCCGTATGTCCCTGTACGAAAACCCGAAATATCTGGAAGCCGCACCGTTCGCTGACGAGACCCTTCTTGCCATCGACAGTGCCGATCCGATCAATTCGACCATGAAACCGAAGCCCTATGTCGGTGTTCAGTTTGCCGCTATCCCTGAATTTCAGGGTATCGGCACCACAGTAGGCCAGCAATTCTCTGCCGCATTGGCCGGTTCCTCGACTGTTGACAATGCGCTTGCCGCCGCACAGTCCAGCACCGACCGCACCATGCGCAAAGCCGGTTACTACTGATGCATGACAGGCCAGAAAACCCGCACCTGATGCAATGATTTCTGGCCTATGCCTCCTTGACCTGATGAACTTGGGGTGGCGGCACTTCTGACCGCCACCCTCTTTCCATCCGGATCGAGGTAACAGGGACTTCAAACAGGGAGCACATCATGTCGACACGGTCCTCTACCCTGACCGGGCGCATTATGTCTGCACCGTCGATCATCGCCTTGTTTTTGTGGATGATCGTGCCGCTGGGCATGACAATTTATTTCTCGTTCCTGCGTTACAACCTTCTTTCGCCCGGTATGGAAGAATGGATTGGCACGCTGAACTATGAATTCTTCCTGACCGACCCGGCATTCTTTGCGTCGCTGACAAACACGCTTCTGCTCGTCGGATCGGTTCTTGTGATCACGGTGGTCGGCGGCGTCCTGCTGGGCCTGATGCTTGATCAGCCGATTTTTGGCCGTGGCATCCTGCGCCTGCTGGTGATTGCGCCCTTCTTTATCATGCCGACCGTGAATGCGCTGGTTTGGAAAAACCTTCTGATGCATCCGGTATCGGGCATGTTTGCCTGGATTGCCACCGGTTTGGGTTTCCAGTCAATCGACTGGTTTTCCGAAGCCCCCCTGACAGCCATCATCATCATGGTGTCGTGGCAGTGGCTGCCCTTTGCCGTGCTGATCCTGCTGACCGCCCTTCAGTCGCTTGACCGCGATCAGAAGGAAGCCGCCCAGATGGATGGTGCCGGCCCGATTTCGATTTTCTTCTATATTACGCTGCCCCATCTCAGCCGTGCGATCACGGTGGTCGTGCTGATCGAAACAATTTTCCTGCTGACCGTCTTTGCCGAGATTTTCGTGACAACCGGCGGTGGCCCCGGCCTTGCAACCACCAATATTGCCTTCCTCGTCTATACCCAGGCCCTGCTGCAATACGACGTTGGCGGTGCATCGGCGGGCGGTATCGTTGCTGTCGTTCTGGCAAATATCGTGGCGATCTTCCTGATCCGCCTCATTGGCAAGAACCTGGACAGGTAGGGGACACGAGATGGAAAACAAACAAACAGCCCTTGGCCATATCGGTTTTTCGATCTTTGCCTGGATTGTCGGGCTTCTGATCTTCTTCCCGATTTTCTGGATGGTCCTGACCAGTTTCAAAACCGAACTTGAAGCGGTATCGATCCCGCCAAGCTTCATTTCGTTCGACTGGACGCTGGAAAACTATGCCGAGGTACAGGCGCGGTCCGATTATTTCCGGTTCGCCATGAATTCGGTGATCCTGTCGGTTGGCTCCACCCTGGTGGGTCTGCTTTTTGCCGTGCCATGTGCATGGGCGATGGCCTTCAATCCGACCAAACGGACCAAG
Organism: Thalassospira australica; assembly: GCF_044790785.1. GTDB lineage: Bacteria > Pseudomonadota > Alphaproteobacteria > Rhodospirillales > Thalassospiraceae > Thalassospira > Thalassospira australica_A. The sequence continues at coordinate 375,075 of NZ_CP085258.1, read as the reverse complement.
GATGCGCTTCTCTGGATGCTGTCGACCAAGATGATGCCGCCGGTTGGTGTATTGGTCCCGATCTATCTGGTGTTCCGCGACTGGGGTCTGCTCGATACCCGGTTCGGTCTGATCATGGTTCTGTTCCTGATGAACCTGCCGATCATGGTCTGGATGCTTTACACCTATTTCAAGGAAATCCCGTCCGACATCCTTGAAGCGGCCCGCATGGATGGTGCCACCCTGCCCAAGGAAATCATCTTTGTGCTGTTGCCAATGGCGGTTCCGGGTATTGCATCGACCATGCTGCTCAACATCATCCTGGCCTGGAACGAAGCTTTCTGGACCCTGAACCTGACCACTGCCGATGCCGCCCCGCTGACCGCTTTCATTGCCTCCTATTCCAGCCCCGAAGGGCTGTTCTGGGCAAAGCTTTCGGCGGCGTCGACAATGGCGGTTGCACCGATCCTGATCATCGGCTGGTTCTCGCAGAAACAGCTTGTTCGTGGCCTGACATTTGGCGCGGTCAAGTAACCGCCGCCTGATCGAAATTCAACGAGAAGGAACACCGAAATGGGTGCTATCCGACTGGAAAAAGTCAAGAAAACCTTCGGAACGCTGGATGTTATTCCGGGTGTGGACCTTGATATCAATGATGGTGAATTTGTTGTCTTTGTCGGCCCGTCGGGCTGTGGCAAATCCACTTTGCTGCGCCTGATCGCCGGTCTTGAAGACGTCACCGATGGCAAGATCCTGATCGACGGAACCGATGTCGCCAACGAAGCCCCGGCAAAACGCGGCCTTTCGATGGTGTTTCAGTCCTATGCGCTTTATCCGCACATGACGGTCTATAACAACATCGCCTTTGGCCTGAAAATGGCCGGGGAAAGCAAGGCCGTGATTGAAGAAAAAGTTCAGAACGCGGCCAAAATCCTGAATCTGACCGATTATCTGGAACGCCGCCCCGGCGCGCTTTCCGGGGGGCAGCGCCAGCGTGTCGCAATTGGTCGTGCGATTGTGCGCAATCCGGCGGCCTTCCTGTTTGATGAACCGCTCTCCAACCTTGATGCCGCCCTTCGCGTCAATATGCGTCTTGAAATCACCGGCCTTCATCAGGAACTGAAAACCACGATGATTTACGTGACCCACGATCAGGTCGAAGCCATGACCATGGCCGACAAGATTGTCGTGTTGCAGGCCGGCCGGGTCGAGCAGGTCGGCAAACCGATGGAACTGTATAACAATCCCGCCAACAAGTTCGTCGCGGGCTTTATCGGGTCGCCGAAAATGAACTTCATCGGTGGCGACTATGCCCAAAAATATGACTGCCACGAAATCGGCATCCGCCCCGAACATGTCGCGGTCAGCACCGAAAGCGGTGATCTGGCCGCAACCGTCAAGATTGCCGAACATCTTGGTGCCGAAACCTATCTGCACGTCAATGCAGACGGCTTTGGCCCGATGACGGTACGTGCAACCGGCGAAGTGCCGCTGGGCGAGAATGACAAGATCTGGCTGACACCGGAACAGGACCGTATCCACCGTTTTGATGCAAACGGTATTGCTCTTGGAAATCCCTGAGACTTTCAAAAAAACCGGATCGCATTGCCCCACACGCCATGCGACCCAGCCTGACCACCACAAGAATGTGAGACCCAAATGTACCTCAAAAAGTTCGATCTTACCGGACGCCGCGCCTATGTCACCGGGGGCGGTCGCGCAATTGGCCTGTCATGCTGCGAGGCACTGGCCGAAGCAGGCGCGCATGTCATTATCGGTGACATCAGCGAAGGCGTGGCCGAAGAAGGCCGTGATTACCTGAAATCAAAGGGTTACACCGCCGATATCGACATCATGGACGTCACCAACACCGATCAGGTTCGCACCAGTGCCGAAAAAATGGCCCGCGAAGGCGGTGTTGACATTCTGGTCAACAATGCCGGTATCGCACGTTCCGAAACCCCGGCCGAAACCGTGACCGATGAACATTGGCTCAACGTCATTGACGTCAACCTGAACGGCACCTTCTGGTGCTGCCGCGAATTTGGCAAACAGATGCTGGCCAAGAAAAACGGCGTGATCGTCAATGTCGGCTCCATGTCGGGCTTCATCGTCAACAAGCCGCAGGAACAGGCCTATTACAACGCATCCAAGGCCGCCGTTCACCATCTGACCAAATCGCTGGCTGCCGAATGGGGCGGGCGTGGCGTGCGCGTCAATGCGGTTGCCCCGACCTATATCGCAACACCGTTAAATGAATTCGTGAAATCCAAGCCGGACATGTATGACGCCTGGATCAACGGTACCCCGATGGCCCGCCTTGGTCTGACCGAGGAAATCGGATCGGTCGTGCTGTTCCTGGCATCCGACGCGTCCAGCCTGATGACCGGCTCCATTGTCCTGGCTGATGGGGGTTATACCTGCTGGTAAGGCACAGGTAAAACTGTTGATCGCATTGTCCTGAAGCTTCTGCGATCAGGTCAGGACTGTGGTGGAACGGGGCGTGGTTGTGGGACCTTCGCCCCGTTCACCTTTTCAGCCTTCACACTGGCGGCCAAGATACACCGAAAACGGATTGCATGGGACAACGACAACACCCGAAAGCCCCAAAAACCGCGCCAATCGCGACAAATGCACCATCAGACCGTCCGCAACGGCCGTTGCATCACAACCCTCTTCCAGATGCGCGCTCTGCACCCGAAGAACCCCTTCTTGCCGATCCGCTTTCAGATCAACACGGGCAACAAATTCGCCGTTCTGCATGAACGGCAGAACGTAATAACCATATTGCCGCTTTTCCGCCGGGACATAGATTTCGATGCGATAATTGAAACCGAAAATGCGTTCCACCCGGTCGCGTTCCCACATGACCGGATCAAACGGCACCATTAACGCCGTTGGTTTGGCACGGCACCGCGGATTGACATGCGGGCACAAATATCCCGGCTGTTTCCAGCCCTCGACATTCGCCTGTAACAACGTGCCGTCCTCGACCATTTCGGCAACGCGCGCCTTGGCATCATCGGTCGGCAGGCGGAAATACTTCCGAAGATCGGCCTCGGTCGCGATCCCCATCGCGGCAATCCCGTTGCGGATCAAGGCACGCTGGGCTTCGGCGCGCGGCATTGGCTGTTCAAGCGCCTCCGGGCCGATGATCCGTTCGGGCAGGTCATAAACCCGCTCGAAACTGGTGCGCCGTTTGCGCGCCATCACCTGCCCGCTCCAGAACAGGAATTCCATCGCGGTTTTGGTTTTCGACCATCCCCACCATTTCGAACTCGATGCGCCTTCCTGTTCCAGATCACTGGCAGCAAGTGCCCCTTCCTTTTCGATCCGGTCCAGAATGCTGCGCACAAATTCAGGATGATCACGGATCATTTTGGCGATCTGCCCCCAGGTGCCTTTGCCTTCCGCAGCATCCGCCATGCGCCAGCGATAAAACCCGTAATCCTCAACCGGGATCATCGATGCCTCGTGGCCCCAATATTCAAACAACCGCCGCTGCCGGGCGTTGCCCCAGCTCAGTTGATCAAGGTCCGCCGGGTCATAAATGCCAAGCCGCGAAAAGACCGGCATATAGTGCGCACGGGTCAAAACATTGACACTGTCGACCTGTAACATGCCGGTCTTGCGGATGGCTTTCATGATTCGGCGTTTGGTCACCGGTCGGCTATCGTCCTGATCAAACCCCTGTGCCGTTAGCGCCAGATTGCGCGCCTGCCGGGCGGATACGGAAATCGCGGCTTTGTCGTTAATCATGATGGCCTTTGAAAAATCGCAAAGAAAAACAGTGTGATGGTATCATACCCTCCTGACAATAATGGCAGGAGGTTGCAGGAACATTCAGGCGGACTGGATCGTTCTTCGTTACCGCTCGGTTCGTGCTGATCATTTTCTCAACCCGAAGAAGCAACCAGACAGGCATCCATGGAACTCAAACAAATCCTGATCCTTGCCATTCTTGTCGGAACGGTCGTCATGTTCCTGTGGGGGCGCTGGCGTCATGATATGGTCGCGATGGGGTCCCTTCTGTGCTGTGTGGTTGTCGGTCTGGTACCCATCGATAACGCGTTTCAGGGTTTCGGTCATCCGGCGGTGATTACGGTCGCCTGTATCCTGATCCTGTCATCGGCCCTGCAACAATCGGGTGCGGTTGATACCCTGACTCGGACCGTATTGCCGCAATCGACCGGTCCGTTCGTGACCATGGCCGCACTCAGCCTGCTTGCCGCAATCCTGTCGGCCTTCATGAACAATGTCGGCGCGCTGGCGCTTCTGATGCCTGTCGCCCTGCAAATCGCCGCCAAACAAAACCTGCCGCCGGGTAAAATCCTGATGCCGCTGGCCTTCGGGTCGATCCTGGGCGGGATGACCACCCTGATCGGGACCCCGCCCAACCTGATCGTCGCCGGTTTCCGGACCGAAGCCGGCGATGGCAGCTTTACCATGTTTGATTATACCCCGGTCGGGATCGTTGTTGCCGCTACCGGTCTGATTTTCGTCATGATGTTTGGCCGCTGGCTTGTCCCCACCCGCGAACGCGCCGGGGCGGAGGGCTTTGAAACCGGTTCCTACCTGACCGAGGCACGCATTGCCACGGGCAGCAAGGCAATCGGCATGATGCTGCGCGATGTAAACCGTGAACTGGAAAAGGGCGACGCACAGGTCATCGGGCTAATCCGCAATGAAAAACGCATTCCCGCGCCCAATCCGTTTCGCGAACTGCATGAAAACGACATCCTGATCATCGAAGCCGACCCCGAAGCACTGGCAACGGCCCTGTCGGCACTTGACCTGAAACTTGAGGAAGAATTGCGCGATCTGGAGGCACAGGCAAAAGCGGCGGAACAACCGGAAGATAAAGGCGATACGGATGCCTCCGATGCCCCGGAAGCAAAGACAATTGCCGCCAAATCGGCAAAAGCCGAAAAGAAAAACGATACGCCCGAAGCCGATACGCAAAAGCCCGATGATGGCCGCCGCGGCGCGATCCAGTCCGATGATATTGCGCTCATGGAACTCGCCATCCTGCCGAACTCCGGCTTTATCGGCCGGTCGGCCACCGATATCCATCTGCGCACCCGGTACGGTGTAAACCTTCTGGCGGTATCGCGGCAGGGGCAACGTTCGATGGCCCGCCTGCGCACCCTGTCGATGAAGGCTGGCGATGTGCTCTTGATGCAAGGCCCGCCCGAAGCCATTTATGATTTTGCCTCCCGCTTTGGCTGTGTGCCGCTTGCCGAGCGCGCCCTTCGTATCCCCGACAATGCCCAGGCGCTGAAGGCCACGGGCATCATGGCGGCTGCCATCGGTGCCGCCGCCTTTGGCGTCATGCCCGCCGCCATTGCCTTTGCCATCGGGGTTCTGATCGCCATGGTGATGCGCGTGGTCGCCCCGCGCAATGTCTATGACGCGGTGGACTGGCCGGTGATTGTCCTGCTCGCCGCCCTGATCCCGGTGGCAACCGCGATGGAAACCACCGGCACGGCTGATCTGATTGCCCGCTTCCTGCTAAACTCGGTCGCGCAGGGGAATGCTGTCATCGCACTTGGCCTGATCCTGATCATCACCATGACGCTCTCGGATTTCATGAACAACGCCGCCACGGCGGCTGTCATGTGCCCGATTGCAATTGGCAGTGCCGCGCAACTCGACGCCAATCCCGACGCCTTCCTGATGGCGGTCGCCATCGGCGCATCCTGTGCCTTCCTGACCCCGATCGGCCACCAGAACAACACCCTGATCCTCGGCCCCGGCGGCTTCCGCTTTGGTGATTACTGGCGGCTCGGCCTGCCGATTGAAATCATCGTCGTTCTGGTCGGAGTGCCGATGTTGCTTTGGATCTGGCCGCTGTAAAGAAAAAGGGCAGCCCGAAGCTGCCCTTTTAAAATTCGATTTGATGACGACTTAGCCGTCAAAACCAAGGTTCGGCACCGCAAGCCCATTGGCTCGACATGCCGAAATCAGGGTGTTGTTGAGCAAACACGCAATCGTCATCGGGCCGACACCACCCGGCACCGGCGTAATCGCACCGGCGACTTTGGATGCGGTTTCGAACTCGACATCGCCAACCAGCTTCATTTTGCCCTCGGCCCCTTCGACGCGGTTGATGCCAACATCAATCACGGTGGCACCGGGCGCGATCCAGTCGCCCTTGATCATATTGGGGCGGCCGACGGCGGCAACGACGATGTCGGCACGGCGGACTTCTTCGGGCAGGTCACGGGTACGCGAATGCGCGATGGTCACCGTGCAGCTTTCTTTCAGAAGCAACTGCGCCATCGGCTTGCCCACAATGTTGGACCGGCCGACAACCACCGCCCGCATCCCCGAAAGATCACCAAGCGTATCTTTAAGAAGCATCAGACAGCCATAAGGCGTACAGGGCGCAAATCCCTCGCCCCCGGTTGCCAGTGCACCGGCATTGACGACATGGAAGCCGTCAACATCCTTGGCCGGATCGATGGCCGCAAGGATCGCCTGATCGTCGATATGTTTGGGCACCGGCAACTGGCACAGGATGCCATGAACCTGCGGATCAGCATTCAGCTTCGCAATCAGCGCCAGAAGATCTTCCTGCGACGTGTCAGCCGAAAGCTTGTGCTCATAGGAATTCATGCCGCATTCGATGGTCTGCTTGCCCTTGTTACGGACATAGACCTGGCTTGCCGGGTCTTCACCGACCAGAATAACCGCAAGGCCCGGCGTGACGCCGTGCGCATCTTTAAGCTTGGCCACTTCTGCTGCGATATCGCCGCGCAGTTTGGCTGCAAATGCTTTGCCGTCGATGATTTTTGCGTCGCTCATATGTCTTGTCCGCCCGTCAATTCATGAAGTTGCGCAATGAGTGCGTCCGGATCGCCTGAAATTTCCAGAACCTTGTTGCGGTCCGTATGCCCGGCAACAATTTCGACTGACGATTTAGGCCATTTGGCCGTTTTTGCCAAAAGCTTTATCAGGGCGGTGTTCGCCTTGCCGTTTTCAGGCACGGCCGTAACCGTCACCCTGATCTGCTGTTGTCCGTTGCCATCCAAAGCCAGTCCGGCAATCGCATTTCGCGAAGCCTTTGGTGTAAGGCGTAAAAACACCCTGATGCCGCTGCCATCCGAAAGCTTCTCGCAGAACGGTTTACCCATCTGCGGGCTTAATACCCCATTACCGCCGCGCGCACATCTGTCTGGATCAGCATATTGGCAAACTGCAGGATCAGGATCAGGATAATCGGCGAAATATCGATGCCGCCCAGATTCGGAATGATCCGGCGGATCGGTCGCAATGCCGGCTCTGTGATCCGGTACAGGAAATCACCAACCATATAGACAAACCGGTTGCTGGAATTGATCACGTCAAACGCCACAAGCCATGACAGGATTGCTGACGCAATCAGCATGAAAATGTAGATACCGATAACGGTGTCAATAAGCCAAAAAATCGCCAGCATCGCCGCTCCTTCTTGCAGTCGGTCCAGATCGGGCCGATCTGATCGGAATTATAGTTAACACGCTGCAAAACCTAGTCGGCCTTAGCCCCGGGCGCAAGCACAGAGCGCCTGATTTCGAAAGCTTTGATCAAGTTTTCCACATGATGTGACATGCTTCACCAGACATTGCGGATTTTTGGCCCCACCATCACGCTTGAATGACCGGCAAAATCCCCCTCCCCGACAGTTTCTGTCAGGAGAAATGTCAGGACAAAGTCATCAGGCTTGCCAGCCCCCATGATCCCATCCAACAATGCCCCCGCCATCAAACGACAAAGAAGGATCGACCATGTCGGCGAACACGCTCCCCCGTTGCAAATGGGCCGAAACCCATCTCGACAAGCCGTTTTATGTCGACTACCACGATCAGGAATGGGGCGTTCCGGTTCATGATGACCGGCACTTTTTCGAAATGCTGATCCTTGAGGGTGCGCAAGCCGGTTTAAGCTGGCTGACAATCCTTGCCCGGCGCGACACCTATCGCGCGGCCTATGACAATTTCGATGTCCAGAAAATCGCCAGGTATGACGAGGCCAAACAACAGGCCCTTCTGGCCGATCCGGGCATCATCCGCAACCGGGCCAAGGTCGCGGCAAGCATCCTTAATGCCAACGCCTTCATCGAAATCCAGAAGGAATTTGGCAGCTTCGATGCCTATATCTGGAATTTCATTGGCGGCAAACCCATCATCAATCACTGGAAAACCATGTCAGACGTGCCGGTATCGACAAAACTCAGCGACGCCCTGTCCAAGGACCTCAAAAAACGCGGCATGAAGTTTGTCGGGACCACGATCATGTATTCCTTCATGCAGGCCACCGGCCTTGTGATGGACCACACCATCGATTGCCATTGCTACGCAGCACTTTCGGCTTAACGCGTTGATCCCCTCACAAGCAGGCTGGTTTGAAGGATGCGGTTGTTATCGCTTTGCGCTTCGCCAAGCGCCATTTCGGCCGCCAAGCGTCCCTTTTCAACGGAATCCTGACGGATGCTTGATAATGGCGGGTCGGTGCGTTCACCCTCGGCAATACCGTCAAAGCCGATCACCTTAAGATCATCGGGTATTTTGCGGCCCGCGGCCCGCGCACCGTCAAGTGCGCCAATGGCAATCACATCGGACATCGCCAGAATACCGTCGATTTCCGGGTGGTCGCGCAACATGGTTTCGACCATTTCGGCACTGTGCGATGACAGGTTTTCGCATTCGATATGGACGATATCCTCGATCGCAATCCCGGCCTTTTTAAGGGCTGCGTGATATCCGCCAAGCCGTTCGCGCACCACACGGTGGCTGACAGCACCCCGGCGTTTGGCATTCATCGGGCCGAAATTTTCCGCCTTGTTGGCCTGCAGGGACAGGATGGCGAATTTTCGCGCGCCGCAATCAATCAAATGCCGGGCCGCCATTTCCGCCCCGGCAAAATCATCAAGCACCACGGTCCCCGCCGCCCCGGCAATATCGGTATCGATGCAGACCAATGGCTGGTTTCGGCGCTGAATGGCGGAAATGATGTCATTGTCATCGGAATAACAATGCACCAGAAACGCATCGACGGCGGCATTGTTGATCGCGGTAATCGCCTGTTCGGGATTTTCGGCCGAAATGATCATCATATTGACCGCCTGCCGCGCGCATTCCCGCCCGACACCGCGCAGAAGCTCAATCGCCACCGGGTCGCTAAAGGCATATTCAAGGTTATCGGGAAACACCACGCCAAGCGCCCCGGCCTTGCCGGTACGCAGCATGCGCGCCATCACATGCGGCCCGCGATAGCCAAGCTCTTTGGCAACTTCCAGAATGCGTTCCCGGACTTCCTTGCGTACCAGATCAGGCTTGCCAAAGGCATTTGATGCCGTACCTTGCGATACCCCGGCCGCCTTGGCCACATCCAGAAGACGTACCCGTTTTGCCATCCTTGCGATGTCTCCCCTTTTCTTCACCCGGATATTCACCCGATCCTGCGGATTAACCGGCGATCACGTGACATTTTTTTGAATCGGTTCATCCCGATATTGACAGAACCCCTTCTGAACCGCCACACTGCATTCATTGAATCGATTCATTATTGCACGCATCGATTGCACAACAGCCTATGCGTTTGTCCGTTTGCACCCTGGTGTTGACGGTTTTCCCGGCAATCTCGAATTGCTGACTTCAAGCCGCCCTTGCCGGGGCGGCTTTTTTCAGAGCCCCCCGAACTCATCGGCCGCGCACCTTGTTTTCCGGTGCGGTATGACGGAATGTCAGATTGATCCGCGGCCCGATCTGGCGCGCGGTTTTGGGAATCTGGTGTAACCAGTGATGCTGGGTTGCGCCCCGCATGATCAGCAACGAATTGTGCGGCAGATCGACACTGACCCGATCCCCGGTTTTCTTGTGCCGGAAATGAAACCGGCGTTCTTCACCAAATGACAGGCTGGCAATGACCGGATTTTCACCCAGCACATCCTCGTCATCGGCATGCCATGAAACGCTGTCACGACCATCACGATACTGGTTCAGCAAAACCGTGTTAAAGGACGCATCCGATCTTTCCTCCGCCAGTTCGCGAAGTGGCACGACAATTTTCGGAAACGGTGACGCCGGGTGATAAACACCGCTATAACGATAGGCAACGTCGCCATACCACGCCGTCAATCGCGGCACGGCAATTTCGCGCCCCATCAATCTGGCAATTTCCTGCTGCCAGACAATACCGCTTGTCAGCTTTTCAAACACACGATCCGCGTCACTTGCCGCCATGACCTCACGCAGCAGCAATGCCTCCCCGTCAAAGGGCAGCAGATTGTGTGGTGGTTCATTGGCAAACAGATCGCCCGTCATTTTTATCCCCGGTTCATGATCCCCAAGACCTAGGACGAACCGTCGACGAAAACAAGCAACAGCTTATGAAAATCAGCGTTATTACAGATGTTTGGTGGCGCTAGCCATTGGTCATATCAATCCCGGCCTTGTCGGCATAACGTTCCACATCATCAACGCTAAGCCCTACCGCGGCATAAAGATTGATGGTTTCCAGTTCCAGATCGGTTTCCGCATCCGCCAGGTCCTGTTGCGACTGCGTCAGGGTGCGCTGTGAATCAAGTACATCAAGGAAATTTGAAAGCCCCTGAACATACCGGACGCGCGACTGTTCAAACGCCTGGCGATGATAGCGCACCGACGAAATCAGGGAATCGCGTTGCTGGACGGCACCAACATAGCCGTAAATTGCACTTTCAACATCCTGAATGGCGACCAGAAGCGTCTGCTGATAGCTGTAAAATGCCTGCTGCGCCTGCTGTTCGGCAACGTCGATATCAGCCTGCCGGGCACCGCCATCATACAAAGTGGCATCAATGACAGCCCCAATGGCTGCGATTGCGGTACGGACAATCGGTCCGGTGCCATACCCGCTCGCTCCGAGTGCCAGCGACCCGTCCAGTGTCAGTTCCGGATAAAGATCCGCCGTTTCAACCCCGATTTCGGCGGTCGCGGAAATCAATGAAAGTTCAGCCGCCCGGACATCGGGACGCCGCCGCAAAAGATCGGCCGGAATGCCGATGGGCGGAGAACTGTCAAATTCCGGCAATGGCTGCACATCGACCAGACGGTCGCGATAGGTTCCCGGCTGCGCCCCCAGCAAAATGGCAATCGCATTGATCGACCGGTCAATATCGGTCTGCAATGTCGGCAATGTCGCCTCGATATCGGAAACCTCGGCACGGGCGCGTGACAGATCAAGTTCGGACGCCAGCCCCGTCTGCATCCTGACCTGCACAATGTTGCTGGTCTGGCGTTGCAGGTCAAGCGAACTGCGCAGCAATTCCTGGCGCTTCTGCGTGCCGCGCAACTCGATATAATTGCGCACGATATCGGCAATCACGGTCAGGTAAACGTCTTCGCGCAGATAGACCTGTTCCAGATAATCCGCCAGCGCCACCTCGTCCTCGCGCTGCTGCCCGCCCCAGACATCCGGGGTCCAGGAAAAATCAATCCCGGCACCGTAACCGATATCCGTCGTCTGATCGCCGCGTTCGCGTGACGATGTACCGCGTTCTGCGTCACCCGAAAGGCTGGCGCCAACCTCGATGCCATTTTCCCCCGATACACCGCGCGCCACCGCACGGGCTTCCTCGATCCGGCTGGCCGCAATCCGCAGATCAAGGTTATTGGCAAGACCAAGCGCGATCAGATCAGAAAGAACCGGGTCACTGGTACTTTCCCACCATCGGCCATGATCGGCCTGATTGGCGGCAATCACCGGTACCGGCGGGGTATAGGCCCCGACAAGGTCAAATTGCGGCGCAACATAATCCGGCCCGACCGTCTGGCAGGCCGAAAGTCCGATCATAAGCGGCAGGGTGCAACAGATTGAAAGACGTTTTACAGACATTCTAGCTGACACTTCCTTCAACCTCGCCCTTGTCGGGAATGCTTTCGGCCTGTCGCAACTGGCTTTGCAGTTTCTTGCCGCCATCTGCACGCGCAGAGACCAGAGGTGCCAGCAAAAGATACAGAACCGGGGTTAAAAACAGGGTAAAGACCGTTGCAAAACCAAGCCCGCCAAACACCACCCAGCCAATCGCGGCCCGGGCCTCGGCCCCCGCCCCGGTGCCCAGCACCAGCGGCAACCCGCCCAGAACGGTTGAAATCATCGTCATCATGATCGGGCGCAAACGGATCATCGCCGCATCATGCACCGCCTCGCGCACAGATTTGCCCGCATCGCGCAACTGGTCGGCAAATTCGACAACCAGAATCCCGTTTTTGGCCATAAGCCCGACGAGCATCACCAACCCGATCTGGCTGTATATATTGATTGATGTGCCGCTGATGCCCAACGCATAAATCGCGGCGGCCAGGCCGAACGGCACGGTCAGAACCACGACAAGCGCCGACATGAAACTCTCAAACTGCGCGGCAAGAACCAGAAGCACCACCAGCACCGCAATCAGGAATGTAATCTGAACATCGTTTGATGTTTCGCCCAATGTCGCCGCATCCCCCAGGAAAAGCACATCCATACCCGCCGGCAGCACCTTGTCCGCCGCCGCGTCAATGTCGACAACCGCCTGTTGCAGGGCATAACCCGGCTCAAGATTGCCCGAAATCTTCACCGCGCGCTGCTGCCCCTCGCGTTCCAGTTCCGATGCAACCGCTTCCTCGCTCAGGTCAATCACCGACGACAGCGGCAGAATGCGCCCCTCCTGATTGCTGACAAAAAGATTCTCAAGGTCGGATGGGTCATTGATGCTGCCCGCACTGCTGCGCAGTTTGACCGGGATGTTCTCATCATCGACGGTGATCTCGGTAACTTCGTATCCATCGATCATTGCACGCAGCGTCGTATCAAGGCTTTCGATCGGAATGCCAAGATCAGACGCCCTCTGCCGGTCAATATTGACCATCAATTGCGGCTGTGTCGTCTGATAGGAAACCCGAAGCCCGACAAGCTGCGGATAATTCGCCTCAAGCTCCTGCTGCAAGGCGCGCGCATTCGCCGCCAGCGTCTGATAATTCGTCCCCGTCAGGGCAAATTCAAATCCCTCGCCCGAACCGCCGCGCAATCCAAGGCTGTTGGGCTGATAGACAAAGGCCTGCACACCGGGCAGCGCCTCAAGGCTTCCGCGGATCGAACTGGTGATATCCTGTTGGCTGCGGCTGCGCTGATCCCACGGCACAAGAGGCGCAATCACAAGGGCACGGTTCGGATCCCAAAACCCGACAATGGTATATATATTATAGGCATCACCGGCCTCAACCACCGGACGCAGGATGTTTTCAACCGTTTCCACCTGCCGGTCCATGTAATCAATGCCAACCCCGTCCGGCCCGCGCAACGATACAAGAAGACGACCGCGATCCTCGTCGGGCAGAAGTTCCTGCGTGACCGTGTTATAGACCCCAAAAGCCAGAACCCCGGCAAAGATCGAGACAATCAGGGTAATCACCGGGAACCGCAAAACCCATTCCAGAACGTATTTGTAAATGCCCGAACAATACAGACCTATCCGTTCAAGGAAGTTGGGTTTGGCATCCTTTTGGCCGTCATGCGGATCAATATGCTTTAACCGCGACGCCAGCATGGGACACAACGAAAGTGCGACAAACGACGACACCGCAACCGAAAACGCCAGCACGAAACCGAATTCACGGAACAAACGCCCCGCCGTGCTGGGCAAAAACGAAATCGGCACAAACACCGACACCAGCGTCAGGGTGGTGGCAATCACCGCAAAGAACACCTGCCGCGTCCCCAGAACGGCGGCCGCCATTGATCCCAATCCCTGATGACGGCGGCGCTGGATATTTTCCAGAACCACAATCGCGTCATCAACGATCATCCCCGTCGCCAGAACAAGCGCCAGCAGCGTCAGGATATTGATCGAAAAGCCCATCATCCAGATCGCGGCTACCGTCCCGACAAGCGCAATGGGAATGGTCACCGTCGGGATAAGCGTCGCGGTAAACGACCGCAGGAACAGATAAAGCACCCCGATCACAATGATGATCGCCAACGCCAGACTGTTCAGAACTTCCCAAAGTGCGCCTTCGATGAACACCGCATCGTCCGAATTCACAAAGACTTCGATATCGTCATACTGATTGTTCAGGCGTTCGGCCACCTCGCGAATACCATTCGATATCGCGATCGTGTTCGATTGCGCCTGGCGTACCACGCCAAGGCCAATCACTGTCCGGCCATCAAGGCGCACATAGGACGTCGCATCATCAGGCCCGTAATAGACATCCGCCACATCGCCCACCCGCACCTGATTGCGGATGAACATCTGTTTGACGTCTTCCTCCTTCCAGACCGACGCATCAGCACGTACAAACAGCTTCTGATCACTGGAATCAAAGCTGCCCGCCGGGATATCGAACTTGGCGGTCCTCAAAACATCCGCAACATCCTGAACCGAAAAGCCATAACTGGCCAGACGCAGCGGATCCACCCGCACATGCAGAACCTTTTCGCGTTCGCCATTGACCGTGATTTCGGCCACACCAGGCACGGAAAGCAGTGCCGGACTGATCTGGTCATCGACGATATTCGCAAGCTCTTCCTCGGTCAGGCGGTTGCTGACCACCGCCAGGCGCATGATCGCGCTGGCATCGGCATCGGCCTTGACCACGCGAACATCCTCGACCTCGTCCGGAAGGCTTCTTGACGCGCGGCTGACCGCTTCGCGGATGTCATTGGCGGCATCATTGATTTCAACATCGGGATAAAATTCTACACGCACCCGCGACGTGGCTTCTTCGCTGTTGGAACTGATGCTTTTGACACCGCTGACCCGCGATGCCGCCCCTTCAAGAATACTGGTCACCTCGGCATCGACCGTTTCCGGCGATGCCCCGTCATAGGTGGCATAAACCGTCACGGTCGGCTGATCGACATTCGGCAGTTCCCGAATTTCAACCCCCAGCATGGCCGCAAGACCCGCCAGAATGATCAGAAGCGCAACCACCGAAATAAGGACAGGGCGACGAATACTCAGCGACGCAAGGTCATTCTGATTTTCGTTCTGCATGTTACGATCCCTCGCCGGTGCCGTTGCGCTGTGCCACACCGGTTTCATCGCCACTGCGGATAGTTGCCGCCACATCACGACCAGGCCGCAGGCGAAGCACGCCTTCCACCACCACCAGATCACCCTTGGCAATCGGCCCGTCAAGCAGGATCCGACCCTGTGTCCGCTTCACGACACGGACCGGCACACGTTCGACCTTGTCGTCCTTGATCCGCCAGACATAGGTGCCGCCATCGCCCCAAAGCACGGAAATTTCCGGCACAGACGGATAAGTCTGACCTTCGATATCGACATAAACCGCAAAGGACATCCCCGAAAGAAGACGCCCCGTCGGGTTGGGGATGCGTGCGCGCACCCTGAATGTGCGGCTTTCGGGATCGATACGGCTGGCAATCGAATCCACCGTGCCTTCAAACCATTCCCCCGGAAGGCTCCAGGTTTCTACCCGAAGCGACTGACCGGTCTTCACATTGTCAAACCGGGTTTCGGGAACCTCGAAATCCACCAGAATACTTTCAACGTTATCCAGGGTCGCGATTAATGTGGAACTGTCCACGCGGTCGCCCGGCTCCACCTGTGGAATACCGACCGTGCCGTTAAACGGCGCAAGAATGGTCCGGTCCGCAAGGTCAACCTCTGCCTGATCCAACCTTATGCGCGCTTCGGCAAGGGCAGTGCGTGCCGCATCCACCTCGCTTGCCGATACCGCGCCAAGCGGACGGGCCTGTTCGTAGCGGTCCAGAAGCTGGCTTGCATCCTTGACCTGGACGGATGCCAGATCCCGTGCCAGACGTTCCCGGTCCGAATCAAGGATCAGCAGAACCTGTCCGCGCGATACTTTTTCACCGGCATGAAACAGAACATCATCTACTTCGCCCGAAACCGCCGGATAAATCGAAACGCCCAGTGTCGACCGGCCGGTTCCGACGGCCTCGACAACGGTTTTTTCTTCCATGATGCTCGCATATTCGGCAATCACCGGCAGGGCAGGATTTTCCGAACGCTGTAGGTTATCATCCCCTGTCTGGCTGTCTGCCCCGACAAAGGGCAACATGCCCTTATAATACGCAAACCAGCCGCCACCGGCTGCGGCAATAACCAACAGAAAAACGACTAGCCTACCTGTGCGTGACATCAAATGTCCGTTCTTGTGTGTTCTGGAAACATACGAAGACATCGCTGAAAATGTCTTATTGTCAGTACAATAGAACTTACTTTAGTTCCCGAAGGGCAGCGACCCGAAAATTGTATCAGAAATGTCGCAACTTGTACGCATCAGGTAATAGGCGGATTTGCCCTGTCCGGATCACTTTCCCCCGATAAAATGACAAAAGCCCGTACAAACCTGCACGGGCTTTTGGCTGATTGAATTGTGTGACCCGTTGTCCGAAACGGCGAAGAAACCGGACGGATCAGGCTGCCCCGCGAATATAATTACTTGGAAAATCAACAAGGTTTGACACTTCTTCCATCTCGTCGCCATCCGTATCAGAACGGCTTTCATCGCTGGCAGCAGATTCCACCGCGCGATCAAGCGACCCCGAAAGTGCCGTCACATCACGATCAACCTCATCGGCCTGACGCGTCAAATCAATGCTCAGTTTACGGGTGACCTCGATATCGCGCGATACCTCGTGTATCGCATTGCTGACATGAAGGGCCGCATCGCTGGCCGATGCAATCGCAAGGGTGATTTCCTCGGTCTCGCGGCGCTGATGTTCAACGTCGCCTGCCACTTCTTCGGAAATGGACATCATGTCGCGCACAGTCACACCAACATCTTCCATCGACCGCACACAACGATCCGTCACATTGCCCATCGCGCTGACATGGGCGGTGATCTGTTCGGTCGCCTGTGCCGTTTGGCCTGCAAGGTTCTTGACCTCGGCCGCCACCACGGCAAAGCCTTTGCCCGCTTCGCCCGCACGCGCCGCCTCGATGGTCGCGTTCAGCGCCAGAAGGTTGGTCTGCCCTGCAATCCCGCGGATCAGATCGACAATCTGTTCGATGCTGGTCGCGACTTCACGAAGGTCATCGACCGCCTCGGCGGATTGCTGGGTCGACCCCACCGCGTTCTGCGCAATGGAACGCTGACGATCCACGCGGTTGGCAATCGATCCGATGGCATCGGAAAGCCGCGTTGCCGCCTCGCTGATCGAATGAGCGTGCGACTGGCTTTGTTCGGCGGCGGCCGTTGCGGTTTCGGTTTGCCCTGTCACACGTTCGGCGGCGGCGGCAACTTCGCCAACCGCGTCCCGCATCCGGGTGACCTGATGGGTGACCGACTGCACAAGCCCTGCGGTCTCGCCCTCGATGGTTTCGGCCATCGCGCCAAGGGATGCACGGCGTTTTTCTTCTTCTTCGCGCTGCAGAGCGATACGTTCCTCGGCCATCTGTTCAATCTTAAGGGCATTTTCGCGGAAGATCGCCACCGTGCGTGACATCGCGCCAAATTCATCACCACGATTGAAATCAACCAGATCGATATCGGTGTTGTTTTCGCTAAGCCGCGTCATATCACCATTCACACGTCCCAATGGCCGCAGAATGCTAAGCGCGATGCCAATCGCCAGACCAAACGCAATCAGCGCCCCGATCCCGGCAACCACCATATTGGTGATCGCCTTGTTTTCGGACTGGCTATGCGCCGCCCCGACCAGGGCATTCTGACCCGCAACCGCTTCCTCGCGGATATTTTGGGCAATTGTCTGAACTTCGCGAACGGCTGATTTGAAATCATCCATCGACTGACGAAAACCGACGATCGACCCTTCAAGCTGGTTCGCCCCCTGCTTCAAAAGGTCATTATCCCGAATGGCATAGGAGAACAGTTTTTTATCCGACCGCGTCAGACCATCAACCGAACCTTTGATTTCTTCCTGAAGATCGGTCAGCGCCGAGGTTTGCGCCCGCGCCGCATCAAGGGTTTCCGATGTCCGCATGATCGCATATTGCAGGTTGCCCACAATTGCGTTCAGGTTGGCGGTTCCAAGCTTGTCTGCGTATTTTTCTGCCAGTGCAGGATCGCGTTTGGTGATGAAATCAACCAGTTCGCCCGCCGACTTGCCAAGCTGATTGGCACCCAGCAGCATCGTATCAGACGCCGCCGTCAAATTCTCGGCCCGCAGCACCAGCGGCTCCAGGGTTGCGATATATTCCGCATTCAGGCTTTCGAGTGCGTCGGCTTTTTCTGCATCGCCCTCGGCACGAAGCTGATTGATCAGGGCCGCACCACTGGCTTCCGCACTTTCGCGGATGGTCGAAATACCTTCGCGATCAAGCGGATCAACCGTCTGGGCAAACAGCAGAACCTGGTTCGACAGGCGTTCAAGTTTCAGGGCATATTCGTTTGCAAGCCCGACAAGCTGGGTGCTTTTTGCAATACGATCAGCATGCCCGCCAAATCCCAGCAGATACCAGGAAGACAGGGCACTTAACCCGATCAGCATGACGACAAGCACAAGAAATCCTGCAAAAATGCGATAGCCAATGCGAATACGGTCGAGAAACATGGGATCTCCAATGATCCGGAATGTGGGACATTTCCGCGATCAATAACCCGGCTTTCGCGTCGGTTTTGTAACAGTTAGATGAAATCCGCATTTGTCTATTCAAGTTCGGGCAGATGAGGACATTTTAATGTTCACCTGAACATTTGCTGCGTTGCAAAATACGCAAACCGAACCCTCACTATACGGTTGCTCAGTCCGCGCCTATCCGTATGTCCGCGCCCAAAACCGGCAGAATCCGCGACTTGTGCACCGATTCGACACTGGAAAGAACCGCAGCCGCTTGAATGGCAAGAATGTTCAAGCGGAATGGCAATTCCATGATTATACTTGCGCCCATGGCGCACTCACATCGACATGATCCGTCGCGCGGCGCACGGAAAACCGCCCCCACCCGCGAAGTCGCCCGTCACTGGCGGGCGGCAGACGGCATTGATTTGTTCGAAGCCGATTACAAACGGTTTTCCTTCCCCAAACACAGCCATGATTATTATGCGTTCGGCACCATCCTGAACGGCGCGGAACAATTCATGACCGGCGGCACCAACTATGTCGCCAGACGCGGTCAGTTGCTGATGATGAACCCGATGCAGGTCCATGACGGCAGCCCGGCCTGTGATGACGGCTATCAGTATCAAATCATGTTCATCGCGCCTGAAATCTTTGGCAATCTGGTGGCCGAACTCTCCCCAAAAAGCACCGGCCTGCCGTTTTTTGGCAATCATGTGGTCGATGACCCGGAACTGCATCTGCAACTGCAATCCCTGCATCGCATGTTCCGCCCCGACCTTGATCCGGTCGCAACCCTTCTCGAACGCGACAGCCAGCTCTTATACAGTGCCGCCCGCCTCGCCCTTCGCCATGCCGATGCGCCGCCCTTTTCCTATCAACCGGGCTCCGAAGACAAACGTGTCCGGGCGGTGATCGACTATATGGCCGACCATCTTGATGCCAACATATCACTCGATGAACTGGCAAGCCTGACCGGGCTCAGCCGCTTTCACCTGCTCCGCGTCTTCCGCCATGCGACCGGCTTGCCACCGCACACCTATTTCAATCACATGCGTCTGCGCCGGGCAAAACGGATGCTGTTTGACGGCTTTGGCATCGCCGATGTCGCGGCCGCCACCGGCTATGCCGATCAAAGCCACCTGAACCGGCATTTCAAAACCATGTGGGGTGTCAGCCCCGGTGCCTTCATCGCGGGCCTTGCCCCCGCAGCCAAAAAATCCCGCTAGGCCCTCGCTTCATCCCGCATCGCCTTGGGTCAAGATTGCGAAACAGCAATATCGTCCAATATTCCTGCTTGGAACTGCCTTAACTTAAGGACAGGCTCCTCGCCCACCACCAATCGTGCCCATCGCCACCAGCGATCAAAATCAAAAGACTGAAACGGAAACGCACAAGATGTCTCGCCCCCAATCCGCCCCGACACGGCATTTTGATGCCGACACCATAAGACGCGGTGCCATCGCCTGTCTGCCCCTGCTGCCCAGCACCATGATCTTTGGCGCGGTGCTGGGCGTGCTTGCCACCCAGCGCGGCCTGTCGCTGGGGGAACTTCTGTTCATGAGCCTCACGGTCTTTGCCGGATCGGCGCAGTTTGTGTCGGTTGATCTGTGGCGCGAAACCATCCCCAGTGTGACGATGATTGTCGCAACCGCGGTGATCAATCTGCGTTATGTCCTTATTGGCGCGTCGCTGCGCCCGGTGTTTCGCGGTCGTCCGCTCTGGGTCAAAATCTGCGGCATGCATATGGTGGCCGATGAAAACTGGGCGGTGACCATGACCCAGGAAAATCTTGCCAATCCGGGCTTCCTGCTCGGCGGCGGCATTTTCCTTGGCGTTGTCTGGGCGACGGGCAACACTATTGGCTATCTGCTGGGCGGGGGCATACCCGACCCGAATGTCTATGCCCTTGATTTCGCCTTCACCGCCGTCTTTGCCGCACTCACCGTTGGTATGTGGAAGGGCCGGGTTGATCTTCTGCCGTGGCTGGCAGCCGCCATCGGCTCCCTGATCGGGCATTACACCTTGCCCGGCACGTGGTCGATCCTTGCCGGGGCTGGGGCGGGGGTGATTGTTGCCGCCCTGACATGGCGCGAAGACATGGACGATACGGCACCCGAACCTGAAATAGCAGCAGATGCCTATGGCGCCCCCGAAGGCACCTATTCGACGGAGGCTGGCAAATGATGACTTTTCCCGATCTGACCAGTTTTAGCACCGCCTCGGTCCTGACCATCCTTGGCATGGCGATTGTCACCTATGGCATGCGCCTTGGCGGCCTTCTGATGGCCGACCGCCTGCCGCAACACGGTCGCTGGGCCCATGTGCTTGAACGCCTTCCGGGTGCTGTGCTGATTTCCGTCTGGGTGCCAAGCGCATTATCTGCCGGTGCGATTGGCATCGCCGGTGCCGCCGCCACCGTGATTACGATGATTGTCGTGCGCAACCTGTTTGCCGCGATGGTCGCGGGCATGGTGCTTGTCGCGGCGGGGCGGTATTTCCTCGGCTGACGACACACCACGATACACAAACAAAAAGGCCGCCCGGAAATCTACGGGCGGCCTTTTTAAATCCTGATTACGAGGGGCTTTACGCCGCAACCATATTCTGCTCACGCGTCGCTTCGAATTTCAGATTCGGCCAATCGCGTTGCGTGGTTTCAAGATGCCAGGCATTGCGCGCAATAAACACCAGCGTTTCGTCGTGATCCTCGAACAGGGCCGACTGGTTGGCATCGCGGAATTTCTTGATTTCCAGCGGATCGCTACCAATCACCCAACGCGCGGCATAGGCCGGGGTCGGTTCGAAATGCACCTTGATGCCGTATTCGGCCGCGATGCGTTCTTTCAGAACCTCGAACTGAAGCTGCCCAACCACACCAACGATCCAGTCCGCACCCATCATCGGTTTGAACACCTGTGATGCACCTTCTTCGGCAAGCTGTTCAAGCGCGCGCTGAAGATGTTTGCCCTTCAGCGGATCATCAAGGCGTACCTTCTGCAACAATTCCGGGGCAAAGGCCGGAACACCCCGGAAACGAAGGTCTTCGCCCTCGGTCAGGGTATCGCCGATGCGCAATGTGCCGTGGTTCGGAATGCCGATGATATCGCCCGGCCAGGCTTCTTCGGCAATGTCGCGTTCATTGGCAAAGAACAGCATCGGGTTATGCACCGCCATCTGTTTGCCCGCGCGCACGTGCTTCAATTTCATGCCACGCTTGAAATGGCCGGAACACAGGCGGATGAACGCAATGCGGTCGCGATGGTTCGGGTCGATATTGGCCTGCACCTTGAACACAAAGCCCGAAACCTTTGGCTCGGCCGCTTCGACCAGCCGCGTTGCCGCTTCCTGCGGGCGCGGGGTCGGCGCGATATCGCCAAGTCCGCGCAGCAATTCACGAACCCCAAAGTTATTGACCGCCGAGCCAAAGAAGACCGGCGTCAGATGTCCCTCGCGGTAGCTTTGCAAATCAAATGGCGGGCAGATTTCGCGCACCATTTCGACTTCTTCGCGCAGTTTTTCCAGAAGGTAACCCGGGATCAGTTCATCAAGCTTCGGGTCATCAAGCCCCTTGATCGGAATGGCTTCCTTGACGACATTGCCGCCTTTTTCCATGAACAGAAGCTGATCATTGACCAGATCGTAACAGCCATGGAAATCCCGGCCCGATCCAATCGGCCATGTCACCGGCGACACATCAAGCGCAAGGTCACGTTCAATCTGATCGATCAGTTCAAAGAAATCACGCGATTCACGGTCAAGCTTGTTCACAAACGTCGTGATCGGCACATCGCGCAGGCGGCAGACCTCAAACAGCTTGCGCGTCTGGGCCTCGATGCCCTTCGCCCCGTCAATCACCATGACGGCGGAATCAACCGCGGTCAGAACGCGGTATGTATCTTCGGAAAAGTCTTCGTGGCCCGGCGTATCAAGCAGGTTGAAGATGTTCTTTTCAAACTCGAACGTCATAACGGCGGACGACACCGAAATACCGCGATCCTGTTCGATCTTCATGAAGTCCGAACGCGCCCCGCGCTGTTCCTTTTTCGCCTTCACCGCACCGGCCATCTGAATGGCACCCCCGAAAAGCAGCAGCTTCTCGGTCAGTGTCGTTTTACCCGCATCCGGGTGGGCAATGATGGCAAAGGTACGGCGGCGCGATACCTGCTCGTCGATCGTCGGCATGGTTCATCCATTGATCATGATTTCGGGTTGGCGCGCACTGTACTGATTTTTACAGCGCGCGCCATCCCGAAATCGTCATATCGGACATGAACGGACAAGAACGTCCGGTTTCATATCACAAGCTGGAACACCAGCCCCGCAGCAAACGATCCGATCAGGGCATAGGCAAGATACAGGGCAAAAACCGGTTTCTTGACCAGCGCAAAAACCGCAATCGCCGCAGGCAGCGATGACACGCCACCCGCAACCAGAAACGCCATACCAGCACCAGGTTGCATCCCCTGCCCGATCAGTCCCCCGACCAGCGGCAGGGCGGCGTAACCGTTCAAATAGGCAGGAACCCCGACCAATGTCGCAATCAGGATCGGCGCGATGCCATCCCCGCCAACCGCAGCCGCCACCGTTTCAGCCGGAACATAAATCAGCATCAGGCTTTCAAGCAAAAAGGCAAGTGCCAGCCATTTGCCAAGAAACAGTGCGGTTTTCACCCCGTCACGGCGAAATTTTGTCACACGGTCGCTTTCCCGCCAGAAAGCCCATACCGGCGGTTTGGGCGTCCGCATTTTGGCCCCGCCACAACCGCCATTGCCCACACCGTCGCGTAACGGATCGGTCAGGAACCCCATCCGCGACAACCATAATGTCGCAAACCCGCCCATAAGGCCGATCCCGATCGCGGCCATGGTCTTGCCGATGGCAAAATCCATCCCGATGGTGCCTGCGGTCAACGCAAACATCCCCGGATCAATCACCGGCGATGCCAGCCAGAACGCCATGACCGGTGCCAACGGCACCCCCATCGACAGCAACGCTGCAATCAACGGAATCACGCCGCAGGAACAAAACGGTGACAGCGCCCCGAACGCGGATGCCATCAATACCATCGCAACCGGCTGCCCGGTAAAGGCACGCGCAATCAGGCTATCCGCCCCGGTCGCACCGGCCCATGCCGCAATCAGAACCGACGCCATCAGGAACGGCGCGACCGCCAACAGCTGATCAATGGTAAAGCCGATACTCGGATTAAGCTGATGCGGCACAAAAATGCCAATCGCCAGCAGGATGGCGCCGACGCTGATCCAGACACGGTCAAGGGATTTGCCCGATCTGGCGACACGGCGCAGTGTCAGTGCAATTTCAGTCATATCTACATCCCTAGAATAATAGTTATATTGACCCAAAAAAAGAGACGGCTAGACCGCATCCTCTTTTTCTTCGGCTTCCACACCGATGCAACATTCCGCAATCAGCGTATCAAGCACGTCGCGAATCGCCACGACATCGGCATGATTCATCGTTTCGCGCCCGTGGCGTTCCTGCCAGACCAGACCGGCCTGCACCAGCGCACCAAGATGATGGGCCAATGTGGATGCTGGCAATCCGGTATGTCGGCCAATCTCGCCAATGTTCAGGCCCGTCGCACCAGCCCGCACCAGCAGGCGGAAAATCCGCAGCCGGGCAGAATGACCAAGGGCGGCAAACGCCGTTGCAATATTGTCGGTGTCTCTCATGGGGAAAATAATATAACTATAAAACTAGTTTTGTCATCTTTTTTCTGAATTGCTGATCGGCGAAACGGATGTCGCAAACTTGTCATTTGACTTTGGCACAACATGTCGATATTTCCCGACATATGGAAATGAATACAGCAATCAGCGCCCTTGGCGCACTGGCACAGGAACATCGTCTGGCGGCATTCAGGATTTTGGTGCGCGTGGGCGAAGACGGCATGGCGGCGGGCGAACTTGCACGCAGCCTTGCGGTCCCGCACAACACCATGTCCACCCATCTGTCGGTTCTAAGCCAGGCCGGGCTGATCACATCGCAACGCAATGGCCGGTCGATCATCTATCGGATCGTCCCCGACGCCATGCGTGATCTTTTGGGATTTCTTGCCGATGATTGCTGTCAGGGCCGCCCGGAACTTTGCGGTATCGCGGTTCCCGGCAAAACATCGAACGCGAGCTCGACCTGTTGCTGAAACACCAAACCGGCATAACCGGACGGAGACATCATCATGACTGGCGGTACCTATAACATCCTGTTCCTGTGTCAGGGAAATTCCGCACGTTCCATCATGGCAGAGGCCATCATGAATCGTGAAGGCGCCGGACATTTCCACGCCTACAGTGCCGGGGCACATCCGCGCGGCAATCTGCATCCCTATACAATCGACCTTCTCAAAAGCCTAGGCGATGATCCGTCTGTCTTTTCCTCCAAGCCGATGGAGATCTATTCCGCGCAGGACGAAATCAAATTCGACTTCATCTTTACGGTCTGCGACCAGACGGCAAAGGAAAGCTGCCCGATTTTCCCCGGTTCGCCGATGACAGCCCATTGGGGCGTGCCAGACCCGGCAAGTGCGGTAGGGACGGAGGCCGAAATCCGCCTTGCCTTTGCCGATGCCTATCGCATGCTGCGCAACCGGATTTCGATTTTCATGAGCCTGCCTTTCGCCTCCCTTGACCGGATGTCGCTGCAAAAGAAACTCGACGACATTGGCAAAACGGAATTGCCTGCAAACGAAAGTGCCTGAACATGACCACCCGCTCCGATCCCGCACCGATGGGGATTTTTGAACGCTATCTGACGCTATGGGTCGCTGCCAGCATCATCGTCGGCATCGGCCTTGGGGAAACTTTCCCCGATGTCTTTCAGATGATCGGCAGCCTGACCGCCTATGAAATCAATCTGCCCGTGACGCTTCTGATCTGGCTGATGATCGTGCCGATGCTGATGAAGGTCGATTTCCATGCCCTGCATGAAGTCGGCCGTCAATGGCGCGGCATTGGCGTGACCCTTGGGGTCAACTGGCTGATCAAACCGTTTACGATGGCGGCCCTTGGCTGGCTGTTCATCGGCATCGTGTTTCGCCCCTTCCTGCCGGAAACCGAAATCGAAAGCTATATCGCCGGGCTGATCCTGCTGGGCGCCGCGCCCTGCACCGCGATGGTCTTTGTCTGGTCGCATCTGACACGCGGCGATGCGAATTTCACGCTAAGTCAGGTGGCCCTGAATGACACGGTGATGATTTTCGCCTTTGCGCCGATTGTCGCCCTGTTGCTCGGCATTTCCGCGATTACGGTGCCGTGGGAAACCCTGACGATTTCGGTCATTGCCTTTATCGTCATTCCGCTTCTGGCCGGTCAGGCGATCCGCAACCGCGTTTTGAAGGGCGGTCCCGATCGCCTGAAACGGTTCGAGGCCAAACTCGCCCCGGTTTCAATGGCGGCCCTTTTGGCAACACTGGTCTTGCTGTTTGCCTTTCAGGGCAAACAGATCATCGACCAGCCGCTGATCATTGCCATGCTGGCCGTGCCGATCATTCTGCAAACCTATTTCATTGCCGCCATCGCCTATGGTGCGAACAAGTTTCTGGGCGTTGAACATCGCATTGCCGCCCCTTCGGCGATGATCGGGGCATCGAATTTCTTTGAACTGGCGGTTGCCACCGCGATTGGACTGTTTGGATTTTCGTCCGGTGCGGCGCTTGCCACCGTTGTCGGCGTTCTCGTCGAAGTCCCGGTGATGTTATCGCTTGTCGCGATTGCCAACCGGTCGCGCCACTGGTTCCCGGCATCTGATACACCCCCTGTCCCGGAGTCCTCGAAATGACCCGCAAAATCCGTATCGGCATCAACGGCTTTGGCCGCATGGGGCGTCTTGCCTTGCGCGCGGGCTGGGGCCATCCCGGCCTTGAATTCGTCCATATCAACGAAATCAGCGGCGGGGCAAAAACCGCCGCCCATCTGCTGGAATTCGATTCCGTGCATGGGCGCTGGGATCATCAGGTCGCCTGTATCGATGATACGGTCGTCATTGACGGCCAAGCCACCCTGACCTTTTCGGAAAATGCCACACCGGGCGATACCGACTGGGTCGGGCTGGGCTGCGATATCGTTTTCGAATGCACCGGCAAATTCAAAACCCCCGAAACGCTTCAGCCCTATTTCGATCAGGGTGTGAAAAAGGTCATCGTCGCCGCCCCGGTCAAGGAAGGTGCGCTTAACATCGTTTATGGTGTGAATGACGATCTCTATGATCCGGCGGTCCATCACCTGCTGACCGCGGCAAGCTGCACGACAAACTGCCTGGCCCCGGTGGTCAGGGTCATCCATGAAAAACTCGGTATCGTGCATGGCTCCATCACCACCATCCATGATGTGACCAACACCCAAACCGTGGTCGACCTGCCGCACAAGGATCTGCGCCGGGCCCGGTCCAGCCTGCAATCGCTGATCCCCACCAGCACCGGCTCGGCCACCGCCATCACCATGATCTATCCGGAACTGGCCGGAAAGCTGAACGGCATTGCCGTGCGCGTGCCGTTGCTCAATGCGTCGCTGACCGATTGTGTGTTCGAGGTCGCCTGCGACACCGATGTCGAAACGGTCAATAACCTGCTGCACACCGCATCGGAAACCTATCTTGCCGGAATTCTCGGATACGAGGAACGCCCGCTGGTCAGTTGCGATTATCTCAACGATCCCAGGTCTTCGATCATCGATGCCGGATCAACCATGGTGATCGACAAACGGCAGGTCAAAATATTCGCCTGGTATGACAATGAATGGGGCTATGTCTGCCGGATGGTTGATCTGGCCGCCAAAGTCGCGCAAAGCCTTTAGGATCATTTTCATGTCATCGGCCATTCGCAATTATGCCCTTGTCACGTCCGCCTATTGGGGATTTACCCTGACGGACGGGGCTTTGCGCATGCTGGTTCTGCTGCATTTCAATGACCTTGGATACTCGGCCTTTGAAATCGCCCTTCTGTTTGTCCTTTATGAATGTGCCGGGGTTATCACCAATCTGGTCGGCGGCTGGCTGGCGCAGGCGCGCGGATTGCGCTTTACCCTGTTTGCCGGGCTGATCACCCAGATCGCCGCCCTTTCCGCCCTGTCTTTGACCAGTGAAAACTGGCTGCCGTGGATCTCCGTTGCCTATGTCATGGGCCTGCAGGCGGCATCGGGCGTCGCCAAGGATCTGACCAAAATGTCCAGCAAATCGGCCATCAAGGTTCTGGTGCCCGAAAATGCCGACGGG
The DNA here is from genome assembly GCF_044790785.1 of Thalassospira australica. Classification (GTDB taxonomy): domain Bacteria; phylum Pseudomonadota; class Alphaproteobacteria; order Rhodospirillales; family Thalassospiraceae; genus Thalassospira; species Thalassospira australica_A. The sequence goes on along the minus strand of NZ_CP085258.1, from coordinate 347,346 downwards.
GCATTGTTTCGCTGGGTCGCCCTTCTGACCGGCTCGAAAAACGCGCTTAAGGGTGCCGGATTTTTCATGGGCGGCGCACTTCTGGCGTGGCTTGGCTTTGGCGGGGCGTTGCTGGCGATGGCAACCGGGTTGACCATCATCCTTATTGCGGTGGCCCTTTCAATCGGTCCCGAAATGGCCGCACCAGCCAACAAAGCCAAACCCAAATTCCGCGAAGTCTTCTCCAAGGATCGCAAGATCAATGTTCTGTCAGCCGCCCGCATGTTCCTGTTCGGATCGCGCGATATCTGGTTTGTCGTCGGGCTTCCGGTCTTTCTGGCGACGCACCTTGGATGGAGCCATATCGAGGTCGGCACCTATATGGCGCTTTGGGTGATCGGCTATGGCTTCATCCAGACGATTGCCCCCAAAATCCTGCGCGCAGGTACGCATGCCCCGGATGGTCAAAGTGCGCGTCTGTGGATTTTCGCCCTGATCATCGTGACCGCGGGCATTGCGGCCGCCGTGCAGTTTGATATCTCGCCCGAAATCGCCGTTCTGGGCGGCCTGATGGTCTTCGGGCTGGTCTTTGCGGTCAATTCGTCGCTGCATTCCTATCTGATCCTTGCCTATGCCGATGGGGACAGGGTCGCGATGAATGTCGGGTTCTATTATATGTCCAATGCCGTCGGGCGGCTGACCGGCACCGTCCTGTCGGGACTGGCCTATATGTATGGGGGTCTGGTCGGCTGTCTGGTGGTGTCGGCTGCGTTCCTTCTGATCGGCTGGATGATCAGTTTTGGCCTGCCAAAACACCAATCGGCAACGTCTTAGGGGCTGCATTAGAAAAAAGTTATCTCGCAGATGCGGGATAAATCGCTGAAAAGACTCAGTTTCCGATTTCACTTAAATTTCATCCGATAAAAAACAGTGACAAAACACAGGATGTAGGGGTACGATTCCAAAGTACGGTCAAGAACTGGACCGAAGGAGGGGTTCCCGAGTGACGCGAGAGCACGTTGTAAAACGGAATTTTTCGCCCCCCGGATCGCAGATGCAACATGCTGCTGCGAACGGCGGAGAACCCACCCGCCACTTCCATCGCAAGATGAAAATTGAATGCGCGCCTTTCCATGCTGGAATGGCGCGTTTTGCTTTATTGGCACAATTGATGAGGTGACTTATGGGTAAGCGCGCAGCACGCCGTCGTAGCCGTCCGCAGCAGGCAGACACCAACGTTCACGAGCTGTTTGACGGTGACAAGTCAAACTGGCATCCCCTGAACGGTCAGGGTGACGCCCCCCAGAACGGCCAACGCGATCAAAGCTTCCGCCGCCACATTCGCCCCAAAAGCGAAAACCAGGCGGCCCTGATGGAAGCAATCGACGCCTTCAACCTCATCCTTGCACTTGGCCCGGCTGGAACCGGGAAAACCTTTATCGCCGTGTCCAAAGCCGTCGAGGCCCTTGATAACGGCGAAATCGGCCGCATCGTTCTGGCCCGCCCCGCGGTCGAGGCCGGGGAAAATATCGGCTTCCTGCCCGGCGACGTCGAAGCCAAAATGGCCCCCTACCTTCGCCCGCTTTACGATGCGCTTAATGACCGTCTCGGTGCCAAACGCCTGCGGCAGTATCTTTCGGACGGCACAATCGAAATCGCGCCAATCGGCTATATGCGTGGCCGCACGCTCAACAACGCCTTCGTCGTGATCGACGAAGCCCAGAACTGCACCTATGGGCAGCTCAAGATGCTGGTTACCCGCCTTGGCTGGAACTCGACCATGATCCTGACCGGCGACCCGGATCAGACCGACCTTCTGCCGGAAATGTCGGGCCTGTCGGAAATGTCGGACCGTCTTGAAAATGTCGAAGACATCGCCTGCGTCAAACTGGCGGATAAGGACATCGTCCGTCATCCGCTGGTCGCCAGCATGCTGACCGTCCTCTGACCTTTCGGCACGGCAAACTAAAAGAAGAAGGCGGGTCCGTCACCGGGCCCGCCATTTTCGTAGGCTTATTCCCCGGTGCTTCGGGGCATGTATAAATCCCCGCCATCGCGGTATTTTTCCGCCATTGCCGCCATGCCTTCCTTCTGCACATCGGCCCGGATTTCGTGCGAAATCCGCATCGAACAGAATTTCGGCCCGCACATCGAACAGAAATGCGCGACCTTGTGTGCCTCTTTCGGCAGGGTTTGATCGTGAAATGCCCGCGCTGTTTCCGGGTCCAGCGACAGGTTGAACTGATCTTCCCAGCGAAATTCAAACCGCGCACGCGAAAGGGCATCATCGCGCACCTTCGCCGCCGGGTGCCCCTTGGCAAGATCGGCGGCATGGGCCGCGATCTTATAGGTAATCACCCCGGTCTTCACATCATCCCGGTCCGGCAGGCCCAGATGTTCCTTGGGCGTCACGTAACACAGCATTGCGGTCCCGAACCAGCCGATCATCGCCGCCCCGATGCCGGACGTAATGTGATCATAACCCGGCGCAATATCAGTGGTTAGCGGCCCCAGCGTATAAAACGGCGCTTCGCCGCAAATCGACAATTGCTTGTCCATGTTTTCACGGATTTTATGCATCGGCACATGGCCCGGCCCCTCGATCATCACCTGGCAATCGTGATCCCACGCGATGCGGGTCAATTCGCCAAGCGTTTCCAGTTCGGCAAACTGCGCGGCATCATTGGCATCGGCAATTGATCCTGGTCGCAATCCATCGCCCAGCGAAAAGGAAACGTCATAGGCCCGGCAGATATCGCAAATCTCGGCGAAATGCTCATACAGGAAACTTTCGCGATGATGATGCAGGCACCATTTCGCCATGATCGACCCGCCGCGCGATACGATACCCGTCACCCGGTCCACGGTTAACGGGATGTGATATAACCGCAATCCGGCATGGATGGTGAAATAATCCACCCCCTGTTCGGCCTGCTCGATCAAGGTGTCGCGGAATATTTCCCATGTCAGGTCCTCGGCAATCCCGCCGACCTTTTCCAAGGCCTGATAGATCGGAACCGTCCCGATCGGTACGGGCGAATTGCGAATGATCCAGTCACGGATATTGTGGATATTGCGCCCGGTCGACAGGTCCATGACCGTATCCGCCCCCCATCGCGTCGCCCAGACCATCTTTTCAACTTCTTCGGCCATCGATGATGTCACCGCCGAATTGCCGATATTGGCATTGATCTTGACCAGAAAATTCCGCCCGATGATCATCGGCTCGGCTTCGGGATGGTTGATATTGGCCGGAATGATCGCCCGCCCCCGTGCAATTTCATCGCGCACAAACTCGGGCGTTACATTATCGGGGATCACCGCTCCGAATGCCTCGCCGTCGCGCTTGGCATTGGCGCGCATCTCCGCCCGGCCCAGATTTTCACGAATCGCGACATATTCCATTTCGGCGGTAATGATCCCGGCCCGGGCATAGGCCAATTGTGTTACCGCCCGCCCGCCAATCGCGCGCAACGGTGCATGGCTTTGCGGAAATGGCGGAACCGCGTGGCTTTCGCTTTCAACAAAGCCGTTATCTTCGGGTTTGATATCGCGCCCGGCATATCTTTCGGTATCGGAACGCGCCGCGATCCAGCTTCGGCGCAGCCTTGGCAACCCCTTGGCAATATCAATCGTGACATCCGGGTCGGTATAAGGCCCCGACGGGTCATACACCTTGATCGGCGGTTCGCCCGCCGTGGGATGAACCGCAATCTCGCGCATCGGCACGCGAATATCGGGAAAGTGGGATCCGGCAATGTGGATTTTGCGCGATGCGGGCAACGGCCCGGTTGTGACATCGCCTGTGATACCGGTGGTGATATCGGTTTTGGTAGATGGAACAGACATAAAAGGCCCCTTTGCAATCAAGGCAATGGAGACCCAGTTCTGCGAGAGGCTGCTGATGAAAAATGCCGACCGGTGATGGGTAAACCCGCCATGACAAAAAGGGCGCACCCCATATGTCAAAACAGGTAAATATGCCGGCATCCGCACCATCCCTACGCCAGTATGAACTGGATCAGGTTCAAAGGGTCACTGCGCTGCAAAGCCAGCAGTTTCTCAGCCCCTTGTCGGGGCTCCCCAGGTGATCGATTGCAGGGTTGCAAGTTATGGGAATGTTGTCAATCGGCGGACACGGCCCGACGCACCAAAAGATCAGCGGCCCGTCGCAAGCTCGCCATTGGAAACCGGAATATCTTCCTGCCCGGCCTTGCGTGCCCGGCCCGTATGCCAGAATTCCGGGTCTTCTGTATAACCGCTAAACTCATCAAGATGGATATCTTCGGGCGGTTCGGGATGGATGGTGATATCCAGATCCGGATATTCCGACCGGATGCTGTCCATCACCTGATGGCAGATCGTGTGCGATTCCCGCATCAGCATCCCGCCATCCATGATCAGCTCGATCTCGGCAAAGCGATGCACGCCAGATGACCGGGTACGCAGACGGTGAATGCCGATCACGGATGCGTTTTTCATCGTCAGTTCAATGATCCGCTGGCTGTCTGATTCCGGCAATTCCTGATCCATCAGGACCGAAACCGAATTGCGCCCGACCTTGACCGCGGAATAAAGCAGGAAAAGCGCAACCATGCCGCCAATCGCCGGATCGGCCCAGTTGAAACCGGAAAAACCGGCCACAAGGGCAACAATCACCGCAAGATTGGCAAGGATGTCACTGCTGTAATGCAACGAATCTGCATCCACGGCGACCGAACCGGACATCCGCACGGCCTTTCGTTGCAGCAGCACCAGCCCGACGGTCATGACAAGCGATACCGCCATGATCCACACGCCTTCAATGGCAAACCGGATCGGCTGCGGATCGGCAAGCCGCGATCCGGCCTCCGCCAGAACCAGAATGGCCGCCCCGATCATGAAGGCAGACTGGAAAAGCCCCGCCAGCGGTTCGGCCTTGCCGTGACCAAAACGGTGATCGTGATCGGCCGGGCGCCATGCGCTGCGGACCGCCATGAAGTTGATCACAGACGTCCCGACATCAAGCATGCTATCAATCATCGAAGACAGAAGGCTGACCGAGTCCGTCATGAACCACCCGACCGCCTTGATGGCAATCAGCGTCGCGGCAATGACAATAGAGGCCGTCGTTGCCCGACGTGCCCATATTTCCCTTTGCGCGATGTCAATGACAGGACATTGACTCATGTTCTACAGACCCTTGGTCTTCAATTTCCGCTCGCTGATTGCGGTTTTATATCGTGAATTGGCGTAATATGTAATGACTATTGCCATACTTTGACCTTCGCCTGTGCAGCAAATAGCGCATATTTGATATTCCGCAAGGTTTTCAAACCGGACCGGAGCGACTATATCAGCCCCGCAGGCGGATAAGAGCAAACAACAGGCCCACTTATGATTGTTGAAATCGGACATTATGCCCTTGTGCTGTCACTTGTGATGGCGATGGCGCAGTCGACCATCCCGTTTCTGGCCGCATCCCGGCGTGATGCCGCACTTCTGAAAATTGCCCCGCGTCTGGCAATTGCCTGTTTTGCGCTGGTTGGCGCAAGCTTTGCGGCACTTACCTATGCCTATGTCACATCCGATTTCTCGGTCGTCAATGTGGTTGCCAACAGCCACACCTCCAAACCGCTGATCTATAAAATCACCGGCGTCTGGGCAAACCACGAAGGCTCGATGCTGCTCTGGGTGATGATCCTGACCCTGTTTTCCGCTGCCGTCGCCGCCTTTGGCCAGAACCTGCCGCCAAGCCTTCTGTCGCGCGTCATTGGCGTCATGGGTTTGATTGCGCTCGGCTTCCTCCTGTTCATTCTTCTGACGTCCAACCCGTTCGAGCGTGTCCTCAACCCGCCACTGGATGGCGAGGGCATGAACCCGCTGCTGCAGGACCCCGGCATCGCCATTCATCCGCCCTTCCTCTATCTCGGCTATGTCGGCTTTTCGGTGGCCTTTGCCTTTGCCGTCGCCGCACTCATCGAAGGCCGGGTTGATCCGGCCTGGGCGCGCTGGGTCCGTCCCTGGACCCTGGCCGCATGGATGTTCCTGACCGCGGGGATCGGGCTTGGCTCCTGGTGGGCCTATTACGAACTTGGCTGGGGCGGCTGGTGGTTCTGGGACCCGGTGGAAAACGCATCCTTCATGCCGTGGCTGGCGGGAACCGCGCTTTTGCATTCGGCGATTGTTGTCGAAAAACGCGACGCGCTCAAAAGCTGGACGATCTTCCTGTCGATCCTCGCCTTCTCCTTCTCGCTGCTCGGCACCTTCCTTGTCCGTTCCGGCGCGCTGACCTCGGTGCATGCCTTTGCCACCGATCCGACGCGCGGGGTGTTTATCCTGCTCCTGCTCTGCCTGACGGTGGGCGGGTCGCTGGCGCTTTATGCGTGGCGCGCCCCGACATTGAAGGGCGGCGGCCTGTTTCAGCCGATCTCGCGCGAAGGCGCGCTTGTCTTTAACAACGTGTTGCTGTCGATTGCGGCTGCGATGGTGCTGCTTGGCACCCTTTATCCGCTTTTGCTGGAAACCCTGACCGGTGAAAAAATCTCGGTGGGTGCGCCATTCTTTAATACCACTTTCGTTCCGATCATGACGCCCCTGATCATCGCCATGGCCTTTGGCCCGATGATGCCGTGGAAACGGGCCGATCTGTTTGCGGTAATGGGCAGGCTCAAAATCGCCATTGCCGCCGTGATCATGGTTCTGATCGTCACCTACTGGCTTGCCGGTGGTCCGGCCTTTGCCCTGTTTGGCATGGGGCTGGCAATCTGGCTGTTTGTCGGAACGATGCTGGAATGGGCCGGACGCATCAAACTGTTCCGCGAACCACTGGGCAACAGCTTCCGCCGCATGCGCAATCTGCCGCGCTCCGCACACGGCACCATGCTGGCCCATGCCGGGATGGCGATTGTCGTCGCCGGGATCACCGGATCACAGGCCTGGACCGAGGAATCGGTTCAATCGCTTGCCATTGGTGAAAGCACGGTGGTTTCCGGCCATACCTTCACACTCAGCAGCCTGCGTGAATATCAGGGTCCGAACTTCGTTGCCCGCGAGGCCACCATCACCATCACGACGCCAGGCGAACGCACCTTCACCCTGACACCGGAAAAACGGGTCTACACCGTTGAAGGCATGCCCACCACCGAGGCCGGCATTCGGTCCGGTTTCACCGGCGATATCTATGCCGTCATCGGCGACGAGGATGCCAGCGGCAAATGGGTTACCCGGCTTTATGTCAAGCCGATGATCCCGTGGATGTGGGCCGGTGGCATCATCATGGTACTTGGCGGGCTGATGTCACTTTCGGATCGCCGCTATCGTGTCGGCGCCCCGACACGCTCTGCCAAAACCGCCACCACCGTGCCAGCCGAATAGCGTTAGGAATCTCTATGACCATCTGGATTGTTCTTGGCGCCTTGACGCTGGTGGTAGCGGGTTATGTCCTGTGGCCGATCTGGCGATCATCGAATGCCTCCGCAAATGCTTCAAACGACGGTGCCGACGAACTGCAACGCGACCTTGCCGTTTATCGCGACCAGCTTGCCGAAATCGACCGGGATATCGAACGCGGGGTGCTGACAGCCGGACAGGCCGATGCCGCTCGTACCGAAGTTCAGCGGCGTATTCTGGCCACGGATCAGCGGATCAGCAAACGTCGGCAATCCGGCGAGGCCGCAACGCGGGTATCGCGCCTGCGACCAACCGTCGCCGTTTTTACACTACTGCTGTTCGCTGCCGGTATTGGCCTTTATGCAGACCTTGGCCGCCCGGACCTGCGTGATCGGCCCATTGCCGGTCGCACCGACGAAATCATGGCCGCCCGTCAGGCCAGCGACAATGACGCCAACCGCAATGCCGCGCTGAACCGCGCAGTGCAAGACCTGTCAAACCGGCTTCTTGACAACCCCGATGATCTCAAGGGGTGGGAATTGCTTGGGGCCAGCCTGATGGCGCTTGGCCGTGCCGAAGAAGCCCAGACCGCCTTCCTCGAAGCAGTCAAGCAATCCGGCCGGGACGGCGATTATCTGGCGATGTATGCCGAAAGCGTCATTCGCGCCAACAACGGGCAGGTCAATGCAATCGCACGCGGTGCGCTCGAAGAAGCCGCAAAATCTGACAGCCAGGACCCGCGCATCCAGTATTTCCTGGGGCTTGCCGATGCCCAGAATGGCGATGTTACCGCTGCCATTGACCGCTGGATCGCCCTTGTGAATTCCGCCCCGGCGGATTCCGGCTGGCTTCCGATGGTGCTGGGACGGATCGAAGAAGCAGCCCTTGCCCAGGGCATAGACATCACCGGACGCATCACGGCAACACCACCGATGGCGGCAACGGCCCCCAATGGCCCCTCGCGCGAGGACATGGAAGCCGCGGCTGAAATGACGCCCGAGGAACGCCGGGAAATGATCCTTGGCATGGTCTCCCAACTGGCCGACAGACTGGCCGAAGACCCGGAAAACCCCGAAGGATGGGCCCGATTGATGCGTGCCTATATGGTCATCGGCCAACCCGATCAGGCCAGACAGGCCTATGATACAGCCCGGCAGCAATTTTCCGACGATACCGGATTGTTAAACCGCTTTGCCGGTCTTGCCGACGAACTTGGCATTTCCGCGCAATAACAATCATCCACCTTGCATGATTTCTGCCATTTCTATCGACACGCACCGGGGATTCTCCGGTGCGTTTTTCTTTGCACCGACACCCTCGGATTTGATAAGATTTAATACGCAAGAATAGTATTTTGTTGAAATCTTCTCCCAATTCCTATTGATTTGTCTTATTCCAGCCCGGATCAATATCCGGCAAAAAATGAACCAAATTCGGAAAATGTGATCATATCGCCCTATAACATTGAAATTATTCTGTCTTTTTCTTCGTTTTACGACAAATATTGATTATGATTATGATCAATCAAAGGGGTTGTATGTATCTATCCCCCACCCAAAAGAATAAGGACATCGCATGATCGCCGGTGCCAGCGGGACCATAAGCAATTTGCTGCTGATTGAAGACAATCCGGGGGATGCCCGATTGGTTCAGGAAGCCCTGCGCGAATTCACCCATCCGGTTCAGTTGCATCACGTCAAGGACGCGATGACCGCCCGCCAGTTCCTGCAACAGGACGGTCCCTATCGCAATGCGCCCAAGCCGCGCCTGATCCTGCTCGACCTCAACATGCCGCGCAAGGATGGCCGGGAAATGCTGCGCGAAATCCGCAATGACCCGTCATCAGCCTCCATCCCCGTGATCGTTCTGACGACATCCGGGGCCGAACATGATGTTGATCTGTGCTATGCCGCCGGGGCCAATTGCTATCTGCGCAAACCGGTCGATGTGACCGAATTTATCGACCTGATGAAAATGATCGAATCCTTCTGGCTGGGTCTTGCCCTGACCCCGACCCCCTGAAGGACAGCATTCCGGCAGCCGCGATCCGCAAACGGGATTGAACAGAAAAAAGGCCGCTGTCTGCACAACAGCGGCCTTTCTCACAAAATCAAAGATCGATGATCAGTTGGACAATGCGGCAATCTGCGCACGGGCAATCTCGTACGCACGTTCGGCATTCGCCTTGTCATGCGCCGTGGTTGCCGCCTTCATATCCGCCTCGGCGGTCTCAAGACGTGCCTGGGCTTCATCGGCCTTGATATCGGAAACCGGAACAGCTTCTTCGGCCAGAATGGTGCAACGCTCGGGGTTAACCTCGGCGACGCCACCGGCAACGAAGATACGTTCGGAAACCTTGCCACCTGCATAGATGTCGATGACACCCGGACGAATGGTCGAGATCATCGGCGCATGCTTGGGCAGCACGCCAAAATTCCCGTCCGTGCCCGGAACAACGACCATCTCGACCGGCTCGGATTTGAGCAGGGCAGACGGCGAAACAAGTTCCAATACAGTCGTATCAGTCATGACAGTCCTCTCTCCCGTATGGGAAGGGGGACCGAAGCTGCCTTAGGCAGCTTCGGCCATCTTCTTGGCTTTCTCGATGGCTTCTTCGATGGTGCCGACCATGTAGAATGCCTGTTCGGGCATATGGTCATATTCACCAGCGCAGATGGCCTTGAACGCCTTGATGGTGTCTTCGAGCTGAACGAACACGCCCGGCGTACCGGTAAAGACTTCTGCAACGTGGAACGGCTGCGAAAGGAAACGCTGGATCTTGCGGGCACGGGCCACGACCAGTTTGTCTTCTTCCGAAAGCTCGTCCATGCCGAGAATTGCGATGATGTCCTGAAGACCCTTATAGGTCTGAAGGATACGCTGCACTTCACGGGCCGTCTCGTAGTGTTCCTTGCCGATAACGCCCGGATCAAGCGCACGCGAGGTACTGTCGAGCGGATCAACAGCCGGATAGATGCCAAGCTCGGCAATCTGACGGTTAAGCGTCGTGGTCGCATCAAGGTGGGCAAACGAGGTTGCCGGCGCCGGGTCGGTCAAGTCATCGGCCGGGACGTAAATGGCCTGGACCGAGGTAATGGAACCTTTTTTGGTCGAGGTAATACGTTCCTGCAGCGCACCCATGTCGGTTGCCAGCGTGGGCTGATAACCCACAGCAGACGGGATACGACCCAGAAGTGCCGACACTTCCGAACCAGCCTGGGTAAAGCGGAAGATGTTATCGACGAAGAACAGAACGTCCTGGCCTTCTTCATCACGGAAATATTCCGCAATCGTCAGACCGGTCAGAGCAACACGTGCACGGGCTCCCGGGGGTTCGTTCATCTGGCCATAAACCAGTGCGGCTTTGGATGCACCTTCCGGATTGATAACGCCCGATTCCATCATCTCGTGATAGAGGTCATTACCTTCACGGGTACGTTCACCAACACCTGCGAAAACCGAATAACCGCCGTGGCCTTTTGCCACGTTGTTGATCAGTTCCATGATGAGAACGGTTTTACCCACGCCCGCACCACCGAACAGACCGATTTTACCACCCTTGGTGTACGGCGCGATCAGGTCGATGACCTTGATGCCGGTAACCAGAATTTCGGTGTCGGTCGACTGATCGGTAAAGGACGGTGCTTCACGGTGGATCGGAGAGGTCATTTTCGCGTTGACCGGACCACGTTCGTCAACCGGCTCGCCGATGACGTTCAGGATACGACCAAGGGTTTCCGGACCAACCGGAACCGAGATCGCGTCACCGGTATCAATGACTTCCTGACCGCGACGCAGACCTTCGGTGGTGTCCATCGCGATGGTACGGACGGCATTCTCACCAAGATGCTGTGCAACTTCAAGAACCAGACGCTGGCCGTTGTTGTCAACATGCAGCGCGTTCAGAATGGGAGGCAGATCGCCGTCGAATTTAACGTCGACGACGGCGCCCATAACCTGGGAAATTTTCCCCGCCTTCTTGTTCGCCATAGGTATTGTCTCCTGCTCGGACAAAACTATCCGTTAGTTCCTGCGACCCGCTTACAAAGCCTCGGCGCCGGAAATGATTTCAATCAGTTCGTTGGTGATCTGGGCCTGACGTGAGCGGTTGTACTGGATGCTCAGTCGGTCGATCATATCGCCGGCATTGCGGGTTGCGTTATCCATCGCGGACATACGCGCACCGTGCTCGGATGCACTGCTTTCCAGCATCGCACCGAAAATCTGGACCCCGACGTTACGCGGCAGCAGATCAGCCAGAATGGCTTCTTCGGACGGTTCATATTCATAAACCGCAGAAGAACCGGTAGCTTCTTCCTGCCCGTCGGCTTCCGGCACCGCGAACGGTACCAGCTGCTGTTCGGTGACGATTTGCGAAATTGCTGACACGAACTTGTTATAGAAGATCGAGCAGACGTCAAATTCGCCTTCGTCATACAGCGCCAGAATCTTGTCGGCAACGTCGGTAGCAGCAGAGAAATCAATCCCCTTCTTGCCTTCGATGCCGGTAAACCGGGCGACAATCGCGTCACCAAATTCACGCTTGAGCGCATCAGCCCCCTTGCGGCCAACACAGATCAGCTTCACCGTCTTGCCCGCAGCCTTAAGGGCGCGGATTTTAAGACGGGCAGCCTTGATGATCGATGCGTTGAAACCACCGCAAAGGCCACGGTCCGCAGTAAAGACGACGAGCAGATGCACATCGTCCTTGCCTGTACCTGCCAGAAGCTTCGGTGCCCCCTGTGATCCGCCAACCGCAGCTGCAAGCCGTCCCAGCATCGTCCCCATGCGATCCGCATAGGGACGGGCTGCTTCTGCTGCATCCTGCGAACGGCGGAGCTTGGAGGCTGCCACCATCTTCATCGCCGAAGTGATTTTCTTCGTCGATTTGACGCTGGCAATGCGCGAGCGCAGATCCTTCAAACTAGCCATTGCGTTTCCTCCTTCGCCTAAATTTCAGACTTACGCGAAGGTTTTCGCGAACTTGTCGAGGAACGCTTTGAGCTTCGTTTCGGTGGCTTCCGAAAGGACTTTCTCGGTGCGGATCGCATCAAGAATGTCAGCACCCGACGAACGGATATCGCTCAGGAACTGTTCTTCGAAAGCACGAATTTTGCCAACTGCCACGCCGTCAAGGTAACCCTTCACACCGGCATAGATCACAACAACCTGTTCTTCGACCTTGAGCGGCGAATACTGCGGCTGCTTGAGCAGTTCCGTCAGACGTGCGCCACGTGCCAGAAGCTTCTGGGTCGCCGGATCAAGATCCGATGCGAACTGCGCGAAGGCTTCCATTTCACGATACTGGGCAAGTTCCAGCTTGATCGAACCGGCAACCTGTTTCATTGCCTTGATCTGCGCGGACGAACCCACACGCGAAACCGACAGACCAACGTTCACAGCCGGGCGAACACCCTTATAGAACAGGTCGGTTTCAAGGAAGATCTGACCGTCGGTGATCGAAATCACGTTGGTCGGAATAAACGCCGAAACGTCGTTGCCCTGGGTTTCGATAACCGGCAGTGCGGTCAGCGAGCCAGCGCCGTTTTCGTCATTCATTTTCGCCGCACGTTCCAGCAGACGGGAGTGCAGATAGAAAACGTCACCCGGGAAAGCTTCACGTCCCGGCGGGCGGCGAAGAAGCAGCGACATCTGGCGATAGGCAACAGCCTGTTTCGACAGATCATCATAGAAGATGGTGGCATGCATGCCATTGTCGCGGAAATATTCACCCATTGCGCAGGCAACGAACGGTGCCAGGAACTGCATCGGCGCCGGATCAGAAGCGGTCGCGGCAACAACGATGGTGTTTTCCATCGCGCCACGTTCTTCAAGGACCTTAACAACCTGTGCAACGGTCGAACGTTTCTGACCAACCGCAACATAGATGCAGAACATCTTGTCGCTGTCGGATTTCGCGGCATCGTTCACCGGCTTCTGGTTCAGAATGGTGTCGATGATGATCGCGGTTTTGCCGGTCTGACGGTCACCAATGATCAGCTCGCGCTGGCCACGGCCAATCGGGATCAGCGAGTCAATCGACTTGATACCGGTCTGGACCGGCTCGTGAACCGATTTACGCGGGATGATGCCCGGTGCCTTGACGTCGGCAAGGCGACGTTCTTTTGCACCCAGTTCACCTTTACCGTCGATCGGGTTGCCAAGCGCGTCAACAACGCGGCCCAGCAGTTCCTTGCCAACCGGCACGTCAACGATGGCACCGGTACGCTTGACCTGGTCGCCTTCCTTGATGTTACGGTCAGAACCGAAAATAACGATACCGACATTGTCTTCCTCAAGGTTCAGGGCCATGCCCTTGATGCCACCCGGGAAGTCGACCAGTTCACCGGCCTGAACATTGTCAAGACCATGAACACGGGCGATACCGTCACCGACAGAAAGAACCTGACCGACTTCGGCAACTTCGGCTTCAGCGCCAAAATTGGCAATCTGATCCTTAAGAATAGCGGAGATTTCCGCGGCGCGGATTTCCATCACGCAACCCCTTTCATAGCGAGCTCGAGCTTCTGCAATTTGGTACGAAGCGAGGCATCAAAAACCCGGGAACCGACCTTGACGACAAGGCCGCCAAGAACCGCCGGATCGACATTCAGGTCCACTTTGACAGTGGCACCGACAACTTCTTTAAGAGCGCCGGTAACGGCTTCGATTTGCTCTTTCTTCAGCTCGGAAGCCGAGGTCACCTGTGCGGTCACTTCGCCTTTGAAAGCTGAGAGCATGGAAAGGTAGGAACTGATAACATCCGGCAGAACGAAAAGGCGGCGTTTCTGACACAGAACGCCAACGGTCTTCTTGGTCAAGTCGGAAACGCCAAGCTTGTCCAGAAGGGCCGCCATTGCCTTGGCCTGCACATCCCGGGAAATCACGGGACTACGGAGCACATTCCGCAGGTCATCGCTTTCGACGATGGCCTGGTCGAGCAATTCAAGATCGCTTTTGACAGCATCAAGCGCATCGGCCGACTGGGCCAATTCGAATAATGCTGTGGCGTAACGCCCTTGAAGCCCGGTCGCGGCAGTATTTTGGGACACCGGTGAAAGCCCTCAATTCTGGTTATGAGAACGACTCGGATACGTATAAAAAAATGGTCTCTCGGAAGGTGTTCCCGCCGAGAAGCGAGCGTTTGGTATCACATGTCCATGACAGGGGCAACCCCCGCGCAACGCCATTTGGGCGGTCTTTTTCATTCTTCCCCGAAGTTGGGGCAAAACAGCCCCGGATCGCTTGGTTTTCGAGGCTTTTTACAACTATTTAATAATACCGGTTTTCCCGCTACCGGCGGATTTCCGTTTGGTGAAATCACCTTTAAGGAACGAATCCCCGATTTTTTCGACGATGCCGTCCGTACAACCCCTGATCGATAACCGTTTTTTGTCCCCGAACAATGTAATCGACATCACATCCGGACCACGGAAACGTCACTCTTGGGCATTCATATCATCGCCAAGGAGATTTAAATGAAACTGTCCCAGATGACCGGTCTGACCGGCATGCTGATTGCCGGGCTTGCCATCCTGCTTCCGATCAACGCGTTTGCGTGCAGCAGCGGTTATTTCCGTTTTGTCGAAACCGGCACCGCAAGCCCCTTCGTGCCGTCCACCTCGCGCGCCTATTACGATGATCAGGATCAGGCCGGAACCGCCCTTTCGGTTTTTGTCGATCTGGCACCGGCAGATTACAAGACCATGGCCGACAGCCGCCTCAATGCCTTTGGCGGTAAAACCACGGTTTACAAAATTGCCTGCAACGCCGTAACCGCCCCGCTTTCCGAAACTCCGGCCGAAGAGGTCCCATCCGATAGCTGGATGAGTGCGGAGGGCATCACCCCCACTCACGTCTATCTGCAAGCCGACAATTTCAACAGCGCCACCATCGGCCCAAACAAACAATCGATCCCGGCATGGCTGGCAAGCAAGGCAACCAACGTTTACAGCGCCAACTGACATTTCCATATCGGGTCACCGTACCGGTGGCCCGATCCGTCAACTAGACATGCGACCCGGTGCCATCGCCCTTGACCGACCATTGGCGCGCCCGGTTGATCGCCATTTTCGCCTGCACTTCGCCATCAAGGTCGAGCCCGAACTGATCGGCCAGCCGATACAGCAAAATCAAAACGTCCGCCGCCTCGCGCCCGATCTCCGCACGATCGCGCTCAGAAACCGCCTCATCAAGCTCTTTCATTTCCGTCATGGCACGCGTGACAAGCGCACGCGGATCGGTCACCGGGCCAAAAATTCCCTCGGCCCAGTCACATATGCTTTGCTGGCTTTCGATCACCTTTGTTGAATTCTTAACATTCGTCATCAAATCTTATCCATGGGATTTATAAAGTTCCGGATATCCATAACCCGCAATCAAGACGGGAGACAATATATGGCGCGATGCTGGGAGTTCGTGCATATGGCGGGATCGATCCGATATCGCATGACGTATCCGTGCGCCTTCATCGCATTATTGTTGATTGCCACCTTTTCAACCGTGGCCTCCGCCCGCACCCTGATCATCGAAGGCCTGTCCGAAGCCCCGCTGAAATGGATGGTCGATGGCGACCCGCGCGGTATTGATATCGACATCATGACCGAAGTCTTAAACGACATGGGCATCACCGATTACCGCTTTCAGCTTGTCGATAATGGCCGCCGCCTTCTGCATAATGCCCAGAACGGCAGCAGCGACATCATCCTGACCCTGTCGCAAAACGACGAACGCAGCCAGTATCTGCACTACCCCGACGAAGCCCATCTTCTGCTCGATTGGCGCTTTGCCGTGCGGGCCGAAGACCGTGACCGGATCACCTTCGATGATTTTCCCGATCTCGCCCGCCACCGCGTGGGGGCGGCGGCGGAATATTCCTATACCGATACCTTCTGGCAATCCGGGCTTGATATCGAAATCGTCGCCAAGAACGATCTGCTGATCCCGATGCTGCTGGAAAACCGTTTTGATGTCGTGCCGGTCAATTATCTCAGCACGCTTTACGAAACCCTGCGCAACGGGCAACGCGAACAGATCGCCTTCATCTACCCGCCGCTTCGCCGTGCGCCCTATTATAACGTGTTCTCAAAGGCATCGGATTACCCGGACAAGGACGCGTTTCTCAAACGCTATGACCAGATCATCCTCGAAATGCGAAGCGACGGCCGCCTTGCCACCATCTTTCAGGATTACCTCGGCCCGGACGGGCTCGACTGGTGGCAGTCCCAATATCAGAATTAACCCTACATAAAGCTGTAAGGATCGATATCGATCTGCACCCGGACACTGCCCGGCGTTTTCACCTTTGATAACCAGTCATGGATCATCGCCTGCAACCGCACCTGTTTGTCGGTGCGGATCAGGAAACGCCTGCGATACCGCCCGCGCAGCAACGATAACGGCGCTGGGGCCGGTCCCAGTACGACAATGCCATCGCCGCGCGGTGCCGCCCGCCCGATCCGCCATGCCGCTTCATCGACCTCGTTTTCCTTTTTCCCCGAAATGATCAGGGCCGCCAGCCTTCCATGCGGCGGCATGCCATGCGTCATGCGCTGCGAGAGTTCGACCTCGTTAAACGCATCGCGATCCCCCGCGGCAATCGCCTTGATCACCCGGTTGGACGGGTCCGCGGTTTGCAGCAACACCATGCCGGGTCGATCCCCACGTCCGGCACGCCCCGCCACCTGGGTCATCAACTGATAACTGCGTTCGGCCGCGCGCAAATCCCCACCCGCAAGGCCCAGATCGGCATCAACCACCCCCACAAGCGTCAGCATCGGGAAATGATAGCCCTTGGCCAAGATCTGCGTCCCGATCAGCAAATCAACCTCGTGATTATGCACCCGGTTGACCAGCTCCGCCGCCGCCTTTGGCCCGGCGATATTGTCCGATGTCGCGACCTCGATGCGGATTTGCGGGAATGTCTCGACCGCTTCCTCATAAAGCCGCTCCACCCCCGGCCCGCACGCCGCAAGCTTTTCCTCCGCCCCACAGGCCGGGCAGCTATCGGGGGCCTTGGCCTGATAACCGCAATGATGGCATTGCAATTTGCCCCATGCCCGGTGCTCCACCAGCCAAGCGGTACAATTCGGGCACTGGAACCGGTGCCCGCACGCCCGGCAAAGGGTCAGCGGCGCATAACCCCGCCGGTTCAGGAACAGCATCGCCTGCTCCCCGGCGGCAAATGTCTCCGCCAGCCGCTTTTTCAGTGTCGGCGTGATCCAGCGTTGACGTTCCGGCTTGTCCTGCCGGATATCAACAATCTCGACACTTGGCAGAACCGCCATGCCGTGCCGTTCCGAAAGCTCGACCCGCTCATACCGTCCGGCTTCCACATTCGCCAAGGTCTCCAGCGACGGGGTGGCGGACGCCAGAATCGCCGGTATCCCGCCCAGATGCGCACGCGCCACTGCCATATCCCGCGCATGATAAATCACGCCGTCTTCCTGCTTGAACGCATGTTCGTGTTCTTCATCCACCACGATCAGGCCCAGATTGGCATAGGGCAGAAACAGCGCCGACCGTGCCCCGACCACAAGCTTTGCCGATCCATCGGCCACCGCCCGCCATGTATCGCGTCGCCGCGCCTGCCCGACTTCGGAATGCCAAAGGGCCGGCTCAACCCCGAATCGGTCGCGGAACCGTTGCAACCATTGCGCCGAAAGGGCGATTTCCGGCAACAGGACCACCACCTGCTTACCCTTTTCCAACGCGGTGCGGATCGCCTCGAAATAAACCTCGGTCTTGCCCGACCCGGTCACACCATCCAGTAACGTGACCGAAAAACCATCCCCCGCCACCTTGGCACACAGCATATCCGCCGCACGTTCCTGCGCCTCCGACAGATGCGGGCGCTGGATTTCAAGGTCGGGTGCCTCAAACGGCGATGGCGGGGTGACCATCAAACGCCGCACCACGCCTGCCTCGACCAGTCCCTTGATCACGCTCGCTCCGGCACCGGTTTCGCGCATGATATCGGCCTGTTCCATCGGCGGATGGTCGCGCAAAAACGCCATCACCCGCTTGCGCGGCGGCGTCATGCGAAGGCTGCTTTCGCCATCTGCCGGATCGGCAAGGGTAAATCTGAAAATCGGCTTGGGCGGCTCCAGCGCATCAGAAACACTCATCGCCATGCGCAACACAGCCCCCTGCGGCGCCATGGTATAGGCCGACACCCAATCGACGAACTTTCGCGTCACATCGGCCATCGGCGGTGCCTGCAAAACGCCATAAATTTCGCGCAGCTTGGCCGGATCGACGTCGCCCCTGGCCTTACCCCAGACGACGCCGCGCTGGGTCTGACGGCCCAGTGGAATTTCGACAAAGTCGCCGGGCTGGACGTTCAGGCCCTCGGGGACAAGATAATCATACGGGCCCGCCAAGGGCAGCGGCGGCAGAACGCTGATCGTTTCGCCCGTGACCTGAAAGGCCGGATCATCACCAAACAGATTTCCCGATATGGCCTTTGCGGCGCTCATATATTATAAACCCCGTCAGGATGCCTCTGGGTTGGTCGCATGATTATGCATAACCGGCTTGTGGCACAAAAGAAAACGGTCCCACAGCACAGGGCGTCTGGTACCGTCATTTGAATGGAACCGGACCCTATCAGCTAACCGCATCATCGAACAACGATCTTCAAAAGCTCCTGAGCAGGAAATCCAATGAAGTTTTTCATCGACACCGCCGACATCGACGCAATCCGCGAAATCGCCAAATCCGGCCTCGTTGATGGCGTGACCACCAACCCGTCGCTCGTCGCAAAATCCGGCCGTTCGTTCCTTGATCTGATCAAGGAAATCTGTGACGTGGTTGACGGCCCGGTCAGCGCCGAGGTTGCCGCGACCGACTATGAAACCATGGTTGCCGAAGGCCGCAAACTTGCGAAAATCGCCGACAATGTCGTCGTCAAGCTGCCGCTGACTCCGGACGGGCTCAAAGCCTGCCGCACCTTCACCGACGAAGGCATCCAGACCAACGTCACCCTTTGCTTCTCGGTCGGTCAGGCCATTCTGGCCGCCAAGGCCGGTGCGACCTATGTGTCGCCGTTCGTTGGCCGCCTTGACGATATTTCGTCCGATGGCATGCAGCTGATTGCCGACATCGCCGAAGTTTACAACAACTACCCGAACTGGCAGACCGAAATCCTCGTCGCGTCCGCACGTGGCCCGCAGCATGTTGTCGATTCGGCCCGTCTGGGTGCCGATGTCGTCACCATCCCGCCACAGGTTCTCGGTCAGTTGTTCAAACACCCCCTGACCGACAAGGGCCTTGAAACCTTTGTCGCCGATTGGGCGAAAACCGGCCAGTCGATCCTCTAAGGTTCGTCCTTAAAGCTCGGCATCCCCGCTTTTGGTCGGTTTTATCACCGGTCCTTAACACGCATTTAACCCGGCAACCCGCATTGTGGCTGCCGGGTTTTTCGTTTCACTGCAAATTACCGGATCAGATGGAAAAGACAGCATTGCGCGCCGACGACGTCGCGGCCTATCTCGCCGAACATCCCGACTTTTTTGCCAACCGGCCGGACCTGCTTGATAGTCTGGACATGCCGGTGCGCGAACTGGGTTCCGGGGTTGCCGACATGCAGCAATATGTCGTCGCCCGCCTGCGCGATGAACGCGAAAAGCTGCGCGGCGCCACCAGCGAACTGATCAATATCTCCAAATCCAACCTCGAAACCCAAAGCCGCATCCATCGCGCGGTTCTGGCCCTGCTCAATGCGCGCGGCTTTGATGTCTTCGTCGAAGCCCTTCAGGATCTTGTGCCCGAACTGCTTGATCTTGATGCCATCGCCCTTTGTTTCGAAGAAAGCGAAGATGCCCCCGTGCCCCGTTGTGGCGGGCGTGTGCGTCGTCTTACGGTCGGTGCGGTTGATCAGGTTCTGGGCGAGGAAAACGATGTCTGGCTTCTGCCCGACAATGCCGGGGACGAGGCGATTTTTGGCCCGCAGGCCGATAACATCCGATCCGCCGCCATTGTCCGCCTCGCACCGTTTTATGGCGATCCGGTCGGGCTTGTCGCATTCGGTGTGGCCGAACCCGATTATTTCAGCCCGGCACAGGCCCATGACCTGATCATGTTCCTGGCCTCCGTGATTGAATTTGGTGCCCGCCGATGGCTGACAGCGCCACAATGAATAAGGGCCTTCTGGCCCTGTCCCTGCCGGGTGACGTGCGCGACGCCATTGCCGACTGGCGGCAATGGCTGTCTGCCGAACGCCGCGCATCGGACCACACCACCGAAAATTATCTCGCCGATCTGTATGCCTTCCTTGGTTTTGTCCGGGAACATCGTGGTGATACACCCGATATCGCCGATCTTTTGCAATTGAACCCGCGCGATTTCCGAAGCTGGCTTGCCCGGCGCAGCATGGATGGCATGGCCAAAAGCTCGACCGCGCGTGCGCTGTCATCACTGCGCAATTTCTATCGCTTCCTGGATCGCACCGGGCGCGGGCAAAACGCCGCGGTCAATTCGATCCGCAATCCGAAACTGCCGCAATCGGTCCCCAAACCGCTTAGTCCCGCCGATGCAATGGCCGTCCTTGATAATGCCGGCGCGTGGCAGGATGAACCGTGGCTTGCCAAACGCAATCTCGCCCTTTTCACCCTGCTTTATGGCTGTGGCCTGCGTATATCCGAGGCACTGGACCTTAACGCCAATCAACGCCCGACGGGCGATTCGATGGTCATTACCGGCAAGGGCAACAAACAGCGCCTTGTGCCAGTTTTACCGATCGTCCGCGACGCGATCGAGGATTATGTCCGCACCTGCCCCTATGCCCCGAACGGCAATGATCCGCTTTTTGTTGGCGCGCGCGGCGGGCGGCTGGTCGCACAGGTCGCCCAACGTGAAATGCGCAAAATCCGTGGCCTCCTGAACCTGCCCGATACCGCCACCCCGCACGCCATGCGCCATTCCTTTGCCACCCATCTTCTCGCCGGTGGTGGTGATCTGCGCACCATTCAGGATCTGCTGGGCCATGCCTCGCTCTCGACCACCCAACGCTATACCTCGGTCGATACCGAACGCCTGATGGCCGTCTATCACGGCACCCACCCCCGCGCGCGTCGCTAAGCCACATCTTTCAAGAACGTTTACCGCCTTCATGCGTTACGGACAAAGCACCCATCACAAACGGGAGTCCGCCATGAAGCTTTTCCGAACCCGCCGCTTTGACGCATCCTCACGCCACCGGCAGGTCTATAGCGCCTATGAAATCGCCTATACCACGGTCGACTGGCTGGCCGCCGTGATGTTCACCATCGGCAGCATCATGTTCCTTCAGGATAACCTGATGCATGCCGGAACATGGCTTTTCATTATCGGCTCCGTCTTCTTTGCCCTGCGGCCTTCCATCCGTCTGGGTCGCGAACTTCATCTGGCCAGACTTGGCAAAGAGGCCGGGAAAAAACTTTCCCCGTTTTCAGGTTCGCAAAGCGCCAATCTGTCCGACGAACGGTCGCGATAACGCCCGGTTTGGCACACGAATTTTTAAAACATGAAATTTGGGGTTCTTCGAAACGGCATTTCCCCCTTACACTGCGGGCAACTTGTTGAAATGCACCGGAGGAACCCCATGATCCTGCGCTCCAGCGACCCGTCACCCTTTGGCCGCAAGGTCAAAATCGTCGCAAAAATTCTTGGCATTTACGATCAGCTCACCATCGAAATGTCCAACACCAACGATCCGGAAGACACCCTGCGCAAACAGAACCCGCTGGGTAAAATTCCGATCCTGATCCTTGATGATGGCCGCAAGATTTTCGATAGCCGCGTGATCTGTGAATATCTTGATGCGCAGGTCGATGGCATCACCCTGCATCCGACCGAAAGCGACGCCCGGTGGGAAGCCCTCACCCTTCAGGCGCTTGGCGATGGCATTGTCGATGCCTCGATCTTGCAGGTCTATGAACACCGCATGCGCCCCGAGGAAAAACGTTCATCCGACTGGCTTTCCTATCAGTCCGACAAGGTGAAACGCGCCCTTGATCACCTTGAAGCCAGCCCGCCGTCACTGGCAGGCGACCTGACCATCGGCCATGTCGCCCTTGCCTGTGCTTTGGGTTATCTTGATCTTCGGTTCGATGGCAAATGGCGCGAAACTTACGGCGCACTCGTCACATGGCTTGATGCCTTCCGTGCCCGCGTTCCTGCCTTTGACGCCACGGCATTCAAGGGCTAACCCCCTCAAGGCACCCGGTGCGGCTTGACCGCCTTGCACCGGGCCGCTTTCGGATGATATCGCGATTTCACATTCACCGCCCGGAGAACAAGAATAAATGTCCCGCCTTAACAGCGTCATCCGCCGCCTGCAGGCCCAGCGCGACTGCCTGAATGCCGCCGCCGAAATGATCAAGGACCATGACGGTATTGTTCTTGAAATCGGGCTTGGCAATGGCCGCACCTTTGATCATTTGCGTGAAATCATGCCGGATCGCGAAATCTTTGTCTTTGACCGTCAAGTCGCCGCCCACCCCAAATGCATCCCCGATGACGATCACCTGTTTCTGGGCGACATTTTCGAAACCCTGCCGATGGCGGTTGAACGCTTTGCCGGCAAGGTCGCACTCGTCCATTCCGATGTCGGAACGGGGGACGAAGCCCTGAACGCCAAAATCGCCTCTTTCATCGGCAAGACCCTGCCGCCATCCCTGATCAAGGGCGCGATTGTCGCCTCCGATCAGAAAATCGACGTGCCCGGCACCATTGCCGAACCGCTCCCCGAAGGCGTCCCGCAGGATCGCTATTTCTTCCGCCGTTATCAGGGCTAAAACCACCCCCCATCAGGAATTCCACCCGTGTCCAGCACCAACGCCCCCTCGTCCCCCAGCGGCTCCAATATATCCGAAGCCGAGGCATTCCTTGCCAAATACCCCGATGTCGAGGCCATCGACATCATCCTGACCGATTTTCACGGCATCGGACGCGGCAAGATGATCCGCCGTCACGAGCTTGAAGGCATCTATAAATCCGGGCGCGGTTTGCCGACCTCGATCTTCGGGCAGGACGTTACGGGCGAGGATGTTGATGATTGCGGGCTGGTTCAAACGGGCGGCGGCGGCGATGGCCGTTGCTGGCCGGTGCCGGGAACGCTGGGCTATCTGCCCCACACGGGCCGGGGGCAGCTTCTGATCAGCATGTATAACGAGGACACAACCCCGCACGATGTCGATCCGCGCAATGTGTTCTTAAATCAGGTCAAGCGCGCCAATGATCTCGGGCTTACCCCGATGGGCGCGTTCGAACTCGAATTCTATCTGGTGGACCGGGATGCCGACGCGAGCGGGCTTTATCACCCGGCATCCTACGCGATGACCAAACGCCGCTCGCTGCTGCGCAACACCATGTCGGTCGATGAAATCGATGAAATGTCGCCGCTTTTTGATGCGGTCTATGAAGGGGCCAAGCATCTTGATCTGACGCTTGAAACCCTGATTTCCGAATACGGTCCGGGCCAGTATGAAATGACGATCCGCTATCGCGACCTGATGCGCGCAGCCGACGATGTCATCATCGCCAAACGCCTGATCCGCACCGCAGCGCGCCGTTTCGGGATGGAGGCCGTCTTCATGCCCAAACCGTTCGGCACCGAAGCCGGTTCGGGCATGCATCTGCATCTCTCATTGGCGGACGAAAACGGCAATAACCTGTTTGCCGATCAGGCGGACGGGACGCTTAGCCCGCTGATGCTCAACGCCATCGGCGGCATTCGCGGTACGATTGGCGACACCATGCTGATCCTCGCCCCTTTCATGAATTCATGGCGCAGGTTTGCGTCCGCCATGTATTCCCCGGCCTCCGATGACTGGGGTGTTGAAAACCGCACCGTGGCGCTTCGTGTGCCGGGCACTCCGGGCAAGACGCGGCATTTCGAACACCGCATCGCGGGCGTCGATGCCAATCCCTATCTCGCCGCCGCCGTGACACTCGGCGCTGCCCTTGACGGCATCGAAAACAAAATCGATCCCGGCCAGCCAAGTACCGATGAAATCGGCCACGACAAAGGCCCCAACGACCTGCCGCGCCACTGGCTTGACGCCATTGACCGCTTCAGTGCGTCCGATTTCAACAAACGCACGCTGGGCAAACGCTTCCACACCGCATTTACCCGCATAAAGCAGGCCGAATACGAACATATGGCGCTCAAGGTTAGCGCAGCGGAATGGGAATATTACGGGTTTTCGGTCTGAATAATGGGGCCGGTGTTCCGGCCAGGCTTTCCTGACCGGGGACCAGAATCAGAAGACGCGCTTGGCGCGGTTGTTGGATTTGTGCGCTGAAAACGCCACCCGCGGGCGCGAATCCATCATTTTCTGGTCGCGCAGATGGGCGACTTCAAGATCGCGGGGATCAACATCCATCATCCGGGCATCGCCGGTTCGCTCGGAATTGGTATGCAGGTGCATCTTGGTCGAAACCCACTGATAGGTCGGATAGGTCACATTTTCCGGCAGCATCTCTTCGGTAATCACCTTATAGGCCCCGGCCGGCAAGACTTCCGCAAGCCCGCGCAGGCTGAACGGCCGCGCGAAAGTCAGGATTTTCGATGTGGTACGATTTGTCAAAATAGCTCCTAGCGCGCAGATGCGCATTGGTTAAGAAAAACGACAGGAAGCAACCCCATCGCCAAATAACCGCAGTTTATTTGAGGCATGTAAAGGCACGCGGGAACAGATTTTATTCTTCAAAAAATCAACGGCTGAAAAATAACTGATGAGTTTATGAATAACCAAAATTTGCGATTCTGGTAAATCGCGAAAATATCCCGCCAATTTTTATTTATATGAACGGTTTTCTATATTTTACAACGAACATATTTTTTTATTTTTATGGCGTCACCGCATCGCCATCATCAGTAGCTCAGGTTCAGACCAAGCATCCTGCCAAGGCCAAAGGCAAGGAGCCCCACGCCAATCACCGCCGCCAAAAAGATTGCCACCATCTTGGCACTTGCAAGCAGCACCTTCCGCCTGCCGATCTTCTTTCCCTGATCGTAATGCCACTTGATGGCAAAGAACATGCCCGTACCCAGCGCGGCAACCTTGAACGTACCAAAGATGATCGGGACCCAATCCATATCAAAGACTCTCATCTGCATCAGCCATGCGCGTTTTATGGCCCCATACCGGGCAAATGCACACTCCTCGTTCTGCAACGCTGATATGTTAGGTCCCGGCTGGCTGGCCTGTTTCACCGGGCCCCGGACGCGATGGATCAATCCGATCCCTATTCGTCTTTCCTGCCCGCCATTGCCTGCAAATAGGCAATCACATCGCGAATTTCCGCATCCGAAAGCTGATCGGTCGTAAAGCCATGCATCTGCATGTCGGGCCAATGGCGCACCGTTGCCGGATCGCGGATCAGCATGAACAGTGCATCGGGCTTGAAATAATCGACCGGGCTCATCGGCAGGTTCAAATCCGGCCCCAGTTCGGTAATCCCCGCCCCGTTCATCCGGTGACAGGCAAAACACTGATCAATGAAAACCGCCTGCCCGCGCTTGGCATCTTCCGGTGCCTCTTCACCAAGGGCAAGCTGCGGCCACCGTGCCGCCGGAAAGGCGGCATAACCGATTTTTGCCACCTGATAGGGCCATTGTTCGGACCGGATGTTTGATGCCGCACCATCCACCCACACCATCGAGAACGGCCCGGCCGAAACCTCTTTGCCCGGCAGGTTCGGCCACGGCGCATCTTCGGGCTCGATGGCAATCCACGCCTGTGCGGTTTCGTCCTGCCCGTCAAGCAACACGAGCGGCAGGGGAATATTGGCAACAAACCCGTCAAGGGCTATGACCTCAAGCCCCATCTCGCCCTCAACCGTCGCCGCATCCCCGATCAGGGCCGCGACCGGCACCGCACGATAGGTCATATCGCGCCCATATCCCTCATCCCCGGCCACCGTAATCTCGCGTGCCTCCGGATGGCTGAGCAATTCATCGGTCTGATAAACCGAAACCTCGCCCGTGGGCGACGTCACCTGTAATTCGGCGGCACTGGCGGCCTTGCCCACAAACGGCAGCAAAACACAAAGCAGCACCCAAAACCCGTATCCTCGACACGTTTTCATGCCTGGCCCCCCCCTCTCTGGCGATCTGTGGCAAATTGTCCCGCAACAAGAATATCATAACCGCGGCAAACTGATGATTGTGTAATCGCAAATACCCTTGCCGACGCATGGCTGCCCTTCATTGCCGCCCAATTCCTTGCCATCCCGGCCCAATGGCGATATTCAGGTTTCAAACTGTCATTAACTTGCAATGCCGGGACCCGCTGCTTATCTCCGGCTTGCAACAGGCGAGATGAGACGACGCCATGAACCAGATTGCCACCATCGCCGAGGCCGCGCCGAACGCGATGTCTGAAATGCAGATTGATCCCACCCTTGATCTTGAAGCGGAAATCGCCCGCCTCAAGAAAGAGAAAAACGCGATCATTCTGGCCCATTATTATCAGGACGGAGAAATTCAGGACCTGGCCGACTTTGTCGGTGACAGCCTTGATCTGTCCCGCAAGGCCGCCGAAACCGATGCCGATGTCATCGTGTTCTGCGGTGTGCGTTTTATGGCCGAGGTCGCCAAAATCCTCAGCCCGAACAAAACCGTGCTGCTGCCCGATTCAAAGGCCGGCTGCTCGCTCGAAGATTCGTGCCAGCCCGAACCGTTCCGCAAATTCCGCGAACAGCATCCCGATCATGTGTCGGTCACCTATATCAACTGCTCGGCCGAGGTAAAGGCCGCCTCCGATATCATCGTGACCTCGTCGAACGCGGCTGAAATCATCGATCAGATCCCGCTCGATAAACCGATCCTGTGGGCACCCGACCGTCATCTTGGCGCGTATCTTGCCAAAAAAACCGGCCGTGACATGACGCTTTGGAACGGCTCGTGCATCGTGCATGAACAGTTTTCCGAACGCGAACTGATCCGCCTCAAAACCCAGAACCCGGATGCGAAAATCGCGGCCCACCCGGAATGCCATGACGGCATTCTGAAACATGCCGATCACATCGGGTCGACCCGCGCCATTCTGGAATATGTGATCAACGGCCCGGATCAGAAATACCTGATCGCGACAGAACCCCACATCATCCACCAGATGGAAAAAGCCGCCCCGCACAAGGAATTCATTCCGGTTCCGGGTGCCGATGGCTCGTGTGCGTGCAATAACTGCCCGTTCATGGAACTGAACACGCTGGAAAAACTGTATCTGTGCCTGGTCAATAATGGCCCGCAGATCGTCATGCCCGAAGATCTGCGTGTTGCCGCCGTCAAACCGCTTGAACGGATGCTGGAAATGTCAAAAGGCATTCCGCTCAAAAAGGATCACGCGGCTTAAGGCCAAACCGATCAACAGCCCCGCAGCAACTTGCGGGGCTGTTTTCCATCCCCACACCAAAACATACGGCCCCACCATGACCGTCCTGACCCCGGCTGAAATTTCGGACTTCATCGACCGCGCCTTTGCCGAGGATATCGGCCCCGGCGACATCACATCGGACAATGTCATCCCCGCCGATGCGCGCCTGCGCGTCGCCCTTGAAACGCGCGAGGATATCGTGGTCGCCGGTCTGGATATCGCCCTTGAATGTTTCCGCAAACTGGTCCCCGATGCCAAAATCACCAAACAGTGCGAGGACGGTGATGCGATTGCGGCCAAGGACGTGCTGGCCGTGGTGGAGGGCAATGCACGCGGCATCCTGACCGCGGAACGCACCGCCCTTAACACCCTGCAACATCTATCGGGCATCGCCACCACCACGCGGACCTATGTCGCGGCGATGGGCGATACGACGGCCAGATTGCTTGATACCCGCAAAACTCTTCCGGGCTGGCGCAAGATGGAAAAATACGCCACCCGCATGGGTGGGGCGCAAAACCACCGCATGGGTCTTTATGACGGGGTGATGATCAAGGACAACCATATCGGCGTTGTCGGCTCGATCACCGAATGCGTCAGATCGGCCCGCGCGGCCAACCTACCAAAGATCGAAGTCGAATGCGATACGCTCGATCAGGTCCGTGAAGCCACAGATGCCGGTGCCGATATCATCCTGCTGGATAATATGGGTCCGGATATGCTCCGTCAGGCCGTCGCGATTGTGGCGGGTCGCTGCAAGACCGAGGCATCAGGTGGCGTAAATCTTCAAACCATTGGTGCGATTGCCGCCACGGGTGTGGATTATGTCTCGGTCGGGCGCATCACCCAATCGGCCCCGGCGGTCGATATCGGGCTGGATGTCGCCATTCTCTGACGCCTGATCCACATTTGTTGCAGCTATATGGGGCTCGCGCCCCTTAAAAGATTGCCGAAATCCGCTGGCTATCGCAACACGACCGCGCCCTGATGGCCCCGATGGGGCAAAGGATTACAGCAGCACTTATTGATATCTGCCCCTCCCCCCTCAGGGTGGAAGTACTCTATATTTTCCACATCACGATTTAAAATATTCGTCTCAGACTTACGAGTCGAACGTTGAGTTTCATGCATATAATACCAAATCTTTATCAGGATATTTAGTCTCCGATCCGTTCTCGAAATGCAGAATGTTCTTAAAAACCGTCCGCCCCTTGAAAACTGACGAAGTAAAAAACAAGTATTATCAATATACTACAAAAAACATTGCACTGAGATCAAACTAAGACCTCTAAATATTCGATCAACCGAAAGGCGTAAAAACTGCACCGGCCCCTTCCGCTACGGCATTATTATAAAATATAAATACCCGTAATAGACATACTGACTAACTCTTTTGAGGCGTATCCTTGGTTGATTAATCCTGCTGGATTATAGATCAAACGCGATATCCAGACTATCGTGATCATATTGATCAGAGCGTAGACAGCATTATGGAAAACCTTAGGCTTATCGGCACCATATCGCTTCTATTCTAAGAGGAAAAAAATACCCGAGGGATTCACAGCACCGATATGCATGAATCCCTGGCGTATTCAGGGACACTGATCTGGACTAGAGAACGAAGAAAATATCCGGATTACCGTGAGCATATTGACCAGGTTGGAGGCAACATCGCGCAAATCTAGAGGTCATCTAACCCATATCGTTTCTATTCTGAAGCGGGGAAGAAATATCCCCGAGGGGGCTTCGCCGCACCAGCGTGAGTGAACCTCCTATAACAATTTAGGGACACGGATCATGCTGACAAGAGACGACAATTCAATATCAAGAATTACCGTGGTTCATTCCAGCGCGCTGTTGCGCAGCGGCTTGACCACCATTCTGGGTAATATGAATGGCACCCTGATCACTGGTGCTGCCAATCTCGATAAACTCATCAATGATGTCCAAAGCAACGAGTGCCTCGATACCATTCTTTACAGTATCGACAATTTCGAAACCCAGATCGGGCTTCTGGCAGATTTCCACCGCAATTCGCCCGAAGTCAAAATCCTGACCCTCGCAAGCGACTATCAAGCCGAAGAATTGTTTCAATTGTTTGAAATCGGCGTCAGCGGCGCATTGCTTGACGATGTGTCAAAAACCACCATCGAACTTGCCTTGCGCCTGATCCGTGAAGGGGAAAAGATTTATCCCTCCAATCTCGCCAATGTGATGATGGAACGCTTTCAATATATGTCTTCGATTGCGATGTCTGACAGCACATTCGAGAATATCGAACTGTCACAACGCGAACAGCAAATCCTCGGCTGTCTTGCCAGCGGCGATTCAAACAAGCGTATCGCCATTCGCCTCAATATTTCCGAGGCAACCGTCAAGGTGCATGTCAAAAGCATCCTGAGAAAAATCAAGGTCGATAACCGAACCCAGGCGGCAATCTGGGCACTCTGCAGCCGGAGCCCGAAATAGGAATGTCCTGTTTCCTGCCCCGGCTGCACCATGATGTCAGTTCCGCGCCACCATCATGGTCCAGGCATCTATCGGAGACGATGTATAATACGGAATCATCGGCCCGTTCTGCTGATCAACCAGGTTTATCCAGCCTGTTATCGTATCATGATTGTAACTGGCATAGGAC
The DNA here is from genome assembly GCF_044790785.1 of Thalassospira australica. Lineage (GTDB taxonomy): Bacteria > Pseudomonadota > Alphaproteobacteria > Rhodospirillales > Thalassospiraceae > Thalassospira > Thalassospira australica_A. The sequence goes on along the minus strand of NZ_CP085258.1, from coordinate 316,995 downwards.
AAACCTCCGTCCGCACCGTTTGAGGTGAAATAGCTGTTGAAGGCACCGGCATACACATTCACATCAAAAAGCCGTATGCCCCTGTAGCCCGGCAGAATATCGCCCGAACTGTCGGTAACAATCGCAGTCCCGCCTTTGCTTTTTTCAACCGAAAGCAAATCCCCGTTCTCTCCACGCAATATGTTGCGCGGCTGCATATCAAACAACTGATCGTTCAGCATCGCCCGCCGACCGGCCGCACTCATGCCCGGTGACCCGGTCGGCGTATTAAAGGAATAGGGTTTGTTGTTGAACTGGGCATGGCTTTGCTGCGCCCACGCCAGAACAAAAACAAAAGTCATAGCGGGAATCACTGCAAAGGATTTCTGCACATACCCGAAAAAACGGTTCATTTTTTCACCTCATGTTTCATGAAGGCCTGTAAAACAGCTTTACCGCCAAAAAATATTCATACTCAAGATATGTATCAGCTTCGGCAAGAAAACAGCCCGCGCAAAAGGGTTTCCACCTTAAAATCCGGATGTCACCCGATCAGCAGGAGTATTGGAGGACAGAATTACCTACAATGATCTGCAAGAATCTTCTTTCCGCGGCAGCATCTACCCGCAGATTGGCATATTTACATAAAGATACTTGATACAGGCCGGTCAGGCCGTCAGGTCACGGGATCAATATTACCGCCATAACCAAGATAGAACCCGATGATTGCCGCCTGTGTCCGGGTTTCAACACCCAGCTTTTGATAGATTTCAAGCAGCCGGGTCTTCACGATACCAATCGATATATTTTCAGAACGGGCGATTTCCGTATTGCCGTATCCGGCCACAAGCTGACGCAGCAAACGCTGCTCCCCGCTATCAAGACTCTCGCGCAATGCGGCCCGGTTGTTTCCGAGCAACAAGTCGGCACATCTGATTTTGCCAGGCAATATCCAGTAGCCCTCGCGACCAAATCCGCACACATCGGCAAGAAGGTCGCGCCGGCACCGATATAAAAGTCCATCCGGAACACAGGCACAGTTTCGCGCATCGAAATAAAGACCGTCTTCGACAAACGAGATCAACGGCATACTGCGCGACAGCCTGACCAGATAGCGGATTTGGGTATTGTGAAGAAGTCCCAGTCTTTTGTGACTGATTATTGCCGCGGCAAAGGTGTCCGTCTCGCGATTGATGTGATTGAAATCGGGGTCCGCCACCAGATCGAAATGTGTATATGCCCCGAACAACTCCTGCGCATCAGCCTGCTCATAGCCGACAACGAGCAAGCCTTGGCCATAAACATCCCGATCTTCTGACGCCTTCATAAAATGCCCAACCTGACAGAAAACTGATTTCATAAGAATCAAGCATTTCATCCCCCAAAGACAATCACCTTTCAGTAGAAAAGGTATCTCTTTATGGCTAACACCTAATAGTAAATAAATCTAAAAATAATTACTTAAATATACAATGTAATTAAACTTCATATATAAATTTCCACACCACCAATACTTTATAAAAAGAAACAAACCCAACAACAATGCAATAATAAAACATCGAACGACATGACTTGAAAGACGCAGCCCGTCTTTTCATTAAGGGGTCGAAAAGATGTTTCGTAAAATTGCAGCCGCAGCATTAACGCTTACCAGCCTTTCCGGGTGCGCCGCTGGCGTAGGGTCGTACTCCGGCAATGGCATTGACCCGATGGTCTCCTTTCCGGTCACAGATAATGAAACACCCTATAGCCTTTGCCTGAGACAACTTTCGAAGATCGAGGCAAAGCGCTTGCCGATTTTTGCTGTTGGTGAAATTGCCGACAAAACCGGGCAGGTCAACTATGACGAAAATGGCCACGCCGTGTCACAGGGCACGACTGAAATGGTCATGAGCGCGCTTTACAAATCGGGCCGCGCCAATCTCGTTGAACGTTTCGATCTGCGCATCCCGCTGGCCGAAGTCAGGCTGGCCGAACAGGGGCGGCTGACCCGGACAGTCGAAGAATACGGAAAAATCCCGGCATCCGACTTCATCCTGGTCGGTGCCGTGACCGAACTTAACTACAACATCCTCAGCGAAGGCGCACAGCTGTTTGTACGCGGGATAGGCGGTGGCGGACGCACCATCGTCATCAATGTCGCCATGGATTTACGCGTTATCGATTCACGCAATTTCGCCGTGCGCTATGTCAGCTCCCTGCAAAAACAGGTCCTCGGCTACGAGATCAGCGCCGGCATTTTTCGCTTTTTCGGAATCAATCTAGTCGAGTTTGACGCCGGGCGCATCCGGAACGAGCCGCTTCAGCTTGGCGTCAGGGCCGTTGCAGAAATGGGGGTCTATCAAATCATGACCGACTTTCTGGGACTGCCACAAACACCGGAATGCACGCTTAATAAAGGAAGCGATATGAGCGAGCATCTTGAGCGGTTCTCTTCACCTGCAGATGGTCAACAGGAGTAACCAAATGTTTAAGTCTAAATTGTTGCTGGGCACCGTATTGGCAGCCGGCACACTGATACTGACGGCTCCAGCCCAGGCCTTTGATTATGTCGAATGGTCCTGGGATGCCGAAGTCAACACCGATGTCGATCTTGATCTCGACATCGTTGATCCGTCCGAATTTGCGATGATTGAATCCCTTCAGATCAAACTGGGGGACACCACTGCAACTTCCAACGTCAACAACATTTACAACAATCAGCCCATGAGCGGCACCGCATCCGGCACCTTCAGCTTCGAAGGCGAAGCCTGGGACAATGACGTTCTCGGTGGAATCGAACCACCCGTGGATGCATTCACTGGCCAGACCAGCGGCAATGTCGATGGCATCGCAGCCGGTCAGGGAACCAACCCGGCCACTTTCACTACCGATGGTGCTGACGTTGCGGGCTCTCCCGACATCGAAGGCGGCATCAGTGATGCAACCGGCTCCTTCACCAATGCCAACATTACCGTTAACGGCGCTGTTACCAATCCGTTCGGTGCAGACGGTATTGGCGCGGGCAATGGTGTGGCCGACGAACCGGACGGCGTAATCTTCACCGTCACGGTTGACGGGCTGGAAGTCGAAGGCGCTTCCTATGATGCCGCAACAGAACTGCCGTCGCTTGATGCCACTGCAACGGCTCTTGCCAACAACGCCTCGATCGAAGGTCAGGGCGTTGTGAATGTTCATGCCGGTCAGTTTGCATTTGACCCGGCCGGAACTGGTGGGGAAATTGACGAACCGAATGGTGGTGAATCAGAACTCGCCAGCTTCAACTACGATCCGACCAACCCGAATTCCAATCTCTCGGGTGCTCTTGCTCTGGCTGCTCTTGCTTTGAATGGTGATGTCGGTCCGTCTCAAATCACCGCAACCTCGAATGCAAGCTATATCGACAATTTCGCGGTTGATGCCGGTGCCACTGCACTTGCCAACAACATGAACATCTCTGTGGTTGCTGGCGGTACTCCGGATGTTGAAGAACCCGATACCGGCGAAATGTCATCTGCCTTCTGCTTCATGGGCTGTGGCAATGGCAACGACGACGACAACGATGGCATCCAGCCTGACGTTGCTCTCATCGCCGATGTCACCCAGTTCGCCTATGCCGATGTTTCGGCAACCTCGAACGTGCATCACATCAATCTGAACAATTACACCGGTCTGGGCTCGCTTGATCAGCCGGTTATCAACGGTACGGCAACGGCAATCGGCAACAACCTGTCGATCAAAGTCGGTGCTCCTGCCATTGACGTCGAATAAACCGCCTTGCGACGAAACGGAGGGGCAAATTGCCCCTCCTTTTTCGCCCGGACAGTGCGCGAAAGGAACATCCTATGAAAACCGCATTAACGCCGAACGTTGCGTTGAAAACCGGTATTCTGGCGGCGGCTTTTATCGTTGCCTTACCGTTGCAATCCGCATTCGGACAGATGTTTGAAAAACCCTGGGCCGCAACCGCCCAAAACAGGGCACAGATCGCCGTCATTATGAAACAGGCGGAATCAGGTCTGCTGGACGGTACAAATGGCACAACCGCCAGCACATCGGGCAGCAGCAGCCTGACGCAACTTGTTTGCGGCGGCAGCGGCGGTCAGTCCGAAGCCACGGCAAACTCCGCCTGCATCATCCTGAACAACTCCAATGGCGACATCAATACAGGTCAGGACTCAACCGGCGACCAAACTGCCAATGCATCGACCCAAACAACCACCAACAACTCGGATTTGAGCGATGCGCTCGAAAACATATCCGGCAACAACTAAACAAGAACAATCTGCCGCGAAGTGCCGTCAACTCCCCTATGCCGAACGGCACGATAGCTGTTCCCCCTAAGCAGCACCTCTCCCGGCCACTCTAGAGTCCCCTACTAGGGCCGGGATCTTTTTTTTCGAGCAACCCTTACCGCTTATCGCGGCGCATCCCCGTCCGGGTCGCCCCCGGCATCGGGGATGCTGCGCGCAGCCGCATCCTTGTCGCGGTTTTCGTCTTTCGCCTCTGACGGCGGGGCGGCCGGGTCGGTGCCTTCACCTGTTTCGGCACCTGCTTCGGGAACATCATCCTTTGCCTCGATCACCGGCATGGCCTTGCCCTGTCCGGCCTCGCGGATGGCAGCCGCCAGTTTGTCGATATCGCGGAAATGCACATCCTGCTGCGGGAACGGGATTTCAACACCCTCGGCCCGGAACCGTTCAAGGATCTCGAACCGCACCGCACTGCCGACCGACAGGACATCGCCGATATCGCGCAGGAAATAACGCAATTCGAAATCAAGCGAGCTGGCCCCGAAATCAATAAACACCACCTGCGGTGCCGGATAGCTCAGGATTTCACGGCGCTTATCCGCGATCTCCAGCAGGATTTCCCGCACCTTGTTGGCATCCGATCCATACGAAACACCGATCCGGATAATCCCGCGCCCGCTGCGATCTTTCAGCGTCCAGTTCATCACCCGGTTGGAAATCAGTTCGGAGTTCGGGATCACCACCGATGACCGGTCAAAGGTTTCGATCTCGGTCGCACGCACCCGGATATCCTTCACCAGCCCCTGATCGGCCCCGACCACGATCCAGTCCCCGACCTTGATCGGCCGTTCGATCAGAAGGATCAGGCCCGACACAAAGTTACTGACGATACTTTGCATGCCAAAACCGATACCGACCGAAATCGCACCGGCAATGATCGCAAGGTTGGACAAATCCATGCCCGCCGCCGAAATCGCCAGCAACACCGCAAGGCAGATCCCGACATAGCCGAAAATCGCCGAAACCGAATGCTGCAATCCTTCATCAAGCTTGGTATTGGGCAGAACGCGCGTATTGAGCATCCGCTGGAAAAACCGCATGACGCCCAGAACCGCCAGAAACAGCAAAATCGCGATCAGAATCGCACGCAGCGAGAAATTGATCCCGCCCACCTGTATGCCGACAAACGCCTTTTCGGCGACATCAAGCAGTTCCGCCCACGCGATATCGGTAAAGATCAGCACCGCCAGCGGCACCGCAATCGAAAACATCACGACATCGATGGTCACACGCAACCAGAAATAAAGCGTGCCATGCACCGCATCGCTGGTGCCGTCATCATCGGGCGATGACGGTTTCACCAGATAGGTATGCACAAGCGCGCGCGCATATCCGCGCAGCAGCCAGTAACTGGTCGCAAACGCCAGTGCCAGCATCAGGTTTTCAAGGATAAACCGCGCCAGCGCCACATAACCAAGGATACTGAGCACCGGCAGCAGCACCGCAACAATCCGCAATCCCCGGCGCGACCGTCTTTCGGCCTTGGCCCATAATTCGTGCCGGTCCGGCCCGCCATGTTCCCAGAACACGCCAAGCGAACAGACAAACAGGACAATCGAAATCAGGAAAACATTGGAAACACTTTGCACCAGCGCGATTTCAAGCGACGTGCCAAGCGTGGTCGCCCCCTGCAACAGCACCAGATCAAACGCATAAATCACCGCCGCCAGCAACGACAGAAGTCCGACAACCCGCGCGCCCGTCACGGTCGTGCCCGCGCGCCGCATCCCCGGCAGGAACGGCGAATAAATGGCCCGGATCGACGCCCCGACAAACAGCAGGAACAAAAGGGCGGCAAAACACTGATAGACAAAATCGCCCATGCTGCCATCCAGAAGGTCGGGCTGCCGGTCCACCATCTGAAACGCCACCAGCAACGCAATCCCGGGCACCATCGCCGTAAACAGGAACCGCGTCCCCGATATCAATGAAACCCGGTCCTCTTTGGGCGCATTGCGCCATCGTTCCGGCAACCAGCGCAGCACCACCACCTCGCCCCCGATCAGGGCGGCCATCACCACAAATGCCAGCAACACAAGTGCCGGGGCGATCTCGGCAAGCTGATCCCCCGCCGCACCGTCAAGCTCAAGATCGGAATACCGGCCACTGATCATCTCGGGCAGTTCTATGGCACCAGACCAGACCTGGCCCCAGCTTTCTCCGTCCCACGGCACATCGACCCGGCCCAGAATGCGGCGGGTAAATCTTTCGCGTGAAATCCGCGCCAGACGGTCGGAAATTTCGGTGGCACGAAAATCAACCAGTTCGACCTGCTTGATCACGCCGCTGATCGTCGCAATGTCCTCATTAAGGCGCTTGCGCTCGGCGGCAACGGCCGGGACCTCGCTCTCGCCTTCGGCGGGTGCTTCACCCAGTTTGCCAAGGGCGGCATTCAGACGGTTCAGCCTTTCCGACGCACTTGATCGCAACGTCGCCGCCCCTTCGACCACCTTTTCAACCGTCACCCGGCTTTCATTGATCACACGGCCTGTGACCTCTTCGACCGACAGGGCCACATCAACGCCATCAAGACTGTCATTCCAGCCCGATATCAGTTGCTGGCTTTTTTCAAGCTCGACCTTCTGAACGTTTTCCTGCGGGGTATCCTGCGCACTCGCGCTACCGCCGATCAGAACGGCGGCCATGATTGCCGCCATAAACCACAATACAATCGGGCGAATTGTCGTCATGATAGGTATTCCATGCTTATCCCTGTCGGGCCGGTGACCGAAACCCGTTTCTCCTGATTTGCAAGCAGGTTACACTGTCGTTGATAACGAATCACGAACCGTTTTGCACCAGACGGAGCCCGTCCTATGTCTTCATCCGCCCTGATCAATGCTTTCATCCTCGATAGTGACGGCAAGGGAACCTCCCTTGAATGGCAGGACATCGTCAAATCCCTTCCCCAGACAGGCGAAAACCAGTTTCTCTGGGTGCATCTCGACTGGATGGCGGAAGGTGTCCGGCGCTGGCTGATCGATATTGTCGGGCTCGATCCCACCATCGCCGATAACCTGTCCACACGCGGCACCCGGCCATCGGTCTTCTTTTACGATCATGGCTATTCGATGAATTTGCGTGGCGTCAATCTGAACGCCGAAAATGATCCCGCCGATATGATTTCGGTGCGCTTCTGGGTATCGGGCAATCTGGTGATTACGCTGCGCAACCGGTCGCTGAAGGCGTTTGACGATATCCGCACCGCGATTGCGCAAAACAACGCACCGCGCAATCCCGATGATTTCGTCCTCACCGTTGCCGAACGGCTGGTTTTCCGGGTCGATAATGTCGTACACGGCCTCGAGGAAGAGGTCGACACCATCGAAGACGATCAGGAAGACACCCCGGAAAACAAGACCCTCTCATTGCGCCGCCGCTGTTCGGATGTCCGCCATCAGTTATCTCGTCTGCGCCGTCACCTCTCCCCGCAACGCGATGCGCTGGGCCAGTATGTCGAACAGAAAACCGCATGGCTTGATAAACGCTACAAACGGCGCGCACGCACGCTCACCGATAAAAACATCCGTCTGGTCGAAGAATTTGATTCCCTTCGCGAACGCATCCAGATCGTTAATGAAAACATGATGGCGCTGGAAACCGAACGCATGAACCGCACCATGTACTGGCTGACGGTGATTGCCGGTCTGTTCCTGCCGATCAGTTTCGTGACCGGGCTTCTGGGCATCAATGTCGGCGGAATTCCCGCCGCCGAAAGCCCGTTCGGATTTCTCGGCGTTTCCATCATTCTCGCCGTCATCGTCGTCTTTGAAATCTGGCTGTTCAAAAAGATGCGCCTGGTCTGAACCCGCTGATGCCCCCTCTGAGCCACCCGGTCTTTTGCACATGATGCAATCAAGCCATGCGACACAGCCTTGTTGCATTGCAAAGCGGCTTGGCGCTATGACTTTGACCATCCGCCCTTATTCACCTTCACTGCATGACGAGATCCTTGATGACCGACGGCCCGCTTTCACGTTACCGCGCGAAAATCACCAAGGGCGAGCTGTCCCATGATCCCATGCAGGAACTCTGTGCGGAAAAACTGCAAAGCCTGTTCAAGGCGCTGAACCATTACGAACCGCAAACCGGGTCAGGTGGCTGGCGCGAACGGTTTGGCCTGACACGCCGCCGCGAGGAACCCGAACCGCCGCAGGGCCTTTATATTTACGGCGAAGTCGGGCGCGGCAAATCCATGCTGATGGATCTGTTTTACGAAACCGTCGCGGTGGATCGCAAACGCCGGGTGCATTTCCACGACTTCATGCAGGATGTGCATGATCGCATGCACCGTTTCCGCAAAACCAAATCAAAGGACGACGCCGACCCGATCCCGCCGATTGCAAAGGATCTGGCCAATGATGCGTGGCTTCTGTGCTTTGATGAAATGCAGGTCACCGACATCACCGATGCGATGATTCTGGGCCGCCTGTTCGAACAGCTTTTCGATCATGGCGTGGTGATTGTCACCACATCCAACCGCATGCCCGATGATCTCTATAAGGACGGCCTGCAACGCCAGAACTTCCTGCCCTTCATCGACATGATCAAACAGAAGCTTGATGTGCTCGAACTCGCCAGCCCGACCGATTACCGGATGCGCAACCTGACCGCGGCGGATGTTTTCCTGTTCCCGGCCGGACCGGATGCGAAGGCAAAAATTGACGAGATGTTCGCAACCGTCACCGAAGGCGCCCGCGTCGCGCCCGACAGCCTGACCAACAAGGGCCGCAAGATCGAAATTTCCGCCGTCGGGGCCGGTGTGGCGCGCTTCACCTTTGACGAACTTTGCACCAAGCCGCTCGGACCGGGTGACTACATCGCGATTGCCACCCATTTCCACACCATCGTCATCGACCTGATCCCGAAACTGCCGGACTCGCGCCGCGACTGGGCCAAGCGGTTCGGAACCCTCATCGATGCGATGTATGAACATAAAACCAAGCTGATCTGTGCGATTGAATGCGATCCGTCGGAAATCTATACCGACGGCGATTATTCATTTGAATTCCAGCGCACCGTGTCGCGCCTGACCGAAATGCGCAGCCAGGAATATCTCGACATGCCGCATCTGACCTGATCGGTCTGATGACCCTGCGGCTCAGGCGAATTTGAACCTCTCAAAAACGACTCCACCCACACAGGTTTAATTACGGCACAAAAAAAAACCAACAGGTGATGGTTGGGATGCCGATTCTTGCGTGGGGCGCGCATTTGTGTTTCCAAAAATGCAGAATCTGCCTGAAGCACCATTTCCTTATGCACCACCTGCCGCATGGCAGATGGCCGTTTCCTGCAAGGCTGGACGCCAGAAGATAAGATCATGCGCCGCAATTCGCGGCAAAAGCGTGTTGTGCCTTTCCTTTAGGCAGCGCCAAGGCGCAAACAGGCTTTGGTTTTGCTGCCGATTTGCATTTATTCGCATCTGCAACATGATCGGTTTTTAAGCGTTTAGACAATAGTTGCAACAAACCGGGAACCGGCGGTTTTCCTCGTGAAAACAGCGGCGTTTCCCCTTGTAAAAGCGGCCGAATCAGTTTACGACACTCGGTGTTTACGAACGATTCTTTCGCGTTCGCAGGTTTAAATTTTCAATCGCGCTCCCAAGTTGAGTTTCGACCCCCAGGAAGCGCAATAGGGAAGAAGGTAACGGAATGGCCCGCAACAAGATCGCGCTCGTCGGTGCCGGCAATATTGGTGGTACTCTGGCCCACCTCGTCGGCCTGAAAGAGCTTGGCGACGTCGTCCTTTTCGACATCGTTGATGGCATGCCACAGGGCAAGTCTCTCGACATTGCTGAATCCTCCCCCGTCGACATGTTTGATGCCGACCTCAAGGGCACCAGTGACTATAAGGACATCGCAGGCGCTGATGTCGTTATCGTGACTGCCGGTGTGGCCCGCAAACCGGGTATGAGCCGTGATGACCTCATCGGCATCAATACCAAGGTCATGACCCAGGTTGGTCAGGGCATCAAGGAACATGCCCCGGACGCATTCGTCATCGTCATCACCAACCCGCTTGATGCGATGGTCTGGGTGATGCAGCAGGCAACCGGCTTCGATCCGAAGAAAGTTGTCGGCATGGCTGGCGTTCTGGACTCTGCACGCTTCCGTTACTTCCTCGCCGAAGAATTCAATGTTTCGGTCAAGGATGTCACCGCCTTCGTTCTTGGCGGTCACGGCGATACCATGGTCCCGTCGATCCGTTATTCGACCGTTGCCGGCATCCCGGTTCCCGACCTGATCAAAATGGGCTGGACCACCCAGGAAAAGATCGACCAGATCGTTCAGCGCACCCGTGACGGTGGCGCAGAAATCGTCGCTCTTCTGAAAACCGGTTCCGCTTTCTACGCCCCGGCTGCTTCGGCAATCGCGATGGCGGAAAGCTACCTGAAAGACCAGAAACGCGTCATGCCGGTTGCCGCCTACCTTAGCGGCGAATACGGCGTTGACGGCCTTTATGTCGGCGTCCCGGTTGTTCTGGGCGCAGGCGGTGTTGAACGCATCGTCGAAATCAATCTCGACGAGTCCGAAAAGGCAAACTTCGACAATTCCGTGAACGCAGTTCGCGGCCTCGTCGAAGCTGCCAAGGGCATGCTCTAAGATCGCGAAGCGGGCTGGTCAGTGACCGGCCCGTTTTTCATTCATTGTCGTTATTATAACGTCAATGAACGCGGGCCTCGCAACAACGTCCCCTTTTTGACAGGGACATTGAAACCACGATTTCTGACCCACAGGAAATCGTACGGAAGGCAAGAAAGCGACCGAACATGAATATTCATGAGTACCAGGCGAAAGAAATTCTTCGCAAATACGGTGTGACCGTGCCGAACGGCAAGGTTGCCTACACCGCTCAGGAAGCCACCGAAGCGGCCCAGTCTCTGGCTGGTCCGGTTTACGTGGTGAAATCCCAGATCCATGCAGGTGGCCGCGGTAAAGGCACCTTCAAGGAAGCATCCGCTGGCGATAAAGGCGGCGTTCGCGTCGTCAAAAGCGTCGAGGAAGTCGGCACCAATGCCGGTCAGATGCTCGGCGCGACCCTGGTCACCCACCAGACCGGCCCGGATGGCAAGGAAGTCAAACGCGTCTATATCGAAGAAGGCTGCGACATCGCACGCGAACTTTATCTTTCGCTGCTTGTTGACCGTGCCACTTCGCGCGTGATCTTCATGGCCTCCACCGAAGGCGGCATGGACATCGAAGAAGTTGCCGAAGCAACCCCGGAAAAGATCGTCACCGTTGACATCGATCCGGCTGCCGGCTTCTCGGGCTTCCATGGTCGCAAACTGGCATTCGCGCTGGGTCTCGAAGGCAAACAGGTTTCCAAGGCCGTCAAATTCATGACCGCCATGTATAACTGCTTCCTCGAAACCGATGCGGCGATGGTTGAAATCAACCCGCTGGTCGTCACCGGTGATGGCGACATCATCGCGCTCGATTGCAAAATGAACTTCGACGACAACGCGCTGTTCCGTCACCCGGACATCGAAGAACTGCGCGACGAAGACGAAGAAAACCCGGCCGAGCTTGAAGCTGCAAAACACAGCCTCAACTACATCAAGCTTGATGGCACCATCGGCTGCATGGTCAACGGCGCAGGCCTTGCCATGGCAACCATGGACATCATCAAGCTTTATGGCGGCGCACCGGCAAACTTCCTTGACGTTGGCGGCGGTGCCACCAAGGAACGCGTGACCACGGCCTTCAAGCTGATCCTGTCGGACCCGAATGTCGAAGGCATCCTGGTCAACATCTTTGGCGGCATCATGCGCTGTGACGTGATCGCAGACGGCGTTGTGGCAGCCGCCCGCGAAGTCAGCCTGAACGTTCCGCTGGTCGTTCGCCTCGAAGGCACGAATGTCGAACTTGGCAAGAAAATCCTCGAAGAATCGGGTCTGCCGATTGTTTCGGCCGATAACCTTGCCGATGCCGCCGAAAAGGTGGTCAAAGCTGTGAAGGAGGCCGCGTAACTATGGCTGTTCTCGTCAATAAAAACACCAAAGTTATCTGCCAGGGTTTCACCGGTTCGCAGGGGACCTTCCACAGCGAACAGGCAATTGCCTATGGCACCAAAATGGTTGGTGGCGTGACGCCGGGTAAAGGCGGCACCAAGCACCTTGACCTGCCGGTCTTCAACACCGTTGACGAAGCGGTCCATGTGACCGGTGCCAATGCATCGGTGATTTATGTTCCGCCGCCCTTCGCGGCTGATGCAATTCTCGAAGCCATCGACGCCAAGGTCGAACTGGCTGTCTGCATCACCGAAGGCATTCCGGTTGCCGACATGGTTCGCGTCAAGCGCGCCCTTTCGGGTTCGAAAACCCGTCTGATCGGTCCGAACTGCCCGGGCGTCATCACGCCGGACGAATGCAAGATCGGCATCATGCCGGGTCACATTCACCGTCGCGGCAAAATCGGTATCGTTTCACGTTCCGGCACGCTGACCTACGAAGCCGTCGCACAGACCACCGCCGCAGGGCTGGGTCAGTCGACCTGTATCGGTATCGGTGGTGACCCGGTCAACGGCACCAACTTCATCGATTGCCTCGACCTGTTCCTGAAGGACCCGGAAACCGAAGGCATCATCATGATCGGTGAAATCGGTGGTTCCGCCGAAGAAGAAGCATGCGAATTCCTGCAGGCTTCCAAAGTCAAAAAGCCGGTTGCCGGCTTCATTGCCGGTGTGACCGCGCCTCCGGGTAAACGCATGGGCCATGCCGGTGCGATCATCTCCGGCGGTAAGGGCACTGCGGATGCGAAAATGGAAGCAATGCGCAGCGCTGGTATTCTTGTTGCCGATTCCCCGGCAAGCCTTGGCTCGACCATGCTCAAGGCTTTGAACGGGTAATCAGGGTAGTCAGAGGAAAGGCAGGGGGAGGCGTGGTCTCTTTCGGGACCATGCCTTCCAAGACCACAAATGAAACCTCAAGATATCGACACGATTCTGAACGAGTCGAACGCAACCTACATCGCTGAACTTTATGCCCGGTATCAGAGCAACCCAACTGCGGTTGATCAGAGCTGGGCCGAGTTTTTTGACGGGTTGCAGGACGACGCCTCCGATCTCCTTGCCGAAATGCAGGGACCCAGCTGGCAGCCGCGGGAAACCAAGGTTGTTGGCGGTATGGAAGGATACGACGTCTCACAGGGCCACGCCGAACGTCCCGCCAATGGCGGTTACGCACCGGCGGCCCACGCCGCACAACAGACCGCGCCGGTCAGCTCCGACGCCATCCGTGCCGCGGCACATGATTCGATTCGCGCCCTGATGCTGATCCGCTCCTATCGCGTGCGCGGCCATCTCGAAGCGAATCTTGATCCGCTGGGCCTTGCCCCGCGCGATCCGCACCCGGAACTCGATCCGAAAACCTATGGCTTCACCGAAGCCGACATGGATCGTCCGATCTACATCGCCAATGTTCTTGGCCTTGAAACCGCGACCGTTCGTCAGATCGTATCGTTGGCCCGCAAAACCTATTGCGGCTCGATCGGCATCGAATTCATGCATATCCAGGAACCCGAACAGAAATCCTGGATTCAGCAGCGCGTCGAAAGCATCGGCAACCAGACGCAGTTTACCGCACGCGGCAAGGAAGCCATCCTTGAACGTCTGGTCGAAGCCGAAGGTTTCGAAAACTATCTGCACACCAAATATGTCGGCACCAAGCGTTTCGGCATCGACGGTGGCGAAGCCCTGATGCCGGCCCTTGAACAGATCCTCAAACGCGGCAGCCAGCTTGGCATCCGCGAGGTCGTGTTCGGCATGCCGCACCGTGGTCGTCTGAACGTTCTGGCCAACGTTCTGAACAAACCGTTCCAGGCGATCTTCTCGGAATTCATGGGCAACCCGTCCAAGCCGGACGACGTGATGGGCTCGGGTGACGTCAAATATCACCTTGGCACGTCCGCTGACCGCGAATTTGACGGCAACGTTGTTCACCTGTCGCTGACCGCGAACCCGTCCCACCTCGAAGCGGTAAACACCGTCGTTCTGGGCAAGGTCCGCGCCAAACAGGCACAGCGCAAGGACACCGCGCGCGAACAGGTCATGGGTATCCTCCTTCACGGGGATGCGGCCTTTGCCGGTCAGGGTCTTGTCGCTGAAACCTTCGATCTGTCGCACCTCAAAGGCTATCGTACCGGCGGTACGATCCACTTTGTCGTCAACAACCAGATCGGTTTCACCACCAAGCCGTCCGATAGCCGTTCTTCGCCTTACTGCTCGGATATTGCCAAGGTCGTTCAGGCGCCGATCATCCATGTCAATGGTGACGACCCAGAAGCCGTGGTTCACGCCGCACGCATCGCGACCGAATTCCGTCAGGAATTCAAACAGGACGTTGTCATCGACATGTTCTGCTATCGCCGCTTTGGCCACAATGAAAGCGACGAACCGGCCTTCACCCAGCCCAAGATGTATGACGTGATCGGCAAACACCCGACCACCAAGGACATCTACGCCAAAAAGCTGGTCAAGGAAGGTCTTCTGACCGAAGAACGCGTCAAGGAACTGGATCAGAAATTCCAGAGCCACCTTGACGACGAATTCAAGGCCTCCGAAGCCTATCGCCCGAACAAGGCAGACTGGCTCGAAGGCAAATGGTCGGGCCTCGCCTCCTCGCACGGCGAAGATGCGGACTGGACCGGTCAGACCGGTGTGGAAAACGACTTGTTGCAGGAAGTTGGCCGGGCACTTTCGACCCCGCCCAGCGACTATGACATCAACAAGAAAATCCTGCGCCAGCTCAAGGCCAAGGCCAAGATGTTCGAAACCGGCGAAGGCATCGACTGGGCAACCGGTGAAGCCCTCGCCTTCGGCACCCTGATGTGCGAAGGCACACCTGTGCGTCTGTCCGGTCAGGATTGCCAGCGCGGCACCTTCTCGCAGCGTCACGCAAAACTGGTCGATCAGACCAACGAGGCAAAATACACCCCGCTCAACAACATCCGTACCGGCCAGGCCGAGCTTGAAGTCCTCAACTCGCCCCTGTCCGAAGCCGGTGTTCTGGGCTTCGAATATGGCATCACCCTTGCCGAACCGCATTCGCTGGTTCTGTGGGAAGCCCAGTTCGGTGATTTTGCCAACGGCGCACAGGTCATCATTGACCAGTTCATCAGCTCGGGCGAAGCCAAATGGCTGCGCATGTCGGGTCTGGTGATGCTGTTGCCGCACGGTTACGAAGGTCAGGGCCCGGAACACAGCTCCGCCCGTCTGGAACGGTATTTGCAGCTTTGTGGTGAAAACAACATGCAGGTGGCCAACGTCACGACCCCTGCAAACTATTACCACATCCTGCGCCGCCAGATCCGCCGTTCGTTCCGCAAGCCCCTGATCCTGATGACGCCGAAATCGCTTCTGCGTCACAAACAGGCGGTCTCGCCGCTGTCCGAATTCGGACCGGGGACCGTCTTCAAATCAGTGATCAGCGAAACCGGCAAACTGACCGATGCCAAAAAGGTCAAACGCGTCGTCCTGTCGGCGGGCAAGGTCTATTACGATCTGCTGGCTGAACGCGAAAACCGCGGGATTGACGATGTTGCCCTGGTGCGCGTCGAACAGCTCTATCCGTGGCCGGCCAAGGAACTGGCAGAAGAACTTGCCAAATATCCCAATGCCGACGTGGTCTGGTGTCAGGAAGAACCCGAAAACATGGGGTCCTGGTACTTCGTCGATCGTCGTATCGAAGGCGTGCTGTCCGGGATCAAACACAAGGCCGGTCGCCCGATCTATGTCGGTCGCAAGGCTGCCGCGTCCCCGGCAACGGGCTTGCTCAAGGCTCACCTGCGCGAACAGGCCGAACTGGTCGATGCCGCGCTGAGCGTAAAATAACTTTATCGGACGGGCGGGAAACCGCCCGTTCGACCCGCACATTCAGAATTCATTCGTATTCGGGCAGGCCCAAACTGTCTGATTGAAAAAACGGTCGAGGAAAAAATGGCGACTGAAGTTAAAGTTCCCACGCTGGGCGAGTCTGTTACCGAAGCAACAATTGCGAAATGGTACAAAAAAGTCGGTGATGCAGTTGCAGCCGATGAACCGATTGTCGAACTTGAAACCGACAAGGTCACCGTCGAAGTCAACGCACCGGTCGCTGGTGCGATTGCCGAACTGGTCGCCCAGGAAGGTGACGAAGTCGAAGTCGGCGCCCTGATCGCCATGATCAAGGAAGGTGCCGAAGGCGCTGCTCCGGCCAAGGAAGAAAAAGCCGAAGCCAAGGAAGAGCCAAAGAAAGAAGAGCCGAAAAAAGAAGAAGCCAAACCGGCTGCTGCCCCGGCAGCAAGCGCACCGGCGGCTTCGACCTCGGCCAATGCCGATCATCCGCTGCCGCCTGCCGTTCGCAAACTGGTCGAAGACAAAAATCTCGATCCGTCGAAAATTCCGGCATCGGGCAAAGACGGCCGTCTGACCAAGGGCGACGTTCTGAACTTCCTCGAAAATGGTGGATCGGCGCCGCGCGCGGCTGCGGCTGCACCGGCGGCACCTGCTGCTCCGAAGCCCGAACGCGAACTGCGCGAAGGCGAAGAACGCGTCAAGATGTCCAAGCTGCGCCAGACCATCGCGCGCCGCCTGAAAGAAGCCCAGAACACCGCGGCCATGCTGACCACTTATAACGAAGTGGACATGACCAACCTTCTGGCCTGCCGTAATCAGTACAAGGACGGCTTTGAAAAGAAACACGGCGTGAAGCTCGGCTTCATGTCCTTCTTCATCAAGGCCTGCACCACCGCACTTAATGAATGGCCGGCGGTCAATGCCGAGATTGATGGCAACAGCTTCATCTACAAAAACTACTGCGATATCGGCGTTGCCGTTGGTACCCCGCAGGGTCTGGTTGTTCCGGTGATCCGTTCGGCGGAAAAGAAAAGTTTTGCCGACCTCGAAAGCACGATTGTCGATTTCGGCAAACGCGCACGTGACGGCAAACTGGGCATGGATGAAATGACCGGCGGCTCGTTCACCATTTCGAATGGTGGCGTGTTTGGCTCCCTTCTGTCCTCCCCGATCCTGAATGCGCCGCAGTCCGGTATCCTCGGCATGCACAAAACCCAGATGCGCCCGGTCGCGATCGACGGCAAGGTCGAAATCCGTCCGATGATGTATCTCGCACTCTCCTATGACCACCGTATCATTGACGGCCGCGAAGCCGTTTCCTTCCTGGTACGCGTCAAGGAATGCATCGAGAACCCGGAACGCATCCTGCTCGACATCTGATCAGACAAAAGGATCAAAGAACTCATGGCTGAGAACTACGACGTTGTCGTGATCGGTGGCGGTCCTGGCGGTTATGTTTGCGCCATCCGCGCCGCACAGCTTGGTCTCAAGGTTGCCTGCGTTGAAAAACGCGGCACCCTTGGCGGTACCTGCCTCAATGTGGGCTGCATCCCGTCCAAGGCCCTGCTTCATTCCTCCCACCTGTTCGAGGAAGCGACGGAACATTTCGATACCCACGGCATCGAAGTGTCCAAGCCGAAGGTCAATCTCGAAAAGATGATGGCCCGCAAGGACAAGGTCGTTGACAGCAATGTCAAGGGCATCGAATTCCTGTTCAAGAAGAACAAGGTCACCTATGTCAAGGGGACCGGCGAAATCACCTCGCCCACCTCGGTCAAGGTTGCCCTTCTGGACGGCGGCGAAGAAACCATCAATGCCAAGAACATCGTGATCGCCACGGGTTCGGAAGTCACCCCGCTGCCGGGTGTCGAGATCGACGAGAAAAACATCGTCTCCTCGACCGGTGGTCTCGAACTTCGGAAAGTCCCGAAAAAGATGGTTGTCATCGGGGCTGGCGTGATCGGTCTCGAACTCGGTTCGGTCTGGCGTCGCCTTGGTTCCGAGGTCACCGTGATCGAATATCTCGACCGTATCCTGCCGGGCATGGATGGCGAGCTGGTCAAACAGACCCAGCGCATCTTTACCAAACAGGGCATCGACTTCAAACTGGGTCACAAGGTCACCGGTGCGAAAACCGGCAAGTCCGGCGTGACGCTCACGGTTGAACCGTCCAAGGGCGGCGATGCCGAGGAAGTGAAGGCCGACGTCGTTCTGGTCGCCATTGGCCGCCGTCCGTTCGTCAAGGGCCTTGGCCTTGATAAGGTCGGCGTCGAACTTGATGATCGCGGTCGCGTCAAGACCGACGAACATTTCCAGACCAACGTGCAGGGCATCTTTGCCATTGGGGACGCCATCATCGGTCCGATGCTGGCCCACAAGGCCGAGGAAGACGGTGTCGCCCTTGCCGAAATGCTGGCCGGCGAAGAAGGCCATGTCGATTACGGAAAGGTCCCGGGTGTTGTCTACACCTGGCCCGAAGTCGCCGCGGTCGGCAAAACCGAAGAGCAGCTCAAGGACGAAGGCGTTGACTACAAGGTCGGCAAATTCCCCTTCACTGCCAACGGTCGCGCCAAGGCAATGGAAAGCACCGAGGGGTTTGTTAAAATCCTCGAAGACAAGAAAACCCACCGCGTCGTCGGCGCACATATTGTCGGCCCGGCAGCCGGCGATCTGATTGCCGAGGTTGTGCTGGCGATGGAATACGGCGCCTCTGCCGAAGACATCGCACGCACCTGCCACGCCCACCCGGCCCTTGGCGAATCCGTCAAGGAAGCCGCCCTGGACGCCGACAAACGCGCGATCCACATGTAATACGATCCGGGGCAACCCGATCAGACAAACGGCCGCTCCTTTGGGGCGGCCGTTTTTTTGGTAAGCGTCTTTTCACGACTACCTTGCAAATGGGAATAGAAGAGTGCCTGGGGTATCGTTACCGCGAGATCGCGCGCGACATCCGGGACAAGCCCAATCATGGCGAACTCCGTCGTGCCGATGGCGAAGGCCGCCACAGCAAGCGAGAATAATGCAGGCAACATCGGTGTTGCTCTTATGCCTCGATCAGATCGGCAAAGTGCGCGTCGAGGCCGGTTTTGCCCGGCGCAACGTGGTCCGCCATGGTGTGGCGATCGGGGAAGTCGCCGCCGTTTTGCGACCGGAAGGGAATTGGCGTGTCGGTGAACAGCCCGGCGAGACGCACACGCCATGCCGCCTTGATCGCCTCCACTTCTTCCGCCGTGGAAACGTGAGCCGCGCCATAGACCGCGTGCGTCGGAAGCACGTCCATGCCGGGATAGAACAGCGCGCCATGAGTCAGCGGGAACAGCAGTTGCTCGATCGGCCCGTTGATACCCCGCGGGCCATAGTCGGCCGCTGGGCCGCCGGTCTGCACGTTGACCAGCGCCCGCTTGCCCTTGAGGATGCCCTCGCCAAAGCGGAACTGGTTGGAGCCATTCTGATAGCCGTAGGCAAAGCCGAAGGCATAGACCCGCTCTATCCAGCCCTTCAGGATGGCGGGCACGCCGTACCACCACAGCGGGAATTGCAGGATCACAGCATCGGCCGCAAGCAGCTTCTGCTGCTCGGCGATCACGTCGGGCGTCTGATTTCCGCTTCCGTAAGCATGACCCGACTCCGCGATGAAAGATAGCCGTTCGGGGTTGTCACGCACTGGAAAGTCATCGGCGTCGAACACCGCCTTCCACTTCATGCCGTAGAGGTCCGAATGGATTACGGTGTGTCCCGCTGCCGACAACGTCTCAGTAGTCACATCGACCAGCTGGCGTGTCAGCGAAGTGGGTTCGGGGTGCGCGTAAACAACGAGAACTTTCATAATGATCTCTCCTTGATAGTTTTTTGGGATAATTAGTATTCGACGACAATCTTGCCGAAATGGCCGCCAGATTCCTGGAACCGGAAGGCGTCCGCGATTTCGGCCAGCGGAAAGGAGCGGTCGGTCCGAGTTTGCCGGGGTCGGGGAGATCCACCAGCGTCAGGTCGTCGAGCCCTTGGTGCGGATAAGCCTGGATAGCTTTCATAGGCGAACTGGTATCCGTTTCGTCGATTGTGGCGCCGCAGGACTTAGCCTGCTTTCGGCGAATGTAGTGCGACTACTTTGGGTGTTGAAATCGAACGTTTTATGTGTTGCTATCGACGCGATGGATACCAAGAACCTTGATCTCGGACTTCTTGTAACGCTTGAGGTCCTGCTTGCGGAGCGCAACGTCACGCGCGCCGCGCGTCGGCTGAACCTCAGCCAGCCGGCCTTGTCTGCGCGGCTGGCAAGACTCCGCGATGCATTCGGTGATCCGCTCCTGATCCCGGGCCAGCGCGGGATGGTTCTGACCCAGCGGGCACTTGAGCTGATGCAGCCACTGCAGGAGGCACTGGAGGGTGTTCGCCGCGTCGTCGAGCAAGGAGCGCCGTTCAATCCGGAGACCTTGCGTGCGACCGTGGTGATCGCGGCAAGCGACTACGTCCAATATGCGCTGCTGGCACGCTACTCGGTCGTTTTGCGGGCCGAGGCGCCAATGATCCGCATCGCCTGGCGGACGCTCGACTTGATGGCACTCACGACACAGTTGGAGCGTGGCGAGGTGGACCTGGCTTTGGCAAGGCCCGAAGAAGCGCCGGCGGCGATGCGCCAGCGCCGACTCTTCGAGGAGGAGTATGTGGTCGTCGCGCGACAGGGGCATCCGGCCGTGCACGGGGTTCTTGATCTGGACTTGTTCTGCGCGCTGGATCACGTCGTCGTTTCGAAACTGGGCGGAGGCTTTGCCGGGCCTACCGATGCGGCGCTTGAGGCGATCGGCCGCCGTCGTACCGTTGCCTTGTCCACGTCGGGCTTCCTGATCGTGCCGGAGATCGTGTCACGATCCGATATGATCGCGGTGATTCCGCGTCGGATCGCAGACGGTTGGTCAGACCGGGTGCAGGTGCTGGAACCGCCGCTCCACATACCCGGATTTGACATCGCCAGTATCTGGCACGACCGCACCACCAGCCATCCAGCACACAGCTGGCTGCGTGACAGGCTCGCTGCTTTGGCATGACGTTCCGCCCAGCGTATAAAAGGCTAGGCCCGTTTTCCTGAAAACGATCCCATATGGAACGATCGCGAGCGGCAGCTCTCGGTTGATCCCGCCAATTAGGCGAGACCTGTGCGGATGGCGAATTTGTCCCAGTGGCAGTCAAACGTATGCCGTCGCGAGCAATCCATTGGATAGCAACCGGCCCCGCAATTTCCCAGCCCCCTTCCCGGCAGGCGCATCTCTCCCGTTCTGCCTTTTCGTTTCGTCAAATTTTACGCCGTCCGTTTCCGGGCCATTTCAATGCCCAGACGCACTCCTGCCGTATTGACTTTGCCCCACACGGATCTTCCGCGCTTGGCGGAAACCACCTGCTATTCAACCACTCAACATCGTCGCTTTTTCATCACGTCATCCCCTTGGCTTTGACGGACAATCCGCCCCCCGGAAACGCAAAAACCCGCCGAAGCGCATCACGCCTGGCGGGTTATGTCTCCGGGCCCATTTATCCCGTTGATTTTGTCTTTATGCCACAAACAAAAGAACAAATCAAGAACATTTTGCAAAAATTTTCACTGTCGGGTCCCGGCAAAAATTCTCGTTTATTCTCAATAAATTATGCCATCATATTGCCCTATGAAGGACCGGTCCGCTAAGATCACCCGCCGGGATTGCCCGGATCAAGACGCAGGAGAAACCACCCATGACGCTTTCGATCGGACTTGTCGCCCACGACCGTCGCAAACGCGAAATGGCCGATTGGCTGGAAACCCACAAATCACAGTTTTCCGGCACCCGGATTTTCGCCACCGGCACCACGGGGCGCGTGCTTCAGGAACGGTTTCCCGATCTTGATATCGTGGCGCTTAAAAGCGGCCCGTTCGGCGGCGATCAGCAGCTCGGCTCGATGATTGCGCATGGCGAATTGCAGGCGATGTTTTTCTTCACCGACCCGATGACGCCACAGCCCCACGATGTCGACGTCCGGGCCCTGATCCGGCTGGCCAACATGTATGAAGTGCCGATTGCATGCAACCGCAGCACCGCCGACCTTCTGATCAGCAACCCGAAATTCGAGGAAATCTGCGAACAATATCGCGGCCATTCCCCCGAACAGGCCTTCGCCGATTACACGAACCGCAAAGTCTGAGCCTTGGGATTTTAGCTGACATGCAAAGTCCCATAGCCTGACAGCAGAATCTAGCGGCGCAGGAAATCACGCGCATAGGCATAAAGACCGGGGCTTCCGCCCGTCATAAGGAAAAGCACATTGTCACCGGCTTTATAACGTCCGGTCGCAATGTCGTCGAGCAGCCCGGCAAAGGCCTTGCCGCTATAGACCGGGTCCGTCAACAGCCCTTCCCGGTTTGCCAGCAACCGAACCGCATCAAACATTGCTGCCGTAGGGATACCGTAACCGTCTCCGAGTTGCTTGCCTGAAATATTGATATCCGTCTCATCAAGCGCACCATCAATACCCAAAAGCGCCAGCACCGCGTTTGCTTTTTCCATTGTCGATGCAATTGCATTGCTTTGCACTGCCAGCACCGAATGCGACCTGATTTGTTTGGGGTCACGGCCAAGCGCCTTGTAACCTGCCGCTAATCCGGCATGCGTGCCGGAACTCCCATTCGGAAGCACGATCTCGGTAAAATCTATTCCAAGTCCGTCCGACTGTTTGGCGATTTCAAGCGCGCATGAAGCATAACCGACACTTCCCACCGCAGAAGAACCCCCAAGGAGCGCGACATAAGCAGTCCTGCCAGCCTGCTGTAAGTCGCGGGCGCGGGCCTCGGCAAAGGCCGTTGCGTCCGCACCCGCATCAAGATGATGAATATGGGCGCCAAAAAGATCATCAAGCAGAACATTGCCGTTCCGGTCATATTCATCACCGTCGCGGGGCACCATCCGTGACAATACCAACTCGCATTTCAAACCTGCCCTTGCTGCTGATGCCGCGGCCAGACGTGCAAAGTTTGACTGGCGACCTCCGGTGGCGACAATCGTGTCGGCTCCTTGCCTCAGGGCATCACCCAGCAAAAACTCGAGTTTGCGTAATTTGTTGCCACCGCCACCGATTGACATGAAATCGTCGCGTTTGACATAAATGCCGATCCCCCTGGCAAATGCAGCGGTTGCCTCTTCAATTCCGGGAAGACGTTGAATGGGTGTTTCACCATCCAAAAGATCATAGCGCGGCAATTTTCTAAGCGAATCAGTTAGGGACATGGACACTCCTCGGTCTTCGCAACAAAACAAACGGCTGGTTCGATAACCGTTCGGCACTCGGAAATATTTCCTGCAATTCAGGATGTTCCGCAAACTACCCCGGACTGTAAAGTAGCCTCTCCGGTATGTCGCGAAATCAGTCTGTTGACACTCCGCCGTTACCAACTGGCAACTTCGAGAATGGCATCGGCAAAGTCTCCCGGCGCTTCCTGCGGCAGGTTGTGCCCGATCCTGCCCCCAAGAGTACGATGCCGGTATTTACCGGAAAATTTCTTGGCATATACTTCAGGTGCAGGATGGGGCGCGCCATTCGCTGCCCCTTCAAGTGTTATTGTCGGAATATCGATCACCGGCATGGTGGCCAGTTTTGCTTCAAGCGCGTCATATTTTGCCTCGCCCGATACTGTACCCAGACGCCAGCGGTAATTGTGGATGACGATTTCCGCATAATCGGGATTTTCAAATGATTTGGCCGTGCGGGCGAATGTCGCATCGTCAAAGTCCCATTGCGGCGATGCCAGTTTCCAGATCAGCCGGTTGAAGTCTTCCAGATTGGTTTCATAGCCGATGCGCCCGCGCTCGGTCGCGAAATAAAACTGATACCACCACGCCAGTTCGGCCTTGGGCGGAAGCGGCTTCTGATTCCCCGCCTGGCTTCCGATCAGATAACCGCTGACCGAGACCATCGCCTCGCACCGTTCCGGCCAAAGGGCGGCCATGATATTGACGGTCCGCGCGCCCCAGTCAAACCCGCCGACAATCGCCTTGGCAATGCCAAGCGCATCCATCAGGGCAATCATGTCGACGGCAAAAATCGATTGCTGTGCGTTTCTGATCGTCTCCGGTGAAACAAAGGTCGTGGGACCATAACCCCGCAAATACGGCACAATCACCCGGTATCCGGCAGCGGCAAGCTTTGGCGCCACCTCGGCAAAACTGAAAATATCATAGGGCCAGCCATGCACCAGCAGCACCGGCCTGCCGTCCTTCGGACCCATTTCTGCATAGGCGATTTTCAAATCACCTGCGGTAACGGTGTGCAGGGCGGTGAATGCGTCGGGGATCGTGCCCGCGATTGCTGCTTTGGCACTGTTTCCGAACGTCATAAACTGGCTTGCCGCAAGGGCCGCCGTCGCCGAAAGGATCAGTTTGCGCCGGTTTTTGTTGATCGGCTCAACGGGGGTGTAGTCAGTCATTCTGGGGTTTCCTGTAATGTCTGCCGCCTGAACTCTAGCGGCCAATACCGGTTGATGATGAGGCAATCGGGAAAAGCGACATGTTTGCAATGTCCTGCGGGGCGGTGTCCCACGCCCATGGCCACGCCGCGAGGGCCGCCACCGCCAGAACAATCACCATTTTACGCATCCTGCTTCTCCTTTTTAATTACCTTAATAAATATTATTACGATAATTAAATTAGACACAACCGTTTTTTATTTGATCATAATCATTATCTTGATAAATTAATTGTGATCAGAGGGAGAAACCGGACATGCGATCAGATACTGCCAGCCTGGCCGACTTTATGTGCTTTACCGTCTATTCGACCAATCTCGCCTATTCGCGGGTTTACAGACCGGTTCTTGAACAGCTTGGCCTGACCTATCCGCAATACATCACCATCATCGCCCTGTGGGAAAAGGACGCTCAGTCGATCAAAAGTCTGAGCGAAAAACTGTTCCTTGAACCCAGCACAATCACCCCGATGGTCAAACGCCTTGAAGCAATGGGTTATGTCACCCGCACCCGCGACATTCATGACGAACGCAGCGTCCTTGTCAGCCTGACCGAAGAAGGCCGCCTTCTGCGCGAAAAGGGGTTTGGATTTGGTGCGAGAACCGTGGCGGCATCCGGCCTCTCGGCCGATGAGTTCAGGGTGCTGCAAAAGGCGATTGCAAAGCTTCGCGACAACCTGATCACATCGGCGGAACAGAACTGATCATCTGGCGACTCAGTTGGTCAAAAGCACCGGATCGTCGCGATAAAGATCGGGGAAAACCTCTTTGAACTTATCGATTTTGGGCTGCTCGAACAGCGCGATATAGAGCTGCGTCGGATGGTTATAAAGATAGTTCTGGTGATAGGCCTCGGCCGGGTAAAAAACCTTTCCCGGTTCAACGCGCGTCACGATCTTGCTGCCAAAAACCCCGGCCGCATCCAGTTGCGCGATATAGTCCTGGCCGACTTTGCCCTGCGCATCATCCATCGGGAAAATGGCGGAACGATACTGGGTGCCAACATCCTGCCCCTGCCGGTCAAGCTGTGTCGGGTCATGCGCGACCGAGAAGAATATCTGCAAGAGCTGCCCATAACTCACCACGTCCGGGTCAAAAACCACCTGAACGGCTTCGGCATGGCCGGTTCGCCCGGTTTCGGTTTGCGCGTATGTCGCGGTTTTGGCACTGCCACCGATATAGCCCGAAACAACCCGCGTCACGCCTTCGACATGCTGGAAAATCCCCTGCATGCCCCAAAAACATCCCCCGGCGAAAACAGCCGTCTGGGAACTGCCGCGATCCTCTATATCCGCAACCGGCGAGGGGATCAGTGTCGGTTTGCTGATGGCAGGTGCATTGCGGATCACAACAACCGCAATCACCGCCAGCACAAGCGCGCCTGCGCTTAATATCTTCCAGCCTGTTCTGTTCCTGAACATCGAGATACCACCCAATTTAATTATCAACATAATAAATATGACAATAATTAAATTGATCTCGTAATGGCGATTTGTCCAGCCGCAAATACGCCGGGAAAACTCAAGTGTTTGTGAATGCCACGTGACATGCCGGGTCCCCCGCAGCAGCCTCAATCCGAGCCGCAAAGTATCTTTGCGAAACGGACATATCTGCATCCCGACGAATTGTTGCCTTGATGAAGCGACAAGGTTCTGAATTCATGTATTCTTTACTGGTAGGTTACCCACCAGTCGGCCTGCCGATCCAGTGCCCCAAAACAAACTGATGCGACCGCCCCATGCAACTCGCCTATGACCTGATCGCCGCCATCTTTCCGATCTTTGCCGCCATTCTGGTTGGTGCGGCACTCAAACGGTATCTGATCACCGGTTCTGACATCTGGGCCGGGATTGATCGGCTGACTTATTACCTGCTGTTACCATCGCTTCTGATTGTCGAAATTTACCGTGCCGATTTCAGTTCCGGCCACGGCGGCACCGCGGTCATGGTCACATTGGGCGCGACCCTTGCCCTTGCGGCGGTTTTGCTGCTTCTGCGCCCGCTCATCACCCGCAACACCCCGCTCTTTACCTCGATCTTTCAGGGGTCGGTCCGCTATAACAGCTATGTCTTGCTCGCCGTTGCCGATGCGCTTTATGGCAGTGCGGGCTTGGCGCTGGCGATTGTCTTTATTGCCGTGATGGTGATTGCCACCAACATGCTGGCGGTTGTAGTGCTGAATGCCTTTGCGGGCGGCAAGGGCAGCTTCAAACGCATCATGCTCGGCCTTGCGCAAAACCCGATCATCATCGCCGCCGGGGCGGGGGCGGTTCTGAATATCAGCAACATTCACGTGCCGCTGCCGATTGAAAATACCGCGGCCCTGTTCAAAACCGCCGCCCTGCCGCTCAGCCTGCTGTCGGTCGGGGCCGGATTGCGATTTATCCTCAGCAAACAGGCATTGGGCGCGATTGCGCTATCAACCACGATCAAGCTCGCCATCCTGCCGCTGATCACCGGCATTGCGCTGCATCTCGCCGGGGTGGAGGGTATGGTTCTGGCGATGGGAGTGCTTTATGCCGCGATGCCGTGCGCGGGCAATGCCTATATCCTCGCCCGGCAGCTTAATGGCGACCCCGAAGCCATGGCCTCAATCATCACCCTCGAAACCCTCCTCTCCGCCTTCAGCATCGCTGCCATCGCCGCCATACTGAGCATCAACTGACGCCGCATGCGGGGCATAGTCGCCCACGTAACCGCATGCCGAAAGCCCCGGCCGCATCAGTTCGGGCGGCGGCGCATCGACCACCACCGGATCGCGGTCGGCATGGAACGGCACAACAATCTGGCGCGACAAAAGCATCAGGGTCGGCGGCTGCCCGAACAGGGGCGGTTCATCCCCCCGGCCATAAAACGGATCGCCCAGCACCGGATGCCCGATATGATCCAGATGCACGCGAAGCTGATGCGTGCGGCCCGTATGGGGCGTTAAGGCAAGCCAGGTGATGTCACCGCCCGCTTCGTCCTTGCCGCGCCCCAGCACCTGATATTCGGTCTTCGATGGCTGTCCGTCTTCATGGACCAGCATCCGCCAGCCGCTCTCATCATTGGTCTTGCCAATCGGCGCATCGATAAAGCCGTGATCATCGGCAACCGCACCGCGCACCACCGCCCAATAGGTTTTGCCGATCAGTTTTTCGGTAAACAGGCGGGTGATCTTTTTCGATGATTTCGGATGCCGACAAAGCAGCAGGCACCCGGCCGTATCGCGATCCAGCCGGTGCGCCAAGGTCGGTTCGGGCTGAATGCCGAATTTAAGGTCAGGCAGATACGCATCGACATGGAAATAGGTTTTCGGCCCGCCATGCGATGCCAATCCCGGCGGCTTGTTCAGGACGATGACATTTGAATCGCGATGCAGAACGCTTGCGATCAGATCTTCGGCTATCGGATGGGGCATGGTCGGCCTTTCATTGTTGGCCCTGCTTTACCGCAAAGCCGGACACATCGCAATCGCCGCGCACAATCGCAGGGCACGGCAAAGCTGATCCGAACCGCATTCCCCTGCGTACCAGTCACAGCATTCCATTTTCGAAATCCGGCTGGCTCAGTCCATGATCGCCGGGGACAACAGCAGGGTACGCCACCACATGCCACGCCCGAAACCCGTTAAATATCTGCTTGCGACGCTTGCCGTTCTGGCAGTCCAGAATGCCGGTTCGGCGATGGCGCAAAACGGCGACCTTTCAGCCCTTACCCCCGCCCAGTCCGCGGGCCTTGATCACAACGCGGCCTGTCGCAACTTCGATCCGATTGCGCGATACGGCAATGAACTGGTGTTTCAGATCCGCCGCAACGATGCCCCGGTCGGCCAGCATATCGTGCGTTTCAATCGCGGCCAGGACGGTCTTCAGGTCGTCGCCCAAAGCAATATCGATATCTCGTTTCTGGGCTTTAACGCCTATAGCTTCCGCTATCGATCCGAAAGCATCTGGCAGGATGGTCAATTATCATCGCTGTCGGTCAAGGTGGACGATGATGGCGATCAAATCAGCATCGCGGCCCGGCGCGAAAAGGGGCAGCTTGTCGTCGATGGCCCCGATGGCAGCCAATCCCTTCCGCCCGGTATTTTCCCCACCGATCACTGGCATTGTGGCGTTTTGCAAACCGATCAGGTTCTCAATACCCTGACCGGCAACCCCAATGACGTCACCATATCCCGGACGGGCCGCGAATCTCTGGCTGTCGGTGGCGGAATGATCAATGCCACACATTTCACCTATGATGGCCAATTGCAGACCAACGCATGGTACGATGCCGATGGCCGGTGGGTGGGCCTTCGCTTCAAGGCGCGGGATGGATCGGAAATCACCTATCGCTGCACAAGCTGCCAGACCGACAATGCCCAAAAGGACCATCGCGGATGACCAAACATTTCAGAACCGTCTGGATCGTCGGCGCATCCGCCGGGATCGGGGCTGCACTTGTCGAAAAATTCGCAAAATCCGACGCGGATGCAAACACGACAATCATCGCATCGGCCCGTTCCGCCGATGCCCTTTCCGATCTGGCGGCATCGTCGGAAAACATCCATGCCGTGCCGCTTGATGTGACCAAACCCGATGCGGTTCGCGATGCAATGACCCTGATCGAAGACCGGTTTGGCCTGCCCGATCTGGTGGTTCTGGCCGCCGGGATTTATTCCCCGATGCCGGTCGACGATTTTTCGGCAAAATCCATCCGCGACCATTTCGACGTCAATTATTTCGGCACCGTCAACTGCCTTGAAATCCTGATCCCGAAAATGCGCAAACGCGGTTCGGGCGAAATCGCGGTTGTCGCCTCGGTCGCCGGTTATCGCGGGTTGCCAAAGGCCGGTGCCTATGGCCCGACCAAGGCCGCCCTGATCAATCTGTGCGAAACCTTGCGCGCCGAACTGGGGGAAACGGGTGTCTGTCTTCGGGTGATCAATCCGGGCTTTGTCAAAACCCGCCTGACCGACAAAAACGATTTTAAAATGCCCTATCTGCAAACACCGGAACAGGCAGCGGACTACGTTTATCGCGGCCTGACGGGCGGTAACGGTTTTGAAATCGCCTTCCCGCCGCCCTTTGTCCGGCAGCTAAAACTTGCGCGCATTCTGCCCTATGGGCTTTATTTTAAACTGATCCGCAAAGTGATGGGAAAATCCGATGGATGATGTGCCGTCAGCCAAACTTGAAACGCTGAAAGCCTATGGCGATTATTTTGCCAATCTGGGCCCGGAAACGGTTGAAAACCTGCATCATCACGTCACACCGGATTACAGCTTTACCGATCCGTTCAATACCATCAACGGCCCGGATCGGGTTTGCGCATATCTCGACAAGATGTTTCGCGACACCGAAAACCCGCAATTCACCGTCACCCATCACGCGGTTGATAACGATCTCGGTTTTCTGCGCTGGCGCTTTACGGCCGGAATTTCGGTCCTGGGGAACTGGGATGTCACCGGCATGTCGGCGGTGACGTTTTCCGATGATGGCACGCGCATTTCATCCCATGTCGATCACTGGGATTCCGGCATGGCATTTTATGCGCGCATCCCGGTGCTGGGCTGGTTTATTCGGCGGCTCGCAGCGCGGATGGCTGTTTCGTAAAGAACAGGGTGACCTCGCCGATCTCGAACCCCCATTTGCGCACCCGCGCCCGGTTCACAAGAACACCATCGCCCTGCAAAAACATCCAGTCGTCAAACGTCACCCGCCAACTACCGTCACCGACCTTCAAATCCATTTCATAGTTCCAGTTCAGCGCATTGCCGTATTGCACGCCCGCGGCCGTACCAATAATGTCATCGGCCTCCCCGCTCAGGCTGTGCTCACCGGTCTTCCGGATCGTCCATACACGGCGGTCCTGTTCACCATCGTCATACAGAAAATCTTCTTCCAGCGTCAGAACGCCATCATCGATGGTCCCGGTGATATCGACCGTAAACTGACGACGCAGTTTTCCGAACCGGTCCTCAAAAATTCCCCAGGCCCGACTATTGCCTTCGAAGTATTCAAACACATCGAAGCGGGGCTCTTTTTGCGCAAAATCCTGCGGTTTCATTGACCCACACCCGGTAACTATCAAAACCACCACAAGCGCCGTAAAAGATCGCAGCATCAGCTTTCTCCCGCAAAGGATACAAGGATCAGAAGGTGCGGCGAGCCAGACGCCGACGAATGGCAACCTGATGCGCGCGATCCAATGGAAAACGCCACATCATCCCGATTGCTCCTGCTTTCAGTACGATGGGCAGCACCGCATAGATCATGACAAGCACAACCAAAGCCGCGGAATTTTCCGCCCCCCCGTCCGTCAGGCCAAAAGCCCCCAAAATCGGCAACGCAATCCCGGCGGCCAACGCCATCGCAAGCTTGTTGGTCATGTTCCACAGCGCAAACAAAACGCCGGTCCGGCTGGCATGAAACCGGTACCGGTCCCAGTCATCGACATCGGCCTGCATCGCCGGTGGCAGCGCCAGATCCGCCCCCAATGCCGCACCGGTAACCACACAGATCACCGCAAACCCGATCCAGTCGCCAGCCGACAGAAACGGCACAAACGCAAATGCCGAAACCGCCAGAATCATCGCGACGCACCAGACGCGGTGTTTGCTCATCCGGCCCGCCAGAAACACCCAAAACGGAATGGCGGCAATGGCCGCAACAAAATACAAAAGGATCAGCGCGTTTTCCGTATCCGTATCAAGCTTCAGGTAATAGCGCACAAAAAGCGGGAAACAGACCGCGGGCAATCCACCGGCAAGACCATTGATCATCCATGCGCCAAGCAACCGCACGAACAACCGGTTATGGCGCAGGCTACGAAGCGACTGGCGAAACCGGGCGCGAAGGGAAACACCCGTCTGTTTGGCAATACGACCTCGACTATGGCGGGCTG
Source organism: Thalassospira australica (assembly GCF_044790785.1). Classification (GTDB taxonomy): domain Bacteria; phylum Pseudomonadota; class Alphaproteobacteria; order Rhodospirillales; family Thalassospiraceae; genus Thalassospira; species Thalassospira australica_A. Next base: position 285,532 of record NZ_CP085258.1, on the reverse strand, counting down.
CACTATCGGGGACCCTGACGATCAGAAGCGTAACGAAAACCGCCCCCGCAACAATGGTCATGATCGCAAGGGACCGGATTTCATCGGCCCGGCTTGCGTTCATCATCACAACCGGGATCGCCCCGGCAATGACAATACCAATCAGCCCGGCACCCTCACGCAAGGACGTGATCAATGTCCGTTCCCGGTAATCCCCAGAAAGGTCTGCCCCCCACGCCAGATAGGGCACCTGAAAAAGCGTCCAGCCAAGGAAAAGGATGCTCGCCGAAACAAAAAGATGCCAGCCGCCCGGCTGATCGGGCGGCACAAACAGCAGCCAGATCCCGATCCCGGCAATCACTGCCCCGAACCCGACCCAGATTTTGCGACGCCCTGTATAATCCGAAAGCCACCCGGCCAGCGGATCGGTCAGCATATCAATGATCCGCACCGCCAAAAGGATCGCCCCCGTAAGGGCAAGCCCAAGGCCAAGATCATCGCCATAATAGCTTGGCAGCAGGACATAGGCCGGAATGGTCGGCACGGCGGCCGCCATTGCTGGCAGCGCATAGTAAATTGCGGTTTTGCGGGAGCGATCAGCTTGCGGCATTTTCGGGATGTTCGATCACAAAGAACCCGACATCGATCGACCCTTCGTCAAACCCGGTTTCGCAATAGGACAGGTAATATTCCCACATCCGTTTGAAACGGATATCAAACCCCTGCTCGGCAATGCTGTCCCAGCCATGCTGGAAACGGCGCTGCCATTCGGCCAGTGTCCGGGCATAGGATTTGCCGAAAAATTCGGAATGACGCAGCGAAAGACCGGCTTCGTCGATGGCCTTGCCAAGCGCCTCTGGCGAGGGCAGCAAACCACCGGGGAAAATGTAACGCTGAATAAAATCGGCACCCTTGCGGTAACTTTCGAACCGGTCATGATCGATGGTGATGATTTGCAAAACCGCCTTGCCGCCCGGTTTCAACCGCTTGCGGATCATGTCGAAATAGACCGGCCAGTGTTCTTCGCCAACCGCCTCGAACATTTCAATCGAAACGATCTTGTCGAACTGCCCGTCCTGATGGCGATAGTCCCGCAATTCGATTTTTGTGCGATCCGAAAGCCCCATCGTCAGAAGACGATGGCATGCATAAACATGTTGCTCACGTGACAGGGTCAGTCCTGTGACATGGCAACGGTGCAACCCGGCCGCCATTTCGGCAAAACCGCCCCAGCCGCACCCGACTTCAAGCACCCGTTCCCCCGGTTGCAGGGATGCAAGGTCGCAAATCCGGCGATATTTCGCATCCTGTGCGGCTTCAAGCGTCATATCCTTGCGGCGATAAAGACCCGATGAATAGGTCATCCCCGGATCAAGCCATTCCTGATAGAACCGGTTTCCAAGGTCATAGTGATAGGCAATATTGCGTTTTGATCCTTCGACCGTATTGGCATTGCGCAAATGCCCGATCCGGGCAATCACGCGCGAAATCATGCCGCCCGCCAAACGTGCCCGCACGATATTTTCATTAAGCATCGCCACCCGCATAACCTTGGTAAGGTCCGGGCTGCTCCAGGCACCGTCCATATAGGCCTCGGCAAAGGCAACATCGCCCCCGGTCGCAAGCCTGCGGATCGCCTTCCAGTCATGAATATGCAGAACGGCCCGGATTTCGGCTTGCTCCTCCCCGGTAAACTGCAACGTATCCCCATCGGGCAAAACAATCGTCAGCCGGCCGTAATGCAAATGCGCCAGAATGCGTTTCAGCATGATTTTCAGCACATTGCGACTTCCGGTCATGCCACCAATCACGGGCAGGAACCTGTCACGAAACGGGCGAACAATGGTCGAAGAGGATCGATTGCGTTCCGGCATTTCCTGATTACCTTTTTGCGGCTTCGGCCGTCTGGCTATTGGCTGCGAACACGTAAGTCACATCATGTGCTGGCGGCTTTGGACGTTTATGGAACTTCATGCCTTTGCGCCACAGATGCAGCGCTTCGTAATGAATGCCCGCCACCACCTTAAGCGTCATCAGCGGATAGCGAACAAAAGCCATAAACAGATTACGATCAGAAAGGGCGGTTCGATCACCGACAAAGGCCGCATTCAGAAATGCGCCATCCTTGTCGGTTTCACGAATGGCAACCGCGACCTTTTCGTCTGGCATGCAAATGCGGAAATGATAATCGGCCTGCATATCGATGAAGGGCGACACATAAAATCCCTTGGCACAGCTTTGACGCAGCACGCCTTTTTCATCAATCGCATCAGTGCCTACCGGGATCAGATAGCTGTGCCGGTCCCCGAATGTATTGGACACCTCGTACAGGACCGCCCCCACCGAACCATCCGCCCGATGACAGAAATAAACCGACAGCGGATTGAAAACGAAGCCCAGAATGCGCGGATAACACAGCAATTCGATCCGATGCGCACAATCGTCAAGATCGTGCTTGTTCAGGATATCTTCGATACGTTTGCGGATATCCCCGTGCCCACGATCAGCATGATCACGGTCATGGAATGAAAACAGGTTGAACCGGTTGCGGCTGAACAGTTTCAGCGACCCGGCCAAGCCATCGATTTCATCAAGATCGAACAAAAAGGAAAACACCCGATAGCGCAATTTATGATCGCGCGGGCGAAGGCGATGATGCATCACCGATCCTTCAAACAGGGCGGACTTCCATGTACCTGTCATTCGGCAGCTTCTTTTTGCGGGATACTGATTGGCCCCAGATGAATGCGACCGCTTTCATTTTCAACATTCCACGGGCGACGAACACCGCCCAATGCCTCCGCGACGGCAAGGCCCGACTGAATGCCGTCCTCGTGGAAGCCATAGCCAAAATAGCTGCCGCAATACCAGACGTTATCCTGCCCCTGAATGGACCAAAGCCGTTTCTGCGCATCCATTGCCGCCGCATCAAAAACCGGATGATCATACAGGAAGGATCGAATGACACTGCCCTCACGCGGCGCGCGCGCCGGGTTCAGGGTCACAAAAAGCGGCTGCCCTTCGTCAAGATGCTGCAACCGGTTCATCCAATAGGTCACACAGACTTTCTGTTCCCCGTCATGCTCTTCGGCAAGGTAGTTCCAGCTTGACCAGACCTTGCGGGTTTGGGGCATCAGGCTGTCATCATTATGCAGGATCGCCAGATTGCGCTCATACTGAAACGCCGACAAAAGATTACGTACCGCTGGCGCCGGATTGGCCTGAAGCGCAAGCGCCTGATCACCGTGACAGGCCAGAACAACATGATCGTAGTCCGTCCGTTCGCCATAGCGGTTTTCAATGAATACGCCCCCCTTGCCATTCGGTCCGACATGGGCAATGGCGCTATCAAGGATCACGCCACCGGAAATATCCTTGATCATCTTGCCGACATACTGACGCGATCCGCCAACAACCGTGCGCCATTGCGGCCGGTCCTTGATCTGTAAAAGCCCGTGGTTCTGACAGAACCGGACAAACGCCGCCAACGGGTAATCCATCATCGTATCGACGGGGGTGGACCAGATCGCGGCCCCCATCGGCAACAGATGATCATTGATAAAGGATTTCGAATAACGATTGGCTGTCAGATAATCACCAAGGCTTTGCGTTTCCGCCTGCCCGGTTTCAAGCGCAAGCGGTGCCTCGCGGTAAAACCGAAGGATATCGCGCACCATGCGCCAGAAACGCGGGCGGAAAATATTGCGTTTCTGCGCAATCAGCGATGCCAGATCCGATCCACCATATTCCAGCCCGCCCTTGTCCATCGAGGCGGCAAACGACATATCGGTCGCCGCCGTTTCAACACCAAGATGGTCAAACAGGGCACAAAGATTGGGATAACAACGGGTATTATAGACGATGAAGCCGGTATCAACCGGTGTTTGCCCCGCATCCACGGTATTCGAATGCCCGCCGGGACGGTCATCCTTTTCATAAAGCGTGACATTGTGGGACTGACTAAGCAACCAGGCCGCCGACAGGCCGGAAATGCCCGAACCAACAACAGCTATATTGAGTTTCCCCGATGATCGAAGCGTCATATGTGCCGCGCCTGCTTGCAGTGTTATTGTTTGAACTACATATGATTACGCATGACATCAATTTACGGATCACTGCATAACAACGAATGCTGATAATTGTAAGTAATTGGCAGAAAACGTACAATTTCGTTTGATCCAAAATTTTCCGGCCGACGTATGATGATCCATGAACACGATCATGGCGCGGCCCCGCAGGGGACCAGAAACGAAAATGAGCGGCACGACAAGATCAAGGCCCGGTCCGGCTGACCCCGCCGAGGCGAAAAGATGTGCCAGCTGGATTGTTGCGGTCGCGGCGACGCAGGACCGCGAAGCTTTTGCACAGCTGTTTGCCCATTTCGCGCCAAGGGTCAAAGCCTACATGTTCCGGTTCGGCGGCAATTCCGAAAATGCCGAAGAACTCGCACAGGAAGCGATGATGCAGGTCTGGCGCAAGGCGCATCTGTTTGATCCGCAAAAGGCCGCCGCCAGCACATGGATTTTTACAATTGCCCGAAACCTTCGGATTGATCGTTTCCGGCAACGCAAACATATCGAAGTGGACGATTCCGATCCGACGCTGATTATCGACGATAGCCCGCTTGCCGACGAAATCGTCGACCGGGATGAACATGCCGTTCTCGTCAAATCCGCGATGGAAGAACTGCCCGCCGATCAGAAAGTGGTTGTTGAATTGTCGTTTTTTGAAGATCTCTCGCACAGCGAAATTGCCGAACAGCTTGATATTCCGCTGGGCACCGTCAAATCGCGGTTGCGGTTGGCCTTAACCAAACTTCGTGGTGGATTGGAGGGTGTAGCATGAATATCAAACATCACCCGACAGACCAGACATTGATGGATTACGCCAGTGGCAAGATGTCGCAGGCAATGGAATTGCTTGTGGCAACGCATATGACACTGTGCCCGAAATGCCGTGCAAAGGTCGCAGAATTCGAGGCACTTGGCGGTGCGGCGCTCGAAACGGCAAATGTCATGTCAATGGATGCCCATGCGCTTGACCATGTCATGGCAATGATCGAACGCGAAACCGCCAACGAAAACCGGAATGTGGTTATACGCGAAATGCCGTTGACCCGCCGGGTTGCGGTTGGCGAAAGCATTACCGGCAGCGCCATTCCATCCGTTCCGCGTCCGTTGGCAAACCTGTTACCCGACGATGTTTTGTCACTCGAAGACATTCCGTGGAAAACGCTGGCACCGGGCGTAAAGCATTACCAGCTGAAATCGATCGAAAGCAAAGGCACCGTGCGACTGATGAAAATCGCACCGGGCGTCTCGATCCCCGATCACGGGCATCACGGCCATGAAATGACCCTGTTGCTTAAAGGGTCCTATATCGATGAAATCGGCCGGTTCCGTGCCGGTGACGTCGCCGATCTTGGCAATGATGTCGATCATCAGCCGATTGCAGACACGGCCGAAGAATGCATCTGTCTGATCGCGACCGATGCCCCGATGAAATTCAACCGTTTGCTGCCAAAATTGCTGCAACCCTTCATCGGCATGTAAGAAAAACTGCGTCCCAACGCAGAAAGGCCGCTGACATCAGATGTGTCAGCGGCCTTTTCATTTGGCATTCCGGAAACTGACTTTATTGCGACGGCACCAGCCAATGTGTCCGGTGGGTTGCCGGGCCGGGCAATTTGACGGCATCGCACAGCCACTGTCCGATTTCGTCAAACTGCTGGTCAAACCCGTAAGGCGGATTGATGATCATAAGTCCGGTCCCGCGCATCCGCCCCTTTGCCCCGCCCTGATTGGTCGAAAGCTCTGCACACAGCACACCGCCCTTGGCTTTGATCCGGGCAAAGTTTTCACGCAGTTCCGCATCAAATCCGGCCTCAAGGATCGGATACCACAGCATGAAGATGCCGTTTTCCCACCGTTCCCAGGCGCGTTTGATCGAACTCGCCGCCTTCTGATAGTCCTGTTTGACGTCGTAACTCGGGTCCATCAGGACCAGACCGCGCCGAATGGCGGGCGGCATCATGCCAACCAGTCCCTCATACCCGTCACGCTTGTGCAGGTGAATACGCGGATCGCGTTCAACACTGTATTCCAGCAGGTCATATTCACGCGGATGCAATTCCATCAGAATCATTTCATCATGATCGCGCAACAATTCGCGCATGATAAACGGCGACCCGGGATAAAACGGCCCCTTCAGGTCATCATCCTCGAACACGCCATAGTCTCGACCATGGGCTATCGGATCGAAGGCAGCAATCTGATCCAAAAATGATTGCATCTGTTTGGGAGGATTGGCTTTTTGCTGTACCGCGGCGATACCGTGTTTCCATTCACCGGTTTTGGCCGATTGGCTGCTGCCCAGATCGTACCAGCCCGAACCGGCATGGGTATCGATCACGCAAAACGGTTTTTCCTTCTTGCACAGATAATCAAGGATCATCCGCATCGCGGCATGCTTGTGAATATCGGCAAAATTGCCCGCGTGAAAGCCGTGCAGATAGCTCAGCATTGCCTTTATCCTTTGGGTGCGCGTGGCTTGCCACCGCGTGACTGTTTTGGGTTGCGCGACTTTTGCGGTCGTGCAGACCGGAATGTATTTTTACCGTCACCCTCGGTACGGGGCCGCCGGTTGGCCTGCATGTTCCCGGGCAGGGGTTTGACCTGAACCGGGCCGGGCTCGGGTGCCTTGACCTCGATCATCTGCCAGTCACCGGGCGCCAGATTATCCAGCGTCCAGTCACCAATCGCATAACGGATCAGACGCAAGGTCGGAAATCCCACCGCCGCCGTCATACGCCTGACCTGCCGATTGCGACCTTCGGTAATGCTTAGTTCGATCCAGCTTGTCGGCACCGATTTGCGAAACCTCACCGGCGGATCACGCGGCCAAAGATTTTCGGGCTCCCCCATCAGGCGCGCACGCGCCGGTCGGGTCATGCCGTCTTTCAGCTCGACCCCGTCACGAAGGGCGGCAAGGGCTTCGTCCGTCGGTTCGCCTTCGACCTGAACCCAATAGGTTTTCGGCTTTTTGAATTTCGGGTGGGCGATCTGGGCATTCAAGGGCCCGTTATCGGTCAGCAGCAGCAATCCTTCGCTATCACGATCCAGCCGCCCGGCGGCATAGACACCGGGCAGATCGATAAAATCGGCCAAAGTCGTCCGACCGTTTTCACGGTCGGTAAACTGGGTCAGAACACCATACGGCTTGTTAAAAAGGATAAGCTGCGCCATGCGCCGCATAGAACCATTTTTGCCAGACAAGTCAACCGGGCAAGTCGCCCTGACACGTCAACAGGTCCGGCCGAATAGGATCAATCCTCGATCAGATATTCCATGGTGGTGACAACACGCACCGTTTTATTGATCTGCTGGCTTTCCATGGTGTTCGGCGCACCATCGGCCGGAAGAATCTGGAACAACCCTTGCGTCGCGCGGCGAATGCCGCCCAGATGACCACCGGAATCGGTGGCAAATTGCTGTGCGCTTTCACGCGCATTGGCCGTGGCTGCGGCAATCATTTCCGGTTTGATGTCGTTAAGTTTGGTGAACATGAAACTCGGACCGGGGTTATAACCCTGCCCGCCCAGAACGATCCCGCCCTGAAGCAATTTGCCGATATCCTGCGTTGCCCCAACGACGGCCTCGACATTGTCGGTGCGGACCTGAATCGTCTGACTGACGATATAACGGCTTTCAATCGGACCGGAACGATAGGATTGCGCAAGCTGATCGGTGACCTGAAGGCTTTGCAGTTCGGTCATGTCCTTGGTGATGCCATGCGTTTCAAGAAACGCCAGAAGGGCCGTTGTATCGCTCTCGATTTTGGCCTGCGCATTTTGCAAAACATCATCGGTCGCGACATAGGTAATCGGCCACACCGCACGATCCGCCACCACATCGCGTTCGGCCAAACCCTTGACAGTGACAAACCGGTCAAGGGATCGCATGTCCGCAAGCCCCTTTCCCACCAGCCATCCGGCACCGGCAATCCCGGCACTAACCACGATTGCGGCAACGAATTTTGCAAATCCCGACGATGACGACATGCCCGTGTTTCCTTGATTATTGCTGTTCAGCTGAACGCATAGCTTTTTCTTTCAACACCTTATCAAACGGAACAAAATCGACAAAATCAGGGCAGTCATTTTGCAGGTTTGCAAAATCATGCATCAGGCATTTGAATGCATTCAAATTGGGTCGCAATCCGTAACCGATCATGCTAAAAGCCAGCAACGCCTGCGCTTCGCGCGGCCAATCATTCAAACATGCAAACGCTTTACGAGGTCGTCCATGCGCCGTTCCGATATCAATGCTCATATCACGCATGCCAAGGAACTGTTCGAGTCCATTTCCTTCAAGCTGCCCTTCTGGGGGCATTACTCCCCGGCGCAGTGGGATGCCGAGCCTGATCTTGCGAAATGGTGCCGCGCGCATCAGATGGGATGGGACGTCACCGATTACGGCGAAGGCGATTTTGCCCGACGCGGCCTGATTCTGTTTTGCCTGCGCAATGGCATCCTGCGCCAGCCGGGCGAAGTCCCCTATGCCGAAAAGATCATGATTGTCGGCGAAAATCAGGAATGCCCGTGGCATTACCACAAGGTCAAAATGGAAGACATCATTGTGCGCGGTGGTGGCAATCTGGTGATCGAACTGACCAACCTGACCGAAGATGGTAAAATGGACATGGTCAATGACGTGCATGTCCGCACCGATGGCAAGCTCAATATCCTTCCGGCCGGTGGCAAGGTCGTGCTCGAACCCGGCCAAAGTGTCACCCTGCCGCGCACGCTTGTGCATCGCTTCTATGGCGAAGAAGGCAAAGGCCCGGTGATCGTTGGCGAAGTATCGCAGGTCAATGACGACCTTGCCGACAACTACTTCTTTGATTGCGACGCCCGGTTCAGCGAAATCGAAAACGATGTCGCCCCGATCCATCCGCTATGGAATGAACTGGCCGGATAAGGTCACAAATCAACGGATATGCACCCCCCCGGCAGTGCAAACTGCCGGGGGTTTTTCCTGTATCAGCCGCGTTCGAACCGTTGCAGGCCGACCGTACCGGACCAGGGATCGGACTCCTCGTCGGCAGTTAGCCTGAAACCGAAATCCTCATAGAGCTTGCGCGCAGCATCCAGTCCGGCAAAGGTCGTTAGCCAGACCTTGTCATAGCAGTTTTCGCGCAGAAAAATGTCAGCCCGATTCATAAGTTCACGGCCCAGCCCCCGGCCCCGCATGGCGTCAGACGTGATGAACCACCGCAAATGCACCCCCGATGTGGCAAGATCGATACCGTCAAGCGCGATGGCACCGGCAAGATTACCCATGCTGTCATATGCCGCGACAAAGAAATCACGTTTTGCGTCAAACCGGGGAAAAAACGCCCCCATATCAAGGGCAAGGCGGGTTTCGAACTGCAACCCGAAATTCCAGTGCGGTGTATAATATTGCATGTGCAGATCAATGATCTGACCGATCACACCCGGTCGATAACCGTCAAAAACAATATCACCTTTCACGGCCCCCTCCATCCCGACCGGCCGCAACGGCAAGGCATGCGATCTCGCGCGCGGCATCGCTGCCCAGCACTTCGTGCATCACCAGCCGCTTCCAGACCAGTGCAACAATCGTTTCATTCACGGCCGCCGCCGAAACAGTTCCCGGCCCGGCGTTCGCGGTTTTGAACGCGCTCACTAGGTCGACCACGATTGGCGCACGACCGATCACAAGTCCGGTACGAAGCGCATTCCGGATCGCTTCATTCTGCGCGGCTTCACCAATCAGGCCTGACAGAATCCGACCGGCCGGGGTCGTCTCGTAAAACCGGAAAAGCTGTTCAAGAAGTGCTGCCAAACCGGTTTCAAGCGATGCGTCGTGACGATGGAACGCTTTTGTCAGAACATCGCGATCAACCAGATCGTCATAGACCTCCACAAACAGATCAGCTTTTGACGGCCACCAGCGATAGATGGTTTGTTTGCCGCAGCCGGCCTCGGCAGCAACCGCATCGATGCTGGTCGAATGGTAGCCTTGCGCAACAACAAGCCTGCCCGCTGCATCAAGGATCGCCCGATGTTTTTCCACTGAACGCCGCATGGTGTTCCTTCCACTGATCAACACCAATCTCTAACAAGACGAGACGTCTCGTCAATATCAAAATCGCAAACAGGCACGATGTCCCAGCCATCCGCTATGAGACGCAGGCAGACAGGCCCAAGGGTTGATCGGAAGGTTTTCTATCCGGCGGGTGTGGGGCTTTCCGGACTGCCAAGAATTTCGGCAAATTCCGGCAAATCACGAAGCGATTCAAATTCAACCTCGGTCCACGCCGGTTTACGCATCGCATCCGAAAGGGCCACCGCACGCTGCAAATCGGCAAGGGCGGCTTCCGGATAACCCAGCCCTGCATTGGCGCACGCACGCTGGTAATAGCCGTTGGCATTATCAGGCGCCTCGGCCAGAAGCCGGTTGCACAGGCTAAGCGCCCAGTCGCGATCTCCAAGCTGAAGCGCGGCATCGGCCTTATAGGCCATGACTTCCGGATCGCCCGGCGACAGTTCAAGGATCTTGTCGTAAATCTCGATCTTGGACCGCGGATTGGTCACCTTGTTCGCCTGAAGCCAGAAGGCATGAATGGTCTGGGTGTTTTCGATTTCCTGCTGATGATCGTTGATCACCATGCTTTTCTGGCGCAGTTCGTCTTCAAGCGCGCTCAGACGTGTCTCAAATTCCTCGGACAGGCGACGCAATTCCGTATCGGCAAGGTTACGGACACTTGATTTAAGCTCGCGCAGTGACTGCCAACCCAGCATGGTCAGAAGCGCACCGACCGCGGCCACGAAATAGAAGAAATAGGTCACGGTGTTAGAGGAATAGGAAATCGCCTTGTCGATAGCCTCAAGCTGCCGGTTGACGACCTCGCGCAGCAATTCGGCGCGCATGCCCTGCATTTCGGTCCGAAGCGCCTTTAACTCGTCAAGCACATAGCGTTCCATAAGCGGCGGCATATTGGTGCGCTCATTTGCTTCAAGCGGACGAAAATCGACCGGTGGCAAAGTATCGCCAGACGAGGTTTCAGATGGGGCAGGTGCCGCCCCCATGCCTTCCTGTGCCAGAACCGGCGATGAAACCAGCACCGCCATCGTCATGAGGATACCGGCAACCATGCGCTCAAACCGTAACGTCATTTCCTGCTGCTTCCCTGTTTCTTTTTTAATGGATCGGTTTTGTCTGATGCGCCTTTGTAACCCGGCTACGACCATGATCCAAATCAACGTTATGCTTGGACTGTAACGGTATATTGCCCTTGCCAAAACATACATTTTTTGGAAAGTCGCGCAGGTATCGATGATTGAATACGACACCGACCCGGATCGGGCACAGCAATTGTCAAACGCAGCCCTTGCCATAATGGCGGAACTGGGTGTTGTCTCGCATCCGAACAATTTCACGGTCTTTTTCAATTACCTGTCCGGTAAAGAACCTGATCTCAAGCAGACGATTGATATCCTGCGCAGCAACAATCGCGAATTCGATGAATTGCAATGCCGTGATCTTTTCACCCGTTTTTTTGACACCGTGAATGAACGCGAAATCGTTGCCCGCATTACTGACGATTTGCGCAATCAGTTGATGTCGGTTCTCGAAACCGTCCGCAATGCCGGGATTGATACCCGTGCCTATGGCGAGGCGCTTGACCATTTCTGCGAATATATCGGCGACAAGGATTTCACCAATCTGGAACAGGCGTTAAAAACGCTGCTCGGCGCCACCCGCGATATCGAAGGCGTGAACCGTATTCTTGAAACCCGGCTGGATAAGACCTCGACCGAAATATCGAAACTGCGCCGCGATCTGGAGGCCATGAAGCGCGAGGCCATGACCGACTGTCTGACCGGCATTGCCAACCGCAAGGCGTTTGATCTGCAATTGCGCGATTGCGCCATGCAGTCGATGGAAACCGGACAGCCGCTTAGCCTGCTTCTGATCGATATCGACCATTTCAAGACATTCAACGATACCCACGGTCATCAGGCCGGCGATCAGGTCATTCGACTGATGGCCCGGACCCTGCAACAGAACGTCAAGGGCCGCGATACCGCCGCGCGCTATGGTGGCGAGGAATTTGCCGTCATCCTGCCGATGACCGGGCTTGGCTGCGCGCGCCAGCTGGCCGAACATATCCGCCACAATGTCGAAACCCGCACCGTCATCAGCCGAACCCGCCATCAGGAACTGGGCAAGGTCACGGTATCAATCGGCGTCAGCACGTTTGAATTTGGCGAACCGCTTGGCCGTTTCATCGAACGCGCCGATCAGGCGCTTTATCTGGCGAAGGCCAAGGGCCGTAACCGGGTCGCGACCGAACGCCAGATTGCAGACGGGAACAAGGCACCCCGGACATCCGATATCACCGCACCCGAACCCAAAAAGCAGCGTTATGCCTGACAGGCACTGACAGAACATCAATTTATCCGTATAAGGCAGGTCGTTTTCCCCGAAAGATTGGCCTGCTGCGTGAAGAAGATTGATGTCCTTGTGATTGGTGCCGGTGCCGCCGGCCTTATGTGTGCAATCGAAGCCGGAAAGCGCGGCCGTTCGGTTGTGATCGTCGATCATTCCGCAAAACCGGCTGAAAAAATCCGGATTTCGGGCGGCGGGCGCTGCAACTTCACCAATCTGCATACCAGCCCGGAAAACTTCATTTCGCAAAACAGGCGTTTCTGCGTTTCGGCACTCAAACGTTACACCCAGTTTGATTTCATCGATCTGGTGAACCGTTATGATATCGCCTGGCATGAAAAGACGCTGGGCCAGCTTTTCTGCGACGAATCCTCGTTCCAGATCATCGACATGCTGCTGGATGAATGCGACGCCGCCAATGTCGAACTGCGCCTGAACACCGAAATCAGCAACATCATCCGCCGCGATGATGCCGGGTTCGATGTCACCACACGCACCGGCGCACAATGGACATGTCAGTCACTTGTCGTGGCCTGTGGCGGCCTGTCCATTCCCAAAATCGGCGCGACCGGCTTTGGCTATCAGATTGCCCGTCAGTTTGGCATCGACATCGTTCCGACCAGAGCCGCCCTTGTCCCCCTGACCTTCGATCCGGACATGCGGGCCGATCTGGGGCAACTTTCGGGCATTTCGGTCGATGCGATTGTACAATGCAACAAGAAACAGTTCCGCGAAGGATTGCTGTTCACCCACCGTGGGCTAAGTGGCCCTTCGATCCTGCAGATTTCATCCTATTGGGATGAGGGTGACGCCATCACGGTCAACCTGAACCCCGAAGAAGACGCCTTTGATCTTCTGAAATCGGCCAAGGCCGAAAGCCCGAAACAGGCCGTGCATAATGTGCTCTCGCGCATTCTGCCAAATCGTCTGGCCCAGATGATCACCGCCCGCCACGGTCTTGATCGCCCGATTGGCGAAACCGGTGACAAGGCACTGCGTCTGCTTGCAACCGATGTCAATCAATGGTCGGTCATGCCGCAAGGATCAGAAGGTTATCGCGCCGCCGAGGTCACCCTGGGCGGGGTCGATACCAATGCGCTTTCGTCGAAAACCATGGAATGTCGCGATGTCCCCGGCCTTTATTTCATCGGTGAAGTCGTCGATGTTACCGGCCATCTTGGCGGCTTCAATTTCCAGTGGGCCTGGTCATCGGGATGGTCCGCCGGACAAGTCGTCTAGGTAACTTCGCCGTTTGGTCGTAAAATGCCACGCGGGAACAACTTGCCTTGCCAATCGTTTGATTTTCAACAACAGCCGACAGCCTTCCTGTCTGCTGACACAGAAAAATGAGGTTGGGTTATGGAATATGGTGGAATTCTCGGACTGATCATTCTGATTGCCGATATCTGGGCCATCATCAATGTCATGGGCAGCGGTGCAAGCACCGGCTCGAAAATCATCTGGACGATCCTGATCCTCGTCCTGCCGGTTATTGGCCTGATCATATGGTTCTTTGCCGGACCGCGCAGTGGCCGGGTTTAAAAACGTATCCTGATATTTAATCTTTGACGGGCCGACACAAAATGTCGGCCCGTTTTTCGTTATATGCCGACAACAAAAATCGCAAGCAACCCAACCGCGACAAGCCCGGCGCGAACCGCAATATGGCGCGGTGAAATAATGCCATATGAAATTGCCGTCAGACCAATCGCAACCTTAAGCGCCGCCGCAATTGCCCAAAGCGGATTGGCCGCAAGATCAATCAGTGACCCGTTCGCGATCATCGCAAGCGGCACGATATAAAGCCCAATCCCCAGCGCCATGGCCGTTCCGGCAACCTTGAGCCAGTTTTCCTCGACCATGCCTGCGGCGATGAACACCGCCCCGCAAACCGGTGGGGTAATCGTCGATAACAGGGCAAACCAGAACACGAACAGATGCGCCTGCAACGGATCAAGGCCAAGTTCGGTCAATGCTGGCCCCGCCACCGAAACGCAGATCACATAAGCCGCCGTCGTCGGCACCTCCATGCCCAGAATAAGACAGGCAATTGCCGTCAGAAGCAAAGCAGGCCACAACATGCCACCCGATCCCGACAACAGCAGCGACGTGATTTTCACGCCAAGCCCGGTCAATCCAAGCACGCCAATCACAATTGATGCGCACAGAATGATGGCGGCAATCATCGAAACCTGCCACCCGGCGCTCAGGCAAACCTCGGTAAATCTTTCACCGGTCCGTTTCAGGTTGAATTGCAGATTGCCATCAAAAAACAGCAACGCCGCACCGGCAATCATCGCAAGGCAGGCGGCATATTGCGGCGTATAGCCACCGCCAAACATGCCCCACAGCAATATGGCAAACGGCACCAGGAAGAATGCCGACGTCACAATCACCGCACGGGTATCGGGCCGATCCTTTTCCGGCACACCGGGCAAGTCATAGCGAAGTGCAAAGGCGTTAATACCCACCCAGACCGCCAGAAAATAAAGGATCGCGGGTAAAATGGCGGCAACCATGATCTCGACATAGGGCCGCCCGGTCAGCTCGACCATGACAAAGGCCCCCGCCCCCATCAATGGCGGCATGATCTGCCCGCCGGAAGACGCCACCGCCTCGACCGCAGCGGCAAGTTTTTTGGGATAGCCAAGCCGGGTCATGGCCGGAAGGGTGATCGCCCCCGTTGATGCCACATTGGCCGATGCCGAGCCGGAAATAGAGCCAAACAACGCCGATGAAATCACCGAAACCTTGGCCGCCCCACCGCGCAGCCGCCCGGCGGCCGCACCGGCAACATTCATGAAACCCTGCCCGGCTTCGCCGCCATTCAGGATCGCGCCAAAGATGACAAAGATCGCAACGATGCTGACCGAAACCCCGGTCAGGCTTCCCCAAAGGCCGCCTTCGGCAATGGTCAGCGTACCCAGCATGCTTTCAATCGGAAGCCCGCCATGGCCGAATTCACCGGGAATATATTCGCCAAAGAACCCATAAAGCAGCGCAATCGCCGCCACACTCGGCAAAGGCCATCCGATGGCGCGCCGTGCCATTTCAAGAACAATGCCCAGCAGGACAAATGATATGGCAATTTGCAGATTCCCTACCAGGAACCCGTATTGATCACCCAGCATGCCGTGATTGAACGCCACCCACAAACACGCCGCAAGCCCGATCACGGTCAGGATCAGACCGCTGATTTTCTGCCACGGTGTTTTGGCAACAAACACCAATGCCCAAGGCAGCGCCAAAGCCATATGCAACGGCCGACTGACCAGATTGGGAACCAGCCCCGAAAAAATCAGCCAGAGATGAAAAAAGATGGATACCGCGCCAAGCGCAATCCAGAAAGGGCGGGAAACAGCAGACATCGTAATCCTGATACGTCCGATAAAGAACGGCCCGGCTGTGGCGGCCGGGCCTGTCATCACATTATTGCCAATCGGCCATCAATTCTGATCGTCGCGAACCGGGAAACCGGCTTCGGCGTAAAAACGAAGCGCGCCGGGGTGAATTTTACCCTTGATATTGGCCAGCATTTCCTGGGTCACACCTTTCCACCAAGACGCGTTCGAACTCATGGCAGATTTCTGATCCCAATAGGTTTTGGTCAACTGATAGGCGGTTTCATCATCCATCTCGGTCGTGGCATAGGCAACAACCGACAGGGAAGCCGTGCGGATATCGTCTTCCTGACCGTTATAGGTCCCGGCCGGGATTACCGTCAGATCGCGCTTGGTCATCGCAAGCTGCTCATCGGAAAGCGACAGGATGTTGACATCCGTTCCCGCCGCAGCCTCGATCACATTGGGCGCAGGCCATGAACCGGCCGTGACAAAACCGTCAATCTGACCGTTTTTAAGGGCGGCCACCGCGTTGGACAGCTCCGCTTCTGACAACGTGACCTTATCTTTAAGCCCGAACAGATCGAGGTATTTTTCACCCTCATTCGCGCCAAACGATCCTTTGCCAAGCAAAATGGTCTTGCCCGCAAGTCCGGCAAAGTCGGTCACACCGGCATCGGCACGCATCACGAAATGCATGGTCAGCGACGGGATCGGGAACAGGGCCCGGACTTCATTGAATTTTTCGGTCGGACGCCCTTCAAACGCCCCCTTGCCTGCCTGCGCAAGGCCCACCAGTGCGGGCGGGCTTGTGAAAAGATAATTGCCCGGGCGAACCGATGCTTCCATCACGTTCTGGACCGATCCCTGGCTTTCCTCGACCGTGACGATGATTTCGCCGTCCGTGCCGGTCTTGATCGCTTCTGCGAACTGGGCTGCCATCTGATAATAGGATGACGCCGCCTTGGCCGATTTGAAAGTGACGCGGGTTTCTGCCTGGGCGGCACTTACGGCCGACAGGACAACAATACCGGTCGCGATTGCGCCGATTGTACGAAGAATGTTCAAGGTTTCCTCCCCTTGCAGAACCCGGGCACCGGTCGGTTTGCAAATACCGAACTTGGGTGCGGATCGGGCCAATAGTGGCGATCAACGCAAAAATCCGTCTTTACGGCAACGGATTTTGGCAAATTGCTTCCAATTCCAAGTCATAGAGCGCATCAAAGGGCCGAAGGTCAAGCTGGTTATTCGCTCAGCCCACCCTTTACCGGTTTCAACCTTATCGCACTTTTAACATGGCAGTTGCGCAAAACCGGTACTGTTCGCGGCAGGGCTTCGACTTTAATTCAATGCTTGAAATTCTGCGGAACATCTTATGCGCCGTAACGTTCGATCCGTCACATGTCCCGCAAGGCTGACAAGACCTTTCAGAACAGCACCTTGTAAAGATTGACAGGGTTCCCGACCTTCGCGCAGGGTAGACCCTGCTGCGGCTTTACCACCAGAGGATAGCAATGCCCCGTTCGCCGGTCGCACTGATCATCGCATTATCTGCGACATTGTTTGCAGCCTTCACCCTCAATACCGGGGCATCGCTGCAATCCTCGCTGCTGGCGTTGCGCGCCTCGTCGGAGGGATTTGCCCCGATCTATACCGGTATCATCATGGCATCCTATTATGCCGGGTTTATCGGCGGGATCATCTGGGGCGCGGGACTTGTCAACCGTGTGGGGCATATCCGGACCTTTGCCGCACTGGCATCGACCGGATCGGCGATTACGCTTTTGCATGCCGTGTTTGTGGATCCGATTACCTGGTCGCTGTTTCGTGCCATGACGGGCCTGTGCATTTCGGCCCTGTATCTGGTGATTGAAAGCTGGCTCAACGAACAGGTCGACAATACATCGCGCGGCGGCATGATTGCCGCCTACATGACCGTGTCGCTGGCCGGTCTTGCCATCGGGCAGCTGTTGCTGAACGTGTCACCGATTGGCAGTTTCGAACTTTTTACCGTGGCATCGGTCCTTTTGTCGCTGTCTCTGGTGCCGATTGCACTCACCCGGCAGCCCCCGCCCGCCGCGGTCAGTGGCGCACGCATGAAATTCCGTCAGCTATACGCCATTTCGCCGCTCGGCTTTGTCGCCGCCGCCGGCAGTGGCGTTCTGTCCGGTGCGATTTATGGCGTCGGTCCGATCTTTGCCTCCGACCTTGGACTGGCAACCAATGAGGTCGCCAACTTCATGGCCTTCGTCATTCTGGGCGGCATGATCATGCAGTGGCCGATTGGCCGCCTGTCCGACATTGTCCCGCGCCAGTATGTCATGATCGCCGTGCTGATCGGGCTTGCCATCTGCGGGCTGTTCCCGCTTGTCGCGCCGGAAGTTGTGCGCGCCAATCTGACTGTCTGGGGCGCGATCATCGGCATTTTCATCATGCCGGTTTATGGCCTGTCGGTCGCCTATGTGAATGACTATCTCGAACCCGATCAGATCGTTTCCGCATCTGGTGGCCTCTTGATCATTTATGGCGGGTCTGCTGCCACCGGGCCGATCATCGGGTCGCTTGCCATTGGTCATTTTGGTCCATGGGGCATGCCGGTTCTGTTTGCGATTGTCGGCGTGCTGGTGGCAAGCTTTGCCATCTATCGTGCAGGTTTCGGTCGCCGCATCACGATCGAGGAGCAGGGCCAGTTTGTCGCCGTGCCGCGCACCACGCCCATGGCACTTGAAATGTCGCCCATCACCGATGACATCGTCGAGGAAGAAGACGGAAGTGCCTCACATGCCGCCGACCGACCGGACGATATCGGCCATCCCGCGACAGATGACACCCCTGATCAGGCGGGCTCAGCCCCGGATCAAGACCCAAATCAGGGCCCGGATCAAAACAGACACAACCCTTAACACCCCGTCTTTGGGCAAAATATAGCGGCATATAACTGCAATAATCACCCGGCGGGCGTCGGTATCGTTTCCACAATACGGAAAACATCCCACGAAAGTGAAACCGGCTGTGGACCCTGCCCGCTTCCAGCCCATATGTTGTGACAAAGATATGCATCGGTCACATCGGGCCGTTGCAAAAGACTTCAAGCCTGTCGAGAGGAAACATGACCCAACGTATCACCAAAGGCGGCCTTCAGATCGCAACCGTTCTGCATGATCTGGTTGCCAACGAAATCACCCCGGGCACCGGTGTCTCCTCCGACCAGTTCTGGGCATCGTTCGAAAAGCTCGTGAACGAACTTGGCCCACGGAACCGTTCGCTGCTGGCAAAGCGCGACGAGTTGCAGGCCAAAATCGACGAATGGCACCTGTCTCGGCAAGATCAGGCCCGCGACCCGCTGGCCTACAAGGAATTCCTCAAGGAAATCGGCTATCTTCTGCCCGAAGGCGACGATTTCTATATTTCGACCACCAATGTTGACCCGGAAATCGCCCGCGTCGCCGGCCCGCAGCTGGTCGTGCCGGTGATGAATGCGCGCTATGCCCTTAATGCCGCCAATGCCCGCTGGGGCAGCCTTTATGACGCGCTTTATGGCACCGATGTCATTGACGATGCCGACGGCAAGGAAAAGACCGCTGGCTTTAATCCCAAGCGCGGGGCAGCCGTCGTTGCCTATGCGGCAAAATTCCTTGATCAGGCCGTGCCGCTTGCCAATGGCAAACATGCCGATGTCGCCAAATACGAAGTCCGCGAAGACGGGTCTGGCTGGTGGACATTGGTGGTGCCCCTGTCAGACGGCAGCGAAACATCGCTGGCACAGCCATCGCAATTCATCGGCTACAACGAAAAAGACGGCGCGCTTTCCGAAGTCCTGCTGCGCAATCATGGCCTGCATCTGGAAATCCGCATTGATCCCACGCACCCGATTGGCAAAACCCATGCGGCCGGTGTCTGCGATGTGATCATGGAATCCGCCCTGACCACCATTCAGGATTGCGAGGATTCGGTTGCCGCCGTTGATGCCGAAGACAAGGTTGCGGTGTATCGCAACTGGCTTGGCCTGATGAAAGGCACGCTGGAAGAAAGCTTTGAAAAGGGCGGCAAAACCGTTACCCGCCGCCTCAACCCGGATCGTTCCTATCAGGGGTTTGATGGCCACAATGTTGTCCTGCCGGGGCGCAGCCTGATGCTGGTGCGCAATGTTGGCCACCTGATGACAAGCGACGCGGTGCTGGATGCCAATGGCAACGAAGTCCCCGAAGGCTTCCTTGATGCGATGTTTACCAGCCTGATCGCCAAACACGATATTGACGGCAACAGCAGCGTCTCGAACTCGCGCCATGGCAGTGTCTATATCGTGAAGCCGAAAATGCACGGCCCCGAAGAAGTCGCCCTGACCAATGATCTGTTTGCCTTTGTCGAACGTGAAATCGGCCTGCCGGAAAATACCCTTAAGGTCGGCATCATGGACGAGGAACGCCGCACGACGGTGAACCTCAAGGAATGCATCCGTGCTGCCCAGGACCGTGTAGTTTTCATCAATACCGGGTTCCTTGACCGCACCGGCGATGAAATCCACACCAGCATGGAAGCAGGCCCGGTCGTTCGCAAGGAAGCAATGAAAGACCAGTACTGGATTTCGGCCTATGAAAACTGGAATGTCGATGTCGGCCTTGAATGCGGCATGAAGGGCATCGCCCAGATTGGCAAGGGCATGTGGGCCAAACCCGATCGCATGGCCGAAATGATGACCGCCAAAATCGGCCATCCCAAAGCCGGGGCCAACTGCGCATGGGTTCCATCCCCCACTGCGGCCACCCTGCATGCCATGCATTATCATCAGATCGATGTCCGTGCCGTTCAGGACGAAGTCGGTAAACGCGAACGCGCCAGCCTCGATGATATCCTCTCGATCCCGCGCCTTGGCGACATCAACCCGATGCCAAGCGAAATCCAGGAAGAACTTGATAACAACGCCCAAGGCATTCTTGGCTATGTTGTCCGCTGGATCGATGCCGGGGTTGGCTGCTCCAAAGTGCCCGATATCAACAATGTCGGCCTGATGGAAGACCGCGCCACATTGCGCATTTCCAGCCAGCATATCGCCAACTGGCTCCATCACGGGCTTTGCACCAGGGATCAGGTGATGGAAACCATGAAACGCATGGCCGCCGTCGTCGACAAACAGAACGAAGGCGACCCGGAATATCGCAACATGGCACCGAACTTTGATGACAGTGTTGCCTTTGCCGCCGCCTGTGATCTGGTGTTCAAGGGCCGCGAACAGCCAAACGGCTATACCGAGCCGGTCCTGCATGCGCGTCGCCGCGAAGCCAAGGCAAAATACGGCGCATAACCGCCATCAATACCGCACTAAAAAGGCCGCCCGACATGTTCCGGGCGGCCTTTTTCATATCCATCATGCAGCGCAATATAAACCGGTCGGGTTTATCCGGCCAATGTCATGATTTCATAGCCATTCTGGGTTACCACCAGCGTATGTTCGTACTGCACGGTCGGTGCGCCGGTATCGGCATAGAGCGTCCAGCCATCATCCCCGTCAAGCGCCCAATTCGACCCCCGCGACAGGAACGGTTCGATGGTGATGACCTGACCTTTTTTCAGCGACCGGCGTTCGCGCGGATCATCCCATGTCGGGATGGTTTCCGGGGCTTCGTGCAATGATTTGCCGATCCCGTGACTGGCCAGATTTTTAATCAGGCTGTAGCCGCCTTTTCGGGCAAAGTTTTCGATCCGAAGGCCGATTTCGCGGATCGGGGCCTTGTCGCGCACGACCTTGATCCCGGCCCACATTGCCTTTTTGCCATCCGCACACAGCTTTTCGATTTCCGGGCGCGGCGTTCCGACGACAAAGCTGGCACCGGTATCGGAAAAATAACCATTCAGCGACGCCGACACATCGATATTCACAAGATCGCCATCCGCCAGAACCCGGTCACCGGGAATGCCGTGCGCGACTTCTTCATTCACACTGATGCAGGTCGCACCGGGAAAATCATATTCGCTTTCGGGCGCGGAAACCGCCCCGGCATCCTCAAGGACCTTGCGGCCAATGGCATCAAGTTCGGCCGTCGTGATCCCGACAACGGCAGCAGCACCCATAACATCACGGGCACGCGCGCAAATACGCCCGATGCGGCGCAGGTGTTCAAGTTCAGTTTCAGATGAAATCGTCATGAGTTGCTTAATGCGCAGCAATCGATCCCAAGTCAAGTCATTGGAACCATCATCACTTTGGATGTCAGATACCCGACCCGGAATTATGTTCGCTATGTTCATCGCCATAAATCACATAGCAATGCTTGCCCTTGCTCTTGGCGACATACAACGCCTGATCAGCCTGTTGCAAAAGTTCGTCTGGCCGGGTTGCGTGATCGGGATACACGGCAATGCCAATGCTGATATTGATCGTCACCCGGTTTCCACCGGTAATAAACGGCATAAGAACATCGTTCAGGATTCTCTCGGCCAGGACACGGACTTCCGGGATGCCGCCTTCCCCCAGATGCGATACAATTGCCATCTCGTCGCCGCCGGTACGGGCAACCAGATCCCCACCGCGTATACAACGGCGCAACCTGCGCGCCACTTCACACAAAACTTCGTCGCCTGCGGCATGGCCCAGCCGGTCATTGACCTGTTTGAAATCATCAAGATCAAGAACAAGAACGCCAATCTGGCTGCGTTGGCGATTGGCCTGTGCCACCGCATGCTCGAAATAGACATCAAGCGCCAGACGGTTGCCAAGCCCGGTTAACGGATCATGATGCGCAATATGCTTCATCTCGCCCAGCGCCGTATCCTTTTCCGTCAGCTTGGTCACCAGACTGCGCAAACTGTTTGACAGAATATTGATTTCGCGCGCGCCTGCAACGTCCGGCAGGCTTTTGATTTCACCGCGTTTAAGCTGCCCCGCAGCATTGGCCATTTTTACCAGCGGACCCACAATAAACCCGGACCCCCACCACGCGATCAGGCTGAACAGCAGCGCAAGACCAAGACCAACGGCAAGGATATCCTCGCGCAATTCGTTAACCGGCGTCAGTGCGGCCTCTATCGGCTGACGCACCAGAACCGACCAGCCAAGCCCTCCATAATCCAGATGCCCTTCCGCCGGGGCAAAGCCGGTCAGGTATTCCTCACCATCCGGCCATCTGGCGATTTCCCAACCAATATGCGATTGCCAGGTTTCCCGGTGCACATCAAGTTCAAGCTTTTGCCCGGTCATGTCAAAATCCGGCGCCAGCAGGATCGTACCATCCGCACTGATGACAAAAATATCGACATTGCGATGCAAACCCTGCCCGGCAAACAGGTTGCGGCGCACACTATCGGCCCATTCCCAACTCAGATGCGTTGCCAGAACACCATTCAGATCTCCCGCATCATTGAGCAACGGAACGGCAATATCGACAAACTGGATCGGCTCGCCAGTCGGGCTCGGGAATTTTTCAGCCAGCAGTTTGGCATCATGGACATCGCCGATAAACATCCCCTTGCTGCCGAACTGGTACACCGGGCGTGCCGAGATATTGCTGCCCACAAGGATATCACCGGTCGCTGCCACCACGTTGCCCGTGGCATCAAGAACCCCGATCCATGTAAAGATCGGCAACTCACGCTGCAACCGGTTGATCAACGCGCTGACCTGATCGATATCATCAAGATTGCGAAGGGTACGCAGGGTGCTGAGAACCGCAACTTCTCCGCGGTGGGTCCACATCGTGCGGTCAAGTGCATCCGCCATTTGCAAGGCAACGTCGGACACGCCGGTTCCGATCTGTTTTGTCAGATCTTCGGCTGACCTTGTACCCACGACATAGCTCATGACGCCTGCCAAAGCCGCGACAAGCATCGCAGTGGCCAGCGCGATCTGGATGCGAATACCCACCCGCGAAAGGCTTTTCACAGTCAATCCTCACACTTCCCTTCGGGCAGCACGTTTTTGGCTGCCCGGTTTATATGCCGTCATTCTCAAGGATGCGGCTTGTCGAGCGCAGCATATAAGACCGCGTATGCGGCTTTTTAAGACCATCGAAGGAAAACATTTTCCATGTTCATCTTCTGTTTGGCATGATGGTTTCCAACATACTGAAAAATCGACGGTTCCAAAGTTCTTTTACGCCAGACACAAAGCCGACCATGCCTGATTCTGAACCGAAACAGTGATGAAACGATATTATGGACATTACGCAAATCATCTACTGGCTTGAACTGACCGGTGTTGCGGTTTTTGCCGTCACCGGCGCACTCGAAGCATCCCGTCGTCAGATGGATATTGTCGGCTTCGTGCTGATCGCGACCTTCACCGGCATTGGCGGGGGCACGGTACGCGACGTAATTACCGGTGCCACACCGGTTTTCTGGATCAGGGATCCGGCCTGGGTGATTACCTGTATCGGCAGTGCGGTCTTTACCTATTTCACCGCCCATCTGGTCGAACGCCGTTATGTCGCACTGATCTGGCTTGATGCACTTGGCCTTGCGATGTTTGGCGTTACCGGTGCGGCCATTGGCCTTAACCTTGGCGTTTCGCCGCTTGTTGCGGTCATCCTTGGCACCATCACGGCAACATTTGGCGGCATGGTCCGTGATGTGGTCTGTAACGAAATTCCGCTGATCCTGCGCCCGGAAATCTATATCACCTGTGCGCTTCTGGGGGCGTCGATTTATGTCGTCGGTACTGATATCCTGACCTTGCCCCGCGCACCCGTCGCCCTGATTGCATTTCTGTGCGCTTTCGCACTGCGCGCCAGCGCCATACGGTTTAAACTGGGCTTCCCGGTCTATAAGGCACGTCCGGGTCGGGAATATTAACGCCATACAAACGCTTGCCGCGCCACAATACGGCAAGGATCAGCATGAAACTCACTTCGGGGGAACGGGGCGACGATGGCAAAGGGTAACGGCACAGGCAATGTGACACTGGAACAGGTTTTGCAGATGGGGCTGAACCATCAGCGTGCCGGGCGCATTTCCGATGCGATCATTCTTTACCAGAAAATCCTGAAAATGATCCCCAACCAGCCCGAAGCCCTGCATCTGATGGGCCTTTGCCACCATCAGAAGGGCAACTATCGCAAAGCCATCGAATTGATGCGCAAATCGTTAAAGGGTGCTGCCGACAATCCGGTGGTGCATAACAATCTCGCCGTTTCGCTGGCAGCAGTAAACGATCCCAAAGCGGCCGAAGAACATTATCGCACGTCGATCCGGATCAATCCGTCCTATACGGAGGCGCACAGCAACCTTGCAGCCCTTCTGGCTAACCGGCAAAACTTTGCCGAGGCAATTGAACATTACAAGATTGCCCTGAAACACAACCCCACCCATTTCGCAGCACACAAGGGGTTGGGAAATGCGCTGTCGAGGCAAAGCAAACCGACCGAAGCTCTCAATCACTATAAGGCTGCATTGCAGCTTAATCCCCGTGATGCAGATTTGCAGACCGACACCGGGATTGCCCTGAAACTCCTTGGCCGGGTAGAGGATGCCATCCGGCATCACACAAATGCGCGAAGGCTCGACAAAGGCGAAAACCGGCATTTCTTTTCATTTGCCAATACGCTGGAGGGCTGCAACCTCAAATCGGGCAATCAGGAGCTTGAAGAGACTCTTCTGGACATGCTCGCCTCGGACGAGATCACACCGGGCGGACTTGCTGTACCCGTGATGTCGATACTGATGCTCAAGGATGAGTTTCGGGCGATTATCGAGCGCTACGAAGACCGGCAAAAACGTCCTGACCGGGTTGACCCCGATGACCTTGAACGTTTGAATGCCGAACCTCTTTTCCTGCGACTGTTAAATATTGTGCCATTTTCCAATGCACAATTCGAATTTGCCCTGACGGCCATCCGGCGGGCGTTGCTGCTTGATCCGCCCGCAAAACTTGCCGATCACCTGCCATTTCTCGCAACACTGGCGGCACAATGCTTTAACAATGAATATGTCTATATCCTGGATCAGGATGAACGGGCTGCGCTGACAAAACGCGAGCAGGCCATCAAAGACAATCTGGCCGCAGGTAAAAATCCCGCGCCGGAAGAAGTTGCTGTTCTGTGCTGCTATCGCGCACTGATCGACTATGACTGGGCCACGGATCTTGAAACGGACACATGGCCCGACGAAATGCGCGATGTCATCCGTCGCCAGCGTGACGAACCGCTGCAGGAACGCGAACTGCGCGAAAAAATCCCCAACCTGACCGGTATCGACGACAAGGTTTCGCAGATTGTCCGCGCCCAATACGAGGAAAACCCGTATCCGCGCTGGATTCACGCCGGGATCAGCAAAAATGGTCGCCCGGTTGGCGACTTGCTGCGCAGCAATCCGTTGCTGATGGATCTGGGGGACTACGTAACACCGAAAAAGCCGGAAATTCTTGTTGCCGGTTGCGGCACCGGACAACACAGCCTGCATACCGCGACCCGGTTTGCCGACGTGCGTGTGCTCGCCGTGGATCTAAGCCTTGCCAGCCTTGCTTATGCGCAACGCCAAACCGAAAATCTTGGCATTCGCAATATCGAATTCGGTCAGGCCGATATCCTGCAACTGGAAAACATGGACAGGACATTCGATGTTGTCGAATGTTCGGGCGTGCTCCATCACATGGATGACCCGATGGCAGGCTGGCGCGTTCTGGAACGTATTTTACGACCCGGCGGGCTCATGCGCATCGGCCTTTACAGCGAACTGGCACGTCAGGATATCGTGGCTGCGCGGGACTATATCGCACAAAAGGGCTATGGCTCGGGTGCGGACGACATCCGGCAATGCCGACAGGATATTCTAACAGGCGAAGAAGAACTTGCCTTCAAGCCGGGTATTCGCTCGGATTTCTATAGCCTGAGTGCCTGTCGCGATCTGATATTCCATGTGCAGGAGCATCGTTTTACCCTGCTGCAAATCCGGGAATGCCTTGATGAGCTGGGTCTGGAATTCATCGATTTTGAACTACGCCCGCAACATCATTTCACCGCCAAACGCACCGAAATCAATAGCAAGTTCAAGGGCAATGAACGCCTTGTTCCGTGGAACAAATTCGAACACGAATTCCCCAACACCTTTACCAACATGTATCAGTTCTGGTGCCGCAAACCAAAAACCTGACCAAAAATCTGAACAGACTATTCAACAATCAACTGTACCCGGTCGCTGGAAAAGGCGGTAATCCCGTATTCAATCGGCACACCGGCAGAATCGACATCGACACTTTCCGTCGATATCACCGGCCGGTTTTTCGCCTGTTTCAAAAGGCTTGCGACACGTGATGATGGCAACTGGGCACTGATGCGGGTGGTTTTGCGGCTGTAATCGTCAATCCCGAAATGCTTGAACGCCTCGGTCAGGGATTTTGTCTGGATGAATATCTCGACAATCCCCTCGAACCGCGCAACCGGAAGGTAGCTGGTCGCGACTGCCAGCGGGACACCATCCGCCTCCGACACCGAAAACAGTTCCACAACCCGCGTGCCCGGCTTGACATCAAGGAACTGGGCGATGGTCGCGCTGGCTTTCAGGATTTCTGACGAAATCAGCCGTTTGTCGGGTAAACGATGGCGGCCCGATACGATCTGGGAAAACCGCGTTTTGGCACCAAGCGGATAATCCAGAATCTGTTCCTGAACAAACGCCCCCCGCCCCTGTTCGACACGTACGACATTGGCATCGACAAGGGCTGACATCGCACGTCGCACCGTATGCCGGTTAACACCGAATCGGCGGACCAGTTCCATCTCGGTCGGCATTTTATCGCCGGGTGCGAACTCCCCGCTGGCAATATCGGCAAGAAGCTGTTTTTCGATTTGCTTCCAGATAGATAGCCCGGCTTCCCAATCCATCGAAATCCCCATTCACAAAACTTTCACCGCAAGGCCTTTGCCAAGCGGGCGTAATCGTCTTATAACGTGAATATGTATAGACGTCTAGACAAATTTTGAATTTGTCGATACCCGCATAGAAGGATCAGACAGATGACGGCGCACCCCGCCCCGCAATCCGGATCAGACCAGGGATCGAACATCGATCCCGCCACACAGGCCCGCCAACGCTGGATGGCGGTGCTGGCCCGCACGGACCGCGCAACCCTTGAACAGGAATGGCAGGACCATTTTGCCGATGTGCAATGGCGTCACCTGCGCGAACCGCAAATCGGCATGGTCATGGTGCGCGGTCGTGCCGGTGGGGCCGGGCAACGCTTCAACCTTGGCGAAATGACCGTCACGCGCTGTGCCATCACCCTGTCCGACGGCACGGTCGGCCATGCCTATGTCAAGGGGCGCGACCGGATACAGGCGCAATATGCCGCCCTGTTTGATGCGATCATGCAGCGCGACGACGCCGCATCCGATTTCATCGACATGCTGGCCCGCAAGCAGGCCGAGGCAAAACGCGAAGCCGCCCGCAAGGTTGCTGCCACCAAGGTCGATTTCTTTACCCTGGTCCGAGGAGAAGACGAATGATCCCGCAACCCCGGACCCCCGAATTGCTGCGCGGCTTTGAAAATGCTGCCTTTGATTCCAATGCCGTGTTCCGCACCATTCTCGATGCCATGGCCCACCCCGGTCGCATTTACGATCTGCCGCTTGATCTCCCCGCACCGGCCGGGCTGAACAAATCCGCAACCGCGTTCCTGTTGGCGATGGCCGATATGGATACGACAATCTGGCTCTCCCCCGATTGCGCATCGAATGCTGCCGATGCCCATCTCAAATTCCATTGCGGCAGCCCGATCACCGGAACACCATCCTCTGCCGATTTTGCCGTCGCCCGTCTTGATGGGGATCTCGCCTTCATCACGGATCTGGCGCTTGGCAATGCGGAATACCCTGATCAGTCGGCAACCCTGATCCTGATGGTCGAAGACATATCGGACAAGGCCGACATGATCCTGCGCGGCCCCGGCATCAAGGACAGCCAGAACCTTTCCGTACCCGGCCTGCCCGCTGCCTTCCACGCATGGCGCGCGGAAAACCATCATCTGTTCCCCTGCGGTGTCGATGTCCTCTTTGCCGCAGATCGCAAAATCGCCGCCCTTCCGCGCACCACCCGGATCGAGGTCAGCTAAAATGTATGTAGCCGTCAAAGGTGGCGAACGCGCCATCAACAATGCCCATCGGCTTCTGGCCGAAAAACGCCGCGGCGACAGGGACGTTGCCGAAATCGAAACCAGCCAGATCGAACAGCAATTATCCCTGTCCGTCACCCGCGTCATGGCCGAAGGATCGCTTTATGACCGCGATCTCGCCGCCCTTGCCATCAAGCAGGGTCGTGGTGATCTGATCGAGGCGATCTTTCTGATGCGCGCCTATCGCACCACGCTGCCGCGCTTTGCCTTTTCCAAACCGGTCAAAACCGCCGAAATGGATATCGCACGCCGCATTTCGGCAACCTTCAAGGATTTGCCGGGCGGGCAGATTCTCGGCCCGACATTTGACTACACCCACCGCCTGCTTGATTTCACCCTGATGGCCAATGGCGAGGAACCGGCAACCGCCCACACCGCCGATCATCCGGTGGATGAAACCATGCCGCGCGTTCTGGATGACCTTCTGAATTACGAGGGCCTGATACAGGATGAACCCAACCCGACCAATGATGATGCCCCGGTCGCCGATCTGACGCGCGAGCCGGTTAAATTCCCCGCCGACCGTGATCTTCGCCTGCAAAATCTCGCCCGCGGGGACGAGGGTTTTGTTCTGGCGCTCGGTTATTCCACCCAGCGCGGCTACGCCAACAGCCACGCCTTTGTCGGTGAAATCCGCTATGGCAGTGTTGCGGTCGAAATCGAACCCGAAGAACTCGGCTTTGCCATCGATATCGGCGATATCGAACTGACCGAATGCGAAACCGTCAACAAGTTCAAGGGTTCCAAAACCAAACTGCCGCAATTCACCCGCGGTTACGGGCTTGTGTTTGGTCAGAACGAACGCAAGGCGATTTCAATGGCACTGGTGGATCGCGCCATGCGTGCCCGTGAAATGGGCGAACAGGTCATGGGCCCGGCCCAGGACGAGGAATTCGTCATGGAACATAGCGACAATGTGCAGGCAACCGGCTTTGTCGAACATATCAAGCTGCCCCACTATGTCGATTTCCAGGGCGAACTTGAACTTGTCCGGCGCATGCGTGCCGAAGTGCTGGAACGTCTGGCAAAGGCGGATGCCCCAGATGCAGCCGATGCCGAAAACGCCAGATCACAACCCGAAGCCGCGGAGTAATCAATATGGAACAGACCGTAAATAATCCGCTAGAATCATCTTCGGCCTATAATTTTGCCTATCTTGATGAACAAACCAAACGCATGATCCGGCGCGCCCTGCTTAAGGCCGTTGCCATCCCCGGATATCAGGTGCCGTTTGCCGGTCGCGAAATGCCGATGCCCTATGGCTGGGGCACGGGCGGAGTGCAGGTCACGGCCGCCGTCATTGGCCCGGACGATACCCTGAAAGTCATCGATCAGGGCGCGGATGACACCACCAATGCCGTTTCGATCCGGCAGTTCTTTGCCAAGACCGCCAATGTCGCCACCACGGAAAAAACCGCCGAGGCATCGATCATCCAGACCCGCCACCGCATTCCCGAAAAGGAACTGCGCGAAGACCAGATCCTTGTCTATCAGGTGCCGATCCCCGAACCGCTTCGCTTCCTGGAACCCCGCGAAACCGAAACGCGCAAAATGCATGCGCTTGAGGAATACGGCCTGATGCATGTGAAGCTTTATGAGGACATTTCGCGTCACGGCCATATCGCCACCACCTATGCCTATCCGGTGATGGTCGATGATCGCTATGTCATGGATCCGTCGCCGACACCGAAATTCGACAATCCGAAAATGGACATGATGGCCGCCCTGCAACTTTTCGGGGCCGGACGTGAAAAGCGCATCTATGCCCTGCCCCCTTACACAAAGGTCAAAAGCCTCGATTTCGAAGATCACCCGTTCGAGGTGCAAAGCTGGAAGGACGAATGCGGCATGTGCGGCGCAACCGACAGCTACCTTGACGAGGTCATCCTCGATGACAAGGGCAACCGGATGTTCGTCTGCTCGGACACCGATTATTGCAGCGAACGGCAGGACGCCGGCCATCGCGGCCCGCAACATCATGACCAGCCCCTTGGCACCAGTCACAGCAACGGAAAGGCCGCAGAATAATGACCCGCTCACATGAACCGCTTCTGCGCGTTTCCGACCTGACCATGATGTATGGCGACCGGGTCGGTTGCCGCAATGTCAGTTTTGAACTCCGCCCCGGCGAAGTGCTTGGCATCGTGGGTGAATCCGGATCTGGCAAATCAACTTTGCTGCGCAGCATTGCAGCCCGGCAGGAACCGACCAAGGGCACGGTCGAATATCACACCCGCATTGATGGCATCCGCGATGTCTATCAGATGTCCGAAGCGCAACGTCGATTGCTGATGCGCACCGACTGGGCGTTTGTTCACCAGAATGCCCGCGATGGTTTGCGCATGAATGTCAGTGCCGGGGCCAATATCGGCGAACGCCTGATGGCGGTCGGTGACCGTCATTACGGCAATATCCGAAGCACCGCCGAAAACTGGCTTGGCAAGGTCGAAATTGCCACCGAACGCCTTGATGATCTGCCCTCAACCTTTTCGGGTGGCATGCAGCAACGCCTGCAGATTGCCCGCAACCTCGTAACCAGCCCGCGTCTCGTTTTCATGGACGAACCCACGGGTGGTCTGGACGTCTCGGTTCAGGCCCGCCTGCTCGATCTGCTGCGCGGGCTGGTTCACGACCTTAATCTGGCGGTGATCATCGTCACCCACGATCTGGCGGTTGCCCGCCTGCTGTCGCATCGCCTGATGGTCATGCAGAACGGCCAAGTGATCGAAAGCGGCCTGACCGATCAGGTGCTCGACGATCCGCAGCACGCCTATACCCAATTGCTTGTTTCTTCCATCCTGCAAAATTAGGGCGATTGAAATGTCTGAAATGCTTCACGCCACAAACGTCGCCAAGGGCTTTACCCTCCATACTCAGGGCAGCGTCACGATCCCGGTATTCGAAGGGGTCGAGTTCCGCCTGAATGCCGGTGAATGCATTGCGCTGACCGGTGAATCCGGATCGGGGAAAAGCACCTTCATGCGCATGCTTTATGCCAATTACACCTGTTCAAGCGGCTCGATCAGCGTGCTGCACGATGGCGACTGGCTTGATATCACCACCGCAAGCCCGCATGCGATCCTTGATATGCGCAAACGCACCATGGGCTATGTCAGCCAGTTCCTGCGCGTCATTCCGCGTGTGCCAACGCTTGAAATCGTCGCCGAGCCCCTGATCGCGCTGGGTACGGCCCGCGAAACGGCACTGGCAAAGGCCCGCGATCTTCTGACCCGCTTGCGCATTCCCGAACGTCTGTGGCAACTTTCCCCCCTGACCTTTTCCGGGGGCGAACAGCAGCGCGTGAATATCGCGCGCGGTTTCATCGCCGATTATCCGATCATGCTGCTTGATGAACCGACCGCATCGCTTGACACCCAAAATCGTGCCACGGTTCTGGCATTGATTGAAGAAGCCAAGGCACGCGGCGCTGCCATTGCCGGTATTTTCCATGATCACGACACCCGCGATGCGGTCTGCACGGGATCGTTTGATGTGACTTCGTTTAAAGTTGGGGCCAATGACTGAACAGATTTTTACCAATGCCAAAATTGTCCTGGCCAATGATGTCATCGAAGGTGCCGTTCAGATCAGGGATGGCCTGATCACCGATATCTCGGACCGCCCGTCCAATCTGCCCGGTGCCGAAGACATGGGCGGCGATTATCTGATGCCCGGTCTGGTCGAACTTCATACCGACAATCTCGAAAAACACCTGACCCCGCGTCCCAAAACCCGCTGGCCCGCTACCGCTGCGGTGATTGCGCACGACAATCAGGTCGCCAGTGCCGGCATCACAACGGTCTTTGATGCCATCTCAGTCGGCGACGTCTCAGACGGATCAGAACGGATCGAACGACTGGTTGAATCGGTGACTGCCCTTCAGCATGCGCTCGAGAACAACCTTTTGCGCGCAGATCACAAACTGCATCTGCGCTGTGAAACGTCCTATGGCGGGCTGGTCGAGGCACTCGATAATCTGGTTGATCTGCCTCTGGTCAAGATGCTCTCGGTGATGGATCACACGCCGGGCCAACGCCAATTCGTCAGCCTGGATGCCTATTACACCTATTATCAGGGCAAATACGGCCTCTCGGACGAGGAAATGCGCAAATTCGTCGCCAGCCGCAAACGCGATTCCGAACTGTATTCCGCCAAACATCGCCGTCACGTTGTCGACGTCGCCCACAGCCGGGGCCTTGCGCTGGCAAGCCACGATGACGCAACCGACGCCCACGTTGCCGAAGCCGTCGCCGATAAAATGACGGTGGCCGAATTCCCGACGACACTGGCGGCCGCCAGGGCATCGCACGAAGGCGGGCTTGGCGTGATGATGGGCGGGCCGAACCTTGTGCGCGGCGGCTCGCACAGCGGCAACGTCGCGGCGGGCGATCTGGCAAAACACGGATATCTCGACATTATCTCAAGCGACTATGTCCCGCACAGTCTGCTGCACGGCGTGATGAAACTGTTTGATGATTTCGACGCCTATGACCTGCCGCGTGCGGTGCGCACCGCAACATTGACCCCGGCAAAACAGGTCGGCCTTGATGACCGGGGCGAGATTGCGGTTGGCAAACGCGGCGATCTGATCCGGGTTCATCATTCACCACATCATCCGATTGTGCGCGGTGTGTGGCGTCTGGGAAGCCGCGTGTCATGACCGCGCGCCATGACATCCCTCATGGCGCCTCGGAAAATGGATTACTGATTCTTGTCGTCGGCCCCAGCGGGGTTGGCAAGGATACCCTGTTGGATGCGGCACGGGCGCGTTTGCATGACGATGAAACCATCCTGTTTCCCCGTCGCTGCATTACCCGCCCGGCCGGATCGGTCGGCGAAATCCATATTCCGGTCCGCGCCGAAGATTTCGCATCCATGGCAAAGAAGGGGGCCTTCCTGCTGAGCTGGCGGGCACACAATCTTTGTTACGGCATTCCCAATCATGTCCAAAACGACGTCGCCAGCGGCAAAATCGTGGTCGTAAATGCCTCGCGCAGCGTGATTGACGATGCCCGCGATCTGCTGGGCCATGATGCCGTCCGGGTCATCAGCATCCGGGCTGGCGAAGACGCCCTTCGTCAACGCCTTGTGGCCCGTGGCCGCGAAAGTTCCGAGGATATCGAACAACGCCTGCGGCGCGCATCGGCCTATCAGGTCGATGGTCCCAACGTGATCGCCGTTGAAAATGACAATGACCTTGAAACCGGCATCAGCCGCTTCATTGATGCCATTTTCCATCGCCCCGCCCCAAGGGACCAAGCGCCCGGAAACAGGGCCGTCTGAACAAAAAATGCTGCAGCAAAACACTGCAGCATTTTTTTAACTTCCGGGGCGCAATCGCCCGTCATCCAAGCGCAAAGCGCCGCAACAAATCAAACGACTTTCCATCACCCGGATCACCAAAAAGACAGACTTCGCTGATCGTAAATGGTGCATCGCACAACGGCGCAACAATCGGGGCCACCGCATCACGCACCCGCATCATCCGGTCGGGATCAAGTTTGTCCGTCAGGGTCAGGTGAAAACGGAATTCTTCCATCACATAGGGATATCCCCACCGGACCAGATATTCTTCCTGCCGCTCACTCAGTCCCGATGCCCGGCGCTTGTTCATCGCGGCTTCGTCTTCGGGACGTCGAAAATCGTCAAGCCCGCGCACAATATCCGCCGCCAGATCGCCAAGCCCGCCCAAAGGTTCGGTCGGGACAAGGGCCAAGAAACTTCCAATCGATTTCAGGATCAGGGTGCCACACGCAACCGGGCTTGCCCCGGCGCAATAGTCGGCAATCGCCCTTTCAAGCTGCGCACGTGTCTGCCCGTCCTTTAAGGCGAATGGCGGTTTCAGGGTGCCGTGAAATCCGTATCGCGACGGGGAAACGGTTATGGCCGCAACCTCACCATCGGCAAGGCCGTTGACATCCGGGCGGTCAAGTTCCCGCCCGGTTGCCGGATCACGCCCCAGCCAGGCATTGCCAAACCCCGCCTGATCACTGTCGGCTTTCGGTGCATAATAAACAGCATAACGCTGATAGTCGGTCATGGGGCCTCGGATTGGATGTCAATTTATCGCAGATCGTATTTCAGACAGAAATCCCGCACCGGCAAATGCCGAAAATCGTCAAGCCGGTCTGCCAATGTTGCATGATCCCAGTCCCACCAGCAAATGCGAAGCAACGCATCGACAATTTCCCCGTCAAACCGCGGGCGAAGCGGCGTTGCCGGAATGCCGGTCACAATGGAGTAGGGCGGCACATCCTTGGTCACCACCGCACCCGAACCAACCACCGAACCGATCCCGATGGTAACCCCACCCTGAACAATCGCGCCATGTCCGATCCAGACATCATGATCAAGCTTCACGCGCTTTTCGCGGCGCCAGTCAAAAAACGCCGGATCATCATCGCCAAGCTCATAGGCGCCCGACCGATACTGAAAATGATGCATCGATGCCCGGTCCATCGGGTGCTGCCCCGGATTGATCCGCGTATGGGCCGCGATATTTACGAATTTTCCGATATCGGAATAGATGATCTCGCTATCGTTGACGACATAGGAATAATCACCCATCACGCTTTCGCGGATGCTGGTACGCGCCCCGACTTCGGTCCAGACACCAAACGCGCAATCAACCACCACCGCACTCGGATCAATCGTCGGGGCCTCCGACAAGTGTTTCATTGCCGGTTTGGCCTGCGTAATCCTGAAACTCATGCTCACGTCACCAGTTTGCGCAAACGCTGGGATGCAATATCAAGCAGGCTGACCGACAGGATGATGATGATCATGACCGCCGCCGTTTCCGCGTAATAAAACCCGCGAATATATTCCCACAAAACCATGCCGATGCCACCTGCCCCGACAATACCCAGAACGGTTGCCGAACGCACATTGCTTTCAAACCGATACAGCGAATAGGAAATCCAGAGCGGCAAGACCTGCGGGATCACGCCAAATATCACTTCCTGCAACCCATTGGCACCGGTCGCCCGAATGCCTTCAACCGGTTCGGGATCAATTGCCTCGACCGCCTCGGAAAACAGTTTTGCAAGAATACCGGTGGTATGTATCCAAAGGGCCAGAACACCGGCAAACGGACCAAGCCCGACCGCGACAACAAACAGCATGGCAAAGACCATTTCGTTGATCGCGCGGAAGGAATCCATCAAACGACGCACCGGCTGATAAACCCAGAACGGAACGATATTTTCCGAACACAGAATGCCGAACGGGATCGAACAGACAATGGCAAGCGCCGTGCCCCAGATCGCGATCTGGATCGTAATCACCATTTCCGAAATATAGGTTTTCCACATCAGGAAATCCGGCGGGAAAAAGCCATCGGCAAACTCGACCATGTTGCCACTGTTTTCCACAAGCGACATCGGACGCATATCCGCCCCGTCCCAGGACCAGGCCAGAAGCCCCATAATGATGGCCCATAAAAGAATATTGGCAGCGGACCGTTTCAGATCGCGTGGCGGAAGTTCCACCGGTGCCGACGCGGCAGAGGAAATACTGCTGTTCATGGTGTTCATCCCGGATGGTAAAAACAAACAGGGAGCCCCTGCGGGCCCCCTGCCATAAAGCCGGTTACTCGTAAGAAACCAGAATGTCGAGTTCGGCCAGCTTCTTGTCGATCTCGGCAACACGGGCGGCTTTTTCATCCGCCGACAGTTCTGCCGTGTTTTCGATTTTCAGCTTGTTTTTATACAGTTCAAGCTGACGGATCGGATAAAGCTGCGCGTTGCTGCTTTCCATGAAAAAACCCATACCGTCGGAATTGTTCGCCAGAACCTCCTTGGCACGTTCAACATCGCCAAAACGACCATAACCCAGGAAGAATGCCTTGATCCGCGATTTCAGTTCGCGCGACATGTCCTTGCGGTAAACCATCGGGTCGGACGGGATCAGCGGCGATGTCCAGATCACTTTGACCTTGTCGGTCACTTCCGGCTTGTTCATCTGGGTACGGGCAAGCTGTTCGGAATTGTTGGCTGCAACGTCAACCTGCTTATTGGCAGTCGCCATCAGGTTGGTTTCATGGTTCGCATTCCGAACGGTCTTGAAGCAGTTTTTCGGATCAACGCCGTTTTGGGCGAAAACGTAATAGGTCGGAACCAGGAAGCCCGAGGTGGAGTTCGGATCACCAATACCGAAATTCAGCGAATGATCGCATTTCAGCATATCCTGAAGGCTGTTGATTTTGTCGTTATCAGCCTGGGTGATGATGTGGGAATAATAACCGTTCGAACCATCGCCCTTGGACGTCTGAACGAAAACCTCGCCACCGGCACGGTCCACAGCTTCCATCGCCGACTTGTTGCCGAACCAGGCAACATGCACCTTGCCGAAACGCATGCCTTCGATAATCCCGGCATAATCCGGTGCGAAGAAGGCATCGACTTCCTGACCAAGCGCCTTTTCCATATCATCGATCAGCGGCTGCCACTGAGCTTTCAGGTTGGAGCTGGATTCCGTGGAAATGATGCCGAAAACGATGGTTTCCGGGTCTTTTTCAAGCGGCTTGAACTCAACATCGGCATAGGCCATGCCGGTTACGAGCATGCTGGCAGCAAGGGCTGCGGATGCAATTGTCTTGCGGATCATGGGAAGTCCCCCGTCAGGTTGGTTGGTAGAGGTGAAATAAAAAGAGGTAAGGCAGAGAGAACGTCGTCGTGACCTAGCTCGTGACGAAAGCCAGATCCTTCTCCGCGACCCTGCTCTTTGCCGGAACGTCATCCGGGGCAGGTGCGAAAAGCTCGGAAGAATGTTCGCCGTAAAGTTCGCGCAGGAATTCCGGCGTCAATTCGGTGGACGGGCCGTCAAACACGACCTCGCCATCGCGCATCGCAATGGTGCGTGCGCAATAGTCACGGGCATAATCGACCTGATGCAGCGATACGATCACGGTGACATTGTCTTCGCGATTGACCCGATCCAGCGTATTCATCACCTTGCGCGATGACGCCGGATCAAGCGATGCAATCGGCTCGTCCGCGAGGATAAGGCGCGCGCCCTGTGTGATCGTGCGTGCAATCGCGGCGCGCTGCTGCTGCCCGCCCGAAAGATTGCGCGCCTTCTTTGTCGCATGGCTATCGATACCGACACGTTTCAAGGCGGTCATCGCCCGCATCCGTTCAGCCTTGGTAAACAGGCACAGCGACCCGCGCCACGCCGGCACCCGGCCCAGCATCCCGGTCAGAACATTGGTCAGAACCGTCAGGCGGCTGACCAGATTGAATTGCTGAAACACAACGCCGATATCGGCGCGCACCTTGCGTGCGCCCCTTGCAATACGACCGTTCTGCTGGATGACTTCACCGAATACTTCGATCTTGCCACCGTCGCGATCCCCGCGCAGCAAACCGGCAATATGACGGATCAGGGTGGATTTGCCCGAACCGGACGCCCCGATCAGGGCGACCATCTCGCCCTCGCGGACCTGTAAACTGACATTGTTCAATGCCCGCTTATCGCGCGAGAAGCTCTTGTTCAGTCCTGAGATATCTACGACCAGCATTGAAGTCCGCCTGCTTGTGTTTCGCTGCTCAGGAAGCTACGCACAAACCGCGACTCTATGGTGACAGTGAAGTTACAGTTCGATGATCACAGGACTTTATTTTTACCGACAACAATCAAACTTGTCTATACATCAAGTAATTATTAAAATAAAAAATAGATAACAGAAACAAATACCGTGAAATTATTCAATAATTACTTGTAATAGAATTCATAAATATAGATACACGCAAACATGACACGGAATATCCCGACAGAAAGAAACCGTCAGGATGCCGGATTTCGCCTGATCGCGCATCGATTTACTTGATGTCCTCAATCGCGGCGATGACATCATCTTCGATATCAAGGCCATGAATTTCCGCATCCCGCCGCGCATTCTGCCCGCGCCGCCCCGGCAGACGCACCGTTTCTTCAAGCGCGATTTCATCTGCAATATAACGCAAATGATCAATGATCCCCGTCCCGCCAACCGCAACCGGGTCAATCGCAATCACCATCTGCCCCAACGCAGGCGGTGCGCCCTTGTCATCAAAAAGCGACGATGACTGATGCCCGAATTGCGCACCCGTCAATCCGGCGGCCAGCATTTCGACCATCATGGCAAGTGCCGCCCCCTTGACCCCGCCCGCTGGCACCATTGTGCCCTCAAGCGCCCTGACCGCATCCGTCGTCGGATTGCCATCCACATCCAATGCCCAGTCATCGGGGATCGAAACACCTTTCTGTTTGGCCGCCATGATCTTGCCGCGCGCCACCTTTGACAGTGCCAGATCAATCACAATCGGATCGCCATCGCCAATCGGGGTGGCAAAGGCAATCGGATTGGTGCCAAACATCGGACGCCGCCCACCCCAGGGCGCCATCGCGGCGGGCGCATTGGCAAACATCATCGCCGCCAGCCCCTGCTCGGCCAGCTTTTCCACCGTCAGCCCCATCACCCCGGCATGGTGCGATTTATGGATCGCCGCAACCGCTATCCCCTGCGCACGCGCGATATCGGGCAATCGTTCGATCATCAGATCAAGTGCGGGATAGGCAAAGCCATATTGCGCATCAATCCGCAACACGGCGGGAAACGGCTGATCGGCAACCGGCTTGGCGAACCCGTCAACCTTGCCCGCACGCGCCTGCCCGGCATAGGCAGGAACGCGGCGCAATCCATGCCCGCCCTGCCCTGCGGCCTCGGCCGTGATCAGGGCTGTCGCAACCGATCTGGCATTGTCGGGATCAACCTTGCAACGCAACAGGGTATCGCACACAAGCACATGTGCGTCTGACAGGGTAAGCTTCATGATCATGACCTTGATAAGGGGCAAACGTGGAATATCGGGTAAGCCCGGCTACATTAGCCGCCAGGATATCCCGACGCAAAGGTCTTGTGCACCGCACCCCCGCCAAGCCCTTACGACAACACTATAAAAACGCCCCGTGATCATGCTAAAATTTCGCCGCAAAGTCGTATGAGTATCCCGACACGGTTCAGGCCGCCCAAAAAACGGCTGCCAGACCGGGACAGTTTCAAACACAGGATATTTTGAATGCGCAAAGCAACTTCTTTTACCTTCGCTGCATTTGCCGTTGCCAGCAGCCTGTGGCTTGCCGGCTGTGCCGCCAGCAACAAACCGGCCGAGGAAAAATCACCCGCCGACTGGTCGGCCATCGCTGATCGCGACTGGCAACTGATGCGCATCGAGGCGAAGGACAAAAGCCTGACCCCGATGACCCCGATCCTTGCCAGCGTCAATTTTACCAATGACGGAAAAATTGCCGGATCAACCGGATGCAACCGCTATTTCGGCAGCTACACCCGTAAGGATACCGCCCTTGATGTCTCCCCGCTCGGCAGCACCAAAATGATGTGCATGGAAGACGCGATGGAAATCGAGGACGCCTTTATCGCCGCGATGGCCGATGTAAAGGGCTGGAAATTGCAGGACGACGATCTGATGCTGGTCGACGCCAGCAACAAATCGATCATGACGTTCGAGCAGATCAAACCCTGACCGACCCCGTATCGAAACGCAAAAGGGGCGCAGTGATTTGCGCCCCTTTTGCTTTGGTCTGTCGCCCGGATTATCGCGGCTCGCTGCGCAATCCCTGAATGATGGAATAGCACGCCAGCAACAGCACGATGGCAAACGGGAACCCGGTGGAAACCGCCATCGCCTGCAAGGAGCCAAGCCCCCCGCCCAGCAACAGCGCAATCGCCACCAGCCCCTCGAACGTGCACCAGAAAACCCGCTGGGGCACCGGCGCATCGACCTTGCCGCCGGCCGTGATGGTATCGATCACAAGCGACCCGGAATCGGACGAGGTCACAAAGAACACGATCACCAGAATGATCCCGATAAACGACGTGATCGCATGCAACGGCATGGCCTCAAGCATGCTGAACAGCTTGATCGGCAGCGCCGCATCGGCAATCGCCTGCACCCCGTCATTGACCATATGCACCGCCGTGCCGCCAAAGGCCGTCATCCACAGCACGCACACAAGCGACGGAATGATCAGAACGCAGGTAATGAATTCCCGCACCGTCCGGCCCCGCGACACGCGCGCGATGAACATGCCGACAAACGGCGACCATGAAATCCACCACGCCCAATAGAACGACGTCCAGCCCTGGCTGAAATTGGCATCCTCGCGCCCGATCGGGTTCGAAAGAGCCGGCAGATATTCGACATAGGCAACAAGACTTGTGAAGAAGCCGGTGATCGTCTCCATGGTCGGACCGACCAGAACGACAAACAGCAACAGCAGGGCCGCCAGGATCATGTTGATTTCCGAAAGCCGTTTGACCCCGGCATCAAGCCCGGCCAGCACCGAAACCAGCGCAACCCCCGTAATCGCAATGATCAGGAAAACCTTCGATCCGTTGGATTCCGGCAACCCGAACAGGAATTGAAGCCCGGCATTGGCCTGTTCCGCCCCGAAACCAAGCGATGTCGCAAGCCCGAACAGGGTGGCAAACACCGCCAGAATATCAATCACATGCCCGGTCCAGCCCCAGATACGCTCGCCAAAGATCGGATAAAACACCGACCGCATGGTCAAAGGCAGGCCCTTGTTAAACGAAAACAGCGCAAGGGCCAGCGCCACGGTGGCATAAATCGCCCACGGATGAAGCCCCCAATGGAAAATCGTCGCGGCCATGCCAAGATTGAACGCCGCATCCGCATCCCCGGCCGCCCCGCCCAGCGGGGCCCAGTCAGTGCGCGCACCGCCCTCGCCAAGCGTCGTGCCCCCCATCGAGGTGGTAAAGTGCGAAATCGGCTCCGACACGCCATAAAACATAAGGCCAATGCCCATGCCTGCCGCAAACAGCATGGCAAACCAGCCGCTATAGGAATAATCAGGTGTCGCATCCTGCCCGCCCAGCCGGACCTTGCCCAGCGGCGAGACAATCAGAAACAGGCACAGCAGCACGAACACATTCGCCACCGACAGGAAAAACCAGTCAAACCGCGCCGTCAGCCAGTCGCGCAAATCATTGAACATCGGCCCGACACTGTCCTGAAACGCCAGCGTCAGAAACACGAACGCCACAATCGACAAACCGGAAATCAGAAAGACCGGATTGTGAATATCAAGGCCGAACGGGCCAATTTTTGTGGTGATATTATCCTGCCCGATTTCATAATCGGTATCGATCGGATTGGCCGCACCCTCCGGGCTTTCGATGCCCGTCTCGGCATTCGATCCCATTGCAATCTCCCTTGAAAACTTTTGCGGCCACCCCGACCGCAATCTGTCCGTATCCGTGCTTAACATTTGATCCCGATGCGACATAACCGCCACGGGATACAAAACATGATCGGACAACAGTATCACCACAATACAGATTAATCAAAATCGCGATCCGGACAGAAATCCGGAACGCAATGAAATACATGAAAATATAAGGGACAATATCGCCTGAAGAATATACCCGAAAGAAGGGTACATTATATCGAAGATGATCGATCAATAACTATGTATCGCGCCCGCGAACACACCAAAACCGATATCATCATCTCCGAAAATATCCATCACATCCTATTCGGATGCCATTCTTTCTATCGCATCGCACAAGAAACGAAATCCTGTCGCCGCCCCGTCACTCATATGCCGGGCCCGCAGCCAGCCATGGATCATCTGCGGTTCCTCGCGATACGTCACATCAATCCCGGCCCGGGCCAGCCGCGCGGCATATTCCCGCCCGTCATCGCGCAGCGGATCGAAATAGGCCGCGGTGATATAGGTCGGCGGCAAACCCCGCAAATCCTCCGCCGATAACGGATAGGCCACCGGATCATCCATCGGTGCCTTCAGGACATCGCGATAATAAATCACATCATCGGTGCTTAATCCGGGGGCCGATGCCATCTGCCCATAGGATGGCCAGCCAAGATCACCGCCAAGGGCCGGATAAATCAGGACCTGCCCGATCACTCCTGCGCCAAGCCCCTCGTCGCGTGCCCGGATCGCAAGCCCGCCCGCCAATGTCGCCCCGGCACTATCGCCAATCAGGACGATCTCCGCCCCCGCCGACAGCAAATGCCGCGCAACCGCAAACCCATCCTGATGGGCGGCGGGCCAAAGATGTTCGGGGGCCAGCCGGTAATCGACCGAAATCATTTCCGCCCCCGCCGCCTCGGCAATCTCGGCACAGATCGCATCATGGCTATCAAGCGATCCGACGATAAACCCGCCACCATGCAGGTAAAGCAGCTTGCGCGTCGTGCGAATTTTGGCCGGGCGGTAAATCCTGACCGCCACCCCGGCAATATGATCGTCACAGGTCAGAAGCCCCGGCGGATGGGGATAGGCAAACGCATCGCAAAGCGCCCCATACCATTTGCGTTGTTGCGCAATATCCGCCGCAACCGCATCGGGCGGATAAAACCGGTCGCATTTGGCTATGAAGTCACGGATGCCGGTTTCTTCGGGCATCGGGCTATAGGCGATATCCGGCACCGCCTGATCGGACCCGTCCATGTCGCACAACTTCCCCAATGATGTTTTGATGTTTGTACGCGCAAGCCTAACGCCAATCACGCGCGCTTGAAAAGCATGCAAATGCGCGATGGCGGTTTTGTGACCGGAAACACCATGAAACGGGAACCTCAAAAAAAACGGGGCACCTGAATGCCCCGCTTTGATAACATCACACCCGGCACGATCAGCCACACCCGGCGGTGCAGTTGCCCGCCGCATCAAATTCCATCGTTCTGCCGCTTAACGGCAGATGGGCCGGAACATCGATCGCGGCA
This sequence comes from Thalassospira australica, assembly GCF_044790785.1. Classification (GTDB taxonomy): domain Bacteria; phylum Pseudomonadota; class Alphaproteobacteria; order Rhodospirillales; family Thalassospiraceae; genus Thalassospira; species Thalassospira australica_A. The sequence continues at coordinate 241,866 of NZ_CP085258.1, read as the reverse complement.
ACAAAGCTTTCGGTGCGCGTCCCCGCGCGGACCTTGCCGCCCTCGGTCGCCCATTCATTGGCATGCGACGGAATAACCGATGCCGGCCTGATCAGTTCATTGATCACATAGGCCGCCTCGGTCGGGCCGGTGGTATAGGTATCGCCGATATTCAGCACGACAAGCTTCGCCTCGTAATGACCGCGCACCACAAGATCCTGCTCGGCCGTGATGCCGGTGTCCCCCGAAAGATAAACCGACAACCCGTTGGAAAATGTCAGCACATAGCCTGTCGGCGGCCCGGCATAGGCGGTGATCCCCGAACCTGCCAGCATCTCGCCTAGCGTCCCGCCAAGGAAATCCCCCGAAACACCGTTGCTATGCACCGCCGGAACGGTCGTGATCCGGACCCCGCCCACCATGCGCGATCCGCCAAACCGCACCAGAACCGATTTTTCCGGGTCGCCGCCAATGCTGCCAAGCTTCCCGCCCAGAATCGGCGGCATTTCGCTGCCGGTAACGATCAGGGCATTCTTTTCCTTGGCGATATTGACAGTATTTGAAATCCCGCGCACATCGACCGGCACGGATGGCTTGCCGCATTCGCTGGCATTGACCGCCTCGATATGCCGGTCGCCCAGATGGTCGCCATGCATGTGGCTCAGCAATACCGCATCGATATTGCCAAGCCGCGCGTCACCCGGCCCGGCAACGGTCCGACCGGCATCATAAAGAATGCGCGTCCCGTCCGGGTCCTCAAAGACCATTGCCCGGTCAAACGGGCAAAACTCCCCGTCAACCGCGCCAAGAGGTGTCACCTTCACCGACTGTGCCTGCGCTTGCAAAGGCACGGCAAAAAGCATCCCCACGCCCAGTACCGGCACCACAAGGCCCTGCAACTTCTTTGTAAAACTCATGATCTGTCCTCCGCTGTTGATCAGGGTCGGGACCCTGCATTGTCAAACCGATCCGCAGTCATGCTTATACGTCATTTTCAACCCGACGGCGCAAAATTCCCCGAAATCCCAACCAGAAAGATAACAGGATGCGGTTAAGTTCTCCGGAAAACCAACCGGAAACTGGCCGAAAACCGCCCGAAAACCAGTCACAATCCCGTGTTACTGCCCCTTGCCGCCAATCAGATCGACAAAATCTATCGAAAATTTAAAAAATAACTATTTAACCGATACACTCAAAACGCGTTAGCCTGTTGACAGCATCGCCTCAGATGACGCTCACTGATTTAACAGTATCGTCTTGTTGCGATCACAAGTTTCGACATTACCTTGAACAGGGAAGCATCACGCCAAATGTTCGCCAGAATGTTCAAACGTTGCCGCGGTCCATATGACCACCTGACACCCGGCGGGAGAGAGAGACCTTAAAGCCATACAATACAGCGTATTGGGGATGCCCCATCATGTCCCAATCCGCAAATATCGCTTTGGGCACAACCGCCCGGCTCAGGAAAGCAGCAACAGCCAGCCATTACGGGAGAGAGAAAAATGGACGGAAAACAGACAGCAGGGAAATGCCCGGTCATGCATGGCGGGATGACCGCACTGGGCACCACGGTCATGGATTGGTGGCCGAATGCATTGAACTTCGACATCCTGCATCAGAATGACATCAGAACCAATCCGCTGGGCAAGGATTTCAACTACCGCGAAGAACTCAAAAAGCTCGACGTCGAAGGCCTTAAAAACGACCTTCGCGCGCTGATGAATGAAAGCCAGGAATGGTGGCCGGCCGACTGGGGAAGCTACGTTGGCATGTTCGCCCGTGTCGCATGGCACTCTGCCGGTTCGTACCGTCTGGCCGATGGCCGTGGTGGCGGCGGCAGGGGCAACCAGCGTTTCGCCCCGCTCAACTCCTGGCCCGATAACGTCAACACCGATAAAGGCCGCCGTCTTCTCTGGCCGATCAAGCGCAAATATGGCAACAAAATCTCCTGGGCCGATCTGATGATCCTCGCCGGTACGATTGCCTATGAAGTCGCCGGTCTTAAAACCTATGGCTTCGCCTTTGGCCGCGAAGATGTCTGGCACCCGGAAAAGGACACCTATTGGGGTGCGGAAAAGGAATGGCTGGCCCCAAGCGACAGCCGTTATGAGGACATCACCCGTCCCGACACCATGCAAAACCCGCTTGCCGCCGTGCAGATGGGCCTGATCTATGTGAACCCGGAAGGTGTCAACGGGCAGCCAGACCCGATGAAAACCGCCGCCCAGGTCCGCGAAACCTTCGCCCGCATGGCAATGGATGACGAGGAAACAGCAGCCCTTACCGCCGGCGGCCACACCATCGGCAAGGCGCACGGCAATGGCTCGCCGTCTGACCTCAGCCCTGAACCGGAAGCCGCCGGCGTCGAATATCAGGGCATCGGCTGGATGAAAACCAATGGCCGTGGCATTGGCCGCGATACCATGGTTTCGGGCATCGAAGGCGCATGGACCACCAACCCGACCAAATGGGATATGGGCTGGTTCGATATGCTGTTTGGCCACGAGTGGGAGCTGAAAAAAAGCCCGGCTGGCGCATGGCAGTGGGAACCGACCGACATTAAGGAAGAAGACATGCCGGTCGATGTCGAGGATCCCTCGATCCGCTGCAAACCGATCATGACCGATGCCGACATGGCGATGAAGGTCGACCCGACCTATAACGCCATCTGCCAGAAATTCATGAAGGACCCGGAATATTTCTCCGAAACCTTTGCCCGCGCCTGGTTCAAACTGACCCATCGCGACATGGGCCCGAAAGTCCGCTATCTCGGCCCGGACGTGCCCAAGGAAGACCTGATCTGGCAGGACCCGATTCCGAGCGTCGATTACACCCTCTCGGATTCCGAAATCGCCGATCTGAAATCCAAACTGCTGGCCTCCGGCCTCACCAGTGCCGAACTGATCAACACCGCTTGGGATAGTGCCCGGACCTATCGCGGTTCGGACATGCGCGGCGGTGCCAATGGCGCACGCATTCGCCTTGCCCCGCAAAAGGACTGGGCGGGGAACGAACCCGAACGCCTCGCCAAGGTTCTCAAAACCCTTGAAGGCATTCAGGCAGGCCTTGCCAAGAAAGTCAGCCTCGCCGATCTGATCGTGCTCGGTGGTACGGCGGCGGTTGAAAAGGCCGCCAAGGATGCCGGTGTCAACATCACCGTCCCGTTCGCACCGGGCCGCGGCGATGCGACGGCCGAAATGACCGATGCCGCAAGTTTCGAGCCGCTCGAACCGCTGGCCGATGGTTATCGCAACTGGCTGAAAGACGATTATGTGGTCTCGCCCGAAGAAATGATGCTGGACCGCACCCAGCTCATGGGCCTGACCGCACCGGAAATGACCGCACTGGTCGGTGGCATGCGCGTTCTTGGCACCAACCATGGCGGCACCAAACACGGCGTCTTCACCGACCGTGTTGGCAAACTGACGACCGACTTCTTCGTCAACCTGACCGACATGGCCTATAGCTGGAAACCGGTCGGCGACAACCTTTACAACATCGTTGATCGCAAAACCGGGGTGACCAAATGGACAGCCACCCGCGTTGACCTCGTCTTCGGCTCAAACGCCATCCTGCGCGCCTATGCCGAAGTCTACGCCCAGGACGACAACCACGAGAAGTTCGTCAAGGACTTCGTCGCGGCCTGGACCAAGGTGATGAACGCGGACCGGTTTGATCTCGCCGCGTAAGGGGTTCACCCCTTTGAAATGATCTGGATTGGAGCTTTCGGGCTCCGAACGAGAAACACCCCCGGTCGTGAGGCTGGGGGTGTTTTGTATCCAATCTCACCATCCGCATCCTTGTACAAACTGAAACGTTGTCCCTAGTTTGCATGCCCCAACCCTCATCTACTTTTGCTTGCATTAATTAAGGCACGCTACCATCATAAAGCAACACAATCTAATATTGTAGATTTTGGGGTGGAAATGATTGGTGAGATTCTACTGGGTGCCGCTGGATCGCTGCTAGCAACTCTTATCGAAAAATCCTTCGATAAAGAACCTGACAACTTCGCTAAAGCAAAAATACAAGCGAAAGTCAGCGAGTTCTCTTGTGCTGTGATGGAACCTCTCTCGGAATACCTTGATACTGAAGGAATTGAAGTTTGTGTCGTTGATCAGATTATAGACGGCATTACAACACCGATAGAAGACTTGCTAACAGAGCAAAAAACGATACTAGAACTTGGTTTAGATACAGAAAAAATAGTCGATCACATAACCAATAATTTGCTGTCACCATCGACTAAGAAACTTTCAACTAGTTACCCTTCTGCATTTAGTATGACCTTGAATGCATTTGTACAGCTAGCCGTCAACATTCCCCCTCAATTCAAAGAGTGGGAAACACAAAAATTTCAATTTCAATTCAAGCAAATTGATGACGTAAAAAACATGCTTGCAGAAATGTATCAAGGCATGGAGAACAACTCTCTTAAGAATTCAAGAAACAGCCCACTGATTGAGAAGATCTGTCATCATAAAACATCCCTAGCTGCCCTAAAGTTAACTATACACGGCTTAAGAAAAACACCGGTCCCGCAAGCAGACATTGATCAACTCTTCATAGAACCACACCTTTCAGAACTTACTTCTGACCCCGCCGAAGAACGGAGGAGACCAACTGTTAAAGATACATTTTCAGACAGCAACAAGTTTATTTCGACCTTGGGCTCCAATTCAAACGTCTTCATTTCTGCGGGTGCAGGCGCTGGCAAATCTACTTGGGCAAGCTGGTTGAGCTCCCAATTAATATCTCCTTCACATAAAATACTCGCTATTACAAAACAACTTCGTCGCATTTCCAATTTTGATGAAGCTCCTTCCCTTATGGAGCTCGTAAAAGAGAATGTCCCCGCATCATTTGGAGAGCAGATAACTAGTGCAGTGCTGAACGAGTGGAGTTCCTCAGGTCAATTAGTTGTCATATTAGATGGGTTTGACGAAATTGCTGAATCAGTAAGGACATCAGCATTCAACTGGATCTCGAGCTTAACATCTGCTTACCCCGGTACAGTTGTAATTGTCACTTCTCGTCCACTTTCCTCAGATCACGGAAGACAATTTTTATCACAAGGTTGGCGCGATATCCGCCTTGATCCCTTTGACCGACAACGCATTGAATCCTATATCCGAAAATTCCAGCAGTATGGGCCTGAAATCCAAACAGGTTCGCCCTTGACCGAACCGGCGCAACTAGCCCATCAGTGGCAATCCGATCCGACAATTGGCCCCCTAACAGAAAACCCGCTGCTATTATCCACACTGCTCGTAGTTCACCACATGGACGGCCAGTTACCTGACGACCGCGCACAGCTTTATGATCGCTACATTGATGGCATGCTAGGGCTCTGGGAAACCCGTAAAGAACTGGTTCCTCATCATACACCATTAAGCAAAGCTCAAAAGAAGCGCTTTCTCCAGATTATCGCAATGAACATGATTTCAGAGGAAATCGATGCAGTCGATGAAGAGCAAGTGTCACTTTGGGTGAACCAATTCCTCACCACCGAGAATGTTAACGGAAGCGCAAAAAATGTATTAGATCACTTAAGGGAGAGGTCCGGTCTACTGATAGGACCGGGCCAATACTCTTTTGCCCATAAATCGATAGGAGAATTTCTAGTTGCTCAAGCCTGTCTCGATGGCATCTACAGGGACATCAAGGGTGTGCGATTTGATCGAAAGCACCTTGAAATGAATGTTGAGACTGACCGATGGAACACCGTCGTGTTTCTTTGGGCTGGTTTAGCACCAATTCTAGATGTTCAAGAATTTATAAATAGCTTACTGAAATTAAAACGATTTTCTTTGGTTGGAGGCCTTCTTTTTGACCGACGCAAGTATCTTGAGAAAGAATGGCTGGAACGCACATTTTGGATATTTCTAAAAGAGGGATCTAAACCTGGAGAATTTTTCACTAAATATTCTCATAAATACTATGTTGAACCTGGACATTTTCAAAATGAAGATGATGGAAATATATTACTATCTAGCGCTCACTCTTTATCATCAATCTCTGGAGACATTGACGAATTTGATCTAATTAAAGCTTTGTACGAGATGAAAGCTTTTGACGCTCTTGATTTTGTCGAAAAATCCCATGATTTCGGAACATTTGACTTATCAAGTCACTTTCACCGCGCAACAAGATTTGTATCTCTTCCGAAAATTCCAAGTAAAGAATTGAAAGATAAACAAAAGACTTATCTTTCTTTTATCTATTTCCATGAAAGCAAAGAGCCCATCAATCAAGAAACATGTGAACTTCTTCTGAAAATAACAGAAGAACCATACTATCTTGAAGCACTCAGAGTAGCAATTGCACACACAATCTGTACTTTTTTATTGAGAAAATATGCCGAAAACAATCACTCCACACCTAGAAACGGAATGGTTCCTGTTGAGCTCATCCCCACAATAACCCCCTTCAAAATTGCCTTCAGCCAGGAAAACAATGAGGCACCTCCAATATCAACCGATTTTCTTTACTTTGTACCTCAAGGAAATTCCTGGGAACACACTGCATCTGCGCCACACTTCCCGACTTGCTGCAAAAATGCATACCATTACCTAAGAAAATTTGGCGATAAAATTGATCCTATACTCCTATCAACGATCATAAATTTTGCCAATCATTATGATGAACTGATCAAACTTGAAAGTTTTGATGACGAATACTAATCCAACATAACAACTTCATGCCATTCTTACATATTTAGATCGATCCGATCTTTGACCTTTTTAATGAAGGTTGGTTAAACTCATGATACTGTTTTTTTGGGGGAGAGATGACATTCAAGAACCTCCACAGTCTGCGCTCAGGTTATCGCCCGCGTTCAATCTTCAGACTAAAAGCGTGCAATTGGCACGTTTTTAGATGCCCTTTCTCTGAACTCCACCGCATTGGCCCCTAAAAAACAATGGAGGTAGAGTCCCTCTCCCAAAGCCAGACTTCCCGCAACCGATCGAGCCTAGGCAAACTTCGGGCATCTGCCATCCTCGCCAACTGACGGTCTCCGGGCCCACTACCCGCTCCGGTCACTTTCGGCCATGACGGCACTTTCCGCTAACCGCCGAGGTCCGGATAAACTTCGGGCGTACGGCCCCCATTGGTCCACCTTTGGCGGGCCACGCTCAACGCTGCCCGCTGCTGCCATTGCTGCCGCTCCCGGCAGATTTCACTTATCCCTCCTCAATAAGACGCACCTCTCCCGTCATGACAAATGATCGGGTTAGCCCTCTTTAGTCCTGGGGCAGAATGCCGCCGTAATGGCTCCGCCATCCGCCGATCCATACCCTGCGGAGCACCCCGCCGCCCTGCCCGTGTCTGTGTCCGTATCTTTGCCGCTGCATCCCGATCACCTCTTTGATTCGGCCCCAAACGCAAAAACCCGCGAGGCTCAAGGCCTCGCGGGTTTCGGTCCGGGCGGTTTTCTCCCGTTGACTTTTCTTTTATGCCATAAATAAAGGAACAAATCAAGAACTTTTCTCAGGAAATTTTATATGCAGCCGGAAAGGGGCGCGGGCACCCCGCCCAGGCATATGGTCGGCGCCCATACGTCCGGGAGGGCCATCCGAACGACCGGTTATGCAGTATAGGACGCCAGAACCAGCCCCTGACGATATGACTTCTGCGGCTTGATCTTGCAGGAGTAAATTTCATGTCGCGTTCGGCCGAACTCGGTTCCGCCCGTAAAGACACATCAAACCAGACGCCGGGGGTGCTGGGGGTGCTTCCCGAAGGCGCGGCTCTGCGCACCATACAGCGCCGACGAAAACGTATCCTTCGAATTGGCGTTGTCGTGCTTCTGGTTCTTGTTGCCGGAAGTCAGGCGATGGCGGAGCGCCAGAGCGAGCTTCACGACATGATCGAAGCCACCGGGCTGTTTGCGATTGGCCTATGCATCTTCGGGCGTGGCTGGTGCTCCCTTTATATCGGCGGGCGCAAGAAAACAGAGCTTGTCACCACCGGGCCTTATTCCAGCTGCCGAAATCCACTTTATGTTTTCAACATGATCGGCGCGTTCGGCGTCGGGGCACAGACCGGCAGTGTCGTGCTGGGCTGTTTGTTTGCCGGCCTGTGCTGGATGGTGTTTCGCAATGTTGTCGCGCACGAAGAGGCCTTGCTATCGGAACGTTTTGGCAAGGCGTTCCGGCGCTATCAAAATACCGTCCCGCGCTTTCGCCCGACCTGGTTTCGCTGGCGGGATGAGGAAAACCTGCTGTGCAAACCGGCACTGTTTTTAACCACGACACGCGATGCGATGTGGTTTCTGGCGGCGGGGCCGATATTTGAAGCCATAAAGCTGATGCAGGAAAAGGGATGGCTGACACCGCTGATCCATCTGCCCTAGGTGGGTTTAGCCCGAAGCAACTGGGCGGCTGATAGCGGCGGATAGATGTCCTGTTTATCCCGCCTTGCGGTCTTGCGGCCTGTGCCAATCCCCCGAAGGAGCATCTCTTTTGCCCGTTGATCCGATGTCTGGTGCGCACACGGGCGGGCAGACCCCCTTCACGCCAACATGATGACGAAAACAGCACCCGAACTGCACACCACAACAATAGCGGATTGGAAATTGACATGAAACCGACCGAAAAACCCCAACATAGCCTCGCAATCGGACGCCGCAGCTTTCTGGGTGGCGCGGCGGCACTTGGTGTTGGTGCCGGATTGGCCGCACCTGCCATGATCTCCCGCGCGGCCGCGACAGAGACGTCTTCGGTCATCGCGTTGCGAGACCAGGACCTGCCCTTTATTGCCACCGAAGAAACCTATACCACCGACGAACTGATCGCGCTCAACGCGATTAACGATGATCACGTGGAATACCTCAGGGAAACCGGTCTTGCCGAGCTCGGCCCTGGCCGCATCGGTGCCATGGATCAGGCGGGGATCAATGTTCAGATCCTCTCCGCACATACGCCGGGCGTGCAGGATCTTGCGGGTCAGGAAGGCATCGATTTTGCCTATCGCCTCAACAGGATGATTGCCACGGGCCCGATGGTCACCTATCCGGGGCGGTTCCGGGCCTATGCAACCCTGCCGCTGCAGGACCCGGCGGCATCAGCAGACGAACTGGAACGCGCCGTTCGCGAAGATGGCTTTGTCGGGGCCATGACCAATGGCTTCATTGGCAAAAAGTTTCTCGACCATCCCGATTTCGAGCCCCTTCTGGCCCGTGCCGAGGCACTGGGTGTGCCGATATACCTGCATCCGGGTTTCCCGCCCAAGGAAGTCTTCGACATTTACTACCGCATTACGCGGCCCGGATATAATGACGAGTATCAGGACTACATTCTCAGTGGTTCGGGATATGGTTGGCATCAGGAGGTGCTTACGCAATGCCTTCGACTGATCATGACCGGAACGTTCGACAGATTCCCCAAACTGCAGATGATCATCGGCCACATGGGAGAGGGCCTTCCATTCTACTACGAGCGTATCGTCGGGGATTTGGGCGATGTGACCGAAGGCTCACTCAACAAGCCTATCGGCCAATATTTCAATGACAATTTCTGGTACACGACCAGCGCATTTTTCCAGGATGAACTGCTTCATCTTTTGCTGAGATACATCAGCGTGGACCGCGTGATGTTTGGAACCGATTATCCGTTTGCCGACATGAAGCAGGGCACCGACTGGTTTCGCGCAGTCGATCTGCCCCGGGAGGCCAAGGAAAAAATTGCGTTCCGCAATGCGGAAAAACTGTTCGGCATAAGGGTCTGATGCATCCGCACCGGATCAACGCATAACACCGGCTAACGCCGGCTGGTTTCTTATTCCCGACCGCGCATAAAGATCACTTTGGCTGTATCTTCGGGGTACAGCCAAAGGATGCCAGATCAGCCCCCTTGATACATTCGATCCGTTTCTCGCGAAAGGCGCTATCCGTGGCGCGATCCCGTTTGACGGCAAAGGCATCGTAAAATCCAGTGCTCCATCCGAAACACGTGACAATCGGAACAGCCGCCAGATGGTGACGGATGCAACGGCAGAGGGCTCCACCCCAAACCGAACTTCCTCCGGCAACCACAGACGCCGGACACAAACCGCAGGCCTCCACCAGCTTCACCAGCAGGCAATCTCGGCCCACGACCCACTCCGATCACTCCCGGCCATGGCGACATTTCCGGCAACCGATGAAGCCCAGACAAACCTCAGGCCTCCACCAGCCTCGCCAACAGACGACCTTCAGGCTCACCCCTCGCTCCGGTCACTCCCGGCCAAGGCGACTCTTCCGGCAACCGATGAAGCCTAGACACACCTCGGACGTCTGCCATCCTCGCCAGCAGACGACCTCGGACTCACCGCACGCTCCGGTCACTCCCGGCCACTGCGACACTTCCTGCAACCGATGGATCCCTGACACACTTCGGGCGTCTTCCATCCTCACCGACGGACGACCTTCGGGCTCACCGCCCGCTCCCATCACCTCCGGCCATCACGGCATTTCCCGCAACCGATGAAGCCCGGACGCATCTCGGGCGTCTGCTATCCTCACTCTCCAACGGCCTTCGGGCCCACTACCCGCTCCGGTCACTTTCGGCAACGGCGGCACTTTCCGCTAACCGCCGAGGTCCGGACACACTTCGGGCGCACGACCCCCAATGGTCCACCATCGACGGGTCACAGATCACCGCTGCCCGCTGCTGCCATCGCTGCCGCTCCCGGCAAATTCAACGCTCCTTTTCCAACAAGACGCACCTCTCCCGTCATGACAAATGACCGGGTCAGTCCCCTTAGTCCGCTGCCTTAGTCCTTGGGCAGAATCCCGCCGTAACGGCTCCGCCATCCGCCGCCCCATATCCTGCGGGTCACCCCGCCGCCCGGCCCCCGTCTCTGTCTCAGTCCGTATCTTTGCCGCATCATCCTGATACCCTCTTTCATCCGGCCCCAAACGCAAAAACCCGCGAAGCTCAAGGCCTCGCGGGTTTCGGTCCGGGTGCATTTCTCCCGTTGATTTTTCCTTTATGCCATAAACAAAAGAACAAATCAAGAACTTTTTTTGAAAAAAGATATGGGAGCGGATTTCTGCCAGTTTTTTTGGGGGGGTGGAACCTCCGCAGTCTGCGCGCGGCTCCGCCGTGCTCAACCTTCAGACTAAAAACGTGCCACTGGCACGTTTTCTATACGTCTTCAGCCTTCAAGTTATGAGCACAGGCCCATAACGCAGGAAGATCAGAGGTTTAAAGGCTGTTCACGTGATCAAATAAAAAAAGCGGCCCCGTAAGGGACCGCCTTTTTTATTTGGTTGCGGGGAGAGGATTAGCGCTCGCGCTGCTCGCTCAGCTCCGCCCGATGGGCTCCGCAAAGAACCTGGCAAACAGGCATTGGCCTGTTTGCGGGTTCAACATCCGTCATCCCCGAAGCCAAAACGACAAAACCCCGCCGAATGGCGGGGTTTGATCGTTTGGTTGCGGGGACAATCGCCGATGTTTGATTCACTTCCACGGGATTTGCAGATTTTAGCTCAATAGAGCCAGTAGATCGCTAACCCGTGATAGATTGGGATCATATCTTTCTCTTCCTTGTCAAGTCGTTAATGACCGAACGATGCATGATGGGGAAGTCTATGCAGGCTGCTTGGGGACAGGCAAAAATCGAGTTCATCGCCCTGCGCGATGAGATATTCGGTGAGCATCAGAAAGGTAAATCCAGAAACCGGATTTACCTCGATCTGCGTTCAGCAGGTCGCATTACCATGTCCCAGCGATCCTTCTATTCCTGGTTCGACACCCTTTCGTCCAGCGCGTCTCCCAAACCTCCCCTGATTAATGCCGGCAAAGCAGTCAAACAATTGCCTGCACATACGCCTTTGGGTGTTTTGCAAAGTGCTCCCCCTGTCTCAGGCAAAGCCTCCGATACATCCGCCATTGAAGGCCGGGTTGAGACAGGGCGCATGCAAATCTGGGACGACGACCCACAACCGAATGAGGCCGAGCAATGACCAGAATGGTTACCTCCTGCGGCAACGATCCGCCTTCCCATCAAGTCAATCACCGCCGTGCTTCGGGTGCGGTCTGGTGAAGCAACACCACCCAAACACCTACGCCCGTTACCCGGTGAAGCCGGGTCGGGCTTCAGGCGTCAAGGACAGAAATTTAGGGGAAGTCAATGAAACGCTTAGTCGTCGCAGGATTGTTCGCAGGCATCTTGGGGAGCCCATCTGCGTTTGCAGGGTGGCTGGTATATGATGTTGAAAAATGGCCGTCTGGTCGTAACGGATTGATGTTCGAGCCCAATCCACAATTGCCTGTCGGCCTAGTCACATGCCGGGTCATCGCGGTTCAGCAAGAGAAGCCGCTTGCACTTCAACCTGACGAACTCAAGTTGGATCCTCGCACTGACAGCCTAGTCTGCGACTATGCTGAAACGACGGGCAAGAAAGATCAGACTTCACCAGCCTTTGAAGATGACCAAGTGTCAGGGGCGGGTGCAAATTGATGACCTCTCAAAGCAATGCGAATGCCGAACACAGGATAGCTGTCGACATTGTCGATCCTGCCTTGATTTCGGCGATCTCTCAATTTCACCAGTTCAACATCACCAAACAAACGCTTCATCGCCTTGCCGAGAGCGCAAGAGATATCGGCCTGCAATTCGTTATCGGTGGCGAAACGCTTGATCTCACTGAAGAACAACGCGAAGCCCTGACACGTTCACTGGCTTACCTTCATGTATCGCTGAATTACCCATTCTGCCCGGATGAATGGGAGAAGATAGCAGACGACCGAATTCGTGATGGGTGGGCTCTTGGGCTGCTACTTCAGCTTCTCGACGAACTTGCACAAGCGAATGTTTATTTGGCAGCTTTCGCGCCAGGCAAGATTGAACAACCTTGGCCGCATGAGAACCCCGAACACTCCGGTGCAGAAATTAGCGTCCCGAATTTGCCTGCTAGCGAAACTGGCTGGCCGCCCTTCCTTACACGTTTTATCGGCTGTGTTCTTGGAAGTTTTATTGGTGTGCTTCTCGCCCAGTGGTTGGGTAACGGATTGCTTGCTGAGGATTCTTCCCAAATATCGTTTCCGGCATACGGAGAGATTGAAGAGTTCGATCTTCCCGATCTCCCGTTACCGCTTGATCAGCTCGAAATACTGGTAGAGCCGGTTCGGCCGATGGAGGTCGAATGAACTGGCAAGCCGAATATCTCGTTTTCCATCGTCGTATCCACGAACAGCGCAAAGCGCTTGGCATGTCTCAGCTCAAGACCGCCAGCCTGATTGGTGTGTCTGAAAGAACCTATCGCAATTTCGAAAACGGTACCGGCGAACTTGAAGGCGCAAAGCTTTTCAAGCTCGCCAGTTCGCTCGGCATCAAAATCATCATTTCAGACGGAGTTATCTCTGATGGCGTTGATTAACATCACTCTTCAGGGCAAGGGTGGCGTCGGCAAGTCCTTCATCAACAGCCTGTTGATGCAGTATTACGCCAAGCGCCAGATCGAAGTTCAGGGTTTCGATACCGACCCGGTCAATCAGACGCTTGCCGGTTACAAGGCTTTTCCGGTGAAAGCTGTGAAGCTTGGGGATCGGGACGACGAAATTAACCCGCGCTATTTCGATTATTTGATCGAAGACATCGTAGCACTTCCCGAAAACGCTGCCGCCAATATCGATAATGGTGCCAGCACATTCCTGCCCCTTCTGTCTTACCTTCTGGAATCTCAGGTTCTTTCAATGCTGCGTGAAGCCGGTCACGAAGTCAGGTTGCATTGTGTGCTGGTAGGCGGGCAAGCACTGGATGACACATTAAGGGGACTGGCTGAGGTTCTGGTTCACCTTCCTGATGTTCCCGTAGTCGTCTGGATCAACGAATTCGTCTATGGCCGGGTGGAAAGAAATCGCCCGGGTATGGAGCCGGAAGGCTTCGAGCAGACGGCCCTCTTTAAGAAAAACAAGGACCGTTATCACAGTCTCGTCCGGCTTCCCGAACTCCGCCAATCCACCTACGGCTTTGACATCAAACAGATGACACAGGCGCGGTTGTCTTTCGAGGAAGCTATTGCGTCTCCCGACTTCAAGATCATGCAAAAGCAGCGCCTCAGAACAACGTGGGGCACCCTCTTCAACATCATGGAAGAGGCGATGCTCTGATGTCTGCTCTCGACGATATGCCGCCGCTTCCAAACAGCATCGAGACAATCGATGAACTGCGCACATTTCTCTGGAAACAGCATGGGGTAACGGTCGGTGAAGACGATCCTATCCTGCTGGTTTTCACAATGCTGCGTGTCGGGCTTGACCAGCAAGAGCGACATAACGAACGGGAACGTCGAGCTCTGTCCGAAGCAGTGCAGGCCGCTGCCGACACGTTCACGCGCGATGTCGATGTTTCAATCAAGACCTTCAAAAATGAAGCAATTGGCGATGTCGTTCGCGAGCGTGTTGAAGCCATGAACGAGGCCGCCCGTCAGGCGGATCGCGCTACGGGCAAGTTCAGGAAAAACCTTCTGTACCTATCGATAATCACTGCCGTCAACCTGATTGCCGTCGTTTTCAACGTCGGCCTGCTTTTTGCGGCCGCCCGCTAATTGACGAATTCAAATACAGACGAGGATCTAATGAAAATCAAATCATTCATCGGAGCTGTCACCAGCAATGTTCTGCTCACCTTTATCCTTGCTCAACAGGCGTTAGCCCAGGAGGGCGTGGACCTTGGTGGCGAGGGGGGCGCAGGTGGCTCCGACAAGAAGTGGTACAGCTGGATCGTCGACGGGCTGAACCTGATTTCAGAAGGTGTCGGGGCGATTGTCGCTGTAATGCTCGGCTTGGGCCTAATGTTTTGGGGCGGCTGGGGGGCTCTCACAGGTCAAATGGACCCTAAACAAGCATTTATCCGCGTGATTGGCGGAATTATCGCAGTTGCCGGCCCTTTGATGGCCGACGGTCTTCTATCATTCATCGAATAATGCGAGGTAGCCATGAAAGCCGCAAGCCTCGTCCAGACCCACATTCAGCATGAAATGACCATCGCGGGCCTTCCTTTAAGGTTGCTCTTCGTCTCGGCCACGTTTGGAGTTTCAGCCCTTGTAATCCCGTTGATCGCACGATCACTGGCGCTTGCAATTCCATGTGGAGCAATCGGGATCGTTGGCAGCTGGCTTTTTCTCGTTCGTCGTTATCGTAACGACCCATTCTTTGACAAACAGCTTCTCCTTGCCCCGCGTTTCTGGGTCAAACGCAAAGGGAAGCTCTCTGTCCTGTCAGCCGGAGGTCAATCAAAATGATTTGGCCCGAGGTTATCTCCACCGGAATGATATCTTTGATGGGTGCCGGCCTTGCTGTGCCGGCCACCCGCAAACTGATGCTCGGCGACCTGCAGCAAGACTGGTTACAGGATGAGCTTGAACTCGATTGCATCGATCTGATTGACGATGTCACCATCCGGAACAAGGACGGTTCCGTTTCCCGGGTATGGCATATCGAAGGCACCAGCTACGACGCTCGGATTGATGTCGAGCAGAACACGATGATGCATGGTCGCTCTGATCTGATCATGGAACTCGGCAAAACCGGTGTTGCCATCCGCTTCATAGGGGTCAAACGCCAGCGCCAGATTAGCAATCAGGCAACATGGCCCAACGCTGTTTTGGAAGAGATCGGTAAAGCTGAGGCCGAACGGTTCAAGGCCAGTTATTTTATCGACTGGTACCTGATGCTCTCTGCTTCGGAAATGCGCCCGCTTGGTGAAGCCGAAGAAAAGATAGATGCATTGCTCGCCCCCTATCGTCCTTCGGTCCTGCGCAAAGCCGAAACAAATGACGAAGCTTGCCCGCTAACCGGTTTCCTGAATGGTCTGGTGTGCGGGGAATACCGTCATGATCTGCCGTCTGCCAGCCGCAATATTTCGGGTGGCCTGCCTGCCTCCGATATCTCGTTTGACAAGATTAGCGGCACAATCACGACGAATGTTCCGCAGCAAAAATTCCAGAAGATCATCACGGTCACCCATTGGCCCGAGCAAATCTCTGCCCGGTTTATGGGAGAAATCCTGACCTTGGAGGGTGACATTGAAATCAGTCAGGTCTGCGAGCCCTGGGGACGCGATCAGGCCACAATGTTTTTCAAGCGTCGGCAAAAATCTGAAGAAAGCACGTGGTTCGGCAACCCGGCGGCAGCGAAGGAAACAGACGCTCTTATCAAGTATCTCGCATCAGGCAATGTCGGACTGTTTGCATCGCAATTCTGTATTATTGCACGCGCCGAAACCGCAGAAGCGCTCGATCTTCTGATCCAACAAATTGCCGTCATTCTCGGTGATCAGCGTATCGGTTATTCCATCCAGACAGCCGGTGCGCCTGCCTGCTGGTTCTTCCGCCTGCCCAAACCGGGTAAGGGTGGCTTGCTGCCCCCAGGCGGGCGGATGATGGCAAGTCTTGATCTTCGCGATCAGAATATTGCAGCGATATGGGCCTTCCCGCATTCCGCAACCGGTATGCTGGAAAGCCCGCTTGGCCCTGCCCCCGTGCGCTGGTTTGCCACCCCCAGCGGTCAAACCTATGCATTCCAGTTCCATGTCGTGAACAAGCCGCTCACGCTTGGCAACTTTCTGGTTTTCGCTCCGGCCGGCAGTGGCAAATCCACTCTGATGATGCACCTGCTTGGCGGGCTGGCAAAGTTCCCGAATGTGCGTTCCTACCTGTTCGATTCACAGGAAGGCTCACGGTATATGATCGAAGCAATGGGTGGGCTTTATCAGGCCTATGACGGCCTTGCTCTGAACCCGCTGGATGTTGGCGAAGACACACCCGGAAACAGGGAACGTGTCAGGCATATTCTCAAGTCGATTGCAGGTATCGATCTCGACAAGGAAGACATCCGCGACCTTGATCATGCCGTTGAATTGACCTTTGCGCTTGAGCCGCCTGAACGAACGATCAATGCCATCTACCCTTACGCATTCGCTCGCCGCTCGGCCCTACGCGAAGCCTTTGCCCAATGGGTTGTTGACGACAAGGGCAACAAGGGCCTTCGCAGTCATATTTTCAACGCTCCTCGGGACAGTCTCGGTGGTGTTCTGAACCAATCCCACATGGTCGGCCTCAATATGAACGAGGCGTTGGCCGATCCGTCCCTTGGCGGGCCGGTTGTAGCGCACATTTCCCAAGCGATTGCAAAGTCGGTTGCCGGCCAGGGTGACGGGTTTGTGATGACCATCGAGGAAGCGGCCAGACTGCGCCAAAATCTTGGCTTCAGGAACCTCAGCGAAGTGATGTGGCGTGAATACCGCAAGCTTGGCGGTATTTGCGGCATGATCTTCCAGGACCCTGCGGCCCTCACAAAATCCGAGGGTTACGAAGCAATTATTGAAAACACGGCCGTTTTCATCTTCTTCCCGAATTCGAAGGTCACAGAAGAAAGCTTGCGCCCCTTCAATCTGAACGCTGAGCAAATGCTCTTTGTTCAGGGTCGCACACGCAGCCGCAGGAAAAATGACAGGCGTGTCCTGATCATCAAACGCGACGAGACCACAGGATACGAGGAAAGCGTCATCGCAGATGTGGATCTGACGCCACTCGGTAAGTCCCGCCGATTTTACAAGAGCGGCCCACAGGCCAATGCCGAGCTGGCGGCTCTCAAACAGAAATGGGGGAATGCATGGCCAAGCCATCTTTAACCCGCTCCCGCCTTCAGTCGCTGATCGTTGCTGGTACCCTGATATTCGCGCCATCCGTGGCACTTGCGACATATCCGGTTTTCGACGCGACGTCCTTTGCCAAGCTCACCGAACAGTTCAACAGCCTGCAGAAGCAGCTTGATCAGCTAATGGAGCAAACGGAGATCCTGGGCAAGCTGTCGCGAACGGCTCAGGACCAGGTAAATGCGATCGGCAAAATGGGGCGTGTCACCATGCCGATTGTCAACCTTGCCCGACTTGCCCAACAGATTTCCAAAGACGCCCGGTGCCTTCTTCCGGACCTGAGTGGCCTGATGCCCGGTTTGAGCCTCGACGAGCTTGATTGGGAGAGCATTTGCGCCCGTCGTGCCTTTTATCGCGAAGCCCTTTGGTTCGATCCCAACGACCCGGATAGCTGGACTTTCGATGAAGGGAACGGCCCTGAAGACTGGTCTATACCCGATGGCGGAAGTTGGGGCGGCAGTGGTCCGGCAGACTGGAAAAATCCCGATGCTTCACCTGAAGCAAACAGGGCCTATACCCGTGCCCGCGATACTGCGCGCGAACAGGTTATCCAGCGCCAGAACGCGGTTGTCTTTGAAGCCATCAATACCGGATTGGCTCAATCTGACCAGGTTATCGCCCAGGTAGAGGATAACCAGAAAACCGCCGATGAAATCGAGGCTGAGGCCGATGCCGCAGAAGATGTGAAAGAGCACATGGCAGCAATGAACAAGATCTTGCTGCATCAAAGTCGCCAGCAGACTGCCATCCAGCAGCAAAACGCACAGCTTCTGCGCATTCAGGCGGCCATGCTGATGAAATTCATGCCACAGCATGCGACATGGGACGAAGCGATGTCCGGTGGCGAGAATGCAGCAGGCAACGAACCGGAAGGGTCAGAAGAATGATGCCCCTTCCGATCAAAACGGGTTTACTGCATTTATTCGATGGCGGCCTTGAGTGCTTCACGGTCAACATCCGACAGGCTGTCACCATGGCTTGCGAGATAATCCTCAACAACCTTGCGGCTTGTCGCACGCTGTTCCTCGGTTTGCCGCGCCGATTTTGCTCTGGCGATCTGGTTGTTCACCAACCCTGCATCGTATTTTGCAACCTCTTCCGGGGTGCGCCAGTCGGGCAAATCGTTGCATTCGTCTTTGTTAATGCCTTTAGGCCCTCTCATTTGAAAGCAGTGACGATCCCAACCGTTAAAGGGTTCGGAAATGTTGTTGTATTCGTATTCATAAACTCCGGCTCCGTGAGCGGGGTTTCTCTTTGCTGCCTTGTATGTGTAATGCCAAGTTTCATAGGTGCGAAGAAGATCGTGACAATATTGTACGGTCTCAAGATCACCTTTGACCAGCGCCATACCTTCTGGACCGTAGTGTTCGAGAACGTAGTCATACACAAAGTTAGCATGGCGCTTTTCCCAAGCCGTCCAAACAGCTTCTTGTCCATTGGCACGCTTTTTCAGCGCCCAGGACTGGTGTCTCCCACGCTCAATCAACCAGACATTATTCCAGTGCGCGAAAGCTTCATTGTTTTCGCAACGTTCCCAAGCCTTTTCCAAGGCAGGCAGAGTCTCAACTTCGGTCCAGAACCCAACAGCCCGATCATAGTCAAAAAACCGGTCAGGACCATTCGGTCTCGATCTCTCGTCAAGCGGCAGAGGACCCGCATTTGCAGCTCCTCCTCCCAAAATCAGGAGGGCCAAAATGGATAGTTGTCCTACCTGCACAATCGCCCTGACTTTCGCCCAGAACTCCGAAATGTTCGTGACCGGCTTGGCTGAAGCACTGAACCCCTCAATGCTAGTGATCTTTGCGGCTGTCACCGGTTTATGGGTTTCGATATCCGGCCTGAAAATCGTCATGGGCAAGCTCGATCTGATCAATTTCGGTCATGAGTTGTTCTTTGTGATTCTAGCAGGCGGTTTACTTGCAGGCCAGTCCGGAGTGGTAACGCAGGTTTATAAAACCGGTATCAATACCATCAGCGGTGCATCGTCTCTGGTCATGGATGCAGCTCGGAATACGGGTGGCGATAGTTCGGTCCCGCTAAAGGGCGAAGATAACAATACCACCCTCTTTAAGCTCACTTCACCAAATGCAGCCAGCAAAGTTATCCAGACATATAAAACTGAAAACGATAAGGAAGTTGGAGACGAATATCTCGGGATTGTTCGCCTCCTGTATGCGACCGAAAACGGTTTCCTTGCTGTCATGGATATGGGCAAGGAAATCTATATGTCCTTCTCGCTGGGCAATCTGACAGGACCGCTCGCGGGGCTCTTGATCATGTTGGTCTGGCTCATTCTGATCCTTGTCTATCTCAGTCAGGTCCTAGTCACACTATTCCGGGTGATGGTGCTGTCCGGGATGTCCCCCTTCCTATTGCTTGCTGTCGGCTTCGGCTGGGCGCGTGGCATGGTGTGGGCAAGTCTTAAAGCTCTGATGGCGGCTGGCATGGTGCTCTATGGCGCCACAATCGCGATCGGTTTTTGCCTGTTCTCGGTTTCGGTGATCGACATGTCCAAAGTCGATGGCATCACAATGGGAACCTTTTTCACTAGCGCAGGCTTTACCGCTGTGTTGGTCGGATACATGGGGATCATCTTCGTTACCGAAGCCACGGCGATCGCCAACTCAATCGCCCAATCGCAATTCACCAACACGGCCGCCGCCGCGATTGTCGGAGGAACAATGGGCGCTGCATTCGGTCTTGCAAACAAGGTCAAGCCGTTTCTGCCGCCTGCAGCTCAGGCCGCAATGAAATTCACAGACAAGCTTGAGGGTGGCGCAAGCAACTGGTCAGACGCGATGCAGGCCAGCCGGAACAATCCGAACATGATGGGCGACGCCAAATCATCCTTCTTCGGTGATTTGCGCAGTGTTTCGTCCATGGGCGACATGGGGAAATACATGGATGCCCTTCGCAGAGGAGGGGTAGACCGTGGATAAGATCGACCTTTTCGCCTTGGCATCGCAGTTGGCGAAATCCCTTCATTCCAGTTTGAAGCGATTAGGCCTGATCGTGATTTATCTGGCGCTTTTGAGCCTCTTGGCAGAGCCGGAAGCGACACTGCTTTTCTTCAAAGCGTTCTTCAAACTCGAAATTCGCGACCAAGCGCAACTCACAAGGCAGGGGCTTCTTCTCCTGTTCTTTGCCGCCTCCATCTGGACCGGCATTCGATTTCTGTTTGCGATCCTGCCCGGGAAATCCGGCGTCGCATCATCCCCTGACAAAACCAACGACATAGGTGCCAAATGATGAATTTGGATAAGAAAGCTCTGCTCAAAAATGTGCGTCATTTCATCCTCCCCGAAATTGCCAATTGGCTGCGATTTGTTCTGAGGATTAGCAACTCCTATCTGGCCGCCACCTGTGGCCCCATTGGTGCCGGTTTTCTCTTTGTGGTCTATTTTACCTCGGATAGCGGAATCTCAATCTTCCGGGATCTGGGATCAAGTTCGCCCGAGCAAATGCGAACCGGCGCGTATCAGGTTGTTGTCCTGCTGACGACGATCTGGGTCATTTATATTGGCGCTTTTGTAACCTTCTTCAGCCGTTTTCCTTTCTCAACCAAAGTATCGAAGCACCCCGAAAAAATAGCTGTAGCTCGATCTGCTTTCCCCTCTATCGAAGGAGAAAGCAAATGAAACGTCTGATCATTGTTTTTTCCGCTGTCGTTCTCCTCGCTGGCTGTGCCGTGACCGGCAAAGAAGTCGAGATGCCCAAAGAGGGCACCGGCACCGACGAAATGAAAAAAAGCCCCTGTGTTTGCGAACCGATCCCTTTCAACAGCGGAGGCTTTGAATGGGTTGGTTAGGCAAGCTGCTTGAGAATATGCGCGACAGAAGGGCCGCATATCTTGAACAGAAAAACAACCAGGTAGCAGACAAGAAAGCGGACCAGCTCATTCCCGCCACCAATGGCCGGCACGGAATGGCCGTCGCTTCCGATCCGTTTTCATTTCAGGCAGCGCACAGACGGCTTGCCTGGATGCTTCGGATGTCGGCCGGCATGAATATCGCGCAGCTGGCATCGATCGTCGTGCTGGTGAGCGTTATCGCCGAAATGGTCCCTCTCAAGGAAAAGGTACCGTTCTGGATCATTCCGGCGAACGAAGACGTTGTTCGCTTCCAGATCAAGCCGGTTGTCGAAGACGTCAATGCCTTTGACGTGGAGCTGGAAGGCAAGGCACGGCGGTATGTCAAAGCCCGCCTTGAGATTGATCCGGTAACACAGAAAGAACGCATGCAGGAAATCTCCCGCATGACAGAACGTTCAGAATGGCAGGATTTCCATGATGAATGGATCAAAAGCGGGAAAATCGCCGATGCCATCAAAGACGGGCTTGATCGGGAAATCATCATCGAAAGCTCAAACAAGGTCGCAAGCCTGACGGGCGATTACAAGTTTGCGATCGACTTCACGCGCATCGATCGACGTGACGGCCGCCAGATCGGCGAGCCGGTCCACTTAAGGGCTTACCTCTCAATGGTCACAAGCCCCAAAACCGTCACGCTCGAAAACAAATACATCAATCCTTTCGGGGTCACTGTCACGGACATGATTTTGCGAACCAGGGGCAGTTCATGATGAACGTATCCACCCGTCGCAAACCCGATTTTTCAGGCAACTCAGAAGCATTAAGGGGATGTTCCATGAGGCTCCCGAAAGCCCTCCGTATTACCATTCATGTCATCGGCACCCTGCTCTTTCTCGGGTATGTCGTTCTGTTTGTCATCCACTCGGCCAGTGCGCAAACGCCATCCGGTCGGCCACCAATGCCAAATCAGGCACCTTTCTCTGAAAGCAGCACCGGCACGACGACAGCAGGCAGCAACAACGTTCCACAAACAGGCCAACATGCGATGCCGGTCCCTCAATCAATCGTGGATCAGGCTCGGGATCAGGCTGAAGGCAATTTCGGTCCTTTGATCCGGCCGCGCACATCAGGGCAAGTTCAGGAAGCATGGGATTATGCAGAAGATGGCGATGCCGTCTATGTGACGGATCTGTGCGAGGACTGCACCTATAAGGTTCGCACCCGTGAATATGTCGTCACTATCCTTGAATTGCCGCGTGGCGAGAAAATCGACCGCACCGATATCGGTGATAAAGTGAGCTGGTCCATCGAGCGCCGGGGTGACAGAAGGCTTGCCGTCAGACCAGCAAGCTATGGATATGACACGTCGCTTGTCGTCTATGGGCAATCCGGCCGGGTTTATCCGTTCTATCTCCGTGCCGAAGGAGTGAACTCCCACAACATTCCCGATCTTGTCGTCAGGATCGCCGGATCGGTGCAAATCGATACACCGCTCGAAGTGCCGATGGGAAACGATACCGATACCGAAACAGTACCAAATAAGTATGGTGAAAATACTGTTTCAGTTCCGAAGATGGATCTGCCCGCTTCCTCCCATGTCGAAGATGCCATTGACGGCCTCGTCAACACCAACCCGGGCACGCCTGAGGGCGACTTTGTTGCCGAAGCCAGGTTCAATCCCGACAGTCTTCGCGGATGGGGGCAATACAAGCTTTGGGGTCATGACGAACTGGAACCGGTTACGGTCTTCAGAGACGATGAAATGACTTACATAAAGTTCGGCGACAAGTGGAAGGATCTGGAACTGCCGACGGCCTATGTGGTGGTCGATGAATTTGACGAACTGGTCAATACACGGGTACAGGGCCAGACCTTCATCGTCGAAAGCACACAGAAACTGATCACGCTCAAGAGCGGGTTCAAATTCATGTGCATTGAATATATGGGGGCATAAAGGCATGAGCGCCTTTTGCGATATCGCCCTCATTGTCGGACTGACCTTTGGCGGAGCCTGTGCCGAACCGGTAGATACTGTGCCGGCACCTACATTGCCGCCAGATGACGAAAGCGCGTGGGCTTTGCCTGCACCGCCGCCCCCTGCCCCGGAACCGACAGCACCGCGCTTTCCTCCTGTTATCATACGGCAGGAAGCACCGCCTGCCCCACCGGCACCGCCGCCTGCTCCGAAGCCGGAACCGGAGCCCGTGCTGGAAGTGGAGCCTGCGCCGCCTCCTCCGCCTGATCCTTATCGGCTGGCGTTGGAGGCAGCATGGGCACGGCCGGTTTATGCCGGCAACTTACCAACCTTTGCTGCCTGGACAGATACAGGATCATCAAGCAATCCGCTCGTTGGCAAAATGCCTGAAATATCTGCTCCCGCGCCTGATCCGCTCGATCTCAAAAAGCTCGATACGCCCCCTGAAGATTATGGCGGAGCCCGCAAAACCTCGACCCTGCCCGTGGATAACACCCGGAAAATTACCCAGGATCGTTACATTCCCGTCCAGCTGGAAACCGGGATCAATACACAGGTCGGTGCCGGTGAACCGGGATCGGTCATTCTGCAAACCACCCGCGATGTCTTCGGCTATCACGGCCGCATGAACCTTGTCCCCAAAGGCTCGCGGCTGGTCTGCACCTTCATGGCACCGGAGGATATGGGCAGCAGCCAGATCGGCATTAACTGCGAACGTATCCTGATGGCAGGTCATCGGGCGGAAATCCTCAATATCGGCTCAAACGTGACGAACCAGCAGGGCTGGCTCGGTGTCGCAGGCGAAGTCGATAACCGGTTTTGGCAGCGTTACGGCAATGCCTTCCTGTTGACCGGTATTTCCACGGCCGTCCGATATGCCGCCGCCAGCACGAAGACAGAAGATGCCGACGGTGAAGTCGCAACAGCGGCCGCCGAAAAAGCATCTGAAGAACTCTCGACCAAGTTTGGGGAAATTACGGCCGACATGCTTGAGCGGACCCTCGACCTCAAACCAATCATCACCATTCCCCAAGGCACACGCCTTCAAATCCGTCCGGCAACGGACTGGTACATCCAAGAAGTGGAGTAACGTCATGAAAAGCAAATTTTTAGCTTTGCTTTTGTTGTCGTCATGTCTGGTTCTGCCGGCATCCGCACAGGTGGCGCAGTCGATTGATGACAACAATTCGGAAACTGCAGTTGCAGTCTCCACCCCGGTCGATCAGCCCGGGGCAAATGAAGCCGGCAGCGACATGGATGCCCTGGTTCAAAAGGTGAAAATCATCACCAGAACCAAACAGGTCACGGAACTTCCGGAAAATGAACCGGTTGCGCTCGATCTCGGGCTTGTCAATGTTCCAGGTGTTTCCAAAAACCTTACGGAAGGCGTAACTGCGAACGCCTATGCACGTTTTGTCTCAGTTGACGACATGAAGATCGGTCAGCTGGTGCTTTCAAGTGTCGAGAAGAACAGTCGTGTCGAGGCACTTAACTCCGACAACTTTGTTGCACAGTTCGATATTGAACAGCCCTCGCTCGATCCCTCTTTGCCGATTTCGGTTGAGGGTAATCAGGCGGAACTAAAAGCAGCTCTCGAACGCCTCGCGTCCCTGCAGGAAGAGGAAGTTAAGGAAGAAAAAGAGGAAGAGATTGCTGATTCCGGTGTTGGCGCGTCCTCTGGCGGTGTCGGTAGCAATGCCGGTTCCAATCCGGATGCCTCGGGATATAGCACCCCAAGCACACTGGATGTCGGCAAGGAAGCCATCATCAGCTCGAACATCACGACGGAAGGATGCGAAATTCGGGTTGATCTTGATCAGCTTCAAGCGATCCAGCAAACCCGCGTCGTGACGACAACTGACGGTACGCCAGAATACGGCGAGTGTGCCGATGGTTCAGAGCGTTTCAAGATCAACCAATCTTACGCCGTTTGCTCTTACGACGAAAATACCGAGACGATGAAAGCAACCGCACAGTTCATATATTATTACACGGACGGCGGCGGCAATCGGGAAGAAATCGGGGACTGCCAGCCGAACGCAGAAAAAATCTATGACATTGTTGAAGATCGCAATGCCTGCAATGTCTATCTCGATTACGTCAACCTTCAGGCTGTGCCGCAAGGCAAGCTGGTTTACACCAACCATAACGGCAAAGTCGTCCCGGTTGCCGATTGTGCAGCTTCAATCGAAGTCGAACCTGTGCCGTTGGTCGAAACGACCGAAGGCTGCGACATTCGCGATGACTTTCTTGCGAACAAGTCCTTTGGCCGCTCAAAATATATCTACACGCTGGATGGTCAGGATTGGGACACCTCCTGCCAGGATAACGACGAAGAATATCCGCACAGCACGATTTACAAGACCGCCAATGGCGATCAGGTTTGCGAGCCGATCATCAACCGGGAAAGCGGCAAGGTAACACTGCAAAGCCGGGTGATGATCAATGTCAACGGCTTCGAGCTCTATCGCACACCCTGCACACCGGACACTTCCGCCAAGGATATCCAGTCAACCACGGCCGGCTGCGAAGATCCGTCCAAATGGAACCATAATATCAGCGCCAGCCAGAGCATCGGGCAGGAACGTTTCTATTATCTGCTCGATGGAAAACAGGAACCGGTGACGGAGTGCCAGGACAACGGTGTCATCTATCAGCATCAGCAGGAACTGACAGGCTGGCAACCGCATGATGCCCAGCTTTTCGCTTACCGGCTTGTAACCGTCTATATCGAAGGCGTTCCCACCCCGACTGGCCGGTACAACGTCCTGACCTCGCAGGTTCTGCCCGGTGATCCGCAAATTCCATACACTTATGTTGGTACGGGTCCCGCTGTAAACGGCGAAACCTTCTATGAGGGATGCACGAGGTTTGACGAGCGAGATGAAGTCGAAACCTATCGCCGTCCGGACGAGAGCCTTCATAAGGTCGTGATCGGTGAGGCTGAGCCCCTTAGTCTCGGCAATAAATGCACCGTAGATATCAAATGGGCGTCTGGATCTACCAGCAGATGGAAGTACCCGGATAACGGAAGCACCAGCTATGCTCCGTGTGGAAAGAGCTCAGTGAACTACAACTACAGTTACCCCGGACAAGGTTCAGATCAACACACGCAAAATCGAAGTGGAACTAAAACTTCACCAAATCATTGTGCGTGGCGTGATTCTGAGGCGACCAAAACCGTCATTCGTGAAGATGGTCAGCAGGTGGGGGGAACTGCCACAAATACCTGTAAGGTTGCGAACACGCTCCCATCATACCAAGGGGTCTATAATCCCCCTATCAGGAAGGGCTCCGGTATGGTGCAAGGTTATTACCCTGTCTACCAGGACACCTATCCATCTTACCCGACCGTCACACAGTCAGCGAAAGACAACTGCGCAGGATCGTGGGGGTGGATGTAATGAACGCCATCTCCCCAATCAATCCGATCTACAAGCGTATCGTCGCACCGCTCGCGAAATACTATGACGACCCGAAAACGGTCGAAGTCCGGCTCAATGGGCCGGGCAAGATCGTCGTCGACCGACGCGGTGAAGGCAAACAGCTGATCGAAGATCCGGAACTGACTCAGTCTGCCATCGAGAAGCTGTGCAAAAGCCTCTCGAATGGGCGCGGCCTTAATTTCAATGCCGATACCAACCCGATCCTTTCAACGGCACTGGATGAAGGACATCGCTTTGAATGCCTGGTCGGACCCTCTGTCCGATCGGGCCTGAGCCTCGCAATTCGTTGTAAACACCCTTTCACACCGACATGGGATCAGCTGATCGCGGCAACCCAAAAGGGTAATCGCGATTTCCTTGATGACGCCATGGAGCGCCGAAACATCGAGTGCGAAAGCGAGATCAAGGATCTGCTGATCGAAGCGATGATCAAGGGATGGAACATTGCCATTTCGGGAGGAACGAACACTGGCAAAACCACCCTGCTCAATCTTCTGCTGTCGTCGGTAGCGGACTTTGTCCGCGTTATCGCGCTTGAGGACACAATGGAACTGTTCCTCGATCGCTTCTGGGACGGCAACGGACTGCTTGCAGCGCGTGAGAGCGATAACAATAGTGGCATGGTTGACTGGCGTGTTCTGTTCGATCACGTCAACCGCATTACCCCGGATCGTGTGCCGTTCGGGGAAATCAGCACCAAGAATGCCTTTGCCGTTCTGGGCACGCTGAATGCCGGCGCAACCGGTGTCAGCTTCACGATCCATTCGACCAATCCGAAACACGCAATCCATCGCAAGTTCGATCAGAACATCGCCTGGGCCGGGATGAAGATGGATCGTATCCCCGAATTCCTCACGGAAATGGTTGATCTGGTTGTCCAAATCAAACGCGATCAGGACGGTTTCCGGCGCATCACCGATATCTGGCAGCCGCGAAACGACAACTTCATCCTCAAAGACGGGAGGGCGGCATGAGCCAGCGTCTCGGTCACTTTTTCCTTGTCGTCATCCTTCTTGGCATGATTGCCGGCGTTATCGGCCTCTGGCATTTCGAAGTGGGTTTCGATCCGAGAAACCCGGCGTGGTGGAAATGGCTCGGAGCTGCGGCTATTCACCCGGCCGGATTGCCTAAAGAAATGCTCTATCCGGCATTTTATACGGCCATCGGGGGCGTGCTGCTGATGATCGTTGTTGGCATTCTCATGTCCAAGGCCAGAAACGACACCGTTGCCGGCTCCCGTAGAGGAAACGAACTGCATGGCTCGGCCAGATGGGCGACCATGAAGGACATTCGCAAAGCCCGCCTGTTTCGCAAAGACGGTGATTCCGTCATTGTCGGGGCGGTTCGCAACTGGCGCGGCAAGATCCGCGTCCTCCGACATAAGGGCCCCGAACATGTTCTGGTCTGGGCTGCGACCCGAACCGGTAAAGGCGTCTCGCTGATTATCGCCACCCTGCTCACCTGGGTGCATTCCAGCCTTACCCTGGACATTAAAGGCGAGAACTTCATGAAAACCTCCGGATGGCTGAAGTTCTTCGGCATCCGTGTTGAAAAGTTCGAACCGGCCGCAATCAGCGGATCGTCGAGATTCAATCCGCTGGCAGAAGTCCGCATTGAGACGGAACGCGATATTGCGGATTGCCAGAATATCGCAGCAATGATCATCGATCCTGACGGCAAAGGCATGGCCGGAAATTACTGGCGCGAAGAGGGCTTTGGCTGGCTCTCGGTCGTCCTTCTGCATGTTCTTTACAAGGTTAAAAAGGAAGAAAAACGCATCGCCTGTTTTGACGATGTGAACACGTTTCTTTCCGGTATTTCGACCGTTAAACCACCGGTCGATGCGATTGAAGCCGCCCGCGAAGGGGCTTCTGAAGAAGCTCCCGACGATCAGATGTCTGCCCAGGACAACTTTGTGAAGATCCTCGAAGCGATGGCCGATTACGACCACGGCCTCGCGCACGTGAACAAGGAAGTCCGTCGTGGCGCAAACAGCATGGCGATCAAGGCTCCGCAAGAGCGATCAGGTGTTCATTCCAACGCTAAAACGCAGTTGACGGTTTTTGCCGATCCGATCGTTGCGAGAAACACCGCCGTAAGCGATTTCCGGCTTTCCGATCTGATGAATGGCGACCGGCCGATGGCGCTCTTTCTTGTTGTCAGTCCGTCCGACAAAGACCGTTTGCGGCCATTGATCCGGATCATGCTGAACCTTTTCCTGCGTCGCCAGACAGAAAGTCTTGCGGCCAGCTTCAAGCATCCATTGCTTCTCATGCTCGACGAGCTGGCGGCATGGGGAAAAATGGAAATCCTCGAAGAGTCCCTGGCCTTCATGGCCGGTTACGGCATCCGGGCATACATGATCTTCCAGAATGTCGAGCAACTACATAAATGCTACGGCAAGGATGAATCCCTGATGGCAAACTCCAAGGTGCGGATTGCCTTCACCCCGAACAAGCTGGAAACCGCCAAGCTGATCTCGGAAATGACCGGTCGGGCGACGATCGTTCAGAAACGTCGTTCGCAATCCGGAAAGTCCGGACAGTTTGGCGGGTCAAACTCCGACAACATCCAGGAAACGTCACGTCCATTGCTGACACCTGACGAATGCATGCGCCTGCCGGTAATCGATACCGAGGGCAAAAAGCCTCGTCCTGGTGATGCGCTTATTTTCGTGGCCGGTTCACCACCCATCCACGGCACTCAAAGCCTTTATTTCCTTGATAAAGAGCTGAACCGGCGTTCGCAGATGCCGCCTCCTGAAATGCATCCACATCCCGTCAATCAGAACAGTTCGCCAATGATGGAGAAATCCCATGAAGCAGCCTGAACAAAATACGGGCGCGAATGCCCGCGTGACCGACAACGAATTTCTCAAGCTCGCATCGCGCGCAGTTTCGGCCACAAGCGATCTTGGCCCGGTTTCTGTCGATCCGGATGTCGCCGAAGCGATGGGCGCGATCGATGAGCCGGCGCTGTCGCTTGATGATGCACTTGATAGCCATTTCGACGGCGAAGATCCGACCGCGATCGAGGAGGTAAAGGGCCATGGCTAAACCGAACTTTCGCGATCAGGTCGTAGAATCCCTAATTGAGCAAATGGAACGCGGTACAGCCCCCTGGCAAAAGCCCTGGGAGCCCGGAAATGTCCGCGAGCCTTCCTTTAATCCCTCCACTGGCAAAGCCTATCGCGGGATCAACCAGATCTGGCTTGAATCTCGCGGTTATGCAGATCCGCGTTGGGTGACATATCGCCAGGCACAAGCCAACGGATATCAGGTGCGTAAAGGGGAAAAAGGTACTCAGATCGAATACTGGCAGTGGTCTGAACGCCAGCCGATTAAAGATGAAGCAGGCAACCCGGTTCTCGATCCTGAGGGCAAACAACGGTATCGCGAATTCAAGTTGGATCGACCGAAGGTCTTTCACGCTGTCGTTTTCAATGGCACGCAGATTGATGGTTTGGCTCCCTATGTCGGCATGGAACCCGATTTCAACCCGGTGGAACGGGCCGAACAGGCACTTTCTCAGTTGGGAGTGCCGATCCACCATGATCAGCGCGATCGCGCCTTTTACCAACCAGGTAGCGATGAAATCCACATGCCGCCAAAAGGCTGGTTCAAAGGTCAGTACGAATATTACGCCACAGCACTACATGAGGGCGGACATTCGACTGGCCATCAATCTCGCATGGCCCGGGAATTCGGGCCGTTCGGGTCTGAAACCTATGCCCGTGAAGAACTCCGGGCAGAAATCGCCAGTTTCATGCTGACAACGGAATTGGGCCTTGGACATTACCCGGAACGCCATGCCCCCTACGTGAAAAACTGGATGGCAGCGATCAAAGAGGATCGCAACATTCTGTTTCAGGCGGCACGAGATGCAGAAAACATTCGCACCTGGATCATGGAACCGGAAAAACGCCTCTCCCTTACCCCTGTCAAAGAACAACGACAGGAAATGGCTGAAAATCAATCAATGTCGTTCGGCGCGTCTTACGGTGAAAGGGAAGCTGCAAGACGACAGCAGGCCGTTGATGGCATGTTTGAAAAATATCCTGATGCGCACCCGACCCTTTGGGCGATGGAGCTGCAAGATGCGCTGGTGCTTTCCGGTTCGAGGAACGAAAAAGGACTGCTAACAGCAGATCAACTCAAGGAACGGCTGTTAGCAACAGACCTGTCTACGGATCACCTTATTCGTTTCCTCGGACAATCTTCTGAGCGAGCCAACTGGCGCAGCGTCGCCGAGACAGTACCGGGTTACGCTGAGGAATTTGCCGAATTTGCCCACCTGGCTGAACAATTCGGTAAAATCGATTGGGTCGCCCACTATGCCGCTTCCCCCGAACGGCGGCTAAATGGATCATCCCATAGGGAAAAGGTGCTCGATCAAATGCAGTCGGAAGCGTCGGCCTCGCCGCTTCATCGCGAGCTGGTTTCGGCCTTGTGGGATCTGGACGGCCCCGGTTCCAAGTCTTCTGTTCCAGTTCCAGACTGGTATATCTCTGCGGACCAGCGCAAGGACGATTTCCTGAAACGACTATCGAAGCCGCTAGACGAACATCCCCAGACTTCTTTGCAGGCTCATATGGCATCCAGTCGGGAGGAGGAAAAAGTCATGGTGGAAAATGCAAAAGGGCATGATCCCGAAAAGAAACGGATCTATCTGAATGTCCCCTACTCCGAGAAAAGAGAGGCCAAAGGCCTCGGCGCCAGATGGGATCGGCATAATAAAGCATGGTTCGTTCATGAAGGCACCGACATGAAACCGTTTGCCAAATGGCAGCAGAAGGTAGCAGAGAACCAGACCAAGATTGATCCACAGCAGGAATTTGCCGATGCCTGCCGCAAAGAGGGTCTGATGATTGAAGGCCTACCAAGCATGGACGGCAAATGGCACCGCGTTGCCGTTGCTGGCGATGCGAAGGGTCAAACCAGCGGCAGTTATCGCGGCTTTATTGAGGGTATTCCGGCCGGCCAGATCATGAATTTCAAAAAAGCATCCGAGCCGGTTAAGTGGGTGGCGACGGGTACCAGGATCGATCCGGAAGAACTGGAACGGATCAAAGCTCAATCAGCTGCCAGAAAAGCCGAACAGGCCCAAGAACTGAAGTTCCAGTATCAGCAGGTTGCCAAACGTGCCTACGGAACCTTCATGAACGCCATCGAGGCGACCAGCGATCATCCATATCTTAGGAAAAAACAGGTATCCGGGGAAACTCTTCGCGTTGACCGATCTGGCAATCTGATCGTGCCGATGACCAACGAGAAGGGTTTCATCGAGAACATTCAAACCATCACCCCGGACGGAACAAAACGTTATCTGAAGGATGGCCGCAAAGCTGGCCTGATGCACATCATTCCGGGTAAAAAAGACACTCCGCTGATTATCGCAGAAGGTTATGCAACGGCAAAAAGCCTGCATGCAGCGACCGGGTTTACCACTGTCGTTGCCTTTGATGGCGGTAATCTTCCAGTCATTGCCGAAACCATGCGCAATCAAAATCCTGACCGGCCAATTGTTATTGCTGCCGATGATGACCCCCTGAAAGTCGAAAAAGTCGGTCACAACCCGGGACTGGAAGCGGCCAAACGGGCTGCCGAGCGATCAAACGCGCAGATCCTCAAACCTTCCCTTACTGCAGATGAGCAGTTACAGGGCTTGACCGACCATAACGATGTGCATGTTGCTCGCGGCTTCGATTTGTTCCGGCGCGAGATCCGGCAACAGCTTTCCGATCTGGGTATTTCAACCAGCCGTGGTCGATCAATGCAGATCTCGCCCAAAAAGCAAAAGAGCCAGTCAAACCAGATTTCAGTTTGATTATCTGTTACTGCCGACGGCCTTAACGGTCGTCGGCCTCATTCTGCTCTATCGGCTTTAACAGGACACCGCCCGTGGCGACCAAAAAACCTCGGCTTCTGGTGACGCTGCCTAATGAAGAACGCGCCAGACTGGATCAGTTGTCATTGCAATTACGTCTCGATCGTTCAGAAGTGCTGCGACGTCTGTTGATGAATAGTCCCCTGCCGGCACAGCGGGATTTTGAAGCAGCCCAAGCGATCCTTGATATGCTGCAGGTCAATGCCGATCTTGCCCGCCTAGGAAACCTTCTGAAGATCGCACTTGATGAACCGCTAAGCGCCGATCTTTTGCGCAAATACGATGATTTGGCCGCCGCGATCAAATCCACCCAGGACGAATTGAAAGATGTTGTGCGCAAGATCGATCGCACGATCGGGCGTGGTGCGAAATGATCGCCAAGAAAATCCCTAAGAGACCGGACATTCCCGATAACTACAAAGAACTGGCCGAATACATAGCGGCGGCCAAAGAGCCCGGAGAAAAACTGGATAAATTCTGGATTGAGAACTGTGGCGCCGGCGAGACGCTGGATGATCTCGAACTGGCCTTGCGCGAGGTCTATGCCGTCCGCTTGATGAAGCCCGAAGTCACCGACAAATCATATCACATGATGGTTTCGTTCCGGCCGGGCGAGAAAGAACGGCTCTCCGAACAGGATCTGAAGGATATTGCTTCGGCCTATGCCGAAGGCCTCGGCTTCGCCGAACATCAGTATGTGGCTGGTACGCACATCAATACCGACAATTTCCACATGCATATCGCCTTTAACAAGATCCATCCCCGCACGCTTCAGGTCGTCAATCCATTCCGGGATTTCAAATTGCTCGAGCGCGTCTCTCGAAAACTGGAAAAGCAATATGGCCTTTTTATCGACCGGGGCATGGCCCAGAGAGAAAAGCAGGGTCCAAAACTGTCTCCTTCAGCTCGCGATTTCGAGGCGCAAACATGGCAGGAAAGCTTCCAGAACCATGTTCTTCAACATCGCGAGGATCTGCTTGATAAAATCAACGGCGCAGAAGCCTGGCAGGATCTGCACAGATTTCTTGCCGAACACGACATCGAGCTAAAAAAGCGCGGTAACGGCTTTGTTCTGGTCGGCCCGGATGGTCAGGGCATGAAGGCATCGGCGCTCGATCGTGGCATGAGCAAATCCGCCTTGGAAAAGAAGCTCGGAGATTTTGTTCCCCCGGTCATAGAAACAGATAACAAACCCACCCTCCCTACTCACCCAAAACGACGCTACAAGCGTCGGCCAACAATGCGTCATCCCCGCATGTCGCCGCTATGGCGACGATATCTGAATATTCAGCAACCTCTTCATCGTCGCAGTACGCTTCTGTCGAGAACGATTTCAAACTGGAAACTGTTTCTGCTCAGTGAGGCCTATCGCGACCCGCTTGCGATGGTGTTCCTGATCGCCCAGCAGGAATTCATACATCTGATATTTGGCGATGATCGACCGACACCGGTTTCCAAACTCGCAGCCCCTGCCCTTGCCGCGTGGCGTGAAGCCGGAAAGTGGGCGGATGCAAAATCCTTAAACTGGCTGGCAGATACACGCTCAACCGGCCGGGGATGCCGGCTGGATGACGTCGGCAACCTTCTCGTCCCCTTTAAGGACGAGAACGGTTTTATGCAGGCAGTCCGCATATATGCCCCGGGACAAAATATGATGTCGATCGGCAATATCAAGGCACGCGGGCTGACACACATCATCGACACCAGAAAACAGATCAATTCCGGGCCGGTGATCTTCACGGCCGATTATGCCGATGCGGTAAAGATTCATGATGCAACCCGACGCCCTGTCGTCATTGTCGCAGATCCTCGCGAGCTGCAGCTGGTGATAAGACGCTATCGCAAATCCAGCCCCTTGATCAAACCGGTTGTCGCAGGAAAGACCGACGCAAAGTTACCTAGTATCGGTTATGTTCGGATGCCGAACCAGGACGATCAAACGGAAATTCGCCGTGCCTTTGCCCGTGCGACAGAGGACGAGGCATTTCTCGTCTGGGATGCCTGCCCGGAATGGGCGACCCCCGGCAATTCATCCTGGCTAAAATCTGCCGGCATTCGTGGTTACGGTGTCAAGCTTACGCCTGATGGTGAGGTCGCCGTTCCATTGAAAGATCGTTCCGGCCGTTTGGAAAACGTCATCCTGATCGATCAAAAAGGCAATCAACGAGCCGTCTTTGATCCGATCGATAATATTGCGCTCTCGCATGTGATCGATCCCGCATGGCGCGACGAGAAGGATACCGTGATCGTTGCGCTTGACTATGCCGATGCAGCGGCCATCCATCGGGCAACACGTTGCCCTGTTGTCGTCCCCGAAACACCTGACGACTGGCAAACTGCCCTTGAACAGACCCGCCTACGATACAGCGAAGCAAATATTGTTCTTGCCCTGGATAAAGAGGAAAGGCCTGGGGAGAGGGCAGCGGCCGACAAATTTGCAGCCCTGATCGTTCGGCCGACACGAGCGGATACGTTCAAGGAATATGCCTTGTATGAACCATCTCGATCAGCAGCCCGTCTGATGGATATGGGTCGTGATCATTACAACTTTGACCCTGACAAATCGGAATCCGAATTTGTAAAGCTGCAGGATCAGGATGGAACGGAACGTTACGTCTGGGGTGTTGATATTGCCGGTGCCGTCAATAGCTCCGGAGCAAAACCGGGCGACTGGATCACACTTGATATCGCCGAAAAGAAGAAAGTCGAGGTCGTCGAAAAATATCGTGATGATCAGGGCAACCTTCAGAACCGCACGGTTACAACACACCGGAATGTCTGGAAAGCGGAAGTTCGGCCAGATCCTGAGACAGTGCCATCAATGACTGCCTTGCGTAATGAAATGGCCGTCCCTGTTGGGGATGATGGGTGGCTGGCATGGCAACAAGCGTCCCGGCCAGACAAGAGGGTTGTTTCTGCGCGGAATGACATGGGCTCATATAAGGCGTGGGCAGGCTTCCGAGTGGATGATACCGGAAATGTCCTTATCCCTCTCAGAGACTGTGGAAACCGACTTTCCGCCGTCTACCGCATTAATGAAAAAGGATCTGTTGAAACTCTGGGCGGCACCGGTGACGATAAAGGTCTCCATCATGTTATCGGGGGGCGAATATCAAAAGACCCCGACGATCCTATTTTGATGGCCGATGACCTGATCAGCGCCATCGAGCTCAACCGTCTGACGAAAAAGCCGGTTGTCTGGGCAGTGAAATCGGAAAATCTTGAAGCCGTCGGAAAAACTCTACGCAGATTTAATCCCGATCGGAAGATTGTCATTGCCGCTATGGATGCGCATATGGCCGTCGAAAACAAACCTCTGGACCACGCGAAGAAAGCAGCAATCGCCATCGACGCCGATTTGCTGTCCCCTCCCCTGTCTGATCAGGACAAAAAGCGTAACTACATGTCGTTCGGGGATATGCTGAAATCTGGACAGATTGATGGGGTCAAAACCTCCCTTAAGAAGGTCGGAATTGATGGTGATGATAAACCGCTAAATCGACAAAAAGGCCGGGCACAAGAGATCGAATGAAACCGAGTGTGCGCCTATTCAACCGTCATCCGGGATATTCTCTCATTCACCATCAGAAGCTGCTGCTCAGATAAACGAGAAATGTTGTCAATGAATACTGCTTCAATTGCGCTTGAGTTCTTTACTTCTGATTTTTGATTCACGGTTGAAAT
Organism: Thalassospira australica; assembly: GCF_044790785.1. GTDB lineage: Bacteria > Pseudomonadota > Alphaproteobacteria > Rhodospirillales > Thalassospiraceae > Thalassospira > Thalassospira australica_A. The sequence goes on along the minus strand of NZ_CP085258.1, from coordinate 205,436 downwards.
GAATTTGTCACGTTCCGAACGTGACATATTTGCAATTTCGTCGGGAATGCCCGCAAAAAAGAAGTCAATTTCCACACCAAACATCTGCGACAACAAATGAAGATGCTTGGCTTTGTATCTGTCTCGTCCAGCTTCAAATTTCTGGAGTTGTTGGGGAGAAATTCCAAATAGATCAGCCAATTGCCGCTGCTTGATGCCCAAGACCTTACGCAGCATTTTAATGCGTTTTGCAACATGGACATCAATTACGTGCGGACCGTCGAATCTTCCAAGCCTACGTTTCATGTGTTTCAGTGCATCTAGCCATATTTATTCAAACTCCCTTATTCGGAGCTGAGTATCTTAAAGGGTGGACTTTTTCTCAATAGCCGAGTGATGCCTGCTTGAATGCAGCCTTTAGTTCATCAGCATGGGGCGGGATAATATCGTACCAGTTTTCCTGATAGACTTTTTCACGGACCTCGTGAATGTCCAACGAGCTAAGCGGTATATCGTCACCAGGCACACCCGTCTTACTATTCACCACAATTGCGTTCAGCTGCGGCAGATCATTGTCTTCACAATAATAGGCGATATGCCCCAAAATCTTATCTAAAACGCCTGCCGCAGTCTTGCCAAACATCAGCTCCGACAACTGTTTATACGTGACTGTTTGACGGTTCATGGCTTTACCCACCAAAATCAACCAAACTTGCCGGGCCCGATTTGGCTGATTTCTATTCTTTTCGTCACTAAACCTGCTTACCATCTTTTCTCTCCCTCATTCTCCATCCATGACTCATTTACGCGAATGGAAATCTCGTCGCTAATCCATGAGGTTTCGGGATGCTCTCTTGCAGGGTGCTTTTTTTCTATTGTCGAAGCGGATAAATGCACCACGAACGATAGCACCACGCCAAGGATGGTTGCTATACCACCTATACCCACCCAAGACTGGCTACGAAGAAATCTCACGGGATGCCCCCCGTAGCCACATCTGTCAACAACCCCAAAATTTGCGACAGAGGCCCAAGTTTTCCATGTGTATTCCGGCTGCTGTTAAAGTTCTCCCAGATAGCCATTTCGAATCATAACTGAAAATCTCTAACCTCCATTGGTTCAATATAGGTCGTACCAACAAACCATAGAAATCATGCCGGAAACGGTGAGGTCTTAGGTATGATACCACCAGAAAGTGGTAGATATATCTCAACCTTCGTTCCCCTACCTGCAGCAGAAACAATATTTATATGCCCTCCCGACTGCTTGACGAAACCATAAACCATGCTGAGACCAAGGCCGCTACCTTTGCCAAACTCTTTGGTCGTAAAGAAGGGCTCGAACACGCGCTGCCGAACATCTTCAGTCATACCGCAACCGTCATCAACAATGGTGATTAGAGCACTATCCTGCATTGATCTTTGAGGGTCTTCGTCATCAAAGCCTGATTTCAGGGAAGACTTTTTCACACTTATCGTGATGTTGCCTCCGCCCGGCAGGGCATCACGGGCATTAATGCACAAATTTAGAACAGCATTATCAAGCTGGGTATGATCAATCTGCGACACCAAAGGACGTTCGAATGGATGATAATGCAGGATAATGTTTTCAGGCAGCGTACGTTTGAGGATCGGTAGCGTGGCCTCAATTTGTTTACCAATATCTATCGTTGATACTTCAAGGACTTGACGGCGGGCAAAAGCCAGTAATCTTGCTGTCAGCGACGCCCCTCTTTCTGCCGCAACCTGTGTCATATGCGCCATAGCATACAGGCGCTCATTCTTGCTTAATTCCTCACAGAGCAACTCGGCGTTCCCCAGAATAACCTGCAGCAGATTATTGAAATCATGAGCAAGTCCTCCGGTTAACTGGCCAATCGCTTCCATACGCTGAGATTGCAGCGCACGTTCCTGCATTTCATAACGGTCAGTGACATCAACAATGGAACCAACAATGCGATGTGGTTTTCCATCTGGTCCGGAAACTACCTGCCCCTGTTCCTGAACCCTTGCATAAATTCCATCACTGCGCTGAAAGCGATATTCATGCGACCATTCCTGTTTTTCACCAGACAGTATGGTATCGACATGTTTGCGCATACGTTCAAAATCATCCGAATGAATACTACTCCACCAAAAATCCGGTCGATCTTGGAAGTCTTCAGGCTTGTATCCAAACACAGACAGAAGCCCGGAACTCCACCACATTCTGTCAAGGACGAGATCACGCTCCCAAATGACATCTGTCGTCACCTCGGATACCAGTCGGAAAAGCTCTTCGCTTTTCTGTACAGCCTGTTCGGCTTGGCGAATTTCCGTGATATCCTGCACAGCTCCCACAAAATAAAGAAGGTTATTTTCACTGCCAAAGACCGGGAAAGCACGATCAACAACCCAACGAATTGAACCGTCAGGTTTTACGAAGCGATATTCCATAACGGAATCGTTATGCTCCCGCTCTTTGATAGTCTGTAAAAATAGGCTGCGGTCATCCGGGTGAATGTAACGAACATAGGCGGTCGGGTCCGCCATACAAATTTCTGGCTTGATACCTGCTATTCTCTCGAAAGCGGGGCTGAGATAAACCAACGCGTCGCTGTTCGGGTTGGAAATCCAGAAGATTTCGTTGATGTTTTCAACAACGAGCCGGAATTTTTCCTCAGCTTCCTTTGCATCATGCTCACGTTGAGCCAGTCTTCGGCTCAATTCATAGGACCGATACAAAACTACAAACAGCCATATCATTGCAGCAAAAGTTACGACACCTATCACCAATTGGATATAGACTGACCGCAGGAAACGCGACCATTCCGTCTGCTCACGAACATGCTTATAGGCACTGTAGTACTGGGTCTCGTTAGCTATCTGACTGGCGATCTCGGCCATCTGGTTCGCAATAAAAAGAGCCTCCGTTCCAGCGACGGGATGTGATTGGGCAATATCTGAAGCATTCCCGGAAGAGAGTTTGGTGTCGAGAATTTCGAAACGGTTATTCAATTCTGTCAGAAGTTCTGGCACTTTGGCAATCTGGTGAAGTTCTTCACCAACCTTGCCTGAATTAAGCAATTCCAATCTACTGGCGAGAATATCGATCCTGAGCTGGAGTTGAGGGCTATATGCATGTCCGTGATGCGTGAGTAACAATTCATATGTCAGCGCCATAATCTCGCGCTGCAAACCCTGCGTCGTGCCTGCTACGCGATCATTAATGTCTTCGTCTATTTTTTGTGATTGAGCTTGAACATTAAGCACGATCAGCGCCAGATTGCCGACCATTGCCAAACCGATCATGACAAATGCAACGATCAGAAATTTATTGCGCATTGTTGCCATTCGAGATCGAGATACTTTTGATCATCCACACAGAACGTGCGTAAAATACTTCATTGCGCAGAGATTTATCCTGATGCCAAGGATAGATCAGCCAATAGGGTCCGTTGTCCCGTATCGTCATCAGGACACCATCGCGTTGCATGGCAAGGATGGGCATATTTTTGAACACATCCGAAAGAGGTATTCTTACCGAATAATCGTTATGGGCACGCAGGATTAACTCCCCATTTTCGGTATTCTTTACACCGAAAGTCTGCAGGACATCCCTAAGCAGCGGCCCGGTAAAACCGGTTTCATCGTTTGTCCAAGGCGTTTCGACAGAGTAAGTATGCTGAGGGAACTGCGCCAATTGCAGGGCATCAAGTTTTGTGGTGGTTTGGCCATCAGGTCCGGAGACACCGAAGAGGGTCAACTCCCCCGAAACAGGCATACCATCAGCCCTTGCTACCTCTGAGAAAAATTGAAGCAGCATCAGAGCAATAATAATCAGGGCAGGATATCTCACCACATTTTCCCGACAGTACGCCATCAGTTCTCCCTCCTGAGCACAACAAGGCAAGATTTACATTTTCTCGGTTTTAAGACAATCCCGCCCGGCTTCCTTCGCTCTGTATAAAGCATCGTCCGCTTTTGACATCAGATCAATAATGTCATGATGTATATTCGATCCTGGCACATGGACCATTCCAATACTGACTGTCAGCGAAACCTCACCTTCCTCTGAATCTATCGTTAACATTCGGGCTTTAAGCAAAATACGCCGTGCAAGACGATTCAATCCTTCGGGAGAAATATCCGGTGATATAATTGCAAACTCTTCTCCACCAATACGTCCCGCAATATCGGTGTCGCGCGTATTGGACTTAAGCATTTTCGCCAGCTCTCGCAGAACAACATCACCCGTCGCATGACCATAATCATCGTTAATTTTCTTGAAATGGTCAGCGTCAATCAGCATTACACCTATCTGTAACTGATTTTTGGCACTGTCGAGCAAAATACGCCGGGCTTCAATCTCAAAAGAACGCCGGTTATTCAAACCGGTTAATGGGTCTGTCATTGCCAGCTCAAGCAACCGTCGGCTTTTACGTTTCCAGCGTGTTTCGTTTTCCCTCCAGCTTTTTGTTTGTCGCCATATAACCCATAAACAAAGGCCAAAGGTCAATGTACCGACCAAAGCAACTATTCCCATCCTCCAGATAACTCCGAGAGTTGACTGAAGAATCGTATTTGCCGGTTGATGCAGGATCACATAAATATCTACGGATTCTACATCGGACTGAACTGTTGTTTGATAACCGTCAGGAACCAACCAGCTCAAAACCAAAGAACCTATACCTCCTTCCTGATCAAGGATATCTGGTTCACAATTTGCTTGCCGTTCAAGGGCTCCCCTTCCGAGACAATAGATCAATGAACCATCCCCGTTTGAAAGACGCGCAACCTGATTTTCATATACAGATCCCAGGAAAAGTGAATCTTCCAGAAAACTCGTATCGACAAAAGCAACAATAATGGCCTGTATTGTCGAACCACTTACGACAGGATAGCTAACCGGAATATACCACTTATCCTCTTCACGGTAATCAGAAGCCTCCCCAATAAAAGTGGCATCCAAATAGACACCTTCAGAAAAATGCGCCTCGAAAAAAGGGAAATCGGCAACAATATTGTCGGAAAAACCAAATGTTGATGATCCTGTCTTGATGACACCATCAGGTCCAACGACAATAATTCCGTCGATTGCATGACTGTTGTCATCAATCCGTGTTAAAAGACTGCTCATATATCGATTGTCTTTGGAAAAACCTTCCGGATAGACCGCCAATATTCCAGAAACACGATTTATTGTTTGTATTGCATGCTCCATCACCCGCCCAATAGCGAGAGATACGTAATCCGCCCTGGATTGGAGATAGGATTTTTCATACCGGGAAAGTTCGGCATAAATCCCTCGAAAAGATACGAAAAGAGCGACGGTGAACACGACCAAAGCGAGGAAAACGCTTGTAATCATCGGTCGACTTATCATCCTCAGGCTCCAGCAAGAATTAAGATATTTGTGATATGACGCCTGAGATGAGGTTTTGCCAAGCTACAGAGATCTAATCCATAGGGATAATGTGAATTCACATATGGAATTGGGACAGGACTGACACAAAAAGAGTCGGTAAACATCGGGATGCTTTGACAGAAGATGGCTTGATTAAAAGCAGAGCAGCCATAACATGATGTGAAACTCTCAAGGCAGTCTGATGTTCCGTAACAAGGATCGTATATATGACCATCGCACCGGATTTGCTGGCATCTGCGTTCGAGGCTCTTGGCGATATTGTTATTATCACCGAAGCTGACAAACTGGAGAAACCCGGTCCGAGGATCATCTACGTTAATGCGGCATTTGAAAAAAAAACCGGATACCTGCGGCACGAGGTGATCGGGAAAACACCACGCCTGTTGCAGGGTAAGGCAACCGACAAAAACGAACTGGCACGTATCCGCAAAGCGCTTATAGCCCGTACGCCCATTCGTTCTGTTCTTGTAAATTATGACTGCAATCAAGTCCCATTCTGGCTGGAACTTGAAATTTCTCCCCTCATTGATGACCAAGGTAACTGCACTCATTTTGTTGCAATTGAGCGGGATGTAACAGAGCGCAAACGAGAAGAAGAGCTTCGCAATGGCCAGCAGCAAACATTGGAAAAAATTGCTCAAAGATGCTCCCTAAAGGAAGTCCTCGACGAGATAACACACGCAATGGACCTCGCAGCAAATGATTGTATGTCGTCTATTTTGCTTGTGAAAAACGGACAAATATTTTTTGGTTCCGGACCACGATTGCCCGAGAGTTATAATCAGGCAATACACGGTCAGCTCTACGGCCCAAATGCGGGGTCTTGCGGAACCTGCGCCTACCTTGGAATCCCAATTTTCGTTAACGATATAGCAGTTGATCCACTTTGGGCTGATTACCGCGAACTTGCCCGAGACAACAATCTGGCCGCCTGCTGGTCCGTTCCCGTCTTTAATGCGCAAGGGCAAATTGTTGCAACGTTTGCGCTGTATTCTTCTCACTCACGCGAGCCAAAAGAATATGAAGTGGATCTACTCAACCGGTTCAGCCATCTTGTTGCAATCGCCATAGAGCATCAAAACAGCCTGGAAGCTCTGGAAGACAGCGAACGAAAAATCCGGGAGATAACCGATACCATTGGTGAAGTTTTCTGGATTACCAATCCTGATCGTACGCAAATGTTATATGTGAGTCCGGCTTACGAGACCATATGGGGAAGATCTCGCGAAGAGCTCTACCGCAACCCAATGGCTTGGGCCGACGCCATTTTACCCGAAGATCGAAATTCACCGCCGATCAACATTGAACGTATTGTTGATAATCCGCATATCGCGCAATACAGAATCATGCGCCCGGACCAATCCATACGCTGGATAGAGGACCGCAGCTTCATAATGCATGACCATCAGGGAGCTGTTCAGCGCATCTTGGGCGTTGCGCGGGATATAACACTACAGAAAACTGCTGAAATAGCAGGGGCGGAACAAAAGGAACGGTTTGGTGCCATTGTCGAAACGACATCCGATGTTGTTTGGGACTGGGACATCGCTTCTGACAAGACATGGTGGAGCGATGGTTTAGAGCGGCATTTTGGAATTTCGCCAGATGATGTGAAAAGAAGCCCCGAGTGGTTCGCACGCATTCATCCCGAGGATCGCGACCATGTGACTGCTTCAATTACCCGAACAATAAATTCCGACAAATCCAAGTGGAGCCATGAATACAGGCTTATTACGCCCGATAGCAGAACTGCGCGCATCATTGACCGGGGAAAAATCATCCGCAACGAAGATGGCCTTGCGACACGTGTTATAGGTGCGATTGCAGATGTAACACAACAAAGGGACCTTGAAGCACGGTTAAACCGGTCACAGCGACTGGAAGCCATCGGTCAGTTGACCGGCGGGATCGCACATGACTTTAATAACCTGCTGACGGTTATTTTGGGTAATGCCGAACTTATTACTTTGCAGAAGAAAGCCGATAAAAATATCCGCTCTCTGGCTGAAATGGTTCAAAACGCTGCGGAAAAAGGGTCTCAGCTAACCAATCACATGCTCGCTTTTGCCCGTCGCCAACCGCTCCATCCTCAAGCAGAAAGTGTTGGCAAACTTGTGCGGGGGATGGAAAAACTGCTTCGCCGAACTCTTGGGGAGCATATTGTAATTGAAATCAATCAAACTTTAGATGATGACCTGGCAATGATAGATGGCGCTCAACTCGAAAGTGCCATTTTGAATTTAAGCCTGAATGCACGTGATGCCATGCCGAACGGCGGAAAACTTATTATTGAAACCGGTTTATACACTGTCGAGATAGATGATCCCGGAATGATGCGGGAAATGCCCCCCGGGGACTATATAACGATCACGGTATCAGACACAGGACACGGGATGGATGAAGAAACGCTGGGCCGCATTTTCGAACCTTTCTTCACTACGAAACCACCCGGTTCGGGGACAGGCCTCGGCCTGAGCACGGTTTTTGGATTTGTGAAGCAATCGAATGGTTTCATCAATGTATATTCGGAGCCAAATCACGGCACCACAATTCGGATATATTTTCCGAAACTTGGGAAAACAGCCAGAAATACAAACGAGGAATTAACCATGTCCGATACACCGGCAGGAACCGAGACCATTCTTGTCGTGGAAGATGACGATATGGTCCGTCAGCACGTCATCAACCAGATCGAGAGCCTCGGCTATACTGCATTGCAAGCAGCAAATGGTCCCGAAGCTATGGAAATCATAAAAAGCAGCGTGCAAATTGATTTGCTGTTTACCGATATCATTATGCCAGGGGGGATGAATGGCAGAGAACTTGCGGAAATGGCCGGGGAACATCGTGCCAATCTGGGCGTTTTATTTACCTCGGGATATACCGAAGACGTGATGATCCATGATGGGCGGCTTGATCCCAATGTTACATTGCTAAGCAAACCATATCGCCGCCAGCAACTTGCCGAAAAAATCCGTGAAGTTCTGGGCAGAAAAGTTACCGGATAAAATTCACGAAACAAACGGACCACCAGTCATGCCTGCCTCTAATGCAAGACATATAATTGTGCTTGATGACGATCCTGGTATTCTTTCACTGATCGCATCAGCAGCGGAATTGTCAGGTTTTAACGCACATACCACTGTAGACCCTGATGATTTTTTCCTTAGTCTGGAAAAGATCAAACCCGCTATGGTTATTATCGACCTGATTATGCCGAAACAGGACGGCATAGAGATACTTCAACGGCTTGCGCGCCAGCCGGGACCACACCCCCACCTTATTATCGCTAGTGGCGCGGGCAGCAGGGTTCTTGATGCTGCCCGACAGGTTGCAGATGAACTGGGATTGAACGTTGCTGGTGTTTTGACCAAACCATTCCGTGCATCGTCTATTCGCCAGTTGCTTAGCCAAGGGGATAGAACCGATCAGTCGGTCCGTTCATTATCACAGAGGGAACCTGCGCCTGAACTGCTCGCGCACAGCTTCAAGCCAGATGAAGTGCTCACGGCGATCACGAATAAAGGATTGGTGGTTTATTTTCAGCCAAAGATTTGTTGCAAAAGCGGAAACCTGAAAGGTTTCGAAGCATTGGTTCGATGGCAACATCCCGATCTCGGAATTGTTTTACCCGACAGTTTTGTTGGCATTGCGGAAAGTGCAGGATACAGTTGGCAACTGACACAAGTGGTCCTGCATCAATCTTTGGCTTTTCTGGCAAGCCTTGATCACAACAACTTGAATATCTCTATAAACCTCTCACCGAGGCTTTTGGACCGGGAGGATATTGTCGGTCTATTGTCGGAGGCTTGCGAGAAATTCAATATTGCAGCTGAACGCGTTATTGTGGAGCTAACCGAAAGCAGCACCAGCGATAACAAAATCATGGCACTGAACATGCTTACGCGTATGCGTGTAAAGGGCTTCCGGTTGTCGATTGACGATTTTGGTGTCGGGTTCTCGTCTCTTGTCCAACTGGCGCGACTTCCCTTTTCGGAAATCAAGATCGATAAATCATTCGTACAAAGACTTGGGCATTCTGAAGAAGCTTCCAAAATTGTCAGAACCATTGTCGCTCTTGGCGAAGGACTGGGACTTGAGGTGGTTGCCGAGGGTGTTGAAACACTTGATCAGCTTCAACTGCTTTCTGCTTTCGGATGTGACACGGTACAGGGTTTTTATATCGGCCATCCAATGCCAAATGAAACAATGTGTAATTGGATAGCGAACTATCAACCGACAGAACTCTTTTCGTAAGGCGCGAATATCTGAAAGAACCGGCGGAGAACCCGATGTTGTTTTCTGACTTGCACAAATGGCATTTCACTCCTGCCAAACAGCAACGTGCAGATACATCAACGGTAGTATTGTCACACGGTTTTGGAACGGACCAGACCGCATGGCGCTTTATTGTTCCTTGGCTTTCGCAAAGATACAATGTTGGAGTTTTTGATCTGGCAGGTGCGGGCGAAAACGGCGAAAAGAGTTTTAATCCGGATCGTCATACTAATATCTGGGCATATGCCGATGATCTTTTGTCCCTGCTTTCAGAACAACAAATCCCTAAATGCCATATGATTGGACATTCGGTTAGCGGAATGGCGTCCCTGCTGGCCAGTATTGAGCAGCCTGAGATGTTTGAAAGCATTGTAACGATTGCTGCTTCACCCAGATATCTTAATGATGATGATTATATCGGCGGTTTTGAGCAATCGGATTTCGATGTTCTTTTTGCAATGATGAATGACGATTATCAGACATGGGCCGCAGGTTTTGTACCTTTGGTGGCAGGCGAGGCAACGGAGGATATAATAGACGAGTTTTCGCAAAGCTTGCGCACCATGCGACCTGATATTGCGATCCAGACCACCAGGTTCATTTTCCAATCCGACTTTCGAGATATTCTGTCACGCATATCTGTACCGGTAACAGCAATCCAACCTGAAAATGACATCGCTGTTCCTCAGGAAGTCGGCTGCTATCTAGAACGTCACATACCTGAACTTACCCTTAAAATTGTTAAAACAAGCGGTCATCTGCCACATCTGACTCACCCCTCGGTGATCATCGATTGCCTTGATAGAATCCTGCCGGAAACCAGATGAATACAGACCAAATTCATTCTTCTACTCAAAAACTCATCCGCAATATGTTTGTCGAGATGATATGGCGCGATTTGTCACATTTTTCGGTCGAGGCTGCCTTTTTCTGGAGAGAACAAGGCAAAACAATTCCCACCGAAAAAATCGAAACAACTGAACAACATGGACTGATTACCCCCCTACTCCTGCTCACATCAGAGGCTGTCATAACTGATTTTGGTGGCTCAATGCGATCACCTGATTTGGCGGCAGAACAAGTACATGAATTTCAACAGATTGACCGGCACCGGATACGCCTGCCTGTCCAGATTGCAGCACTTCTAAGTAACAAGTGTCTTGTTTGCAGTGTTTTAAGACCGAAACCACCTGGCTCATGCCACGTGGCGCTTTTCCACAGTGAATTTCCGGCAAGACCGAATAACGAAATTCTCGCAGCACTCAAAAGCGTCAGCGGAAAAATTGCGCATTTCGAACATATCAAAGAAACAGCAAAAGATGCGGAGAGCTACAGAAGCATTTTTGATGCCCTTCCTGAAGCCTTGATCTTTATACCTCACAACGCAACTTTTGGTTTTGTAAACCATATTGCCGCGGATTTACTTTGCTGTCCCTCGGGTAAAGTGCCGATGAGTGACATTGCCCATTCTATGGCAGAGTTGCGCGATCATGCGGAGAACCGTGATAATTTGGTCAGGCGGCATTTTCGGCAGACTTCAAATGGCAAAGTCGATATCGACGAGATCTGGAAGCTACCGAACTCCGCCTATCATGTACGTTCGATTTTATTCAATGATGTTCCACAAGGCTGTGTTTGGCAGTTTCGCAATATATCAATGCTTTACAAACGCGAGGAGCAACTTATCGCCAGTGAAAAATTACGCTTGCTGGGGATGGTTTCGGGCGGAGTTTCTCACGAGTTCAATAATATATTTCAAACAATTATGGCTATTGCCGATGATATAGGGACAAACGGGAACTCACCAAACCTCCAAAGAAATGCCGAAACACTTATTACGCTTTCCGAAAAAGCATCTGGAATTACTCACAGCCTGTCACTTTTTGCAAAGAATGCTTATCTTCGACCGGGAACCATCACAGTCGGATCAGGCCTGGCTGATATACACGCGCGATTGAAGTATCTTGTGCCGGTCAATATTGATTTCGATTTGGAAATCTCGCCCACCAACCAGAAAAGAAAAATATATCTGGACGGAGGACAGCTTGAACTTTGTCTTGCCCGATTAATTCAAAATGCAGTTGAAGCCATTCAGGCCAATTCTTTACGAATACTGAAAGGTGCGATTTCCCTTTCATTTGAAAGCAGTAAACAGGAATACACAATTCAGGTCCGGGATAATGGTGAAGGTATGAAGGCAGAAACACGTGCCTGCGCGACAGAACCATTCTTTACCACTCGCGATGCACGTCTGGCTGTTGGATTAGGATTAACTGAGGTTGATGGCTTTGTTCGCCAGTCCGGGGGACGCTTTGAAATCAGCAGCACACACGGCAAAGGAACAAGTATTCGATTGGTTTTTCCTATTACGGATCAGATCAATGAATAAATCCCGCAACCATTTATTGCATAAACTGTATATATAAAATTTTGACAATCCCGACATAGCAGATTTGCTATCTGAGGGGTATCGCAGCAAAAACATTGCTGATAGACACCATCTTTTAAGGTAGAATTATTGTAAACAATCAAAACAATAGGTTGTTTTCAATAGACACGGGTTGAAGCCTTACCCGGCCACCACTGTATTTGCGGGAGCAACATGTACGATAACCCTAACTCATTTGTGAATATCAAAACCAAGCTGAATGCTATCCTGACCAAATCAAAATTGGTGGAAGCCGGACGCATTCATATGGTCGGTTTTGACAATCTTCGCGAGGAATTGGGGGACCGCTGGGAAGCCGTGCGTGACCGGGTTTTCAATTTTACCGAGAAAAAACTACAGGCCCACCTTACTCCTTACGATGTTTTTTTCAGATATGGCGAAGAAGAATTTCTTGTCGTTTTTTCAAGCATGTCAAATGAAGCTGCTCAGCTTCTGGTCGGAAAGGTTGTCGAAGAAGTTCACCAGTTTATTCTGGGTTCGCCCGATACAAGTAAAATTATCATAAAATCCGCCGTTCAACAGGTAGATGGGGAGTTGCTATTCAAGGACATCAATCTTGCCGAAGCACTTTCCGATGCAACGCAGAAAGCACCCGGAGGCAAATATCAGGGTTCGGTCCTTATTGATCACGACGATCTACCTGATGACGATATCAAAGCCCCCACGCAGCACCCCGTTAAATTTATCTACCGCCCGATTTGGGATGTGCAACGAAAAACCATAACGACTTACCGCTGCATAGCCACACGCATGATGTCGGCAAGTTATATGGCCGAAGGCTATAACGTTTTAGGGATAGTCGAAGCTCCTGAGAGTTTTGTTGATATTGATATAGCAGCGTTGCGCTCTGCGGCTCAAACCTTGTCTAAAGTGATGGATAATGGTTTTGTTTTTGCGTGCAATATTACAATTCATTATGAAACAATTTCACGTTCCGATCTCAGACGAGCCTATATTGATGCTGCGGCAAAATTGCCTGCAGAGTTACGGCGCTTTTTTATTGTAGAATTGGTTCACTTACCAATCGGCGTTCCTGCAGTGCGTATAGCTGAATTCGCATCATTTCTGAGCTCGCTGTTCCGCGCGATCACATGTCGGATACCTCTTGAGACCAAATCTTTGCAGGCTTATTCGGACTGCAATCTTTTTGGCGTTGGGGTTGACCTTATGGATGTCAGAAAGTCTGAAGGCGATGTGATGAAAAAAATCGATCATCTTGCCGGGCTTGCATCCACGGCACGCTTGCGGACCTATCTGTTGAATGTAAACAACACCAGCCTGGCTATTGCTTCGGCTGCGGCAGGTATCAACTACCTAAGCGGCAAAAATATAGGCGAAACAAGAAAAATTCCAGGAAAAGTCATTACCATGGGATGGGAAGATTTTCTTCAGCTGCGCTAATATGAAACAATATTGATCCAGATGCAGACCATACAAAAACGGACAACATTATGGCCTTAAAAGTTCTGTTCATTGATGATGATACGATGGTTCGCCAGACCGTTACGGAAGGTTTGCGCGCGAATGGATTTACCGTTGTATCGGCTGCAAATGGCGCGCAAGGACTGGAGAAATTTTCCCGAGCAAAACCAGATATTGTCATAACTGACATCATCATGCCCGACACAAATGGCTTGAACGCCATTCAGGAAATTCGAAAAAAAGATGCAAAAATTCCGATCATCGCCGTTTCAGGTGGAGGGCGGACACACAATATGGAGTTTCTGGGTATTGCAAAACAGCTCGGAGCAACGTCCACCATGGCCAAGCCATTTCGCATTACTATGCTGATTAAGGAAATAGAAACTTTGCTGGGCAGATAGCCGACAAAAAAGGTCTTTCAAAGGAGAAACTCGGGACAGTCCAACCGCCCGGGAATGAGTAAGACTAAGGGGACCAGATGGATTTTTCCCGGCAGATTTTTTTTGACAATCATCCTGATCCCATGTGGGTGTTCGAACTCGATACCCTTCAATTCCTTGCTGTAAACAGTGTTGCCGAACAAGAATTTGGCTTTAGCAAGGAAGAATTTCTCGCTCAGACCATAACCGACCTTCGTCCGAAGGAGGATATTCCTCGTCTTTTCACCGCTCTTGAAAATATACGTGATGGTTTTCAGGTGGGGGGACGTTGGAATCTGTTGCGCAAAAACGGTACAGTGATGGTTGCCGACATTCGCTGGCATACCCTTGAATATTGCGAGAAGAAGGCTGTTCTTGCGTCTATTCGCGATGTTACCCGTCTTGCCCAACTTGAGCAGGAGCGTGAGGAGCTTTTACGTCGAGAGAACAAGGCGCGTAAGTCAGCGGAAGAAGCAGCCAACTATTTCCGCTCGCTGTTTGAGGCAGTGCCTGGACGTTTTCTTGTTCTGGAGCCGGAAAATTATAAAATTGCAGCCGTCAGTGACTCATATCTTGAATCCACAATGTCACGCCGCGAAGAGCTTCGTGGTAAACATCTTTTCGAAGCGTTTCCTGCAGCCCCGGATGATGCAGATGGGGTACGAAAGCTTTGTGCTTCACTGGAACGGGTGAAAAGCAGCATGCAGGCCGATGTTATGGCCGTGCAGCGCTACCCCATTCCGCGTCCGGAGTCTCTGGGGGGAGGTTTCGAAGAGCGTTACTGGAGCACAGTGAATACACCCGTTCGCGGACCGGATGGACATCTTAGCCTCATCATTCACTGGGTTGAGGATGTTACCGACATTGTGGCCCAGTACGGGGAAACTTCATCAGATATTGCTCCGCAAAAATCCCAAGCCATGCGTCGATTGCAAGAGGATCGCAATGATGTAACGCTTGACGTCAAACTTCGCGCCCGTGAACTGCAGATTGCCAATAGCCGCCTCAATGAACATGAAGCCAATTTGCGAACAGCACAAAGGTTGCTTGGTCTCGGTATATGGAAGCTCGATTTCGTGACGGGAAGATTGTCGTGGTCTGATGATGTTTACGACATGTATGGCGTTTCCCCTGATCAGTTTGGTCACGATTTCGATAGTTATCTGGCACTAGTTCATCCAGATGACCGGGCAGAATTTCTTGGAAATTATCAAAGATTCAAGCAATCCGATCAGACGCATTTCATTTTCCGGCATCGTATTTTGCGTCCTGACGGTAAAATCGTCCATCTCCGAGGAATTGGTGAGATTACGCAGGGATCGGCGGGTAAAAAGCTGACCGGTGTTGTACAGGATCTAAGTGAGATCATTGCCCGAGAGGAAAACCTGTCCCAAGCAGTCAGTCTGCTGCGTATAGCTGGAGAAGCAGCTAAATTTGGTGGCTGGCGGGTGACAATAACACCATTGACCGTGACGTGGAGTGCGCAAACTGCGCGCATCCACGGAGAAAAAGATAGTTTCTCTCCTACCCTTGCGAAAGCAATCTCCTATTACACTACGGAATATCAAACAGTTATCAAAACGGTTTTCGACGACTGCCTTGAAAGGGGAATACCTTTTGACGAGATCGCTCGCCTTATAACCGCAAAAGGAAAACGGATATGGGTCCGAGCGATTGGTGAACCTGAAAAAGATGAAGAAGGAAGGATTATTGCCGTTCAGGGTGCCTTTCAGGACATATCCGAATTTATCGAAACACAGGAAAAAACCGACCAGCTTTCCCGACAACTGGTCGAAACACTCGAGCATATCAACGATGCCTTCTTCACTTTAAACCGTGACTGGTGCTTTAGCTATCTGAACAGTCAGGCTGAAATTGTTTTGGAAAGATCCCGACACGATTTGTTGGGCAAAAATGTTTGGCAGGAATTCCCGGCTGCGGTTGGGTCAATTTTTCAAGACGAATACGAGAAAGCTGTTTCAAACAACAAAACCACCCGTTTTACGGCAGAATATGAACCGCTTGGCAAAATTTTCGATATCAGTGCATTTCCCACTCCGGAAGGGATTGCAGTTTATTTCCGTGATGTGACGGAGCGGAAACGCGCAGAGGAGGAACTGAGAATCAGCGAAGAGCGGTTCCGACTGGTGTCCCGCGCGACCAATGATGTCATCTGGGACTGGGATCTGGTCAACGATACGGTCTGGTGGAATGAAGCGACCAAAACTCTTTTTGGCTATGACCCGGACCTGATGCCATCTGGATCAGCATCATGGACGGATCACATTCATCCTGATGATACTGACCGCGTTGTTTCAAGTATTCATGAAACCATTCAGGCAATAAGCAATAACTGGTTTTCGGAATATCGTTTTATGCATGCAAATGGCTCGGTGCGCGAAGTTGTTGACCGAGGATTTATCATTCGTGATCAGCAAGGAAAAGCTATCCGAATGTTGGGGAGCATGATTGACGTTACGGACCAGCGCGAGATGGACCGACGCTTGCAACAATCACAGAAACTTGAGTCGATAGGTCAGCTTACTGGTGGTGTGGCGCACGATTTTAATAATCTTCTTACCGTGATTATCGGCAATGCCGAAATGCTTGCCGAAAGTGTTCCATCGCCCGAACTACGCAAACTTGCAGAAATGACGATGACCGCAGCCGAGCGTGGCGCCGAAATGACCAACCGTTTGCTTGCCTTCGCAAGACGACAAACACTTGCTCCTCGCCTGATCAACGTGGTTGAACATATCGACGACATGGCAAACTTGTTCAGACGAACATTAAGCGCAAACATTTCTATTGAAATCGTTCACACCAGAGACGTATTTCGAGCAGAAATAGATCCGTCACAGCTTGAATCAGCTTTACTCAATCTTGTCATCAATGCACGGGATGCCATGCCCGATGGTGGAAAGCTTGTAATTGAAACTTCCGAAACCTGCCTTGATGCGAGCGATATTTCGGATAATACAGATATGTTACCCGGTCATTATGTTTCGATTTCCGTTTCAGATACCGGCACAGGCATGAGCCCAGAGGTGATCAAGAATGCTTTCGAACCATTTTTCACAACCAAAGATGTCGGGAAAGGTAGCGGTCTTGGTTTGAGCATGGTTTATGGTTTCGCAAAGCAATCCGGTGGAGATTGCAAAATTATATCGGAAAGAGAAGCAGGCACGACAGTGTCATTATACTTTCCCAGCGTTACGATTTGATACTGGAAACTGTATTTCTCAGGCAGTCTGAGCAATACAATTGTTAAATAGCGGATCTGGTTTCGTAACCAGGAAGCGGTGATCTAGCTTCGCCAAAACATCGGCAGACTGAGCATTCATGCCATCTGGGACGAGAACGAACAGACAGTGGTGTTGGACTTCATGCACTATGCATAGCGGATTGCACTTATTGCGCTCTTCCGGATCAAACTAAATGATTTAGCAAAATCACATTACCTGCGAACGAGATCAGATTAATTGCTACCAGATCGCAATTATCTCCGTGAAATCACATTTTGTGCCACTAAAGATCAGACCGGAAAACTTTCCTAGTACTGACACCGAACCACCCTGATGAAAAGCGACCGCCATTATTGTGAACTGACGAACAAAACTGGAAGCGCGACGCATCAATCCAGAACGGGCCGAGTAAGTCCAAGTGAATGAGGTGAACTCGCTCTTCTCGCACCTTATGTCGAGATTTTTTTTTGCGGCGAGACGTCTTGTCAAGGTCTGCTTGTATTTAACCCTCCGCGACAATCATAAGGCTTGCAATAGCAACCCGAATTGTAAATTTTTTCATCAAAGTTCTTATCAATTGATCAGCTATCTAATTCGTTAGGCACGCATTCCACCGTTCCAGCTTTAATCCATTCCCGGGTCTGTTCCAGTACTTCATTTGAAAACTCTGGGTCATCAATTGCGCGCGCAAGAATGATTGCCCCAACCATTGACGCCCAGCTGCCGATTGCTGTTCTGCGTCTGCCAGATTCATCCCTTAATTGGAATCTGATACTTTGTTAAGGTACCAATACGGATCTTTTAAATAATGTCAGAGACCCTGCGGGGGCTTTTTTGATGATGGGTTCTTTGGAAAAAACCACTCACCACTCTCTTCGGCCGATTGTTTCTTCAACTGCCATTTACGGCCGGTTTTCTTACCCAATCTGTGCAGTTGCTTTTCCAATCGATCAAACATCAACTCTTCGATGGCATCAACAAGGGGATCCCATTCCAAGGCCCCTCCCACCTGAAAGCCAATCATGTATTTTATCCCGACTTCAAATTTTTGACTGTCAAATTGAACGTCAAGGCTTCCGCCAAGTGAATTGTGTCCAGCATTGTGTGCATAACGCTTGTGCCGCAGTTCCATTACTTCGTCATGGACGGTACGAAGATGATTTGGCAGTTTTCCGCGCGAAATCCCACTCGCTATACCTCCTTCAACAAGTCGAGCATAGGTCGTTACAAAGGCTAGGATTAGCGTATCGTTCTCCAACACCCAATCGAGTGAGGGTTCAAATGACAGAGAGCGGAGCCGTGATAGGATGTAACGAAGAGTGACAGTTGATGGAAATGCATGCACCAGACGCAACAGGTTCTGAAGATCCTTGTCTGCGATATCGAGAACGGCCTTTCCTTCTTCCTTGAGGCTATGGATGTGGTCTTGCCATTTCTCAGGAAGATATTTCAGCGCCTCCTCAGGGAAGACAACGTAATCTCCATCTTCATATGGCATATCCATCAATCTTACTCTCCCCATTATGCAGTCAAGAATTGCAAAGAACTATGTAGAGGCCGAGCTTTTAGGTCTGGATACACAGCCTTGACAGCCAGTTACATTCTTTGTCCCTTATTTGATGGAATTGATCCTTACGACGGTTCAACTCGCCGACGTTTTATCGATGGCCTGTTTTCTCATCATTTTATAGCGGATGAAGAACACGACAGAAAAGATCAGGCCAAAGGTGATGAAGGGCAACATTGCCATCTCGTTTAGCACAGAATAACCCAATGCCACCAAACACATCCCTGTAACGAGCCAGATCTTTTTCTCTGGTGTCAGTTTCAATGATAACCAAATACCCAGTGCGGCATTGACCACGATCCAGATCGGTGAAGCTGGCCCCAGTGACGCTTTGAATGGCCACGGCGTCCAAATCATCCCGAAACCAACAGTCGCGGACAAACAATCGGCAGCCAAATGAATAGCAATACCTGCATAAAGACCGGCAATGCCGCAAAAAGGCACGCGGTTCTTGAGTATTACAAAAAGCAGCCAAGGGATAAGGATTGAATGCGTGATAATTGATCTATGATGAAGAATAGACAGCAACGCCAAATCGATATCCGGAAGCCACAGGCCCCCCCAAATACCCAGCGCATAGGGAGCCGGTCTAGTTAAGGTATGTTTGATTGGCTCCATTATCGGCTTCCTCACATGTCCCTTATTTGGAAACTACCTCAATCTTAACGGTCGTCCAACCTGCTGCTAATTCGACGTATGTTATCTGTTCGTCGCTCCCTGACACTAAGCTGCGTTGTGGATGCGCAAGGGTTGGTGTGATTGCAAGATTCAGATCTTTTATGGCCAACCAAGTCGGACTGGCTTCAATATCGCGCTGGTTCATTGATGATGGGAATGCGATCTGGATAACCGGCACAATCTCGATTTCCCTTATTTGGAATGCCGGACAGGGCCCGTTGTCTCTGGATATGGCTCCACTTCCAGATCATTGAGCTTCAATGCCATTGCTTGCTCATTAGTCAGATCGGCATGAATTAAGCGCTTATCATTCACGTCCCACATGAACTTTGGATGCCACTCCCGTAGTTGGGCAAGTCCGTTACAGTCCTGAGTCTGCTTTATTGACCAGCTATGCAGGAAGCGAACATGGAAATTGTACTCTACTGCCATACTATTGTTCCTTGATGTGAAGTTGACTCATTCGTCATCAAGAAAAAGGATGTAATCCTTTGCCTGTTGATAGGCGCTGTCTTCGGCTTTCTTCTGATCGCGCCCAGTGCCTCTCACAGTATGAATGAGTCCGCCTGTTCCTATTTTCAGGATCTCACCTGTCACCTGGTACTCACGTCCCAAGTTCTCTCGATTACGAAACTCTATCTCGTGCTTATCATCCAACCGACGTGCCATTTCTGCGTCCCTTATTTTCCTTTGTACTTTGCAATTTCTTGCTCACCGAAATGCTTCACAGTGGCCTTATGGAATTCATTTCTCACATCGTCCCAAAAAGCTTTTTCTAGGTGAGGGTAGTCCAGTCCAGCAAGATGCCGGACGTAATGTTCAATGCCGGCTCTTAAAGGTGCCCGCAAATCACTGTCCAGCATTTCCTCCATGAGACGTTCTTGCTCTTCCAGATTGTCGAATGGCTCAGACATTATTTTCTCCCTTATTTGGAATTGATCCCGGTTAGATCTTTTCTCATCCTATTGATGAGCTGTTGCACAATGGCATCATATTCTTCTTTGGGTGCATTATATGCTTCAACCAGATCTTGAGCAGCTTTTGCCACGGCTTCACAGCCGAAGATTGGCACACGGGCTTTCTTTAAGGCGTAGCCCTTGGCACTCACCAAACCTGACACTGCCTGAACGTCGCTCTCTGAGAGCTTTCCGAGCGCGAAATCAAAACGATCCGCTCCTCGATCACCATTCGGCTTTGCGGTGACCGAAAACTCAATAGCAATACAGGACTCGATGTTTACCGGCTGACCATTTGGGGTACTTCCGTAGATGGGTAAAACGCTCTTTCGAAACATCGATGCAGCATTTTCAGCCAACTCATAAATTCGCCCGCGGATGATATGTAAGATTCCCTTGGCTTCGGTCATGTTTCGCCCTTTGTTTCCTCCAGATTGCGATTCAGACTGTGTCCCACCAACAACGGCGACGGGCTGTAAGCATCCGTCAGCATAAGGACATGATCCTTCGCACGGGTAATGCCCACCCGTAGCAAGCGTCGACTCTTCAAATGCGGTGCCGCTTCATTATCCGGCGACAGGGGCGACATACTGTTTCCCAAGTGCAGAATGATAACGCCATCGAACTCCTTGCCCTTAGACTTGTGCATGGTCATGACGTTGATCCCGGTCAGGTCACCGTCGCTGCCCATGATCTGATCTTCCGTAATCGCCGCTTCCATGAGTACGCGAGCACCCTCGTAGGAACCACGCCGCTGCCATACTTCTGCCAGCGCATCCGAGATACGCCGACCTCGATTGAACCCCATCAGATAGATGACTTTGCGCGCGACAAACTCAAGCTCCGCGGTGTCACTAGCTTCAAAGAGGCGCCGGACCGAGAGCCAGTCCTGTCCGGGATTCCCACTCAGCGGATTGGCTTTCAACTGCTCCAGAATATCTTTCAGTGAGCGCGGACATTTCGCATTTCCGCGCACCCGCTCCGCCCGAGCGTCAGCGGCATTTGCACTGAGCTGATTGGCTTTCTTGATGTTCCCGCGAGCGCGGTAGAGTTCGGCAATAAGGTCGAGACCGGCGGCCAAAGTCACCCACACGTCTTCAACCGGTTCCAGACACAGCGCAACGACGCGCGTAGCAAGGAGCACCTCGGCTTCGTCCATGACGACACGATGGGGGATTTCTTGAACGCCGTCTCCGCCCTGAAGGGCGCGCGCTATGATCGTTACCCCCTTCCCCCAGTTTGTCAGGTAGCCAATGCTCTCTGGGGGTGAACCTGTGGCGTCGGTGATCTTCTTCCACAACATGCCAACGGCGGTGCGAATGGCGCGGTCGCGCAAGGCGGCATCCGGACGGAAAGACAATTGGCTAACACCGTTGTATGCGGAGCCGCGAGGTGTTTGCGCGAAGATGTCATTCCCGAACTTCACGATCTCGGCGCCGGGACTGCGGTTGTTCTGAACGCCAAGGTCCACCTCCAAAGGCGCGAGTGCCGCCATAATCTGTTTGAGGCGTTCCGGGCTTACATCGCGTCTAAAGTCATAAATCTGCTGGTCGAGGTCGGCGAGACAGACCAGTTGCGTAAGGCCAGCGAGAGCTTCCATACAGGCCCATTGTTCCGTGCCGGTGTCCTGCGCCTCGTCCACGATGATGAGTGGATAGCGATCCGCAACCAGCTTCCTGTGCGCTGCGCTGCCATGAAGCAACGTGAGTGCCTTCGGCGCAAAAAGGTCGAAGGCAAGGCGCCCCTCCTCCAGAAACAGGCGTTCCCGCTCTGCATCCCAGGCCGGGTCATCGTCCCTGGCACCGCTGCGCAACGCCCGCTCGTCGTGTGGCGGAAGCAGGCAAACCGGGGATGCGGCGCCGAGGAGATATCCATGCCCCCGCACAATCTGCCAACAGAAAGAATGAAAGGTTTGGATGTCGAGATGCCGACGGGACTCTTTCGGCAGATCCTTGCGGGCGGCCTGCGCGATGCGCGCCACTGCCGCACGCGAGAAGCTCAGGAACAACACCTTCTGCCCCGGCAGCAAGCCTGCGCCGATCCGCAATAACGCCTTGCGGAGCGCAACGGTCGTCTTGCCGCAACCGGGTCCGCCCGTGACAAGAACGTGTCCATCGGCGCCAAGAATGCGGTCGCGGTCGGGACAGGTGACGAAGGTCATGCACCCGCCTCGGGGGCAGGGACGGCTGGGGCCGCGGGCATAGCCGCGTCATCGTCCGCCACTTCCAAACCTTCCTCCGCCGGATCGTCATTCGGCTCCACAATGTCCGGCACCTGCGGGCGCGGAAACAGCGCATAGATTTGATCAAGAAACCCGACGATGCTCGGCGGAAGTTCGTCGACCGCACAGCGCTCGATCAAATCGGCTGCACGCCCCCAGCCTTTCCCGTCCTTCAATACCTGACGCGTGAACTCTCGTACCTTGTCGTCCTCTGGACGCGCAGCTGGAAGAAGTATCTTGGGCGCAATGCCCGTGTCCCGAACATGCTCAAGATATGTCCACTGATGACCGAGCGGCACTTCAGCCGCAAGCAGGTCCTCCATGCCGGCATAGGCAATCTCGTTCAGGATTTGGAAGCTGGCTTGTGCTAGGGCATCCTTCTCCTTTTGCGGGCGGGCCTTGTTGTCGAAGAATGCGAAAGTAGGCAGATCAAGGGAAACGAAGAAGCGACCGAACTCCGCGATGCTGCCGTCGCCATCAGTGGTGATGATGGTGACACCGGACAGGTCGAGCGGATAACGGTTGTCGTCGGCCGCTTCGAGCTTTTCGGCAACCGCCTGAAGGGCGAACTGTTCCGTCATGCCCTCAGCCACGATGACACCGCGTCCGAGCATGGCTTCAGCAAAGCCGCGGCGGATGTAGCGGCGATAGGTCTTGGCTTTCACGTCCTCGCCGAGCGTGACACGCTTGCCCGTGACGGTCGCCGCATTGTCGCGGCGTAGGATGAGAATACGGTCTGGATCGAAGGTCTCGATGACATACGGCGAGTGGGATGTGACGAAGCACTGGGTCGTCTTCGTCAGCAGGTACGTCGCAATCCGCCGCTGCGTGTGGGGCGCCAGTGCAATCTCCGGCTCCTCCATCGCAAAAATCACGTTCTCTTCTTTAAGCTCGGCAATGAAACTGAGCAGAGCCAGTACCAATGTATTGAGTGTGCCGGTACCGACATCCTGAAAGGGTACCGGCTTCTGATCTTCAGTGACGGAGATGAAGAAGCTCAGCGTCTTTCGGAGGTGCTCCCGTGTGAGTTGCGATACAAATAAACGGGTTGCCGATCCAGGGTTGGCAATGGAGATATATTCGGCAAGGCGCGCTTCGATGGTTTGGAGCACGGGCGTAAGCTTTGCCGCTCCCTTCTCGATCGGAGGGTCCAGAGTTTCGAGGCGGCGACGGACGTGTTCCCAGATACCGGTCTGGAGGCTCTGAATGCGAAGGATCACATCAAGAAGGGAGCCGCGTTCTAGACTGAGCGCCCGCGACCCGGTACGGAGGGCGCGGAGGTAGAGAAAGCCGAAGGACCGTTTGATGATTCGCGAGACCCGGCTGTCGCCCTCGTCTTCAGCGTCGTAGGCTTTCGCATAATGTGTTGCCGCCTCGAACTCGTCCTCTTCCTTGTTGTATCGGGCGATGGTCAGCAGGCGCAGACACCAGACGAGACCGGCACCATCGACCTGAGCCAGTTCCCCCTGACCCAGGATTGTCCGCGTCGCCGGGTTCCAGCGCTCAAGATAGTTCGCGCACGCCTTCTCGACGGCGGGGGTCACGTCCGTGAGCAGGACCTCGATGCGGATTTCGACAGACTCCTCGTTCTCGTCGAGATAGCCTGCATTGTAGAAGTCGAACTCTTCGACGACGGGGAAGCGGCTCTGACGATCAGGGCCAAGAGCAAGCTCCAGGGCTTCGCAGATTGTCGATTTGCCAATATTATTGCCCCCAACAAGGAGCGTATGCCCATCAAAATCAAGCTCAGCGGCCTTGATTCCCCGGAAATTATCGATCTTAAGGCGGCTGACCTGCATCTACACTTGCCCCTGTATGATAACACCTTGAGTTATGCGCAGCATTCTGAAAATGAACCCATTGCCAGTAATGCACAACTTATACACTACTGTAAATTGAGACATTTAGCATCCAAATCGATGCATTTTGAACCCGGCAACATCAGAGCACACCAATAGGGGCACCTTAGGAGATTGAAATTTGGCGTCAGTATGAATAGCCCCTTAATCTGTTGGCTTAGGGTTTTCTAATTCTTCCTCTACATCGGCCTTCATTAAGGCCTCAATCTCGCTTCGATAATTGTAGATCGTGCTTTTTGATACGCCGACTGCTTTAGCAACAGCCACCCAATTAAACCCTTTCTTATAAAGCATTGCCGCCTTTTGCATGGTTGCGTGGGATATTGAGGGTTTTGTGCCATACGTGCCGCGCTGCTTGGCGGCTTCCAGCCTCGCTTTTGTCCGCTCTGAGATCATATTTCTTTCAAACTCGGCAAACATCCCGATAAGGTGAAAGAACATCTTTCCGACCGCTGTTGTCGTATCAATCTGATCAAACCGGGTGTCTACAATTCCAGGGGCTATTCAGGGGTCTCTTGTTGCCTATCACCTGTTGAATCTGATTGAGCATGTCGGCTCGCACAAGTCGTTCCGCAATATCCTGGGCAGCCTCTGTATCGCCACCTTTTGCCAGAGCGTACTCCGGCTGCTTCTGTAGCTCACCCAAATCACCGTTTCGGATAATAGGTGGAAAGTTTCCCCAAGACGCCCGTTCTGCCATGCTGATGGCTTCCTTTACGGCTGCTCAGAGGTAATATCACGAAGATGAACGACATTATTCCCGCGTCGGGCTATCTCCCTCAGAGGCGTATTTTGAATCATCTGCAACAATTCACGGGTTCTTTTGTCAAGATACCCTACAGCAGCTGGCACAAGAGTTTCTAATTGGCGATAACTGGCAACACGAAGCGGCTCCGCACCGGGGAGATCGATGTGCTCCTTCATCAAGTCATACGAAAACTGTCGGGGATTGATATGTGGAGGAATTTCCCTTGATCCGGAAACAGCTTCAAGAAGGAGCGGCACATTCCAGTAATCTACATCATCTAGTCTGTAGACAGGAATTGCCCATATCTTCCCCCAAGGGCCATCAGGACGGATAATCGCCTCAAACACTCGGTAGCTAGTAGGCCTGTGTTCTATCATCTCTGATGGCATATTTCTGCCTTGAGGAACATATTGTCCGACCTTCCGGATAGCAGGCAGCACCTCATTCGTAACCCATTTCCGAAACCTGTGTTGCAACGTACCTGGTTTCACGGCATCGCGACTTCGCAGAATAAGGATGTAGAGACCGCTTTCGTTGATGATGTTCATTTCCTGTTTCCCGCCAAGGGTGTCACTTAAAGTTACACCCTTTTCATCATCGTCGAGACTTTCGATTGCCTTACGCGGATTGGAAAGCCCCAGAGCCATACACACGTCCATGGCAACAAACCAAGGCTCATCCCCTTTATAGATTGTCCTGACTTCGACTCCCTCAAAGTCAAACGCTATGACCTTGCTCATGTTTCTCTTCCTTTCGGAGTTTCACCAGCAGGTGGATGACGTATGTCAAGCCATCCTTAAATTCGGCATTCAGTGTAACTGGCTGCGGGACAACAAAAAAACACTCTTTTATCCGTTGAGCGCGACTTGTCGTGCGAATAAGGCAGGATGATCACAAAGTGATCGTTTGGTGATATCACCAAACCTATCCTGCCTAAGAAACGACAGGGTAAAGTTGTGCGAACTTCGACAAACATCTGCAATCTCCTGCAAACTCCTGCAATATGGCTGAAACCCTCCAAAGTGTTGCAGTCCTCCAGTTTTTAGGCGAAAACCCTGCGCTTACATATCGCTTGCACACCTGTTTCTGCGCCGTGTAATCAAAAAAGAGAAACGCAGGGGACTTCACGTGAGAGTTGCGATTTACGCACGCCATTCGACAGACCGCCAAACCACCAGCAGCCAAGACCAGATATTGAGGTGTGAGGGCTATTGCGAAGCCAAGCAATATACGATCGAAGATGTGTATTACGATGAAGCGTTCTCTGGCTCCCAGATGGAAAACCGCCCGGGCATAAACAACCTTCTTATGGGAGCCTTTGACGGTCGCTTCGACCGGATCATTACTGAAGATCTGTCACGCATTAGCCGCGATCAGGCAGATACAGCAAACTTCTTCAAAAAAATGGTCTTCCTCGGCATCGATGTCGAAACCATTTCTGAAGGTGTCATCGGCGAACTGCATATCGGCCTGAAAAGCACGATGAATGCTCTTTACCTGAAGGATCTGTCAGACAAGACGCATCGAGGCATGGTTGCTTCTGTATTACGCGGCGGCGTCCCCGGAGGCCGAACCTTCGGATACGAGATTGTACGGGCTTTTGATGGCAAAGGTGAACTTATCCGTGGCAAGCGTCGCATTGTCGAGGAAGAAGCCGAAGTCATCCGCGAAATTTTCAGACTGTATTCAACTGGCAGCAAGCTTCAGCATATCTGCACCATTCTTGACCGCAAGGGGATCGCGGCACCTTCTGGCGGCAAGTGGGCACCAACGACATTGGTAGGATCGCGCATTCGCAAAACCGGCCTGCTCCGCAACACGCTTTACAAGGGTGTGGTGACGTTTAACAGGATGCAATATCGCAAACACCCCGAGACCGGTAAAAAGCTCGCGGTCCTCCGTCCGGAAAGCGAATGGATACAAGTCCCCGTTCCCGAGCTGCAAATCATCGACGAACAGGAATTTGAGGCGATTCAGGCGCAACTGGATGAAAGGTCATCCAAGGTAGCGGAATATCGAAAAACCGCCAGCATGCGATCACCTAAAGAAACAGACCAGATTTCAAAAACACGGATCAAGCACTGGCGACAAAGACAGATCAAGTCGACAGGAAAGGTTGTTGCGGTTTTTGCTGGGCGTCTCCGATGTGCCGAACATGACACCACAATCACAGCGGCTTGGGCGGATCGTTATTCCTGCAAGAAAAAAGGCTGCCCGAACCGTGCGATCCGTTACGAAGAGCTATGCGATATTATCACTCGTGAAGCCATGCGCCTGACTTGCGCGGACATCGAAGCGCATTATGGTCATGAAGCCATAGCGGAAAGACGTAACAGGCTGGAAAAGCAGATCAGCGAAGCCGAACAAAGGCTGCAAGGAATGCGGGATCGCGCCGCCCATGCACTGAACACGTTCAAGGTGAATAGCGACAGTGCCGAGTTAAAGGCATGGTTTGATGACAACACCGAACAGATGCGTCTCGTAAAGCTGGAAATTGCACGATTAAAACGGTCACTTGAAGAGATAAAGGCACCGGCAAATATCGCCGATATCCATAAGCGATTTAGCGCCTTGATATCCAGGTTACAGGTATGGTCGCGTGAACCCGAGACAGTTTCACAGCTCCGGCACATGATGAAGCGATACACGATTACAGCTCATTGGGATCACGTTGGTCTGCGTTGGCATCGCACCTGTAAAATTGAACATGACTTTGAGGCCATGGCGCGGGTACTTGGCAAAAAGAAATGAAACCGGCAGAATTTTGCCGGTTTCCGTCTATGTCTTTTTCCTGTCGTATTCAACCGGCCGATCAAAACTGAAAACCGATTTGGCCTTTATCATCGGTTTGCGTTGGAATGCCCTGAAACGCTGTGCATGACGGCTTTGCGAAATCCGGCAGCGAGTTGTTCCGGCCCTGACGATATTCGATTTTGATATTTACCATCTCCCCGGCCTCAGCATATTCGCAAAAGACTGCAGCAGCTGCTTCCTTAACGCTGAGTGGCGGCCATTCTACATAGAAATGTGAGCGATACCCTGTCGTGGAAATGAAGGGCATACCAAGATCAATGGCAGTAAAGCCAAAGCTGCTGCATGTATCCAATGGGCAGGTGAAATCGACCAATGCACGGCCATGTTTGGTTTCCAGAACAAACACCCCGTTCTGCCCCCAATGCGGAACCTGACCGGCTTTAGCCGCAAGTACTGTTGTGAGAACTCTCCCTGCCCCATCGGCGGCAAAACTGCCAAAGCTGCCATTTTCTCCATTGGTCGTTGCGATGAGACCTTGGAAATCATGTGCGGCCTTCTGTGCAGCATTACCATCGTTTGCTATGACTGCAGCATCAAATTCAAGGGCAATACGCTTGGCGTTCTTTATGTCGTGATCTGTGACCTTGTGCATTATTTTGCCTCCTATTTCACAACCTCAAGTTCATTTGATGTGTTGCATCCGATGCTGATACATCGTTGTCAGGCTTCGACTTGATTGGCTTTTCCTCGGTTGATGCGAAATCAATCTGCGCCATTTTCCAGGGCGACCATTTGGGGCGGTTCATATCGTCACGATAATAATCAGAGATTTTGAGTATCACGGTGTTTCCGGCGCTGCTCACAAGAGCAAAGCGCTTGCGACTGGTGGCTCCATAACACCGGCCGAGACCGAACCCGATCTCGATAAGTCGCTTAATATGGCGTCGCTCGGTCTGCGTAAGATGATGTTTGCTAGTGATCTTCATCGCTCTTCCCTTTCCTTATGGCGGGTTCAACTTCTTCCCGTCGTCTAAAAAGGGTGAATGCCGTCAAGCTGAATATGGGATGTTCGCGACCGTTAGGGCGCGAGCGGGGACCCTGATTCTGCTTTACGGCAGAGGGCGAAGCCCTTCCTTCGGCCGATCATGAAGATCAGTGCCTCAAGGGTACCTGATAAGTGCCTGAAAGGGTGTTGTCCACGATACTGTCGGCACGACCAATCGTTTCCCGTAAGGGTCGTATTTCGGCTTCCATGTATACGAGTGAGATTGACCGGTGTCGCGCATGGCGCACCTATCTGAACTTGAGTGCAGCCGAGAAAAAATGTTTGCTTAATCTCTCAGCCCGGAAACAAAATCATGCCTTTTTCAGATGCTGCTTTAACACAAAATATGCAATCAATGATTGCATGCAGCAATCTGTTCCTGAATATTGAACGTGTTGTTAGCCATGCTTACATAGGCCGATTTTTACATTCCAAAGGGAGCTACCATGAGCCGTTGTGTCCTTGATAACCGTGAACATGAAGTAGTAATTGGCTGGGATCCGGGAATTTGCAGTTTTTTCGTTCAAGTTCTCCACCTTGGGGCAGACGAGCCTTTTATCTGGAAAGGTAATGGCGGTAGTACTTTCGACACCCCAGATCCACTGATCGATATTGCCGAACGGTACGGTTCTCCCTTTGACCGTAACGTTTTGCGACAAGAATTACTAAAAGACCAGGCAGGCCAACTTGAACGAAACTACTCGGTGCATGGGACTGAAGTCTGGTAACCAAAACTGCACACCCCAACCCTCTCCCCGGCATCGAATAATATGCCGGGGGTTCTTTGTGGTTTGTGCAATCCACAAACGCATGCACTCGCAAAACCTTATCAGGCGAGCATGCTCAAAAATACAAAATCAATAGATAAAAAATACCAAATATGTATTGAAAAAATACCAATCTGAATTTTACCGACTTCTGGATAGCACAATCCACTTAATACAAATAACCGCGTTTGGCTGCTGCATGGAATAATCCGCGCAAGATATGGACCAACAACGAAAAATCCATTCATCATTGCGCATTAGGATTGCTGGGTCCGGCCCAGGGAGAAGGCCGACATACTTTCTTGGGGATAGTTTCAATTACATCCTTGGAGGCAAACATGGTTGTCAATCACAACGACCTGACCCAGCGCATTGATACCCTTCTGTCGGATCTCCGCGAGGCAGAATCCAGTAATGCGGTATATCGCGAGCCGGTGCTTTATCTGCACACGGCCCGCAAAGCCCTCGGATCGATTGCCAATGAACAATCGAATAGCAAAAAACTGACTTCATTCTAAAAAATCAAATTATGTTGGGGCATGAGATACTTACCAACGAGGGGGAACTCGGCAAATTCCCCCTCCCCGGATCGGCAGCCAAATCTGTCAGTAGATCGATATCGACAACTGAAGAATAGCCCCAAGGTTCACAGACACCTTCTTGGCTAATTTTGAGGTAAGGAGGCCGACAAGGGCAAAAGCAATTTGATTTGCGTTCGCTAGGTGGAAGGTGATGTGGAAGCTCAAAAGCTTGCAGCGTTCTCTCCAAAAGTTAAACAAACTCACCTAAAGTCGATTCCTGTTCCAATACCTTAAGTGCTAGTTAGTATACCCTTCTGACCGGGTTATGGTCACCAAGCCCGCATAATATCGGAATTATGTGAACCAAGAAGCATTTGGTGGTTCTCCAACCAAGACGAGATTACAGGGATTTGTCACCTAGCTAAACAGAGGAAACTAGGCTGAAACAAGCTTGACCGAATGCTTACATAGAATATAGAACACATGGGGAACAAGCGGGGATGGGTATCAATATCTGGTTCCTTTCGCATTGCAGCCAGCACAGTTATGATGTGTTAGGAAAGGGGAGGAATGAATGTTGGAAAATCTTACATCAGTGGAGCTCTGTGCCGGAGCAGGAGGCCAAGCCTTAGGCTTGGAGCAAGCTGGCTACAGCCATCAAGCTATTATCGAAATCGACAACCACTGCCGGAACACACTAGCCTTGAACCGACCGCAGTGGAATATTTTACAAGGTGATCAAGCTGATTTGATGAAGTTCGACGGTCGTCCGTACGAAGGGGTAGACTTACTGGCAGGAGGGTTGCCTTGTCCTCCATTTTCTGTTGCAGGAAAACAGCTTGGCCACGCAGATGAGAGAAACCTCTTTCCTGCCGCTCTGCGCGTTGTTGATGAAATTCGTCCACAAGCGGTTATGATTGAGAATGTGCGCGGCTTTCTTGATGCCGTGTTCGCAGACTATCGCCAGAGCCTCAAACGGCAGCTCCAAAAGTTAGGTTACCAGACAGAGTGGCACCTATTTAATGCTTCCGACTTCGGAGTACCGCAACTTCGCCCACGTGTTGTTATCGTGGCAATCCGAAATGATCGTGCAGAACATTTTTCTTGGCCAGTTCCATCAGGAGTCAATGCTCCGACGGTTGGCGAGGCGCTTTATGATTTAATGTCCGAAAATGGTTGGAAAGGTGCAGAGCGATGGAAAAAACAAGCTGATGATATCGCACCAACTATAGTTGGCGGTTCCAAAAAACATGGTGGTCCGGATCTGGGCCCGACGAGAGCTAAACGTGCTTGGGCGACTCTCGGGGTGGACGGAATGGGTATCACCACTGAATCTCCCGATGAAGATTTTGTTGGCATGCCGCGCCTCACGGTCCGGATGGTCGCTCGGCTCCAAGGTTTTCCCGATCATTGGCAATTCTCTGGTAAGAAAACACCAGCTTACAGGCAAGTTGGAAACGCGTTTCCTCCTCCCGTCGCGGAAGCCGTAGCTCTGAAAATCAGAGCTGCGTTGTCAGTTAGAAGGTCTTTTCAGGTGGTGGCGTAATGAGAGACGGTTGGCTGACGCTGGCACGGCGGGAATTCCACGCAACCTTACTAGATAACATTCTGACCAAAAGTGCATCAGGTATTCCGAGCAATGCCGATAAGTCCAGCAAAGCTAGTATTGCTATTGCAAGTTCAATATTAGATCGGCTCGGCACGGCAAAAACCGCACCAAAACTCGCAGGACAGACAGCAGGAGCAGACTTCGAAGGTGTGTGCGCCAGCTTTGTAAGCGTTTGCTTTGATAGAATGCGGCACCTTCGCCCTGGCATGTTTAGAGTATCAAAGGGCGGTGCTATCGCGTCTTTCGATCAATATGCACACCTCGATGATCTTGAAGCGATTGCGAAGTCAAACCGCGAAATCGCGACAGCTCTCGGGTCGGACTATCTTATTAAGCCAGATATTGTTGTTGCCCGCGCCCCCGAAGAAGACCTTACGATTAACGCCATAGAGTTGCTTGTAGACAGTGAAACTGCGCGCTTGAGCAGCCTCAGAAAAGTCAACCAAGAGCAGGACATACTCCACGCGTCTATCAGTTGCAAATGGACTCTGCGTAGCGACAGGGCGCAGAATGCAAGGTCGGAAGGCTTGAATCTTGTCCGCAACAGAAAAGGACGCTTGCCTCATATAGCAGTCATTACAGGTGAGCCGACCCCGGGCCGTATCGCTTCTTTGGCTTTGGGTACAGGTGACATCGACTGTGTTTATCACTTTGCACTATATGAACTCCGAGAAGCACTCGTTGATCAAAGTCGGGAGGAAACTCTTGAACTTCTCGATACAATGGTTGAAGGAAAACGATTACGAGACATATCAGATCTTCCACTTGATCTTGTAACATAGCCATTGTCGACGATCTCTAGATAATATTCGGCACAATCAAAGTAATTTTGAAATATTAAAATTAACAAACGAGAACAATGAAGGTTTCTTTTTCTGAATGTTATTGTGATCTTGTTGAGAACGGCGGGCCAACTGCAAAAAGAGCTTACCGGGAGTGGGTCGAACGGCCTGGCTACGGGGATGTGGTATCTTTTGTACAAAACTTCGATCATGAAAAATTGTTTTCTCTTTCTCCAGATGACATAAGAGAAACTTTAGAGAAAACTGAACATGCACTTGGCAATGTCCCGAAAGAGCATCAAATCCGGGAAATTGAAGACTTCACATGTCCTTTTGCTCTCCAACATCTTTTTCATCGGTTCATTGAACGCACCGGAAACTTACCAACATGGCAGCGTTTTTGGCGTTGGATGAATAAACAAGCCAAACCTCATTGGCTGGATCAAATTGCGCCGCTGAAGTTGAGACTTCGCGAAAACTATTCGGATCAGCGTATTGATGACGCTCTCAGGTGGCGGTTAGGAAAGTTCTACTATTCTGCTATACGTGAAGTAGAGTTTCTTGTCTGGATGCATTCTCAAGGCATACCGTTGAAGTATCACCTTTTGGCAGATGTTCTCCTGCGTGCAGATTATTGGATAGATCGAACGATCCTTTGTACATATGCCCCAAATCCAAGATATCGTACCTCTAGACAAGGTAGAAAGAACCCAGCAGAATTTTATTTTGATGGAGCAACACCTCCATTCAAAATTTTCGACTTCGAAGTTGAACAACAAGGGTTTGGAAGAGCTTGGTTAACCACTGAAGCATCCAAGAGGCAAATACTTGAGAGGTTGCGCAGAGAATTAGCGTTCAAGAAAGAAGTAAAATAATTCACAATTGTTGAAGTTTTGACGCATAAAATTAATTTTTTTTAAAGCTTACGGCCATTCAGCAAAACCAAGCTCACAAAGTACAACGCCAACACATTGAACCGCCAGTTCAGCGTCTTGACGACGAATAGGGGGCAAATCACGCGCCTTACGTTCAACCGGTTTTGCCCGGGCATGTAACCTGGCAACTATCTTGGCCGCTGAAGCCGCAATAATACGTTTTTCACGCTCCAATTCGTTGATCATTTTGCTAAGGTCTTTAGCATTTTCCGCTGTTGCTTTATAATGCGTTAGCAATATTTGACTAATTGCCTCCCGTGCTCGATCAACAACCGATGGGGCGGAAGATTTAAAAAGGTCATCTGCTACATAATTAAGCATCTCGTTTAGCGGTGCTCTATAGTCTTTATCCACCTTGGCCTCAGAGACTTCGGGTAAAATCCCAAATCGAGAACAAGATCTTAATGTAACTAGATCCTCGCCTGTGTGGATCGCTTCAACGTCAACAATATTCCATATTGTGAACCGCTCTTCTATTCCCAGCCAAACGACCGGTCGCTCACTCCTATTCGCTAAATATCGATCCGATATTGGCCTCGCATAATACGTGTCCAGCTCCTTTTTCAGCGTTAAATGCGCCTTCTCCCTAAGTTCACTAGTTAGCGCTGGATGAGGCTCTACGGTCCATTGAGCAGGCTGACTGGATCCTTCGAAATAAAACCGACCACGTCTGATACGCGATACAGGATCAAACGTATCTTCACGAAAAAAACACCCACCAAGACTAGCAGGATCATCTGCATTGATTTTAGTCGTGGGATAGACAAATCTGGCGTTCGATATCACAGGTTTGGGCCATACCCCATATCCCCGGTAACTTTGTCCTTCATAAAAAAGGCCATTGTTTCTGTCTATCCCGATAAGCAAATTACCTCCATTAGCTCTTGTTTAGCTTGCAATAATATTCTGAAATTTCGCTAGAAAATCAGGCAATTAAAATTACACACTCTATCTTGTGCTTTTTGGGCTTAAATGAGTATTAATCCCGTAAACGTCAGCCACTTTTTGGTTAAGCTTGCCATGTAACCTGACCACCTGCAGCAATCCGCGCGATACGCCATCCCCCCCCTGAAAGGGTGTTTATTTCATCAGGGGCAAATGTCGCGGATGGCACGGCGAGGCACAATAAGTGAGTTGGGCGAGTCATCGCTACGTAGTGTAGCTTCAGACGACTTAAGTTCTGGACTCCTTCTCCGTTACCGCCTTGCTTTTCTCGCAACAACCAGCGTTTGAGTTTGCCATGGTAATAACCATTCCAGAAGGTTTCTAACACCAAGACCCCCGTATGGGTCTCACCCTTGACGGAATGAATAGAGCCAAGACGAATTTTCGGCAATTGTTCGTCCTTCTGGTAAATCGTCCTAGCCTGCGCACCCGCAGGAGCGTCAGCTCCGACATCCGGCCAATTTAAAAATGCCTGCGGTGCCTGATATGCTTCATCACCGTCGAACATAGCTTCGGCAATGTCACTAACTTTCCGTTGCCACTCATTTTCCCATTGTTGTTGGGTCAGATCTTCCCAATCAACGGCAAAACGGCGCATAAACTCACTATAAGTAACACGTACCTCCGGTTTCTCTGCAAGTATCTCGCGGATATAGCGATCCTTTCGCTGCTTTCTTACTATTTTCCCTCCCGCAAGCCGCACCACTTCCAGAACTCCCTCTGCGATACTTTCAACCATGCTATGAAGATTTCCGTTATCGCACTTGTAAAACTTAGAGTGCCCTGCCTGAAGGTAGCCGATAAAGGTATCCGGCTTAGGTTCGGCTCTTGTTTGTTCGGGCGAGTACGCACTCCAATAATCGCAGACAGAATTCGGTTTATTGTTATCGTCGCTCGGCTCTTTGTGTTTACCGCCAACAGCAACGAAACTACCATTTGACAGAACATCGGGCGCAAAAATTTCTCGCAAATAATCTGTGAAGGCAGGAAGAACATGTGCCTGCGCGTCTTCTTCGAACAAAAAGACGGTATGCATCTCACCAATATCCGCGCCTGCCTTTCTTTGATCGGGACCTTTTCCAGTTAACCCCTGTGGCACGATAGCAAACGGAGCTGCAAAGTCTGCTATGGACTGTCCAAAGCGATGACTGTCAGGAATATCGCGCTTGATATTTTCTTCATCACTGGGGAAAACCCACGTTATCGGAATATCTTTTGAGTCTACGTTGTTAAAGATCGCCTGATTGGCGTCGCCAAACCTCTGACAAACAACTTTGCATTGCCCACTAACAAATACCCGATGCAGAATATTAGATTGCAGTTCGCTGTTGTCCTGCGCCTCATCAATGAAAAGGATTGGAAAACGTGCTGTTAAATGCTGGCTACTACCGGGGAAAACATCAAGAAGCCGATGTCCGTAAGCAAACATATCATTATAGGCGTGATATCCTCTCTTGCTAACGCTGAGCTTTAAATTCGTCTGGAAACTAATTAGGTCATTCAGAGTGATGTCATCAGAAAACGCATCTAGATTTCCGACACTGCATGATGGAGTAACCGACACACTCCGTTCCGAATAAGAAAGAGTTAGCTTGATGTATTTGTTCTTATTTTGGTGATTAAGTACGCGATATTTATTCTTAAAATCAAAATCAAAACCCTCAACAAACTGAACTTCATCTCTGATCTTCTCAAAACACAGTTCGTCGTTGACAAGGCAGTCCCAGCCTTTCCATCTCAGATAAGGAATTGCCAAAAACTTATCCACGAAACCGTGGATCGTCCCGATGAAATGCGGATAGCTCAACAGCATCTGACCTTCCGCAGTTGAGCCAATCCTTTTTTCAATTTCATCACGCGCGACATTGGTATGCGAGAGAACACAAATACCGCGTCTCGTATCCCTCCATTTACGGGCCAAGATTGCCAATTTAGCAACAAGAAGCGTAGTTTTGCCACTACCAGGACACGCAGCGACATCAATAGACGCCCTATCCTTTAGCACCCCTTTCCGAGCCTGATCGAACGCGTCAGCAGGCAAGCCAATTGCTTTGGAAGCCCAAGCAATATCGTCATCGGTAATCTCGGGAAAAACAAACGGTGAAAGGTCCTT
This sequence comes from Thalassospira australica, assembly GCF_044790785.1. GTDB lineage: Bacteria > Pseudomonadota > Alphaproteobacteria > Rhodospirillales > Thalassospiraceae > Thalassospira > Thalassospira australica_A. Next base: position 168,738 of record NZ_CP085258.1, on the reverse strand, counting down.
CATGGGATAGGCTGCTCCGGTATTTCTTCCCCAGCAACCCTGTCGTCATCTTGTGGCTGAATGCCGAGCACTCCAGCATTTGGCGTAACATGCTTTATAGCCTCCACAAGGTAAGACGGAAGAACATCTTCCCACTTCCCAGTTCCCCAAACCATAGGGGTTTTGGTTTCCAACAACTCCGATAGGTACTGCGCAGCAATGGCCTTGGAAGCGGTTGTTTTGGTTTTATGCGCAAATTGGGCGTAAATCTCTGATGGTCGCTTGCGATCTTTAGGAAGATCCTTAAAGCTAGCCCGCGCTTCACGCTCGACTCCTTCACGGGTTTTCGTCTTGTCGCAGATTTTTTCATCGGCCTGAGCCAACTTTGCCGCGACATAAACCTCCTCGGCCAGCTCCGTAATGGCAAGGTCGTATTCGAGGGTCCAATGATCCGCAACAAAAGTGCTGACAGACTGTCCCGAAACCTTATCGATTTTATCCTGTCGGAACTCATCCAACGTTTTCCCATTTTTAGGAAACTCCGACACCATCAACCACCTCCGATTTGCTGACCATTCTTCATTCCCTTCACCGTTCCGAACTTTTTTGATCCCCAAAATCTCGGGTGCGCAATCGGGCATCACATCAAGATCAGTGATGCTGGCCACAGGAATGCCGATCTCGCCATCGTTCTCATCTTCACGCATGAAGATTCGCGCAAAACGGCCTAACCCAACACCACCGACATTCACTATGGACACGCCGTGTTTAGCGAGATCTCGGCCGAGAAGTCGGGCCAAGGTCGGCAACAGGATGTTTTCAGCATCCCCCTCAACGATCAAAACCCCGCGGGCGAAAAATAGATTGGCCTTGGTAACATCAAGGAAACGCTCCAAAAAACGGTAGTCACCCTCCGCTAGTTTGGTTTGCCCATTTGCTAAGGAAAAGGCCTTGCCTTTTTGCATCAACATCAGACTATTCAGCGGCAACACTGAAGCTAGATTGGGACTATGAGTGGTAAGGATGATCTGCAAGTCGGCTTTATACTTCTCGGCATGGTCTTTCAGGAATTGCATTAAGAGTAATTGCCGTTGAGGATGCAGATGGGCTTCAGGCTCCTCAATCAGAAGCAGGGATGTGCCGTCATCGCCATCACCAAGCAGGAGAAGCTCGCAAGCCATATAGAGCAGATTGTTTGAGCCAAGCCCGTGACGAATGTCCCCTCCGATCGCATCCCCGATAAGTTGGAGTTCCAGCTTCTCCAAGAGCTGCCGCAAACGCGCCTTGTCGTCCCCTCCGGCACCGATGGAAATCTGGCTGGAATTCATATCCCCGCCAAACGACAAAGGCTCAAGATACTCGCTATTAAGCTTTTTTCCTGCTTCCTGAATTGCATCGTGCCCGGACAACAAATCATTGGAGTAGTCGCCAAGGTGCAGAACACTCAGTTTTTTTACATCGGCGGGTTCAGTCCCTCTGACGTAATCCTCTTCACCGCGCGCCCCAACGGTTTTTGTATTTAACAAAATTTGCGACAATCGTGACCCTCGCCCCGCAGACATCTCCCGCTCTGCATCTCGCAAAGGGCGAAGGTATGTCGCCACCAATAGCGACCTAGCATTCTGATCCAAGACCGGGCCATCACTCTCCGCCCCGGCTCTAACTTCGGTGGTAATGAATGGCCTTCCCCGGCGGTAATTTTTGTGATTTTTGGCAATAAGGTTAAGGCAAAGAACGGCATGAACTGTGCCATCATCCGATTTTTCATAGCTCAGATATTCGGCAAAAGTACCGCGCTCTTGATTACTGAGATCATCGAACCAAGCACGAATTTTGAACTCTGTAGCGGTTTCACCAGTCGTCAAAGTGTGAAAATCTGAGAGAGAAATACGTGCAAAGTCGAGATCGCTAGTGCCAAGCAGCAATCGAATAGCGTCAATGACTGCGGTCTTGCCGTGATCGTTACCGCCGACGATGGCCGTAACTCCTTTTGACAAAAGGATACGACCTTTGTCATTCCCATCTGCAAATATCCGAAAATTGGTCAATTCAAGTTCACGCAGATACATAAAGCCCCCGAACTCGGACAATCGTTTTATTGGAATGTAAAACGTCAACTTCTACCGTAACATGAATTAGAAAACACTTACACTTCATCAAAGTCATCCGTATCGGCCCCGTAAAGTTGCTTTGACAGATCAGACAGGAACAGTGTTTTCTGATTCGATATTGTTTTTTCGGGATATCCTCAAACAAACGGATTGGTTTGCCCGACGACAAAATGGACGCTCATCGATACATTACTTGATCCCTTGAGCATCGTTACGGCTGTCAGCACCTACGAAATGCCAGTCCAGTACTATAAGTTCCTGGCCATTTCCGCGATCGCCCAGCGAATAAAGTTATTCTTCGACCGCCCGGATTTTTCGGCCGCCTCCTCTAGGACCTCCCATTCAACCTGATTGAATGGAAGACTGATCGCCTTGTAGTCTCGCTTCTTGCCTGGAGCCTTCGGCGGCCGCCCCATGCGGCCGGGCTTGGCAACATCATCCACCCGGCTTGCAAATTCTTCGATCTTCTCGGGGTCAACGTTAGGGATTTCCGCGTTTTTTTGCTCACGACGTTTGACCATCAGAATATCCTTTGCATGAGAGCATTGATCTCGGAAGCCGCTTTGGGATTGTCCATTTCGACGACACCGCGTCCTTCCGGCAGGGCATCCCGGTATACCTTGCGCTCACAAATGACCTCTGCAAGCAACTCGATCTCGGGAAAGTCTGCCAGATATTCGCGAGCTTCTTCACGCTCGCGAATGACAGGATTGGTGGGCACCATCGTCATCAAGCCATGAACCGCAAGCCCGGGATTGAAGTCACGCGCCTCGACAATGATCTTTTGCAGGTCGTCCAATGTATCCAGATCCGCATTTGAGGGCTTGAACGGCACGATCAGCTTATGGGCAGCTGTCATACCGGTGCGAAGCTCCCGGCTGTCTTTGCCCGCAGCATCGACAATCACATACTCGTATCGATTGTTCAGATCGATCAGGGTATCGCGAATGTTATCGTATTTCTGGATGCAGTGAACCTTGGGAAGGTCCGGGTTTTCGTCCCGGTCCATCACCCATTTGGCAACAGTGCTTTGTCGATCGGCATCAACCAGCACAACATCTTTTCCCTGCTTTGCGAGCGCGGCACAAACATTTACCGCTGTCGTCGATTTTCCACATCCGCCCTTGCGGCTTCCAAACATGACAATCACAGCATTGCTCCTGCATTAAATCAATACATAATCGGTATTGGATATGTGTTTGTTAGGTACCAGATCGGCGATTAATTGTTAGAATGGCACGAGCCTGTCTCGCCGGTTCTGGCAGCGGTGAAAATGATCGGACATCAGGTTCCGGATTTGCTTTCTTGCGTCGCATCTTTTCAAAGCGGCTCAGGGCAATCTTCCGGGCATGTTCCCGATTGTCATCCGACACAGGACCATCCACAGATCCGTTAAGGCGATAACGGTGACTGCCATCAAGCCCCAAGGCCATCTGGTATCCGGTCGCCCCGGTATATCTTTGTAAGGCAAGTTTCAGCTCGATAGGTGTTGTGCCGACTTTCGCCAGGTCGTCAAAGAGAGCACGAACGCCAATCTGAAACGGCTTGATCTGGTCCGACAATGTTGCAGGCAGGATTGAAATCTCCTCGCGCAGCAAGGATTGCAGTTCTTGTGCGGCCCTTAGCTCAAATGCCCTCGCCGTGATCTTTCGATCTGCTGACCAGATTGAACTCTGGGACTTCTTGTGTTCGGTCACTTTGACCTCCATTCGAACCCGCATTGAAAATGTGCTTAAAAAACATCATTAAAGTATATTGTTAGTTAAAAAATAATACTTATTCAATACTTTAAATATACTGAAATTGCAGCCTGCCGCAAGCACTAATTCGGTACTAAATAAGTATTTTTATCTACACTTATCCTGCCACCTAAGAAATACGCCGATCATTCAGGCACATTGCACCATCCGCCTCGTTTGCCGCCGTCGTAAGGGCGTGCCAGTCCTTCCCCGATCAGCAGATCATGCAGCCAGATATTGCCGATTGAGACCCAAGCGACCACACGGCCGCCATACCTGCCCCACTCCGGATTGCAGAATTGAACAGGGGTATTTGTCAGGTCTGCTTGATCCAGTAACGCGCGCACCCGATTACGCGCCGTTATGGCTGCGGATTTTTCCGCTTCACATGCTCCCCGGATCTCGGGCGTGTCGATGCCGGCTACGCGGACTGACATTCTTGCTATCGGATCAGGCAGCCCCGGCATCTGGATATAGATCGTATCGCCATCATAGGCGTAGCTGCCTTTGCTTTCGCGCAACGGCCATTGATAGCAATCGTAAGCGCTGGCATCGGCGGGGACGCCACCACAAACCAAAACCAGAAAAAGACCGAATAAGTATTTATTCAATACCAATTTAGTTTTGGTTTGATATTTATTCGGTCTGGTATCCGCACCACGCTTGGGATGATTGCCAGAAAACACACATTCCCTCGCGTAGGTAAAAACCGGCAAAATTTTGCCGGTTATCCTCGATACCATTCCTGCTTTACTCATACCGTTCCCTCTTTGCCGACGGGGGCATAGTGCGCCCCGTTACATGCTTCTTCACCACAAACAAGCTTAAGTTCCGGTTTACCCCAGACTTGGGATGAACAGGACGGACAGCGATATTTGACGCGATTGGAGCCGTTTTCTTTGATGGTGGGGCTTACGGCGGCGAGAGCGCCAACACTGGCGCAGCCGCCTCTCTCGACAGACACAGGCTCAATTGGTGGAAAACGGTCGAACCAGGACAAGGTATATTCTGTCGTCATCAGATCCGCGCAAGCACGATCAAAAAGGCCGTCATCGATGATGTAATGCGTCATCTGCTCACCGACCCGACGCCCGCCCGGTTCCCCGGTATTGCTGGGCATCAAGCCGATCCGTTCCATAAAGTCGGCCCATTGGTGGTTATGGTATCCACGACGGCCCGGCTTGCCGTAATGGTATTGCCACTGATGCGCCATTTCATGCACGAGGGTGGAAAGCGCTTCACGGATCGGCCTCGCAACGAAGTAACTCGGGTTCATCGCAATCTCGGCGGTAAGCTCTCCTGTCTCCCCACAAACAAACCGGTCGTGGGAATAATAACCATAGGTCCTCTTGTTCCGCTGAAGCGTGATCAGACAGGCCGGAAGCTTGCCGTCAAATATCCTGGCATTGAAGTGATCGAAAGCCGCCTGAAGCTCGGCATAGGTTTCGACTGTGGGCTTCGGGATCGTGTTGATCGGAAGAATATTACCCATTGCCACCTTCCAGCGCGGGGAGATAGCGCATTGCCCGATCCATGAATTGGGTTTCGGCCTTCTGCGGGCTCCAGGGCAGCATGTATTCCGGGTAAGGTTGTGTTTTTCCCGGCCGAAAATCCCTGACCACCAGCTGATTGACAGCATCACGGTATTCTGTTGCCTTCAGCCGGTGATCGATCTCTTCGATCTGGGCGCAGATCTCCGACGGACAAGGCCATTCAAGACCGGCCGCAAGTGTGAACTTTTGTCGGATCGGCATGACGACATGGGTTTCAAACTTGTCCCAGATGCCCAGCTCTCGCATTCGGTGCTTGATCGGCGTGATAAGATCGCCGGTTTCATCTTCCTCGATGTCATGGAGAAGGATGTAACTTTTCACTTCCAGCGGGGCACGGTCGCATCCATCGACCAGATGTTGTGCAACGGTTACGTCACTGGCACCATTCCAACGGCGGAGCCGGGAAAGGGCGCGGGCTTTCGCCTGGAACATCGAAATTCGCCCGACGTGAGTTTGAGGCAAACCGTTGTCATGTGAAACGAGATCAAGCATAGCCGCCCTCCTGACTTTCAAGGGCGCGAAGGCTATGGCGCACCGTGTCACGCAAGCGGGCAGCTTTGAGCATGGAATAGAGGTAGCTGGCCGGATCTCGAACGCCTTGCCGATCGACAGCAACGACAACGGCCGCGAGTGCCGCCCATCCGTGCTTATCAAGCGCCACGCGCCAGACAGCCGACCTGAGTTTGACCTGATTGGTGAGGATCCATCTAACCGCGGACACGACGGACTGGATTGCGCCACCAGAGGGCTCCGGGCCGACCAATTCGCAAAGCTCAGCTGCATTAAGCTGCTTTTGAAGGGACGGGGACGCCTGAACCATCAGGAACAGGATCTCCGTATCCACATCAATGTCGGA
>NZ_CP085258.1:0-155000 GCF_044790785.1 Thalassospira australica | reverse complement strand
AATCTTGAAATCAAGCCATCAGGCTGCGATCCGGTGCGCCTGTGTCAGGAAGTCGCCAAAGAACTGGGGCGCGCAAAAAAAATCCCGATCCTGCTGTCGAGCTTCGATGATATCGCGGTTGCCGAAATCAGGCGGCTTTTGCCTGACATGCCCTGCGGCTGGTTGCTTGAAACCCTGCCCGATGATTGGCGTAAAGAATATGCCACCCTGGGCGCAAGTGCGATTCACATTGATCACAAGGCGCTTGATCGCGACATGGCGGCTGAAATCGTTGCCGCCAACGTTCCGCTGGTCTGTTATACGATTAACGCACCAGATCGTGCGCATGAACTGTTTGGCTGGGGAGTCACATCGGTCATCACCGATGACCCCGCCCGGATGATTGCCGCCATCCCGCACCATCCGAACCCGAAGGGTCACAAAGTGTAAACCACCGGACCCAATATCAAGACAAAAAATGCGGCAGGTCCGCCATCCGCCATTGCACTGCCACCGCAATGACTGCCGCACAAGAACAAGACCGAGGAAACAGGAACAATGACAATTGCCCCGCCTGGTGCCCCACCCGGTGCATTGCCCGATAATTCACAAGGTTTACCACCAGATATCCCGCCTGTACCGCTTTACCCGCATAACCGGGTCCGGCGGCATTTGAGCGAACTGTTCCGTCTGGCCCTGCCGGTAGTGATTGCACGGCTAGGCATGCTGATCATGGCCGTCGTCGATACGATCATTGTCGGCAATTACGATAGCGCCAGTTTGGCCTATCTGAATATTGCACATGCGCCTTTCACCTCGTTAATGGTGACGGGTATCGGTCTTTTGACCGGAGTAATGATTCTGACCTCGCATTCGGTCGGGCGCAAAAATCCGCGCGAAGCCGGTCAGATATGGCGGGCCTGCATGCCCTATGCCCTTCTGATCAGCATTGCCTTCATGATTCTGACCTGGAAGTCGGACTGGCTGTTTATGGCCACCGGTCAACCCGAAGAAATCACGCGCCATGCAGGCGAACTTGCGATCATCCTGTCGATCGGAATGCCAGGCGCGCTGATCTATATTACCTGCGCCTTTTTCCTTGAGGGCCTGCAGCGACCGTTGCCGGGCATGATCATGATGATCGGGGCTAACGCGGTCAATCTGGTGCTTGACTATGCACTGGTTTACGGCGCATTCGGTTTCCCCGAAATGGGGGCCGAGGGGGCAGCATGGACATCGACCGTGATTCGCTGGTTCATGGCGCTAAGCCTTTTGGGATATATCCTTTTGATGCGCAGCCATAAGGATTATGGCCTTCGAGAGGGCTTCGCCGGTTGGTGGCATCATTCGCGCGATGCACGCCATATGGGTTATGCCGCCGGGGCAAGTCAGGGCATGGAAACCAGCGCCTTTGCCGCCATGCAGTTGTTTGCCGGACGACTTGGCGTAATTGCCGCCGCAAGTTACGGCATCACCATGACCATGCTGGCATTGATGTTCATGGTCGCCCTTGGCCTGGCGTCAGCAACATCGGTTCGGGTCGGCATTGCGTATGGCAGGCGGGACCGACCGGATATGGCATTGGCCGGATGGATCGGGCTTTTGACGACAATGGCCGTGATGCTGTTGCTTAGTACGCCGCTTTATTTCTTTCCGGGACTGGTCGCGCATCTGTTCAGCCAGGACACCACCGTGATTGCCACGACGGCCGGTTTGCTGATCCTGATGCCGATCATTTTCCCAACCGACGGCGGGCAGAATGCCGCAATCAGCGCCCTGCGCGGTGCCGGGGACAAATGGGTTCCCACCATCCTGCATCTGGTGTCTTATCTGTGTGTGATGATCCCGGCCGGTTATTATCTGACCTTTGTCGTAGGCTTGGGGGTTTCGGGCCTGTTCTGGGGGATTGTCATTGCAAGCCTTGTGGCGGTCAGCGGCCTTGCCATCCGCTTTGCGATTGTTTCAAGCCGCCCGATCAAAGCCTATCAGCAATAGACAGGTCACATCCCCGGTGACGAGGGTCCGCCAGACATCCTGGCGGACCTTTTCTTTTGCGCCCCGGCAAAACGGCATCCTATGACCGTGCCGCATCAAGTTTGAGACGCGGCATCAGAAGGTCGCAGAATGGCAGAACCAACGTATCAAATGCAGATGCCGCGCGCGCCGCATCAATGCGGATAATATGCTGTTCGATATCACGCCGGGTCGCGAATTCACCCAGCGGAGAAAGTTCGGGCAGTGCTTCTGCAAGGGTTTCGTAAAATGCGACCTGATCATCGCGCACGGTCCCGACGGCTAGATTGCCCAGATGATTATAAAGCGCCATCGCGAGGAACCATCGGCAATAGGGCATCAACCCCTGCAGAATTTCGTCCCGTTGTTGCGGCTGAACATATTGCTGCAGATCAGGATCTAGCCAGACGGCATTCTGCACACCGGCAATAAAGGCATTGCGAAGGGCTGGATTGTTATCATTAAAAAATACTGTTGCAAGCCAGCCAGAAAGATTGTCAAGCGCGAGACGGCGTGCTTTCGGGCTGACATCGCGGCTGAAATCGAGGGCCGGCATCGGTGGCTGGCCAGGCATCGCAAGGGTTGCAATCGCAGGATCGATCAGGGCATTAGCAAGCCATGCCTGATGCCAGATTTGCATTGGCCGGAAATAAGGTTCTTTTTCCACGCCACCGGCTTCAATCCAGCTTTCGAGCAAATGGGCCCGTCCGAGCGATATACCAATACGAAGGGCATCCTCAAGCCCCATCCCACCGCGCAGGAACGGATCGCCCAGCATATCTTCGAGTAAAGGCAAGGAGGCCATCACATGATCGGACCGAAGGCCCGCGCCAATCGGCTGGTAAAAACCGGCAGCATCCCTATGGCCAATCAGCCCGCGGACATGTTTGCCAAACGTTCCCCAGAAGGTCAGCCGAACCGGTTCGGAGCGCTTGCGCCAAAGCGGGCGGGTCGCATGCCAGCTTTCGGTTTCGACCTCGTTTATCGCTATTGCCGCCGAAATCCGTGATAGGGGCTTGGCAATGGCGGCATCAAGTTCATCGATTGTTCCGGCATGCGCCACCGAAAGCCGCCAACCGGGCTTTTCATGCGGATGACGATCCAGCCACAAATACCCAAAACCGTTTGATCCGCCACGTTCGGCTGCCGGAGCGACCAGATCGAAAAACAGAGCGATCGGTGCGGGAATTTCGGGAATACCATGATCATCAAGCGGATCACCGACCTGCCATGTCCGGATCATCACATCGTCTGCATCGGGACGATCATGGAAAAAACGCGGCAGAAAGCCGGCATACTGGTCGCTTGCGGATGTATCGGTCATGAAAGGCCTCGGATCTGGGCGGCGGCATTGGCGCAACGGTTCACATTACCCGTTTTATCGGGAATGATTGCCTGCCTGCTGATACCCAAGGAAGCCGGGCCGGTCAATTGTAACGGCACATCAGGCCCGGGTCAGGCCCGCATGACCCAAAGTAGCTTCGCGGTAAACCGAGGGCGGCATACCAACCAGACGACGAAAATCGCGACTGAAATGGGCATTATCGGTAAAACCGCACCAGAAACCGATTTCCCCGACCGTCAGGCTGGTGCCATTAAGCAAACGACAGGCTTCGCGTACCCGCACCAGACGCAGAAGATCGGAAAAGCGGCTATTGGCCTGTTGCAGACGGCGTTGCAATGTCCGACCGGATGTATCAAGCGCAGTTGCGACATCATCAATCGTCCAGCTGCGCCCGATATCGTGTTCCAGCACCGCGCAAAGCTTTTGCACCACCGGGCGACTGGCCCCGATGGTTGGTGCCGTGCCCGGCATATTGGCCATGAAAGGATAGCCTGACGAGATCGCGACATAGCTTTGCCAGTTAATGCGAAAACGCAAGGCACGACCGGCAAAGTCGAGCTTTTTGACCAGCTTGCCATTGCGGATCACCGGAATGGCCGGGCCGTGGCTGGGCAGAATGACGCTGCTGACATTTTCCACACCAACGGCCTCAAGCAACCCGACCATGAAACCATGAACCAAAAGGTTTTCAACGCGGGCCGGCGGCTGGCCGCGTACGGCACCGCGATGCAGCATCAACGATTTCCCGGTCGCCTGATAATCAGTACGGTTGCGAGCATGGGAATAACCTTCGAGCCGGTGCCAGCGATCCGCGATCAGTTCAGGTGTCATTCCCTGACGCAGCATGGTCAGGACCGGTTGCTGTTCCTTAAGTGCAAGATGGCGCCCCAACCGGACCAGAACCGACGATCCATTGGTTTCTTCAAGGGTCAGCATGATACTGCGCAGGCGCGCACTGGTGATCACCGTGCCTTCGGGCACAAGATCGTAGCCCTTCGGCAACCAAGCGAGTTGCCGGATCAGGGCGATATGCAAACCGAAAGAAACGAATTCCTGCATCAACAATCACATTGTGAAATCATAATTTGGCGCGATCATACAAACATATGACCCGGCTGTCAGCTTACCGCAGAAAATGTAACGAAGCTGTTACATAGATCACATTTCACCTTTGCTATGCGCATTTCATAAAGCCATGGCCAAGCAACGTTTCAACCGGGCCCTGCGCACCATTGCGCAGACAGGAATGAATGTGCCAGTCTGTGTACATTCTGAATGCCCCTCCACAACTGAAAGCGACATCGTGATCAAGGTCCTGTTTGTTTGTACCGGCAATATTTGTCGTTCGCCTACAGCCGACGGCATTTTCAGCACCATGGTCAGCAAGGCCGGACTGAGCGCGCATATTCAAGTCGATAGCTGCGGGCTTTCGGGTTATCACGCAGGCGAACAAGCCGACCCGCGATCACGCGAAATTGCAACCAGCCGGGGATATGATCTTTCGACAATTCGTGCGCGCAAAATCCGCCCGGACGATTATAGCGATTTTGATTATATCCTTGCGATGGACGAGGGACATCTGGCCGATATGCAGCGTCAGTCGCCGGCACAATATCGCGCAAAGCTTGCACTGTTTCTGGATCACCACCCGAATCGCAAAGGGCAGAGCGTTCCCGATCCCTATTACGGCGGGGCGAACGGTTTTGTCAGTGTGTTTGACATGATCGAGGAAACGTCAAATGCCCTTTTGGCCAGTATTCGTGCCAGGCACGGAATTTGAGCCATGAGACCGGATCAGGTTGCACAAACTATTGCAGATATCAGCGGTAGCGACGTCGCAACCCTCCGGCCGCTATCGGGCGGTTGTGTGGCCGATGTGATGCAGGCCGTTCTGCGCGATGGTCGCAGACTCGTCGTCAAACAGAGTGGAAAGGCCGACCTTGCGATTGAAGGACGGATGCTGACGTATCTGAGTGAATATTCGCCCATTCCCTGTCCAGCGGTTTTACATGCCGAACCCGAGTTGCTGGTCATGGTTTTCATTGAAAATGATGGCCACATGAACGGCGAGGTTCAACGCGATCTGGCGGTGCTACTGGCCCGACAGCATCAGGTCACGCAGGATCAGGTCACGCAGGATCAGTTCGGGCTGGCATTCGACACATTGATTGGCGGGCTGCATCAGCCAAATAATCGCGAAGATGACTGGATTCGGTTTTTTCGTGACCACCGCCTGCTTTATATGGCGGAACTCGCCGTTCGGCGCCAAAAGCTTCCGGTTCATATGATGCCACGGATCGAAAATCTTGCTGCGAAACTTGACGATCTTTTACCGTCAGAAACCACGCCATCCCTGTTGCACGGTGATATGTGGGGCGGAAATATCCTGTGTCGGAAGGGACGGATCGCCGGGCTTGTTGACCCGGCCATCTATTATGGCGACCGGGAGATCGAACTTGCCTTTGGTACTTTGTTTGGCGATCTGACATCCACATTCTTTGATGCATATTCAGAAATTTCACCAATTCTACCGGGATTTTTTCAAGAACGGCGTGATCTTTATAATCTTTATCCGGTTTTGGTGCATGTTTGCCTTTTTGGCGGATCATATGTCGGATCGGCGGACCGTATTCTGACCCGATTTGGGGTATGAAAACTCAAACTCACGAAAGAAACAGGCTTATGAAAACCGCGATATTTATTGGTGCGATCATCCTTGCCCCCGGCCAGCAGCATTGTTGTAGTCGCTTACGAGAGGGCAACAGGTGTGGTGAACGAATGCATGGACGATATGAAAATTATCGGCAGGCAGGTCAAATTCATGGTGTTCAACTGACCTAAAACAGCTCCCTGCCCCGGATATTCAAAAGACCGCCCCTAAGAGCGGCCTTGAAATTTCGGGGCTACGGACGGTCTAGCGACCGATCATGGCAAAGAATTCACGCCGGGTAATCGGATCGTCACGGAACGCACCAAGCATACGGCTCGTCACCATTGAAACACCGGTTTTGTGAACGCCACGCGTGCTCATGCATTGATGATTGGCGTCAATCACCACCGCAACACCCAACGGATCAAGTTCTTCCTGAATGGTGTTGGCAACCTGTGCTGTCATCTTTTCCTGTATCTGCAGGCGTTTGGCATAAACTTCGACCACACGGGCCAGTTTCGAAATGCCAACAACACGGCGACGCGGCAGGTAGGCGACATGCGCCACACCGATGATCGGGACCATGTGGTGTTCGCAATAGGACTCGACCCTGATATCGCGCAGCACAACCATTTCGTCATAACCGTCGGTTTCTTCGAAGGTCCGGCGCAAAATATCTGCGGGGTCCTGTTGATAGCCTGCGAAAAATTCGCCGTAAGACCGTACGACACGATCAGGTGTACCCCGCAATCCTTCACGATCAGGATCATCCCCCGCCCAACGAAGCAGGGTACGGACGGCTTCTTCTGCTTCCTCGCGCGACGGACGTTTAACGGCGCTGGTTTCGCTGCACATATGGTTTCCTCTTTATAACTCTGTCCTGTGGGGTCATGTGCTCCCGACCCTGAATTCTTCTCAGTTAGCCTAGTTAACGGTACGCTGGCTATGCGGACTGTCGAGCGAAAAGGCCGGAATTTCAATATCAAACCGGTTTCCGTCCATATCGGTCATTTCATAGGTCCCGACCATAAAACCGCTTGGTGTCGCCAGCGGTGCGCCGCTTGTGTAATTGAAACTTTCGCCGCTGGCCAGAACAGGCTGCTCGCCAACCACGCCCGATCCGCGAACTTCCTGTGTCGAGCCGCGGGAATCGGTGATGCGCCAATAACGGCTTAAAAGCTGCACGGTTCTGGGGCCCTGATTTTCGATGACAACCCGGTACGCCCAGACATAGCGATGGCTGTCCGGGTCCGACTGTTCGTCAAGAAACACCGGTTGCACGGATACTTTGATGTCACGGGTTACGGATGAGTACATGCAAAACTCCAGGCCAATTCTTATTCCGGTCCTTCTGCCAAGGGCGTTGCGCTGTTTTAGCAATGCTTGGGCCATATTTAGACAGTCAATGCCCCAAGTGCCAGATGCCTGTCATTAAATTGCGATCCCGATCACATAAATCACCGAAAAGCAAAAGGCGGTCCGTGCAGATTACGGACCGCCTGATCAGGGCGTTTAACGCATCTGCGATTTCTTATACGCGCAACGCTGCGCTCAGATCTTCTTTCAGGTCATCAATATCCTCTAACCCGACGGAGAGGCGCAGCATGCCTTCGGTAATCCCCATCGTGATTTTGTCTTCGGCCGGAACACGCTGATGGGTCGTGGTCCAAGGGTGGGTCGCAAGACTTTTCGCATCCCCAAGATTGTTCGAGATATCAATAAGCTGCAGGTTATCGAGCAACGAGAAAGCTGCAGATTTTCCACCGGCAAGCTCGATCGCAATCAATCCGCCGCCGCGGCCCGACATCTGTTTCATTGCCAGTTTGTGCTGCGGATGGCTTTCAAGCCCCGGATAAAGAACGCGCGACACCTGCGGCTGTTCCGAAAGGAACCCGGCAAGAGCCGTTGCATTGCGGATATGCTGATCGACACGCAGACCAAGTGTCTCTAGCCCTTTCAGGAGAATCCATGCGTTGAACGGGCTCATGCTGGGGCCGGTGTGGCGAAGGAAAGTGGTCAGGTGATTATCGTGCCATTCCTTGTCATTAAACAGGATTGCGCCACCAAGACAACGCCCCTGACCATCGATATGCTTGGTCGCGGAATAAACAACAATGTCCGCGCCCAGTTCCATCGGCTTTTGCAGAATCGGCGTGGCAAAGACGTTATCGACAACCACCCTCGCCCCGGCCTTGTGCGCCAGTTCGGCAACAAAGGCGATATCGATGACTTCAAGAGTCGGGTTTGACGGAGTTTCGATGAAAACCGCATCGGCCGGTTTGGACAGTGCCTTTTCCCATGCCGCATGATCGGTACCGTCAACCAGTTCGGTCTCAACGCCAAAACGCGGCAAAAGGGTTGTCAGGATAAATTCGCATGATCCGAAAAGTGCGCGCGAACCGACAACACGCCCACCGGCTTTGGTACAGGCAATCAAGGCATTCCAGACTGCCGACATACCCGATGCTGTCGCCCGGCAATGAGTCGCCCCTTCAAGCAGCGCCAGACGCTCTTCAAACATCGCAACGGTCGGATTGGCAAAACGGGAATAGACAAAGCGTTCCGGGCCGGTACCGTCAAAGGATGCTTCGGCCTCGGCGGCTGTGTCATACACATAGCCAGAATTCATAAAGATGGCTTCGGATGTTTCGTTAAACCCGCTGCGCGCCGTTCCGCCGCGAACTGAACGGGTGGCTGCTCGCCATTTATCGGAAGCCTTTTTTTCGGTCGTCATTCGTCTTGCTCCTATATGCCCGATCATGTCGGTATCGCCGGACACAAAAAAACCCTGACCGGCACGATGGGTCAGGGCCGAAGCCACGATTACCCTCTTTAGCGATTTTTTACGTGGCCGCAAGCCGGTCGACAAATCCCACGATGGCAGGAACGATACGACTTGGTTTCCCCAGCGTCAAGCACCACGCTAACCCGCAATTTTACGGATGACTTCCTCGACTGCTGCACGGTTGCTCGACGTCCCCTCACGCAATGGTGAAAGCAGTTCATAAGCATCAGGCGTTTTTTCCCTCTAATCTTCTCCCAAGACATGCAATCCTTTGTAAACGGCACGCGAACGCATGCCGTTAAAGATAGTAAAATCAATGACCAAGACACAAACAATGACTGCAGGCCACCCACCGCACGATGAAACCGACACCGCATCGCTCAAAGCAGCCAAAAGCCCGCTTTGGCGCAAACTTTTGCCGGTTTCGATCCTCATTGCCGGGCTTGTCCTGGCCTGGGTATCCGGTGCTGTGGATTATTTTTCGTTCGAAACCCTGCGGGAGAATCGCGAGATTCTTCAGGATTTTGTCACGGATAATCCGACCCTGAGCGTAATGGTTTTCATGGTGGTCTACGCGGTTGCAGTTGCCCTGTCGCTTCCTGTCGGGTCGCTTCTGACCATTGTTGGCGGGTTCCTGTTTGGCGCGTGGCTTGGCACCGCTTATATCGTGATTGCTGCAACTGTCGGCGCGACCGTGGTTTATCTGGCCACGCGATATGCCTTTTACGATTTGATGCACGCTAAGGCAGGCAATGCGATTCGCAAAATGGAAGCCGGATTTGCTGAAAATGCGTTTAGTTATCTGATGGTTCTGCGTCTGGTGCCGCTGTTTCCGTTCTGGCTGGTCAATCTGGTTCCGGCCTTGCTTGGGGTAAAGTTTCGATCCTTTGTTCTGGGAACGGCAATCGGCATTATTCCCGGGACGTTTGTTTATGTTTCGATTGGCGACGGATTGGGTGCACTGTTTGATCAGGGGAAGACACCTGACCTTGGCATCATTTTCGAACCCCGCATCCTGACACCGATCATCGGTCTTGCTGTTCTGGCGATGATCCCCGTGATCTATAAAAAGTTCCGTAACCGCAATGGCGGAGCAAACAGCCAATGAGCGAAGTGATCAAAACCGATATCTGTGTTATCGGCGCCGGATCGGGCGGGCTTTCTGTTGCCGCTGGTGCCGTGCAGATGGGGGCCAACATTGTCCTGATTGAAAAAGGAAAGATGGGGGGCGATTGCCTGAATACCGGATGCGTGCCTTCGAAGGCACTTCTGGCCGCAGGACATGCTGCCGAAAATGCCCGAACCACATCGCATTTCGGCATTTCCACCTGCCCGGTTTCGGTCAACTTTGCACATGCGATGGATCATGTGCATGCGGTGATTGCGGGGATTGCCCCACATGACTCGGTTGAACGGTTCGAAGACCTTGGCTGTACCGTCATTCAGGCCGAGGCACGCTTTACGGCTCCCGGCGAAGTGGTTGCCGGCGGCAAACGTATCCAGGCCAAACGGTTTGTCATCGCCACCGGGTCGCGGGCCGCCGTACCGCAGATTGAAGGAATTGATAATGTTGCATTTTTCACTAATGAAACGATTTTTGAAAACCGGACCTGCCCGGATCACCTGATCATTATCGGCGGGGGGCCCATTGGCCTTGAAATGGCGCAGGCGCACCGACAGCTTGGCGCGAAGGTCACCGTGATCGAAATGTTAACGATCCTGCCCAAGGACGATGCCGACCTTGTTTCCGTGGTTCGCGATGTGATCGAGGCGGCTGGCATCAGTCTGTATGAAAAGGTAAAAACCAGCCGGGTTGAAGCCAATGGCGACCAGATCCGCGTGATCATCGAGCGAGATGGTACGAAGATTACCATTGAAGGCAGCCACCTTCTGATCGCGACCGGACGCAAGCCGACGGTCGAGAATCTTGGGCTCGATGAAGCCGGGGTGGCATACAGCGCACGCGGGATCCAGGTCGATGAAAGGCTACGAACCAGCAACCGGAAAATTTTTGCCATCGGCGATGTCACCGGTGGCCTGCAATTCACCCATATGTCCGGATATGATGCGGGCATTGTCATTCGCAATGTGCTGTTCCGACTGCCTGCCAAGGTTGATTACAGTTCTGTTCCCTGGGTCACCTACACCAATCCGGAACTGGCACAGGTCGGTTTGAGTGAAACTGCAGCTCGCGAAAAATTTGGCGATGCGATCCGGGTGGTTACATGGAATTACGCTGAAAATGACCGGGCACGGGCAGAGGCCAAAACCGATGGCTTTATCAAGGTCGTTACCACGCCGAAGGGTAAAATCCTTGGTGCCGGGATTGTCGGGCATCAGGCAGGTGAACTGATCGGGGTTTGGGCGCTGGCGATATCGAAAAAAATGAAGATCGGCGCCATTGCCGGAATGATCGTGCCCTATCCAACCCTTGGCGAATTGTCCAAACGCGTTGCCGGGGCCTGGTACACGCCAAGTCTGTTTAGCGAAAAGACCCGCAAGATTGTCCGTTTCCTCCTGAAGCTCGGTTAATACATGGCAATCAGGCACAAGCTTCTGAAACGCTGTACATTTTTCCCGGTCTCTGGCTAACATTCGTCATGGAACGCCCACATCTCAAACTGCCTCCATGGGCCAAATCGCTGTCGGCACGCTTGCTCGTGCTGACAGTGGGCTTTGTTATGCTGGCCGAGATTTTTGTTTTCGCACCGTCTGTCGCGCGTTATCGGGTCGATTGGCTCAAGGCACATCTTGACTCCGGTTATCTCGCCGCCCTGGCACTTGAAGCAACACCCGATCAGATGATCCCCGACGATCTCGAAAAGGAATTGCTTTCCAATGCCGGGATCGAAGCAGTTATTTTGCGCCGCGATGGTCGCAAATTGCTGCTTCAGCGCGATGACATGCCCGCCAAAGTCGATCATGATGTCGATCTAACGATTTTTTCCATTCCAATGGCACTTTACGAAGGCCTTTCCACCCTGACCCAACCGCATGATCGGATGTTGCGCGTGGTCGGCATGCCCTCCATGGCCCCGGATTTCGAGATTGAAATACTGATCCATGAACAGGGACTTGCCGAAGACATGCGTAATTTCGGCTGGCGGGTACTGGGACTGTCGCTGGTGATTTCGTTCTTTACGGCCGGACTGGTTTATTTCGCCCTGAACCGGTTACTGGTGCGCCCTATGCGGACGCTGACCAGTGACATGATCCGTTTTCGTGAAAACCCTCAAGACAAGGGATCGGTAATTATCCCCGATGACCGCGATGATGAAATCGGCATTGCCCGGCACGAACTGGCAAATATGCAGCACGATTTGCAGGCGATGCTGAACCAGCGCCGTCGTCTTGCCGCTCTGGGCACAGCAGCAACCAAAATCAGCCATGATCTGCGCAATGCGCTGGCAACATCAATGCTGATGACAGAAAAACTCGCCCACAGCGAAGATCAGGAAGTCCGTGCTGTGGTGCCCCGCCTGTTATCGTCTATGGAACGTGCCGTTTATATCAGCGAACAAACTCTGTCCTTCGCCCGAGAAGCACCACCTGCCCTTGATATCGCGCGCTTTACACTGATCGAACTGATTGAAGAAGTGCGCGATCAGGTATTGCTGCAAAACGGAGATAAAAGCCTGCCCGCGTCGGATGTTTCCGACACGCCCAAGGAACATTGCAAAGCCAAAATCCGTATCGAACTGCCGGCCGAACTGATGATCGAAGCCGATTACGACCAGCTGTTTCGTGCCTTCAGCAACCTGATCCGCAATCCGCTGGATGCCGGGGCAACCGAAGTAACGATTCAATGCCACGCAGACAATCCGGAAAATACCAGCAAGTTTGTCGAGATTCTCATCATCGATAACGGCCCCGGCCTGCCCGAAAAGGCGATCAAGAACCTGTTTGTACCGTTTGCCGCAACCGGCAGAAAGGGCGGAACCGGTCTTGGGCTTGCCATCGCGCGTGAACTCATCCTTGCACATAAAGGTGATCTTCGCCTTCGTGCAACCGGACCGGATGGTGCTATTTTCTGCGTTACCCTGCCATTGATGGCGTAAAATTGCCGCGTGATATCAATGCCAGACACGGATAAATAGATTTTTCCTATCGAATTTAAATTTACATTCGATTTTACCAAGTCAATTTCATTTGGCATTGTTGGGTCAAGGCGATGCTGGACCGATATCCCGATCCCCGATCCGCTCCTGACCCAAGGTCTGGCATCGCCACCTTCCCTAAAATCACGGCCTTCGAAATTCCAGGCGTGCAGCATCGATTACCGGCCGCATAAAGCATCCTTCTGCGTGATCGTTAATCAATCCCATCGCCTGCATGAAGGCATAAACGGTTGTTGGACCAACAAATTTCCAGCCACGTTTTTTCAAATCTTTTGAAATTGCCACCGACGTATCGGACGTAGATGCCATTTGCGGTCGGCCAACAGAAGGCTCCTGCGGCTCGAACCGCCAGAAATAGGCAGCAAGCGATCCTTCTGCCTCCACCATTTCGCAGGCACGATTGGCGTTATTGATGACAGCTTCGATTTTGCCGCGATGGCGAATGATACCGCTATCCTGCAATAACCGTTCGACATCAGATGCTGTGAATTTCGCAATACGATTAAAATCGAAATCATCAAATGCCGCCCGGAAATTTTCCCGCTTGGCCAGAATGGTGCGCCAGCTTAGGCCTGACTGAAAGCCTTCCAGACAGATTTTTTCAAATAACCGGCGATCATCACCAACCGGAAAGCCCCATTCCCTATCGTGGTAAGCATCAAATTCCGGTGCCGCATCACACCATTTACAACGTGTTTTACCATCTGCGCTGATCGTTGTGGTCCCCATATTCGCCCCTCTTTTGTTGTTCCTGGAATGTCACGCCATCAGGAATTCCAAACGTTCATCCGCTCTGGCCGGGGTGATTTCAATGATCTCGGCCTCGACAATGTTCTCGGTAACAAACGGGTCTGCATTCACGCGCGCCGTCAGTTCCTCAAACGTTGTGTTATGGGCAAGGATTCCGCCACCGCGATTTGATTGAAGACTTCCGGCCACCAAAAACACATCATCGTCAAATCCCTGGTTGATCCATTGTTTATGGCCTTCCATGAACTGCGATACCTTTGCCCGGTTATCCGAAAACGTTAGTAAAATGGTGAACATTGATATTCTCCGAATGGCTTTCGTCCTGTATTTCCGTTAGGTACGGATTGGACAAGTCTGCGCATCCAGCCAGTCGCACATCTGATTGACTTCCTGCTGCACAAATTTTTCGTCGCCAAAAGCATTGGCAAGAACTGCAACACCCTGACTTCGGGCGAGCAAATGCATCGCCAGTTCATCCGATTTTTCCCCACAGCCAAGTCGTTCGAACTGGCGGCACAGCCAGATGCGAAAAAGAGTAAAAAGTCCCGCTGCATCACGCTGTGCAGCATGGTCAAGTTTTGCCAGTTCAGCAGAAAGTGTTCCGACCGGACATCCGTAACGCCGGATTTTTTCCCCGTTGACGATCAGAATATGGATGAAACTTCGAATACGGGCGGCCGGGTCTTCTCCTTCTGCCTCCCAATGATCAAGCATCTGTTTGGTATTGCCCAGACGCCGATTGATCACGGCATCAAGGATCTCGTCCTTGGTTTTGAAGTGATAGTAGAAATTTCCACGCGATATACCGACCTTGTCCGCAATATCGGCAAAGGAGGTTGGCTCGAACCCCTGTTGATAAAACAGCTGATCGGCGGCCTCGACAATCCTCTCCCGCGTACCTTGTTCCACAGCCATTCGTGTGCGTCCCTGTTGTTAGTACCTGAAACCGCATTAGGACAACTGACCTAATAAAAATAGGTCAATTGTCCTAATACGTCAATCAGACAAACCACGGCGTGTTCGACAAACACCAACGTGCCAAAGGAAAGACACGGGGATTCAATCGCGCCAGAAAGCCGGGAACAGCAAGACCAGAACTGTGAAAACTTCCAGACGCCCAATCAGCATACCGATTGACATCAGCCATTTGGCTCCATCTGGCAGGGTTGCGAAGTTGCCGGACGGGCCGACAATCGGGCCAAGGCCCGGCCCGACATTGGCAATCGCCGTACCTGCACTTGAAACTGCGGTGATGAAATCAAGACCCATCGCCCCCAGGGCCGCAGCCAGAACCACAAAGCAAAACACGAACAGGAAGAAGAAACTCAGCACCGATTCCGTGACATCTTCGGAAAGCGGTTTTCGGTTATAATAGGCAATGAAAACGCCGTGCGGTCGCAACATATGCGACAACTGGATTTTGGCGATTTCATACAGCACCTGCAGACGGAAGATTTTCACCCCGCAGGTGGTCGACCCGGCACAACCCCCAATAAACATCACGAAGAAGAAAACCGTAACTGCAAAGGGGCCCCAAAGGCCATAATCGGTGGTAGCGTAACCGGTACCTGTCATCACCGAAACAATGTTGAAGGATGTGTATCGAAGCGCATCAAGAAACGCCACATTGTTGGTTTCCGAATGCCAGATGGCCAAACCCAGAACGACTGAACCGACAATCGCGACAAACCATCGTACCTGCCCGTCCCGGAAAAGAGCAGACGGTCGTCCGCGCAGGGTTTGTAAATAAAGAATAAAGGGCAGCGCACCTGCTGTCATTCCCAGTGTAATGATCACATCGACAGTCGTATTGTCGAAATGGCCAACCGATGCATCCTTGGTCGAAAAACCACCGGTCGCAATCGTGGTCATTGCATGTGCGATAGCATCAAACGCAGGCATTCCCGCCCACCATAAAAGGATCGCGCAGATAATGGTAAAGCCCAGATAGAGACTTGCGATCCCAATGGCAATCTGGGTCGCGCGCGGAAAGGCCTTGTCCGACTTATCGGAGTTTTCCATACGGAAAAGCTGCATCCCGCCAACTCGCAGCATCGGCATAACCGCGATCGCCATGACGATAATCCCGATCCCGCCAAGCCATTGCAAAAGCGCCCGCCACAGCAAAATGCCCGGGGGGGCCGTATCAAGCCCGACGATCACGGTTGAGCCCGTAGTCGAAATACCGGACATGGCTTCGAAAAAGGCGTCGGTATAACTCATATCAAGGTCTGAAAACGCAAATGGCAATGCTGATACAGCAGTCAAAACAAGCCAGCTTGCCGTGGTCAGAATAAAGGCCTGACGTGATGTGAATTTCAAGTTGTCCATCCGGTTCATCATCACCAGCGCACCGCCGATAAACAGCGATACCGCCGATGCAACCGAAAACACCTGCCAATCATTCTGACCGTAATAAAGGTCAACGAGTGCCGGGACAAACATGCCGATCGACAAGGTACACAGCAAGATGCCAATGATAAAAAGGATTGGACGAAAATCGATCAATGAATGGCCCCGTACCATGTTTTACGCCCGCTCCCCCTTGAACCGGGCCAACATGTGTTCGCAATTGTCTTTGTCAATCTGCCCTGCATAACCGAAAAACCGGTCCGGTTGCATCATCTTCCGTCAAACGCAGCGGAATTCTTGGCAGATACCCCGTCAATGTCCAGCATTTAAACATATGGTTCGGGTACGACCAGTGATTTGATGCTGTCAGGAACATAGCCATGTAAATTGCGTCTATCTGCCTTTGCGTAACCTGATTACGGTCAATTCCGGGTTGGCACAGCCTGTCAACGCCGCTATATCGCTTGCAGATCAAAATTCAAAACCGAAAGACAAAGCGGAAATGTCCGAACTCGCCAAGACCTTCATCCTGACGATCACCTGCCCGGATACATTCGGGATCGTCGCCGGTGTCACCAGCTTCCTTGCCGAGGAAGGCGCGTTCGTCAACAAGCTGGAGCAGTTCGGCGATCCGCAAAGCAACCGCTTTTTCATGCGCGTGAAATTCGATGCCGGTCGTGCTCTGCGCACGAAGGCCGAGTTTGCCGATAAATTCGCCAACATCGCTGATAAATTCACGATGCACTGGGAACTGCACGATTTTCATCGGAAGCCAAAAGTGCTGCTGATGGTGTCAAAGTTTGGCCACTGCCTGAACGATCTGCTGCATCGGGTCGCCTCAAACAATCTGCATATCGAAATTCCGGCGATTGTTTCAAACCACGAAGACATGCGCGGCATCGTCGAATGGTACGGAATTCCGTACTATCACCTGCCGGTGACCAGGGAAACCAAGGCAAGCCAGGAAACCAGGCTGCTTGATATCATTGACGAACATGATGCCGATCTGGTTGGTCTGGCGCGCTATATGCAGGTCCTGTCAACGGATCTGTGTCGTTCGCTCGAAGGTCGCTGCATCAATATCCACCATTCCTTCCTGCCAAGCTTCAAGGGTGCAAAACCCTATCATCAGGCACATTTGCGCGGTGTGAAGCTGATCGGGGCGACAGCCCACTACGTCACCCCCGACCTTGACGAAGGTCCGATCATTCATCAGGCCATCGAGCATGTTGATCACACGATGACTGCCGAAGATATGGTAGAAATAGGTCGGGATATTGAATCTGTCGTCTTCTCGCGTGCAATCCAGATGCATTGTGAACATCGTGTGTTTCGCAACGGCAACAAGACGGTCGTTTTCCGCCGTTAAAGTACCCGCAGAATATTATCCGTTTCAAATAAACCGCCAGCTTACTGACTGGCGGTTTATTTTTTGATACGCTTCACCACCTATGAAAGTAATCCGAACCACAGGCCAAAAGGCCGATAGAAAATATGCGAATTATCGAATAAGTTTAAATCGGGGAAACAATCTTCCCTGAATAACAATAACTTGCAACGCCTGACGTTGCCCTTGAACTGCCTTGGGGGCTTTCCGTGCCGGGAAAGAAAATCTACTTCGCTGTTATCTTGTGCGTTCTGCTGGTCGTTGGTTTTCTGACCACGAGTTTTGTGAGTTTCTATGTCGCCCGGCAGTCGCTGGAACAGCAGATTGCCGAAAGTACGCTGCCGCTAACCAGCGATAACATATATTCAGAAATCCAGCGTGATCTGCTGCAGCCCATCTTTATCTCGTCGCTGATGGCGCAGGATACCTTTGTCCGCGACTGGACGCTCGCCGGGGAAAATAACCCGGAACAAATCATCCGCTATCTTGGTGAAATCCAGATGCGGTATGACACAGTCACATCCTATTTCATCTCGGACAAAAGCCGGAACTATTATCACCCGACCGGGGTGATCAAACAGGTTTCCGAAGATGACCCGGCCGATTTCTGGTATTTTCAGGCACGCGACAACCAGAAACCTTATGAAATCAATGTCGATCACGATACCGCGGATAGGTCACGTCTGGCGGTTTTTGTCAATTATCAGGTGCGCGACTATGACGGCAACGTTATCGGTATTACCGGTGTCGGACTGTCGGTCAATTCCGTCACCCGCCTGATTGAAACCTATCAGAAACGTTATGGGCGAACGATTTACTTCGTTGATCAGGAAGGCCGCATCACCCTGCATGGCAGTGGCTTTGGTACGTCCGAAACCCTGCATGACCGGGACGGCATCCGCCTTCACGCCACCCAGATCCTGACATCACCAGGCTCCTCGATTACCTATGAGGATCATGGCGAAACCTATTTCGTCAACAGCCGTCTGGTGCCGGAATTCGGTTGGTTGCTTCTGGTCGAACAAAAAGAGCATGTGGGCGATCAGCGAATCGAAACCACGTTTTTGATCAATATCGCGATCTCGCTTCTGATTACCGCCATTGTCGGTATTGCGGCCTATCTGACGATCCGAAATTATCAAAACCGCCTCGAAGAACTGGCATCGCGGGACAAACTGACCGGGGCCTGCAACCGACAGGTTTTCGATCTGGTGTTTGAAGGTGTCGCAAAATCCTGCAAACGGCGTGGTGAAACCCTTGCCGTTGTCTGTATTGATCTTGATGAATTCAAAGAGGTCAATGATACCTTTGGGCATCCCGGCGGCGACGCCACACTTAAGGAAGTCGCCACCACCATTCGCCAGCACACCCGTGAATCCGATACCTTGTGCCGCTGGGGCGGTGATGAATTCGTTCTGCTGTTGCCGGGCCTTGGCCGTCAGGATGCAATGACCAAAGCCCGCGAAATCTCCGATGCCATTCGCGAACATCCGATACATTTCGGACGGGATAATATTCTGGTCACCGTCAGTGCCGGTATTACCGAGTATCGCGATGGCGAGGAATTTGAAACACTGATCACGCGTGTCGATAACGCGCTTTATACCGCCAAGAATGCCGGTCGCGACCATATCTCGGTCGCCTGACCCGCTTCGTGATTCGGATACAAAAACGGCCCCAAACTCGGGGCCGTTTTCTTTGATATTCCGGTTTACCGCTTAGTCGGCAATATAGGCTTCCGCAATCTGGACAGCGTTCAGTGCGGCACCTTTAAGCAACTGGTCACCGGCAACAAACAGTTCCAGACCATGATCGCCAAAGATCAGGTTTGACCGGATACGCCCGACTTCGACGTCGTATTGCTTGGTTGCATTGACCGGCATCGGATAGACATTGTTTGCCGGATCGTCGACCAGCTTGACACCCTTGGCATTGGCCAGCGCTTCACGCGCGGCCGCAGGGGTCACAACCTTTTCGGTTTCAATAACGATTGCCTCGGAATGAGTCCGCTCGGTCGGGATGCGAACAGCGGTGCAAGATACCGGCAGGTTCGGCTCGCCAAAGATTTTGCGGGTTTCCCAGGTGACTTTCATCTCTTCGCGGGTATAGCCGTTTTCCTGGAAGCTATCGATATGCGGGATAACGTTGAACGCCAGCGGATGGGCAAAAACCTCGGCCGGAACCGGTTTGCCGTCAAGACCTGCTGCCAGACCTTCGCGCAACTCGTTCATGCCCGGCTGACCGGCACCTGATGCTGCCTGATAGGTCGAAACGATGACCTTTTTCAAACCAAACGCCTTGTGCAGCGGCCACAGGGCCACGGCGGCAATCGCAGTGGTGCAGTTTGGGTTGGCAATAAGCTTGGCAGTCTTGGCAAGATCACCATTGATTTCCGGGACGATCAACGGCACGTCGTCATTCAGGCGGAACGCCGACGAGTTGTCGATCACCAGCGCACCCTCGGCGATCTGCGGGGCGAATTCCTTGGCGAAATCGCCGGAAACGGCAAGGAAGACAATGTCGCACTGCTTGGCTTCTTCAACCGAAAACAGCGCGATGGTCTTAGTGCCGTACTTGGTCTCCACGGTCTTGCCTGCCGAACGCTCGGACGCGAACAGGGTGAGTTCACCCACAGGGAAGTTGCGATCAAACATAACGTTGATCAGCTCGACGCCAACCGCACCGGTTGCGCCGATCACACCGACATGGAGATTTTCGGCACTCATAATAATTGTCTAACCTCGTATAAAAATTACTGTCTTGTTCGACTCACGCGATTGCTCGCGGGCCGCGCATTATAGGGATTTCTTTTCCGTTGGCAAATGCGCCTTGCTGCATCGCACGCATGCACGGCAATCTTGGAACTCAAACGCCATTACAAACGACTTGTTCCGTGCTTTTTTCATTGGGTTTTGCGCAAAATTCTGCCTTTTGGCATTTTTTCCATCATACGGTTGCCAAAGGGTGCCGTTGCGTCGTTTCAGACTAAAATGCAGCCTGAATGCAAAGAATCGGGAATCGGGAATCAGAAAATGCAATGCTTGGCAAAATCGGTCGCCTCGTTTGCCGACCAGTCGCCTTTCGGCTTTTCCTTCATGTCGGCACACCATTCCTTGCTACCAACTTCCGGTGAACAGGCACCAAGCGTCCCCATCACCATCAAAACCGATAGTCCAAGAACGATTTTGCGACCAGGGATGTTCCATGTTGTCATTTGCGTCTTCTTCCTATTGTGGTTTCGCGAAATCTGCCGATCAGTTTAGGCAAAATCAGGGCGTTGTCGCTAACCCTCGTTACAGACAACGTGATTTCGCAAGATCAGTCGCGCCAGAACGCTGGCAACAGAAGCACCAGAAGCGTTTCAAACTCCAACCGGCCCAGCACCATCGCAACATCAAGGATCCATTTGGCGGCATCGGGCAGCGACTGGAAATTCCCCGCAGGACCGATAATCGGGCCAAGACCCGGGCCCACATTGGCAAGTGCTGTTGCCGCCGCACTCATCGAGGTGACCAGATCAAGACCGGTCAAAGCCAGTGCAACACTGATCGCGATATAGCTGATCGTCAGCAGGAAGACATAGACCGTTACCGCATTATAGATGTCAGACGTGATTTCATGCTTGTCGATCCGGCTTACAATCACCGCCGAAGGACTGCGAAGCCGCATGAAATGTGCTTTAAGGCCGGTGAACACGACATAAAGCCGGAACATCTTGAACCCGCCGGCGGTCGAACCGGAACACCCGCCGATAAAGGTCGCAAAGAAAAACAGCATGATCGCGGCGGGGCCCCACTGCAGATAATCGCCCGACGCATAACCCGTCGTGGTAATCACCGAAACAAGGTTGAACGCCGCCATGGTCAGCGATCTGAAAAACCCGTCATCGGAAATATGCATCAAGCGCAGGGTCAAAAGCCCGGTGAATACCGCAATAATCAGCAGAAAAAGCCGGATTTGCTGATTGTTCGTCACCGCGCGGATATCGCGTTTGCGCACCAGCACGGCATAAGCCGTAAACGGCAGGGCGCCTGCAAACATGAAAATGATACCAACCCAGTGCAGCGCCAGACTGGAATCGAACTTGGCAAATGACAGATCGGACGTTGAATATCCACCGGTCGCCAGGGTCGACATGCCATGATTGATCGCATCAAACCAGGTCATACCAAAAAACCGGTACAGCATCATGCAGATGACGCTAAGACCGACATAAATCACCACGATCTGCAGGCACATATCGCGAATACGGGGGCTCAGCTTTTCTGAACGATCCGAACTTTCCATCTGGAAAAGCTGCATCCCGCCAACCCGCATCATCGGCAGCAACGCAAGTGCTGTCACAATAATCCCGATCCCGCCCAGCCACTGCAGGATCGACCGCCACAGCAAAAGCCCCGGTGGCATGTCATCAAGCCCCGACAGAACCGTTGAGCCGGTCGTGGTCAACCCCGAAACGGTTTCGAAAACCGCATCGCAAAAACTGATATCAAGGGATGAAAACCAAAGCGGCAATGCGCCCGTCAAACTGACAGCGATCCATGAAAACACGGTCAGGACATATCCCTGGCGTGCCGTCACACGCGGACCGATTTCCGACCTGCAGGCAAGGCAAGCCATACCGCCAAGGCCGATACTGGTCATGGATGCCTGGGCAAAGATCTGCCAGTCTGGATTGCCATAATAAAGGTCAACCGCAGCCGGAATCATCATCGATACACCGATGATGATGACCATGATACCTACGACGAAAAAGATGGGTTGCAGTCGAAACAAGAACAATGTCCGTGACTAACTCGGGAAATCCGCTTTTACAGCCAAATGACAGCGATTGCATCCTGTTATCGCAGATGCACTGTGACAGGCAGTCGGAAGCGCTCATTTCCTGATATCCCGGGTCATTATTTTGCCGTTGTTTTCGACTGTCCTTGTCCAAGCCATTCATGCAATTCTGTATCTCGATTGCAGCAAACACCAATCGTCAAACCATCGAGGTCATCTTGAGCCGCTTTTTCCGTCTGATCGCATTTCTGGCCATTTCTGTCGCGCTCGCAAGTACGTTCTATCTGCAAGAAAAACCGGTACATGCCGCAGGCGATGACAAGACAAACGGCAGAGAAATGGCGCTTGAAGCCAAAGGGCGCGATATTCTGGTTATTGATGGCGATACGATCATGATTGATGGTCTCGTTGCTGACATTGCCGGAATTGATGCGCCAGAGCTTGGACAGCAATGCCTCCATAACGGCAGCTTCTGGGATTGCGGCATGTCATCAGCCATGCAGCTTCGCAAATATTTCGCAATGGCCCCCTTTACCGTACGCTGCTGGCCCGGTGACCGGGAACATTCCGGCAAAGATGATGATTTCCCGATTGTAGAATGTGGCATTGGCGAACGCGATGTGGCTGCCGCCATGGTCAGTGACGGCGAAGCGCTTCCGATTGAGGGATATTCCCATCGCTATGACGGTCTTTCGGAAGAGGCCGACAATGCCGGGATCGGTATTCATGGCGGAGACATGATCCCGCCAAACGAGTGGCGATCAGGCAAACGTCTTGACGGCGAAAACGCGCGCTGCCTTTTCACCGTTGATGGCAACGGCCACTACCTTGGGACCCTTGATCCGCGCTACAAGGACGCCTCGGCGCTCAAGGGCAAATCCACTTGCAGCGATGAACAGGCCCGCGCAGAAGGCCTTTCCTATGCCCCGATGAAAAAATGATCTGACCCTGCATCTTTTTGCCGGTCTGTTCGTCTTCCAGATCATCATAATGATCATTTGGAGACGAAAAATGCGCCTGCAACTTGCCCTGAATGTCAAAAACCTTGATCGGGCCATCACATTTTATAGTAAAATGTTCGCAACCCCGGTTCACAAAAAACGCGACAGCTACGCAAACTTCGAAATCGCTGAACCACCGCTTAAACTCGTTTTGTTTGAGCATCCCGACGCGAACGAGCAGCTTAATCACATCGGCGTTGAATGTCTGACCATGTCCGAGTTTGAACAGACATCAGATCGCCTTGTCAGCAGCGATCTTGCAACAGACGGTGTCGCTGAAACCGGATGTTGCCATGCCAGACAGGCCAAACTCTGGGTCAAGGAGCCGGACGAATTGGCCTGGGAATGGTATCGTATTCTTGATGATGAACCGGCGGCGGGCAGAAACAACACCGAACCATCACAGGCAGGATGTTGCGGGCAGCAATCAGACACCAGTACCACATCCGAACTCAAACAGGTTTGCTGCGCATAAAAACCAATGACCTTTAATGTCTCGCACCAAACATCCCCGGACTGGCAGGCTCTTCGAAAGGGCCTGCACAGCTTTGTTCGAAGCCGTGTTCCGGAAAATGATATCGATGATGTTGTCTCGGATATCCTCGAAGCTATCGTCCGCAACAAGGCGTCCTTGCAAACAGCAGATAATCCATCGGCATGGATTTATGCGGTTGCTCGTAGCAAAATTACTGATTTCTATCGGAAACAGGGACGTCATCGCATGGCCCAGTACGACCTGAAAACCGATCCTACTTTGCCCGGTTCTCCGAAAAATCAATCTGTCGATGCACGGCCTGACATGACGGGATTAAGTGACTGTCTTTTAGGATTTATTTCAAGCATGCCGGATGCAGATCGAACAGTTCTGACCGAGATTGACCTGCAACAGACCCGGCAGACCGATTTTGCCACCCGTTATGATATCGCTCTTCCCACCGTCAAATCACGTGTTCGGCGCGCCCGCAAACGCTTGCGTGACCGGCTCGTATCCTGCTGCCCGACCGGCATGCCTGATGGTTGCAACAATACATGCCGCGGCACCACACCCTGCGGGGTAAACTGATCTTGGATTTCAAGAGGAAAGCTTGGAGCGGGTGAAGGGAATCGAACCCTCGTATGCAGCTTGGGAAGCTGCCGTTCTACCATTGAACTACACCCGCTAGGCGGCGGTTTTATAGCCCGGTTTCAGGGCCGGTGCAAGCCCATCCCCAATACCGGGTTCATTTATTTCAGATGGCTGAACCGCCAGTCTTGACCGCTCGTCAGACAGCACGGAGATAATCGTCTGACAACAGAATAGCTCCATCGATACAATGCCTTGCCTCAACCGTCCCACTGGAGTGTTCATGACGGTTGATGATGGCAGGCCCGCATTTTGACTTTGCATCGTGCCCCCCTCTTTTCGGTCCAACGGGCCCTGAGGAAGAGACGATCAGATATTCAAGACCGATTAGCGAACGCGTTCAGAGATCGGTGCATTAACCGAAAGCTCCATATCCCACGGGAAATAAATCCAGGTATCCTGGGAAACTTCGGTAACAAAGCTGTCGACAATCTCGCGCCCAAGCGGCTTGGCATAGACCGTGGCAAAATGAGCCTTCGGCAGTTTTTCACGAACCGCCTTCGCGGTTTTGCCGGTATCGACCAGATCATCGATAATCAGCATGTCCGTGCCGTCGCCTTCAATCCCTTTGAGCCACTCAAGATCGCCGCGCGTCTTGTCAGAGTAACTGCGAATGCAGACTGTATCAATCAGACGGATGTCAAGTTCACGTGCGATGATCGCCGCCGGGACCAAACCACCACGGGTAATCGCGATAATACCCTTGTACGGACCTTTTTCCAGCAACCGCCACGCCAAGGCGCGTGCGTCGCGATGCATCTGTTCCCAGGAAACCGGGAAACCTTTGTTATAAGCAGCTTCGCTCACAAGCTTTCTCCTGCGCAAAAACCGGATCGCCTGCTGCCAGTCCCGTCACATGACACAAGATCGGACAGCCATTGATGTTATCCGTAAATTTAAGGCGCTTTCCTACGCCGAGTCACTGCCAAACACAAGAGGCGGAACAATCTGATCCAAAGATTTGAACATATTCCAGTTCGATACCGGGCCAGATATTCCTGAAAGCACAGCGATCTAGCCCGCAGCTCCCAGACGCGCCTTAAGCAGATTGGCAAAGTCCGCCTCC
The DNA here is from genome assembly GCF_044790785.1 of Thalassospira australica. Classification (GTDB taxonomy): domain Bacteria; phylum Pseudomonadota; class Alphaproteobacteria; order Rhodospirillales; family Thalassospiraceae; genus Thalassospira; species Thalassospira australica_A. The sequence continues at coordinate 129,649 of NZ_CP085258.1, read as the reverse complement.
AGTTTGGCAACCGGCTCGGTCCAATCCCCCGGCACTGCCTGTCGGTAAATCCGCATCGTCGGATACCATGGACTATCGGCGCGATTAACCATCCAGCGCCAGTCGGTCGTGTAAAGTTGCAACATCCAGACCGGCAACCCAAGTGCGCCGGCAAGATGGGCCGGGGCGCTGTCGATCGTGACGATCAGGTCCATGGCCCGCATCAGAACAGCACTGTCACCGAAATCGTGAATATGCTCGCCCATGTCGGTAATCAGGGCACTGGCTCCAAGCTTTGCGATATCGCCGCGCCGTTCATCGACCTGAAAACTGTAAAAACTGGCCCCTTTTTGCGCCATAAGGGGCATCAACATTTCAAGCGGACAGGACCGGTCACGCGGGTTAAGCTTGCCCGCCCAGATCAACCCGACCTTAAGCACCGTGCCTGGCGGCGGGCTTAACCGGGCCTGCTTGCCTTTGGGAACGCCGAGATAGGGTTCGGAAGATATCCGATGCAGTTCGGCTTCGCTGATTTTCAGAATGTGCGGCAGGCTGAGCAACGGCACATGCATGTCAAAAGGTGGCAGCTTTGCACCCTTTTCAACAATCGTGCCGATGCCTGCTATCGTGCGCATCACCGGGATCAGCTCCGCACGGCATTCAAGGATAATATGGGCTGCTTTTTTTGCCACCATCGGCACAAAGCGCGCGAACTGGATCATATCGCCAAAGCCTTGCTCGGCGCGCAGCAGCAACCTTTTACCGCGCAGATCGGCCTTGCCATCCCATTCCGGAACATCTGGGATCGGCTTGATCGGATTATCGGCAAGCTTGCGGCGGGTTTCATATCCGGCCCAGCCTGCGTCATATTGCCCCATCGCCAGAAGTGCCAATGCCTTGTCCCAATTGGCATCAATATAGTCGGGATCAATCGCAAGAGCCTCGTCAAAATGCCGGATTGCCTGTTCGAAACGGTTGGTATCGCGATAGACAAGACCGGCATTGAACGGATGCGATTTGATCGAAGCATTCAGTTCCAACGCCTTGGCATGTGCCGCCGCGGCCTCTTCGAACCGCATCATTTCGCGCAGGCAGTTCCCCATATTCGACCAAAGCCCGGCATTTCCGGGCCGCAATTCCGCCGCCCGGCGATAGGCAACCAGCGATGCATCAAGCCGCTTGGTACGTCTAAGGGCAACGCCCAGATTATTCCAGACATCCGGTTGATCCGGGTTTTGTCTGAGAACCGCACCATAAAGCGAAATCGCTTCGTCAATCTTGCCAGATTGGTGGGCTTCAAGGGCGCGCGCAAACAATTCCGTTTTAGCAGGGCGCGCCGCAACAGCCGGGGCCGCTATGGGTGTTTTTGCCAAGGTCTCGGCCGCCAGTGATTTGGCTATGCCGGTTTGAATGGCCATTGGAACACGTGAGTCACCATTGTCCATCTTTGTCGCGTCATCTTTAACGGGCATATCGGCAGGTGCTTTTTTGGCCGCACGCGATTTTGTTGTCGTTCTGGATTTTGCCATTCGGGTTCCCGTCCCCTCAAAACAACCACATCGTGATCGTACAATGTCATAAAGACAGGCAACCATCACCATATGTATCTACATGTCCAACCCCGACGCCATCGGCAAGCGATTCGCGACGTTGGGAATGGTCGATATGCAAATAGCATTATTTGCTAAAAACCTGAACGAAACAGGTTGATTTTATCGCATTTGGTGACTTTCAGACAATTTCACCCAAGCCGATTTTAATTATTTCGGTTATGTGGCGCTTTGCAGTAGCTTTTCTGCGGGAGCAGAAGGAAAGCACGCAAATGCAATCCTCGTCCCTGCGGCATCTAGCCTGGGGAAGTTACACAAAAATAAACGCCCGTCGATCCGGCAGTTTCCCTAAACCGAAATTCGGAACACCGGAAAGACGACATAACCTGTTTGATCAAGCCCAGACACGCAAAACAGATCTTGGACAGACAAACAGGTATCGAGGAAACAAATATTATCGGGCTTCAAAGGACGGGAGACCTTAAATGGCCGAAACCAAACGATCCGGCGGTTCTGTCGGACGCAAAGTCATCCTGGTCGTGGTTGCATTGCTGATTGTCGGCTTTGGCGCAATGATGACGATCCAGACGGTTTCGCAACGCAATGCGATGATCGAAATCATGTATAATGAGTCGGTTGAAAAAACCGAAATGCTGTCGACGGCCGTGCAACCGGGCTTTATCGCCATGGACGGCAATTCTGTCGAAAAGGAATTCCGCAAAATCACCGACAAGGAAGGATCGCAGCTGGCATCGCTGGTCGCGGCAAATCCCGGCGGTGATCCGATCGCGACTTATCAGTCGGAAAGCCTTCCCGAACACGATCTAACCACCCTTGCCGAACCTTACAAGGAACGGCTTGAAAACAAGGAAGTCGTCAGCTTTATCGATGGTAACGCGGTTATTGTCGCGGCACCGATCACCAAATATTCCAAACGCCGGGACGAAGATCAGTATCGCGGCATGCTACTGACCGCATGGAGTCTGGAGCGCGTAAATGCCGAGGTAAAACAGGCCGTCATCATTCAGTTGGCCCTTGCGGCGGCAATCCTTGTTGTTCTTCTGGGCAGCACCTGGTTTGTCCTGCGCAATCAGATCATCACCCCGCTTGTGAAAATCAACGGTGCCATGGCGGCCCTTGCCGAGGGCAATCGCGACATTCACATCCCCGGCGTTCATCGCACTGATGAAATCGGCCAGATGGCTGCCTCGGTTGAGGTTTTCAAAGAAAATGCAAACCGTGTTGCCCAACTTGATCGCGAACGCGAACAGGAACGCGAACGCGCAGAAACCAAACGTCGCGAAGCCATGAACGGCCTTGCCGGGCGATTCGAGCAGACCGTCATGGGTGTTGTCGACGGTGTATCGGGTGCATCAAGCGAAATGCAGCAAGTCGCCCAGACAATGGTTGCCGCCGTTCATCAGAACGAAGCCGGATCGCAGGCGGTTGTCGCCGCCGTCGAACAGGCCAATCACAGCGTCGAAACGGTTGCCAGTGCCGCCGAACAGCTTTCCGTTTCGATCCGCGATATCAGTGCGCGGGTAAATGACACATCGAACATCACCGCCAATGCCAGCACCGAGGCCAACCGGGTCAACGAAATGGTTCAGGGGCTAGATGTTTCGGCACAGAAAGTCGGTGAAGTGGTTCAGATCATTCAAGCCATCGCCGAACAGACCAACCTTCTCGCACTTAACGCCACGATCGAAGCTGCACGTGCCGGTGACGCGGGCAAGGGCTTTGCAGTGGTCGCAAACGAGGTCAAAAACCTCGCCAACCAAACCGCACGCGCGACCGAGGATATTTCAGCACAGATCTCCGGCATTCAGGGGTCAACCCAGGAAGCCGTCGGTGCCATCGACGGCATCACCGGTATCATTGCCAACCTGAATGAAATCGCGTCCGAGGTTGCGGCCGCGGTGCAGGAACAGGGGCAGGCGACATCCGAAATCTCGAACTCCGTCCAGCAGGCGGTGCAGAGTACACAGGAAGTCACCAGCCACATTCACGAAATGCAGTCCGCAGCACGCCAGACCGGCGACGCGGCCCGGCAGGTACTTGATGCATCCGAAAAACTCGGTGCACAATCAGGTACCCTGCGTAGCGAAGTCGGTAACTTCCTGGACGAAGTTCGCGCAAGCTGATCGCAATTCCACCCAAAGAAAAACGCCGTCACGGGAAACCGGACGGCGTTTTTCAGATCTGCTTCTTAGGCTTAACGTAAGGGACCGCGATCATCTGCGGCCTCTTCAAGCCGAACCATGATCGTAGCGTTCAGGTCTTCATATCCATGCTGGCGATAAACCGGCTGCATATCGTGCGTCGCCAGCATCCAGCGTTTAACCCGTGCAATATCGGGATGACCATGCAGGGCATCAAGCATCAGTGACGCAATACCGCGCCGCCGATAATCCGGATCGACAAATACATCGGCAATATAGGCAATCGCGATGAAATCGGTCACGACACGGGCAAAGCCAACCTGCCGCCCGTCGCAATAGGCACCGACCGGGACCGACATTTCGACCGAACGATCAAATTCACCGCGTGACCGGCCTCGGGACCAATAGGAACGCGCGACAAAGTCATAGCAATAGGATCAAGCCGGTCACGGTCGCAACTGATTTCAATCCTGCTCATATCGGTCTCTATTTTACGAACAGGGCGACTGCAAGTGCCGCAATCGCCACCCAAAGCAGGATCGATTGCTTGGAAACTCCACCGGAACTGCGCTGCCCGTTTGACCGGCCCCGCATTGCCGCAACCGTATCGGGATGCAGACGCAATCCCTGATCGGTAAATACCGCCGATGCCTGTTCTGCCGCTTCAAGAACACGCGGCAAACGGCGCAACATTGTGCCAGCCTGACGGGTAGCTTCTGCGATCTTTGCCTCGGGACCGAGATTTTCGCGCATCCATTCCTCGATCAACGGGCGCGACAATTCCCACATATTCTCGTTCGGGCTTAAAATACGCGAAAGCCCTTCGGCCACGATCATGGTTTTCTGAAGCATCAAAAGCTGTGGCTGGGTTTCCATACCAAATGTTTCGGTCACCTGGAAAAGTTGCCCCAACAAACGCCCGACCGAAATATCGGCAAGTTCCTTGCCAAGGATCGGCTCGCCGATGGACCGGCAGGCCTGCTGGAAATTTTCAAGAGACTGGTTACGTGGCACATAGCCTGCTTCGAAGTGCACCTCGGCGACGCGGCGATAATCACGTGTCAGAAAGCCAAGAAGCATTTCTGCAAGGTATAGGCGCGTCTGACGGTCAACACGACCCATGATCCCGAAATCGACGATACTGACCTTGCCGGTTTCATCAACAAACAGATTGCCGGGATGCATATCGGCATGAAAAAAGCCGTCGCGGAAAACCTGCTGGAAAAATGCACCGGCCGCCTTCGCCAACAGGGCCGAACGATCCACACCCATCCGATCAAGAGCCTCGACATTGTCGATACGCACCCCTTTGACCCGTTCCATGGTCATGACATGCTCGGCCGTCCGTTCCCAATCGATCTGCGGGATATAATAGGTCGGGTCGGATTCGAAATTGTCGCGGAATTCGGAAGCCGCCGATGCCTCAAACCGCAAATCCATTTCAAGATGCACGCTGTCTTCCAGCGTTTTGATGGTTTCGACCGGTTTGAGACGGCGCAAGCGTGGTTGCGTCAGTTCGACGATTTCCGATACCCAGTAAAACAGATCCAGATCGCGGGCAAAACGCATCTTGATATCCGGGCGCAACACCTTGACCGCGACTTCACGACCATCCGATGTTGTCGCAAAATGCACCTGCGCGATGGATGCCGCTGCAACAGGCGTATCATCAAACTCGGAAAACAGGGTTTCAAACGGCCCGTCAAGCTGTTCGGTAATGATCCGCTTGGCAATTTTGGCCGAAAATGGTGGCAATCGATCCTGCAAGCTCGACAAATCCGCCGCAACGTCATCGCCAATCAGGTCTGCACGCGTCGCCAGTGTCTGGCCAAGCTTGATGAATGCGGGGCCCAATTCTTCAAGCGCACGGGCCAACCGGCGACCTGGCGGCAAGTCGGACCGGCGCGAAAACGGTGCCGTCAGACGGGCGAAAAACGCCAGAACCTGGCCACCCGGCACCAGGGCCAGCGGAAACAACGCATCGTGTCGCGCCAAAGTCCGCGCCATGCCAAGCAGGCGAAAGCTGTTACGAACGAACCGTATCATGCTGTCGCCACCCTTAAACCCGCCAGCCGGAATGGATGGCCGCAATACCACCCGAAAGATTGCGATACTTCACCCGCTCGAACCCGGCATCACGGATCATGGAGGCAAAAGTTTCCTGATCGGGGAACTGACGGATGCTCTCGGCCAGATACTGGTAAGCTTCGCGATTACCCGCGATAAAGCGCCCGATTTCCGGCAGAAGCTTGAACGAATACGTATCGTAAAGCTTATCAAACCCCGGAACCACAACCTTGGAAAACTCAAGACACTGGAATTTCCCGCCCGGACGCAGCACACGATAGGCTTCGGAAAGGGCTTCGGTAATCCGCGTCACATTCCGGATACCAAAGGCAATAGTGTAGGCATCAACCGAATGATCAGGCAGTGGTAATTTCTGCGCATCGCCAACCGTCCAGTTGATATTTTTCAGCAACCCGTGATCCACCGCGCGATCACGACCGACATGCAGCATTTCATAGTTAATGTCGCACACCGTGACAGAGCCGCCACCATTCTTCAGAAACCGGAATGCAATATCCCCGGTGCCACCGGCAACGTCGAGCAGTTTCATGCCCGGTCGCGGCTTCAGCTCGTTGATGAACGTATCCTTCCACAGGCGGTGGACACCGCCGCTCATCAGATCGTTCATCAGATCATATTTGGACGCGACAGTATCGAAAACCTCGCGCACCATGGATGCCTTCTGGCTTTCCGGAACATCCCGAAAACCAAAATGGGTTGTCTGTTCGCCGTTTTCGCCCCCGGCTGGGCCTGTGTGCTTGCTCATGGCCGGGAAAATAGCGCAGCAACCGCCATCTCGCCAGTGGAAAGCCATGCAAATTTGCAAATATCCTGTTGGTCTGCACCACTTTCTGCTACGACCAAATGACTTGGACGGAAGTTTGAATTGGCTACAAGACAGGACACCCCGATGAGCTGCATGGTCAAAATTTGTGGAATCAACAGCGAAGACGCTGCGATGGCCGCCATGAGTGCTGGCGCAGATGCCCTAGGTTATGTCTTTTTCCCGCCAAGCCCGCGTCACATATCGCTAAACGCTGCAACCACCCTGACCGAACGCGTTCCTGACAGCATCCTTAAAGTCGGCTTGTTCGTCGAAGCGGGCGACGAAGCCCTTGAAAATGCCATCAAGGCCGGTCGTTTAGACATCATTCAGATGCATGGCAAGGAAAGCCGCGAACGCATTACCGAGGTCAAAGAAAAATTCGGCCTTCGTGTGATGAAGGCCGTTTCGGTCAGTACATCCGATGACATTGATGCTGCTGTGGCCAACTTCGATGGCGTCGCCGATTTCCTGCTTTTTGATGCCAAACCGCCCAAAGACAGCAATCTTCCCGGCGGCAATGCCGTCCGTTTCGATTGGACGCTTCTGACCGGGCGCAGTTTCAAAAGCAGTTGGATGCTCGCCGGTGGACTTGATCCTGACAATGTCGCCGATGCGGTCCGTATTTCTGGTGCACCGTGGGTCGATGTATCGTCTGGCGTTGAAAAGACCAAAGGCGTCAAAGACGCGCGCAAGATTGCCGATTTCATCCGCGCGGCAAAGGGTTACTGAAAATCTGCCACAAAGCAGCAGCGGGTTTTAATAATTTCTGAGACGATTGCAGCGTCCATCAGGAAGAACTTGGCATCAGCGATAAACAGACCGCGCGATAGCCCGATCAAAATGCTTGACGCCCGCCTGATCGCTGATCATAGTTTAACCCATGAAAACACACGGCATGAACCCGATCTTTATTTCTAATCGTTGGTGGTGGTCCGCATAAGCGGGCGGCCAATTATCATGCCCTGAAACAACCGGCCGCCTGATCTTCGCAGGCGGCTTTGTGTTTTCAGACGTTCTCTCTTACTTGCTGAAAAGTCACATTGCTCCTGCGGCAGCGCCCCGCAAACGGAGTATTTGACGTGACCAACCCGACTTCTGAAACCAGTAGCGAATATCGATATACAACCGATGGCGGCATCGCCGTTATTCGCTATCAGACAGAAATCACCTATGAAAATGCCACTGAAAGCCTGATCGACGCGCTTGATCGGACCAAGGGTGTTTTGCTGTCTTCAAGCTACGAGTTTCCGGGTCGTTATTCGCGCTGGGACATGGGATTTGCCAAACCACCGCTGGAAATCACCGGACGCGAACGCGGCTTTGCAATCCGTGCGCTCAATGATCGCGGCCGGGTACTTTTGCCAATGATTGAAAATGCCCTTACCGATCATGCCCATATCGAAGGCCTGACCAAGGGCGATGACGGGCTTTACGGCTATGTCAGCAAAGCGGCCACCTGGTTCCCCGAAGAAGAACGCAGTCAACAACCCAGCCTGTTTTCCGTTGTCCGGGCCATTCGCGATCTGTTTGCTCACAAGGGTGAGGAACGTTTGGGCCTATACGGTGCCTTTGGCTACGACATCGCCCTTCATTTCGAACAAATTGCACTGACCCAGGACCGCAGCAGCGATCACAAGGATGTCCATCTTTATCTGCCCGATCAGATGATCACGGTCGACCACGCGTCCAAGGTCGCAACGCAGTTTGAATATGAATTCATTGCGCCCGACGGGCATAGCACCGCCGGACTTGACCGTATCGCACAGGATCACCCGCCATCACACGGCGCAAACGGGATCGTTGAAAATGATATGAAAGACGGCGAATACGCCGCCGTTGTCGATGAAACCAAGCCACGATTTGTGCGCGGTGAATTGTTTGAAGTCGTGCCAAGCCGCGTCTTTCGTACTGAATGCAAAACCGCACCGTCGGAAATCTTCCGCCGCCTTAAACGCCGCAATCCGGCACCCTACGGTTTCCTGATTAATCTGGGGGAAGGTGAACACCTGATTGGTGCATCACCGGAAATGTATGTCCGCGTTACCGGTCAACGGATTGAAACCTGCCCGATTTCGGGCACCATCGCGCGCGGCCGTGACGCGATCGAGGATGCGGAAAATATCCGGACCCTTCTTAATTCGGCCAAGGAAGAATCCGAACTGACCATGTGCACCGACGTTGATCGCAACGATAAGGCACGCGTCTGCAAACCGGGCAGCATCCGTATTCTTGGCCGTCGCCAGATCGAAATGTATTCCCGCCTGATCCACACCGTCGATCACGTCGAAGGCCGCCTGCGCAAAGGGTTCGATGCGCTTGATGCCTTCCTGACGCATTGCTGGGCTGTCACAGTCACCGGTGCCCCCAAACGGGCCGCCATGAAACATATTGAAACCGTCGAACGCAGCCCGCGCGCATGGTATGGCGGGGCCATCGGGACGGTTCTGTGCAATGGTGACCTGAATACCGGCCTGACATTACGCACGGTGCGCCTCAAACAGGGTGTCGCCGAAGTTCGCGCGGGTGCAACATTGCTGTTTGATAGTGAACCTGCTGCCGAAGAAGCCGAAACCGTGTTGAAGGCATCGGCCATGATTGATGCCGTCACCCGCGATGCCAAGGACGAAGCCAACATTGATCCAACCATTTCGGGCGTTGGTAAACGCGTGCTTCTGATCGATCACGAAGACAGCTTTGTCCAAAACCTTGCCAGCTATATCCGTGCAACAGGTGCCGAGACATTAACGCTCCGTCCCGGCTTTCCGGACGAGGCGTTTGATAATTTCAAACCCGACTTGGTGTTCCTGTCCCCGGGCCCAGGACGCCCCGATGATTATGGTCTGCGCCAAAGCATCGAACGTGCCCTTGCTGCGGGGCTTCCGGTCTTTGGTGTTTGCCTTGGTTTACAGGGTATTGTCGAATTTTTCGGAGGATCCCTTGGTCAACTCGACACACCGATGCATGGCAAACCGTCTAAGGTGAAACTGGACCCGTCTGATCCACTGTTTGAAGGCCTTCCCGATGAAATTGTCGTCGGTCGCTATCACTCGTTGTTTGCCGATATGGCAAGCCTGCCGGCTGATCTTAAAGTCACCGCACGCAGCAATGACGGTGTGGTGATGGGTATACGTCATCAAAGCCTGCCGATCAGTGCGGTTCAGTTCCATCCCGAAAGCCTGCTGACCCTGCAGGGTGATGTCGGAATGCGGATGATTGCCAACCTGTTGCGCAATCCGCACGGGATTCTACCTGAAAAGGCCGAAATTACCGATGCTGATGAAGGTAACAAAAATGATGAAAAAGCGACAAAGGCCGCCTGAAACCACATGACGAACCAGATTGCCTGACCCATGCCCCCTGCCATCGACCTCCCCCTGTCGATGAAATCGGGTCAGGAAAACGCAACGGCCGCGCCCCTCCCTCGCGGCCGTTGCTTCATTTTATACCTTAATCGTCGCCATCATCCAGCGTCCCGTCGATCACACTGTAATCGGGTGGCGGAGCCTGACGAAACTTTTCCGGATCGGCTTTGCGTTTGTCACGCGTGCGCGAAATCCAGCCGCCATAAAAGGCTTCCGGCTTTGGCTCGGTCGGGGCACCAGCACGTACCGGGCGCGGGGCGAACCGGCCCAGACTGATCAGGCGGTCATACATCACGATATTGGCAGCAATCGCGACATTCACGCAGAAGCTCATCGGGATTTTGATGATGAAATCGCACTGATCCTGCATTTCCTGCGACAGATTTCCGCGTTCCGGGCCAAGAATATAGGCCGCACGCGACGGATGTTTGAAACTTGGCAGTTCAATCGCATCCGGGGTCAGTTCGACACCAACCATTCGGCATCCATCGGGCAGGAAAAGATGATCGTGATCAGGGAAGTGATAATAGGGCATCTGCTCGGACGCACGTGACGTGTCGGCCACATTGGCCCGTTCATCACGAAAGTCCGCATCCACAGTAAAGGCAAAGCTGGCACCAAACGCATGAGCGGAACGAAACAGCGTGCCCACGTTAAAAGGCTTGCTGGCCCCTTCGATCCCGATCCCGAAATATCCGCGCATATTGTCCTCCGTGCTGCACGCCGATGGTGCGCTCACACACACTCCAATGAATAAACTGGCTCGGCTATACCCCTCACAGGCGAATATGGCAAGTCAGCGGGCTGCAACCCTGCCCCGGCATAGGAAGCAATCCGGGTATCGTGGAACAAAAAGCACTCCGAACCGTTTTATGATCAAGCAAACGGAAAAGCAGCATGCCATTGGCACAGCAGATAAAATTTCCGGATCAAACGAGCAAACAACCCGAAAGAAACAGGAGAATACCTGATGAATTGGGATCAAATCGAAGGTCGTTGGAAACAGATGCGTGGTCACGTCAAGCGTGAATGGGGCCGCCTCACCGATGATGACCTTGATCAGATCGAAGGCCAGCAGGAAAAACTGGTTGGCTTGGTTCAGGAAGCTTATGGCGTTAAGCGCGAAGAGGCAGACCGGCAGGTCCGCAACTGGTTTGACCGCCTTTAGGGACTTTACGCCCACCGAATTATCACACATTGCAAAGCCCGCCGGATTATTACCCTCTTGATCCTTGCGGGCTTTGTGTTTTCTATGCAGAAATCAACTCTGTTGCCCCAGTTTGGAAAATCATGCCCGTCAAGTCCCCCTGTATCGGCGTTTGCGTCCTTGATTCGGTTGCCGGTTACTGCTCCGGATGCTTTCGCACCGCCGATGAAATCGGCGCATGGATGGGTATGAGCGACGGTAACAAAAAACGGGTAATGGAAACTGTCCGCAAAAGACAACTTTCCGCCAAGAATGCACAGCTTGTCCCGACCAGAGACTGCGATCATTAACCTGACGAGGCCAACGCATTGCGGACGGCAACAACCGACCCCAAATAAAAATCCTGTTTATCAAAGGGACACAGGGCATGTTGGACATTGCAAGCCGCAACGGAAATGCTGCCGCTGAACTCCGGCGCATGATGCGCCGTGCCGCCCATGCGGTAATGGCCACGACCGCCTACGATCACAAACAAGTCGGCGATGGATGGCCTGTCACATCAATGGTGGTTCCCGCCGCCCACATTGACGGCAGCCCCATACTGCTGATTTCCGATCTGGCCGATCATACCCGTCATTTGCAAAATGACCCGCGCCTGTCCTTGCTGTTTACCGATGGCAATATCGATCCCGGACGAATTGACACGGACAATGCCAGACTGACGATCTTTGGCCGGGCCGCCGTTGCCGATCATGTACCCGAAACGCGTCAGCGATATCTGCAAGCTCACCCCGATGCCACCCAATATGCCGATTTCGCCGATTTCGGCTTTTATCACGTCATGGTCGAAGCCGTTTACTGGGTCGGTGGTTTTGGCAAACAACGACGGCTGAAAGGCGATCAATTCATTATCGACGGCTGTCAGTCGCTGATCGCGGGTCATGACGACGTGATCGAACACATGAATATCGACCATGCCGACGCCATCGCCGACATTGTCGAACATTTCACCGATCAGGATAAAAACGACGGATGGAAAATGGTTGCGATTGACTGCGATGGAATGGATTTGGAATGCAATTCTGCCGATTCCCGTCCTCTACGCATCGAATTCATCGAAACGATCCGCAGCCCCGGCGATGCGCGCGATATTCTGGTCGAAATGTGTAAAAAAGCGCGCGCTCAAATGGCCTGATTTGGGCAGCGAAGAATTAATTATCACTTTCGAAAGGTGACTTTTCGCAAACGCAAAAAGGTCTACGTTTTCCTTGGTATTGAGCCAAAGGACAGGTTGCTTTTGAGACACCTTTGTAACAATATGTCGCGACACAAACGGTTAACCCACATACCTATTGTGTAGAATTGACTATTAACCCCCAGACTCAATTCCCACCAGGAGAGATCCGTGCTGCAATCAGGACCCGTTGTCAGCCGTGTAGGCCTTGAAACCCATGGCCTCAAGAATCTTGGCGCCGTTCACTGGAATTTGGACGCTGCCGGCCTCTACGAACATGCGATCCGTCGTCAGGAAGGCAAAATTGCCAAGGGTGGCGCATTTGTAGCGCTGACCGGTGAACATACCGGTCGTTCCCCGCAGGACCGCTTCATCGTCGAAGAGGAAGGCACCAAGAACGACATCGACTGGGGCGACGTTAACCGCCCGGTCAGCCCGGAAGTATTCGAGCGCCTGTATCAGAAAGTGCGCGCCTACTTTCAGGGTACCGAACTGTTCGTTCAGGACTGCTATGCCGGTTCCGATCCGCGTTTCCGCCTGCCGGTTCGCGTGATCAACGAAAATGCATGGCACAACCTGTTCGCGCGCAACATGTTCATCCAGCCCGCAAAGGAAGAACTGCGCGACTTTGCTCCGGATTTCACCGTGCTGCATGCCCCTGGCCTGCAGGCTGATCCGGAAGTCGACGGCACCCGTTCCGAAGTATTCGTCGTCGTTTCGTTCGAACGCAAAATGGTGATCATCGGCGGCACCTGGTATGCCGGCGAAATGAAGAAATCGATCTTCTCTGTTCTTAACCATATTCTTCCGGCCAAGGGCGTCATGCCGATGCATTGCTCGGCCAATATGGGTAAGGACGGCGACACTGCGATTTTCTTTGGCCTGTCGGGCACCGGCAAAACCACCCTGTCGGCCGACGCATCACGCACCCTGATTGGTGACGATGAACATGGCTGGGGCGAAGACGGCGTCTTCAACTTCGAAGGCGGCTGTTACGCCAAGGTGATCAAGCTTTCGAAAGAAGCCGAACCGGAAATCTATGCCACAACCGAAACCTTCGGGACGGTTCTGGAAAACGTTGTGATGAACAAGCAATCGCGCGAGCTTGACCTCGACGATGCTCGTCACACCGAAAATACCCGTTCAAGCTATCCGATTGAGTTCATCCCGAATGCCTCGGAGAATGGTCGTGGCGGCCATCCGAAAAACATCATCATGCTGACCTGCGATGCGTTTGGTGTTCTGCCGCCGATTGCCAAGCTGACCTCGGCACAGGCGATGTATCACTTCCTGTCGGGTTACACCGCAAAAGTTGCCGGCACCGAAAAGGGCGTCAAGGAACCGACCGCGGCGTTTTCCGCCTGCTTTGGTGCACCGTTTATGCCGCGTCACCCGTCGGTTTACGCCAAACTCCTTGGCGAACTGATGGAAAAACATCAGGCCAATTGCTGGTTGGTCAATACCGGCTGGTCCGGTGGCGGATATGGTGTCGGCTCGCGCATGAAGATCTCCTATACCCGCGGTCTTCTGAACGCGGCGCTCAATGGCGAACTCGAAAATGCCGACTTCGCGACCGACCCGTATTTCGGTCTGGCATACCCCACCGCGTGTGGTGACATCCCCGCCGAAGTTCTGAACCCGCGTGACAGCTGGTCGGACAAGGCGGCCTATGACAAGGCGGCTGCCAACCTGACCAGCCTGTTTGAAAAGAACTTTGCGAAGTTCGAAGAACATGTCGATGGCGACGTTCGTGATGCAGCAATCCGCAGCAACACCGAAGTCAAAGCCGCCGAATAAGACTATTTAAAATACCATCTCGAAAAGGCCGGTGCATATACCGGCCTTTTTGCTGACCAAAATTCGGTTCGCGAATTGACGATGCCAGTCATAACTGATCAATGTATAGTTTCGCAAACTTGGTCACAGCCCGTCAGATCAGGCGTCGTGATCTCGAAGAAAGCTCGGGAAAAGAAGACATCGTGACATCCGCTTTGATCTTGCGACTGTTTTGCGGTCTGGCAGGTATCCTGTTTTTATGGATCGGCTTTGTTGCAGGCAGCCTGTCTGTCGTGGCACAAAAGGCGACACCTCGCCAGAATGTCACAATGATGTGCAACCCGTTTCCGCCCTCGAAAATCGCCGACCGGCCGATGATGCCCGGTTACGACGTCGAAATCCTTCGTGCTGCCTTTGCCGTCAGTCACATTGCGGTTAATACACCATTCTACCCGTGGAAGCGCGCCTATCTGATGGCTGAACGCGGCGATGCAGATGGATTATGTTCCTGCAGCTATCTTCCGGAACGCGAAGCCGCCTTCCTGTATTCATCCGAACTCGGTCGCGAACATGTTGGTCTGTTTGCAATAAATGATACCGTGCTTGATAGCGTCGAAGAACTCGCTGATGCCAAGCAGCTTATTGTCGGTGTTGTTTCAGGATATACTCTTGAAAGCAGCGCCCGTGAACTTGGGCTTGATTTGATTTCTGCCAATAGCGAACGGGTTTTGCTCGGCCTTTTGCTGTCACGCCGCCTTGATGCAATCTATACCTTCAAGGCACCAATGGAAAATACCGTGCGCAGCCATAATCAGGAATACGCAGAGAACGTAAATCTGGCCTATCGCGACATCAGCAACAGCCCCTACTATTCCTGCATTTCACGCAAAACCGATAATGCGCACTTCCTGCTGGATCGTTTAAATCACGGGATTTCGGTGCTGCGTAAAAACGGTATTTATGCTGACATTCTGGAAAAATACGGCATTCAATCAGACGAAGAGCAAGCCCCTTCGTCGAGTGAGCGCAAATAACGACCGCCCGAAAATCCTAACGCAAATACTCAAACAACGACATATCGACAATCTGACTGGCAACCGAATAGGATGCTTCAAGCTGTACCGAGAGGGTTTCAAGGTTGACCATCGCCTCGGCCAGATCGACTTCGGCCAGATCGGTTACTATTCCCTCGGCGGTCAACTGAAAATCGATATGCATATCGACAATGGCTTCAAGTTCATCCTGCGTCAGGGATACCTGCGTCTGAAGATCGGCAATGCCTTCGACCGCGCCCTCGATCAGAGCCATGGCTTCTGTCAGGGCGGCTTCGTCAATCGGATCCGATGATGCATAAGCCGTCAGGTTCAAGGCCCGCAATGCCTGTTCAAACGGTTCCTGATCGGCAGTAATGCCATATTCGATGGTGGTACCATCCGCGACCTTGGCCGATGCAACATCCCCATTACCTGAATAGTAGCTGGTATCCGTGATACTGGGCGTTGTCATGGCCGGGTAATCAGCCACATCGACAGAAACCGGCGCCGTATTTGTGGCCGACCCGGCAAACAGGTAGCGATCTTCATATTGGGTATTAAGCAAAGAAGCCATGGTGGAAAGTGCCGCAATCGCCGACTCGTTAATCCCTGCAACATCGGTGCTTCCAGTGCTAAGTGCGCCCGAGATATCGGCCAGCATGTCGCTTAACAAATCGACCATATCGTTCAGTGTCGAATAATACATTTCAACACGGCTCTGAATTTGCTCGGCCAGATCGGCATAAGCCGATGATTCCGATATTTCAGCACTCAGCGTGCTGATCACATAGGAATTATCCGAAACGCCGGAATAGGAATCCGATTTCATTCCCGAGCTGGATTGCCTGGTCGCTTCGGTAAGTTGCGACTGAACACTTCGCATCTGGTTCAGCAGGTTTTGCTGCATGGCGGCTGTCGAAACTCTCATGTTCTTTACCCTTTACCGGACAGCTTCAAGCAAGGTGTCCATCAGTGACTGCGTGATTTCGAGGATCGCGGCAGCCGCTTCATAGGCACTTTCAAGATTGGCCATTGTCAGGGCCTCTTCGTCGGTATTGACACCATATTGATTGGAAAAACTTTCAACCAGATCGCTATAAGCGGTACCGGCAACACTGGCCTTGGTTTCGGCACTTGATGATTGTTGGGCCACATCGGAAAGGATTTCCGATGCATAATCCGACATCGTGGTCTTGGTACTACCAAGGTTCCCGGCCGCATCAAAACTGACATTGGTATCAAAAACATTCGCCAACGCCTCGGCCACGTCCGAACTTCCAGACGAAATCACGCTGTCACCAACGGCAAGGGCCGTGTCATCCGATCCCGACCCGGTCGGCACCAGACTGGAATCGGCAAGCCACGCGGCATTGACCGAAATATCATCAGCCCCGGTTCCGGTGAACATATCGTTCAGACCGAAATAGTCGGAAAAGCCCTGCGCATCCGCACCAACCTCGGCATCCATATTGACAATCGATACACCGTAATCATCGTCGGAACTGGCAATCGTCAACGTGCCATCGGCATTTACCGTTGCCGCCATGTTCGCCGATGTATTGATCTGATCGACCAGATCCTGAACCGTCGTCACTGTCGCCAGATCGATATCAAGGATTTCAACCGCATTGCCATCCTCGTTCGTCGCCACCAGCCGCACGGTACCCGTTCCCGAGAAGGCATCCGTCAATGCCGTTGTCTCGCTTGATGTCAGCTCAGCCGGGCCGGGATAGGACGTGCCTAGATTGGTGACCGCATTGATGCTGTTCATCAGGGTTACGGCCAACGCATCAAGCTCGTCCTGAATAGCTGGCAGGGTTTCGTCGCGCAAATCGATCAAACCACCCAGTTCACCACCGCTGATATCATCGGATATAGAATTGCCGTTCACCGTGATGTCACCAAATACCGTATCGGCATTGACCGTACCGATGGCATTGTATTCAAGTTCCTGCACCTGACTTCCGACGACAAGCGTGCCGCCAATATAGACCTGCGTCTGGTTTGACGAACTGGTGTAATAAGTCACATCCACCAGTTCAGACAGTTCCTGAATGGCAACAGCACGCGCGTCTTCAAGTTCACTGGAAGCCAGTGTCGTACCGTCCATTCCGGTCAATTGGTCGTTATAGGACTGAATTTCATTTAACAGCGCATTGATCTGATCGACCGTTTCCTCGATCGACTGATCGGCCGCCGCACGCTGATCCTGCACACTGGCTGAAAGGCTGTTAAGCTCGCTTGCGATCTGTTCCGCATCATTAAGAACAAGCGCCTTTGGCGACTGGCTGTCTGCACTGGCAGCAAGGGATGCGATTGATGTTTCAAGATCAGTGATCAGGGTCGATATCGCGTCATCATCGCCCACCGATCCGAAATTGCCTGAAACGATTTCAAGCGGGTCGGCAAAAACCGATGCATATCCGCTTTCCGAAGCCGCCTCGTTAATCGCCTTGATCAAAAAACTGTCAACACTTGACCCTACCGAGGTAACCGAAACGCCGACAGCTGATCCGCCATTAACATTGCTGGCCAGGCTGGCGGACTTGGTTGTATATCCTTCGACCGACGCATTGGCGATGTTGTTCGAAGATACGGCAATCCCGGTCTGGCTTGATTGCAATGCGCTAAACGCAGCAGATTGGGCAGCACGGATCGACATTTTTCTGACCTGTCAGTTGCCAAAAGTGCAGTTACATCTTCAGATTCAGAATGGCAGGCGTGGTTTTACCGCGCAGATCACCATCACGGTCATAAGACGTCGCCGGGTCTCCTGCTGTTGCGGCCCAACCGGCACGGATGCGTTTCAAACACGCATCGCGTTTAGCCATCAGGCGGATATTATTGCGATCAAGCTTTGCCCGCAGACTGCGCACGGTTTCAATATTGATGATTTGCCCCGCAAGCGGGTTGGCCGGATCAGCCTGCTTTTGGGCATGAAGTTCGGCCTTCAACTCGTCTTCCAGCATTGTCTTTTCGGCGGTGATATCAGGCAAAAGGTCATATTGTGCCTGTTCAAGGATGCGCCATTCAACATCCAGAAGTTCTTCAAGCCTCGTGATGATCTGCGTCACGGCGTCGCTGTCTTGCGGAAGTGTCAATGCCAGTGTTGTCATGTTCCGAATTCCTTTTATTCACCAATCAATCGTCAATTAGTTCACCGACGAAATCAGCGTGTCATACATGTCGCTGGTGGTTGAAACGACCTGTGCCGCGGCCGAATAGGCCTGCTGTGCGATGATCATTTTGGAAAACTGGCTGGTGGTATCGACGGTGGAACTTTCCAGCGAATAATCCGCAAGCGTCCCGGTTCCGCCATCACCCGGGGTTTTCAGCACATAGCTGCCCGATGTGTTGCTTTCCTTGTAAACCGTATCGCTATAAGCGGTCAGGCCATCCGCGTTGGCAAAATCGGCCAGTACGATCTGATAAACCGGTTCGCTCTCGCCGTTCTCATAGGTAACCGAAACAACCCCATCGTCCGAGATCGATATCTCGGCGATCTCGCTGTAGTTTGAACCGTTCTGACCGACAGAATACAGCGTCATGTCGCCATCTTCCTCGTCCGAGGCAAACTGCTGCAAACCATCATCGTCGCCCGCCGTTCCCAGATCGGAAACAATCGTGCTGTCATTGGCACCCGTGGTCCAGCCGGTGATGGTCAGTGTCGCGCTATCCGTAACATCGGTGCCACCGGCATCCGTGATCGCCGAAAGATTGCCATCCCCGTCAAAGGTAATCGTCAATGGACCGCCCGAGGACGTACCGGTCACCGTCGTTCCATCCGAGGTCAGAACCGGATCGGAATAGGTCAGTTCCCACTCGTTCGCTGCGGTCTTTTCATAGGTGTAAGTCACCGTATGGCTGGTACCAAGACTGTCGAACACCTCGACATCGACGGAAAACACATCGCCAACTGCTGCATCTGCCGGAAGATTGGCGACCATCGAGACCTCGGTGGTGGCTTCAGCCGTACCGGTCAGGTCTTCAAGATTGATGGTGGTCAACGCCGACGTACTTGTCGGGACAGTGCCACTTGCCGGATTGCCATCATCATCCAGGGCATAACCCATGAGGTAGTAGCCTGAACTGTTGACCAGGTTTCCGTTGGAATCCGTATCGAAATCACCGGCGCGCGTGTAATAGACGTCGCCATTGGCATCGGTCACGACAAAAAACCCATCACCCGAAATCGCCAGACTGGTTGCCGTCTCGTCCGCCTGAATCAGACCTTGCGAGCTGATATTGGTCTGGGTCGATGTCCTCACACCGTTGGAATATCCGGTCGTCGTCGAACCGGGCGTGGTCACCAGTGACGAGAAGGATGTAGAACTGTCCTTGTAACCAACAGTCTCGCTGTTACTGATATTACCCGAAATCACACCAAGCGACGTCGATTGCGCATTCAGCCCCAAAACGGCAGAATTCAATGCACTGCTTAAGCTCATGACCTTGATCCTTCACTTCAGGAAACTGTTTGCGTGCCCTGAACGTCCGAGATCGCGATATCGACCCCGTTGACATACAGCACGGCTTCGTCGCCGGTCAGGTCGATCGCCGACACCACACCGGTCATAAGGATTTCTGAATCAACGGAATTTCCGTTTGCATCGGTCGCTTCGACCGAAAGGGTATAGGTGCCCGAACTCAGCGTGCTTCCGCCGTCGGTCGCACCGTCCCAGGTGAAATTATTGGCACCCTCGGCACCAGTCACCGTCGTCTCATAGACAACGTTGCCGTCTTCATCGGTGATTTCGATGCTGACATTCGATGCATCATCATCAAGGACGAAATACCATTCGGCTTCGCCATCTTCGAGCGGGGCAGTATCACCCACAGCCACAATATCCGTGCCAAGATAGGACTGCGCGGCACTGTTATCGATCACCCCCTGCAAGGTCAGAAGCGATTCCGAAAGATCGGACAGCAACGCATTATTCCGCTCGGCCAGTTCAAGCTGTTCGAAGGTTGCGAGCTGCGTGGTCATCTCCGACACATCTTCGGGATCGGTCGGATCCTGATTCTGAAGTGTCGTTAGCATCAGCGTCATATAGGTTTCGTAGGTCGAGCTTTCGCTCGTGCTCGACGAGGTCGATGTGCTTGACGATGACGTCGTCGAAGCCGTCAGGTTATCGTATGTCAGTCCGCTGAGGTAACTCATCACCGCCTCCATGAAGCGAACATTGATCGGGTCTATGTTCGTTTCACGCTGGACGACGGAAAAACTGGCGCAATGGATTCACTTTTTCGAAAAAATAAATCCAAAAACAGAAAAGGAGTGCCTGTGCACTCCTTTCGATTATACGCCCGTTATTCGCAATCAGGTTACTGGACGGGCGGCGGCGGTGGCGGCCCTGGACGATGCAATGCCAGTTCCGCGCGATCTTCGGGTGACAAGCGGACCGCGACATCGGCCATATGGCTCAGAATACGACCAACGTCATCTCCGATAGCGTTCCTCATTTTATCAAAGACGTCACGAATTTCAGCATCTGTTGCATCGTCACGCAGCAAAACCTCGCGCAGTTCCCTGAATTTTTTCAGGTCGTCACGACGCTTCATCAAGTCCTTTATCACGGGCGAGAACTCGGCATCAAAAACTGCCTGTCCGTCAGGACTTAGCTTTTCGCGCAAATCGGTAAGCATGCGGACCCCTGGTGGTCGGTCATTATCCTGCCCTGGCATCGGAGGGGGAGCCCCCAGAAAACTGTGAAGAATCGTGCTACCTGCCGCAATACTTCCGGCAATCGTCCCGATCAGAAACAGGTTCAGCGCGAGCGAGGCCCACAAAAACTTTCGGGTGGCATTCGGTTTGCGACGATCATCAAAAACCATTATTCCGGCCCCGTTTGTGTGTTACCACCATTCAAATCAATTCCCATGCCTTGCGATGCCTCATCAAAAACGTGATTTTCCAACGCCTGTACCATTGGCATTTCGGTTGCATGGACGTCTGCCTGAATTTCCTGTTCCGACGTAAACACAACGCCGACAACAAAACCGAACATCACACACAGCACCATCCCGCAAGCTGATGCAAAGGTCGCGGAATAACGCAACAATGCCCGCGATGACTTGACCCGGATACCTGATTTTGCGCGCACCGGATCTGTCGGTCCGGCCACGCTGCTTACCGGGTTTGTGGCCTTTTCGGATGGATATGTCCGACGTTGCGGAATGGGGTCGTCCCCATGCTCTGCCATTTGCGGCGGGGCACCATGTCCGGGACGTTCGTCGCTAAAGGAAAAGACATCGCTTTTGGCGTCGTGGTGCCTTGGCTCGGCTGCGATTTCTTCTGCTTCAATGGCTGCAAATATATCATCAACTGCGCGATGCTTGCCCATCGGCAACGGATCATCGGCCAGAAAATCTTCAACAGATTTCAGGGAACTGAGCAATTCTGCTGCTTCATCATTCCGGGCAACGAGAATGTTGGCCTCATGGCGAAGCGGCTCTGGCCAGGACGAAATATCCCACCCGTATTGATCCAGCAATTCTTCAAATTTCTCGATCTTCACAGCACACCGCTTTTTTCTAGGACGAACCTACCTGTTCGAACACAACTGAAGTTAACGATCTATCCCATCGCTTTCAACTCTTCACGCAGTCGCTTTCGTGCCCTTTTTAACAATGATTCCATCGCATTGATGGAAACACCCATAATCGCGGCCGCTTCTTGGTTCGACAGTTCGCGGTCGTAAAACAGATTGATGGCAATTTGTTGTTGCTCCGACAGCAGCTTGATCGCACTTCGAAGTCGTTTGAATTCCTGATGTTGTGCCAGTTGTTCAACCGGCGACATCGCATCATCTGGCATACTTTCAAGATCGCTGCCATCTACAAATTGCGGTTTCCGTTTCAGGTCAATCACCCGGTTAACCGCAACCCGATACAACCAGGTTTTAAAACTGGCCCCTTCGGGACGCCATTTTTCCCGGTGCAACCAGACCCGGACAAAAACATCCTGTGCCGCATCCTCGGCATCGCCACTGGTCAGGCCCATACGTCGCGCAATCCCGATGATCCCGCGATAGTATCGTTCCACAAGTACACGATAGGCGCGCTTGTCGCCCCGAACCATCAGGGCCACAAGGTCCTGATCAGCAAGTTCCGACAGGGCGGCTGTCTGCTTTCCCGCCTCGGAGGCTTGCGATCCCGTGGTCATTTCGCGACGGATGCCTACACTCAACTGCCCCTCACAACACCTGTTCCACGATATGACGGGTTCCGCAAACCTGTTGCAGCCCGACGGACTGCGGATTAACCGATCTGAACGCCTCCCACTGTTTTGCAAGTGTTTCGAGGTTCCGGTCCACTATTTCGTAACGTTCCTCAAGCGGCGTTTTCCGCCCGTTTCGAGCCAGTGTTTTGATCATTCGGGCATAGAACGCATACAGATCACGGGACAATTCCGGGGCCGACTTTGGTGCCACGACTGCCTGCAACGCACGCAGCCGGTTGATCGCAATTGCCTTTTCCTGCCGTTCAAGATCAAAACGCTTTTCTTCACGGTGCTGTTTGGCCGCCCGCAGATGCTGACGCGTGCGGGTGATGGCAATCACCATCATTGCAACCGGCGACGTCGTGCGCAATGCATTGTTATATTGCGCGCTGGCACCGGCAAAACGATAGGCCTGCTGAGCAGCCGTCTGCGAATGCTTATTCATCATCACCCCACAAGGCTTCAAGTTGTTCGCGCAGCAGCTGAAGCTGATACATCTTGGTTTCCAGCACAGAATAACGTTCGGTCAGATCCTCGGCATAAGCCTCGGCGGCGGTCGTAACATCTTCGATTTCGTCCTCAAGTTCCGATGTCTGTTCTTCAAGCCGCTCAATCCGGGACGAAATCAGGCCATCCGAACTATTGGTGTATTTATCGAGCGCATTGACCATTTCATTGCCAAGACCGCTGGAAATCGTGACATCGACACTTTCGGAACTGTCACCGCCAAAATACAGCTCGACCCCTTCGTATGCCGATCCCTCGACCCCGATGATATTGTTGCCACTGATGGTAAACAGACTGGAATCACCGCCGACACTGGCTGATGTGATATTGCCATCGGCATCGACCTCGAGATCTATGGTAAAGGTGCCGGTAAAGGGACCGTCGGCTTCGGAAACCAGCAGGTTGTCCGAACCGGTATCGGTCGACAGCGAAAACAGGTCGGCAACCTCGTCGAAATTCGACACCAGCGCATCTTCAAGCATCCCGGAATCGATCACCAGATAGTTGCTTTCATCAAAGGTAATGCCGATTGAGGAGAGGGAGGCATAGGTTTCGCTGTCTTCGGTGAAGGACAGCGCATCGTAGACCGAGGATACGACTGAACTTAAAAGTGAATCGCCAAACAGAACCGCGTCCTCATCCGCCCCTTCACCGGCCTCATAGGCCTGATTGGTGATAACGAAACTGCGCAGTTCGTTATATGCGGTAACAAAGGCTTCAACTGCGTCATAGGCCGAACTTGCATCCTCGTCAATTTCGAGCGTGATTTCCGTGCCTTCTTCTTCGGCATAGAGATACAGCGTCACGCCTTCGATCACGTCATCCACCGTATTGCTGCTGCGCGTTACCTCGACCCCGTCGACAGAAAAAATCGCCTGATCGGCTGCAACCAGCTCGTCGGCATAACTGCCATCGGCATTGATCAACCCCAACGATGCCGCAATCGTGGTATCGGCTCCATCTGTATCAAAGGTGATTTCCTGCCCGGTATCGATGGCTGATAAAACCAGCATATATTCATCGTCGGATACCTGAAGCACACTCGCACGTACCCCGGTTGCACTGCTTTGGTCGTTGATGGCATCCGCGATATCATCAAGCGACATGTCATCGGATATCTCGATATCCGTCGCTGTATAATCATCTCCGGCCACAAGATTGAGGGTGCCCGACAAACCAGCAGCCGATGAAGCATCGGCATAGGTATCTCCACCCAGCTTGTGGGCGGTTGCCATCTGTTTGATTTCAATCGTATAGCTGCCGACCGCCGCTTCATCCTCGACCAGAACACCCAGCACATCCGATGCGGTGGTGTTGGCATCCGACGATGACAGATAGGCCGATTTTCCAACCCAGACATCATCACGCAAACTGTCAAGTTCTGCCGAAGCGGTCAGGGCCTCTGCCGCATCTTCCAACGCTTCAAGCAGGTCCTGTAAATCTTCAAACGCCGCAATTTCAAGTTCAAGCTCGTCAACCTCTGCCTCGATGGTGTCGGCGACTTCCATCTTCACATTATAAGCATCTTCGATCAGCTGGGCCGTATCAAGGTCGGTCAGCCCCGAAACATAGGACGAGGATACATAACTCGACGAAGTAGACGAATTGACGGTCGGCATCCTGCCCTTCCTTTCATGCGATACGAAACAAAACAGGGCCACCCGGCGGCTCTAAGACCGGATGGCCCTACGTCGAGTTAGCTCAGCAACCGCGAGAGCTTCTCGAGATTTTCGTTGGAAACGGACAGGGCCTGAATGGCAGAGTCCATCTTCACGCCAAGTTCGGTCTGTTCCGCACTAAGTTCCGCGATATCGGCATCCATATAGACGCTCATTGCGGCTTCAAGGTTGGTCTGGGCGGTTTCGATGTTGCCGGACGCGTAATCAAACCGCGACATCAGCGCACCGACCGTCGCGCGACCAGACGAAACGGTGGTAACCGCCGTTTCGATTGCCGTCAGTTCGGTTGCCGCGTTGGTCGCCGATGTCAGATCACCGGCAAGGCCAAGGCTTGCGGCATCATAGGCTTGTGCAGACAAGTCAACGGCAATTGCTGCAACGCTAGAGTCTGCAGAAACCGTAAAGTTCTCGTTATAGGTGCCATCGAGCAGCGAGGTATCGAAATAGGTCGTCGAGTTGACGATGGAATCAACCTGCGCAACCAGTTCCTGATATTCGGCATCAAGATAGGCACGTTCCGTGTCGGTCACCGAACCCGAAGAAGCTTCGGATGCCAGTTCATACATACGTTCGAGAATGTCACCGATTTCCGAAAGACCGCCATCGGCCGTTTCAAGAATAGCCGTTGCGACTTCGGCGTTATCGCCAGCCTGTTCCCAAGCCGCGTAGTCCACAGACATCGCAGTATAAACTGCAAGACCGGCCGCATCATCCGATGCCGAGTTGATCGACTTGCCGCTCGACATTGCGGTCAGAACAGAAGTCATCTCGTCGGTGGTCTTGTTAAGGTTCGACACTGCCAGTGTCGCCGACATATTGGTGTTAATGCTCGCCATTTTCGCGATCTCCTATATGGAAGAATGGAACTGACATACCTGCCAACCGACCAAAACGGGCCGGTATCCATATCCACGCGTACAGGCGATAAAACTGGCGGTGCTTCTGTTGTTTTTTTTCGACGATTGCCGGTTCCGCCCGAAAAACAGCGGTTTCTTGCGATTTCAGGGCAAAACTATTTTCATGATTGATACAAAAAAGACCGCCCGAATGGCGGTCTTTACAGGCATTTATGCAAGGTATTTCTAATGGCGTTTGCGCTCGTGAACATGACGCCAGTAAAGTGTGATGTCCTTCTCGGGTTTCCCAAAAAGATACCCTTGCGCATAGTCAAAGCCGACCTTGGTCACCATTTCGCGCATCGCATCAGTTTCAATCATTTCTGCCACGACCTCGACCTTAAGCTCGTGACAAAGATCGACCAGCGACTTCATAAAGGCACGACCCTTTGAAGACTTCATAGACTGACGGATCGATTCCCCGTCGATCTTGACGTAATCGACATCCATTGCGCTGAGATAGCGGAAATTCGATGCCCCGGTGCCAAAATCGTCCAGGCAAATCTCGACCCCGAAATCACGGAACCGCGTGATCCAGATCGACGCCGTATCGATATCGGTGATTTCGGCGGTTTCAGTAATTTCGATCATCAATTGCCCCATTGAATCGCGATTGCGTTCAAACAGCGCAATTACTGACCGGCAGAAATCCGGATTTTCGATGCTGTGCCCTGAAACATTCACCGCCACGCGGGCATCAATACCTTCATCCAACTGATTACGGATCCATTTCAGTGTCCGGCGCATCATCGCCAGATCGAGCCTGTGGATCATGTTGACCTGTTCGGCAAAGGTGATCAGGCGATCTGTCGGGATCAGCTTGCCATCATCATCATAAAAGCGGGCAAGCACCTCGAAATGATGGATTTCGGCGGATGGTAGTCGCACGATTGGCTGATAAACCGCGTCGAATTTCAGCCGGTCGACCCGCATGCCGAAATCACGCATCGCGGAAAATGTATCATTCACCAGATTAGGTGTTTGCCCGATCAAACGCGAAAATGTAAACCCGTGCTCCTGCCGGTCGCAGAAGCGGCGGATCGAATACAACACCCCGCGCGCCAGATCGCCCGGCGGGATCATTTCGGCGGTAAAATCGGTAACGGATGTCGAAATGTCGACACCCTGGCCCGACGGGTCGGCATCCCGTGCACAATCGGCAATCCGGTTTTCAAGTTCTCCGACCGGCACATCCGACCGGTGCAACATGCCAAACTGATTGCCGTTAAGGCGGCCCGCGGTATCCCCGGCAACGGAATGCGCGCGCAGGAACGCCCCGATATTGGCAAGCATTTCATCGCGTTCGATCTGTTCCATGCGCTTGCATAACGGATCAAACGCGTTCAGCGTCATCAGGGTGAATTTGTGTTCGGCACCGGTTTCACGTTGCGCCATCAGGCGTTCAGTCACGACGCGCGACAGACTTTCCTCGTCCATCAGGCCGGTTGCATTGTCGCGTCTGATCGACCTCGCCACGTCGTGCGGCAAGGTATTGACCGCAATACGCAGGGCGACAAAAAAATGATCGCCAAGATCGGGCAGGAAATAGCCGCTCATGGAAACCGGTGCGCTTAACTGTTCATCCGGGCGGATAAAGCGGACCTGAATATTATCCATGCGACCGCGACGGCGCGCAACATGGAGCATTTCCTGAACCAGTGGCCGGAACTGCGGTGCCAGAACCGATTGCAGTGTATGGCCTTCAATATCGGCGGCCGACCGGCCAATCATGCCATCAGCCGCGCCGGATGCGAACACGATCCGAAGGTCGTCATCCAGTTCTAGCAAAAGATCGCCCCAGACAAACGCAAGCGCAGCGAAACGATTACGCTCGTTCCGGAGTGCCGTTGTCCGACTTTTGAGAAGCTTTTCCAAAGGGCCCTCTCGCGCTGCCTCGAAATCTTTGCATCATCCTGCCCCTATTCAGGAAGACGGATTTTCCTATCATCTGCACGGGCACTCTTAATAAGGCCTTTACAGCAGCGACAGATTTCCACCTCGGCGAATACATTTCCAGGTGCGCATGCTCCGAAAACAGAAACATTCCCCTTGGCACCGTTACTTTCCAAACTCAAATTGAATATATCTTTGTTCGGGTTGCACTTTTTAAACCCCTATCTGGAATAATTCGAGATCTGAATAGTTGCAAAAACCGCATATCTACAATGCTGCACTGCAAAAATCTGACTTGGCCTTTGCAGGAAGCCGGTAATCTCATAAAAGAACATCCAAAATTCCGCTGTACACAACCGGATTGATCCAATATGTCCCCGACCGTTTCTGCCACTGCTGTCATCCCGCGTATTGCACCGGACAATGTCCTGATCTTTGATCTCGACAACACGCTGTATCCGTCGGCATGCGACCTGTTTTCCCAGGTATCCAATCTAATCGGGCAGTATGTGCGTGACGCCTTATGCCTTCCGGCAGACGAAGCTTATGTCATCCAGAAAAGCTATTTTCACCGCTATGGCACGACACTGCGCGGTCTGATGACCGAACATGACATCGATCCGGCGGATTATCTGAACAAGGTACACAATATCGATCTGTCGGTGGTCGATCCCGCACCAGACCTAGCTGCGGCCCTTGATGCGCTGCCGTGCCGCAAGGTGATTTTCACCAATGCATCGCGCGGGCACGCTGAACGGGTAATGGATCGCCTTGGCATTTCCAGCCATTTCGAAACCATCTTTGACATTGTCGATGCGGATTATATCCCTAAACCGGAACGCCAGCCTTATGACCGGTTGCTTGCGCGTGATGCGATTGATCCGACACGCGCGATCTATTTCGAAGACATGGCCAAAAACCTGCTTCCGGCAAAAGACATGGGCATGACCACCGTCTGGATCCATACCGACGAGGCATGGGCGCAGGTCGGTCGTGATGATCCCCGGATTGATCATGAAACCGACAATCTGGTGGATTTCCTGCGCAAATTGGGTAACGGCTCTGCGTAAAAGACTTGACCGTACAAATTTGTCACGGTTCCAAGATTGAGCTTCGCCTCCTTATCGGGTAATTCTTGCGCGGGTCAGAATCAGGGAACCCTACGTAAACTGGCGGAGTTGACTTCACAACAGGCTTTGACCATTCTCCGCCCGACATGAAATTATGGCTGACCGCAAGGACTTCTGAAAATGGACAGAACAGAACTTGAAGGCGTGATCAACGTCGCATGGGAAAATCGCGACGAAATCGGCTCCGCCACCCAGGGTGAAATCCGCAAGGCCGTCGACCAGACGCTTTCCGCACTTGATAGCGGTAAACTGCGTGTTGCCGAAAAGACCGACGGCAAGTGGATTGTCAATCAGTGGGCCAAGAAGGCGGTTCTTCTGTCCTTCCGTCTCAATGACATGACCACAATTTCCGGCGGACCGGGCGAAAACACCAACTGGTGGGACAAGGTCCCGTCGAAATTCGAAGGCTGGGGCGAAGCCGAGTTCAAAAATGCCGGTTTCCGCGCTGTACCGGGCAGCATCGTGCGCCGTTCGGCCTATGTCGCACCGGGTACCGTGCTGATGCCAAGCTTTGTGAACCTTGGTGCCTATGTCGATACCGGCGTTATGGTTGATACTTGGGCAACAGTCGGCTCCTGCGCACAGATCGGCAAGAACGTTCATCTGTCGGGTGGTGCAGGTATCGGCGGTGTGCTTGAACCCCTGCAGGCCGGTCCGGTCATCATCGAAGACAACGCCTTTATCGGTGCCCGTTCGGAAATCGTCGAAGGTGTGATCGTCGAAGAAGGTGCCGTGATTTCGATGGGTGTGTTTATCGGCGCATCAACCAAGATCATCGACCGCACCACCGGCGAGACTTTTGTTGGCCGCGTTCCGGCCTATTCGGTTGTGGTTCCGGGCAGCATTCCGGGCAAACCGTTGCCCGATGGCAAGCCTGGGCCGAGCCTGTATTGCGCGGTCATCATCAAACGTGTGGATGAAAAAACCCGCTCGAAAACCTCAATCAATGAATTGCTGCGTGACTGATTTCTGTCACCCGATTTGCCAATGATCTATAAGGGGCGAAGCGGCATACCGTTTTGCCCCTTTTTTGCTCGTTAAATGTTTCAGGCGAAACATTGATAATGGGATGTAAATCCCGGTCCATCATCACGAAGCCAAGAGAATATCAAATGTCCGCCGCCCTTGACCTTGCCCAATCCCTGATCCGCTGCCCGTCCGTCACCCCTGCCGACGCCGGGGCCCTTGATGTGTTGCAGACAGCGCTCGAAGCACGCGGCTTTGACTGCAAGCGCAAGGTTTTCCAAGAAGACGGCTGGGCCAGCATCGATAACCTTTATGCACGACTGGGTACCAAGGGACGCAATTTCTGTTTTGCCGGACATACAGATGTGGTTCCGGCTGGCGATGCCGCAGCCTGGACGGTTGATCCGTTTGGTGGTGAAATAAAGGATGGCCGTCTGTTCGGGCGCGGATCAGTCGACATGAAAACCGGCATTGCCTGCTTCGTTGAAGCCGTGGACAATTTTCTGGCGGCGCGTCCTGATTTTGATGAAAGTATCAGTTTCCTCATCACCGGCGACGAAGAAGCCGATGCGGTGAACGGCACGATCAAGCTTCTCGACTGGTGCGACAAGCATGGTGAGAAATTCGACGTCTGCCTTGTCGGAGAGCCGACCAACCCGAAATATCTGGGCGAGATGATGAAAGTAGGCCGCCGAGGATCGATCACCGGCTGGCTGACGATCTATGGTGCACAGGGGCACGTCGCATACCCGCATCTGGCAGATAATCCGGTGCCGCGCATGCTGCGCGTTCTGAACGCCCTAACCACCCATGAGCTTGATGCCGGCACCCCGCATTTCCAGCCCAGCAATCTGGAAGTCACGACGGTCGATGCCGGTAACCCGGCAACTAATGTTGTTCCGGCCAAGGTCAGTGCAGCGTTCAATATCCGTTTCAACGACCTGCATCAGGGTGTCGATCTTGAAAAATGGATCCGCGAAACCTGCGCGGAACACGCCGGGGCGCATGACCTGAAAGTCAAAATTTCCGGCGAGGCGTTTGTGTCCGAACCCGCCACCCTGGCAAAGCTGATTTCCGATGCTTCGGAAAAGGTGACTGGCCATCGCCCGGAAATGAGTACCACTGGCGGCACATCGGATGCGCGCTTTATCCATAAATATTGCGAAGTTGCCGAATTCGGGCTGGTCGGGCAAAGCATGCACAAGGTCGATGAACACGCCATGCTCGATGACATCAAAAATCTGGTCGCGATTTACGCCGATGTTCTGGATGGCTTCTTTGCAAAATAGGTCGGCGTCGTTTCTACATTTTCAGGTGAGACCTTAAGCTTCGGCAGGGATTTTCGCACGGAATTCAGGATCAACTCGGCGGTTTCGTCATCGACTGCCCGGCCAAGCACTATCGCCCCAACCATCATCGACAGCATCGCGGTTGCATTGATGCGATGTTCCTTGCCGATTTCATCAAGCGGCGGGTTTTCAAACCAGGCATCGGCTTCTTCGCGGGTCATCGGTGCCATGCCCCGTTCCTCAAGGGCCAGTTTCCCGGCAAGCTTGCCGCATGCCCCGCGGATGACCTTGGAAAAAGCCTTCTGCGCCCGTTCGCCCGAACGGGCAACTTCGGTTGAAAGTGTTGGTAACGCACATCCCTTGCCAGGGTGATGCAAGTGCTGGCTCGACAGATAAAGTTCGGCAAAGGCGGCTGTCCAATCAAGGCCGAATTTTTCGGCCTTGCGCAAGCGCGACAAGATCGGCTCACCAAGAAGATCAATGCCGCTTTCGACCGTGGCGACAAACAGATCTTCCTTGTTCCTGAAATGTGCATAAAACCCGCCGCGCGTAAGCCCGGCATCCGCCATCACCTGATCGATGGTCACATTTTCATAGCCGACCGTTTTGAAAAGCTTCGCCGCCGAGCGGATGATTTTTTGCCGCGTCTTTGGCTTGTGGTCCGGGCTGTAAGGCATGCTTTGACTCTGATTGGTGTGGTTCGAAACAAGGCTCTCACATTTTCATAATATGTTCTTGAACATATTATGAGGTCCGCAATCCTGTTGGCAAGTTTCGCGTGTCAAAACCCTGTTTCGGTTTCATGCGCGCATCACAGATGCAAAGGATTTTGCGATGTCCGAGGTGATTATTTACGGCATGCCCCGCAGCAGCCTTTCGCGCACCGTCCGGATTGCCTGTATCGAGAAAGGGATTTCGTTCGAGTTCCGTACCAAGGGCATTCAGAAACCCGGTTCATCGCCTACGCACGAATTGCTGCGCTTCAATCCGTTTGGCAAGGTGCCGGTTTTGGTCCATGGCAGTCTGGTACTGTACGAAGCAGCCGCGATCTGCCGATATATTGACGATGCCTTTGACGGACCGCTGTTGCGCCCCGTGCGTCATGACAAGGTCGCGCATATGGAACAATGGATCAGTGTCGCGCTTACCCGGCTTGATCCGCATATCCTGCGGCAATTTGTCATCCCGATGGTCTTTGCCGATGAAGAACAGCGCAACGATCCGGGCTTTGCCATACGCATGAGCCGCATGGGCGGGCTGATTGCCGGCGACCTCAAGGTGCTTGATCCGCATTATGCCGATGGCTGGTTGTTCGGCCCGCGTTTTACCATCCCCGATATGCTGATCATGCCGATGATCCAGTATCTGAAAGCGATGCCGGGCGGGCCGGAAATCCTCTCCGAAGTTCCGAACGTAAATGCCGCTTTCAACAATTTTCAGGCGCGCCATTCAGCTGCGGCAACCGATCCGTTATTGCCCGACCGGATTTTGCGGTCGGCATAGGGACACCTAGCCATCTTTTTCTTTTCACCGATGCGCTACCTGGATCGCGCATCGATTCTTGCAGCCGCCCCGATCAGGATGCCCCAATATGCCTTCCGATGACGGGGCGGCTGTTTTTCCTTCTGCGGATGGAATCAGGGCTTCCACGTGATCGGAACATATCCCGGCAGGGCCGCAATGCGGTCAAGCCATGCAAGGATGCCCGGATAGACCGACAGATCAATGTCGCCCTCTTCGGCAACGTGGGTGTAGGCGTAAAGGGATATATCGGCGATGGTCAAGGTATCGCCTACCAGCCAGTTATGCCCCGACAGTCGTTTTTCCATAAGATCGAGCGCCTTTTTTGCGCCCGCGCGCTTCATCGGTACGAGAATATCGGCATGTTCGGGCATGCCCTTGACCCCGACCCATGACCGCAAAACGGCAATCGTCGGTTCGTGATCATATTGTTCAAAGAACAGCCATTGCATGACCTCGGTGCGTTCCCACGCATCGGTCGGCAAATAGGGTGTTCCTTCGGAAAGGTGGATCAGGATCGCGTTGCTTTCGACAAGAACCCGGCCATCATCAAATTCCAGTGCAGGGATTTTGCCATTGGCATTGATCCGCGACAGAAATTCGGGCGTGCGGGTTTCACCCTTGGTGATGTCATGCTCGACCAGATCAAACGGTTTGCCGAGAAGGGTTAACAGCAAACGGATTTTGTAACCGTTTCCCGAAGGAAGAAAATCATGAAGGATCATTTCGATATTCCTTTGGCACTTGCAAAACAGCAATGGCCGGCCAGCGCCGATAATTGGTGCTGGCCGGCTGGCAAACAATCGAATAGTTTTGACCAGACAGTTCAAATTTATTGATCATTATTTCTGATCAAAGGATGTTTCATGGATTCCGATCTGCTTCGAAGCTTCGTCGCCTTTGCCGAATGCGGCAGTTTCAACCGTGCAGCCGACCGGATAGGCCGCACCCCATCGGCCTTTTCCATGCAGATGAAACGACTGGAAGATATTGTTGGCAGTACATTGTTTGAACGGGAAGGCCGCAATGTTCTATTGACGGCGGATGGTATCACTTTTGTCGGATATGCAAGGCGTATGCTGTCGCTGCAGGACGAAGCCATGGGAAAGATGCGCGGGCAGGATAGCAGCCGCCCGATCCGGATCGGATGCCCGGATGATTACACCCAGAAAATCCTGCCGGTGGTACTGCGCGCCATACGCAAGACCCATCCCGATGCCAAATTCTTTATTTCCGTCAATCCGACGATATTGCTCCACCGGATGCTGGATCAGGGCGAACTTGATATATCCATCATCAGCCGATCAGAAAAAGGCGAAGAGGGATATTTCCTGCGCCATGAACCCGGTGTCTGGGTTTCGTCGCCGATTCACAGACAACATCTGGCGAACCCGCTATCGCTTGTTCTGCCTGCCGAAGATTGCAAATTCCATGCTTGGGCGATTGATGCCATTTCAAAGGCGGATCGTCCTTTTACCCTGTTTGCAACGACCAGACAGGCGGCATCGTTACTGCATCTGGTGCGTGACGGACTTGGCGTAGCAGCACTTGCCGCGGCAAGTGTCACGGACGAGTTTCAGATACTTGAAAGTCGCGACGGTTTCCCGCCATTGCCCGCAGTCGGTGTGGCCCTGATGCTGTCGGATGCGTCGCATCCGCTGGTGGATCGGCAGCTTGCCGCAACGATCCAGAGTTTTGTCAGCGAATATATCAATGATGACAACTTGACCATCCGCGCGGCGGGCTGATTGAATAAAGAATTGGGGAAGAAGCATCCGTCGGAGTTTCTATAAATGACCAGTTTGACAGCAAAAGTCGATGCCCTTCTGGCTCAGGAAAAATGGCACGAAGAACGCAAAAAACTGCGGTCGATTATCCTTGATTGCGGCCTTGGCGAGGACGTGAAGTGGGGTAATCTGTGTTACACGTGGCAGAATAATAATGTCCTGATGATTTACGGGCTTAAGGAGGATTGCGCGGTAGGATTCTTTAAAGGAGCATTATTGGACGATCCCGAAGGGATACTTGCCAAACCGGGTGAAAATTCGCAGGCCATGCGCCGCATGCATTTCACGTCGGTTCCGGAAATCAACACCAGAGAAGATGTTCTGAAGGCCTTTATCAAGGCTGCGATCGAGGTAGAGAAATCGGGCCTCAAGATCGAATTCGGCGAAAAGGACAGACTTGAACTTCCGGCAGAGCTTTTGAAGAAATTTGCCGAAAATCCCGATTTCGAACGTGCTTTCAATGCGCTGACACCGGGTCGACAACGGGGATACAATCTTCATTTTTCCGGTGCCAAGCAGTCGGCTACACGCACAGCTCGAATCGAAAAATCTGTCCCGCGTATTCTGGACGGGAAGGGTCTTCAGGATCGTTAAGCCTGACAAGATAACTTGACCGGACAAGGCGCAAACTGTTTGGATGCGCAGCCCGCAAACGCCTTAACCATACCGGATGCCATGACCACCAAAGCGCGCCTGAATATCTGTACGACCTGCACTGCGTCCTCGGCCGAGGGAGCAACCGATCCCCGTCATGGCAGGGAACTGTTTGATAAAATGGTCGAAAGCTGTGCGAAGCAGGATATGCCGTTTGATATCAAAGCCATCGAATGCCTGACCAATTGCAAATCTGGCTGTTCGGTTGCACTAAACGGGCCGGGCAAATGGGGATATGTTTATGGCAACCTTGATCCCGGCATGATCGACGATCTCTGCGAACTTGGCCGTCGCTATGCCGCGTCAGATGACGGTATCGTGCCATGGCGCGAACGGCCCGAAAGCCTGCGTCGCAATGTCGTTGCCCGCATTCCTCCACTGGATTGATCGCAATGGTACCGATCATGGGCGTGCCTGCCGACTAACCGGAAAGATCATCGTGCAATTTACGCCAGTTTTCCGCAATATTTCCCGTGGTATGAAGCAGCTTGATCAGTGCGTTATATTCCTCAGCCGGGATTGCTGAATCCCGCGACATCACGGAAACCAGATCATAACTGGAATCGGGTTTTGGCCCGATTATAACCTGCTCGCTCAGTTCCGGATTGTCATTATATTTGCGGGCCAGAAAGCCTGCCGAAACCACTCCGATTTCGCCGTCTCCGGCCAAAAGCCGGTCGAGGACTTCTTCTTCACTGTAAAGCAGCGATATATTGAAATGATCGCGCAAGAAGTCCGGGCTGGAGTTGAATTTGGCAAATCCGTAGTGGAAACCAAGAACACACAGGATTTCGCGACGGGTTATCTGATCAAACCAGCCCGCGTCCGACACATCCTGACGGCGCGCGATGTATAGATCATGTTCGGTCACGATCGGATCGGAAAAAATGACATCTTCATCCCGCCATTCCCAATCCGGGCTTTCAAGCAGAACCATATCAAAGACACCGGTTTCCAGATCGTTGTATCGCCGCCGTGAAGATGTTTCAACCAGTTCAAAAAAATAGGCTGACTGGACAGCATTCAGGGCCGCAACCAGATCCGGTGCAAATCCGACCGGTTTGCCGTCATTGAAAAAATAGACGACACCATATTCATAGGTGCCGACCTTGATGGTGATCGGTTCTTTTGCCTCTGCCGATCCCGAAGATGCCCCAGAGGCAGCAGCGGCCAAACCAACCAGTCCCATCAGGCTGTAAAACCACCGGAACATGCGCTTCATCCGAAGACTAATCCTTTCTCCCGCCTGTTTATGGCAGCAGCAGCGATATCGAGACCGTGCTGCACTGCAATTATTCTTCTATATGCGGCCTTGCCGCCAGTTTTCCAGAAGGTAACGTGCAATAGAAATCGGACGGGGCAGATTGATACCGCGTTCCGGCAAGCTCGCGATATCGTCGCGATGAACCCACATCGCAAATTCGATTTCCTTTTCATCGATCACGATGTCGGTTGTTTCCGCCTCGGCGACGAAGCCAAGCATCAGGGAACCGGGGAAAGGCCATGGCTGGGAGGCAATATAGCGTGCGCGTTTTACCCGAATGCCGACCTCTTCGAATACTTCGCGCGCGACCGCCTGTTCAAGGGTTTCCCCCGGCTCGACAAATCCTGCAAGAACGGAAACGGTGCCGGGCAGAAATTGAGGGGAGCGCGCAAGCAGCACATGATCGTTGTGATGGATCAGCATGATCACCGCCGGATCGGTCCGCGGGAAATGCTGCGTACCGCACGTCGGGTTGGTGCATTGCATACGATAACCGGCTTCCAAAACCTGATTGGGATTGCCGCAAACACCGCAAAAACGGTGTTTCTGATGCCAGTTGAAAATGGCGCGTGCCTGGGCTGCAAGGGCGGCCTCGTCTTCGGAAAGGGCCGCCATACGGCTTCGCATATCGCCAAACCCGCCGCCCAGACGACGCACGGCTTCGTCCCGATCCGTGATCACAGGGGCAACATCGATGGCAATCACCGCCTCGCCACCATGACGACCGATATAAATCCAGTCTGCCTGTTCAATTTCCAAATCAAGATGGGGCAAGGCCGGACCGCCAACCACGACAAGTTCGTGTTCGTTCATATCCTCGGGCCAGGCAAAAAGCGGGTCGCCCCCATGACAAATCAAGATACGAACCGTTTCCTCGGTGAGTAATACTTCGCGCCAGTTTTCCAGTGTCCGCAATCGGGCATCGCGATCCAGATCGGTTGCTTCGTAAAACAGCCTGTCCATATTCCGGGCATTCCTTGTTTGATTCCACCAGAAGCGGGGTCGAGTCCCATGATCAGGATGGCGGATCATCTTATTCGGATAACGGGCACCGACATTAACGCGACCAAACCCGCCGTCAAAGCCACGATCACGCGATTTATCAAAAAATCAAAGCCGGGCCTTGCGTTTTATGGTCCCTTGCGCGATATAGGGGGCGAGAGGCTGGCCGCGGACGGACCGCTCGCCAACCCGGTCAGGACCGGAAGGTAGCAGCCGTAACGAGTTTTTCCGGGTCGCGGTTCAGTCTCTCACCCTTTATATCCCCCCAAAAATCACACGTTTCCGCCATGCTTTGCAGCATCATGCCTGCTATGGAATTTTGTGTGGGAAATTTCCCACTTGGTCTTTCCCATGCGGGGGCGAAGCTGCTAAAACCAAAGCACATTGAAACATGCCGGACCGGATGAATGACGGATCAGATCGACAGCACCGAAACGTCAGCACCAGAAACGCCCGAGGCTGAGGCGCCAGAGCTTGATATGGAACAGGAACCCGCCGCGGCGGCACCCGTCTCTGCGCCTGCCGCAAAGGCCGAAGAAGCGCCCAAAAGCGAATATCAGGTTCTTGCCCGCAAATATCGCCCGAAAACCTTTGACGAGATGATCGGTCACGGGCCGATGGTCAAGACGCTGTCGAACGCGCTTGAAAGCGGTCGTCTGGCGCATGCCTTTGTTCTGACCGGGGTGCGCGGGATCGGTAAAACCACGACCGCCCGTATCATTGCGCGCGCGCTGAACTGCATCGGGCCGGATGGCAAAGGCAATGCCACCATCGAGCCATGCGGTGTTTGCGAACATTGCCGCGCGATTGCCGAAGACCGTCATGTCGACGTTCTGGAAATGGATGCCGCGTCACGTACCGGTGTTGACGATATTCGCGAACTGATCGAAGGCGTTCGTTATCGCCCGACATCTGCCCGCTACAAGATTTACATCATCGACGAAGTGCACATGCTGTCGAAAAGTGCGTTTAACGCGCTTTTGAAAACGCTGGAAGAACCGCCGGAGCATGTGAAATTCATCTTTGCGACCACCGAAATCCGCAAAATTCCGATTACGGTCCTATCGCGTTGCCAGCGTTTTGATTTGCGCCGGGTTCAAACCGACGAACTGGCCGCCCATTACAAACGCATCGCCGACCTTGAACATGCTGATATCGAGGACGAGGCACTTGCCCTGATTGCACGCGCGGCCGATGGATCGGTTCGCGACGGCATGAGCCTTCTGGATCAGGCGATTTCGCATGGCGCAGGCAAAGTCACGACCCAACAGGTCCGCGATATGCTGGGCCTGTCCGACAGGTCGCGGATTTTTGATCTGTTTGATCAGACCATGAAGGGCGAGATCAACGAAGCACTGGAATTGCTCGGCGCGCAATATGCGCTAGGCGGCGATCCGGCGGTGATGTTGCAGGATATGCTTGACCTGACCCATTGGCTGACGCGTGTGAAACTGTCACCCGAGGCGGCAAATGATCCCGGCGTATCGCAGATCGAACGCGACCGCGGCAAGGAAATCGCCGCCAAGCTTGCCATGCCACAATTAACCCGTGCGTGGCAGATGCTGCTTAAAGGGCTGGAAGAAACCCGCATTGCACCAAGTCCGATACAGGCCGCCGAAATGATCCTGATCCGGCTGGCTTATGCCGCGGAAATGCCGCCCCCGGGCGATCTGATCAAGAAACTGCGCAGTGATCTGAATAAATCCGGCAATGCCCCGCAAGGCGGCGGTGGCGGCAATGGTGGTGGCGGACCAGGGCCGCGCATGCAAGTGGTTAATGGCGGCGGTGCTGCGGCAGTTGCCCATGCGCGTCCCGATCCACTGGGTGAACCCGAGCATGCCTCGCAGCAGGCTTATGCGAAATTGCCGGAAACCTTCGCCGAGGTTGCCGAATTGCTGTCGAAAGAGCGGGAAACAACCGCACTTGCGATCCAGCTAAAAAACTATATGCATCTGGTGAAATACGAACCGGGTCGCATTGAATTCCGTCCGGCGCGCGGGGCGCGTGCGGATTTGTCGAGCCAACTAATCAAGACCCTGAACAATCTAACCGGCCATCGCTGGCTGGTGAGTGTTTCGGAACGCGAAGAAGGTGCGCCGACACTCAAGGAACAGGAGCTTGAGGAACTTGAACAGCGCAAGGCGGATGCATCGCTCGATCCGCTGGTCAAGGCGATCCTTGACGGATTACCCAAGGCAAAAATCGTTGCCGTCCATCTGCCGCCGGGACAGGAAGAAACCGGGGAAG
This sequence comes from Thalassospira australica, assembly GCF_044790785.1. Lineage (GTDB taxonomy): Bacteria > Pseudomonadota > Alphaproteobacteria > Rhodospirillales > Thalassospiraceae > Thalassospira > Thalassospira australica_A. The sequence continues at coordinate 90,455 of NZ_CP085258.1, read as the reverse complement.
AAGGGGACGAAAGCGGTTCCGTATATGATGATGCGTTTTATCTCGAAGGAGACGACGAGCTATGAAGAACCTTGCAGGGATGCTGAAACAGGCCCAGCAAATGCAGTCCAAAATGCAGGAAATGCAGGAAGGACTGGTCGCACTTGAAATCGAAGGCCAGTCCGGTGCGGGCATGGTCAAGGTCATGCTGAACGGCAAGGGCGAAATGCGCGGCCTGAAACTCGACAAAAGCATTGTCGATCCCGAGGACACCGAAGTCCTCGAAGACCTGATCGTTGCCGCCTATAACGATGCCAAGGTCAAGGTCGAAGCCGCCGTTCAGGACAAGATGAAGGACGTCACCGGCGGGCTTAACCTGCCGGAAGGTTTCAAACTGCCGTTCTGATCGGCAGGTCCAATGTCAAATTGCGGTATTGCCGCATAAAGCAAAGGGTGGCATTGCGCCGCCCTTTGTTTTTGGTACAAGCTATCAGAGACACCAATCACAAGATAAACCGCAAGACTGGACCATCATGAACGGACGGGAAATCGAAAATCTGATTAAGCTTCTGTCGCGCCTGCCGGGACTCGGCCCGCGTTCCGCACGACGTGCGGTTATTCAGATGCTTAAAAAACCCGAAACCCTGATGATCCCGTTATCCCACGCACTTGAAGAAACCGCCAATGCCATGACCCACTGTGGGACTTGCGGCAATATCGATGTGGTTGACCCCTGCCATATCTGTGCCGACCGCAATCGCACCCGCGATACAATTTGCGTGGTCGAGGAGGTGCAGGATCTTTGGGCACTCGAACGTGCCGGGGCATTCAAGGGGCAATATCATGTGCTGGGCGGGACGTTATCGCCGCTTGACGGGGTTGGCCCGGATGATCTGCGTATCGACCAGCTGATCGAACGGGCACGCGACGAAGCCGTAACCGAAGTAATCCTTGCGACCAACGCGACCGTTGATGGCCAGACCACCGCACATTACATTACCGAACGGCTGATCGAAACCGGGGTCAAGGTTACACGCCTGGCGCACGGGGTCCCGGTTGGCGGCGAACTTGATTACCTTGATGACGGCACGCTGGCCGCAGCCCTTCGATCACGCAGCGCAGTTTGATCGCAAACCGTTCATGAAAACAGAAAGGCAGCATTCAATGCTGCCTCAGGATATTGATAAATATACCTTTTCGGTCACGCAGAGCATCGACCGGGAACTTTTTCCGGTTTTTCTGAAAAAAGTTCTTGATTTGTTCTTTCGATTGTGGCATAAAGATAAAGTCAACAGGACAAATGGGTCCGGAGACAAAACCCGCAAAGCGTGATCCGCTTTTGCGGGTTTTTGCGTTTCGGGCGGCAAAACAGGAATGAGACGATGACAGGGCAGCGATCTGACGGGATGAAATGGCGGGGGCGACGTCGCCAAAGGAGCATCACTGGCGCATGGAAAAGTCATTACGGCGGTAGTGCGTCCGGGCCGTGAGGCCGTCGGATATTTGCGAAAAACGGGTGTTTATCATGACGGGAGAAATGTGTCCTTGGGGCAAGGGCGTTTGTTCGGGGCAGCGAGAGCCGGGGCGAGGCTGATCTGATTTGGTCCAGTCCGGTCAGTGAAGCGTGACAATGCCGAGAATCAGCGGGCCCGAATTGCGCCCGAATTGGATCGGCACGGGATCGTCTGGTCGGGTTGCCGGGATTGGCTGGCGGGGAGCGGCTGGCAGGATCGGTTGCCAGCGGGCTGGTGGTGCGTTCGGAGATGCCGAAACGTGGGTCATCGATGGCGGGATTTGTGTGCCTGCCATTCGGCAACGTTGTTGCCCTTGGGGTGAGGTGCGTTTTGGGGCAACCGAGAGCGAGCGTCGTTCGGGGCAGCGGGGGCCGTCCGGGGCGTGGTCCGTCCGGTCGGTGGCGTTTGGCGATGCCGGGGGCAGAGGGGTTGGTTGGCTGGCGGGATTGGTTCGAAGATTGACCAAAACCGTCATTCCGGGCGAAGCGCAGCGCAGACCCGGAATCCATGCCCCGTTGAAAGAGACTGGATTCCCGCCGTCGCGGGAATGACGATCTGGTTGGAAGGGCTTTGTCAGCGGTCCGGGGTTGGCTGACGGGGTTGGCTTTGGCGATTGATCAAAATCGTCATTCCGGGCGAGCAGAGCGCAGACCCGGAATCCATACCCTGTTGCAGGAGACGGGATTGCCGCCCCCGCTTTCACGGGGCAGGCTTTGCGGGAATGACGATCAGATCGGGTATGCTTTGTCAGCAGTCTGAGGCAGCATTGAATGCTGCCTTTGTTGTTTCGGACCCGGGCACCATCACCCTATTTGGTCTGCGCAATCTTTTCCGCGGCAAGACGCGTCGCCAGTTCATAGCCATAGGCACCGGCACCCGCCATCACGGCATTGGCAACCGGGCTGATCCAGCTGTGGTGGCGGAATTCTTCACGGGCGTGCGGATTGGAAATATGCAGTTCGATGATATATCCATCGAAGGTTTTCAGCGCGTCATGAATGGCCGCCGATGTATGGGTATAGGCCCCGGCATTGATGATGATCGCCGCCGATTTTTGCCGTGCATCATGGATGAAGTCGACAATGCTGCCTTCATGGTTTGACTGCTCAAACCGGACAGAAACGCCCAATATTTCGGCAAGGGACGTGCATTTATCCGCGATACTTGCCAAGGTGTCATAACCGTATATTTCCGGCTGACGCTGCCCCAGAAGGTTAAGGTTCGGGCCGTTAATGACGAGAATCTCCGCAACACTCATGACGTCGTTATCCCCTGAAATGGTTCGTTATTTCGGTGCCTGACTGCGCCGGTTCATACGGGTCTGTGATGCAAGCCGGATCGGCGCATTGGCCGCACCAAACCCGCGATAATCACGACGTTCAACCAGCTCAAAGAAGAACCGGTTGGCGAAGGTCTTGGTATAGACCTGAAAATACTCGCCGTCATCATCACGATCATAAAGGATGTTGGCAGCTTTCAGTCGATCCAGAAGATCAGGATCAAGCCCAAAGCGCGCCTCGATATCATCATAGTAATTTTCCGGTATCGGCAAAACTTCAACACCATTTTTCCGACAAAAATCAACACTGGCAAAAATATCGCCACTTGAAAGTGCGATATGCTGCACCCCGCTTCCGAAGAACTCGCTTAGGAATTGTGAATGCTGGGTATGGGGGCTTTGCGATCCGTTCAGGATCAACCGCACCCCGCCATCATCACCCTGAACCACCTGACTTTGCACAAGCCCGCCGGGATCGGGCACATCGACCGTTGGCATTTTGCCAAGGTCAAAGATCGACGTGAAATACAGCACCCAAGTCAGCATTTCCTCGTACTGCATCGAATAGGACACATGATCGACCGATTTCAGGTTGGCATCATGTGCCGGTTTGCCTACCGGTTCCGATGCTTCGAATTCGACATCCCAGATACGCGCCAGTTCGCTTTGATCATCAAGGAAATAGACCAGACTGCCGCCCACACCACGGATGGCAGGCATTTCGATCTCGCCCGCCCCCACCGGCTGAGTAAAGGGCGAGGCCAGCAACGATTGCGCACGCTTAAGAGATGCACCGGCATCATCGACCTTGAGCCCCACCGCACAAACCGACGGGCCATGCACGATGTTATAGGAATGCGCAAATCCGTCCTTGTCGCAATTGATGACAAGATTGATATTGCCCTGCTTCCACCAAGTTACGGCCTTGGATTTGTGGCTGCCGCGTTTTTCAAAGCCAAGCCCGGCAAACAGGGCCGCAAGTTTTTCGGCATTTTCTTCCTCGACTGCAAATTCGATGAATTCGACGTTGCGTGCATGGGCCTTGGGCGGAAGGGCCGCTGCCTTTTCCCCGACTTTTACGCCTTCGACCCCATCGCCAAGATAAATCAGTGAACGCAACCCATCCTTGGCGACGTTTTTGGTCGAGCTTGAGCGGAACTGATCGTTGAAAATTTCAAGCGACAGCGGGCCGTCATACCCGGTGCGGGCCAGATTGCGCATGAATTCATCAAGGGGAAAGTCACCCTGCCCCGGGAAGCACCTGAAATGGCGGCTCCATGAAAGCGGGTCCATTTCAAGGATCGGCGCATCAGCGACCTGCACCAGGAAAATCCTGTCGCCAGGTATTGATGCAATCGCATCAAGCGGCACTTTGCGCGCCATAATGTGGAAGGTGTCAAGCACCAGACCAACATTGGGGTGATTGGCGCGCCGGACGACTTCCCAGCTATCACGATAGTCGCTGATATGCTTGCCCCATGACAGGGCTTCGAACGCAATGCGAAGGCCACGCTTTGCCGCCCGGTCGCCAAGCTCGGCCAGATCCTTTGCCGCACGATCCAATCCGCCAAGTGAATGCGGCGATACGTTCGAGCAAACCATCAGAAGATCTGTCCCCAGTTCTTCCATCAGATCGAACTTGCGTTCGGCACGTTCGAACGCACGGGTACGCTGGGGTTCGGGCATGCCTTCGAAATCGCGGAACGGCTGGAATGTCACCAGTTTCAAACCAAGGTCACGAATGGTTTTGCCGACATCCTCGGGGGAACCGTCAAAGGTCAGCAGGTCATTTTCAAAAATCTCGACCCCGTCAAAGCCGGCGGCGGCAATGGCATCGAGTTTTTCCTGAAGATCCCCCGATAGCGAAACGGTGGCGATGGAAGTCAGCATTTTATCCCTCCGGGATGGTCGTGTGGCGCATCGGCACCGTCGCGCGGAAGGACTTCCGGGCACGTTGCCCGGCAGGATCGGTTTGATCAGTCCTGCGAACGACGCCGATAGGTTTCGATATGATCGGTCAGTTTTGCCAGTGCGGCAGTTTTGTCGCGTGCCAGTGCCAGGTCACAGATGCTGCGATGTTCATCAATGATGTCTTCGGCCCGGAAGCCATGCGTTTTCAGCTCGATCACCACGTAACGGCGGAACTGGTCAAAGATTTCACGATGCATCCGCATATGCAGATCCGATCCGCAGGCCGAAATCAGGGCCTGATGAAATTCGCGGTCATACTGGCTCCAGCGAACGGTAAGTTCGCGGCTGTCTTCGGTCAGCATGCGTTTTTCGATGGTGGAAAGTTTGTGATGGGCGGCGGCAACCCGGCCTTCCCATTCAACGTCCCCGGCATCTATTGATTTCGAAAGCCCGTTGGTTTCAAGCAGCAACCGCATCGCGGTCAGTTCCTTGAAATTCGAGGGCGACGTTTCGACAACCCGAAAGCCTTTCTGCCCCTCGACAAAAACAAAGCCCGACGCAACAAGACGGTTCAATACCTCGCGCAGGGTATTCACCCCGGCACTATAACGGTCGCGTAAAGCGTCCAGCTTAAGCTTCACCCCCGGCTGGAGTTCGCCATACAGGATGTCATCGCGAATTTCGTTATAAACCGTCTCGGCAACTGTGCTGCTCATGGACTTTCCCCTTACCCCGTCAATGCCTCGGGATAGGCATTGAAATATTCGATCCGGGCGGCATTACTGTCGATCTGCGTGCCACTGAAAACCTCGAACGCTTCAATACCCTGAAAAAAGAACAGCTCAAAGCCGGTCATGACAGAAAGCCCGGCCTTTCGCGCGGAATGAAGGAACGCCGTTTCAACCGGTGTATAAACCGCATCAAATGCCCATTTCTGCCCACCGAGCAATTGCGCATCAAACGGACTACCCGGATACTGGTTCATGCCGACCGGGGTACAATTGATCAAGCCATCCGCATCCCGGATAGCATCGGAAAGATCGGCTTCCGCGACAAAGGCAACGTTGGCCCCGCCAGTCTCAAGGGTCGCAGCCAGCGCATGGCCGCGATCCGTATCCTTGTCATGAATAAGGACACGATCCGCACCAAGCCCGTGCAACCCGAATGCCGTGGCAAGGCCAACACCGCCCGCCCCCATCTGCAGCACCGTTCCCGGTGCCTGATCGCCAAATTGCCCGCGATAGCCGCGCATGAAACCGACATAGTCGGTATTGTCCCCGCGCCAGCCATCTTCGCGGAACACCACCGTGTTCACCGCACCAAGGGCTTCGGGGAGACGTTTGCGACGCTGGATGAGCTTGCGGGCCTCGGTTTTGAAGGGATGGGTAACATTCACACCGGCATAACCGGCATTGGCACAGGATGTAAGTTGCCCGATCAGATCGAAATCGGCGATCTTTTCACTGTCGAGATAGTCATAGGTCACATCAATTTCGTTCATCCGGCCAAGCAGGACATGCAGTCTGGCAGACTGGCTGCGCGATATGCCTTTACCGATAAGACCAAGTTTCAACATGGGGCGAAATCCTAAAATCCGAACAGATTGGGCATGAAGGTGACGAGTTGCGGCACAAAGGTGATCACCAGCAGAACCACCAGTTCCACCAGGAACAAAGGCATGATCGATTTGATCATCCGGGCCATACCGACATTCGCGACCCCGTCGGCAACGAACAGGCACAATCCCATCGGCGGCGTGATCAGGCCGATCATCAGGTTAAAGATCACGACGATGCCGAAATGGGTCGGGTCAATGCCAAGGCTGATCGCAATCGGATGCAGGATCGGCACCAGAACCAGCATCGCAGCGATACCTTCAAGCACCAGACCAACACCAAGCAGCATCACGTTGATCAGAATCAGGAACATGGCCGGACTATCGACATAGCCCAGAACGAACGAACTCAGGGCCTGCGGAATACCTGCAAAAGTCATGAACCAGTTTGCCGCGGCAACCGTGCCCATAATGATCAGGATGCTGGATGAATCGCGCATCGAACTGGCAAAGATGCCCGGCAATTCCGACGGTTTGAGTTCACGAAACACGAACAATCCGACAATCAGTGCATAAAATACTGCAAAGCTTGCTGCCTCGGTCGGAGTAACAATCCCGGCCAGAATCGAGCCGATAACAAAAATCGGCATGAAAACCGGCACAAGACCATTCCAGAGCGCACGCAGCTTTTCACGGAAGCTCATTCGATCACGCGGTATGGCATACTTGTTGGCGAAAACACGCACATAAATCGAAAGTGCCGCCGCCAGCAAAATGCCCGGAACAATCCCCGCCAGGAACAATGCCGGAACCGAAACATTGGTTGTGATCAGCGCATAAATGATCACGGGAATACTGGGTGGAATAATCGGGCCGATCACCGAGGATGCTGCGGTCAGGGCCGCAGCAAAATCACGCGGGTAACCTTCCTTTTCCATCGACGGAATGAAAATACGCCCCAAAGCGGATGTATCGGCCACAGCCGACCCCGAAAGACCGGCAAAAATCACCGAAGACCAGATATTGACTTGTGCCAAACCTGCCTTTGCATGACCGACCAGCGCGTTGGCAAGATTGATAACACGTGCTGTAATCCCGCTGGCATTCATCAATTCACCGGCAAGAACAAAAAGCGGAATTGCCAGAATGGTAAAACTGTCGAGCCCGGCAAAAATACGCTGGGGCAACAGATCAATGCCAAAAGTCGCACCGCTAATATAAATCGCAATCGCCAGTGCAATGGCAAAAGCCACCGGCGCACCGATCGCAAGCAATGCCAAAAGGCCAAAACCTGTGATCATGCTTCATACTCCGGACGATTCTTATTCATAAGACGGGCCAGTCGGAACAGGGCTGCCAGAACCAGGCAAATGCCCCCGACCGTCATGGCGATCTGCGCCCAATACATCGGAATACCAAGGCCGGACGCCAGAATGCCGCCGCGCTTTTCCGCAAAAATCAGCCCGGCATAGGCAAGAATACCACCGAGGATCAGCGTCGACAGGTCGACAACAATGGAAAGCCGGGCACGCATCTGCGCGGACAAAAGGTCTGTTACCAGCGAAAAATTGATCTGCTTGTCCTGCAGATAGGCATAGGCAATGCCAAACATGCAGCCGTAAATCATGGCATATTTGGCGACTTCCTCGCTCCATTGCAGGGGCGCAGAGAAGGCATAACGGCTGACACTGCCGGCAAAAACAACACCGAAAACAACGAGGATACTGATCCCCGAAAGTCCGGCAAGCAGATGGCGAAAGGCTGTCTCTGCTCGATGCATGGGTTACCCCCAGAGTGATCGCGGGAAAATCGGCTGCCCGGTGGGCAAGACGCTATTCATAAAAAGGACAGGCCGGGGGCAAAGGAGGGATCAAGCATAAACGGCGTCCCACCCGGCCTGCCAAAGCCGGTTACATGGAGGTTTCAGCGTCGCTAACGGCGCTTTTCAGCTTTTCGATCCATTGTGCATCGATTTCGCCTGACAGCCATTCAATCACCGCTGGCTGTGCCGCATCACGGAAAGCGGCAAGCTGTTCAGCGGTCGGCGTGGTTACTTCCATGCCAGCCTCGGCCAGCTTGGCGACACCCTCGGCCGAATTGAACTGCTGAACGGCGCGCCCGACATTGGCGGCAATTCCGGCCGCACGACGCAGCAATGCCTTATCTCCGTCAGACAGACCGCTATAGATATCTTCGTTTATCAGGATGAAATCCGTGCCATAGACGTGACGATCCAGCGTCAGGTATTTCTGCATTTCATAGAATTTGTTGGCATAGATCACGCTGATCGGGTTTTCCTGCCCGTCAACCGTACCGGTCGTCAGCGCAGTCGGAACTTCCGGCCACGGGATCGGGGTCGGGTCGCCGCCCAGTGCCTTGACCATTTCCACATAAAGCGGAACGGTCATGACACGGATTTTCAGACCTTCCATATCCTTCGGCTCGGCAACCGTGCGCTTGGAGTTGGTGAAGTTGCGGAAACCCGTCTCGCCATAAGCCAAGGTACGCAACCCGGTTTTTTCAAGACAATGCGCGGCCAGTTCCTTGCCAAAGTCCCCATCCAGAACTTTCCATGCCACATTGGCGTTCGGGAACATGTAGGGTACGTCAAGAACAGCTGCCTCTGGGCAAACCTGAGAGAACGGGCCCGATACCATCGACATCGCCAGCGTACCGTCCTGGGTATTCTGGATCAGATCGGTTTCACCACCGAGCGAACCGGCCGGAAACAGTTCGACCGCAATGCGGCCTGCGGATTCCGCTTCGACAATGTTTTTGAAAACCTGCGTGGCCGCCCCTTTTTTCGAGGTGGTCCATTCCGCCGGATCAACATGAGCAAAATTCAAAGTAATGTCCGCAGCCTGTGCGGGAACGGCGAAAGAAGCAGTTGCAAACGATACAGCACCCAGCAGTGCACTTTTGAAGACGAATTTCATTTTTTCCTCCCGAATGAAAACAATCCCGATGGCCGATCTTTATTCATGGTCTTCTGAACCGGCCCGATCTCGGAATAGGGAGAATTTAAAAAATATAGGATATTTTGTCAAATATTCTAGAATTTTTATAATTTGCAACACCTTGACCATCCCTTTTTTCTGATCCGGTCCTTGAATGCGTTGGTTTCGGCATTGGAAGCTATCCTTGATCTTCCATGACAAAAAAGCAGGTCCCTCCACCGCGTTCAAATGCCATCCCCCTGCCGCAACAACAGAAAACACTGTAAAACACTTGCGATGAAACCGGTGTTTCATGCTACTTTGACGCAGCAATGCATCGATTCGATGATCGAAACGACGCCCTTTTCAAAAGTGATTTCAGTGAACAGCGTTACCGATACCGCAACACCCCAACTGGCCAAAATTGCCTCACGCATTCTTGCAGGCAGCTTTCTGTTCGAGGATCTTGATCCCGAACTGCTTGCCCAGCTTTCAAATCAGGCAAGTGTGCGACGGATGGATGATGGTGAGCTTCTGTTTGAAAAAGGCGCCCCGGCCGACGGTCTTTATGCTGTCGAGGCAGGGAAAATTCGCATCTCGACTGTATCCGATAGTGGCAAGGAAATCGTTCTGAACGTGCTGGCACCCGGCGCGGTATTTGGCGAGATCGCGCTTCTGGATGGTGAGCCGCGCACGGCAACCGCGCGTGCTGTCGGTCCGACACGCCTTCTGTTCATTTCACGCGATGATTTCTTTGAAATATTTGACCGCGAGGCACCGCTTCGCCGTCATATCACGGCCCTTTTATGCCGTCGGTTGCGATGGGTCAGCGACCTTCTGGAAGATGCCAATTTCCTTGATCTGACCGGGCGCCTCGTCAAACGTCTTTTGTGGTTGGCCGAACGCCATGGCGGCCCGGACCCTGAAGGCATTCGCATTGCCCTGCCATTGTCGCAGCAGGAACTGGGCCTGATGCTGGGTGTCACGCGTGAGGCCGTGAACAAAAAGCTGCGTGACCTTGAAAAACGCGACCTGATCACGCGCCGTGATGGCCGTCTGGTCATCCGCGACAAGGACGGCCTGAAGAACCTTCTTGCCGATGCAATCAAGAGCTGATCCACCCCCCAGTACCCTGTTCGACCGGCTGGTCGCCCGCGAGGAGCAGCGTGGCCTGATCCTTGTTGCGTTTTTACGCATCTGTATGCTGATCTTCATCCTGCTGCTGTTTTCCAAACCGGATTCCCCGACGGGCGAACTTTATTCGCTGCTCGAAGTTCTCGGCTGGTTCATTCCCGGTGTGCTGATCCAGCTTTTCGTTGCCTTTCGCGGCAGAAAATGGCGCTGGCTTCTTTACATTCTGGCGGTCGTTGACGCCGCATTGATCGTTTATGTGTCTGTCGTTCCCGATCCGTTGAACCCGCTGACAGATCATCCTGCATGGCTATACAGCTTTGTGGTTCGTGATCGTGGTGTTGTGTTTTCGATGATCATGATGGCGTTGGTCATCATGACATTCTCGCCGCGGCTGATTCTTTGGTTCGGCTTCTGGCTTTTCATCGCCTGGAGCACGAGCATCGTCTGGCTGATGACCCGTCCCGGCGTGATCATATCGCAGCATTTCGGCGATGACTGGACCCCGACCCAGAACGAAATCATAACGACCTATAATCTGCCGGAATTTATCGATATTTCCGCATTGGCCGAACAGGTCGTGATTGTCGTGGTCTTCACGCTTGCCTGTGCGGTAATGGTTTCGCGATTGCGCGTCCTGATCAATCAGTTCGCCGCGGCCGAACGGGCACACGGCAATCTGGCACGTTATTTTCCCGCAGCCCTTGCCGATCAGTTGGCGGATCGCGACGAACCCGTACGAATCGGGGCACGGCGCGAATGCGTGATCCTGTTTGCCGATATTATCGGCTTTTCAAGCTACGCCGAAAAACGTGATCCGCAGGATGTGATGCGGCTGTTAAACCAGTTTCACCAGATCATGACGACGCAGATCGGGGCCTATGGCGGGATTGTCGAAAAATATATCGGCGATGCCGTCATGGCGAGTTTCGGTGCATTTGACGACATGCATTGCCCGGCGGCAAATGCCCTTTCGGCTGCGCAATCGATGGTCACTCATGTTCGCGACTGGCAAAACAGCGACCTTGCGGACAGTATAACGCCGCTTCAAATCGGCATTGGTCTTAATTTCGGCCCGGCGGTTGTAGGTGATATCGGTGAAGGTGAAGCCGTGACACCCGCCGTAATCGGGGCCAGCGTCAATCTTGCCGCACGTCTTGAACGTGCGACCAGAACCCTTGATACCGACATCATCATCAGTGACAGTTTCGCTCGCAAACTGCGCACGGAAACCGCATCGGCAGGGGCAGCCTTGCTGCGCAGCTTTACAAAACAGGATGCCATTCGCGTCAAGGGTTTCAGTCAGCCGGTCCCGGTTCATTTTCAACCCCGGTCCGCCAACTGACGAAATCGACAGTTGGCATGCGCCAAACCCTTGAATTCCGGTGAAACCGGTCCAAAATGCCTTTTACTTGCCAATGCATAAGAATAAGGGAGGAAGGTATGGCGGATTCCGTAACACCGCAGCCACCAGAAGCGAACAGCGTGCCGACTTCTGTTACGATCCGGACTTTGTTCGGAGACAAGGAATTCCTGTGGGACAAGGCAATCTATTTTCCGACGGGGATCAAAGGTTTTCCAGATCATAATGTCTTTGCGCTCGCCAATTTTCCGGGCGAAAGCAACAATACCTTTATCCTGATGCAAAGCCTGACAGAGCCGGAACTGGCCTTCATCGTTGCCCCCTACAATATGGAAAGCAACAGCATCAAGCCCGAACATCTGACCCAGGCTTTTACCATTCACGGCATCAAAAAAGATGACGGTGCCGTATTGCTGATTGTGACCCTGCACAAACCCGATGACGGTGGCGAGACCAGCATGTCAGTCAATCTGCGCGCACCAATCATTATCGATACGTCCCGTCAGGCCGCCTACCAGCATCTTCTGCCCGATACGAGTTATTCCTACCACCAGACGCTGGGCGCATAACCTTTTGGTACGTCCATTTCAGGAAGAATCTGTTTTTTCATGACAGTCCTTCCGTTACCTTGATACGTCCTTGATCCTGCCATTTTTTCGCGTAAAGGTCGTTGCAGAACAATACGCAACAAGCGATACAAGGGATTCGACATGTCACCAGAAATGCGCAACCGTTTTGCCATGGCCACGCTCCTAAGCGCGGCCCTTTTTGTTGGCCCGGTCATAGAACCGGCATCCGCCCAGTCCAGCGACGAAAAAGCGGAAGAAACCGTCACGCTTTCGGGTGAAAACCGCAGCAAAATGCAGTTAACCGTTTATCCCGGCAATCTTGGCATGATTGCCGAGCAACGAAACGGAACGATCCCCAAAGGGACAAAAACGCTTCGGATCGAAGACCTGCCGCAAACCATCATGGACGATACGTTTCTGATGGGCGCACAGAACGATGCCAACCTTGTCTGGCATTCCCTGCGCAACACCGCCAATGGTCCGGCAACCATGTATCGTCTGCTCCAGGATCAGGTCGGCAAAGCCATCACCATCCGGCGCAAGGATGGTGAACTGGTCGAAGGCACCTTGCTGTCAATCGATGGCGGTGCACTGGTTCGCACACTTGATGGCGTTGAACAGGTCCCGGTCGAAAAGATTATTATCGCCGACCTGCCCGGTGACTTCGCCACCAGTCCGGCAATTGAAGCTACCATCGGATCCGATATCGCACTTGATCATATTTCGCTGGCCTACCTTCTGGGCGGTGTTTCATGGCAAACGGCCTATGTCGGGCAATATGACAGCACCCAGAATGTGCTGAACCTCTCGGCAATGGCACGTGTTACCAACCAGACAGGGACCACGCTGGAGAATGCGCAGTTGCGTCTGGTGGCGGGCGATCCCAACCGGGTTACTCACACCCCGATGGCGAAGGCTGCCCGCGGTGAAATGATGATGTCGGCCATGGCCGACGGCGCACCGGGTGGTGAAGTTCCGGACCGTGAAACCATGGAAAATCTGCATGTCTATGGTCCGTTCGACGGCCTTTCGATGCGCAATGGCGATGTCGTGATGATGCCGCTGATCGCATCCCAATCCCTGCCCGCGAACCGCAAGGTGATTTTTAACGGCAGCGCCAATCTTTATTATGCCGGTCAAAGTGACGTGTCCGAATTTGTCCGTCCCGACCTTGAAATCGAAATTGAAAACGATGGTGGTCCGGACGAAAAAAGCCCTTGGCCCGCAGGAACCGTGCGCGTCTTTGGCCAATCGCAAAGTGGCGTGACCGGCTTCCTTGGTGAAGACAATCTGTCTTTAACCCCGGTCGGGCGCAAGGCAACCATCCGCTTGGGTCAGGCCAGCAACATTTCCGGCATACGCAAGGTCACGGCCTTTGAACGCAAGGCACGTCCGAACCTGCCCGATGAAATTACCGCCAACATGGAATGGTCGATCACCAATAGCGGCGAACGTACCGAAACCGTCACCATCCGTGAAAATGTCCCGGCCGACTGGATTGTGACCGGCGAAGATCACAAGCACAGCAAACCGCAGCCCGACCTGATCGTCTGGACGATAGAGGTTCCGGCTGGCAAGGAAGTCAATCTGGGCTGGTCAGTGAAAAGCACCCGCTAACGAGCCCGGTGCATTCATCCGGTCTGGTTGCCGTCGTAAAAGGCCTTCGCCAGCGGCAGCAGCAGGACCGGATCTGGCCTTTCACCGGTGATGCCGCAAAGCTCGGTATAAAGACAGATCAGTTTCGCCAGCAGGATAAATGCCTGCTGGTTTTTCTTTCCGGCGAATATTGCAAGATTGGCAAGTGCCTCGGCGCAAACTTCGCGTGCTGTGTCAAAACAGGACGCACCACGCAGTGCAAGGACAAGCGCACCTTGCGAATAGCCGAGATCAAGGCGGGCGTTTTCGTTCTGACCGGATGGTAATCCCGCCAGCCGGTCGCGACGCAACTCAACCGCCTGCCGGGCGGCATCGACCGCTTCCCCCCATTGCTGTCCGTCAATTTCCAGTGCCGCCCGATTGTTCAGGCTGTGCGCCAGCCCGGCACGTGCCGCATCCGGGGCGGTTTGCAAATGAGCGGCAAACAGATGGTCCGCCTCGTCAAAAAGGGTAAGGGCTGTCAGGCGTTCGGATTTATCAAGTGCGGTTGCCATTTCAAGATAAAGCCGCGCCAGCGTCAGCGAGCCGGGCTCCGTCGCCTGCAGGAATGAAAGACGGGGCAGATATCCGGCAATTTTGTCCGACATGTCTTTTCCCTGCTTTGCCAGAATGTCACCGCGATCACACGACAGATGTTAGACGGGAAAGCACCCCGTCTTGTGAAGCAGGGGCAATCGGGGATAAGCTGCAATCCGGCCTTCGCGGCCACGCCCCGACACCGGACTGCCGCCCATTTATCTGACCCATTTTGTGTGAAACGACTGCCACCCATGACCATGTCGACTGAAACCCTGCGCGCTCTTTACGGAACCTGGCGCATTGCACGTGGCGATGCCAAAGGCCTTGCCTTCTTTGAATATTCAAACGAAGCCTTCTGGCGATCCTTTTTCGCCGCGGTTATCGTGTTTCCGGCCTTTGCGCTATTGCGCTGGCATGATCTCGACACGGTTCCCGACGATTTCCCGGTTGGCCGCTACATGCTTGCGGAAACCATTGCCTATGTCATGAAATGGTTCGCATTCCCACTTTTGATGCTGCATGTCACGCCGATGATTGGTCGGTCCAACCACTATGTGGCATTTATTACCGTCTATAACTGGTCAAGCGTGCTGCAAATGGGGGTCTATTTGCTGGCGCTGTTTCTGGGTGTGATCTTCCCGATGCTCGGTGCAGGCGGGTTTGTTCTGGTGGCGGTTATCGCAATGCTGATTTACGGGGTTTACATTGCGAAACTGACACTGGCGATCCCGATTGCCACGGCAAGTGCCATTGTTGCAGCCGATTTCCTGTTGTCATTGACCATCACGACAATCGGCATTCGTCTCGCACTTGGCCAGCTATTCTGACACAATCAACAAACAAGTCTTAAAATTCAGGGAGACGCATCAGAATGAAACCGGTTCTCGCCATCACCAGACGCTTGCCGGAAGCTGTCGAAAAACGCGCACGCGAAAGTTATGATCTGCGCATGCAGGACGGCGATGATCCGCTGTCACGCGATCAGATTCTTGACCTCTGCAAAGACGCAAATGCCGCCCTGGTTTCGGTTGGCGATCCGATTGATGCGGCCTTTTTTGCAGCCCTACCCCAAAAGGTCGGCATCATTGCCACCTTTTCGGTGGGCACCGACCATATTGATCTGGCCGCGGCCAAGGCCAACGGTTTCGTCATTGGCAATACCCCCGGGGTTCTGACCGATGCAACGGCGGATATTGCGTGGCTTCTGATTCTGGGTGCTGCCCGCCGCGCCAGCGAGGGTGAGGCCGAAGTGCGCAATGCAACATGGTCAAGCTGGCGTCCGACCCATCTGATGGGTACACAGGTCACCGGCAAAAAGCTTGGCATTATCGGTATGGGCCGGATCGGACAGGCCGTTGCCAAACGCGCACGCGGTTTTGATATGGAAGTCCACTATTTCAATCGCCGCCAACTCCCCAAAGAACAGGAGTTTGGCGCGACCTATCATGCATCCATCGATGACCTTCTGCCCCATTGCGATTTCCTGTCGCTGCATTGCCCATCGACACCGGAAACACGCGGCATGGTCAATCGTGATTTCATCGCCAAACTGCCCAACGGGGCCATCATTGTAAACACGGCGCGCGGCGATATCGTTAATGACAAGGACCTGATCTCTGCCCTTAAATCGGGCAAGCTGACGGCTGCCGGTCTTGATGTCTTTGCCGGAGAGCCGAATATCGAACCGGCCTATCGCGATCTGCCCAATACGTTCCTGTTGCCCCACTTGGGATCGGCAACGGTCGAAACCCGCAATGCGATGGGTTTCCGGGCACTCGATAACATCGATGCCTTCATTCAGGGCAGAGATGTGCCGTTTAAAGTGTGATCAAGAAATGTTCCGACAAACAAAAGGCGCCTGATCGGGCGCCTTTTTATTCCAGATCGCTTTCTTCGCCTGCGGGCAGGATGCAGGAAATCTCATGACCATCCCGGCTGACCTTGACCCGGCCACCATGGATTTCGACCACCGCACGCACCATCGCCATGCCAAGTGCCCGCCGTGCAGATGGCGATTCGCCCTCGCGCAATCCTTCAAACAGCATCGGCTGCGGCGCTTCGTCGGACAGTGAAATGCTGATATCGATATCCTCACCCCGACGACGTGCAACGACGGAAACCTCACTGCCCTCGGGGGCGGTACGAAGCACGTTGGTCACAAGAATGAACAATGCCTGCTTCAAACGGCGCTCATCAGCAATCATCCAGCCGATATTGCGCGAACAATAAAGCCGCAGCGAAACGTTAAGTTCCGCCAGGCGTGCCCGCGTCAGCGCCTCGAGCGAACGCAACAACCGCCTGGGGTCAACCGTATCAAGTTCAAGTGCGACCTGCCCTGACCCAAGTGTTGCCAGATCGCGCATGTCATCAACCAACGCCAGCATGCTTTGTGCCTCGGCCCGGATGGTTTCAACGGACTGCGCAACATTGCCCTGCAAATGCGGAATCAGACGATCCGCCTCGCCATTGATGTGATCAAGTGGTCTCGTCAATTCACGCGATACGGTCGAAATGAAGTCGGACTTCATCTGGTCGGCGGTGCGTAATGCCTCGTTGCGTTCACGAAGCGCACGTTCGACCCGGATCGTGTCGGTCACATCGATATAGGACATCATCACCGCCCCGTCAGGCAACGGCACGATCGCAAAATCGATGATGCTGTTATCGGCACGCTCCAACCTTCCGCTCATTGGTTCATGATTGGTGATACGCGCGACCATCCGGCTTTTAAATTTGTCCCAGTCGTCGCGATCATGCCAGTATTCGCGCGCTTCCTCGACCACTTCGCTGATATGCGGCGCGCCCGAAAGGAAACTGTCCTCTAGGCCCCAGACATCCGCAAAACCGTGGTTGTAAAGCCGCAGCCTTCCATCGCCGCTGATCACACCGACCGCTTCATGCAGGTTTTCAAGCGTCTCGCGCTGAACCGCAATCAGCGTGTTGTAACTACTTTCAAGAACCAGCTTGTCGGTCACATCCTCGTAGGCGAACATCAGCCCGCCAAACGGGTGCGGCGAAATAAAGCGACGCAATGTCATGCCGTTTGGCAGATGCATCAAATCTTCTTCAGGTTTCAGAAGATCGGTGAAGCGCTGGTTTTCGATATTGCGGAACTGGGTGAAGTCGGTGACTTCGGGCAGTTTGCGTTCATCGCGCATCCGGCGCAGCACATCATCAAGCGACGGCTCTGCCCATAGCCAGTCCTCCTCCATATCCCAAAGCTTGGTGAAGGCCGTGTTAAAGAAGATAAGCCGCTTGTCCCCGCCGTAAATCGCGATTGCGGTTCCAAGATTCTCCAACACCTCGGCATGTGCGCGAATATGTCGCGACAGATCAGATTGCAGTTCTTCAATTGCAGTGCAATCAATCGCAAAGCCGATCAGACCGTCAAGGTCTTCGGGCGTTTGCGACGGACATTCGGTAATCCGCAGAAGCTTGCGGTCGCCCTTGATCACAATGTGATAATCGCGTGTCATGGTTTCGCTGTTGCGCAATGCCGATGCTGCAAGCGACTTGCCGTGATCGGGGATCACGCCCGCGCCAAGCTCCGCCTGTTTGGCAAGTGCATCACTGACTGTCGGAAGCTCTACCGCCGCCGCATAGGCCGCATTGCAATCAATCAGGCGCAAATCGCCATCACGCCGCCACACCGGGAAAGGCAGACTGTCGATCAAAAGCCTTAGTCCGCTGACCTCGTGTTTAAGGGCAGTAAAATCACCAAACTGGCTTTCGCGTTCGCGGGTATGACGGGTTTCATCGCGGAACCACAAAGCATGGGCCAGAACCGGCGAATTGCGGTCCTTGCGGGCCATCGCCCCGGTCACATGGAATTTGCGTTCATCAACCGCAGTTACCCAAAGTTCAAATCGTTCGTGGGTCGATTTCAGGTTTCGGACACGCTCCTTGAGTGCCTTGGCGTCATCATCGCGCAACTGGTCAAGCACATCGGGAAAACGCCCATCCTTGCCAAGCTGAAACGCACGCTTAAGCGACGGGCTGGCACCCTCCGCAAAACCGGCCTGGCTCCAGTAATAAACCGGGTCCGGTCCAGCAAAAAACAGATGGGTAAATTGTTCGGTTGAATCCGCAAGTTCGGATTCGTGATCTTCCGCCTCTTCAAGATGGCGGCGCATGCGCAGCGATAATCGCCAGCCGATTCCCCCGGCAATTGCCGCGCCGCCAATCGCGGCCAGCCCGACAACAAGCCAGTCCCGGTCGCTCAGATCTGCCAGACCACCAAATATCGAGGTCCCGGCGGGTTGCGTCGCCGCATCGGGTAGGGCATCGGCAGCACTGCCAACACGGAACTTTTCCTGCGCATGCAGGTCGGCTGCGATGAAAAGCGATGTCAGGCCATAGCATCCCCACTGCCACAGTCTGGACAAACCAAACCTGTTTGATCCCCCCTTGCAGGAACCAATTGGTTCTTTTCCCCGTCGATGATCGGATGCAGGCCGTGTCACGTGTTGTTAACCGTTTGTGTTTATGAGCTATTATTATGGTGAAAACGTCTGGCTTTTACCACTGTTTCACGACGTTTTCCCAATACCCGGTCGAACGCCCGTGATCGCAGGAAAAACCGCGATGACATATACCCCAAATCGGGCTATGTCTGCGCTATTGTCGAAACAACAGCTATAACGATCTCGTCATTTCAAAAATGAGTCCCAAACCGCAGCTAGACCTTTTTACGCCGCGCGTGGCCGCCAGACCGGTCGCGTCCCAAAAGGAGTCTGCCGCGGCCAAACCGGCGGGACCGGAAATGCGCGATCTGTTCGACACCAATTTCAGCGCCGATGACATCGCAGAATGGGAACTGCTGTTTCGCGATGCCCCGCAATATAACTATCATTTCAAACGTTCTCAGATCGCATCGGCCTTTGACCGACCGCTGCATAAAAAGCTGATCGCGTCACACGCGTTTGAACGGTTGCGCGAAATTTCGTTCCTTGGTGCCATCGATTACCTGTTCCACCCCAACGGACGCCCGGCCAATATCCGCCATTCCCGATACGACCACACGATTGGTGTTGCCCTGCTGTCGCAACAATATTGCCGCCTGATGGGCCTTTCGGAAGCCGACCGTGATCTTCTGGGGGCTGCCGCCCTGTTGCATGATATTGGCCATGGTCCGTTTTCGCATACACTGGAGCCGGAATTTGCCCGGCGTTTCAACCTGAACCATCACCAGTTGACCGAAAAGATCATCACCGGCGAAGTTCAGCTTGATCTTTCGGTCAATCATTTACTGGTGAAACATGACGTCGATCCGGCCGAAGTTATCGCCCTTCTGTCAAAAACATCGTCCCATCCTCATGCCAGCCTGCTATCGGGTCCGGTCAATATCGACACGCTGGAAGGTATCAGCCGCACCAAGACCTATGTCCATCCGAACTATGTTCATTGCCATCCCCGCCTGCTGCTTGAAGCAGCGGTAAAGCTTGATGAAGACGCCCTGAAACGGCTTGATAAATTCTGGCAGCTTAAAGAAGACATTTATCGCAACTTCATTTTCGGCCCGATGTGCTTTGCCACGGATCATCTATGTCGCGAATTTGTTGTGAAAAATGCGCCGGATTTTGCCGCTAACGATTTCCTGCTGACTGAAAAGGCCTTCCTGCAACGCCACCCGGCTTTCAAGAAATTCCTGTTCAGCCTGAAAAACCGGATCGAGCTTGACGGTGTTGCCGAGGTCGTCGACCCTGAAATCAGCGCTGCTGCCGCAATCCTGGACCAAACCACGACCAAGGTGCCCAAGCGCGAGTTTCACATCAACACCGACGCCGAAGTCAAAAGCTTTGCCGATCTTGGAAAACGCTATTACGAGGAAAAGAACTCGTTTCTCCGCCGTGTCGGCAACCTGACAGACCCGGCACAACAGGCTGCTGCAGCAAGCCTGTTTGACTGAAAATCGTCTGGCGTCTGTTATAAACCGGACTGCCGGATATGCAATTTCAGTCAACAACGAACAATGTCGCACCGGCCTCTGTCGATGAACGGTGCGCTTCTGCGTTATCGGCCACCTGATAGCTCATACCGGGCTTCAGGGTGAAAAATCGTCCATCTTCAAGTTCGGTAACCAATTCACCCTCAAGGCACAGCAGGATATGGCCCTTCTTGCACCAATGATCGGCAAGATAGCCCGGCGTATAAGTCACCATCCGCACCCGGATCGGGCCGAATTGCTGTGTGCGCCAGTATGCCATGCCGGTATCGCCGGAATGTTCGGTTGGCGTGATCGATGACCAGTCGGTCGTCCCGAACGGCAGATTGGAAATGTCCATTGGGGGGCGTCTTTCAACGGAATTCATGAGGCGAATATCACCCGGGACCGGACAATATGGCAATGAGGCTATCGCGTTACCTGTCTGAACGTCAACACATGCCACCAACGAAGAAGCCCGGCACTCAGGCCGGGCACTCTTCAGGTACAGACAGGCGAACTCACCGGTTTTCCAACCCGTTTTCTTCACGCTGTTTGCGGATTTCATCTGCCTTTTCGTTAATCATCTCGCGCAGCTCGCCAAGCCCGGCGCGCTCGGCGGTGATGATCTGCTCGCACTCGGCTTTGCTGACATAACCGTTGGGATGTTCCCCATCCCATTCAAGTACGTCCTCAATCGTAGTGCCGAGTTCGTCGACATCCCCGAACGCGTAGCCGTTCAGTGGCCTGCCGACCGTTTCGTTCAGAGACGCAAACAGGGCCGGGTCCTGATCGGGGGCCAGATCGGGTTTGCAGCCCAAAAGCATACGATAGCGCAACTGCCCGGTATAGAACCAGAACACTGCATCGTCGCGTTCACCCTCGTTAAACAGTTTGGCTGCCAGAATGTAATAGGCCGATGGATGACGGTTTTCGATCCCGTCGCGCAAAGCATCCGGGGCCATATCCTTCATCACCTCGGGCGACGTTGTATCAGGCGATTGGGCAAAGGCAGGCAGTGCCATCAGGCCAAGCAGTGGAACGGCAAGCAGGGTGCGATGAAAATTTTTGATCGGACTTCTCCGTAATCTGTCGTGATTTCCAATCGGGAAGGTAAGCGAACAGTACCGTTGAATGCTTCAGCCAACGGCGCGGCGCCCCGATAAACGTTATCTGGTAAAATAGTTATGCGCCTTTAAGGCCGTTTTATCGGCAAGTGATGGCAATTATGTGCCCGCCCCCACATTCGGACGGGGCTCCGCACCTTTGCCCATAAACCCGGTTTTAATCTTTCGGCTTTAGGTCGATACTGGATTTATCAGTGACTTCAATCGGAACCGTTTCCATCTTGTTGCCAGATACCATCGCAAGCAATCAGGCCTATACCGCCGCCCGACTGGACGAGATGCGCAGCGCGCTGGCCAATCAGCTGCATGGTAGCGCCTTTTGCGTGGTCGTGACCGGCTCATTCGGACGGCACGAAGCATCCGAACAATCCGATCTGGATTACTTCATCATCGGTCGTGAAGTCGACCGTGACCTGGCCCCCCATCTTGACGTTTCCGAAATCCTTGGTTCCATGGTCACCCAAAAGGCGGCCGTTAACGGCCCGTTTTCATCCTATGTCCCGGCCGAGGAACTGGTGAACCGCATCGGGCTTGACGGCGATACCAACTCGATCACAACCCGCCGCCTGCTGTTTTTGCTGGAATGTGAATGGCTTTATAACGAGGTCGGCAAACGGGCCTTCTTTGATGAATTGATTGCCAACTACGTCACCGAAACGGTTACACGCGAATCCATCGCACGTTTTCTGGTCAATGACGTGATCCGTTATTACCGCACCATCAGTGTCGATTTCGAAATCAAAACCCGCGAAGGCGACGCCAGCAAGGCATGGGCGCCCAGACGCCTAAAACTCGTCTTTTCGCGAAAGATGCTTTATTTCGGTGGTATTATCGCGGCCGCAGAAACCGCCGATCGGGATTATGTCGGCAAACGTGCCAAACTGTCGGAACTTTTACAGCTTCCGCCCATCACGCGCGTACAGACTGTCTTTGGTGATAAAAGCCTTCCCGCACTTGAACTCTATGACCGGTTTCTGCGCGAACTTAGCGACCCGGACGTTCGCAAACGACTGGAAAAAGTCGGCCCGAATGACCGCAGTGATGCGGAACTCCGTTCCCTGTTGGATGCCGGCAAGCAGTTTTCGCGCGAGCTGATCAAACTGATGAATGATCGTTACGGCCCCGATCACCCGATCCATGAAGCCCTTTTGATGTAATCTGCCAACCCAATCGGGCAGTCAGGCGTTTGTCACATGCTTGTGGTAATTGGCCCGGTCCAGATCGTGTACTTCGACAGTAAACTGCACATCGAAATTCCCGACCAGATTTTCCAGATGCGCCCGCACGGTTTCAAGTGCGATGGCACCAACGGAATGTTTGACCTTGTCCGAGCGCCCCGACAACAGGCGCACATCAAGATGCACCATGCCATGCTTTGGCCCGCCATCGGCAATCACGACATTTTCAAGTGGCGATAAACGTGTTTTGAAACTGTCAAGATCGGCATCGGCTGCCTTGGCTATTTCACGATGCAGGCTGATCGCCAATCCACGAAGCATCTCGGCGATTGGCAAATTGGCGGAATATTCGATTTCAAGCTGGGGCATGGCTTGCTTCCCTGTTGTGGTGTTCTCTTTCTTACCCGAACACGTCTTCGCGACACACAAAAAAGCCGGTCCGAATGAACGGACCGGCTCTGATGCAAAACGCGATTGCGCTTAGTAGCGGTAATGATCCGGCTTGAACGGACCAGCCTGCGGCACGCCGATATATTCGGCCTGTTCGCTGGAAAGTTTGGTCAGTTTCACGCCAAGACGGTCAAGATGCAGGGCTGCAACTTTCTCGTCGAGGTGTTTCGGCAGAACATAAACCTTGTTTTCGTAGTTGGCGTGGTTTTTCCAAAGTTCGATCTGGGCCAGCACCTGGTTGGTGAAGGATGCCGACATCACGAAGCTCGGATGACCGGTTGCGCAACCAAGGTTGACCAGACGGCCTTCGGCCAGAACGATCAAACGCTTGCCATCCGGGAATTCGACTTCGTCGACTTGCGGCTTGACGTTGTCCCACTTGTAGTTACGCAGCGAACCGATCTGGATTTCGGAATCGAAGTGACCGATGTTGCAAACGATTGCGCGGTCTTTCATCGCACGCATATGGTCCAGCGTGATGATATCGATATTGCCCGTCGTGGTGACAAAGATGTCGCCAACCGGTGCAGCGTCTTCCATGGTGGTGACTTCGTAACCTTCCATTGCGGCCTGAAGCGCGCAGATCGGGTCGATTTCGGTCACAAGAACACGGGCACCCTGGCTGCGCAGCGAAGCAGCCGAACCTTTGCCAACATCACCAAAACCGGCAACCACACCGATCTTACCGGCAACCATGACGTCGGTTGCGCGTTTGATGCCATCAACAAGCGACTCACGGCAGCCATACAGGTTGTCGAATTTCGACTTGGTGACAGAGTCATTGACGTTGATCGCCGGAACCTTGAGCGTGCCTTTTTTCGCCATTTCATACAGGCGGTGCACACCGGTGGTGGTTTCTTCGGAA
This sequence comes from Thalassospira australica, assembly GCF_044790785.1. Classification (GTDB taxonomy): domain Bacteria; phylum Pseudomonadota; class Alphaproteobacteria; order Rhodospirillales; family Thalassospiraceae; genus Thalassospira; species Thalassospira australica_A. The sequence continues at coordinate 66,500 of NZ_CP085258.1, read as the reverse complement.
AGACCTTTGATGTCTTCAAGAAGTTCCGGATACTTGTCGTGGATCAGCTGGGTAACATCGCCGCCGTCATCCAGGATCAGGTTCGGTTTCCAGCCGTTCGGGCCGGTGATGGTCTGCTCGATACACCACCAGAATTCTTCCTCGGTCTCGCCCTTCCAGGCAAAGACTGGAACACCGGTTGCCGCAATCGCCGCGGCAGCCTGATCCTGGGTCGAGAAGATGTTGCACGACGACCAGCGAACTTCTGCACCAAGTGCTGTCAGGGTTTCGATCAGAACCGCAGTCTGAATGGTCATATGCAGGCAACCGACGATGCGCGCGCCGGCAAGCGGCTTGGCCGCGCCATATTCTTCACGCAGCGCCATCAGGCCCGGCATCTCGGTTTCGGCAATCGCGATTTCCTTGCGGCCCCATGCGGCCAGCGAGATGTCTGCGACCTTGCAATCGGTAAAGTTCGACATGTCGTCTCCAATCAAACAAAAACAGCGCAACTGCCGACCTGATAAGTCCTGCAGATACGCCCGAAAATTCCTGTGCGACGGTTTGCCCGTTCGCGATGAAAAAGATATAAAGATTTCTTTATATGGATTTCAAGTCTTTTCTTCGACGAATTTTCAATGCCAGAAAAATATGCATAGCCATACAGCGCTCACATCGCGCGGATATGCTCCATAACCAATTGATTTATATCAGATCATGACCGCCAATCAGGCAAGATCGTTGAAATCGTCCAGCATCATGGCAATGCGTGCTGAATCCCACTGCTCCATCACGCGGGCCGCCTGATGTTCGGAATTGCGGGTATCGAGGCGGCGCAGGCGCTGCTTGACCGGCAAAAGACTGACCGGTGACATCGACAGGTTACGCAGGCCAAAGCCGATGAAAAGCGGGGTATAGCGTGGATCACCGGCCATTTCGCCGCACACGCTGATCGGAATGTCGCGTTCGCGCGATGTCTTGATTACATCGCGGATCAGACGCAACACGGACGGATGCAGCGGATCATAAAGCCCTGCCACCTGATCGTCGGTGCGATCAATCGCCAGGGTATATTGCGTCAGATCATTGGTGCCAATGGCAAAGAAATCGCTTTCACGTGCCAATGCATCAATCGCAAGGGCGGCAGCCGGTATTTCGATCATCGCACCCAGCGGCGGCAGTATATCGGGGATGGCATGACCATCCTTGCGCAGACGCCTTGCAACGGCTTCGTAAATCTGGCGCGCCCGGCTCATTTCATGAACGCTGACCACCATCGGGATCAGAACCCGGATCGGCCCGTGCAGCGATGCGCGCAGGATGGCCGCCATCTGTACTTCGAGAAGTTCGGGTTTGCGCAGTGACAGACGAATGCCGCGCAACCCCAGTGCCGGATTCGGGCCGGAACCGATTTCCGCCTGCAACGAAACGGCAAGCTTTTCCCCTCCGATATCAAGGGTGCGGATCGTGACCGGTTTGCCTTCCATCCGGGTCACGATATCGGCCAACTCGGCATATTGTTCGTCTTCGTCCGGCAGATAATTTTTGTTCATGAACATGAACTCACTGCGCAAAAGCCCGATACCAGTCGCCCCGTTTTCCAGGGCAGCGGCTAGTTCGATAGGCAGTTCGATATTGGCATGCAGGTCGATATCAACCCCATCGCGGGTGGCAGATGGCACATCGCGCAGACTGGCCAGTTTGGCGCGTGCCGCCCGCCAGTCTTCGCGGCGCTGGGTATAATGGGCCAGATCATCCTCGGTCGGACGCAGGATGACTTCACCCCGCCCGCCGTCGACAATGATCAGGTCGCCGCCCGAAACCCCACGAATGATATCTGCAGCCCCCAGAACGGCCGGAATGCCAAGCGACCGGGCCATGATGGCGGTGTGCCCCTCCGCCCCGCCAAGGGCGGTGACGAAGGCCGAAAGCTGCCCGGATTGCAGGCGCGCCATATCTGCCGGGCTGACTTCCTCGGCAATCAGGATGGCGCCTTTGGGGGCAGTTTCAAATGCCCGGTCGGTTTCCCCGATCAGGCAGCGCATCAGGCGCAGCCCAACCTCGCGAATGTCTGACGCGCGGGCGGCGATATATCGGTCATCAATGCCGGAAAACTGGTTGGCGATTGCGTCGATCACTTCGCTGACCGCATGCACCGCATTCATGTTGCGCGTCTTGATCAGGTCCTCTGCCCCGCGCACAAGGCGTGACTGGGTCAGCATATGCACATAGGCATCCAGCAAAAAACCGAGTTCCTCGGACGCAGCCCCGCCCACATTGGCCGACTGCGATTTCAGGCGTTTAAGCTGTTCGATGCTTTCCGCAACGCCCTTGTGCAGGCGGTCGGTTTCGGTCGGGATGGCGGTTGCATCGATGCGCGCCCGACTGACATCGACATATTGCCGGTCCATGACAAAAGCCCGACCGATAACAATCCCGCCCGATGCCCCGAGCCCCGTGATCACACGGCGGCCAGTCGGCGATTGGTCATCAATTGTGGTCTGGTCTTTTGGTGGAACTTGCAAGCGTGATCTGCTGCCAACTCGTTCTTGTTGTTTCCCGAAAATCAGGTCCCCGTCCGTGCGGGGTTCCTATTCAGTCTTCTTCATTCTTCGTGGAACTTGGCATCGACAAGTTCGTTAAGGGCATCAATCGCCCTTTTGGCGTCGGGCCCGGCTGCCTCGATCTCGATTTCCGTGCCGGTCGATGCCGCAAGCATCATCAGCCCCATGATCGAGACGCCCGAGACCTCGGTGCCACGATTGCGCACCATGATCCGGGATTCGAATTCACCGGCAAGTTTAACAAATTTTGCGGCCGCGCGCGCGTGCAATCCGCGCTGATTGCTGATGGTTACGATCCGCTTTTCCGTCTGCGCCATATGTGTCCCCGCCTTGGTCCGGCCTTCTTTATTGTTGTTTATTCTTCGCCGCTTAACAGGCGCGACGCCACATTGATATATTTCCGGCCCGCTTCCTGCGCTGCATTGACCGTTTCGGCCAGCGTGCCATCGATGCGCACCGATGCCAGTTTGATCAACAAAGGTAAATTAACCCCTGCAATAACTTCGACATTGGCCTGTTCCATGATGGAAATCGCCAGGTTCGACGGCGTGCCGCCAAACATGTCAGTCAGCAGCACAACGCCCTTGCCATCATCGACAGCCTCGACACTCGCAAGGATGTCGGCACGGCGTTGTTCCATGTCATCGTCCGGCCCGATGCAGACGGCAGCGATATTTTCCTGTTCGCCGACAACATGCTGCAAGGCCGATACGAATTCCTTAGCGAGATCGCCATGGGTGACGAGCACCATCCCGATCATGCAGTTTTCTCCATCAATTCACTCCCCCGGTTTTGGTTCATCTGGCTTGTCACGATGGCTGAGATGAACATCATATCCCAGACCGGCAATCCAGTCGTTTAGCATGCGCGCGATATAAACGGAACGATGCTGGCCGCCCGTACAACCGATCGCGATAGTCAGATAGCTTTTCCCTTCCTGCGCATAGCGGGGCAGAACCGGGCCGATCAGGGCTTTTAAACGGTCCATGAAACCGGCGAAATCCTGATCCTTTTCGATATAGTCGCCAACCCGCTTATCAAGCCCGGTCAGCAGACGAAGCTCGGGATCATAATGCGGGTTGCTCAGAAAACGAACGTCAAAAACAAGATCGGCTTCACCGGGCACCCCCTGACGGAACGAAAAGCTTTTGACAAAGATCGCCATCGCATCCTTTTCGCCAATGGCAAACTGGTCCTGAAGGATCTTGCGAAGCTCGGCCGCCTTAAGCCGTGAGGTATCGATAATCATGTCTGCCGTAGCGGCAATCGGCGCCATCAGGCGTTTTTCATGCTCGATCGCATCAACAAGGGGCCGGTCATGGGTCAACGGATGGGGTCGTCTGGTTTCGGTAAAACGACGCTGCAAAACCCCGGTTTCCGCATCGACAAACACCACCATCGGATTAACGCCGGGCTGCTTGCGAAGGTCGCTGACAATATCGACAAACTGGTCCACACCAAAATCGCGCGTGCGGATATCAAGTCCGATGGCGAGCGGCTGATCAAGGTCCGTACCGCCACCCAATAACGCCGGCAACAACCGCAACGGCAGGTTATCGACCGCATCGAACCCGAAATCCTCGAATATTTTAAGTGATGTGGTTCGTCCGGCACCGGAAACACCGGTTACCAGTACAAGCCGCGTGTCCCCGGTTTGGTCGCCCGGCTGCTTCGGGGTTATTGCATCTGCATCGGTCATGTTTCGATCTGCATCTCACCTGTTGCCAGGGCCAAGGCTACTTCAATCTTGGCGTCGACGGCCATATCGAACGGCCAGATTTTCCAGGACGGAATCGAAATACCACAAAACGTTTCCAACTGCGGGTCCGGCATCCGCTCGATCCCGGCGGGATCGGCCACCAGATCGAACAGAACACGGACATCGCCTGCCGCCTGATGAGCAAGCCCGCGGACGATACCAATCCCGCGCACTTCGCACAATCGCGCAATCTGTGCCGGAGCGGTTGCGATCAGCTTTCCCCCGCTTGCCACAAGATCGGTTCTGTCATCGGAAACAAGTCGCCCGCCAGCCCGTATCAGCCGCAGGGCAAGGTTGGATTTGCCGCTGCCCGATGGCCCGCGCAACAGGATCGCATAAGGGCCGAGCGCAACACAATTTGCATGGATTTGTGTCATATCGGGCAAAACGATGCGCGGATGATCCGGGCTTGTCAAACGTGAAACATCCCGCTCTATCCTCACGGATAGAAAATACCACGACCTGACGGCATTACGCGCCTTCTTCAAGCGGCAGACGCAAGGTAAAGACCGCCCCCTTGACCTCGCCATCAAGGACTCGGTTCGATGCAGTCAGATCCCCGTTATGCGCCGATGCAATCCGTTTGGAAATCGAAAGCCCCAAACCGGAATGCTGGCCGAACTTTTCACCGGATGGACGTTCGGTATAGAAACGGTCGAAAATCGCTTCTTCCTTACCCGGCGGAATGCCAGGCCCGTCATCCTCGACCGTCACCACCGCCTCGTCCTTGTCGCGCCACGCACGCACACGTACGGTCCCGCCTTCGGGGGTAAAGGTAATCGCATTCGAAATCAGGTTTCGGAATACCTGCACCAACCGGCTTTCAAGCGCCGGAACAATCAGGTTTTCGGGCACTGACGCCTTGACCGGCGGCCCCGCCGCATCGGCATTGTATAGCTCGCACAGAGTTTGCAGCAATACGCGCAGGTCGACCTCCTCGGTCTCGGCGCGCGACAATTCCGCATCCATACGCGAATAATCGGAAATATCACTGATCAGTCGATCAAGACGCTGCACATCTTCGGCAATGATTTCCATCAGACGGCGCTGGCGTTCCGGATCTTTAAGGCGGGTTGCGGTTTCCACCGCACTGCGAAGCGAGGTCAGCGGATTTTTGATTTCATGTGCAACATCGGCGGCAAAACGTTCAATTGCATCCATGCGATCCCAAAGCGTTTCGGTCATATCGCGGAGCGTCGTCGACAGATCGCCGATTTCATCGCGACGATCCGAAAGATCGGGAATGGTAAACTGACGGTTCTTGCTACGCCGGACCCGTTCGGCCGCACGCGCCAACCGGTTTAACGGGCGCGTAATCACCCCGGCCAGATAAATCGACAGCAAAACCGTGATGCCAAATGCAAAAACAAAGATTTTCAGGATATCAAGCCGCACCGCATGCAGGGCTTTTTCGATCGCATCGCCATTTTTGGTCAGCATGATCGATGCCAGAACCTGCTTGAAGCGCTGTACCGGCACCGAAACCGAAAGCACACGCCCGCCTTCCGTATCCACCCGGACCACACCACGCGAATACCCTGCAAGGGCGGCTCGCACTTCAGGATAATCGTTGGCACTGGCAACCGGCGGATCGACATAAAGCGGAAGCGGTTGCTCGCCTTCAAAGATCGACAGCACCCCTTCGGTCAGCTTGCGCATAATTTCGGCAAACTGGTCGTCTTCACCCGGTACGGGAAGTTCTTCGGCCTGGACCGCGCCGCTGCCAAATGTCCGGACATTCCGGCTGTCTGCGATCAGTTCGCCATTGGCCCCGAACAGTCGCGCACGTGCGCCGGTAATTCCAACAAGACGACGCACCATTTCGCGCGCAACTTCAAGCTTCACCCGGTTGGTAGCATCATCGCTCTGTCCGACGGCAGAGGTTGACAGGGCGGCAGCATACATTTCCGCCTGTACAGCCATGGCTTCAAGTTCGGAATGGATCAGTTCCTGCTTGTAACGGCCAAGATAAAGTATCCCCGCAACCAGCACAAAAAGCGCCAGCGCATTCACCGCCAGAATGCGCCAGGTTAACGGGGAAAAAAGCCCGTGACGTTCCTCTATCCGTGCAGCACGGATTTCATGCTGTGGTGCGGAATGCTGTTCGGCCGAGGCAGGTAATTCGCTCATTCAGACCCGCAATTCAGGCCGGACCAACCGGCCCGGCACTGCGACAAGACTATAATCTGGGTTTCAGCTCGCGACTGTGGCAGTGTCGCGGTAACGGTAACCGACACCATACAGGGTTTCGATTTCTTTGAATTCCTTGTCGGTTTCACGGAATTTCTTGCGCAGACGTTTGATATGGCTGTCGATCGTACGGTCATCAACATAGATATGTTCACCATATGCCGCATCAATCAACTGGTCGCGGTTTTTAACATGGCCCGGATGTTTTGCCAGCGCCTGTATCAACAGGAATTCCGTCACTGTCAGGTTCACATGCTGCCCCTTCCAGCTGCACATGTGGCGCGACGGGTCCAGCACCAGATCGCCCCGCTGAATGACGTCTTCCGAACCGCTTGGGCGGACACCGCCTGCCCGCATGATTTCGGCACGGCGTAAAAGGGTACGGATACGTTCGATCAGCAAACGCTGCGAGAACGGCTTTTTGATATAGTCATCTGCGCCAAGGCGCAAACCGGTCAGTTCATCGACCTCGTCATCCTTGGACGTCAGAAAAATGACCGGCATCTGGGACTTTTTGCGCAGATGTGTCAGCAGTTCCAGACCATCCATGCGCGGCATCTTGATATCGAGCACGGCAAGATCGGGCTCTTCCTTGGTCAGCGCATGCAGCGCTTCGGACCCGTCGGAATATGTCTGGACCTCATAGCCTTCTTCTTCAAGCGCCATCGAAACCGATGTCAGGATATTACGGTCGTCATCAACAAGTGCGATCTTACTCACCTGAACCTCGTCAGTTGGACAGATTAAAATTTGAAACAGCCTAACAAAATACACCCCATTGTGGCGAAAAAATAACCACTTGAGGCATATTTGAGGCTTTGTTCATGTACGACAGAAACCGCGTCACGGTTTTCAGCCGTTCCGTCATGCAGAAAGTAACACGCAATAACGGTATCCAAATGCGTCTTTATTGACTCCCTGCCCCCAAGCTACATAACTATCGTGCGCCGGAACGGGAAACCGGAGTCCCCATTACCGGACCGGTCACCCGAAACAATGCGCCCGAAACAGTCGGCAACAAATAGGGCAGGGACCCATTAACGCGCGGGAGGCAGGATTGTTCTATTGGCTAAGTACCTATAGCCGCGCGTCATTGAGTCTGGCAGGGATTGTGATTGCCGGTCTGGTCGTCTGGCTTGCCGTCAATTCGACCGGAAACCTTGCCATCAGCCAGTTGCAGCAAACAGCCCAGGCCCGTCTGGCCTTGTATGAGAGTACGCTGCGCGCTGCCGTCGACCGCTATCGTTATCTGCCCTATGTCGTGGCGCGAAACCATGAAATCGTCAATGTCGTTACCGGCAATGGCAGCGCGGATATCGCCAATCAGTATTTGCAAAAGGTCAATGACCGGTCCGGGGCCGCCGCCCTTTATGTCATGGACAAAACCGGTAACACAGTTTCTGCCAGCAACTGGGGAACCGCCGACAGCTTTGTCGGACAGGATTACAGTTTCCGCCCCTATTTCACCGAAGCTTTTGCCGGTGGTGAAGGCTTTTTCTATGGCATCGGGGTAACAACCGGCCGATCCGGACTTTTTATTTCCCATCCGATTTCACGTGACAACGAGATTGTCGGTGTTGTCGCGGTCAAACTTGAACTCGATGAACTTGAACGGAACTGGCAGGACGGCGGGGAAACGGTTTTCGTTTCCGATGCCGACGGGGTGATCATGTTGACCAGTCGCGGCAACTGGAAATATCGCACCATTCGCCCGCTGACCGAACCCGAACGTGATCGGATTTCGCGCAACCGCCAATATTCCGGACAGGAACTTTTGCCGTTGAACATGGATGAAAACCCGTCCGGTGAGGATGGCCTGCTTGAAATCGGTAATGAACGCTTTCTGTTTGATATCAAACCGATTAGCGGCAGCGAATGGAATCTGTTTTACCTGACCCCGATGGATTATGTCGCTGAAAGACGCACCAGTGTCATGCTGATCGCCATCATCGGGTCGGGTCTGATCATTCTGATTGTCCTGTTCCTGCGCGAACGTGAACTCAAACTGGCATCCCAGCGCAAATCCATGGAATTCGCCCGCATTCAGGCCCTTAATACCCGGCTTGAACAGGAAATTGGCGAACGCCGCAAGACCGAGGCCGAGTTGCGCGGCACACAGGACGAACTGGTTCAGGCCGGAAAACTTGCCGCTCTGGGCCAGATGTCGGCAGCCATCGCGCACGAAATCAATCAGCCGATAGCGGCCATCCGGACTTTCTGCGCCAGCGCCAAACTGATGCTTGAACGCGGCAAGCCGGAAAATCTCGGCCCCAATATCGAACAAATTGCCGCCCTGACCGAACGCATGGGTGCGATTACCGGCCAACTTAAAACCTTTTCGCGCAAATCGACAGGCGTTCTCGAACCCGTCAATATCCGGGCCGCCCTTGATAACGTGATACAATTGCTGTCATCCCAGCTTCACAACGAAGGCTGTGTTCTGGAACAAAAGGAATGTGACGGCGAACTGATTGTCCATGCCGATCTTGTCCGCATCGAACAGGTTTTCGTCAATATCATCCGCAATGCGCTTGATGCGATGAATGGCCTCGACGCCACCGATGGCACAGCAGAAAAACGGGTTGTCATCGAACTTTCCGGTTCAAAGGATCAGGCAACCATTCGAATATCCGATACCGGCCCCGGTATCGGCGAGGAAAGCCTGGGATTGCTGTTCGATCCGTTCTTTACCACCAAGGATCCGGGGCAGGGGGTCGGGCTTGGCCTGTCGGTCACCTACGGGATTGTCCGTGACTTTGGCGGCAATATCCGGGCCTATAACCGTGCACGCGGCGGAGCCTGCTTTGAAATACAATTGCCACTGATGCGGGGGACGCAGAAGTAATGCCGGACTCAACCAATGACAAAAATGTCGCAACCGCAAATCCGCGATTGCCCCATGTGATCATCGTCGATGACGAGGCAGCCCTGCGCGTTTCCCTGTCCCAATGGCTTGATCTGTCCGGATATGTCGTTGACGTTCATGCCGATGCGGTTTCCGCCCTTGAAAACATCACGCCCGACTTTGCCGGGGTCATTCTGACCGATGTCAAAATGCCAAAACTTGATGGCATCGCCTTTACCAAATCCATCCTGAAAATCGACCGCGACATCCCCGTCATCCTGATGACCGGGCATGGCGACGTTCCGATGGCCGTCGAGGCAATGAAAACCGGTGCTTATGATTTCGTTGAAAAACCGTTCGAACCGACCGAAATTCTGGAAAACCTGCAACGCGCCATCGAGAAGCGCAAGCTTGTCATCGAAAACCGCACACTCCGCGCACAAATCACCCGGCAGGGCACGCTTGACAGCCGCCTGATTGGCAACAGCCAATCCATGCGCGCCCTAAAGGCCGAGATTGCCAACATTGCTCCGACCGAGGTTCCCGTTCTCGTTTCGGGCGAAACCGGTACCGGCAAGGAACTTGTTGCGCGCGCCATCCATGATCTTAGTACCCGCAGTGATCGGCGGTTTGTTGCCGTCAATTGTGCTGCCATCCCCGAAAGCACGGCCGAAAGCGAACTGTTCGGTCATGAAAAGGGCGCGTTTACCGGCGCAGCCAGCCGCCGGGTCGGCTGGATCGAACATGCCGATAACGGCACCTTGTTCCTGGATGAAATTTCAAGCATGCCGCTGGCCCTGCAGGCCAAGCTTCTGCGCGTGATCGAACAGCGCGAAGTCGTGCGGCTTGGCTCCAACACTCCGGTAAAGGTCAATTTCCGCCTGATCTGTGCCACCAACGAAGACCTGCCATCCGCAGTCGCCGAAAAACAGTTCCGCGAAGATCTTTTATTCCGGATCAACACGTTCGAATTGCAAATCGCTCCGCTTCGCCAACGCAAGGACGATCTGCCCCTGTTGTTCGATATTTTCGCCGAACGGGCGGCCGAGAATTTCGACCGCCCCTATGAAAAACCGCCTGCCACTCTGTGGGGAAATTTGCTTGGTCACGAATGGTCGGGCAATGTCCGCGAACTCAAAAATCTGGCCGAACGTTATGTACTGCTGACCGGAAGCCCCGATGATCGTTGGGCACGGCTTTTTAATACCGGCATCGGCAACAATGCATCGGCGCCCTCCGACAAGGCCGGGTCGCTGGCCGAACAGCTCCGTCATTTCGAACAGCACATCATCCGCGATGCCCTGATCCGTCATGACGGCAATATCAAACCGGTGATGGATGAACTTGATATCCCCCGCCGAACCCTGAACGAAAAAATGAAGAAGCTGAACATTCGCCGCGATACCCTTGAATAGCGACCATATCGCGACGATTTATCGCGTAGCCATAAAGTGTTAGGATCGTCGCCGGGCACGAAGATCGGCAAGATTTCGCCGAGCGACTGATCCCTTATCGGCAATTTATTGCCGACACCGCCAAACAGAATCTTATATCCGATTGATATATAAGCATAAAAATAATGGCCGGGCCTGGCATGGCATTTGCCAATCAAAAGGTCAAAACAACAAGAAATACTCGTTAGGGAGGATAACCAATGTCCGAAAAGTCATGCCTTCAACGCATGAAACATGATCGACCCTCTGGTCTGTCCGGAGTTCGATCAATCGGCTCGTATCGTGCTCGCAATTTTTCGGGTTTCTGACATCCCCTTGTGAACCGTTTCACAAGGCTTTTGCGCATGCCGTTTTCTGCGACCTGATCGGATACATCTTATCATCCCCGACTTTCTGTTAAATGCCCGAACAACACCGATTAGTTAGATAACAAGACGACCAACAACTGAGGAGATATCAAAAGATAACCGCCAATATTCCTTTATTGACCGTTTCTGATGTTATCAATGCAGTGAACATTGATCCTAGGGAGGACTACCAATGAAATTGCGGAATCTGCTTTCTGCAGCAGCAGCGCTGATGATGTTCAGCGCACCGGCATTCGCCCAGACCCAGCTTTCCATTGCGACCGGTGGTACCGGTGGCGTTTATTATCCGTATGGTGGCGGTCTTGCCGAACTGATCGGCAAATATGTTGATGGCTATGACGCCGTTGCCGAAGTCACCGGCGCGTCTGTCGAAAATATGGGCCTTGTTTCGCGTGGCGACAGCGACATCGCCATCGCACTCGCCGATACGGTCTATGCCGGCTACAATGGCATTGGCCAGTTCGAAGGCCGTAAACTCGACAATGTGCGTGCCCTGGCGTCGATCTATCCGAACGCTGTGCAGCTCGTAACCCTGGCCGACAGCGGTATCACCAGCCTTGCCGACCTTAAAGGCAAACGCGTTTCTGTTGGCGCACCGGGTTCGGGCACCGAAGTTTCGGCCCAGACCCTGCTCGAAGCCAACGGCATCACCTATGACGACATCGAAGAACAGCGCCTGAACTTCAACGAAACCGCCGATGCGATCCGTGACGGCGATATCGATGCAGGCTTCTGGAGCGTCGGCCCGCCCACCAGTTCGATCCTCAACCTTGCAACCACGCGCGATATCAAACTTATCGCGCTGACCGAGGAAGAAGTCGCTGCTGCCATCGAAGCAGAGCCGACCTTTGCAGCCTATTCGCTGCGCAAGGGCATCTATGAAGGTGTCGAAGCACCGGTTCTGACGATATCGACCCCGAACGTTCTGATCGCCAGCGCCGAAATGGACGAAGAACTGGCTTATCAGATCACCAAGACCCTGTTTGAAAAGGTCGATGAACTGATCGCCATTCACCCGGCGGCAAACGACACCACGGTTGATTTCTCGGTCGGGTCAACCCCGATCGCGATGCATCCGGGCGCGCTTCGTTACTACGAAGAAGCCGGCGCACCGTTCCTGGACCATCTGCGTCCATGATCGCAACCGAATGGGGGCGGCCGGTTCTGGCCGCCTTTTTCTTCCTTGCATGGGTGCCCGCCGGTCATGCCGGTGAAGCCCCCAAAGAAAGCGCCCAAAAAACCGATCGCCTCGAAATTGTCGGGTCGGATGGTCGTATTCTGGCTGAAACCGGCATTCCCCGTCAGGGGGGATGGTGCCTTTACTGGAACCATTCGGTAACCGGTGATGGCGTGATCGATTGCTATATCGACGATCACGGCAAGATGGTTCTGCATCGTTCCTACCAGCCCGATTTTGCCGCCGGTCTGGGCCATTATCCAGGTCGCGGCAAACTGACCAGCGCGGAAAACGGCGGTTACTGGATTGAAGATATCGATGAACCCGTTCCGGGAAATGCCTATTACCTCCGGGTTGGCAGTCTGGCGGTCAATCATCGTATTGTCACCAAAAGTGACGAGATCAATCTGTCGAAAATGGCCGAGCATACCCGTGTCACCATACGGCTTGATACCGGGGATTAAGGATTTTAATTGATGACTGAACCGGCACCTCTCCCGTCCATGCAGGACACAGTTGCCCAGCCCAAATTTGTTCTCGGGCTGATCACCGTGGTCGCAGTAGCGCTCTCGCTGTTCCAGATGTACGCAGCGGGGATCGAACCGCTTGGCCTGTTTTACCAGCGCTCGATCCATCTGGCCTTTGTGATGTTTCTGGCCTTTTTGATGTTCCCGGCTTTCGGCGCGAACCGCAAGCGCGGTGCGTTTGGATGGGCCATCGATCTGGCTTTTCTGGCCGGTGCATTTGTGACCGGATTCTATCTGTCTTTCTTCCTTGATGACATCGTCAACCGTGCCGGTTTCTGGACCAATACCGACCTGATCATTGGCATCATAGCCACAATCACCGTGCTTGAAGCCAGCCGCCGGGCTGTCGGCCTTGGCATGACGATCATCGGCATTATTGCAATCATTTATGCCCTTTCGGGTCCGCGCGGCTCATTACCGTGGCTTGGTGAATGGCTGCCCGGCATTCTCAGTCACCGTGGTGCGAGCATTGATCGTCTTGTCGGTCAACTTTATCTCGGCCAGGAAGGCATTTACGGCCTGCCGATGGGGGTTGCCGCGACCTATATCTTCATGTTCGTGCTGTTTGGGGCATTTCTTGAAGTCACCGGAGCAGGCAAATTCTTTATCGACATGGCCTATGCCGCAACCGGTCGTAAATCGGGCGGCCCGGCCAAAGCGGCTGTTTTGGCGTCTGCCGGTATGGGTTCGATCAGCGGCTCGGCAATTGCCAACGTTGTCACCACCGGTGCCTTTACCATTCCGCTGATGAAGCGGCTTGGCTATCGTCCGGCACAGGCAGGCGGCATTGAAGCCGCGGCCTCGACCGGCGGGCAGATCACCCCGCCGCTGATGGGTGCCGGGGCGTTCCTGATTTCCGAATATACGCAGGTACCATATCTCGAAATCGTCATGATTTCGATCTTCCCGGCGATCCTCTATCTCGGTACGGTTTATCTGTTTGTCCATATTGTCGCGCTGAAAAACGGTATGCGCGGCATGCCGGTTTCAGAACTGCCCGACTGGAAACAGGTGCTCAAGGAAGGCTGGCAGTTCATCCTGCCGCTTGGTGTTCTGATTTACCTTCTGGTGCTGAGCATTTCCCCGATGCGTGTCGGTTTCTGGGCGATTATTTCGGTCCTTGCGGTTGCCACCCTGCGTTACGCGATCTGGTTCTTCTATGTCGCGCCGCAGAACGGTGAAAAGGTCAGCCATGACCGCCTCAAGGCTGCCCTTGCCAATGGTGTCAGGATTACAATCGCTGCCCTTGAACTCGGTGCAAAGAACGCAGTTGCGGTCAGCATGGCCTGTGCGGTTGCCGGGATTATCGTCGGTGTTGTCGGCCTGACCGGACTGGGGCTGAAATTCTCGTCGATGATGATCGCGTTTTCCGGTGGCAATATCGTTCTGGCTCTGGTTCTGGTGCTTCTCGCCAGCCTGATCCTCGGTATGGGTCTGCCGGTGACAGCATCCTATATCGTTCTGATCGTTCTGGTCGGCCCGGCATTGTCGAACGAGTTCGGCATTCCGCTGCTGATCGCCCATCTGGTGGTGTTCTGGTATTCCCAGGACAGTAACGTGACGCCGCCCATTGCGCTGGCCGGCTTTGCCGGGGCCGCGATTGCCGGGGCCAGTCCAATGGCAACCAGTATGCAGGCGTGGAAATTTGCCAAGGGCCTGTATCTGATCCCGGCCTTTATGGTGTTCAATCCGGAAATCATCACCGGCGGTCCGCTGCCGCTGGTGCTCTGGACCGGTTTCACCGCGATCCTGTCGCTGGCGGCCTTTGCCGCAGCCCTCGAAGGGTTCATGTTTGCCAAAATCGATCTGGTATCCCGCATCCTGATCGTTCCGGCGACCATCGGTATTTTTTATCCCGATCTTCGAGCTGAAATTGCCGGCACGGTGGTTATTCTGGCGATCCTTGGCCTGAACTGGTGGAAAGGTCGCAATTCGGACGACCCGGCAGCGCAAGTCGCCGCCTGATTTGACCGGAAAAACCGGTTTATTTGCTATAAAAAGCACCCGCAAGGCATGTTCTTGCGGGTGCTTTTTCACATTATGCGCGTACAGAATACCTATGCATGCGGGCAGTAGACGCAAATCGCCCGGATCGATAAAATCGCGAGGAAATAATTCCTCATACTATTGATTGAACCCCATGCAATTCCTTACTCTTTTGCGACAGGCACCGCGCCCGCTTGCCTTTGGCGCGCTTCACAGCTTCGGCTCCTCCTTTGGTCAGACTTTTCTGGTCGCCCTGTTTGTTCCGTTCATCGGTGCCAGTCTTGCGATCAATGAAACGGAATTTGCCAATATCTATGCCGGGATCACAATTGGCAGCGCGCTGTGCCTGCCGTTTATCGGGCGGCTGATCGACCGGATCGATATCCTGCGATACAGCCTCGCGACCATGATCTTGCTGGCGATCGGCTGTTTTATCATCGCGTCCGCCCAATCGATCTGGATGCTGATCGGGGCTCTGTTCATTCTGCGTCTGGCAGGTCAGGGCCTGATGACCCATGTCAGCATGACTGGTATCGCGCGCTATTTTGACCGCAGCCGCGGCCGGGCACTGGCGATTGCAAGCTTCGGCTTTCCGGCCGCCGAGGCGATTATGCCGGTCACCTTGCTGGCCCTGATCGCGGTTTTTGGCTGGCGGATGACCTATGCCGGGGCCGGTGTTTTTGTCCTGATTATCCTGATGCCAATCGCCATCCTGCTCATCCGCGACAACGCAAAATTCCGCGAAGCACCGGGAAAATCGACAAAGACTGAAAACAAAAAAGCCACCGCTACCAACAGGAATGGGGAGCTGGACGAGTCGCCCACCACCAGCAGCCATCCACGACTGTTTCGGTCACGCTATATCTGGTTCTGCATGCCGATGCTGGCCGCCCCGCCGCTGGTGATGACCGCCCTGTTTTTCCATCAGGGATCGATTGCAGCCAGCAAGAGCATCGACCTTGCGTGGTTTGCCGCAGGCTTCACGGTATTTGCCATCACATCGGTGATCGGAGCATTTGGCAGCGGGCCACTGATTGACAGCCATACCGCGCGCAAACTGTTTCCCTATCATCTGATCCCGGCCATCGGCGCAGTTGTTCTGCTGGCGCTTGCCGAAAACCCGGTGATGATCCCTGTCTATATGGGGATGCTCGGCGTTACCACCGGCTTTGCCACCACACTTCGTACCGCGATCATCCCGGAACTGGTGCCGCTTGATGAAATCGGCGCGGTCCGCAGCACATTGACCGCGGTGATGGTTCTGGCATCGGCGATTGGGCCTGCGATTTACGGCTGGATGTTTGCCGCCAATATCGATATCGGCACGACGCTTTGGATCACCATCGTTGCAATGGCTGTGGTTTCAGTGCTGTCCTGGATGTCGGAACGACCGGGCTTCTATATCCCGCCCGGTATCGCCCGCCAAGCCGGTGAATAAGGCCAGGGGGATTTCAAAGTCGGAAATCGACGATGAGACAAAAAAATGGCCCGGAGCTCAAAAGAGCCCGGGCCAGTCGGGAAAACAGCGTCGTCTAGGGAGGAAGACGCTAGAAAAACGCGGTAGGCCATCGCGGGAGCGCCGTTTGGGGAGGAAAATCAAACGTCGCTCGACCGCGAGGTCGTCAGTTAGGCAGCACCGCCAACGGTACCAGCCGGATGCTTGATATCGGCGGACTTGTCAGAGCCTTTGAACAGGCTGCGGAACAGGCTGCCGATATATTCAGCGCGGAGCTGTTGGCCTTTGCGCACGCCAGCTTCAATCTCGCTGGTTTTGATATTCAGCTTGGCGATGTCAGCATAAGTGGTCATGGCAGACCTCCTTCAGATTTGGTTCGGTGCGACAACATGTCGCGTTCGATGAAGCCAATCTAATTTCCTTTACGGCAGATGAGAATTGCCTCAATATGCACATTACTTGTGAACATGCGTCATAAATAGGAAATATCGCCGATGGATCGCGCCGCAGAAATGGAAATCTTTGTCCATGCCGTTGAAGAAGGCAGCTTTTCGGCTGCCGCACGGACCATGCGTCTGTCGCCTTCAGCGGTTTCAAAATACATTTCGCGCCTTGAAGACAGACTTGGCGCGCGACTTTTGATGCGCACCACCCGCCAGCTTAGTCTGACTGAGGAAGGTCGCGCCTTTTACGAACGCGCCCGCACGATCCTAAACGAGATCGAAGAAGCCGAAGAAGTCGTCACCCAGCTTTACGCCGCCCCGCGCGGCACCCTTCGCATCAACGCATCGGTGGCCTTTACCAAATATCAGGTCGTGCCGCTGATCCCGGAATTTCTGGCGCGGTATCCCGATGTACGCATTGAATTGACGCTCGACGACAAATTCACCGATCTGGTCAACGATGGCTATGATCTGGCGATTCGCCTGTCGGCACTTGAAGACTCGTCGCTGATTGCGCGCAAATATGCGGTCAATCGCCGCATGATCGTCGCATCGCCGGAATATCTGGAAAAAAACGGTATCCCGCGCAAGCCGCAGGAACTTGAAAACCACGACTGTCTGCACCTGTCATCGCGCGAAAGCTTTAACGACTGGCATTTCGATACACCCGACGGTCACGTATCATTCCGCGCACAGGGCAGCTTTTCCGCCAATGACGGTGATGCCCTGCACGAGGCCGTGGTGGCCGGGCTTGGTATGGCGCGCCTGGCCGAATATCTGGTGCATGAAGACATACGCGCGGGTCGACTGACACCGGTTCTGACAGAATATGTTCACGATCTGGCGTGGATTTCGGCGGTGTATCCGCATAAACGTCACCTGTCGCCAAAGGTTCGTGCCTTTGTGGACTTTCTGGCCGAAAAATTCACCCCGATCCCGCCATGGGAACTGGGCCTGCGCGATGCTCGCTCCGTCCGCAAACCCGACGCCGTTACCGAGACCAAGGCCATCGCAGCCCCGGTAACCGGGCAGCAAAGCTAAGCGCAGAACCGGTCAACGAATCCGAAACCGGACATCGCCCGGACGGGCAGCAAACTGGTATTCGGACGAAGCGCTAAGATCATCAAGAGTACGGGTTCCGCCGGTTCGCGCGAACCCGCACTTTTCATAAAAGCGGTGGCCCGCAGTGAACCGGGTGTCGGTCCATAACACAAGATCAACGCAGTCCGGATGGGTTTGCGCCAACCAGTCAAGGGCGGTTTGCAACATCCGCTGGGCGATCCCCTGCCCGCGGGTTTTGCGATCCAGATATACCTTGTGCAATTCGGCCTGTTTTTGGACCGGATCATATTTGAGGCCAAGACAACCCAAAATACCCCGAGCGCCCTCGACCACCCAGATGCAACCATGATCGCCCGAGAAATCGTCGGCAATGGCATCAAGTTCCGGGAACTCGCTCCCACGATCAAAGATGCAACCGGGGTAATCGGCGAAGACCGCATCAATCAGGATTGCGATTTGATCGCCGTCCCGGTTGGTGGCTTTGCGAATGTCGAATGCCATTTCCATGTACTTAGCCCTGTAAAACGAGACCCTTGGCAAGCTTGTCATAGCCGCGTAACACCGCATCGGTATCCATAACTGCCTTGCCAGGCCGTTGAATGCGGGTCGGGCGCAGAGCACCGGTGCCGCACGCAATCGTCAGATTATCGTCAAGGATGGTGCCCGCCGGACCGGTCTGGTCGGTAACGATGGCGGCCTGTATCTTGATACGTTCCTTCCCGAATTCGAAATAAGCCCCCGGCCAAGGCGTAAACGCACGGATTTTGCGTTCTAGTGCGGCGGCATCGTCGGTGAAATCAAGCTGTGCTTCGGATTTCTCAAGCTTGGCGGCATAGGTCACGCCGTCTTCGGGCTGTTTGATTGCGCGCAATCCGCCAAGCGGAAGCTTTTCAAGCGCCTCGACAATCATTTTGCCACCCAGTTCGGCCAGGCCGTCATGCAGTGCATTGGCATAGGTTTCGGACGTGATCGGAATTTCACCAACCAGCAACATATCGCCGGTATCCAGCCCGACATCCATCTGCATGATGGTGACCCCCGTTTTGTCATCGCCCGCCAGAATGGCCCGCTGGATCGGGGCAGCACCACGCCAGCGCGGCAAAAGGGATGCGTGAATGTTCAGGCAGCCATATTTCGGCGCATCCAAGATCGCCTTTGGCAGGATCAGGCCATAGGCCGCGACCACCGCAACATCAAGATCAAGGTCGGCAAAGGCCTGTTTCTGATCATCGGATTTCAGGGAAACAGGTGTGCGAACCTCTATCCCCTGTTCGAGCGCCCACGCATGAACAGGAGTTGGCGTTTCCTTTTGCCCGCGTCCGGCCGGACGGGGCGGCTGTGAATAGACGCAGACAACATCATGACCGGCTGCGACCAGTTCCTTTAACGCCACAAGCGCGAAATCCGGGGTTCCCATAAAGGCAATGCGCAGCTTGGTCATCGGTCACGTCCTATCGTCATCAATCGGCTGGTTGGCGGCAATTTGGCGTTATCTTGGCCAAATGACAAGCCAAGCCTGCACAACCAAGCGTCAGATTTATCAAAACACTAAAACAAAAGGGCCAGAAAATCCGGCCCCTGAATTCTTCGATGCGTTTCTGATCAGGCAGACTTTTTCGTCTTTTGCAGCTTCTGCACCTTTTTCAGGATCATGTTGCGCTTAAGCGCACTGAGATAATCGGTGAACAGGATGCCATCAAGGTGGTCAAGTTCGTGCTGGATGCAGGTTGCCAGCAGGCCATCAGCCTCGATCTCGTGCTCCTTGCCGTTTTCATCGAGATAGCGCAACCCGACTTCGGCCGGGCGTTCGACATCGGCATATTGTTCCGGGATCGACAGACAGCCTTCCTGATAGACCGATGTATCCTCGGACTCCCAGATGATTTCCGGGTTCACGAGTTTCAGCGGCTGGGGCTTTTCCTTGTCATCAGACACATCCATGACGACCAGACGTTTCATCACGCCGATCTGGGGTGCAGCAAGGCCGATACCCGGTGCCGCATACATGGTTTCAAGCATGTCATCGAGCAATTCACGGATTTCGTCATTCACCTCGGCCACCTCTTCGCATTCCTGCTTGAGGCGGGGGTCGGGAATAATGAGAATGTCGCGCAGGGCCATGTGTCTTCTGTCCGGGTTTGGAAATCTATGCGTTCATCGCATTATAGCGAAATCAGCGCTCCGAGATAAGGTCTCGGCACAGGTTAGTCAAGCAAACTGCCCCATGACTGCACGCAATTCACCCATGATCAGTGCCGGTATGGGGTGCTTGATCGCCATCATCAGCGGTTTCACCGGCATCATCAGACACAACATCGGTCGAAGGACTGCCCAGCAATTCCATCTTGGTGATTTCGCGTACATGGGTTTCGGCATGTGGCGGTTCCTCGACCACGCGATCATCGGCAACGATATGTTTTTCCTTGAGCTTGCGGGCCGAAACCAGAACCGTACCTTCAAGGGTACCAAGGGTCTTGTTGTAGTTCTTGACCGTGCTTTCAAGTGACTTGCCCATCGAGGAAAAGTTTTTGGCAAGTGTACCAAGGCGTTCAAAAAGCTGTTGACCGATTTCGCTGATATCGCGGGCATTTTCGGCCAAAGCTTCCTGACGCCAGCCATAGGCCACCGCCTTGAGAAGCCCCAACAATGTGGTGGGGGTTGCCAAGATCACACCGTCGCGGAAGCTGTCTTCGATCAAACGGGGATCGCGTTCAAGGGCGGCGGAGAAGAAGCTTTCACCGGGCAGGAACAGGACAACAAATTCCGGGGAATCGACCGACTTCCAGTAGGATTTCTTAGAGAGATCCGAAATCACCTTGCGCACATTCGTGACGTAGGTGCCCATCAGGGCCTCGCGGCGAATCTCGTCGTGCTTTTCTTCGATTGCTTCAAGATAGGCCGATGTCGGAGCCTTGGCATCAACAACGATGTTTTTACCGCCCGGCAGGTGAATGACCATGTCGGGCTTTTGAGCGCCTTCGTCAGTATTGAAATGCACCTGTTCTTCAAAATCGCAATGTTTGAGCATCCCGGCCAGTTCTACGATCCGGCGCAATTGCAATTCGCCCCATTTTCCAGATACCGACGAGCTTGACCGAAGGGCGGAGCTTAACGTCTGGGTTTCCTTGGACAGGCGGGTTTGCGATTCGACCAGCTGGCCAACCTGATTGCGCAATTCGCCGTAGGCTTCCTTGCGCGAGTTTTCCAATTCGTTGACCTTGGTATCAAACGCCTGCAAACGTTCCTGGATCGGTTTGACAAGCCCGTCGATCGCCTGCTGACGTTTTTCCAGATCGCCTTTGGCCCCTTCCTGCATGCGCGAGAAATTCTCACGCGCCAGCTTCATGAACTCGTCGTTATTGATTTTGAGCGCATCGGACGACAGCGCCTTGAAGCTATCGAGCAGTTTGGTGCGTGCATCATCAAGCATCGCGAGCTTTTCCGTCGTTGCCTCGCGTTCTTTTTCAAGTCTGGTTTCGGCAATGGCGCGTTTTTCGGCTTCTTCGGAAAGCCTGTCACGCGTAATAGCCAGTTCGGATACCAGTTCACGGCGGGTTTTATCGGCCTGCTCCAGTTGTGCCGCCAGCAGGGCGGTTCGCGACTCTGCCTCGGCCATGGCGGCTTCTTTGGTGCGTTTGACCATCAACACACTGAAAACCAGTGCGACGACAAATGCCGCAATTGCGCCCGCTGCAAGAGAAATCGGATCCATATTCCCACCGTTTGATTAAAGCCTGATATCTTTGTATCTGTTTTGTTCCATTAAATCCAGAACGCAACCGCATTGTTAGCTCATCGTGAAACAAAGCAAATCGCCAGATCGTGACTGGCGAAGACACCATAATATGACTATGTTTCAATTACCTACTTCAGGGATTGCTTGTGCCCGGCATACATCCCGATATCCATTCGGGATCGTCGGGAAGTTATGGTTGTGCTGCACGCCAGAAACCGGCGACAAGGCAGGGAAATCAGGGTTTTATCCGGGATAATCCGGTGCCTTTTGCCCCCCGCCTTAAGTTGTATTCCCTGAAATCCATCAGCGCACTAGCATAGGGCGCAAGCGACAGGAACCGATTTACGCCATGCCGTCCGGCTGATCTTGCATCGCCCGTCCGGTTATTCCGCATCCGTTATTGCAACCGCGAAAACCGGCACCTGATACGCACAAGAATATCGTACCGGCCCAAAGACCTCTTAGTGGGCAGGTGACCGGTGCGAACGCACAGACAACAGGAAACGAACAAGAGGCCACATATGTCTGCGAATGTTTATCCCGTCTCCGACGACATCGCGAAGGGCGCGCTGATCGACAAGGCAAAATACGACGCCATGTATAAGCAGTCGGTCGAAGACCCCGAAGGCTTCTGGGGCGAACACGGCAAGCGCATCGACTGGATCAAGCCATATACCAAGGTCAAGAATGTCAGCTTTGACGCCAGGGATCTTTATATCAAGTGGTATGAAGACGGCACGCTGAACGTTGCGGCCAACTGCCTTGACCGTCATCTGGCCAAGCGCGGTGATCAGACCGCGATCATTTTCGAAGGCGACGATCCGTCCGTTTCCGAACATATCACCTATAAAGACCTGCATGAACGTGTCTGCCGGTTTGCCAACGCGCTTAAATCGATGGGCGTGGGCAAGGGTGACCGCGTTGTCATTTACCTGCCGATGATCCCGGCCGCAGCGGTTTCGATGCTGGCCTGCGCACGCATCGGTGCGATCCATTCCATCGTATTTGGCGGATTTTCGCCCGAAGCATTGGCCGGCCGCGTTGAAGATTGCGGTGCGAAGGTTGTCATCACATCGGATGAAGGCCTTCGTGGCGGGCGCGGCGTACCGCTGAAACGCAATGCAGACGAAGCCCTTTCCCATCCCGGTGTCAAATCCGTCGAAAAGCTGGTTGTCGTCAAGCATACCGGCAAGGACATCGCGTGGAACGATGCCCGCGACGTCTGGTATCACGAAGTTTGCGAGGCAGCATCCCCCGATTGCCCGCCGACCGAAGTCAATGCCGAAGACCCGCTTTTTGTTCTGTATACGTCGGGTTCAACCGGCAAGCCGAAGGGCGTTTTGCATACGTCGGGCGGATACCTTGTGTACGCATCGATGACCCATCAGTATGTCTTTGATTATCACGAAGGCGATATTTACTGGTGCACGGCCGATGTTGGCTGGGTCACCGGGCACAGCTATATCGTTTACGGGCCGCTGGCCAATGGTGCCACGACCCTGATGTTTGAAGGTGTGCCAAGCTATCCGGACGCATCACGTTTCTGGCAGGTGTGCGAGAAGCACAAGGTCAACATCTTCTATACCGCACCGACTGCGATCCGCGCCCTGATGCGCGAGGGCGAAAGCTGGGTCAACAAGGCGGATCTTTCGTCCCTTCGTATCCTTGGTTCGGTGGGCGAGCCGATCAACCCCGAAGCATGGGAATGGTATCACGAGCATGTCGGCAAACGGAACTGCCCGATTGTCGATACCTGGTGGCAGACCGAAACCGGCGGCATCCTGATTACGCCGCTTCCGGGTGCCACCGACCTTAAACCGGGGTCGGCGACGCTTCCGTTCTTTGGTGTTCAGCCTGCCCTTCTGGATAATGAAGGCAAGGAACTGAGCGGCGCAACCGATGGCAACCTTGTGATCAAGGATAGCTGGCCGGGACAGATGCGCACGGTTTATGGCGATCATGAACGGTTCATCCAGACCTATTTCAGCACATTCGCCAATGTCTATACGACTGGCGACGGTGCACGACGGGACGAGGATGGCTATTACTGGATCACCGGCCGCGTTGATGACGTAATCAACGTTTCGGGCCATCGCATGGGCACCGCCGAGGTTGAAAGCGCACTGGTCGCGCATTCCAAGGTGGCCGAGGCCGCCGTGGTCGGCGTACCGCATGACATCAAGGGTCAGGGCATCTATGCCTATGTCACGCTGAATGCCGGTGAAGAACCGACGGAAGAACTGCGCAAGGAACTGGTTCAGTGGGTCCGCAAGGAAATCGGCCCGATTGCCAGCCCCGATTACATCCAGTGGTCGCCGGGACTGCCGAAAACCCGTTCGGGCAAAATCATGCGCCGCATCCTGCGCAAGATTGCGGCGAACGAATATGACCAGCTTGGCGATACATCGACCCTTGCCGATCCGGGTGTGGTTGATGATCTGATCGAAAATCGCCAGAATCGTAAATAGAATTTCAGGTCCAACCTGTTGATTCACAAAGACCCCGCTTTGATTTAAGCGGGGTCTTTTACGTTGGATCACAGCTCTTTGCCTTCGGCATTCCAATATTGTCGGTTGTGCCGTTTCTGGAATTCCTTTAAATAGGCAGCGTTGCGACGCAGCAAAACTTGTTTATCCTTTGACGGACACGGGGCCGATGTAAGAACTGTTTCGATAATTCCTGCTTCCGACCGGGCTGTATCAACAGCGCCGATGTTACCGCGTGGCAGTGACGAAACAGCTTTCCGCCCCTTTTTTATTCCCTGATCATATAACAGAAACCCGTCTGCCGGATTGCTGGCGGACTGCGAGACTGGAGTTAAGTCTGTGAACACCGATTTCCTTCCGCAGTTGCGGACCGAATGGTTTGGCAATATTCGCGGCGATATCCTTGCCGGGATTGTCGTTGCCCTTGCCCTGATCCCCGAAGCCATTGCCTTTTCGATCATTGCCGGGGTCGACCCGAAGATCGGGCTTTATGCGTCCTTTTCGATTGCGGTGATTACCGCGATTGTTGGCGGGCGACCGGGCATGATTTCAGCCGCAACCGCAGCAACCGCCGTCCTGATGATTACGCTGGTGCGCGATCACGGGCTTGAATATCTGCTGGCGGCGACTGTGCTGGCAGGCCTGTTGCAGATTGTCGCCGGTATATTCAAGCTGGGTTATGTCATGCGGTTTGTCTCTAAATCCGTGATGACCGGTTTTGTCAATGCCCTGGCAATCCTGATTTTCATGGCACAGTTGCCCGAATTGACCAATGTCACCTGGGTGACTTATGTGATGGTTGCGGGCGGACTTGCCATTATCTACCTGTTCCCGCGCATTACCAAAACAATCCCCTCGCCCTTGGTCTGTATCATTGTGCTGACGGTGATTTCGCTGTTTATCAATGCCGATCTGCGAACCGTGGGTGATATGGGCGAACTGCCTTCGACCCTGCCGGTCTTCCTGATCCCCGACATTCCGCTGAACCTTGAAACCCTGATGATCATTCTGCCCTATTCGGCGGCTGTTGCGGTTGTCGGCTTGCTCGAAAGTCTGATGACGGCCCAGATCGTCGATGATCTGACCGATACGCCGTCAAACAAGAACCGCGAATGCATCGGCCAGGGCATAGCCAATACCGCCACCGGCTTTATCGGCGGCATGGCGGGCTGTGCGATGATCGGGCAGTCCGTGATCAATGTGAAATCGGGCGGGCGCGGACGTTTATCGACCTTTGTTGCCGGGGTTTTCCTGCTTTTCATGATCGTCGTGTTAAGCGATATCGTCAGCATCATTCCGATGGCAGCCCTTGTTGCGATCATGATCATGGTCTCGATCGGCACATTCAGTTGGTCCTCGATCAAAAACCTTCGTGACCATCCGAGAAGCTCGTCCATCGTGATGCTGGCAACCGTGATAACGGTCGTCGCGACCCATAACCTTGCGATTGGCGTTTTGATCGGGGTTTTGCTGTCCGGCATTTTCTTTGCGTGGAAGATTTCGCAGATTTTCCGCGTTTCCAGCACACTTTCACAAGACGGTACGCATCGGACCTATAACGTCGAAGGGCAGGTTTTCTTTGCCTCTGCCGATGATTTCACCGCGGCATTCAATTTCAAGGAAGCGCTGGACAAGGTCACGATTGATGTCAGCCATGCGCATATCTGGGACATTTCAAGTGTTGCGGCCCTTGATATGGTCGTGCTGAAATTCCGCCGTGAAGGGGCCGAAGTCGAATTGATCGGTCTCAATGAAGCCAGCGAAACAATTGTCGATAAACTGGCCATACATGACAAGCCCGGCGCTTTTGAACGCCTGATGGGCCATTAGGGAAGGGGACGATCAATGACACATCTGATCGCACTGATCGACGGATCGAGCTATTCGCAAAGCGTTCGCGACCTGACCTGCTGGGTAGCGGAACGCACCGAAGCATCGGTTGAGCTGATGCATGTGCTGGGCCGTCGCGGCGTGGGCTCCGAACCCGCCGACCTTAGTGGTAACCTCAAACTTGGCGCACGTAGCGCCCTTTTGCAGGAGCTGGCCGACCTTGATGAACAAAAGGCCAAGCTAGAGCTAAAACGCGGGCGGCTGTTGCTTGAAGAAGCCAAATCGGGCCTTGAAGAAGCTGGACTTTCATCCGTTACCTCCAAGCTTCGTCATGGCGATCTGATTGATGCAATTGGCGAGTTTGAAGGCGATGCCGACCTGATCATCATTGGCAAGCGGGGCGAGGCCGCCGATTTTGCCAAACTGCATCTGGGGTCAAATCTTGAACGGGTTGTCCGGTCTGCGACCAAACCGGTTCTGGTCGCATCGCGCACGTTCAAACCGATCAGCAAGTTCCTGATTGCATTTGATGGTGGTGAAAGTGCGATGAAGGCGGTACGCCATATTGCCAGCGGCAAGCTTTTTATCGGCCTGCCGTGCGTTTTGCTATGCGTTGGCAAACCGACCGACAGTTTGCAGGACAAACTCGACGATGCCGCCGGTCTGCTGCGCAAGGCCGGGTATGCGGTCGAAGCCGGCTTTGAGACCGGTGAACCCGAAGACGTGATCAAGAACCGGATCGAGGCGGACGGCATCGACCTTCTGGTCATGGGCGCATACGGCCATTCACGCATTCGCAACCTGATCATCGGCAGCACGACGACCGAAATGGTACGGTCCTGTCAGGTGCCGGTGATGATGTTCCGTTAAAGACAAAGCCCGGCAGGAAAACTGCCGGGCTTTTGACATAGCAATATGAATACTGGAATTTAGCGCAACATGAACCGCCCGAAATTAGCGTTGATCTGGCGTTCAAGTTCGCGATCAAGGTCCATCAGAAGCGTTGCGGTTTCGTCATAGACCGCCTTTTCACGTTCGGCGACCGACATCGATTCCGCCAAGGTCCGAGTGCGAATCGCTGTTGCGGCGACTTCGCCTTTCTGGGTGCCGTTCGGGTCCAGAACTTCGAGCTTGGCTGCGACTTTCATTTCGACCTGCTCGGACTGATCGTCGGTAAAGACGCCCGAAAAGCCCTTCGTGGTTTTAAGCGCGCTTGAGGTAATGGATGCCTCGGTCACGCTATAACGCAGAATGTCGCTGGTACCGGCCGTCTGAATGCGTTCATCGGGCCAGTTCATTGCCATCTTGCCAAGGCTGAACGGCAGATAGGCTTCAAGGTTGTTGTCACCCCCGGCCGGATAGGCCGCCACTTTTTCAATCGGCCCGGCTGCAAATACAATCGGGTCGAGATGGCGCCAGGTCACATCGGGATAGGTTTGCACCGGTGCGCTGGTACAGGCCGCCAGAAGGGCAACAACCGCACCCGCCAGGGCCAAGCGCATTCCATTGATGGACAATGCCTTCATCAAGTCTTTCTCCTGCCTCAAATAAAAACGCCACCATACCTTTTGGTGGGCATGGTGACGTTGCTTGATGATTAAGGCAAGGCTGTGACGATCAAAAACCGCCACGGTGCAGGAAATTATGCATCCTCGCCGGATTTGAGCGCACGCAGGTCGGCCTCGTTAAAGCCGTATCGCGTATTGCAGAACTGGCAGGAGACCGCGACTTCCCCACTATCGGGTTCGCGCATATCCAGAAGTTCATCAAGCGGATAGGACACAAGCGCGCCTTCGATTTTCTGGCGCGAGCAACGGCATTTGAACTGCAACGCTGTCTGATCGAACACGCGCGGTTCTTCGTCATGGAACAGACGCCAGATCAGATCATGGGCGGATAGCGAGATATCGACCAGTTCGTTTTCGGTCGCACTTGCCATCAGAATCTTGGAGCGGTTCCAGTCCTCGGTGATCTTTTCATCTTCTTCCGGGGTTGCGGCATCGCCCGATGCACTGGCCGGAAGACGCTGCAGGAACAGACCACCCACCCACCAGTCATGGGCAAGTTCGCCCTGGTGGACTTCAAGTTTGAACGATGCCTCAATCTGTTCGGACTGACGGAAATAGGCTTCGGCACATTCCGCAAGCGTATTGCCTTCAAGCGAGACAATACCCTGATAGCGTTCGTGATCGCCGCCCTGATCGACGGTGAAAGCGATGTGGCCATGCCCCATCAGCTTGTGCACCTGTCCGCGCAGGGCATCTTCACCACCATCTTCGGCCGCAATCATCGTGGCGAGGCGGTCTTCATCAACACGCGCACAGGCACGGATGTTGCCGTCGCTATCGACGTCGACAACCATCATGCCAATCGGACCGTCCGACGAAGTCTGAAGGGTAAACAGGCCTTCATATTTCAGCGCCGACGACAACAGGACAGCCAGCCCGATAATCTCGCCCAGCAGATGATTTGCAAGCGGCGGATAGCTGTGCTGACCGATGATGGTCTGCACCGTCGGGCCAAGCCGTGCGAAACGGCCGCGAATATTGGAATGATCCAGCGTGAAGGGCTGACAAAAATCGACAGCGATCTGCATTTTCGGGTTCCGCGTTTTTACGTGTTCCGGGGCGTATAACAACAGCAGAACCGCATTGTCCAGCCATGTCACGCCAAAGCAAAGGGGCGAACATCACTGTCCGCCCCGAAATTCTGATGTCTTATTTAGTCAGCACCGTCAGGAAGGCAAGCCATTAAAGCAGTATAGCAGAACCCCTTTCTGCGCATGCAGACGGTTTTCGGCTTCGTCAAACACGACCGATTGCGGCCCGTCGATCACGTCGTCGGTGACTTCTTCGTTACGGTGGGCAGGCAGGCAATGCATAAAGATCGCATCCTTGTTTGCCTTTGCCATTGCGCCTGCATTGACCTGATAGGGTGCCAGAGTTGCCATGCGGGCATCGTAATCCTTATCTCCCATCGAAACCCAGCAGTCGGTGACGATAACGTCGGCCCCGTCAAGCGCGCTATCCATGTCGGTCAGACGGACTTTGCCGCCTTCGGCATTGGCGGTTTCGATCAGCCCCTGATTGGGGCGATACCCCGCCGGGCAGGCCATATCAAGCGCAAAGCCGAATTTCGGCGCGGCATGGATGAAGGATGCCGAAACATTGTTGCCATCGCCAACCCAGGCAAACTTCAGACCATTGATGCGGCCCTTGTGTTCCTTGACTGTCATAAGGTCGGCCATGATCTGGCACGGGTGGCTTTGGTCGGTCAGGCCGTTGATCACGGGAACGGTGGCATGTTTCGCCAGTTCCAGCAGTTTCGATTCATCCGTCGTCCGGATCATGATCGCATCGACAAAGCGCGACAAAACGCGTGCGGTATCGGCAATGGTTTCCCCGCGCCCCAACTGCGAACTTGCCGCATCAAGGATGACAACATCGCCGCCAAGCTGGCGCATACCGACTTCGAACGACACACGTGTACGGGTCGATGGCTTTTCAAAAATAAGGGCAAGGGTTTTGCCCGCCAGCGGCTTGTCGCCAAACGGTGCCTTGCCAGCCTTTTCCACCGATCCGAGTTCAAGAATATCGTTCAGTGTTCCCGCCGACATTTTGTCGATATCGAGAAAGTGCCTGATATCAGTCATTTTTTTATCCTTATTGCGCCAAGGCTGCCGCGGCGGCATCGATTGCTGCCAGCGCCTCGTCGACATGGGTTTTGGTGATGTTAAGCGGTGGCAAAAGACGCACCACGTTATCGCCCGCCGGAACGGTCAAAAGACCCAGTTCACGCAACTTGGCGACAACATCAACATTGGTCGGCACAGTTTTCATGCCCAAAAGCAGGCCCATGCCACGAACTTCCGCGATAAAGCCCGGATGTTTTCGGGCAATGGCCGCAAGGCCGTCACGGATCAACTGGCTCATGGCAAGAACATTGTCCATGAAACCGGGTTTAAGGATGACGTCAAGAACCGCATTGGCCGCCGCCATGGCAAGCGGATTGCCGCCAAAGGTCGTGCCATGCATCCCGGCAGGCAATGCCTGTGCCGCGCGTTCGGTCGCCAGCAATGCACCGACCGGGAAACCACCGCCAAGCCCCTTGGCCGATGAAATCAGATCGGGTTTCATGTCCGACCATTCATAGGCATAAAGTTTGCCCGTGCGTCCAACGCCGGTCTGGACCTCGTCAAACATCACAAGCAGACCGAACTCGTCAGCCGCCTTGCGCAGACCTTCAAGATACCCTGCGGGGGCCTTGCAGATGCCGCCTTCACCCTGAATCGGTTCGACCAGAATACCGGCGGTCTCGGGCGTGATTGCATCGCGCAATTCGTTCAGATTGCCAAATGCCACACGGTCGAAACCATCGGGCATCGGGCCAAAGCCCTCGCGGTATTTATCGCTATAACCGGCGGTCAGGGTACCAAGGGTCCGACCGTGGAAGGCATTGGTCGCCACGAGAATCCGGTTCTTTTCGGCATGACCGCTGACATACTGGTAACGGCGCAACATCTTGATGCCGGCTTCGTTGGCCTCTGCCCCGGAGTTACAGAAGAACACGGTGTCGGCAAAGGTATTTTCAACCAGACGTGCGGCAAGCTTTTCCTGCCCCGGAATTCGGTACAGGTTCGACGTATGCCAGACTTTCTTGGCCTGTTCGGTCAGCGCCTCGACCAGATGCGGATGCGCATGGCCAAGGGTATTCACCGCAATACCCGACCCGAAATCGAGGAATCGTCGGCCATCCTGCGCATAGAGATAAGGTCCTTCACCTTTCTCAAAGGCCAGATCGGCCCGCGCGTAGGTCGGCATGACGGGAGTAATCACTTCTTCATTCCTCAATCAGGGGTAAAAAATCATTCCTGACCAACAGGTCAGCTCCGGCAGAATACCGGGAAGCCGCGGAGTATCAAGAGATTCCTGACCTCTGTCAACGGCGCAAAAGCCCGTATTCAAACAGGGCTGATATGAAAAAGAGCAGCATCCGATGCGGAATGCTGCCCTTAAACGGAATTTAATGCTGAAAACCGCACTGTTTTGGTGATCAGGCTTTAAGCTTGTAACCGCTTTTGATCATGCGATAGCACAGAATCCAAAGCAGGATATTAACCACCGCCAGCACCACAACACCGGTCATCACCGTGCCGTCCGAAACCCCGGTAAAACCATAACGGAACCCGTCGATCATGTAGAAGAACGGGTTGTAATGGACCAGTACCTTGCCAGCTTCGGGCAGGTTTTCCGCACTATAGAAAGTACCCGACAGGAAGGAAAGCGGGGTGATGACAAAGTTGGTCACAACGGCGATATGGTCGAATTTCTCGGACCAGACACCACCGGCAATACCAAGCAACGACAACATCAGCGATGCCGAAATCCCGAAATACAGGATCGCCCAGATATTATGGATGCCAACATCGACAAAGAACGCCATGACAATGGTCGTGGCGACACCAACCATGATCCCGCGGGTGACCGCACCAAAGGCAAAACCGGCAACCATTTCACCGGCCGAAAGCGGCGGCATCAGAACATCGACAATATTGCCCTGTACCTTCGAGATGATGATGGAACTTGAAGTATTGGCAAATGCGTTTTGAGCCATGGTCATCATGACCAGGCCGGGGGCAAGGAAAGTGGCGAAAGGAACGCCATTGACCGTCTCGACCGCGCGCCCGAGTGCCAGAAGGAAGACCGCCATGAATAACAGGCTGGTCACCACCGGTGCCCCGATGGTTTGCAGATGGACGTTTAGAAAACGTCGAACTTCCTTGGCATAAAGCGTCCACAGACCGAGCCAGTTGATCGCGCCCATTTGACGCGGTGCTAGCTCTTGCATGAAAAATCCTTCGGAAAAATGCAGACAATTGCCGGTAAAATAGGGAGAGTTGGGCATCAAGTGCAAGGGTGCGTATTGATCAGCATTGGATGAAATGAAAGAATCACACGAAAACCGCAGTGATTTAGCGCCTGACAGCAAGGCGGAAAAATTTGGCGGGAACGCCAGCTTTTCCCGCAAAAGTGCCGCCAAAGGCAAAGATCGCAACCCGCGCGACCCCAAAAAACCGCGCCGGGTAACGCGCGACTATCTGATGAACTATGCCACCTGGTATCTGGAACGCTTTGCCGCATCGCGCGCCCGGCTTGAAAAACTGATGCGTGGCAAAATCAGGATCTCGGTTGCGGAATACGGCACCGATCCGCAGGAAGCCGAAGAATGGATGAAAAGCGTTCTGAACACTTGCGAAAATGCCGGATTTATCAATGACACTGCCTATGCCAAGGGACGCGCCAGATCGCTTCTGCGCAAGGGCAAGGCCATGCGGGTGATCGCTGCCGATCTGAATGCGCGCGGCATTGCGTCGCACATGATTGACGACACCATCACCGACCTCAGGCAGGAAGCCGATCAGGCGGCCTATGAAGATATCCGGGGTACCGATCCCAACCTTGCCGCGGCGGCAGCCTATGCCCGACGCCGTCGCCTTGGCCCATTTCGTCGACCCGACCAGCGCAATGAAAAACGCGACAAAGATCTGGCAGCACTTGCCCGGCAGGGATTTGGCTATGACACGGCCACCAGGATCATTGATGGCGATCTGGATCACCTGAACGACCTGTTATCCATGATTGACGGCATCTGATTGCCGTGCTGGCGTTTTTCGGGCACTGAAAGACTGCGTTTCCATATTGTGTGGAACAAATGCCGCCCGGGCAAGTTCCATAAAAGCGTAGACCCGAAGGCAAGACGAGAGAGATCAAGTCATGACCGTACAGACACGCAAGGCAACGCTTTACCGGATGGTGATGGACGCGCATATCTGCCCGTTCGGACTTAAATCGCGCGATCTTTTGAAACGCGAAGGATACGAAGTTGATGATCATTGGCTGACTACCCGAAAAGAAACTGATGACTTTCAGGCAGAACACAATGTAGATACGACACCGCAGACATTCATCAATGGCGAACGGATCGGCGGCCATGACGAATTGCGGGAATATTTCGGCAAACCGGTAAATGATGGCAATTCAGTTACCTATCAGCCGGTCATTGCCGTTTTCGGCATGGCAGCACTTATGGCGCTGGGCCTTAGCTGGGCCGCATTTGGCGATTTTCTGACGGTTCGGGCGGTTGAGTGGTTCATCGCAACGTCGATGTGCATTCTTGCCATCCTGAAGCTGCGGGACCTGGAAAGCTTTTCGAACATGTTTCTGGGCTATGACCTGCTGGCGCAACGGTGGGTGCGGTATGCCTACCTTTACCCGTTTGGTGAGGCATTGGCAGGCGTGCTTATGATTTTGGGCGCACTTATGTGGCTTGCCGTTCCTGTTGCCCTTTTCATCGGGACAATCGGGGCGATATCGGTTTTCAAGGCGGTTTATATCGATAAACGCGATCTTAAATGTGCCTGTGTCGGCGGGGACAGCAATGTTCCACTTGGTTTCATTTCACTGACGGAAAACATCATGATGGTCGCCATGGCGATCTGGATGATGGTGAAATAAGCAAAACGGACTGGTGCAATCGGGATCGAGCCCCTAAAAAGGATCGGTACATGCTGCCTTTTGCGTGAAGGAGAACCATGAATATGATGGTCCGCATCTATCACAATCCGCGTTGTTCCAAGTCGCGCCAGACTCTTGCACTGATCGAGGAACAGGGGATTACCCCCGACGTGATCCAGTATCTGGATACGCCGCCCACCCCGCAGGAATTAAAGGAGATTCTTGGCATGCTGGGCATGGCACCGGAAGATATCCTGCGCAAGAAAGAAGCCAAAGAAGAAGGCATTGCCGATCTTCGCGGCGATGATTTGATTGAGGCACTGTGCGCCCATCCGCGTGCGATTGAACGTCCGATTGTGGTCAATGGCCACAAGGCTGCACTTGGGCGACCGCCGGAAAGTGTACTGGAAATCCTTTAGGGTCACCTGAAATATCGAATGACTTCAAACGCCTGTGCCATTTCCGCACGGGCGTTTTTCGTTATTAATAAAAGTCGAACGGGCGCAAAGTCATTATGTCTAATCCAAAGACGTAAATATCGGGAGGTTGCTGATGATTGCTGCGTTTGCTCTGATCCTCGTCTGCCAGCTGTTTGGCGAGGTGATATCGGAACTGTTTGACCTGCCGGTACCCGGCCCGGTGATCGGGCTTGGGCTTTTGTTTATCGGGCTGATCGTCAAACGCCACCCGCCCAAGGTTTTGACCGATGCAGCCGATAACCTTCTGATCCATTTTTCACTGCTGTTCGTTCCGGCAGGGGTCGGGGTGGTGACACAGCTTGACCGTTTACGCGGGGACTGGTTGCCGATTACGGCAGCCCTGATCTTTTCCACCCTGCTTGCGATGGTTTTGACCGCCCTTCTGATGTCGAAACTGCTTCCCAAACCAAAAGAAACCATTGCCGATGGGGAGACAAAATAATGGGCGAGACAGATATCACGCAGCTTTGGGTTTATCTTTCGGCCAAGCCATTAACAGGCCTGACAATAACGCTTGTCGCCTATTCCATCGGGTTCTGGCTGTATCAGAAAACCGACCGCAATCCGGTTTGCAATCCGGTGGTGATCGCCATTGCACTGATTGCGTTTCTGCTGGAAAGCACCGGCACCCCTTATGCGACCTATTTCGAAGGGGCGCAGTTTGTGCACTTCCTTCTGGGCCCGGCGACGGTCGCACTTGCCGTACCGCTGTTTCGCCAGATGGAAACACTGAAACGGGCATTGCCGGTAATTATTTTCGGCGTGCTGTTCGGATCGCTGGTCGCCAGTGTCAGTACGGTTGTTTTGGCATGGGTTCTGGGTGCGAGCCCGGAAACGCTGGCGTCACTGGCACCGAAATCGGTCACGACACCGGTTGCGATGGGCATTGCTGATGAAATTGGCGGTGTCCCGGCCCTGACAGCGGTTTGCGTGATCGCAACCGGCATTGTCGGAGCGACACTTGGCCCGATGGTGATGAATTTGGCACGATTGAAAGACTGGCGTGCGCGCGGATTTGCCATGGGGGTTGCCGCACACGGGATCGGAACGGCACGGGCGTTTCAGGTAAATGAAACGGCCGGTGCCTTTTCAGGGTTGGCGATGGGGCTTAATACGCTTGCCACCGCGCTCACCCTGCCATTTCTCTGGCACTGGTTCTTCGGGTGAGCCGAAACGAAACCCACCCGAAGAACCAAAAGCCTTAACCGGCACGCAGTTGTTTAAGGAAGTCGGAGACAGTTCTGTGCAGGGTTTCGATCTGTCCTGACAAGGCCCCGACATTTGTATCAAGCTCGTTTGCGGCAGCACCGCTGCTGCTGGCGGCCTGATGGATTTCCTCGATATTGCTGACGACCTCGCTTGAACCGCTCGACGCGGTCGCGGCACTGTTGGCGATTTCACTGACTGCGGCGTTCTGTTCGGAAACCGATGCCGAAATGCCATTGGTGATATCGTTGATGGTCGCGATGGTCTGGGTCACTTTTTCGATGGCCTCGACCGTCAGTTTGGTTTCACTTTGAATCGCACCGATCTGCTGGGCAATTTCATCGGTTGCCTTGGCCGTCTGATTGGCAAGGTTTTTGACTTCCTGCGCCACAACGGCAAAGCCCTTGCCTGCCTCGCCGGCACGGGCGGCTTCGATGGTGGCATTCAATGCCAGTAAGTTGGTCTGAGCCGCAATATCGTTAATCAGGCTCACGACTTCGCCGATCCGTTCGGCCGCGTCGGCAAGGCCGCTGACCATTTCATTGGCCCGCGATGCTTCGGTAACGGCGGTATCGGCGATGGATGTCGATTCGTCAACCTGACTTCCGATCCCGGTGATAGATGCCGAAAGTTCTTCGGTCGCGGCGGCAACCGTCTGAACGCTTCGCGCCGACTCGTTTGCGGCTTCGCTGACATGGCTGCTTTGGCGAACCGAATGATCGGCGGAGTCCCGCATCTGGCGGGTCGAACGCATCATGCCTTCCGTTGCCTGTCGGACCGAAGAAACGATCTGACCGACGGATTCCTCAAGCTCTTTCGCGAGGCGGTTGCGTTGCTGAATGCGTTCATCCTCGTTACGTTTTTCAGCCGCAATCCGGGCTTCCTCGGCTTCCATGATTTTGCCTGCGGTTTCTTTCCAGCGGACAAGACCATCAGCGATCACGCCGATTTCATCCTTTCGCGTCGTATAGGCAACATCGCCGGAAAAATCGCGGTCAACAAAACGGGCGATGGTATTGCCCAGAACATGAAGCGGGCCAAGCTGCCAGCGTAACAGAACCACCAACAACACCCCGGCAATCAGGGCAACGACGATACCGGCAATAGCGATGCGCAACTCGATAGCCGATGCGACCTCGGCGACTTCGGCCTTGGCAATTCCGACATAAAGAATGCCGATCACATCACCGCCCGGATTAAAGATCGGCGTGTATTGAGTGATATAGGCGGTGCCAAGAATGACTGCCTCGCCACGGAATGTTTTTCCCGAAGTGGTGGGGCCATAGGCAGCACTGCCATTCCCCAGCATCGTTCCAACGGCCCGCTGGCCATCCGGCTTGATGATATTGGTCGAAACACGGATAAAGTCGTTTTCTGCAGGCACCCAGGAAAATACGGTTGCCGTCTGGCCGGTGGCGGTTCCGATACGGTCGATCAGTTCATGAGATGACAGATCGGGAATTTCGGGCATAACCAGTTTGGTCGTTTCACCGTCTGCACCAATGGTCACTTTCAAATCCGGATAGGCATCCTGCAGCAACAGGGCCGCAACACGCAGGTTAAGCTTTTGCGATTGGAGACTGGTATCACTGACCTGCTGGTCGATACGCTGCATGATAACAGCGCCAAGCAGGAAAATGCCGCTGATCAGAATGACCAAAGCGG
This sequence comes from Thalassospira australica, assembly GCF_044790785.1. Lineage (GTDB taxonomy): Bacteria > Pseudomonadota > Alphaproteobacteria > Rhodospirillales > Thalassospiraceae > Thalassospira > Thalassospira australica_A. The sequence continues at coordinate 29,774 of NZ_CP085258.1, read as the reverse complement.
CCAAAGCAACCTTGAAAACAATACTTCTGGACATATCAGATCGTCCCCTGAGCCCAATGCATGATGCCAAGCGGCACCAATGCCAAAAACGCCCACCCCCCAAGATCCTGACCAACCGTCAGCATGGCTCGGAACTTACCGTTATAACGATTTGAAGAGCGCACTTATCTTATTGGAATCTGGTGATCTTTAATATGCAGTTCAAGAACGTAAAATTAAAACAGCTGAACATTTATGCAGAAGATGATCAAAGCCACCAAAAACCGCGCTCTGCCCAGCAAGATCAAGTTCAGTAATCAACCTTGACGAAATAAAGCCCGTCGGCCGGGGCTGTTGGCCCGCCAGCCTTGCGATCACAGGCTTCGAGTGCGGTTTTGACATCAATTGGCTTCCAGTTGCCCTTGCCCACCAGGACGAGGGTTCCGACCATATTGCGCACCTGATGATGCAGGAATGATCGGCTTTCGGTATGGACGCGAATATCCAGCGGGTCATGTTCGCTACGCGCAACGGTCAGTTTCTCAAGCGTCTTGACCGGGCTTTTGGCCTGGCATTCGCTGGCGCGAAAAGTGGTGAAATCATGCGTGCCAACCAGATAGGCCGCAGCCTCATTCATCGCATCGATATCAAGCGGCTTGAAAATGCCCCATGCAAGACCGGCATCAATTGTCAGCGGCGCACGCCGATTGATGATGCGATACATGTAGTACCGTTTCTTGGATGAAAACCGGGCGTGGAAGTTTTCATCGACCTCGACGCAGTCAATCACAGCCACCGGATCAGGTTTGAGGTGATGATTGATCGCATTCATCACGACATCCGCGGGATAAATGCGCGGCAGATCAAAATGCACGACCTGGCCAAAGGCATGTACCCCCGCATCGGTGCGGCCAGATACATATACGCGCACAAATTCACCGATGAACTTTTCCAGCGCGGTTTCAAAAACCTGCTGGACCGAGATCACCTCTTCCTGGAACTGCCATCCGTGATAGGGACGCCCATTATATTCGACGGTACATTTATAGCGCTGCATCGGGTGCTTATAACCAAGCTTCAAAACAAAAACGAGGGGTGATGATCACCCCTCGTTTCGTAATGCATCACAACGGTGAAACTTACTTCACGCCGTCGCGGTCAAAACCAAGGCGCAGGCGAAGGGCGTTCAGTTTGATGAAGCCTTCTGCGTCGCGCTGGTTGTAAACGGTATCTGCTTCGAAGGTGACGTGTTCTTCGGAGTAGATCGAGTTCGGCGACTTGCGACCGGTAACCGTGACGTTGCCCTTGTAAAGGTCAAGGCGAACAATACCGTTGACGGTTTTCTGGGTTTCGTCGATCAGGCGCTGCAGGGCCTGACGTTCCGGCGACCACCAGTAGCCATTATAGATCATCTCGGCGTAACGCGGCATCAGCTCGTCCTTGAGATGGCCGGCATTACGGTCAAGCGTAATGCTTTCCATTGCGCGGTGCGCAACTGAAAGGATGGTGCCACCCGGGGTTTCGTAAACGCCGCGCGATTTCATGCCGACATAACGGTTTTCGACCAGATCAAGACGACCGATGCCGTTTTTGCCCGCAACGTCGTTCAGCTTGGTCAGAAGGGTTGCCGGGCTCATGCGTTCGCCATTGACGGCAACCGGGTTACCCTGTTCGAACTCGATTTCAATCGTGGTGATCGCATCGGGTGCGTTCTGTGGCGATACAGTGCGTTCAAACATCTGTTCGTTCGGCTTGACCCACGGATCTTCCAGCGCCTTGCCTTCATAGGAAATGTGCAGAAGGTTGGCATCGGTTGAATAGGGGGGCTCATCCCCGCCCAGCTTGTCAGCCGAGATCGGAATCTGATGTTCGCGGGCAAAGTTCAAAAGAGCCGTGCGCGAATTCAGTTTCCATTCGCGCCACGGTGCAATGACCTTTACGTTCGGCTTGAGCGCGTAGTAGCCAAGCTCGAAACGGACCTGATCGTTGCCCTTGCCGGTAGCGCCGTGGGAAACTGCGTCTGCACCGACTTCTTCAGCGATTTCGATCTGGCGCTTGGCAATCAGCGGACGTGCGATCGAGGTACCGAGCAGATACACACCTTCATAAAGGGCGTTCGCACGGAACATCGGGAAGACATAGTCGCGAACGAATTCTTCGCGCAGATCTTCAATGAAAATCTGTTTGACGCCAAACATCTCGGCCTTCTTGCGGGCGGGTTCAAGTTCCTCGCCCTGGCCGAGATCGGCGGTGAAAGTCACGACTTCGCAGTTATATTCTTCGCGCAGCCATTTCAGGATGATGGAGGTATCAAGCCCGCCTGAATAGGCAAGCACCACCTTTTTGACCTGATCGCTCATTGGAGTGACGCCTTTCTTCTTCCGATGTAAACCGGGGCGCGGCACATTCAGGCCAACGTCCCTTGCGGGGCTGCAACAAATGCATTGCAAAAGTCCCCTAGACCTTGAGCGCGGAGTATAGGAAAACACTACTGCCGGGCAAGGGCCAAGATGGCCTTCCGGCCAAAAAGGCGCAAAAAGTACGAAAATTCCACCCCGCTTTTGGAAAAATTCACCCTGAATGCTGCGAAATATTGAAGAAACCGAAATCGATCTGCCGCAAATCGGCCCCTTGCCGGTCCGGTTGCGGCCAAGCGCGCGTGCGACGCGACTCAAATTGCGGATCGATCCGGCCTTTGACGGTGTTGAAATCGTCGTGCCCAACGGCGTTTCACGCAAAACGGCAATATCGATGCTGCATCAGCATGGCGACTGGGTCACGGCTCATATGCGTCGGTTACCAGAACGCGTGCAGTTTGTCCCCGGTGCCTGGGTGCCGTTCATGGGAAATGAACACGCCATCCGCACCGTTCCCGACGCCAGGCGTGGGGTCTGGGCCGAAGCCGGTGTGATCTGGGTTTCGGGATTGCCAGAGCACACCAACCGCAGGGTTTCTGATTGGCTGAAAAAGCAGGCGAAACTTGAAATCGCGCCTCGTGCGCATGCCTATGCCGAACGGATCGGCAAGAAGGTCAATCGCATTTCGCTGAAAGATACGCGCACGCGCTGGGGCAGTTGTTCATCAAGCGGCAATCTGTCCTTTAGCTGGCGACTCGTACTCGCCCCTGAAGATGTGCTGGATTACGTCGTCGCCCACGAGGTCGCCCATCTTCAGGAACTGAACCATAGTGCGCGTTTCTGGGCTGTCGTCGAAGACCTTTATGGCCCATCAAAAAAGCAGCAGCACTGGCTAAAGAAGAACGGTTCAGCCCTGCATCGATATGGCGCAGGTACTTGATCCCAACGGAGTCTCGATATGCTGATCCCTGTTGAAACTCTGCTGATTTTCGTTCCGACCGCGCTGGCGCTGAACATGACGCCAGGCAACGACATGCTTTTTTGCTTGGGTCAGGGGATTAAATCAGGACCACGGGCGGGTCTGGCCGCCAGTTTCGGGATCGCGACAGGAGCCATGATCCATACTCTTCTTGCTGGTTTGGGACTGGCAGCAGTGGTAGCCGCCCACCCGGTTGCGCTGGAAATTCTGCGCTGGGCGGGGATTGGCTATCTGGTGTGGCTGGCGTTTCAGTCCTTCAGTGACCGCGGAGGCGTTTTAAAGCCGGCGAAAACCGCCCCGGCAACCGCAATAAAGGCTTGGCGCGACGGCATAGTTGTTAACCTGCTTAATCCGAAGATCATCGTTTTCGTGCTGGCTTTTATTCCGCAATTCGTTGACCCGGCGCGCGGATCGGTTCTGGCACAGTTTCTGATCCTTGGTGTGATCCTGAATATCGGCGGCACGATTATCAATTGCCTGGTTGGTGGTTTTGCCGGAAAGCTAGGCCAGTTCCTGTCGCGTTCGGCCCGTCTGGCACGCGCGTTCCAGATTTTTACTGGTTGCGTATTTCTGGCACTGGCCGCACGCCTTGCCTTTGAACGGCGCGCATAAATCACAGCACACAGCCCGCATTGCGCAAGTCGGGTAGCTCAGCCCGCAGAAAAGACAAAAATCGGCGTTCAACCGCGCTAAGCTCCCCCGATGAACGGAACAGGGCGACGTCCCATTCGATTGCCGGGGTCAGGGGACGGGCAACCACCTTTTCCTTATCCACCAGCAGGGTTGCAAAGGGATCAATCACCGCGATGCCGACATTGCGTTCGACCAGACGTGAAATCGTCCGAATTGTGCGCGCTTCGACCGCGATCTTGCGCGGCCAGCCTGCAATCTGAAAAATGTAATCGATCTTGGTGCGGAGCGGCGATCCGATGGAAAGTTCGACAAAGCTTTCACCGCGCAAAAGATCGATATCGATGGTTTCAAACCCGGCCAGCCGGTGATCGCGCGGCATCAGACACACCGCCCGGCATTGCGCAAGCGGCATAACCTCCATATTCGGGTCCTGAAGATCAAGCGTAATGCCAATCCCAAGATCACATTGGCGGGTCGCGACCAAATCAAGCATGCCTTCAAGACCGGTATCCGTGATACTGACGGCAACATTGGGGTGGGCTTGTTTGAACTTGGCGACCACATCAAGAAGATAGGTATCAACATAGATCGGCTGGGCAGCAATCCGGATACTGCCAAGCTGCTCATTGGCGATGGCACGGGCCTGTGTTTCGATCTCGCGGAATGCGTTAAGTGATCGCAGAACAGTTGTATGAAACTGGAGGGCCTCGGTAGTTGGCAACAACTGGTTTCGTTTGCGGTTAAACAGCGAAAACCCCACGGATTTTTCAAAACTGTTCAACAAACGGCTGACCATTGGTTGACTGATATTCATGGCCTGTGCCGCCTTCGTCACAGAGCCATAGGTCATAAAAGCGTTGAAGCTTTCAAGTTCACGCAAATTCATCGGTCAATCCATATCTCACCTTTAGTATGTAAATTAGTTATACTGAAATTAATTTTTTGCGTCACGAGTTATAGTTTGCGATGGAATGTATACAAAACAAAAAACCGACGAGCTCGGGCAATCCTGCCACCAACCATCCAGGGAGACATGAAGATGTTTCGACAGCTCAAAAAGGCCGCGACATTTGCGGCTGCAGTTCTTGCAACCACAACACTGGTTTCGACCGCACAGGCCGCTGACTACCCGGAAAAAGCCATCACCCTTGTCGTGCCTTATGGCGCGGGCGGTGCATCGGATCTGGCCGGTCGCGCACTGGCTGAAACCGCACGCAACTACACCGACGAACAGCCGGTCGTTGTTGTGAACAAAACCGGCAATGGCGGCATGAATGGTGCGCGTTATGTCACCGAACAGAAGCCGGACGGTTATACCCTTCTGCTGTCGCGCGTCGGCATGGCCCTTTATCCGGCCGTTTACACCGACAGCCCGGTTGGCTGGGACGATTACACCTTCCTCGGTATTCTTGAATCGACCCCGATGATCCTTGCGGTCAATGCAAATTCGGACATCCAGACCGTCGACGACCTGCTTGCCAAAATCCAATCAAGCAATGGCGCCACTACCTATGCCGCGTCCGGCCCCACCGCTATTGACGGCTTTACGGTTCAGGCGCTTCTGGCCGATGCCGGTCTTGACCCGCTGTCTGCTTCCACCCTCGTGCCATACAAAGGCGGCAGCGCCCTTGCCGCAGCTCTTCTTGGCGGTCATGTCGACTTCCTCGCCATCGCAGCCGGTTCTTTGATGCCCCATATCGAAGCCGGTAAAATGCGTGCGCTGATGGTTTACGCACCGAAACGCATGGATGCCCTTCCCGACGTCCCGACCGCCAAGGAACTCGGTTATAACCTGGCCGGTCAGGTTGACGGCTGGAGCGCGTTGTTCGCGCCCAAAAACCTGCCGGAAGACGTTGTTGCAAAGTGGAAAGACATCCTTTCCAACGTTGCAACCAACGACCAGTGGCTTGACCTTGCCAAGAAACGCGGCTCCGTCTCGGTTGTTGGCGAACAGGACCCGGCTGCCTTCGTCAAGAGCCAGTACGAGCTCTATAACGGCATGGCCAAGAAATTCGGTTACATTCAGTAATCCGCAATCCTTAATTCTCTGAATGTGAGACGGAACCATGACTCCCAATCGCGATTTTTATACCGGACTGATCGCAACGGTGTTCTTTGCCCTTGTCCTGTTTGTCCTGATCCCGATCTATGTGAAGGTTCCGTCTTTCATTCCCGGGTTTGCCCCGCCACCCGATATGTGGCCCCGTGTGATTACCGTGGTCGGGCTGGTTATGGGCATTCTTGCCATTCTTTTTGCCATTCCAAAGATGCGGGTGGCCGCGAATGAAAGCGTCATGTCAATTGGCGCAACACTGCAGCGAAATCGTAAACTGATTTTGCGTTTTGTTGCCGTTCTGATCGGATTTGCAGCTTTTACCTATGGCATGCCGCTGATCGGCTTCGTCCCCGCCACCATTTTGCTTCTGGCCTATCTGTTCCTGATGACCGGCAATTACAGTCGCAAAATCTGGATGATCGGACTGACCATAGCGTTTCCGATCCTGCTTTATCTTGTTTTCACCGAAGTCACCCACACGCCTTTCCCCGAAGGCCGCCTGTTTTCGGCGATAATGGCCGATTTCGTGACCCTGATCTGATTTGAAAGCGTCCCTTCATGTTGAATGAACTGCTTTACGCCTTTGAAGCTGTCGCAACGCTGCCCAATTTTATTGCCATGGCGGCGGGAATCTGGGGTGGTGTGATCATCGGTGCCATTCCGGGCATGACCGGAACCATGGCCGTAACACTTGCTCTGCCATTCACCTTTTACCTCCCGCCTGTTACCAGCATTCTGCTGCTCGTTGCCCTTTACAAGGGATCAACCTATGGCGGATCTATTTCGGCGATCCTGATCAAAACACCGGGGACTGCTTCTGCGGCCTGTACCGTTCTTGACGGATATCCCCTCGCCCAGCAGGGCAAAGGCGGCAAAGCGCTTAACATGGCGCTGGTTTCAAGCTGTATCGGCGACTTTATTTCAAATATTTCGCTGTTCTTCCTGGCGATGCCGCTTGCCTTGTTTGCGCTTCGGGTCGGACCACCGGAATATTTCATGCTGATGGCCTTTTCACTGACTATCGTTGCCAGCATTTCGGGTCGGTCACTTGTTCTTGGCATCATTTCCGCCTGTCTCGGTCTGCTTTTGGCAACTGTTGGCGAGGATATTTATGGTTCGTTCCGCTTTGCCGTAACCGAGGACATGAAATCGGGCCTTGGTGTTGTACCGGTGCTGATCGGGTTGTTTGCATTGCCCGAGCTGATCAAGATGATCGTCTTCCGGCCCGAGGACAACAATGCCGCCATGAAGCTTGGCGATAATCGCCTGACCATGTCCGAATTCCGCGGCAGCCTGAAATCGATCCTGCGCGGCAGTGTTATCGGTGTGATACTTGGTGCCATTCCGGGTATTGGACCGTCGACTGCCGCGTTCTTTTCCTACAGCGAAGCCCGCCGGACATCGAAAAACGGCGACAAATTCGGCGAAGGCGAACTGGAAGGCGTTGCGGCATCCGAGTCTGCCAACAATGGCTGTTGCGGGGCGACCATGATCCCGCTTCTCGCACTCGGTGTTCCGGGTGACGTTATTACCGGTGTGATGCTGGGCGCATTTATGATCCATGGCCTGACGCCGGGTCCGCTGCTGTTCCAGAACAATATCGGTGAAGTCTATTCGCTGTTTATCGGCATCCTGTTCAGTTCGGTGTTCCTGTTTGTTGCCGGAAAACTGACCGCAGGTGCCTTTGCCAAAATTTCTCGCATTCCCCAGACGCTGCTTTTACCCTGCATTCTGGTCCTGTGCGTGTTTGGCATCTATTCCATCGGTGCCAGCCCCTTTGACGTCACCGTCCTTCTGGTCATGGGGATTGTCGGCTTTGCGATGATGATCCTGAATATCCCCGCGGCACCATTCCTGATTGCCTTCATTCTGGGGCCGATGTTCGAAGACAATATGCGCCGGTCGCTTGCAATTTCGCGCGGGGATCTTGGTGTCTTTTTCCAGTCGTGGATTTCATGGGCGCTCTTTGCCCTGACCGTTCTGTTCGTCATCCTGACCATTCGTCGCGAATGGCAGAAATGGCGGGAAAAATCCCGTAATGCGGCGCAGTCGGCCTAATATTCCGAGAAACGAGAAGCGATAAAAAATGAGCAAACCCAACATGTCCCGCCTGCATAATGCCATTGATCTGCTTGGCAAACTTGTGGCGTTCGACACGACCAGCAAAAACTCGAATCTCGGCTTGATCCATTTTGTCCGCGACTATCTGGCGCAATATGGCATCAAAAGCACACTGTTCCATGACGAAACCGGTGAAAAAGCCAACCTTCTGGCAACCATCGGTCCGAAGGATATCCCTGGCATCGCGCTTTCGGGGCATACTGACGTGGTTCCCGCCCTTGAAAAAAGCTGGATCAGCCCAGCATTTGAACTGACCGAACGTGACGGCAAACTGTTTGGTCGCGGTTCTGCTGACATGAAAGGTTTTTCGGCCTGTGCGCTGGCAATGGTTCCGGAACTGGTCAAACGCGATCTGGCGATCCCGTTCCATCTTTGCCTGTCCTATGACGAGGAAGTCGGTTGCCTTGGCGTGGGTTCGATGGTCGATCATCTGGCAAACCTTAAAACCCCGCCACGCCTTGCCGTGATTGGTGAACCGACCGAGATGAAAGTCATCAATGGTCAGAAGGGCAAATTTTCGATGCGGGTATCGGTTACCGGTACAGCCGGGCATTCATCCTTTGCACCCCGCCATGTCAACGCCATCGAATATGCGGCACGCGCCATTACGATGATATCCGATCTGGCACGTGAATTTGAAGAAAACGGCCCATTTGACAATGACTTCACGGTGCCGCACAGCACCATGCTGACCACCACCATTGGCGGCGGAACAGCAACCAATGTCACGCCGGATTTTTGCGAATTCACGTTCGAAATTCGCCATTTGCCGGAACATGACGCCAAAGCAGTTCTTGACGGGATCAAAGCGAAAATCCTTGAAACCCTTGATGCGGAAATGAAAGCCAAAGAAGCCGAAACCGGATTTGAATGGGAAGAAATCTTTTCCTATCCCGGAATGGGTGATTGCACGGATGCAGAGGCGTTCGAGCTGATCCGCAACATCATCCCCAACGTTTCGGGCAAGGTTTCCTATGGTTCCGAGGGCGGGATTTTCGAAAAACAGGGCAACATCCCATCGATCATCTGCGGCCCGGGCAGCATCAAGCAAGCCCACAAAGCCAATGAGTTCATCGAAATTTCGCAGATCGAGGAATGTCTGGAATTCCTCGAGAAGCTCAGTGATCAGGCTGTAGCGGCCTGATGCTCTCGCCGATGTACCGCCCTGAACGGTGCGTGCGGATGTCCTGGCGATGCAAGGGGAAGATTGCACCCCTGACCCTTGATTACATCGCGATATTCGACAGGTGAGACCTCCCTCGGCTTCGTCGGTCTCCCCCGATGAAGCCATGCAAACTGCAAACTTGATGGCCGGTTTTCCGTAACGGATACCGGCCATTTTTTCTTGGCCGAAACGAAAAGGGCCAATGCATCCGCACCGACCCTGAAGCACCTTTGCGGTACTTGTATCAAGGCCGGTTACTGCTTTTTGTTGCCGGTTGTGAAGCCAGAAGTAAAGTCACGCCAACTGCCGTCTTCGCCCACTTTTTGCGACCGCGCAAGCGCAGCCTTGCCGAGAGAACGAACCGGCAGGTTCTGATGAGCATGCAGCATGAAATCATGCCAAAGCTTGGCTGGCAGATCCCCGCCGGACACATCATCCATCGGGCTGCCGTTATCGTTCCCCATCCAGACGCCGGCAACCAGTTCAGCGGTATAGCCAATGAACCACGCATCGCGGGAATCCGACGTTGTGCCCGTCTTGCCGGCAGCAGGACGATCAACGATCGCATTGCGTCCCGTGCCCTTGGCAACGACAGATGACAGCATATTGTTCATTTCCCCCGCGTGCAGCGGGTTCATCAGACGGACAGGGAATTCGTCATTGCGCTCATATAGAACTTCGCCGCCCTGACCGACAATTTTACGGATCGCATGCGGAAACACCGAAAATCCGCCATTGGCGACGATGGCATAGGCACCGGTCAGCTCAAGCATCGAAACCTCGCTGGTGCCCAGTGCCAGACTGGGTTCCCGCCCAAGTTCGGCAGAAACACCCATATCGTGAGCCTTTTTGATCACATTATCCAGGCCGACTTCCATGGCGACCTGAACCGCGATTGAATTATTCGATGTTGCCACCGCATCGCGGATCGACATGGTGCCGTGGTGTTTGCGATCAAAGTTTCGCGGTTCCCATCCGTTAACGGATATTGCCATGTCGCGCATCCAGTCGTTCGACCCGATCCCCTTATCCAAGGCTGCCAGATACACAAACAGTTTGAACACGGAACCGGGCTGGCGCCGTGCCTGTGTCACACGGTTATACTGGCTTTCGAAATAGTTACGCCCACCAACCATTGCGCGAACGGCCCCATCCGGGGTCATCGCCAGAAGGGATGCCTGGCCTACACGCTTTTGCTGCGCAACGGGGCTTGCCAAAGCACGTTCAAGATTGAGTTCGGCAATTTCCTGAAGACGGGAATCAAGTGTGGTGTTGATCGTCAGATCCTGATCAACGTAACCGATGTAATCACGGACACGATCCAGCACCCAATCGGTAAAATACCGAACACCGGGGCCGCTTTTTCCCTGTCGAGTGGTGCGGACAGTCCGCTGTTTGGCGCGCTCGGCACGCGCGCCAGTAATCACGCCGTTTGATGCCATGGCGTCGAGAACAATATTGGCACGTTTTGCGGAATCTTCTGGATCAACCAGCGGGTTGTAACGACTTGGTGCCTTTGGCAATCCAGCCAGAACTGCCGCCTCGTAAAGATTAAGGCGCCGAGGGTCGGTTCCGAAATAGTGCCGGGACGCGGCATCAATGCCATACATCCCCGATCCGAAATAAATACGGTTCAGATAAAGCGACAGAATCTGTTGCTTGGAAAATTTGAATTCCAGCCAAAGCGCCAGCAGAACTTCTTCGATCTTGCGACCAAAATTGCGTTCTGGTGACAGAAACAGGTTTTTTGCAAGCTGCTGGGTGATCGTACTGCCACCTTCGGCGATGCGGCCCGTCGTCAGATTGACCCAACTGGCCCGCAATATACCCAGAATATCGATGCCGAAATGATCGTAAAAACGACGGTCTTCGATGGATACGAAAGCCTGCCCGACATAATCGGGCAAATCGCCAACCTCGACCGGATTACCGTATCGATCCCCGTACGCCCCGAGTACCACACCATCAACACTGACCACACGGATGGAGGGCTTGCGTTCGCTCGCAACTTCGAAGCTGACCTTGTCGGGCAACCCATATCCGTAATAGGCGACAATTCCACCGCCGATGACCAAACACCAAATGCCCAGAATGACAATAAAACGCGCAATCGCCTCTGGCCCGGGAACCATTGCGCCGAGCTTGCTGAAAAGACCCGGGCCGCTTTTTTTACCGCCACCACCACCGCCCGCACGTTTCTTGCGTTTGCGCGGCGTCGTTGCACCCTTTCGCACGGTTTGTTGTCTTTTGAATGGTCTTTGGGCCACGAAGTTACCTTTAAATCCAATAGCGTCGCCGGTTTGTGCCCGTGTATAGCCTGTCTGTCAACGCATCTGCCAGACAGGTAACACAAAGCGCCAAATCCTCGCCGTTCAGCCATTTCGGCCGATATATATATGGTTATGCCCCAACCGCTGCAGGAGACCCCCGTCTCCTCGTTCCAGAACAGTATTACTGCTTTTCGTTCAACAAATCATTCTTCCACATGTCCGTCACACCGTCATTTTCACGACGACGTTGCGATGCGGCACGGATCATTGAACGAATTGGCAAACCGTCATGTGCATCCAGCATAAATAACCGCCAAAGAGACGCAAGTTCTACATCACCGCGAACCTGCGAAATACGGCTATTGTCATCATTTCCGGCCCAGACAACCGTAATCAGGTCGGATGTAAAGCCGGTAAACCACGCATCTGCTGTAGCTGTATTCTGCGTCCCGTAACCGGCAAAGGGCCGATCAAGGCGAAGCTGCGGATCGGTAACACTCGCAAACAGTGTATATGCTCCCTGAATTGCTTCGTCGGTCAGGCGCTTTTCCACTGTTTGCTGAACACGCTGGTAAACCGGTTCACCCGTTCCGGCAAAAGCGACCCTATTGACCAGACTGAGTTGCACCGGCTTTCCGGAATTTTGCGGCAATGCATGGATTGATGCGATATCGGCAAGGGTTACCGGATCAAGCCCGACGACAGTACGAATATCGTTTGAAAGCGGGCTTTGAATACCAATTGCCTTGGCATAATCCTTGACATTCAGCAGGCCAAACTGGTCCGCCAGATTGACCGGCACAGTATTCACATCACGGACGAATGCCTCGCGCAATGAAATCTGTCCGCGATATTCATGATCCGGGTTTACCGGTCGCCAGCCGCCCACTGCCATACGATTATCACGCACCCACTGGGCCGGGTCGCTGTTTTCATTCATCGCATAGTAATAGGAGGTGATCTTGATCATCCGGCCCGGAAAGTGGCGGACGTCCCAGGCGCGGTTCGGCCTGAACGGACTATAATCCACACCACCAACAATCGCACGAATACGACCGTCGGGGCTTATGGAAATCAGGGCAGCCTGTTGCACGCCCTTGGGTTTAAGCCGCAGATTGGCAACTTCGCGCACAACATCCTGGGCCAGCCGTTGAACGGTCAGGTCGATGCTGGTCGTGACTTCGATATCGCGACTGGTATAGCCGACGCGTGCGGCGACCTCGTCCATAACCATATCGATCACATAGTTTGAAACCACACCATTCTCGTACTGGACGTCCAGTTTCGGCTCGACCAGTGTAAGAGCCGATACACGATCAAGTTCGATATATTTGTAGCGCCCCATATTCAGAAGGATTTCATTGGCCGCACTGGCGGCATCACGCGGGTGATACAATGGGTCATTTTTTTTCGGATCGTTAATCGCCGCAGCCAGAACAGCTGCCTGATGCAACGTTATCCGTTCAGCCGGGCTGCCGTACCAGATACGCGATGCCGCCGTGATTCCGAAGATACCCCGTCCCATGTAGCTGCGTTCAAGGTAACTGCGCAGGATGGTTTTCTTGTTGAATTTGAATTCAAGCCAAAGAGCTACCAGAAGTTCCTGCAAATGGCGGCCTGCACTGGCTTCGGGCGTTTTAAAGAAGCTTCGCGCAACACGCATCGTGATGGTCGATCCGGGGACATCGTCGCTTGTGAATATGCGAACGAAGTCACTGGCCGATACGCCAAGGTGGCCATAAAAACCGGGATCGGTTGCTGCAACAAAAACGTTTTGTACCCGTTCAGGAATGGTCGTTAGCGACACATCCTGGCTATAGCGTCCCTGCACAATTTGAAGCGTCGCCCCGTCAAAGCCCATGATTCGGACTTCGGGGCTTCGGATCATGTTCCGGCTGAAATCAAGATTTGACTGAATCGTAAGCGTAATCCCCGTCACGGCCAAAACAGCAACCGAGACGAAAAAGACAATAGTCAGCATCCGGCGACGGCGACGGCGACGCCGGATTATGCGCAGTTCGCGTTCTTCAATTTCCTGCATTGCCGCTTGGGCAGCACTTGCCCCGCCGCGCTGCGGTTCTTCCTGTTCTTCTTCTGCCACGCTCGGATCCGCTTTTGCCCACAGATTGACTATGCCAACGTACAGTAAACCGCCAAGCTGTTAAGAAAGTCCTTCATCCAAACTTAAACAGGGTAGCCTGACGGACTCCCTGTACGAATTGCGGATTTTCTGAACTGACACATAAAACTGAAAACGCGACACATAAATTTGGAGTCAACCACTCCGGCAGTTTGGTCGCATCGCGGTAAAAGGTAAATTTCACTGCCTTGAGGGTATTGACTGAGCAAAAAAATGGCCACATCCCGTAAGGGACGTGACCAAGCTGAGTCTCGGGAGTTTTTGAGTTTGAGTGCCTCTGAGGTGTCTGAGTTGGGTAGTCTAGTGAATATCTGATGAATGCCAGACATTCTTGATCGTCAGATAGCTTTCAAGACCTTCTGTGCCACCTTCGCGGCCATATCCACTGGACTTAATCCCACCGAACGGTGTTTCGGGCAAGGAGGCTTCAAGCGTATTAACCGAGAAGTTCCCAACCTCAAGTTCGTCGATCAAGCGGTCGATATAATCTGCGCGATTGGTGAAGGCATAACCTGCAAGTCCATAGGGAACTGCATTTGCCTTCTTGATCGCATCTTCAAGGTCCTTGACCGGGTTAATAACGGCGACCGGACCAAACGGCTCTTCTTGCATGATGAGCGCGCTGTCAGGAACATGAGTTAGCACTGTCGGCTCAAAGAAATAGCCGGGTTTGCGAAGCCGGTTTCCGCCAGTACGCAGTTCTGCACCTTTTGATACAGCATCTGAAACCAACTCTGACAGGAAGGGAACCCTGCGGTCATTGGCAGTCGGCCCCATTTCCACCCCGACATCCGCACCATTCCCGACCACGGTTTCAGCAGCACGTTTGGTAAAGGTGGATGCGAATTCTTCAAAAATACTTTCATGCACAAAAAAGCGCGTTGGGGATGTACAGACCTGACCGGTATTGCGCATCTTTCGAATGGCGCCACAGATGGCGGCCTTTTGCACATCGGTATCTTCACAAACGATTACCGGCGCATGCCCGCCCAGTTCCATAAGAACACGTGTGTCACTTTGTGCCGCCAGCCCGGTAAGGTGGCGACCGACCGTTGTTGAACCGGTCAGGGCAACCAGTCGAACGGAAGGTTGCGGTATCAGAAATTCGGAAATCTCAGCCGGTCTGCCAAATACGAGGTTCAGCACCCCCGCAGGCAGGCCGGCTTCCTCAAAGCATTTTACAATGTGAATGGCGCCGGCTGGCGTTTCTTCGGCTGCCTTCAGAATAATCGAGCACCCCGATGCCAGCGCACCTGCTATTTTGCGCGCGGGTTGGCTCATGGGGAAGTTCCAGGGTGAAAACGCGGCAACCACCCCGATCGGGTGATGATGAACGGAAATCTTGCTGCCGCTGGCTGACGGAATAACGCGACCATAAACACGCATGGCTTCACCGGCATCCCATTCAAAGAATTCGGCACCTCGAATGACTTCAAGGCGTGCCTGTGCCAGTGGTTTGCCATGTTCGGCAGTAATGGCCTGAGCGATTTCTTCCTGTTTTTCCCGCATCAATGCAGCGGCGCGCAGCAGGATATCCGCACGTTCGCGCGGGGCGGTCTTTCGCCAGATTTCGAACCCTTTTTCTGCGGCACGAAGCGCGTCTTTCAGGTCGGCTATCGATGCGCATGGAAGACGCCCCAGTTCCTCTTCGGTGGCAGGGTTCACAACAGAAATATCTTCCGTTGTTTTGCGCCATTCTCCACCAATGAAGAGTTTCAAATCTGGATACATGCTCATTCCGACCTCGTCGTTGAAAGTTGAATTGAGCAAATTTTCGTGTGGCGAGCGGCCAACGACAACTGAATTGACCAAATACTGATATCAGAAAGACGAATATCAGATTGCTCGCTGACTGGCGGTGATCTCGGCTGCGGCCGATCGCAGGGCGGACAGGAATGCGCTACCTGCCGGGGAAAGGCTTTGTTTGCCGCGATAGGAAACGCCAACCGGGCCCGCGCCAAATGGTGCAGCCCAGTCAACACTGGCCAGAACACCGGTCTGGATATCAAGGGCTACCACATGGGCGGGCATGATCCCGATGAAATTGTGGGTTCTTAAAAGCGATCTGTTTGCCAGATAGGAGACGGACTCAATTCCGGTTGGCGGGACATATTGATCCTGCCGGACAAAAAACTGATCGGTTTGTCTGCGCAAGGTGGTCTCGACCGGCGGCAAAATCCATCCAAATGGTTTGAGCTGATCAAACGAGACATTGGTCATTGCTGCCAGTGGATGCTGTGTACCCGTCACGGCAAGAACCCGTTCGTCAAAGAACTTTTCCTGCGTAATGTTTTCCCGATAACGGTGGCTTGGCAGGCGCCCGACAACCATGTCGATTTCCCCTGACAAAAGACCGGGCATCAGAACTTCGTTCGTACCTTCGACGATCTTGATCGCAACATTCGGGCGAGCTTTTAAAAGTTCTTCGACAGCAATAGGCAACAATGTTGGTGATGCTGCCAGAAGCGTCCCGACAACAACACGACCACTATTGCCCTCGTTAAGGTCATCAAGTTCCTGTGCGGCGTTGGAAACCTGAGCAAAGATCAGTTTGCCATGACGTATCAAGGATTCGCCAAAAACCGTCGGCACCACTCCGCGATTTGTACGCTCGAAAAGTTTGACCTCGAAATCCAGTTCAAGATCCTGAATCATTTTCGTGGCCGCCGGCTGGGAAATGCTGAGATCGCGAGCAGCATTCTGGATGCTGCCATGCTGGGCAACCGCAATCAGAAGTCTGAGTTGCCGCAATTTCAGCCGGGTTAATGCACGTTCGACAATACGGGTGTGGCGGGTGGCCATTCAATTTCCTTAGATCGTGATTGGTGCGATCTCGCGCTCGATGGCCGAGATTACACTCATAGCAGCCAGTGCAGAACTTCGGGGATTATCAGGTAAGGCACGTCCTTCGATCCGGAAAGAAAACCGGCCAAATGCACCGGTCGCATGGATTTCGTGGATATTGTCCGAAATTGACGGGTCCGCGACAAGTTTGACCTTCGTTGAATCAAATCCTGTTCCGGCAATGGCAACTGCAGCAGCGACATTGGCATTTTTGGGATAGGTCACCGCAGCAATTCTTGCCGAGCCTTCGAAATGGATGGCCGCAGTTTTCAACGTTTCAAGATCAATCTGTTTTTCAGCAGGCGAACCTTGCCAGCCATGCGGAGGTTTACGGCCAACATATGTGACATCACCAAGGCCGCCAACTTTTGCTGCGCGCAGGCAATCAAGCGCACCGATTGCACCACTGGCAAGATGCAGTTTCACGCCACTGCTTTGGGCAGCCTGTAGCAAATTGTCGGCAAGAACGGCATCGGCGAGTGCCCCAAGAGAAACCGTTATCAAATCGATGCCGCGCTTTAAGATCGAACAACCATGTTCGGCCAGGGCTGCGTGCCCCGCACAATCCACCATCAAGGTAATATCATCAGGCAGTTCACTGACAGAATTGATATAGGTTGCACTGATTGGCGGACTGTCAGCAACGTCGCTGATCCGGGTCAGAACAACATCCGGACCAAGCCCGCGTTCATTAAGATTTGCCGCGACATAACGCCCGATAGCGCCATCGCCAATAATGCCGATTTTCATAGATATCTCCTGCTTTTGAAGCAAGCGTATCGGAAATTTCGAGCATCTTGATATCAAAATATTGGATAGCTAGTTTCCGTCAAAACTGTTGGTTTTCTTTGGGTTTCGCAGCCTAACTGCCGTTATGAATCAGCGCCTGTGCGCGGTTAAAACGACCTCTTTTCAGATCGGAAACCAACTCATGAAATATACGAAGAACGAAGCTAAGGCCTATGCGCGTGAAACAATGCGCGGCATCTGGGCGGCTGCCCTTAATCCGTTCGATGATAATCTGAGCATGGATGAGGCCGGTCTGCGTCGCAATATCCGGCACTGGATCGATGATCTTGATATTCGAGGACTGTTCATCGCCGGAAAGCAGGGCGAGTTCTGGTCAATGTCACTTGAAGAGCGCAAGCGCAACATGACAATCGCCGCCGATGAGTGCGGTGACAAGGCCGGAACCATCATGTCTATCTCTGATCAGAATGTGAATACCGTTCTTGAACTGGGGCGTCATGCGCAGGAATGCGGTGCAGATTTTGTTGTCGTGCATGCCCCGATGCTGAGCTTCTGCCATGACCGCGACGAAGTTCTCTATAACTACTACAAGTATCTTTGTGACCGTCTGGATATCGGTATCGCGATGTGGAGCCACCCTGACAGCGGATATCTGATGGCACCAGAGACCTGTGCAAGGATTGCGGAATTGCCAAATATCATGGCGATCAAATATTCGGTGCCGCGAGAACTCTATGCGCGTTTGACACGCATGGTTGGCGACAAGATTCTTGTTTCCACATCTTCAGAAGACGAATGGCTGGACAATATCGAAGAACTTGGTTGGCAGCTTTATCTTTGCTCGTCACCTCCCTATTTGCTGCAGACAAAGAATGACCGCCGGATGCATGAATATACCGAGCTGGCCTTTAACGGAAAGTTCGATCAAGCCCGTCGGGTAAAAGACAGTTTGCAGCCTGTCCGCGATGCAATCAGCAAAACCAAGCCGGGCGGCAAACCGACCGCCCATGGAAAATACTGGCAGGAACTGCTTGGTCAGGTTGGTGGCCGTGTACGCCATCCGATGCTCGAACTTACCGAAGCGGAAAAAGCTGCCACCAGTGCGGCGTTCGAGGATTCCGGTCTTCAGCTCTGAGCCATGTGATGACCGGGGAAATATTGGCAACTCTTGCCGCATTTGCATACGGGCTGGCAGGTGTCTTCATCATTCAGGGAAAGGCAAAAGCACGGGGTGACAATGGTGTATTCCTGTCCATCCTGCTGACGTTTGGCATGTCGCTATGTCTATGGGTTGGTTGGGGTAAGGTCGCGGCTGGCGACATCATGGTGCCTGAAGTCTTTCCCGCAATGGCCGCCTTTGCCGTTGCCGGGGTGCTTGCGAATGTTGTCGGCAGACAATCCATGTACCGCGCCACTGAGATGGTTGGCGCGGTACGCGCCGGGCTTATGCGTCGAATGACGCCAATCTTTGCGGTACCCTGTGCAGTTGTGTTGCTTGGGCAATATCCTGATGCGCTTCGGATTACTGGTGCTCTGATTGTCCTGATCGGGGTTGCGATTTATCTGGTGCAGCCCACAGGACAAAGCCATGCCATTCCCAAAACTGGGCTGGTGGTTGGCGTCATGTCTGCCCTTGCTTATGCCCTTGCATATTGTTTCAGGGGTATCGGGCTTGTTTCAATACCAGATGCGGCACTAGGAGCAAGCATCGGTGCACTGTTTGCAGCGGTGATCCTGTTGATCTGCGCATTAGGAGCCAAAGGCGTAAAGGCCGGATGGACCTACATCACCATTGATAGATCAAGGCAACATTGGCAAACAGCATTGGCATTAAGCACCGGACAACTGCTGCAATTCTTCGCATTGAAAACGGCGTCGGTCTTGTCGGTTGCTGTTTTGGGAACCCTCGAAGTACTGTTCTGCGCTGTCTTTGTATTAGTTATAACAAGGTGCGAAACCGTTGCGATCATAAGGCTGCTGATCGCTTCTGTCGTGACTATGGGTGGGACAACTCTGCTGTTTCTCTCGCCATAGCAGCTATCAGTAATACCGATATCCACTTTCCGCGAAACAAATATTCCTTTGTCACAATTCCCCATAACCTTTCACGTGGAAAGTCGTTTTGTAAGACGAATATGTCGATCTACCGGGAGAAGATCATGACTGCACATCCAACACTGAAGCCCTTCAATTTCAAGAAATGGGTGGAAGAAAATGCTGACAAGCTGCGTCCGCCTGTCGGTAACCAGCTTCTTCACAAGGAAGGCAACATGATTGTCATGGTCGTTGGCGGACCCAACACCCGTGTGGACTTTCATGATGACCCTGTGGAGGAGTGGTTCTTCCAGCAGAAGGGCGACATGATGCTCAAGATTGCGGATGGCGGAAAAATCTATGATGTCACTGTCCGCGAAGGCGAAGTCTTCATGTTGCCACCCCACGTTCGTCATGCGCCGCAGCGCCCGCAGGAAGGTTCTGTTGGCATCGTCGTCGAAGCTCCCCGTCAGCCCGGCATGAAAGAAGGGTTCGAATGGTATTGCTTCAAGTGCGAGGGTCTGGTTCACCGCGCGGAAGTTACACTGGATGGGCCCGAGGGTATCGTGACCGCGCTGCCAAAAATCTATGACGCTTTCCATAACAGCATCGAAGCCCGCACTTGTCCCGACTGTGGTGAAATTCACCCCGGAAAAGGCAAGCCGCCAGAGGGTTGGGTTCAAATCCAATAACACAACGCTTACATCAGGGAGCCAATCAATGAAAAATATCACCAAAACACTGGCCGGGGCAGCACTGCTGGTTGCTTCTTCCATGCCTGCGTTTGCAAATGAATTTCGTCTGGGCTTGATCACGCCGCCACAGCATATCTGGACGCAGGCCGCGCAGGACTTTGCAACGGATTTGTCTGTATCAAGTGGTGGGAATCACAGTGTGACAGTATTTCCGTCTCGTCAGTTGGGCGATGAAGCCGAGATGTTGCAACAATTGCAAACCGGCGCACTTGATATGGCGTTTATGACAATTGCCGAGGTATCAAACCGCGCACCCGATTTCGGAGCGTTTTATGCCCCGTATCTGGCAAGTGATATCGAGCATGCAGGTCGTATTCTGCGAAGCGAGAATGCAAAGTCGATGCTTGATCAGCTTCCTGAGAAGGTTGGGGTTGTCGGGGCTGGCTATGGCATGGGTGGCTTGCGACAGATTGTCAGTCGTGTTCCGGTCAATTCCGCCGACGATTTGGCGGGGCTGAAACTCAGAATCACACCGTTTGAGCCGATCCTTGATTTTTATAAGGCTGTCGGTGCAGCGCCAACACCGATGCCACTCCCTGCTGTCTATGATGCCTTGGCGAACGGTCAGGTAGACGCCATCGATATGGACGCGGAATTGATATGGGCGCTGAAATTCTACGATCATGCAGACACCATTGTAGAGTCGAACCACATGATGTTCCCGATGGTTGGACTGATCTCCGCGCGGGTCTGGCTGAATTTGTCAGAAGAAGATCGGATATTGATCCATGATTTAATGGCCAAACATCTCGAGGGTACAATCGATACCTACGTCAAAAAAGAACAGGATTGGCTCGATAGCATCGAAAAAACAGGACACAAGATTGTCAAAGTGGATGAGACTTTCTTCACCGATGCAATCGATACCTGGAACAAGACGTGGTCCGAGCGTTCTTCATCGCTCAAATACTTGCGTGAAGTTGCAAAAGCGACTGCGCAATAATTACCAAAGCCAAAGGGCGCGCATATGCGCGCCCTAAACGCCAGAGTATATTCAATCATGATCGGAAACCTATCTGCGCGCGTGGCACGGGTCGAAATGACGTTGGCAGTCATGCTGGCAGTTTCGATTACAGTGCTGATCCTTCTTAATGTCGTCACACGCAGCGCCGGTGCTGCTCTTTACTGGGTTGATGAGCTTGCAATCTATGCAATGGCCTGGATGACCTTTCTAAGCGCGTCTGCTGCCCTGCATTTCGGTCATACCGTTGCTGTGACGATTTTGACCGATCTTTTGCCGCCGTTTGTGCGCCATATTGCAGCAAAGCTTGTCGATTTGATCGTTTTTGCATTTGCACTGGCTATGTTCTGGTTTTGCTGGCGCTGGTTTTCACCGCTGGAACTGGCACAACATGGCTTTGATTTCAAAGCCTTTCAGGGCGCGACCTTCAACTTCATTTATGCCGAACCGACCACGACGCTTGGCATCAAGAAATACTGGGTTTGGATGGTGATGTGGGCGTTTTCAATCGGTGCAACGCTGCACAGTTTCACGAACCTGATTGGTCAAAACCCGGCCGATAAGAAGGAAGAGTCATGACACCGCTGATCTTTGCTTTCAAGCTGCTGATCGCTGTTCCGGTTGCACTGGTTCTGGCCCTGACCGCCATCTGGTACATTTGGGAAAGCGGGAATACGGTTCTGTATGACAGCTTTGCTCAGAAAATGTTCGCAGGGCTTGAAAACTACGGCCTTCTGGCAATACCGCTCTTCATGCTGACCGGGGAAATGATGAACGAAGGTGGAATGACCCGCCGGTTGATCAATGCTGCGCGTGTTTTTGTCGGCGGATTCCGTGGTGGCCTGGCTTATATCAATCTTCTTGCGAACATGTTCATGGCAGCCATCATTGGTTCTGCGACTGCCCAAATCGCGGTGATGGCACGGGCAATGAACCCCGAGATGGAAAAGGAAGGATACGACAAAGGGTTTGCGGCGGCGACGACCGCAGCAGGCGGGCTTTTGGCACCGGTCATTCCCCCATCAATGATGTTTGTCATTTATGGTGTTCTGGCACAAATTCCCATCGGAGAGATGTTTTTGGCCGGTGTATTACCGGGTATTTTGCTGGCTGGATCGTTCGCTGCTGTCATATTCCTTGTCGGACTGGTGACCGGTTTCCCAAAAGGCGGGTGGTTTACCCGGAATGAAGCGTTGTCTGCTCTGTTGCACTGTTTGCCCGCTGCATTAATCCCGATGGCGATCGTTGGCGGCATTGTTTTTGGAATTGCGACACCAACTGAAAGTGCGGCAATCGCATCGCTCATCGCGTTTTTGATCGGTTGGCTTGTTTATGGTGAACTCAAGCCATCAGCCTTCATCGACATGTTCAGGCGCACTGCAGTCAACTCATCAATGATCATTTTCATGATCGCTGCTGCGAATGTGTTTGGGTGGGTAATTATCTATGAAGCGCTCCCTCAGAAGCTGGCAGCATTAATCACCTCGGTGACGAGCGATCCTCTGTTGTTCCTTCTGATTGTCAATTTGGTGCTGTTGTTTGTGGGAATGGTGATTGACGGAATTGCAGCCATAATCCTGATTTCACCAATTTTGCTGCCAATCGCCATGAATGATTTCAATATCAGCCCCTACCAGTTCGGGGTGGTCATGTGCCTTAATCTTACACTTGGGCTTTTGACACCGCCCGTAGGGGTCGGACTTTATATCGCGTCATCGATGAGCGGTGTTTCAGCAGGGCGCATTTTGAAATCCCTTTGGCCGTTCTTGCTGGCTGTTACCATCATTCTGGTGTTGCTCAGCGCGTTCCCATGGATTTCCAATTTCCTGGCTGAGTAGTTCTGGCGATCACAACGTATCCTGTATCTCTGAGAATAGGGCGAGATACTCCCGGAAATAACAAAGAAAGCCGGAGGCAATACCTCCGGCTTTCCAATGTTATGCGTCACAGATTCTAGATTTATGCGTCGCGTTTCCAGTTTTATGAGTCAATTCACAATCAAAACAAATCAAACGTCGAGGTTTGCAACCTTAAGCGCGTTCGACTGGATAAAATCGCGGCGCGGTTCAACCACGTCGCCCATCAGGGTCGAGAAGACTTCCTCCGCCTCGTCCGCATGATCGACCCGCACCTGAAGGAGCGAGCGAACATTTGGATCCAGGGTGGTTTCCCAAAGCTGATCCGGGTTCATTTCACCCAAGCCTTTATAACGCTGGACGGAAATACCGCGACGACCATATTCCATCACCGCATTGACCAGATCGACAGGACCGTTGATTCTCCAGACCTTGTCCTTGGCACCGAATTCGGCACCTTTTTCGAACAATTCACGAAGTTCGCCCAACATACCGGCAATCGCACGACTTTCAGCCGAACGCAGGATATTGCCGTCAATCACATAGCGTTCCTCAACCCCGCGCAGCATGCGCCACATCATAATCTCGTCCATCGGGGCCTCACCCTTCCAGCCGCGATCAAAATCTTCGGACAGGGTATCAAGACGGGCAGCAAGTGTATTGGCGGCTTCCTGCCGCTTGCCGTCATCGTCGAGCAATGCCGGGTTGAGCGCCCCCGCCAGAACGGCCTGTTCAAGCACCGAGATCGGCAACTTCTGTGACAGGGGTTCCAAAAAGCCTTTTGCCTTGCGGGCCATCTCAACGATCCGGACCAAATCCGGCCCCGCCACCTGCACACCACCGCTTAGCGTCAGAAGCGCATCTTCGGTGCCCTGCGCAGTCAGGTACTGCTCCATTTCGCGGTCATCCTTGAGGTACTGGACGGAATTGCCGCGTTTGGCACGATAAAGCGGAGGCTGCGCGATATAAAGGTATCCACGTTCGACCAGTTCCGGCATCTGACGGTAGAAGAAGGTCAAAAGCAGGGTCCGGATATGCGCACCATCGACGTCAGCATCCGTCATGATGATGACTTTGTGATAGCGCGCCTTTTCGATGTTGAAATCGTCACGACCGATACCCGTGCCAAGGGCGGTAATCAGGGTGCCGATTTCCTGACTTGAAAGCATCTTGTCGAAACGTGCACGTTCAACGTTCAGGATTTTACCACGTAGCGGCAGAATTGCCTGAAAGCCACGTTCACGACCCTGTTTGGCCGAACCACCTGCGGAATCGCCCTCCACGATGAACAGTTCGGCCTTGGAGGCATCGCGTTCCTGACAATCGGCAAGCTTGCCCGGCAGGGACGAGATATCAAGAGCCCCCTTACGACGAGTCAATTCACGTGCCTTACGCGCTGCTTCACGTGCCGATGCAGCCTCGACAACCTTGGTGACAATCTTGCGCGCATCCTGCGGATGTTCTTCCAGCCACTGCTGAAGTCTGTCATTCACGATATTCTCGACGACCGGGCGGACTTCGGATGAAACCAGTTTGTCCTTGGTCTGGGACGAGAATTTCGGATCCGGCACCTTGACCGAGATCACACAGGTCAGGCCTTCCCGGGCATCATCCCCCGACAGGCTGACCTTTTCCTTTTTCACAATCCCGCTTTCCTGCGCATAGGAGTTGATCTGACGGGTCAGGGCCGCACGGAAACCGGCCATGTGCGTGCCGCCGTCACGTTGGGGAATGTTGTTGGTAAAGCACAGGGTGGTTTCGTGATAGCTGTCGTTCCACTGCAACGAAACTTCGACAGTAATACCGTCCTTTTCACCAACGATGGTGATGGGTTCTTCGATCTGACGCACCTTGTTACGGTCAAGATATTCGACAAAGGCACGAATACCGCCTTCGTAATGCAGCTTGGTTTCAACCGGTTCACCATGGCGTTCGTCACGCAATGTAAGGATCACACCAGAGTTCAGGAAGGCCAGTTCACGCAAGCGATGTTCAAGCGTCGGCAGGTTGAACTCGGTCATCGTGAAAATTTCGGCATCAGGATAGAAGGTCACTTCGGTCCCTGTCAGAGGTTTGCCCTCCGCCGTCATCGGCGCATCACCGACAATTTCCAGCGGCTTGATCGCATCGCCACCGGAAAATTCCATGTAATGTTCCTTGCCGTTGCGCCATATGCGCAATTTCAGCAAGGTCGACAGGGCGTTCACAACCGACACACCTACGCCGTGCAGGCCACCGGAAACCTTGTAGGAATTCTGGTCAAATTTACCGCCGGCATGAAGCTGAGTCATGATGACCTCGGCCGCGGAAACACCTTCTTCCTTGTGCATGTCGGTCGGGATGCCACGACCGTTATCGCGGATCGTTGCCGAGCCATCACCGTTAAGCTGCACCCAGACGGTATCGCAATATCCGCCTAGCGCTTCGTCGATCGCGTTATCGACAACCTCATAAATCATGTGGTGCAAACCGCTGCCATCATCGGTATCGCCGATATACATGCCAGGGCGTTTACGGACCGCTTCAAGGCCCTTGAGAACCTTGATCGATTCTGCACCGTAATCCTGCGCCTGTTGTTCGGCGGTTTTCGGAGCTTCTGTTTCGTTGGTCATAGCGTCACAACCTCGGCATTCACGGAGTGGTTTCAGCGGTCAGTGTGGCATCTTCCACGCGGAAGAATTGCGCACGTCCGTCCAAACCTTCAAACAGCGCCCGGTCCGTACCTGTCATCCAGGCCTGAACGCCAAGCGCCACGATTTCATCAAACAGGTGGTGGCGGCGTTCTGCATCCAGATGCGCCACAACCTCGTCAAGCAACAGCAGCGGGCCAGCCCCGCGTGCTTTGCTTTGCAGGCGGGTATTGGCCATTATTATCGATAGCAGCAGCGCCTTTTGCTCGCCGGTGGAGCACTGATCTGCCGACTGATTCTTGGCATCATGCCAAACCAGCAGATCACTGCGCTGCGGCCCGACGGAAGCCCCGCCATAGCTGGCATCGCGTGGCCGTCCATCCCGCAATGCCGCCCGCATTCTGTCTTCGACCTCAATCGCCGGCAGCTGTTCCAGCCAGTTTTCAAGATCCCCCGCCAGAGCCAGCCTTGCCGCCGGGAACGGCCCGACAACCATGGTTCCGGCCCGGCCAAGCTTTGCCAGCAATTCGGCACGGGCAACCGCAACCGCAATACCATGACGCACCATCGAATCTTCGATTGCGGCCAGCCATTTATCGTCTGCCTTGCCTTCTTTCAAAAGCTTCGCCCGGCTACGAAGGCTGTGTTCATAAGCGGCAACCCGGCTGCTGTGTTCCGGATCAAGGCCATAAACCAGCCGATCGAGAAACCGGCGTCGCGCCGATGGCCCATCCAGAAACAAACGATCCATTTGCGGCGTCAGCCAAACCGCGGCACAAACCCGGCCCAGCGATGCCTGACCTCTCTGGTTTTCACCATCAATCCGAACGGCACGCTTTTCGCGTCCCTGCGCAAGGGCTGCAGGATCAAGGCCGGATCCAACCTGATAGTCCCCGTCAGGGGTGGTCAGGTACGCCGATACGGCCCAGGCCCGCAATGTGGTGCCGTCATCTACCTCTTCCGCGCCCGGCAGTTTGCGGGATATCTCGCCCAGCTTGGCCCGTCTTAACCCGCTGCCCGGCGACAAAAGCGATACAGCTTCAAGCAGGTTGGTTTTCCCGGCCCCGTTTGGCCCGGTCAAAACCACCGGCGCCCCGTCAAGCGACAGGCGCAGGCTTTCGTAGCAGCGAAAATCGCTAAGCTGTATGCGGGAAACGGCAAGACGGTTCGTCATGAACGTACCGTCTTGAGATGAGAGATTATGGGCAAAAACAGCCACAGCAAAAATGCGCTAACCGTCAAACGCGCATCGGCATCAGAACATACAATGCCGACAGGTCATCGGTATCACGCAGAATGGTCGGCGACGATCCATCCGACATCAGAAGGTTAAGGGTATCGCCC
Organism: Thalassospira australica; assembly: GCF_044790785.1. Classification (GTDB taxonomy): domain Bacteria; phylum Pseudomonadota; class Alphaproteobacteria; order Rhodospirillales; family Thalassospiraceae; genus Thalassospira; species Thalassospira australica_A. Next base: position 2,900 of record NZ_CP085258.1, on the reverse strand, counting down.
TTTACCTGCTTGGCGATATCGAGCAGATAGCGCGAGTTAAAACCGATTTCGATATCATCGGCATCGTAATTGATTTCAAGTTCCTCGGTCGCGGTTCCATGTTCCGGGCTTGATGCCGACAGGGTCAGGGTATTGCCCGACATGACAACCTTGACGGCACGGGATTTCTCGATCGAAATTGCCGAAACACGGTCAACCGCATCGGCAAATGCTTTGCATTCGATATCAAGTGTCTTGTCATTGCCCGACGGGATAACACGTTCGTAATCCGGGAAGGTACCGTCAATCAGCTTGGAGGTCAGAACAGCCTTGCCAAAGCCAAAGCGGATTTTGGTATCGGACAATGCTATATCCACCGCTTCGCCGGTTTCCTCGATCAGCTTGCGCAGTTCGCCCACGGTTTTGCGCGGCACGATGACGCCCGGCATGTTTTCCGCACCATCGGGCAGCGGGGCTTCGACCCGGGCCAACCGATGGCCATCGGTTGCAACCGCGCGCAGGATTTTGGTTCCTTCGGCATCCGTCGCATGGAAATAGATACCGTTCAGGTAGTAACGGGTTTCTTCGGTCGAAATCGCAAATTCGGCACGATCAATCAAACCGCGAAGCTCCGCCGCGGCAAGGCCGAAGCTAACCGGAAGATCGCCGCCAGACATGACCGGGAAATCATCGACCGGCAAAACGGCAAGATTGAATTTCGAACGGCCAGCCGACAGGGTCAGGCGGCCTGCCCCCGGCTCCAGCGCGATCTGTACTTGTGAGCCTTCCGGCAACTTGCGGACGATCTCGTATAGGGTATGCGCAGGTGTGGTAGTTGCACCGGCTTCACTGACTTCTGCAGTGGTCGTTTCAATCACCTCAAGATCCATGTCCGTTGCAGTCAGAGACAGCTGATCATTCTCTGCCCGCAGCAAAATATTGGACAGAATCGGAATGGTATTGCGCCGTTCGACCACACTTTGAACATGGGTCAAAGATTTCAACAGAGCCGCGCGTTCAATGGTCAGCTTCATGCCCGTCCTATCCGTCTGTCAGTATTGGTTTAACAAATTGATTTATAATCGGTTTTGTCGCTTTTACCCCACCCTTTCTGGCAAGGCAGGCGCATTATAACATGCATGTCGGGAAATCGAAGGATTTTTACGGCTTAAACCCAAGCAAACAAAACGAGTCGTTGCATATTTTCCCGCACAATGCGCGCAAAAGGCGGAACCCCGCGCGATGCCTGATTTTCAGCGCGTTGGTCACCGCAAAAATCTGGCCAGAATCAGAACGGGCCACCGCCCCTGGACCGTGACCCGCACCTTATTTTCAAACCGTAATCAGCCTTCAAGCATACGACGCAGCAGGTCGATGTCCTCGGACAGCGATGGATCACTCAAATGCAGTTCTTCGATCTTGCGAACCGCATGCATGACGGTCGTATGATCACGCCCACCGAATTTGCGACCGATTTCCGGCAGGGAATGCGTCGTCAATTGCTTGGACAGATACATCGCAACCTGGCGCGGGCGGGCAACGGCCCGGGCACGACGGGCCGAATGCATGTCAGACACCTTGATATTGAACTGCTCGGCGACCTTTTTCTGGATTTCCTCAATCGAGACCCGACGTTCGGATGCACGCAATACATCATGCAGCACGTCCTGAACCATCTCGAGGCTGATTTCGCGCCCCACCAGCTGCGCATGCGCAATCACGCGGTTAAGAGCCCCTTCAAGTTCACGCACATTCGCTGTGATCTTGTGGGCAAGGAATTCCATCACGCGTTGCGGCAGCTCGATATTCTGGCGTTCTGCCTTCGATTCGAGAATGCCCAGACGCAGTTCATAGGTCGTGGCATGAATATCGGCGACAAGGCCCGAGCCAAGACGCGAACGCAGGCGTTCCTCGATATCCTCAAGGTCGGAAGGCGACTTGTCGGCAGATACAATAATCTGGCGCCCCTGATCGACCAGTGCATTGAAAGTATGGAAGAATTCTTCCTGGGTTGAGTCTTTGCCCGAAATGAACTGAACGTCATCAACCATCAGAACATCAACAGACCGGAACTGATCTTTGAAATCCACCGTATTCTTGTCGCGCAAAGCCCGGATAAACCGGTACATGAATTTTTCGGCAGACAGGTAAATAACCGTGCGATGCGGTTGCGTGCGACGAATATGCCAGGCAATCGCATGCATCAGATGGGTTTTACCAAGACCGACGCCACCATAAAGGAACAGCGGGTTGAACGGCACCGATTCGGCTTCGGCCAGACGGCGTGCCGCGGCATAGGCGAATTCGTTCGGCTTGCCGATCACGAAATTGTCGAAAGTATAGCGCGGATCGAGAGCTGCCGAGATGCCATCGTCGGACATGCTGGCAATTGCCTTGCGACCGCCTGAAACGAGCCCCTTTGCATTACCGCCATATGGCTGGCAGGGAGCTTCGGGATTGGTTGCCTCGTTTGCAACCTGCCCAGGACGTCCGTGGTTATCGCTGATGCGGCCGTGTGCGGAACCGGATTTGGTGGACTGGCTGCCTGAAACTGCCGACGAGGGCGAATTTTTCTGACCATTGCCGTTTGTCGGCAAGACCACAACGATTTCGACAAAATGGATGTTTTCGTCTTCGGCGTGCCAGAAGGACTGAATACGATCAAGATAATGCTGGGTGACCCAGTCACGCATTGCACGGGTCGGCGCACCAAGACGTGCGACCCCGGCTTCAACGGCAATCAATGCGACCGGATCAAGCCAATAGCGATAGGCCGTCGCGCCAAACTCCGAACGGAGCTTTTCGCGGACAACCTGCCATGTCGCCTTCGCATGATCGTCAAGTGCCGCCTGCTGGTCTCCCGGAATCCCCCCATTGGACTCTCCGAGTGCCGATTGCGTTCCCCTAACGGCGTGCTGCAC